>NZ_JBEPOF010000001.1:4815000-8045000 GCF_040546735.1 Chitinophaga sp. OAE865 | reverse complement strand
CTAAGGTTCGTTTATAGCAGCCCGTACCGTAAACCGACACAGGTAGTCGAGATGAGTATTCTCAGGCGCTCGAGTGATCCGTGGTAAAGGAACTAGGCAAATTGACGCTGTAACTTCGGGATAAGGCGTGCCACAGTGATGTGGCCTCAGTAAAATGGTACAACCAACTGTTTAACAAAAACACAGGGCCCTGCAAAATCGAAAGATGACGTATAGAGCCTGATACCTGCCCGGTGCTGGAAGGTTAAGGAAGGATGTTCGGAGCAATCCAAAGCTTCTGACTGAAGCCCCAGTAAACGGCGGCCGTAACTATAACGGTCCTAAGGTAGCGAAATTCCTTGTCGGGTAAGTTCCGACCTGCACGAATGGTCTAATGAGTTGTACACTGTCTCTACCACGAGCTCGGTGAAATTGTAGTATCGGTGAAGATGCCGGTTAATCGCAACGGGACGGAAAGACCCCGTGAACCTTCACTACAACTTAACATTGATTTTGAATGCCAGATGTGTAGGATAGTTGGGAGACTATGAAGCAGCTTCGCCAGGAGTTGTGGAGTCATCGTTGAAATACCAACCTTCTGTTATTTAGAGTCTAATCCCTGCAAGGGGAGACATTGTTTGGTGGGTAGTTTGACTGGGGTGGTCGCCTCCTAAAAGGTAACGGAGGCTCGCAAAGGTACCCTCAGTACGGTTGGTAATCGTACGCAGAGCGCATTAGTATAAGGGTGCTTGACTGTGAGGCCAACAAGCCGAGCAGGTGCGAAAGCAGGCTAAAGTGATCCGGTGGTTCTGTATGGAAGGGCCATCGCTCAAAGGATAAAAGGTACTCCGGGGATAACAGGCTGATCTCACCCAAGAGCTCATATCGACGGTGAGGTTTGGCACCTCGATGTCGGTTCGTCACATCCTGGGGCTGGAGAAGGTCCCAAGGGTTCGGCTGTTCGCCGATTAAAGTGGCACGTGAACTGGGTTCAGAACGTCGCAAGACAGTTCGGTCCCTATCTGTTGTGATCGTTAGTAAATTGAGAGGACATGACCTTAGTACGAGAGGACCGGGTCGTACGTACCGCTGGTGTATCTGTTGTGCCGCCAGGTGCAGTGCAGAGTAGCTATGTACGGATAGGATAAACGCTGAAAGCATCTAAGCGTGAAACCTGCTTCAAGATGAGTTTACTTTTAAGGGCCGTCGGAGACTACGACGTTGATAGGTTACAGGTGTAAGGGTGGTAACATCGCAGCCGAGTAATACTAATTGCCCGTAAGCTTTAATTTTTTCATTATTACACTAAAAAGTTTTGAATACAACTTTCCCGATATGTTATCTTATTAGTTTGCTGTAAAGCAAAGAAGATCTTATGGTGGTTATGCCGAGGGTGTTCACCTCTTCCCATTCCGAACAGAGAAGTTAAGCCCCTCATGGCCGATGGTACTGCACTATCATGCGGGAGAGTAGGTAGCTGCCATACTTATTAAGAAAAAGCCTTAGTGTTTCATACACTAAGGCTTTTTTATTTTATATCATTTGTGATCTTACCGTATATCATCTCCCCGGAAAAATCATCCTTATTATTTTAATTATTATCTCCGGTTATACCACTGCGCCAGATCTATCGCAACCCCCATGTTGAAATTTACAGGCTGGAAATACTCGTTGAAATTCTTATCGTAAGAACCACTATTGTCGTAAAAACTGTTATTGTTCAATGGAGTTGAAAACTGCAGCTGTGCCTGGAATTTTACGTATTTGAATCCTACCCTGACAGTAAATGCCGGCTCATAGAACACAACTGTTTTATCGTGAATCCGCATAAATTTGGTCTGTTCTGCTTCGTTGTTTTCAAACGCCTTTGCACCAATACTGCTATTGTAAAAGTTTACAAATGAAAACCGGCTGCTGAACGCTGTTTCCACTACCCGGTGGGCGAGCCCGAAACTGGGTTGTATAAATACTTTACTAAAGCGGTTTTTGATTACATAGTCATTCAGGTTTATATTGCCTGTACCATTGTTATCTGATCTGTAATCGCCGGAAAGTGTTTTAAAATGACCACTGCCATAGCCTGCATACACATCAAAAACAGTTTTCTTATTGGGTCCTATTGGCTTGAAGAAACCAATTGCGCCTTCTACCATTCCCCCACGTGTATTATTATCCTTAAATACGCCATCATCATCATAGCTGTTAGTTGGATCAGCATAATTCCATCCCCAGAGATACTGGCCGTTGGCCATGATACCTATGTTATCAGTGATAGCAAAGGCGCCCTGGAGATTAGTAGGAGTGATACTGCCTTTGAATTCATATTTCTCTTTCAGTAATGGAACATTCACCTGGTTAGGCACATAAATACGCTTGTTACAGGAGGATACAGTAATTGCAGCAGTGCATAGTAATGCTGCATAAATGGAAGATTTCATATAGTTGTAGGTTATCAGTTTTTACTATTGAATTTATGAGCCGGTAGATTCCCGTTTGATCAGCTCCACCGGGAATACGTAATTTTTTGTCACTTTTACTGTTTCTTCATGATTGATCAGCTGAACGATGGTTTCCACCGCTTTCTGACCCATATTATAACCCGATTGCTCAATGGTAGTTAAAGAAGGCGAAATAATTCTGGAAGAAAGATCGTTGGAATAACCTACTACTTTGATCTGCTCAGGAACAGCGATATTTCTTTTCTTCGCCTCGCGGATAAAAGCAACTGCAGAACTATCATTGGCAGCAAACATGCCATCCGGCATTTTCTGTTCATCAAATAACTGTTGTGCAGCAACGGTAGCAGAATCCATGGTCAGATCATGTATATAAACCAGCTGTTCATCAAATGGGATATTGTATTGTGCCAATGCTTCTTTATAACCTGAAAGCCTTTGCTGGTAAAGGTTACAGGTAAGCACACCTGAGAAGTGGGCAATGCGTTTGCAGCCTTGTTTGATCAGGTGCTCGGTGGCAAGAAAGCCACCCCTGAAATCATCACCGGTAATAGTATACCCCTGGAAATCAGTAGGCACGCGGTCATAAAATACCAGTGGAATATTATTCTTAATAAACGGACTGAAATGATCAAAGTTAGTGGTAAACATAGACGCCACTGCAAGCAAACCATCTACACGGAGAGAATAGAAAGTATGCACCAGTTCCTTCTCCATCGCCACGGTTTCATCCGACTGGCCAATAACAATGCTGAACCCATATTTATGCGCCTCATGCTGAATGCCGCTGATAGCAGTGCTCTGGAAATACATGGAAGTACGAGGAACGATAAGACCGAGAATATTCGACCTCTTTTTGCGCAAACTGGAAGCTATCCAGTTTGGAACATAGCCCATTTCTGTAGCTGTTGCCTGAACTTTTTCGCGTGTTTCCAGGTTGATAAGAGGATTGTTTTGTAATGCACGTGAAACAGTAGATGCCGACAGATTCAGTTTATGCGCAATATCGTATATCGTGATTTTGTTAGTCCGATCTTTCACTTTGAGGCGTCTAGGTTAATAATGCAGCGATATTAAGCATTTTCCGCAATAATTAATAAGGTTTTGAATATATATAAAAGAAGGCGCCCTTCCGGGAATTACCTGGAAGGGCGCCGATATGTATATACAGATTCGTTATTTAGGATCCAGCGCCTTATTGATACGGGCTATAAGGTCCTGGAGATGGTTGCGGGTCATACTGTCGCCACTACCGGCGGCGGCACGAAGCTCAGTTCTAAGGGCCACCAGCTGGGCACGGCCAATGCCAGCTGCATCTGACCGGGACGCACTTGGAGGTGTATAACCGCCCATCATCGGGTTGGCAGGAGCCGAAGGCGCTACCAGCTCGGTGAGGTTATCCACATAGTCGCGCTGCAGGTTCCTGCGGTATACGTCTATAGACTGGTGTGTATAAATTTCTGAGAAGATGGATTTTTTCAGGTCGTTCAGCATTTCAACCGGGCCATAAGCTTTTGCTCCCAGCGCGGCTTCACCAGTGATCAGTTTATTGATGGTATTGGTGCTCATCAGCCTGTCCAGGATCGGAGCCTGGCGGGAACTGATCAGGGAAACGCCGTCGCTGCCTATGCGGCTCAGCAGATCCTGGTTAATCAGCCATTTTGGTGTGGTAAACAGCTGCTTGTTCAGGAAAGTCACTGCTTCTTTCTGGATTGTCTTTGGCACGTATTCGTATACTGCGCCTGCCTGTTCTACCGTTTTAGGTGTTTCATAAATACCGCCTACGTTTTTGGCTACATGGCCCATGTAACGGCTGAACTGACCGGCTACTTCTTTATACAACTCAGACAGGTTAGCATAACCTTCGTTCTCTACTTTTGTCCAGCTAAGAAGGTTAGGCATAATATACTGGAGGTTCTTTATGCCGTAGCCACTGGCTATCATGGGATTGTCGCCCAGGTCTTCGTTCTGGGATCTCGGGTCATCCGGGTTCATTTCAGTACCAAACCAGAACTTCTTATCCTTCAGTTTTTCTATCGTTACTTTATTGAGGATAGGTACTTCAGCTTCGGGTGATTTAGCCTGTGGCAGCAGTTTATAACCCCATTCAATAGCCCATTTATCATAGTAGTTAATACGGGGATAAAGATCAGCTCCGGTGATGCCATCGCCGGGTTGTGCTACGTAGTTAAAACGGGCGTAATCCATGATAGATGCAGCGTGGCCATTCTTTTTCACCCATTCTTTGTCGCGCAGTTTTTCAACCGGATAAGTGGAACTTGATCCGAAGTTATGACGTAAGCCCAGGGTATGGCCTACCTCATGGGATGATACGAAGCGGATCAGTTCACCCATCAGTTCATCGCTGAACTGCATATTACGGGCGCGGGGATCGTTGGGAGATGCCTGTACAAAGTACCAGTTGCGCAGCAAACGCATTACGTTGTGATACCAGTTGATATGGCTTTCAATGATTTCGCCGGAGCGGGGATCGTGTACATGGGGGCCGCTTGCATTTGGTACATCAGACGGTTTGTATACGATGGCAGAGAACCGGGCGTCCTCGATAGACCAGGTGGAATCTTCCTGGGGAGTAGGCGCCATTTTAGCGATAATAGCATTTTTAAAGCCCGCCTGTTCAAAAGCCGACTGCCAGTCGTTCACACCCATGATAAGGTATTTACGCCATTTTACCGGGGTGGCAGGGTCAATATAAAACACTATGGGTTTAACAGGTTCCACCAGTTCCCCGCGTTTATATTTTTCCATGTCTTCCGGCTTTGGTTCCAGGCGCCAGCGGGTGATCATCTGGAGTTTCTTTACACCCTGCGGATCCGCATCAAAGTCGGTAACGCTGGTAGTGAAGTAACCTACACGGGGATCAAAGTAGCGGGGCTGCATTGGTACTGCAGGGAGTAATACCATAGAGCTGTTCAGTTCCACGGTAGCATTGCCTCCCGGGGAAGGGGGCATACCCGGACCGGCAGGGCCGCCTGATTTGCTATATGTTTTTACCGTTTTGATTTCGGTGTTCATCGGGTATGATTTTACATCAGAGATGTAAGATTTATCCGGTTGAACGCCACCGATTTTAAGCATATTTTTAACCTGTCCGTCGAAGAAAAGGATATCGTTGTCGCCACTGATGTATTCAGTCAGGTCAATAACGGTACCTTTCCCGTTTTTGGAGGTAGCCTTTACATCAAATGCTGCCACGATAGGTTGCAGGTTTGAGTTGTTCACAGAAGTGAACATTGGCTGGGTAGAATCTTTTGACACATCAGCGTAGGAGATATTTTTCAGGAAGATGCGATAGTTGGGGCCTTTTTCGAAGCGGATCACATTTTCGCCGATGATATCACCGCTGAAACCCATCATCATGGCGCGGAGACCGGCAGCAGATTTGGAGATCCTGTTCACTACCAGTACATCTCTTCCCAGCAGGGAATCAGGGATCTCAAAGAAAAAGCGGTCATCTTGTTTGTAGACATTAAACAGGCCGGAATCCGCTTTGGCTTTATCAGTAATTACTTCAGCGAAGGGTTTGGGACCTGGTTTTGGACCTGGTTTGATCATGGGCCCCTTCCCGGTAGAGTCTTTTGCAGGAGCAGGAGTAGTTGGTGCGGCGTTGCGGTTGTGTTTTTTCCGCTGTGCGCTGGCAGGTTGATAAGCTGTAATACCCAGGCAAAGTACGCCTGCCACAGCTATTATCAGTTGGTGGTAAAATAGTTTGCTCATTACGATTTAATAATTGGTTCTTGATTAGTTGTTATGTTTTTTTAAAAACCTTTGCAAGTAAGTATATTAAGTATTAACTTATCAGGAAAATCCATAAGCGTAGTAAAGGCTGTAGGAATGGAAAAAAAGAAGTAAAATTGAGGGTAGGAGTTAAAACAATAGTTGTGGTGGCAACTTTTTTAATGTAAGTATTTATTGTTATAGAAAATAATAATTTCATATGGCAGAGACGGATGGAGATGTGTTGATTGCCGCTGCCGTATTGAATTTCGAGTTATGGATCGGGGAAATATTCGATGTTGTGTTGCTAAATGCTATTAGCGTCGCCTGAAACTGTTTACTGGCGCGGGAATAAATAAGTTAGCAGAATTGTAAGATTTCTGTTGGAACATTTGAATTTTTTCTTAAATTGTGCGTCCAACTTTGAAAAAAATCAAACGATTTCAAGTATTGGGACAGTAACAATAAGTTGTGAGAACTGCAATATTGGTTTATTCGCTTATGTAAGTGTTTGCTCTAAAAAAACGAGTGGTCTAAAAGCCCTGTGGTGGGGCTTTTGCGTGTGAAGGTTAATTTTTGTGGGTTTTTTTGGGCTGCACTTGTTTTTTTGGACCAACCGTATAACTTTGCGAATCACTGATTAAAACAGTAAATTGAGTGCTGAGGGGCATTCTAAAGAGAATAGAAACTTCTAACAAACAATAGTTTAATTTTTAACACTAAAATTTCAATCAACATGGCTGAGACTAAAACAACTGTGACTGCAGCTACAGCTAAGGCTTCTTCTCATCAACCTAAAAAGTCATCCAACCTGTTCGCTACGTTGGCTGTGCCTATCTGCTTAGTGATAGGATTCCTGTTTTTCTTTTTTGTATTAGGTAATCCAGCCAATTTCCAGGGTAATAATCCCGATGGACATCCTATAGATTCAGGTATCGGTAAATGGTTTGGTACTGTTTACAAGGGTGGTTATGTAGTACCGGTATTGATTTCCGTATTACTGGTGTGTCTGACTTTCGTGATCGAGCGCTTCCTGTACCTGTCAAAAGCAAAAGGTAAATTCAGTGGTTCTGAGCTGGTACGTAAAGTACAGTACCACCTGGCTAACAAAAATGTAGACGCAGCACTGGCTGAGTGTGACAAACAGAAAGGCTCTGTAGGAAACGTATTAAAAGCAGGTCTGAAAAAGTACAAAGAAATGGTTACCAATGCTGATCTGGATACAGAACAGAAGATCCTGACCATTAAGAATGAAATTGAAGAAACTACCGCACTGGAACTGCCAATGATGGAAAAGAACCTGGTGTTCCTGTCTACCATTGCATCAGTAGCAACCCTGCTGGGTCTGTTCGGTACAGTATTGGGTATGATCAAGGCGTTCTCTGCGATGTCTTCTGGTGGTGCTCCGGATTCTGCACAGCTGGCGTTAGGTATCTCCGAGGCGTTGATCAACACTGCACTGGGTATCGGTACATCTGCTATTGCGATCGTAATGTACAACTACTTCACTACCAATATTGACAGCATCACTTACGCAATCGATGAGTCTGGCTTTACTTTAACTCAGAGCTTCGCTGCAAACCACAAATAATCACAGATTATTTATGGAATTTGAGCGGTTTTGAATCTATTTAAAGTAAATCATAAAACAGAGTAAAGATGCCTAAAGTTAAAATGCCAAGGAAAAGCACGGCCATTGACATGACAGCAATGTGTGATGTGGCTTTCCTGCTGTTAACTTTCTTTATGCTGGCGACTAAGTTCAAACCGGATGAACCGGTAACAGTAGTTACCCCATCCTCTATTAACACCACCCTTTTACCTGATTCTGATGTGTTATTATTCACAGTAGATAAGGATGGCAGAGTGTTTTTCAGCATGGATGGTCAGCCCAAAAGAAAGAAGCTGATAGAAGATCTGAACACGCAGTACAAACTGGGCCTGGGCGATAAAGAAATTAAAAGCTTTGTGACCGGAGCCAGTGTAGGAGCACCTATTAAAGACCTGAAACAATATCTTTCCCTCTCTGAGGACGAGCGTAAAAAATCAGGACTGGATAAGGGAATTCCTACGGATTCTGCAAATAATGAGTTAGGTGCCTGGATCGAATATGGTGTTGCAGCACAGGGCGGAAGCGTTGCTAAGCTGAAATACTGTATTAAAGCAGATAACCAGACTCCTTATCCCAAGATCAAGGAAATCCTGGATACCTTCAAAAAGAAGCATATTCAGAAGCTGAACCTGGTTACTAACCTGGAAGAAGCTCCCAAAGGTACAGCTGCCTGGGAAGAGGCAAATGCACCTAAGAAGTAAACGGCAGTAAATACTTCCTGACCTGGAAGACTGCTGATTTAAGAACTAAAAAAATTGGCTACTATGGCAGAAATGGATACCAGCAGTAGTGGCAGTGGAAAGAAACACGGCGGAACGAAATCGAAGAAACAGTCGACCCGTGTGGATATGACACCAATGGTGGATTTAGGTTTTCTCCTGATTACCTTCTTCATGCTAACCACTACCATGTCCAAGCCCAAAACAATGGACTTGATCATGCCAAAGGATACCGAAAATGAAAAGGACCAGAACAAGGTAAAAGAAAGTACGGCCCTTACCATTTTACTCGGAAAAGATAATCGTGTTTACTATTACGAAGGTTTGGCACAAGACCCGAATGCCTCTGCTAATCCTGACTTCTTCAAGGCAACATCTTTTGCCAACACCGGGGGAATCAGAGATGAGATCATCAGGAAAAGGGATGAAGTTGCCAAACTGAGAAATGCAAAAGGTGAACCAGAAGATGTTGTGGTGATTATTAAAGCTGATGATCAGGCTAATTACAAGAATTTCGTAGATATTCTTGATGAAATGGCCATCAACAGAATTCAACGTTACGCAACTGTAGATATCAGTGACCAGGATAAAAAATGGATACAGTCTACAGAAGCAGCTAACGGTGTTCCTAATACTCCTGCAGCTCCGCCGGCTAAATAACTAATTTATTTTTTTGCATCCATCATAAAACAACAACAATGGATTCTGCTAAAGTCTTAAAGTCCGATTTTCTTGATATCCTGTTTGACGGCAGGAACAAGGACTATGGGGCGTACGATTTGCGGAGACAGTATAATAAGCGTGTGCGGAATGCCATTTTGGGTACCGTGTCATTGTTTGTAATATTCTTCGCAACGTATATGATATCACAGTGGGTTAAAGCTTCCGAGGGTGAAAACACGAAGAAGCCGGTGATCCAGGAAATTAAGATGGAGGATGTGAAGTTACCGGATGATCCGAAAACGCCACCTCCACCACCTCCACCGCCCGCACCACCGCCACCGGTAAAACCGTCAGTACAGTTCACTCCTCCTGTAATTAAGAAGGATAATGAAGTACCACCGGATGAGGAACCTCCGAAACATGAGGACATTAAAGATAAAGCCATCAGCACCAAAACTGTAGACGGTGATCCGAACGGTATTGATCCGGGATTACTGGAAGACAGTAAAGGTACCGGTGTGGTAGGCCCGCCTCCTGCTCCTGCAAAAGAAGAAATCTTCACTTTCGTAGAGCAGCCTCCAACCTTCCCTGGTGGTGAGGAAGCACTGGCCAAGTACCTGAGCAAAAACATCCGTTACCCACGCGTTGCGCAGGAAAACGGTATCTCCGGTACAGTATTCGTTCAGTTCGTAGTAGATTCTGAAGGAAACATTAAAGATGTAAAAACAGTAGGTGCCGCAAAAGGTGGTGGCCTGGAAGAAGAAGCCGTACGTGTGGTGAAAACCATGCCTAAGTGGAAAGCTGGTAAGCAAAATGGCCGCCAGGTTTCTGTACAGTTCAATCTCCCGATCCGCTTTACTTTGCAGGAGTAGTACTGTATCAAGCATATTTTTCAAAGGTCCCGTTTCAACATTGTTGGAACGGGACTTTTGATTTTCTGGAATTGGTGATAGCCCCGATTGTGCGTAAATTTGTGCCCTTTAAGAATTGGTAAATTAAAACGGTATGCTGGGGAAACTAACAGGATTTGACGATACAATTGTAGCGGTGGCAACAGCTCCCGGCCTTGGCGCCATTGCTGTAATACGGCTGAGCGGCCCAAATACCTACACCATCTGTAATAGCCTGTTCCCCAGCAAAGATCTCCTGCAGCAGGCCAGTCATACCCTGCATTTCGGTAACCTCGTTTCCAATGGGCATATTATTGACGAAGTAGTACTTAGCCTCTATAAAGGGCCCCGTTCCTATACCGGAGAAGATGTGATAGAAATATCCTGTCATGGTTCTCCCTATATACAGCAACAGATCATTGACGCTACTGTTAAGGCAGGTGCAAGGCTGGCCAAACCCGGTGAATTTACTCAACGGGCATTCCTGAACGGCAAATTGGATCTCACCCAGGCAGAGTCGGTAGCTGATCTGATCGCCAGCAATTCAGCTGCCTCGCACCAAACAGCCATGCAACAGATGCGGGGTGGATTCTCCAAAGAATTACATGCCTTGCGTGAGCAATTAATCACCTTTTCTGCCCTCATCGAACTTGAGCTGGACTTCAGCCAGGAAGATGTGGAGTTTGCCGATCGTACAGGCTTATATACGCTTGTTTCCAATGCCACGGGGGTAGTTAAGCATCTCATTGATTCCTTCCGTATGGGGAATGTTATCAAGAATGGTGTAAATACTGCAATAGTAGGAAAACCCAATGCGGGTAAATCCACCCTGCTGAATACCCTCCTGAACGAGAACCGCGCCATCGTGAGCGATATTGCCGGGACCACCCGCGATACCATTGAGGAAGTATTGAATATAGACGGTATCCTTTTCCGGCTTATAGACACTGCCGGTATCCGCGAAAGCCTGGATACCATTGAAAGCATTGGTGTACAGAAAACCATGGAAAAAATCCGTGAAGCGGGTGTTGTCGTTTACCTGTTTGATGTGAATGAACTCACTGAAACGGATATACGTAATCAGATTGCTGCTTTTGAAGCACAAAACGTTAACTATCTCCTGGTAGGAAATAAAACAGATGTTACCGGCGAAGCAGCTATCCGAACTAAGTTTTCCGCTATTCCCGAAATACTTTTTATCTCCGCAAAGAATCATGCACATATCCAGGAACTGAAAGATGCACTTGTGCACAAAGTATTGGCTGGAGATGTTAATACAGAAGACACCATCATTACTAATGCCCGTCATCATGCAGCCTTGCAGGAAGTGTTGAAGTCGTTAATGGATGTGAAACAGGGAATGGACAACGGGCTGCCTGGCGACTTGCTGGCACTGGATATCCGGCTTTGTTTGCATTACCTTGGGGAGATAACGGGGGAGGTGACAAATGAGGATAGGTTGGATTATATTTTTAGTAAGTTTTGTATCGGGAAGTAAGGCCTTTCCGCCTTAAACTACTATGTTTTTTTACCCGAAAAAGCCCTATCTTAAAATAGTTACTATGATTCTATATGCAACAGTGGTACAGCAAAATAGACCCGGTATTAAAAGGCTTCGTTCAAACTATCTTAATTCTTGATAGTGCCGATCCTCCGGAGCCCGAAGACTTGCCCATATTTACCAACGGCATGTCGGCTTTATTGTGTACATCACAGAACAAGGAGAATCGCCTGTCACTGTTCGGAAAGACCGTTCCTGCAGAAAGATGGGCCGAATGGGGCGATGCTACACTGATCGCATTTTTCTTCAAACCATTTGCTATAGGCCCAGTTTTCAAAATACCTGTACAGCAATTAAAAAATGAAGCCGTCGAGTTAAATCGTTGGAATCCGCAAAAGGCAATGGCACTGACCATTCAACTGGCCTATGCTCAATCAACAGCCGAAAAGGTAGAGGTGCTGCACCAGTTTGTTCTTTCCCAGGTTACAGCCAACCAACGGGAATGTATGATCATCCGATATGCTACCGACAAAATGTTGGAGAACCCGGAAACGGATGTGTTAGCTCAGATGCTGCAGGAACTTAACCTTACAGAAAGGACATTTCAAAGGATCTTTAAAAAATATGTAGGTATAACGGCCAGCGAATATAGACGGATCTGTCAGTTCCAGGTGGCTTTTTACCAGTTAAAGTCGGGACAATTTGATAAACTGACCGATGTGGCATATACAAACGGTTATTTTGATCAAAGTCATTATATCCGTTCTTTTAAGGAATTTACAGCAACAACTCCCAATGATTACCTGCAATTTGGACTAAAGAAAAAATAATGTCGGTTTTGTACAAGGCCATGTTTGATGGTTGATTCACCTTTACATAAAAAAATGTATGAAAGAACTAATCACGCCTTGCTTGTGGTTCGATAACCAGGCAAAAGAAGCTGCAGCTTTGTACTGCAAATTAATTCCCGGTGCGAAAATAGTAACGCAGTCGCCTATCGTCACCGAAATAGAGATAGCCGGGCAACACATTACTTTATTAGATGGTGGTCCGATGTACAGACCCAATCCATCCATTTCATTGTATTACATCTGTGAAACGGAAGAAGAATTAAAGAACACCTGGGAAGGATTATCCAGTGAAGGCTTTATTATGATGCCTTTGGATAAATATCCCTGGAGTGAAAAATACGGCTGGGTGAGCGACCGGTTTGGCATTTCATGGCAGGTTACTCTTGGAACAATAGCCGCAGTGGGGCAAAAGATCACCCCCTTTTTGATGTTCGTTGGAGACCAATATGGCCGTGTGGAAGAAGCCATCCAGCACTATACTTCCATCTTCCAAAATTCAGAAACAAATGGAATACTCCGTTACTCACAGAATGAACCGCCCGATATAGAGGGAAAAGTAAAGCACGCCATAATAACCCTCAACGGGCAAAAGTTTATGCTGATGGAAAGTGCACATGCTCACAAATTCGCTTTTAACGAAGGCGTTTCCTTAACCATCCATTGCAACACACAGGAAGAAATAGATCACTATTGGGAAAAATTAACCGAAAGTGGTGAAGAAAGCAGGTGTGGCTGGTTAAAAGATAAATTTGGAGTATCCTGGCAAGTAATACCTACCATTCTCGGAAAATTAATGACCGATCCCAATAAGGCCAGTAAGGCAGCCCAGGCGTTTATGCAAATGCGGAAATTTGACATAGAACAGATTGTACAGGCAACAATTGAGTGAATTTTGGAAAGGCCATAACCCGAAAAAGTAGAACAATCATAGTTAATAAGTACAGGCGGCTTTGTTTTATAAGCATCGCCGCCTGTAAACAGTACTGTAATTTGAATCACGGTCATGTGCTGTATTTATTTCTTTACTTCAAACCATATTTAAATCCGGATAAATACAGGAATCAAATCCATTATTGGTTAATTGATCAAATACCTGCATAAAAAACGCCCCCAATTACCACGGATATTGCCCCAAACCCACCGAATATATACCCGGCTTCTTACATTTTAATTTCTATTGATACATTTAAGGAATATTTCAGTATGTTTCGCCATGCTGAAATATGCTTAATACATTACTTTAATGAATGCAAGAACCGCATATGCTGCTTTAACGGTAATCATTCTTTTATTTATGGCTTCCTGTAAACAGAAAGGCGCCTCTCAAAAGAATCCGCAAAGCATTACTGATACCACTCACAGAAGGGATTACCTTTCTTTTATTATTTCTCTGGATACCTTATCTACAGCTGATGCCAGGAAAGCGGTCCGTAAGGAAGACAGTTTACTGAGAAATACTGCCGACAGCAGTATTATACCGTTTGCCCATTATTTCAGGGGCGGAAGGTACCGTCAGGAAAAGAAGTGGGATAGCGCTATGGCAGAATACCAGAAAATGAAGGGAGTGCAGAACAACGATGAGATTGAGCTGCTGAAAACCTACGGTATTTTGAATCAAAAAATTCCCAATTCCGGAGCCGTGGAGGCAAACCTGATGAACCAGGTACTTTCAGCCATGAAAACTGCGGAAAGTGCTCATAGCAGGTTCACCTACCAGTTTTATGATCTGATGGCCAAAGCATATTATCAGAATAATAATGAGAATGAATCACTGGTATACGCGGAACGTTACTATAAGCATCATCCATATAAATCGCACCCCGTAATCATGCAGCGGTATTATGATATCTCTTTCTTGTTAGCTTCAAGACTGAATGATTTTGATAAGATGATGTTGTACAATGTCCAGGCACGTAACCTTGCCAACCAAACAGGCGATAGCCTGGCCATTGCCCGCACGTACGACAATGAAGCCTGGATCTTTGTTCGCCAGGGACAGAATGCAAAAGCGCTTGCAAGTAGCAGGAAGTATATTGATTATCTTGCCAGAACAAATAACCTGAACGAGCTCGCGTATAATAATTTAGCGACCAGCTTTGTTCACAATCACCAGTTCGACTCCGCCATCCATTATTTTAGGGAGGCAATCAGCTTTGCACAAAAAGGCCCCAGGAAAAAGCCATCCCCGATTTATTACAAAGGGCTTATAGAAGCGTATAAATTAAAAGGTGATTATGCCAGCGCATTGCAGGTGGCCGACTCCGCCTATGAAATAGAAACAAGGGATATAAAACAGATAGAAGCCGTTAAAGTGGCAGAAATACAAGCGAAATATGAAACGGAGAAGAAAGACAGGAATATCGCCGAACTTAGCAGCAGGAATGCGCTCAATGAAAAGATCATCCGGCAGCAGAGATGGACACTTGTGTTGGCGCTCCTGGTATTCCTCGGAGGGCTTTTAGTCTTTTATTTTATTCATCGTCAGTACCGTTTGAAAGAAAGAAACAGGTTGCTGCAATCGGAGAACAGACGTCTGAATATGGAACAGAAATTATTGCAGGCACAGTTGAACCCGCATTTTATCTTTAATTCCATTGCTAACCTGCAAAGTCTTGTTGCCTCAGGAGATACAAAAGAGTCTGTACGATACCTGTCTGCTTTTTCAGGATTATTGCGAAATGTGCTGGAACAGAGCAGAAGGGATTTCATTGGCCTGGATGAAGAAATCACTTCCCTGGAGAATTACCTGCAACTGAATAAAATGCGCTTTTCGGGACTTTTTGACTACCGGATTGATGTGGATAAACATCTCTCCCCGGAGAATGTGCTGATACCTCCCATGCTCGTGCAGCCATTTGTGGAAAACGCGATAGAACATGGTTTCCGGAATATTGATTATAAAGGTATCTTAACGGTCTTCTTTAAAACAGATAATCACCAGATGTTTATAACGATAGAAGACAATGGAAAGGGGATGACCACTAAAGAGCCGGGTGAGCAAAAGAAACAATCTCTCGCAGGAACTATCCTTAAAGAAAGATTGGAGGTCCTTTTTAAATCACAGGGACAATACGCGAAATTTGATATCGAGGATAGAAAGGATAACGGCGGACAGGGAGTGGCGGTACATATCGTTATTCCTGAACTTAAAGACTAATCAGAAATAAATACGCATGAAGCTTTATATTCTTGAAGATGAAGTACGTATTCTGCAACATCTTTTGCAGGTTATACAAGACATTTCATATGTAGAAGTAGTTGGGCATGCCGCAGAAATAGCTAAGGCTGCCAGGGAAATCCCCGCATTGAAACCCGATATTATTCTGGCGGATATCAGGCTGAAAGACGGCGACAGTTTCCGCTTGTTTCATGAAATAGGGAATGATGGTTTCCAGGTTATTTTTCTCACCGCTTATGATCAATACGCTATACAGGCGCTCAATATGGGAGCTTTTGGCTACCTGCTGAAGCCGATAGATGAAGTAGCTTTGGCAGCTATACTGAACAAATGCTATCATCACCGGCAGCAGGAACAATTTGACCAGCAGCAGCTGGAAATAGCCAGGCAACACTACGCGGCGCAGGGAGCGACCGCCACCAGGCGTATTGCACTAAAGCGGGTGGAGTATATGGAAATTGTATCTATAGAGGATATTATGTTTTGCAAAAGCGATAAAGGATATACAACTTTTTACCTGAAAGATAAACGTGAGATCCTTGTTTCGAAAGGGCTGATAGAATACGAAAGCATCCTGATCCCCTTTGGCTTTATTCGTTGCCACCAGTCTTACCTGGTCAACTTCCAGTATGTAAAGAAATATTACAGGGAAGGCATTTTGCAAATGCAGAATAATGAACAGGTGCCGGTTTCCAGCAGGAAGAGAGAGGAGGTGCTGAAGTACCTGGAGAATATATCCTGATAAAGTAAAAGCAGTCTATCTGCTGTTGAAGAAAATATTTATCCAGTCTTCAACTGTAACAACATAAAGTTCGCGCCTGGCGATTTCTATTTTTGCGCAGTAAACGCAGGTCTCTCTCTTCCTGTAAAAAGCAAAGAGCTGTGGATGTTGGGGAGCATTCCGAAAAGAATAGAACCAATCTTCATAATGGTCATTTGCCTGGTGCTTTTCAAGTCTGACACCCGTATCTGGTAACAGGTAGCTCACAGTCTCGATGATGCTGTCACCAGTATGATTTAATATCGCGGGAGGAAGAATAGTAAGGGATATGTATATTACATGGAAAGGACTGTCTTCCTGGCCCCAGTATTTTCCGCGAAAGCTAATTCCATTCGAATTATTGTGTTCTTCTGACCAGTGGTATTGATCCGGCAGTGTAATTTTCAGTGGTTTGTATCGATTCATGTTTTTGGGGTTTATCCCTAAATTATTAAATTCCCGGCAATCATCGGGGTATCTCCACAAATTTTTACCGGATAAAAATTTTTTTGGCGGGATGTTGGTCGGCGAGAAACCGGTATATTTATCTTTTAAAACAACCCCTGCAAACGCTCATATATGTTCCGAAGGAAATATTTGAAGGCGCGGGCATTGCTCCTGCAAAACATGGGCAAATACCTGCAAATGAGCACCGACAATATTTAATTTTATTTCTCAATACCATGAATAAAGCATTCCTTACAATAGCGCTAACCCTCCTCTGGTTAGTCTCTTTTGCACAGGATACTATTGTATCAAATCTGCAGAAGCTAATTGATAACAGGCAGTTTGATGAAGTAATCCGGCAATATGCACCGGAGCCAGATCGTTTGTCGGCGCCGGCATTATACTACGTTGGATACGCCTGTTTTATGAAGCAGCAGGATGACAGTTGCCTGAAATTTATGGATCTTTCTATAGCCAAAGATGCTGGTGATCACAGGGCACATTTCATAAAAGCATCCACACTTAATTATATGGACCGGTTCGACCAGGCAATTAAATGCTTCAAGGCAGCTATTGTTTTAAAACCGGATACCGCAGTGTATTATACGGGGCTGGGAGATGCTTACTATAACCTGCACTTATATGAATCGGCACTTGAAAATTACAAGACGGCAACAGAAAAGAAAACCCCGGGAGAGCGCCCGTTTTTAATGGTGGCACAGGTTTATTTTAATTTGAACCAGGAGGAAAAAGCATTGCAGGCACTATACGATAATACAACAAGACTCCCGCGTGGAACGGAAGGATATACGAAGTCGTGGTACAACATCGGCCAGATGGAAGCTTCAGGCGGGCACTATGATAAGGCAGAAACGGCTTTTCTCTGCGTTATACAATCAGATTCGTCTGATTTTCATGCATATGCTAAACTGATACAGGTGTATTTTCATAATAAAACATATGAAAAAGCAAAGCCCTACAAAACTATTTTATATGATGCCCATAAACAGGGAATGCTGAAAGGGAATATGGAAGATATGTTTTGCTTTGACCAGTTCAGGTGGAAAGATAAAGCCATCCAGGCGTATGAACGTTATGAAGAAGGGCCTAAAGAGAGGATCTTCTATAAGCAGGTATTTTATGTGATTGATAGCATAGGGAATATGGAATTTACCGTACAAACGGAATATTCGCCTATTTCCGTAGAGATGGGAGGTCCCAAATATATTCTCTGTGGTTCACAGGGGCGTACGCATTTCAACTACGGTATCGGGTTTAACGATGATCTTAAGTATGATGATTTGAAGAGCGCTGTTATTAAGATCCTGGAGAAGAAATATAACGCAGTGGCTCAAAGTAAATAGGGATGTTATATCCCTGCACGGTTTTCCTCCTCATTTTTACCACGTTGTTTACTGTTATGCGTGGAGCGGCCAAAGCTGTAGCTGAGCGTAAGCGCGGCCCTGCGGTTTCCGAACCAATGAGTGAAGGCATTGTCAATGATTTTCTTCTCCCGGAAAATATATCTTACCCGATAAGTATCAAACAGATCATAACAATTGATCCCTGTATTAAATTTCCCCTTTGCCCAGCTTTTCCTGATACCGGCGTCCACACTTGCGGCTGGTTTGGAGATGTATAATCCTGTACCGCTCCTGGAGCGGTAGTAATAGGAAATATCAATAGTAACCTGCTGCGGCAGAGAAAACACCTGGCTGCCGGTAATATTGTAATCAAATATCGGGATGGCATAGGTTACGCCATGGTAAGGAGTTTGCTCTTTTTTATAAGCTCCCCTTACCGTATGATTCATCCGCCACCATTTATTAACGGGCAAGGGAAAACTGGCTTCTATGCCGGCGAAGTCGTTGTAGGGAAGATTTTTCCCCAGGTACTGTAATATATTGGTGACGCTGTCATATTCCGGGTAACGAGTCATTGGATCTGATTCCCGGCCGGCCTGCAAGGTAACCTGTAGTGTTTTTCGTGTATAGGTAATGTTTAGTGTTTGGGTAGTTGATGGCTGTAAATACGGGTTGCCTACGAAGTAATTCAGCGGGCTGTTATAAAACCGGAAGGGGTTTAGCTGGGCGAAGTTGGGCCGTGTTATGCGCCGGCTGTAGGAAATATGAAGTTGTTGCGATGCTGTTAGCGGAATTGTGACGCTGATGCCGGGCAGCCAGGTAAGGTAATTCCTGGTGTTGAAAGTTTGCGCTGTGATGGCATGGGCGGTGCTGTGTGTATGCTCTGCCCGGAGGCTGATAGTGTAATTTAGTTTGCGATAAATATTTTCGTAAGATGTATAAACGGCTGAAATATATTCGTCGTATTGGAAATTATTGGAGCGGTTGGCGTCTGGCATAAATACACCGGTGGTATGGAGGGTATCATAGTATAAATTATTTTTCGTGGTAGTAAATGCAAATCTGCCGCCTGCCGCCCATTTTCCATTGCCTGCATTTCCTGAAAGGTCTGCCTGTGCAGACCGTATCAGGATGTTGTTATACAGGTTGGTTTTCCAGTAGTCCAGCAGATGATCTGTGAGCGTATTTTTTGTCCGGATATCCTCTCTCTGGTGATTGTGGATCACCATGAGATTGCCGAGTACCTCCAGTGTAACTCCACCGGCTTTACCGGTATAGTTAAGATTGGCGGCGTAATTATCCTGCAACGGGGTGGAGCCTGTAACCGTGTTGGTGTGGGAAACCAGGTGCTGCCCGGTTGAATCGGTGGTATGTAAAGTATTGAATGCCGCAATTTGCCGGTTTTGCCGGTAGGCTCTTCCCGTAAAGCTCAACTGTTGGGTTTTGGATAGCTGATAGTCTATGCCCAGCTGGTAGCTAAGATTATCGTTGCTGGTAATTGTTTGCGTATTGGTGGCCATTGTATTGGTATTAGCCAGATGCTGCAAGCCAGTATACCGGTAGTTTCTCTCACCTGTCATATAACCCAGGCGGACGCTATATACCAGCTTCCTTGTTTTATAGCTCAGCGAAAAATTATTGTCTGCAGTAGTATAGGCGTTTTGCTGCACCACTACACCGGCATTCCCTTTCCAGCCAAGCGAAAGGTCCTGTTTCAGTTTAATATCAATGATTCCTTTGTACTCGCCATCATACCGGGAAGAGGGGTTATTGATCACTTCAATGGAGGCAATCAGGTCGGGCGCAATACTTCCAAGATACTGTTGAAGTTCCTCCGGGCTCATCTGGACCGGCTTACCATTAATAAATATAGCGGGAGCTGTTCTGCCCGACATCTGGATACTTCCATCTCCGTTTATGTCGATGCCGGGTACTTTTTTCAGGATATCGAATGTATTGGCTGCCGTTTGGAAAAGCGGGTTTCCTGAAACAGAAACAATGAGTTTATCGCCCATCCGGCGGAATGCCGGTTTTTGCCCCGCAACTGTTATTTCGCTGAGTAATGTAAGATCGGCTGTCATGGCCAGCTGTCCCAGGTTAACGAGGCTGTTTACCGGTAATATATCTCTGTAAATTTTTTTATAACCATAGGAAGATAGAAGGATTATATATTTTCCCATAGGAACGTTTTGTAACACGAACTCACCGGTTGAATCGGCTACCTGTCCTTTAATAAGTCCCGAGTCCTTTACCGACAAAATATTAACGGAAGCGAATCCTATGCCTTGCCCGGTTTTCTCATCTGTCACCTTCCCGGTGACCATTACCTGGCAGCGAACAGTACAGCAGAAGATCAACAGGATACCGAGCGCACCTGAAAATTTTATCATGAATAACGGTTTCCTGCAAACCTAGAAAGTGATTTGCCTCCGGTAGTTTCGTTTGCTGAAATCAGGCGTACGGATTTATAAAACCGTACTGTTTGAAATTTTAACAGGTTGATAACCAGTGAGCTGGTCAGGAGATTTTTTCTTTGTACAGTGCCGGGGTCGTATCTTTTATTTTCCGGAAAGCGGCATAAAAGGTGGATTTGGAGTTATAGCCCACTTCATATCCGATGGCTTCAAGTGTTAAATGATCATTACTGGAGATCAGCCTGCAGGCTTCGTTGATCCGGTATTCGTTAATGTACGTGGAAAATCCTTTCCCGAGGTTATCGTTCAGCAATTGGGACAACTGGTGTACAGAGATATTAACAGCCTTCGCCAGGTCGTTGAGTTTGAGGTTTGGATCTTTATAAAGTTCTTTTTCAACAATTGCTTTTTCCAGTTTCTCCATCCATATCAACGCATCAGGTGCGGCTATTTTTTTCCTTTCAGCTTTCACGGGTTGTGCTGCATTTTCATACCCGCTACCCTGTAAATTATAGAAAAGACACAGGTACAGCAGGCAGGAAAAGAGCACCGGACCAATGATATAGATACCGTATATAACGTTTGCCAACGACAACAGGTATGCCAGGAAAACAAGGCAGTTGCCTGCATACAGCACCAGGCGGAATCTCTCTGTGCTATTCACAGCAGCCCGGTTCACAAGAAAAGCTTTCAATACCGGTTTCAATACAAACCCTGTAGCAATAAGGCAGGAAAACCATTCCAGGTAAATGATATAAACAATGATCTTATTCCATATCACAGGATAAACAGCATAGGGAAGAAGGGAGCCGGTAACTATAATAATCCCCGACAGTATTCCCCATGTCCATTTCCAGGATGCAGGTATACGGGTAACATTTTCCTGTACGGATCTGAAAAAGAAGTAGAGTGCAGGGCCAATGAGAAAGCAGGCCGAAAGGCCTATCTGCAGATATATTTTTGGTAAAGCAGGATTGAAATAGAGGAAAACAGATTTGGCTACCCTGATGCTGAGCGCCAGTAGCAGCGTGATCAGGAAAATGGTAGGAACAGATCTTTTCTTTTTGCCTGTTAACAGATAAATACTAAGTATGATACCATTAAATGCTCCTAACGCGCTTATAAAAAACAATATTTGCTGGCCAATATTCATGGATGAAACACGATGAGTTTTACTAATGAATATAAGCGAAATTTTAGTAAAAGTCGCCGGTACTGACAGGTGTTAATATTAACATGCAATGAGGAAAATAATGGAGCAGATCCCGAAAGAACGGCTGATGTCATGATCCGGACCTCTGGCCCGGATCATGCTGATCTTCTTATTTAACCAGTCCCGCTGCTACATGCTGGGGATCTGCCAGGTTATGGTTAAACCAGTGGGGATATAAGGGCCCCGGTGCTGTAAGACTGTCCAGTAATTCCACCTCCTCCGCGGAAAGCTCAATGGTGGCTGATTTAAGGTTGTCTTCCAGCTGTTGCGCTTTGGAAGCGCCAATCAGCACACTGGATACCACCGGTTTGGTAAGCAGCCAGGCCAGTGATATTTGTGCCACCGTAGCATTATGTGCTGCCGCTATTTCTTTCATCCGGTCTACTAAAACGAAGCCCTTTTCTTTATCGAACGGAATAATATCAAAACCAGAAAGACGGTTCCCTTCTTCTTTCAGGTTTTCGCGGGTGTATTTTCCGCTCAGGAATCCGCCTGCCAGCGGCCCCCAAACCGTCATGCCTATACCTGCCTGCTGCATAAACGGCACTACATCATATTCCACATCACGTCCTACCAGGGTGTAGTTCATCTGGCCATTGCAGAAAGTGGCCCAGCCATTATCGCGTTGCATCTGCCAGGCAAGCGCCGATTTCCATACTGACCAGTTAGAGAAGCCGATATAACGCACTTTACCACTTTTAACCAGCCCGTCGAGCGTGGTAAGCGTTTCCTCCAATGGTGTAACCGGGTCTTCGCGGTGCACAATATACAGGTCAATGTAATCAGTGCCCAGACGCTTCAGGCTCTGGTCGCAGGAGTACAGGATATGCCTGCGGGAAAGCCCTGACTGTGTAATAGGTGCGCCATTCCGGAAACCTACCTTAGTGGCAATCACCACCTCATGCCGGCGCTTAGCCAATAGCTTGCCCAGCATTACTTCCGATTGACCAGCAGCATACCCGTCCGCAGTATCAAAAAAATTGATACCAGCGGCAAGCGACGTATCAATCATTCTGCCGGCCTCTTCTTCAGATACCTTATATATAGTAGGAATAGATGGATCACTGCCAAAGGTCATGGCACCAAATGATAATCGGGAAACTATAAGTCCGGTATTTCCAAGGGTAGTGTATTTCATAAGAAAACTCAATTACAGGATTTAAAATATAAAATATGGTTAAGTCGCCCAAAAGAATGGCAAATATTGTCCGGAAAATTTATCAGCCAGATACTACTATTGTTAATACTTATTTATCAATTGTAGTATTTTTCTGACCCTGCAACCTACCATTTTTTTAAATATTTTTTTAGTAAGATGCTGATTTAAAGTTTGTTATCCCCGGTTAACATTTGTGTTATAATCGTTATCAAAGCTGATATGGATTTTTATGAAAGTACAATAGCTTCATCGTGAATTCCATATATAAAGTTGGCCTATACCACTTTTATGATGCGTCAGCAATGCCATAAAACAGGTCCTGTACACGAATAGTTTACATTTTTAGAATTCCACATTTTATATCAACCAGATACCGTCAGTATGTTTAAAACAAACGTTATGAAACACTTATTACCTCACCCTCAAATCATTCATCAATGAAAAAAGTTCTGACAAGGTTAAAACCCGTATGCTGTTTTTTCCTCTGCTATTCATTGTTAATGATCGGCTGCTCCCTCACTGCATACAGTCAAACCCATACTGTAAAGGGAGTGATTACAGGCGAATCGCAGCCACTCCCCGGCGCCACCGTGCTGGTAAAGGGAACCAAAACAATGGCGCTCAGTAATCTTAATGGTGAATTTACCATTGCCGCGGCAAAAGGAGATATACTGGTAGTCACCTACCTCAGTTACCAGACCCGGGAAATCCGCGTGGGCGATGAGGAGGTTATCCGTATATCGCTTACCTCAGCCACCAGCAAGCTCGATGAACTGGTGGTAGTTGCCTATGGTAAAGCAAAGCGTGCTAACCTTACCAGCGCGCAAACTACGGTCACCTCCAAAGAAATGGACCGCACGGTAAATACCACACTGGAACAGGCCATCCAGGGCCGCACGGCAGGCGTGTACATCACACAGAACTCCGGCCAGCCCGGTGGCGGCATTTCCGTTAACATCCGCGGAGTGAATTCCATCAATGGCACTAATGAACCTTTGTATGTAATTGACGGTGTACAGATGCCCGGCTCCGCTATCTCTTTCGGAGCAACCAGTTCCTCCAATCCGCTGTCAGGCCTTAATCCTGCCGATATCGAAAATATTGAAGTGCTGCAGGGCCCTTCTGCCACTGCCTTATACGGTTCCAGGGCTACCAACGGGGTACTGATCGTAACCACCAAAAGAGGTAAGGCCGGCGATACTAAAATGGATTATGCATTCCAGTATAATATACAAACACCCCCTCCGCATGTTGCGGTAATGGACTTACGCCAGTACGCACAAATGGTAAATGAGTACCATGCACTGGCAGGAGGTAATACTCCGGATGAATTTAAGGACCCTTCGCTGCTGGGCAAAGGCACCGACTGGCAAAAGGAACTGTTCAAAAATGCGCCCATGAGCAAACACCAGTTGAGCCTCAGCGGCGGTACGGATAAAACTACCTTTTACCTTTCCGGCGAATACCTGAAACAGGATGGTATTGCCCCCGGCTCGGGCTTTGACAGGTATGGCTTCCGGTTAAACCTCGACAATAAGCCACGCAACTGGATCACTCTGAATGCAAATCTCAGCTTTAACCAAACAAAAGAAAATCTCACCACCAGCCAGGAAAATATTATTTCCACCGCGTTGCTGCTTACACCGCAGATCCCCGTGAAAAATATGGATGGCTCCTGGGGAGGCGGCGATGTTACCAATGGTGCAAATACCTTTACTCCCGTGAATCCTATTGCCATTGCCAACCTGAATATCAACAGGGCAGTAAGACGGCAACTGCTCGGTGGGATCGGGGCCAGCATCAATCCCATCAAGGATCTCTATATCAGGACCACCTTTAACACCAATTTCGGGTTTGCCAATACGGAAAATTATCTGCCTACCTATTCTATTGGCTGGGCGGTAAACGACAGGGCCAGTTTAACCAATGGCAGCAATGTGAGTACCTACTGGAACTGGAATCAGCTGGTGGAATACTCCAAACAATTGGGAAAGCACAACATCAACCTGATGGTGAGCCATGAGGCACAGGAATCCAGATGGAAAAATTTGACCGGTGGCAGGAAAGGTTTTCTTACCAACGATATCCTGGACCTGAATGCCGGCGAGGCAGCCGATGCCACCAATGCCGGCGGGCAGGGCGACTGGGCAATGGAGTCTTATCTGGGCAGGATAAATTATAATTATGATGATCGTTATATCCTTTCTGCTTCCGCCAGGAGAGATGGCTCTGCCAACTTCGGTGATGAAAACATCTGGGGCACCTTCTCTGCAGCTTCAGCCGCGTGGCGGGTTTCCAGGGAACGCTTCTTTCACGTGCCTTTTATCAGCGATCTTAAATTAAGATTTGAAACGGGTGTTACCGGTAACTCTGGCTGGAGCGCGGGAATCTATGCACCCATGCAGGCGGCAGCCACACCAACAGGCACGGGCTTTTTAACATCGCGGTATGCTAACCCCGCGCTGCAATGGGAGTCTACCCAAACCAATAATATTGGTATTAACCTGGGCTTCCTTGATAATAAAATTACTATTGAGGCAGATTATTATATCAAGAATACCAACAACCTGCTGATGGATATTCCCCTGCCCTGGTATATGGGTACCAATGGAATTGGCGCCGTAGGCGCGCCCACTGTAAATATTGGCTCCCTGGAAAATAAGGGATGGGCAGTAACTATCAATACCACTAATATCCGGACGAAAGATTTCAAATGGGAATCCAGCCTCAACGTGTCGGGTTTCAAAACAAAGATCAAGAAATTCAACACAGATGCCGGTGTATTGAACCGCACCTCATGGTGGCTCGACAACTGGACCCAGCAATCGGTGGTAGGACAGGCCCCATGGCTGTTCCTGGGCTATATCCAGGAAGGCATATTCCAGTCGGTAGATGAAATCAATAAAAGCGCCGTACCGGTAGATAATACCGGGAAACGCCTGCCAACCAACGTAGATAATATCTGGGTGGGAGATATAAAGTTCAAAGACGTGAGTGGCCCGCAGGGGAAACCTGATGGTATCATTGATGTAAACGATCAGACCTATATCGGTAATCCATATCCCAAAGTATTTGGCGGTTTCACCAATACCTTTTCCTATAAAGGTTTTGATCTGAGTATTTTAATTACCGGTACTTATGGCAATGATGTATATAATTACCTGGCCCGGGTAAATTCCAATCCTAACCAGATTAATCTTAGCCGCAACATGATGGTAGCCGCAATAGATTATGCCAAACCGGTAACAGATAAAGATGGTAACATAGTACTGGCCAATCCCGGAACAAGTATTCCAAGGATCTCTAACGGACCAAATGCCAACTATGGCCGGATCACCGACAGATATGTGGAAGATGGCTCTTTCCTGAGGCTGAAAAATGTTTCTCTCTCTTATAGTTTACCATCTTCCCTGCTGGCAAAACAAAAGATTGTAAGGGGCGCCAGGTTTACATTTGGCGCGCAAAACCTGGCCACGCTCACCGGGTACTCAGGATATGATCCGGAAGTAGGCGGTTATGTGGGAAGAGACGCCAGTTCTGCCAACCAAGCCATAGGACTTGATTACGGACGTTATCCACTTACCCGTATCTACACTTTTGCCCTAAGCGTTAACTTCTAAAATTGCTGGTTATGAAAAAGAAGACACTCAATATATATCACCTCTTCCTGCTGCTGCCTGTTGTGTTACTGGCTGCCTGCTCAAAGGAATTTTTACGCCGTCCTCCCAAAGACGCCATTGTGGATGCGGGTTTTTATAAAACAGATGATCAGCTGATGGCGGCAACGGCATTACTTTATAGTAAAGTATGGTCTGATTACAACGGGCGCTCGGCTATCAGTATTGGAGATTTCAGGGCGGGAACTGCCTACTCAGGATGGAACGACAAAGAGAACGTGGAATTCAATACTACTGCCAATACTGCGGCTAATGGCGCATCCTGGCGGTCTTTCTTTATCGTGATAGGGCAATCCAATCTCACAATATCCAATATCAATAAATATGCAGGCCCGGAAGTATCGCCTGCAGCAAAGAAAATGGCTATTGCAGAAGCCCGGTTCATGAGGGCGCTGGCTTACCGTTACCTGGTGATGAACTGGGGAGAAGTGCCCATCATTGAAGATAACCTGAAGCTGATCTCAGATACTTCTCTCCGCAAAAACACCGTGGAAAGCGTATGGAAATTTGTAATCAGCGAAATGCGGTCTCTTGCGGAAGACCTACCGGAAGTACCTGCCCGTGAAGGCCGCATCACAAAATGGACGGCGGAAGGAATGCTTGCGCGCTTCTACCTTACAAGGTCAGGCCTTGGGGCAAACGGCTCCGGAGCCCGTAACCAGTCGGATCTCGATAGCGCCAAATACTTCTCCCAAAGGGTGATCACCAAAAGTAAGTATGCTTTGCTGAGGAGCTACTACGATCTTTTTCTTTTCCCGTATGATAACAATGCAGAGTCGATGTTCTCACTGCAATGGGTATACGCACCTGGCGACTGGGGCGCTTCTAACGCTGCGCCTTCAGACCTGAATTATGATAACAAAATGTGCAACGGCGACGGTTGGGGAGGCGATAAAAGCGCTACCTGGTGGATGATAGGTAAGTATGAAGGATTCGTGAACTCAGGCGATACACTGATCAGTGGCCGGACGCTGGACCAACGACTGAAAGCCACCTTCTTTATGCCCGGCGCTTATTACCCCGAGATTACAGAGAAGCTGGCAGACGGCACCACCCCCAAACTGATTTATCCTTATGTTACCGGTGATAATAACTTCCTCTGTATAAAAAAATATGTAACAGGAAGAGCCGCAGACGTAGGCGGGCAATCAGCCCAGCAAAACTATGGCAACGACACCTATATGATGCGACTGGCCGAAATGTACCTTATTTATGCAGAAGCCGTGCTGGGCAACAATGCCAGCACTACCGACGCCACAGCACTGGAATATTTTAATGCGGTTCATACCCGGGCAGGCCTGCCCCGTTTTGAAAAACCGCTTACCGCCGATGTGATCTTCAATGAACGCATCGTGGAATTTGCCATGGAAGGAATGGCATGGTACGACCTGGTATCGCTTCACTATTATAACAAGGCAAAAACGTATGCCATCCTGAATGCACAGGACAGGGGCCTGTTTGCCACTGCGCCGGATAAAATGCCCGATCCTACTTCCTGGAAATGTGTGAAAACATCATGGGCTTCTTTCCGGAAAATTGTTGCCAACGACGGGAACTTCCTGATTCCAATACCGGCAGCAGAATTAAGCCAGGCGCCTAACCTGAAGAAGCCTGCGGTTGATTATTATAACAAATAAGGCTATACGTTTTTATAAAAAAAATAACATCCCATGCAAAAGATATATAGCGCCATTACCTTTCTTATAATGTGCATAGGCATTTTGTCCTGCACTAAAAAAGATAATCTCCCCAACAACGGGGAGCCGCGCATCAGTTATGTACGCTTAACAGATCCGGCTACTGCAGATTCCCTCCTGGTGGAAGCCGGGCAGGGTGTGCTCATTGCCATTGTAGGTGAAAACCTGGGCGATGTCCGGGAAATCTGGTTCAATGATCAGAAGGCAAGCCTTACGCAGCCCTACATTACCTCCACCGTAATCCTGGTGAGCGTACCATCACAGATCCCCGTAGAGGTAGACAATAAAGTAAAGCTCTTCTTTGCCAGTGGTAAAAAGCTCGAATATAATTTCCCTGTGAAGATCAGTAAACCGCAGGTTACCCGGATGGATTGTGAATATATAGCTGCCGGAGACATAGCCACTATTACCGGCGATTTTTTCTATGCACCGGTAACAGTAACATTCACTGGAGGAGCCGCCGGCGAAATAGTGGAAATAACGGATAAACAACTGAAAGTAAGAGTGCCTGCCGGCGCACAGCCCGGGCAGATCATGGTTAAGACCAATTTCGGGGAAGCCGTTTCAGATTTCTGGTTCCGTGATAACAGGAACATATTCATCAGCAGCGATCCTTTCACCGGCTGGTGGAATGCCTCCTTCGTGGTATCCAACCCTGGTCCGGAAGATCCCACGGCGATCAATGGCAACTACATCCGTGTAAAACAACCCATCGGCAATTGGGGGTGGGTAGAGCTGGCCGGCGGACCTGCTGATGCAATGGGCCCTATCAGCAAAAACATCCCGGATGAAGCCATCCTGAAACCGGAAAACTATAACCTGAAGTTTGAACTGAATACCAAGAAACCGTACAACAATAACGCACTTAAATTTTGTATAGGAGTGAAGGACGACAAACAGGGAGATTTCTCCTGGATGCCACCCTACGATACGAAGGGGGTATGGCAAACAGTGGTGATCCCCTATGAGGAAATAACCGCCAGCTATGCCAGACAAACCGTACAACCCAACGGATATTATACGCGGGTGGTATTCAACGGCGCCGGTGAGCTCGACTGTGATATGTCTTTTGATAACTTCCGCATAGTACCAAAAGTGATTAAAAAATAAGAAATTAATCTACCTGCAATGAAAACTGTTCTGCATAAACATTTGCTATGGCTGCTCCTGCTCATCGCGGGTTCCACAGGCTGCAGCAAAGATGAAGACTCCTCCCAATCCGATAAGGTAACACTCCTGAGCTTTGGCCCTTCGGGGTCAAAACCGGGTGATAAGATCAGCTTTATAGGCACCCGTCTTGATAAAGTAACCGCTATAGCGCTGAAGGGGGCTACTGTGGAAGCCGCGGCCTTTACAGAACGGACCGCGGAGCGTATCGTGATCGTCATTCCACAGGAAACGGAGAAAGGAATAGTAAGCCTGAAAACGCCCGAAGGTGACGTGATATCGAAAACAATTTTAAACCTGGATGTACCCGTAACTATTACCACTATTCCGGCTACCGCTGCCAAAGGGGCAACCATCACCATTAAAGGTACTTTTGTAAACTGGATAACCCGTGTTACTTTTGGTAACGACGATGCGGTGGTAACGGAATTTGTCAGTAAATCACTGACGGACCTGGTGCTGAAAGTACCTGCCACCGCCACCACCGGCCCCCTGATTTTCAGCACTGATGGTACGGCGCCGGTGGATATAACATCGGAAACCCCGTTGGTGATCGAGTAATCCGAAAATACTATACATTTAAACGAAGGAATCGTATTTTCATATTCCCCGCTGCAGCCACCCTGCAGCGGGGCTTTACCAACTTTTTTAATCGTATCCACGTTACCAGATGAAACTTACCAGTATAAAATACCTGCTGTTGTTATGGATGTATTGTACATCTGTTACCGCGCAGGATGTATCGTATGCTTTCTCGCACCTGGATGTAAATAACGGGCTGTCGCACAACGGGGTTACGAGCATCATTAAAGATGCAAAGGGCTTCCTGTGGCTGGGTACTTTTAATGGTCTCAACCGGTTCGACGGGTCTAAATTTAAAGTGTATAAACACAGGCCGAATGATGCCTCTTCTCTCAGCGATAATTTTATCACCAATATTTATGATGCCCCGGGGAACCGGTTCTGGATCAGGACACAGCTGGGATTCTCCATCTATGATCCGGAAACAGACAGTTTTAACGATGATGTGGCCAGATTGCTTCATCCGCTGGAAGTTCAGGGCTACCAGGTGGAAAAAGTGCTGAAAGGCCCCGATGGAGAATTTTATTTTTTACATGCGGAACATGGTATCATTATCCTGAATGAACATCCCCGGCAGGTAAAAGCCTACGGTGTTATAGCAAACGACAGCACTTCCCTTCATTCCACCGCTATGTCTGATATGGTACTGGATGAACGTGGCGACCTGTGGATTGCTTACCAGGACGGATGGGTGGAACAGTTTGATACCCGCACCCGGAAAGTAGTATACCGGGCCATCCCTCTATATGCCGCTGTAGCAAAAAAGAAACCTGTAAGATACCAGTTGTATGTTGACCATCAGCATGATATCTGGCTGTTTACCGGCAACAGCGACGGACTTTACTATTACAGTCCCACGCATAACCAATTCAAACATTTTTATAAAGATGCACCGGAAAACAGGATCAGCGCCAATGTAGTAAATGCGGTGATGCAGGACAAGCAGGGAAAGATATGGATTGCCACTGATCCCGGCGGCATTAACCTGCTCAGCAAACCAGACTTTCATATACAGCACCTGGTGATGGATGAGCGTAATCAAAACAGTCTTACCCAAAACAGTATCACTACATTATACAGCGACGCTACCGGTATGATATGGCTGGGCACCTATAAAAAAGGCGTCAATTACTATTACCCTGACATCTTTAAATTTCCGCTGTACAGCCATGACCCGATGCTGCCGGAAGCGCTGAACTACAGCGATATAAACGCTTTTGCAGAGGATGCAAAGGGGAATATCTGGCTGGGCAGCAACGGCGGTGGCCTTACCTGCTTTAACCCGCAAACAGGTACCTATAAGGCATACGTAAACGATAAATCCAATCCGAATAGCTTAAGCACTAATGTGCTTGTAAGTCTTTGTATAGACCATGAACAGAAAATATGGATAGGCACCTATCTCGGCGGGCTCGATTACTTCGATGGAAAAACGTTTACCCATTACCGTCATGATGACCAGGATACGAATAGCCTGTCTGATAACAGGGTATATGAAATTATGGAAGACAGTGAACATCGCATCTGGGTGGGGACGCTGTCCGGCGGTATCAATATTTTTGACCGGAAAACAAAAACATTTAAACATTTAAGAAGAGAAGATGCCGTCAGCATCCATTCCAATTATATTTTCACCCTTTTGGAAGATCTCCGGAAAGATATATGGATAGGCACTTCCAACGGGATTGATGTGCTGGAGAAAAAGACCGGGAAATTTGTACATTACCAGCACGATAATAATAATCCCAACAGCCTGGCAAATGATAATATCCTTTCCATGATCGAAGACAGCAGGGGATACATTTGTATTGGCACACGTGAGGGACTGAATATTTTTGATCCGCGTACTAAACGGTTTTCCCTGTTCAGGGAAGAGAACGGATTACCAGATAATAATATCCTGGGTATCCGGGAAGATAAAAAACATCATCTGTGGCTGAGTACAGCCAACGGTCTTTCTAATGGAGTTGTATCAGTGGAGAACGGGATATATAAAATGAATTTTATTAACTATGATGTAAAAGATGGTTTGCAGGGTAAGCAATTTAATGAAGACGCTTCCCTGGTAACCACAGAGGGCGAAATGATTTTTGGCGGATTCAATGGCTTTAATTTTTTCAACCCGGAAAGCATTAAGATCAACAACATCTTACCGGAACTGGTATTTACAGATTTCCAGTTATTTAATCATACTGTAAAGCCCGGTGAGAAAATTAACGGCCGGGTGATCCTTCCGGCTTCAATTACTGTTACCAGGAATATTGTACTGAATTATAACCAGAATTTTTTTTCGATAGAATTTGCCGCGCTGGACTACCTGAGCCCCGATAAAGTAAGGTACCAGTACATGATGGAAGGACTGGATGAAAACTGGATAGCAGCTGATAACAGGACCCGGAAAGCTACTTATACTAATGTAGACCCGGGGAACTATGTATTCAAGGTGAGAACATCTACCGTACACGACACATGGAACGGAAAAGTACTGACGGTAAATATCCGTATCCTGCCGCCGTTCTGGAAAACACAGATCGCTTATGTAGCATATGTATTGCTGATTTTAGCCATTTTATTTTACCTGAGATACCGGGGCATCAAAAGAATAAGGACACAATTTTTACAGGAGCAGGAAAAGCAGGAAGCGTTACGGATCCGGGAACAGGAAAGGGAGGAAGCCAGGAGGCTGCATGAGCTTGACCGCCTGAAGATCAAGTTCCTCACGAATGTAAGCCACGAGTTCAGAACACCGCTGTCGCTGATCATAGCTCCGTTGGATAAAATGCTGAAAGACCCGCAGCTGGCGGAACAGAATGCGCAGGTAAGTATGATCAAGCGTAATGTAAAACGTTTATTGAACCTCGTAAATCAATTGCTGGATTTCAGGAAGATGGAAGTATATGACCTGAAACTGGATGCCAGGCAGGGCGACATCATCCGCTTCATCAAAGAAGTGTCTTTTTCCTTCATGGATATTGCCGAACAGAAAAATATCAAATTTGCCTTTGATACAGATGTTCCTTCCCTGGAAACCAGTTTTGATTTTGATAAGATAGAAAGGATCCTGTTCAACCTGCTTTCCAATGCGTTTAAGTTTACACCGGCAGGTGGCCATGTGGGTGTTTTCCTGAACCTCATTCCTGCTGAAGCCGGCAGTAACACGGTGCATCTTCGTATCAATGTAATGGACTCCGGAATTGGTATTCCCCCGGAGAAGGTAGATAAGATCTTCGACAGGTTCTATCAGCACGATATTCCTGCTTCACTTATCAACCAGGGAAGTGGTATTGGCTTATCTATCACGCGGGAGTTTGTAAAACTGCATCAGGGCAATATCCGTGTGGAATCCATTACTAACGGTGGCAGCTGCTTTATTGTAGAACTGCCGTTGCAAACAGCGCCGGCCGGCAAGGAGGTGGCAGTGGAAGAAAATCAGCAGCATGGCGCTCCCCAACGGGAAAAGAACAAGAAGCCAACTGTTTTACTGGTAGAAGACAATGAAGATTTCAGGTTTTACCTGAAAGACAATCTACAGGAACATTTTTGTTTGCTGGAAGCCGCCAATGGAAAGGAAGGATGGCAGAAAGCGCTGGCCCTGCACCCCGATCTGATTGTGAGCGATGTGAGCATGCCCGAAATGAATGGCCTTGAGCTATGTACAAAAATCAAACAGGATAAAAGAACCTCGCATATCCCGATTATCCTGCTTACGGCACTGGTAGGAGAAGAATACCAGATGAAAGGACTGGAAACCGGTGCTAACGACTACCTCTGCAAGCCATTCAATTTTGAAATGCTGTTGTCTAAGATCAGGAACCTGCTTACTTTACAAACCACTATCAAGAAAGTATATACGAAACAGGTAGAAGTACAGGTAGCGGATATCAGCATTCAGTCGGTAGATGAAAAGTTTATGGCAGCAGCACTGGCATTTGTGGAAGAAAACCTGCAGAATGCCAACCTGAGCGTAGCTGAACTGAGTAAGCATCTTTGCATCAGCCGGGTATCACTATATAAAAAGATGCTATTGCTTACCGGCAAAACGCCGGTTGATTTTATACGTTCCATCCGGCTCCGGAAAGCGGCGCAGATGCTGGAAAAGAGCCAGCTGAGCATTGCAGAGATATCTTATGAAGTGGGCTTCAATACCCCACATTATTTCACCAAATCTTTTAAAGCTGAATTCGGAGTATTACCATCTGCCTATATCCGGCAGTCCGGTAAAGATTCACCGAAGAAAGCAGGATAAATTATAGCAGATATGAAAACGCTAAAATGTTATTTCTTCGTTGCAATATTTCTTGCCGGATTTTTTACGGAGGCAAAGCCGGCACGGCCTGTATTTACTAGCCCCGGTGACTATACGTTGCCGGCCGGCTCACCGGTGCAGCGTTATGGAGCCCTGCATGTATCAGGCCGTTACCTGAAAGATCAGCATAACAACACCATCACCCTGCGTGGACAAAGCTTCGGCTGGAGCACCTGGTGGCCGCAGTTCTGGAACCAGGGCGTGGTGAACTGGCTCACGGATGATTTTAAAACAGATATTGTCCGTGCTGCTATGGGGGTAGATGTAAAGCCCGCCTATCTGAACGACCGTGCACGCCAGCTTGAATTGCTGAAGAACGTGGTGGATGCTGCGCTGGCAAAAGGCAGTTATGTAATTATTGACTGGCACTGTGAAGCATTTCACCAGGAAGAAGCGGTGGCTTTCTTTAAAGAGATGGCCCAAACTTATGGTCATCATCCGCATATCCTTTATGAGATCATCAACGAACCCAATAAAACGCAAACATGGGAACAGGTAAAAGCCTACGCCGCCGCGGTAATTGCAGGCATCCGCGCATATGACCCGGATAACATTATCATTGTAGGCTGCCCGCACTGGGACCAAAAGATCCGTGAAGTAGCAGATGCGCCTTTAACCGGTTACAGTAATATTATGTATACCGTTCATTTTTATGCGGCGTCGCATGGGCAGTGGTTACGGGACGACTGCGCCTACGCACTCAGTAAAAATATCCCGGTATTTGTAACGGAGTGCAATGGCTCCGAAGCCACCGGCAGCGGGCATATCGACTATCCGCAATGGGAAGCATGGTTCTCTTTCCTGGAAAACAACCAGGTGAGCTGGATCAATTGGTCGGTATCCGACAAACCAAATGAACTATGTTCTATCCTTTTGCCGGGAGCCCCTGCCAATGGCGGATGGACAGCCAATCAGCTTACGGAATCAGGAAAGTATATCCGCGCGAAACTGAGGGGGTACAGCACCCGCAAATAACTATTTTTTCCGGGACCACAGTTTTCCTATGCCAATGAATGCGAGGGACATTAAAATAAATAGAACACCCATCAGTGCAGCATTAATCAGCGTTTGCTGCAAACCTATATTGCCTAAATGGATAAACGGGTAAGGGTAAAAGTTTGAGAAAGAACCGCGCACCAGTACAAACAAAAGGTAAATAAAAGGATACCCCAACCAGGGAAGAAAATCCTTCCACCGGAGGGAACTTTTGTTTACAAACACACACCAGTACAAAACAAATAGTACCGGCACTATTACATGCTGTACCTCGTTTAATATTTTTTGTAACCCCTCAAATTGCGCGAGCTTCCGGAGTATTATATTATAGATCAGGCCTACGATAGTGATATATACGGTTATCGCGGTAGCAGTGCCTGTACGCGCAAAGAACCGGCCCCAGCGGCTGTTTGGAGCAACCAGCAGTACCGTGCAGTAAACCGCTACCATGGCGTTGGTAAGCAGGGTGAAGTAACTGAAATACCGGATGAAATTCTCAAACCATGGAGCGTTGCCGTTGCCGATAGTGATAAAAAACTGTGGAATAAGTGCAAACCAGGCGAAACAGGATAAGATCGCCAGGAAGATTTTTATTGGAATGGGTTTTTGAAGGCTCATCTTCCATTAGTATTTATACGAATATAATCATATAATCCCCACTTAGTGTTATTCCAGGTTGAATAACTTATTTCTAACTTGCAGCACTGTTTATTTATTCCTGTACTCATTTTTTACAATACCTTCCGGAAAAAGGCCAGGATATTTTATCCTGGCCTTTTTTAGCTAAATTTATCGGCATAAAAGAAGGAAATGGAAGTTTTCGGTACCCAGAGTCATACAATAATACATGGAGATGCTTTGCAGGCCCTGCAAACACTGGTGCCGGATCGTTCAGTGGATCTCATCTTCGCCGATCCTCCCTATAATATCGGTAAAAACTTTAACGGGCATATTGAGAAATGGGATACGGAAGAAGAATACCTTACATGGTGCTACCAGTGGCTGGATCTTTGTATCAGGAAGCTCAAACCGGCAGGTAGCTTCTATGTAATGACAGCTACCCAGTTTATGCCATATTTCGATATTTACCTGCGCGGAAAAATAAATATCCTGTCCCGTATTGTATGGAGCTACGATAGTTCCGGCGTACAGGCCCGGAAATATTTTGGGTCTATGTATGAGCCCATCCTGTTTTGCGTGAACGATAAAAGTAATTATACTTTCAACGCTGCCGATATACTGGTTGAAGCAAAAACCGGCGCAAAAAGAAAGCTGATCGACTACCGCAAAAGTACGCCTGCTGCATATAACACGCAAAAGGTGCCGGGTAATGTATGGGACTTTCCACGGGTACGCTACCGCATGGATGAATATGAAAATCATCCCACACAAAAGCCCGTGGCGCTCCTGGAACGTATTATTAAAGCCAGTTCTAATCCCGGCGACAGGATACTGGACCCTTTTTCCGGTACCTTTACCACCTGCGCTGTGGCCAAAGCCCTGGGAAGGAACTGCACCGGTATTGAGATGCAGGAAGAATATATAAAGATCGGGCTGAGAAGATTGGAGCTCGCTGAAGAATACAAGGGAGAAAAATTACAACGTGAAATGCGCTCCTTTGAAAACGGTATTATCTAACCACCGTTTCAATAAACAGTGATAAATGAACGGCATCATATGATCAGACATCTGAGAACATTTCTGCTCATTGCAGGAAACATCTTGTTTTTCTCTTTTAAAGGAATTTCGGAAGATATCCGCTTATCGGTATTTCAGCTCAACATCTGGCAGGAGGGAACCGTGGTGCCCGGTGGTTATAATGCTATTGTAGATGAAATAGCTGCTGTAGATGCCGACTTTGTAACATTGAGCGAAGTAAGGAATTATAATAACACCCGGCTGTGCGACAGGCTGGTGGCTTCATTGAATACAAAAGGCAAAAAGTATTATTCTTTTCTGAGCCAGGGCGCGGGGCTGCTTAGCAGGTACCCGATCACAGACAGCTCCGTTATCTTCAGCGATAATGGAGCGATCTGCAAACTGGTAGCCAATGTGCATGGCCGGGAAGTAGCGGTGTATTCAGCCCATCTCGATTACCTGAATTATGCAGTGTATCTGCCAAGAGGATATGATGGTGTTACATGGAAAAAGATGGCAGCACCCTGTACTAACCTCGATACTATCATGGCCTCTAACCTTGCATCCAAAAGGGATGAAGGCGTTGCGGCGTTTTTAAAGACAGCAGCGGATGATATAAGCCGTAACCGGATCGTATTCCTCGGTGGCGACTTTAATGAGGCCAGTCATCTCGACTGGACCGCTGCCACAAAAGATCTTTACGATCATCATGGTGTGGTTGCGCCCTGGACCTGTTCTGTAATGCTGCAGGATAAAGGGTTTAAAGACAGCTATCGGGTTATTTACCCGTCTGCTGTTACTCATCCGGGTTTTACTTTTCCTGCAGATAATAAAGCAGTAGATGTGAAAAAACTGGCCTGGGCGCCGGATGCAGATGAAAGGGAAAGGATAGATTATATTTATTTTTACCCCGACAAGAAGCTCACCTTGCGAAAGAGCGCCGTGGTAGGCCCTTCAGGAAGTATTATCAGGAACCGGCGGGAGAAGGAACAGGGGCAGGATTACTTTCTGCCGCCAACCGGTACCTGGCCTACAGATCATAAAGGAGTGCTAAGTATATTCAGACTAAGTATTTAAAATATTCCATCTTATTTTTGTCCCTGTACAGTTCCGGTTGTACAGGGACTTTATTTTAAACCAGGATATATGGAATTAGCCGATCAGAAAATAGTGACCGCTATTGAAGGCATATGGCAGGAAGCAGAGGTCTTGTTTGAAAACAATGATCCTGCCCGGTACGTACTGAAGCTGGAAGAAGCATGGGAGCTATTACCAGCCCCCAAAGAAGGGTATGAAGAGAGCTATGATATTGCCCTTGCTATTGCGGAAACTTATTTTATTTTAAAAAATCCTGACGCATTAATACGCTGGGCCAGCATATTGCAACGGTGTGATCCTGCACGTCCCGGCGATGGCGAACGTGAATTCGTGATGGGAAAAGCGCTGTTTGAAACCGGTAATATGGAAGGCGCGCGAACGCATTTTATAACTGCTCTGAATAAGTCCAACGGGCGGGTATTTGAAGGCGCCGACGAAAAATACCTCCATGCATTTCCCGGCCTGGCTGTCCTGGTGGAACAGCTGCCCGCAGATATTTACGAACAGATAGAAGCTTTATCTGAAGCGGGTAACAACCTGGCTGATGCAGATGACTTTGACGGCGCTATTGCCCGGTTCTCAGAAGCGCTGCAACTTCTGCCTCCACCGGCGCAGCATTGGGAAGCCAGTACCTGGTTGTATGCCAGCATAGGCGATATGTACTATTTTAAAGGCGATTACCAGGCTGCGGCCAATAACTTTTTTGATGCGCTTAATGGCCCGGATGCACAGGCTAACGGCTTTGTAAACCTGCGCCTGGGAGAAAGCCTGTTTGAGCTGAAGCAGATGGAGCAATCGCTGGAATATCTTTTAAGGGCGTATATGCTGGAGGGAGAGGAGATTTTTGCAGAAGAAGATGCCCGTTATTTTGATTTCCTGAAAACAAGGGTACAGTTATAGATCGGGTCTTTCTGCAAATTCATTAATAAGCCGTGCATGATCGCCTAAGGAATATACTGCATCTATCAATGGAGCGTATTTCAGGGTGTAATTGCGGATCATTAGCTGTGAGGCTTCGGTTCTTTCTGTTGGGTTGAATACGCTGCCGGCTTCATCGAAAAGGAACCAGTCGCCCTGAATACTGTTGCAGGATTCACAGTGGTTAGACCAGCAGTGATCTCCCTGCGTATTTGACCAGGCCCGCTTATAACGCGGATAGTGATCGTTCAGCAGTGTTTGAAGATTTTCAGAAATAGCAGATACCTGCTGGAATACAGTAAAGAAATCCTGGGCCAGCCATACCAGTTCATCCCGCTCATTCATATCTTTCTCATAAAAATAATTACCCGCAATGGCTATCACGCGATTATGATGCTGGCATTTCCAGCACGGCCTGCCTGCATGTACAATACTTATTTCATTGGGCAGGATGATCGCGGGATGTTTTTCCGGTATCCACCGGGCCACGTCTATCAGCCGGTCGTACCGGTCCTCCGGTAAATACCAGGTATGCGCTACCTGGTCCCATTGGGCGCCCATAGATGCAGCATGCTCTTTTTCCGCGTTGGGAACATTCAGTAGTAATGACATAAAAAGCAGGGTATGACTAAAGACTCTCGTTAATGAATTTAAGGAAAAAAAGGGGATTTTGGAGATCTGTTCACGATTACTTAACGGATCTGTTCAGATAGTAGCGGCGGAGCGGCCGGTAGGGGGCAAACAGGGGTTAATCACAACAAAAACATTGGCGATGTTGAAACCTGCTTTGGTATAATAGATACCAGGCAATAACTGCAACGAAGACAATGATCAGCCCTTAAAAAAGCGGTCAATGCCTTCGTTGTATGCCGGTTGGAATAAGGTTACGGCAACCATATGTGGTGCCTGTGTATATGATCAGTATTTATCATCATTGATCTCCAGCCAGTATCCGTCCGGGTCGCGGAGATAGATCTGCTGTACGCCATCCACTCTTTTATTTACTGCCCCGGCTTTGCCCGGCCAGTCTTCAAAGGCGATATTATGTTTTTTCAATACCCCGATGAAGGCCTCCATATCGGGTACGCTAAAGCAAAGATGCGTGTTCTTGTCGTGCGTAGTGGCTTTGGCTGCGCCGGAGATTACGTGTACATGGCTATGAGGCCCTACCTTAAACCAACTGTGCCTGCCATCTTTGAAAGGCTCTTCCATTGGCTCAAGCCCGATAATATCCCTGTAAAATTCAGTGCTTATTTTCAGGTCTACAACATACAGCGCCATGTGGTTCAGCGATGGATACTTTTTCGTTTGTCCGTTCATGTGAATAGAAATACCGGTAAGCGCCAGTAGAAGGAGGCCGCCGGAGAATATAAATTTTTTCATACAAACAAGATAATCAGCGTAAATGAAAAGTGCAAACGGAAATTGGCTTACCGGTGAGCCCGGTCCTGGCCAATGTTTGCCTGCACTTTCAGCAATAGCTTAATTCGCTGCTTTAAACGCTACTGATTCGATGACAATATCCAGCTTTTTAAGGGCTGGCATATCCGAACGGAGTATTTTATCGCCGGTAGCCTGGTCGTATTGTTTGGGATCGCCGGTGTTGTTGGCTTTCAGTATTACGATCACGTTTTTGCCTTCCAGGGCTCCGCCGTTCCAGCTGGTTACCATACCACCGTTGGTCCATTCGAAAGCATTCAGTTTAAAGGGGCGGCCGTTTACCTTAATGAGTTTATCCAACGGGTCGCCGGCTTTTATGCCATAAGGCGATTTCCATTTGGAAGGGTAGTGGGAGAAAGTAAGGATGTTGCCATTTTCACCGTCAAACTGTACTTCCAGTTCATTGTCTGTATCCGGGTATATCAGGTAGGCTTCACCGTCTTTTTCGCCGGAGAGGTTAATCGCGTCATGTTGGGTAACATTGTTGGCTCCGTACATTTCTACCAGTTGTTCGGGGGTGCGTACCTGGAACAGAGGGCGTACCTCCCAGTTTCGTGTATCCGCAGCCGGAGCAGCGGGGGTAGCAGCATCTGTGCTGCCTGTTGCTGTGGCAGCAGTACTTTCATTGCCACCGGATGTGGTGGCAGGTGCGGCGGCTGCTGCCTGGTTGGCGGCGGCAACTTCAGCAATGGTAGCAGGAGGCTTTTTACCGGTTACCGGTCCTGTATAAGTAGCCAGGAAATCTTTTTTATCATCCAGGAGGGCTTTCACCTCCCCTTTGTATTTATTGGCGGTATAGGTGGCGATGGGAAATACGCTGTTGGTTTGAAGCCCCATACTGCGCAGGTTGGCAATAAACCGCTGCCGGTTGCAATCACTGTACTGATAAAGGTATTTCAGTGCCGCGTCCAGGGCTACCGGGTCTTTTTTCAGGTCAAAAACAGTGGAGTCGATATCCAGGCCGGCATTACCGCTGCGGGTGAGCTGTTCGGCAATGTACCCCGTGATGGAATCGTGCGGCAACTGATAATGAGCGGCTACCCGTGCGGAGAAATCGTCTGCAATATTCTGACTGAGTTTCGTTTGCGCGGTAAGTACTACCGGAACGAGCAGGGCAACCAATATGAAAAACCTTTTCATGTGAGCTGTATTGAGAATCTTTAAAACTAACAACGTTAAGTGGTTTGAGATCACTAATTTATGTAATCTTTGCCACAGCAGTTACCATTACCGCAATAATAGCGGGAAATAGTAAAACGTATGGATACTGAAATATAGTATTTTTAGCAGCAGGGATGCCAAAGAAATGGGACCTGCCATGTTTTATGGCCGTGGAGGTATGCTGTCGCGGACCCTGGTAAATATCCCGTACTGCTTTTTTATTTCCGCATAAAGGTCATAGTCGGACGCTGATTTGATAAAGGAATAATCCGGCTGGTAGTATCGCATAAAAAGTTGCAGGCTGTCGCCGTCGAGCCGGGTCACCTTATTTACCAGCGACGGCGTGTATATACTGTTTATATACATCTCCTGTTCTTTATTCAATAACATATGCCGGAAGGCTATTTTCTTTTTATTCTTTTTAAACTGCGTAACCTGGTATAGCTTATGAATATCTACGGCAGTGATCTTGTAAACTTCGTACCATTTTGGACGACGGAAAGTCATCTCTTTACTATACTCTTCCCGGAAAGCGGCAGAATCTTTAAAAAAATTATACTGTACAATATTCACTGTTTTCAGTTGTACGGGTGGTTTTACAGTGGTATCGGCAGGTTTGGTTTGTGCAAAGCTGCGGGTGACTGCAAGGCAGGATAGTAGTATCCATATGCTTAAAACAGGCTTCATCAGCAGTTAAAATACTTTTTTCTGCTGAAAGGAAAAATTAAATAAACATATCTTCGGCACAGAAAATATCCCGATGAAATATCAATCGTTTTTATTCAGATGTTTGTTGCTGGTGCTGTTCACTGGTTTCCTGGCGTCATGTGATCAAAGTAAAAAACAAAAGTTCAGTGTAGAGGATGTTCCCGATCCGAAAAAATCAGGCGGGGGTTATGTAAGCAATCCGGATCATCTTATTTCCGATGCCGCGGTAAGTGAACTGAATGAAAAATTATCGGTGCTGGATAGGGATGGCAAAGCGCAGGTAGCGGTGGTAATATTGCGTAGTATCGGTGATAATGAATCGCGGGATTTTGTCCATAAGCTGTTTAACTACTGGAAAATCGGGGATAAGGAGAAGAACAACGGATTGCTGGTATTGATGGTGGAAGATGCCCGCCGGCTGGAGTTTGAAACGGGGTACGGGCTGGAGGCCGATATGCCTGATATTATTTGTTTCCGCATCCAGCAGGAGTATATGATACCGCGTATTAAGGAGCATAACTATGACGCCGCGTTTACAGACGGCATCAGGTCTGTGGTTTCCCTGTTCAATAATGGCAACTATGCGTACGACAGGCTGCCGGAGCTTCCTCCTGCCGATGCCTCCCTGATGGCCGCCGACAGCACCGTGGAGGTATCTGCTGATGCACAGGCAGCGGACGGCGAAGGGCAGGAGGCGGCCGCAGCAGACATGGCCACGGCGTCGGGAGATGAAGTGGACGTAGCGCCGCAGTCGTTCGCCCAAACAGACATTGCCACCAACTCAGTGTCTAATGACTATACCGGTGATTTCTCCTTCCTGTCCGTGATATTCTGGTTATTCGCTTCGGCGGCGATGATGCATCTTTTTTTTGGGAAGAAGGCCAAAAGGCGGGACGACGATGCTGATGCAGAACCGTTGAAAATATCGGCCATCCCTAATGAATTCCTGCGTCCCCGCTGGATAGGGCTGATCATTATTCATGCCGTTGCTTTTTATATCATCTATTACATCACTACAAAGCGGCATACAGATGTAGGTTTCCTGAAAGTATTCCTGATCTATTACCTGGTGTGGCTGGCATTTATGCATGTGGCCGTACTCCTGATTGCAGCCCGTTCGGCGGTGATGCTCCGGAATGACGACAGGCATCTCAAATGGCTGCGGCTGGAAGTATTGCGCCGCGATTTACGGATAGCAGGTTATGTGTTTCCATTACCGTATTTATGGCTCTACCTGAAATGGCTGCAATACCGGCTCAATCATTTGCGGAATGATGTGTATGAGTGCCCGCAATGCTCCCATTCCATGCATAAACTGGATGAAACAGAGGATAACACTTACCTCGATAAAGGGCAGGTGATGGAGGAAAAACTGGAATCGGTGGATTATGACGTATGGCGCTGCGACACCTGTAACACCCAAACGGTACTGAATTACACCAATATGCGTTCAGGGCTTACAGATTGTCCTTCCTGTAAGCATAAGACGTATAAATGTAAAAAAACGGTGACCAAACGGCGGGCTACTACTTCCTCGGAAGGATGGGGGATCAGGGAGTATGTGTGCGCCTTCTGTGCCTATGCACACGATTATCAGTTTGTTATTCCGAAGATATCCAAATCCTCTTCTTCCTCTTCATCCGGAAGTTCCTCTTCTTCTTCCTCTTCTTCCAGCTGGGGCGGCGGATCTTCTGGTGGCGGCGGAGCAAGCAGCAGCTGGTAAGCCTTGTTCCCGGAATAAAAAAGAGCCGGTGTAAAACCGGCTCCCCTGTTAAACTGAATAACTATATTGATTTAATTATCGGCATTCATCTTACCAACCACTTTATATCCTGCGATAGAATTATCGCTGTTCAGAACAGACTGGTAGTACATGCCGTCTGGTGATAAAAAGTACTGCTGACCATTGATATTCACGGTGCGGCAATTATCCGGTAACTGTGAAATCATATCTGTGTTACCGGTTCCGTTGTCGGGGTTGTTGTTGTTGCCCTGGTCATCGGTGATATTCACAGTTTTGTCACCTATTTTACCATTTTTGCCAACTACAATATAACGGCGGCCGTTATCTGTCATGGATTCCTGGTAATAGGTACCATTTAATTCATAATAGGTGTTGCCGTCTACCTGTATTTCCTGTGCGCCATCCGGCAGATCCGGAACTGCAGCGCCAAGAGGGGCTTCCACTACCTTATAACCTTTGGAATCGCCGGTGGACTCATAATACGTTCCGCCGTAATAGTACATCGGGCCAAAGGAAGCACCAAGGGAAAAGTAACCAAAAGGCAGTGAGGAAACATATAATCCTAATGGAGGAAAGAATGGATTGTAGTACGGGCGGTACCAGGGACGCCTGTAATAAACACGTCCGGGACCATAATATCCGTGATAATATCCCCTGTTTACCGGGGCTATCACCCGGGGAGAATATAAACGGGGGGATGTATACACCCGGCCGCTGGAACGGAACCCTCCGCCAAAATGAGCGCCGCCACCCCGACTTCCGCCCTGGCCTGAATGAACACGTTGCGCACTGGCATTGCTTACTGTAAATGTGCCTAACAGGCCAACCAGCACAAACAGTATATAAAATCTGTTTTTCATTTCTTTAACATTTGGTAATCGTCTCTTCAGTATCTCTTTTCTGTTATTTGTTAGACGGTAAAAGGGAGCTGAAGTTTAACTATAGTCCATATAAAGCAAAAATGCGGCCGGTTTGCTGAAAGGTACTGTTTATTGGGTGCTGGCGGTATTGATGGCGGCCATAAACCGGTTGGCGAGATGTCCTATTTCCGCTGATTTTACCACTTGGCCGATCCATTGCGCCGGGAGCTGGTCAAAACCATAATGAAGGCCTGCTGCGGCGCCGGCCACTGCACCGGTGGTGTCGGTATCTCCGCCGAGATTTACTGCTGCGAGTACGCAATCCCTGTAGCCGGATGTGTTCAGCAGGCACCAGAGCGCACTTTCCAGGGTATGTATCACGTAGCCGGAGCTGATAATCTGTTGTTCCGGTATTTCGGCTATGTTTTGCTGTAAAACACGCTCATAAAGCTTTATTTCTGCCGGGTTGAAGGGTTGGGTACCCAGGTATGCATTTACACTCCGCTGCATTTGTAAATACGCATCCCTGGGATTTTTTATGGAAAGCAACGCACGCAGGAATTCAACATAAATAAAACAGCCCAGTACCGACCGGAAATGCTGGTGCGTAATGCCGGATACCTCCCTGGTAAGCTGGTAACGGGCGTGAATATCATTTTCATTGATAAGGAAAAAGGCGAGAGGCATCATGCGCATCAGGGATCCGTTGCCGTTTTCAAATTCCTCAAAGCCGCCGCTAACCAGTGGGGAAGTGCCTGTGGCACAGCGTTGCAGGGCGCGGCGGGTAGTATGCCCGATATCGAAAACCTCGTTGTGCGCCCCCCAGTAGCCTTCCAACGACCAGCGGACGAATGTATCCGCCATGTTCTGAAGATTATAACCTGTAATGAGACTTTCTGCCGTGCAGAAAGTTAGGGAAGAATCATCTGAAAAGGTTCCCGGGGGCTGGTTCCAGCATCCGTATCCGGTGAATGTGGTGATTGGGTTTTCTGAGAGATAACTGCGTGTTTTGAATTCTACCGGTACGCCCAGCGCATCGCCAATAGCGATACCGTAAAAAGCGCCTGTAATTTGTTGCTGCATGAGATGGAATAACTAACGTTAAAGGATGTATGTAAATGTGATAATGAATATACGGTTGATTCATTAATTCTGATAACCGGAATTTGATATTTATACAATAATTTTCTTAATTACCATTATTCATTTTATTCAGCATTTTTTTGTGCTGTTCAGAATTGTTCATTCTCATAATGCCTGTAGAACGTGGTTTCGGAGAATGATAACGACCTATCTTTGCACTATCACGATGAATATATCGCTGAATGCAATTACCGAAAATCTGTTTTTTTAGTTTGTCCTGAGCATTAATATAACCTTATTATCACAGTTAACCCGGCTGCAAAATAAAGGTTATTCAACCATTACTGGTTCCGCTGAATAGCGGGCTATTCCATGTATTTATTTTATGATAATGAAAATTAACCCACATGCAATCTTTTTTGTTCAACAGGCATTTTCAAACATGCACATTTCTTGGGCATTACCATCACCAGTTATTTTCTTTTGTATTGAATTAACGAAGGAATTGTTGCTTTCCGTATGCCAGGTTCTGATCAGACGACAGAACAGACGGGCATAAGGAACAAGATGCAGCTGGTATTGATACACCGGCAACTGGTCAGACCTGGTATTACCGGTTTACCTGTAAGGGAATGGCATGTGCACTTGCAGCTACAGTATTCATTGTTTGTTCCCGGCTACAGTTAACCAATCAAATACTTTCACAAGGGGTGATAGTACTACAAGAACGGACAGCTTTTCCAGGCAGTCCGGTTAATTCGATTATTAAGACAGAACATTTAGTCGAAGTCTTTGCGACGCTTGCTAAACGGGACCACTTATTCAGGTAGTCCCCTGATTATTGATCCTGTATATTTTTAAAACGATAATTGGAGTGCAAATACAACGGAAATAGTAGGTCAGGACCGTTTTTCTAGACGGTCCCTCTTACAGAAATCATCAATATGGAGGTTCATAGCCCTGCATGTTGTTTATATATAAAGCCATATGTTAAACCTACCGGTGCAGAGAGATTATTTATGCTGCGATTGATTCGGAAAATCCGGGGGACTGTTTTTCCAGACGGTCCCCGATTTTTAAAAACCAGGCTGGGAAAGCCTTCCTGATATAATACTTTTCATGGGTTCAATTTGATTTTGGGTAAGTAAGGGCCATCTTTCCAGATGGTCCTCATTTCTTCCACAGATCATAAGAACCAGACATATTCACAATGGATCGGACATACTAAAAAAGCAGGGGCTGTTTTTCCAGGCGGCCCCATTCTACTGATCAACTCATGGTAACGCGGTTGGGGCCGTGCTTACTGCGATATAGATAATTTTGGACAGGATTTAATACCGACATAAAGCAGGGGCTGTTTTTCCAGGCGGCCCCATTCTACTGATCAATACATGGTAATACGGCTGGAAGCCGTGCTTACTGCAACATAATTTATTTTAAGGTGGACGTAAAAAATGGATACAGGGGCTGTTTATCAAAACAGCCCATAATTTTTAAAAGGATTTATATAAAAATGAAAGTTTTGGCTATAACTTCGTTATGGGCACGCTGCACAAGCGTCTTTGTTAAAAACACCATAAACCCGGAATCCATGCAATATCATCTCCTCGGAAAATCAAATCTTGCTGTCAGTGAAATCGGGTTTGGCTGCATGTCGCTCGGTAGTGATGATGCCGCTAATGCAGGTCTCATTCATCAGGCCTGCGACAGGGGCATCAATTTTTTTGATACCGCCGATCTGTATGAACATGGGCAAAATGAAATCACTGTTGGTAAAGCCCTGAAAGACAGGCGTTCATCTGTTATCATCGCTACCAAGGTGGGAAACCAGTGGAGAGAAGACGGCAGCGGGTGGGACTGGAATCCGCGTAAAGACTATATCATGGCCGCTGTGGAGGCAAGTTTGCAGCGGTTGCAAACAGACTATATCGATCTGTACCAATTGCACGGAGGAACTATTGATGATCCTATCGACGATACGATAGATGCTTTTGAAACTTTACAACGGCAAGGGAAAATACGCTGGTACGGTATCTCTTCCATCCGCCCCAATGTGATCCGTGAATATGTTAAACGGTCGCACATAGTGAGTATAATGATGCAATATAGCTTGCTGGACCGGCGGCCGGAAGAAACGGTCTTCCCGCTGTTACAGGAAAATAATATCGGCGTGCTGGCAAGAGGCACCGTGGCCAAAGGGCTGCTGGTTGATAAACCTGCAGCGGCCTACCTCAACTATACGGCTAAAGAGGTTGCAGCAGCAGCTGCTGCGGTGAAGGAGGCAAGCACTTCTTCAAGGCACGCAGCACAAACTGCATTACGGTTTGTATTGCAACAACCCGCCGTAACAAGTGCCGTTGCTGGCATACGTACCCCTGTTCAACTGGAAGATGCGCTGAACGCAGCAAATGCTTCCGCTTTACTGCCGGATGAAATAAAGAAATTACAACAGGCAGTAGCAATAAATACTTATGAGCAGCATCGATAACACGATCCGCTGCTTCTTGTTTTCATACCGTCTGCGTTATATTGTATTCCATCTTAAAGCATGTTGTTATGCAAAAACTGAAAGTGGGAATGTTATTGTTCCCGGGGTTAACGATCCTTGATTTTACAGGCCCTTATGATGTATTTGTAAAAGCACCCTGCTTTGAAGTGCTTATTATCGGTGAAACCACTGGTATTATCCAGGCAGAAGGGGGCCTGCTTTTACAGCCGGAAGTGGCCCTGGCCAATTGCCCACAGCTGGATGTTATTTTTGTTCCCGGTGGAACAGGAATCAATGCCTTACTCACCAACACTGCAATTTTGCAGTTCCTGAGAGATCAGGCTTTAAAAGCAAAGTATATTACTTCCGTTTGTACCGGTGCTTTGGTGCTTGCTGCCGCCGGGCTGCTGGATGGGTTTAAAGCTACTACACACTGGCGTTCGCTGGAGCTGCTGCGGATGTTTGGTGTGGAAACGCTGGAAGAAAGGGTGGTGAAAGACAGGAGCCGTATTACCGGAGGAGGTGTAACTGCCGGTATTGATTTCGGGCTGGTGCTGACTGCCCTTATTGGTGGAGATGAAGCTGCCAAAATTGTACAGCTGCAACTTGAGTACAACCCGGCTCCGCCTTTCAGGGCTGGGTCCCCGCATACTGCAGGGTTGCCGGTATTGCAGCAGGCAAAGGAGCTGACCGCGTATATACTGGAAAGCCGGAAGAAAATTATCCGGCAACTATTGCAGGATCGGGCGCCCTCTTCAGCAGGGCCCTCCTGATGGTTCGTACTTCCCGCAAACTGATCATCCGGTCTTGTTCAGGATCCCATACTTTCAGCCGGAAACAGGCACAGATGTCACGAAACCCAAGACTGGTGGTTTTAACCTTTTGCATGGCCGGGATGTTTTGCATTACTTCCGGTAAACGGTAAAATGGTATGCGCGCGTTGAGGTGATGAATATGATGATAACCAATATTGCCCGTAAACCACTTCATAACAGGACTCATTACCATATAGCTCGAAGAAAGCAGCGCTGCTTTATCGTAGCACCAGTCTTTGTTCACGTTGAATGTGACACCCGGGAAATTATGTTGTGCGTAAAAAAGATATGCACCAAGTCCGCAGGCAATGGTAAATGGAACCAGTACAAACAGCAGCCAGCTTTCCCAGCCCAGGAAATAAATTATCCCCGCACTGCCGCCAATATGGATAATGAGCGCCAGTAAAGAGTCGAAGTGTTTACGGGGACTGCTGGCAAAAGACTGCACACACATGCCTATCATAAACATCGACAGGTAGCCGGCAGCAATGGTAATCGGATGGCGGCTGAACAGGTAAGTTCTTCTTTCTGCCGGTGTAATGGATTCAAATTTTTTGCGGGTAATGATGGGATATGAGCCAATGCTGGCACTGAATAATTTAGAATTATGCTTGTGGTGATAATCATGTGAGCGTTTCCATATACTGGACGGGGCAAGCACATAAATCCCGAAAGTAACCATGATCACTTCTGCTAACCACGATTTATGCAGGATGGCATGATGCTGATGATCGTGATAAATAACAAACATCCTTACAATCAGTAATCCTGAAAGAATACTGGCCATTATTTTCAACACCAGGTAAGGTAATGCCAGGGTGCCTGTTAAAGCCATTATCAACAGCAGTAGCGTTGATATTGTGTAGAGCCAGCTTTTGGCTCTTTCTTCGCGCGCATATGGCTTTGTAGCCAATATCAGTTTTTTACCTTCCAGCATATTGTTGTAGGATAATCTGTCTATAGTTTTAGTAATGTAAAGAGATTATATAGCCGCAGTGCGTTTATGTTTCCATCTTTTGTGCGACCATAGCCAGGTGGCCGGCTGGGCAACAATGTCTTCTTCAAGTTTGCGGGTATGTGCGGCAGTGATCGCCCCGTCCTTTTCTTCTGCCGGCGATGCAGTGAGTAGTTCTGCAGAAACAGTATAATAACCTCTTTTCTCACGTTGTACCGTTACATATACCACCGGGTAGTTCATCTTCTGTGCTATTTTCTCCGTACCCTTGAAAACAGGGGTATCCTGGTGTAGGAAGCTGAGCCACTGCGCAGTTTTAGGTTGCGGCGCCTGGTCGGCAATGAATGCAGTGGCATTTACTTCGCCACGGTTTTGTACCATATCGCGGAAGGTATCCCGCATGGCAATCAGCCTGGTACCAAAACGCGTGCGCATGCGGTACATGAGCCCGTTAAAATGTTTGTTGGCCAGCGGATGATAAATTACATACAGCTGCTGCCGGCACAGGATACTGAACGTATTGCCCGCCCATTCCCAGTTGCCTTTGTGCCCCATTACCAGTACTACGCTCTTTTTCTCCGCTTCGAGGCGGTTAAAAAGCTCCACCGTGGCCGGCGTAAAGCTACAATGCTTCACCATTGCTGTTTTGCTGATGGTAAGAGTTTTAAATGTTTCGAGAAAAAGATCGCACAGATAGTGATAAAAATCCTTACATATACGCCGGATCTCCGCATCGCTCTTTTCCGGGAAAGAATTGCGCAGGTTTTGGAGAACTACTTTTTTACGGTAGCCCATCACATAATACAATAACAGGTACACTGCGTCGGAAACCAGGTAAAGAACACGAAATGGCAGGAGCGATAGCGCGTAAATCAGTGGTAACAGCAAGTAGTAGGCAATAGCAGACAATATGGCATAGGTTTTTGATACTCCGAAAAGTATTATTGAAAATGTAAATGTATGGCTTAAAGAACACTTTTCATAGCATCCATGAAAAAAACGGCGCATCGGTTCATTTAGTATCTTTATTGTGTAGTGTTGTATAAACTTTAACAGATGCAGATGAAGACCATAGCCCGATTTGCGAGATATAGCTGCCTGCTGGCAATGATTGGTGGCCTTTCTTATTGTGCCCGAAATCCGTATGCTGCTACCAACAAGGTGTACCGGCAGGAAGCCAGGTCCTATGCAAAAACGCTGCGGCAACAACCTGGAGCGCTGAATGGCGACGGTGGCATTGAATCCCCGTCCTGGGTGGGAACGGTGAACTTCAATATGCGTAAGCCCAATCTTGTTATTATACATCATACTGCTCAGAATTCGTGTGAACAAACATTGAAAACGTTTACCCTGCAAAGGACCCAGGTAAGCGCTCATTATGTGATATGCCGCAACGGAGCCATCCATCATATGCTGAACGATTATCTCCGCGCCTGGCACGGAGGTATTGCCAAATGGGGCAACCTTACGGATATCAATTCATCTTCCATCGGTATAGAGCTGGACAATAACGGCAAGGAGCCCTTCGATTCTGCACAGATCCGCAGCCTGCTGGTATTGCTGGATACACTGCAGCACCGATATAATATTCCTGCAGCCAACTTTATTGGTCACGGCGATATTGCACCCGGCAGAAAAGTAGATCCCAGCGCATGGTTCCCGTGGCAGCAGCTGGCGGATAAAGGCTTTGGACTATGGTATAAAGATACCAGCGCCACCGTTGTACCCGAATCATTCGATCCGCTGCTTTCACTCCGGCTCATCGGTTACGATGTGAAAGACTCATCGGCCGCTATCATGGCCTTTAAGCGCCATTTTATACCAGGCGACAGTCTTCCCGGGCTTAATGATGCCGGGAGGAAAATACTGTTCAACCTGCAGCAGCAATATCAATGATCTGTAAGGAAGACACGCAACTTTGTTTTTACCCCTACGCGCATCACAGGATTATTTTGTGAAGTGAGATAAATATCATATATTGATAATGAATAATGAGTTGAAGAGAGATAAAAACCAAAATCAGCAATCAAAGAGATAGTTACCCGGACTTGTTATATACCTATTCTCCATGTTATACTAATCTTTCTTGTTATGAAACATTTTTTGAGATTCCCGTTATTGCTGGCAGCAGCCAGTGCCGCACTATTATGCTGGCCTCATAAACAAGCCGCCGCCCTGAAAAAGAATTACTACGCCAATGATTCTTCCTGCCTTGTAAAAACCGATGTCAGCTACGATTTTGCAGATAACCTGCACAAAAAGGTAAATGATATCATAGAAGATAAACTTGCGGGCGGTATTGAAGAAAATGGCAAGATTACCTGGGAAAATTCTCCCGATGCACCGGAGTATTACCAGGTAGTGCTGCGCAAAACAAAGGTGACCATTAAATACAAAGGCACTCTGTGTGAAGACAGGATGATCTGGCAAACTATTGAAGATTGTAAAGCTGAGTTGAAAAAATTATTGGAAGCTAAGTAGCTGATTTTTTGAAGATGATTTACCGGGAGATATTTTTCCCGGTAAATTTTCGAAGATTATTTTCTTCATGCTGTTAAGTGCTTTCCGGGCACTTTATCCTATACAACAAACCCGTTCCTATCGCCAGGATCTGCTCCCACCGGGCATTCTCTGCTAAATATTTAGCATATTTTTTCGCTGGCATTTCTCAATCCATATAGTCTATAAATTTTGTAGATTAATAATTGTGGCTTATTTTTGCCCCCGATATCACCAACTGATTATACACCAAACAACAAATGCCAAAATCTGAACGGTGTACCATCTCCGCAAAGATCTGAGTCAACTTATAAATCAAGTACAAAGCATGAATTACGTAAAAAGGCTGTTATGGCTGCTACCCGCTTTATTGTGGCTGCAGCAAAGCATGGCCCAGGAAATCAGGGTGAACGGGGTCATTACATCCCGCTCAGACGCACAACGCATACCCGGCGCAATCGTTCAGGTGAAAGGAACAGGACGCGGCACACAATCGGATCCGGATGGGAAATATTCGATTAGCGCACAGGTGAATGATACGCTGCAATTCTCCTCACTAGGCTTTGAAACAACGTTTGCAGTTGTTGGAAACAATAAAGTGATCAACATCTCCCTGGAAAACAGTAACAGGAAGCTGGAAGAAGTAGTAGTAACCGCGTTGGGTATTTCCCGCGAAAAGAAATCACTCGGTTATGCCGTACAGGAACTGAAATCAAAAGATTTTTCTGAAGCAAAGGAAACCAACCTCGTGAATGCATTGTCCGGGAAAATAGCCGGCGTGCAGGTAACCAACAGCCAGGGGAACCTCGGCTCTTCCCGTATCGTTATCCGCGGAGAAACCTCCATTGCCGGTAATAACCAGCCCCTGTTTGTGCTGGATGGGGTACCGGTAGATAACAGCCAGTTAGGCATAGGAACAGGCCGCGATTTTGCCAACGCCATTTCAGATATCAATCCCGATGATATTGCCTCCATCAGTGTGCTGAAAGGTCCCAATGCAGCTGCATTATACGGCTCCCGCGCATCCAGCGGTGTAATTGTGATCAAAACAAAAACCGGGAAAGATACGAAAGGAGGCATGGGCATTACCGTAAATTCCGGCGCTACCATTGATAAGCTCCTGATCCTGCCCGACTTTCAGAATTCTTACGGTCAGGGTACCGGCGGACAATTCTCTTATAAAGACGGTAAAGGCGGTGGTATCAACGATGGAGTGGATGAAAGCTGGGGACCCAAAATGGATGGTCGCCTTATCCCGCAATTCTTTTCCAATGGAGAAGCCGTACCATTTGTAGCACATCCTGATAACGTGAAAGATTTTTATGTAACGGGGTATACACTGAACAATGGTTTATCTGTAGGTGGTACCAACGAAAAACTGGATTACCGTTTCTCTTATAATAACACCAAACAAGGCGGTATTTTACCCAACACCGGTATTACCCGTAATACTTTCACTGCGAGCAACACTTTCCGTATTACACCGAAACTCACACTCAGCACTTACGCTAATTATGTGCGCAGCTCCGCTGATAATCTTCCTGGTGTAGACGGCAGACGTGGTAACAGCGTTACCCTCCAGTTCATCTGGTTTGGCCGCCAGGTAGATGTGAGCAAACTGAAAAATTATAAGAATGCAGATGGTACAGATTACAACTGGAACCATAGCTATTACAGCAATCCCTACTGGATCCAGAATGAAAATACAGTGGGCATGCTGCGTAACCGCTTCCTGGGCAATGCCAGGTTATCATACCAGATCGTGGACTGGCTCACCGCCAATTTCCGCATTGGTACTGATTATTACCAGGACAGACGTAAGTATAAGATCGCCTACTACACCAATGGTACGCCATTTGGCTCCTATACAGAAGACGCTTATGCAGTAAGCGAAACAAACGGGGAGTTTACATTGAATGCAAAGAAAAAGCTGGGTAATGATTTTGATATAGATGTACTTGCCGGCGCCAACCTGCGCTCCAACCAGCTGGAACAGAACTACCAGCAGGCCCCCCGTCTTGCTGTAAAAGATGTATATACGCTGAATAACTCCCGCGATCCGCTTGTTTCTACCAGCCTGCTCAACAGGCAGAAAGTATACAGCGGTTTTGCAGCGGCACAGGTAGGCTACCGCAATTATGCGTTCCTGAATTTAACGGCGCGCAACGACTGGTCATCTACGCTGCCAAGAGGCAATAACTCATATTTTTATCCTTCGGTAAACGCCAGCCTGATATTGTCGGAAGCCCTGCATATCCAGAGCCCGGTGCTCTCCCTGCTGAAGCTGCGTGGTGGCTGGGCCCAGGTAGGAAAGGATACGGATCCCTACCAGGAAATTAATACCTATCCGTTTAATCAACCGTTTGGCTCGCTGCCATTACTCACTGTATCAGACAAGTATCTGAACAAAGATCTTAAACCGGAAATTACCACTTCAACAGAAGTAGGTGTGGAAGCAGGTTTCATCGATAACCGCGTACGGTTGGATGTTACTTACTACAGCTCTCACAGCCGCAACCAGATCCTGCTGGCGGATGTAAGTTCCACTACCGGCTACCTGAAGAAATTACTGAATACAGGTGAGCTGAGTAATCATGGTGTGGAAGTAATGCTGGGACTAACGCCCATCTCTACCCGCTCCGGCTTCCGCTGGGATGCGAACATCAATTATGCACGCAATGTGAGTAAAGTAATAGAACTGGATGCAGATGGATTTCTGACCAACTATGTACTCGGCAGCTCAGGTAATATCCAGGTGCTGGCCAGCAAAGGACAACGCTATGGCGCCCTTTACGGTACTGCTTATAAAAGAGACAGCGAGAACAGGATACTGGTGAATGCAGATGGCACTCCTTCAGTAGATCCAAGTAAAAAAATATTGGGCTACTATACGCCAAAATGGACAGGGAGCATTAATAATAACTTCTCCTTTAAAGGCTTTAACCTGAGCTTCCTGATAGATACCAAACAAGGCGGCTCCATCTGGTCGGGAACCAACGCCACAGGTATGAGCACAGGCGTACTGGCCGCAACAATGCCTGGCCGCGACGAAGAGCACGGAGGATTGCCTTACTATAACGACGGCTCAAAAAATATCCAGCTGCCGGACCATAATGCTACCGCGCCAGGCGGAGCTACCGTAAAGCACGACGGGATCATTTTTGACGGCTATACAGCAGATGGAAAGAAAAACACCGCCATCCTTTCTGCACAGAACTACTATAAAGCCGTATACAGCAGCAACCTGAACGAAAGTGCCGTATACGACGCCTCTTTTGTGAAGCTGCGTGAAATCAAAGTAGGGTATACCTTACCTGTTTCGCTGGTGAAGAAGTGGGGATTACAGGCGGTGAATGTGGCACTGGTAGGCAGGAACCTGGGATACCTGCATAAGAATACGCCAAACATAGATCCTGAAACAGCCTTCAATACCGGTAATGGCCAGGGACTGGAAACGTTGCAGATACCTACTACCCGCAGCTTTGGCTTTAACCTGAATGTTTCATTTTAATGACTGAATGATTATGAAAAAGTTGTTGATATCTTTCTCTTTATTAATCGCTGCAATATGGCTGGCGGGTTGCCAGAAGGACCTGGAGCGTACTAATATAAATCCGAATGAACCTATCGTTGTGCAGCCGGACTACCTGCTGAGCAATGGTATTAAAGCCAATGTGGATACTTACTGGGGCAGCGATGCCACCATGGAAACCACCCTGTTGTATATACAATACTGGGCTAAGATCCAGTATCCTGATCCTGATCGTTATATTCCTGCTTCTACCAACATCCAGACTGTCTGGAATAATTTCTATGCACAGGGTATAGCAGACTTTACCAAACTGGCAGAGCTGGGAGATACCCTGCACAATCCCAATTACAAAGCAGTGGGCATCATCATGCGTTCCTGGATTTTCCAGGTGCTCACTGATTTATACGGAGATATTCCTTACACACAGGCAGGCAATATTGATAAATACCTTACACCGGTGTATGATAGTCAGCGGGTAGTATACAGGGGATTGCTGGCTGAACTGAAGAATGCAGTAAGCATTATTTCTCCTTCAGACAATCCTATCCTCGGAGACTCCTTACTGGCGGGAAATATGAATGGCTGGAAGAAATTTGCCAACGGGCTTCGCTCCCGTATTGCATTACGGCTGGCCGACCGCGATCCGGCCGCTGCAAAGGCAGTATTTGCCGAACTGGCTGCGGAAGGCAACTTTTTCCTGGCTGCCGGCGACCGTGAGGTAAAACTAAACTACCTCACTTCTCCTAACCAGAACCCGGTGGGCCGGAACAGGGAAACAAGGAACGACTATCGCATCAGTAAAACTGTGATCGATAAACTGAAAGCGCTGAACGACCCACGGTTAAGCATATACGCTGCACTACCGGCTGATACCAATGCATATATCGGTGTTACGAACGGGCTGTCGGCCGATTCAGCCTCCCGTCTGGGCTTCAGTAAAACTTCTGATATTGGTGCAGCGTTTACAGCTACGCAGGCGCCTGCCTATGTGTTCACCTATGCAGAGCAACTGTTTATCCTGGCGGAAGCGGCTCAACGCAACCTGATCAGCGGCAATGCGGCCGACTTATACGCACAGGCTATCCGTGCATCCTTCAAACAATACGGTGTTACAGGCACGCAGGTAGACACTTACCTTGCACAGCCTGCCGTAGCATATGATGCCAATAACTATAAAAAATCGATAGGAGAGCAGAAGTGGCTGGCATTATTCAGCGAAGGACTGGAAGCCTTTGCAGAATGGAGGCGGCTGGATTATCCGCAGTTAAAGCCTGCTTATACCGGAGCATTACAGGGTAAAATGCCGCTGCGTTTATCATATCCTTCCAGCGAGCAGGCGTTGAACGGCGCTAATTATAAAGCGGCCGTGGCTCGCCAGGGTGCGGATCTGCTGACTACCAGGGTATGGTTCGACATGTACTAGGAGAAATATCAAAAGTGACGGATCTGCAGAAGATCTTCCTGCAGATCCGTCACTTTTTATTTTTTGGCATTTGCGTGATAGCGCATAATTTCAATACCTGCTTCTATCACAGGTCCTATACCGTGAAAGTCGTTTAATTCTGTTGGGCGGTTATAATAGAAAGAAAGGTCCGCCGAAGTGTTTGTACCAATGCAAATGTCTTTCAATTGCCCATCTTCCTGTATTTTCTCTTTTACCAATCCTTCCCAGCCCCTTTCCGCAATAGTGATATAACGTTTATCGAGCCAGCCCTCATTTACGCCGCGTGCAATAGAATATACAAACATGGCGGTACAGGAGGTTTCCGTATAGGAATCTGTACGGTCCAGTACCTGGTGGAACAGGCCACTGGCCGATTGGTATCTGGCGATCCCGAGGATCTGTCGGGTAACATCTGCAATTACCTCCTGCCTGCCGGGATGACTAACGGGCAGGTAATTGAGCAGCTGCACCTTTGCCAGCATGATCCATCCGTTGGCACGGCCCCAGTGTGCAACGCCCAGCCTTTTCAGGTCTTCATAGTAATAGTGCACATACAATTCATTCCGTTCGTCCCAGAGGTAGTATGAAAAATGTTTTACCTGGGCAACGGCATCGTCGAAGTAGGAGTTGTTGCCGGTGAGCTTGCCCATGCGTGCAAGGAAGGGAACGCTCATGTACAGATCATCGCCCCATAGGGTCCATTTGTAAGGGTAAGGCCGGCATAAAGTGCCGTCGGGCAGCCTTTCCTGTACTTTGCTGATATGGTTGGCCGCTTTATCAATATAAGCCTTGTAATCGCTTCTTTTTACTTTTTCATAAACGTCTATCAGGCTGGCTCCCATGGCGCCGCAATCATCCAATACACGGGTATTGATTAACTGGTTAAAAGGAAAGCCTTTGTATTTAACTCCTTTTTTACTGAGTGCCTCAAAATAGGCGTAGTTGTCGAACGCAAAGGCTACATGTTTCTGCGAAAATTCGGTATACTTTTTATCGTTCAGGTATTCCCCCAGATCTGTCATAGCAATATTCAACACACCATTGGGATAATGCCATTCACTCAGGTGGTCTGATATCCTGGCCGTTGCACCGGCAGGTATTTCCCTGCTGCTGCTCCAGGTTTCATTATTATCTCCTTTGAACCGGAAGGCGGCGTGAGCAATGGCATAGTCGGCTACTTTTTTTACAACTGCAGCATCGGCGGAATTATCCTGCGACCAGCCGGCAAATGGTAAGGCCAGGCCCAGGAAGAGAAGGGTTTGCTTTTTCATATGCGGAACTTTATTAGAACAATATAACCTGCATTCCTGATTTATGCAAACGATTGCATAAAAAATACTTGGATCTTAATATAATTTATTTTAATTATGTGTTTAGATCGGTTTTAAATTATCTGGATCATGCGTAAAATACGGTATAGGCTATACGAAGAACGTAAATACTTATTTACTATGGCCTTGTTGCTGCTAACAGCCTGCCGGCAGAACAGTATAGAAGAAGCAGATAACATTGTGGTAGCAGCGCCTTCGGAAAACATCCGGCCGCTTACAGACGAGGAAGATTCCCTGCAGGAGATCAGGCGTAATATTTCCTGGGAACAGATTGAAGTTTTCCCTTTTGCCCAGGCGCTTATTAATAATAAAGTGCCGCTGTTTACCACCAGGCATCGCCTGGAAGCAGCCATTGGTGCGGCAGACAGTATAATTTCTGCCAATGGGGAAGATATTTGCGGATCGCAGTTTGAGGAAGATTTTGATTTTTTCTATAAAGACGGATCCACTTTCGAACATTGCAAAGATTCACTCGCTTGCGAGGAATTTGTTTTTACAGATAACAATTCACTCACCGCGGGGAAAGTTATGCTCACCCGCAACACTACCTGGGAAGATGTAAAGCGTTTTTATCCCAATGCGGTATTGCAGGCAGAAAACGAGGGTAAAAAAGATATGATCATACTCCGTGATTCCTATAATAAAGACAATGATAGCAGTGTGCAACTACATTTTGAAAATGGCCGCCTGGTAAGGGTGGTCAATTTTATACCTTGTTAAGAGCGGATTTTGTCTGACTCAGGATTAAACTGATTACGCTGATTTGATTACTTTGGATTTAAAAGGATTTGGGAAGATTTAAGCCAATATATCCGCCTAAATCTCCCCAGGTCCTTTTAAATCAGTTATAAAATCCTACAAAAATCAAATCAGCGTAATCAGCGTAATCAGTTTAATCCTGCGTCAGACAACCGGCGTTTTCCCTCCATCCACAGCAGTGGAGGTACCTGTAATGTAAGCCGCAGCGGGCGATGCCAGGAATGCCGCCAGCGCAGCTATTTCATGGGCTTTTCCAAAACGCTGCATCGGAATTTCTTTCAGCCATTCAGCTTCTACCACTTCGGGCGATACATTGCGCGCAGCCGCGCTGCTCTTAAATAATCCTTCCAACCTGGCCGTGGAGGTGGAGCCGGGTAACACATTATTCACCGTAATCCCATGTGGGGCCAGTTCTGTGGCAAGGGTTTTGGACCAGGCGGCAACCGCCCACCGGGTAGTATTGGATACTCCGAGGTTTTTTATGGGTGCTTTTACAGAAGTAGAAATAATATTGATAATACGGCCAAAACCTGCGCTGATCATTCCGGGTACAAATATCTGGGCCAAAGCCTGGTTACACAGCAGGTGCTGTGAGAAAGCGGCCGTGAATGCAGCAGCGCCGGCTTCCAGGATAGGACCTCCTGCAGGCCCGCCGGTATTATTGATAAGTATATGAACGGGGCCGCTTGCAGCGATCTTTTCTGCTGCAGCCGTTACCTGTGTTATATCGGAAAAATCTGCCACAGCATAGCTGTGTTGCTGCCCGCTGGCTGTACTAAGTGTTGACAGCGCCGCTTTTAACCTGTCTTCATTCCTTGCAAATAAAATACATTCAGCGCCCAGCAAAGCCAGTTCTGTTGCTGTAGCCAGTCCTATGCCCTGGGAGCTGCCGCACACGAGCGCTGTTTTTCCTTTAAGTGAGAGGTCCATCCGTGATCATTTTATGTACAATGTAGCAAAAAATGTTTTACTAAAATAAAAGGAGAAGGGAAGATCGCTGACCTTCCCTTCTCCTTTTATTTTAGTAAGACGGTATTACTTATACGCGAACATAGATCTTTTTCCTGTCGAGGATAAACCCTACCAGCCAGCAGGTGAGCATGAACGCCAGCGAAAACAGCAGCGATCCGAATTTACCCGGCGACAATGGCTGGAAGATGGTGTCATTGATCCACTTGTAGAGTGAATCGCCATTTACCATAAAGAAAAAGAACAGGATGGCCAGCACTTCCGACAGGAGATAAAGGAACAAAGGGTTTTTGCCAAATACCGTAAAGAAACCGCTGCCTTTGGTAAAGCCGAGGATATCTATCACAAAAATCAGCAGTGACAATAACAACAGATCAATTCCCACTGTGAGTAATACATAGGAACTGGTCCATAGTTTTTTATTGATGGGGAATACTGTGTTCCACGCATAGGCCAGCAGCAAGAGCAATATACCCATGCCCACCATGCGGCCCAGGCCCGCTTTCGTTCTGCCTTGCTGCTGAACAAACAGCCCGGTGTAATAACCTGCCACTACATTTACCACCGCGGGAATAGTGCTGAGGATACCTTCCGGATCAAAGGCAATGCCTTCACCATGGTACATGTGGCTTTCACCTAAAATAAGTTTATCGAGCAGGATGCCTGCGTTGCCACCCATGGTGTACTGTTCACCTGGAGTGCCGCAATACCACATGATAGCCCAGTATCCCAGGAGGAATACGGCACTTACAGCCCATACCACTTTTTTGGAGCAGTAGTGGATGAGAAGGGAAGCAATACAGTAGCATAAGGCAATACGCTGCAGCACACCCAGTACGCGGGTATCGCTGAATGGTTTGAATGCAAGCCCGTTATCGGTATGATGTACAAACGGGAACCAGTACATCAGGTATCCGAGGAGGAAAATGATCAGGGTGCGTTTAAATATCTTTCCCAGCACCGCTGAATTTCCCAGTTGTTCATATTTCCTCATGCTGAAGCTCATGGCATTGCCTACAGCAAAAAGGAAAGAGGGAAATACCAGGTCGGTTGGTGTCCAGCCATGCCAGGCAGCATGGTCGAGTGGCCAGTATGTTCCACCAGTACCGCCTGTATTCACTATGATCATGAAACAAACAGTTAGCCCGCGGAATACATCCAGCGGTAAAAAGCGTTGAGAGCTTTGTGTCATTTCCCTTTAATTGTATTGGTTGATAAGATGGTAAGGAATGAAAGAGCGTTGAGCTGACTACAATATATACATCTAAATTTCAAAATCCAAATATGAATTCCCGGGGAGAGTAACAAATTGAGACATATGGACTAACGTGAGACACGTATAATTACTATTTTGGTAACTCCACTAAAAAGTTACGTTATGAATTACCGATTTATTGCGTTGTGCGTGGCCGCGCTTATCCAGATGAGCTGCAAACAGCCCGAAAAAGGTATATGGTCAAAGGAAAAGGCCAATGCCTGGTATGCAGGCAAAGACTGGATCAGGGGAAGCGATTTTATTCCAAGTACAGCTATTAACCAGCTGGAAATGTGGCAGGCTGCAACTTTTGATACCGCTACTATTAACCGGGAGCTGGGCTATGCCGAAGGCATCGGGCTGAACACCATGCGGGTTTACCTGCACCATGTGCCCTGGGTGGTTGATTCTGCAGGTTTTAAGCAACGGATAAGTACTTACCTGGACATCGCCGACAGGCATCACATCTCCACCTTATTCGTGTTTTTTGATGATTGCTGGGACAGCACTTACCAGGCCGGTCCCCAGCGGGCGCCCAGGCCGGGTATCCACAATTCAGGCTGGGTGCAGGATCCGGGCCTAGCTATCCATCAGCGCCCCGCATTGGTAGATACATTGGAAAGATATGTGAAAGATATACTGACATCTTTTGCTGACGATAAGCGTATCCTGTTATGGGATCTTTATAATGAGCCCGGCAATTCCGGCCATGGTAACAAAAGCTTACCCCTGCTGGAAAAAGTGTTTGCCTGGGGAAGAGAGGTGAATCCTTCACAGCCTCTATCAGCTGGTATTTGGGACTGGAAGCTTAAAGACCTGTCGGCATTCCAGGAGGCGCATTCAGATGTGATCACCTATCATAACTATTCCCCGCCAGAAGAACATCAGCGGGATATTGACACCTTGCGCCGGTTAGGAAGGCCGCTGATCTGTACTGAATATATGGCCCGTACCCGCAGCAGCCGTTTCGATAATATTATGCCTTTGCTGAAAAAGGAAAATATCGGCGCCATTAACTGGGGACTGGTAGCTGGTAAAACCAATACCAAATATGCCTGGAGCACTCCAATGCCCGATGGCAGCGAGCCTCCTACCTGGTTTCATGATATTTTCCGTCCGGATGGAACGCCTTACAGCGAGGAGGAAGTGAAAGTGATCCGTGGGCTAACCGGTAAGTAATATAGGCCGGCAGCTTACAGGATATCCTGTAAGCTGCTGCAGCCAAACTATTTTGAGAATCCCCTTCCCAGTACTTCATGTACTTCGTGTATCACTACAAAAGCCTCAGGATCCGTTTCCTGCACCAGTGACTTGAGGCGCATAAGTTCCTGTTTGCCGATCACTACATATAACACTTCTTTGGGCGCGCCGGTAAAGGCCCCATGCCCGTGCAATACGGTAGCGCCGCGTTTCATTTCGCCGGTGATCTTTGCTGCAATGGCTTCTGTTCGTGCGGAGATAATGGTAATGGCGCGTTTGGTGTTAAGGCCATCCACAATATAATCTACCGCCCTGGCCCCGATGTATACCGCAATAAAGGTATACATGGTTTTTTCTATGCCTATTATAAAGGAAGAAGATATGATCACAACAATGTCGAAAATGAGCATAGCGTTACCCAGCGACCAGCCGAAATATTTATTGAATAATCTTGCCACAATAGCGGAGCCGCCTGTGGTACCGCCTGACAGGAATACCAGGCCAATGCCAATGCCTACCAGCAGGCCGGCAAATATAGCCGCCAGCAGTGGGTTGGTGGTAACCGGTGTGAATGTGTTTTCAGTGAGATAAAGGAACAAAGAACAAAAAAGGATGCCAAGGATCGTGTACAACATGCTTCTTTTATCCAGCAACCGGTATCCCGTTATAATCAGGAGAGCGTTGATAATAAAGTTAGTTATCCCCGGCGACCATCCCCAGTAATAATAAGTGACAATCGTAATCCCTATTACACCTCCTTCCGATAACTTATTGGGAATGGCCAGGTAGTTGATGCCTGCAGCGAAGATGAAGGCCCCGGCTATAATGAGTAAAATGTTTTTTACATGGTCTTTCATGCTGCAAAAATACGCTTTTGCGATACGCAGCAGCTGATTTACCCATGCTGATAAAACAAAAAAATCAGAAAAAAATCAGGCAAATATTTGGAATTAATAAAACTCGATGTATATTTGTCTACCAAATCAGTAGACTAATAAGATCTACCACCACAGGGAAGCATCAGGCAAACGCTTCCGGCATCCTTTGATCCACCAGCAAGGTGTTGCTGCCATCATTATTGAAAAATGTGTAAATAAAAATACACTATGAAAAGGCACACGCTAACTAGTGGAATGCGATACCACACGCAAAATACAGTGGTAAATATCACCTGTTCCCGTTACATTCAGATAGCAGGCGCTTATTGTAGCCGCTGTTGAAGGAAAAATCTTGCGTTCTGTAAGCTGTAAATAGAATGCCTGGTCAGGCTTGCGGGAAAGGTGTGCTGCAAATTTATTGGTGGTAAATTTATCAGCAACGTACCTCCCCGCATCCTCCTGGCATTTGTCAACTGAAATCTTAAACCAGACCTCTCTCATTTTTTCAACATGAAGATATATGTCATCTGTTCGGCCTCAATGCCTTTACAGGCAAACCGGTTAAGCAGCGTGAAAACGATATAACGTATACGAATACACGCTGTCTGTGTATTTGTAGCGAAACAGAATTGGGTTACTATCCATTGAGATTAAACGATCAACTTCAGTTCAAAAGGGGCGTTGCCTCAAACATTACTGGTGGGTTTTGTTGGTGATTGCCCCGGGAACTGAAGCCATTATCGGATCATTGAAGACTGCTTCCAGCCAACCGTTCATTAAGATATTTTCCGGAAGCAGTCGGGGCTGATACATAATAACGTAGACGCCTATACTTTTTTCGGAAAGCCTAATTAAAATGAAGGAACCACTTGTTTTCAGGTAAGGTCCCCAGTGCCAGCAAGTCCCGACACGTGTCGGGACTTCTATTTTATATACCCCGTTCAATTGTTCCAATATAATATACCCCGTCCCGTTACCCATCTCCCTGAAATATATTTTCAAAAACCTTATGGAAAATATTTTACTGCATCATCTAATTGAAAAAACATATTACCATGGACTCAGCTAAAATCCCGGGGAATGATTTCCTCGACATTCTCTTCTATGGAAGGAACAAAGATTATGGGGCCTATGAATTGCGCAGTCGTTACGACAGGCGCGTTCGCAATGCAGTAATGGGCACCGCTTCTATTATGCTGGTAATGATTGGCGGCTATGTGTTGAATAACACGTTGATGGCGGCTGAGAATGTACACCGGCCTGTACTGGCAGAAAAGAAAATTGAATTGAAAACGCTGGAGATGCCGCCGGAACCTCCTGTTACCATTCCCCCGCCACCGGTAAACTCCGCGCCCCCGCCATTGGCCGCATCTATCAGGGCCACTACACCCGTGATTGTTGATACAGATGTACCTCCTGATGAAATGCCTCCAAAGATTGCTGACCAGAAGAATGGGGTGGTAGGATTTACCAACTCAGATGGGGTAGCAGGGGGCGCAGATATTGATCTGATGGCCAATGGCAGCGGTGGTAATGGTGTGGTAGCTGCTCCTCCTGCCGCCAGCAATCCCGATGTGCCACTTACCATTGTGGAAATAATGCCCGAATTCCCCGGTGGTGAAGCTGCACTGGCAAAGTATCTTGGCAATAACATCCGTTACCCGCATATAGCCCAGGAGAACGGCATACAGGGCACGGTATTTATTCAGTTCGTCGTAAACCGTGATGGCAGTATTTCTCAGGTGAAAACAGTTGGCGCGGCTAAAGGCGGTGGCCTGGAAGAAGAAGCCATCCGCGTGGTGGGTAAAATGCCTAAATGGAAACCCGGTATACAGAACGGGCAGTACGTGGCAGTATATTTTAACCTGCCGGTTCGTTTCTCGCTAAACGATAACTAAGTTTCCCCGCTTCTTTCATTTCAATTAAACCTTAATTAATAACCCGGAACGTGCTGTCATCGTTATGGCGGTGTGACCTCCTATATTATTATCTCTTTAAGTTTTATCATCCTGTTTATCCCGGCCTGCATCCATTAACCCGCGCATTCTGATTCCTGATACCAGTCCCGGTCCGCATTTAGCGGCCGGGATTGCTTTTTAAGACCGCTGCTTCTTATTAGATAATATTCAAACATTATCACTTTATGCCAAACAAAAATCAAAAAACTAAGAAATTACCATAATAATTATTAATTTAACAGCCGCTTAGTCTTCTTCTTTAGCACTATAAACGGATAATTAGTATGGAAGCGCCGGTAAATAATTCGCTGCAACAGTTCAAAAACCTCGTTGGGACCAAGTTTCAGCTGTATAATAGCCTCTTCACCTCTTTGCCTTTCCACCGCGTGGAAAAGACAGGTATTTTTCTGTCCCTGTTCCTGCTTCATTGCGAAGAAGGATATTCCAAAGGTAACAGCCCTGAAGAGATCATGAACTCTTTTTTCTCTCAGTATACCACCTATACAGATGAAAAACAGCGAACGGACCTGTTGTTCCGCTTTGTGCAATATGCTGAAAGACAGGTAGTACTGTTTGATGCGCTTGAAGATGCTGCTTTCCGGAACATCCGCGACCTGCAGGGTGCCGGTACTTTACGGCATCTGCAATCTGAAGTGATCCAGGAGCAGGCCCAGGACAAGCTGAAGGAGAAACTGAAGGATTTTTCCGTGAGATTGGTGCTGACTGCGCATCCTACACAGTTTTATCCCAGTGAAGTACTTGGAATTATTAATGATCTGTCTAAAGCGCTCATTGATGAAAATACCAGCCAGGTAAATATGTACCTGCAACAGCTGGGTAAAACACCCTTCTTCAAAAAGGAAAAACCAACACCATACGATGAGGCCATCAGCCTGGTATGGTTTCTCGAAAATATTTTTTACCAGTCGGCCGGCCGCATCCTGTCGTCTATCCGGGCACAGTTTCCGGGGGCTATCAGTAGTGAGAACGCCGTAATCCGCATGGGTTTCTGGCCTGGCGGCGACCGTGATGGGAACCCGTTTGTAAAAGCGCCTACCACCGTTGAAGTGGCCGCTGCCCTTCGTGCTTCCATCATGAAATGCTATTTCCGGGAAGTCCGCAACCTGCGCCGCCGCCTTACTTTTAAAGGAGTGGAGAATGTAGTGGCCGCATTGGAATCCAAATTATCCCGCAACCTGTTCCTGCCAGGGCATAAAGCTGATATCAGCCGCCAGGAAATACTGGACACGCTCGTGGATATACGAAATACGATCATGGCCGACCTGAATGGGCTGTTCGTCCATCTGGTAGATAACCTGGTTAGTAAAGTGGAGATTTTCGGGTTGTTCTTTGCTTCCCTGGATATACGCCAGGACAGCTCCGTTCATGAAGCGGTACTGGAAGCCGTAGCCGCGGGAACAGCGGCGCTGCCGGATAACTATACTTCCCTGGATGATAAAGAAAAGATCAGTGCCTTACTTAATATAAAAGAGGCTATAGATCCTCAATCCCTGGAAAACCCGCTGCACCAGGATACGCTGCAAACCATTGCTGCTATCCGGGAAATACAGGCAGCCAACGGGGAAGAGGGCTGTAACCGATATATCATCAGTCATAGTACCAGTGTACTAAATGTGATGGAAGTATACGGTTTGTTCCTGCTGAGCGGCTGGAAGAAAGAGGAAATGACAGTAGATATTGTACCGCTGTTTGAAACTATCGATGACCTGCGTCATGCAGGACAGGTAATGAAAGAGCTGTATGAAAACGCCGATTACCGGGAACATCTGCGCCGCCGCCAATGTAAACAAACTATTATGCTTGGCTTCTCCGATGGTACAAAAGATGGTGGGTACCTGATGGCCAACTGGAGCATCTATAAGGCGAAAGAAGAACTTACCGCTATCTCCAAAGATTATGGCATCAACGTGGTGTTCTTTGATGGCAGGGGAGGCCCCCCGGCACGTGGCGGCGGAAAAACCCACCAGTTCTATGCTTCTATGGGCAGGAATATTGCCAATAAGGAAATACAGCAAACCATACAGGGGCAAACTATCAGCTCCAACTTTGGCACCATAGACGCTGCACAGTTTAATATGGAACAGCTGATACATGCCGGCATCAGCAATGAACTGTTTTCTTCACGGGAAGTAACACTCAGCAAAGCGGAAGAAGATTTGCTGCAATCCCTTGCTGATGAAGGCTATAAAGCTTACAATAAATTAAAGACGCATCCGCATTTCCTGGCCTATCTTGATCATGCCAGTCCCCTGCGGTATTATGCGGAAGCCAATATAGGCAGCCGCCCCAGCAAGCGTAATGCCTCTGCCAAGCTCAATCTCAATGATCTGAGAGCGGTACCTTACGTAGGCGCATGGAGCCAGCTGAAACAAAATGTACCCGGCTACTACGGTGTGGGCAGCGCCCTGGAACAGCTGGACCAGCAAGGCAAATGGGAAGAACTGGAAGCATTATACGCACACTCCCTGTTTTTCAGGACCCTGCTCGATAACTGCGTAATGGCGATGAAGAAGAGCTATTTCCCGCTCACTGCCTATCTGGAGAAACATCCGCAATATGGAGAGGTATGGCAGATGATCTATAATGAATTTGAGCTGACTAAAAAATACCTGCTGCGGCTTACCAATGAGTCTGAACTGATGGCCGGCAGCCCTATCGACCTGCTGTCTATCCAGATGAGGGAAAGAATTGTGCTGCCGCTGCTCACTACCCAGCAGTATGCGCTTACCCGGATACGGGAGCTGGACTCACATCCCGACAACGGGCATGGCAGGGAAACCTACGAGAAGCTCATTATGCGCTGCTCTTTTGGTATTATCAACGCCGGCAGAAACTCGGCATAAATATGATTCATAAACAGGTTACGGAGTTATGTGGATACAGTGAAGGTAATACCGGTGGCTGTCTCCATCTGACTCCGTAATTCGTAATCCGTATTTCGTAATTCTTCCCTACTTTTACACCTCCTTAAGTAACTTCTCTATATATGGCAAACAGCTTATATGACTTTGGAATGATCGGCCTCGGCGTAATGGGCAGAAACCTGTTGCTCAACATGGCAGATCATGGCTTTTCCGTTATCGGCTTTGATAAAGACGCTGCCAAGAACAGCGCACTGGAAGCAGCCGCTACCCCCGGTACTACCGTTAAAGGTGTTGCAGAGCTGGCCGCTATGGTACAGTTGCTGGAACGTCCCCGCAAATTAATGATGCTGGTACCCGCCGGTCAGCCGGTAGATGACGTGATAGCTTCCCTGTTGCCGCTGCTGGAGCAGGGCGACGTAGTAATAGATGGTGGTAACTCCCACTATACGGACACTTTACGCCGTGTACAACATCTCCGCGAAAAAGGTATCCATTTTATGGGTATCGGTGTTTCCGGTGGTGAGCAGGGCGCCCGTACCGGCCCAAGTATTATGCCTGGTGGCGACAAGGATGCCTATGCAAAGGTACAACCCATGCTGGAAGCGATTTCCGCCAAGGTAAAGGGTACTCCCTGCGTGGCTTATCTCGGTAAAGAAGGCGCCGGTCACTATGTGAAAATGGTGCACAACGGTATTGAATATGCCATTATGCAACTGATCAGTGAAAGCTATACCCTGTTGCAAAAAGGGGCCGGGCTGAACAACGATCAGCTGCATGAAGTGTTCAGGAACTGGAACCAGGGCGCATTACAATCGTTCCTGGTGGAAATTACCGCCGACATTTTCCTGCAGAACGACGATAAATCCGATAAGCGCCTGGTAGATGTGATCTCCGATAAAGCAGGTTCCAAGGGAACCGGTAAATGGACCTCACAGGATGCTATGGAACTGCCGGTAGCCGTACCTGTAATAGATACTGCTGTGGCTATGCGTACCCTCTCCGGTTACAAAGAGCAGCGCCTGCAGGCCGAAGCTATCTATAAAGCTCCTGAAAATACTATTCACGCCGACGCAGAAATGTGGATCAAACAGGTACATGATGCCCTCTATTTCGCTACCATCCTGAGCTATGCACAAGGACTGGCTATGCTGAGAGAAGCTTCTGCCGACCTGAAAATGGAGATCCCGTTACCGGAAGTGGTGAAAGTATGGAGAGGAGGATGTATCATCCGTTCTTCCCTGCTGGAAATATTTACCCAGGCTTACCAGAAAAATGCCGACCTGGCCAATATCCTGCTGGATGAAGGCGTAGCTTACCTGGTACAATCGGTGGAAAGCAACACCCGCAGCGTAATCGCCCAGGCTACCTCCGCAGGAGTGCCAGTAGGCGGATTCATGTCTGCGCTGTCTTATTTCGATGCATTCCGTACCGGCCGCATGGCTACCAACCTGATCCAGGCACAGCGCGATTACTTCGGTGCACATACCTACCAGCGTATCGACATGCCAGGCACTTTCCATACAGAATGGCAGCAACACTAAAAATGTTCATCTTTAATTAAACATATGCAGATCCATAAACGCCCGCCTGCATCCATCCTGTTCATATTCGGAGGCAGTGGCGATTTAAACTACCGGAAACTAACGCCTGCGTTATATAATCTCTTTTTGGATGATTGGATGCCCGAACAGTTTGCTATTGCAGGCCTGGGCCGCAGCCCTTACAGCAACGAAGACTATAATAATCACCTGCTGGAAGGGATCAGTAAGTTTTCCCGTCGGAAGGGCGAGCAGAATGGTCACTGGAAAGATTTCAGTAATCATGTTACTTACCTGCAGATGGATGCAGAAGATCCTGCATCCTATAGCAAGATCACCGATTTTGTAACAAAGAAGGAAGAAGAGTGGGGCGTACATCCAACCGTTATCTTTTACCTCGCGGTAGCGCCGCAGCTGGTACCGAATATAGCCACCCGTTTAGGGGAGCTGAACCTCTGTTCCGATAAACATTGTACCCGCATTGTAGTGGAAAAACCATTTGGCCATGACCTGCAAAGTGCGCATGAGCTGAATGAACTGCTGGCGAAAAAATTTACAGAAGAGCAGATCTATCGTATCGATCACTACCTCGGTAAAGAAACTATCCAGAATATCCTGGCGTTCCGCTTCGCAAACGCATTGTTTGAGCCGGTATGGAACCGTAGCTACATCGATAACATCCAGATCACTGCCGCTGAAAGCGTAGGATTGGAAGGCCGGGGTGGTTATTACGAAAGGGCAGGAGCCCTGCGCGATATGGTGCAGAACCATATCCTGCAGATCATGTGTATCCTTGCCATGGAGCCACCGGTATCTTTTGATGCCAACGAAGTGCGCAACAAGAAAGTGGATGTGCTCAACGCCATCCGCCGTATTACACCGGATAAAGTACATGAACATGCCGTACGCGGACAGTACTCTTCCGGCTGGATGAAAGGAAATAAAGTAGCCGGCTACCGCGAAGAAAAAGGAGTGGATCCCAAATCCAATATCGATACCTACGCAGCGGTTAAATTTTATATTGATAACTGGCGCTGGCAGGGCGTTCCGATTTATGTACGGACCGGTAAATACCTCCATCAGAAAGCGACCAATATTATTGTCACCTTTAAGGAAGCACCTCCTTATTCCTTCCCGATTGAAGCTGCCCAGACATGGCGCCCCAACAGGCTCACCATCAGCATTCAGCCGGAAATGGATATCCGGATCCGCTTCCAGGCAAAACGCCCCGGTCAGACCATGACGCTTGACCCGGTAGACATGACCTTTAATTACGATGCCGCTAATGGCGAACATGCACCGGAAGCATACGAAACATTGCTGCTGGATGTGATGGAAGGAGATGCCACCCTGTTTATGCGCGGCGACCAGGTAGATGCTGCCTGGAAAGTGATCATGCCTATCCTGGAAACATGGGAAAACCGCATGCCGCAAGACTTTCCGAACTATGCACCCGATTCATGGGGACCCGACGATGCCGATGCACTCGTTGCCCGCGACGGTCATACCTGGATTAATTTACCTACTAAATAATGATTACGGACCATTTGTATAAATGGTCCGTAATTCTTTTTGTTTTATGGAACTACATATCGCAAAAGATCCTGCCCAACTGAGTGAAAATGTAGCGGCATGGATCAGTAACTACATACTGGAAGTATTGCAAACCCAGGAGCGGTTCACATTTGTACTGTCGGGCGGCAATACGCCAAAGCAGTTATACAGCCTCCTGGCGAAAGCTCCTTACAATATGGTAATACCCTGGGAGAAAATACATTTTTTCTGGGGAGATGAAAGAGATGTGCCTTTTGAAGATGAACGCAATAATGCCCGCATGGCATTTGAATCATTACTTGACAAAGTAGGCGTGAATCCCGAAAACATCCATGTAATGCGCACCGATATTGGCCCGGAAGAATCTGCTGCTGAGTATGAGAAAATCCTGAAATCATATTTCGGAAAAGAGGATACCACCTTTGACCTGGTATTACTGGGTATGGGAGACGACGGACATACATTGTCGCTGTTCCCTGGCTTACCCATTGTACATGAAAAAAAGGCCTGGGTGAAATCATTTTTCCTGGAAGCACAGGATATGTACCGCATTACCTTAACCGCACCTGTAGTGAACAGGGCTGCCTGTGTGCTGTTTCTTACCACAGGCGCCAATAAAGCCATCACGCTGAAAAGTGTGATAGAAGGCACCTTTGACGCGGAGAAATATCCTTCCCAGCTGATCAGGCCGGAGGAAGGGGAGTTACATTGGTTTGTGGACGAAGCCGCTGCCGGCGCAATGGAAATTTAACAAAACTCAAAGCAATGCCATAAAGGCCCGGACGGATTGCAGGATCCCTCCGGGCCTTCTGCTTTCTGCTTTCAGCTATTTTCTGTAGCTTGTGTATTGTAACAACGATGAGATTATGTTTGATAAGCCCGTATTCGACGCACACCTGCACATCATTGATCACCGGTTTCCCATGCAGCCTAACCAGGGTTTTCTGCCATCGGATTTTTCAGTAGCTGACTACCGGCAACAGGCCGCTCCGCTGAATATTGATGGAGGCGCTGTGGTATCCGGCTCTTTCCAGGGATTTGATCAGGGCTACCTGCTGGAAGCGTTGAAGCAGCTGGGGCCTGGCTATGTAGGCGTTACGCAGATACCTGCCAGTACCAGCGATGAGGAAATAATAGCCCTGCATGAGGCAGGTGTACGTGCAGTAAGGTTTAATGTGCAGCGTGGAGGTTCCGAAAGTGTAAAACACCTGGAACAGCTGGGGCTGCGTGTATATGAACTGGTGAAATGGCATGTGGAGCTGTATGTGGATTCCCGGCAGTTGCCGGGATTATCGACCACCCTGCATAAACTGCCTGCTGTGGTAATTGATCACCTGGGGTTATCTAAAGCAGGGTTCAAATATTTATTGCCATTGGTAGAAAAAGGAGCGTGGATAAAAGCAACTGGTTTTAGTCGTTGCGATTTTGATGTGTTAACTGCCATGCGGCAGATTACCGCTATTAATGCGGGTGCATTATTATTTGGTACCGATATGCCCTCTACCCGTGCGCCACGCCCATTTGCGGCAGCAGATCTGCAACTGATCCTGCAGAATTTCCCCGAGAAAATTGCCGCTAAAATATGCAGGGAAAACGCATTGGCATTATACCAGCCGCGGATTTTGTCCGACTCAGGATTATAATGATTTTGCTGGTTACTTTGAGTTTTTCTTTTGGATTTTTAAAGATGTTGAGAGATGTAAGCAGATGGGGGGTAGACTTTAAGAGTTGATTATATTTTTAGAATTTGAAAATATTCAGGAAGAAAAAAGGGCCTGGGCTTTTATCTGTAAAAGATAAAAGCCCAGGTCCTTTATACTAGATCCATGTATCAATGCCCACTGTTTCCATCTCCCTTTTCAGATGTTCCGGCATTAGCCCGTTCAGTAATGCGCCCGGGGCTGTGCTAGGGTAGATATCTTCAAAAGTTTTTACCTGGTTCATAAATACCCGGCGGAAAATATGCCGCCTGGTAATATCATGCGGATCTTTTAAACCGGCTGCACCGGCCAGTTCTATGGCGCTTTCTATGGTATCGCGGTGATAATTGGCTACACGGTGTTTTTTATCGTCCACCACCAGGCCGGCCGACAGCCATTTATCCTGAGTGGCTACACCGGTAGGACATTTATTGGTGTTGCATACCAGTGCCTGGATACAACCCAGTGCCATCATCATTGCACGGGCACTGTTACAGGTATCTGCGCCCAGTGCCATTGCACGTAGCATATGGTAGCCCGTGAGTATTTTACCGGAGGCAATGATTTTCATATGATGACGGATATTGAACCCGGTAAGTGTGTCGTGAACAAACGACAGTCCGTCCATCAGCGGCATTCCCACTGAGTTGGAGAATTCCGGAGGAGCCGCACCGGTGCCACCTTCTCCGCCATCTACAGTAATAAAGTCGGGATAAATATCTGTTTCTATCATGGCCTTGCAGATAGCATAAAATTCCCGTTGCTGGCCAATGCATAATTTGAACCCAACAGGTTTGCCTTTACTGAGGTCGCGCAGGCGCCGGATAAACAGCATCATTTCACGCGGACTGTTAAATGCTTTATGATAAGGCGGAGAGAATACAGTGGTATGTGGTTTAACATGACGGATAGCGGCAATTTCGGGCGTGTTCTTGGCTGCCGGCAATATACCGCCATGACCAGGCTTAGCGCCCTGAGAAATTTTCAATTCTATCATTTTAACTTGTGGGAGCGCACTTTTTTCCGCAAATAAGCTATCGGAAAAATTACCGTCATCATCGCGGCAGCCAAAATAACCGGTACCAATTTGCCAGATAATATCCCCTCCCTGTTTGAGATGAGCGTCGCTGATGCCGCCTTCACCTGTATTATGTGCGAAGTTGCCTATTTTAGCGCCCCCGTTTAATGCCTGTACGGCGTTGTTACTGAGTGATCCGTAGCTCATAGCGCTAACATTCAGGATACTGCCGGAATAGGGTTGTTTACAGTCTTTCCCGCCAAAGGTTACACGCGGGTCCTTCTCCATATTATCAAAGTTCTGCGGTTGAATAGAATGTGCCATCCATTCATATCCTTCAGCGTATACATTGAACTGGGTACCAAATGGCTGGGAATCGAGTTCCCGTTTGGCGCGCTGGTAAATAGTGGAACGGTCTACCCGGTTAATAGGGCTGCCATCAATATCACTCTCTACGAAGTATTGATAGATCTTAGGCCGCAATGCTTCCATCCAGTATCGCATACGGCCTACTATAGGGTAGTTCCGGATAATAGCATGTTTGGTTTGCATGATGTCGAGTATACCCATGATAACAATGGGTAACACCAATACAAACAGCCAGAAAACCCAGGGGAAAAATAATCCTAAAACAACGATAACACTTATACTCACAACTGCGAACCCGATAAATGCTTTGACCATAGACGTATTTTTTTGATTTTTTGATGCTCCTTTGGAGATTATGAATACTTCCTTTGCTATTGTTCCTATAAATCTAATTAACGTATGTCAGATAAATTTGTTAAATCTTTCGCGGATTTTGTCTTTTTCAGGATTCAGATGATTACGCTGATTGACCTGATTTTACTTTCTGTTAATAGGTAAAGGCGATAAGGACTTAATCAGGTTCTTACTCTTCAAAAAATAAGAACCGGGTTTGTCCGCTAATCATTATAATTCAGAGTCAGATAATCTTCGCTCAATATCCGCTTCAGTCAACAGTGTAATCATCTGAATCCTGGTCAGACAAAAGCCACACTATTCCGCTTCGGTTAAAAAGTAAAAATCAGTATAATCATCAAAGTCCTGAATCAGACAAAATCCGCACTATTCCGCTTCGGTTAAAAAGTAAAAATCAGTGTAATCATCAAATACTAGGACAGACAAAATCCGCTATTGCGCTTCGCTTAAAAGATGAAAATCAGTGTAATCATCTGAATCCTGAATCAGACAAAATCCGCACTATTCCGCTTCGGTTAAAAAGTAAAAATCAGTGTAATCATCAAATACTAGGACAGACAAAATCCGCACTATTCCACTTCGCTTAAAAGATGAAAATCAGTGTAATTATCTGAATCCTAAAAAAGACAAAATCCGCACTATTCCACTTCGGTTAAAAGTAAAAATCAGCATAATCATCAAAATCCCTTAGTCAGACAAAATCGCACTGTTCCGCTTCGCTTAAAAGATGAAAATCAGTGTAATCATCAAAATCCTGGAAAAGACAAAATCCGCGTCAGCCCCCCGCGAAAATCAAACTCTAGTTTTTAAATTATTTTATTATCTTTCAAAATAAGCCAATTCAATCATCCACAACATGAAAAGATACAATGATCTTGGCAAGTTGATTGCAACTTGCATACTCTTATTTAGTACTGTAGCGGGCGTCCGGGCACAACAACCCGCACCCTATGATGCAGCCCGGCTGAAAACCAGCTGGGAAGTGGTGGAAAACCATTACCAGGGCCGCGACAATTTCCAGTCGGCCTTCACTTTTATAAACACAGCAGGTAAACCGTTTCCTTCCAAAGGGTGGCAGCTGTACTTTAATTTTATCAGGATGGTAACACCAGGTGAACTGCCGGGGCATGTAAAAGTGGAGCACATTAATGGTGACCTGTACCGCTTTACACCGGCAGAAGGATTTACCGGCATCGCTCCCGGCGATTCACTGAAGCTGGCCATTACCGGCGATGCGTGGGCTGTAAATTTTACAGACGCTCCCTCCGGTTTGTATCTTGTGTGGAACAAACAACCCGAAAAAGGGTTCTCTATAAAAGATTATAGCATCCGGCCTTCTACCACTGCAAAACAACTGATGCGCTATCCCGGTGATAAAACCGCCGTAGTAACGCCAACGGATATATTCAAACAGAATGCTACTGTAAAGGATATCCCGGTAGCACAGCTCCAGCTGGTTTTTCCTACGCCTGAATCGTACAAAGCCACCGGCAGCAACCTGGTGCTGGACGCATTGCCGGAAGTAAAAGCGGATCCACAACTGTCTGCCAGCGCTGTAATACTGGATACAGAGTTGCTAACGTTGCTGGGCAAACGAAAAAAAGGAACAATTACCATCAGACTTGTGTATGATGCCGCTATTACTGCCCCGGAAGGTTATCGTTTGAGGGTAACGCCGGAAGGGATTACCATCACCGCCGGTACGGAAGCAGGCGCTTTTTATGCGATCCAGTCGCTGAAAACACTGGTTCCTCCTGCTGCATTTGCAGGCAACCAGAAATCCATCACTATCCCGGGTGTGGAGGTGACCGATGCACCGCGTTTTGGTTATCGGGTCTTTATGATAGACGTAGCCCGTAACTTCCATAGCAAACGTGATATGCTCCGCATCATCGACCTGATGGCACTGTATAAATTAAACGTGCTGCATTTTCATTTCAGTGATGATGAAGGCTGGCGTGTGGAAATTCCTTCCTTGCCGGAACTGACGGCTGTAGGCGCTAAGCGCGGCCATAGCAGCGACTGGAAAAATATGCTGCCTCCATCATATGGCTCCGGTCCTGATACCACCAATACAGCAGGTAGCGGTTTATTTTACACGCAACGATTTTATTGAGATCCTCCGTTATGCAACGGCAAGGCATATACGGGTTTTACCGGAAATAGAAAGTCCGGGACATGCCCGCGCAGCAGTGAAATCAATGGAATCACGCTACTACAGGCTGAAAGCAGCGGGCCGCGACCAGGAGGCAAAAGAATACCTGCTCACCGATCTGGAAGATAAATCTGAATATCATTCTGTGCAATACTGGAACGACAACGTGATGAATGTGGCCCTGCCATCTACCTATCATTTCCTCGATAAAGTGGTGGAAGAACTGCAGGCAATGTATAAAGAAGCCGGCGCACCGCTGGATGCAGTACATATGGGCGGCGATGAAGTACCGGGTGGCGTGTTCGAAAAATCGCCCGCCTGTATTGCATTGATGCAGCAGGATAAATCATTGCAGCATGTAAATGACCTCTGGTATTATTACTATCGTAAAGTGAACGACCTGCTGAAAGCCCGCGGCTTATCCGTAGCCGGCTGGGAAGAAGCAGGGATGCGTAAAACAACTATTGGCAACGAGTCGCAGAGTATTCCCAATCCTGATTTTGTAAATGATCATTTTCAGCTGAATGTATGGAATAACGTGATTGGCGGAGGACAGGAAGATCTATCATATCGTCTTGCCAATGCAGGCTACAAAGTAGTTTTATCGGGTGTGAGCAATTTCTATTTTGATATGGCTTACATGAAATCTTTTGATGAACCGGGATTCTACTGGGGAGGATTTGTAGATGTGGATAAACCGTTTTACTTTATTCCGTTTGATTATTACAGGAATTCAAAAGTAGATGGCAAAGGTAATCCGGTTACACCGGAGTTATTTGTTGGAAAGGACCGGTTAACAGCTTTTGGCGCGTCCAATATACCGGGTATACAGGGATTGCTGTGGAGTGAAACCGTGACCAGTTCCGAACGCATGGAATATATGATGTTACCGAAATTGCTGGGTCTTGCAGAAAGAGCATGGGCAAAAGATCCGGAATGGGCTACAGAAAAAGATACCGCAAAAGCGGATGCATTGTATGCACAGGCGTGGAGCGTGTTCAGCAACGTGATGGGTAAACGTGAAATGCCCCGCCTCGACTATTACGACGGTGGCTTTAACTGGCGTATCCCGACTGCAGGTGCAAAGGTAGACAATGGCGTGCTGAGCGCCAATGTGCAGATGCCTGGATTAGTGATCAGGTATACAACTAACGGTGACGAACCTACGTTAAAAAGCCCTGTATATACTACGCCTGTTGCCGCAGGTGGCAAAACGGTGAAACTGAAGGTATTCAGTACGAGGGGCCGCAGTAGCAGAACTACAACAGTAAAGGTTCCTGTGGCCGATACGCAGATGAAGAATAATAAATTGTAATTTTCCGGAAGATAGAGCGGCGGTGGGCAGCAGGGGAACCTGTAGCTCACCGCCTTTCAATTGAAGGATTATCCCGGTTTACATCTTCCTGATTTTTTACAGATCCGCTGCATTTACCCTTCATCCATTTTCTTCTTCCCCCTTTTGCAATTTTTGTATTTTGTCCGGAAACCCATAGCAATCTGATGTATCGTATCATTCCACTTATTATCAGCTGTAGTTTTATTTGCTTCTCAGTGCGTGCGCAAAAGAAAAATGACGCTTATCAATTGCAGATCCGCAAAGCAGTTTCCCCCATCAAAATAGATGGCGTAATAGATGAAGCGGCATGGCTGCAGGCTGATATTGCCACCGGCTTTCACATGGTGCTGCCGATGGATACCAGCGCCGCCAGGCTGCGTACGGACGTGCGGATGACCTATGACGATAAGAACCTCTATCTCGTGGTGGAAAACTATACCGTTGGTAACGGGCCTTACATGGTAGAATCACTGCGCCGTGATTTTGCTTTTTTGAAGAATGATAACTTCCTTTTATTTATGGACCCGTTCGACGATCAGACCAATGGTTTCTCCTTTGGCGCCAATGCAGCGGGGGCACAATGGGACGGTTTGATGTACGATGGTGGAAAAGTGGACTTGAGCTGGGATAATAAATGGACATCTGTAGTAAAAAATTATCCCGATAAATGGGTGTTTGAAGCGGTGATCCCTTTTAAAACCATCCGTTACAAAAAGGGGATTACCAAATGGGGAATCAATTTCAGCCGGAACGATCTGAAAACAACGGAGAAGTCGGCCTGGGCGCCGGTACCGCGACAATTCCCTACTGCTTCACTGGCGTATACCGGTAACCTTGTATGGGATGCAGCGCCTCCCCCTGCAGGTGCAAATGTGTCGCTGATTCCTTATGTGTTGGGAGGCATGTTGAAGGACTACGATAAGGCAACCCCTACCAAATACCGGCGGGATGCAGGGTTGGACGCTAAAGTAGCCGTTACCTCTTCATTGAATCTTGACCTCACGGTAAACCCGGATTTTTCACAGGTAGACGTAGATAAACAGGTCACCAACCTGGATCGCTTTGAATTGTTTTACCCCGAAAAACGGCAGTTTTTCCTGGAGAACGGCGACCAGATGTCCAACTTCGGGTACGCTACTATCCGCCCGTTCTTCTCCAGGCGTATTGGTCTTGGTGGTGTGCCGATCCGTTTTGGCGCCAGGCTCAGTGGTAAGCTCAATAAAGACTGGCGTTTGGGCATTATGAACATGGAAACGGGAAAGCAGGAGGAAACCGGGTTGCCCGCGCAGAACTTTACTGTGGCTGCTTTGCAGCGCCGGGTATTTTCCCGTTCCAATATCGGGTTTATTTTTATCAACAAGGAATCGGTGAATTATGATCCCTCTAAAGTGACAGATAAACCACTTTACAACAGGTATAACCGGAACATGGGACTGGAATACAACCTGGCGTCTTCCAATAACTTCTGGACGGGGAAAGCCATGCTGCTGAAGTCATATACGCCCAACAAAACCGGTCATGATATAGCCCATGCGGCTAACCTGCAATACACCAGCAAGGAATGGAATATTGGCTGGCAGCATGAATACGTAGGGCGCAACTATAATGCGGAGGTAGGATATGTGCCAAGGCAGGGCTATATCAAGATAGCACCGCAGGTGACCCGTCTTTTCTTTCCCTTATCGGGGTCTGTATTGAGTCATGGGCCGCAGGTAACCAGTACCTGGTTCTTTGATGAAGCCAATATGCATCGTACAGATAATGAAACCATGCTCAATTATGGTATCGTGTTCCGGAAGCGGAACACGCTCAATGTCTGGGCATCCAACACCTATATCAAATTGCTGCAACCTTTCGATCCCACCAATACAGGAAAAGATAGTTTAGTGAACGGGAGCCGGCATAACTGGAATACCATAGGTGCCGATTATGTATCCAAACCTCAAAGTTTGTTCACCTATTCTTTGTCGGCCCGTTATGGAGGCTATTATGCGGATGGCAGCCGGTTGATGACCAATACTGAGCTGGGGTACCGGTTCCAGCCATATGTGAGTATTGCATTGAGCGCTAATTACAACAATATCAATTTGCCAAAGCCATGGGGCAATAATTCCTTCTGGCTGGTAGGCCCACGTTTGGATGTAACGATGACAAACACGCTTTTCTTTACCGGTTTTATGCAATACAACGGGCAGCAGAAGAATATGAACCTCAATACCCGCTTCCAGTGGCGTTACAGGCCGGCCTCGGATCTTTTCATCGTTTATACGGATAATTATCTCCCCGAACCGTTTTATGTAAGGAACCGGGCTTTGGTACTGAAGCTGGTATACTGGCTTAATCTCTAAATAAATCCTGTTTTGTATTAACAGTTAAGATTCGATTAACACTTTCCTTATTTGTACCCTTTATTATTGCACTATAAGATTGATATAATGAACGGTTATACCCGTTAAGATATATATAAAGTTTTCATTTACTATCGTTGTGAATATTACCTCCCTGTGGTTTTTACCATGGGGATTGTTACCATCTAAAAATCTGATTATGAACCGTCCTGTGATAAGGCAGCTGCTGCGTAACAGCTGTGTTTTACTTATGCTGGCAGGAACTGCTGCAGCACAATCTTCCGCCGTAATTACGGGTAAGACAGCGGGCCGCCCTGTACAGAAGGTATCATTGACCTACTGGTATGACCCGGGTATTTCTCCTGCTGTTACTCAGGACACCTTATTAAAACCTGATTCTTTTTATTTCCGCATACCATTGCCGGTGGGGAAGGAAATATTTTTTTATACAGATGCCGGTAGCGGATATAATTTTTATGGGATGATCAGAGGGGGAGATAGTTTGCAGTTGATGATGCAGGGCGACAGTATCCGGTTTGCAGGAAGCGCTGCAGGGTTGAACAGGGCCGTTTATGAGGCCAGGCGCGCACAGTTGCGTATAACCGTTCCTGCATCATCCGATGCATTGCAGCTGGCAGCGGCCTACCGTCAGCAATTAGAGGCCGGCAACAGGGTGATGGCGTTATACCGCGACAGCCTGAGCCCGGCCACCTGGGCGATAGCCAGGGCGCATGTGCTGGGTGAAGCGGCATCAGGCCTGGTGGGTACACTATGGAAAGTGGCCACAGCGCCGGATAGTACATTGGAAGAAAGACAGGTGCTCTTTTATAAAGAGAACATATTGCCTGCATTGCCCCAGGTACTCCTTCCGGATACAACAGTTACGCCTATACGTTATTTGAGTTATCTGCTGCATAAAGCAGAGGCGGATTATTTTATACGGCATCGTTATGAGTGTAACAACAGGGCTATTTACGAGTGGCTGAAAATCCATTACAGTGGCCGGTTGCGCGACAGGTTGCTGGCGCATTCATTAACACTTGGTTTCGCGGCAGGTAACCCGGCAGAAGAGCAGGAGTGGTGTGTGCGCGATTACCTGGAACTGGTACAGGATGAAGCATGTAAACAGGCTATTACAAAGCTTTACGGACGATCCAGGAAAGGGATCAGTAAAGGTGTAACGGCACCGGTTTTTAGTTTTCCGGATGCACAGGGGAAATTAATAAGCCTGCAGCAATTCAGCGGAAAGGTAGTACTGCTGCATTTCTACAGTGGATCAGTCCCGGTGTTGCCTGCCCTTACAGCAATAAAAGACTGCTTCAATAACGCGGTTACGTTTGTGAATATCTGCTGCGATGGCGCTGCTGCAAAGGATTTGCCGGGATGGATATGGCAGCTGGATGACCAGCATAGGGAAGTGCTTACACAATACAGCATTAGTAAGTATCCCTCATTTATTGTTGTTGGAAAGAATGGAAAAGTATATGCCACCAGACCTCCGGATCCCGCAGTAGACAAGGGAACAGCCCTTGCCAACATTATCTATGAAGCATTACTGCAGTGAGTTTTTTTAACGTGCATGCAAATAAAAACAACACTGGTACGTTTAGTAAAAGTACGCAGCTAATCCGCATCAGCGCCATTGTTCCGCAGCTAAAATTTCGAAAACCCATTTAAACCAGATTGTTAATATTTACGTTTAAATATATATATGATAATGCTGGTTTAATAAAGACACAAATCGTATATTCAGTAAATAACCGTTAAGACCCCTCTATGCCACATGCCAAAGCGTTATTTTGACAGACTACAGACCATTGATTACCTCATCAGGATCAAAGGGACCGGTAAGCCCGCTCAGTTAGCCAAGCGGCTTCGTATTTCCGAAAGAACACTCTATGAATTCCTCAAAATGATGAAGGAGTTAGGTGCTCCCATTGAGTACGACCGGTACAAAGAAAGTTACTTCTACTCAGAAAAAGGCGGCTTCAACGTCAGGTTCTCGAAAAACCTGGTCGCCGTGAGTACGATGTTCCTTTTATGCTTCCTTATTTGGTAATATGGTCCGCGCACCGACCAGTTAACCGGCCTCCCTGTTAGCTCTCCCTGCGCCCGCGCCGCCCCTTTCAGGGCCTTAGATCTGCTGCACGGCTGCACGACAGTTGTTCCCGGATCTTTTATGTAATCTTCCTTAACTGGTGGACTGGGAAAGTATTGTCTTCACAGACAATTACTTTAACTGTCCACCTTTTCTTTTTCCAAAATACTTAACATTCGATTAACTGTTATCATTACAAATAGGGTCAAATTTACTGTTGTCAGCTTTTGATTAAATCTTATGCTAATAACTTTTTTTCATAACGCGGTTTAGATTAGATTTTAGATTATACGCGGGTTTCTGTTCAGTCACCTGCTCTGTTTAAATCGTCTGTTTCCGTGGCAACTGACTCAAGTAAATTTACGTATCCTTATTTGACCAAAATCAACCCTATGGTACTAAACTGTATTATTTTGGGTAATGACCCGGAGGGATTTGAAGAACTGGAAAATTATTTGTCTGCTATCCCCTATGTTTACCTGGTTTGCCGCAGCCAAACAATGCAGGAGGCTCGTTTCTGGATAGAAACACAAACCATTCACGTACTGATAGCAGGAGATTACAATGATCTGCTCTCTCCACCCATGACTATAACCGGCGTGCTGCCGGTTTTACTGATGGTGTATAATGATACCTCATCTGCAGGATTTGACTTCCTGCCTGTTGCACTTATGCAGTTGCCTTTTACCGCCAATGCGTTAAATGAAGTATTTTCTAAAATATACAAGACTATAGAAATGGAAGCAACAATTAGCCCCACCCGTTACTCAGCGGATTATTTCACCCTGAAAACGCAGCACCGCATTGAAAAAGTATTTTATGACGAGCTGCAGTATGTAGAGGTAATGGATGATCATATCATGCTGCATCTTCGCGATCAGAAGCTGGTTACCACCGAAAAACTGGACTGGATCATTTCCCAGTTGCCTGCAAATGCTTTTATGCGGGTGCATCACTGGTTTGTAATAGGATTTCGCCACATTACCTCACTGGCGGAAGATCATGTAATGATTGGAGAAGCCAGGATAACCCTGACAAAGCAAATGAGGAAGGAACTGGTCAGGAGATACCAGCTGCCTATGGAGTAACTCCTGTATGCAAACCTGCCAGTATCTTTCCTGCTACACCGGCAGCATCTTCATCATAAGCATGCCCGCCAGGCAGTATCAGTTTTTCGTACCGGACATTCAATGCTGAAAGGTTGAAGTCTTTTTCCTCTGCTCCGAAAACCAACAATAACGGCTTGTTGGTAATTTTATTCATCTCAGCTGGAACACTCATTCCCTTGTTACTGGATTTTCCCAGCATATCTGAGAGGTGTACTTCCATATCAGTATAAAGGGAGGGGGATAAAAATACCAGGTGTTTTACTTCCCCTGCAACTTCCGGTGACAAACTGGTATAAATGAACGGAAGCACATCTGCGCCCAGTGAATACCCGATCAGCACAACGCCGTGGTTACTGCCCCATTGGCCCTGGTAATAAGTGATCAGGGAGGCGATATCCTTTGCCGCCTGCTGGGGCGATTTCTTGCTCCAGAAATACTTCAGCGCATTCAATGCTACCACCGGGTAGTTTTTCTGACGGAACGACTCAATCACATTGGCTGAGAATTTCTTCATTCCACCGTCTCCTGTTATATACAGGATCAATGGAGCAGTACTGCCGGCGGCAGGCGCCTTGATAACTACCGGCAGGTTACTGATCCCGCTCTGCGCTTTTGACTGAAATATTGTAAATAAGAAGAAAAAGCTAAGCAGCTTTGCTGTATTGAACATTTTACCTGGTGCCATATACTAAATTAACCACTCCCATAAAACAAAATCCGTTCCGCGATTGTTCGCCTGCCTACGGCTGCATTACCTTACTCAATGCAGATGGCAATTGTATCAGGTCAAAATCATGTTCATACACCAGGTATTTGTTAGTCCACTCAGTGGCATATTTCTCCTTAAATTCCCGTAAGCCCTGATAATGCCGGAAGAATCGCAGTTTTTCATACGCATACTTCACCATTTTTTCAGCAGTGTTTTCCGGCTGAATAATGCCAGACATGGGTACCATCCCGAGGTTCAGGTAGTGCAGCCCTTTTTGCTGCGCATCCTGGATCAATGCAATGATGAGCGCATCCATTACGCCACCGGGGGCGTCGGCGCGTTTCCGGATAAGATCGTATGTACATTCACCGGGAGCATAGTCGGGGATTATATTAAGAAAGGCCGCTACCTGTCCTTCTGCATCTGTTACGGTAATCACATCCTGGTTCCGGATCACATCTTCATCAAACAATCCCTGTGAAAAGGTGAGCTCTTTTACTTCATACTGATGCAGCCATTCATCGCTTACTGCTTTTAAAGCCTGCAGCATTGCCGGCAACTGTGGCGCTGTATGGAAAGCAGTTGTATAGCCCTTATTGGCCAGGCTGTTCAAACCATTGCGCAGCGATTTCTTATCCTTACCACTCAGCGTAAAATCCCGTATATCCATAATGGCTTCCTGGCCAATCAGCATCTTTTTCTTTTTCAGGTGGCTGAAATAATAGGTGCTGTCTTCATCTACCCGGTAAAAAGCCGGCCGGAGGCCCATCTTCCGGCATTGTTGCTCAAATTCCTGTAATACCAGCAGTTTATTATCTTCACTGCACACCGGTTCTTCCAGTACAATAGCAAAGCTGCCGGCTACCCGGTAAGCGATAAAACCTTCATACTGTTCAGATACGAACAATAATTTGTCCTGCCCTATTTTGAAGTAATCCATCGGGGAATCGCCATACTGGCTCAGGTAAAACCGGGCTTTCTCCAGGCTGGTATTGGTTTGCTGGGTCACATGCAGGTAAGGCCGTATGATGGTGTAAAACAGGAAAGCCCATGCGCTCACGCCTAACACACGGATGGCCGACATAAATTCTTTCCCGAACCTGGTAACCGGCTGCAATCCATCGTCTTCCAGCAGCATAAAACAATGGAAGGCATGGCGGATAGACTGCTGCCAGGTAAAATCTATACCGAAATGTCGCACATTCAGAAAATAAAAACCGATGGTACCAAAGATCAGGACTACAAACAGTGTAGCCATGGCCGTTACCACACCAATGTTCACCAGTTGGGGATTACTTCTAACCCGGTACTGCCGCGAAGTAATAAGCAATATAATACTGGTCACCAGGGCCAGGGACGCTTCTTCATAATCCAGCGCTTTCCCTATATGCCCGAATACCGATAGCAGCGACACTGCCAGTGCAACAATCCACGCGCTTCGCAAACCACGGAATAAAAAGGTGGCGGTTACCAGCAGCACCAGCCCAAGAAACACTACCAGCAAATTAGTGGCGTGGATAGAAGTGCCCGGGATATAAGCCCGCAATAAATGCATTCGGTTGGCCAGGGGAGGGGTGAGCACGGAAAAAATATTCACCATACCCAACAGGAAGATCAGGATGGGCGGAAGTAACCGTAATACCAGGTCCCTGCCCTTCAATGCAAAGGCAAACATGCCCCCAATCAGTGGTAACCAGAATTCAAACAGGCGGAATAATAAAGTGATTTCCAGCGACTCCAGAGTGCTGAACCCGTAGTTGCTGAGGATATAGGCGAGCGACAATTCAATGGCGCCCAACCCACGCAGAAAAGGAGAAATGATTAAAAAGATGGTAGCCACGATGTATCCTACACAAGCTGCTTCCAATGAAGGCGTAACACCCACGGCCAGCATGCTCAGGTACAGGTGGCCTACACCAGCTACTTCTATCAGCACCGATGCGATTACCGTATTCATGAAAGAAGGCACTGATAATTGAAATGTAAATATTTCATCTACCTGTTGCGCTGCCCCCGGGAAGTATTTTACCAGTAACCGGTAGGCACTGCCCTTAGCCTGCATGGAGCGAACCAGCCATACTACTCCGAGCAGCAGTGAACAAATAGCCACAAGTCCCCCCAGGGCATCTTTCATAGTACCCGCATGGAGCATTGCATATGCCACCACAGGTATGCCGACCAGGAAAACGGAAAGGATGCCAACAAATCCGTAGATGCCCGAAGCCTGGTGGATCTGTTGTTTATGCAAGCCGGTACGGCGCAGGCTTTGCGGCAGGTAAGCCAGTGAGCTGATACCTCCTGCCGGCAGGAAGACCGATAAAAGATTGCGTTTCAGGAATAATTCGGTACTTCTGCCGGTATTCAGCCTGGCGCCTACTGCCCGGAAGCTGAATACATACATCGCTGCCTGCAGTAAAATATAGGCAATGGTTACCATTACCCCAAGTACTACCCAGCCCCTGTGCGCCCTCTCAATAGCAGGGATCAGGGAATATAATTCATGGCGCTGTGAACGGAAAAAATAAATAGCCAGCAATATAAATAACACTGCCAGCAGCTCTTTCAGATGGAGCTTGCGTAGGAATGCCGCAGTAAAAAATTTCTTTTTCAAGGGTTCGTGGGTTTCGTTAATCTGTTGTTCGCACTGACCCGCAAAGTTATACCAACTTTTAACCGAATCCCTGTAACTGCGGGGAGTTTAAGGGGATTTTAATTTATGGGAGATGATCTTCCGGTTTTTATTTCATTAGTATAACCTTCTCCGTATGAATAAGTTCATTATTTCACCAATTAACCGGAGGAAGTAGGTACCGGGGGCAAGACCAGCTCATAGTAATTCCGTTGTTGCAGCTGCCGGGGCGTAGGTTTATTCATTATTAAAAGTTCCGGATGGGCCATAAAAAATCCCGGCGGGGGTCGCCGGGAGTCAGTATCAATATGGTTGTATTAATTGTTGAGTGTTAGTCTTAATGCTCTTCCTGGTTATACGGAACCACCAGCACGGGTATACGGGAATGACGGATAATATATTCCGCATTGCTGCCCAGGAGCATATGATCCAGGCCGGTTCTGCCATGCGTGCCCACTATCAGCATAGTTGCATTGCTTTCATGTGCCTGTGCCAGGGTCTCGTTTTTAGGATTCCCGGTACCTACCAGGATGCTGATGTTCTTTTTATCAGGGTAGTTTTGCCTGTACGCTTCCAGTCTTTCTTCCACTTCACGGATCCGTGCAGGAATATCGTCGGTGAATACAGGGCCGCCTTCCGGCAAACCGATACCGATACCTATTTCTACCACAGAGTAGAGGGTAACGGAAGCATTCATTTTATCGGCCAGTTCCAGGCCGGTCCTGATCAGGTTTTCTGAAAAGCTGCTCAGGTCTACTGCGATCATAATGTCTGACATATGCAGATGTATTAGTTTGTGAATATTTATTCATTATTGTTATGCTTTCAGTGCATCCCAGCAGAGGTCAAAGGCGGTATTGATCCTGCTTCTGTTAAGGGTGATGCTACTGTAATGCGTTTGTTTAACCAGTTCGTTCATGGCGCCGATAATAAAGGTGAGCAATAACCCGGTATCTGCCTGCTTGATAAGTTGTTCTTTCTGGCCTCTGTCTATCAGGGCGTAGAAGGGGGCAGAAAGTTGCAGGGCCTTTTCCCGCGTATCGTTGGTGATAAACGGTGAATGATAACATTGTTCCATAAAAATAACTTCTTCAAAATGTTGCAGCTTATAGCGCAGGATATTGAGCCAGATGTTTTTAAACCCGGGTTTGAAGGGTATTTGCGGGTTGTAACCTTTAAAGGATACCTGTACCGAATTTTCCCGGCAGGCAGCAAATAAGGCATTGATCAGCTCATCTTTCCCCTTAAAATAAACATATAAGGTGCCTGTGGCAATGCCGGCTTCCCTGGAGATGTCGCCCATCGTAACGCCGGATAATCCCTTTTCCGCCACCAACCTGAGCGCCGCCTGGAAGATCTGGGCTATTTTCTTATCATCTTTCCGTTTCACACTACAAATATAAGCGAATATATATTCATTTTAAAGTCAAAAAAGCCTCCGCAGTGGAAACTGCAAAGGCGCTGTAGCTAGATGATGATTAAATCAAAAACCCATTGGTTGTTTAACCGGTGGGTGATTGTTAACGGGGTTGCGCGTCGCGGGCGACAGAAATCACCCGTCGGCCCGAAAAGGCCAATAGGTACTGTAGAACATTTCTTAGTTGTACGCATTTTTTCAGTTATCAGAAGATCACTGAATGGAAACAATATTAATTGCTTTCGTAGTGCAGAGAGTTAATTAAATCTAAATAAGAATTGTATAACGGGAGAGAAAGCCGGGCAAAAAGAAACCTCTGCCGATGACAAACAGCAGAGGCGTTTAAAACATTCACATGGCATCTGCGGAATCGCGTCAGATGCTGATAACACATTATAGCCTGTTATTAAGCTGAATAAGATGATTGCTGAATTTGGAAAGTTACTATAGGCTTAATTACCGTAACTTCTCTGCTACCGAAATTAGATATTACCCTTTATAATAATCGTTAATCATTGGTTAATGACGAAAACTTACCCTGAAAGCCTTTGATTGTATCATTTTCCCTTTCCCTGATACCATTTTCCAGGCATTTGCATATACCGGCGGATATGTATATTTTATACGGACATTACTACTAAATTTAGCTATATGTTCCACCGGATTCCCACGTTGCTGATACTGTTATGCCTGCTCAACCCGCTAGGAGCGAGCACCCAGGATATGCCGGACATGTGGAATAAAGGTGCCGTAAATAACAGATCGCATCCGGGGCTAAAATGGTTTAAAGAAGCAAAATTCGGATTGTTCATTCATTGGGGCCTTTACTCTGAGCTGGGTGGCCGCTGGCACGACAGCAGCTATTACGGCAGCGGCGAATGGATTATGAACCGCGCAAAGGCGCCTGCAGCTGAATATGCCAAAGTAGCTCAAACATTCAATCCTGTAGGGTTTAATGCGGAGGAATGGGCGGAAACGGCCCGGCAGTCAGGTATCAGGTACATGGTGATCACCGCCAAGCATCATGAAGGCTTCAGTATGTATGATTCCAAAGTAACCGATTTCGATATTGTTGATGCTTCCCCCTATAAAAAAGATCCGATGAAGGCACTTTCTGCTGCCTGCCGCGCAAAAGGGATACAGTTCGGATTCTATTATTCACAGTTCCTCGACTGGCATGAGCCGGATGGTGGTGGGAATAACTGGGATTTTAAAAATAAAGAGAAAGATTACCAGCGATATTACCGCACCAAATCAATCCCGCAACTGAAAGAACTATTAACCAATTATGGCCCCCTCGGCCTTATCTGGTTTGATATGCCTGGAGGCCTGACCGCTGAGCAGACCAGGCAAATGATCGATAGCCTGCGATTGCTGCAGCCAGGCTGCCTTTTCAGCAGCCGCGTAGGGCATGACCTTGGTGATTACCGCGACTTTGGCGACTCTGAAGTGCCGCCGGTTCCCATCTCCGGCGCATGGGAATCAATTTATACCCATAACGACTCCTGGGGATATATCCGCCACGATCTGAACTTTAAATCTCCCGCAGAAATTATACACCTCCTGGGAAATGTAGCCTCCAAAGGTGGAAACCTTATGCTCAACGTAGGGCCCGATGGAAACGGCAAATGGCCGGCTTACTCCGTGGATTACCTGAAAGCTGTGGGCAAGTGGCTGAAAACCTATGGAGAAAGCATTTACGGTACCACCTGGGGACTGATCCCCGCACAACCATGGGGTGTAACCACCAGCAAACCGGGAAAATTATTCCTGCATGTATGGCAGATGCCGGCCAACAGGAAGCTACGCATACCGGGACTAACCGCAAAAATTAAGTCGGTGAAAATACTGGGCAATAAAAATCCACTCACATGGCAACAACTGCCGGAGGAAACCATTATTAATCTGCCTGTAACGTTGCCGGATACACGAAGTACTGTGCTTGAGCTGGTGTACGCAGGACAGCAAACAGATTTATCGCAGCTCCGTACACAAACCGTGAGCAGTGAATATCCACAGGCGGAGATACCCGCTGTATGGGCCATTTTTAATGGGAAGGCCCAGAGCAGGCTTTTTACTTACTCCCATTACTTCGGTGACTGGAAGCATGATAACTGCATAACCGGTATGGTAACCCCCAACGATGCCATCATATTTCCACTGGAAGTGCAGGACGCAGGCGACTATAAAATTATACTTGACTATGCCTGCGAGCCTTCAAGCGCTTCACAGCAGGGGCTGGTAACCCTGGGCGGACAGCAGCTGCCGTTCCTTACACTGGAAACCGGCAGCTTCGGCAGTCATAAGCCCATGAATTTTATTCAACACGCAATAGGTATCATACATATCGATAAAGCAGGAAAACAAAACCTCGCAGTGAAACCGGTTTCCGGTAACAAAAATGAATTATGCTGGTTGAGGAAAGTGATCCTGCAACCGGTTAAATAACTTTTATAAGAAGAACAAGAACATGAAAAAAACAAACCTCCTGTTAGGACTGGTTGCCAGTCTTGGTTCAGGTATAGCAGTTGCGCAGGTAAAAACACCTGCGCCCGACTGGTTAATAAATCACCAGCCCTATACCGCCACGGTAACTGAAAAGAACAAGGAAATCACACTCAGCAATGGATTGCTGAGCCGTAGTTTTCGTATAACCCCCAACGTGATTTGTACCGACTACCGCAACCTGGTAAGCGGAGAACAATTATTGCGCGCCATTAAGCCGGAAGCCAGGCTCACAATTAACGGGCACAACTATATGATAGGTGGTGCATATGGACAAAAGCAACAGGCATACCTGCTCCCTGTATGGCTGGATAACCTGAAAGCCGGATCATCAGATTTTATATACAGCGGCCACCAGGTAACATCCATCTCCCCCTATTTAAAATGGCAGGCCAGGAGATGGTGCAGTAACTCAAAGCAGCCTACAGGGAAAGAGCTTACTTTTTCCTACCAAGCGCAGGCGCCTGAACTGAAAGGCATTCAGGTAAAAATACACTACGATATATTTGATGGAATACCGCTGATCTCCAAATGGCTGGAAATAGTTAACCAGAGCGGGCAGCCGGTAAAACTGCAACAAGTAGTGAATGAAATACTGGCCACACCGGAAGAAGAATCGGCCGTAGTTGGCAGTGTGAATAAAATGCAGGTGCCACACGGAATTTATATCGAAAGCAATTATGCTTTCAATAACGCCATGAAGGCAAATCTCAGTGATCAAACCACACACTGGAAGGCCGACAGTACCTACACCTCACAGGTGAACTACGACCTGCAAACACCCTGTGTGCTGGAAGTATACCCCACGGTGCCTGTTGGCGTTACCCTGGCCGCCGGCGAACATTTTGAATCTATCCGTACCTATGAGTTATTGTTTGATGGATATGACCGTGAAAGGAATGGATTGGCTAAAAGAAGATTTTACAGCACTATTGCACCCTGGACCACAGAGAACCCTGTTTTCATGCACCTGGTAAACACCGATCCGGTAAAAGTAAAAGCTATCATTGACCAGTGTGCTGAAACCGGCTATGAAGGCGTGATCCTTAGCTTTGGTAGTGGTTTGAATATGGAAGATACCAGCGCTGCCAATATCGCGAAGTTCAAAGCGCTGGCTGATTATGCACACAGTAAAAAAGTAATGCTTGGCGGCTACTCCCTGTTTTCGAGCAGGCGTATCAGTGAGGAAGATGATGTGATTAACCCTGCTACCGGTAAAACTGGTGGTGCATTTTTTGGTAACGCTCCCTGTATGGGTAGTAAGTGGGGCCTGGGTTATCTGCAAAAGATTAAAAAATTTATCAGCGCTACTGGCTTTGATATCTTTGAAAATGATGGCCCTTACCCGGGCGATGTTTGCGCATCCACTACCCATCCCGGCCACACCGGGCTGGAAGATTCCCAATGGAAACAAATGCAGTTGCAAAAAGGATTGTATCACTGGCTCAATGAAAGAGGCGTATATGTAAATGCCCCGGACTGGTATTTCCTGGATGGTACCAACAAAATAGCGCTGGGCTACCGCGAAGTAAATTTTTCCCTGCCACGGGCGGAACAACTGATCCTGAACAGGCAGAATATTTTTGACGGCACCTGGGAGAAAACCCCTTCCATGAGCTGGGGCTTTGTACCGCTCAGCGAATACCAGGGAGGCGGCGCCGCAGCCACCCTGGAACCCCTGAAAGACCACCTGGACGCTTATGACCAGCTGATGGCCCAGTATTATGGAGCCGGGGTTCAGGCCTGTTACCGGGGCCCGCGTTTATACGATACCGATAGTACCAAAGCCGTTGTCAGGAATATGATCGACTGGTATAAAAAGTATCGCAGTATCCTCAATACAGATATTATTCATTTACGCAGGGCCGACGGCCGCGACTGGGATGGCATTATGCACGTAAGCGCACAACTGCCGCAGAAAGCCCTGGTGATGCTGTATAACCCAACCCAACAGGCAATTACCCGGGAAGTGGCTTTGCCGCTGTATTACAGCGGTCTTACAAAAAATGTCCGTATCCGCGAAAAGGAAGGCGCGCTAAAAACGTATACGCTTGACCGTGGTTACATGGCACATGTAAAAGTAACCATTCCGGCAAACGGCTATACCTGGCTGGTGGCGGAGTAAACCTGTATCAAATCAAATCTGTATAATTTATTAGTTATGAAGAAACTATCACTTTGCGTTCTCACTTTCCTCGTGATGCTGGCAGCAGTAAATGCACAGGAAAAGAGAATATTTAACGAAACGGACGCGCAAAAAGAGCAACGGCTGGCCTGGTGGTTAAACGACCGCTTCGGGATGTTTATTCACTGGGGACTATACTCCATGCCTTCCCGGCACGAGTGGGTGAAAAGCAATGAGCATATTACAGACAGCGCCTATCAGAAGTATTTTGACCTGTACAACCCGGACCTGTATAATCCGCGCGAATGGGCCCGGCAGGCGAAGGCGGCAGGTATGAAATACGCGGTGATCACTACCAAGCACCATGAAGGTTTCTGTTTGTTCGATTCAAAATACACGGATTATAAAGCAACCAATACAGCAGCGAAAAAGGACCTTATCAGGGAGTGGGTGGATGCTTTTCGTGCAGAAGGATTGAAAATAGGGTTTTATTATTCGCTGATCGACTGGCACCATCCTGATTATACGATTGACCGTGTACACCCGCAGCGCCCTGCCGATCCAAAGGATTATGAGAAGCTGAATAAAGGACGTGATATGGAAAAATACCGTACCTACCTGAAGAACCAGGTGAAGGAGCTGATGACCAATTACGGAAAAATTGATATTCTCTGGACCGACTTTTCTTTTCCGGGAGAACATGGCAAAGATCATAACGACTGGAACTCACTGGAGCTTATTAAGATGATCCGCAAGCTGCAGCCCGGAATTATTATCAACGACCGGCTGGACCTGGGAGAGTATGAGGATGGCGGCGACTTTGCCACCCCTGAACAGTATAAGGTATCTGAATGGCCTACCCGTAATGGGAAACGCATTCATTGGGAAACCTGTCAGACTTTTTCCGGTTCATGGGGATATTACCGGGATGAAACCTCCTGGAAAGATAACAAGCAGCTGCTTGTACTGCTGATTGAATCCGTAAGTAAAGGCGGTAACCTGTTGCTGAATGTGGGGCCTACTTCCCGCGGTACTTTCGATGCCCGCGCGCAGGAAAGGCTTAAAGGAATGGGCGAATGGATGCAGGTGAACAGCCGTTCTATTTATGGCTGTACCGAGGCGCCGGCAGAATTCAAACGCCCGGATAACACCTTGCTGACTTATAACCCAACTACCAAACGGTTATATGTGCATTTGCTCGATTACCCGCTGCAGCGTTTTGAATTGCCCGGAATGAAAGGCAAGGTTAAATATGCACAGTTGCTGAATGACGGTTCCGAAATAAAAATGAGGGGCACCGACAAAGGCGACCTGGCCCTGGAACTTCCGGTGCGCAAGCCCGATGTGGAGATACCGGTAATAGAACTGGTGCTTCAATAATAACGGAATTGGTCCTGGAACACTGATTATGCTGATTATAATGATCAGCCTGATTTTTACTTTCTGAATTCTCTGGTGATAAGGGAGATGTAAGCGACTTAACACGCTTTATCTCCCTTTTATTTTCAAATTTTAAAACCAATTTCAAACTCTAAAACTAAATCAAACTAATCATTATAATCAACGTAATCAGTGTTCCAGGAAAAAATCCGCTTATATCTCCCCCTATTATCATCCTACAAAAAAACTAAATCAAACTAATCATTATAATCATCGTAATCAGTGTTCCAAGACAAAATTCGAGGGTCTAAGATTTTTTTAGGAAATCTCGGGAAGATGTATATTTTTATACTAACCATTTTTTATTGTTAAACATCCTGGATGAAAAACGCCTTTTTTTGCCTGAGTACATTCCTGTTAGTGGCTGTATCCTTCAGTTTTACACCACCATTGCCGGTTGCAAAAAAGCCGAATATCGTAATTATCTTCATGGATGACATGGGATATGGTGATCTTGAATGTTTCGCCGGCACACCCTGGCATACTCCTAATATTAACCGTATGGCCGCACAGGGCATGCGTTTCACTTATTTTTACGCTGCACAGGCAGTTTGCTCCGCATCAAGGGCTGGGTTGCTTACAGGCTGTTATCCGAACAGGGTAGGTATACACGGTGCTTTGTCGCCGGCCTCACCTATAGCATTGGACACTGCAGAACAAACTATTGCATCCATTTTGAAAGCGCAGGGTTATCGTACCGGGATGGTGGGTAAGTGGCACTTGGGAAGCAAGGAGCCCTGGCTGCCTTTACAACATGGCTTTGATGAGTACCTGGGCCTGCCTTATTCCAATGATATGTGGCCGGTGCATTATGATGGAAAGCCATATGCAGATACATCTGCCAATCCCCGGAGAAAATATCCGCCTTTGCCCCTGATTGAAGGTAATAAACCACTGAGGTATATTAAAACATTGGAAGACCAGTCGCAGCTCACCACCCTCTACACCGAAAGAGCCTGCCGCTTTATAAAGAACAACAGGCAGCAACCATTTTTTCTTTACCTGGCGCATAGCATGCCACATGTCCCTATTGCGGTTTCTGATAAGTATAAAGGGAAAAGTAAGGATGGGCTTTTTGGAGATGTAGTGGAAGAAATAGACTGGTCTGTTGGTCAGGTCTTAAAAGCGTTGGAGGAAAATGGCTTATCTGATAATACCCTGGTGATTTTTACCAGTGATAATGGTCCGTGGTTGTCGTATGGTAATCATGCCGGAAACACAGGTGGTTTGCGTGAAGGTAAAGGTACATCCTGGGAAGGCGGGGTGAGGGTGCCGTGTATAATGCGCTGGCCGGGAAAAATTCCTGCCGGTAGCGTTTGTAACAAAATGGCCTCTACTATAGATGTGTTACCTACTGTTGCTAATTTATGCGGTGCTGCATTGCCTGTCCGCAAAATTGACGGTGTGGATTTAAAATCATTATTGTTTAATGAAGCGGATGCAAACCCAAGGGATGAACTGGCCGTATATTATCAGGTGAACAGTCTGGAAGCTGTCCGGAAAGGGCCGTGGAAGCTGGTGCTTCCGCATAAGGCGAGAACATATAAACTAAATCTTCCCGGGTATGACGGTTTTCCGGGAGCGCAGCCGGAAGTAGAGGTGCCAATGGCCTTATATGATATGAGGCGTGACCCGGGAGAAACGCTGGATGTGCAGAAGCAGTTTCCTGAAGTAGTGAAAACCCTGGAGGCAATAGCAGAAAAGTACCGGTTGGTACTCGGAGACGACCTCACCGGGGCAAAAGGAACAGAACGACGGGCGGCTGGAAAAGTGCAATTGTAATATATATACTAAAGTATAATTTGTTTAAACGAGAGATGAGCTAACTTGTAAATAGTTGATTAGTAACCGATTAGATTCCCGTTATTCCATTAAAAGACTGCCGACAACCACGTTACATTTTCGTTTTATCGCTAATATAAAATGAATTGTATATTAATATTTATTGAAAAATCATATATGTATCCGATTGACTGCTGCATGTAATTGTTTCAAATTTGTTACGGGTATGGGAACCGTATGATTCTTTTCCATTATAATTTATCAACCATACCAGCCTCCGGGAACTAGCAGTTATTAATGGGAAACTTCATATGAATATACATAACCCAAAAGAAATATTATGAAAAAAGTGCGGCCTATTAATCCTGGTAGTTTAGGAGGAGCGCCTGTTTTAGACGTTTCGGGATTGCACAGCGAATCATCAGAAACGTTACAACAATTAGCAAAAGATATCTGCAACCTGGTTTTTATGGATATAGAGATACCCGGACTGACCGCGATAGAAGCCGCCAGCATAGTAAAAGCAGCTTACCCTGATATAAATGTGCTATTGCTCACCCTGAATGAAACGGAGCAGGAACTAAGGCCGGTACCGGCAGCCACCGATACGTTTAAAGTAGATCATGTACCGCCGGTTTCCCTGTCGGAATTTATTGCCCAGGTATATGAAACCGCTTTGCAATCGAACCTGGTAGCAGTAAACAAAGTACTGGCCTTTTTCCGGAAGGAGAAACAGGTTTATCAGGATCCCTATGGATTATCGCCGAGGGAGAAGGAAATTTTACGTTGCCTGGTAAACGGCGACACCTATAAGCAGATAGCCGACGGATGCCATATCAGCGTGGGAACAGTTCGCTCCCATATCATGAATATTTATCGTAAGCTCGATGTAAATTCCCGCTCCAATGCTATTGTAAAGGCAATGAAAGAACACCTGGTCTGATGCTGTAAGATTTAGCCCCAGAACCCCTGTGCCTTTACCTGTTTACCTTGCTGACGTAATGATTTACGCACCTGTATCACCATCTGCTGATTACCTGCTACATAATAAGTAGTATTTCCTGTCGGGAAATCATAATGGTATAGCCATTCATGCAAATCGGTGAGATAATGACCGTTATTGGAAAGCGGTTGCACAGGCATTTGCAGTAGCTGTCGTGTAGCAGGATCTTCCAGTTGGAGGAAACAATAAAACTGCTGTGCGGCTGCTTTTCGCAGATACAAAGAATGGAAGTGCCCGGTGGCACTTGCATCTCCTATGCAAACCAGGTATTGTGCATCAGACGGTTGATGGAAGCCGCCACCAGGTCCGGCATAATATACCTCATCACCAGGTTGCAGGTTCAATGCCCAGGAACTGCCAACGCCTTCATGCCCGCAATCCACTATGAGTGTGGCGGTTTGTTTAGCGGTATCCCAGTTTGCTACAGTATAATCGCGGTAAGTGTATGGCGCCACCTCGCATTTAAGATGCTGGGTGCTCCGTTCAGGTAATGCCTGTGGCAGTTGCAGGTGTATCTCCAGTAAAAAATTTCCTATCCGCGCCAGGTTTATTACACGCGCAGTTTTTCCTATGCGCGACATCAGGAAACTGGTCGCCCTGTCTTTAATCGAAATCATGTAAGTAAATATAATTGGGTGATTATAAGATGCCGGTCATAGAGGGGTAAGCCTGGATAATAAGGCGCCTGATATTTTCGGACCTGATGCTCAGGTGTTTGAAAACGCTCAGGGTTTCCAGTGCAGGAACCAGTTCAAGCATGTCTTTCCGCGCTGCAGTGTAGGCTTCACTGTGAGTATCCGTACATTGCTCAATAATTGCAACGTTAGCAAGGAAAGCAGCTACAGAACCTTTCCTCAGGGTTTGACCGTTTATTTCAACATGGTTAACATCATCGGGTAAAATTGCAGATGGTTTCATAAACTAATTGTTTCAGCAAAACTAACGGACCCTTACTTTTCCACTATTATACTATTCCGGGTTATAGTTATACTTTTCCCGGCTCGATATCCGGAAAGCAACAGGTGTTTGCCCGGTATGTTGCTTAAAAAAGCGGTTGAAATAGGTAACCTCGTTGAACTGCAGGCACCACGCTATTTCCTTGATGCCATGGGTGGAATGCAGTAACATACGCTTGGCTTCCAGTATCCGTCTTGCAGCCAGCAAAGCAGAAGCTGTTTGCCCGGTTTCCTGTTTTACTACCTCGTTCAAATGATCTGTAGTAACATGCAGCGCCTTTGCATAATCGCCGGAGCTGCTCCAGCTCAGCAGGTGTTTTTCCATCAGTTCCCGGTAACGGGTCAATAATTCCGGTTGCAGGGAGGATCCCTTGGTGTTTTCAGGAAGACAACGCATAAAGAATGTCAGCAGTACTGCCAGGTAATGCTGTAATACCTGCTCCTGAAGCGCTTTGCGGGTCTTAAACTCCTGCAGCAACTGTGCGCATAAGTGCCATATCTCCTGGTAGGTACGGCTGTCGGGTGTTACCGGGCATTCCATACATACAGGTAAGGCAGGGAAACCAGCTGGTAAAAAATCAGCCGTGAAAGAGATCAGGTACACATCCAATGCCTGATCCGCATCCGAAGATAAATGTACCTGCCATGGTGCCAGCAGGAACATACTCTCCGGGGGCATATCTATCAGCCTGAAATCTATCATATGCTGACTTCCCGTTTTACCCGTTACCGCCAATGTGTAAAACTCATGCCGGTGGGCAGTTGTCAGATCAGCATTGGGGTGATGCGCCGGTTCCCCGGCTTTTTTATAATGAACATCTATCATCAACCCCGGAACAACCTGAAGTTCTTCCAGCCGGTATGATGCAATGATGGATTGTTTTTCTTTTTTCATAGCAACATCCTCACTTTATTATCAGACGATCAGGGGAAACAATTATTGTATAATTTTTTTTCTTTTTGAACGACAGATACTTTTTTCATTTCAACAAGCCTGCATTTCTCCGTATTCCTTTCTTTTTTGTGCTGCCTCAAAAAGATACCTGAAAAAGGTAAAATTGCATATGTTTATTTGCAACCGATTGCATAGTTTCGGGTTATATTGATACAACAAGCATTAAAAGGTCTTGCACAAATACAGACTATACTAATTTAAAGCAGCCGGAGTTGTGTTGAAAACATTTGCCGGAAAACTGATGAATTCCATGATGAAAGACGAATGTCTGCATGCTCAGACACTCCAAAAATAATACACTGATGATAAAGCATTTGTTGGCAGTTTGGCTGATGTTAGCCTTCGTAGGCGCCGGTGCCGCATCACCGGCAGATTCCCTTCTGAAGCTCTGGTACCGGCAACCCGCCCGGCAATGGGTGGAAGCCTTGCCTGTTGGAAATGGTCGCATTGGCGCCATGGTTTTTGGAGGTATACAGCAGGAGGAACTGCAGCTTAATGAAGGCTATCTCTGGTCCGGTGTTCCCCGTGATGGTAATAATCCCGCAGCAAAAGAAGTGCTGCCCCTTATCCGCCGCCTGCTGGCGGAGGAAAAATATATGGAAGCGGATCAGCTGGCCCGCAAAATGATGGGCACCTATAGCGCCAGGTATCTAACATTGGGGAGTCTTTTTATCAACAGCGATATACCCGGTGAGGCTACGCAATATAAACGTGAACTGGATCTGAACAATGGAATAGCCAGGGTCCGCTATGTGGCTAACGGCATTGCCTATACGAGGGAAGTGTTTTGCAGTTATCCCAATCAGTTATTGGTGGTACGATATGCAACCAGTAAGCCCGGAGGGCTTAGTTTCAGCACCCGCTTCGCCAACCCCATGCCGCATACGAACTCTGTGGTGAATCCACACTATGTAGTAATGAAAGGCAGATGCCCGGAGTATGTGGCGGCAAGGGCCTATGAACCAAAACAGGTTGTTTACGGAAATAAAGGTATTAACTATGAGGTACATCTTGATGCACGCGTAAGCGGGGGACAGGTAAAAGCTGATACCGGCGGTATACATATTTCCGGCGCTACCGAAGCTGTCCTTCTCTTATCAGTAGGCACCAGCTATAAAGATGGATTACCCGATGGCAAGGATCCCCACCTGGCTGCCATAACCCCTTTACAACAGGCCGGAAGCTATGCCCGGTTATTTGATGATCACGTACACGACTATACGTCATTATTCAGCCGTGTGCAGCTCGATCTTGGAAAAGACAGTTCCGCCTTGCTGCCAACAGATGAACGACTGAAAGTATATACCCTTCACGGAGGCAACCGCGATCCGCAACTCACTACACTGCTATACCAATACGGCCGCTACCTGATGATATCAGGCTCCCGTAAAGGAGGACCGGCCATGAACCTGCAGGGATTATGGAATAAAGAAATGCAGCCGCCATGGGGCTCCAACTATACTATTAACATCAATACGGAAATGAATTACTGGCCATCAGAAACCGCTAACCTGTCGGAATGTGGTGGTCCTTTATTCGATTTTATCGCACAGCTGGCCAGGCACGGGCGTGTAACCGCTTCCGTTAACTATGGAGCTAAAGGCTGGACAGCTCATCATAATTCCGACATATGGGGTATGACCAACCCGGCTGGCGGTTTTGATTTTTCTGATCCCAGCGGTAACCCCAAATGGGCTATATGGCCTATGGGCGGCGCCTGGCTGAGCAGGCATTTATGGGAGCATTACCTGTTCACCGGTGATAAGAAAATGCTGCAACAGGTATATCCGGATCTGAAGGGAGCAGCAGTTTTTATGCTCGACTGGCTGGTGAAGGATAATAATGGTCAATGGATAACAAGCCCTTCTACCACACCGGAAAATAATTTTATGGTGAATGGTAAACGGGAAGGATCTGTAAGTATTGCCACTACCATGGACCTGTCCATTATCCACGACCTGTTTAATAACACGATCCGTGCGGCGGAGGTGCTGCAGCAGGATGCGGACCTTATAGCGCGTATAAAACAAACCATGAAGGAAATGTATCCGTTCCATACGGGGCAGTATGGCCAATTGCAGGAATGGTATAAAGACTGGGATGATCCGGAAGATTCCCACCGCCATGTGTCACACCTGTATGGCTTGTTCCCCGGGAATTTCATTTCACCACGTAGAGATACGGTACTATCGGCAGCGGCTATACGTAGCTTGCTGCTCAGGGGAGATGGAGGCACCGGTTGGTCTAAATCATGGAAAATAAACTGGTGGGCGCGCCTGGAAGATGGCAATCACGCTTATACCATGTTGAACAAACAATTATTCCTGGCAGGAGGGCAGGCAGTGAGTGTAGCCGATAACAGCGGAGGATCCTATCCCAACCTGTTCGACGCGCACCCTCCGTTTCAGATTGATGGCAACTTTGGCGTAACCTCTGGTATTACAGAAATGCTGTTACAGAGCCATGATGGTGTTCTATACCTGCTGCCGGCATTACCGGATGCCTGGCCTTCAGGCAGTGTAAAGGGATTAAAGGCCAGGGGCGGCTTTGAAGTAGATATGGAATGGAAGAACGGACAGCTTGCACATGCTGTAATCCGTTCTGCATTAGGCGGGAGCTGCCGTATTCGTACGCAGTTGCCCGTTAGTATTGATGGTAAGCCGGCAAAAGTGGCTGCTGGTAATAATACAAACCCGTTTTACCAGTTACAGCTCCCTGTGCGGACTGTTGTAAAGGATCCAACGAAATTGCCGGTGTTGCAGTTGAAAAAAGTTTTTGAGTATGATTTTTCAACTGCACCCGGTAAAACTTATAATATTTTATGAACTGTTCCGCCGTTTACTTCAGCTACTAACACTATTTGGGCGAATGCTATAAACAAATAATATCCACGATGAAAAAATATAGCTGGTTTTTGATTCCCTGTTTGCTCCTGGGAATAATTAATACCCGGGCAGGAACTCCGGGGCAGTTTGTTCAGACGCTGAAAAGTAGTACCCCGATGGTGTACACCGCTGATGGCCGCATAGCGCCCGGTTATATCAAAGTGATCCGTAACTGGAAGAATGATCAATGTGAAATACGTATAGTCAATACCGGTAGTAGGCCGCTGAGATTGAAAGAAGTAGTGACGGGCATAGCCGGTAAGATATTGCCCCCCACTACCCCGTTTTATGCAGAAGGATTCCAGATGCTTACACAAACGGCAGGCACTCTTGCCCACCCTGAAACGCTGGGTAACTATACAGATGCCGGGCATTATAAAATTCCCCAGCCGGAAGGATACCTGGCGGTATATAACCTGCTGCGTTTATACCCTGCAAACGGCGACCAGGTATTACTTGGCTATACTTCCAGCAGGCGTTTTGTAAGCAAATTCTATATTTCGGCAGATACTATCAAGACCGTAACCGACCTGGAGAATCTGGAACTGGCTCCAGGTACTGGTTTCAACCTGGAAGAACTAATGATGATCACCGGCAGGGATGGGAACGTGCTGCTGGACCGCTTTGCTGCCAGGATACAGGAACATCATCCCCGGCTTCAATTTAAACAACCGCCTACAGGCTGGTGCTCCTGGTATTGCTTTGGTCCAAAGGTAACCGCACAGAATATTTATGACAACCTGGATTATATAAAGAACAATATACCAGCACTGAAGTATATACAGGTAGATGATGGTTACCAGCCACATATGGGCGACTGGCTTGAGTCGGGAAATTCTTTCGGTGGAAATGTACAGCAGGTATTGCATACGATCCGCGAAAAGGGTTTTGAACCGGCCATTTGGGTAGCACCTTTTATTTGCGACAGTAATTCCGCTGTTTATAGGAATCATAAAGACTGGCTGGTAAAAGATGCATCGGGCGCACCTTTGCGTAGCGACCTGGTTACTTTTGGCGGCTGGCGGCTGAAGCCCTGGTATGTGCTGGATGGAACAAACCCCGCTGTGCAACAGCACCTGGAGCAATTGTTTCGCACCATGCGCAATGAATGGGGCGTTACTTATTTTAAGCTTGATGCCAATTTCTGGGGCGCCATTCATGGCGGTCATTTTTATGACACCCAGGCTACAAGGGTAGAAGCGTACAGACGGGGTATGGAGGCCATTCTCAAAGGGAGTGGGGATGCTTTTATACTGGGATGCAATCATCCGCTGTGGCCTTCGCTGGGATTGATTCATGGCAGCCGTAGCTCTATGGACATCAAACGCAGCTGGTCTGTATTTGAGCGTTCGGGAAGGGAAAACCTTTACCGTGCCTGGCAAAACGGCCGCTTATGGTGGAATGATCCTGATTGTCTGGTGCTGACCGGCAACATGCCCGGCAATGAATTTAATTTTCATGCAGCACTGTTATATGCAACCGGCGGTATGCTGCTGAGTGGAGATGATCTTACAAAAATATCACAGGAACGGTTACACGTTTTGAGAAAGGCTTTACCACCGGCGGCGAAGGCCGCTGCTTTTGAAGGCACTGGTTTTGAAATCGGGCAACTGACCACAACAGCAGGTAAACAGGTAATTCTTCTCAACTGGCAATCATCTTCCAAAAAATTAACAGTAAAACTGGATCAGCGATACCAGGTATCAGACTACTGGACAGGCGCCGATCTTGGGATTCATAACGGTTCTTTTGTAATGGACCTGGCAGGGCATGATGGCCGGGTATTGTTATTAACACCCAAAAAATAGATCCATGCGTATTTTTCTGCTGGCTTTTTTCATAACGCTTTCCTGTGCAATACATGGGCAATCTCCTTTTCAGCTGCAACTGCTTAAAGATACGCGGCCGGAAGTGATCAAACGGGCAGCCTGGGCGCTCCAACAGGCGCCTCAAACAATTACGGCTTTCCGCTGCGAGCGCAGTGCAGGCGGGATACACGATTTTTATTCGGAAGGAGATTACTGGTGGCCGGACCCGGAAAACCCCAACGGGGTGTATATTCAGCGTGACGGTGAAACTAATCCCGGCAACTTCGTGGCGCACCGGCAGGCTATGATCCGCTTCAGCCGGGTGATGGGAGCATTGGCAGCAGGATATATCGCTACCAAAGACAATACCTATCTGCAGCACGCGCTATTGCATGCGAAGGCCTGGTTTGAAACAGCCGCCACGCGCATGAACCCTGCCCTGTTGTATGCACAGGCAATTAAAGGGAAAGTAACCGGCCGTGGCATTGGTATCATTGACACTATCCACCTGATGGAAGTGGTGCAGGCATTGGGTATTATGGAGAAGGCAGGCGTTATTCCAGCCGCTGATCTGCAGGTTTTTAAGAACTGGTTTAGCGAATACCTGCAATGGCTTACCACACATCCATACGGGAAAGATGAAATGAATGCGGCCAATAACCATGGCACCTGCTGGGTAATGCAGGTAGCAGCATTTGCACGTTTTACCGGTAACCGGGAAATACTCGACTTCTGCAGGACCCGTTATAAGACGGTATTGTTACCCCGCCAGATGGCTGCCGACGGTAGTTTCCCGCTGGAGCTGAAACGTACCAAACCTTATGGCTATTCATTGTTTAATCTCGATGCCATGAGCACCATCTGCCAGTTGCTTAGCACCCCGGATAATGACCTGTGGCGCTTTACGGCCGACAGCAGTAAGAGTATCGCTAAAGGAATTGCCTGGCTCTACCCGTTTGTAAATAATAAGAATAGCTGGCCTTATGCACATGATGTGATGTACTGGGATAACTGGCCGGTGGCACAACCTTTCCTTATTTTCGGCGCAGCGGCGCTTCAGCGCCCTGAATATTACCGGTTGTGGCTATCGCTCAATCGGGATCCTGAAGAAGAGGAAGTGTTGCGGAACCTGCCCGTACGAAATCCTCTTATCTGGTTATGAGTGCGTTAGAGTTTACAATTATTTAAGATTCAGATGCTTTATTTTCTTAATATAAATCCTTAACTTTAGGTAACTATACACTATGTTTAAACTTTAGAGAAATGAGTTGGATGGATGACTTGTATGTTATTTACCAGAAACTGGATGCCACCGGTTGTGAAGAGGTAAAGCATGACATTTTAAAAGCCCAGATTGATGGCTGCAACCGCGGAGAGATCTATTTCCTGGTATTGCAACAACTGGTACAGATCAAAACAGGTAAGACGCCTGTTTATGAGTTAATTAAAGGGGAAGTAGAAAATATTATCCACTGTAGTAAAGGACAATACCTGAATTAATCATTTTAATTCTTCTATCAGTTTCTGCACTTTGAGGTAATTCGGCGCACCCGATGGAATTTTCAATAGCCATTCGAGGCACTGTTGTTTACGCCCTTCTTTCAGGTAGCTCAAGGCCATATAAAATGAAGCTTCATAGCGAAGCTCACTGCTGTTGTTAAAAACAGTCAGCAGGTCCTGTCGTGCGGCCCCGGTCAGGTTTTGATCGATCAGTGCTACACCACGATAGTAGCGGGCGTATAAATTGCCGGGATTGGCAGCCAATGCCTTGTTCAGCAACATTACCGCCTCATTGAAGTGGCCATGATTAAACTGTACGATGGCTTCTTCGGGAAGCCGCAGGCTGTCTATGTCCGGGATCTGCATTTCCGTAGAGGCAAATTGCCGGTAAATATTTTTTCTCCAGGGGCTCACATACAGCAATATGGCCAATCCTGCCGCTATCAGTGCAGTGAGGATAACATAGTTCCGGATGGGAATAGGGGAATTATCTTTCAGTGTATACCACGCATTGCGATGAGTGAATAACAGGTGTTGCAATTCATCCCGGTTGGTATCGTTACAGATTCTCTGGCCCAGCAGCTGGCGAACGGCGTCGAAGCGTTTTACCTGCTGGGTAAGCAAGGCATCGCCCTGCAGCCTGTCGGAGAAGGCTTTACGTTCAGCCTCGTTCATCTGGCCGCTGAGAAAGCGGTCTGTTTCCAGCAGGTCTTTTTCGGAAAGACTGTTAGCTTTTAATTTGGTATCGATATCCCTGAACAGGCTGCGGAAACAATCAGCTCTTCTGCCGGGAAGCTCTTTAACCGGAATGCTTGTTTCTGCGGCAATATCTTCCTGCAGGCAGCCATCAGTGAGTGACCAGCGGAGCAGTTCCTTACAATCATCTGAAAGGGCAAGGTAGTAGTGATAGGCGAGCCGCCGTTTTTCTCCTTCTTTAAGCACATCTTCCACATCCTGGATATCATCCCTGCTCATGGTAGAAAGCTCCTCAGCTTCCAGGCCGGGAATGCGCTGTCCTCTTCTTTCCAGTTCCTGTTCCCAGATACGCTTGCATAATAGTTGGAGAAATGGCTCAAAGTCAGTGACCTTCAGCGGATGGCGGCGGGCGAAGTAATAAATGTCCATCAGGGCTTCTTCGAAGATATGGGCTGCGTCTTTTACGTGGCCGCTCTTTTGCAGTATAAACCGCTTTTCTTTAGATGCAAACCGCTGATAGATATTTTCAATTACTGCTGGTTTATGGTGAAGCAATCCCTCAATATATTCCTGGTCGTTATTTATTAATTGTTCAGGTGACATACATATCGTTTTTGCCGGTTCCTCTGTATTAAAAATATTAAACCTTGCGGAAGTGGCCTAATTATTTATTCGCCGTTTTCCGCAGTGAAGGGCCTGAGCAGGCTGCTTACCTGGAAAGCAGGCTGGCGGCATGGTTGGCAGAAGGGGTTACCGTACCGGAAAAGGATACCTTTTGGGCTATTCCGTCATCTTCCCGTCGTGTTAGCTGCAGATGGCTGGTTGCCGCTGCGGCAGTGTTGATAGTGGTTGTGGGTACGCTGCTTTATTTTTACCGGCTGGCCCCGGTGAAGCAAATACATTATGTGAACAATACCGGCCATATTGATACCTTGCTGCCAGTGCCGGGTTGTACCCTTATTACAGGCAAAGGCGCTTCGCTTGCCTATGTGAAGGGGTTCACTGCAATCCCGAAATTACATGTGCTGGGTGGAGATACCTGGTTTGAAGTGGCATTGCCTGTGCGGGTACGGATGCAACTGGATGAGCATACCGATCTGTATACACGGAATGCGGTTTTTACAGTTGGCCTGGAAAACAGGCGGGCTCACGTTCCGGAATACTCCGTTGGAAGAAGTGATTGATGCCGTGAACAGTTACTTCCGGCTCGACATACAGGTACCACCTTCCGCAGCCAGCCTGTATAAACGCAGCCTCACTGTCGGCTTCGGGAATAAATCTGCAGATGAAACACTGGTATCACTGCAAAGGGCGCTTAAGGTTCCTTTGGTAAAAGACAGTGGCAGCAGGTACTACATAACGTTGAAATAAGAAGTATCAGCTCAGGTTTAAGCCTGCCGTTAATTGTTTAAGGATTGTTTTCAGTTGTGTAAACGTTTCCTCACCTATTATACTGGCGTAGAGGTCCTGTACTTCGTCCACCGCTTCGTAGGCATTGATCATAAACTCTTTTCCTTTTTCTGTGAGAAAGATAATGCTGGCGCGGTTGTCAGAATCATGTTTACGTGTGCCTATATAATCATCTGCTTCCAGGTTCTTTACCACTTTACTCATGGCTTGTTTACTGATACGCGCTTTCCTGGCGAGGTCGTTGTTAATAGTGCCCTGGGCATCGATATGTACGAGGAGGACCATATCGCCCAGTTTGAAATTTTTGTATCCGCGTTCCTGTAGTTTCTGTGTAATACGCAGGTCTATATCTTTTTTGAACAAATTGATCAGGCGGGCAAGGCTATCCGGTCTTTTGGCTAGGCATGCCTCATATCTCGCATCTATAGTTGCGCTCATCATATTGTAGGTTTGGTAAAAGTGTACAGTTGATAAAATCTTGTCCTGATGCAATGCTACAAAAAAGCAGTGATTTTTCGTGCAGTGACTTAAAATTTATAATCGTTTATTTAAAAACAGTAAGACCCGCCGGTGGGGCGGGTCTTTAATATATTATAAGGGTAGTGTTATTTGTACGCGTAATCAGCCATTACGGTATATGTTCAAATACGCTTTCTGCCCTGGTGTAGCATCTCAGTCCGACGATGGTATTGCTTATCCCCACCTTTACTCTTTGTGCAGACCTGATGCTGGTAGATGTCAGTCAATCAGAGCCTAAAGCCCCGGCGATGCCCATTTCCAGTCCACGCAGTTCTGCCAGTCCGCGTAAACGGCCTATAGCGCTGTATCCGGGGTTGGTTTTCTTATGCAGGTCATCCAGCATCTGGTGTCCGTGATCCGGGCGCATTGGAATGGAAACATTGCGGCGTTTCATGGTGAGCAGGATATTTTTTACTACGGCAAACATGTCTACGTCGCCTTCCAGGTGGTTGGCTTCATGGAAGTTGCCCAGTGCATCACGTTGTGTGCTGCGCAGGTGGATGAAGTGGATATGATCTCCCAGGCGCTCTATCATGCCGGGGAGGTCGTTATCTGCCCTTACACCGTAGGAACCGGTACAGAAGCACAGGCCATTGGCGGCATATGGAGCTGCAGTCAGCAGCTCACGGGCATCCTGTTCGGTGCTTACCACACGGGGCAACCCAAAGATCGGGAATGGAGGATCATCAGGGTGGATGGCCAGTTTAACACCCACTTCTTCTGCCACCGGCGCTATCTGCTGAAGGAAATAGAAGAGGTGCAGCTTCAGTTGTGTGGCGTCAATGCCTTTGTATTTATCCAACGCTACCTGGAACTGCTGTAGTGTAAAGCTCTCCTCTGATCCTGGTAACCCGGCAATAATATTCTTTTGTAACAGGTCCTTATCTGCTTCGGTCATGCTGTCGAAGTGTTCCTTCGCACGGGCAATTTCTTCTTCACTATAATCTTTTTCTGCTTCCGGTCTTTGCAACATGAACAGGTCGAATGCCATAAACGCGGCTTTCTCAAAGCGCAGTGCTTTGGAGCCATCTTCTACGGTGTAAGACAAATCGGTGCGTGTCCAGTCAAGCACCGGCATAAAGTTGTACGTAACCGTACGAATACCACATGCGGCCAGGTTTCGCAATGATTGCTGGTAATTGTGGATATAATCCTTAAAACGGCCGCTTTGCGTTTTAATATCTTCATGTACCGGCACGCTCTCCACAACCGACCAGGTAAGACCGGCTGCTTCTATGATGGCTTTCCGCTTTTGTATCTCCTCCTTCGTCCATACCACTCCATTAGGCACATGGTGCAATGCGGTTACAACACCGGTAGCTCCTGCCTGTTTAATATCAGACAAGCTAACCGGATCATTGGGCCCGTACCATCGCCATGTCTGTTCCATTCTCAGCATAATGCAAATACGTTTAGTAAATCCAGAATTTCTAGTTCCAAACCCCAAAAATATAATCTATCCACACATATACAAACTTTGATTTCAAATTTTAAGGCCGTCTACAGTGATCAGCATGATCATCAGATCCATCACATTGGTTTGAGTAGGGCCTGTAATCATTAGTCCGCCTGCCTTTGAGAAGAAATGCCATGCGTCGTTCCGCTGCAGGAAACTATTTGGATCGAGCTGCATTTTCCCGGCATTTTTTATCGTTGATGCATCTACGATAGCTCCTGCAGCATTGGTAGGGCCATCGCTGCCGTCTGTGCCGCCACTTAAAAAGGTGAGGAAAGGATAAGGCTCAAGTGCAATGCCTGCTGCCAGTGCCAGTTGTTGATTCCGGCCACCAAGGCCATTTCCGGTCACTTTCACGGTGGTTTCCCCGCCAGCCAGCAAACAGGCAGGCAGAGGCCCGTTGTATCTGAGCGCGGTTTGCACCAGGTCGGCAGCTACAGCATGTACATCTCCTGTAACAGTATCAGAGAGCAACACAGGATGATAACCCAGGTCCCTGGCCTTTTCTGCAGCTGCTTCCAATGCGATGCGGTTGGTGCCGGTAAGGTAGTTATGTGTATGTAGCAGTGAAGGGTCGCCCGGCTTGGGCGTTTCCGGGATCCTTCCTGCCACACCGTTTTCGATGTGTTGAAGAAGGTGCGTTGAAATTTTTTCAGTGAGATGATATTTGCGGAGTACCTCCATCGTATCTGAAAATGTAGAGGGGTCGGCCACTGTAGGCCCGGAGCCTATTACGCTGAGGTCATCGCCCACTACATCGCTGAGCACAAGGGTACATAACGTTGCCGGGTATATGCTCCTGGCCAGTAGTCCTCCTTTGATGCCGGAAAGATGCTTTCGTACCGTATTCATTTCGCGGATATCGGCGCCGCTTTTCAGCAGCGCTTCAAACAACTGCTGTACTTCAGTTAGACTGCTGTGAGCCGGTACATCGGCCAGCAGTGCAGAGGCGCCGCCGGAAAGCAAAAAGATAACCAGGTCGTTTCGCTGTACTTTTGCCGCCATCTCCAGCAATTTAACGGAAGCGGCTACACTTTGTTCGTCGGGCACCGGGTGGCCTGCCTCTACCAGTTCCACCTGCTGTAACGGTAACGCATGTCCGTATTTTGTAACTACCATTCCCTGCAAAGAAAAGTGCCCGGCAAGGAGGCTTTCCAGTTCCTGTGCCATTGCGGCGGCAGCTTTCCCCGCCCCCATGATCCAAACAACCGCGTGCTCGGCGATGGCGTAGCTATCTCCCGAAATATTAATAACCCGGGAGGCAGGCATTATCTCTACATTTTTCCTGATGAGCTGTTGCGGATGTACTGCAGCAACGCCCTGCATGAAAATATCTTTTATATCGGCAGTTGTGTTGATCATATTTACAGGCATAAAAAAAGCAGTGAGATAGCTCACTGCCAATATTTTTCAAGTTAAGAAATTTATCGTTGCTGGGTGGAATCCCTGGCTTCCTTCTTTTGCCGCTTTTTTTCCATTCTTTGTTCCAGTTGTTCCTTTTTATTCATCTCCCAGTCGTTCCACTTTTTATACTGTGCAGGCGTAAAAACGCTTTTAAAGCGCTGGCTGCGTTCTGAATCCAGTGCTTTAAACTGGGTCATACGTTCCTTTTTGGTGAGGGAAGGATTGTTTTTTATTGCATCCATCCGGCGCACAATATCCTGGTTGATCACGAGGATCTTTTTTTCCTGGTCTTTGTTCAGATTTACCTTGTGAGAAATCTTGTCCGTAATTTTATCGGCTCTCCCTTCTGCCGTCCAGCGGCCTCTTGTGCCGGAAGTATCCTTTACCTGGGCATTGGTGGTGAGGGCAGTTGCCGCAAAGAAAACGGAGAGCAGCATCCATGTATAAACAGAAATAAACTTCATAGTCAGCAAGTATTATACGAATTTAAACAAACTTAAGCTGTAAACCCTTTTCAAATTATCCCTTTTTCGTGTGAATGCAAAATACACCTACCACTCATAAAAAATATGCCGTTTTATTTATTCCCGCCTCAATGATTTATTACATTTAGCGGATCAACTGAATCTGAACCGAAAAAATAAAGATTTACATGAAAAAAGCTTTTGAGAACCCCGGAGCAGCCCTGCTGTTACGGCGTATTACCTATGCTATGAAGCGGCACCGCGGTAAACTGCTGTTACTGGCCCTGTTGGCAACCGGTGCTGTGGCCAGCGCCCAGGAAACCTTCCCGGTAAACGGGATCGCCGATCCCCGCGAAGGATGCTTCGCTTTTACGCACGCTACTCTTGTAAAAGATCCGCAAACCACTTTTAACGATGCCACGCTGGTGATCCGCGACGGGAAAATAGTGTCGGCCGGTACCTCGGCAGCTATACCAAAAGATGCGGTGATAGTGGATTGTAAGGGAAAGTATATTTATCCTTCCTTTGTAGATATTTCCAGTAATTATGGCTTATCGGAGCCCAAAAGAGGAGGGTCTCCATGGAATGCGGCTCCGCAGTTCCTGTCTAACACCAAAGGCGCATATGGCTGGAACCAGGCTATCAGAAGCGAAGTAAATGCCGTGGATCTTTTTGCAGTAAATGATGGAAAGGCCGCGCCTCTGCGGGAAGCGGGCTTTGGCGCCGTGCTTACCCATCAGCCGGATGGTATTGCCCGTGGCACGGCAGCGCTGGTAAGCCTGGCTGCTACCAGGGAAAACAAAGCCGTTATCCTGGAAAAAGCAGCAGCAGCCTATTCGTTCGATAAAGGCAGCTCCACCCAGAATTACCCGAACTCCCTCATGGGCTGTATCGCCCTGTTGCGGCAAACTTACCTGGATGCCCGGTGGTATAAGACCCGGCCCGCAAAAGAAGGCGTGAACCTTAGCCTGGAAGCATGGAATGCCAGCCAGCAGTTGCCCCAGCTGTTCGAAGTTACCGATAAATGGGACGCGCTTCGCGCAGATAAAATAGGTGACGAGTTTGGAGTACAGTATATTATCAGGGCCAGTGGTAATGAATACCAGCGCATCAGTGAAATGGCCGCTACCAAAGCGGCTTTCGTATTGCCGCTTAATTTCCCCGGCGCTATTGATATGGAAGATCCCGCAGACGCCCGCTACGTTTCGCTGGCCGACATGAAGCACTGGGAAATGGCCCCCGGTGAGCCTGCTGCGTTTGAAAAGGCAGGTATCCCCTTTTGTTTAACTGCCGCTGATCTGAAAGATGTAAAACAATTCATGGCCAATGTACGGAAAGCCATCAGTTATGGCCTCAGCGAACAAAAAGCACTGGAGGCATTAACCAGAACACCGGCCACCCTCATAAAGGCTTATGATAAAGTAGGCAGCCTGGAACCCGGTAAACTGGCCAACTTCCTCATTACCTCAGGCCCCGTTTTTAACGAAAAGACCATTCTTTACCAAAACTGGGTTCAAGGTAACCGCTATACCATTAAAGCCGACGGCTGGAATGATATCCGCGGTATCTATACCGTAAACCTTAGTCCGGGCGGCAGCTACTCTGTAGAAGTGAGAGGCACTGCTACCGCGCCTTTACTGTCTGTTTTACAGAAAGACACTCTTCCCGGGCGTATTGATGTAAACGGGAAGCTGGTAACATTGTCGCTCCCACTGGCTAAAAACAGTAAAAGCAATGTACGTCTCAGCGGTATTATCGGTGATAACAGCTGGACAGGTACTGGTGCCGACACCAGCGGCAACCCTGTAAAATGGACAGCAGTATTTGTAAAGGCAGCTCCTGAAAAAGCGGATTCAGTAAAGAAGGAAACACCCCTGGCCACTGGCCCGGTGTATTACCCGTTCAATGGTTATGGCTGGGAAAAATTGCCATCTCCACAAGACCTGCTGATTAAAAACGCCACCGTGTGGACCAGCGAAAAAGAAGGAATACTGGAAAATACAGACGTTTTGATCCGCAATGGTAAAATCGCCCAGGTAGGTAAGAACCTTGCTGCCGGCAATGCCAGGGTGATAGACGGTACAGGAAAACACCTGAGCGCCGGCATCATTGACGAGCATTCGCATATTGCACTCAGCAGGGGAGTGAATGAATCATCGCAATCCGTGACTGCAGAGGTGCGGATCGCCGATGTATTAAATCCTGACGATATCAATATTTACCGTCAGCTGAGCGGTGGCGTAACGGCCTCCCATTTGCTGCATGGCAGCGCTAACGCCATCGGTGGCCAGTCACAGCTGATCAAGCTCCGCTGGGGACAAAATGCAGAAGCCCTGAAAGTAACCAACTGGGATCCCTTCATCAAGTTTGCATTAGGCGAAAATGTGAAGCAATCCAACTGGGGCGAACGTAATACCGTACGTTTCCCGCAAACAAGGATGGGAGTAGAGCAGATCTATACAGATGCGTTTACCCGTGCGCTTGATTATGAAAAACAGGGCCCCGGCAAGCGCCGTGACCTGGAACTGGACGCCCTTGTGGAAATATTGCATCAGAAACGTTTCATTACCTGCCACTCTTATGTGCAAAGTGAAATCAATATGCTCATGCATGTGGCAGACAGCTTCCACTTTAAAGTGAATACTTTCACCCATATCCTCGAGGGATATAAAGTAGCCGATAAAATGAAAGCGCATGGAGCCGGTGCAGGTACCTTTGCCGACTGGTGGGCTTATAAAATGGAAGTGCAGGACGCTATTCCCTACAACGCCGCTATTATGGAAGGAGTGGGCGTGCTCACTGCCATCAACTCCGATGATGCGGAAATGGCCCGGCGCCTGAACCAGGAAGCAGCCAAAAGCATTAAATACGGCGGTATGAAAGAAGAAGAAGCCATTAAGCTGATCACCATCAATCCTGCTAAACTACTGCATGTAGACAGTCATATGGGCAGTATCAAAGCGGGTAAGGATGCCGATCTGGTATTGTGGAGCGACAACCCGCTGAGCATTTACGCCAAAGCCGAAAAGACCATTGTTGATGGTATCGTGGAATTTGACCGCGATTACGATTTACAGCTGCGCAAACGTATAGCAGCAGAGCGCAACCGTCTTACCCAACTGCTGCTCGGGGAAAAGAAAAAAGGTACACCTACCCGGAAGGCTGAACTGGTGGCGGAAGAAATATATCATTGTGAAGATCTGCAGGGAGGACATCAGCAGGCTATTGGTAACTAATTTTTTAAGCACCGCTAAATGCAACAAGCGATGAGAAAACAATTGATTTTATTAAGCCTGGTACTGGGAGCGTATGCTGCCCGGGCGCAGGAAACGATATCTCCGGCGGGTCCGCAAAATAAACCCGTATACCTCACCAATGCTACTATTCATATAGGTAACGGACAGGTAATTGAAAATGGTTCCATTGCTTTCAGCAAAGGGAAAATTACTGCAGTAGGCGCTAACATTCCCGAAGCCGGTGGAGATGCCACCATACTGGATATGAAAGGGCAGCATATATACCCCGGCATTATTGCACCCGAATCCAACCTGGGGCTGGTAGAATTTGAGAGTGTACGTGCTACGATCGATGCACGCGAAGTAGGGGAAATAAATCCTTCCGTACGTTCCATCATTGCGTATAATGCAGATTCCAAAGTAATCAATACATTGCGCTCCAACGGGATATTGCTGGCACAGGTAACACCGGAGGGAGGCATCATCAGCGGCGTTTCCTCCGTGGTACAGCTGGATGCCTGGAACTGGGAAGATGCCGCCTATAAAACAGACAATGCACTGCACTTTTTTATGCCCCGTGTATCGCCTGTTGGCGGTGGCCCTGGCTCACCCGACCGGTTGAAGGTGGCAATGGAACAAATAGAAGCGGTGAAAACATTTTTCCGTGAGGCTAAAGCTTATCAGCAAGAAGGTAAGCACACCGCTACCAACCTGAAATTTGAATCGATGCGGAAGCTGTTTACAAAGGAGCAAAAGCTGTTTATTCATTGCGATCTGGTAAAGGAAATGCTGATAGCAACAGACTTTGCCAAAGAATTTCAGCTCGATGTAGTGATTGTGGGAGGAACAGATTCCTGGCTTATTGCGGATATCCTGAAGCAGCATAATATCCCGGTAGTACTGGCCCAACCGCATGCTTTGCCGGTAATGCAGGATGATGATGTAGATCAGCCCTACAAAACAGCAGCGCAATTGCAGAAAGCAGGCGTATTGTTTTGTTTAAGCAATGAAGGGTTCTGGCAACAACGTAACCTGGGTTTTGAAGCCGGTACTGCAAGTACTTATGGGTTAACAAAGGAAGAAGCCTTGTCGGCCGTTACGCTTAACGCCGCTAAAATACTGGGGATCGATAAAACGACAGGCTCTCTTGAAGCCGGCAAGGACGCAAATATTGCGGTGAGTACCGGCGATATTCTTGATATGAAGTCGAGCGTAATTACGCGTACATTTATCCAGGGAAGGGAAATAAATCTGGATAATAAGCAGAAACAGTTATACGAAAAGTATGAGAAGAAGTATGGATTGTAAGCAAAGTTTGTTTTGCTGCTGATATATTTGATTTAAAGAGAAGAGGGAAGATAAAAAGCGGATAATTGCTTTTATCTTCCCTCTTCTCTTTTTATGATGAAGGGTTATACAGCCTTTACCAGGAAATAACTTTTGCCTTTCTGCAGCAAAATATATTTATCTCTCAGTAATGAAGATGTATTTACGATCATGTCAATACCGGGAACTTTTATTTTGTTTACGCTTACCCCCCCGCCCTGTACTGTTTTACGGGCTTCGCTTTTACTGGGGAAAATGCCTGTTTCAGCGAGCAGGCTTACAATATCCTTACCTGCTTCCAGGTCTGTTCTTGGTACCTCAAACTGAGGTACGCCATCCATCACATCGATCAGGTCCGATTCGGAAAGGGATAACAGTAATTCGGCGGTGTTTTTATTATATAGTATAGACGCTGCTTCTACTGCGAAGTTATAATTTTCTTCACCGTGAATAAATACCGTTACCTCTTTGGCAAGACGTTTCTGCAACAGTCGCTGCCCCGGATCTTTCCTGTGTTCTTCTATCAAAGCTTCCACCTCCGGTTGTTCCATGAAGGTGAATATTTTGATATAGCTTTCCGCATCCACATCAGTTGTTCTAAGCCAGAACTGGTAGAAAGCATAGGGAGAAGTACGTTTAGGATCAAGCCATACGGTGCCTTGTTCAGTTTTACCAAACTTGGTACCATCGGCTTTTTTGATCAGCGGACAGGTAAATGCGAATGCCTCGCCTCTTGCTTTACGGCGGATCAGCTCCGTGCCGGTAACAATGTTGCCCCACTGGTCTGAGCCCCCCATCTGCAGTTTACAGTTTTTGGCGGTATATAAATGATAGAAATCGTAGCCCTGTATCAGCTGATAGGTGAATTCTGTGAATGACATCCCGTTGTCGCCTTCGATCCTTTTTTTAACCGAATCTTTGGCCATCATATAATTAACGGTGATATGTTTACCGGTATCGCGAATAAAGTCGAGGAAGGTAATGTGTTGAAACCAGTCGAAGTTATTCACCATTTCTGCTGCGTTTGGTTTTGCAGCATCAAAGTCGAGAAAGCGCTCCAGCTGGGCTTTGATACCGGCTACATTTTTTTGCAGGGTATCCAGGTCCAGCATTTTTCTTTCTTCCGCTTTAAAAGAGGGGTCGCCTACCATTCCGGTAGCGCCACCCACCAGCGCCAGGGGTTTATGTCCTGCCTTTTGCAGATGCACCAGTAACAGAATGGGAACCAGGCTGCCGATGTGCAACGATTCTGCGGTTGGATCAAAACCAATATACGCAGTGGTCATTTCCTTTTTCAGTTGCTCTTCCGTGCCAGGCATCATATCCTGTAGCATACCCCGCCAGCGCAGTTCATCTATCAGATTCATGATTTTAATAATAATTTTTGCAAACCTACATAAAATTCACAGGATTCGCCCATTTTAAGGATTCCTGGCTGGTATAACAAATATCTATGTAAATTTATAAAGAAGACCGGCCTTTAGTCCCCAGCTACAGCCGGAGACGCATGTGACAAAATTCTTTCTTACCCCAAACCAGGTATATTATGAAAAAAGCTTTTATTTTTTTTGTTGTGCTGTGCTTTGCAGTACCGGTGCTGGCACAGGATTGCAAGGGATACTATTATCTGCTTAATAATGCAGAAATTGAAATGTCCATTTTCGATGCGAAGGGAACTGCCAGCGGGAAAAGCGTTTATAAGGTTACCAATGTGCGCAGGGAAGCGGGTGGAACAGTATCTGATTTTACAAATACGTTTTACGATAAAAGCAATAAGCAGGTAACCTCCGGAACCGGGCATTTTAAGTGCACTGGCAATGGCGTGTCCATAGATATGAAAATGAGCATTCCGGCAATGCCGCAGATGAAAGACATGAAAATGGAAGGTAAAACCAATGCGTCTTTTCTTGACTATCCCTCCGGAATGCATGCCGGTCAGGAGCTGCCTGGTGGTACTTTTGAAATGAGCGGGAATATGAACGGAATGGAAATAGGGATCAGTTATGAGATCAGTAACCGGAAGGTGCTGGGAAAAGAGAAGGTGACCACTCCTGCGGGAAGCTGGGATTGTTTCAAAATTGCTTATGATATTAATTTCCAGATGAAGATGATGGGGCAGGGGATTCCAATGAAATTGAGTGCAGTGGAATGGTTTGCGCAGGATTTCGGACCGGTGAAAACCTCATCCAGTAAGGATGGGAAAGATATGGGAGGAACAATGATCACCGCATTGAAGAAATAAAGCAAAAGGGATGTATTAAAAGTAGATCATCTTTTTACATGTTCCCATCAGGACCCGGATAAAAAGTGGCTGTCTTCTATTTCGGAGACAGCCACTTTCCTTTTAGCTATTTTTCAGGCATTTGGCCAGGCTATCCCTCCAGTAAGGGATGTTGAGGCCAAAAGTGCTTTTAATTTTTTCCTTATTCAATACGCTGTATGCGGGGCGTTTGGCAGCTGTTTTATATTTATCGGATGTAACGGGGTAAATAGCAGTAGTGGCGTTTGTCATTTCTTTGATGGCTACGGCGAAGTCGAACCAGCTGGTAATGCCTTCGTTGCTGTAATGATATACACCACCAATGGCAGTTTCGGGATTAGCTGCCTTGTATTGCAATATATCCAGGATGGCTTTGGCCAGGTCTCCCGCATAGGTAGGGGTGCCGGCCTGATCGAAAACCACGTTCAGTTCCTGTTTTTCCTGCATCAGCTGCCGCATTCTTTTTACGAAGTTAACCGCGTATTCAGAGTAAAGCCAGGAGGTCCGCAATATAATAGTATCCGGATTGTAGCCTGCGGCAGCTGCCTCGCCACGTACTTTGGAGGCACCGTAGATGCTTTCCGGATCAGTTTCATCGTTTTCAGTATAAGGCACATTCTGTTTGCCACTGAACACATAATCCGTGGATATATGCACCAGTTGTGCCTTATGTTGTGCGCATATTTCAGCCAAACCCAGTACTGCCTGGAAGTTCAGCAGAAATGCCTTGTCTTCCTCTTCCTCAGCTTTATCCACTGCCGTATATGCTGCGCAGTTAATACATGCATCGATCTGCTGTGCAGAAAAATAGGCCGCCAGGGCGTCTGCATCAGTGATATCCAGGTCCTGGTAATCGGTATATAACAGGTTGAATTGCGGATAATCGCCTGCTACTTTTTGCAGGGCTTGTCCTAGTTGGCCATTTCCGCCGGTAACAAGAATATTCTTCATAGCAAATGATCAGCTGTTAAAAATAAAATTATGTTGAATGTTTGCCAGTGTGGGGAGGATCAGGTCTTTCTCGGAAACGATGGCATCATCCAGGTTAATGCCCCAAATCAATACCAAGAGAGGGGTCGTTATAAATAATTCCTCCCTCGCTGCCTTTATGGTAGAAGTTATCGCATTTGTACATCACTTCTGCTGTTTGGCTGATCACCGCATAACCATGTGCAAACCCTTTAGGTACCAGCAGTTGTAATTTATTGCTGGCGCTGAGTTCTATCGCAAAGGATTTACCATAGGTAGGAGATCCCTTACGGATATCTACAACGGCATCGATAATACTTCCTTCCAGTACCCTTACCAGTTTGGTTTGTGCATAAGGCTCCAGCTGATAATGAAGCCCACGGAGTACCCCGTAGGTAGAGCGGGCCTGGTTGTCCTGTACAAATTTGTACTCAATACCTTCGGCGCTGAAGGTATTGGCATTGTAACTTTCAAAAAAATAACCACGGTGATCGCCAAAAACTTTGGGCTCGTAAATTAACAGGTCGGGTATCCCGGTTTGTTGAAAAGGCATGTGTAATAGCTATAAAAGCAATGAGCAGTTAGTTTTTAGGCTAACTGCGGCATCACTATCTTTTTTGATATTGTTCGTTATAGTATTGCTGGTAATTTCCGCTGGTAACATTGTTGAGCCAGGCTTCATTTTCCAGGTACCAGTCTACTGTTTTTTCCAGCCCCTCTTCAAACTGGAGAGAAGGCTCCCAGCCCAGTTCTTTATTGAGCTTGGTAGCATCAATAGCATAACGGAGATCGTGTCCTGCCCTGTCTTTCACAAAAGTGATCAGCTGTGCAGAGGTGCCTTCAGGCCGCCCCAGTTTTTTATCCATGATCTTGCACAGTAATTGAATCAGGTCAATATTTTTCCATTCGTTGAATCCGCCTACATTATAGGTTTCACCTATTTTTCCGTGATGGAAAATAGTATCGATTGCGCGGGCATGGTCATTTACAAACAACCAGTCGCGAATATTTTCACCTTTCCCATAAACCGGCACCGGCTTATTGTTTTTGATATTGTGAATAGCCAGGGGGATCAGCTTTTCGGGGAAATGGTGAGATCCATAGTTATTGGAGCAATTGGAAATAACAGCCGGCAAATGATAAGTGTGATAATAAGCCATTACAAAATGATCCGAGCTGGCTTTTGAAGCGGAATAGGGCGAACGCGGGTCATAGGCGGTAGTTTCAAGGAAAAATCCTTCATCGCCCAGTGATCCGTACACTTCATCGGTAGACACATGATAGAACAGTTTTCCGCTCATGTTATCTTTCCAGTGTTTCCGTGCATTGTTCAGCAATACTGCAGTGCCGAGTACATTTGTCTTAATAAATGCCAGCGGGTCCATGATGGAGCGGTCCACATGGCTTTCTGCGGCGAGGTGAATCACCCCATCAAACTGATACCTGGCGAAAAGCTCATCAATGAACGCTTCATCTGTGATATCACCTTTTTCAAAAATGTAATTCGGTTTATCTTTTACATCCACCAGATTTTCCAGGTTACCAGCGTAGGTGAGAGCATCAAGATTAACAATCTGATAATCAGGATATTTATTGACAAATAACCGTACTACGTGAGAGCCAATAAACCCGGCGCCGCCGGTAATTAATAGTTTACGCTTCATTCCAGAGAAAAATTTTATTTTAATAAGGCCTCTTTAAAATATTCGTAAGTGATTTTTAACCCTTCCTGCCTGCCTACTTTGGGCTCCCAGCCTAACAGGGTGCGGGCCTTGGTGATGTCCGGCTGCCGTTGTTTGGGATCGTCTTTGGGTAATGGATGATAAACAATTTTTTGTTTGGAACCTGTTAATGCAATGATCTCTTCGGCAAACTGGTTCAGGGTAATTTCCTGTGGGTTACCGATATTAACCGGCAGATGGTAGTCGCTTAACAGTAAGCGGTAGATACCTTCCACCAGGTCGTCTACATAGCAGAATGAACGGGTTTGGCTACCGTCGCCAAATACGGTCAGGTCCTGTCCATTCAGTGCCTGGCTCATAAATGCAGGCAATGCACGTCCGTCATTAAGCCGCATACGGGGACCGTAAGTATTGAAGATACGAATGATACGCGTTTCAACACCATGGAAATTATGATAGGCCATTGTAATGGATTCCAGGAATCTTTTGGCTTCATCATATACTCCTCTCGGGCCAACGGGGTTTACATTTCCCCAGTATTCTTCAGGTTGTGGATGCACATTCGGATCTCCGTACACCTCGGAAGTAGATGCTACAAGGATACGTGCTTTTTTTTCCTTTGCCAGTCCCAATAGGTTATGCGTGCCCAGTGATCCTACCTTCAGCGTCTGGATAGGCATCTTCAGGTAGTCGATCGGACTGGCCGGGGATGCAAAGTTCAATATGTAATCAAGTTTGCCGGGAACATGCACAAACTTGGTGACATCGTGATGATAGTATTCAAATTCCGGCAACGGAAAAAGGTGTTCAATATTTTTGATATTGCCGGTAAGAAGGTTATCCATGCCAATTACATGAAATCCTTCCTTTATGAACCGGTCGCAAAGGTGAGACCCCAGAAATCCGGCAGCACCTGCAATGAGTATTCTTTTCTTTTCCATATGTCAGGTATAAATAATAGTTACAAAGTAGCCGGTATGCGTCCTACACTTTCATAATGATAGCCGAGTTCTTTCATACGGGACACCTCAAAAAGGTTTCTGCCATCAAAAATAGCCTGGTTATTAAGACTGGCTGATATCTTATTGAAGTCGGGAGTTCTGAACACACTCCACTCAGTTGCAATGATCAGGGCATCTGCATTTTCCAGGCAAGTGTATTGATGATCTGCATATTTAATCTTATCCCCAAGTACCTGTTTTACGTTTGCCATAGCTTCAGGATCAAAAACGCTTACAGTGGCTCCTTCAGCGAGTAAGGCATCAATGATATACAATGCTGGTGCCTCCCTGATATCATCTGTATTAGGTTTGAAGGCAAGCCCCCACAAAGCAAAGTGTTTGCCCTTCAGATCGTTTTTAAAGAAATTTTTTATTTTAGGAAGAAGGAATAACTTCTGATTTTCATTTACATCCATTACGGCATTCAGGATCTTAAATTCATACTGGGCATCCTCCGATGATTTTACCAGCGCCTGTACATCTTTAGGAAAGCAACTGCCTCCGTAACCGATGCCAGGGAAAAGGAAACGCTTACCAATACGATCGTCGCTACCAATGCCTCTGCGTACCATATCCACATCAGCACCCAGTTTCTCGCATAGCACCGCAATTTCGTTCATGAAGGAAATCTTTGTAGCCAGGAAGGAGTTGGCGGCATATTTGGTAAGCTCTGCAGATTTCTCATCCATAAACAGAATGGGATTTCCCTGTCTCACAAAAGGAGCATATAGCTCACCCATTACTTTTCTCGCTCTTTCGGACATTGTACCGATCACCACCCTGTCTGGTTTCATGAAATCATCTACTGCTACACCTTCCCGCAAAAATTCAGGGTTGGAAACCACATCAAACGGAGTTTTGCAGTTTTGTGCGATAGCAGACGTCACCTTTTCTGCGGTTCCAACCGGTACTGTACTTTTATCTACAATCACCTTGTAGTCTGTCATGATTTTCCCCAGGTGTGTAGCAACATTAAGCACAAAAGACAAATCCGCTGCCCCATCCGCTCCGGGTGGCGTGGGAAGTGCAAGGAATATTACTTCTGCGTCTTTAATCCCTTCTTCCAGGCTGGTAGTGAAGGACAGGCGTTCTTCTTTGAGGTTGCGTTCAAATAATTTTTCCAGCCCTGGTTCGTAAATGGTGATCTGGCCTGAAGAAAGCTTTTTTACTTTGTTGGCATCAATGTCTACGCAGGTGACATCATTTCCTGTTTCGGCAAAACAGGTACCGGTCACGAGACCTACATAACCGGTTCCTACTACTGTAATCTTCATGTGGGGAGATTGTTTAAAAATGATTTAACTGACTGGATAATATATTCCAGCTGATCGGGATCCATTTCAGTGTGTATTGGCAAGGAAATCACCTTGGTGGTGAGATTATCGGTTACGGGGAGATCAAAAGCTGCGCCGCCGAAGTGCTCGAACATTTTTTGGCGGTGAGCAGGAACAGGATAGTAGATCATTGCAGGAACTTCTTTTTCTGCCAGGTATTTTTGCAGTTCATTCCTGTCGGCGCCATTCAGCTGCAGGGTGTATTGATGAAATACATGGTAGCTGTAAGGGGCGCGGTAAGGTGTTGTTATCTGGGGCATATCTGCAAATGCAGCATCATAAGCGTCTGCTACTGCACGACGCGCTGTAATATATTCATCCAGCAAAGGAAGCTTGATGCGTAATACAGCAGCCTGTACGGAATCGAGACGGGAATTACAACCCACCACATCATGATAATAACGTGCAGACTGGCCATGATTGGCCACCATGCGGATCTTTGCCGCCAGGTCATCGTCGTTGGTGAAAATAGCACCGCCATCTCCGTAGCAACCCAGGTTCTTGGACGGGAAGAAAGAAGTACAGCCAATATGCCCAATGGTACCGGCCTTTTTCTTTGTGCCGTCGGCAAAGGTATAATCAGCACCTATCGCCTGCGCATTATCTTCAATCACATACAGTTTGTGTTTTGCTGCCAATGCCATCAGCGGCTCCATATCCGTTACATGACCATATAAATGTACCGGCACAATGGCTTTGGTTCTGGGTGTAATTGCCTTTTCTACAGCCGCTATATCTACACAATATGTTTTAGGGTCCACATCCACAAAAACAGGTTTCAGCTGCAGCAGGGCTATTACCTCAGCCGTAGCTATAAAAGTGAAAGAAGGAGTTATTACTTCATCACCAGGTTCCAGTCCGAGCGCCATCATGGCAATTTGAAGCGCATCTGTACCGTTTGCACACGGGATCACATGTTTTACTCCCAGGTACGATTGCAGCTCGCTGCTAAACTTTTGAACCGCACCACCATTAATAAAAGCGGAACTATCCAGCACTTCGCCGATGGCTGCATCCACCTGTGATTTAATCTTCGTATACTGGCGTTTCAAGTCCACCATCTGAATAGGAACCATATGATCGTATATTTTTATTTTGTTTAAAGTGTGCAAATTTACAAATTTTGGGATTGGATGGGGATTATCTTTGCATTCAGCTGAAAATTAAGTAAAAGTACGCAGGAGAATGATAGCAAAAGGAATTTATAATGCCGGGCTTCAATTATATAAAGCGGGGGTACACCTGGCTGCATTTGCAGGGAAAGCCAAAGCCCGCCGCTGGCTGGAGGGCCGGCAGAACTGGCGGTTGCGCATGCAACAGGATGGTATTGGCACTCACCCGGTGATATGGATCCATGCTGCCTCACTGGGCGAATTTGAACAGGGAAGGCCCGTACTGGAAGCTATTCGTACTACCTGGCCCTCGTATAAGATCCTGCTAACTTTTTTTTCGCCCTCCGGATACGAGGTACGGAAAGATTACAAGGGCGCCGATTATGTATATTACCTGCCGCTGGATACCAGCCGCAATGCCCGCGATTTCCTGGATATTGTTCAGCCCGTCCTGGCCATCTTTATAAAATATGAATTCTGGTATCACTATCTTACTACCCTCTATCAGCGGAATATTCCAACATTGCTGGTATCAGGTATTTTCCGGCCCGACCAGGTATTTTTTAAGGGATACGGAAATATGTTCCGGCGCCTCCTGCGGCAGCTCACACACATCTTTGTACAGAATGATGCCTCGCTGGAACTGCTCCGCGGAATAGGGCTTCAAAACGGCAGTGTTAGTGGCGATACCCGATTCGATCGGGTAGCTGCATTACTGAATGAGCATCGGGAATTGCCTGAAATTTCCGTTTTTTCCGGAGAAAGCAGGTTGATTGTGGCGGGTAGCACCTGGCCGGCAGATGAAAAAGTGTTGAGCGACTGGTGGAAAGAAAAGGGAGAAACCGGCATAAAGCTCATCCTTGCCCCACATGAAATTCATGATAGCCACGTCCAGTCGATCCTTGCGTTATTCCCAGGGGCACAACTTTTTTCGGGGTTGAAGAACGGGGACGGTAAAGGATCGGATGTGCTGATCATAGATAATATTGGTATGCTCACCACGCTTTACCGGTACGCTTTTATTACTTACGTAGGCGGCGGCTTCGGCAAAGATGGTGTACATAATGTACTGGAACCGGCGGTTTACAGCAAGCCGGTGATCATAGGACCCGGGTTTGCAAAGTATTTTGAAGCAGTAGAGTTGGTGTCGGCAGGCGGAGCATTGGTGGTACATAATTACAGGAACCTCCACACTTATATGGAAAGGTTGCTGGCCGACAAAACGTCTTATACCAATGTGGCGGCCATTGCCGGGAATTATGTGGCGGCCAATAAAGGCGCCACCCAAAAAGTATTGGATTATATTCAGGAGAAACGCTTTCTCAGCAATGAATAAAAGTGCTGCACCAGCTGATTGTCATCTTCCCAGCCCTGTATAATTTTTATTTCACGCTGTATCCAGTAGTCGGCTTCCCGGAGATTACCAAATTCATTAATGGTTTTAATGGAACGTTCGTACAGGTCACGGTCGCCCCTGAACAGCTCCTGGATAAACTGGTATTTATCGTTGATGCCAATGGCCTGGCGGAGATCGTTAATAGGCATTTCTCCGAGCTTTTGTGCTACCTCAACCTGTTGCTGGCGTAAACGGTCGTTTAATGATGTACCGGTACTGCCAACAAGTTCGTTGAGATCTTTTCTAAGCTCACCGTTACCGGGGGATGCTGTATCTTTTGCAGGCGGGATATCATCAAACAAGGTGGCTGCAGGCGTGGACCTGGGCTTTTCCGCTGCCGGTTGGTTAACTACCAGCGTGGGAATAGGTTGCGCTGTTACCACCGGTTCTGGTTTAGGCGGAACCAGGTCTGCCGCAGGAGGTATTTCCGCAGGTGTTGCCGTTGGCGCTGTTGCCTGTTCGTTTGTTGAAGGGGCTTCTGCCTTTGCGGCGCGGGTGTTAATATCTTCAGAGATTATTACAGTGTTACGGGTAGGTACATCATTTAGTTTTGCCGCACGGGCATTCACTTCTTCCGGTTCAGGCGAGGCAACAGGTGCTTCCGCCGGTTTATTTGAAGGTAATGTTGTAGTTTGCGGCGCAGCAGCTGCGGGCATTGTTACTGCCACAGGTTGCTGTGTCGGCATAATTACCGCGATATTTCCCTGGATGGACTGTACCTGTTGCTGATGCAGCTTGTTACGCGCATGCAACACCTCTGCCTGGAGCAATTGCGCGTAGTACGAAATTGCTGAAAGCTCAGCCCCGGAATTTTTTAATTCCTGCAGTTTATCAATTAATGCATTAATTTTTTCCATGCCTTAATTGTTAACGGGTTAGTGATTGAAATTATTTTATTTTCATAAAATTAGAATATTTTAATTAATTAGTAATCAAATTAGTATAATATGTTTATTGAACCTTCTCTTGCAGGAGGGCGGAGGGGCTGGATTGAAGTTATTTGCGGCTCTATGTTTTCAGGGAAAACCGAAGAACTGATCCGCCGGCTCAAACGGGTGCGTATCGCCAACCTGAAAGTGGAAATATTCAAGCCCGCAGTAGATACCCGCTATGATGAAGGAAGCATCACTTCTCATGATGAAAATAAGATCATTTCCACCCCGATAGAAAATTCCCAACAGATATTGCTGCTTGCCCAGGAAGTAGATGTAGTGGGCATTGACGAGGCACAGTTTTTCGACGATGAGTTACCTAATGTATGTGACCAGCTGGCACTTCGTGGAGTACGTGTTATCATTGCCGGGCTGGATATGGATTATACAGGAAAACCATTTGGCCAGATGCCTTTTCTGCTGGCAAAGGCAGATTACATTACCAAGCTGCACGCCATTTGTGTAAAGTGCGGGCATATCGCCAATTATTCTTACCGTAAATCGGCGTCTAAAGAAACGTTGTTATTAGGAGAGAAGGATTTGTATGAGCCGAGATGCAGGCATTGTTATTATGAGGAGGTATAAAAGAAAGAGGAAGGTCGCCGACCTTCCTCTTTCTTTTATACCTGTTGTTTCACTTTGAAAGTAAATTTCTTCTGGGTAAGGTAACTGAAAATTACCACCAGCGCAGTGGTAAATATTTTACCAATGGTAGGATAGAAGTGAAGCTGGTCCACAAATATCTTCATAAATAAATAGTTCAGCAGAATACAGATACCTACCAGCATAAAGTAGCGGAACAATTGTACGCGCCCCCTTAAATTGGATTCAGAAAACACTACATATTTGCTGAGAAGGAAACCGGTAGGGAACGTAACGGCCATTGCCATAAAAAGGGCGGCAATATGCGCGCTCATATCAATAGCGCCCAGGTGAACAATTTGCTTATGCAATACCAGGTTATAACATATTGAGTACAGTGCTATATCCAATACCGTATTGCCCCCGCCACACGCAAGGTAGCGGAAGGTTTGCCAGGGCATCACCTTGGAAAAGGGCTGGTAAAAGAATTGCAGGATCTGTAAAATGATGTTACGTAACATAATTAAAATTGGCGCAAAGTTAGACGTTTTGGCGTTTTTTGAAAACACTTTAACGAAAGTTAACAACTGTTTGAGCTTATCTTAACATATTCCTTTTTTTCCAGGCCGATTCACGTGGATTGCTGCTGATAGTCGCTTCCTGTAAATTTATATTGTTTTGCTGCCACACATATGCAGCCAGTATGGCGGCCAATTTATTGATATCTTTTTCGTCTGTGAGCAGCGACTGTGGCGTAAAATATTTATTGATGAAATTGGTGTCGAAGTTTCCTTCAATGAATGCGGGCTGCTGTAAAGCCCAATGGCCAAAAGGCAGCGTGGTTTTGATCCCCTTTACCTGGTATTCCCCGATGGCACGGATCAGGCGCAGCCTTGCTTCCTCGCGGTTGCTGCCCCAGGCGATAAGCTTGGCAATCATAGGATCATAGTAGATTGGAATGTCCATTCCCTGTTCATATCCGTCGTCTACTCTTACACCATAGCCCTGCGGACGGATATAAGTTTCCAGTTTACCGGTATCGGGCAGGAAGTTATTGGCCGGATCCTCGGCGCAGATGCGCAGTTCAATGGCATGGCCATTTATTTTAAGACTATCCTGGGTAAAGGACAATTTTTCGCCTCGGGCTACTTTTATCTGTTCCTTCACAAGGTCGAGGCCGGTAATCAGCTCCGTTACCGGGTGCTCTACCTGCAACCGTGTGTTCATTTCGAGAAAATAAAAATTCAACTGCTCATCCACCAGGAATTCTACAGTGCCGGCCCCATAATAATCACAGGCCCTGGCTACATCTACTGCACATTGTCCCATCGCCGCGCGGATTGCCGGCGTAAGACAGGAAGAGGGCGCTTCTTCAATCAGCTTCTGGTGGCGTCTTTGAATGGAACATTCCCTTTCAAATAAATACACACAATTACCATGGCGGTCGCCCAGTATCTGTATTTCTATATGGCGTGGGGAGCCCACATATTTTTCTATGAATACAGCATCATCACCAAAAGCGCTAAGGGCTTCACTTTTAGCCATCCTGATCTGTTCGTCCAATTCTTCGGCATTGTTCACGACTCTCATTCCTTTACCTCCACCACCGGCGGAAGCTTTGATCAGGATAGGGAAACCTGTTTTCTTTACTACTTCCCGGGCTTCTTCTACGCTGCGTAAGGGCGTTTCAGTACCAGGCACCATCGGTACACCGAATTTCTGCGCGGCCTGTTTGGCTGCCAGCTTGCTTCCCATTACCTCGATGGAAGCCGCCGAGGGGCCAATAAAGGTAATGCCGGCATCAGTTACCTGTTGTGCAAAGCGGGCATTTTCACTCAGGAACCCATAACCGGGATGAATACCATCCGCACCTTTTTCAATTGCCGCGGCAATTATTTTTTCGCCCAGCAGGTACGACTGATTGGAGGGAGCAGGGCCAATGCAAACGGCTTCATCTGCATATTGTACAAAAGGCATGGTACGATCAGCCTCGGAATACACCGCTACTGTTTTTATCCCCATTTCACGTGCAGAACGCATAATGCGTAATGCAATTTCTCCCCTATTGGCAACCAGAATTTTCTTCATCGGCAGTTTGCTTTTAAAAAGGCCCCTTTGCTATGGGGATGTCATTTTTTAATGAGGGGCTAAATATACTTAAAAATGAGTAACGGCTGAAAGCTAATTGTGATTAGCTATCTTTGCGCCTGATCATGAAAAAAAGCAACCCTCTGCACCAGACTTTCACCCTTGTAAAAAAGGATCTTACACTGGAACTCCGCCAGCAGTATGCCTTTTATGGGGTATTGCTCTATATCGTGTCTACCGTATTCGTTATTAACCTGATGATGGGACGGCCGGACGATAAGGTATGGAACGCCCTTTTCTGGGTGATACAGCTTTTTGTAGCCGTAAATGCAGTGGCCAAGAGCTTTATGCAGGAAAGCCGTGGACGGCTGTTGTATTTCTATTCCCTGGTGAATCCGCGTTGCTTTATTGCAGCAAAACTGATCTATAATGTGATTCTGATGACCCTCATGAGCATCATCGCGCTGGTTTGCAGCATTGCTTTCCTGGGGAATCCCATTATCAATCCCGTTTATTTTGTGGGAATGGTGCTACTTGGAGGCACCAGTATTTCCCTGCTATTTACCATGTTGGCGGCTATTGCCGCCCAGGCCAATCACAATGCCGCGCTGATGGCGGTGATGGGTTTCCCGCTCATTATGCCGGTACTGATGCTGCTGGCCAATATCTCTTTGTCGGCCTTCGTAACAGTATACCAGCCCGAACTTCCCAAGATGTTCCTCCTGCTGGGAGGGATGGATATACTGGTTATAGCCCTGACAATGATACTTTTCCCGTTTTTGTGGAAAGACTGATATTAGAAATATCAAACAAAAAGCTCACTTCTGTAAAGGATATTTAACAGGGAATTACAGCCGTTGGATAAACTTAAAATCCCCGAAAATCTTTGTGATTAGGTTTAAAACCTGTAGGTTTGCCCCCGAATATAGCTATTAAAAAATGGCCAGACATTGGTGGAAAGCATTAGCGATACTGCTTCTTTTATATGTAATTATCGCCGGGTTCACTGTTAAAATACCTATAATAGGAACCAACGGACAATCATCCCGCGGATTGTTCTTTCACGTACCGATGTGGATATGTATGTATACTATGTATACCATATCTCTCGTCAACTCCCTGCTTTATCTGTCGAAATATGATCTGAAGAAAGATGTAATCGCCTCCAGCGCTGCCGGAGTAGGCACCTTCTTTGGCGTATTGGGATTTGCAACGGGTACGCTCTGGGCTACCTACACCTGGGGAGGAACGCTTACAGACGATCCCAAACAGATGTGCACAGCCATTGCCATTCTTATTTATATGGCTTATCTGGTATTGCGCATATCCATACACGACCTGGACAAACGGGCACGGATATCCGCAGTTTTCAACATTTTTGCCTTTGCCTTGCTGATACCACTAACCTATATCATTCCCCGTATGGTGGATTCCCTGCACCCGGGAAGTGCTACCACACCAGGTTTTGCATCAAAAGACACCGATGGGTCCATGAAACTGGTATTATATCCCGCCTTTATTGGCTGGACTCTGCTGAGTGTGTGGATATTCACGCTGGTAGTACGTTACAGGAAATTACAGCTTAAAAATATTTTTAAATGATCAACAGAGCGTTTTCATTTTGCCTGACCATGGTCTTGCTATTCATTTCGGTACTGGCAAATGCACAACAGCAGAATACAGAGAAAGGACCGGTCAACGAATTCTTCCGCAGCAACGATAAAATTTATGTTATTGTCGGTGTTTTAGTGATCATCTTCTTAGGAATTGTGTTATTTCTTATCAATCTCGACAGGAAAATTGGTAAGCTGGAAGAAAAAGACAGAAATAATTAACACAGAAGCGTTTAAAATCTATCGTTATACCAAAACAATAATTTATGCCGCAAGATCAGCATTATAGCTTCTTCCAGAGCGTGGAGAAAAGCTTCGACAAAGCAGCTGCATTCACCAAATGGGATAAAGGTATCCTGGAGCAGATCAAAGCCTGCAACGCCGTTTACCAGATTAAATTCCCGGTAAGAATAGGCGATTCTGTACAGGTAATTGAAGCTTACCGCGTACAACATTCACATCATAAACTTCCCTGTAAAGGTGGTATCCGCTTCAGCGATGAAGTAAACCAGGATGAAGTAATGGCACTGGCATCCCTGATGACCTATAAATGCGCCATTGTAAACGTTCCTTTTGGTGGTGCCAAAGGTGGTTTGAAAATCAACCCCCGCAACTATACACCTTTCCAGCTGGAAGCGATCACCCGTCGTTATACCGCGGAACTGGTAAAGAAAAACTTTATTGGCCCTGGCACAGATGTTCCCGCTCCTGATTATGGTACCGGTGAAAGAGAAATGAGCTGGATCCTGGATACTTATATGAGCTTACGTCCGGGCGAAATAGACGGTTATGGCTGCGTTACTGGTAAACCTGTATCACAGGGCGGTGTGCGCGGTCGTACGGAAGCAACCGGCTTAGGTGTGTTCTATGGTTTGCGCGAACTGTGCAATATCAAGGAAGACATGGACCGTCTTGGTCTTACTACCGGTATAGAAGGAAAAAGAGTAATTGTGCAGGGAATGGGTAACGTAGGTTATCATGCTGCCAAATACTTCCACGAAGCAGGCGCCAAAGTGATCTGCCTGATCGAGTGGGACGGCGCTATCTATAACGAACAGGGAATGAACCCCGACGAAGTGCTGATGCATAAAAAAGCTACCGGTTCTATCGTTAATTTCGCAGGCGCTACCAACCTGAATAAGAACACGGACGGCCTGGAACTGGATTGCGAGATCCTGATCCCTGCGGCACTGGAAAATGTAATAGACAAGCACAATGCGCCAAACGTTAAAGCAAAGATCATCGGTGAAGCCGCCAATGGTCCTTTAACACCGGAAGCAGATGAAATCCTGAACAAGAAAGGGGTGATCGTTGTGCCGGATATGTTCCTGAATGCCGGCGGTGTAACCGTATCCTATTTCGAATGGCTGAAGAACCTCAGTCACGTGCGTTACGGCCGTTTGGGCAAGCGCTTCGACGAAAATATGAACATTCACATCCTGCAAACCATCGAGGATCTGACCGGTAAAAAAGTATCTGATAAAGAACGGAAGTTCATTGCGCATGGTGCTGATGAAGTGGACCTGGTATATTCCGGCCTGGAAGAAACCATGCACGCTGCGCTTCACGAAGTACGCGACGTAATGATGGCCAACCCGCTGATCCATGATATGCGCACGGCTGCTTATGTAGTGGCCATTAATAAAGTAGGTGCCGCTTACGAGCAACTGGGTATTTTCCCTTAATGCAGCGGAGGGGAGCGCCTTCGGCGCTTGTCTTGGAACACTGATTACGCTGATTATGATGATTAGTTTGATTTTATTTTTTGGGGTTTTATAGGGGATTTAAGGGAGATAAGAGTGGAATGCTTTTATCTCCCTTTATTATTTCCATTCTAAAAATTTGTTTTTATAAAAAACTTAAGGGAGATAAAAGCATTCGCTTCAATCTCCCTCAACTATTTTCAAATTCCAAATAAAATCAAACTAATCATCATAATCAGCGTAATCAGTGTTCCAAGACAAGCGCCGAAGGCGCTCACACAAACGCCGGCAGCTCGCGCAGGAACCGCCATTTGCTTTCAGTAGCCACATAGTTGCCACAGAACGTGTTCACGCCATTGGTGATCACCAGGTAGGTAGCCGGGATCACCATGTTATAGCGAATCACCTGTTGCATGGTATGCTCGGTAAGCGGCACATTCATTTCCTTGCATTCCACCAGCATCCAGGGTTGTGCTGCACGGTTGTAGATAACGATGTCGTACCGCTTCTTCATCTCTCCCAAAAAAATTTCCTTTTCAATACCTATCAGAGAGGCTGGGTATTCCAACACCTTTACCAGGTAATTCAGAAAGTTTTGTCTTACCCATTCTTCCGGCGTGAGCGCCACATATTTTTTACGGAAGCGGTCAAAGATGAGCTCTTTGCCGCCTTCTCTCATAATTTTAAAATCGGGTGGGGGGAAGCTGATAGCGATCAAGAGATTATTGCTTTATACTGCTGCGAAGATAGTCACATTAGGATAATATTGAGGTTAGCGAACAAAACCTTATATTTGCTTGTCAAAAAGCTATGAAGACAAAAGCCGAAATTGTAGCTAACTGGCTGCCCCGCTACACGGGTGAGAAACTGGATCGGTTCGGATCCCATATCCTCCTCACTAACTTCAGTAATTACGTAACAATGTTTGCCGAATGGAACAACGTGGGAATCGTTGGTGCAGGCAGGCCTATGCAATGTGCCACTGCAGGCGACATTACCATTATTAACTTTGGTATGGGAAGCCCGGGCGCTGCAACAGTAATGGACCTGCTGTCTGCCATCTCTCCCAATGCCGTGCTATTCCTTGGTAAATGCGGAGGTTTAAAAAAGAAGAACAACATCGGCGACCTGATATTACCTATTGCTGCTATCCGTGGCGAAGGTACCAGTAACGATTATTTTCCTCCGGAAGTACCCGCACTGCCTGCATTTGCTTTACAGAAAGCTATTTCCACTACTATCCGTGATTCCGGTTACGACTATTGGACCGGTACCTGCTATACCACCAACAGGCGGGTATGGGAGCACGATGCCACGTTCAAACAATACCTGGAAAGGATACGGGCAATGGCCGTAGATATGGAAACAGCCACTATCTTTTCTGTGGGCTTCTTTAATAAGATTCCTACCGGGGCTTTATTACTGGTTTCCGATCAGCCGATGGTGCCGGAAGGCGTAAAAACGGAAGAAAGCGACAAAAAGGTAACCAACAAGTTCGTGGAACGCCATCTTAAAGTAGGGATCGATTCCTTACAGAAGCTGATTGAAAGCCACCAAACCGTGAAGCACCTGCGTTTTTAGAATTGTTGTATCTTCCGGGTATGCTTTCCACGCGGGTAGAGATACAGGATCTGGAAGTAACTTTCAGGTCAGGACAAACATCAGCAACAGCTGTTAATCAGATTTCCCTTTCTGTAGGTAAGGGTGAAATAGTAGGCGTAGTAGGGGAATCCGGTTCCGGAAAATCCGTTACCGCCCTCTCCATCATGCGCCTGATCGATATGCCTGGCGCCATTTCCGGCGGAAAGATCCTTTACCAGGCTTCAGATGAAACAGCAGTAAACCTGCTGCAATTGCCCGACGCTACCATGCGGAGTTACCGGGGCAATGAAATTGCCATGATTTTCCAGGAACCCATGACGGCACTGAACCCCCTGCATACCTGCGGGGAGCAGATTACCGAGGCTATCCGTTTGCATACGGGCGTAAGCCGCCGGGATGCCCGGAAAGAAGTGATATCGCTTTTTGAAAAAGTAAAACTGCCAGATCCTGCCGGGATGATGAACCGTTATCCCCATGAAATTTCCGGCGGACAAAAACAACGGGTCATGATAGCGATGGCCATTTCCTGTCATCCCCGCCTGCTGATTGCCGATGAGCCTACTACAGCACTGGATGTTACTGTGCAGAAGGCTATCCTGGAGCTACTCCGGGAATTGCAGCAGCAGATGGATATGAGCGTTATTTTTATTACGCACGACTTAGGCGTGGTAGCAGAAATAGCGGAAAGGGTAGTGGTGATGTATAAAGGGAATATTGTGGAAGAGGGAACGGTTAAAGAAGTGTTTCTGCATCCGCAGCACCCGTATACCAAGGGTTTACTGGCTTGCAGGCCCCCACTGGATAAACGTTTGAGCAGGTTACCGGTGATCCGGGATTTTATGGAAACGGACTCACGTGGACAGATACACGAAAAAGCCGGCGCCATCCGCGATGTGATGCAGTCGCTGGTAATACCCGAAGCAGTCCTGAAGCAGCGGGAACAACAACTGGCCTTAGCTGTACCATTACTGGAAGTGCATCAGCTGAAAACCTGGTTCCCGGTAAAAAGAAGTATTACGGGGAAGGTGCTGCAATGGGCCAGGGCGGTAGACGATGTGAGTTTCCAGGTAATGACTGGTGAAACAATGGGCCTGGTAGGTGAATCCGGCTGCGGTAAAACTACCCTGGGACGGTCGTTGTTAAGGCTTGCAGAACCAACTGCCGGAAGTATTGTTTATAAAGGCCAGGATATACGAAGTTTATCTGCAGCCGGAATGAGAGCGCTGCGGAAGGATATGCAGCTTATTTTTCAGGATCCGTATGCTTCGCTGAATCCACGGAAAACCATTGGCGCTGCCATACTGGAGCCAATGATGGTACACGGGCTTTACAATACAGAGCAACGGCGGAAAGCCAGGGTGCTGGAATTACTGGAGAAGGTAAACCTGTTGCCGGAGCATTTTAACCGGTACCCCCATGAGTTTTCCGGCGGGCAGCGGCAACGGGTGGTAATTGCCAGGGCGCTGGCAGTAGAACCGTCTTTTATTATCTGTGACGAATCTGTGGCGGCGCTGGACGTAAGTGTACAGGCCCAGGTCCTTAACCTGCTGATCCGGCTGCGCGAGGAGCTGGGGTTTACCTGTATCTTTATTTCGCACGATCTTTCAGTGGTTAGGTTTATCAGCGACCGGATGATGGTGATGCAAAAAGGGAAGATTGTAGAACAGGGCGCAGCCGATAAGGTGTATAATCATCCCGAAAACCCCTATACCCAACAGCTGATAGCAGCCATTCCCAAAGGGATATAATATATAACTGGTTGGCTATTATTATTTAATATCATTTTTGATGATGTAGATAATAATCGGTAACTTTGCACCTCTAAAAATTTATTCATACCGTAATATGAAACTATCACAGTTCAAATTCGATCTTCCTTTAAATCTGATCGCCCAGCACCCTACCAAGACAAGAGATGAATCACGTTTAATGGTGGTACATCGCAATACCGGCAAAATTGAGCACAAAGTATTCAAAGACATCCTTGGTTATTTTAACGATAAGGATGTAATGATTGTGAACAATACAAAGGTGTTTCCTGCAAGGTTATATGGCCGTAAAGAAAAAACAGGAGCAAAAATTGAAGTATTCCTGCTGCGTGAGCTGAATAAGCAAAACCGCCTGTGGGATGTAATTGTTGACCCGGCACGTAAAATCCGTGTGGGCAACAAATTGTATTTTGGCGACGACGAGACGCTGGTGGCAGAAGTGATTGATAACACTACTTCAAGAGGCCGTACTATCCGTTTCTTATTCGAAGGTAATGACGAAGAATTCAAACAGGTGCTTGATCAGCTGGGTGAAACTCCGTTGCCCAAGTATATCAAACGTAAACCGGAAGATGAAGATAAGGAGCGTTACCAGACTGTGTATGCCAAATATGAAGGCGCTGTAGCTGCACCTACTGCAGGTTTGCACTTTAGCCGTGAGTTGATCAAACGTTTGGAAATCAAGGGTGTTAAGTTTGCAGAAGTAACCCTGCACACTGGTTTAGGTACTTTCCGTCCTATTGAGGTGGAAGACCTGAGCAAGCACAAAATGGACGCGGAGTATTTTCATATTGAAGAACACGCTGTGAAAGTGGTGAACAAGGCCAAAGAGGAAAACCGCAAGATCTGTGCTATCGGAACTACTTCCGTGCGTGCTGTTGAGTCTTCCGTAACTGCGCAGAACCACCTGAAAGCTGCTGAAGGATGGACTAACACATTCATTCATCCGCCGTATGATTTTGCTATTCCAAATGCGTTGGTAACAAACTTCCACCTGCCAAAAACCAGCCTGCTCATCATGACCTGCGCTTTTGCAGGATATGACCTGATCATGGAGGCTTATCAGCAGGCGATTAAAGAGAAATACCGTTTCTTCAGCTATGGCGACGCCATGCTGATCGTTTAATTACAAAGCATTTTTCGGGGATTTTCTTATTCAGCCTACTGGATAAGGAAATCCCCGATCTTTTTATATGGAATATAAAAAAGTTGCTATCATCGTTGCCGGCGGGTCCGGTACCCGGATGCAGAGCGCTGTCCCCAAACAGTTCCTGGAACTATCCGGCAAGCCTGTATTGTATCATACCATTGCTGCTTTTGCTGCAGCGTTTGCCGACATGGAAATTGTCCTGGTACTGCCTGAAGCCCATTTTGCTTTTGCCAATCATCTTTTGCAGGCTTTTGATAAACTGCCAAACATCACTATCACAAAAGGTGGGGATACCCGTTTTCATTCTGTAAAGAACGGGTTGCAGCTGGTAAAGCAACCTTCCGTGGTATTTGTGCACGACGGCGTTCGTCCGCTGGTATCCACTACGTTGATCCGTGCCTGTTATGAAGCCGCCCTGGTCCATGGCAGTGCTGTTCCTGTGATTGAAATGAAAGATAGTATCCGGGAGATATCAGCCGGTGGTAATGCTGCTGTGGACCGTGATCGTTTCCGGATTATCCAGACGCCGCAAACCTTCCTTTCAGAATTGATCCTGCCAGCCTTTGAACTGCCCTATGATCCGTTATTTACAGATGAAGCAACCGTTGTGGAGCGTTTAGGGCATCCCGTGCATTTGCTGCAGGGTGAAGAATCCAATATTAAGATCACCCGGCCGCTCGATCTTGCGATTGCAGCAGTACTGCTGGGGCAGCGGGGATAGTGGGCACGGTAACGGGTATATGAAATAATGTTACCTGCTGGTGAAGCCGGCTGCTCTTGCTTTTGCAGTGTCTTCCAGCATAATTTCTGCCTCAATCCGCCGGGTAGTAAGGGTATCACAGTTGGTGTGATTTGCCGCATCCGGAAATATTTGTCCCTGGATAGTTACATGTTTAAATTTGATTTTTTGTTTGGTAAACCAGGCAGATACTGTATCGCTGTTGGTGGTGAGCGCTTTTCCCCAGGGATCATTACAAAGGGTTTCGTAATGCCACATGAATAGAGATATGACAGGAGGGTCATGGAAACAGGAAGTCATGAGCAGTGCCGCTGTCAGTACAAAAAGAATTCGTTTCATATATGATTGTTGTTATATGGAAACGGGCTGACAGCAGCGTTTGTTACAGATATTAATTATTTAGCAGAAGCAGTTTCGGACAATCCCTTATTTATTTTTGCCAGGATCTGGTGGGCTACATCCATTGCCTGCAGGCCATCTATAGCATTTACTGCTACTGGTTTATTTTGCAGGATGCTGTCGCGGAACATTTCCAGTTCCATACGGATCGCATTGGATTGCTTTATTTCCGGATTGTCAATGGCAATAGTTTTTTTGCCGCTGTTGGTTTCAATATCCAGGGTGAATAAGCCTTCGTCTTCCGGTGTTTTGAGTTTAATGATCTCCGTTTTTTTATCGAGGAAGTCGATGCCGATGTAGGCATCTTTCTGAAAGAGACGCATTTTGCGCATCTTTTTCAGGGAAATCCGGCTGGAAGTAAGATTGGCCACACAGCCGTTATGGAATTCGATGCGTACGTTGGCAATATCCGGTGTGTCGCTCATAACAGCCACGCCACTGGCGGAAATACGGCTAACGGTAGATTTCACGATGCTCAGTACAATGTCGATGTCATGGATCATGAGATCAAGGATAACGCTCACATCTGTACCGCGGGGATTGAATTCTGCCAGGCGGTGTACTTCAATGAACATGGGCTTAAGATCGTATCCTTTGAGGGCAAGATAAGCAGGATTAAATCTTTCCACATGACCTACCTGGAATTTGATATTCGCTTCTTCTACCAGCTTTACCAGTGTTTTGGCCTCATCCATGGTGTTAGTCATGGGCTTTTCCACGAATATGTGTTTGCCGTTGCGGATGGCCAGTTCACATAATTTGAAGTGAAGGGTGGTAGGGGCCACAATATCGATGGCATCTACCGATTGTATCAGTTCTTCCGCGGTAGTATACCGTGGAATATTATATTGCTCTGAGATGCTGGCTGCATTTGCATTGTTGGGATCATAGAAGCCTACAACTTCTATATCTTTCATAGTGGCCAGTTGAGAGAGGTGTATCTTACCTAAATGTCCTACGCCGAAGAGTCCTATTTTGAGCATATGGAAAATGAATAAATATGTGCGAAAGTAAAACACATTTCGGGATTTATATCATCCCTTCTTCCGCAAGGCTGTAATAGCCGGTTTCGGACACAATGATATGGTCCATTACCTGTATATCGAAGAGCATTCCCATATCTTTTATCCTGCTGGTGATCCGGAGATCTGCCTGGCTGGGGCGTAGGCTGCCGGATGGGTGGTTATGGCAGAGCAATAGCTTGGTGGCGCCTGTATCGAGCGCTTCCCGGAAAATGATACGGGGATCCACTACAGTGCTGGTGATACCGCCTGTGCTGAGATGGCGGTAACCGAGCACTTTATTGGCATTGCTGAGGAACAATACGTGAAATGTTTCAAAGGGCTTGTCTGCAAGCATGGGTTTGAAGAACAGGGCAGCGTCTGAACCACTGTTGATCACTGTTTTTTTATGGATGCTGCCAGCCTGCCGCCTGCGGGCCAGTTCCATAGCAGCCAGTATAGTAACGGCCTTTGCATAACCCACTCCGCGAAGTTTCTGCAATTTTTTTACGTTTATTTTCCCCAGTTCTGCAAGGTTATTGTCGGCCAGCCGCAGGATTTCCTTTGCCAGTTCCAGGGCTGATTTGCTTTTATGCCCCGTGTGAAGCAGGATGGCCAGCAGCTCTGCATCGCTTAGAGCAAACGCGCCAATATTGATTAGTTTTTCTCTGGGCTTTTCATTTTCAGGCCATTTATGAATAGCCAGGTGGGGAGCCGGGTTAACGTTAACAAACATACTTATTCCATTTATCCAAATATACGAACCTATCATGAGACCTTCCGCAACCCAAACACATTTTTCTTTACTTATACCAGCAGATCATTATAAAATCATTATATTCGGTAAAACCAATCGTTATGGGAATTTTTCGGGACGCTTTACCTTTTTAAACGTTATGATAATGTGTTATTTATAGTTAATTTTTAGCAGCTATGTATTTTGTATTTGAAAAAAAATCAGGCTGGTACTCCCAAAAATCCTAGTTTTGCAACCTCTTTTCCACTAGTATCTAGTATGCAACCTTCAGTAAAAATTTTCACCGGCAACAGTAATCCGGCATTGGCCGAGAAAATTGCCAAGAAATATGGCAAGGGTCTTAATGGCGGTCTTGGCAAAGTAAAAATTCAGAAATTCAGCGACGGCGAGATCCAGCCTGTATTCCTGGAAAGCATCCGGGGCGATTATGTTTTCCTGATCCAGGGAACCAGTGCTCCTTCAGATAACCTCCTGGAACTGCTGTTGATGATAGATGCCGCCAAACGTGCTTCTGCCGGCTATATCACTGCTGTAATACCCTATTTCGGATATGCACGCCAGGATAGAAAAGATAAGCCCCGTGTGGCTATCGGGTCTAAACTGGTAGCAAATTTGCTTACCTCTGCGGGAGCTAACAGGGTGATAACCATGGATTTACATGCTCCTCAGATCCAGGGTTTCTTTGATATCCCGGTAGACCACCTGGATAGTTCAGCTATTTTTATTCCTTATATAGAGAATTTAAGATTGGAAAACCTTACCTTTGCGTCCCCTGACGTAGGTAGTACCAATAGGGTACGTGAAGTAGCGTCTTACTTTAATGCTGAGATGGTTATTTGCGACAAACATCGTAAACGTGCCAATGAAATAGCATCTATGGTAGTGATAGGAGATGTGACTAACAGGGATATAGTGCTCATTGATGACATCTGCGATACTGCAGGAACACTTTCAAAAGCCGCTAACCTGTTAAAGGAAAAAGGCGCCAGAAGTGTACGTGCATTTTGTACCCATCCTGTTTTCAGCGGAAATGCGTACGAAAATATCGAGAAATCAGTGCTGGAGGAGATAGTGGTATGTGATACCATTCCTATCAAACCACAGGGAGCAGGTTCCAAGATCAAAGTGATATCTGTTGCAGAGCTTTTTGCGGTAGCCATCCGTAATATGCATGAAAACAAGTCGATCACCAGCCTGTTTATTCACAGCCACCGCCGGGGAGAGGCCTAATAAGTATTTTTAATCATCAATATAAATTGTCTAAACAATGAACACAATAACCATCGAAGGACAACTCAGGAGCGAATTCGGCAAAAAAGCCACCCGCCAGATCCGTTCTGAGGAACAAGTGCCTTGCGTTATTTATGGGGGTGCAGAAACTGTTAATTTTTCAGCTCCTGCCAAAGCATTCAAATCACTGGTTTACACTGCAGCTTTCCAGATTGCAGAAATTAAACTGGGTGCCAAAACTTACAGATGCGTATTGAAAGATCTGCAGTTCGATGTAGTTACTGATGCACTCGCTCACGTTGATTTTATGGAACTGGTGGAAGACAAACAGGTATCTGTTACTATTCCAATCAAACTGGTAGGTTCTTCCGTAGGTGTTAAAGCCGGTGGTAAGCTGGTTAGCAAATTGAAAGCACTGAAAGTAAAAGCGTTACCTAAGCACCTGGTTGAAAATATCGAAGTGAACATCGATAACCTGGAACTGAACGCAAACATCCGTGTAGAAGACGTGAAACTGGAAGGTATTGAAATTACCAACTCTCCGCGTATTCCTATCGCTTCAGTGGTAATGACCCGTCAGCTGCGCCAGGAAGAAGCAACTGCTGAAAAAGATGCTAAAAAGAAATAATCTTTTAGATATATTTTTCCAAAAAGCCTCTCTACTTTTAGAGGGGCTTTTTAATTTTGGAAATCTCCAGCTCTGAAAACGACGCTCATGAAATACTTAATAGCAGGATTAGGCAATATTGGCGACGAATACAAGCATACCCGTCATAATATAGGCTTTGACGTGGTAGATGATTTTGTGGCCAGGCATAAGGCCACTTTCAGGAACGATCGCCTGGCTGATGTGGCGGAATGTAAATGGAAAGGCAAAACATTTATTGTTATTAAGCCTACCACTTACATGAATTTGAGTGGAAAAGCCATAAAATACTGGCTGGATAAGGAAAAGATCCCCGTGGAGAACCTGCTCGTAATCCTGGACGACCTGGCCCTGCCGCTGGATGTGCTCCGCTTACGCCCCGGAGGAAGCGATGCCGGTCATAACGGGCTCAAAAGCATCCAGGAATCCCTGGGCACCAATCAGTACCCACGCCTGCGCTTCGGGGTGGGAAACAACTATCCTAAAGGCCGCCAGGTGGAATTTGTGCTCAGTAAATGGAAAAACACGGAAGAACGGATAGTGGAAGAGAAAATATGGAAATGTTCGGATATCATTGAAAGCTTTGCCAGTATAGGCATTGCCCGTACCATGAACGACAGTAATAAACTGACCTTCCCATCTGTGAAATAAATTTGTTCATCTGATCCCTATCTCCTTTTTTTATACCTTAAAAACAAACGCATTATGAAAATTATTTGCGTAGGCAGGAATTACGCCGACCATGCCAGGGAATTAAAGAATGAAGTGCCCACAGAGCCTGTGTTATTTATGAAACCAAAGAATGCGTTGCTGCAAAACGGCCACCCATTCTATTACCCGGAATTTACTACCAACCTGCATTATGAATGTGAACTGGTGCTCAGGGTAAGTAAAAACGGTAAACATATCCAGGAAAAATTTGCAGATAAATATTATGATCATATCTCGGTAGGCATCGATTTCACCGCACGGGACCTGCAGGATAAACAAAAGGCAAAGGGATTACCCTGGGAAATAGCCAAAGCTTTCGACAACTCCGCCGTGGTAGGAAACTTCATACCTATCACCCCGGAAATGGATAAAAAAGACATTAACTTCTGCCTTTATAAAAACAAGGCATTGGCCCAATCAGGAAACACACAGGATCTCTTGTTTTCCTTCGATTTCCTGGTAGCATACATCTCCCGCTTCTTTACCCTGAATATAGGGGACCTCATTTTTACCGGTACCCCCGCAGGTGTAGGACCAACAGAAATAGGAGACGACTTTGAAGCATTCATTGAAAATGACAGCCTGCTGGAATTTTCTGTTAAATAGCGCAGCCTACGCGGGTTTTGTCCTGGGTTACTGATCAGGCTGATTTTAAATATAAAGGGAGATGAAGGTGTTAATCACTTTCATCTCCCTTTATTTTGGCGATTATTGCCGTTTATTTGTGGGATCCGTTAATATCGACAGATAATTAAAATAATGGTGAGCCGCAGATAAGCCATATCTTATAGATATGGGGTAACTCCGGCGCAAATATGGCGTATATATGGTGGAACTACGGCGGAACCCGGGAGTATCCATACCGGAGCTATACGGTGGGTTAGTATAGAAAAAGAATCAAACAAGAACAAATCAAACAAATCAGTATTATCATCGTAATCAGTGTTCCAGGACAAATTCTGATCTAGGGAATATTTGCATAAATCGTGTCGAGTATCCGCGTTAATTCCGCGTAATCCGCCTCAGTCAGGGTTTTCCATCCAATTTTCCGCATATCGTATACCAGCGACTTCACATCCTTATATTTTTCCACGCCTTCAGGGGTAAGCTGTAAATACACCTTACGCCGGTCGTATACATCGGCCTCCCTTTTTACCAGCCCCTTTTTTACCAGTAGCTCAATAATGCGGGAAATAGTGGTAATATCTTTCGAAGTATTACGGGCCAGCTCATTATGCGTGGTTTTTTTATGCTTATATAAATTCTCTATCAGCAGCCATTGATCCACTGTAATGTCCTTCTGTTGGGCATCAAACGTTTTTTGCCAATAGTTGCGTAATTTTTTGAGCGTAGCATCCAGCTTAAAAAAAGATGGATTACTGACGAAAGTATCAGTCATATTATTTAATTTGCATTAGCAACTGTTGCTATGGCAACTATTGTTTTTAATTTACCATCATCACCAAAACAGTCTTATTGTGTTTAAAGATAGCACAAGCGTTTCAACTTTTAAAACGCCTGCCTCCAATACAGGTGGTAATGCCGGCGAACGGACTGAATTACTTACAGCCTGGCGATTGATGTGCGAAGCCGGCAGTATGGCCGCTACCTATGAGGCAAACAGGTCCATCTGCAAATATGTTCACTCTACTTCCCGGGGGCATGAAGCCATACAAATAGCCACGGGACTACAGTTACGGCCCTGGGACTTTGTAAGCCCCTATTACCGGGATGAGAGCATGCTCCTTGCCATGGGCTTCACTCCCTATGAATTAATGCTCCAGCTGCTGGCGAAAGCAGATGACCCTTTTTCCGCCGGAAGATCTTATTACAGTCACCCCAACAGCAAAGAGGCTAATAAGCCGCAGATACCGCACCAGAGCAGCGCCACCGGTATGCAGGTGATCCCCACCACCGGTATAGCCCAGGGAGTGCAATACCTGGAGCAAATCCATTCCTCCCTGCTGAAAAGAGGCCCTGACGGAGAATTGCCCATCGTGCTGTGCTCCCTGGGAGACGGCAGCGTTACAGAAGGAGAAGTGAGCGAGGCCCTGCAGTTTGCTGTACTGAAACAGTTGCCGGTGATTTACCTGGTACAGGACAACGAATGGGGCATTTCGGCCACAGCAGCAGAAGTAAGAACAATGAATGCGTATGAATACGCGGCCGGTTTCAAAGGCCTGGAGCGCATGCAGGTGGATGGCAGCGATTTTACCGCCAGTTATGCCGCTATGGAAACAGCGATCAGCTACGTAAGACATGAGCGGCGCCCAATATTGGTGCAGGCCAATGTACCCTTGCTGGGACATCATACCTCCGGCGTGCGGAAAGAATGGTATCGCACCGCGGAAGACCTGGAGAAGCATGCTGCCAACGACCCTGTTCCCAAACTGAAGGCGCTTTTATTGAAACACGGGGTAACCGCTTCTCAATTGGATGAAATTGAAAAAACGGCAGCCAGTGATATACAGGCTGCTTTCAATAAAGCGGTACAGGCGCCGGATCCGTTGCCAGAAACAGTGCAGGACCACGTATTTGCGCCGGCCGCTATAACAACGGAAGGCGGTACCCGTACACCTGTGGGCAAATCCAAAGTAGTAATGGTGGATGCCGCTTTGCATGCGGTGGAAGAAATTATGCAACAATACCCGGAAGCTATTTTGTTTGGGCAGGATGTGGGCGTAAGACTGGGAGGCGTTTTCCGGGAAGCGGCCACATTGGGTGAAAAATTCGGGGCACACCGCATATATAACACTGCGATACAGGAAGCGTATATTATAGGGGCTACTGCCGGCCTGTCTGCCGCAGGCGTAAAACCCATAGTGGAAGTACAGTTTGCCGATTATATTTACCCGGGATTTAACCAGCTGGTAACGGAAATTTCAAAATCGTGTTACCTGAGTAATGGCAAATTCCCGGTACAAACCCTTATCCGTGTGCCCATCGGGGCATATGGCGGGGGAGGGCCCTATCATTCAGGCAGCATAGAATCCACGTTGCTAAGCATCAAGGGTATTAAAGTAGTGTACCCTTCCAATGCCGCGGATATGAAAGGCCTGATGAAGGCGGCGTTCCTCGATCCCAACCCGGTTGTTATGCTGGAACATAAAGGGTTATACTGGAGCAAGGTGCCGGGAACACTGGATGCCATGACAATTGAGCCCGCAGCAGATTATGTGTTGCCATTGGGGAAAGGAAATATTATACAACATGCGCATCCTAAGGATACCGCGCAGGGAAATACAGTTTGTATTATCACGTACGGTATGGGAGTATATTGGGCTAAGGCGGCTGCTCAAAAATATCCGGGGCAGGTAACTATTGTAGATCTTCGCACACTTTTCCCAATGGATGAAGAACTGGTATATGAAATGGTGAAGCAACATGGGAAATGCCTGATCCTTACAGAAGAACAACTGAATAACTCTTTCACCCAGGCATTGGCCGGACGTATACAGCAAACATGTTTCCGGTTCCTTGATGCCCCGGTATTTACACTTGGAGCGCTGGACCTGCCGGCCGTTCCGCTGAATACCGGCCTGGAGGTTGCAATGCTGCCAACGCCTGCAAAAGTAGCTGCGGCTATCGGCGAATTACTTGCCTATTAAATACAAAAAAGAAACGGCCATCTCAGTGAAGAGACGGCCGTTGGGTTTTCCGCATCCAGGGTTGAAGCCGTTTACTGCTTCTCACCCAAATCAGTTTATCAGTAACCCGGATTTTGAACCAGGTTAGGATTAATACTTGTTTGTTTAAACGGAATCGGGAACAGCTTGTACTTATCAGCAGATGGCTGATGATCCCACCAGCTGCCGGTAGTGAACTTGCCAAAACGGATCAGGTCTGAGCGGCGTTTACCTTCAAAGATGAACTCACGGCCTCTTTCTGCGAGCAGTTCGTTCATGGTGAGACTGGTAGCAGTATATGCTTCAGCGGCCCAGTCTTCCGGCTTGAATGCCCTTTTCTTACAGGTGTTGATAAGATCAACAGCTTCCTGTGTAGCAATGCCATTATTTTTTCTCATCAATGCTTCAGCCTTGTTGAAATAGATCTCTGTTAAGCGATATAATACGAAGTCGTTGCCCCAGTAATTAGGATCGTCTTGTTTGCCGGGTACATATTTAGCGAAACGTGCACCGCTGTTTTCTTCACCCTGCGTCATACCACCGGCGCCGCTTGCGCCTTCAGAATTCCTGCGGATCTCTTTTACAAAAACAAGCGGTTTACCGTTGTATTCTTCTGTACCGAGTACCAGGCTGTCGCCAACGCTGGTGCGCAGTGCCGGATCTTTTTTCTGAGGTCCGATCAGCATCCATTTCTGCTTGCGGAGATCATTGTCCTTATACGCATCATAAGCAGTAGGAATAACAACGATACTGTTGTTTCCATCTACATCAGCGTTGTAGATCTGGCGTTGGCGATAGTGCCAGAAATCACCTTGCCAACCAAAGCGGGAGTTACCGGCTCTAAGGTCATAGGCAAGCTGGAACAGGTTTTCCGGAGAGGTATTGTTGTTGTTGGCAAAAGCACGGAAAATATCCGGTTCCAGTGCAGGCACAGCGCCGCTCAGGGAACCGCCGTCGCCGGCAATGATCTTGTTGCAATAGGTAATGCAGTCGTCCCAGCGTGGAGTACCTGTCCATTCCTGCGCGTTGAGATACAGTTCCACCAGCATGGCGTAGCCGCCTGCTTTGGTAGCGCGGCCCACCATATCTGCAGATAGTGGTTTCAGCAGTTCCACATTTTCTTTGAGCTCTTTTTCAACAAACTCAAATACCTCTTTACGGGATTTGGTAGCAGGAGATGCCGGCTCGCCTACTTCTGTTACGATAGGAATGTTACCATACAGGTCCATCAGTTTCAGGTAATGCCAGGCACGCACTACTTTTGTTTCTGCAATAAATGAGGCTTTGTCTTCATTGGTCATACCAATTTTGGCAAAGTCCATAGCCGACAGATCTTTCAGCGTATTATTACAGAAACCTGCGCCCCAGAACATCAGTCGCCACGGATTCCAGGCATTGTCTTCATTCGCGATCCAGGTATGGTTATGCAGGCGGATCCAGTTACCGCCATCATAGCCGTGCCTGCCTTTCTGTGGCCATGCCAGCTGGTCGGCAGATAGTTCCTGCAGGCGCCAGTAACCGGTTTGACCTGTAGGTGCAGCCCATGCGCCGGCATGGGTAAACGGGCGCAGTACGGCAGACAGTACTTCTTCTTTATTACTATAAAAGTTATCTGAAATAATTTCGCTGTATGGTTTTTCATCGAGCTTGGTGCAGGCACTCAAACCGAGAGCCAGTAGGGCTGCGCTGATATATGCATTACTTTTTTTCATACGTTACAATTTGTTGCTTTTAAAATCCAAGGTTCAATCCGATAGTATAGGAGCGGGTACGTGGATAAAATCCTCTTCCATCTATACCGGAATCCAGTGCGGTATCCTGCAGCTCAGGATCAAGACCGCTGTATTTGGTAATGGTGGCAATATTGCGGCCGCTGGCATATACACGCAGGTTGCGGATATATTTGGTTTTCAGTTTGAAATTATAACCGAGGGTGATGTTATCCAGTTTTACAAAATCTCCTTTCTCCAGGTAGTAATCTGAGAACTGGGGATCGTCGTTCAGCTTGGCATTTTTGCCAATGGCCGATGACAACATGTTATTCGGTGTCCATTTTTTGTTACCGAAGTACATATCCTGCAGGTTCAGGATATCGAAACCGAATTTGCCGCGGAAGAAAACACTCAGGTCAAAGTTTTTGTAACGGAAAGTATTGTTCCAGGAAGCCATGTACTTGGGAATACCATTTCCGATCACTGTTTTATCGTCCGGATTGATTTGGGAAGTAGTGGCTTTGCTGCCGTCTTTTTTGTAGAACAGCCATTTGCCATCGTCGGTAAGGCCGGCGTAGCGATAGCCGTAGAAAGTACCCAGCGGACCGCCTTCTACTACGCGGATGGCCTGGCCAAGGTTACCCGGAGAAGGAAGATCTCCATAATACTGTTCAGTGGCTTTATAGATCTGGTTGGAGAATGACACCATTTTATTCCGCTGGGAATTGAAGGCGATATCACTGTTCCAGGTAAAATCTTTGGTTTTTACCGGTACGGTATTGATCACTACTTCCACCCCGCTGTTGGAGATCTCACCTACGTTGGTGAAGATATTATCCAGGATGTTGGAAGGCAGCTGTGCGGTGTAGTTGAATAACAGATCCTGTGTTCTACGGCTATATACATCAACGGAACCGCCGATCCTGTTTTGCAGCACGGCGAAGTCAACACCTACGTTGAACTCTTTCTTTTTTTCCCATCTCAGGTCCGGGTTCGGATTTTTATTAGGCCCGTAAGTCTGGATCCATTTACCGTACTGAAGGTAAGCGCCACCTGTTCCCAATGTGATGAGCGATTGATAGTTGGGAATGCCCTGGTTACCGGTAATACCATAGCCTGCGCGGAGTTTCAGGTTGTTGATCACGGTGATGTCCTGCATAAAGGCTTCTTTTGAAATCACCCATCCTGCAGATACTGCGGGAAAGTTACCCCACTTGTAATTGGCGCCGAAACGGGAAGAGCCTTCATGGCGCAGGATAGCCTGCAACATGTATTTCTGTTTGTAGTTATAGTTCAACCTGCCGAAGAACGCAATGAGGGTATTATCTACCTTGTTGCTGCTCTGTGAAGGGCGGGGAAGTTTGGGATCATTTAATGCGTTACCTGCAGAAATGTTCCAGTCTTCAAACGCATCGGTGAGGAAACCATTATTATCCATGGAATACTTTTCCAGAGTGCTGTATTGATAGCTGTAGCCGCCGAGCACATTGAATGTATGGTCTGAGGCGACTGTTTTTGTGTAGTCGACCGTAGCCTCAAAAGTTTTGTCCATAGCGGCGGAATTGGCTTTATACGCATAACCGCCACCCTGGAAGTCCTGAATGGAAGAGCGGGAAGCCTTCATTTTATACTGGCGGTCGGTATATTCGTCGCGGACAATAGCGCCGAAAGCAGAAAATTTCAGATCATGTATAGGCTCCAGTGTCAGGCGTACATCTCCCGAATAGGTTTTTTGATCCCTGTCATATAATTCCTGCCGTAAACGGGCCAGTGGGTTATAGTTATTGAAACCATTTGTTTCCACATATTTACCATCAGGGCCAAAGATGGGAGCGGTAGGATTCCGTTGTACTGCCTGCTCAAAATCGGCGCCTGCGTTACCGGCTTTATTATCTCCGCCACCGCTGTTACCACCATTTAAGTTGGCTTTGCTGAAATTACCTGCCAGGTTGAACTGCATGGTGAGCATGCCCTGTAAACCGGTCTGGTTTACATTCACCCTTCCTCCATATTGTTTGCGGCCGTTTTCGATAGCAATACCGTTGGCATCGTTGTAGTAAAGGGATGCGCGGTAATTGCTGTTTGCAGTACCACCGGAGGCTGCGAAGTTGTGATAATGACTGAGGTTGTTTTTGTCGAGCAGAAGATCATACATATCTACATCGGCGCCCTGGTTGTTGGTTGCACCGGCTACTTTTACATATTCTGCAGCACTCAGTATACTTGGCCTTTTGGCAACTGCTTCGCGTTGCAGGTAAGTAGAGTAGGTATATTGCGGATCCCCGGCTTTACCTTTTTTGGTTGTGATGAGAATTACCCCGTTGTTACCGCGGGTACCATAAATAGCCGCCGCAGAACCATCTTTCAGTACATCAAAGGTGGCGATGTCATCTTGCTGCAACAGGTCGAGGTTACCGCCGGGAATACCATCAATTACGATCAGCGGGTTCATATCCCCGGATACGGAGCTAATACCCCTGATTTGTATGGAAGCGCCACTGTTAGGGTTGTTGCCCTGTGTTCTGGTAACAGATAAGCCGGCCACTTTACCCTGGATCAGATCCATAGGGGAGCGGGAGCCGCCCTGGTTAAAATTTTCTGCTTTTACGGTAGCCACTGAAGTAGTTACTTCATTTCTTTTTTGTGTACCGTAACCCACTACTACTACGTCTTGCAGCGATTTTACAGATGCTGCCAGTTTAATGTTCATAGCGGAAGCGGATGCAGGCACTTCCTGCGGAAGATAGCCGACGAAAGTGAATATCAGCACAGCATTTTCAGGCGCCTGTAAGCTGAAGGTACCGTCGGCTTTGGTGATGGTACCGGAGCTGGTTCCTTTGATCTGAACAGATACGCCGGGAATAGCCGTGTTGTCGTTGGCATCCGTTACTTTTCCGGATACATTTTTGCCCTGTGAGAAGGCGAACAGCGAGAAGAGCATCAGTACCATACTGGCAAAGCAGGTCCGTGCCCAAAACGTGGATCGTTTGTGCATATCAATTAATTGAAGTTGGTTAATAAAGAAAAGCCGGTGTCGCTTATTGGAAAAACGATTTAGCAATAAGCCTGCAGGCTATTTTTTAAAATTTTTCAGATGCTGGTTTACTCATTTAATTGTGAAAAATATCTTCTGCTGAAGATGCTGCCCGGTTTCCGTCGGACAGGCAATGGTTCCCTTATATTCGCATAAGCAAAATGTACGATTCCTTACAGTACTTATTTTATACAGTAATATATCGATTTAGCAAACAATCAAAATAACAAGTTTCAATTAGCTTTTACCTGGAATACATTTCAATTACTATATTTTTTTTCTTCATACGCGGGTGTGTCATACATGGATTTCCCGGTGTTTATCATAGTACCTATTAAAAAAATCGATTTAGCAATAGGTTCAAAAAAAAGATTCACTGGAATCTTTTCTGAAATAACAAGTCAGATTATACCACACATTTTCTCCTGCCACGGAATAAAAGTAGTATTTATTTGTATTAAATGAAATGATTTTTAACATTTTTTTTGAGATGCAGGAAATGAAATCCTGCGGGGAATTAATCGCCGCTATACATATCACTGATTTCTTTCAGGATCTCATAAACGGTTTGCTGGTTACCTTCATTATACCGCCGGGCCCAGAAAGAAACTAACCAAACCGCCATCCGGCGTGCATTCAGGTCATGGTTGTTAAGAGATGGGTCTACCCGGTCCATATTATCTATTACCAGTTTTACATCTTCAATAAAATCTTCCGATGCAGTATAGTCAGTAACAACGGCCATTTTAGTATAGAGCTTTTCCAGCCGTGCAGTTATATTTTCTTTTGTTTGCAAGGCGCTATAGGTGAGCAGCAGTTTGTCTACATAATAGTGTACGGGGGAGCGTTGGTAAGTATTATACGGAAGTATTTGATACAGCAGTTTCTTATATGCGTCAAAAGACTGGCGTAGCCGGACTGAATCCCGGCCTACCCAGCTACATTGGCGGATGATCATTTCCAGTCCCCGGTTTTCTGTATATGCCACCGTACTATAAGGATCTTCGTCTTCCCCCTTATAGTACAGTGGTTGCACATATGTATGCCACATCAGGGCAAGATCGGATGTGGATCGTTTTTTTACAATACTGCTGTCTATTTCCAGCTGCTCATGCAGCAAATAAGCGGCGCCTTCATGAAGTTCGGTGGCGCGGAGTGGAAAATCAGCAGCTGCCTGGGTATCATAGGCAACTATATCTGTTGCTGTGGTATCTGCCGCTGCTGAAGCTGCCAGGAATATTGCTTCACCGGCATGGGAATCGTGACGGTCGCTTTTATGTACCGTTTGTACCGCAATAAAAATAACCACCAATGCTGCAATACCGGCAGTGCTTGCGGTGATAATGGCAAACAGCCGGCCACGTGCCCATAGTTTCTCAGCCAGCCACCACATAGTGCCAAGCAGGAATGAACAAAAAATAGTTAGCCCCAGCACTACCATATATAATAGGTAATTTTTGCCTGTGTCGGACTCTGTATCATGGTTATTCAACAGGAAGATAAATGCAAATGCAACCAGGGAAATAAGCAGGTCCGATAGAAATAATTTTTTCCAGTATTCACTTCCAGGTGCAGTCGCTGCTATACGTTTTTTTCTGATCAGTGATATCAACCCGAAAAAAATACCACACCACATACTACAGGTAAGGAGGAAAATAATAGGCGTCAGAAATACATCGGCCATAGACCCATTGTTGTAATGGAGTGGAACAATATGAGTAAACCTGTCGAGCTCATACAGCAAACCAAAAGGAAGGGTCACTAAAGCTGCATTTTTTAGAATATCATTGGACCATTTTTCAAAATATCCGGGTACGGCAATATTGACCTGGGAAAGGAACAGCGGGGTAAACAACAGTATAACCACCAGTATTTTTACAATTATTATATACTTATAGATCTTGTTTCCCATGGGATAAAAAGGTTAACTGTCAACAAATATATTATAATATGGCGCAAAAAAAAGTGATTAACAGGAAGCCAGTTAATCACTTTGCAGATAAATTACCAGGGTGTCATGGATAGATGAATCTTATACCTGTGAAGGCGCTTACTGGTAATTCAGCGCGGCACAGAGGGGTAATGCAAAGGTAGGATTGCATCAATTGCGTCTGAAATCGATTCAGGAAAAGTATTTATAGAATCCGGAAAAAGAGGAAGGGGGAATAACAGGAAGGCTGCTTGGCGGCCTTCCTGTTGAAGAAACTATTGAATATCATTCGCTGTGCCGGAGGCTTTCGCCGCCTGGGTATCGCGGGTATTTTTCTGAACGGTAATGGCGCCGAAAACGCTCAGCAGAAATGCGAAGGCATAGAAACCTTTTTCACTTGGCGCAAGGGTAGCGTTCCATAGGCCGATGGTAAGCAGCAGGATAGTGAGCAGCATTGACACCCAGCTAAGACCATAATAAATGTCTGTTACCGGAACGCCTTCGAGCCTGTCGCGTACACACTTCTGTACAGATACGGCGGAAAACAGGCCGTACATCAGCACGGTGAAGTAATACCCTTTTTCATTCAGCTGCATAGTGGATGCATTCCACAGGCCAATGATAAAGCCCAGGATGCCTGCAAATACGGCCACCCAGGAGGCGGCAACAAATGCCATTGAAGGTTTTTGTTTCATTGATTAAATAAAATTTTATTTAGGGATTGGGTTGATGGCTAACAAAACTGCTTTCAGTATATTGATTGCCTGCTGTAATAATACTATTTATTTTTGATCTGCTGATCTATAAAAAAAGTCCTGCACGTGTGTACAGGACTTTCATTTTTGTAGCGAGGAGCGGATTCGAACCACTGACCTTCGGGTTATGAGCCCGACGAGCTACCTCTGCTCTACCTCGCAATGTGAGGTGCAAATGTAGGTAAATAATTTAAACCGCAAAATTTAAATGTTGTTTTTTATGAGCACAGCCGCATGTTTCAGGGGAGTGATATTTTTCAGAAGAAAATTAAAACGAATGTAATATAATGCTGTGGCTCGTTTAGGGATATTGTGAAGTTGTTGTTTTTCTTTTTGTGAGATGATTTTTTTTTGAAGAAGAGATGGCCTGCCGTTTGAAATAAGCAAACAGCAAGTCATCTCTTCTTACAAAAGATAAAAATTATATCCTGCTCCTGCGTAATCTCAGCAGGGTATTTACAAGGATATCTATATCGGCGCAACTGTTGTAAAATGCCAGCGATGGCCTCACGGTGCTTTCCACCCCAAATCTGCGGAGAATAGGTTGAGCGCAATGATGGCCTGATCTAACGGCAATCCCTTCCTGGTTGAGCACGGCGCCTACCTGCTCGGTAGTGAAATCTTTAAATACAAAAGACAATACGCTTGTTTTGTCGGGAGCCGTGCCTATTAAACGCAAACCAGGCACTTCCTTCAGCAGCTGTGTTGCATATACAAGCAGGTAATGTTCATACTGGTGTATAACATCAATGCCTATATGATTTACATAGTCGATGGCTGCTCCCAGTCCTACGGCATCGGCTATATTACCGGTACCGGCTTCGAAGCGTCCGGGGGCTGCATGATACTGCGTATGTTCAAAGGTTACATCTTTGATCATATTTCCGCCACCCTGCCAGGGTTGTGTTTCATTCAGCAATGCTTCTTTACCGTACAATACACCTATCCCGGTGGGGCCAAAAACCTTATGCCCGGAAAATACGTACCAGTCGCAGTTAAGCCGCTGCACATCTGCGCGCATATGTGATACTGCCTGGGCGCCGTCTACCAGCACCTTTGCGCCGGCCTGATGAGCCAGTTCCACTATCTGCTGTGCAGGAGTAACAGTACCCAGGGCATTGGATACCTGCGTGAAGGATACCAGCTTTGTTTTTGTACTTAACAGTTTTTGATATTCAGACAATATGATCTGTCCATCTTCATCTACAGGAATTACCTTTATCTGTAATCCTTTTTTTGCAGCCAGCTGTTGCCAGGGAACTATGTTGGCATGGTGCTCCAGGTGGCTCAGAATAATTTCATCGCCTGCCTGCAGGAATTGCTCGCCCCAGCTTTTGGCTACCAGGTTGATCGCTTCCGTGGCGCCGCGCACAAATACAATTTCATTGACAGATGCTGCATTCAGGAAGGCCCTTACTTTTTCCCGGGCGCTTTCGTAGGCATCTGTGGCGCGTGCAGCCAGTTCGTGAGCGGCCCTGTGGATGTTTGAATTTTCGTGTTCATAAAAATAACTGATCCTCTCAATTACGCTTCGCGGTTTTTGCGTGGTGGCGGCGTTATCCAGCCAGATCAGCCGGTGGCCGTTTACATGTTCCTGCAATACCGGGAAGTCTGCCCTTACGCGGTTAATATCCAGCGGCGGCTGGGTTGCCCCGGTGATACCGGCTGTTTTTTCCGGTAAGAAGTAATAGGAAGTTCCTGCAGAAGGCAGCTGGGACGTATAAGATGATGAGGGTATACTTTTCAGTGCGCGTTGCAGTTCCTGTTCAAAAGACGGATCGTAGGCTGTTGCCGGTTGTTTAAGCGCAGACGGTGAAATACCGCTGCCTGCTACGGAAGCGGGAATGCCGCCGTTGCCGGAGAAATGAGGGTCCGGTAAGCTGGTTGGCGCCTGCGTAACATCCGTTACGCTTCCCTGCTGCAGTAGCGGGTCCTGGATGGGGGCAGCTGATGTATAGCCCGTGGAGGGTACATCATTACCGGATTGCAAAGAGGAAAACAACTGGTTGGCCAGTTTTTCCAATGCAGCAATATCCGGTAATCCATCTGGTTGGAAATTATTTGTATTCATGGTACTTGCCTATTTCTACATCATCCAATACAGCAATGGCATCGTCTACCAATACTGCCAGTGAACAGTACAGGGATACGAGATAAGAAGCGATGGCCTGATGGTTAATGCCCATAAAGCGTACGGATAAACCGGGCGATTGTTCACCGGGAAGATTAGGCTGGTATAATCCAACTACCCCTTGCCTGCTTTCTCCGGTACGTAGCAGAATGATCTTTGATTTGCCGTTTTCAACAGGCACTTTATCGGATGGGATCAACGGGATGCCACGCCATGTGATGAATTGGGAGCCAAACAGGGAAACGGTGGGTGGCGGAACGCCCCTCCGGGTACATTCACGGCCAAAAGCGGCAATGGTAAGCGGGTGCAGTAGAAAGAACCCAGGTTCCTTCCATACTTTGGTGATGAGTTCATCCAGGTCGTCGGGCGTAGGGGCGCCGGTACGGGTTTTAATACGCTGCGATGCTACTACGCTATTCAGCAGGCCATACTCCTTATTGTTAATTAGTTCGCTCTCCTGGCGTTCCTTAATTGTTTCAATGATCAGCCGCAACTGTTCGCTGATCTGGTTGTAAGGTTTGCTGTAGAGGTCTGATACCCTGGTGTGTACATCCAGTACCGTGTTCACGGCGCTCAGGTTGTACTCGCGGGGATTGTCGATGTAATCCACGTAGGTTTGGGGAAGCTCGCGTTCATCCCTTCCGGAGCAATCTACGGTTACATTGCTTTCATCTTTTACTTTGTTAAGCCTGTATACGCCCGATTCTACGGGGATCCAGCTCATTAACCGGGTTAGCCAGCGGGGAGTAATGCTGGACATCTGTGGTACCGTGCGGGTGGCAATTGCCAGTTGTCTTGCGGCAACGTCGCCAAGGGCAGTCTGTACTTTCTGTTGAGTTTCATCAGCCATGGGGGATCAGTTTTTGAATTTTTAAAAATGTAGTCTTGATTGCAGGGAAGAAAAAATGTGTGGTGGCTCATTTTCCATTCTGCTGGTGGGTATAATGGAAGTTAAATTAAGCCTTTTTGTTTAATTATTGAGCCGGATTTTTTAACCGGAGAGCCCTGTAACGCGGAGAAGGGTTAAATACTGAAAACAGTGGGGGAGATAATGGGGAAATAACATCATAAAAACATTGTGGCGGGTATGCATGCTGCCCGCCACAATGTTTTATTAAAGGTCTGAATAGTCTGTTGGCCGAAGGAACAGGATATCTGATTTTGATACATTATGACTGTATTCTTCCATCGCTGAAAGGGCTTTCCATTTCGGATCTGCACTAAATGCCTTCCAGTGCGCATCACGGTCTTCCTTGTTATTGAAAGTGGTCATGTACATCAGGTTAGGCATGCGGGAGCCTGAAATAACAGTAGCATAAAATACCGCGTTAAAGTGAAGGTTCCGGAAAATGCCGATTTCATCGCCGGTATTAAACATCTTTACTTTATTGATATGATACTTTTCGGAAGGGCTTTCATAACTCCGTAATTCGTATACCCGTTCCTGTTTGGGAGCCGTTAAGGAAGGCGCCTCCAGTACGGGCATCCCGGGAAATGCCTGTAGCAGGATGGATTCTATACGGGTGTAAGGAATATTGTTCCAGGCGGCATCTGTATAATCTTTCCCGTTAGCGCTGAATGCTTTGTTGGATGCCAGGGTTTTATCCAGGTTAACAAATTGTTCGAGCGACTGGAAGGGGATCAGCACATAGATACGGAGATCGGCCGTATCGGGTGTAACCGGTTTGAAAACGCCGGCCTGTTTGATACCCGCCTGGTGCAGCGCGGGAAGAAATGCTTTTTCCAGGTAATTATCTACCAAAGCTTCCTGTTCTTTTGTTTTCAGATGATAGATCTTGATCTGGTAAAATTGTCTTTCTTTGGCCGTGAGTGTAACGGAACAAAGTACCAGGAGTGCCATTAGCAATGTGGAATATATCTTCATAAAAATTAATTATATACCAGACAAAATACAGCAAATGGGGCAGGAATTATAGTGATGCTTTAGAATACCGTATTTTTGCGGACTTAAAAATGTACTTATGTCTGAGCCGGTTATGTTAATAGAACAGCCTAATAACAGAGGAACTTTATATGCCGTAGTGGAACAGGACGACAGGGTAGCTTATTTTTACCTGTATCCTTCGGAATTACTGACCACTAAGTATTCCCCGCGTCCATGCTGGCTGCGAAACCTTGGCCCTGCGCCGGAAAAGAAAGACGTGGCTGCCATGAAAGAAGGGATGGCGCCTATGCTGGAAGCGGCCTACTGCCGGCATCCGCAGGGCAGTGAACCGCTGGAAAAAGAACGGATCACCATTATATGGATGGAAGAGGGAGATGGCGCAGCAGTATTATACGACAACGAAATACTGGGTGTAATACCCGGCTGGAGCCTTTATAATGATGAACATGCAGTGGCCTATGCTGCTGATTGTATAGGCGCCGGCGATAACGACCGGCTGATGCCATTGGGAAAACGCGGCGCTAATGCCATGTATGAACGGGTAGACCAGGCCATTGCTTTCTGGAAAGACTGGGAAGCTGAAGCCAGCCAGGCCTGGAGCATCCTGCAGGATCAATATATAAAGGCCTATGAGGCAGTATTCGGGCCTATTCAGCAGTATTATGCCATTGATGGAGGGCAATGGCCGCCAATGGCACTGGGCAAATTTGAAAAAGACGACGTGGTGTACCTCCTCACTCTGGGAATAAGCATCCGCCCGATGCCCTGGATAGAACTGCTGTACAGCGACCGTTCCCCGGGATTCCGCCGCATGGAACTGGCGATGGCAGTTAGTAAAAAAGATTTTACAGATAAAGAGATCATGGCGATGGCCGGCCTCATGTCCGGTATGGCAGACAGGCCCTGGAAACAGATCACCTGGCTCGGCGAAGGCCACACGGTAAGTTCGGATGAACTGCCGGAGCCTTTCGAAAGCGTGATAGTGTCGTCTGCTTTGTACAATGGCCCCGCTATAGGGCTGCCTGAGATATATGGCGATAAGGTGAACCTGTACTGGCTGGCGCCTATTACCAAACTGGAAAGGGAATATGCCCATTCACGGCCCAATGCAGGCTACGACCTGCTGGAGAAAATGATTCAACATAACCTGAGCCACCTCGTTACGCGGCGCGCGGAGCTGCCATCGGACTAACAGGGACCTCTTTTTTATACATAACAGCCTGCTGTAAAGCAGGCTGTTTTATTTACCGGTGGTGGAATCAGAGATTTTTTGAGAAAAAGTTGAAATATTTTGTAACAAAATGATTCCATGGCCTACTAATCCGGAAAGAAAATCAAAAGCACATGAAAAACATCTTCAAAAATATTACAGCAGCAATAGTGGTAATCGCCGGCTTATTTGCAGGTAAAGCAGCCGCGCAGGATAAATCATTATTGTGGGAAATCAGCGGCAACGGGCTGGCTAAACCTTCTTATTTATACGGCACTATTCATATGATCTGTGAAAATGATTTTAAGGTAACGGAGAAGACAAAAAAGGCGTTACATCAATCAGGTCAGCTGGTCATAGAAGCCAATATCCTTGATCCCAATATCAACACGATTATGGCCAAAGCAATGACCACCGATGTGCCTTTAAGTAAAAGGCTGTCTGCTTCAGATTATCATATCGTGGATTCCATTATGAAAGCGAAATGTGGCGTACCATTGGCGCCGTTTGAAAATTACCAGCTGGTGGCGGCTATTTCACTATTGGCCATGAAATCGTTTCCATGTGAGGAGCTTAAGTCTTATGAAACTACTTTTATAGAAATGGCGCATGCAGATAAAAAAAATATCGGTTACCTGGAAGCACTGGAAGAACAGGTGGGATACCTGCTGAAATCCTATACCGACAAGCAGGTGGCAGACCAGGTAAAGGCTTTCGACAGCAGCAGCATAAACACTGATAAACTGGTAACGGCCTATAAAGCAGAGGATCTGGGAGATATGTACGCGCTCCTTACCGCGCCTGATCAAATGGATGAAAATGCCATTCATTGGATGCTGGAAGTAAGGAATAAAAACTGGGTAGAAAAAATGCCCGGTATGATGAAACAGGAAAGTACTTTTTTTGCCGTAGGCGGTGCACACCTTGGAGGCCCCATAGGATTGATTAAATTATTAAAAGAGAAAGGATATACCGTTAAACCTATTTTGAACTAAAGCTATCACCTTTTGAAAAGCAAGGAAAAAGAATTTTCAAGGAAAATGAATAACGCGGATGTTGTCTGACTCAGGATTAAACTGATTACGCTGATTACGCTGATTTGATTATTCTGGATTTTAAAGGATTTGGGGAGATATAAGCGGTTCGCTTATATCTCCCCAAATCCTTTAAATCATTTATAAAATCCTAAAAAATAAAATCAGCGTAATCAGTTTAATCCTGAGTCAGACAACATCCGCGTTATTGCTGGTAGCTCCCTGCCAACTTTACCAGTTTATCAGGCGCATTGGAAATAATTCCATCTACTCCCCAGGAGATCAGTTTTTTTAACTCGCTTTCATCATCTACCGTCCAGGGTATTATTGCTACTTTTTTATTGTGAGCTTCCTTTATCAGCTCTGGTGTTACCAGTTGATAGTTGGGACTGTAAATAGTTGGTATAAAACCGAGCTTTTCAATATTGGCGCTGAAGCTGTCTTTATTGCCTGTCAGCAAAGCTGTTTTCTGAGCAGGATAGCGGCGGTGTAACTCCTGGAGTGTACGGATGTCGAACGATTGAATTATAACACGCGCCGTTATTTTTTTTCTGTTGACAACTTCCATTACCCGGGCTACAAATTCTGCCGGACCAGGGTTGTAAATACCATCACCGTCCGGGGAGCTTTTGGTTTCCATGTTATAAAACACCGGCTTGAGATGATGTGCCTGTACATACGCCTCCACGCTGTCTATCAGATCGGTGAGCAGTGGCCGGTGAACCATCATTTTTTCCTGTTGGGGAAAACGGGGATGAGGTTTGGTGCCGGCGTCATATTTCCGGATACTGTCGTACGACATTTTATATAGCGCAAGACTTTTTTCTTCTTCTTTTGAGATATCCGAGCCATCCGGCTTACGCATAAATTCTGCCGACATATACGCGTCGTGCGATACTACTACCTGGTGGTCGGCAGTGATGATACAGTCCAGCTCCAGTGTTTTTGCGCCCAGCTTCACTGCATTGATCATAGCAGGGATCGTATTTTCCGGCATCAGTGCCATTCCGCCCCGATGTGCCTGTACATCTATTGATTGTTGTGCTGTTGCATTGCTGGTAAACAGGCCTCCCAGAACAGCCAGAAATAAAATACGGTTCATGGTTGCAAAGTGAATATAAATGGATTATCAGCAATGTTATTTTATTGTTGCTTCACGATTCTTGCTGCCCATCCGCCGCCAACATTCATTACTACAGGTACTTTTGAATGTTTGTCTACGATAACCTGTTCCATTTTATAATCCTGTCCGTTCCTGTCGGCGTTAATACCATCTTTCCAGATATGCATGGTATAGCTGCCATCCGGGAGGAAAGAGCAATCCAGCGTCAGGGTCCGGGGCGTGAAGTTGGTCATGCCACCTACGTACCAATCGCCGGAAGCAGCCTTGCGGGCTGTAAGTATATAATTGCCCACGCTGGCCTGCAAGGCAATAGTAGTATCCCATACACTGGGAACCGCCTGCAGGAACTGCATACATTCCGGTTCTTTGTAATAATGGGTGGGGTTGTCGGCCAGCATTTGCAGCGGGCTTTCATATACTACGTACATGGCCAGCTGATGGCAACGGGTACCAATGCTCATAGGGTTACTGAAATGAGGCGCCCAGTCTCTCTTTTGTGCGTTGAGCATGGCACCGGGCGTATAATCTGCCGGTCCGGCGGCCATACGGATAAAGGGGAAGGTAACATTATGGTCCGGCGCAATGGATTTACTTTGATCGCCCTTGCTTTGTTCCAGTCCGTATACGCCCTCGAAGGAAATAACGTTGGGATATGTACGTTGTAGCCCTGCCGGTTTATGCGCGCCATGAAAATCGACCAGCATTTTATGTGCGGCAGCGGCTTTAGCCACGCGTTCATAATACTGTACCATCTGCTGGTCGTCGCGTTGCATGAAATCGACCTTAATCCCTTTGATCTTCCATTTGGCAAAGAGGTCCATTGCTGCATCCAGCTGCTGATCCAGCGCCAGCCAGGTAGTCCACAGGATGATGCCTACATTTTTGGAAGCTGCATAGCGCGATAATTCCTCCATATCAATGTCAGGCACTGTTTTAAGAAGATTGCGGGTATCGCTCCAGCCTTCATCCAGCACTACGTATTCGAGGTTGTATTTAGCGGCGAAGTCGATATAGTATTTGTAGGTGGCGGTATTGATGCCGGCACGGAAATCTACCTGGTAAATATTATTATCATTCCACCAGTCCCAGATGGCCTTACCGGGTTTCACCCAGCTATAGTCGCCGGCCGACGGCTCTGCGAGCTGATAGGGAAGTTCATTTACCAGCAGGTCTTTATCTTCCGGTGCAATCATCACAATACGCCAGGGCAGCTGGGACGCGCCTTCCTTTTTAGCGATAAAGTTTTCCCTGCTTTCCACTTCTTCATCCCGGTCGGAAGTGATCTTTTTATTAATAGGGTAGTGAGGGAATACCGCTTCCAATGTGTTGCTGCCATTACCTTGCAGCCACATGCCGGCATAATTAAGGAGGGCTGTTTCGGTGATCAGTAATTTAATACCGTTTACACTGAACAGTGCCGGCAGGCTGGCCAGGCTTTTTTCGCCACGGATGCTGTCTATGGTCAGCTTCTTGTAAAGGCGCTCGTTATGGGAAAAGAACCCGCTTTCTACAGGATACCAGGCGCTGTCTTTTGCCTGGAAGCCAAAGCCGCCCTGTTCATTTAGTACCTGCCAGTTGCCTTTGTTGTTAATAAGCCAGCGCCATGCAATACCGTTATTGTATGCCCGCCACTGCAGCGAGGTATGGTTTTTAAAATTGATCTGCAACTGGACATAGCGGTCTTCAATAAACGTGCTTTTTTGTTTTACTACAGGGCGGAGGGTTTGTGTTACTGCCGATGTTTTGGTACCGGCCACTTTCCAGTTGCCGCCGGGACTAACGGAGGTGGCTATACTGATAGTCGCCGGTTGTAGCAACAGCTTCCCGTTGTAGGATAAGGAATACTGTATACTATCCTTTACGGATATGTGTACGGTGGTTTTACCGTCGGGCGATTGTAAGGTGTAATCCTGTGCCGCCGCTGTGATACCAGCGGTGATAGCTATCCAGGCAAGCATCCATCGTTTCAGATTCATCGTTTCAGTTTTTATAAAAGTTACGGGGCGGTCCCCGGCATGTTTTGTTCCGGGAAAGAGGGCGGTAAATTAGTCGTTATTTTATAAACTTTACATGATAAATTACAGACGGTATCTCCAGGGCCGTAACCTGCTTCTGTATTACGATAGTTGATAAATTGCCGCATTTTTTATGCGTTGGCCGTATACCGGTAATATGCCGGCGCCCCATGAATTGCCGGGTGCATAAGCATTTGTTTGTGGCCCGCTTTTACCCGGGATGCTTTTCCTTATTTCCCCGCATGTTTTCAGATGCAGGTATATATTTATTCTTGTTTTTAACTAGATAAATTTGCCGGTGTTGCGATAGAGATATTGCTTGCAGGAATTTGGAGTTTCCCGGGCCGGATATGCATGAGAGAAGGGTCAATGTTTTTACAGCGGAAATATTTCTGACAGGAACAATGCGGGGTTACAGGAGGGTAGCTTGGAAAGCCGTCGTCGTGGGAATAGCTACCATAGCGTATAACAGCCGGAGTATGTAACATTAGGCGTCCTATTCATATTATTTAACGGCAGAGCTCTTTTATTTCGTTGTATGGTGGCGTTATTTTTTTGCGAGGAGTGATTGAAATTATGACACTTGTTGTATATTAGTTCCCGATAATAAAGCCATATTTATCTACTGTTGCGTGTTTAACCCGTTAATGGCAATAGCAGATATTAATTCCAATTTCTGAAGTAGTTACCCGATATCATTTCTATAGTGATAGAAAGGTAGTAACCATATTTAAAACCGTAAAAGCTGCGAAATGTCATTGTATACGCACACCTCATTTATTATTGGTGATCATCAGTTTACTTCTTTTCATTCCCTTACCCTGCATCAGACTATCCGCGGCCATCATAGCTTTGAAATCATGATCGGGTACGACTGGCTCACTAAACTGGGAAAAGGATTATTCAATGCCGGTAAGGAATTCCTGGGTAAGGAAATATCTATCTCTGTAAAACCTGTTGAGTCAAATGCTGTGTATAAGCCACTGAATTTTAACGGTATTGTTGATGGTATCAGCATGGGAAAAGAGAGTGATGGCACACACGGTTTTTGTGTGATAAAAGGGCACAGTGTTACTATCCTGCTGGAGGATGATGAAAATATAGCGTGTTATGAACAGAAAAATTTGTCGGCCATAGTCACTGAAGCCCTGAAAGGATGCGGACCTTACGCCAAATCCCCTGCGGTAGATCCGGCACATACAGATACCCTGAAATATATTGTACAGTATAAAGAAACCACTTACCAGTTTATAGAGCGGCTCGCTGCCCGTTTCGGGGAGTGGTTTTTTTATGATGGAGAAAAGGTGATATTTGGAAACTACCGGCCACAGAAAACGACGCTTACTCACCAGGTAGACCTGATCGGGTTTAACCTTGATCTTACTGTGAAATCCAATAACAGCCGGCTGTATGGATATGATTACCGGCAAAGCCAGGTAGTAAGCAACGATACCCTTTCTGTACCTGCAGGTAACACCGATGTATATACGAGTCACCTGAAAGAAATAAGTGAACGTCTTTATAAAAAAACATCACAATATAAGCTGAACCAGTCGTTTGGAACGGGTGCAAAATCGCAGCTGGATAAATATACACAGGCGCAAAAAAAAGGAAGGCTTTCCCGGATGGCGGTGCTCAAAGGTACCAGCCAGCAGAGCGCATTACGCATTGGCGATATCATTACAGTGAATGAATCGGTACTTTCCAATGAGCATCATGGTGAATTTGTGGTAACAGAGCTGGTCCATTACTGTACAGAAAACGGGCTGTATAAAAACACATTTGAAGCCATTCCTGCAGCTGCCGCCATGCCGGTGGTAGACCTGTACAGTACACCATTCTGTGAAGCGCAAAGCGCTGTGGTAACAGATAACAACGACCCAAAGGGACTGGGCCGCGTAAGGGTAAAATTCCAATGGCAGCAACAGGGATCCACTCCATGGTTACGATTAGTATCCCCGCATGGAGGTGCCGACAAAGGATTTTATTTTATACCTGAAACCGGGGAGGAAGTATGGGTAGATTTTGAAGGCGGCAACCCTGAATTACCGGTGGTACTCGGCACCGTATATAACGGGAACGCCAAAACGGGTTTCGGGGATGCCCAGAATAACCTCAAGGTGATCAAAACCCGGAGCGGACACCTCATCCGGCTGGATGATACCGATGGGGCGGAGAGTATTACCATCACTGATAAGTCGGGGAATATTGTAACAATGGATACCAGCGCCCAAAGTATCAACATCGCCGCAATGGAAAATATTACTATCAACGCTAAAAACATCAGCTTTACAGCAAAAGAAAATATACAGGTAAGTGCAGGTAAAAATCTGTCGCAAACTGCGGTGAAAGACTTCAGCCTGCTCGCCGCCAATATTAAGGAAGTAGCTGATGATACACTGCAGCGTACTGCTAAAAGTATTGAGAAAACAGCGGAGAAAGTAAGCATGAGCAGTACTAAGGAGAATATTGAAATGCATAGCGCCAAACAAATAGTGAATAAGAGCGGCGATAAAGCGAAAATGTTTTAACCCCACATAACCAGCCACAGATGGGAAGTATCATCTCAATAGCAAAGTCAATTGTTGAAAGCTCCGAGCTGTCAACTACCTATGCAACTAACGGAGATATCAGTTTGAATGCCGCCAGCCAGGTAAAATTGCGGAGCACAGAGAAGATTATTTATGACAAATATAAAGCGCCGGAAACAAAAGAGAAGGAACTAAAGAAATTCCTGGTGCACTTCAGACGGCCGGCGGAATATAAAGGAGAATATGGGTTCGACTGGCTCAGGGACGAATACATTTATGCATTAACTTATATCGAGCGCGATAACAATAACCAACCCTGTAACAGTACCGTGCCGCTGGTAAGCGATGTAGCTGCCGCCAAAAGCGAGTATCTGAAAGATGTAAAGAACCCTGTGAAACCATATGGCGTTGATTATTATCCCGCATGGTTGTCACTGTTCCCTTACACCACCTCGCAACAGTTCAAATATGGTTCTTCCATGAACAAAGATGGCGCACAGCTGGATCTTGAACTGGAAGAAATAGAAGAAGTGATCAGTGATGGCACAGAGATCATCTTCGAATCAAAAAATCCGAATCTCAGAATATCCCCGCAGAAAATAAATATTGCCGCAGTAATGGGAAGCGGATTGCAAACCCGCCACCGGCCGGGAGGGGTAAAAGTTAAGTACTATAAGCTGAAAGGCGCTGTGAACATAGTAAATACCAATGCTCCTCTTCAGCAGCATGAAGAAATAAAAGTATTTGCAAAATTGGGCAATAAGAAAGAGGAAGTGGGCAAGCTGATGGTGTACAATAACCACATCATTCCCAAAATGGAACTGATCCTGGTAAAAGTTGGTACACAGGCCAACAGCGTTCCTTCCATCGATCAGCAGCTGGTGAAAGATATGGAATACCAGTTCAAAAGGGCTTCCTATAACCAGGCCCTCATCCGGGCGGAACTTAAAACAGATACTATTTTCGAAACAGGAGTACTGCCTTTTACCGATAGCACTGTTACCAGTTACTGGAATAATGTATTGGGAGGATCTGCATCGTTTAATGAACAGCAGTTTCTTGAAGATGTAATTAAGCTGTATGAAAGATACGGACAGCACAAACCCAATGGAGGCCGTATTAATGCCGATGCCAATAAACGGACCTATATTTTTCTCACGGATTTGCCAGCCAGCTTTAATGGCCTCACCGCTGCTGACAATGGAGATGTGATCAAGGAATTTGTATGGGGAAATGCCTTTGTAGTATTCCTGAGCGGACTGAATCAGCGGCGTACACTGTTGCATGAAGCCGGCCACTCGCTGGGCCTGCAACACACGTTCAGCGCAGGAGCGCCCATGGCAGGGCTTAAGCCGCCACCTTATACTTTTTACCAGGGACATACCGACAATATCATGGATTATACCTGGCAAACAAACGGGAACCTGAATCCGTACAATGCCAAAGACAATATGCGCTCTTTCTTCAAGTTCCAGTGGGATATCATGAGACAGGACCGGAGCTTAATTTTAAATTATTAGTATGCGCGGCAGTTTGCTTACCCTTTTATTCGTAATAATGGTAATGGATATACTACCGGCACAAACGAAGTCCCCATCCACTCCGGTGGCCTGGGTACATTTTGGTGTTTTTTCCAACAGTGCCCGTGTGAAATACCGCATTACACCCGTTGCCCTGGAACGCTACTGGCTGGATACCAGCGGTGTGAAAATTGATTCTTCCGTACAGCAATTATCTGCTGCCCAATGGCAACGGAACCGCTTTATACTGGACGCTATCCCATCCCTGCTGCTAACCGCCGGCACTACTACATATAGCTGGGGTTGTTTGTATTGTGGAGAGCAGCCGGTAATAATAGTAGACATCGGGTTCGCTGATAAAAGGCCGGGATTCTCTTACCAGATAGATGGGGATACCAGCCGAATTCCTGCAGGGATACGGAAATACGTAAAGAATATAAGGAGCGCAGTTGCACAGCTGATTGCGGAGGAAAGTAAAAAACAGTAGCCATTCCGATATGAATAATCGTTCTTTCCGGTTTAACCCGGTGCATCTCAACAGAACTTATGGTGTAACCTATGTTATTCAATCGGCAGGCATAGAACAGGTGATCAGCTACGAGATAACAGTTAATTGTTCTAAAAGATTGCCCGGCGACATGTTCCTGTTTGAAATAAATAAAGGACAGGTATACATCAATAACCAGGCGCCTGAAAAGATGATTGATAAACTTGCGGAGCAATGTGGAAAAGTATTATATCCGTTGCAGATAAGGGTAAATAGTGCCGGGCAGTTTTCCGGTATTGTTAACCAGGCCCAGATAGCGGCTGCCTGGGAAGGCATTAAACCTGCATTGCAGCAATATTATACGGGAGAAATTACAGCACAGATCATGTCCTACATGGATCTTGCAGTAAGCAGTGAGCCGCATATTTACCGGTCGCTTTGCCGCGATTGGTTTATGGCGCTTTATTTTGCTGACCTCTACCAGCCCGGGAGCGATATTATGAAACGCGGGCTTACCGCAGCATTGCCGCTAATGCCTTATACAACGCCGGTATTGTTTAACGTTACGCAGCAGCCGGTGCAGCATAATACAGCGAGTGGCAGCCTGGTATTGCAGCAGAAAGGAAATTGCAGCGATCCGCGTAGTGTGGAAGATCTTATGGCAGGGAAGGAAATTCCATTATCACAGCAGCTGCACGGTATTCACACGCCCTTAAAGGGTCAGGCAGATATCAGCTATAAGTTATATCAAACGGATTATTCCATCAACGCCATAACGGGAGAATGCAGCTTGCAGCTCGCACCCGGTGAGGATAAGAAAGTAACGTTCACTGTTTATCATTTACGGGAGAAAGATAAAACGCTGGCCCCGGTTATGCCGGTGCTGCTGCCGGAACAGGAACAGGCTGCAAAAAAGAAAAAGCGTTTTTCCTTCTTTTTCAAAATTTAGAGGATATGAGTGAAAAACATCTGGTTTGCCAGGGCGCCCTTTGTAAGTGCCAGTTTGGTACCACCCCCGATAAGCTGAAAGTGAAAAGCCAGCAGGTACATTATATCAACGATAAAGACGGCGCCGAAAAGCCGTTGGCCAATACAAAGGACATTGGTCAGCCTTTTGAAGCCAATACATTTGGCAGTTGCAGCAAGAAGAATAATAATCCCTGTACGCCATCTGTTACCGGATGGAGCGGGTTTTATGATAAGGTGGTTTTGCCGGGAGATGCCTACATTTTACTGGAAGACAGTAAAGCGACCTGCGCTACCGGCGGGAAAGACTGTATCTCCATCACTTTTCACGGGCAAACAGCCGATATGACAAAGAAAGATGCAGAGAAAGCCGATAAAGAAGTACAAACGCATCTGAACCCAATGATGGATGTGCAAAAGGTAGAGGAAGATTTATTTCTGATCCGGTTTCCGCAGGGACAACCGTTTTAAAAATAGTTGCCATGTCTCATAATAAAAAGCTGGTAATCACTATCCCGGCAGCAAAAGGATCGGTGGATGCAAAAACGTCGACCGCAGTATTGAATGAAGCGGGAACGGTACGGGCGGAGATGAAGGGTATCACTACGATGGTAGAAAAGGCGCCGGCACCCGTAAAGGTCACCATTCCCATGAAAGCACCGGAGGCCGACAAAACGCCTTATCGCTGGATATGGTCCATGTTGCGCACGCTTACATTTAAGAAAACAGATGTAAACGACACACTGAAAGGGCCATTGGTATATCCTAACTTTCCGAAAATTGTGGAAGGCGGCGGATTGGGATGGCTGGAACCTGTTTTGGAAGGACAGGAGCCCACTAACTCGGCTGCTCATGGTTACTTTATTGCTGCACGTGGAAAACCCGCGGTTCTTTCAGCAGAGTGGAGGGAGTTTGCCCCTAACAATGATGGCAAAATAATCACCGGCGGCAGCAAGAAATTCAGGGAAAGCGTGCAGCTGCATATTTATACCCGTGCTTTGTACGGACAGGAGTTAAGGATTTTCCTGATGGACAATGATACTGCCAGCGCCGACGATGATCTGCCACCCTGGGAACGGACTGCCGGAGTAGCCCAGATAGAAAAAGGAAAAGAAACGCCCGATGATGCCCTCAAGTATTTTACCCGGCAGGTGAAAATAATGCCTATTCTGCAGGATGAAACTACCCGCGGAGAGGCCTTACAGGTAAGTGATTACGTGGTGAAGGATAAATCAGGGAAAGATATGAAAGTGGCCGCCGGTTCTATCCACTACCAGGCTTTTGTACAGAAAATAGTGGTGGATGTTTTCCTGGACGACCTCTGGAAGCCGGGTGCAGGTGAAGTGCTGGAAATATATCCCATCATAAAATCAAGAGATGGTAAAATCACCAAAACCCTATCGAAATGTTTTCTCAGTGTAAAAGAAGATCCTGCCGTAAAAGAATCTCCCCTGTTGTACGGTGGTAATAAACCCGTGCTGGCAGGCGATATTCCAACAAACACACGAAAATTCCAGCCATGTAAATACGGTATGATCACCGTGGAAGACAAAGACGGCGTACAAACCATATTTGATGAGAATGTGCTCGATTTCAAGCCCCCGGAAAATCTTACCTATAACATAGTAGCCGGAAGTGAAACTGCGAAGAAAACTATTAAGCTCAGTGTGCAAAGCCTGGTAACTCATGAAGATGAATGTACCGCAACACCTAAACACAAGGATCATGTAATTGACATAAGCAGCTTTGGCGCCAAAGGATATAAAAAAGAAGATACCAAAGCCGGCGTAAAAAGAGAACCGGAAAAGGAAAGCGCCGCCAAGGGAAAATTTGAAATAAAAGCCAATAATTATAAATTCAAAAGAGATACCAATGCTTCTTTTTCCGGTGTGATAAAAGTATCTGATGAAGAACTGGAATTTGATGCACAGTATAAATATCTCTTCTTCGATGAAAATAATCATATCCTTTTCCAGCGGATACTGGGCTACCTGTGGATTCCCGAGGCACAGGCCGATCATTTCCCGGTAACTATCCAAACCTGCCGCTGGAAGCATGTTATCGATTTTGCTGTGTACCCCGATATCAAATGGACGGCAGCCCTGGCCTTTAACATGGAAAAAGCCGATTTTGATGCGTTGAAAACCAAATTCGCGGAAGCCCAATAATGGTAAGGGAATAAAGAACGCCCTGCAGCGTTTTACCATGAACCGCCTGGAAAATGTGGAAAAAATAGGGGAGGCCGCAAAAGGCCGCTGGAGCAAACCTACGCCTACGTTGGACCGGCATAATGAGGAACTGGGTACTGAGCTGGGTGAAATGTTGGCCCTGCCAAAAGATAAAAAGGCAGCGCCAGCACCCGTAAAAACCAGGGGTAAGTTTGCGGAGTTGGTGGAACTGCTGAAGGAATTTGATTTTTCCATCAAGGTAGAATGGAATAATGATACCGAGAGTGTGGATCCTATTGAAGATATGATTGCCAAATACTACAACGTATTAAAGGCGGGGTGGCACCTGGTAAAGGAATTCAGGAACATCATTCATGGCGATCATACTACCAAAGCAGATACCTCCGGGGATGATGGGAAAAACCCTGATGAGTTTATCAATAAGAACAGAACGAATCCCGACAAGAATATCCAGGGTCTTATTCAACGGATGCAGCGCAAGCCGTTTGATTATGAGCTGCAGTTTCCAAAGCTGGGACTGGCTGCCTCCTGGTATTATGAAACTATGCCGCCTAAGAACGGCGACAGTAAATTATGGGGAGCCGGCAGAACCGTAGTGGTAAAGCTGGATGCCAAGCCGTTGGTAGGCATCGATCTTAAATGGGATTTCCTGGAACTGCTTTGCCGCAGGCACCCTATCGCATATGCTATTCTGAAAGCTGTGGATGCGCTGCTGTATATATGTGCAGACGACGACAGTAAAGTGGATGTTAGTGTGACCATTTCCGGTAAAATAGACCTGGAGGCCACTTTTAAGCATAATACGGTAGGAGGAAATGTGTTTACCCGGGAGAAGGGCGCTTCTGAAAAGAAAGAGGACCTGATAAAGGGCGGCGCTGCAGTATCCGTAAAACTGGAATGTAAGCTGTACCTGAGTAAATCAGCTACTGCATTCAAAGTGAAAGTAGTGGTGGCGCTGGGGATAGGACTGGAAGGAAGCTCCGGGCTGGGATTGCAGGCCAGGATTGGTTCTGATGCCGCGGGGTTGTTTATAGGATTTGATCTGATTTTTGAAGGCATAAAAATTGAAGGGTATGTAGAAGCAAAAGTGAATGTAGGAGAAAAAACAAAAGAAGTAAAGAAGAAGAAAGGAGAACCGGAAAAGCCGGCAGAGTATAATAAAGTGGTAGAAGCCAATCCCAAAGCGTCTTTTGAAATCGGTATCGATGAGAAAAAGATCTCTTTGAAAAAAATATATTTAACTAAAAAAGAGTCCGACGGATGAGTAAACCGGGAGTTTTCATCTTATTAATTCTAATGATCAGCCTGCACAGTTGCGGGCAGGGAACAACTGCAAAAAAAGAAAGCATGAATCAGGGTATTAAGGAAAAATATCTGAACAGTTATAAACTGGTGAAGAAATACGACTATAATCCACGGTTTATCCTGGATTTTAACAGCTACAACTGCACTTATGAGATCCTGATCAATGATATGCCGGCCTATTCCGACTTTGGCAGCGGGAACCAGGGTGGGGCAGTATGGCCGGTATCTCCCAATATCCTGAAAAGCGGTAAACAAACCATTACCATCAGGGTATTTCCCAAAGTAGATGACGACGATAAGATGGATTCATTTTTACTGGCAAAGAATTGTGGCCTTGAAGTGAAAGTAATGAGTGGTGATGAGGAAAAGGAAAAACCAAAGGAATATAAACAGTTGTTTTATTATAAGATGCCCGAAATAAACCTGGATAATGTGCCTTACCTGGAGTTTAAAGGCGTTTTTGAAGCTACCACCCCTTACCAGCTGAAAGGATGGAGCCAGAGCCAGGATCTCCGGAAAGAAGACAAGGCAAAGCTTACAAAGGAAGTACTGGCTTTTTATAACCAGTACCGCAAACTGATGGCAGATGGTAATATGAATGCAGTGGCGGAGCAGATCTATAACCGGGAGCTGGAAACCGAACAGGCCTATTTTCAGAACAAGCCTGCAGATGCAGCAGAAACCTGGAACCGGTTTGACCAGATTAAGGCGTATCACCTGGAGATGTTACCACTGGAGCATTATGAGCTGCGGTTTTTTGGAGATGGCAGGGTAGTGGGGCTGATCCGCACAGATGATGAACTGAGGGGAGAATCGGCCCTTGCAGGCATTACAGACAATAAGTACAAGATATACAACCTGTTGCTTCACAAACCGGTTGGCAGCGACCAGTTACAGGTGATCAGGTAAAAGAAATGATTTGTGATCAGGGGGCAACATTGCACATGTTGCCCCCTTTTTTATTTTACCGGGGTATTAAAAATCAACATCTTTTTACTAACCTTGTGAAACAGGTCACCCTGGAGTTTTCAATCAAATCTAAACGTTATGAATATACGAATACCTGCCTTTATCGGTATTATTGCATGGATGACTGTTTCATGCGCAGATACGAAATCGCCTGAATCCGCTGCTGAACTGCCTTTAACCGGCACCTGGAAGCTGGCTTACAGCAAGATGATCAAAAATGGAGATACTACTGATACTTACCCGGTAAAGGGGCAGGAGATGATTAAAATCTTTAATGGTAGTCATTTTGCTTTTTTTCAGCACGATGTTTCAAAGGGGAGCGACAGCAGTACGGCTATATTTGGGTCCGGCGCCGGTACGTACCTATTGTCGGGCAACAAATACGAGGAGCATCTGCAATATTGCAATTTCCGCAGCTGGGAAGATAAGCACTTTACTTTTACGCTCACTTTGCAGCATGATACGCTGATCCAGCGTGGGATAGAGAAGATTGACAGTTTAAACGTGAACCAAGAGATCATAGAGGCGTATATCCGTTTACGTTAAAATATCTATAATGGGTATGAATATTCCTTTTCAGACCATCGACTGGGCATCAGTTCCGAAAACAGTATATCCCGGTGAAGAAGGCAATGCCTGGTGGCAAACCCTGCAGTTCCCGGGGCTTCGGATACGGGTTGTAGAGTACTCTCCCGGATACCTGGCAGATCACTGGTGTAAGAAAGGGCATATTGTATATTGTTTACAAGGTTCTTTTGTAAGTGAATTACAGAATGGTGAAAAATTTGAATTATCTGAGGGCATGAGTTATGTTGTATCAGATGACCTGAGTGTTCATCGATCTGCTTCAGCAGGTGGTGTAAAGCTCCTGATTGTAGATGGCGATTTTCTGCAGCCGTCTTTATAATATACTTCCCTGGTTATTTAATTGTGGAGCTCTTCCATCTCTTCCCCTGTTATATGGTCTCCTGTTAACGCCTTTTTACATGTAACCATTTGGTTTCTTTTTTATGATTTTTCATAATATGTTTTTCCCTCGTAGAACCGCTATGGCATTGAATCTTCCCACTTCTAAAACATTCGTGCTTAACAATGGATTAACCACTCCTGATGTTTTATAGCGTTACTTTTAATCTGGATTTCAAGAAAGGGAATGCAAAATCAACCACTTTCAACCACCGTGTTAAACCATAGAAAATTGATTTTCTAACACCGGACCATCAATAATTTTTCCTAAACCAGTCTCTCAAAAAGGAAATGAGAATGCAACAAAACAACCAAGATGCCGTCCTGCTGGAGCTGCTCAAAAATGGTAGTACAGAAGCTTTTACAGCAGTATACAAAAAGTACAACCGTATTCTGATGATGCTGGCAACAGACATGCTGAAGGATGAAGACAAAGCACAGGATGTTCTCCAGGAATTTTTTCTCGATTTCTGGCAGAAGAAATTATTCCTGAAAATTGATGCTAACTATCAGAACCGCGACAGTGGTTGTATTATGAAGAGTTATCTTTACGCCAGTGTACGCAATCGCTGTCTTAACAAAATTACCCGCGAAAGGAAATTTTCCTGTGTAATTCCGGATGAGGCTTTTTTACCGGATGATCCGCTGGAAAGTAAAGAGATCTACTGCCAGGTGAATATCGCGCTGAAAAAGAAAGTGCCGCCTAAATCATCTACTGCCTTCCGTTTGAGGCATTACGACCAAAAAAGTCATAAAGAAATAGCTGAGGAAATGAATACAAGTATTCAAACAGTGAAAAACCAGATTGGTACTGCTGTAAGAATTTTGCGCGGTTACTTTGCACCTGCCCACCTGTAATCCTTAAACCCTGCTTTAATCAAATGGATGCCTGTTGCCCAAATCCTTCAATGGGTTACAGCAGCGGTTTGCCTTATATGGTCATCCTGGTGGACCTTTTGGGCCTGTTGCGGCTTTTGCCAGGATAGGTATATGATAGCCAGTTCCCCAACGCGGACAAGGGCTTTACCGAAAAGTAAGCCTCTTCCCGGTGAACAGCAGCTTACGTTTGCGGGCCCCTGCTTACTTAAAGATAAGCGGGGCGCCAGCTTCGGAATGCCTGCCGGTAATGGCCGCCATGCCGGATGACAACAGGGTTGCCCCTGTGGATAAATAATTATTTCCCGATCTCGTAAATCGTTTTCCCGATACGGTAGATAATTTGGCCTTTTCTGACTGCAACTTTGCGGCGTAAACGATAAGACCAACATGACAAGGGCATACCTTTTTCTTTCTTTTTTCCTGCTTCCTTTTACTTTGATATACGCCGGCGTGCCGGACGAAGGAGCCAACAATACCATTCAGGGCGTTATTATCACATCAGACGGCCATCCGGCTACAAACGTAACCGTTGTTCTGAAAGGTATTGCAAAAGGAATGATCACAAATCAAAGCGGTGAATTCCTCTTTAAGAATATTCCTGATGGTAACTATGAGCTGGAAGTATCTATGGTAGGGTTTGAAACCATCAGGCGAAGCGTTGCTGTGGTAAATGGCAAAAGCGTTCTCCTGCAAATAGAACTGAAAACATCTTCTCAAAATCTCGAAGAAGTGGTGGTGGCCACCGGGGGAAACCGTTTCGCCAAAAAAGAAAGTGAGGATGTATCCAAACTACCGCTGAGGAACCTGGAAAATCCACAGGTGTACAGCGTAGTGGGAAAGGAACTGATGAAAGAACAGTTGGTAACGGATTATAACAGTGCCTTTAAAAATATTCCCGGAGCAGGTATCCCTATTGTTTATAACCAGGGAAGAAGCTCTGCTACCTCAAGGGGCTTTACCACCGCTAACCTGGTACGCAATGGCGTGGGTAGCTTTGTGTACTCCAATGTGGATCCCGCCAACCTGGAACGCATAGAAGTAATCAAAGGCCCTTCAGCCACATTGTTTGGCAGCACCCTTTCCTCTTTTGGCGGTTTGTTTAACCGCGTCACCAAGAAGCCATTCGACAGTTTCAAAGGGGAAGTGTCGTATTCCGGCGGTAGCTGGGACCTTAACCGTCTTACATTGGATATCAATACCCCGGTGAATGAACAAAAAACAGCGCTGTTCCGCTTCAACGGCGCTATTCACAGCGAGCGCAGCTTCCAGGATGCCGGTTTCAGTAAAAACTATTTGCTGGCGCCCAGCTTTTCTTATAAAGTAAATGACCGGCTCACTATTTTACTGGATGTGGAAATGAGCGGCTATAAAGCTACTTCTCCCACGAGGTTAAGTCCTTATACCAAAGGGAAAGCGCACAGCGTTGAGGAACTGGGAATACCCTATAAACTTTCCTTCGCCAATAACTCCATGTTTTATACCAGCCAGCAGATGAATGTTTTTGGGCAGATAAAATATAAGTTGTCGGATAAATGGACATCGCAAACCGTGTTCTCCCGCACCCGGTCTACTTCCGACGGATTCACTACGCAACTGAATATGTTGAGCGACAGTACACTGCGACAGGCAGTTACCTCTCAAACGTATCCCTATTATGGCACAGATATCCAGCAAAATTTTATCGGTGATTTCCGCATCGGTAAAATGCGTAACCGGCTGGTGGTGGGTGTGGACTTTTACAGCCTGCGTGCCTCCCGCAATGATACCATCGTGAATATGCCGGCCCTGAATTACAGGAACCCCGGCGATGCCTACTACAATTTCAATAAGGACAATGTAACACCCATGTTCGCCAAACTGAAATTCCTGGCCTTCGACAGCAACCGTGAAAATACTTACAGCGCTTATTTTTCAGACGTTATCAATATCACGGAACAGTTACTGGTAATGGCCAGCTTACGGCTGGATAACTATCATAATCTTGGTGCTTATTACCCTGCTAAGGATCTTACTATAGGTAACTATACACAAACCGCTTTATCACCCAAATTCGGTATCGTATACCAGGTGATTAAAGACAGGATGTCGGTCTTTGCCAATTACATGAACGGATTCCAGAACCAGTCGGGCACCGACTTTGATGGCAATACATTTAAACCGCAACAGGCTAACCAGATTGAAGGAGGGATTAAAACAGACCTTTTCAATGAAAAATTAAATGCTACTCTGAGCTACTATGATATATCCGTTACCAATTCCGTGTATGATGATCCTGCACATAGCGGGTTCTCTCTTCAGAATGGCACCCAACTTAGCAGGGGCTTTGAAGCAGAAGTAATTGCCAACCCGGTTCCGGGGTTAAATATCATTGCGGGTTACGCCTATAATGAAAGTAAAATGGATAAGGCCGATGCCAAGTTCCAGGGGTTACGGCCATCGGCAGCGGGGCCAGCTACTACTGCCAATCTTTGGGTAAGCTATCGTATTGTGCGTGGCGAGGCCAAGGGGCTTGGTTTTGCTTTTGGAGGCAACTATGGCAGCCAGTCGTTCCAAACCAACACCAATACCTTTGCATTTACTATACCTTCCTATACTGTACTGGACGGCTCACTGTTTTACGACAGGCCCGTATACCGTTTTGGATTGAAAGTGGATAATATTACCAATGAAAAGTACTGGTCGAACCGGTTGGCAGCACAAAATCCAACCAGGGTAACTGCCAATCTTACTATTAAATTTTAAGCAATAACTGCAGGAGAAGTGGTCTCTCCTGCAGTTATTTATCTTCCTACAGGCTATACAAATGCTGTTCTTTTATAATTTTCCCATTTTTCCAGTGCGCTACAGAAATCTGCTGGTAATTTAATTTTCCCATTTTTGGATGCATAAACTGGTAATGCCATTCTGCTACGGAATAACCCTTGATCACCATACTGTTTTTCAGTGCTATTTTTAGATCGGTGGTGTTACCGAGAAACCCGCTAACCGCCTTGCGCATGGCTTCCAGCCCTTTAATAGCCGGACCATCATTATCTGAAGAGCTTATATTTTCATCATAATACTTATCCAGCGCTTCGAGAAATTTTCCTTCACTGATAAGACGGTGAAATCCTGCTACTGTTGCTTCAAAATTTTCCATGCTTTTTTGCTCAATTTAAAGAATAAATCAGGAAGATGATGGCATCATGATAACATTCATTTCACAGTAACTTTTTCGCATGCGCGATTGCGCAGAAGTGGAAGAAATAGACTTCTGCCGGAAATACACCATTGGTTGTGCCGCTTGTATCCGTTCGCAACCGAACAGTTATTTGTACCGAAAATGAACAAAGCATGTAATTTTATCTGTATAATTTGCTGTGGTTAAGGTGATTGGGAACTGGTATATTGTTTTCTGTGGGACAGGAGTCAAAGACTTTGAACTATGTTTGGAAACTATTTTAAAGTGGCATGGCGGAATCTCATCCGGAACAAGGCCTTCTCTGTTATTAATATCCTGGGACTCACTATCGGCCTGGCCTGCAGCCTGCTGATATTACTATGGGTATGGGATGAACGCAGCATAGATAATTTCCATGAGCAGGGGAGCCGTCTTTATCTGGTATATGAGCGACAGTTTGTAGATAAGGAAATATTTGCCAGTTATAAAACGCCGGGTATGCTGGCAAATGAAATGAAGCGTACTATTCCTGAAATAGCATATGCCTCAAATTTCTCATGGCTAGACGATAGTCCCGACCGGCTTACTTTTGAAGGGAATAATAAAGTTGCAAAGTTTGATGCCTGTTATGCGGACTCCGATTATTTTAAAATGATGAGCTATCCCCTGCTGGAAGGGAGCCCCATTACAGCGCTTAATAAACCTGGCAGTATATGCATTTCAGAAAAGATGGCAAAGGCATTTTTTGGCAGCGCGGCTGCTGCTATAGGTAAAACCCTCAGGTATGATAACCGGAACAGCCTCGCCATCACCGGTGTATTTAAGGATCTGCCGCAGCATGTTTCTGCAAAATTTGATTGCCTTATCGACTGGGCAAGTTTCCTGCGTGAAAACGATTGGGCAAAAGATTGGGGAAACGTGGGACCTAACACTCTTATCCTGCTGCATAAAGATGCTTCTCCTCAAAAGGTGGCAGCTAAGATCAAGAACTTTCTGGCTAAGTATAGTAAGAGCAGTAATTACCGGGCGGAGCTGGAATTGCAGCGCTACGGCGATAGCTACCTGCATGCAAATTTCAAGGCAGGCTACCTGTCGGGCGGCCGGATAGAATATGTAAGATTATTCAGCATAGTAGCAGTTTTTATTTTGCTGATCGCCTGCATAAATTTCATGAACCTTACTACTGCCCGTTCTGCCAAGCGTGCAAAGGAAATAGGTATCCGTAAAGTGGCCGGCGCCGCACAGTCTGTTCTGGTACGGCAATTTCTGAGCGAGGCAATGCTGGTTACGGCATTATCGGTGTTACTGGCACTGATGCTTGTTTATGGGTTGTTGCCTTTCTTTAACCGGCTTAGCGGCAAGCAGATCATTTTTCCTGCTTCAAATATTTATTTTTGGTGTAGCCTGGCAGGCTTAACGGTTGTTACCGGTCTGGCTGCAGGTAGTTATCCCGCTGTTTTTCTTTCGTCTTTCAGACCATTGGCTGTTTTAAAGGGAACCCTGAAATTCGGCAGCACTGATATTAGTTTGAGGAAAGGACTGGTGGTATTCCAGTTTACGCTATCTATCCTGTTCATCATAGGAACTATTGTTGTTTCCAGGCAGGTGAAATATATACAGCAGGCAGACCTGGGCTACAACAGGGAAAACCTGGTTTATCTGCCCATAGAAGGCGATCTGGCTGCCAGGTATCCCGTGTTTAAGCAGGAAGCAATGAATGCGCCCGGTATTAAAATGGTATCCCGTATCGGGGAAGCGCCTACTTCAATAGGCAGCAGCACCTGGGGCATTGATTGGGAGGGCAAAATGCCGGGTGATAACCAGATGTTTACTCAAACGTCTGCAGGATACGATTTCGTGAAAACCCTCAATTTGAAGATGATAGCTGGCAGGGATTTGTCTAAAGACTTCGCATCAGATTCTGCAGGTTACCTGGTGAATGAAGCGGCGTTAAGGATAATCGGATATAAGGATCCTGTTGGCAAGCCGCTGAGCATGTGGGGGAAAAAAGGGACTATAGTAGGGGTATTAAAGGATTTCCATTTTTCATCATTCCACGACCCTATTCATCCTCTCATTGTATGGAATGGAGAGAAAGACGAATATGGAAGTATACTGGTCCGCACCGAAGCAGGTAAAACAAAGGAGGCACTGGCCAGCCTGGAAAAGATCTGTAAAGCATTGAATCCTAAATTCCCGTTTACCTTTACTTTTTCTGATGAGGCCTATCAGAAAACATATAACAGTGAAACTGTAGTGAGTAAGCTCTCCGCTGGTTTTTCGTTCCTGGCCATATTTATATCCTGCCTCGGATTGCTGGGTCTGGCCATGTTTACAGCTGAGCAACGGACGAAGGAAATTGGTATCCGGAAAATATTGGGAGCTGGTGCAGCTTCCCTGTTCACATTGTTGTCAAAAGAGTTTATTGTACTTGTAATTATTGCCTTCTTTATAGCGTCGCCATTGGCATGGTGGTTCATGAACAACTGGCTGCAGGGCTTTTCGTATAAAATTGATATGGAGTGGTGGATGTTTGTAGCGGCTGTTTTATTGATCACGGGGATTGCGTTGATCACTATCAGTTATCAAACCATGAAAGCAATATTAATGAACCCGGTGAAGAGTTTGAAAGGGGAGTAGCTTTAGCATATCAGAAAGGTATAAATTATAAAATCCCATAGAACTTGTGTCCTATGGGATTTTATAATTTTTAGTAGCGAGATCGGAACTGCATTTGAACCGATAGTAAAAATGGCCACATTTCTTTTAAGGTTAAAAAGCGGAAAATATTAACCGAAATTATTATATGGCTACACTGATGTAAGTTCAATATTTATGCTCAATTTGTGTACCAAAGGGGATACTGCCAAACGTCAGAAGAGAATTTAAAAAATATTGAGGCGTATTCAGAACCGAAACAAATTGTCTACTAATAATCAATTATCTACAAAGCGTTTGTATCGCGTTTGTACCCGAATCCATGGAACGTTCGACAATGATCAGCTATTCACGCCTCCTTACAGTCTCGGAAGGACAGCCAGTTGCCAGTGCTCCCAAACATCACTGATTGATCGGAGCGGCACCTCAATTGTTGTTTAAGCAATTTTTGTTAAGTTAGTGTTTCAAGCAGCTGGAAAGGTCGCCTATAAAATAAGAATCAGTATGCATATATGGCTCGGACAACTTCCGTCACCCAAGGAATTTGAAAAATATCTGGATCAAAAAAAATATCTCAAGGCATGGGCTGTTTATGACCATGAGCCTCCTACCGGAAATAAAGTAAAAGACGCAGAACCAAGTTGGGAACTACGTTGCGATTTCTGTAAGGAAGTTGGTTTAGATACTTATGAAGAGGATGCAATGATCATGAAGTATTATCGGAAACCGGTTGATATCAGAGAAATTGCCCGTGATATTCTTGTGGACGAAAAGGAGCTTGAATCTTTACGTAAAAAGCATAAGATCAATGACTTTAATTCGGTTATAGCTTATGAAGACAATAGCTTGAGTAAAAAAGCTGCTGCTGGTTCCCAGACTGTAAAATATATCGGACAATTAGTGCAGGCTTCTGATGAAAGTTCATCTGATAGTTCTGCTATTCATCATTTATGGGTAGGTGAAAACAAACTTGATAAAAAAAACATTATCAAACAGATCGGAATTGATAAAGGCAAACTCATAAAAATCAATTATTACCATGCTGCTAAAAGCGGGAAGCTTGATGAGATATTAATTCTTCAGGTTGAAGACTTTAATGTTGCCGAAAAAATGATCCTGAAAGTGGATAAAATGAAGATTTCTACTGCCAGCTCAATGCTTGAATTAGTCTTACAAGGCAGCGTAAAAATAAACGGGGAAGATATAGCTGAGGTACTGGGAATGAAGTATGTTGGAAAGTTTGATGGCTTGTAGGTAATGTATAGCCATATAAAGACAATAACACCAGCTATAGGCGGTTGGCCTTTTTCCTGATCTGATATATCTTCTTATCACTATTGGCAAAGAGTGCATACTGCAGCTTTGGATTAGTATAATACATATAGCCATCTATAATTTCAACCGGCTGCACTTTGTTGCTGGAGAAAGTACCAATCCGCCGGTCTTCGATTTCTATAGACGACCCGGGTCTCTCTTCGTTAAGATACATAAGTTGTTTTATTCTTATGGTGTCCTTGTGAAATATGATATCGCTAAATAGATATCCTGGATAAAGCTCTTTGGTATAACCCGGTGCATTACCTCCTCCGCCGGAAAAGCGGACTTCTTCCTTCTTTAGCCTGTGAAAGTGGCGATATTTTACAGCATTTGATGGAATGATCTCTCCATCATGTGCAGAGCGTTCATCCATCCGCTTAAAAAGATTGTTCCATATGAGCTGCCGCGTATACGACCAGGGGAACTGTTTACTGACATCAAGGGTAGTATAAAACTGAAAATAATCATCGCCGGCCAAGTAAGTCAGTACGGCAAAGGTAGTTACCGCCTGAGTTGTCTGGATTTCGTCCTTGGTACTCTTTTGGGGCGAAGGGCTCTTAGACTGGTAATCCACATAAACCAGTCCCGGCAAACCTTTGATTTGGGTAAGTCTGCTTTCCTGCCGGCCGCTACTCCAGTCAAGACCGGCATTTTCGGCTGGTAATTCGATGGCAGTTTTGTTTCCGTTAAAAGTCCACCTATAATATTCGTTTTTCTCTTTATCGATAATAAACCCTTGTACAAATGCCAGATCGGCTGCCCTGCGATCGATCTTCAGTGAGTCGATCACCTCTCCGTGAGGAGCGATTTTGTAAAACGTATTTTCTGTCTTTCCATGAACAGTGTAAATGATCACATTGTTCTCTTCGGTCAGAAAAGACTGGATATTCTCCTCACTTTTGAATAACAAATCCAGGATAGCGGATCCACTTTGGATAGTTTGAACGCTGTCGATGGACTGATATCCTGCATATGCATCTGGAAGCCTGCCATGCGCTCCATTCTTTTTAGCTTTTGAAAGTAGCAGGTATAAAGCCGCCGCGATAACAATGACCGGAATTATATAAATGGCTTTCATCTACACAAGTTATAAAAATTTAAAAGCATGGCTGATCGGTCGTAACCATATTCACATGCCACCCCGGACAACCGCTGAACAAAACTATATCACTATATTGTGATATGGAAATCAAATAATGGATAGTGAATGGAAGTTTTTAAAGATATAGTATTAAAAGACGGGCGCATGGTTGGACACCTTGATTTGCCAGAGTCCGCGAAAATTGCCGTCGAATTTGATCTGGAAGAGGAGGATAGCAGCCCTGATCAGTCAGATTTTGCAGAGTTGGTCTCAAGTGCTACTATCTGGGTACGCGGACTAGGCACCGGGACCATTTCAATATTGAAAAAAGAAATCGCCAGGGAACTGACGGATGCTGCCTACGGTGAATCAGATTATCAGCCTTCAGACAGCGATTATACTGATCTTGAAACTTCACTGAAGACGGTGCGTCTATGCTTCTATCCAGACAATGTGGTGATAATGGTCTTTGAAGCAAAAAAAGAATATCCGGACATGGAGGTATATTGTCAGCTTGACAGCCCCTATCAGCTGGAAGACATCAGCGTTGTGAAAAAAACTGATCAAGGCTTTTGACGATGTTCGCATTAATGTCTGTTAAATCCTCCGTAGCAATGATAAAATACTTTCTTTCAATAAGTCTGATACTCTTTACTCATTTAGCATCTGGCAGCCGTATCCACAAGGCGTCCGGAATTTCTCCTGCCTGTGCAAAAGTCATCAGTTCCATATCCGTTCAGGTAAATGGGTTTGCTTCACGAATGGCAGTCACTCCGCCCCTTCCGGTACCGAAAGGATACAGAGTTACCGGCTGCATCGGTGGTGATCTGAATAGCGACGGAATCCCAGACAGCGTTTTGATAGTGAAAGCAACATTAAAAGACCGATTGGAGAAAACCGGAGATGGCAAGACCGTGGATAGGAACCGCCGTGGGTTAATCGTATTTTTAGGAATGAACGGACAGTTTAAGAAAGTGACGGAAAATCTGAATTGCTTCTCCTCAGAAAACGAGGATGGTGGGGTATATTTTGCCCCTGAACTTTCCGTTGAGATTGGCCGAAACAAGCTGTATGTACATTACCTGCATGGCCGGTACGGCTACTGGAAATACACTTTCAGACTTCGGGGATCGGACTTTGAGCTTATCGGCTATGATGCAAGTAACAGTACTGGTCCGAGAATCGACCGGCAAGTAAGCATTAATTTTTTAACCAAAAGACGAATGGAGCGGATCAATACAAATACTTCCGCAGAAGGTGGAGATGAGGTTTTCGATGAAAAATGGAAAGATATTTCCCTGGAAGGCCTGGCCAGACTTTCGCAGATAAAAGATTTTGATAACCTCGAAGAAGGTGGATGGTAGGCATATGCAAACGAACCGGCTGGAATGAGCAAAATCGGATGTTGGTTGTTAAAGCATCGGGAATATAATTGCGAATTGCAGTTTTGAGGCTGAACAGAAACTTCTGCGAAAATTGTTTGAAGCTGATTTAGCATATGATGGAAATGCATTCTCTGCATCTTACATTCATCCGGCTTTTATGTGTGTGTATGGTCAAATAAAAGCCGCAGGATTGTTCTCTTTGTCGTTAAAGAATAATGGTAATATTACTGTTGACGACAATTTCAAAGAAGGACTTATTGCAATGGACAAATTGCAGGTTTCCCAAGAGCAATTAGCATTTCTTATTGTAGAATTAGTTGTGGAGAGCTACTTCCAGGAAAAATATGCTCATAAAAAAGTGGAACTGGTTCAACAAAACGTACCGGATTCAAAAAGAAAGAGCATTCTCCTTTCGTAAAATACTATGTATTAATATAAGGTGGCCTATAGAAAATCAGACAGTTCCCTACTTTTTCCATAATGTACCCCTGAAAGGGAGTTGAATCAGATTTGCTTGAAAATTAATACTTTATTGAACTGAGGTTTTGAATTTGATATGATCTAACAATGCGATTTTCTATTGATGATGTAAAACTGCATATTCATTGAAGCGCAAAATCATAAAAATAAAAAAGGCTGCCATTTCCGGCAACCTTTTCAGTCATGTGTAACATTTGTAGCGAGAAACAGACCTCATTTGAACCAATTTTGAAAATGGCGGTATTTTTAGATCTTCGTAGAAGGTCCGCTTTATAAAACGCACATGATACACCCGTCAAAATGTCACAATGGCTCACTACGACTGAAGGGGCGACCAGGAAATAATGCGGCTACTGTTTGGATCCAAAATTTCAACTTCGGCAATCGTTTCGGCGTCTATTGTAATACTTGTGCTCACTACAATTTTGGCATCTTCCTCTGTCATTTCTGTCCCAGAATCTGTTCTCCGCCACTTCATTGGATCTTGGGAATATAATTTCTCAACCTGTTCTGGGGAAAGCTCCGAAACCACAACGGATAAAAGTTGCTCTACCCACTCCGGATCTTTTTTCACTTTAAGGTTAAATGTGGCCGCAAAATCGGCAACAATCATTTTATTATTTAAAAAGCCGGCTCGCATGTTAACAACAGGGACTTTAGCGAAGCTACCAATAAATGAATCACCAAGGCCAGAGTTAATAAATCTATCAGGTAATGCACTCGTATACAGTTCAGACTGACGAATATCATTGCTAGCTGCCCAATAAGGGTTATCAGTTATAATCAGGGTCGGCTCAATCCCTTTGTTGCGAAGTTCAACAATGGCCTTATTCAACAACATCAGATTCTGCGGTCCTTCCATAACGGCAATCTCACTTCTACTCACTCTATCAAAAAACAGGTTATCTTCCATCCTTGCCACTTCATCTCCTATGCGTTCAAGACCTATTATTTCAGAATAGTGCGGGCCATCAATAAAGGCTATCTTTCCTTTCTCTAAATTCATATAGGGCCCAACACGCATCAACTTGATGTCTTGCCCAGTTACGTCAGTAATATTTCCAAATAGTGTAAACAAATGTCGTGTCCTGAGCTCACTACGCCAATGATTTGCGACCTCTAAAGTAAATTGTTTAACCTTTGTGGTACTAAGTGAAGTTTGAGAAATTTCCAGTGCTGTCTTTATAGCAGTTGGAAGGTAGGCTTTGGCAATCGAATTCTGCAATTGTTCTATCCAATCTCTCAACTCTTCTATACCTGACAGCGTCATGACAGGTTGCAAAATTTCAAAAGACTCAAGTAAATTTTGCTTAATCGTTGTAATAGCCAGATTAAGATACCTCAATTGTTCAAAATCCGCTTTATCTAAATATCCGGTAAAGAAAGATGTGTTGCGCGTTACCAAACGATCCAAGATATATCCTCTTGTAATCCAGTCACTTGCAACGGGAGGATGGTACGCTTCGTTAGTAGGACGGTCCATATAGTCCCAATCTTCCCATCCCATGTACTCACTTAAATTATTCGTTCTAAAAAAAATGAGATCGGCTACATCCTCTCCTGGCCTAATATACACCTCCTCTAATTGAGCTATAATACTACGTAAATGCTCATCTTTGATCATCTTTTCCTCGTATAGAAAATACAACCAGTATTTCATAACCAAGGTAGTCCGGCGCTTGTACTCCCAAAGTTTCCCATTAATTTTATCCTCCTGTTTTATCCGTGCTATTTGATCATCATAGATACCATCTTTGTTATCTCTTTCGAGGGCGTTCAAGCTGGATGCGCCTTGCGAATCCTCCTTTGGAATCATCTCTCCTGATTTGAACAAAATCCCTCACAGCCTTCTCAAAAAGAGGCCAATCACTTTTACGGGATATGAGATAGAAAAGATGATTGAATTCCCTAAAGCCTCTCATGTAATACCGGTTCAATTCATTAAGACCAGATAGCTCCTTCTCCTGATCATAGGCAATACCAATCACAAATCCGATAATTTCTTTTAAATGCAGGGATAAAGCGCTAATAACCACACCTGCAACTGTAGTTCCTTCACCGGATTTACGTTGACGATAAGCATAAAAAATGTATGCTTGAGAAGGGAATATGATATATTCTGAAAACACTTCGAAGGACCGGTACTGAATGCCTTTACGTATAACAGACCTGAAAAATCCAATACAATTCAAAATGCTATCTACTGCATTCTGCTGAACCCCTTGCTCAAGGATCGAAAAGACCTTGTCATTTATTCCAGCTGTAACATCTATCCTTTTGTTCATTTTAAACCATGTTTCAATTTGAGTTCAATTACCTGATCAAATAAGTCGAGTAGTTCCTTCTCCTTTTTAGGCTTGTTCTCTGCACGATATTCATCCAGCTTAGAAAGGAAATATTCAGACATCTCTAACGAAGGCAGCAGCTTCCGATTCGCCTCACAAACTTTCAAGCAACGCATAATCTTTACATCTTTACCTTTTTCAGTTTGAATTGCCGGCCATATAAAACTATCATACTCATCCGTTACTTCGTTAATCGTCATAGGTCCTATGAAATACCGCTTTTCAGCACTCGGGTACTTTTTTAATAAACTTTTCAGTATGCTAAGGCTAACATCTGTTACCAGCAGATCCTTCTTAAAATCCATATGCCCCTCCGAAAACAGGATACCGCGAACAGAAGGGCCCCAATCGCTACGATACTCCTCAAGTCCCTCTTGCTTCATTACATCAAGAAAAGCATTCTTGCTGTGATGGGAAAGCAATTCCAAATATAAACCGCTTTTCACCTCACGCAGGTACTGTTCTTTAAACTGTTCCATGAGCAAGTCTGAACTGGCAAAAATTATGATCTTCCTAAAAAGATAACCAATCATAAATGGAATGGCCACCACCAGGTATGTGGCGGATAAAACAAGCCTGTTGAACCAGTCTGGCGAAAGAGTATTACGTAGTGTGGAAATGATGATCAAGCAACCAATTACACTCAAAATGTAGTATATAATTGGATACATATAAGACCTTATAAACAAAAAGCGGTATACTCTACCTTCCTTAAACGCCAGGTTACTGAGTAAAAGACCAACAACGGCAAGGGTCATGGAAATGATCGTAGCTATATTTGAGGTCCGTTGATCTACTAGAATCGCTGCCGTCCCTTCGGAAAAAGGTATTACATCCAAAAATGGCATTCGAACAGAAAAAAGGCCCAAAGCCACAAATATTACAATCGCCACTACCCAATACCCATCTTTGGAAAAAATATAAGTCATTTGCTTGCCGTATTTTCGGTGACGGTGTGGGGCTATTTCTTGGTGATCCTTTACAATACGAGCTTCAATTTCGGCCCGAAGGGAGTTAAAATAAAATCGATTCATTCATAAAGTATATTCCCTCGAATATACTCAAAACATTGTAATGATACGCATGTTGACGACATGTCCAATAGTGGGCACGGCGAATCATCCGCCCGCAAGAGGGATGGCTATAGCCTGATGTGAAAGATGGTAGCCTGAGCGACCAGGCGCCTGAACGCGGGCCTTTGAGCTGTCATGGGGCACGGGTATGGGAGTTGTCTGTTTCGTATAACTGGGTAAGATGGCAAACCGGTAGGCTAAGGCAAATGAAAAAGGCGCCTTTTTTTTGAAGGTGCCTTTTATCAATATCGAATAAAGTAAGCTGTACTGTTTAACGGCAATTGTGGCGGATTTTTTACAACGGAAAAATCTCCAGGGTTCGACCGACAATCTAAGTCTGGAACAGATTGATTTTTAGTACCAACTATGGATTCAAAGTAACGTCCAGCTTTTTGTTTATAATAATCTGAAAATGATTATCTTAGTTTGATTTTTGTATTTTTTAATCACTTACTTAAAACGTTATCTTTGTCCGTATGGAAAAGAAAATTCATCAAGGGAAAATATAACTCGGTTTCGGCAAATGCTGGGAATAAAGCAAGATTTGCTGGCCTCTATAATGGGTGATGATTGGACGCAGATAAAAATTTCCCGGTTAGAAGCGAAGGAAGAAATTGAGGACGGAATTTTAGATGAAGTGGCAAGAGCTTTGAAAATACCGGTTGAAGCGATAAAGAACTTTGATGAAGAAGCGGCTATAAGCATCGTTGCAAATACATTTACTGATTTTAAAGATAACGCTATTGCTTCGGCGATGAATTATTACCCTTCTTTTAATCCGATTGATAAGATAGTTGAAATACTGGAGCAAGCGAATAAAGGATTGAAAGAGGAGATTGCTGAGTTGAGGAAAGAGAATGAGAAGTTGAGAAAGGGAAAAAAGTAAACTGCAGGGGTCAATGAAATTCCAGCAGCGCGTAAGCATTCAATTAAATTTATCTTAAATGAAAAATTATTACATAGCCAAATTCAGGGTTATTGTGGACGGGAAGGATCATTCTATTGAAACAGTTAGTGGATCTGGGTATGATCCGAATATAGTAAAAGGTAAAGCAGTAGAAAAAGCAAGGAAAGAGAACCCCGGCAAACAGGTTACCGCAGTATTGCTTGAGAAAATAGATATGGATTTGGAAGAATACAAAAATGCTACTGGTGGCACACCTCCATGGTTAGACGGCCCCAAAGGTGAACTATAAAATTTCCAGGCTAAGCCGTTGTCGTGTCTTCTGATCGACAACTTAACGAAATGAACATCGAAGATGTGAGTAATAAAAATTGCGCGTTAGTGGCAATGCAAAGCGACCGCCAACACCTATAGCAACTATACAGAATGGCTCAATCTGAAAATTCAACATCTAATAGTAAAGACAAGGTTCTTTCCGAAAAAGAGCTTAGGGCTATATTGAAAAAACCACCAAATGAATTTATAAAGGAAGAGTATGGAGAACGCAGTATTCTTATAGATGGATACACTATTGAGGATGAACGACTTATCTTAGATGATAGCGTAACAGTTAACTTGCCTCTTACTTTTCATGGTTGCACAATTAAGTCTGACAAATTATTTTTTATAAGCGGGTTGACATGTAATGAATCCTTGACTTTTGAGGGCTGCACAATCTCAGACTGTATTTATTTTGATAGTGGGAATTTTAAGGATGTCATAATAAAGCATGTTCATGTTAAATCCATCCATCTAACCGGCTGTACTTTTGGTAAAGTAAGCATCTCTGGTTATGACATTGACGACATATGGGTATCAGGAGCAAAATTTGAGAGTTTACATATTGGAGAACATCTTGTCGGAGACAATATAAGTAAGCTGGTAATCTTTGCTAGAGAAGATGAAACTGGTGATATTATTGTTAGCGAACAAAGTTTCGATGAGATTTCATTGTATGGAATAAACAAAGGAAAGAGAATCAGTTTCGCAAAACTAAAATGCAACAACATTTCTATAACAGATTTTAAAAACGAAGGAATTTTAAACTTCTATGGAATTGAACCCAAAGACCCTAATAGTGATACAAGATATTTTCAAATAGTAAATAGCAATTTGGACAAAGCTGAATTTTATAGAGCTTTATTTTCTCAATATAAAGAACTTATAGTCATCGATAGCTTTATTACTGATGCGCTTTTCATAGGTTGCAAATGGAGTAACAATGTAAGAGCGTTATTTGGACCGGGATATGGCACATTTGAAGACTCATTAAAGTCAGGTCGCAAAACAACTCCTAGCGAGATTGTCGCAATAAAGGAAGCTTACAGACAACTAAAAATTTCCATGTCAAAGCATAGCGACAAAATTCAGGAACATAAATTTTATTCAGAAGAATTAAATTTTCACAGTAGAACTTTGACATGGGGGAAGCCATGGGAAAATCAATTTTGGGATAAGATGATTTTACTTTGGAGCAAAACGTTTAGCGATTACGGGCAAAGTTTTATAAAACCTTTATTCTGGTTATTATTTGGACATTACATTCTTTTTGTATTAGCATTGTTATGTAATGGTTTTAACCCATTACATATATCACTTTGTGAGCCAACTGCAGCAGGCTTTAAAGAAGCCTTTGAAAAGTTTTTTATTTATATTAATCCATTAAGGAGGCTTGAAACTTCTCTTTCTGGATATTTAATTCTTTTAGATTTATTAATGAGAATATGGTCATCTTATATGATATACAATCTTATCAGAGCATCCAGACGATTTATTTCGTGACGACCAATGCACCCAGACTTAGCCAGTCTTCTAAATACAGATACGATAGCCGTCAATGCCCTTGTTGCGTCTTGTGACCAACAAGTTCGACCGACAATCTAACGAACAAGCCGTCGGCTTGTTCCTACAAACTGCATAGTTGAAGAAATCATAAATCGAAAAAAAGTGGGGCATTAAAAAAAAATGCAGAAATATAGTAAAGGGAATACCTTGCTAAATTATTTTTCTACTTCGGCACTTAAACAATTCGGGGCTCAAAATCCTATTATTCTTTTTGGGTAGTGAATCTTGGGACCGAATACTTATAAATACTGATTTATATATTTGCTTTTCTTCCCATTATTCTATAATATTGTAACAAGTATCCCTATAATCTCAAATTATTTGTTCTAAAAAAAACATTTTATGGACCCCGCCGTTCTTGTTGCGATTATTACGGCCGCTGCCAGTATAATTGCAGCAGCCTTGTCTTTTGTTCTGACCAAAATAGCTGAAAGAAGAGATGTATTACAACAGCGAAAGCTGAGCCATTACCAAGAATTGTTATCAGCAATTTCAGATCTCGCCATTGACGATGTGGACAAAGATCAGGCTAACTTGAACTTTTCAAGAGCAGTCAATACAATTGCATTGGTAGCACCGCAAGAGGTGATTTCTGCCTTGATGGAATTCCATTCTGAAATAAAACATTCCAATCCCAATAGAAGCTTAGAGGCTCACGATCAGAAATTAAGGACATTGCTTTTAAAAATGCGTAAGAGTTTGGAACTACCTTTCAAAGATGATCCAAAGACGTTCAACTTTCACTTAATCGGTTCTAAACCACCTAAAGGGTAATCCATGAAATCACTTGTAGAAGAGTTAGAAAATATATTTTCCAAAATTACAAGCCAAAGCTATCCTTATGAATGGGATGAAAACCATATTACATACTCATTGATGCGTGAGTTAAGAAATACTTTCAGTAAACGAATTGTCCACTATGATAATTTCTCGAAAATAATTGAATGGTTTTCATTTAAGAATAAAGGTCGGTCTGAATCTGCATTGGGGGATATATCGCTTATTGTAAACATTCAATTTTCAAGCGGCGAAAGACTTCAGGGTGTTGCCTTTCTTGAAGCCAAGCGAGATTGTGACAAGGATAACTTTGAGTCAATATCAACAACTCAATTAAAGGTTATTCATTCAAATGCACCTTATTCATATTTACTACTTTATCTTCACAAGCAGCAGGATTGGCCACTAAAGTTTCCTGGCGGATCAATCTGGGAAAGTAGCATGTGGGTTTCTCCAAGCAATACAGTCATTCAGAAATTACCACAGATAAGGCCGATAGATAACTGGAAAGTCCTCAGAATAGCCTTACCGTTATCCATGCAAATAACATCACGATATTTTTGGGGACACGATTTAGATTATCGTGAAGATGCCTTCAAGCTCGCAATGGAAGGACTTGGAAATTTTACACCACCTCAATTTCTCGGAATAATAAATGTTTATTATGAAGGACAAGCTCCGGTGATCGTAGATGTGCCTGATACATGGGAAGAAATAACATAATCATTTTTTGCTGTAGCAGAATATCATCCCTGCCCGAGAAGAGTAGACACAAATTTATTCTTCAAATGGATTCTCCATCTCAATTATTTTGCTAGGTGAAATTTTAAGAGCAGCGCAAATTTTAAATAATGAAATAAGGCTAAATGCCGTTTCTCCTTTTTCAATCTTTTGAATATGTTTCGTATCCACAGAGGAAATAGCTGAAAGTGCACGAAAGGTTATTTTCTGTTCCTTTCGCGCTTCTTTAAGGCGTAGGCCAATTGGCGCTATTATTTTCTTATCTATTTTTTCCATCAAGACGGAAGTTGGTCGAATTTCATAAAATAAATGTATGTCTATAGACCCACATTCGGAAATATTTTTTACCTTATATACTATAAATGCCCTGTTTGAGTGGTAGTGGCATAGTTGTCATTTAAAGCCAATGACAGCCAATCAAAGCCTCTGGTAGGTTGCGTGCTTTCCCTGTAAATAGCTTCAAGTGAAATTCTAAAAGAAAATTCACTAAACAGAAGCGCAGCAGGAGATGGAGAAAAAGAATAAAACCGGAGAAGGTTTAGAAAGTGGGATAAAAAGAGGAACTCTTGATAAAAAGGATCTCAAAGTTACCATTGAAGAAATAGACACTTTTGAGCACCAAAAGAATTTACCCCACAGTCAAAAACTCGAAATAATCTCATTTGTATATGAGATATCACTTTTTTTGTATAATAGTTGTCTATCAGAAAACAACAGCAATGAATAATATTAACTACTTCGCTAAATACATTCCGCAAAATGATGCCCCAATAAAAAGCAATCATGAGGTGTGGTCCTACACCCGTGTTAGCTCTAAAGAACAATTCGAAAAGAATTCTAGCGTAGAGCGGCAGCAAGAAGCATCCCGTTATTATGCAGACCAGTTGGGTTACACAATTACCGAAGAATTTGGGGGCACATATGAATCGGCGAAATCTGATTTTACCCCGAAAGAATTCTCCCGTTTAATAGAACGGGTCACCACCAGTCGTAAAAAGCCGTATGCAATATTGGTCTATAAAATGAGCCGGTTTTCAAGAAGCGGAGGAAATGCCATTGGGTTGGTGAATACACTTGTTGAGGATCTGGGTGTTCATCTGATTGAAGTATGTTCAGGCATTTCCACGACCACAGAACGGGGCAAGGCAGCGATATATGAGAGTCTGTTTCATGCCTTCAAAGAGAACCTGGAGCGGAAAGAAATTATCATTCCTGCAATGAAGGCGCATTTAAAAAGTGGAAAACGATTTGGCGCCAGCCCTGTAGGATATGACCATTATGGTCCTCGGGTACGCGACGAGCGATTTATCAGTAAGCATCAGAGAATCGAAATCAATAAGGATGGAGAGCTGTTAAAGGAGGCTTGGAAATGGAAATTATCTGGTCTTTACAGCGATGCCCAAATTTTACACAGACTGGAAGCAAGAGGGCTGAAATTGTTGTCTCAAAAAATAAGTGCAATTTGGCGAAACCCTTTTTACTGTGGAACCTTGATTAATAAATTGGCCGGAGAACCAATTAAAGGAAATTGGCCTCCAATTGTAAGCCAGGAAGATTTTGTAACAGTTCAGGAAATGCTTGAGAAAAATCCATCACGTTACCACCATAATAAAGATGAAGAAAATCGGCCCCTTAATCGCTTACTCAAATGTGATGAATGTAAGGGCTATTTGGTAGGATATGTTAATCGTAAAAAGAACTTACACTATTATCGCTGCCTTAAATGTCGTGGCGTAAGTTTAAATGCTGCCACAACAAAGTTTGTGTTACGTCGTGGTGCCAACGATCTATTTACGGATTTATTGGATAATTTCCAGATCACTGAAGATATAGTCCCGGTTATACAGCTTCAACTATTAAAGCTATTTAGTGGATACAATGATAGTGAAATAAAAGAAGATGCTAATTTGAAATCGCAGTTTGTTACACTGGAACGTAAATTGAAGGAATTAAAAATAAGATATGGCATGGGAGAGATTGATAAAGAAACCTATGAGCTAACTCACGAACATTTAATGGGTCAAATTGCCGATGTGAATAAAGAATTGAATAGAGTAACTCCGAAAATATCTAACCTCGAAATATTAATACCTGTAGCGGTTGCGAAAGTCAACAAACTCGGTTCAGCATGGCGTTCCAACAGTTTGGAAGAAAAAAGAAGGATACAAAAAATACTATTTCCAGAAGGTATTTATTACAACGTAAATAAACACCAATATCGAACCTCGAATATTAACCAATTTTTAGTTTTAATTCACGCTCTTTCAGTTAGTTATAGCGCAAATAAAAAAAGGGACCTTCAATTTAACATTGAAAATCCCTATTCTGTAGCGAGATCGGGAGTTGAACCCGAGACCTTTGGGTTATGAATCCAACGCTCTAACCACCTGAGCTACCTCGCCTTATTCTCCGTTTGCATCGCTGTAACCACTATCAGTAGCGACTGCTGCGCCAAAACGGGAGTGCAAAGATAACGGCTTAAAAATGAAAATTCAAAATGAATCGAACGTTTTTTGCAATTTTTTTTTAAACAGTACCGCCCGGAGCCGGCTTATCCCATTTTTTTAATATAGACTCATCTACAGAACGGATATGTAAGTCCCGCTGTGGATAAGGGATTTCAATACCCGCCTGGTTAAGGGCCGTATAAATAAAAGACATTACCTCGTTTTGAAGCCTTCCCGCATTATCGAGGTCGCCTACCCAGAAGTACACCTTGAAATTCACCGCGTTATCCCCGAAGTCGGTCAGTTGTATAAAAGGCGCCGGAACAGTAAGTACATCCTTACGATCGGTAAAGGCAGAGCTGATAATTTGGGTGACCTGGTCAATATTGCTGCCATAATTAACACCAATCGCTAATGTTATCCGTTTATTCCGGTTAGTCCTGGTCCAGTTGATCAGTTGTTGGGAGATGAGGTCGCCATTGGGAACAATCACTTCGGAGCCATCATAAGCGCTGATCTTACTGGAACGGATCCCTATTTCTTTTACAACGCCTGAACGGGGACCCAGTTCTATCACGTCACCTACTTCTATTGGTTTTTCAAAAGCGAGAATAATACCGGATACCAGGTTGTTCACTATGTTCTGCAAACCAAAGCCAATGCCCACACCAAGGGCGCCGATCACAATGGTGATCTTGTCCATCGGGATCCCGGAGGCGGCAAAGGCCAGCAACACGCCCCCGGCTAATACAGCCAGGCGGAGCAGCAACAGGGCGGAACCGAATTTTGTTTTTTTGTTCGAACCGGCACTCTGTCCTGTGTTGCCAAACATATAGGCAATTAGCTGGGATGCCACAGTAGCCACCCATATCACCAATATAAAAATAATGATGCTGCTGAAAGTAAAATCTGAATTGCCTAGCTTATGCCGGGAAGAAAGAACGTCTTCAATTACTTCGTATATGATATCATACAAATAAACACTGCGCGATATAATTACCAGCCAGCCAACAAAGGCCAGAATGGTCAGGAATGTTTTCAGCTTTTTCTGCACCTCCTGGTAGTCCATAAAGGAAATGAAAGTACTGGAATCTTTATTGGCCTCTACCTGCAGGTATACGGCTTCCATCAGTATTTTCACGAGTATAAATAAGCTCAGGGCCATCACTGCGCTCACCACTGCTGTAGACCCCATTATTTTTGCTGTGCCTACCCTCGCTAAAATAACCATGATCAGGGAAAAGGCACTGGTAAGCATGAACAGCATCAATACCGGCCGGGTAAATTTCGGTTGTGCAAAGGTGGTGAGCGACGACTCCTTCAGCAGCCGGTTCCCCAGCAGTAACGAAAGAACAGCGCCGATCAATAATCCCCATTGTTCTGCATAGGTGATTTCAATCAGCAGGTTATTCAAACTGTAAATGAATAATAGCCCGATCAGTAATAGCCAGCTTTTGAATAATGTTTTAGGGAGATGTGTGCGGAAGATAAAACTCAGTGCTATCACATTTAAACCCCAGGTGATCTCTGTAAAAAGAATGGGATAACGCACGGATAGTACTGACGACAATGTAGCAATCAATACAATGGTACATGCTACCGGGTAGCGGTACAGGTACCGCGCATGCTGCAGGATGGTTTCCCCTTCCTGCTCTGTATGATTATGCCGTATGCGTTTAATATTATTGTATACCCACCAGGAAAATAATACTGCCAGTAACAGCCATACAAAAAAGACAGGCCATTGTATAGAAAAGAAAATGCCCAGTACCTTGGTGCTTTTATGCAGTGAGTTTTTCAGCACCGGGAAAAATTCAAGCGGATTGATACTATCGCGGTGAGGCTTCCACAAATACCTGTAGTCCCGTACAAACATGTTGGAGGCAAATTGCTGCAGGCGGTAGTCCATATCCTCATAAAGGTTGGAGGCCTCAATATACCGGTTAGCCACCTGGTTTTGCAGCAGGCCAATCTTAATCAAACTGGCCTTGTTGGCACTGTCTACCGAACGGAATTTAAGCACCAGGTTGGTCACCTGCCCAAGGTAAAATCCATACAGGTCATCTTCAGACGGGATGTTCCGCATGGCCGTATCTCCCCGGATAAGCCGTATGGTGTCATTGATGTTTACCAGCTTCTCATAATAGGAAAAAAGTGCGCCTTGCCAGGAGGTGAGCTTTCGCTGCAGCTGCTCCAGCATTACCTTGTTGGTATATATATCGTTGATGTTGGGCGTACGGCCCAAACTGGCAATATTATACCTGATCAGCGCAAGGGAAGTGTCTGTCAGCGGCAGGCCGGCAACGATCCGTGAGGTATCGAACCCGCGACGCAGGGAGCTCATAAGGTCGTTCAGCGTAAGGGTGTAACCCTCAATACGGTTGATCAGGATCGACACAGAAGTATCCGACTTTCTTACCCTGTTCGTATCCTTCGATAATGCCTGGATATTTTTGCTGATAGTAGCACTGTCTACGGCTACCAGGTGAATGGTATCACTTTTCGGTTTACGTTTCCGGCCCTGCGCATCAACATTATAACTTCCGGTGGTCAGCACCGTTAATAGCAGCATTTGCAAAAACCATGTATAATTAATGTGTATCCTGGTCAGCATATGAATCTGTAAAATTGAATAATCTCTAAGGAGGAACATTTTTAATGCCTAAATGTTCCTGAATTTAAAACTTTTAACCCTCCTGGCCGTTAAGTTTTCTGGAACCCGGTTGCTTTATTTGTCGGGTACCGGAATCCGCAGTATTTTGTATATGATTGGCAAGTCCAATGAAAACTGGCTTATGAACAGAGAAACGCTCGTTGCCTCATTAAGAAAAGACCCCGGCCCCTGGGATATTATAGTGATCGGAGGAGGGGCTACCGGCCTCGGCGCAGCCCTGGAAGCGGTAACAAGAGGTTACAGGACCCTGCTGCTGGAGCAGGTGGATTTTGCAAAATCCACTTCCAGTAAAAGCACAAAGCTGGTACATGGAGGCGTACGTTACCTCGCGCAGGGCGATGTGTCGCTGGTGAGGGAAGCCAGCGTGGAAAGGGGATTGCTGGCTGCCAATGCGCCCCACCTGGTACGTAACCTGGCTTTTGTTATTCCTACTTTTAACTTCTGGGAGAACCTGAAGTACACTATCGGCCTCAAAATGTACGATTGGCTGGCCGGGCGACTCAGTCTTGGCAAATCAGTGCATATTTCGCGGACAGCCACACTGGAGCGTCTTTCTACGCTTAAACAGGATAAACTCGCCGGAGGTGTGCTGTATCACGACGGGCAGTTTGATGATGCACGACTGGCCATTAACCTGGCCCAATCCATTTCAGATAACGGAGGCACTGTATTGAACTATATGAAGGTAACCGGTTTGCGGAAAGATGAGCTGGGAAATATCAGTGGACTAACGGTGAAGGATACCCTGGATGGAGGAGAGGAAATTTATCTCAATACCCGCGCAGTGATCAACGCTACCGGCGTGTTTGCAGATGATGTGCTGGAAATGGATAACCCCGCTGCACCTAAATCCATTGCTGCCAGCCAGGGAGTGCACCTGGTGCTCGACAGCGATTTCCTGCCGGGGCATAATGCCCTGATGATCCCGTCTACCAGCGATGGGAGGGTGCTGTTTATTGTGCCCTGGCACAACAAAGTGGTGATGGGTACTACCGATACTCCCATTAATCACATTAGCCTGGAGCCCCGAGCCTTGGAAGAGGAAATTGCTTTTATCCTCCGCACCGCAGGTCAGTATTTATCAAGGGCGCCGCAACGTTCCGATGTCCGCAGTGTTTGGGCAGGGCTTCGTCCGCTGGCTGCCGCTAAGGCGGAGGGGCATAAAACAAAAGAGATCTCCCGCAGTCATAAGATCATCGTTTCAAAATCAAATCTTGTTACCATTATCGGCGGTAAATGGACCACCTATCGCCGGATGGCGGAAGATGTTATACAAAAGCTGGAAGAAGTACTGAAATGGAAGGCTACTGTTTCCGCTACCCATCACCTGAAAATCCATGGTGCGTCTGATAATGTTAACTGGGAAGATCCCTGGTATTTTTATGGCAGCGATGTGCTCCACCTGCACCAGATGGTGGCGCGACAGCCCGCATTTGCAGGAAGAGCTGAGCCGTGATTATCACATTATTAAAGCGCAGGTGGTATGGGCGGTGAAAGAAGAAATGGCCCGCAATATTGAGGATTTTCTGGCCCGTCGCACCCGGCTGCTTTTCCTGGATGCCAGGGAAGCCCTGCGTATAGCCCCTGCCGTAGCCAGGATCATGGCGGAAGTATTACATAAAGACGAACATTGGGTGGCCTCGCAGATCAGCAGCTTTGCAGAGGAAGCGAATGGTTATCTGTTAAAATAATTTTCCGGAAGATGGAAACCGGCCTGGTCTTCATCTTCCGGAAAATCACATCCACTTAAATTTCTGATCAAAAGGTTTCATTCTTCTTCCGGGTTGGGCAGGTTCATCTGTATAACCCATATAAAAGAAGCCCAGTACCAGGTCTTCTTCTCCCAAACCAAAATAATCCTGCATGGCAGAATGGTAGGTCATACCGCCGGAACCCCAGTAAGCGGCAATACCCAGGGCGGTAGCGCCCAGCCATATATTTTCCACGGCGCATGATACCGCGGCAATTTCTTCCAGTGCCGGGATCTTCGGGTTGTTGCCCCGTTTCATACAAATAGCCAGTATATGCGATGCCAGGTTACCCTGTGTTTTCAGTTTATCATAGTTGCCCGGAATGTATTTGTCGGCAGGGGTAAATTGCTTATACATCTCCGCATGATCGTTACAAAACTGTGCTACTTTATCCCCGCTGAACACCACGAAATACCAGGGCTCTGTATACCCGTGTGTAGGGGCCCAGTCGGCAAGCTGCAGCAACTGCTGCACAGTTTCATCCGCAATCTTCCGGCCGTTCATACTGGTGGGTTTCACTGTACGGCGTGCCGTAATCACCTGTTCCACAGCAGTGGGCGTTGTTGTTATATCCATGATCTGTTGTTTTTATTTTCCTTTTTCCAGGCGTGCTTTCATGTCCGCCGGCAGTTTCACTATTTTGTGTGTTTTGTAATCAAAACATATCATACCGGTTTTAGCTTCCGCGATCGTAATCGTTTGTCCGTTACGGTTAGCAGTGATAAGATAAAATAATTCAAAGCCCAGGGCGTTAAATTCACCCGCTGCAACAGCTATTTCAAATATATCTCCATAAAAACCTTCTCCTTTATAAGCAATTGCCACATCAGCCATGATAAAACCGCTGCCGGTTTCCTGATCCAGCTCTTTATAGCCGAGAGCGCCGAGGAACCGGATCCGGGCTTCATGTATAATAGAAAGGATGGCGTCATTGCCTACGTGGTTGCCATAATTAATATCCTGGATCCGTACGGGCATTTGAAAACTGAATGGAAATGCTGCCGGTAAATCTATCTTGATCCTTGCCATTGTTATTTTTTAGAAAGATGTTAAACGTTTGTTGTTTGTTTAAGGAAAGCCACAAATTTTTCGAAGGCCCTTGCCCGGTGACTATACCTGTTCTTTTCGGAAAGATCCATTTCCGCGAAAGCGCGTGTTTCTCCTTCGGGGATAAAGACCGGGTCATACCCAAATCCCTTTTCTCCTTTAACGGCCGTGGTGATATGGCCTTTACTCACGCCCTCAAACTGGTACTCCTTTCCATCCAGTATCAGGGAAATAACGGTACGGAACTGTGCGGTGCGGTTTGTTTCCCCTTCCAGTTCGCGTAATACCTTCGCGATATTGTCGGCCGCCTCTTTCTGTTCCCCCGCGTAGCGGGCAGACAGAACGCCCGGTGCTCCGTTGAGGGCGGCTATTTCAAGGCCGGTATCTTCCGCGAAGCAGTTTTCCCTGGTCATCCGGTGAATGGTAACAGACTTTTCTGTGGCATTGGCTTCCAGTGTATCGTGTGGTTCGGGGATATCTATATCGATGCCGGCTTCCAGGAGGGTAATGATCTCGAACTGATCTCCCAGTAACGACCGGAACTCTTTTACTTTATTCTGGTTATTGGTAGCGAATATCAACTTCATATAATACGGAAAGAAATTTAGATGCCTAATAATTGTTTTAATCCGGCCCATAGCCTGGCTTTCAATATTTTATCACTGCCTATCAGCGATAATTCGTCGGAAAACAGTAGCGTGGTACCATTTACCGTTACCAGCTGGTAGGGGGGAATATCATTTAATCCAAGCTGCTCCGGTGCAATCCCAAATACAACGCTCCGTTCTATCTTCACGGCAGCCTGCCAGTCGGCAAAGGTGAGAGAGGGGTAATGGATCATGTTAATAAGCGATACATCCTGCATGCCCAGTTTACAGGCATTTAATATATTAGTGAGGAGGTTGAATAATTCCTCGTTTAAGTATGCTTCATTTCCATTTTGTATGAAGAGCGCAATGTTTTTTTGATTTTCTCCTAAATATTTGACTTTGGGCGCCACTTTTTCCGCGGCTGCAGCCGGCGTGCTTTTCCCGGGAATGATTGGCTGGGTAAAGATTTTAGCCAGGAAGTACGGATCAAGTTGGGTTTGCTCAAGCGACATATTTATTATTGTTTATTTTAATATGAAAAGCCCCTCTGGGGAAAAATCAGTTTATTTGCACTGCCGGTTCCGTAATGGGCCGGTGGCACAGCGATTAAAATGTAAAAATATCGAGATAAAATTGATTAACCATGATGGTAGATAAATCAACAGTTAAGGAAGAGGCACTTCAGAAGATCAAAGTCACCAAAACTACGCAAAGCAGGTTGAGTGAGGTTGATTTCAATAACCTGGTATTTGGTAGAATGTATGCCGACCATATGCTGGTGGCCGATTTCGACGGCAAAGAATGGAAAAATGCGGAGATCCTGCCTTTTCAGCACCTGTCTGTAAGTCCTTCAAACGCTGCCTGGCATTACGGGCAGGCCATTTTTGAAGGGATCAAGGCTTACAAAGACCCGGAAGGCCATCCTATGATCTTCCGTCCATACGATAATTATAAACGCTTTAACGCCTCTGCGGAAAGAATGGGAATGCCCCAGGTACCCGAGTGGCTGTTTATCGGGGGAACGGATTTGCTGATCGACCTGGACCGCAACTGGGTGCCTGCCGGTAAGGGCTGTTCCCTTTATCTTCGTCCTTTTATGATTGCTGCGGACGAATTTATTGGCGTACGTCCATCTGATACTTATAAGTTTGTTATTATCAATTCACCTTCCGGTGCCTATTTTAATAAGCCCATTAAATTACTTGTACAGGATAAATATGTACGGGCTTTCCCTGGTGGCGTTGGATACGCCAAAGCCGCAGGTAACTACGGCGGTACCATGTATCCCACCATGCAGGCAAAAAAGAAGGGCTACGACCAGATCCTCTGGGTAGATGGCTATGAGCATAAATACCTGCAGGAATGCGGTACTATGAACGTTTTTGCCATTATCGGGAATACAGCTATTACACCAGACCTTACCCAGGGAACCATCCTGGAGGGGGTAACCCGCGCCAGCGTGATGGATGTGCTGGCAGATATGGGACTTAAAGTGGAAGAAAGACCCATTTCCATTGATGAAGTGGTAACCGCCTATAATAATGGTACGCTCAGGGAAGTATTTGGTACCGGCACTGCTTCCAGCGTTGCTTATGTAGAACAGTTGGATTATCTCGAGACCCAGATTAAACTGGATACCACCAAATATGAAGTTGGCGCGGAAGTAATCCGGCAGTTGGATGATATCCGTACCGGCCGTGCTACCGATACCCGGCATTGGAACTATCTAATAGACAGGAAATAAGTACTTTATATATTATTGTCAATATAAGAACAGGGCCAATAAAAAGGTCCTGTTTTTTTATGGTAGTTTCTAAGGGATATCATACCTTTGCAGTCCGGTTTTTGGTAATCCTGAGCTGCTACCAGAATAATAAGACCTTTCCCTGTTTATACCAGGAGATCATTCCGGCAAAAATATTTTCGAAACAATTTTGTTATTCACACATATAGTTTTACCTTTGCCGTCCCAAAATCCCTTTGTGGGGAATTTGGATGTCATTGTAAACCGACATAAAAAACTAGGTAAAGAATGCCTACTATACAACAATTAGTAAGAAAAGGAAGAGAAATTATCCGGGCTAAGTCTAAGTCCAGGGCATTAGATAGCTGCCCTCAGCGTCGTGGCGTTTGTACTCGTGTATACACTACCACGCCTAAGAAACCGAACTCCGCTCTGCGTAAAGTAGCGAAGGTGCGTTTAACCAACAAAGTTGAGGTGATTGCCTATATCCCTGGTGAAGGTCACAACTTGCAGGAGCACTCTATCGTACTGATCCGTGGTGGAAGGGTAAAAGATTTACCAGGTGTTCGTTACCACATCGTTCGCGGTTCCCTGGATACTGCAGGTGTGAAAGACAGAAAGCAGAGCCGTTCCAAATATGGTACTAAAAAGGAAAAGGCTAAAAAATAATAATTATAAATAGTCGTAATTTTCAATAAATGAGAAAGCAAGCTGCAAAGAAATTGCCTCTGGCTCCGGATCCTCGGTTCAATGACAAGCTGGTAACCCGCTTTGTTAATAACGTAATGGAACAAGGAAAGAAGAGCGTTGCCTATAAAATTTTCTACGATGCTGTGGATAAAGTAAGCACCATGACCGGTGAAAACGGTTATGAGGTTTGGAGAAAAGCATTAGCTAACGTTACTCCTGGTGTGGAAGTTAGAAGCCGCCGTATTGGGGGTGCTACTTTCCAGATTCCTGCGGAAGTTCGCCCGGATAGAAAAATATCCCTGAGCATCAAATGGTTAGTACGCTACGCCGGCGAAAGAAACGGTAAGAGCATGGCTGATAAGCTCGCAAACGAAATCGTAGCAGCAAGTAAAGGTGAAGGCGCAGCATTCAAGAAGAAGGAAGATACTCACCGTATGGCTGAAGCTAACAAAGCTTTCTCTCACTTCAGAATCTAGTTATAGCCCTCACAGGCAACTCAATATATTTGGCAAACAGTTCCTTCCGGAGCTGTTTGCCTTTTTGTGTTGATAGGTAGTGATAAGGCTAATCCAACCGAACCGTTGCAGTTCCGGCCACCTGATCCTGCCAGCCTACCACAGGTTGCGGCATTTTTACAATTTGCAGGTTCCGCTTGCCTTCAGGTTGTTGCCGATAGCATACATGGCATTGCCAACCACACCTGCAGATACCGGCAAGCTCCTCCTGGCATTACTTTCCTTGTTGCAACTTCCTTTGAAGGCTTGCAGAACAGCGTAGCAAAATGCAAATAATCCAGGCTTATAAATTGCAGGAAACTTCCGAAGCAGGTTCTATATAAAAAAGGCGGACATCCGCAGATGCCCGCCTTTCGCTATATCCAGGAACACTTATTTTACATTCACCAACACCTTGATCTTACCTTCTGTACCATCAAACTCCTGCAGCGCTTTGCCGAGCACCTGGCCCGGTTTCACTTTATTTATATCGGCTTTCATTGCATAACCGGCTTTACTGGATGTAACCAGCAGATCACCGCGGTGGATAACCCCATTCTCATTACATACTTTTGTTGGAATCACTCCTATTACACCCATTGGTACTTCGGTATCCAGGTCTGCGTCAATATCCTTCTCGGTTAACAGTAACCCCGGCTTGGTAGCAAATACACCTGCAACCAGCGTTGAGTAAGCACCGGAAGATTTTTCCACCATACGGTCTGTATGTGTAGAGATCACCAGTACATCCCCGGCTTCATAAGTGTTGCGCTCGCCGGCTACTGCAAATGATTCGGCCACATCCGCACCACTGTTCTGGGTGCCGCCGTTAAAGAAGCCCCTGCCTGCTTTATTAATGCGGGCTACATTCACACTGGCACTCTGGAATACCGCAACACTTCCGGATGGTCCCTGGTGATTAATAAGCATACCATTGCCGGTACCTGTAGTGGTAATATGTACCACAGGTTGGCTGTTGGCATTATTAAAGTTGGCAAACCTGCCTGCTTTACCTGTTCCGAAGTTGGGTACAAAGCCGGAAATAGCATTTCCGCTTCCATCACAGGAGGCTTCAACACCATCCCCGGTGCCGCCGGCATTGGCTGTTAAGCCATTTCCGCCACCTTCCGTAAGGGCGAGTATTGCCGGGCCGTTTCCTGCGGGATTAGAGGAGTAAAATAAACCGGCATATCCACCGGTACCGGAAGAAACCCCGTATATACCTGCTGTTCCAAAATTGGCAAACATGGAGTTTACTTCCCCCTTAACAGCTGGAGAAGTAGCTGTTGTTTTGTCTACTTTAAAATTACCGGCAATGCCATTACCCACTGTTTTAACAGTCATGACATCATTGGTGTTGTTTTCGTTAAAAATCTCAAATCTGCCCGCCCGGCCTGTAGAAAAAGTAGGAACCCAGGCATACAGGGCGTTACCTGCTCCATCTATATTGGTTTCCACCCCATTACCGTCTTTGCCGGCATTGGCGGTAATAGCGTTACCATTACCATCTGTGAGCGCTATCAGTGACGCGCCATTACCTGAAGGATTGGAAGCATAGAACAAGCCGGCACGGCCGCCGGTGCCAGAAGAAACCCCAAATACTCCAGCCGCTCCGAAGTTGCCAAAAATGGTATTTACCTCAGCTCTTACGGCAGCTCCAACACTGTTGGTATTGTTTAACAGGAATGAAGAAGCATTACCCCGCGTATTATCCGGGATATTACCATTACTGTTGCTTTCCACTTCCAGTACGTTTGCTTCAGTATTGGTGTTGTTGAAGTTCTCAAAACGACCGGCCCTGCCTGTACTGTTGTTTAAACCTACCTGGCCTAAAACACCTATTCCCGTATTACTGGTGTTGGTCGCAATAAATCCACGTACACCGTAACCACCGCCATCATTCCGGCCCACAACGGCTCCTGCAATATCGCTGGTGGTTCTGCCCACTACAGCTTCGCCGCCGCCGTTATTATCGCCTACAACACCGGCTGATGTCTGGGCGCTGGTGATGCCATGAACACCAAATCCGGCAGCGGTGCTGCTACGTACGCCGGCTCCATTGCCGGTTGTAGTTACATTCACCACCGTGCCATTTCCTACTGAATTAACAACCAGGGCATTATTGTTATTGGCATTGTTAAAAATTGAAATACTCGCCGGGATACCATTGTTGCTGGTAGCAGTTAACCCGGTGCCTGTATTACTGTTGGCATATACGCCGGTTCCATTGGCGGAGGCGTTGCCATACACGCCAAGCCCGTTGGGGGTAGTACCATACACGCCCCAGCCAGATCCGTTCTGGGATCCATAAACACCAACGCCTAAACCACCGGTACCGTTATTGATACCTCTTACCGCGCTGGAAAAGCCACCTGGTGAGGTGGAGCTAACAATACCCCTTATGGCTGCAATATTGGAGGTGGGGGTATTATTTACCCCTTCGATGGAGGTGCCGTCGCCATTATTGGTAATGCTGAAAAGCGTGGAGGCGTTATTTTCTGTGGCAACAAAGGGTAAGGTAAGGCCACCTCCCGGAGGTGCGCCCGCAGCCCATTGTGCACCATCAAACTTAAGGATCTGGCCTGCCGCAGGAGCCACATTGCTTACCGGCTGGCCCTGCAATCCCTTTACAACCGGGTTGGGGTAAGTGCCTGAAAGGTCCCCTCCGGCAGGGCCGTTGGGAGGAAGGGTAGTAGGAATTACGCCTGCCGCAATTTTTGCCAGTGTTACTTTTCCATCTCCTATCAGGGGATTGGGATAGGTACCTGAAAGATCGCCACCAGCTGCAACACCGTTAATATCACCTGCAGGTCCCTGGGGGCCCGCTGGGCCAATGGGGCCTACAGGTCCGGCCGGTCCTATGGGTCCAACCGGTCCTGCTGGTCCGGCTACACCGGGATCACCCTTAGCGCCAGCTGGTCCTACAGGTCCAACTGGGCCAATGGGACCTGCTGGTCCGGCTACACCGGGATCACCCTTAGCACCTGCTGGTCCTACAGGTCCAACTGGGCCAACGGGGCCTGCTGGTCCGGCTACACCGGGATCACCTTTGGCGCCGGCAGGTCCTATGGGTCCAACCGGTCCAGCGGGGCCTGCTGGTCCTGCTACACCAGGATCTCCTTTAGCGCCGGCAGGTCCAACTGGTCCAACTGGTCCTACGGGGCCCACCGCACCGGGATCGCCCTTAGGGCCGGCAGGACCTGTAGCACCTGCTGGTCCGGCAGGACCAGGATTACCATTGGCGGCATACAATGCGTAGGGGACGCTCATTAATTGAGAGGTTCCCAATTCATTAAAATTACCGCCATTTATAGATACTTCTACTTTTAAGTACTGATTGGCATTAGCCCATGGAACACCACTGTAAGTACCGCTTAAAGGAGTTCCTTTACCTATTTGTAAAGTAAATAGGCCCAGGGTATTGGTGGTAGTATTATGCGTTTCCTGGTATTGTACAGGTCCTGCAGCAGAACCGCCCAAAATAGAAAAACGCACCGTTAAGGATTGGTTGCTGAGTATCGTTCCATTCGTATTGCGGGCTATTGCCTGGTAGTTGGTTCCGGTTAACCCACTTTGTGCCCGTACAATTTGAAATGATACCATCAACAGCAGGAAGGTCAGGTAGCATATCTTTTTCATAATAATCATTTTTGTAATAGTTTACGATGCGCTTAATTCTTTTTGGGTTTAGGTGATGCTCCGCCGTCCTGGTTAGGTATAGGAGGAATAACTTGTTTACCGGTCTGGTTATCCGGTCGTGCCACCGCGGCACTGTCAGATGGAAGGGGTCTTGTCTTGTTTTGGGAGGTACGCGACCGGAGCGCAGCGTTATTATGCTGTGCCTGGTAGTTTGTAAAAAGACGTGTTTTTGCGTCTTTTGAAACATCCGCACGATCCATTGCAGGCGGAGCCGATCTTTTGTTCAGCTCAGCAATGTCTTTCTGGAATGTGGGGAATAACGCGTCCCTTACCCTTCCGGTATTACCGCCGGTATTTTCCGGCTTAACAGATTCCTGTGCAAAAGCGCCGGGAATGAACCCTGCAAACAAAAGAAATGCAAGTATGATCAGTGGCTTCATATTGGGTGTTATAGATTCGTTTTTCATGTTGGGTATTTTAGCAGATAAGTGGCTGAATAATGGATTAGTTTATGGTTGTATGGCTTCGTCCCGGTTTCCTCCTATGTTATAGACCAGCGAGAACTTCAGGGTTCTTTTCTGGATCAGGCTCTCGCCTGTGGGCAACTGGTAAGCGATATCCAGCGCAAGATTGGATACGCGAACGCCCAGTCCTGCTGAAAAATGTTGCCGGTAGCCCTTGTTGGGATGTTCATAGAAATATCCTGCCCGTACAAAAAATGCCTGTCTGTAGGCATATTCAATCCCTGATCCGATGGTGAACTCTCTTAGTTCTTCATGAAAACCACCGGGAGCATCGCCGAAAGACGAGAACATGGCATCCACAATACCGCGGTCAGGATCTTTACCTTTCAGGATCTGGCTGGTTTCTATGCCATTGGAATCCAGTGCATACAAGGGAGGGGTAGGTACCAGTAGCTTATTGATGTCTACAGAAAGAGTGAATTCGTGTTCATAGGTGTGTACAAACGTATAGCCGCCACCGATACGGAGGTTCATCGGCAGAAAGCTCTTTCTGTTGTTATCATCTGAGTATTGCAGCTTTGTGCCTATATTGGTGATACTTACTCCAAAACAATAGCGGTTGCCGAAATCCAGCTTGTCTACACTGTTCTGGTAATAATAGCTGATATCACCCGCAACAGCTGATGCCGGTTTCTGCTGGATATTATTATAGGAGCCTTGTCCAAGCTGGCTGCGCACATACCGCATGCTGAGCGCCAGCGATGTGTGGTTGCCCAGTTTTCTGGCATAGGTACCGTCTATGGCAAATTCCTTGGGATTATAATCCTGCAGCACTGTGCCGTTATCATCCCGGAATGTAACGGAGCCATAATTAAAGTACTTCATGGAAAGTCCTATACCTTCGGTTCCATTCCAGGTTTTGTAACCAGATACATAAGCCATGTTTGACTTATTATTGTTCAGCTCCCACATCCAGGGCGAATAATTGGCGCTCACGCCCCAGTCGCCCGCAAATACTATTTTTGCGGCATTTGAGAACAGGGAGTTGGCGTCTGCTGATAAACCGGTGGCAGCATCTCCGGTGCCGCTGCTCCTGGTGTCGGGATTAACCAGCAGGAAGCTGGCGCCGATATTTGGAGGTTTCTGAGTGGCCTTTTGTGCCGTTACCCGCATACCTGTAGCCAGTATCCCGGCAAAAAGCACGAGTGTATAACTGTATTTCATAATATCATCTGTTAAAGGGTGATCTTGTTATTGCACAATAAGTTTCTCAAAGAATACATTGCCGTTTACATTCAGCATAACAGTGTAAATACCGGAGGCAAAATGATTTACAGGCAGTACCACGGTGCTTTTGCCCGGGCCCATTTCCAGGAATTGATGATGTATCACCTGTCCGGCGGGGTTGATCAGTTCAAGGGTTACATTTACTTTTGCCAGCAGGTCAAATACAACCCTGGTGTTGGTGATAGCCGGATTAGGGAACAGTATATAGCTCTTTACAGGGTTTACCCCCGGTGTCAGCTTTATAAAATCTTCCGGTTGCTGAAATCCCTGTGTCAGCAATACCCTGCCATCTGTTATCGGTAAAATGACAGGCTCACCTACTGTATACTGGAACTGAATGTTCTGAACCACCGCGGAACCGCCTGCGTTGGCAACCACCTGGCGCTTAAGCACTACCTGGGCATGGGATGAAATATAGGCGCACACGGGCAGCAACAGTGCGAGCGTGCATCTGAGTACAATTGATCTCATATATGTATGGTTATAAGTAAAAGGTTCAGGACTGCTACAGCGCCGGACAGGAAGGGTACAATAGTAAGTAACTTATCTGCCTGTTATACAAGCGCGCGGAGTATCTTTCTATTTCATGACGATTTTATTTAAGGGAAACCGATTTTTCAAATCTTGGTCTTCGCTGTATTTTTAATGCTCAGTCTTCAGGTATATCCGGTTTACAATGCTTCACAAATATGACAGAATTATAACACCTGGAAAACGTTAATTTAAACTTTTGGTGGAAATTGATAAAAAAGTGGTCGCTACCGTCTAAAAACTGGTTTTCGCAGAACTATTTATAATTATTAAATACAATATGAATAAGGCTATCATCTGTTTTTGAGAAATAACAATTTGGAAAAGAAGGTCATTTTATTTATTGTTAAAAATAAATTACCTTTGCCCCCCAAATTGCATTATTTAGTCACTTTAATATTATGGCAGACTTAAAATTTCAAAGGAACTTTGGTATTGCGGCGCACATCGATGCGGGTAAAACCACTACCACAGAACGTATCCTGTATTATACAGGTAAATCCCACAAAATTGGAGAGGTGCACGAGGGTGCTGCTACAATGGACTGGATGGCACAGGAGCAGGAGAGAGGTATTACCATCACATCTGCGGCAACCACTTGTTTCTGGAATTTTCCAACCTTACAAGGTAAAGCCTTACCTGATACCAAACAATATAAATTCAATATCATCGATACCCCGGGTCACGTGGACTTTACCGTAGAGGTAGAACGTTCTCTCCGTGTATTGGATGGTCTGGTAGCATTATTCTGCGCTGTATCCGGTGTTGAACCTCAGTCTGAAACCGTTTGGCGCCAGGCTAACCGCTACCGTGTACCACGTATCGGTTTCGTTAATAAAATGGACCGTTCCGGCGCAGACTTCCTGAACGTGGTAAAACAGGTTAAAGAAATGCTGGGTGCTAACCCTGTGCCTTTAACCCTGCCGATCGGAGCTGAAGACACCTTCAAAGGTGTGGTAGATCTGATCACCATGAAAGGTATTATCTGGGACGAAGAAGGTAAAGGTGCTACCTACCAGGAAGTTCCTATCCCGGAAGATATGGTGGCTGAAGCAGAAGAATGGAGAGCTAAGCTCGTGGAAGCGGTTGCTGAATACGATGATACCCTGATGGAGAAATTCTTCGAAGATCCTAATTCAATTTCTGAAGATGAGATCCACGAAGCTATCCGTAAGGCTACTATCGATATCGCTATCATCCCGATGATGTGCGGTTCCTCCTTCAAAAACAAAGGCGTACAGAAAATGCTGGATGCGGTTTGCCGTTACCTGCCTTCTCCGCTGGATGTTGAAGCTGTAAAAGGTACTGATCCCGATAGCGGTGAAGAACTGGAACGTAAACCTTCTGCTAAAGAACCACTGGCTGCACTGGCGTTCAAAATTGCAACCGATCCTTTCGTAGGTCGTCTGGCGTTCTTCCGGGTTTATTCCGGTCACCTGGATGCAGGTTCTTATGTACTGAACACCCGTACCGGCAAAAACGAGCGTATCAGCCGTATCATGCAGATGCACGCTAACAAGCAGAACCCTATCGATTTCATCGAAGCTGGTGATATCGGTGCTGCTGTTGGTTTTAAAGATATTAAAACCGGTGATACCCTGTGCGATGAAAAAGCACCGATTATCCTGGAATCTATGACCTTCCCTGAACCGGTTATCCACATTGCCATTGAGCCTAAAACTCAGGCAGACGTTGATAAGATGGGTATGGCCATTGCTAAACTGGTAGAAGAAGATCCTACCCTGAAAGCAAAAACCGACGAAGAAACAGGTCAGACCGTATTGAGCGGTATGGGTGAGTTGCACCTTGAAATCATCGTTGACCGTATGCGTCGCGAATTCAAGGTAGAAGTAAACCAGGGAGCTCCTCAGGTTGCTTACAAAGAAGCCCTCACTACCAAAGTTGAACACCGCGAGGTATTCAAGAAACAAACCGGTGGTCGTGGTAAATTTGCCGATATCCAGATAGAAATCGGACCTGCTGATGCTGAATGGCTGAAAGAGAACGAAGGTAAATCCCTGCAGTTCATCAACGACATCTTTGGTGGTGCTATCCCTAAAGAGTTCATCCCTGCTGTACAGAAAGGTTTTGAACAGTCACTCAACCAGGGTGTGCTCGCAAACTTCCCGCTGACCAGCTTAAAGGTTCGCCTGTTCGATGGTTCATTCCACCAGGTGGATTCCGACGCCATGTCATTCGAATTGTGCGCCAAACAAGCTTTCCGTGAAGCTGCCCGCAAAGCTAAACCAGTATTGCTGGAGCCGATCATGAAAGTAGAAGTACAGACTCCTGACCAATACATGGGTGATGTTACAGGTGACCTCAACCGTCGTCGTGGTATGCTGGAAGGTATGGACTCTAAAAACGGTGTACAGGTTATCAAGGCTAAAGTGCCACTGAGCGAAATGTTCGGTTACGTAACTCAGCTGCGTTCCCTGTCTTCCGGCCGCGCAAGCTCCATCATGGAGTTCTCTCACTATGCTCCTGCACCAAACAACGTGTCAGAAGAAGTGATTGCAAAAGTGAAAGGCAAAGTAAACGCTTAATCTTAGCTTTTTATACCAGAAAGGTTGTTCTGCGAAAGCGGAACAACCTTTTTGCTTTTCAGAACTCTGACTGACATGAAAATGCTATTGCCATGAAAAGAATATTCGATATTTTACAATAGCAATAACCTACAACTGCAATTTACTTTTTGCTAACTGCCAGAGGTCCTGTTTTACAGGACCTTTTTTATTATTGGGCTGCCTGATAGGGGGAGATTTCCCTTTTGACGTCATAGGTATAGTGGATTATAAACTATCCCAACCGGTATTATTTACTGATAGCCTTTGAATTATGTCATTAGAGTTATTACAAGCACCTCCTACAACTGTGGTACATACATCGGGAGAAATGGTCTCGTTAGCTCCCGGTCTGGATTTGATTCTGCCCTGCTGGAATCCTGCGGGTCCCTGGGTGGAATCACTTATCAGGCATTACCACGAGATAACAACTCTTATGGGCGATACGCCTGTTCAGCTTATTCTTGTGAATGATGGTTCCGTAAAAAATTTTACCCGTCAGCATATTGCCTGGCTGGAAGTGGCTATCCCTGGAATCATCATTGTCAGTTATACCCGCAACCGTGGGAAGGGATTTGCGGTGAGGGAGGGTGTAAAGCGCTCTCAACATGCGTTCCAGGTATACACTGATTTGGATTTTCCGTTTGGTGTAAATGCTGTAAAAGAAGCATATGATGGTTTGCTCCGGGGCATGGATGTGGTAGCCGGTGAAAGGGGAGAGGCCTATCTTCATAAATTACCCCGTAAACGCCGCATTATAACCAGGATCAGTCGCCTGCTGAACCGGCGGGTACTGAACCTTAAAGTGGAGGACGCCCAGGCCGGGCTGAAGGGTTTTAATGTTTATGGAAGAAATATCCTGCTCTCTACCCGTATTGATGGTTTTCTTTATGATAGCGAATTTTTGTACCAGGCAGGTAAGCGTTCCCATCTCAAGATAGGCGCAGTTGCAGTATCTTGCCGGCCGGGTATCCAGTTTTCATCTTTCAGAACCAAACTTTTAATGAAGGAGGTAATGAATTACTGCAGGATTATTTTCAGCTCATCTGCCGCTTAACTTTATGGAACATAGCAACAGGATATTGATCAGTGTGGATGTGGAAGAATTTGATATCCCGGAAGAATTTGGTCAGCAGGTGCCCCTCCAGGAGAAACTGGAAGTTTCCAGGAATGGTCTGCAGGCAACATTGGCTTTATTTGAGAAATATAACGTACGCGCTACTTTTTTCGTCACCGCTTACTGGGCGCAGCACTATCCTGAATTGATCAGGCAGATGGCGGCAAAGCATGAAATAGCTTCTCATGCCTATTACCACAGCTCTTTCACGGAAGCCGACCTGGAAGGTTCCCGCCTGGCCCTGCAGGAGATCAGCGGTCAGCCGGTAGAAGGTTTCCGTATGCCACGCCTCCGCAAGGTAAATATGCAGGCGCTCAAAGCGGCCGGCTACCTGTATGATGCCTCTGTGAACCCTACCTGGCTTCCGGGCAGGTACAATAACCGGCACCTGCCAAGAACCGTGTTTAAAGAGCAGGATACCTGGATCATTCCTTCTTCTGTATCTCCATTACTAAGATATCCGCTGTTCTGGCTGAGCGTAAAAAATATGCCCCTGTGGATAACCCGCCACTTCAGTAAAAGGATACTGAAAAAGGACGCTTATCTCTCTTTTTATTTCCATCCATGGGAATTAAGTGATATTAACGCTTACGGATTACCCGTTTATATCAAACGGGTTTCGGGAGAAAAGATGCGGCAGAAAATGGATGGATTCCTAAGTTTCTTACAGCATCAGGGAATTTTCTGCACGCATGCAGATCTGCTGAAAAACCGCTCCTGATCTGTTACAGTTGATGATCTCCTTATTCTTTTGCGATGATTCCTGTTTTTATGCAACAACATTGGAATTCAAATGTTATAGTAATAATGAATAAGGATAAGTATTCATGTAGAGAGAATAAATGAAGGGATCTGATCCAGGAGTTTTTAAATTTTTTTTGAAGAATGAGTATTTATTAGATTCATTTTCAGTAGTTTTGCGCTACAAGAGTTGTTGTTAACACGTGATGATGTTTGTTTGACGATGTGAAGCTACTCCCCATTATCCCCTGCCTTTATTTTTTACGGCTGATATCAGCAGTTTAATTGTAAACGGAAAGCGTTTACCTGCTAATTTCTTATTCATTCAACATGTAAATTGTTAAAACTAAAAATCAGACTATGAAAAGAATTCGTCTCTTAACCCTTGCACTTGCGGCTGTATTGTTTAGTTCTGCTGCTAACGCCCAAATTCAGAAAGGAAATATTATGGTAGGCGCCGATCTGACCAATCTTAATGTTACTTTCCAAAAAGAGAGCACTGCTTTTAATTTTAATCTGTCACCGAAGATAGGTTGGTTTATCAAGGACGGTCTTGCTATTGGTGGTTATGTTAATTTTGGCGCAAACACCACAAAGAATAAAACGACCGATGTGAGAGCATCCAATACTACTTATGGTGTTGGCGCTTTTGCCCGTTATTTTGTGGAAGATAAAAACGTCAGAAAGCTGGAGTTTTCCAAGAGAACGCGGTTCTTCGTGGAAGCAAATGCCGGATTTGCCGGTACAAACCCCGCGAGTGGTGCTTCTACCAATGGTTTTAATGTTGGCATTGGCCCCGGTATTTCTTATTTTATCACGCCTAATATAGGTTTGGAAGGATTGTTTAAGTATGACCTTACCGTAGGTGGTGGTAATTCAACTACTGCTAACCGGCTTAGCCTGGGTGTAGGTTTCCAGATCTATCTGCCATCGGCAAAAGCTAAACAGATCTACAGGGAAGAAACCGGAAAGTAATTTTAATATAAAAACAAGTTCAGCAATGGCGGCAATAATATATTGCCGCCATTGCTGTTATAAGGAATCCTACCTGCTACAGTTGCTGAATAAAATGAACAGCCGGAGTAGGAATGAACTAATTGAACAGGAGCTTTTTTGCCGGAACCACTTATTTTAGTAGCCGTCTGTGAGGGCACAGACAGGGGGATGCTGAAAACCCAATATAGAGTAAGCACCACATCCGTAAATATTCCCGGTATGTTAAACACTATTCTCCTGGCAGTGCTTAGGTTCCTGAGCACTGTAGTGGGCGCACTGTAATCTTTAGTCTCAATGGGATTGCCGAAAAACATATGAAGGAGTAGGCGCATTTATAATCCCTGATGCACTAAACACATTTCTGAAAAAGGCTGCTGGGTATTGCTGGTATCTGCACTCGGTGGCATTTAACCTGTACTATGAGTCCTATACCAGTACAACGGGGTATTGAAGCATGAGCGTAACTGCATATGTGGTGAATACATATCCGCTTGCCGGTAATTCCCAAACAGCTTTTATAACATTGAGCAGCCATCAATGTTAAATGATGAAAGCCCCGGTATTTGCCGGGGCTTTTATCATTTAAGAGTGCGCCATGATGGCTCATTGAACAGCGGTACATCAGGATGCCGAACTGAACAAAATGAACGAACGTAATTATATGAATAGCTGTTAATTTCGATGCACACTTAAAAAGGAAGTGTACCTGGGATTGCCGAAAACCAAAGAAAGAGAGTAGGTGTCACCCGTAGTAAGAACTATCTTATGAATGTACTGACTCAACTGCTGGCAACACTGGTTGCTCTGCTGAAATCTCTGCTGGGTGGCCTGTAATAAGGACTCCTGTCAGTAAGGGATTGTTCCATACTTGATGAAACTATTTCCCTTACACACATCATCCTGGAGGCTGTTCCACACCGGAACAGCCTCTTTATTTAAACCTGATATCGCTGTAAAGACGCTATGGCAGCTGAATGAACGGATACCTGTTAACTGTTTGAAATGAACAAAATGAACGACTGAATATTGATTGATAGCTTTTAATTTAGTCGTGTTAACTGAATAACAACTGGGGATGCCGAAAACCAGGTAATAGAGTAGGCAGTATCTTATAAAAACCTTTTTCCATGGATGTACTGAATCAACTGCTGGCATTAGTCTTAGGATTAATTAAGTCATTATTAGGTGGTTTGCCACTTTAATGGTTGTTGGGTCGTTTGACCACAGATCATCAAACCACTTTAATTATTCGGAGATGGGTTGTTCCAGGTAAGCGGGAACAACCCTTTCTCTTTTAGGTTTGCCCTTCTTTTTGCATATCACTTTCCCACCTGTATTTTTTACCTGTTTTGAATATCCCCCGGTAAGGAAGTCCCCGGAATACAATGTCTTAGTTCCGGGTCTGAAATGGTATGGATCGTGGCGCATTGAAATACAATACTTTAATTTCCCGGTCCCTGCCAGCAGGCAGGGAATCCGATATTAGGATCCACCTGTTTGGGATCTCCTTTGAAATAGTTTCTCCGTTTTCCCGTCTCCCGGAAAAAATTGTAAAGAAATTCTCCTTTTTTTGGTTTTGAAATTTGTTTTCCTATATTTGTCGAAACGAGCATGTGAAGTTACCTTAAGGCTTAATCTACACACAATGAATGATTTCTGAAGCCTTAATACTGGATAATATCATTTTTACTGCACTTCTATCGCCCCCGGAGCCAGCCCCTTGCCCGGTTTCTTTTATTTTTTCCTGAGAATTATTTGCCAAATAGAAAAAACGGGTTACCTTTGCCCTCCCAAATTGTATTGGGAAAAAACAAGAAGAAGTTCATTGCATATGTCTCAGAGAATAAGAATCAAGCTGAAGTCCTACGATCATAACCTGGTAGACAAGTCTGCTGAGAAGATCGTTAAAACCGTGCGTAACACGGGTGCCGTGGTAACAGGTCCAATTCCTTTACCTACCGAGAAGAAAATATTTACAGTATTACGTTCTCCGCACGTAAATAAGAAAGCGCGCGAGCAGTTCCAACTGTGTACACACAAACGTTTACTGGATATATACACGTCTTCTTCCAGAACTGTAGACGCGCTGAGCAAGCTCGATCTGCCTTCCGGAGTGGAAGTTGAAATTAAAGCATAGGACAACAGCGAGGCGGGCGAAAGGCCGGCCTTTTATTGATTTATGGTTATCTTGTTGATTACCAGCGGGATAACAATTTTAACAAACAAACATAGGTCGCGCCTTCTGGGCGGCCGCCCAATAAATGTATTTAAACCGCCCCATCCTGGGGATAGCACGAAATCCCCCAGGCGCTGGGTAAAATCATATAAAAAATGAAAGGTATTATTGGCAAAAAGATTGGTATGACCAGCATCTTCGAGTCTAATGGTAAACAAACAGCTGTTACCATTATCGAAGCGGGTCCCAACGTTGTAACCCAGGTAAAAAGCCTGGAAACAGATGGTTACAATGCAATTCAGGTTTCTTTCGGTGAAAAGAAAGAAAAACACACCACTAAAGCAGAAAGCAGTCACTTCGCGAAAGCAAGCACCTCTCCCAAACGTTTCGTAAAAGAATTCCGCAACCCGGATGTACAGAAAGCCCTCGGTGAATCTATCACCTGCGAAATCTTCGCAGAAGGTGAAACAATTGACGTTGTAGGCACTTCCAAAGGTAAAGGTTTCCAGGGTGTTGTAAAACGCCACGGATTCAGCGGTGTGGGTGAAGCTACCCACGGTCAGCACGATAGAAGCAGGGCTCCTGGTTCTGTTGGTGGATCCTCTTATCCTTCCCGCGTTTTCAAGGGTATGCGTATGGCCGGCCAGACAGGTAATGAAAGAGTGAAAGTGAAAGGTCTGAAGATCGTGAAAATATTCCCTGAAAAGAATTATATCCTGGTAAGTGGTTCCGTTCCCGGCCACATTGGTTCAATCGTTTTAATCCAGAAGTAATATGCAAATCGATATTTTAAATATAGAAGGTAAGAAAACCGGAAGGTCTATTGAGCTTCCTGAGGAGATCTTTGGTGTTGAGCCTAACAACCACGTAATCTACCTGGCTGTTAAACAATACCTGGCTGCTCAGCGTCAGGGTACCCATAAGGTAAAAACCAGAGCTGAAGTAAAAGGTGCTTCCCGTAAACTGCACAAACAAAAAGGTACCGGTGGCGCCCGTAAAGGTAACATCCGTAACCCATTGTATAAAGGTGGTGGTACCATCTTCGGACCAAAACCGCACGGTTGGGGTTTCAAACTGAACAGGAAAGTGAAAGATCTCGCAAAGATCTCCGCCCTGTCAGTAAAAGCTAAAGAAAACAGCATCATTATCGTTGAAGATCTGCAGCTTGAAACACCAAAAACCAAACAATTCGTTGGTTTCCTGAAGAATCTGAACATCAATGTTGAAGGCAGAAAGACTATGTTCATCACGCCTGAGCACAATGACAATGTTTACCTGTCTTTAAGAAACATCCCAACTGTAGACGGTACTGTTCTGAGTGATATCAATACTTACGACATCATGAACAGCAACTATATCGTGTTCACAGAAAGCGCTGCAAAAATCTTCACTGAAGAGCCTGCAGAAGCTTAAGGATGTCAAAACCAATTCAATAACAGCTGGAGGGTAATGCCAACAGCTTAATGCTATAAAGAAGATGAAACTTTCTGACGTTTTAATCAAACCGGTGGTATCCGAAAAGGTTAACAAAGCAACTGAAAAATTCAACCGCTACTATTTCATTGTTGACAAAAAAGCCAACAAACTGGAGATCAAGAAAGCAGTGGAAGAGTTTTACGGTGTAACCGTAGCAGATGTAAATACTGCTGTAATGCCAGGTAAAGCTAAATTCCGCTTTACTAAAGCCGGTTTCATTGCAGGTAAAAAACCGTCTTACAAAAAGGCGATCATTACCGTTGCAGCTGGTGAAACTATAGATCTGTATGCTAACATGTAGTGCCGTTCCGGCCTGAACAGCCGGGATGTGGATGTATATACAGATCACTATTTATATTTAATAACAACATTTAACTTTTTAGGAAGTAATGGCACTGAAGAAGTTCAAACCAATGACGGCCGGTACCCGCTGGAAAATAGGCAACGCTTACGCTGAGCTGACATCGGATACCCCTGAAAAAAGCCTGCTGGAGCCTATCAAAAGGACCGGCGGTAGAAATGCGCAAGGCAGAATGTCTATGCGCTACATAGGTGGTGGTCACAAGAAACAATACCGTGTAATTGATTTCAAACGTGATAAGGAGAATGTTCCTGCTACTGTTAAAAACGATCGAATACGATCCTAACCGTAGTGCATTCATCGCCCTGGTAAGTTATGCAGATGGTGAAAAACGTTACATTATTGCTCCACAGGGCTTACAGGTAGGTGGTACCGTTATCAGCGGCGCCGATGTAGCTCCTGAAGTAGGTAACGCTTTACCGCTGAAAAACATGCCACTGGGTACTGTTGTACATAACATCGAGCTGCAGCCTGGTAAAGGTGGTGCAATCGCAAGAAGCGCCGGCGCTTATGCACAGCTGTCCAACAAGGAAGAAAAATATGCCGTACTGAAAATGCCTTCCGGCGAGCTCCGCAAAGTATTAAATACTTGTAAAGCAACCGTAGGTACTGTTTCTAACTCCGATCACGCCCTGCAATCTATCGGTAAAGCAGGTGCTAACCGTTGGAGAGGTATCCGCCCCCGCAACCGTGGTGTGGCTATGAACCCTGTGGATCACCCGATGGGTGGTGGTGAAGGTAAATCTTCCGGAGGCCATCCAAGATCAAGAACTGGTAAATATGCGAAAGGTCTGAAAACCAGAAAGCCGCATAAGAGTTCTGATAAGCTGATCATTAGCAGGAAAAACGGTAAAAAATTATAATATTTCTGAATCAGGGCTCCGGTAGCAATACCGGATCCCGGGTTTGAAAAATCATAAATCAGTAAGACATGGCTCGTTCCATAAAAAAAGGTCCTTACGTAGACCTGAAATTAGAAACAAAAGTTGAAAAGATGAATACCGGTACCAAGCGTTCTGTTATCAAGACCTGGAGCCGTCGTTCTACTATCACGCCTGATTTCGTTGGTCACACTTTCGCCGTTCACAATGGCAACAAATTTATTCCTGTTTATGTAACGGAATTTATGGTTGGTCATAAACTGGGCGAATTTGCACCTACACGTAACTTCAGAGGACACGTTAACAAGAAAATGTAAATTATAGTCTGAGGTTTGAGGTTTGAAGTATTCGTTTCAAACCGGAACATCAAACACCAGACATCAGACATTAAATAATAAAAGAAATTAATCACAATGGAAGCAGTAGCTAAGCTGAATAATAATCCTACATCTCCCCGCAAAATGCGTTTGCTCGCGGACTTAATCCGTGGACTGGATGTGGAAAAGGCTTTGAATATTTTGAAATTCCATCCGAAACACCCAAGCGTACCTTTAGAGAAGTTGCTGATATCCGCTATCGCAAACTGGAAAGTGAAGAACGAAGGTGCAAGGGTAGAAGATGCTAACCTGATCGTAAAAACCGTTTTTGTTGATGGCGGCCGCACACTGAAAAGAATGCGCCCGGCTCCGCAGGGAAGGGGTTACCGTATCCGCAAGAGAAGTAACCACGTAACGATTGTAGTGGATGGTAAAGCACAGTAATTCAGTGCAAACCGGAAACGAAACAGAAACAAAACTATTAAACTAATAGACAAATAACCAGAACATGGGTCAGAAAACAAATCCTATTGGTAACAGGTTAGGTATCATCAGAGGATGGGACTCTAATTGGTATGGCAGCAAAAAAGATTTTGCGACCAAACTGATCGAAGATAACAAGATCAGAACTTATCTGAATGCCCGTATCAACAAAGGTGGCATTTCAAGAGTTGTGATCGAAAGAACTTTAGGTAAGTTAATCATCACTGTTCATACTTCTAAGCCTGGTATCATCATTGGTAAAGGCGGTAACGAAGTTGATCGCATCAAAGAAGAGCTGAAGAAGCTGACAGGCAAAGAAGATGTACAGATCAACATCCTGGAGATCCGTCGTCCTGAAATGGATGCTAACATCGTTGCTGAAACAATCGCAAAACAGATTGAAAGCCGTATCAACTACAAACGTGCTATCAAAATGGCGATTGCTACCGCTCTGAGAATGGGTGCTGAAGGTATCAAGGTTAAGATCAGCGGCCGTTTAGGTGGTGCTGAGATTGCCCGCTCCGAAGAAATGAAACAAGGTCGCGTGCCTTTACATACTTTCCGTATGGATATCGACTACGCTTCCCTGTTCGCATTAACCGTTTATGGTAAAATCGGTATCAAAGTATGGATCTGTAAAGGTGAAGTACTGGGTAAACGCGATCTCAACCCGAACGTTTTAACCGGTAAGGAAGGCGATAACCGTGGCACTGGTCATGGTGGTGAAAGAAGAGAACATCACGGTGAACGCAGAGACAACCGCGGTGGTGGCGAAAGAAGAGGCGGTGGAGAACACCGTGGCGGTGGCCGCAGATAATATCTGGCGGTTAAGCAGACATTAACAATTACTATTAACATTAACAACATAGACGATGTTACAGCCAAAAAGAACGAAACACAGGAAGATGCACAAAGGCCGCATCAAAGGGAACGCTAAAAGAGGCGCTACCCTCTCCTTTGGTACTTTCGGTCTTAAAGCATTAGAACCTAAGTGGATCACCGACAGGCAGATCGAAGCTGCACGTGTTGCGCTGACAAGGCACATGAAACGTGAAGGTAACGTATGGATCCGCATATTCCCTGACAAACCTATCACTGCTAAGCCTTTGGAAGTGAGGATGGGTAAAGGTAAAGGTGCTCCTGACCATTGGGCAGCAGTTGTAAAGCCAGGTAGAATTTTATTTGAAGCTGATGGCGTTCCCTTACAGGTAGCAAAAGAAGCAATGGAACTCGCAGCACAAAAACTGCCCATCAAAGTAAAATTTGTAACCAGCCGCGACTACGTAGCTTAATTACAGGTACACAATAACTAAAATCCGGTAACACTGCTCCTGCAGCTAACCGAATCAAACTCAATACAATGGCAAAAGAAAAGCTGGAACTGAAAGGCCTGAGCGAACAGGATCTGAAAGAGAAAATCTCTGCAGAAGAACTCCGCTTGAAAAAAATGACCTTTGGTCACGCAATTACGCCAATCGAAAATCCAATGAGCATCCGCGCCGTAAGACGCGATATCGCTCGGATGAACACCGAACTGCGTAAAAGACAACTGGGCTTCTAAATCTTCAGTCCCGGTACGCCCGGGGCTGCTGACATAGCATTAGTATAACACAATTTATGACCTCCTCACCGGAGGGTTAAATAACTTTCAACAATGACGACCGAAAGAAAATTAAGAAAAACCAGGATTGGTGTGGTTGCCAGCAACAAAATGGATAAAACCATTACCGTAAAGGTGGAGCGTAAGGTGAAACACCCGATCTATGGTAAATTCGTGAAAAAAACTACCAAGTTCATGGCGCATGACGACAAGAACGAGTGCAGTATCGGCGATACCGTTAGAATCGCGGAAACACGCCCTCTGAGCAAGAACAAATGCTGGAGACTGGTAGAAGTAATCGCTAAAGTAAAATAATTATTTATTTGTTTCAAGCTGCTGCCGGCAATCCCGGTGCCAGCCGCTGACTAAACAATATCAAATCTCATTTCGATGATACAACAAGAATCAAGACTGAGTGTAGCTGATAACAGCGGTGCCAAAGAAGTATTGTGCATCCGCGTATTAGGTAACTCCGGTCAGGACTACGCAGCCGTAGGCGATAAAATTGTAGTAACCGTTAAGGATGCAATGCCAGGCGGTGGTGTGAAGAAAGGTATGGTGACCAAAGCTGTAATCGTAAGAACTAAGAACAAATTACGTCGTAAAGACGGTTCTTATATCCGTTTCGATGATAACGCGGTTGTACTGCTCAATAACTCAGACGAACCTCGCGGTACCCGTATTTTCGGTCCGGTTGCACGTGAGCTGAGAGACAAGGGATATATGAAAATTATCTCCCTCGCTCCTGAGGTATTATAATAAATATAGCGGTACAGGGATTTTGGAATTTTATGATTTTTATCAAAAAAAGCCAAAATCCCGAAATCCCAAAATATTTCTTATCTTTGCAGCCCGTTTGCAAAACGAGAAAAAACATTAATCAAGCGAAACTATTGTTTCGCTTGGCGTTTATAAATAAATCAAAGTAATGAAAACTAGATTTAAGCCTAAATTTAACATTAAGAAAGGCGACCTGGTTGCGGTAATTGCCGGTGATGACAAGGACAGAACCAAAGCGCGTAAAGTGCTGGAAGTGGATCCTGTTAAAGCCCGCATTCTTGTAGAAGGCGTTAACATTATTACCAAACACACGAAGCCAACTGCCCAGAATACCAAAGGTGGTATTGTTAAGCAGGAAGCTCCTATCGCCATCTCTAATGTGATGCTGTGGGATGCTAAAGCTGGTAAACCGACCAGAGTTAACAGGCAGAGAGAAAACGGTAAATTAATTCGTATCGCTAAAAAATCAGGGGAGGTAATTAAATAATGTCAAACACAAAATATACTCCGAGACTGCAGACCAAATACCACGAGGAAGTTAAATCTGCACTGATGAAGAAATTCAACTACAAAAGTGTAATGCAGGTTCCTCGCCTGGTAAAGATTTGCCTGAACCAGGGTATCAATGGTGCAGTAGGCGATAAGAAACTGGTAGACATTGCTGTAGACGAAATGACCCGCATCGCTGGTCAGAAAGCTATCGCTACCCTGTCTAAAAAGGATATCTCCAACTTCAAACTCAGGAAGAACATGCCGATCGGTGCACGTGTAACTTTACGCAGCACTAATATGTACGACTTCCTGGATCGTTTAATCGCGGTATCCCTCCCACGTGTACGTGACTTCAAAGGCGTGAACGAAAAAGCATTTGACGGTCGTGGTAACTACACAATGGGTATCACTGAACAGATCATCTTCCCTGAAATCGATATCGATAAAGTAACGAAAATGTCCGGTATGGATATCACCTTCGTTACCACTGCCAATACCAACGAAGAAGCTTACGAGCTGCTGAAGGAAATGGGCATGCCTTTCAGGAATATGAAAAAAGATAATCAGTAAATCGAAACGATAATATAATTATGGCAAAAGAATCCGTAAAAGCCAGACAAAGGAAAAGAGAAGCTATGGTAGCTAAGTTTGCAGAAAAACGCGCTGCCCTGAAAGCTGCCGGTGACTACGCTGCACTGGATCAACTTCCTAAAAACGCTTCTCCTGTTCGTCTGAAAAACAGATGCCAGCTGACCGGTCGTCCTAAAGGATATATGCGTCACTTCGGCCTCTGCAGGAACATGTTCCGTGACCTGGCACTCGCAGGTAAAATCCCTGGCGTTAGAAAAGCCAGCTGGTAATTCAAGGTATTTATCAGTCCGGATTACCGGATGAATAAATCCAGAAAAGTTATTTGATTCCCATCTTATTACGATTGGATATCGCATTGTAAACATTTATCAAACTATTACAACAATGGTTACTGATCCAATAGCAGACTTCCTGACACGCATCCGGAACGCGCAAATGGCCACCCACAGGATTGTGGAAATTCCGGCTTCCAAGCTGAAAAAACGCATTACAGAAATTCTGTACGATAAAGGTTATATCCTGAAGTACAAATTCGAAGAAGATACTAAACAAGGCGTAATCAAAATCGCTTTGAAGTACGATCCGATCACCAAAGAACCCGCTATCAAGGAATTACAACGCATCAGCCGCCCAGGTCTGCGTCAGTACGCTAAACCAGAAGAGTTTAAGCGCGTGAAGAACGGTTTAGGCGTAGCGATTATCTCTACTTCCAAAGGTGTAATGACCGATAAGGAAGCAAAAGCTCAAAACGTAGGTGGCGAAGTAGTTTGCTTCGTCTATTAATATATTGAATGACTGGCTGGTTATCCAGCTGGTCATTCACTTAAGTTATCTGACAATTAAGCTCTCTATACGGCGCTGAACACGGATAACCGGTACATCAATATCAAACAACTTTAAATTAAAGTTATGTCTCGTATAGGTAAAAGTCCTATCAAATTGGCCAGCGGAGTTACAGTTACTGTTTCTCCTACCAATGAAGTAACCGTAAAAGGCCCTAAAGGTGAACTGAAAAGAAGCATCGACAGGGATATGAAAATTGAGGTGAAGGACGGCGTTTTAACAGTTATCCGCCCAACCGAACAGATCCGCCACAAAGCACTCCACGGTTTATACCGCGCTTTACTGGCCAACATGGTTCAGGGTGTTACTGAAGGATTCAAAAAACAACTGGAACTGGTGGGTGTTGGTTATAAAGCAGCAAACAGCGGTCAGTTACTGGATCTCGCTTTAGGTTACTCTCACAATATCGTTTTCGAAATTCCGAAAGAACTGAAGGTTTCTACCCTTACTGAAAAAGGTCAGAACCCTAAGATCATGCTGGAAGGTATCGACAACCAGTTGCTGGGCCAGGTAGCCGCTAAAATCCGCAGTCTGCGTAAACCAGAGCCGTACAAAGGTAAAGGTGTTCGCTACAGCGATGAAGTGGTACGTAAGAAAGCTGGTAAATCAGCCGGTAAGTAAAATATTTAATTGGCTAATCAGCTACTATAGCTGGTTAGCTGATTTTAACAGATACCCCGGCAGCATCGGGGTTATAAAATAAAACTCAAAATGAGCACAAAAGTTAACAGGAGACAGAAAATCCGCTACCGCATCCGTAAGAAAATTTCCGGTACTGCAAAGCAACCAAGATTATCTGTATTTCGCAGCAACAGCGATATCTATGTGCAGTTGATCGATGATACCAATGGCACTACCCTGGCTGCAGCTTCTTCCCGTGATAAGGATATCAAAGCACAGGCAGGTACCAAAATTGAAAAATCTGCACTGGTAGGAAAAGCACTGGCTGCAAAAGCACTGGCACTGGGTCTTACCACCTGCGTTTTTGACAGAAGTGGTTATTTATATCATGGCCGCGTGAAAAGCGTAGCTGACGGAGCAAGAGAAGGCGGTCTTCAGTTTTAATCACGGAGTCCGAATCTTATAATTCTGAACAAGTAATTCTTATAAAATAAAATGGCAAAGAATTCATTCAATAAAGTAAAGGCTGGTGATCTGGAGCTGAAAGAGAAAGTAGTGGCGATCAACCGTGTTACTAAAACCACCAAAGGCGGTCGTACATTCAGTTTCTCCGCGCTGGTAGTAGTAGGTAATGAAAACGGTGTTGTTGGTCACGGTCTTGGTAAAGCCAAAGAAGTACAGCAGGCTATCACCAAAGGTATAGACGATGCTAAGAAGAATCTGATCAAGGTTCCTGTTATGCACGGTACCATCCCTCACGATCAGTTTGCTAAAGAAGGCGCCGCCAAAGTATTGATCAAACCAGCCGCTCACGGTACCGGTGTGATCGCAGGAGGTTCCATGCGTGCAGTACTGGAAAGCGTTGGTGTAACCGACGTTCTGGCTAAATCTCTGGGTTCCGCTAATCCACACAACGTGGTGAAAGCTACCTTCAAAGCTTTAGGCATGTTACGCGAACCAATCGGCATCGCTAAAACAAGAGGCGTTTCCCTGAAGAAAGTTTTCAACGGTTGATACTAACCCGCCGGAAAGCGGGTATCAACGGGGAAATTTTGAAAATAATTCATTAACAATTAAATTACTCCGCTTTTAGCGGATAGGGATTTATGGCAAAGATTAAGATCACTCAAGTGAAAAGTGGTATAGACCGTCCTGAAAGGCAGAAACTGACCTTGAAGGCACTGGGCCTGACTAAAATGCATGCTACTGTTGAAGTAGAAGCTACTCCTCAGATCCTGGGTATGGTCCGTAAGGTTAATCACCTTGTAACGGTAGAAACAGTTAACGCTTAATTAAGTAACACTGCTGTGGGATTGTCTGTTGATAATCTTACCTTTACATTTGTGACTTTACCATTTTTATTTTAATATAAAGCGAGCGGTTAATTTCCGCGCAAGTAAAAACAATTAAACTATGAATCTGCATTCATTACAGCCTGCACAAGGCGCTGTACATAAAGAGAAACGTCTCGGACGTGGTGAGGCTTCCGGTAAAGGTGGTACCTCTACAAAAGGTAACAAAGGTATCCAGCAACGTGCTGGTTATGCCAGCAAGAAAGGCTTCGAAGGTGGCCAGATGCCAATCCAACGCCGTATGCCAAAACGCGGTTTCAAGAATAACAACCGTGAAGAATACACAATCTTCAACCTGGGTCAGCTGGATCATTTAGTTGAAAAATATGGCCTTCAGGAGTTTAATCTGGAAAACCTGTTCATGAACGGTCTGATTAACAGAACCGCTAAAGTTAAGATCCTCGCTAACGGCGAACTCAAAACCAAAGTGTCTGTTAAAGTTAACGCAATCAGCGAAAAAGCTAAACAGGCCATCGAAACAGCAGGTGGATCAGTAGAACTGGTATAAGACTTTACGACTGAGGAGACGCCTACGGAGTAGTGCGTCTTTTCATATTTAATAGCGCTATTAAACCTTTATCTTCCTGTGAAGAAATTTATCGAAACGATTAAGAATATCTGGAGTATTGAGGATTTGCGTAACCGCATCCTGACCACCCTGCTCCTGGTCCTCATCTACCGCGTAGGATCCTATATCGCTTTGCCCGGCATTGATGCAAATGCGCTCACCGACTTTGAGAAAAATTCTAATCAGGGTATCCTGGGTTTGGTTAATATGTTTGCCGGCGGATCGTTTTCTAGGGCTTCCATATTCGCATTGGGTATCATGCCATACATCTCTGCGTCCATTGCTATTCAGTTATTAACCATAGCTGTTCCGCAATTCCAGAAAATGCAGAAAGAAGGTGAAAGCGGCCGCAAAAAAATTAACCAGTTCACCCGTTACCTCACAGTTATCGTAACAGGTTTCCAGGCGAGTGCTTACGTTGCTTATCTGCGTAATCAGTCAGGTGGCGCTATTATTGCCGAATATGGTACCTTTTTCTTCTGGCTTTCTACTACCGTTTTACTTACTGCAGGTACCCTGTTCGTAATGTGGCTCGGTGAAAAGATCACAGACAAAGGAATTGGTAATGGTACTTCTATCATTATCATGATGGGTATCCTTGCCCGTTTGCCACAGGCTTTAGTCGCAGAATTTTCCAGTAAAGTTGCAGGTGAGGCGGGTGGACCGATCCTGTTCCTTATTGAAATTGCCATCTTTATCTTAATCACCGTAGGCCTTATCCTGCTTGTTCAGGGTACCAGGAAAATACCGGTGAATTATGCCAAACGTATTGTAGGTAACAAACAGTATGGTGGTGTACGCCAGTTCATTCCCCTTAAAGTGAATGCTGCCGGTGTAATGCCTATCATCTTCGCCCAGGCTATCATGTTCATCCCTGCAACTGCAATAGGCTTTGCTACTTCTTCAGAAAGTGCATCCGGCTTTATCCGCATCTTCAGCGATCATACTAATGGCTGGTATAACCTGATTTACGCAGTACTCGTTATTGTATTCACTTATTTTTATACTGCGTTGATTTTCAATCCAACCCAAATGGCGGATGAAATGAAACGTAATAACGGATTCATTCCTGGTATTAAACCTGGTAAAGCTACTGCCGATTATATTGGTGCTGTAATGGACCGTATCACCCTGCCCGGAGCTTTCTTCCTGGCAATTGTGGGTATTATGCCTGGTTTGGCTGCTGCCTTCAAGGTGAACAGTAACTTTGCTACCTTCTTCGGAGGTACCTCCCTGCTGATCATGGTGGGAGTTATCCTGGACACACTGCAACAGATTGAAAGCCAGCTCCTGATGCGTCACTATGATGGTCTTATGAGCACCGGCCGTATCAAAGGCAGAACTGCCCCGGCTAATGCATAAGTAATTGAACACAAAAATGTTACAAGAACAATAAAATAGCCACAGAAGCCTTCCGCTTTAGTGGCTATATTATTTTTGAATAAAGAACAGTTAGTCCTTCGCTGGCCTGCAAGCCGGCTTAGATACTAACCATGAATGAAAAGGGTTGTTATGATTCACTATAAGACGAAGGAAGAAATAGAGTTGATACGTAAAAGTGCCCTGCTTCTGAGTGCAGCCCTGGCTGAAGTGGCCAGAACCCTGAAACCAGGTATGAGCACATTGGAGGTGGACGCAGTTGCAGATAAGTTTATCGTTGAAAATGGTGGAACTCCCTCCTTCAAGAATTATAAAGGATTTCCGAATGCCTGCTGCATCTCCGTAAATGAAGAAGTAGTGCACGGCATTCCCAATAAATACGTGCTGAAAGACGGCGATATCCTCACAGTGGATGTGGGAGTGTATATGAATGGATTTCATTCAGACAGCGCCTATACCTTCGCCATCGGTAATGTACCTGAAAACGTACTCCGCCTGATGACGGCCACCAAAGCTTCCCTGTACAAAGGTATAGAGAAGGCGGTTGTTGGCAACAGGATAGGTGACATCTCCTATGCCATCCAGGAGTATACCGAGAAAGAGCGTGGTTATGGCGTTGTAAGGGAGCTCGTAGGGCATGGCCTGGGCCGGAACCTCCATGAGGATCCCCAGGTACCTAACTACGGTAAAAGAGGTAGCGGCCCTGTAATGAAGGAAGGACTGGTTATAGCAATTGAACCTATGATCAATCTCCGCTCCAAGGACGTGGAATACCTCGAAGATGGCTGGACGGTTGCTACCCGCGATGGAAGCCCGTCGGTTCACTTTGAGCACACTGTTGCTGTCGGAAAAGGAAGGGCAGATGTATTGTCGACCTACGTGGACATAGAAAAAGAGGAGAAGAATAACCCCGAATTGAATTCAAATTACTAGTAATTGGCTTTGGAATTATCTAATATAGCAGGGGTTTTTAGGGGTAAAACGACAGGTTTTGGCAAAAAAAATGGCAATTATAATAATAATCCGGGTAAATTTTTCTATTTCAAAAGATAAATGCTATCTTTGCAGTCCTAAAAATTTTTATGGCAAAACAGGCACTCATTAAACAGGATGGAATTATATTAGAAGCCTTGTCGAACGCTATGTTCCGTGTAAAATTGGAAAACGGGCATGAGATCCTGGCCACCATTTCTGGAAAAATGAGAATGCACTATATACGCATTCTGCCAGGAGATAAGGTTGGCGTGGAGATGAGCCCATACGATTTGTCAAGAGGCCGTATAATTTTCAGATACAAATAAGCGGGAAAGCGTAGAGGAGACCGGAACAATAATTTAACAAATATCATAACCTTTTATAAAGTATTAATCATGAAGGTAAGAGCTGCAATCAAAAAAAGAAGTGCGGATTGTAAAATAGTTCGTAGAAAAGGTGTTTTGTTGGTGATCAACAAAAAGAATCCTCGTTTTAAACAACGCCAGGGTTAATCGGTTCCCCTAACGGAATTTGATTTTTTAATCAGAATCATAAAATCTAAAATAGAAATATGGCACGTATAGCCGGTATAGATCTTCCTAAAAATAAAAGAGGAGAAATTGGCCTCACCTATATCTTTGGTATAGGCCGTTCTACCGCCCAATATATCCTGAACAAGGCGGAAATTGATGTAAACAAAAAAGTGCGTGAATGGAATGATGATGAGCAGGCTGCCATCCGTAACATTATTAACGGTGAGTTTAAGGTAGAGGGTCAACTGCGTTCCGAAGTGCAAATGAATATCAAGCGTTTGCTGGATATCGCTTGCTACCGCGGTTTACGTCACAGGAAAGGCTTACCGGTAAGAGGTCAGCGTACACGTACCAACAGCCGTACCCGTAAAGGTAAACGTAAGACAGTGGCTGGTAAGAAAAAAGCAACTAAGAAATAATAAATAAAATCCCAGGTTGAGATCCCAAGTCCGAATCTGAGGGGTTTCAATGACCTTGAGTCGTGTAATTTGGGATGCGGAATTTCATATTTGGAATTTAAATCATTATGGCAAAAGCAAATAATACAAAAACTGCTGCTAATAAAAAGAGAGTAGTAAAGGTAGATAACTACGGAGATGTTCATATCTCTGCTAGCTTTAACAACATCATTGTGAGCATCACCAACAAGCATGGTCAGGTTATTTCCTGGTCTTCTGCTGGTAAGATGGGTTTCAGAGGTTCTAAGAAGAACACTCCGTACGCTGCTCAGCTGGCTGCACAGGATGCTGCTAAAGTTGCAATGGACTCAGGTCTGAAAAGAGCAGATGTATTTGTAAAAGGCCCTGGTGCTGGTCGTGAAAGTGCTATCCGCGCTATCGCTAACTCCGGTATCGAAGTGAACATGATTAAAGACGTTACGCCTTTACCTCACAACGGTTGCCGTCCTCCTAAGAAGAGAAGAGTATAGTAATATATATTTACAGCATCCAGATACCAGATTTCATTAGAAGTTTGGTATCTGGACTTTGTAATATAATTAATAAATGGGTGCATGATCAGGTTTTCAGATTTTTTGAAGAGCATGCATCATTAACTAAAAAATCTAAAGTATATTTAAAACATGGCAAGGTACACAGGACCAAAAACCAAAATTTCCAGAATTTTTGGTGAGCCCATTCTCGGTAATGGCAAGTATTTAAGTAAGAACAGTAACCCTCCGGGTCAGCATGGTGCTAACCGTAAACGCAAACAATTAGGCGAATACGCACTGCAGCTGAGAGAAAAACAGAAAGCAAAATACACTTATGGTTTGCTGGAGCGCCAGTTCCGTAACCTGTTTGATGAAGCTACCCGCAGAAAAGGTGTTGCCGGTGAAGTATTGATCAAATTACTCGAAGCCCGTCTGGATAACACCGTTTTCCGTCTGGGTATCGCTCCTTCACGTCCTGCTGCCCGTCAGCTGGTTTCTCACAAACACGTTACTGTTAACGGTATCGTTGTTAACACTCCTTCTTTCCAACTGAAACCAGGAGACGTTATCAGCCTGAAGAATAAAACCGCAAACAATTCTGCACTGACCAGCGTTATCCGTGGAAAAAATCCTAAATTCAGCTGGTTGGATTGGAACGAGAAAGAAATGAAAGGTGTATTCATTGCTTATCCTGAGAGAGAGAGCGTTCCGGAAAACATCAAGGAACAACTGATCGTAGAATTGTACTCTAAGTAATAAATAATTAGTCCATGGCCAAAAGGTCATGGACTAACCTCATATTTAACAAATAAATCTATCATATCAATGGCAATTTTAAATTTCCAGAAACCTGATAAGATCGTATTGCAGAAGTCTACCGACTTTGAAGCTCAATTCGAATTCCGTCCATTAGAACCAGGTTATGCTGTGACTGTCGGTAATGCGTTACGTCGCGTACTGTTGTCTTCTTTGGAGGGCTATGCCATTGTGGGTATTAAAATTGAAGGAGCCGATCACGAGTTCGCTACACTGAAAGGTGTTACTGAAGACGTTACTGAAATCATCCTGAACCTGAAACAAGTTCGCTTCAAGAGGATTTCTGAGAGTGATGTAACGAACGAAAAGATCACACTGTCCATTAAAGGTAAAACAGAGTTCCGCGCTGATATGATTGAAAAAGCCACCAGCGCTTTCCAGATTATGAATCCGGAACTGTTGATCTGCACCCTGGACCCTTCTGCCAAGCTGGATATCGAACTGACTATCGGTAAAGGCCGTGGTTATGTTCCAGCTGAGGAAAATAAACCCAAAGATGCAGTATTTGGCTACATTGCGATCGACTCTATCTTTACGCCTATCAAAAACGTAAAGTACAGTATAGAAAACACCCGTGTGGAACAAAAAACTGACTATGAGAAACTCGTTATGGAGGTGATCACAGACGGTACCATCCACCCGGAAGAAGCTGTAAAACAAGCATCCCGCATCCTGATTCAGCACCTGATGATCATCACTGATGAAAACATCAGCTTTGATACCAAAGACACTGAAAAAGAAGATGTTGTAGATGAACAAACACTGCAACTGCGTAAGATACTGAAAACACCACTCGAAGATCTTGATCTGAGCGTACGTGCTTTCAACTGTCTGAAAGCTGCCAAAATCAATTCCCTCAGCGAACTGGTACAATACGAACAGGAAGAACTGATGAAGTTCAGAAACTTCGGCCAGAAATCACTCAGCGAAATTGAACAGGTATTAGGCGAAAGAGGTCTGCACTTTGGTATGGATCTGTCTAAACTGAAACTTGAAGAAGAATAGTATTTTATCTGTTAAGCCAAAGCCGTTGCACCCGCATCGCTTTGGCTTAACTACTTTATAATTAACAAGTACCTTACAATTCCTGACACGGTGTAAGGGTTAAAACAAAAATGTCATGCGTCACGGAGTTAAATTAAACAAATTAAGCAGAACGGCTTCTCATCGTAAAGCCCTGATGTCCAATCTGGCTTGCGAACTGATCAGCCACAAACGTATCACCACTACACTCGCTAAAGCGAAAGCTCTCCGTGTGTATGTTGAGCCGCTGCTGACAAGAGGCAAAACCGATTCTACCCACAACCGTAGAATTGTGTTCAGCTACCTGCAGGATAAAGAAGCTATCAAGGAACTGTTCGGAACGATCAGCGAAAAAATAGCTACCCGTCCTGGTGGTTACACCCGTATCATTAAACTGGGTAAACGTGTGGGCGATAACGCAGAAGTTGCTCTGATTGAACTGGTAGACTTTAACGAAATCTACGGTAAAACAGAAGAAAAAGCTGCTGCTAAGAAAACCCGTCGTGCCGGTGGTGCTAAGAAGAAAGCAGAAGAAGCAACTGAAACTAAAGCTGCTGATACTGCTACAGAAGAAAAATCTGCTGAGTAATCTTATATCAAACGATACGAAAAGGACAAAGCCTGGCTTTGTCCTTTTTTATGCACTAATAAATGCATATATTTCGTAATATTACACCAGCTTTAATGAGTATCCCTATGAAATACCTGCATTGTGATAATTGTGGTCATCCTAACCCGCTTACATCTGAATACCTTACTTTTTGTGATACCTGTGGCAAGAAGCTCCCGCATAGCTTTACCAGCTGGCAAAAGCAGCATCCAATGGCTACATTCCCGGAGTACTGCCACTCAGTTGGCGTCTCCCTGAAAGAAAAAACAAACACAGGCCCGCTGTATTGGATAAAGCACCAGTTGCAAACAGCCAATAAGGGAAAGATCATTCTTTTCTTTTCCCTTGTTTTTATATTGGTTGCTGTTACAGGTAGCTTGTTTGGAAAAAGGGCGATGTTTACTTTCCTGTATCCTAAGGTATCGCCATCCAGTTTGTACAGCACCTGGCATACTGCCACTATAGGGCGCCAGGCCCTGGAAATCAGCACGCCTGTAAAACTGTGGGTACATGATCAGCCGCTGGAGGAAGAGGACGCAAAAGTGATAGAATATGCGAAAACCTATAGCAATGAAGATGGAGGAGGCATTCGCATTGCTGTAAATATGTTCAGTTATATCAGTAATGTGGCCAACAGCCTGGAAGAAGCAGTAGCAGCTTCGCATAAAAGTATGCAGCTAAAGGAAACGGCTACAGAAATGGACTGTAAATCTGTACCAGTGCTCATTTCCGGTATGCAGGGAGTGCTGGAGGAGGGGAATTACCTGTATAAAGGCGGTATCCGCCTGGCATTTTGTAACCTGGTAATGATCAAGGGAAGCAACCGCTGGCAGATCCAGATCAATTACCGTGAAGACGATCCCGTGGGCCGCCAGGTGGCACAACGGGTGCTCAAATCCGTGAAAATTAAATAACATTTCCTTTCCGGTAAAAAAAATCTGTATTTAACTGTTGCATTTCATAACTTTGCACGGTTTTTTATCCGAACCTTCAGGGCATTTTGTACCCTTGAAGGTTTTTTTTAAAATATAAAACAAGACAGATACCAGAAATGCCTCAGACAAGAACCATCCAACCTGCCATACTGCTGTTAGAAGACGGTACGGTTTTTCAGGGAAAAGCTTTTGGAAAAATTGGCACAGCCGCCGGTGAATTAGCTTTCAATACCGGTATGACGGGTTACCAGGAAGTGTTTACGGACCCTTCTTATAAAGGACAGGTACTTATAATGAACAACTGCTACATCGGGAACTACGGCACCAAGAAGGATGACGTAGAGAGCAGCAGTGTAAAGATCAACGGTTTGATCGCTAAAAATATCGCGCACAACTATTCCAGGAAAATGGCCGATGGGTCACTGGAAACGTTCCTGACCGATAATGACCTGGTAGCCATTTATGATGTAGATACCCGTGCGCTCGTTTCCCACATTCGCAGCAAGGGTGCTATGAATTGCATTATTTCTTCCTCCATCCTGGATATTGATCAGCTGAAAGCGGAACTGGCAAAGGTTCCTTCCATGGAAGGACTTGCCCTCTGTAAGGACGTGACCACCCCTGAAGCTTACAATGTGGGTGATCCGGCTGCGGAGATCCGTATTGCTGTACTCGATAACGGAGTGAAAAGGAATATGCTGAAATGCCTGTCAGAAAAGGGTGCCTACCTGCAGGTATTCCCAACGGACACAACTTTTGAAGTTTGCGAGGAATTTAAGCCACATGCTTACTTTATCTCTAACGGCCCTGGTGATCCGGCTCCGCTGACTTATGCCGTTGATACTGTAAAGAAGATCCTGGCTGCAGAAAGACCAATGTTTGGTATCTGCCTCGGGCATCAGCTGCTGGCACTCGCCAATGATATACCTACTTACAAAATGCACCACGGCCACCGCGGTTTAAACCACCCGGTGAAGAACCTGAAAACAGGTTTGTGTGAGATCACTACCCAGAACCATGGTTTTGCAGTAGATGCAAAAGCGGTTGCAGCCAGCGAGAACGTGGAAGTAACCCATGTAAACCTGAATGATCACTCCGTAGAAGGAATCCGTATCAGGAATAAACCTGCGTTCAGTGTACAGTATCACCCGGAATCAACTCCCGGGCCTTTCGATAGCCGCTACCTGTTCGATGATTTCTTTGAGATGATCAAAGCAAACAAAGCTTAACATACCGGCCTGAAAAGGCCGCCATATATCTGCTTAAATGAAAGACGGTCCCGAGGAATCGGGACCGTTTGCATTTTAAAATTCCACGTTATGAAAACAAACGGATACTACCATTGCCAAAGCGCTGGTAACCCCGCCCGTTTTATTACATAACAATATTATAGAAAAAAGGTAAACGCGAAAGGGAATATTTTAAGAATATTTATAAATACAACTGATTTTTCAACGTTGAACGAGGGGATAGGGCAAAAAAATACGGCTCTGTGATCAGAGCCGTTTGCCTTTATAAATTCCACGTTATGAAAAACTGATACAAAAATACGATATTTTGCTAAAACGTTTTAGTTAATCTTTGAGTTTTACAGAAGACTGATAAATCTTCTTGCTTTTATAATTCAAAGGTCGGACCAAATAAACGTTATAAGAAATAATGCAGGTTAAATTTTTCTTAAACAAGTTTAGATTTTGCGATCTATCGTATCTGTAAATATTTTTATAATTAAATAATTTTTGTCGTTGTTGTTATTTCTACATCAAATATACGAAACAAAATATCAAAAATCCAAGTAGTGAGTGTTAAATAATTGCTTTTTTCTTAAAAAAACATATATAGAATTTATTATAATGTACTTAAAGACTTACTGCCCGGATTTTATCTTTAATTATTTGAGCAAAATTATTTGGAAATTCTACCCGGATATATTTCCAAAGCCTTTTCCAGGCAGACCATTGCGTGACGAATGTCTGTTGTATTTAATACATAAGCCAGCCGCACTTCATTCTTCCCTGATCCTGGCGTAGCATAAAAGCCGGTTGCCGGCGACATCATTACCGTTTGCCCTTCATATGAGAAAGATTCCAGTATCCATTGGCAGAATTTGTCTGAATCGTCAATTGGCAGCCTGGCCATGGCATAGAAAGCACCACCCGGATTAGGACAAAATACCCCGGGGATCTCATTCAGCATTTTTACCAGGATGTCGCGGCGGCTAAGATATTCCGCCTTAATACCATCAAAATAATCGGTTGGCAGATCCACCGCAGCTTCCCCGGCTATTTGCGCAAAAGTAGGAGGGCTCAGGCGCGCCTGGGCAAATTTCATTACGGCATCCAGTACCGGCTGGTTTTTGGTAACAAAGGCCCCAATGCGGCCTCCGCATGCACTGTATCTTTTGGAAATGGTATCCAACAGGATCACATTGTTTTCCATACCCTCCAGGTTCATCGCCGAAAAATGTTCTCCTGTATAGCAAAACTCCCGGTAAGCCTCGTCGGAGAAGAGGAACAGGTTGTATTTCAGGCAAAGCTGTTTCAATACTTCCAGTTCTTCCCGGCTGTAAAGATAACCGGTGGGGTTATTGGGATTACAGATCATGATAGCTTTGGTACGTGGGGTAATGGCCTTTTCAAAATCAGCCATCGCCGGTAGTGCAAAGCCGGTTTCAATACTGGAAGTAATGGTTTTGATCTTTATTTCCGCTTCTACGGCAAAACCATTATAGTTGGCGTAAAAAGGTTCCGGAACAATCACCTCGTCGCCCGGATCCAGGCAGGCCATAAAGGCAAATATGATGGCTTCCGAACCGCCGGTGGTAACAATGATCTGGTTATGGTTCACCGCAATATCAAAACGGCTGTAATAAGTAACCAGCTTACGGCGGTAACTCTCAAAACCTGCGCTGTGACTGTATTCCAGGATCCTGAATTCGGAATGGCGTACCGCATCCAGTACGGGTTTAGGGGTTTCGATGTCTGGTTGGCCGATGTTCAGGTGGTATACTTTCACCCCTTTTTTCTTGGCTGCTTCGGCGAATGGTACAAGCTTTCTGATGGGAGAAGGCGGCATTTGCTCACCTCTCTGGCTAATGGTAGGCATAAAATTGTTTTGATCTTTTGCTGTGCAAAGATAGGGGATACGATGGGCAACAAAAAAACCTTACAGCATTATGCTGTAAGGTCTTAGTATGTTTAAAGTGTGGTAATTATTTATTGTTGGAACCAACTGTACCTGTCAGGTGCAGTTCTTTGTCCTGATCCACGCCTCTGAACTTTACCCAGATGGTTTTATTCTGCTGACCTAAACCATTTGCACTGTAACTCGCGGTTACTTTTCCTTTTTTACCAGGTAAAATAGGTTCCTGTGTCCATTTTGGAGTAGTGCAACCACAACTGGCGCGGGCTGCTTCAATCAGCACCGGTTCTTTGGAAATGTTAGTGAATTCAAAATCAACGGTAACTGGCTTGTTTAACTCAGTTTTACCAAAATCAACCGTTTCTTTGGCAAATTTTACTTTGGTATCTGCTGGATTCTGTGTAGTAGCGGTTTGAGCCCACAAAGCAGTGGTCAGCAGCATGCTAGCAAACAGGGATAAGATAAATTTTTTCATTTTCATATGATGGTTTTAAAGAGACCGGTTAAAAAATATTGATATCTTTCTTGGTTAGAACAAATTTACAGCCAAAAAGCATTATAAACCTTACAATTTATTAAAATCTTATTAAAAAAAATCAGATTATTTTAAATGAAAGATCTACAGCATTTTTCAACTGTATAATTAACCTTACTTTTGTACTTTAACCATGAGGCATGATAGAAAATAACGAACTAGCTATGAATTTAGAAAGCCGGTTGTCATTCGAAGAGTTCCGCAAGGAAGTGCTTAATGATTACAGGTTGGCCTGCGAAAGCAGGGAAGTTAGTCTGCTGGCCCGTAAGGAAGTGCTTACAGGTAAAGCAAAGTTTGGCATTTTTGGAGATGGAAAAGAAGTGGCGCAGATAGCAATGTCAAAATACTTTCAGCCAGGGGACTTCCGTTCCGGTTATTACCGCGATCAAACTGTTGCATTTGCCACTGGTATTGCCACTCCCGAACAATTCTTCTCGCAGTTATATGCAGATCCTGATCTGAAAAATGATCCATTTTCAGGCGGACGACAGATGAACTCTCATTATGCCACACCTAATCTTGATCAGGATGGCAACTGGCTTCCTCTGGCCCAAATGAAAAACTCTGCAGCTGATATGGCCCCCACAGCCGCGCAGATGCCCCGCGCACTGGGCCTCGCCTTTGCCTCTAAAATGTTTCGTGAGGTGGAAACCTTACATCAATATAAACATCTCTCCAACAACGGTAACGAAATCTGTTTCGCTACTATCGGTGACGCCTCTACGTCGGAAGGACATTTCTGGGAAACCATGAATGCCGCTGGTGTTTTGCAGGTTCCACTCGCCGTTTTTGTTTGGGATGATGGTTATGGTATTTCCGTACCCCGTAAATATCAGACCACCAAAGGATCTATCAGCGCAGCATTGGAAGGCTTCCGTAAAACCGAAGAATCCAACGGCTTTGATATATACAATGTAAAAGGCTGGGATTATGCCGGCATGTGTGAAGTATTTGAAGCGGCTATCCGGAAGATCCGTGAAACGCATACTCCTGCGCTGTTTCATGTGGAAGAGATCACACAGCCCCAGGGCCACTCTACCAGCGGCTCACACGAACGGTATAAAAGCAAGGAACGTCTTGCCTGGGAGCGGGAGTTCGACTGTAATGTGAAGATGCGCTCCTGGATCATCGAAAATGCTTTGTGCGATGAAGAAACCCTGCTGGCCGTTGAAGCAGAAGCAAAAGTAAAAGCGCAGGAAGCCCGTAAAGCAGCCTGGGAAAAATATATTACACCGATCAAAGAACAGGTGCAGTTGTTTGTAACACTGGCTGCACCTGTTGCAGACATTGCAGGCGCAGATGCCAATACGGTGAATACGTATATCCGCGATCTTCAGAACAACCGTGAGCCGCTTCGCCGCGATATCCTGAAGGCTGGCGCTATGATCCTGCTGAAACACCGGCACCTGAAATCAGCGCCCGCTGTGCAGGCATTACAACAATATTATGATGCTTACCTGGCAGCAGAAAAAGAAGTGTATAATACGCTGCTTCACGCTACCGGCGTTAACTCTGCACTGAATGTACCGGTAGTACCTGCAGCATATGACACAAACAGCATTACCGTAAACGGGTACGAAATACTGAATAAATATTTTGATCAGCTGTTCACCAATAATGAACGCGTATTTGCTTTCGGTGAAGACGTGGGAAAAATTGGCGACGTAAACCAGGGCTTTGCCGGATTACAGCAGAAACATGGTAAAACACGTATAGCCGATACCGGTATCCGCGAGTTAACCATCATAGGACAAGGTATAGGGCTCGCATTACGCGGCCTGCGCCCCATTGCTGAAATCCAGTACCTTGATTACCTGTTGTACGGGCTGCAACCACTCAGCGACGATGTGGCTTCCCTGCAGTACCGCACCAAAGGAATTATGTATTGCCCGCTGATAGTACGCACCCGTGGCCATCGCCTGGAAGGCATCTGGCACAGCGGATCGCCAATGGGCATGATCATCAATTCCCTTCGAGGTATGCATGTATGCGTGCCGCGTAACATGGTACAGGCAGCCGGTATGTATAACACCCTGCTGCAGGCCAATGAGCCCGCACTGGTAATTGAATCTCTAAACGGTTACCGCCTGAAAGAAAAATTGCCGGCTAACCTTGAAACGTATACAGTGCCATTGGGCATTCCGGAAATATTGCATGAAGGAACAGATGTGACCATCGTTACTTACGGCTCAATGACCCGTATCGTGGAAGAAGCAATGGTAACATTAACAGAAACAGGTATCTCCTGTGAGCTCATTGATGTGCAAACCTTACTGCCTTTCGATATTCATCACAGTATTGTGAAGTCGTTGCAGAAAACAAACCGGATCCTCTTTGTAGATGAGGATGTGCCTGGAGGCGGTACTGCCTATATGTTCCAGGAAGTAATTGAAAAGCAGGGCGGCTACCGCTGGCTGGACGTTGCTCCGCGCACTATGAGCGCACAGGCGCACAGGCCGGCATACGGCTCCGACGGGGATTATTTCTCCAAGCCCAATACAGAAGATGTAGTAAAAGTAATTATGGAGATGATGCAGGAATAGTTGCATCCTTAAATCATACAAAAGCCGGTATCCTTAACAGGGACCGGCTTTTCCTTTAATAGGCGAAGCCACCATAACAGCGTTTTATCTGCTGGAATGGCGGCTTCTTAAATTAGCTGGAGTATCGTGCTATTATGGCGCTGCAAAGGTGACCTGATTTTTTGTATGCGAAAAGAGATGCGAGCGGAGTTAATGATTATTTCATGTATGATGTATCTTGTTTCATAAAACGAAGACCATGAAAAACATCGTAGTACTGGACGGACATACCCTGAACCCCGGGGACCTCGACTGGAGCGGGTTACAGGCATTAGGCAATGTAACATTCTACGACCGCACGCCTGAGCACGAAGTAGCGGCAAGGTCAAAGGATGCGCATATTATACTGACCAATAAAGCGATTGTAAGCGGGGAAACCATCCGGCAGCTGCAGCAACTGGAGTATATTGGCGTAACTGCTACAGGCTTCAATATAGTGGATATCCTGGAAGCAAGAAAAAAGAACATCCCGGTAACAAATGTGCCGGCTTACAGTACAACATCTGTAGCCCAGCTGACTTTTGCGCTGATCCTTGAATTATGTCACCATACCGGTTTGCATGCAGAGAGCGTAAGGGCAGGGGAGTGGAGCAGCAGTATTGATTTCAGTTACTGGAAAACACCGCTTACAGAGCTGGCCGGCAGTACGCTGGGGATTGTGGGGCTGGGACAGATAGGACAGGCCGTGGCCCGTATTGCGCTGGCATTTGGGATGAAGGTGATTGCCAATCATAAGCATCCTGAAAGAGACGCTATGCCAGGTGTTGATTTTGTAGACCTGGCCACCTGTTTCCGGGAGGCGGATATTGTTTCGCTGCATTGCCCGCTGAACCCTGCCAACAAAGAGTTTGTAAACGCCGGCTTACTGGGTACCATGAAGAAGAATGCTTTCCTGATAAATACCAGCCGGGGCCCGCTGATCAGGGAGGCCGACCTGGCCCATGCCCTGGAGAAAGGAATTATTGCCGGCGCAGCACTGGATGTATTGTCCGCAGAACCGCCGCCAGCCGCAAATCCTCTGATAAATGCGCCAAATACCATTATTACCCCGCATATTGCCTGGGCCACACAGGCAGCCCGGAAAAGACTGATGCATACCTCTGTAGAGAACGTTAAAGCCTTCCTCGAAGGAAATCCTAAAAATATTATCAATTAGGATTACCCGTTAAGCGAATAAACAGGTTATTAGTAAGAAGAGTGCAAACAGAAAATAATGGGCTTTGGGGTATACCATGTAACCGAATGGTTGAAATGAATGATACACTCAGAAGTGAATAGGATGGATGGCCTGCATTATGATTATGTTATTTATTTTTGGATAAAGGTACCAGCTACACTTATATATAAAGGTACATGTACAACTAAAATCTATTCATTCGCTTAAAACCAACGTTACATGCAATCAAGCATTCTTTTGGTAGAGGACGATGTATTTTTTGCCAAGGTGGTAAAAAGACACCTCGAGCGCGCCGGTTATAATGTCAACTTCTGCGAAAACGGCCAGGAAGGTTGGGAAAAATTCCAGAAACATGTATTTGACCTGTGCATACTGGATGTGGTAATGCCCAAAAAAGACGGGTTTACCCTTGCCGGCGATATCCGTTCTATGGATGAAAACATTCCCATCATCTTCACTTCTTCCCGTTACCTGGAGCAGGACAGGCTGCAGGGCTTTGAAGCAGGGGCAGATGATTATATCACCAAGCCTTTCAATATGCAGGAAATGATCTGCAGGGTGGAGGTATACCTGAAACGCAGCCGCCTCCTGAAAAGCGAACGCCGTGTTGTATACACCATCAGCAACCTGATCTTCGACTATTCACAATATCATATCAGGCATAAAGATGCCGACTCCCATGTTCGTATGGCCCCAAAAGAAGCGGAGTTGCTTCGCTTTCTATGCGAAAATTCAAACAAAAAACTAAAGAAAGATGATATCCTGTCTGTTATCTGGGGACAGGAAGATTTTTTCGCTTCACGTGTGATGGACGTTTATCTGACCCGTCTTCGTAAACACATTGCGCAAGACCCTGCCGTAAAACTTGAAACCTACCACGGTAAGGGGCTCATGTTCATCGCAGATGACCTGGGACGCACACACACCATCGCTAAGGTTTAGCTGTTTTTGGTTTAGAAGGTTAACCGCATCAAATGAAAACGTCCGCCTTAATAGCGGACGTTTCTCTTTTTATATCCAATGATATCTTATCTCAGATTGTGGAAAACCTGCTGTACATCCTCATCCTGCTCCAAACGGTCTACCAGCTCCAGCACCTCTTTTGCCTGTTCTTCATTCAGCTCAACAGTAGTGGTCGGAATACGTTTCAGCTCTGAGCTGATCACTTCCAGGCCTTTCTCTTCCAGGGCTTTGGCCATATTGCCAAATTCTGTGAACGCCGCGCGGATAATGATATTACCTTCACTGTCTTCCCCTATTTCTTCCAAACCAAAATCAATCAGTTCCAGTTCCAGTTCTTCCAGGTCCTGGCCGGCATTCTTTACTTTGAACTCACCTACGCGGTTAAATAAAAATCCAACAGATCCGCTGTTACCCAGGCTACCACCGCCTTTTGTAAAGTGCATACGCAGGTTGGCAACAGTGCGGGTGGTATTATCAGTAGCCGTATCAATCATTACCGCCACTCCGTGAGGGGCATAACCCTCATAAACCACTTCTTCATAATCAGTTTTATCTTTCCCCATGGCGCGCTTGATAGCTGCGTCCACACGGTCTTTAGGCATGTTAACACTCTTCGCGTTGAGAATGCAGCGACGGAGTGCGGGGTTATTATCCGGATCAGGACCAGACGCCTTTACGGCAATGGCTATTTCCTTACCTATTCTTGAAAATGCTTTCGCCATCTTATCCCAGCGGGCAAACATGGTCGATTTTCTTACTTCAAATATTCTTCCCATTGGAGTGGTATATATTATAGTGACTTTTAAAAACAGAACGCAAAAATAAGGATTTTCAGGTACCGGAATAGCGGATTTACCTGATTTTAACTAAAGCGGAGAACAAAACGGGGGGAAATCCTTCGTTCTGTTCTCCGCTTATATCATCTCCGGAAATTTTACTTCCGGTTATTTATTCCTGCATTTTACGGGCCTTACTGTGTTTTACACTGTACCCGAAATAAACCACAAAACCTATGCCCAGCCATACAAACAACCGCGCCCAGTTTTCTATGCCTAAACTGATGATCATAGTAAGACAGAAAGCCGCTCCCAGTAAAGGAATGATCGGTACCCACGGCGTTTTAAAGGCACGTGGTATTTCCGGGTTGGTTCTGCGCATTACAATAATGCCGAAACACACCAGTACAAAGGCAAACAGGGTACCGATACTGGTCATATCGCCCACCACATTGTCTGGAATAAAGGCCGCAAACAGGGATACAAATACAAAGAACATCCACTGTGAGCGGTAAGGCGTGCGGTATTTTGGGTGCAGCTTGGCAAATACAGATGGTACCAGGCCGTCATTACTCATGGAGTAAAACACCCTTGTCTGCCCCAGCAACATCACCAGTATAACAGAGGAAAAACCCGCAAGGATAGCCACTGTAATGAAGGTCGACAACCAGGAGTAGCCAGGCATATAAGTGTCAATCGCGTAAGCCACGGATGCTTCACCACCGGCTTTCAGGAAGTCGGTAAAAGGTGCAATACCTGTCAGCACAAAAGAAAACAGGATATATAACAATGTACAGATAGCCAGTGATACAAGGATACCGATGGGCATATTCCTTTTTGGATTCTTGGTTTCCTGTGCAGCAGTAGATACTGCATCAAAACCAATAAAGGCAAAAAATACCACACCAGCCCCCCTGAGCACGCCCGCCCAGCCATGGTTCCAGAAGTTAGAGTAATCTACCACCTGGCCATTGTGCATTTTTACGGTACCGGCATCTGCAGGAATGGTAAAAGGTGTGTGGTTAGCAGGGTTGATGAATTTCCATCCCAGGAAGATGAACAACATTACGATGGCCACTTTGGTAATAACAATGATGTTATTCACAATGGCCGAACCCTGTGTACCCCTGATCAGCAACAAAGTGAGCGCCAGGAGGATAAACACAGACGGAACATTCATAATGCCCTGTACACCAGCATCAGAGGTTTCAAACGGACTATGGCACCACTGGTAAGGTATGGTGACATGAAATACATTGGTAAGCAGCTTATTCAGGTACTGCGACCAGCCGATGGCCACCGTAGCTGCGCCCAGTGCATATTCCAGTACAAGGTCCCAGCCAATGATCCAGGCAATAAACTCTCCCAGTGTTGCATAGGAATAAGTATAGGCGCTTCCCGCAATAGGAATCATGGAAGCAAATTCGGCATAGCATAAACCCGCCAGCGCGCAACCTATAGCAGCAATAATAAAGGAAATAGTAACGGCAGGTCCGGCATGCTGGCCTGCAGCAGCAGCCGTTCTTACAAAAAGACCGGCGCCAATAATAGCGCCAATACCTAATGCTATAAGAGAACCTGCACCAAGTGTCCTTTTCAGACCCTTTTCAGATTCTCCAGCTTCGGCCATTAAAACAGACAGTTGTTTTTTAGCAAAGAGTTTGCTCATACGCAGTCGTATTGTGGTTGATGTTTTAATTAAGGTAGTTTAGTTTGTTGTTGTTCTGTTGATCGCCAAATATAATATCTAAAATCAAAAACAGATACTTTTATTTTGCCTGCCAAAGCGCATCTTTAGCTGCTTAACCTTATTTTTGATAAATTTTCCGGTTACAACTTTTAATTATTACAAGATAAATTCTGTCTAAGCATGAAGAAATCATCGAATCTGCTCACATTATATATTTTCATTGCTATGGTAATCGGAATAGGCACTGGCTATGGTGTTTTCCTTGCCTATGGCAATGCTCCTGCCACCACAGGAACCAAGGATACCCCGCAGATCTTCGCTGATAACATCTCCATCCTGACAGATATCTTCCTTCGCCTTGTTAAAATGATCATTGCCCCGCTGGTATTCTCCACCCTCGTGGTAGGAGTGGCCAAGCTGGGCGACATAAAAGCTGTTGGCCGCATTGGCGGCAAAACAATGCTGTGGTTTATCAGTGCAACATTTGTATCATTGTTTTTAGGCCTGGTACTGGTTAACCTGTTGAAACCAGGATTATCCCTGTCGTTGCCCCTGCCCGATGAACATGCTTCTTCCGGCATTGCCAAGGCAGATATGACCCTCAAAGGCTTTTTCCGGCACGTAGTACCGGACAGCGTGGTAGATGCAATGGCCCATAATGAAATACTGCAGATCGTGGTATTTGCCATATTCTTTGGGGTAGCGGCGGCAGCCATTGGCGAAAAGGCCACCCCCGTGGTAAAGCTGCTCGACAGTGTGGCTTATATCATGCTGAAAGTGACCGGTTTTGTAATGAACTTTGCCCCCTTCGCGGTATTTGGCGCCATGGCGGGTATCATTGCACTGAAAGGCCCCATTGTATTGGTAACTTATGGTAAATTCATCCTACAGTTTTATTTTGGGCTGGTTTGTTTGTGGGTGGTTATTTCCCTGGTAGGAGGACTGATCCTGGGCAAACGGGTATTCAGGTTACTGGGGATGATCAAAGATCCGCTGTTGCTGGCTTTTGGCACTGCCAGCAGCGAGGCCGCGTATCCGCGCACCATGGAAGAGCTGGAAAAATTTGGCTGCGACAGCCGTATTGTTAGCTTTGTATTACCGCTCGGCTATTCCTTTAACCTGGATGGCTCGATGATGTATATGACCTTTGCCAGTTTGTTTATTGCCCAGGCATATGGTATGCACCTGGGTATTGATCAGCAGATCACGATGTTGCTGGTATTAATGATCACCAGTAAAGGGATTGCGGGCGTGCCCCGTGCATCGCTGGTGGTAATAGCCGGTACACTCTCGATGTTCAAGATCCCCGAAGCCGGGCTTATCCTGTTGCTGGGAGTAGATCACCTGCTGGATATGGGCCGTTCGGCTACCAATGTTATCGGAAATGCAATGGCCACCGCCGTTGTTTCCAGATGGGAAAATAAACTTGCACCATCAGCAGAAGTTACTGCCAAAGCCTAACTTAACAAATGCGTAACAGTTTATTGATTATTTTACCACTTCAGAAATAGAAATAGCGTATTTAGCATGGACCAGATTATTGAGTTTTTTAAACACCTCATTAATCCCTCGTGGATTATTGAACATGGTGGACTTTACCTGTTACTGGCAATTATTTTTGCAGAAACAGGCCTCTTCATAGGATTCTTTCTGCCGGGGGATTCCCTGCTCTTTGTAGCGGGCATCTACAGCGAAGACCTTTGCCACAGCTTCTTTAATCTTCCATTTGTGGTGATCATGTTCCTGATTGCCACCGCCGGTGTGCTGGGAAACATGGTAGGCTTCTGGTTTGGTAAAAAGTCCGGCCCTTTGTTATTTAAGAAGAAGGATACATTCTTTTTCAAGAAGAAACACCTGCACCAGGCCCATGATTTCTTTGTAAAATATGGCGGCGGCGCTATCTTCTTTGCCCGCTTCCTCCCTATCATCCGTACTTTTGCACCTATAGTGGCAGGTATTGTGGGTATGGATGGCAAGAAATTTATGTTCTTTAATATCATCGGTTCCTTTGCCTGGGTATTTTCCATGATGCTGGCCGGGCACTATCTGGATAAGGCTTTTCCTACCCTGAAGGAGCACCTGGAACTGATCATCCTGGTAATAGTACTGATCACCACGTTGCCGGTACTGATCAAGGTGATATTTGGTAAAGTAAAACCACAGCATGCGGCTACTACCGCTGAACCAGAAAAAACTGATTCTCCAATATAATTTTTTTATATCTTTAAAAGGGCCTTCTTAAAAGGCCCTTTTTTTTATTCCCGTTATCGACAACCAAACAAAATGAAAGCCGACAAAAGTTCCGTCTCTATTTTCAATATCGCCGTAATAGTGGCATCCCTGGGCTATTTCGTGGATATTTATGATCTCCTGCTGTTTACTATTGTAAGGGTACCAAGTTTAAAATCGCTGGGATTGCCCCAGAGTGAAATTGATGCCGGCGCCGGTATGCTGCTTATCAATATCCAGATGGTGGGATTGCTTGTGGGAGGTATTTTCTGGGGTATTATCGGAGATAAAAAAGGCCGCCTGAGCGTATTGTTCGGTTCTATCCTCATTTATTCCGTGGCCAATATCGCCAATGGCTTTGTGCAGGGCATCAACGGGTATGTACTATGGCGCTTTGTGGCCGGCTTCGGGTTGGCGGGAGAACTGGGTGCAGGTATTACACTGGTGTCGGAGATCCTGCCAAAGGAGAAGCGGGGGTATGGTACTATGATTGTGGCCACAGTAGGCGTGTCCGGGGCGGTGGCTGCCAACCTGATTGCAAAGCTGGTGGGCGACTGGCGGATCTGTTATTTCATTGGTGGCGGTTTGGGACTGGGCTTGCTGATCCTGCGGGTGAGCGTTATGGAATCGCAAATGTTTAATGCAGTGAAAACGTCTACCGCGTCCAGGGGGAGTTTTGTAGCGTTGTTCACCAACCGCGAGCGGTTTATTAAATACCTGAAATGTATGCTGCTGGGCACCCCTACCTGGTTTGTGGTAGGTATACTCATCGCTTTTTCCAATAAGTTCGCCACCCTGATGGGAGTAAAGGGCGCCATTAATCCTGGCGATGCCATCGCATTTTGTTATGCAGGGCTGGTATTGGGCGATTTCGCTTCCGGGCTTATCAGCCAGTTATGGCAAAGCCGCAGGAAGGTGATGCTGTTATTCCTGGTGCTTACAGGTATTATGGTAGCTGTATACTTAAACCTGCATGGTGTGGAAACCTGGGTGTTTTACACCGTATGTTTTATACTTGGTTTCAGCGTTGGGTTCTGGGCAATTTTTGTGACGATTGCAGCCGAAAGCTTTGGTACCAATCTGCGGGCCACCGTGGCTACTACTGTTCCGAATTTTGCAAGAGGGATGCTACCTTTGATCTCTATCTTATTTATACAAATACAGAAATATTTTACTTTCCTTCAAAGCGGGGCTATTGTGGCGGTGATTTGTATCGGAGTTGCGTTGATTACTGCCTGGAAGGTGGAAGAAACGTTTGGCAAAGATCTTAATTACCTGGAAGAGATTTAATCAATGATAGCTGTCCAGCATTTTGTCCAGTAACTTATTCAGCTGGATGACTTCCTTTTCGTTTAACGACTGAAGGGTGTTATCCAGTTGCCTGATTTCTGTATCTATTAATTTCAGCAGTTCCAGCCCTTTGTCGTTGATGCGGACATCCACGGCGCGCCTGTCCATTTCACTGTTTTTCCGTTCCACAAGGTCTGCTTTGCGAAGCCGTTCCACAAGGCGGGATACATCGCTCATTTTATCCAGCATTCTTTCTTTCAACACATTGATGCTTGCCGCCTGGGGGTGTTGCCCACGGAGGATCCGCAGTATGTTGAACTGCTGCATGGTGATACCATAGCGCTTAAAGAATTGCTGGTGGCGCGACGTTATCCAGTTACCAATGAAAATCAGGCTGATCAGGCCACGTTGATTTTCGCTTTCAAATGTTTTCTGCGTAATCAGTTTTTCCAGGTTAGACATACATTCAGAGTTAAACCAAATTTTATGAAACTATTTAGAACTGCTTCATTTATACTGTTTTAGCCCGTTTCGGGAATGGGGTAAAATTACGAATAAATGCGGATTTATGTTCAAGATCGCCTTCGGGCGATGGAAATTGTCTTGGAGCAGGATTAGACTGATTAACCATGATTACCTTGATTTTATTTTCGGGAATTTTTTTAAATGATTAAGGGAGATAGAAGCGAATATCCACTTCTATCTCCCTTAATCATTTAAAAATCAAATATAATCCAATCAGAATAATCACGGTTAATCAGTCTAATCCTGCTCCAAGACAATTTCCATCGCCCGAAGGCGATCGCTATGCGGTGGCAGACTGCATTTTGTCCAGCACGTCCATTACTTCTTTCACGTGTTGTGCGGAGGTATTCAGTAATTCTTTTTCAGCATCATTGAGCTGCAGTTCGATGATCTTCTCAATACCTTTCTTACCCAATACTACGGGTACGCCCAGGTAAATATCTTTCAGCCCGTATTGGCCGGTAAGCCATGCGCAAACGGGGAAAATGCGTTTTTCATCTTTTACAATAGCTTCCACCATCTGGGCAGCTGCGGCGCCCGGGGCATACCAGGCGGAAGTGCCAAGCAGGTTCACGATTTCACCGCCACCTACTTTGGTACGCTGGATAATAGCTTCCAGCTTGTCGTTGGCTACCAGCTCTGTTACAGGGATACCGCTAACGGTGGTATAACGCGGCAGGGGAACCATGGTATCGCCATGGCCACCCATGAGGATAGCCTGGATATCTTTTGGTGAGCAGCCTATTTCATCGGCCAGGAAAGCGCGGTAGCGGGCGGTATCAAGGATGCCGGCCATACCAAATACTTTGCTGCTGTCCTTTTTAGCCGTGAGGTAGCTGCAATAGGTCATTACATCCAGCGGATTGCTTACAATGATGATGATGGCATCCGGAGAATGTTTTGTAATATTTTCGGTAACCGATTTCACAATATTGGCATTGGTAGAGATCAGGTCGTCCCTGCTCATGCCTGGTTTACGGGGAAGCCCGGAAGTGATCACCACCACATCGCTGTTCGCGGTTTTGGTGTAATCGTTGGTCACCCCTGTAATTTTGGTGCTGTAATAATCAATGGGAGCCTGTTGCCATGTATCCAGCGCCTTACCTTCAGCCGTTCCTTCTTTAATATCCAATAAAACCACCTCCTGCAGAAAATCTCTGTGGGCCAGTACATTGGCACACGTTGCGCCTACATTCCCGGCTCCTACTACTGTAACTTTCATTTTGTCTTTAGCTTTAAAAGTGAAGAATGAATGTGATTAAACAAATGTAATGATTCGGCACTACAATAATCCGCTGGCAGCTACATTTTCACAAAGCATTATTTGTTGAGGTAAAACAGCAGTGAATCAAGTTTTGCTGTTCCTTCAAAACCCTTTACAAACTGTTGTTTCTTATTATATATATACAGGCCAGGGAAGTAATGAAGGTCATAAAAATACATGATCTGGCGGGTGGGCTCACTGGCCATGATAATGTTGGGATAGTTCTGGATCTTGTAATGATCGTAGTACTCTTTCATCTGCTCCACTTTAAAGGGAGTTACCATTACGATCTGTGTTTTTTTGAACTTGTCTATATTTTTTAGCATTTCCTCGGTGAGGTGTTTGCAGTGATCACAGTCAACGCTGAAAACGAAGAGCATAGTCTTCTCATTTCTTTTCAGGTCGTTTTTGGTAATTGTATGACCATCGGCAAGACTGAGCGGGAAAGCAGGGATGACAGGGTATTGTAAATAAGGTGGTTTGGTGCTGGTATTAGCGGGCGTCTGGGCCATCAAAAACACGGGAAAACAGCTTAAAATAACTAAAAACACGTAGCGCATACTTATAAAAGTTTCTTGATTTGAGTTTAAAAATACCGGATAAATGTCATTATTTGAATAAAAAAGACGAAAATTGAGCCGAAAAGGGACTAATCTCTCTAATTTTGGGAATTAGTTGCTTGTTCATATGCGAAAATTTTTACTTTTGCAATCCGTATAAATTTTTAACTTAAAATCAAGTAACCTATTTATGGCTACCACCGCAGATATCAGAACAGGATTAATCATCAAACTGGATAACAGTTTGTATTCTGTTGTAGAGTTTGGTCAGAATAAAACCGCCCGTGCAGCCGCAAAGGTTTGGGCTAAATTGAAGGGCGTTGACAATAGCCGTTCTATTGAGCACACCTGGAACTCAGGTGATACTATCTTTCCTATCCGTATTGAAAAGAAGGCTTTTCAGTATTTATATAAAGATGATACCGGCTACAACTTCATGGACAATGAAACATTTGAGCAGATCGCTATGCCGGAAACAGCTATCGATGCACCTCAGTTCCTGAAAGAAGGCCAGGAAGTAAGTGTACAGATCAACACAGAAACAGATCAGTACATGGCGGTTGAATTACCCGATAAAATTGTGGTGCAGGTAACTTACTCCGAGCCCGGGGTAAAAGGCGATACGGCAACCCGTACCCTGAAACCTGCTACCGTTGAAACCGGCGCCACTGTTATGGTTCCGCTGTTTGTAGACGAGGGTGAACTGATCCGTGTGAACACCAAGAATGGTGAATACATTGAAAGAGTAAAAGCATAAAGCATTTCTGAAATACTGGTTTTCGGAGAATAGGAATTTTGTTTCCGAAGGGAGATCTTTCTGAAACAAAGTTCCTGAATGCGTTAAAAAGTATTTGTCATATTCTATATATTTCTAAACCAAAAACTGTCTACATGGACTTTAAACAGATTCAGGAACTGGTAAAAATGATCAACAAATCAAATATCAGTGAACTGAGCATTGAACAGGACAAGTTTAAGATTACAATAAAGCAGAAGGATAATGAAGTTCAGCAGGTAATCGCCGTTCCTGCACCCGTGGCGCCTGTACAGGCAGTAGCCGCTGTAGCTCCTGCAGCAGCTCCGTCCACCGCAGCACCCGTGGCTGCCGCACCTGCTGCTCCTGCCAAAGCAGATAACCTGGTAACCATCAAATCTCCCATGATCGGTACCTTCTACCGCAGCGCCGGCCCAGATAAAGCACCATTCGTAAATGTTGGTGACGAAGTTGCTCCGGGTAAAGTGGTATGCATCATCGAAGCAATGAAGTTATTCAACGAAATAGAGAGTGAAGTGAGCGGGAAAATCGTAAAAGTACTGGTAGACGACGCTTCTCCGGTAGAATATGATCAACCTTTATTTTTAGTTGAACCGTAATAATAGCCTTTACCGTTAGCCTTTAGCTTTCAGTCTTACCCATGGTAGTGCACTGATGGCTAAAGGCTAACCGCTAAAAGCTAACAGCTATTATTAACTTATAAGGAAAACAATGTTCAAAAAAATATTGATTGCCAACCGTGGTGAAATTGCCCTCCGGATTATCCGTACCTGTAAGGAAATGGGTATTAAAACGGTAGCAGTTTATTCAACGGCAGATAAAGACAGCCTGCATGTGAAGTTTGCCGATGAAGCAGTTTGCATAGGTAAGCCACAAAGCTCGGAGTCTTATCTGAACATCCCTCACCTGATGGCTGCTGCAGAAATCACCAATGCAGATGCTATCCACCCTGGTTATGGATTCCTGGCTGAGAATGCCCGGTTTGCCGAAATCTGTGGTGAACATGGCATTAAGTTTATCGGCCCCACCCCGGATATGATCCGCAAAATGGGTGATAAGATGACTGCCAAGGAAACTATGATTGCCGCCGGTGTACCGGTTATTCCTGGTTCAGAGGGCCTGCTCCAGAGCGTGGAAGAAGCAAAATCCATCGCAAAAAGCATGGGTCTTCCGGTGATCATCAAAGCTACTGCCGGTGGCGGTGGTAAAGGTATGCGTGTGGTATGGGAAGAAAGCGAGATCGAGAATGCTTATAACATGGCTAAAAATGAAGCCCGTGCTTCCTTCAGTAACGACGGTATTTACATGGAGAAATTCGTGGAAGAGCCCCGTCATATTGAAATCCAGGTAGCGGGCGACCAATACGGCAAAGTGTGCCACCTCAGTGAAAGGGACTGCTCTATCCAGCGCCGTCACCAGAAACTGGTGGAAGAATCACCTTCCCCGTTCATGACACCTGAACTGCGTGAGAAAATGGGCGATGCCGCTATCAGGGCTGCCAGCGCTATCAACTACGAGAGCGTGGGTACTATCGAGTTCCTGGTAGACAAGCACCGCAACTTCTACTTCATGGAAATGAACACCCGTATCCAGGTAGAGCACGGGGTTACAGAAGAAGTGATCAACTTCGACCTGGTAAAGGAACAGATTAAAATTGCTGCAGGCATTCCCATCTCCGGAAAAAATTATACGCCACAGATGCACGCCATCGAGTGCCGTATCAACGCCGAAGATCCCTACAACGATTTCCGTCCTTCCCCCGGTAAGATCACTACCCTGCATATTCCCGGCGGTCATGGCGTGAGAGTGGATTCTCACATTTATGCCGGTTATGTAATCCCGCCCTACTATGATTCCATGGTAGCAAAGATCATCACCATGGCGCAAACACGCGAAGAAGCGATCAACACTATGGAACGCGCATTGAGCGAGTTTGTAATTGAAGGCGTGAAAACAACGATTCCTTTCCACCAGCAGCTGATGCGTGATGAGAACTTCCGTAAAGGAAACTTTACCACCAAGTTCACAGAAACATTTAAGCTGGTATAACGGTAACGGATATACTATTGAAAGTCCTCCTGATCTGATCAGGAGGACTTTTTTATTAATACGGATTACAGGTAAAAAAAACAAAGCCCCGGATGAAGATCCGGGGCTAATCATACACCAAAACAATCTTACGGTTTTATCGCAAGAAAAGCAGCTCTCTGTATTTAGGCAGTGCCCATTTTTTGTCGTCCACCAGGAACTCCAGTTTATCGGAGTGGTAGCGGATAACATCAAAGTACGGCTTAATTTTTTCACAGTAGTCAATCGCCTTCTGACGGCTGTCGGTAAGCTTGTTAGCTACCTTACGGGCCTCAATCATAGCCTGTACATTCTCACTGATTACGTTAATATGTTCAGCTATTTTACCAGCAATTTGTTTTTGAGCTTTTACAGATTCCTCACCCAGGCCAATTCCTTTCAGACCGTTGATATTGGCTACGAGATCGTTCAGGTAGCTGATAGCAGACGGGAGGATGGTGTTGGTAGCGAGGTCGCCGATAACGCGGGCTTCGATCTGCACTTTCTTCACATAATCTTCCAGCAGTATTTCGTGGCGTGCGTGCAGTTCTTTTTCGTTGTAAACGCCGGTTTCAGCATAGAGTTTGGTTGCTTTTGGCGTAACCATTGCATCCAGTGCCTTAGGAGTGGTTTTTACATTTGGTAAACCTCTTCTTTCAGCTTCTTTTTCCCATTCTTCGCTGTATCCGTCGCCTTCGAACAGTATTTTTTCCGAATCTACAATATATTTCCGAAGAGTTTGCATAATCGCAATCTCTTTTTTCTCGCCTTTTTCGATCAGTGCATCTACTTCGGCTTTGAAGTCAACCAGGGTTTTAGCCATGATTGTATTCAGAACGGTCATTGCAGAAGCACAGTTGGCAGAAGAACCTACCGCGCGGAATTCGAACTTGTTGCCGGTGAAAGCAAAAGGAGAAGTACGGTTACGGTCGGTGTTATCCAGCAACAGTTCCGGAATATGACGGTGCAGATCCAGTTTCAGGATAGCTTCATCCTGTTCGTCGAACTTGTTGTTTACACGGTTTTTAACTTCCTGCAGTACATCAAAGAGGTATTTACCGGTAAATACGGAGATGATAGCAGGAGGTGCTTCGTTTGCGCCCAGACGGAAGTCGTTGCTTGGAGAAGCAATAGCAGCTCTCATCAGGTCGGCGTAGTCATGCACCGCTTTAATGGTGTTCACAAAGAAAGTGAGGAACATCAGGTTGGTCTTCGGAGTTTTACCGGGAGCCAGCAGGTTTACACCGGTATCGGTGGACATGCTCCAGTTGTTGTGTTTACCGGAACCGTTGATGCCTGCAAAAGGTTTCTCGTGCAGTAACACTTTCAGTTTGTGACGTTTTGCCACTTTATTCATTACATCCATCAGCAGGGAGTTGTGGTCTACTGCGATGTTTATTTCTTCAAATATTGGAGCGCACTCGAACTGGGAAGGAGCTACCTCGTTGTGGCGGGTTCTTAAAGGAATACCCAGTTTGTAGCATTCTACTTCGAAATCGCGCATGTAAGCATAAGCGCGCTCAGGAATGGCGCCGAAGTAGTGGTCTTCCAGCTGCTGTCCTTTGGAAGGAGCATGACCTACTACGGTACGGCCTGTCATGATCAGATCCGGACGGGCGTTAGCCATAGTTTCATCTACCAGGAAGTATTCCTGTTCCCAACCCAGGGTACCGGTTACTTTGGTAACGTTCTTATCGAAATAGTTACATACGTCTACTGCAGCTTTATCCATAGCAGCCAGCGCTTTCAGCAGCGGCGCCTTGTAATCCAGGGATTCGCCGGTGTAGGCAACAAAGATGGTAGGGATGCAAAGTGTTTTACCATAATTCTGCTCCAGGATGAAAGCAGGAGAGGAAGGATCCCAGGCAGTGTAGCCACGGGCTTCGAAGGTAGCTCTCAGGCCGCCGTTAGGGAAGCTGGAGGCATCTGGTTCCTGTTGTACCAGTGCGTCGCCATCAAATGTTTCCAGTGCAGTACCATCACCTTTCAAAGTGAAAAATGAGTCGTGCTTCTCTGCGGTTGTGCCGGTCAGTGGCTGAAACCAGTGTGTGTAGTGTGTTACACCTTTTTTCATTGCCCATGCCTTCATGCCGGAAGCGATCTGCTCGGACATCTTACGTTCCAGCTTGGTGCCATTTTTAACAGAGTTCATCAGGCTCTTATAAGCCTCATCGCTCAGATATTCCCGAACAACTTTACCAGAGAAAACATTGCTGCCAAATACTTCGGTAATTTTACCGTTATGTTCGGTGAGAGTGGAGTCTACGCCAGCTAATCCTTCCAGCGCTTTGAAACGTAACGATGTCATGCTGTAAATTATTTTACACAAAAGAACGCATACATCGCTATAAATACAAATAAATTGTTCATTTTAACTGAAAAATTACATTTAGCTATTTAAAACGGCCATTTTTTTATCATTTCATTAAATATTCGGAGTGGATAGACTTCAAATTGATGAATTTAAAAATAAATAATATGATAGCGGGCAGCAAAGAAACAGCAGAAAAGCCACCAGAGGGTTCTCTTGGCATTTGAAGGAAAATCATTTACTTTTGCGACTTCTTTTAAACATCTCGTTTTTTATACTTAAATACATGCAAACCACCGTAGAAATTGCTGAACAGCTAGGACTTACCGCTGACGAGTTTGAACGAATTAAATCTATTTTAGGCCGTATCCCCAATTTTACAGAATTAAGTATGTACTCTGTAATGTGGAGTGAGCACTGCTCTTATAAAAACTCAATTGTCTGGCTGAAGTCTCTGCCCCGCGAAGGCGACAGGCTCCTGGTTAAAGCAGGAGAAGAAAATGCCGGTCTGGTAGATATAGGTGATGGCTACGCGGTGGTATTTAAAATAGAATCGCATAATCACCCCTCCGCTATTGAGCCGTTCCAGGGAGCTGCTACCGGCGTAGGTGGTATTCATCGCGATATCTTTACAATGGGCGCCCGCCCTATTGCTGCGCTGAACTCCCTGCGCTTCGGTAATATTCATGATCAGAAAACACAACACCTGGTAAAAGGTATTGTACATGGTATAGGCCACTATGGTAACTGCTTTGGCGTTCCGACCGTAGGCGGCGAAACTTATTTTGAAGACTGCTACGGTACCAACCCGCTGGTAAACGCCTTTAGCGCAGGTATCGTAAAAGTTGGCCAAACCGTTTCCGCTACTTCCTATGGTGAAGGCAACCCCGTTTTCATTGTAGGCTCCGCTACCGGTAAAGATGGGATCGGCGGCGCTTCCTTTGCTTCTGCAAACATTACGGAAGACAGCGTGGAAGATTTACCTGCCGTTCAGGTAGGAGATCCTTTCCAGGAAAAGAAACTGCTGGAAGCCTGCCTTGAAATCATCAAAACAAATGCTATTATCGGTATGCAGGATATGGGCGCTGCCGGCATTACCTGCTCCACTGCTGAAATGAGCGCGAAAGGCGAGCATGGTATGAACATCTGGCTGGATAAGGTACCTACCCGCCAGAAAGATATGAAAGCATGGGAAATGCTGCTGAGCGAAAGCCAGGAGCGTATGCTGATTGTAGTAAAGAAAGGAGAGGAAAAACCAGTGCTGGATATTTTTGAGAAATGGGACCTGCACTGCGTTCAGATCGGTGAAGTAACGAAAGATAAAAACCTGAGGTTTTATATGAACGGCGAACTGGAAGCAGATGTTCCTGCTGAAAGTTTGGTACTGGGTGGCGGCGCTCCGCAATATCACCGCGCTTATACAGAACCTGCTTATTTCGCTAAAATAAAAGCATTCGATATCCAGAATATTCCTGATACAGAACATCCGCGTTTTGTGGCAGAAAGAATGGTGGCATTGCCTAACATTGCCTCCAAACGCTGGATCTACAACCAGTACGACAGCATGGTAGGTACAGCAAACGCCAGCACCAATGCGCCAAGCGATGCTGCCATTGTATTGGTGAAGCCTACCAAAAAAGCGCTGGCTATGACCACCGACTGTAACGGCCGTTACGTATTTGCCGATCCTCATAAGGGCGGACAGATCGCTGTAGCGGAAGCTGCACGTAACATCGTTTGCTCCGGTGGCGAACCAGTGGCAATCACCAACTGCCTGAACTTCGGCAATCCTTACGATCCGGAAGTTTACTACCAGTTTGTACACGCTGTACAGGGAATGGGTGAAGCCTGCCGTAAATTCAATACGCCTGTTACCGGTGGTAATGTGAGTTTCTATAACCAGTCGCCCGACGGCCCGGTTTACCCAACGCCAACCATTGGTATGGTAGGTATCCTGGATACGCTGGATCAGCGCATCACGCTTAACTTCAAAGAAGAAGGCGACCTGGTATACCTGGTAGGCCGCCCCCGTAACGATATTAACAGCTCTGAATACCTGCACAAGATCATCGGTATAGAATACAGCCCTGCACCGCACTTCAACCTCGATGAGGAACTGCACCTGCAACAGGCCATCACTAAGCTGAACAAAGCCAAGCTGATCCAGTCTGCTCACGATGTAAGCGATGGAGGTTTATTTGTTACGCTGCTGGAAAGCGCCATGCCTTCAGGTTTAGGCTTTGAACTGACGCTCAACAACAAGTTCCGTAAAGATGCCTACCTGTTTGGTGAAAGCCAGAGCCGTGTAGTGGTAACCGTTAAACCCGCTGATAAAGAGAAGTTCGAGGCCCTGTTACATGGCCTGGTAGATGCTTCAGATAATTCTGTACGCTACGAGAAGCTCGGTGTGGTAACCGGTGAAACCATTAAAGTGAACGGGGAAGACTGGGGCAAGGTAAGCACCTGGAAAAAAACATATGATACCGCTATTGAAGAGCATCTGAAGAAATAATCTTCCGCTTTTCATTAACATAAAAAAATGGTTCGCATAATTTATGCGAACCATTTTTTTATGTCAACAACGCCGCTAAGCAAACCACCCGGCAGGATTCAGTAAAAACAACTTTGTTACGGTAATTAAGGCGATTGTAGCCCCGGTTCTGCCATTTAACAGGGCCAAAGTGCAGGTTCATGGTACGGACGCTTAAACAGGCTGTATTTGAATATATTTTGCCGGCATTAACGAAAGTGCTATGCCTGCTCTTTACTGCAATGGTATTGCAAAGGTTCAGTATGTATTGTTTCCGGTATAAAAATATAACGGGTGAGCAGGAAAATCCTTATACAGACCGGGAGATTATTGAACAGAACGGTTATCCTGGTGATTTATCGCAGCAGTATAGAAGCTTTAACAAGCCATTAACAAAATCCCACGGACGTGTTATAATTTTTGCTGAAATCTACCCTATTTTTGAATAGTATCAATGAGGAAAAAAACCGAATTAAGATAAAACTTATTTATAAGATACTTGGAATCACTTGGTTATTCCAATTTCTATGAAAGCCAATTGTTCTCTACCATGTCCTGATGAAATCTAATGAAAAATTACACCTAGTGAAAGAACGATTTGAAGTAAAGGGCTGAGTAACATCAGCCCTTTTTGTTTTACCCGATTTGCCGTACCTTCTCAGCTATGACCCCTCTGGCCTTTTCCCATTTTTAATAGAAAAGCCTTCCTGAAAAGCAGGAAGGCTTTAATTTTATATGATAAAATGTGTCAGTTATACCATTGGAATTTCGGCAACCTGGTACACTTTTTCATCGAGTTTTGCTTTGGTTTCGCTAAACGCTTTCAGGGTGAGCTCAATATCTTCATCGCTGTGTGCAGCGGTTGGGATCAGGCGGTAAATGATCTGTCCTTTTGGAATAACAGGGTATACCACGATAGAACAGAAGATGTTGTAGTTTTCACGCAGATCCAGGCACATTGCCGTAGCCTCAGGAATATCGCCCTGGAGGTAGATAGGCGTTACCGGGGAATTGGTTCTGCCGATATTAAATCCGCGCTCTTTCAGGCCATTCTGCAGTTTATTCACATTATCCCACAGCTTCGCTTTCATTTCAGGATGCTGGCGCATCAGCTGTACCCTTTTCAGGTGGCCGATTACGATAGGTAAGGGGATGGATTTTGCGAATATCTGGGAGCGCATGTTATAGCGCAGGTAATTAATGATCTGTTTTTCTCCGCTGATGAAAGCGCCGATGGAAGCGCCGGATTTTGCAAAGGTATTGAACAGCAGGTCAATTTTATCCTGAACGCCCTGTTCTTCGCCGGTACCGGCGCCGGTTTTACCCATTGTTCCAAAGCCGTGGGCATCATCTACCAGCAGGCGGAACTCATATTTATCTTTAAATGCAGCGATCTCTTTCAGTTTACCCTGGTCGCCGGCCATACCAAACACGCCTTCAGTAACCACCAGTATGCCACCACCCTGTGTTTTAGCCAGTTCAGTAGCACGTTTCATCTGCTTGTCAAAATCTTCCATGTCGTTATGCTTGAATACATAACGCTTGCCGGGGTGCAGACGCAATCCATCCAGGATACTGGCATGGCACTCTGCATCGTATACAATTACATCCCTGCGGCCTACTACAGCATCAATAGCACTCATGATGCCCTGGTAACCATAGTTCAGTAAAGTAGTTGCTTCTTTACCCATGTAGTCGGACAACTCATTCTCCAGCTGCTCATGGTAGTTGGTATTTCCGCTCATCATACGCGCTCCCATCGGAGAAGCCATTCCAAAGTCTGCAGCAGCTTTGGCGTCGGTAGCACGCACTTCCGGATGGTTGGCTAAACCCAGGTAGTTGTTCAGGCTCCAGACAATCTTTTCATTTCCCCGGAATTTCATGCGGGGGCCTATTTCCCCTTCCAGTTTAGGAAAGGCAAAATAGCCATGGGCTCTGTCTGAATGCTCCCCGATAGGGCCCAGATGTTTCAGCAGTTTCTCGAAAATATCCATACGGTATATTATGTAATGGTTAATTCATTCCATTTAAAATGGACACAAAGGTATTAAAATATTACTTTTTGTAAACTTGGTTCACATTTGGCCAAAGCCTTTTTTTACATTTATTAATACAATAAGATGATATATCTTATTGTATTACAAAGACTTTTAAATTATTACAATCTGATGAAATTTACACATTTCCTGGCAGCTGCATTCCTGTTGTCTGCTATTAATGGCGCTGCGCAGAGCACTTCTTCTTCAAAGCCGTCCAACTCTCTTCCTGCTGCCGGAAACACCAAAACAACCGCCCGTCCCAGGCTCATAGTAGGTATGGTGGTAGATCAGATGCGATGGGATTACCTGTACCGCTATGCCGGCAGGTATGGAGCCGGTGGCTTTAAACGTTTGCTGCAGGAAGGTTTTTCCTGTGAAAATACCCTGATCAATTACACACCTACCATTACCGCCTGCGGGCATACCTGTGTGTATACCGGCTCTGTGCCTGCTATACATGGTATCATCGGCAACACCTGGTACAGCCCTGAACTGGGCCGCACGGTGTATTGTGCGGAAGATACTACGGTAACAACGGTAGGCAGTTCTTCTGCTGCCGGTAAAATGAGCCCGCGGAATATGCTGGTAACTACTATCGGCGACGAATTGAAGTTATCCAATAATTTCCAAAGTAAAGTAATAGGCGTAGCCATTAAAGACCGCGGAGCTATTCTCCCCGCAGGGCACAGCGCCAATGCTGCTTTCTGGTATGATGCCGGCACCGGTAACTGGGTGAGCAGCACCTACTACATGAATGAGCTGCCCGCATGGGCGCAGGAGTTCAACCGGCAGAAATTCCCGCAGCAGTATTTAAGCAAACCATGGACCACCCTTTATCCTGCATCCACCTATACCCTCAGTACCGCTGATGAAAAATCTTATGAGGGGAAGTATAAAAACGCCGCCAACACTTCGTTTCCGCACCAGTTGTCGGACATCGCGAATACCGCCATTTCCGCCTCTCCTTATGGCAATACCATGACGCTGGAGTTTGCCAAAAAAGCAATGGAAGCCTATGGCCTGGGAAAAGGGCAGGCAACGGATCTGCTGGCTGTAAGCCTTTCTTCCCCGGACTATGTAGGGCATCAGTTCGGTCCTAATTCCATAGAGGCAGAAGATACTTATCTGCGCCTGGACCAGGACCTGGCGGCATTTTTCACCTACCTTGATGCGAAAGTGGGCAAAGGACAGTACCTGTTCTTTATCACCGCCGATCATGGGGTAGCCCATGTGCCCGGATTTATGGCGGAAAACAAACTACCCGGCGGTACCTGGGACGATAAAGCGGTGGTGGCATCCCTGAATGGGCAGGTAGCAGCCAGGTTTGGTGTGAAAGAAGCAATAAAAGCCACTGATAATTACCAGTTCTGGCTGAATCACGATGCTATCGGGCAGGCTGGTAAAAGCGAGGCGGAAATCCGGCAGTTCATTATCAGGGAATTGCTGAAGTCGCCCGCCATTTCCAAAGCCTTTTCTACAGATAACCTCATGTGGACTGTTTTACCGGAGCCTATGCGCACTATGCTATCCAACGGTTTTAATACCAAAAGGAGCGGTGATATCCAGGTGGTGTTAACGCCAGGCTACATCGATGGCGGTAATACAGGCACCACTCATGGATTGTGGTACCCTTACGATGCGCATATCCCGCTGGTATGGATGGGATGGGGCATTCGCCCGGGCAAAACCAACCGTACCATTGGTATGACGGATATTACGCCAACCCTGGCAGCCTTGCTGCATATGCAGATGCCAAGTGGTAGCGTAGGTCAGGTAATACAGGAGATTACCCATTAAATTTTTTTTGTTTAGATTGCCATAAACAAGGCCTGGAAATTCTTTGTTTATGGCATTTTCTTTTATCGAATATACGGTGTCTGAGCGGGTAGCTACCATCGCCCTGAACCGGCCGGAGAAGCGTAACGCGCTCAACGGGCCCATGGTGGCGGAGCTCCGTGCTGCATTCCGTACGGCGGCAGCTGATGAAGCCGTGAAAGTGGTAGTGTTGAAGGGGAATGGGGAGGCTTTTTGTGCGGGAGCCGACCTGGAATACCTGCAGCAACTGCAGCAAAATACCTATGATGAAAACCTCGCAGATTCCCGGGAACTGATGCAATTGTTCCGGGAGATCTATGATCTTGATAAGATAGTGATTGGTCAGGTTGAAGGACATGCTGTTGCCGGTGGCTGCGGTTTAGTAACGCTGTGCGACCTCAGCTATGCAGTACCTGAAGCGCTGTTGGGATACACGGAGGTGAAAATCGGATTTATCCCCGCCCTGGTGGCCGTTTTCCTGGTCCGAAAAATAGGAGAGGGCCGTTCCCGCGAGTTATTGCTAACCGGTAAACTGGTAACGGCGGAAAAAGCCGCGGCCGATGGCCTGATCACGGCGGTAGTGCCCGCGCCGGAAATAGCCCAAAAGGTAGCGAAAGTGGCTGCCAGCCTATGTAATGAAGCTTCTTCAAACTCCCTGAAGGTCACCAAAAAATTGATTGGCACAGTGTTGGACTTACCGGTAGCGGAAGGGCTGGCGCACGCAGCCATACTGAATGCTGCCACCCGGGGCCATGACGACTGTAAACGCGGGATAGCCGCTTTTTTAAACAAAGAAAAGCTAAACTGGTAACGGATCACTGATTGCCATTATCTTAATTCAACACACTATGTCAAATCGGTTGTTATTAACTTTTACCTTTCTGTGCTGCACCGGCACATTACTGGCGCAGCGTGTTGTTTCAGATGCCAAGATCGTTTATAAAATGGAGCTGCCACCTGAGCAGCTGCAAATGGATGCCATGCTGGAAGGCAGCACCTTTACCCAGTACATGCGGGGTCCTCTGAGCAGGATAGATATGAATTTCAATATTGTACATTATACCTACCTGATCAACAGTAAAGCTGAAACCATGACCACGCTGATAGACCAGCATGGTAACAAGTACCTGATACGCGCAGGGAAAGATCAATATGAAAAGGACCTGAAACAATACGAGGGAATTAAGTTCCAGGACCAGGAAGAGATCAAGAAGATAGCAGATTACGACTGTAGAAAAGCCATTGGCACAATGCCTGATGGAAAAACTTTCGAGGTATACTATGCCATTGATCTTGTTCCGGAAAACAAGCAGTATAACCGCCGCTTTGTAAACCTGAAAGGAATTCCCCTGGAGTTTGAGATCCTTACAAAAACCGGGTCGAAAACGAGGGTAGTAGCCGTTAAAGTGGAATTGTACCCGATTCCTGCTTCCTATTTCGACGTACCTAAGACGGGGTATAAAGAGGTAAGTCAGAAAGAATTACAGAATATGTAGACAGTGCTTTTTCTCTAAGGAGCAGGTGGACTTGATCTACGTATATGAGGGAGGTGATACTAGGGTTTATTTCCCCTGGAAAAGGGTATAAAGAAGCACATTTCCGGTGTATAAGAGAGGGTTTATTTTCTTTAGGGGAGATGAATCGGGGCGGTTGCCTTCTTAAAAGCAGGCATATGGTCACGTATTTACATAACAAACCACGAAGCATATGCTTCGGTTAACCAATAATCAACAAATTCAAAGAAGGGAATAAGCTTATTCCAGTTGATACAGCGCTACAGATGGGCGGTTGACCGGGCTGAGGTGATAGCCCGTAATATTTTGCAGACAGCCGGCCGGTATTTTTCCGGACACCGGCATTTTTTCCGTTTTAACCGGCTTTTTCCTTTTGGGGGTATTTACGAGTACGCCAACAATATCGGCTGCCATGAAACGACGGTCGAAGGAGGCAGCCCCTGCCTTAAACATTCTTACCTGTAATACCAGCATCAGGAGCCCTTTGCCCGGTACCGTCAGCTCCATGGTAGCGCCGGGGAACGGAACTCCTGTATCCGCTGTAATGGTGGCTGTACGCCTGGCGGTTATTTTCCTTGTAACAAAGCACACACGGACGGCGATAGCTTTAATTTCCAGTATGGAGCCGGCTTCCTGCTCCGGTAATGGTTGTGCGGGTATTTGAATAATCCCGCCCGGTAAAATCACTGGCTGGCTGAAAAAAAACTTTTCCACATTACAGTGCCTGTTAAACTGGAAGCCTTCCAGGGAGTGTAGGTCTTTTCCGGCCTGGATAAGCGTTTTATTCAGGCAATTGCCCATTGAGCCGCCGGGAAATATATCCAGGTGGGGAACAATAGCCTGCCTGATTAGTTTTCCTTTACTGCTGGCGATACCAAAGTTGCGGGAGGCTTGCCGGGTGGCTGTTGTTTGACGGACCTTTTCGGGTAAGCTGCGCAAATAGCAGGCGCCATTTCTCCGGTAGCCGATTACGTTGCCCAGCTTACCGGTGAACTGGATCAAACCTGTTTGTTTTGCCATGAGTTAAGTTTTTTATTAAAAATAAATAAAGCTTTTATCATGGCAGGCTGGCGCTATTAGTAACTGACGAAAGGGAGTGTATGCCGTATTGGACGCTGTTTAAAGTGAGTTGGACCGGGGTTAGAATTTATTCAAAGGGAAAGCATGAGGCCTTGGAAGTTGTCTAAAAAAAGAGCCGGTTAAAAAGCTGTTGAACTTTTTAACCGGCCCATATTGTAATTGAAGAAACGTTAAAGTTATTACCCTTTCTTAAGCGGCAGAATGATCTGCAGTTTCTGAAAGTTCATGTTTCCAGGAGGTTGTGCCTGTACCTGGACGTTTGAAGGAACTACGTAAGTAACATTACCCTTTGTATAGGTCATTACTGCTTTCAGGTTAATGACAGTATTGTTATTGTTGGTAGTAGTAAACTTAAAGGCTGAGTTGAAGGTACCGGAAAAGCGGTAGCCAGCGTCAAGGCTCAGGTTGGTTTTGGGCATAGCTGTGTTCAGCACAAAATGTGGGCTGTCAGCTGTTTTTTTCACTTTGTCTTTATTATTATCGGTCGGCCAAACGTTATTGTTCGCCACCGCATTGAGAGCAAAAAACGCCATTGCGCCCGCTAACAAGCAAGACAATGAAAAGGTGCGTGATATGTAAGTTTTCGCTTTCATTGTAACACAAATGTACAAACTTTTTGATGTATCAAATAACATCTTCTTAACGCAAGATACGAAGAAATCACAAAGAATTGTTAAAAATATTTTAAAACATTGATTTACCCCCATATTTGGGCATAAATAAAAGTACTATATTTACATTAATGAGTAAAGACTTTTCATTTTTAAACGAGGATTTTGATGATCTGAGAGACTTGTTGCAGCAGTTTGAAAACCTCCGGGCAGGTAAGTCTCATTCTTTTTTGGACGAAGATTCATTTGAGCAGATCATAGACTATTATGATGAGCATGACGAAATGCCGACCGCATTGCAGGCCGCAGAAATAGCCATCGAACAATTTCCCTATTCCTCCACCTTATTGCTCAAAAAGGCCAACTTACTGATAGAAACCAAAAAATATAAGGAAGCACTGGATCTGCTGGAGAAAGCAGAAGTTCTGGACCGCACTGATATCAATCTTTATATATTGCAAACAGACGTTTACCTGGCGCTGAACCAGCATCAGAAGGCGGCTGCTGTACTGGAAGAACAGATTGAACAGTTTTCGGGAGAAGACAGGACGGAATTGTTGCTGGAACTGGCTGATGTGTATGACGACTGGGAGGAATTTGAAAAAGTTTTCGACTGCCTGAAAATGGCGCTGGAATACGATCCTACCAGTGAGGAGGCGTTGCATAAGATCTGTTTCTGGACAGAATTTACCGGTCGCAATGAAGAGAGCATCCGTTTGCACACCGCCATTATCGATGAACATCCGTATAACCAGTTGGCCTGGTTTAACCTCGGAACGGCGTTCCAGGGGCTTAAGCTGTACGAAAAAGCGATAGATGCTTACCAGTATGCGGTGGCAATAGACGAGAAATTTGATTACGCCTACCGTAATATGGGCGATGCGTATATCCGGCTCCGTAAGTATGCAGAAGCGATAGAAGTGCTTCAGAAACACCTGGAAATAGCCAAGCCAGAGGATGTGATCTATGAAGCCATCGGGCATTGTTATGAGCGGCAGCGGAAATTTACGCAGGCCCGTTATTACTACCGTAAAGCTTCGCATCTGAGCCCCAGCGACGACAAGCTGTATTACAAGATCGCTGTGGCCTATATGATGGAAGCCAACTGGGAAAACGCTGCCAAATCCCTGCTGAGCGCACTTAAAATAAATAAAACCAACGCAGAGTATAACATGAGCCTGGGTGAATGCTACCTGGAGCTTGGAAAGAACAAGGATGCACTGGTACATTTCATGAATGCTGTACGTACCAGGCCTAAAAGCGCAGTTACCTGGCAGGAGCTGCTAAAGGGGCTGTATGTATCCGGTTTCCTGGAGGAAGCCCTTGTACAATTGGCCATAGCTGAGGAAAAGGCCGGACGGAAGCCCATTTTTATTTACTACCGGGCCGCTATCCTGATAGCTATGGGTAAAACAAAAGAAGGGTTGCTGCACCTGGAAACAGCCCTGCAACAGGCCCCAAAAATTGTTAAAAAGCTTGTAGAGCTTGACCCTGCTGTATTACAGCATGTGAGTGTGGTGGATCTGATTGCCCAATATCGCCGCAAACGTTAACCAATGTTATTTACTTTAATAAAATAAAGTATACTTCTTATTTTTGCGCCGGCTTTTAATTGTCATGGACAAAAGTCAATAGTATTTCCGGTTACTAAAATTGCATCTACGCTATCCCGAAGTGCCTGGCGAAAATTAGTATGTGTTTTACTGACCAATAAGAAGATAAAAATATTTCAAATGAATTTTAATCTGACACAAATCCCGGAAAGGACAAAGAAGCCCCGTACACATGGACTCACTATGGTAATGGACAAGGGGCTGAGTTTGGAAGAAGCACGAAATTTTTTATCGGTAGCAGGTCCGCATGTTGACATCCTGAAACTGGGCTTTGGCACTGCTTTCGTTACGCCCAACCTGCGCGCAAAAATTGAACTTTACCAGTCGGCAAACATTCCCGTATACTTTGGCGGAACACTGTTCGAAGCCTTTGTAATCCGCAACCAGTTTGAAGAGTACATAAAAGTGGTAAAGGAATTCGGAATCAGTTACATGGAAGTTTCCGACGGCTCTATCACCATCCCGCATGCTGAAAAATGCGGCTATATTGAGAAACTGGCTAAGATCGGACTGGTATTGAGTGAAGTAGGCTCTAAAGATGCAGAGCATATTATACCTCCCTATAAGTGGATAGAACTGATGAGCGCTGAGCTCTCCGCCGGCGCCACTTATGTGATCGCAGAAGCGCGCGAAAGCGGTAACGTAGGTATTTACCGCGGCAGCGGTGAAGTTCGCGAAGGACTGGTACAGGAAATCCTGACCCAGATCCCTGCTGAAAAAATTATCTGGGAAGCACCACAGAAAGCCCAGCAGCTTTACTTCCTGGAGCTGGTAGGCTGTAACGCCAACCTCGGCAACCTGGCTCCCAATGAGGTGATTTCCCTGGAAGCCATGCGTATTGGTTTAAGAGGAGATACCTTTAACCTGTTCCTCGACAGAGAATAGTTTTAGAAATAATTGCAGGATATTAATAACGGATGAAGGATTGTGGATATGATTGCATCAACACAGCTCCTTCATCCGTTATTTATCATTGGTAATGATCAATTCCCCCGTGCATGAAAATTTATGGACTTATAGGCTACCCGCTCAGTCATTCTTTCTCCAAAGGTTTCTTTAAAGAGAAATTTGAGAAGGAAAATATTTCAGGTTGTGTGTATGATAATTTCCCTATCCCGGGTATCTCTGAATTCACGTCTTTGCTGGAACAGCATCCGCAGTTGCATGGTTTGAACGTTACCATTCCCTACAAGGAAGCAGTGATCCCTTTCCTGGATGAGCTTAGCGATGCAGCTGCACAAATAGGCGCGGTGAACTGCATTCATTTTAAAAACGGGAAGAAAACAGGCTACAATACCGATGTAATAGGGTTTACCAAATCGTTGCAGCCACTGCTGCAGCCTCATCATCAAAAAGCCCTGGTGCTGGGCACCGGCGGCGCCGCCAAAGCCATCATGTATGCATTGGAGCAACTTGGCATTACCTACACTGTAGTGAGCCGGCAACCGGTGAATGGCGCTGTGTCGTACGAATCGCTGACCAGGCAGGTAATGGAAGATCATACGGTGGTTGTGAATACAACACCCCTGGGCATGTATCCCAAAACAGATACTTTCCCTGAAATCCCTTACCAGTATATTACTTCCAGGCACCTGCTATATGATTTGGTGTACAACCCTGCGGAAACCGCCTTCTTGCAACGCGGTGCTGCGCAGGGCGCTACCATCAAAAACGGGCACGAGATGCTGATACTACAGGCGGAAGCCTCCTGGGACATATGGAATGCAGCGTAGGGGATCGCCTTCGGCGATGCGAATTTTGTCTTGGAACGCTGATTACGCTGATTTTGATGATTTGTTTGATTTTATTTTAAAATAAAAAATAGTTAAGGGAGATATAAGCGAATAGATGCATATATCTCCCTTAATTATTTATAAAATCCCAAAAAATAAAATCAAACAAATCATCAAAATCAGCGTAATCAGCGTTCCAAGACAATCGCCGAAGGCGATCCACTACACTGGCTTGATCATATAGTACACGCATGTAGTGACGAAGTTCCTGAAGAAAGGAATGGCTGCAACAGGTTTCCATTGCACGCGTGCGTTAACACCGAATTTGTATTTGTAGATAGGATTGATCAGGTAGAACCTCCGCTGTGTAATTTTATACTGCTGTCGCTTTACAATGCGCTCAAAACGCTCAATGGAAATGCCGGTGGATTTTACATCCATAAGGTCAACCACTACATCATCGCCTTCTCCGAACATCCGCAGAACGCCTTTGTAGAGCGGTCGGGGAAGCAAATGAATGTAGGGCACCATACTGAGGAATTTGTTCTTGCAGATCTGCTGGTGGCCGCCATGGGGCATATACCAGGGTGGAAAGCCGAAGTATACCTGCCCGCGGGGGCTTAGTAACTGTTTGAGATGACCGATGATCTTCTCCTGGTCAGGAATATGCTCAATGGCATCTTTCAAAATAATAACATCAAAAGAGTTCCGGAATTCTCCCAGGAAATCCAGGTCATAAATATTTTTAGCGATCAGTTTTAATTGTCCGTTGTCGAGGTATTGCTGCAGGAAAGTTTTAGCCAGCTCAATACGGTCGGGTGCAAGATCCACGCCTACGCAGTTGCATCCTTTTTCCAGCAGGGGAGTAAGCACGCCGCCTTCCCCGCATCCTACCTCCATTACGCGCAGGCCTTCCAGTTGCGGAAATTCCTGCTGTATGAATGGCAGCACGTAGTCGCGCGAATTATCCACCTGTTGCTTGTGCCGTAGTGTTGCGTCTAAATGATGTTGTAAAGCCATGTATTTAAAATTGCGTGAATTTAATAAAAAGCGCTTAGCTTTCTGCTTTTAGTGGTCTTAAATAAATCCTATAATTGCCGGCCACATGCTGCGGGCTGCCTGCTAATAGCTATCTTTGCGGCATGCAAACGAACGAAAAGACCAATTACCAGGAAGGGGCCGTGATATTGATCAACAAGCCTTTAACGTGGACTTCCTTTGATGTAGTACGTAAAATAAGAAACATCACCAAAGCTAAAATAGGCCATGCCGGCACGCTGGATCCTTTAGCTACCGGACTGCTGATTTGCTGTACCGGTAAAATGACCAAAAAGATCAACGAATACCAGGCACAGGAGAAAGAATACACCGGTACTTTTACATTGGGCGCAACTACGCCTACGTTCGACAAAGAGTCTGAGCCGGAAAATTTTAAAGATATCAGCCATCTTGATGAAGCCGCTATACTGGCTGCCACGCGGCCCTTTATAGGAGAAATTATGCAGCTGCCTCCCATACATTCTGCTATTAAACAAAACGGGAAACCCATTTACCTGCTGGCAAGAAAAGGGGTGGATGTGAAAGTAGAGCCGAGGAAATTAACCATTACTGAATTTGAGATCACTAAAATAGCATTGCCGGAAGTACATTTCAGGGTGGTATGCAGCACGGGCACGTATATACGTTCCCTGGCAAACGATTATGGCGCACAACTAGGTTGCGGCGCTTACCTGAGCAGTCTTTGCAGAACCCGTATCGGTAATTTCAGTTTGGATAATGCTACTGATATGGAAGATTTTATTGCGGCTAATTCCGTTCCTAAAACGGATAACCAATAGCGATATTCCAGATGATATTTTCACGACGCCAGCGGCTGTCTTTCAGATCCCACTCACTCACATACCAGCCGTTCTTATTCCCGGTGAAGTAAGGCACTTTCAGCGGGATACCCCAATCCAGGCGGATGAGGAAGAAAGAGAAATCAAGTCGCAGGCCCGCGCCTGTGCCCATGGCCAGGTCATGGTACAGCTGGTCGAACCGGAATTCGGAGCCCGGCCGGGTGGAATCTTTCCGGATCATCCAGATATTACCCATATCCAGGAAAGTGGCGCCTTTCAGGTTTACAGTGCCGCCAAACATTCTCAGCAGATCGAAACGGTATTCGATGTTGCCCTCCAGTTTCATATCGCCGGTTTGATCGGGGAAAGCCTGTGCGGTGGCGGAGGAATCTTTATAGGAGCCGGGGCCAAGGGTACGCAAACGCCATGCACGGATACTGTTGGGGCCACCGGAGGTGAACTGCCGTACATAAGGCAGTACCTGTGAATAACTGTACGGGATGCCAACGCCGGCATAAGCCCTGGTCGCGAGCCCGCTGTGCAGTCCCAGTTTCCAGAAGTGGCGGTAGTCTGCTTCTATCTTTACGAAATTCGAGATATTCACGCTGGTCAGCGTTTCCAGGTTTGTCTTTTTACCGCTGATGCCGTTCATCAGGCTGTTGATGCCGCTGAGCCAAAGACCTGATTCTTCCACGTTCACCCTGAAGTAGCTGTAATGGCGCTGGTGCAGCAGGTCCTGGTTACTGAAAATAAATGAAACGCTTTCCCCGCCGATGAGTGCCGGTTCAAAGCTGCGCTTCAGGTACGGATTGGTATTTACTACGCTGTCGCGGAAAGTAGGGTCAAGGCTCACACCTACATAGTTGAGCGTAAAAGGCCGTACGATCCAGCGTTTGTAGATTGTTTCGTTCCAGTCGTATCCATAAGATAAATTCAAACTGGTAACATCAAATTTTTCTATGCGGGAGAGGTAGTTGGCGCCCAGTGTTAATCTTGTTTTTACATTGGAGCGGTTGCTTTGTTTAAAATTGAACGGCAAGGCAAACCGTGGCCAGGTAAGACTTACCTCGCCTCCAAACTGTTTGGATTGTAGCACCCAGCCAGATTCCTGGGGACGCACCAATTCAATACCGGTGCTTAGCGCCATACCCAGTTGGGTGGCGGTTTTATTCAGATTTATATGCCGGTAGTTCAGCGTAACGCCCGACCCCAGCGTATAGTCGGAACTGTTACTTAACTCGAAGCTCAGCCCCAGTTCCTGTTTGCGCCGGGGCGTAAGAAACACGTAGGCATCGAGAGTATTGGTAGAGTCTTTGGGCTCTTTATATTGCAGGGTGACGAATTGCCATACACCGATGTCGTACAGCTTATTAACGGTATTGGTGTATTGCTGGATGGAATAGGTTTCTCCCGGCCGCAGCAGGATAGACCTTGAAAGGATCTTTGGTTTCAGCATTTCCTGGTGGGCACGGATGGTAATAAACTTCCGTACATCCTGTTTCAGGGTACTGTCGTTTGGATTGCCGTTGAGAGAAAAGTCCGGATAGGCGTAGATCTTGCCGATGTGATACTTCTGCCAGGTATCGGCACTGTCTTCGGGGTTTTTGATCCGGACTTCCACATCCATTGTCAGTTTATCTCTTCCTTTATTTTCATTGAAGATATTTACAAATCCTTCAAAAGGGTTGAGCGTGTTACGGAACAGGGCTTTGTTGAGAGTATCTACACTGAATTCTATGGCATCGCGGTTAAATTTGTAGTACCCTGCATCTTTGATGAGGCGGGTGAGCCTTTCCCTTTCGCTGCCCAGGGTGGCTGATTTGAATACAACGCCTTTCTTAATCAGCGACAATCCTTCATTGGCTTTTACAATATGGAGGATGGAGGAATCAGGTACATTGTAGGTGATCTTATCTATTACGAAGTTTTTTCCTGTATTAACGCTGTAGGTAACGCTGGTTTTGTGGCGTGATGTTTTTTCCTCATAGTTTACGCTGGCATAAAAGAAACCCTGGTTGTGAAGATAGCTGGTCATACGTTCCACTGATTCCTTGGATTTGGTAGAATCATAGACCACTGGTTCTTCCAGGTTTCGTTTAGCGAGTACGAGGTTCCAGAACCAGTTGGATTTTTTTTCGTTGTACTTCTGGTTATAGAGCCATACTTTGATGCGGCTGTTGAGCAGTTTTTTATTGGGTTGTTGCGTCATCAGCGATTTGGATGAAAGGGAGCTACGCAGGTCCTGTTTTTCAGAATTGAGGATCTCCCCGTTTACATCTACTTTGGCACTGGTGTAAAGTGACTGGTCTTTCCGGAGATATTTGGTATTGGAGCAGGCCGCCAACGTGAGTATTACCGCCCATAGCAGCAATTGTTTCAGCAGTAAGGTTTTTGAATTGGGAAGCAGCTGCATCACGGGCAAAAACGTTGTTAAATTTTTTTAAGGTCAATGCTGACAAACGGGTAACCATGCCTCTTCTTGGCTGATTAAAAGAAATCGTGTAGGTTTGATCCCATGTTGTCAAAGGCGCAAATTAAATATATTCAATCATTACAGCACAAAAAAAACAGGCAAAAATCCAGCCAGTATGTGGCAGAGGGTGATAAGATTGTACAGGAGCTGCTACAGGCGGGCATGCCGGTGAAAGGAGTATTTGCAACAGCCGATTGGCTGGAGCAGCATGGCTCCCTGGCCGGCCGTATGCCGGCAGGTACTGTAACTGAAGTGGATGCTGCTGTGCTGAAACAATTGTCGTCACTCACTACGCCCAACCGGGCCATGGCCTTACTGGATATGCCTGCACGTGTGAACCCGCTGCCGGCCCCCGGTACAGTGGCACTGGCGCTGGAAGCCATCCAGGATCCGGGTAATATGGGTACGCTGATCCGTATTGCCGACTGGTTCGGGATTCCGCAGATCATTTGCTCGCCCGACTGTGTGGATGTGTATAATCCCAAAACCATACAGGCCACCATGGGTAGTATGATCCGGGTTCGTATAGCCGAATACGGTATCAGGGAATTGTTGCAGCAAACAAAGCTGCCTTCTTACGCTGCCACGCTTCATGGAAAGAATATTGCGGAGTTTCCCGCTATCAAAGAAGGTATCATCCTGATCGGTAATGAAGGAAGGGGATTAACGGAAGATGTTACCGCTATGGCTACCCACCGGATCACCATTCCCCGGATCGGTGGCGCCGAATCATTGAATGCTGCGGTAGCTGCAGGGATTATCTGCGGCCGCCTGCTTATTTAACCACTCATGAGCCCCAGGATATTATTTATCATCATACTATTGTTTTCCTGTAATCACGCTGCGAAACGGAAGGTAACGCCGGCATTTTATTACTGGAAGCAAACCTGGACGGGTAACAGCGCCGAGCTGAAATATATGCAGGAGCTGCCTGCCAGGCGGCTGTATGTAAAGCTGTTTGATGTGGATGTTAACGGGGCTACCCAGGCGCCTGCACCGGTAGCAGTGTTCAATCAGAAAGCTGCTTTTCCTGCCGGTGTGGAAATAGTACCGGTAGTATTCCTGATGAATGAAGTATGGGCACATCCTGACCCCGGGCTGGCCGCCAATGTGGCCAGGCTGATAGAGCAGCTGTGCGATTCCCTGCCGGCTGCCGGCATAAAGGAGATCCAGCTGGACTGCGACTGGACACAGGCTTCCCGGGATGCCTATTTCTCTTTTATAAAACAGATCCGGCAAACCCCCTTTTTCCGGCATCGGCGCGTATCGGCTACCATCCGTATGTACCAGGTGAAATATAAAGTACGCACCGGCGTGCCACCGGTAGACAGGGGATTGCTGATGTGCTATAACATGGGCGATCTGCGTAAACCGGGGTCACATAATTCCATTCTTGACATAGATGCTATGGAGTCCTACCTTGGTGAAAACAGGGTGGCAGGGTATCCGTTACCCCTGGATATTGCATTACCCTTATTCAGCTGGAGCGTTCTATTCCGGAACGGCACTGCATATACCGGTATTTTAAGAAATATCGGTACGCAGGAATTACAGGATACCACTATCTTTGCAATTGATGAGAAACAATTGTATACCGTGCGGAAAGATACCCTGCTGAATGGTTATCCCTTAAAAGAAGGAAATGTTATACGGCGTGAAACCATTGACCAGCCTTCATTGGAAGCAGCTGCAAAAATGGTGGCAAAACAATTGCGGACGCCGGACCCGGTTATCATATTTTATCATCTTGATTCAACAACCCTGAAAAAATATCCCTTAAATGAACTGCAAAAAGTTTGTCGTTTTTTTAATTAGCTTTTGTGCTGTTTTCTTTGGCAACGTGATTTACACTTTATCCTGCGGACCTACACCGGACCCGTATGATTATTACATTTCATTTTTCAGTCCGTATACCAAAGGCGGCGGCTATGAGCCGTTTTATTACACAGCCCTCACCAATTTTTTCGGGAACCCTACGCCGTCTGAGGAAACAGCCAATGTGGCCGACTGGCAAAACTATGCCGGTAACGGGATAACGGTGAAGGATATACGTGAATGTATCTATACCTATCCAAAGGAACAGTTATCTGCTATTGCAGAAGGCAGTGCTGCATTACCGGACAGCGTGAAGAGGAACACTTTTGCACAGTTCCTGGGAAAGGAAAAGAACCGGGAAGCAGCGCGTTACCTGTTGTTCGCAAAATCCTGCGAGCCGGCAGTAACCAGGGAAGACCAGTGGACTGCGCCGCAGCGCAACAATGTATTGATGGAGGCATTATATAAAGAGGGGCTGGAGCTGCATGATAAAGTAAAGGATAAGGATATCCGTGACCGTTACAGTTTCCAGTTGATAAGGCTGCGGCATTACAGCCGGCAATACGGGGAGGCGGTGGCTTCATTTGACCAGCTGTTTGGAGAAAAGGAAAGAGCTTCCCTGGTATATTATAAGGCCCTGGCACTCAAGGCAGGCGGCTTATATCACCTGAAAGATTCTGTGCAGAGCGCTTACCTGTTTTCCCGGGTGTTTGACAAGGCGCCATCGCTGCGGCTTTCCTGTTTTACCAGTTTAATGTGGACCAATGCGAGCATGGAACAGGTATACCCGCTTTGTAAAGACAATCATGAAAAGGCAATGGTAGCTGCTATTTACGGCTTCACCAATCCTGAGCCGGATGTAACGGCTATCCGGCGGGTGTATGCATTTGATCCGGCGTCTCCGGCACTGAATATATTGCTGGGAAGGGAAATCAATAAACTGGAAGATGCTTATTTCAGCCCGCTGCTGGGAGAAGGAGGAACCGACATGGTGGGCATCAGGGAAAACCCGCCCGGAGAAAGGAGCAGGATGCTGGCAAAGTTAAATGAATTACAAACTGTAACAGATAGCCTTGTTCAAAAGGGTAAGTTAAAAGATGCGGACCTGTGGCTGGTTTCATCTGCCTACCTTTCCTATATCCGTAAAGATTACCCGGCAGCTGCGCAGCAGCTGGCGGCAGTGCGTGCAAAAGATCCCGAAGTAAAAGACCAGTGGGAGATTGTAGGCCTGCTGGTGAACATCAACCAGCAAAAAACGATTGACAGCACATTTGAAGCGAAGCTACTGCCTTCCCTGAAATGGTTTGATACCAAAACCGCCGGCATCGGGAATTACTGGAACAGGGCCTGGGATGGCAGTGATGATAAGCGTTTTGCATTTGGTAAGATCTATCGTAACCTGTTGTTCGCCATACTTGCGCCACGTTATCACCAGCAGGGCGAGCTGGTAAAGGAGTCGCTGATAAGGGGACGCTGCGATTCATTGAATATGAACGACTATTTTGTTTCCGGTCAGACTTCGCTGGACCAGATCAATAACGACATGAAACCGGCAACGCTCATACGACTGAAAGAGTTCCTGCATCAGCCAGGTAAAACACCGTATGAATCTTACCTGGCAGGGTTCTTTCCCAAGGGCGTTAACCTGGACCAGGCTATAGGAGTGAGTTATGTGCGGCTCCATGATTTCAGTAATGCGCGCGACTGGTTTAAAAAGGCGGCTCCAGATGCGCTGGCTGTTTCCTACCAGGTGTTTCATGAGCAGCTGCAGGATTTCGGGGAAGATACCGCTGCAGGGCCATACAATAAGGCCATTACACAGCTGCAGTTTTGCGAGCGCATGCTGCAGTTGCAGGAAAAGATGAAAACAGCGCCGGTGCCGGCAAAAGTATATTATGATTATGCCACCGCGCTATTCAGCATTTCCTACTATGGCAGAACATGGTATTTTGTGAAAGGTTACCGTCCCAGCACTTCATGGTACTCCCCCGATTGTGATAAAGACGCTTTTGAAAAGCAGTATTTCGGATGTTATGCGGCTGAAAGCTATTATACGAGGGCTGCACAGGCCAGCACGGATAAAGAGTTCCGGGCACGGTGCGCGTTTATGGCTGCCCGTTGTTCCCAGAAGCGGATCGTTAGCAGGGATGACCGCGACAAGTATATTCACGCATGGATAAATAACCGTTATTTCCCGTTGCTGGCTGGCAGTTACGGGGAAACGAAGTTTTACCAGCAGGCATATAACCAATGCAGTTACCTGCGTGATTATGTAAAAAGTACCCGGAAGAAATAACTATTTAAACTGGATGGCTTTTACCGGTGTGATACGCCGGATGATCCTGGCCGGCACCTGCAGTATAAGTATACAGATGAGGAAGGTGCCTATGTTGATCAGCAGGATATCGACCCAGTGCAGGGATACGGCTGCCACCGACATGTAATAGGATTCTTCCGGCAGTTTGAAGATGCCTGTGGCCTGCTGCAGGAAAGCAATGCCCAGCCCGAAGAAGTCGCCGATCAGTATTCCCAGGATAACGATATAGGCAGCCTGGTATACAAATATTTTCTGGATATCCCAGTTGCGCATACCCAGTGCTTTGGCAATACCTATCATATTGGTGCGTTCCAGGATGAGGATAAGAATGGCTGTGATCATATTTATGATGGCAACGATGGTCATGATAACAATAATGATCAGCTCATTCTGGTTTTGCAGTTGCAGCCAGTCGAAAATATTGGGATAAATATCCCGGATGGTGCGGGTAAACAACTGATCCGGCAATGCATTGTTATCCATATACCTGGCCAGGGAATCCATATTGCGGTAGTTATTGATAGATAGTTCATAACCGCCCACCTGGTTGGGGTCCCAGTCGTTGAGCTTGCGCACCAGGTTAAGATCGCCGATCACATAAGTTTTATCATATTCCTCGATACCGGTTTTAAATATGCCCGTTACCGTTAGTTTGCGGGCGCGTGGTGGTAGTCCGCCTCCCTGTATAAAATAGATGATGGCCTTATCATTTACTTTCAGCTGCAATTCCCTGGCCATGTATTCGGAGATCATAATTTCCGGGGCATAGGAGCTATCGTTGAACTGTAGCAGGTTACCGGTCTGCAGAAAGCGCTTCAGCTGTGGCCAGTCGTACTCTTTATCTATTCCTTTAAAGATGATGCCGTCTATTTCTTTTTCGGATTTTATAATGGCAGATTTGGTAGCGTAGTTGCTGATGGATTTAATACCGGGCACTTTTTTCAAACTGTCCAGCAGGCTTTGGCGGCTGTAGAAGGGAATTTCTTCTGTGAGCGGGCCTGCGTTTGGCTGGTATTCATTGATATGGATATGGCCCCAGAAGCTGAAGATCTTTTCCTGGATCACCTGCTGAAAGCCGTTTACCAGCGCTGTTGCCAGGATCATTACCGCTACGCTCACCGCGGTGGCGGCTACTGCGATATTGATAATGAACTTTGAGAAAGAAGATCCCTTATTGAAAGCAATCCGTCTGGCAATAAAAAATGATAAGCGCATAGAACAAATATAGGGAAAAGCTGAAAGTGCAGCGCATAAAGCAAAAAGGTAGACTAATGGCGCCCGTGCCGGATAAATATTTTATCTTCGCCGGGGTCATTTGCTACCCGGCTTTTGGCTTCCGGCTTTCCGCTTTTAATCGTAACTTGAATAATATCAATTGCCTCATATGCGTACAGCAGCATTATTTTTTACAATAGCTCTTGTTGCCTGCCTGTTTAACAATGGCGCATCTGCACAAGTGAATGCTATTACCCCGGACCATGTATACCACAAGAATATCAGATCTGTGAAGTTTAACCAGGCAGGTGATCCGTTGAGCTTACCCATGTATACCATTGGCACCGGTGAGAAGCTGGAGCTCTCGTTCGACGACATGGACAATGATGTGAAGAACTATTACTATTCCTTTGTGCTTTGTAATGCGGACTGGACGCCGGCGCCGGTGAACCAGTTTGATTATATGCGTGGATTTTCCGAAACCAGGATCCTGAACTATAAGTTATCCAGTGTATCCTTACAGCGTTATACACATTACAGTATCCAGCTGCCGGGTACCAACAGCTATCCGGTAAAATCAGGCAATTATATGCTGAAGGTATACCTGGACAGCGATACTTCGCAGCTGGCCTTTACCCGCCGGATGTATGTGGTGGAAAATAAGGCCAGTATATCAGGATTTATCCAGCAGCCTATTGCACCTAAATTGTTCCGTACGCACCAGAAGATCAACTTTGAAATTAACACCGGTTCCCTGAATATCCAGAACCCTTTTGACCAGATCAAAGTGGTGGTGCTGCAAAATTACCGTTGGGATAATGCCCTCACCAAACTGAAGCCACAGTTTATTAACGGGAATATTCTGAAGTACAATGCAGAGCAGGACTGTATCATGCCTGCCGGTAAAGAATACCGCTGGATTGACCTGCGCAGTTTCCGCCTGCAAACGGAGCGGGTGCAGCGTTCGGAATATCATAGCAACAGCACCGATGTATTTGCGGTAACGGATTACGAAACAGCCGACAAGCAATACCAGTTTATTAAAGACATCAACGGGAAATATTACCTGGCCACGCTGGACGATTATGACCCTAATTTCGAAGGCGATTATGCCACTGTGCATTTCTCTTTTGGAGCACCGGAACCTTATGCTGGATATGATATGTATATTTTCGGAGAGTTTACCAACTATGAGCTTAACGATAACAACAAGCTCACTTATAATGGCGCCAGCCGCGCCTATGAAGGCACTATTTTCCTGAAGCAGGGGTATTATAATTACATATACGGACTGGTAGACAAAACAGCGGCTAATCCCAGGTTCGATACTGATATGACGGAGGGAAATTATTGGGAAGCGGAGAACAACTACACCATATTGCTGTATTACCGGGCGCTGGGTGGAAGGTCTGATGAGCTGGTATCGTCAATCACATTGAATTCGATCTTGAATCGTAAATAGGAAGAAATATTCTAGAAGAAGAAGGGAGATGAATCATTCATCTCCCTTCTTCTTTTTATTTATGCGCCTATACTCTGGCGTAGTTTAACAATATTGGCGGCGCCCCGTTTAATGATGATGCGGGTACCTCTTTCGTAGGTGAAATAGCGGTAGAACCAGTTAATGAAAACCACCAGCTTATTTCTGAATCCCAGTAAGCTCATAAGATGTACAATCATCCAGGCCAGCCAGGCAAGGTATCCGCTCATGCGTATACCTGAGAACTCGGCCACAGCCCTGTTGCGGCCAATGGTGGCCATGCTGCCAAGATCCTTGTAATAAAACCCTTTCATGGGCTTATTTTCCAGGGAGAGCCTGAGGTTATTCGCTACATTTTTACCTTGTTGTATAGCCACCTGCGCCACCATTGGGTAGCCTTTAGGGAAGCGGGGATCGTTGGTCATCTGGGCAATATCGCCTATAGCGTAAATGTTGTTAAATCCGCTGACCTGGTTCAGTTCATTCACCAGGATGCGGCCGTTGGGCAGGATAATGTCTGCAGGAATACCTTTTACAGGGATGCCTTTTACGCCGGCAGACCAAAGCAGGGATTGGGTTTGGATCAGTTCACCGGTACTGAGTGTAACGGTTTTGCCGTCATATTCTTTTACGCCTGTGTTGAGTAATACACGAACACCGATTTCCTGCAGTGCTTCCAGTGTTTTCTGAGAGGTAGTTTCACTAAAGGAGGCCAGTAGTTTAGGGCCTGCTTCAATGAGGTATACATTCATGAGCGACTGTGGCAGGGTGGGATAATCTTTGGGCATAATGTATTTGCGGAGCTCTGCAAAAGCACCGGCCAGTTCTACGCCTGTAGGGCCGCCGCCTACCATCACGAAGTTCAGTTTGGGTTTTATTTCTTCCGGGTTTTGGAGCAGCAGGCTTTCTTCAAATTGTTTTACCACGTAGTTCCTGATCTGCACGGCTTCTATGAGAGATTTCATACCGATGGCATTGTCTTCGATATCTTTATTTCCAAAGAAGTTGGTATTGCTGCCGGTGGCGAAAACGAGGTAGTCGTAATGTATTTCACCTATACCGGTTTCAAGTATATTTTCTGAAGAGCGGATACCGGTTACTTCCGCCATGCGGAATACGAGGTTTTGCTGTTTCCTGAAGATGCCTCTCAGGGGGAAGGCGATGCTATCCGGTTCAAGGCCGGCGGTAGATACCTGGTACAGCAATGGTTGAAAGAGGTGATAGTTGTTCCTGTCGAGTAACACTACCTGAACGGGTGCATGTTTAAGCTGTTTGGCAAGGTTTACGCCGCCGAATCCACCACCTACTATAACGATTCGAGGTTGTGTGGTTTCCGGGATGTTGGGCTGAATCATAATTCATCATTTTATATGGTTGCCGCAATTGTGATAATATGGTCTTAGATTGGGTATTGCAGGTTGTTGTCAAACTGCATACCGTATTAAAGATTCTCAAAGTTACGAAACTTTCAGAAAAAAATGAAAATTATGGGTGGGAATGCAGCGAAGGTTGTCTGACTCAGGATTATGATGATTATGATGATTTGATTTTTGTAGAATTTTGGAAGATTTAGGGATAATTGGTTTGATGTTGTCTGTGGGTGAATGCAGCGGAGGTTGTCTGACTCAGGATTATGATGATTTGATGATTTGATTTTTGTAGAATTTTGGAAGATTTGGGGTAATTGATTTGATGTTGTTGTCTGTGGGTGAATACAGCGAAGGTTGTCTGACTCAGGATTATGATGATTTGATTTTTTGACTTTTTGTGGAATATTGGATGATTTAGACAAATTGTATGTTTGCTGCATCTGGTAGGCGGCGTTTTGTTTGGTTTATAGATTATCATTTCATAGGGTAGGTTAACAATGACATATTCTTAAAACCAGATAGATAAACGGCCTTATTGTTTAATCACTGCTATGACTTAACATGGTGCATTGAATGTGTCAATGCGCGCCGTTTTGTGTTATCGCTATTTAAAGGTCGCTAATGAAGTATAGTGGGTGTCTTTTAAATATCCTGTGGCGAAAATATTGTTAGCCAATTGCTCTATATCTTCCAAAAAATCACCCAAAAACAAAAAATCAAATCAAAAAAATCATCATAATCATCATAATCCTGAGTCAGACAACCTCCGCTACAATCCCCGCCGCGCTTAATGAAGGAAATACTGGTACAGGAAAGCCGCTGCTGCCGCACCTGCCAGCGGACCGAGAATGGGAATCCATGCGTAACCCCAGTCGCTGTTGCGCTTGCCGGGGATGGGCAGGAGGAAGTGCATCAGCCGCGGCCCGAGGTCTCTTGCAGGATTGATGGCATAACCTGTGGGTCCGCCGAGCGACAGGCCAATGGCCAGTACCACGAAAGCCACCGGCAGGGCGTCTAATGAACCGATGCCCGCAGTGGGACCGGTAATATACGAGATGGCCAGGATGAACACCAGGGTAGCGATGAACTCTGTGAGGAAGTTATATTTCGGGTTACGGATGGCTGGAATAGTACAGAATACGCCCAGTTTGGTATCCGCATCAGGTGTTTCATCGAATTGCTTTTTATAGGCAAGCCACACCAGCAGTGCGCCGAGCATAGCGCCGGCTATTTGTGCGGCTATATAAACGGGCACATCTTCCCAGGGAAGTTTCCCCTGCAGCGCCTGTGCGAAAGTGACAGCAGGGTTGAGGTGAGCGCCGCTGTATTTAGCAGTGGCATATACGCCGATGAATACCGCCATGGCCCAACCCATGGTGATAACGATCCAGCCGCCCTGGTTGCCTTTGGATTTGTTGAGGATTACGCTGGCTACTACGCCGTCGCCCAATACGATGAGGAAGGCGGTACCTACCAGTTCTGCTAAAAAAGGTGACATAAGGAATATTGATAAGCGTGGATAAATGTTATTCTTCGGTCCATGCCTGGGCTGCCCTGATGGCGCGTTTCCATTCACTGCACAACCGTTTGTTTTCAGCAGGCTCCATCGCAGCGTCGAAGGTGGCATCTATTTTCCACTGCTGCGCAATGGTTTCAATGCTGTCCCAGAAGCCGATGGCAAGCCCTGCAAGATATGCTGCGCCCAGTGCGGTGGTTTCTGTAATGGTGGGGCGAACCACTCTTACATTGAGCAGATCGGCCTGGAATTGCATGAGCAGGTTATTTTTTGTAGCGCCTCCATCAACTCTTAGTTCGGAGATAGGCATACCGGCATCCGCTTCCATTGCTTTCATGACATCCATTGTTTGAAAGGCGATGCTATCGAGCGCCGCGCGGGCAATGTGAGCGGCGGTAGAGCCGCGGGTGAGACCTACCATAGTACCGCGTGCGTGCTGGTTCCAGTAAGGGGCGCCCAGGCCGGCAAATGCGGGCACGAGGTATACTCCATCGCTGTGAGGCACGGTAGCGGCCAGTTTTTCCACATCTGCAGAGTGGCGGATAATACCAAGGCCATCACGGAGCCATTGCACAACAGCGCCGCCAATAAAAATACTGCCTTCCAGCGCGTAAGTGGTTTTGCCATTGATTTTCCAGGCTACGGTGGTAAGCAGGTTGTTTTTGGAAGGAATGGGCTTATCGCCGGTATTCAGCACCATAAAACAACCGGTGCCATAGGTGTTTTTGAGCATGCCGGGTTGTGTGCATAACTGCCCGAACAGGGCAGCCTGCTGGTCGCCGGCAATACCGGCGATGGGAATACGGTAGGGGGTAAGGTTAGCTTCGGAGTAACCATACACTTCGCTGGATTGCTTTACTTCCGGCAACATGGAGGCTGGAATATTAAAGAGATCCAGGAGTTCCTGGTCCCATTGCATATCATGGATGTTAAATAATAAAGTGCGGGAAGCGTTGCTTACGTCTGTGATATGCAGTTTACCGTTGGAGAAGTTCCATACGAGCCAGCTGTCTACCGTACCAAATGCGAGCTCGCCGTTGTCTGCTTTCCTGCGGGCATCCGGCACGTTATCGAGGATCCATTTTATTTTGGTACCGGAGAAGTATGCGTCGATGCGCAGGCCGGTTTTATCTTTAACCAGTTGTTCCTTACCTTCTTTGATAAGGGTATCGCAATAGGCCGCAGTGCGCCTGTCTTGCCATACAATGGCGTTATGTATGGGTTTGCCGGTGCGTTTGTCCCATACGATGGTGGTTTCGCGTTGGTTGGTGATACCGATAGCTGCAATGTTTTCCCCCGACACTCTTAATTTGAGTATGGCTTCAGCGGCTACGCTGGCCTGTGAGGTCCAGATTTCCATTGCATCATGTTCTACCCATCCGGGTTGGGGGAATATCTGTTTGAATTCTTTCTGGGCAATCGCTTTGATGCTGCCATCGTGGTCAAAAATAATGGCGCGGGAGCTGGTGGTGCCCTGATCCAGCGAAAGAATATATTTTCCCATTAGCTTTTCATTTATATATATTACCGGGTTTACGTGGATATTATTGTTGAATTTAGATAAATTATCCAACAAAACATGATCATCTCCCGAAGGGAAAAAAAATCCCCGGCGCAATTACTGCACCGGGGATACACCATCTAAAAAATATTGAGACTACATTTTCTTTGCGTCTTCCAGGAATTTAGCGAGACCGATATCTGTCAACGGATGTTTCAGCAGGCCGAGAATAGAATCTAACGGGCAGGTACATACGTCGGCGCCCACTTCAGCACATTTCACAATGTGAAGAGCGCTACGGATAGAGGCAGCCAGGATTTCGGTTTTATAACCCTGTAAGCTGTAGATCTGTGCAATCTGGGCGATCAGTTCCACGCCATCCCAGTTGGTATCGTCTATACGGCCAATGAAGGGAGAAACGTAAGCTGCGCCTGCTTTTGCAGCCAGGATGGCCTGACCTGCAGAGAACACCAGGGTACAGTTGGTTCTGATACCATTGTCGGTAAACCATTTGATGGCTTTTACACCATCTTTTATCATAGGCACTTTCACCACGATGTTCGGGTGAATAGCGGCCAGTTTTTTACCTTCTTCAATGATAGAATTAAAATCGGTAGAGAGCACTTCTGCACTTACATCACCATCTACTATTTCGCAAATGTCTTCGTAATGTTTAATAATTGCAGCGTCGCCTTTGATACCTTCTTTGGCCATCAGGGAGGGATTGGTGGTTACACCATCCAGAACGCCAAGATCATGAGCTTCTTTGATTTGCGCCAGATTAGCTGTATCGATAAAGAATTTCATACTATGATAAATTAGTTGTCAGGAAATGAGCGTTTGTGGAGATGCCGTCATTAGTGAAAGAGGTGGAGAAAATAGCAACCAGAATACTATTGACAAGCAACTAATGACAATAAAACAAAGAAAAAAAGGCAAGTTACTTATATCGCACCGCTACAACCACCTACCCTTGCTACATTCCTGTCCTGGGGGAGTTCAGTAGGAGCTGGTCGTATAAGACTTGCCGGTTGCAAAGGTAATATAATGCACTGAATATCCAAATATTAGAAATGGAAATGTTGAAATATTTTTTAAAACCGTAGGAATACGTATTCTTTGAAGGTTAATACTGATTACGCTATGTAATGGGAAAAATTATATATATTTGGAAAGCGAACGTATCCCAAACTATATTGTCATTCATTTTACAAACCACTTAAACCTCAATTATGGAAACAAGTTATGAAAGCAGCAGTGCCTTCGGCGTTATATTCGGCGGCACTTTTTTAATTCTCTGTTTAGTAGCATCTATTTTCTTTATTATTTGTGGCTGGAAGATATTTGAAAAGGCTGGCCAAGAGGGCTGGAAGTCTATTATACCTATTTACAGCATTTATATTTTTTTAAAAATCATAGGAAAACCTTGGTGGTGGCTGTTAATAATTTTCTTTGTTCCAATAGTAAACATTGTTTTTGCCATTTGGGCAACCAACCTGCTCAGTAAAAGTTTTGGTAAAACCGAAGGGTTTACTATAGGATTAATATTTCTTGGGGTTATATTTTACCCGATCCTAGCATTTGACCGTACTATTGTGTACAAAGGTCCTGCAGGCGATCCGACCCGTTTCAACAATGTAAACGATGATCTGAATTCGATAGGAAAAACGGCCTGATCAAAATAATTGGCATTAAAGAAAGGCGGCTGAAACTCAGTCGCCTTTTTAAGTTTAATATTGATTATTGAAAGATCATTTTTATATAATGGTAAGATGACAAATTGAATAGAATATAGAGATCATGAAAAGATTGTTCATTTTAGAATGAACCACGTTTTAAGAGAAGTAGCAGTTAAAAAGAATAAGCTCAAATACCTACCAAATATTATTAAGTTTGAATAAATAAGAGAAATATTCCTAGAGTAATTACCTAACCTCACATTCTTATGAAAATTTTGCTAATCCTTTTATGGATTTGGAGGACGTGCTTAGGAGAGGCTCTTAACTGCCATTATATTAATTTATTCAATTGATAAACCCAAAATGTAAACCCTTAAGTAATGACAAATAAAAATACAGTGCACCACTATTTAATGTCAATCCTTCTTGTATTCCTTTTGTTTGGTTGCAAAACGTCACAAAATGGTGAAGATTATTACTATGAGTGCATATCAGATCAAGGGTATTACCTTTTAAGTGAGCCTAATAACAGCGCTATTCATGATGTATACATAGCACCTGGAGCTATTTATTATACAAAATCATCGCCGAGAAAGAAGTATCAAAAATTTCAAGTCGGCACCCATATAGGGTATTTATATAGGCCTAAGTTTACGAAACGATACAGGTCATTTTATAAAATAATTCCTGCCACTGTCGCTATTGACCAGGATGAAAAACTATTTAAAGGAACACACGGTAAGTTATACTACATCTATAACCCTGCCTCTATCCAAACTTCTCAACGAGCACAAAATACATATTCTAATCCTGGTGGTACTGTAAATGTTAAGGGGTATTATAGGAAAGATGGTACATATGTGCATCCTCACACCCGCAGTGCACCAAGGCGGCATTGAGTTTCGTATAGTTCACACTTAAAGAGATTAGAAATATAGTGTGATTGCAGGGCATATTATAATAAAAGGTGAGCTGAAGAAGGCAATACTAAAAAATGTTGAATCAATATGAGCGGTTGACTTTTCGAAGAAGCCTTTGCGAAGAAGCTTATTCACTTAAGAATAAATATGTAAAATTTTCTTCAAACGACAACATTAAACTCAGTCGCCTTTTTTAATGCTCTTTAGTAGTATAATAATTATAATCATTCAGCACTGTTTCGAGGAAATACGTATTAGGAAGTTCCGATTCAATATGCAGCACCTCCTTCACCCTCATAGCCACCCTGCCTGCGAGATCCTCATCATTTGCCTTCAGTGCGCGGTCCAGCAGGTCTTTCACTTTATTCATATCCCTGTCGGAAAGTTTCATGATCTGCGGGAACTGCGGTTTGTAATCGCTGTTGGAAAGATCCCGGAAGATAGTTTCTTCAATACTGCCTTTTCTTTTGGTACTGATCACGATGGTGCCGGCTACCAGGTCGCCCAGTCGCTGGTTATAAGGTGTGCGCACAATTGATACGGTAGGGATAATGACTGGTACCAGCATGAAAAAGTACAGGGGCGTTTCTATAATACGGAATATCCATCTTATCAGGTGCTGGCTGATGCTTGGCTGGTTGCCCGTCATGCTTACCACCTGCAGGTTCAGTATTTTTTTCCCGGGTGTTTGTCCTTTCATACCTATTTCCGTGGCCGGAAAATAAAATAGCAGGGGCAGCAGCACCAGGATGAAATAGAGACCAATATGACCTTCCATTTCTATGCGGAAAGAACTTAATGTCATGTATGCCACCAGGTAATAAAAGGCACGGATGGCAAAATCGATAAGCCAGGCCAGGAATCTTTTCATGATGTCTGCTGATTCAAATTCCAGGTCTATATTGAAAGAAGTCGGTATTTTTATATCTGCCATACTCAAATTTACATATTTGTTTATATATTGTTAGACGATTTAGTATGTTTGCCGGTATTTCCCCATTAGTAACCCATTACTGTAGGTGATATCTGTATTTTAAAAGGGAAAGGACTCACTATGAGAGAATCGCTGTTTATCAAAAAGAATTTGTCGCGCTGGAAGAAATACCAGGAGGAACCGACAGACGACCCTGATGAAATGGCGGAAAGATTTGTATCACTGTTAGATGATCTGTCTTACGCTAAAACTTTTTACAGCTTCAGTAAAGTAACCCGCTATATCAACGGTTTAGCTGCAGGTATTTATCACCGCATTTACCAGAACCGCAAGGAAGATGTAGGACGTTTCCAGTTGTTTTTTAAATATGAATTACCGTTGTTGTTCCGTAAGCATCACCGGTTGTTATTATTTACGCTTTGTTTCTTTTTATTGTTCTGTATCATCGGCGCATTTTCATCGGCACATGATGAAACCTTTGTGCGTGGCGTATTGGGAGATGAATACGTAAACATGACCGAGCGGAATATTGCCAATAAAGATCCTTTTGGCGTATATAAGGATGGTAATTCTATACTGATGTTTTTCCGGATTGCCTACAACAATATCATGGTATCTTTCTATTGCTATTTAGGTGGCATTTTCCTTGGTGTTGGTTCCCTTTACCTGTTGATGCGCAATGGCGTGATGCTGGGCGTTTTCCAGTATATCTTTTTTTCGCACGGGCTGGGCTGGAAATCTATCCTGGTGATATGGATACATGGCACGCTGGAAATATCCAGTATTGTAATTGCAGGTTGCGCAGGTATCATTATGGGGAAAAGCATCCTGTTCCCCGGCACGCGGAAAAGACTGGACTCTCTTCGCAAAGGCGCTAAAGACGGTATCAAGATCATGGTAACCCTGATCCCGGTATTTATTGTAGCAGCTTTCCTGGAAAGTTTTGTAACCAGGTATACGGAGATGCCGCTGGCGGTAAGTCTTTTTATCCTCCTGGGCTCACTGGCTTTTATACTGGGCTATTTTATTTTTTATCCCATTTACCTGCATAAGAAAGGATATCGATTGAGTGCGGAAGGGAAAGTATTAACACCATTTATCCTTTCAAAGCAGTAACATGAATATTTTTCACCGGATTAAATACTGCCTGCTGTTACTGCTGCTTTGCGGAGCCCTGCAAAGTATGGGGCAATATGAACAAACCGCCAGGAGCAAGGAGGAATACGACAGTTTATTGCAGGCAAGGATCACGGAAGATAGCATTGCTACCGTAAATGCGGCCGCTGAAGCGGAAGCAACAGCCACCGGATCAAATGAAAATTATGAAGAAGAAACGCCTCTCTTCGAACTGCGCACTGTACCGGATTCACTGGTAAAAGCACTGAAAGAAAATAAAAAACTGCAGTATAAAGACATACCACAGGGGCCTCCACCGGATAACTCCTGGATGCAGCGTTTTTTAATTGCTTTATTTTCCGCTATCAGCACTATCCGCATTATTGTAATGCTATTGTTGCTGGCGGGTTTGGGCTTCCTGGTATATTGGTTCATGAAAAGCAATGGCATTGGCTTCTTCCGCAAACCTAAATTAATAGAAGGTTTAACAGAGGTGCATGAGGAAGAGCTGCACAGTGCACAGGAATACGAAGAAAAAATAAAAGCGGCGATAGCAGCCGGGGAAACACGGCAAGCCATCCGCTGGTGGTACCTGTATACCTTATTCCAGCTGGCGGGACGGGAGCTGATAGTACCAGGAAGAGAGAAAACCAACAACGACTACCTGCGCAGTATGCGGAGTACTCCCTATTATAAAAAATTTGCCACACTCACACTGGACTATGAATATATCTGGTACGGAGGATTCGATGTAAGTGAGGAGATTTTCAGGAATATTAACCAGGAGTTCAGGGATTTTAATAACACAATCGGAAAAGTTTCGTGAAGAAGAAGCCTATATATGCGATCCTGTCTGTTTTGCTGCTGCTGGTAGTACTGGTAGTGGCAAGTGGAAATTTTGCCAGCAGAAAGAATGAGCAGTCTACCGATATGACGGAATCATCTTTTTACAGCAAGGATAAAAAAGCGGGAGGCGCCTATGCAGCTTTCAGAATGCTGCCGCAGCTGTTCCTGAGAAATTCTGTGCAAGTGGTAACAAAGCCATTTGCAAGAACTTTTGATAAAGACAACGAAATAAAATTCCGCAATAATGTTTACATCCTGGTAGCCGACCGGCTGTTTACCACAGAGAAAGATGTAGATGCCATGCTGGACTACGTATCGCGGGGAAATGAGTTGTTTATTGCCGTCAATACACCGGATCCCCTGCTGGAGAAAACGCTGAAATTTGTTACCGTGGAAAGCAGCAACATGCAATTCAAAAAAACAGGCGTAGTACAGCGGTATGCAGATGAAACCATCCCGATGGATACTTCCTTCAGGTACCCGGGTATGGTGAGCGGCAGTTATTTCTCAGGGGTAGACAGCAATACCACCAGTATTCTGGGCTACAACTATAAGAACAAACCCAATTTTATCCGCATTGCCTACAGTCGTGGTTACGTTTACCTGCTGCTGAATCCATATACTTTTACCAACTACTTTTTGCTGCACCACGATAATGTAAAAGCGCTGGAAACACAGTTGTCGTACCTGGCAGACGGCGCCAGTAATGTATACTGGGATGATTTTTATAACAGCCAGCACAGTGCACAGTCGGGCGATTTCAGTGAATGGCAGGTGCTGATGCGTTATGCATCCATGCGCTGGGCAGTATGGCTCACCGTGGTATTGCTGCTGTTGTATGTGGTGTTTGAAAGCAAGCGCCGGCAGCGGATCATTCCCGACAGGCCTCCTGTAAGCAATACTTCGCTGGAGTTTGTGGATGCCATCGGCCAGTTGTATTACCAGCAGCATAATAACTACAATCTGGCGCATAAAATGATCGTTCATTTTATGGAGTATATCCGTTCACGTTATTATCTTAACACCAATGTACTGAACGATGATTTCATTGCTTCGCTATCGCGAAAATCGGCGGTGCCGGAGGAAGATATAAGGAAGCTGCTGCATATGGTGCACCAGGTTCAACTGGAAGAAAATATAAGCGATGAAGAGCTAAAGGACTTTTATAACCGCATTCAACAATTTTATATAAACACGCAATAAATGGATACCAATACATTTCAACCCAGGACTGATTTTTCTGCCTTGCATGAAGGTGTGGAAGCTATCAGGGAGCAGATAGGTAAAGTAATAGTAGGGCAGCACCAGATGGTAGACCTGCTGATAGCAGGTTTGCTTACCCAGGGGCATGTACTGATTGAAGGTGTTCCCGGTGTGGCCAAAACGCTCACGGCCAAGTTGCTGGCGCAATGTGTGGATGCTGATTTCAGCCGCATCCAGTTTACGCCCGACCTGATGCCGGCGGATGTACTGGGCACTTCTGTTTTTAACCCACAAACCAGGGAGTTTGAATACAAGAAGGGACCTGTTTTCAGCAACCTGGTGCTGATCGATGAAATAAACCGCGCTCCTGCCAAAACACAGTCGGCCCTGTTTGAAGTAATGGAAGAAAGGCAGATCACCAATGACGGCACCACCTGGTCGCTGGACCGGCCATTTATGGTAATTGCCACGCAAAACCCGATTGAGCAGGAAGGTACTTACCGGTTGCCGGAAGCGCAGCTGGACAGGTTCCTGTTTAAGATAGAAGTGAAGTATCCCAACCTGGAAGAGGAAGTAGCGGTATTACGCGGCATTCATCATTTCAACGGGGAAACAGATCTTACAAAAATGATCAGCAAAGTGGTGACAACCACGCAGATCATAGAATTCCAGAACCTGGTAAGACAGGTAGTGGTAGATGAAAAGCTGTTTCATTACATTGCCTCCATCATCAACGAAACGCGCATGAACTCATCGCTGTACCTGGGGGCTTCACCACGTGCGTCCATTGCCGTTATGAACTGCGCCAAGGCATCTGCTGCAATGAAGAACCGTGATTTTGTGATCCCTGATGATGTAGTGGAAATGGTGCCCCACGTATTACGCCACCGTATTATGCTTACTCCTGAAAAGGAAATGGAAGGCATCAAAACAGATGATGTGATCGCACAGATCGTAAAAACGATAGAGGTACCGAGATAATCATCTCCAAGAAGATATTAGTATGCCAGCCACTGTAAAAAATAATTTATTCCAGATACTCTTTTTTACCAACAGGCTTTACTTCCTGCTGGGAGGGAATATCCTGTTGTTTATCCTTTCGTTTTTTGTTCCGCATATTTTCAATATTGCGGTGATCGCGTTTATTGTGCTGGTGGGTATTGTATTACTGGATATGATCCTGCTGATCCTGCGCCCTTCCTCCATTGTATCGATGGAACGGAAAACCGGTAACCGTTTCAGTAACGGGGATGATAACGAGGTATTGCTTGACTTCCAGAGCCGGTACCCGTTCCCGGTATTTGTATCTGTAATAGATGAACTGCCGATGCAGTTCCAGCGCCGCGATTTTTTACTCCAGGCAAAGGTGCCGGCAGGAGGTGGACATATTTTCCGGTATGTATTGCGGCCGGTTGAAAGAGGGCTGTATAATTTTGGTTATAGTAATGTATTTGTGAGAAGTGCATTGGGTATTGTGAACCGGCGGTTTATTTTTAATAATGAACAAACCATCAGCGTATATCCCAGTTTTCACCAGCTGCGGCATTATGCATTGTATTCGTATATGAACCGGCTGAATGAACTGGGCGTTCACAAACGCCGTGTAATTGGCCACAGTATGGAGTTTGATCACATCAAGCCCTATACAAAAGGAGATGATGTGCGTATGCTGAACTGGAAAGCCACTGCCCGCAGTGGTAACCTGATGATCAATAATTATGTGGAAGAAAAATCGCAGCAGGTGTATTCCATCATTGATAAAGGCCGTAATATGAAGATGCCTTTCAATGGGTTATCGCTGCTGGATTATGCGATCAATTCATCGCTGGTGTTCAGTAATGTGGCGGTTGACAAAGGAGATAAGGCCGGGCTGGTTACTTTTACGGAAAGCAAAGTAGAGGTATTGGCAGCCAGCAATAAAAAAATACAGGTGAACAAGATCCTTGAAACGCTGTATGCACAGGAAACATTATGGCAGGAGAGCGACTACGAAGCGCTGAGTGTGCAGCTGCGCGGCAGTTTATCCACACGGTCGCTGCTGATGATCTATACTAATTTTGAGTCGATGTCGAGCCTGCACCGGCAGTTGCCTTTTTTACGGCGTTTGGCGCGTTATCACCTGGTGCTGGTAGTGTTTTTTGAAAATACAGAGCTGAAGCGGGTTACGGAGCAAACAGTGCAGGATGTGGAAGGTATTTACAAACAAACCATTGTGCAGAAGTTCGCCTACGATAAGAAGCTCATTGTAAAGGAGCTGGCTAAGTATGGTATTATGTCGTTGCTAAGCCCCCCGGAGCAACTGACACTGAATGTAGTGAACAAGTATCTTGAGTTGAAATCCCGTATGCTGATCTAGTTAATTTCTCCGTTTTCTTTTAAAGAGTCCGTCGGTATTTTTCATAATGAGTGAGTCCGCGTCCGGGGCTTGTTTTACGGGGATCACCGAGCGCAGGTAAAGCCGGTTGTTATGTTTGTACCAGGCTTCTACCGTTACTGATTTTACCGTATCATTTTTAGGTAGTAAGAGATCCTGACCAATTAATTTTCCATCTGAAGCAGCAAAGCGGACAGCGCTTGTATCGAGTGGGAATACTTTCCCGCTGCTGAATTTTCCTTCTACATTCAGGTAAAAACGGATATCGCGTTTTATGCTGTCGGCATAATGATTGAACCGTATGCCGGTGATGACGGGTAGTTGCAGGAAGGCCTGATGAGTGGAGTTGTCGGGTGTAGTAACGGTAAGGGTTATACGGTAATTATCTTTCACCAGCTGTTCCCTGTTAAAACGTAATACACCGTTTTGTACCTGCCCGTTGCTGCTGTTTACGGTTAATTTGTTCCAGCGCAGGTTTCCTTCCAGCAGGCCTGTTGTTTGCTGTGTGGAGCTGTCGGTGTACGTAAGCCGGATGCCCAGTGGGGCTGTGTTGTACAATTCGGTTACTGCATCTGCATCATAAAAGGCTGTTATGCGCGCTACTTTTGCCTGCTGTGCATTTGCCGGCAGGGTAAAAAAAAGGACGGTGCAGAGCAGGAGATATTTCAGCATGCGGTTTCCATTGTTTTAGCGCCCGGCAGTCGCCGGGTGTATTAATTCCTTACCGCCATTTGCCTGGCCACGTATTTACCGAGGATATCAAATTCCAGGTTTACTAGGCTGCCGGTTTTTATTTTCGATATATTGGTGAATTCGTAAGTGTATGGAATGATGGCCACGGAGAATTCATCGTTGGTAACGTTGAAAACGGTAAGACTGATGCCGTTGAGGCAGATGCTTCCTTTTTCCACGATCAGCGCTGCAAATTCGGAAGGGTAGCGGAAGCGGTAAAGCCAGCTGCCGTCCTGTGCCTGGCAGGAGAGGCATTCGCCTACGCTATCTACATGGCCCTGTACCAGGTGTCCGTCGATGCGGCCGTTGAACACCATAGCCCTTTCCAGGTTTACGAACTGAGTGGGGCTGAGCTGGCCGAGATTTGTTTTTTGCAGGGTTTCATCTACGGCTACGGTTTCGTAGGTGTTGCCATTGATGTTGGTAACGGTTAAGCAAACGCCGTTATGCGATACGCTCTGGTCTACTTTCAATTCGGCTGCCAGTGGCGTTTGTATCGTGATCACCAGGTTGCCGCCTTCTTTCCTGGTAGATACTACTTCTGCTAGTGTTTCTATGATTCCTGTAAACATTTGACAAATTTAAGCAATTTTTTATACCCGGGGTTTCCAGGGGATTTCAGCTGCACCCAGTTTATGGCCCGTCCAGCGGGCCAGTACAAAAAGATAATCGCTGAGGCGGTTAATATATTTCAGTACCAGTGGCTCAATGAACATATCGTGTTCCTGCATGCCTACGCAGAGGCGTTCTGTGCGGCGGCATACGCAGCGGGCGATGTGGCAGGTGGATACGGCTACATGGCCGCCTGGCAGGATGAACGACTTCATGACAGGGAGCTCCTCATTCATCTGGTCGATGCTTTTTTCCAGGAGGGTGATATCCGCTTCGTGGAGGTCCGGTATTTTCAGTTTGGTTTCCTTGTCGGGGTCGCAGGCCAGTGCGGCGCCTATGGTAAAGAGGCGGTCCTGTATTTCGCGGAGCAGGTTTTTGGTATCCTGGTCGGCGATGTAATCGTTTACCAGGCCGATGTAGGAGTTGAGCTCATCCACGGTGCCGTAGGCATCGATACGGACATCGCTCTTGGGTACTTTGGTGCCGCCAATGAGGGATGTTTTGCCTTTATCGCCTGTTTTAGTATATATTTTGAAAGACATGGGTGTTGGTGTTGATTGGTCTGCAAATTACGAATAACGGCATTACGGATCGCCTCAGCTGATTGTATGGATCGCTGAGATGCCTGTAATGTGCCGTTGTTTGTAACTGATATTTTACGCGTGTACTTTTTCGTTGATGCGGTCTGATTCGATAACGCCGTCACGGAGGCGGATAACACGGCGGGCGTGGTCGGCAATATCTTCTTCATGGGTAACCAGTACTACAGTATTACCGGAGGCATGGATGGTACCGAAGATCTCCATGATTTCCACGGATGTTTTAGAATCGAGGTTACCGGTGGGCTCATCGGCAAGGATGAGGGATGGATTGTTTACCAGGGCGCGGGCGATGGCCACGCGTTGGCACTGTCCGCCGGAAAGCTCATTGGGCTTGTGTTTATAGCGTTCGCCAAGACCTACTTTTTCCAGCATGGCGATGGCTCTTTCGTCTCTTTCCTTTTTGCTTATGCCTGCATAGATGAGCGGGATAGCTACATTTTCCAGGGCGGTAAGGCGGGGCATAAGGTTGAACTGCTGGAATACGAAGCCTATTTCCTTGCCGCGAACAAGGGCCAGATCGTTATCTTCCATTTTGCTCACATCATGTCCGCTGAGAACATATTTTCCTGCGGTGGGAGTGTCGAGACATCCGAGGATGTTCATGAGGGTAGACTTCCCGGAGCCAGAGGGGCCCATGAGCGCTACGTATTCATTTTTGAAGATGTCCAGCGATACGCCTTTTAGTACCGGTAATTCATTTTTACCGAGAAAATAGCTTTTCCTGATTTCTTCCAGGTGTATGACGGACTTTTCCATGTGGGTTATTTCTTTATTATTTTCGGTACTTTAAAGTATTCCTCCGTGGCGGAAGGCGCGTTTTTCAAAGCTTCTTCACGGGTGATCACGGGTATAACCTTATCTTCCCTGAAAACATTATAATCATCTGTCAGATGAAGTAATGGTTTTACGTTTGTAGTATCCAGTTCATTGAGTTTCTCCACAAACGTGATCATCCTTTGGAGGTCTCCCCGTATCTCAATCTTCTCCTGGTCATTGAATTCCAACCGGGCCAGATCGGCCAGCTGCTGCACCAGTACGTCGTTCACTTCCATAATCAAATTAAATCAAAAGATAATGAAATATAAATGGTAAATATGATAGTATCTCAAAATTAGGGATAAACGGACAGAATAAAGTGCTTTTGATCATCTGCTTTTGGCTTTTGGCGTTTTTTTTACAAAACAGCCTGTTGTGAATGGCTAAAAGCTAAAAGCTATTCTTTAAATTGCGCCCTGTTATGGCTACTGAAAAAGAAATTGTGGTAAGCGGCATACGCCCTACCGGTTATTTGCATTTAGGCAATTATTTTGGCGCTATCCGTAATTATATCCGGATGCAGGACGAGTTTAACTGCTATTTTTTTGTGGCAGACTGGCATTCGCTGACCACCCATCCTGATCCGAAGGATCTTCCCGGGAATGTAATGCGGGTATTGGCGGAGAATATTGCATCAGGCCTGGATCCTGAGAAAGTATCACTGTATGTACAGAGCGACATCCCTGAAATAGCAGAGCTGTACCTGCTCATGAATATGCTTGCCTATGTGGGCGAGCTGGAAAAGGTGCCTACCTTTAAAGATAAAGTGCGGCTGCAGCCACAGAATGTGAACGCCGGGCTGCTTACTTATCCCGTGCTCATGAGCGTGGATATCCTGATCCAGCGTGCGGTAAAAGTACCGGTAGGCAAGGACCAGGGGCAACACCTGGAAATGGCGCGTAACTTCGCCCAGCGGTTCAATCACCGTTATGGTGACCTGTTCCCTGAGCCGGAAGCATTTAACTATGGCGACAGCCTGGTACGTATCCCCAGCTTGGATGGCAATGGTAAAATGAGTAAAAGTGAGAATGAACTGGCTACCCTATACCTGGCAGATGAGGATGATAAGATCATCAACAAGATCAAAAAAGCTAAAACAGACAGCGGCTCCGGTGAGCCGGGGGCGCCTGTTCCGGACTCTGTACAAAACCTGCTGGACCTGATGAAGCTGGTGTCTGCCCCGGATGCCGTGGCGTTCTATGAATCCGAATGGAACAACAAGGGCAATATCCGGTTCGGGGATCTGAAAAAGCAGTTGGGAGAAGATATGGTGAAATTTATATCGCCTATCCGGGAGCGGTCGAAAGAGCTGCAGCGTGATACCGACTACCTGAAGAAGATTATGAAAGCCGGTGCAGAAAAGGCCAGGGCGAATGCGGCACAAACTTTGCAACAGGCGAAAAAACTAATTGGAATAAATTATTATTGAAAAAGTCGCCAACTGTAGCTATTTTCAGTATTAACCACTTCATATCGCATGGCAAAACAGCATAAGATCAAACATATCGCCATCGCCGGCAATATCGGCGCCGGCAAAACCACGCTCACAGAAATGTTGTGCAGGCATTACAAATGGCATCCCCAGTATGAAGATGTGGAGCACAATCCTTACCTGAACGACTTCTATGAAGATATGCCCCGCTGGTCTTTCAACCTGCAGGTATATTTCCTGAACGGAAGGTTGAAACAGTTGCTGGAAGTGCAGAACGGGAAAGAAACGGTGATCCAGGACAGGACCATTTATGAAGATGCACATATTTTTGCGCCTAATCTTTATGAAATGGGGTTGATGACCAAACGTGATTTTGATAACTATTTCAATTTTTTTGAAACGCTGAAAAGCATGGTGAAACCACCGGACCTGCTGATTTACCTGCAGGCATCCGTTCCCACGCTGGTAGCGCAGATACAGAAAAGGGGAAGGGAGTACGAGGAAAATATCCGCCTCGACTACCTGAAACGCCTGAACGAATATTACAATAACTGGATTGAAAAGTATAACGAAGGACCGTTACTGATCATTGATATTGACAAGAACAAATTCCCTGAGAGCGATGAGGACCTGGGAGAAATTATTTCGAGGATCGATTCCCAGTTGTACGGTTTGTTCTGATGCGTGCGCGGATGTTGTCTGACTCAGGATTATGATGATTACGATGATTTGATTTTTGAGGATTTGAGTATTTTTTTGTTTTTGAGTAGATGATTGGCGGGTTTTGTGACATTATAGAAGGTTGTTCTTTATCAGGGAACAACCTTTTTTTATGGGATATGCTGAGAGTAAAAGAAAACTATATAATCAATTTAATCATGGTAGTCTATTTGGCACTGTAACTTCCTTTTTAGAAGTAAGCTCACGACGAATTGCATCTTTAAAATTCTGTTGCAGTAAAGTTAGCGCATCATCCATACCCGCCAAAGAAGTACTTCGTCGTTGGCTTACTTTTTCTCTAATTTCACATCCTTTAATTTTTAAACAAGCTCTTAAACTTACCAGCGTATTGTCATTTGTGTATTGTAATATTCAGCTACTTTAAATAGCAGTTAAGAAGGAGTGGATTAGGACCTTCAATTTTGTTCCACTAACACTAAGGTCATTAAACATAAGCATTGTGAAAACATATCTGATCGTTACCAATGAAGTTGCGTGCTACCTGGTACCATTTTACTTTCAGTTTTCTGCAGTGGTAGTCCGAATCCATGCATAACCTTTTTCACTTATCAAGTCGACTTCTCCAAATTGAAACATTCCAGGATAAAGATCATTGGCATTTGCAACAAAAGACCCACCTAAGCAGTTTTAATTAGAAAAATGAAGCAGATAAAAATTCCAGTCACTCCCTTTGAATTCATAATATAACTTAGGTGTGTGATAATGCTTTGCGGATATCATTGGTGTCTAGTCGTTGACTCTCATCTATTTCTATATTCGAAGCATTCATGACAATAGGAGGTACGAAAAATAGCTGAACTTAAGTCATAATTCGTATCATTGAAATTATAAATCTGTGTAAAATAATTCGCTGGCACAAGACCATTTTCCGGGGCTGCAAATACAAAATGAACTGAATCTATTATTATATAGACAGTAAGTAGTAAATCATACCTTTTCCGTGAAGGTTACCCATGCAGGAATGCAGACCATTTAACATCAGCTTGCTGCAATTTCAACAGATTATCTTTAAACTCTTCGGGAGGGTTCTCTGAGAATTTAAGGAATCTTTTGGCGATAGCTCATTATCCCCCAACGAGTTAACAGTCCTGGCTACCCAGCTTTTAAGTTGATTAGAGATAGCAGCATTAAGCATTGCCTTAAAGGATAAGTAAAGTATATTTCCAACTAATCTACGGTATTGGTTTACTTATAGAAATGACTAAAGGCTTAAGAAAAAATAATGAATGTTGCGGATATTCATCAAAAGATAGTCCAGCATTAACAATGTCTGCAAACTCCCCAGAATTTATTCTCTCATTACAGTCAGTACTTAAATAATAAACCATTGGTACAAGGAATGAGTAAGTACCACTACTTTTTATGCTAGGAAACAGCTTTTCCCATTTTATGGATTCTAAAATCACAAGGTTATTTAATATATCGTTTTTAAGCTCTATGGGAAAATTTTTTGAGAATTGAATTTCTTTCTTTATAGCGATGTTTTTGTTTAATTTCCTATCAATTCTAATAATAAATGCGATAACAGAAGATTTGCAGGATTCTGCAACATCTCTGGGAATTCTGAAATTACGTATTGTTTTTTTAGCCAAAGTATCAAATTCTGCCTGATACATTGTCTCTTTGTTTTGGGCAGTTACCATAATTCTACCAAAGCAAGATAATAAGATTAAGATGCAAAATGTTTTCATAAGAGTCTCCGATTATTATTAATTACACTTCGTCCCTAATGTACCAGTTTTATATTTCTTATTGGCTTCAATTATTGAGTTAATACCAACTGGACTCTTTCGGACTAATTCAGACCATCCGTATGACTCCTGAACTCCACCCCAAGCTAAAGCAGTTGCATCATCTGGTGAGATCGTTGGATACAATTCTTCCAAGGCTTCAGCCATGTAGGTAATATAGAATGATCCCATTTCATTGTGTTGATCTAATAATGGGTTTTTATTCTTTATGAGGAAAATACCATGAACAGCTTCATGAAGGATTGTTGCCGCAATATATTCTTTCGAGGCATTTTGAAGCTCACTGGTATTTAAGGTAATCCCTATTGCTCTGTATCCCCGTGAGGTACCCATATCTCTTGTATCTCCATCAACCCCCTGTTTTAATTTACCTTCTTCAATATCCAAATTTATGACATCCGTGCTTCCAAAAAGTTTATTAAGCATTTTACTAATTGTATTTTGCAATGTTTTAGATTGTATTTCTGAGAATATAGTTTTAAAACACGGTGTTGTTAATTTATTTGCAATATCAAAAACGCTGGTATGGGTACCACTCCCTCCGCCCCCTATAGGCATTGGATTATTAGGAGTAACCGGCCCGCCAGGCTTAGGCAGTACCGGCTCTGAAGGAAAGGGAATATCAGTACCAGGGGTACTTGGAGTACGCGGTCCGGGTGCGGTCACTTCCACTGGAGGGAGGTCAATTTCAAAGCCTGGACCATCATCATCAAGACCTCCTGGTTTTTTCTTTGGCTTCGGCGGATCTATGGGATCATCCACCATCAAAGCCCGTGATTTGTATTTCAGGTCACCAGTCACAAGGCCATCTTTAAAACGTCTGCCCCTGAGAGGAACGTTGTCAAATGGATCAAAAATAATTATGTCACCAGTAAAATCCCCATTGGTCACAAATTGCCTCATGTTTTCATCTCCCTCCCGACCTTTTGCAGTCAGATATGCTTTAACCGGCCGTACTTCCTGAATAGCTCCTAAGATAATCCCATTTGAATCTTTCTGAAACAAAATGTCCCGGTAGCCGACTGGAAGATTATAACCGATTAATGGCACTTTTAAAATGCTTGATTTATCTTGAAACTTAAAAAACTGGGCGTTTCCCCAATCCGGAATTCCAGGGTTAGGTCGTTGCTTTAGCACCGGTTGAATTCCTGATGGTCCTAACGAAAGCCAATTTTTCGCTTCTTTAACTGAAATATCGGTTGGTCGATTTTGGGCTAATTCAGAAGAATTTTTTTGGCAGCCGGATATAGCTAAAACCAACAGAAGAAGTACAGGCATCGCCGACTTAAGGGGTCTCATAACAATCTTTAACATGTTACTAGGGGTGCGGGTTAATCATTAAAATTTAGTTCTCAAACAGACTTTCATGAAAGTACATGCTTCGGGTGAAATAAACAAAATAGATCACAAAATTCAATGATCTAGATAAGTACAAGATGTTTGAGATTTAGTTGCTATGAGATATAGAATCGGTGTACGTATGAAAACGTAGCCTCTTATTTATATATCCCTGCAAGCTAACCAAGAATTGCATCTTTAAAATCATGTTGCCATTCCCCAGTTAAATCAGCGTAATCATCATAATCCTGAGTCAGACAACATCCGCGGTGTTTATGTTTCATTAACACTTCTCTTATTTCAGCTGTTTATTTTTGTATTCGCCGGTGAGATATTGTTAACCTGTTTGCCGGCTGATTTTATTGTTAAACCCAATTCCCTGATGAAACAGTTATTGCTGACCTTTTTATTCACGTGGTGGATATCGTTGCTGTATGCGCAATCTTTATTAACACCGGTAGGAAAGTATACCGGTAGCGGCAGTTACAGTCGTCATTTCCAGCAGTTATTGTCTGCATGGTCCAACCCGGCAGGATTATCGTGTTTGTCTTCTTTGTCTGCAGGTATTTATACAGAGAACAGGTTTATGTTGAAGGATGCGTCGCTATATGTGGCGATGATAGCTGTTCCTGTTCACAGAGGTGCATTCGGCGGCAGTATTGCACGGCTGGGTAATACTGCCTGGCATCAGCAGCGAATGAGCGGCGCCTATGGTATGCAGGTGGGAAAGAAGGCTGGTATCGGGTTGCAGTTCAATTATGAAACCATTAGTGTGCAGGGATTTGGGAGCACAGCGAAAATCAGCGTGGATGGGGGATTGCTCTGGCATATCAGTGAGCAGTGGCATGGAGGATTGCATGTGTACAAACCAGCCGATGCGGCTATTGTGTACAGCGGTGGTCTGGGGTTTGAAGCATCGCGCGATTTCCTGCTGACCGGCGAAGTGATTGGCATGGGTACTTTTACAACCGTAAAGGCATCTGCCTATTACCGTATTATCCGGCAACTGGCCCTGGAAATAGGTGTTGCATCCGGCGCCGCTTACAATAATGCGGCGGTGATTTTATTCCTAAGGTCACTACGGATAGATATTGCCGCCGCGTTTCATCCGCAGCTTGGCATTACACCCGCTACTTCCCTGGTATGGCAGCTTTCACCTTCGTCACCAACAGAATGATGTGGAAAATCTTTACGCTGTGGGCGGGGAGGTTTTATATGTACCCCGAAGTTATATCCGCTATTATTGATATGGCCAATAACCGTTTGATGATGGGAGGCATCGCCGCCTGTTTGTTATTGCTGCTGGCGGGTAGTGAAGCATACGCGCGTCAGCAGGAAGAAGTATTATCTCCTGCTGCAGAGAATAACCTGGAACGGGAAACAGCGGGAACGGAAATGGTATCAGAGGATGATGCCCAGTGGCAAACGTTAAATGCATTAGCGCGGCATAAGATCCGGTTGAATACAGCTGATGAAGCTGCATTGCAGTCGATCGGTTTGCTGACGCCTTTACAGATCAGCAGGTTTTTGCAGTACCGGGCTTTACTGGGAGATTTGCTGAGCATTTATGAATTACAGGCAGTGCCTGGGTTTGAGCCGGATGTGATCAGGCGTATACTTCCATATGTAGAGGTGGGCAATGACCTGGCTCCTCATTATACCCTGAAGGACTATGTGCGTAAAGGGGATCATTCATTGTTACTACGATATAGCCGTGCAGGGGAGAAAGCCAAAGGTTATATGCATACCGACAGTACTTTACCTGCTTACAGGGGAAGCCCTGATAAAGTGTTTATGCGTTACCGTTATAGTTTCCCTCGATACATGAGCTGGGGGATAGTAATGGAGAAAGATGCCGGGGAAGCCTTCTTTAAAGGTGCACAGAAACAGGGATTCGATTTTTACAGTGCGCATATTTTTATCCGGAACTATGGGAAGGTGAAAGCGCTTGCATTGGGCGACTATACCGTGAACATAGGTCAGGGATTACTGAACTGGCAGGGCCAGGCCTATGGTAAAGGAGCTGCTGTGATGCAGGTAAAGAGGGAAGGAGAAGTGTTGCGGCCATATACATCGGCAGGGGAATTTTATTTTTTTCAGGGGGGCAGCTATTACGCTGGCACAGCGGCGTTGGGAGCTGACAACCTTTGTTTCGCTTCGTAAACAGGATGCAGGCACGGATACTTTAATGGATGAAGTGACCGCTGCCAGTATCATCAGCAGCGGTTATCACCGTACGGTAACAGAAGCAGCCAAACGCGGACAGGTGCAACAGCTAAGCGCCGGCGGCAGCATCCGTTACCATGCGGCAAGATGGCAGCTGGGTGCGAATATAACCAGTCACCATCTAAAGCCGGTACTGCAAAAGAAACTGGCGCCGTATAACCAGTTTGATTTTAACGGCGGAGAGCTCAATGCCGCGAGTGTGGATTATTCCGGTACCTGGAGAAACGTACACTTATTCGGTGAGGCTGCAGTGAGCAGTAACGGGAAGCCCGCTGTAGTTCAGGGCCTGCTGACAAGCGTGGCGCCAACGGCAGATGTGGCCATTGTGTACAGGTACTATGATAGAGCTTACCAATCATTGTACGCCAAAGGATTCGGGGATGGCTACCGGACTGCTAACGAACAGGGATTATATGCTGCGGTTGCATTGAAAATAACCCCACGCTGGCAGGTAGACGGATACGCGGATCTTTTTCATTTTCCCTGGCTGAAATACCGGAGCAATGCGCCTTCTCAGGGGAAAGACTTTTTCCTGCAGGGTAGCTATGTGCCAGGTAAGAAGATGGCCTTATTGCTGAGGTATAATTTCCGGCAAAGCGAAGAAAACCTTTTACTGCCCGGTAACCCTGTAAAGGTACTGGCGGCTGTAACGGCTACGCGCCTACGTTTTCAATGGAGTCTGAAAATAAACAGGCAACTGGATATCAAAACAAGGCTGGAATACAGTAATTACGGGCTGGAAGGAAATAAACAGCGGGGCTGGATGATTTACCAGGATGCCAGTTACCGGTTTAATCATTTGCCATTCACAATAAGCGGCAGGTTATCACGTTTTCAGACGAGTAGTTACAACAGCAGGATATATGCAACAGAAAGCAGCGTGCTATATGATAATGCAGTGTCTCAGTTGTATGGCGAAGGCTGGCAGTATTACCTGAATATAAAGTGGAAGAGTAGCCGCCGGTTAACATGCTGGGGACGCTTCCACCAGGGTTTGTATCCGGGCCAAACCAGTATCGGCAGCGGTAATGATGTTATAAACGGAAATAGGAAAACAATGTTCCAGTTTCAGCTGCAGTATCTTATAGCCGGAAGATGAATTTTTTTAACTTGCTTATAAATTGATTATCAGCTCCTTGCGTAGTGAAATTTATCAGCTGTTAAAATAATGTTAAGTAGATGTACCGTGATTTACTTTTTTTTTCTACCTTGTGGATATCAACCAAAATCTAAATTTGATTTGCTTTATGAGAAGGACTTATCTGCAAGATAATAAGGCTTGTGATTATGGCTGTAAACCCGCTACACAACGTTTGTCATGATTCAAATCGATAATAAATAAGACACAGAGAGAGCTAAGACTAAACTTTTACCGATTGCGATTAAGACGGGCACTTAACCATATTTCCTTTATTAATGAGATTAACTGTTTACTAACAGTGAAAAGTACAACAAATTGCTGTGAGAGGACATAGATAGTCTGGCATAGACTTCTGAACCAATTGTACAACCAAAATCCGAACTGTATATGAAAAAGAACAATGCTGCTTTTACATAGTAAGCCACCATTGTACTAACAGTATAAAGGATGCTTATTGGTTGCTGCGAACGCAGAACCGGTTTCTTCTTAATCATGTCTTCGGAACATGAAAGGCCTCTTTATGCTGTTAAAGAATGGCATCACGATACAACAATGCCCGGTGAATACACCGGTAGCAGTTCCTGGTGATATTTACCGGGTAAGCATTTATACGACCCAGTGTATTTCTTCTTCAACCAAAATCTGAAACTTTTATGAAAAAGGGGTTCCTCCTTTTTGCCATGCTAATGGCAATTATCAGCCTGGCCTACTCGCAGCAGCGACAGGTTACAGGTACCGTTAAGGGTAATGATGGCAATCCGGTTCCGTTTGCCACCATCCAGGTTAAAGGTACCTCCACAGGCACTACCGCCAATGATAACGGCGTATTTAACCTGAGCGTACCTGGTGCATCTGCAGTGCTCATTATAAGGAGCGTTGGATACAAAGCACAGGAAGTAACCGTGGGTGAAAGTTCCAATCTCCAGGTTACATTGATAGCAGATAATAAAAACCTGCAGGAAGTAGTAGTAACAGGTTTAGGACTGGTGCGGGAGAAAAAGACCGTTGGGTACGCCACCAGCAATTTTGCTACAGAACAAATTAACAGGGTGGCGCCTGTAAGTATGATGGATGGCTTGTCCGGTAAAATAGCCGGTGCGGAAATATCCACTACCAGTGGCGCTCCCGGTGCATCCAATAAGGTAATCCTGCGCGGCTATTCTTCGCTGCAGGGAAGTAACCAGCCACTGTATGTAATAGATGGGGTGCCATTGAATAACGATCGCCCCGGTTCTACCGTTGATGGAAAAGGAGTCAACAACGGCGGTTACGATTTTGGTAACAATGCCAATGATATCAACCCTAATGACATTGAAGCCATCAGTATCCTGAAAGGCGCCGCTGCTACCGCAATTTACGGCTCCAGGGCCGCCAGCGGAGTGGTATTGATCACCACCAAAAAAGGTAAAAGCGGACGATTGAAAGTTGATGTGGCCTCCGCTGCCACATTTTCCAATGTAGGTATGTTGCCTACTATGCAGGAAAAGTTTGGTCAGGGATGGGGCGGTACTTTCATTCTTTCTGAAAATGGTAGCTGGGGCCCGCGCTTAACCGGTGAGAACCGCGAGTGGGGCGCTCCGGTGGATGGGGTGTCATTAACAAAACCATTTTCTTTTGTAAAGGATAATGTACGTAACTATTTCACAACCGGTAAGGAACTGAACAACAGTATTGCTGTTAGCGGAGGAAATGAAACCTCCACTTTTTTCCTGTCTTATGGTAATGTATACAGCGATGGTATCCTGCCTACAGATGCAGATTCTTATAAAAGAAATACTTTCTCTGCAAGAGCATCTACAAAATATGGCAGGTTCTCCGCTTCTGCTTCCTTTAACTATGTAAATAAAAATGCTAAAGCAGCGTCTACCCGCAGTGAATCCGGACTTGGCTCTTCTTTGTTTGAAGACATTATACAGATCCCGGTAGACATCAATATTTCCCAGTTCAAAGATTACAAGAATAAATATTACAATGTAGATAACTACTTTACCCCATACGCAGAGAATCCTTATTATTCCCTGTATGAAAATGGGAACAACCTGAAGAGTAACAGGATCTTTGGAAACATTGACCTGAAATATGGTATCACAGATTGGTTGAATGTACAATGGCGTATTGGTGCTGATGTTACAAATGCCCAGTCTAAAACATATAAGGCGAAAAACAGGCCATCGCTCGACAGCTGGAATGATGGCAATAATGTGGAAGGTGCACAACGGCAGGAGGACGTTGGTTATGTAAGGGAAAACAGTGATTACAGGGGCGAGTTCAACTCCGATCTCCTGCTTACTGCCAATAAAAAGTTGAGCTCAGATTTTACTCTTGATGGATTGATTGGTTTTAACGTTAACCAGCGGGAAGGAAAAATATTCACTTCGGCTGTGAAAGGCCTGGCTATTCCGGGCTTCTACGTGATCTCCAACTCACCTAATACACCGGTGTCACAAACACAGGAATTCAGGCGTCGTATTTATGGTCTTTATGCACAGGCAACTCTGGGCTTCCGTGAGTACCTGTTCCTGACCCTGAATGCGCGCAACGACTGGTCGTCTACCTTACCAGAAAAAAACAACAGCTATTTTTATCCGGCCGTAAACGCCGCCTTCATTTTATCTGAAGCGCTGAAACTGGATGAACGGGGTATTTCTTTTGCGAAACTTCGCGCCAGCTGGGGTAAAACAGGTAATGATGCCGGTCCTTATCTCACTAAAACAACTTTATCTACCGGGCAGATCATAGATCTTCCTTTTGGTACGCTGGATTTTCCTTTTAATGGTATCCCGGGTTACACGGTAGGTGATAATATTGGAAACCCTGAGCTTGGCCCTGAACTGAGTACAGAATATGAATTGGGTGGTGAAGTAAAATTCCTGCGCAACAGGTTGGGATTTGATCTTGCCTATTATAACAAACTTACCAAAGGTCAGATCCTTGCAGTGCCCACCACACCCAGTTCGGGCTATGCCAGCATTACGCAGAACTTTGGTAAGGTGAGGAATAAGGGTATAGAATTATCTGTTAACATTATACCCGTAGAAACAAAAGATTTTACCTGGAACATAAATTATACTTATGCCCGCAACAGGAATACAGTAGAAGAACTGCCATCAGGGCTTAACCAGGTTGTACTGAATTTTGTTTACGACGTAAAATTTGTGGCCCGCAAGGGTGATCCGCTCGGTGTATTTTATGCACCGGTATCGGCCACCACACCAGACGGGAAAACAATTGTGGATGCTACCGGGTTGCCAAAGGCAGCAGATGTGGATGGATATTACGGTACTTCCCAGCGCGACTTTACCATGGGATTGGTAAATACGCTCCGCTATAAAGACTTTACCCTCGGCTTCTCTTTTGACTGGAGAAAAGGAGGCGTGTTCTACTCCGGTACTGCGGACCTTACCTACTTCGTAGGAAATGCGTTGCAAACCACCTATAACGACAGGAGGGCATTCGTAGTGCCAAACTCTGTAATGCAGATAGGTACTGATGCCCAGGCTAAGCCGATATATGGTGAAAACACCATTCCGCTCACAGACTATAATTATGATGCCTACTGGTATCATACTACCAATAAAGGCGGTGCCTATTCACAGCGTATTCTTGATAAAACCTTTTTAAAACTGCGTGATATCACGCTTTCTTACAGCTTACCTTCTTCGGCCGCCAGGAAAATTGCCGCCAGCAACCTGACGCTGACAGCCTTTGCGCGCAACTTATTTATATGGGACACCGGAAGGCAATACATCCATTGATCCTGAAGTATCCAACTATGGTAATGACCTGAACAGTGAGCTTGGTGAATTCAGGAGCATGCCTACCACCAAATCTTATGGTGTTTCATTGAGGGTAACCTTCTAATCTTTTTAAATTCTGATATCATGAAAACGTACAATCATCAATATATTTTTATCCTTCTTTCTGCGGTAGTGATGTTGGGCACGTCCTGCAAGAAGAACCTGGATATCAACAATGATCCGAATAACCCGCCGCTGGAGAAGGCTACCCCTTATGTGCTGTTCCCGCCGGCAGTGATGTCTACCATATCATGCGCCGGTACTGATGGCGCTATTATTGGTGGTATATGGGCGCAATACTGGACACAGAGCAATGCCTCTAACCAGTACAAAACAATTGATGCCTATAACATCCAGCGTACCGACTACAATGCGTTGTATACACAGATGTTTTCCGGCGCACTGGAAGATTACAGCCTGATGCTCAAACTGTGCGACAGCCTGCATGATTATAGTTTTGGTTTGATGGGAACCGTGATGAAGGCATATTCCTACCAGATACTGGTAGACCTGTACGACCAGGTACCTTACCAGGAAGCCTTTGGGGGATTAAACCAGCTGCAGCCGAAATTTGACAGGGGCGATAGCATTTATCAGTGGTTGCTGAAAGAACTGGATGTTGCGTTGTCAAAAGACCTCACCGTTACCATCCTTGATGAGAATGCCGCGCAGGATATTATTTACAAGGGAGATATGGATAAATGGGTGAAGTTTGCCAATACGCTGAAACTGAAAATGTACCTGCGGCTGGTGAATGCAGATCCCAACCAGGCAAGAACAAAGATCATGGAGTTGATTAACAGCGGCGCTGAGTTCCTCACCGATGTGGATGCTTCCTACAGTAACTTCAAGGATGCTCCGGGGCAGGACAATCCCTTATATGAATCCAATATCCGAAGCCTGAATACTACCACCAACATCCGCGCAAGCTATACCATGATGTCGTGGCTGCAGAAGAACAAGGATTCACGGATGAACAAGATCTTCCGTGCACCGGGTGCAGCAGGGGGCGTTTATTATGGCATCAACCAGGGCGATTTTACCAGTTTATCTCCCACTTACAATGTAGCAGCTATTTACAGGCAAACAGCTATAGACACCGCTTACCTGATTTCCAGGGCTGAAACCAATTTTATGCTGGCTGAAGCAGACGAACGGTATTTCGGTGGCGCCAAGGCGAAAGATTACTATGATGCAGGAGTACGTGCTGCATTCCAGCAATACAAACTGAGTGCTGATACTTTCATCCAGGCGGGAAAGGTATACGCTTATCCAACAGGAGCATCCTTCGACAAAAAACTGGAGGCCATCATTACGCAGAAATGGGCTTCTTTCCCCGGTTCGCATGCACTGGAAGGTTTCCTCGAACAAAACAGAACGGGGTATCCCAAGTACAGCCCGGTATATTCTACTGATCCGTCTTACATCCCTGGCCAGCTGGTATATTCCCGTAACGGGGTAACCGGCGCCGGCAAATTTCCCAAACGACTGGTATTTCCGGATGTGGAGAGGAGCAGGAACAGTAATACACCAGCGGAAGTGCCTATTTATCAAAAGGTTTGGTGGGCTTTATAATGTTAACGGATCTTAAAACAATTACCATGAGAACAATAATGAATAAACTATATATCGCAGGGTTGCTGCTGGCTGGCGCTGTTCTTTTTGCTTCCTGTAAGAAAGAATTGCCGGAAGTGAAGAACACGCAGGTAGTGAAAATGGCTGGCACCTGGTGGGTAACCATGTCGCTCAACGGTGCTCCGCAGCTGGATGGGGACCATGTGCAGATCAATACTTTTAACACGGCCGCCGATGACGGGAAGCAAATGTGGGTACAGGATGCAGGACTGGGATTTGATTTCCAGTCGAAGGTAGATGTGAACCTTTCCGATCTCACGTTCAGTGCCACCAATGCCAAAGATGAGAATAGTGCCGCTACCGTTACCATCACTTCCGGAAAGGTTTTCCCTGATGGAGGTAAATCAAAAGCCGGGCATGTAACCGACAGTATTTACATGGAACTGCAAATTTCTTCTGATCCCGGGAAGAAGTACGTGGTGGCGGGTGTACTGAGGACAAAATTCGATGAAGACGACTATTAGTACCGGTCAATCCGCTGTTTATAAAAAAAGAGGGCTCATTTGAGTCCTCTTTTTCTATTTTTGTACGGCTAAATCGTACAACATGGAAAATCAGCATGAAGAACAGAATCAGCTTAATATAGAGTTGAATGAAGAAATCGCCGAGGGGCAATATGCGAATCTCGCTATCATCACCCATTCCAATGCCGAGTTTGTGGTAGACTTTGTGAATGTGATGCCCGGTCTGCCAAAGGCTAAGGTGAAGTCGCGTATTATACTCACACCGCAGCATGCCAAGCGTTTTATGAAAGCCATGCTTGATAATATTAAGAAATACGAATCTGTACACGGCCCCGATCCAGGACCAGGAGCAGGTGTCAGTACCATTGAATTTCGGTGGTCCCACCGCTCAGGCCTAACCCCGTTGACAGATGGAGCATATTTTTTCTTATCATCATTTGAGAGAATTCACCAGGGAAGTATTTATCCACATGGGTTGCAGCCTGGAACATGCAGCCCTGGCCAGCGAAGTGCTGGTATCGGCAGATCTGAGAGGTATTGATTCCCATGGAATAGCCCGCTTATCGGGCTATGTTCGTTTATGGGAGGCTAAGCGGATCAATACCAGGCCCAATATCCGGGTGGTACATGAAACTCCCAGCACAGCTGTTATCGACGGCGATGCCGGCCTGGGGCTGGTAGTAGCGCCTTATGCCATGGAAGTAGCCATGCAAAAGGCTGCAGCAGCAGGTACCGGCTGGGTAAGCGTGAAAAACTCCAATCATTTTGGAATAGCTGGTTACCACGCCATGAAAGCGCTGGACCAGGATATGATAGGGATGGCAATGACCAATGCCAGTCCACTCGTAGCGCCCACTTTTTCCACTGAACGAATGCTGGGCACCAATCCTATTGCAGTGGCTATTCCGGCAAAGGAGCAACCTGCATTTGTGGCCGATTTCGCTACTACCACCGCGGCGAATGGTAAGCTGGAAATATTGCAGCGTAAAAATGAAGAAGCTCCTTACGGATGGATCCAGGATAAAGAAGGTAACCCAAGCAACAATCCTCATGAACTCAAGAGCGGCGGGGCTTTGCTGCCTCTCGGTGGCGATCGTGAGCATGGAAGTCATAAAGGGTATTGTTTGGGAGCAATTGTTGATATATTTTCGGCCGTTCTTTCAGGCGCCAATTATGGTCCATGGGCGCCGCCTTTTGTGAGTTTTCTCCCGCTGGCGCCGGATCCGGTAGGAGAGGGCCTGGGGCATTTCTTCGGCGCTATGCGTGTAGACGCATTCCGGCCGGCAGATGAGTTTAAGGCGAATATGGACACCTGGATCGGCCGTTTTCGCGCAGCTGCACCGGTAGCGGGGAAAAAGGTGCTGATCCCCGGGGACCCTGAAAGGGAAATGCATCATGAGCGGCTGGAAAAGGGCGTTCCCGTAATAGCGCCAGTGGTAAAGGACTTGCAGGAAGTTGCTGCTAAGTTTAATTTGAATTTTTAATTCTCAATCGTTCATAAAAAACACCCGGAGTGAAGCCAATGCAGCATTCCGGGTAGCTAAAGCAAAATATACATTCAGATGAAAGTGTTAAAATTTGGTGGAACCTCCGTGGGAAAACCAGAGCGTATGCAGTCGGTATCGCAACTGATCACAGCAGATAATGATCAGAAAATTGTGGTGTTGTCTGCACTGTCAGGCACCACAAATTCCCTCGTGGAAATCAGTCAGTCGCTGTCGGAAGGTAAGAAGGAACAGGCAAAGCAGCAGATAGATAAGCTGGAGAGCCATTACCGGGCCTTTTGCAACGACCTGGTGAAGCAGGAAGCCGGCCGCGCAAATGCAAAGGCTATCGTTGATGAACACTTCGAATTTCTGAATATCATCCTGAAGATATCTTTCAACGAAGCATTGAATAAAGATATTCTTGCACAGGGCGAGTTATTGTCCACACGTCTTTTCTGCGTATATCTCGAAGAAGCCGGCATTCCCGCAGTACTGTTGCCGGCGCTGGATTTCATGAGCATCGATGAATTTGAAGAACCGGAAATTCCAAAGATCAAGATTAAGCTGGCTAACCTGATCAGCCAGCTTAAAGGACAGCATATCTTTATCACACAGGGATATATTTGTCGTAACGCCAGAGGCGAGGTGGATAACCTGAAACGCGGCGGCAGCGATTATTCTGCTTCCCTGATAGGCGCTGCTATCCAGGCAGATGAAGTGCAGATCTGGACAGATATCGATGGCATGCACAACAATGATCCGCGGGTGGTGAAAAAAACCTTCCCTATTGATCAGCTTTCCTTTGATGAAGCGGCGGAACTGGCCTATTTTGGCGCCAAGATCCTGCATCCTGCCTCTATCTGGCCGGCGCAGCATTTCAACATCCCGGTGAAGCTGCTGAACACCATGCAGCCGGAAGCAAAAGGCACTATCATCACTGAAATGCCTAATGGCAACGGGGTAAAAGCTATTGCTGCAAAAGACGGTATCATTGCCATCAAGATCAAGTCGAGCCGCATGCTGCTGGCTTATGGCTTCCTCCGCAAGATTTTTGAAATATTTGAGAAGTACCGCACACCCATCGACATGATCACTACTTCTGAAGTAGCGGTATCTGTTACCATCGATAACCAGCAGTACCTGGACCAGATCCTGAAAGAGCTGCAGCCATTCGGCACGGTGGAACTGGATTATCATCAAACCATCGTTTCCATTGTTGGTAACGAGGTAGCGGCTACTCCATCTATCATCACCAAATTATTTGATGCGATAGAAGAAATTCCTTTACGGATGATCTCCTATGGCGGCAGCAGGCATAACATATCTATCCTGATCAATGGTCAGTATAAAGAGAAAACACTGCAGGTGCTGAATAAGGGATTATTTGGCCTGGAATAGGAAGAAAGATATTGAGAGATAGAGAGCAGCGGATGATTGTCCGCTGCTTTTTTTATTTCTTCAAACGCTGATCAAATACGAAGGGCTGAGTATTCACGATGGTAATATTTTCAGCATCGGGATGCAGCGGGTTGATCAGGTAATTATATTCATCGGCAATAACTACAGAGGGGATGCGGAGCACCGCATATTTAGCAGTATCTATCCATTCATCCCCGATACATTGCAGTTCCGGCGAGGGCGCCAGCGATTGCCAGCCGGAGGGCAGATCATATTTGGTGAGCACTTTAATGGCAATATTATCAGGGATCTGCAGGGTAGCGATGCAGAAGTCCTGTACAATATTTTTCAAAGGAATATGTACCAGCACTTCCAGCGCAGATAGGGCCCTGCTGCCGGCCGTATACACAATAGCATGCCCCGGGCTGTTCCAGCGGCCTCCATACAGGCGCGCACCTGTTCCACTCAGATCATTGATGTAAGCGCACTTACTGATCCTGTATACTTCCATGTTGATGGTTTCGTAGATTTATGCAAAGATGCCATGTTCAATGCGCCCCAACTCATCCTGGATAAGCTGGAACCCAAAAGTGGTATCTAAAAGCGAAATAGGGGTTTGATAGTTGAAGGCAGGTAACGGAGTTCTCATCCATTCCTTGAAGTTTTCCAGCTGACCGAATACTTCAGTGCCGCGCTGATAAAGTTGGGAGAGTAAAATAGCACGCTCAGACGTGTCTGCAGACAATTTCTCGTCGTCTGCATAGCGTTGCAGCGTTCTTTCTGAAACATGGACCACCTGTGCCAGTTCTGATAAAGAAAAAGACAGCTGCCTGCTCAGGTTCAATAACGCTCTTTTAATAATTCCACTGCGGGAAAGTTGTATAAAATCAAAGTAGCCACTACCGGCAATATATGCACTTCCTCCTGGCTGTTCTACTATCAACAATGCATTTTCCTGCACGCGGTATCCTTTTACGTGTTTCATAATACCCGACATTTGTCACAAAAATACAACAAATTGTCGGGATTAGAGCTTTTTATCTTCAAAATACCCAATCTTCCACATTTTATTGATTTCCAGCTGTATTACGCCATATTCTTCTGCCACTATGCCCTGGAGCACATAGAAACCGCCTTTCTGAAAGGGGTATCTGCGAAAGCTTTCGGGAAAATGGATGGTATCCATAAATGCGCTGTCCCGGTCCAGGAAAGTGCCAAAGCACATGGGCTCGCCTTTATTGCTGCGCAGGGATTTGGTGGTAACCAGGTAACCCAGTGTTGTAACCGGCTGGCCGATATGTTGCCTGAACTCACGGGAAGGCATATACGCACTTTGATCGTGTTGTAATACCTTGAACGGAGATTGCAGCGGGAAACCCAGCAGGTCTATTTCATCAAAGGCATCTTCATGTGCGTGGTACGCCAGCGTGGGTAATTCGCAATTAACAGCAGTGGTATTACCGAACAGGGAAACGCTGTGTGGGTTGGCTTCTTTCTTGCTTACCAGTAAACTGCTTTTCCACAGCAATTCCTTTTTGGTATGGCCGGTAAAATTGAAACAACCGATACGGATCAGTATTTCCAGTTGTTCCGGCCCTGTGGGGATGCGGCTGGTAAAATCCTCCAGGTGTAAAAACGGGCCGTATTGTTCACGGTCTTTCAGGATCCTTTCCGCCAACTGTTGTTCCAGGCCTTCTATATGGACCAGTCCTGTGTACACATCGCGACCGCTGATATTGGTGGCATAGTCGCTGTGATTAATACAGGGAGGGTGTAATGTTACGCCTGTTTTCTGCAGTTCCCGGAAATAGAGTTCGCGGTTGTAGAAGCCGCCGAAGTTATTGATAACAGCTACCATGAATTCTGCGGGGAAATATGTTTTCAGGTAGAGGCTCTGGTAGCTTTCCACCGCGAAGCTGGCGGAATGCGCTTTGGAAAAGGAAAAGTTGGCGAAGCTGGCGATCTGCCTCCATACTTCTGCTGATACATCCGGTGGCCGGTTGAGCCGTTCGCAGTTGCGGAAGAAACGTTCCTGGATCATCCTGAAGTCGTTCGATCCCCGGTATTTACCTGCCATGGCCCGTCGCAGGCTGTCGGCATCTGCAAGCTCCATATCGGCATACCGGTGCGCCACCTTAATAACATCTTCCTGGTACACCATGATACCAAAAGTTTCTTTCAGCAGTTCCTCAATAACAGGGTGCAGGTATACCACCTGGGATGGATTGCGGTAGCGGTGGATATATTGCTTCATCATCCCTGATTGCGCCACACCGGGGCGGATAATGGAGCTGGCCGCCACCAGGGTGAGATAGTCATCGCAGCCCAGTTTCAGCAGCAGTTGCCGCATAGCGGGTGATTCGATATAGAAGCAACCAATAGTGTTCACCTCCGCCAGGTTTTTCCGTACGAGAGGGTCTGCCTGGAATGCTTTTACATTGTGAATGTCGATGTCTGTACCCCGATTTTTCTTAATGATATCAATTGCATCGCGGATATGACCGAGGCCGCGCTGACTGAGGATATCAAACTTAAACAGGCCTGCCCTTTCCGCCTGCCACATATCCAGTTGCGCGGTGATAAAGCCTTTGGGCGGCAGGTACGTAGTGCAATACCGGTGAATGGGCTCATCGCTGATCAGGATACCGCCGGCATGAATGCTGAGATGGTTGGGAAATGCTTTTTCTGTATCCATCAGTTTACTGAAGCGGGCTATTTTCTGATGGATGCTGTCGTCTTCCAGCTTAATGTGGAAGCCATTTTCCAGGATCCTGTCTATTTCCTTTTTAGGAAGCCCGTATACTTTCCCCAGTTCACGGATAACGGCATTGGTTTGAAAAGTGGTGACGGTGCCCAGCAGGGCAGTATGTTGCGCACCGTATTTATTGAAAACGTACCGGATAATTTCATCGCGGTCGCGCCATGAAAAATCGATATCAAAATCAGGGGGCGAGCTGCGGTAGGGATTCAAAAATCTTTCAAAATAAAGATCAAGCTCTATAGGATCTACATCTGTAATTTTTATGCAGTAGGCGATAATGGAATTAGCGCCGCTTCCCCGGCCCACATAAAAGAAACCGCGTTCCTGTGCATAGCGTATGATATCCCAGGTGATGAGGAAGTAGGATTCAAAGTTCAGCTGCGCCACAATGGCCAGTTCTTTTTCAATCCGCGCCCGCGCTTCTTTATGATCATGGCCATAGCGGTATATCATGCCTTCCAGGGCCAGCTCCCGGAGCTTTGCGCGGTCTTCTTCCACGCTGCCCAGGAAACATTTTTTATTCCGGGAGATGGAATGATGAAGGGGTGTTTCTATGCAGCAATCTTCCATCACTTCCACGGTACGCTGTACGATATGCGGGTAATCGGCGAAGTGTTCCACTAGTGCGGCCGGTGTAATGAATTGTTCCTGCGGATGGCCTGTAGCAGCCGGTTCCAGCTGTGTGATCAGGATATTCATATCGATGGCGCGCAGTAGCTGGTGCAGTTCATAATGGGTGTTGTCCTGGAAGGTAACAGGTTGGAGGATCACCAGTTTATTACGCAGTGCGGCGGTATCTGTTCTGAATAATTTATTGCGTTGCCAGGGTTTAACGCCTATCAGCTCATGAGGCGCCAGGTCTTCAGGAGCGCGACTTCCAAGCTCATATACTACCCAGGTGTCCGGAATAACAGGGGCCTGGTCGGGGAAGGGTGTTTCCTGTTGCAGGTGAGTGGATAAAAAAACGTTGATATGATACCAGCCTTCCTGGTTCCTTGCCAGCAGGAGATATTTGAAATCATTTCCATTCCTGCATTCCAGTCCGAGTATAGGTTTAATATCGTGTTTGCGGCAGAGGCTTACAAATTCCCATGCATCGGAGGTGATGTTGATATTGGTGAGCGCAAGTGTGCCGATTCCCAGTTCATGTGCTTTGCGGACCAGCATTTCCGCGGGCATAGTGCCATATCGCAGGCTGAAAAATGTTTTGCAGTTAAGGAACATGAATGATTATTTAAAGTACGGCATGATATCTTTTTTGGGCCGGAGCTGTCCTTTTTTTTCCGGCGGTATTACGTTGGTGCCTTTCATCAGATATTCCCATCCGAAGCGGTTCTTAATCTGGTCTATTGCCTGGTAAAGTGCGATCATTTCCTGTTTATCGTCGAACAGGCTGATCTGGTAATTACCATGAACGAGATGGCTGAAACGCACGCCGATAAGGCGTACCAGCAGGCGGCGGTCGTACAGTTTTTTGAAGAGGTCTTTTACTTTTTCCAGCAGTACATGATCGGCGCAGGAGTAGGGGATGGACATTTGTTTGGTAACGGTTTCAAAGTCAGAGTACCGGATTTTGAGGGTGATGCAACCGGTAAGTTTATTCTGCTGCCGCAGTTCAAACGCAATTTTTTCCGTCATGCGTACCAGTTCTGCGTGCAGGAATTGCATGTCGATAGTATCTGCGGGAAAGGTACTTTCCGTGGAGATGGATTTCTGTTCATAAAAAGGCACCACCGGCGATTCATCGATTCCATTGGCTTTTTTCCATAGGGCTATTCCGTTTTTTCCCATCCATGCTTCCAGCAGGGAGATGGGCACTTCACTCAGTGTTTTTACGGTTTCTACGCCGCGGCGCCTCAGCAGGGCGCCGGTTTCACGGCCTACCATCGGGATCTTTTCCACCGCCAGCGGCGCCAGGAAATTTTTTTCTTCTCCAAACAGGATTTCAAGCTGACCGTTAGGTTTGGCTTCATCGGTGGCTACTTTGGAAACGAGTTTGTTGGAGGCCAGTCCGAATGAAATGGGCAGTCCTGATTCTTTTATGATCGTTTTCCGCAGTTCGGAGGTCCACTTCATCGAGCCAAAGAACTTGTCCATGCCGGAGAGATCCAGGTAGAATTCATCGATGGAAGACTTCTCATAGAGAGGGGCTTTCCCGGCGATGAGCTCTGTGATCTCCCTGGATTTAGCGCTGTACAATTCCATATCGCCGCTGCGCACAATGGCATGTGGACAAAGGCGCAGGGCTGTTTTCATGGGCATAGCTGAATGGATGCCATACCGCCTTGCTTCATAGCTGCAGGCAGCTACCACCGCGCGATCACTGCTACCGCCTACCAGCAGGGGCTTACCGCTGAGGCGACTATCCCGCAGGCATTCTACTGATACAAAGAAGCAGTCCAGGTCGAAATGCGCTATTGTTCGCTGTTGTAAAGTGATCATAATGACAACGGTTTATGGATAAACAAAGGACGGAACAGGCAGGGGCTGTTAAAAGTGATTACGGATGGCGGACCGGGCAGAGGGAGGATAGTATAGCAGCAGGCCTGCCAGCCGGAATCCCTTTTAAAGTGACCACTAAGTTACTAATTTATTTAGTAATGCTAATAAATTTAGTAAAAAATATTAAAATTCAGGTCGCCCCAATTTTCGTAACTTTAATACAACATATCTGGCAATCAATATGTAATAGATAAGAGAATGGAAATGAAGGAAAAAAGGAGTTACGTGAACATTTAAACTGATCTCCACATGAAAAAACCGGATTTTACCAGGGAGTTACTTATCCTCGCTTTACTGCTGGTGCCGATGGTTTACCTGGCTGTTATCTACAAAGATTTACCAGCTGTATTATCCAATAGTGTGAATGCGGCGGGCTCTCCCGAGATGGGGACAAAGAATGATTTCCTGCTGCTGATGATCTTTCTCTTTTTTACCAACGGGTTGATCTATTTCCTTTTCCGTTATATTCCGCGGGCTGATGAAACCCAATTAAGGCCTTCTGCTATTGAGATGGAGCATAAAGAGTATTACAGGATACGGTTCCTGATCCATGCTTACCAGGCAGTATTTACCTGTATCATTATTTTCCTGGTGAACCAGGGCAAGCCATTTATCATGGAGCGCTGGGCTTTTATAGGCGTAGGGTTGCTGATTGTGGGCATAGGGGCGTACCTGCGCAAACTGAAACCTAACAATTATGTAGGGGTAAGGACGCCGTGGACATTGCAAAGCCCGGAAATATGGACAGCAACGCACCAGATGGCGAGCACCCTGTGGATCAGTATTGGCGCGGTGATCATTGTTGGTGGATTTTTCCTGTCGCTTATTACGGGGGTATTTATTATTTTCTTTGCGGCACTTGTGCTGGCGGCATTACCCTACATTTATTCTTTCAGGTTATATAATAAAGACAAAGGTTAATTCAGTGGTCAATCAATACATCGGAAAAAGGAATGGCGTCCTGATAAGGGACGCCATTTAATTTTATAAAGCGGTATATACTTTTTAATTTTTCGGGGAGGCAGCAGGCTCTTATGGAAAACGCCGCCTCTTTTATGCGGAGAGTATCCGGCCGCTATATGGCTTAGAACCAGCCTTTGCCCAGCGCTGCCCGGAACGGCCATGGAATGAGCGCCAGTATAAGAATAAGGGCGAGGCCGAAAAAGATCAGGCCCAGCTTATGTTTCTGTGCATCTGAAACGGCTTTCTTGATTTTTGATTTACCGATATGTACCAGTGCGATGGCAATGATGGCCATTGTTTCATGTTCCACTGTGAAGAAGCGTAAAACGGGATCCTTCATAGCAGCTCCCATATCGGCTATGCCTGCTTTGGAAAAAGGGCTCAGGAAAAAAAGGATCAATCCTACTACCAGCTGAAGATCGCAGAAGATCATAAAGAAAAGCCCGGCCTTTTTATCTGCTGCAGTATATGGTGTGTTACCTGTTACGCCTTTCAGGGAGCGGATTACCGCCCATAACCCAGCCAGCAATATAGCCCATCTTAGGAACGAGTGTACATAGTTTATTAACATATCGAGTGGATTTTACCGGGCAAAAATAAGCTACACCGCCCGAATATATTTGGTAAATGATAAAAATATTTGCTAATTTTGTTAGCAAGGTACTAAATTATTTAGGTTATGTCCGTAGTATGTCAGAATTTGAAATACCTGCGTAAGCAAAAAGCCTGGACGCAGCAAGAGTTTGCCGATAAGCTCGGTATCAAGCGTTCGTTGCTGGGTGCGTATGAGGAAGAGCGTGCAGAGCCCCGTACGGAGATCCTGGAACAGGTGAGTGATATGTTCCGGGTGTCTATCGATGATCTGCTCCGCCGTGATCTCGGCTCCCAGAAAGATAATTTCCTGGAGAAGCGCCGGCAGCTTAAGCTGGGGAATTCCCGTCAGGCGATCCATTTTGTGCCGGTAAAAGCGGCCGCCGGTTACCTGGCCGGTTATAATGACGACGAATTCATTGAAGAACTGAACACCTTTACCCTTCCTATGCTCGGGGCCGGTGATTACAGGGCTTTTGAAATAGCGGGAGATTCCATGTTGCCTGTTACTTCAGGATCGGTGATCGTTTGCCATAAGATAGAAGGATGGGATGAGATCAAGAACAATGAAACCTATGTGGTGATCACTTCCAGGGAGGGCATTGTTTTTAAGCGGATACTTAAGAATAACCGTTCTAAATCAAAGATCACGCTGGTATCTGATAACCCGCAGTTTGAGCCTTATGGTGTGGATATGGAGGAAGTACTGGAATTGTGGCAGTCTGATGCGGTGATCAGTAAAGCAGGGCAGCAAAGCCGGATGAGTGTAAACCACCTGGCGGATATGGTGAGTCATCTGCAGGACCAGGTAAGCCTGCTGAAGAAGAAGCTGAAGGATTAAGCGGGAATTGGCCGACTACCTTATTTAATATATAAACGGGTGGACCGGGGGCGTGTGCTTCCGGTCCACCCGTCATGCTATTTCGCAATTCTTTCTTAATTTCGGTTATCTGAGAACACGTTAAATCAACCACAGGATGAGATTTCATGTTTCTTTTGCCGAGTCGTTACGACAATTGGAGAAAAGCGATGATGATTTCGCAGTATTGTTTGAGCACGGTTCCATGCGGGGAGTCATTTTTGCCCCGGATGAGATAGATAGACAGGAACCGCATATTCAGGATGAGATTTACCTGGTAATGAGGGGGAGCGGGGAGTTTGAAATGGAGGGGAAGATAGTGAAGGTGGGAGTGGGTGATTTCCTGTTTGTGCCTGCCGGTGCATCGCACCGGTTCCGGAATTTTACCCCCGATTTGTTGTTATGGGTGATCTTATATGGAGTTGAAGGCGGGGAAATGGAATAATTCTTATGGTCTTTTGTTTTTTTACAAATCTTGTGTTATCTTTGCGTTCCTAAAAATAAGAGGCAAAAATTATGTTGATCATTGATTCTAAAGATTGCGAAAACATAGACAAGGCGCTTAAAAAGTATAAAAAGAAGTTTGAAAAAGCTCGCATTTTGCTGCAGCTGAGAACGCGCCAGTCTTTTACTAAACCATCTGTTAAACGTCGTAACCAGGTGTTAAAAGCCGTTTACAAACAACAGCTGGCAACAGGTAAATTTGAAGATTAATATTGCTTAGGCGATAAGCCTTTAGCAGCTCAAAATATTTGATGATTGTAAGGTTATTTAATAACTTTACAATCATCAATCTTTTTGTGTTGAACGAAGCTTTATATTCCTTAGCGGAGCGGTTTATATCCTATATCCGGCTCGAGAAACGGTACTCAGCGCATACCTGCACTGCCTATCGCAACGATCTTTCCCAGTTTCTTGAATATATTACCTTTAGCTACGGCGATACAGCTGTTGGGGATCTCAATCATATTATGATCCGCAGCTGGCTGGCGAAGCTCATGGAAGATACCATGACCGCCAAAAGTGTTAACCGCAAAATCTCCACACTCAAATCTTTTTTCAAATTCTGTCTGCGTCAGGGCCTGATTAAACAGTCGCCCATGATCAGGGTTATTGCACCCAAGATCAGCCGTCGCCTGCCCGGGTATATCGAAGAAAAGGGCATGCGGGCGCTGGAAGACAATGTGAGTCCTGCCCCGGCTATTTCCCCATATATTTTCGCCAACGATTTTGAAGGCATTACCCACCGGTTAATTTTTGAGATCTTTTACCAGACGGGCATCCGTTTGTCGGAGTTGATTGCTTTACAGGAATTCCGGGTAGACGAGGGAAACCAATCTTTAAAGGTAATGGGGAAAGGGGGGAAGGAGCGGATCATACCGGTGAGTCCCGGGCTGCTGGTACAGATACGCGCATACACAGAGGAGAAGCGCCGCCGGCTGGAAGAGTTTGAGAAGGGGGTATTGCTGGTTCATCCGCACAGCGGCAGGCGTTTATACCCGAAATATGTGTACCTGACGGTGAGAAAGTATCTTACCGAGCACCAGATCACTACATTAAAGAAGAAGAGTCCGCATATATTGAGGCACACCTTTGCCACACATCTTGCCAATAACGGGGCAGACCTGAATGCGATCAAGGAGTTGCTGGGGCATTCCAGTCTGGCTGCCACACAGGTTTACACGCATAATACGATAGAGCAGTTAAAGAAGGTGTATAAGCAGGCGCACCCGAAAGCATAATTATTATTTCGGGCTTTTAACAAAATATTACGCAGCTAAACAGCATTGCATTGCAAAAGTGACTATATTAGTAATCAAGTTCATTATACTAAAAGAGAATGCCTATGACCTTCCTTTACTAACTAGAACCTAGATTGTTAAATATTTAAAAAATTAGTGCTATGAACGTACAAATTCAAACTGTGCATTTTGATGCTGATTCCAAATTGATAGATCACGTGAACAAGAAAGTGCAGAAGTTAAACACTTTTTATGATCGAATCATTAGTGTGGACGTATTTCTAAAGTTGGACAATTTTGCGCATCAGATCAAAGATAAAATAGCAGAGATCCGAGTTCGAATACCCCGTCAGGATTTGTTTGTTAAACATGAGTCTAAATCTTTCGAAGAGTCCTTCGACCTGGCCTTTGAATCCCTCGTTGAGCAGGTTAAAAGAAAGAAGGAAAAGAAATTTCAATAATTTTCTGAAATAATTTTGGAAATATTAATCTCTTTGCTACCTTTGCCATCCCGATTCAAAAAGAGGGTCGGTAAAGGTAGCAAAGTTCTTTATGGTAGGGCGTTTTCGGGGAAGCAGATAAAATTTTAAATATCTGTAACAAACTGAAAAAAAGATTTTGAGAATTGAAAAAATCTCTTAATTTTGCGCTCTCTTTCAACGAGTTACTTTACTTGAAAGAATGTTTTTTGAAAGATGCCAGCATAGCTCAGTTGGCCAGAGCTACTGATTTGTAATCAGTGGGTCGGGGGTTCGAATCCCTCTGCTGGCTCATCGGTTTTTATTTGGTGATATGGATGCACCGGATGACAAAATCAAAAGATAGTTAGGGCAGGTTCCAGAGCGGCCAAATGGGGCGGACTGTAAATCCGCTGACTACGTCTTCATAGGTTCGAATCCTATCCTGCCCACAAAACAGCGTGTTCCGCTTTTGCCCTTCGCAGAGGCGGAACATAGTTGTGAGTAGAAGGTGAGTTATTCAGAAGTAGTAGACAATACCCTAAACCTGTGGTACAACAGCCTTATAAAGCTCTTATTTTTATTCTAATAATTCTATAAGTGGAAAGTTGCAGTGTTGTTTGCCGGAAGCTTAGTGAATTAAAAAATGCGGGAGTAGCTCAGTTGGTAGAGCGACAGCCTTCCAAGCTGTAGGTCGCGGGTTCGAACCTCGTCTCCCGCTCGTATTTTTAAGCAATTTTTCAAGCTGTTGTAGCTCAGGGGTAGAGCACTTCCTTGGTAAGGAAGAGGTCGAGAGTTCAATTCTCTTCAACAGCTCAAATGAATTTTAGAAGAATAGTTGTAGTGAGTTTTTCAATCGCCTCAACAAACTCCATAAAATTCGAATTTCGGAATTCGAATTTGTTAATTCTGCACTCCGAAATTAAAACTTAGCGTTGTAGCTCAATGGAAGAGCAACCCATTTTTATTTAGGGAAGGCCATGAGTTCAATTCTCATCAACGGTACAAGTTTGTAAAACCGTTTTTTTAAAACAACAATCAATACAATCTTTACAAACCATCTAAAAAGAAAATACAATGGCAAAAGAAACCTTCAAGCGGGATAAACCCCACGTAAACATTGGTACCATCGGCCACGTGGATCATGGTAAAACTACTTTGACTGCTGCCATTACCACAATTTTGGCAAATAAAGGCCTGGCAGAGAAGAGAGGATATGATGAGATCGATGCTGCTCCTGAAGAAAAAGAAAGAGGTATTACTATCAATACAGCTCACGTTGAGTATCAGACAGCTTCTCGTCACTATGCTCACGTTGACTGTCCTGGTCACGCGGATTATGTGAAGAATATGATCACCGGTGCTGCTCAGATGGACGGTGCTATCCTCGTGGTGGCAGCTACTGATGGTCCTATGCCGCAAACAAGAGAGCACATCCTGCTGGCCCGCCAGGTAGGTGTACCTCGTATCGTAGTATTCATGAACAAAGTTGACCTGGTAGACGATCCTGAGCTGCTGGAACTGGTAGAGATCGAAATTCGTGATCTGCTGTCTTCTAACGGTTTTGATGGTGACAACGTTCCGGTTATCCAGGGTTCTGCAACCGGCGCTCTCGCTGGCGACGAAAAATGGGTTTCTGCTATCGACCAACTGATGGAAGCTGTTGATACTTACATTCCGCTGCCTCCACGTCCGGTTGATCAACCGTTCCTGATGTCAGTAGAAGACGTATTCTCTATCACCGGTCGTGGTACCGTTGCTACAGGTCGTATCGAACGCGGTCGTATCAAAGTTGGTGAGAACGTTGAAATCGTAGGTCTGCAGGAAGAACCACTGAAATCTACTTGTACTGGTGTTGAGATGTTCAAAAAACTCCTCGACGAAGGTGAAGCAGGTGATAACGCTGGTCTGTTGCTCCGCGGTATTGAGAAAACCCAGATCCGTCGCGGTATGGTTATCTGCGCACCGGGTTCTATCAAACCTCACTCTGAATTCAAATGCGAAGTATACGTACTGAGCAAAGAAGAAGGTGGCCGTCACACTCCGTTCTTCAACAAATACCGTCCTCAGTTCTACTTCCGTACAACTGACGTAACCGGTGAAGTTGAACTCGCTGCAGGTGTTGAAATGGTTATGCCTGGTGATAACGTAACTCTGACTGTTAAACTGATCCAGCCTATCGCTATGGACAAAGGTCTGAAGTTCGCTATCCGTGAAGGTGGCCGTACAGTAGGTGCTGGTCAGGTTACTGAAATCCTGAAGTAAGCAACTCAATTATATTAAAAGCCATTAGCTTTGGCGATTAAATGTCAGGATTTTTTTAGATATTTGCTGACGCTGAAAGCTGAGTGCTAATGGCTTTATACACGGGTATGGTGCAACGGTAGCATACGGGTCTCCAAAACCTTTGATCTGGGTTCGAATCCTAGTACCCGTGCAGGGTTTAAAAAAATAATTAAATGGTTGAATTGTTGTTATTACAAAATAAAACAAGTCAACCATTTTTTAGGCTTTAAACAATTGACCATAAATAGTTAACTTTATATAATGAATAAGATCAGAAACTATTTCCGAGAGTCTTATCATGAATTGGTTTACAAGGTGTCCTGGCCTACCTGGCAAGAGCTCCAGTCTTCTACCATGATCGTGCTGATAGCAACAATATTTGTTACCGCACTGGTATGGGGTATGGATGCCGCTTCCAACTTCGTGTTAACTCACTATTACCAAATTTTCAAAGCTAAATAAATGGATGCAGCCAATCTTCCTGCTCAGGAAACAAAGTGGTATGTACTCCGCGTTGTTAGTGGCAAGGAAAAAAAAGTGAAGGAATACCTGGATATTGAAGTACGTCGCTCCGACTGGGGTAACGTGATCAGCCAGATCTTCCTGCCGGTAGAAAAAGTTTATAAGGTGCAGGCTGGTAAAAAGGTAATGCGCGAAAAGAATTTTTATCCCGGTTATGTGATGATCGAAGCGGTTGATGGTAAAATGACCGATGAAGTAATACAGGCAATACGTAACGTATCCGGTGTTATCCACTTCCTCGGAAAAGAAAAACCTATCGCACTCCGTAAAGCAGAAGTGAATAAAATGCTGGGTAAGGTAGATGAACTGAGCGATCAGGGATTGACCATGAGCGAGCCCTTTATTGTGGGCGAAACCATTAAGATCATTGATGGTCCGTTCAACGACTTTAACGGTGTGATCGAAGAAGTAATTGAAGACAAGAAAAAACTGAAGGTAACTGTAAAGATCTTTGGCCGTGCCACACCGGTAGAGCTGAACTTCATGCAGGTAGAAAAACTTTCATAGTAACTTATATAACATCTTTATTGAAAAGCGTTCCGTTTACCCGGGACGCTTTTTCTCGTTTATCACATATGCCCTATATCTGTTGATATGAAATCAGTGATTGTTGTGATGCTGGGATTCCTGTTGATGAATACTGCGGGCGCCCAGCCAGGAAAGCTCAAACAAGTTAAACCAGCCTCCGTTGCAATTGTCTCCATCCCGGAAGAGGCAACGGCTTCTCCAACGATGATGGCCAAATGGCTGAAAGCCCATACAGGGAATGCTGTAGCGTTGCAACAGGCTTTATTTAACTGGATGGCCACGCATATAGCCTATGATGTGGAGAATATGAACCGGATAAGCAGCTACCGGGATTCGGCGGCTGCAATGCTTAAAACATTGCGTACCCGTAAGGGACTGTCTACTGATTATGCGGTTTTATATGCGCAGGTATGCAGGGAAGCGGGAGTTCCTGCCATTGTGGTAACCGGGTATGGCCTGCAGAATGGCATTCCCACCGGTTCGCACGATTGGGTGGTGGTGAAGAACGGAGCTCAGTGGGCAATAACAGATCCTACCTGGGGAGCCGGGGTGGTGGAGAACGGCCGTTTTGTGCCGGGGATCAACTGGACCTGGTTCCGGACGGTGCCGCAGGTAGCAGTGAAAACTCATATGCCTTATGACCCCATGTGGCAGATGCTGCCTTTCCCTTTACGTCATGATGAACAGGGCAGCCAGGCTTTTGCAGCTGCCAATAAACGCCCCGTTTTTGCTTATAATGATACTTTGAGTAACTGGTTCCGGCAGTCGAGACTGCAACGGCTGGAATATGCGGCTGCCCGGATCCGCCGTTTCGGGGGAGCAGCCAATCCGTTTATTATGAGCGAGCTGGACTGGATGGACCAGTCGATCAAAGTGCTGGCCGCCAACCAGGAAATTGAGGCCCGGAACCGGAGTATAGACGAGTTTAACAGGCTGAGCCGCGATTATGCAGCTATTGTGCAGTTATATAATGAGTATGTGGATTTCAGGAACCGGAGGTTTACCCCGGAAGTGAAGGATGAAGCGTTAAGGAAAACGATCGGGGAAATAGCGTTGAAGCTGGGGGCGGTTGAAAAGGCGCTATCCGGGTTGCCGGGTGGCGATGATGCGATGAAGGGGAATATCATGGAATTGCAGCGGGCACTTGCAGAAATGAAGGACAAGGTAGGGGATGAGCAGCAGTTTGTGAATAAGTATATAAAAACGGAGAAAGGCAAGCGTAAGGAATTGTTGTATGCAAATGGAGGATAAATTGTAACTTTGCCGGCTTCGGAGAATAAGGAAATTTTACGGGAAATGCAATGGATTTGTAAAAAAAATCTGATCATGAGCAAAAAGAATGCCCACTTTCAAATACTTTTTGACAAGTTCGTAATAATATATACCTTTGCATCCCCTTTAAAAGGTTATTTTTAGTCTTTTACTTTTGGGAGTTTCCTGTTTTGCAGGGAGCGTTTAACCAAATTAAATTAAGAAACATGGCAAAAGAAATCGCAACGTACGTGAAATTGCAGGTGAAAGGCGGCCAGGCCAACCCTGCACCTCCAATTGGACCTGCGCTGGGTTCTAAAGGTGTGAACATCATGGAGTTCTGCAAACAGTTCAATGCCCGTACCCAGGATAAAATGGGTAAAGTATTGCCTGTGTTGCTGACTGTTTACACAGACAAATCTTTCGACTTCGTAATTAAAACTCCTCCGGCACCTGTACAGCTGCTGGAAGCTGCTAAATTGCAGAGTGGTTCTAAAGAACCTAACCGTAACAAGGTGGGTAAAGTTTCCTGGGCTCAGGTAGAGGCTATTGCACAAGACAAGATGGCTGATCTGAACTGCTTTACGCTGAACAGCGCTATGAAAATGGTGGCTGGTACTGCTCGCAGCATGGGTATTACTGTTGATGGTAAAGCCCCTTGGGAAAACTAATTGTTTCACCCTGTTGAGGCAGGATCTTAAAATCATTTTGACAAATGGCAACTAAAAAGAGAAAAGTAGCTGACGCTAAGCTCGAAAAAAATAAGATTTATAGCCTGAAAGAGGCTTCCAGCTTAGTTAAAGATATTAACTGTACTAAATTCGACAGTTCTGTCGATTTACATATCCGCTTAGGCGTTGATCCTAAGAAAGCAGACCAGGCGATCCGTGGTTCCGTAACGCTTCCACACGGTACTGGTAAAACTAAAAGGGTGTTAGTGCTTTGCACACCTGATAAAGAAGCTGCTGCAAAAGAAGCAGGTGCTGATTTCGTTGGACTGGATGAATTTATCCAGAAGATCGAAGCTGGCTGGACTGAGGTAGACGTAATCGTAGCTACTCCTGCTGTAATGCCGAAGATCGGTAAACTGGGTAAGATTTTAGGTCCACGTAACCTGATGCCAAACCCTAAGACCGGTACTGTTACCAACGACGTTGCAGCTGCAGTAAACGATGTTAAAGGCGGTAAAATCACTTTCAAGGTAGATAAGGCTGGTATCATCCACGCTTCTATCGGTCGTGTATCTTTCGCATCTGATAAAATTGAGCAGAACTCATTAGAGCTGATCAACGCTATCATCAAGCTGAAACCAGCTACTGCAAAAGGTACTTACCTGAGAGGTCTGTCTATGGCTAGCACCATGAGTCCTGGTATTGTTATCGATACTAAATCTGTTCAAAACTAATTGATCACGAGTTGTAGCCGTTATCTGTAAAGATGGGGCTTGCTACAAACGTTATAATATGAATAAAGATCAAAAACAAGAAGCGATTGAACTGCTGAAAAGTAAGTTCTCTCAATATAGCAACTTTTATATCACTAATACCGAATCATTAACGGTAGCGCAGGTGAATGACCTGAGGAAAGTGTGCTTCGATAAGCAAGTGGAAATGAAGGTGGCTAAGAACACCCTGATCCGTAAGGCTTTGGAATCCCTGGACAGCGAAAAGTATGCAGGTGTTTATGACAGTCTGCATGGCGTAACTGCCCTGATGTTCTCCGACAGCCCGAAAGAGCCGGCACTGATCATCTCTTCCTTCCGTAAAGCAAACGGTAAACTGGAAAAACCAGTACTGAAAGCTGCATTTGTTGCCGATGAGGTATTTGTAGGCGACAACCAGCTGACTGCTTTAACCAACATCAAGACCAAGAACGAGCTTATCGGCGAAGTTATCGGTCTGTTGCAATCTCCTGCAAAGCGCGTTATTGCTGCTTTACTGGAAAAAGGCAAGAAAGAAGAAGCTGGGGTGGAAGCACCTGCAGCAGAATAATATGGCTGGCCGTGGGCTATCCATATACAACATTGGCTTCCAAGTCACAATATAATTAACAACAACATTACAAACATTACATTAAAACATTATAAAATGGCAGACGTAAAAGCATTAGCTGAACAATTAGTAGGTTTAACTGTTAAGGAAGTACAGGAACTCGCAGATGTACTGAAATCCGAGTATGGCATCGAACCAGCTGCTGCTGCAGTTGTGGTTGCTGCCGGTGGTGGCGAAGCTGCTGCTGCTGAAGAAAAAACTGCCTTCAACGTTATCCTGAAAGCTGCAGGTGCTAGCAAACTGAACGTTGTTAAGATCGTTAAAGATCTGACCGGTTTAGGTCTGAAAGAAGCGAAAGAACTGGTTGACGGTGCACCTAAATCCATCAAGGAAGGCGTTACCAAAGCTGAGGCAGAAGACCTGAAAGCTAAGCTGACCGAAGCTGGTGCTGAAGTTGAAATTCAGTAATTCTTTGCTTAAGTATACATCTTTTAAAGGTCAAAAGTGCTTTTGCACTTTTGGCCTTATTCCCTTTGGGAAAGTGTCTTTTTCAGAGAGTCAAAACGGGGAATCACTACCAGGTGACTTTGACCACGTGCAGAAGGCATAAATAAATTGGGATGGTATTGGCAAAGAAATCTTAATTTCCCTAATTCTTACAAGTCATATAACTGCTAACTTCGAATATGTCTCTAAAAAAAGCCCAAACAAACGAAAGAGTAAATTTTGGAAAGATCAAACAAGTTACTGAGACACCGGATCTGTTGGCTATCCAAATCCAATCTTTCAAGGATTTCTTCCAATTAGAAACCACACCAGACAAGCGAAACAACGAAGGCCTTTTTAAAGTATTTAAAGAGAACTTCCCGATTACAGATACCAGAAATATCTTTAATCTGGAATTCCTTGATTATTTCGTGGATCCTCCGCGTTATACCATCGAGGAGTGTATTGAGCGCGGGCTTACTTATTCTGTACCGTTGAAAGCGAAACTCCGCTTAAGCTGTAATGATGAGGAGCATGTGGATTTCCAGACGATTGTGCAGGATGTGTTCTTAGGAAACATTCCGTACATGACTCCAAGAGGTACTTTCGTTATTAATGGTGCTGAGCGTGTTGTTGTATCCCAACTGCACCGTTCACCTGGTGTTTTCTTTGGTCAATCTGTACATCCGAACGGAACCAAGATCTACTCTGCAAGGGTGATCCCGTTCAAGGGCGCATGGATGGAGTTTGCAACGGACATCAACAACGTGATGTACGCTTACATCGACCGTAAGAAGAAATTCCCGGTAACCACCCTGTTGCGTGCCATCGGCTATGAAACAGATAAAGATATTCTGCAGCTGTTTGGCATGGCAGATGAAGTAAAAGCAGACAAGAAAAGTCTTGATAAATATGCCGGCAAGAAGCTGGCAGCCCGCGTTTTAAGAAGCTGGGTGGAAGACTTTGTGGATGAAGATACTGGTGAAGTGGTGAGCATCGAGCGTAATGAAATTATGCTGGAGCGCGATAGCATCCTGGATGAAGCGAATATCGAAACCATTGTAGATATGGGATTGAAAAGCGTGTTTGTTCAGAAGGAAGAGGTGAGTGGTGATTTTTCCATCATCTACAATACATTAAACAAGGATACATCTAACTCCGAGCTGGAAGCCGTTCAGCACATCTACCGCCAGTTGCGCGGAGCTGATGCGCCGGATGATGAAACAGCAAGGGGTATCATTGATAAATTGTTCTTCTCCGACAAACGTTACGATTTAGGTGACGTAGGTCGTTATAAGATCAACAGAAAATTAGGTCTTCCTACCCCGTTAGACATGAAAGTGCTGACGAAGGACGACATCATCTCCATCATCAAGTACCTGGTACAGCTCACAAACGGTAAGGCGGAAATCGATGATATCGATCACCTGTCAAACCGCCGTGTACGTACTGTAGGCGAGCAGCTATATGCTCAGTTTGGTGTTGGTCTTGCACGTATGGCACGTACCATCCGTGAAAGAATGAACGTACGTGATAACGAGGTATTTACGCCGGTTGACCTGATCAATGCGAGGACGCTGTCTTCCGTGATCAACTCCTTCTTTGGTACTTCCCAGTTGTCACAGTTCCTGGATCAGACAAACCCATTGTCTGAAATCACGCATAAACGCCGTATTTCCGCTCTCGGACCCGGTGGTTTGAGCCGTGAAAGAGCAGGCTTTGAGGTGCGTGACGTTCACTACAGCCACTATGGCCGTTTGTGTACCATTGAAACACCGGAAGGTCCGAACATTGGTCTGATCTCCACCCTTTGTGTTCACGCAAAGGTGAATGAGATGGGCTTTATTGAAACACCTTACCGTAAAGTAAACAGCGGTAAAGTGGATATGCATAAAGTGGAGTTCCTGAGCGCTGAGGAAGAAGATTCTGTGAAGATTGCGCAGGCGAATGCCCCACTGGATGACAAAGGACATTTTATAAATGATAAGGTGAAATCCCGCGAAACCGGTGACTTCCCGATCCTCGACAGGGATGAAGTGGAATTCATGGACGTGGCGCCTAACCAGATCGTAGGTTTGAGTGCATCACTGATTCCGTTCCTGGAGCATGATGATGCCAACCGTGCGTTGATGGGATCAAACATGCAACGTCAGGCCGTGCCACTGCTGAATCCGGAAGTTCCTATCGTAGGAACCGGCCTGGAAGGCAAGGCAGCGCGCGACTCCCGTTTGCAGATCACCGCAGATGGTAACGGTGTGATCGAATTTGTGGATGCAAATGAAATCCATGTTCGTTACGAACGTGATGAAATGCAGAAACTGGTGAGCTTTGAAGATGATCTGATCGTTTACACACTTACCAAATTCGTAAAAACCAACCAGAGCACCTGTATTAACCTCAGACCTTGCGTAAAGAAAGGTCAGCGTGTTAAGGATGGCGACTTCTTAACAGAAGGTTACGCTACCCGTGGTGGTGAACTGGCGCTGGGACGCAACCTGAAGGTAGCGTTCATGCCATGGAAAGGTTACAACTTTGAGGATGCGATCGTAATTTCTGAGCGTGTTGCACGTGAGGATCTGTTTACCTCCATCCACATTGATGAATATGAACTGGAAGTTCGTGATACCAAGCTGGGTGAAGAAGAGCTGACCCCGGATATCCCCAACGTAAGTGAAGAGGCTACCAAGGACCTCGACCAGAACGGTATTATTCGTGTTGGTGCACACATCAAGGAAGGCGATATCCTGATCGGTAAAATCACTCCGCGTGGTGAATCTGATCCTTCCCCTGAAGAAAAGCTGTTAAGGGCGATCTTTGGTGACAAGGCTTCTGATGCGAAAGACGCTTCATTGAAAGCGCCTCCGTCAACAGAAGGTGTGGTGATTGATAAGAAACTGTTCAGCCGCGCGAAGAAAGATAAGAATTCCAAAACCCGTGAAAAGGCAGCTATCGAGAAACTGGAGAAAATTCACCAGAAGAATGCGGAAGACCTGCTGGAAGTGCTGATGAGCAAGTTGCAGGTATTACTGAAGGATAAAGTATCCCAGGGTATTACCAATACTTACGGTGAAGTACTGATTTCAAAGGGCTCCAAGTTCTCTCCGAAGAACCTGGTAAATATTGATTTTATGAACGTAAATCCACTGGGCTGGACAACAGACGAAGTGGTGAACGATCAGATCAATACCCTGCTGCATAACTATAACATCAAGTTCAACGAAGAGCTGGGCCGTTACAAACGTGAGAAGTTCAACATCTCTATTGGTGATGAGCTGCCAGCCGGCGTACTGAAACTGGCGAAGGTTTACCTGGCCAGCAAACGTAAGCTGAAAGTGGGTGATAAGATGGCGGGACGTCACGGTAACAAGGGTATCGTAGCCAAGATCGTGCGTGATGAAGACATGCCGTTCCTGGAAGATGGTACACCACTGGATATCGTACTGAACCCACTCGGGGTACCTTCCCGTATGAACCTCGGACAGATCTACGAAACCGTATTGGGTTGGGCAGGTCTGAAACTGGGAGTACGTTTTGCTACGCCGATCTTTGATGGTGCTACTACTGAAGAAATTGCTGAATATATCAAGGAAGCAGGTTTACCAAGCTTTGGTCACGCTTACCTGCACGACGGTGAAACGGGCGACCGCTTCCACCAGAAAGCAACCGTGGGTGTTATCTATATGCTTAAACTGAGCCACATGGTGGATGATAAGATGCACGCCCGTTCTATCGGACCGTACAGTCTCATTACCCAACAGCCGCTGGGTGGTAAAGCCCAGTTTGGTGGTCAGCGTTTTGGTGAGATGGAGGTATGGGCACTGGAAGCATACGGTGCATCCAACATCCTGCAGGAACTGCTTACTATTAAATCTGATGATATCGTGGGTCGTGCCAAAGCATATGAATCTATCGTGAAGGGCGACAACATACCGAAAGCCGGTGTGCCTGAATCCTTCAATGTATTGATCCATGAATTGCGTGGTCTGGGTCTTGATCTGAAATTTGACTAAGAGCTTTTAGCTACCAGCCATTGGCAGTAATGCCAGTGGCTGATAGCTTGGATATTTCGCAGGAATAAAATTTTTGTCGCTGGCTTACCACCAACGGCTAACAGCTAAAAGCTAATTACAGATGGCTATCAAAAAAGAAAATCGTCCTAAATCAAATTTTAACAGCATTACCATCAGTCTGGCTTCTCCGGATGTTATCCTGGAGCGTTCATACGGTGAAGTGCTGAAACCTGAAACCATCAACTACCGTACTTACAAGCCGGAACGTGATGGTTTATTCTGCGAAAGAATATTCGGACCTGTAAAGGATTACGAATGCTATTGCGGAAAATATAAGCGTATCCGTTATAAGGGTATTGTGTGTGACCGTTGTGGTGTTGAGGTAACGGAGAAGAAAGTACGTCGTGAGAGAATGGGCCATATTCGTTTAGTGGTGCCCGTTGTACATATATGGTATTTCAAATCCCTGCCTAACAAGATCGGTTACCTGCTTGGAATGAGCTCCAAGAAACTGGAAACCATCGTTTACTACGAAAGATACGTAGTGATCCAGGCGGGTATGAAACAGGAAAAAGGTATGAACTATGGTGACCTGCTCACTGAAGAAGAATACCTGGATATCCTGGACACCCTGCCGAAAGACAATCAGCTGTTACCGGATGAAGATCCTAACAAGTTTATTGCTAAAATGGGTGCAGAAGCGGTGGAAATGATGCTGGCCCGTATTGACCTGGACAGCCTTTCTTACCAGCTGCGTAACCAGGCTGCCACTGAAACTTCCCAGCAACGTAAAGCGGAAGCGCTGAAGCGTTTGAGCGTAGTGGAAGCATTCCGTGAAGCCAATGGCCGTGTGGAAAACCGTCCTGAATGGATGGTAATGCAATATATTCCTGTAGTACCGCCGGAACTGCGTCCGTTGGTTCCGTTGGATGGTGGCCGTTTTGCGTCTTCCGACCTGAACGACCTTTACCGCAGGGTAATCATCCGTAACAACCGTCTGAAACGTTTGATCGAAATTAAGGCGCCTGAGGTGATCCTTCGTAACGAAAAACGTATGCTGCAGGAAGCAGTGGATTCCCTGTTCGACAACTCCCGTAAATCCAATGCGGTAAAAGCGGAAGGTGGTCGTGCCCTGAAATCCCTGTCGGATGTACTGAAAGGTAAACAAGGTCGTTTCCGTCAGAACCTGCTTGGTAAACGTGTGGATTATTCCGGACGTTCTGTTATCGTGGTAGGACCTGAACTGAAACTGCACGAGTGCGGCCTGCCAAAAGATATGGCGGCAGAGCTGTTCAAACCATTTATTATCCGTAAGCTGATTGAAAGAGGCATCGTTAAAACCGTGAAATCAGCGAAAAAGCTGGTAGACCGGAAAGAAGCGGTGGTTTGGGATATCCTGGAAAACGTGCTGAAAGGTCACCCGGTAATGTTAAACCGTGCTCCGACCCTGCACCGGTTGTCTATACAGGCTTTCCAGCCTAAACTGGTGGAAGGTAAAGCGATCCAGCTGCATCCGCTCGTATGTTCTGCGTTCAACGCGGATTTCGATGGTGACCAGATGGCAGTACACGTGCCTTTGAGCAATGCTGCAATCCTGGAAGCCCAGCTGCTGATGCTGTCTTCACATAACATTCTTAACCCGCAGAACGGTACGCCTATCACCCTGCCTTCACAGGACATGGTGCTTGGTTTGTATTACATCACCAAGGGTAAGAAAACAATGGGAGATGTGGTGGTAAGAGGAGAAGGTAAAGCTTTCTACTCTGCTGAGGAAGTGATCATCGCATTGAACGAAGACCGTATCGATCTGCATGCACATATCCGTGTTAAGGCAGATGTTAGAAATGCAAACGGTGAGCTGGAAAGAAAACTGATCGAAACAACTGTGGGCCGCGTACTGTTCAACCAGTTCGTACCTAAAGCTGCCGGTTATGTGAATGCACTGCTTACCAAAAAATCACTGCGTGAGATCATCGGTGATATCATCAAAGCAACCAATATCCCGGCAACTGCCAAGTTCCTGGACGACATCAAACAATTAGGTTTCCGCATGGCGTTCCGCGGTGGTCTGTCATTTAACATTAATGACCTGATCATCCCGGATGTTAAGCAAGACATGATCGATGGTGCTTCCAGCGAAGTAGACGAAGTTTGGGATAACTATAACATGGGTCTGATCACCAACAACGAACGTTATAACCAGATCATCGATATCTGGTCACGTGTGGATACGAAGGTGACAGAAACCCTGATCCGTGAGCTGGCAACAGACAAGCAGGGATTCAACTCCGTATACATGATGTTGGATTCCGGTGCGCGTGGTTCCAAGCAGCAGATCAAACAGCTGGCTGGTATCAGGGGACTGATGGCCAAGCCGCGTAAGAGTGGATCTACCGGTTCCGAGATCATCGAAAACCCGGTATTGTCCAACTTTAAAGATGGTTTGAACGTATTGGAATACTTCATCTCTACGCACGGTGCCCGTAAGGGTCTTGCGGATACGGCGTTGAAAACGGCGGATGCGGGTTACCTGACCCGCCGTCTGGTAGACGTTGCGCAGGATGTGGTGATCAATGAGGAAGATTGCGGTACACTCCGTGGTATTGCTACTTCAGCGTTGAAAGATAATGAAGAAGTGATTGAAACCCTGTACGACCGTATCCTCGGACGTACTTCCCTGCACGATGTATTTGATCCTCATAATGATGATGAGCTGATCGTTGCTGCCGGTGCTGAGATCACTGAAGAAATTGCACACCGCATTGAGGAAAGTGCGATTGAAACCGTAGAAATCCGCTCTGTACTGACTTGCGAAAGCCGCAGGGGTGTGTGCGTGAAATGTTACGGTAAAAACCTGGCGAGCGGTTATACTGCACAGAAAGGTGATGCCGTGGGTATCATCGCTGCACAGTCTATCGGTGAGCCTGGTACACAGCTCACACTGCGTACCTTCCACGTGGGTGGTGTTGCCGGTTCTACTTCCGTTGAATCCGGTTTGCCAGCCAAGTTTGATGGTACTGTTCAATTCGATGGCTTACGTACTACCACCTACGAAAACAACGATGGTGAAAAAGTACAGGTGGTTATCGGCCGTACCGGTGAGTTGCGTATCATGGACGTGAAAAACGATCGTCTGCTGGTAACCAACAACATTCCTTATGGTTCTACCCTGTTGGTGAAAGACGGACAGAAAGTAACGAAAGGCGATATGATCTGCACATGGGATCCGTTCAACGCCGTTATCGTGTCTGAAATTCCTGGTACCATCCGCTTCGACAGCATCCTGGAAGGTATTACCTTCCGTGAAGAAGCTGATGAACAGACTGGTCACCGTGAGAAAGTGGTAATTGAAACAAAAGATAAGAATAAGATCCCGTCTATCATGGTAGATGGTAACAAAGAGGTGAAATCCTACAACTTACCGGTTGGTTCACACATTGTCATCTCCGAAGGTGATAAAGTAAGAGCCGGACAGGTAATTGTAAAGATTCCACGCGTTATCGGTAAACTGAGGGATATCACGGGTGGTCTGCCACGTGTAACTGAGCTCTTTGAAGCACGTAACCCGAGCAACCCTGCCATCGTTTCTGAAATTGACGGTGTGGTAGCTTTTGGTAACATCAAACGTGGTAACCGCGAAATCATCATTGAAAGCCGTGAAGGCCAGGTGAAGAAATACCTGGTGCCGTTGACACGTCATATCCTGGTTCAGGATGGTGACTTTGTGAAGGCCGGTACTTCACTCTCCGATGGTTCTACTACTCCTGCAGACATCCTGTCTATCAAGGGACCGTTTGCCGTACAGGAATACCTGGTAAATGAGATCCAGGAAGTATACCGCTTACAGGGTGTGAAGATCAATGATAAACACATCGAGGTGATTGTTCGCCAGATGATGCGTAAAGTAAACATCGAAGATCCGGGCGATACCCGCTTCCTCGAAGGTGATACTGAAGACAGGTTTGATTTCTTCGAAGAAAACGACATGATCTTCGACAAGAAGGTAGTAACTGAAGCAGGTGACTCCACTAACCTGAAAGCAGGTCAGATCGTGACACTGCGCCAGGTTCGTGAAGAAAACTCCCTCCTGCGTCGTGCAGATAAGAAACTGGTAGAATACCGCGATGCACAGCCGGCTACATCCAGCCCGCTCCTGCAGGGTATTACGAAAGCGTCTCTCGGCACACGTAGCTGGATCTCTGCCGCTTCGTTCCAGGAAACCACCAAAGTATTGTCGCAGGCTGCCATCAACGGTAAGATCGACGATATGATGGGTCTGAAGGAGAATGTGATCACAGGTCACCTGATCCCTGCCGGTACTGGTTTACGTGAGTTCGAGAACATGATCGTAGGTTCGAAAGAGGAATACGACATCCTGGCCTCTTCCAAAGAAGTGTTCCAGTTTGACGAAGAAGAATAGTATTATACAGATATTAAAACAAAAAGCGCTTGCCCCAAAGGCAGGCGCTTTTTGTTTTAATATCATTACATTTGAGTCCGTAAAAAGAAGCGGATTTCATGAAATACCTGATCATTCCTGTTTTAGTACTGCTGGTGGTAATAGGCGCCTGTAAAAAGGACAGTGATAGCGCAGTGCCCGACACACATGGTAACTTTTTGTTTGTAAATGCAGCGCCCGGCAATGTTCAGTATAATGTGAAGCTGGATACATTCAGCATTGGGAATAATTTAGGTTATAGTGCCAATACCGGGTATAAATCGTTGAGGGCACAGAAGTATAACCTGATCATTGCAGACAGCAGGCAGCCAGGTGTGGAATTGTTCCGGGGGCAGATCTATCTCCGTAACAACCGTTATTACTCCGCTTTCCTGGGGGCCGACAGTGCCGGCGCCCCGCTATTGATCACTACAGAAGATGATCTCAGGGATCCGGGTGCAGGACTGGCTAAATTCAGGGTGATTAATTTTGCGCAGGGGTTCAGGCCTGACCGTTCACCATTTCTCATGGACGTATATTCCGATACGCTTCCCCGTTTTTTCAACAGGATTCCGTTTCCCGCACAAACAGGGTTTGCACCGCTTAGTGGCGACAGCGCCCATTACAAGATCAACTTCCGCTCGACCGATTCTTCCAATACTTCCAAAGTATTGAAAACCGTGGACATGGCCACTCAAACCGGGAAGATCTATACACTGATCAGCAATGGTTATCCGCTGGATCCGGCCAGGTTCAATGTGTTGGTGATACAGCATAACTAAAGCGCCGGCAACAACAGTGCTGAGCAGTACCTAACATCGGTGAAAATGATCGGCTGGTCTTCAGTTGTGTAACAATGGCGACCATGCAGTGCCCGACCTGACACCGGGAGGAATGATCCGCTGGTCTTCAGTTGTACAACAACAGTAGCAATGCCCGCAGCAGTTTTTAGTTTGTAAATGCAATACCAGGCATCTTTTTAAAGCTTTATATTAATTTAATGCAGTGATTTTCCTCCCATGGGGTGGAAATAAATAAATTGCGCGCTATTTTCAGCACAAACGCGGATAACATGAACAATTGCAAAAAAATATTTCTGATGGCAGGGATCATCTTAATGGGTACAACAGCAGCAGGGCAACAGGCCAGTGCTCCTTACCTGGACGCCTATACGATTCCGGTTCAGCAAAAGAACGCCGTAATCGGGAAGATCTACGACAGGAACGGGCAATTATCGGCTGCCACATTGCTGGAAGATAAATCGGGGTTATTTACCGTTAGCGGTCATGCATTAAAACTGAAGAAGAAGGCGGCAATAAGCAAAGAAGGCAGCTTTACATATCCTGTACGCATTAAGGCGGGTGCAGACACGGCCGATTTCCTGCTGGTAGCAGACGATTTTATCCGTAATAAAGTAGTGGCTCACCGTGGCGCATGGAAGCACCATGAGGGGAGCCAGAACAGTATTACTTCGCTGAATGATGCGATAAAACTAGGCTGTGAGGGATCGGAGTTTGATGTGTGGTTATCATCGGATAATGAGATGGTGATTTCGCATGACCCGGAGATAGGAGGGAAGAAGGTAGAAGAGAGCACGCTTGCGGACCTGCAAACCGTGCAGCTGAAGAACGGGGACAGGGTACCTACACTGGAAGAGTTCATTGATATAATTATGAAGCAGCATCGTACGCGGCTGGTACTGGAGCTAAAGCCATCACGTACCGGCAGGGGCGATCTGCTGGCTTCCAAAGCGGTGGCAATGGTGCAGGCGAAGAAGGCCCAGGCGTGGATGTTTTATATCAGCTTTGACTACAACATCTGCAAAAAAATAAAAGAACTTGACCCTGCGGCCAAAATAGCCTATCTCAACGGCGACAAGACGCCTGCGCAGTTACAGGCAGACGGGATATGGGGACTTGACTATAACCAGCAGGTATTTAAAAACGATCCGCAGCTGATAGCTACTGCGAAACAGCATAAAGTGACCACTAATGCCTGGACGATAGATAACCCGGAAGTAATGGATGATTTGCTGAAAAACGGCGTCGATTATATTACCACCAATGAGCCGGAAATCCTGTTGGATAAGGTGAAATAATAATATTAGTTAAAACCTAGCTAAAAAAACGGATGGGAATATGAAAATCCGGTAAAAACCTTATTTTAGCCGTTCCATTTTTAAAATGTACTTAAAGCAAATCCACCTATTAACATGCGCACTTGTAAACAATTAGTGACTAAAGGATTATTAGCGGCATTTTCAGCCGGATTATTGATGTCTTGCCAGGGTAATAAAGCTGGTAACAGTGCGCCAGCTGCATCCTCTGCTGCAAACAGCAATACTCCTGCCGGGGGTAGTTTCAAAATTGCGTACGTAGACCTGGACTCACTGGAAGCGCATTTTGAGTATTTCAAGGAAAAAAGGGCATTGCTGGAACAGAAGCAGCAGCAGATGGATAATCAGTTGAAAGGCAAGGCCCGTGCATTGCAGAGTGAGTATGAGGATCTGCAGCGCAGGGCATCTACACTTACCCAGGAACAGGGCGAAGCCGCGCAGCGCAGCCTGATGTCCAAACAACAGCAGCTGGAGCAGGAAGCGCAGAACCTGCGTGCCTCTTATACCGAGCAGGAAACCAAATTTAACGAGGAGTTGCAGAAGAGACTGGACGATTTCCTGAAAGCATTTAATGCCGACAAACGTTTTGCATATATATTCTCTTACCGCAGCACAGCCAGCAATATCCTTTATAAGGATCCGGCTTACGATGTAACACCGGAAGTTATTAAGGGTATGAACCAGAATGGTTCAGCAGCTTCTGCCAAATAAGCGAATAAAGCATCAGAAAAATTTTCTATCTTATAGTCCCGGTTCCATTTATGAGCCGGGATTTTTTATAAATATCAATATGGAAATCAACCAGACTAAATCATTCAAGCCATCCCTGGGCCTGCTGGACGCCACCATGATAGTGGCCGGTTCTATGATCGGTTCCGGGATCTTTATTGTAACTGCAGAAATTGCGCGCAGCGTGGGCGGCGCCGGATGGATCACCGCTATGTGGGTGCTTGCAGGAGTGGTAACACTGATTGCTGCCCTCAGTTATGGTGAGCTGTCGGGGATGTTCCCCAAAGCAGGAGGTCAGTATGTGTATCTCCGGGAAGCCTACAATCCTTTCATTGCATTCTTATTCGGGTGGACGCAGTTCGGCGTTATTCAAACCGGTACTATTGCCGCGGTGGCGGTGGCCTTTGCCAAGTTTACCGCTTACCTGATCCCGGGTTTCAGCGAGAAGAATATACTGCTGGATGCCGGTATTGTTCAGATTTCTGCAGCACAGATAGTGGCTATTATATCTATCATCTTACTAACATTTATTAACACCCGTGGTGTACACCATGGTAAGCTGATACAAACGGTATTTACGCTGGCGAAACTGCTTTCTTTGTTCGGGCTCATTATTTTCGGATTGCTGTTTGGGACAAAATCCGGGATCTGGAATGCCAACTGGCAGCATGCCTGGGATGCAGCTGCAGTTACTTCACAGAATGGTACGGTGATAACAACTGCTTTATCGGGGCTGGCATTATTTGGCGCCATCGCTGTTTCCATGAAAGGGTCGTTGTTTTCCAGCGACGCATGGAACAACGTAACTTTTATTGCGGGAGAGATTAAGAACCCCGCCAAGAATATTGGCCGTTCCCTTTTCCTGGGAACGCTGATTGTGACTATCATTTATGTGAGCTGTAACCTGATGTACCTGGCTGTACTGCCACTGAATGAAATTGCATTTGCGGCCAACGACCGTGTAGCCGTAGCCGTAACTGAAAAGATCTTTGGTTCCAGTGGCGCCATTATTATTGCCATCATGATCATGATCTCAACTTTTGGCTGTAACAACGGGCTAATCCTGTCGGGAGCCAGGATCTATTACACCATGGCAGAAGATAAATTGTTCTTCAAAAAAGCAGGAGAGCTGAATAAGCACAGTGTGCCCGGCTATGGTTTGTGGATCCAGTGCGCATGGGCTTCCCTGCTTTGTTTGACAGGAAGGTACAATGATCTGCTGGCACTGGTGATTTTCGGTGTACTGATATTTTATGTACTTACTATCCTGGGTATTTTTATTTTAAGAAAGAAACGCCCGGAGGCAGAGCGGCCATACAAGGCATTTGGTTACCCGGTGCTGCCTATGATCTACATTATTGTGGCGTTATCGCTGGCGGCGCTGTTACTGGTGTTTGAGACCAGCTACACCTTACCCGGACTGGGCATTATATTATTGGGCATTCCGATTTATTATGCCACCAAAATAAAGCTGACGGCTGATCCGGAAAGCTAATTTGGACAAAAAAACACATTAATTACCACTAACGTTGTATAAAAAAAGGGGTCCACTGCAGTGTAAAATGCAGTGGACCCTTTTAATTTGCACTAAGACACAAGGACATAACGATGTCCGCTTTTAAACCCTGATTTTTTAGAAAACCCGTTACTATTTGAGAATAATTAAACAAATGAAATTGTCAACATTAGCAGAGGAAATCCCATAAAAGCAGTGGTGAGAACCACTTCCGGTTGATGAATAATGTAACGTCTGTGATCCTGGCCCTGTAATTGGTGATCTGACAATTTGTTAACAGCTATATTATTTAAACACCCTCAATTAAAACGTGTAGCCATTAGAGTGATTGATTTTTACTGCATTCAAAAAAAATATTCAAAGCAACAAATCATTATAAAATATTATTGCCAGGATGGTGCAATGGCATCATTTACGGTAAAAAAAGGAAATAAGGTGGTATAACCTTGACGGCATCTCAACCCCAAGATAACCATTGAAAGCCTTCACGATTTGCATTCTCGAACATTCACATGACAATCTTTTACAATAAGCGTATGGTCTCTACCATGCGCTTCTTTTTTATTGTTAGCCTTTTGTACATTTGCGCCATGTTTACACAATTGTGCAATAAGATATTTAACCAGAGTATCGTGGCCTACCATGAGCACAATGATGTGCATCAGGCCATTTCCAATCCCTATGAAAAGAGCAGTATTGAGCACCTGCTTTTCCTGAAAAACTGGATCGACACGGTGCAGTGGCACCTGGAAGACATTATCCGCGACCCGAACATTGACCCGGTGGAAGCACTGGGGATTAAGCGCTGGATAGACCGCTCTAACCAGGAACGTACAGACGTGGTGGAGTATATTGACAGCTATTTCCTGGAGAAATACAGCAACACGGTACCCGCGGCAGATGCCACCATTAATACGGAAAGCCCCGCCTGGGCAATAGACCGTTTGTCTATTTTAGCCCTGAAAATTTATCATATGCAGGAAGAGGCCACCCGTGCAGACGCCACGCCTGAGCACCGGGCCGCATGCCAGCGTAAGCTGGATATACTCCTGGAGCAGCAGAAAGACCTGGGCACTGCCATTGAGGCACTCCTGGCTGATATTGCTGCCGGCAGGAAGTTTATGAAGGTATACAAGCAAATGAAGATGTATAACGATCCTTCCCTGAACCCGGTTTTATACAAGAACGAAAAATAAACCTCCATACTTGGGCACAGTTAAAACGATATTGGTTACCCGGTTGTCTGCTTTAGGCGATGTAGCCATGACCATTCCTGTAATGAAGCAGGTACTGGATGAAAATCCGGATGTGGAGATTGTTTTTGTGACCAACCGGAACTGGGGAGCTTTGTGCGCGGGCATTCCCCGGCTCAGTTTTTTCCCGGCAGATGTGAAAGGGATTCACAAAGGGATAAAAGGATTGTACCGCCTGTTCCGTGAAGTGAGGAAAGCCCACCGGATTACAGCAGTGGCAGATCTGCACAATGTGCTGAGATCCCAGATCATCCGGACTTTTTTCCGCCTGAGCGGTACGCCTGTGGCGGCTATTGACAAGGGCCGTGCAGAAAAGAAGGCGCTGACCCGCCGTGAAAATAAGGTATTACAGCCGCTCAGCAGCACAATAGAACGGTATGCGGAAGTTTTCCGGCAACTGGGTCTTCGCTGTGAGATGGGCCGTAAACCTGTTTTTCAGCCCCGTATACTGCCCGGATCAGTTACAGCGGTAACTGGTCCCAAACAAGGCAAAAAGTGGATTGGACTGGCTCCTTTTGCCACTTACCGGGAAAAAATGTATCCTTTGGAGAAAATGGCGGCCGTATTAGGAATGCTGGCACGGGAGCAGGGAATACAGCTGTTTTTGCTGGGAGGAGGTAAACAGGAGGTGGCATTACTGACACAACTGGCGGCGCAATACCCGGAGGTAATTGTGGCGGCAGGGCGTTTTTCCCTGGAAGAGGAATTGGCGCTGATCAGCCAGCTGGATGTGATGATCAGTATGGATTCGGCTAACATGCACCTGGCTTCCCTGTTTGGAGTGCCGGTAGTATCTGTTTGGGGCGCTACCCATCCTTTTGCAGGATTTATGGGTTATGGGCAGGCGCCGGAAAATGCTGTTCAGATTCATGATCTTCCCTGTCGCCCCTGTTCTGTGTTTGGCAATAAACCCTGTTTCAGAGGGGATCACGCCTGTATGGAGTGGATAAAACCGGTACAGATAGCGGAGAAAGTAAATGAGATTGTTTTATAAAGGCGTTGCAGCAAAGGATTTCACGGGATATTTCAAAAATATTGCAAGTTTTTTTTGCAGGAATAAAAAAAGTTATACTTTTGCCATCCCAAACAATAAGGGTATTGCCCAATAGTATAATGGTAGTACGACAGATTTTGGTTCTGTTTGTCTAGGTTCGAATCCTGGTTGGGCAACAAAAATAAAAAAGTCCGCTGATCAGCGGGCTTTTTTATTTTGGGAATGGTTATGATAGTAACCTATCTTTTATGGTTGATGAGGACAATGGAAATCAGGCTACCTGTACTACCCCTTGTTGTAATAAATCCTCCAGCCTGTGGTAACGATGGAAATAAGGTAATTATTTGCCATAAGGAAAAACCATTTGCATTTCAAAAGATGCAGTGCAGGCACATCTGAATCATGGAGATCACTGGGGAGCATGCAATGGCTTTGCGACTATGATGGAATTTGCAGACGATGATAAACCCGGCAAACACCTGCAGGTGAAAGTATAGGTAGTGAGAAGCGGTGTCCAGGTTGCAACTGAGAGAATAATTATTCAATAGCATGCCGGTAATTGGCAGATGCAAAGCCCCCAGCTGGTTTTTCCGGCCGGGGGCTTTTCGTTTTATGATCCTTTCCTGCATTTTATAATAATAAACCGGAAGGAAGGTTTGCCCGGCATTGTTTTATTGGGCTCTTCTATCTCAAAAAAATCTGTTAGTCCGTATTCTCCGAATTCCTCCCGGACAGATTCGTTGTCGTAGAAAAATATCCTGGCTCCCTTTGTTGCTTCAAAACGATCTTTACCTATCTGTGTGCCTGCTCCGTAGTTGGGTGAATTTTTTGAAATAACGGAGAAGAAAAGATATCCATTGGGCTGCAGCTGATCGTAGCAGTCGCGGATGAGCTTTTTCCGTTCTTCTTCATCCAACAGGTAAATCAGTCCATAGCTGAAAATCCCCCCGTAACGATGATGATCAAAAGGCATATCTGTTACTGAGCCGTGATAGATTTTCATACTGTTGCCATAATGCGCTCTTGCCAGATCAATAGCCGTTTTCGAAATCTCTATGCCTGTTACCTTGATACCATTGTCTATAAATACTTTTGCATTCCTTCCGTATCCTATGCCCGGAATCAATACATCTTTAATACCTTCCCTTATAAAAAAATCCTTCGCTAAAAGAGTAGAGTCCGCCGGCTCAAACCCCCACATAGTCTGCTTGTCAATAAAGCTGGACTCCCAGAATGACCCTGTTTCGTGAGAGCTGGGTTTACTTTTGATACAAACCTTGTCTTCCATCAGTATACAAACGAATCCCAACGCCCGGACAGTTGAAATGACTGCATCTGTATTAATTTCCGACGCCTCCACGCGAAGTATTTTGTCGCGATCATTATGATCAAAGTTGATACGTGCACCGGGAAGCGTTTCTTTCAGCGCCTTTAACACGTTTTCTGCCAGCTCCGGTTCCGGGATATTTGTTTTGAAGATTTCAATCATGATAAAGTATTTATTTGACGGCAACTGCAACAGTCTTCCAGTCATGTTTCTTCCAGCCGATTTTATTTTGCCGGTATTCTCTGAAAGACAAAGGTAGTGATATTTTCATTAATGCAACTATGTTGCATTAATGAAAATATAGATCTTAGGTTGTTAATACTAAACACCGGCGCCATTAATGATAATTTCCTGTGAATGTTGATATGTTGAAACTTAATAGTAAAGCGGGTATCAGCGGGAATTAGTAACTGTTGTCCAACTTTTTTTTTGGGCAGCGCTTGCGTTTTCCAAAACCCGGTTGTATATTTGTCTACAATTATAGTAGACTAATAGGATTTACCACCACCAAAGTCTTTGTCACCCACCATACAAAGCAAACCTTATTAGCTACCATACTTTATTGAAGTCGCTTCACGGAAGCGGCTTGTTCAACCAATTTAATATTTCAACAATGAATCAGCTATTGTACAACAATAGAAACAACGGAAAACTTAACGCGGATACATTTACATCCGCCTGTTGTTGTTGCTAAGGCTTTCCGGTCAAAACATCCGAATAACTAAATGACGCGTAGCGTAGTCATCATGGGCATTTTATTGCCCGATTCTTCCAACATCTAATTCCCTTTGTATGTTCAGATATTTACGTAATGCACTATTGTGCGCTGCATTGTTGTCCTTTACCAGCAACGCTTATTCGCAGGCGGCAGTGCTGCTGAAAGGAAAAGTAATTGACAATAAAACGCAGGAGGCGCTGCCAGGCGCATCTGTGCGTATTAAAGGCGGTACATCAGGTACACTGGCAGATGCAACAGGCGCCTACCAGTTAAGCCTGCTGAAGCTGCCTCAAACCATCATTGTTACTTTCATCGGGTATCAGCAGCAGGAAGTACTGATCACAAAAGATGACCTGAACAAGGTGATAAAACTGGAGCAACAGCAGTCGCTGTCTGAAGTGGTAGTGACCGCCGTAGGTATAAAGAGCGCTACCAGGTCGCTGGGCTACAGCGTTGGTGAAGTAAAAGCCGCTGCATTGAAAGACAGCCGGGAACCCAACATAGTAGCGGCGCTCAGCGGAAAGGTAGCCGGTGTGCAGATCAGCAATTCCGGAGGCTCTCCCGGTGGATCATCTACCATAAAGATCAGGGGTAACAGCTCGCTGCTGGGAAATAACGCACCACTGTTCATTTTGGATGGTGTGCCTGTGGATAATTCCATACAGGATATTTCCCCGGTATCAAACAGTGTATCGCTGGCTACGCCATCTAACCGTGGCATTGATATTAACAGTGCAGACATCGCGAGCGTAACAGTGCTGAAAGGCCCTGCTGCCGCTGCATTGTATGGTATCCGTGCATCGAACGGCGCGGTAGTGATCAATACAAAAAGAGGCAGTTTGCTTACGGATAAATCTTTCGGTGTGAGTTACAGCGGATCATTTACTGTTGATAAAATAAACCGTCGCATGCAGCCGAGGCAAACCATTTTTTCAAACGGCATCGGTGGGCAATATGTGAAACCCGGTATCACCGGCTCCGATGAAAACTGGGGCGCATTGCTGGATACGCTCACTTACAGCTCAGTACCAAGTAATTTTGATAAGAACGGAACGATTGTAGGAAAGAGCGATCCTGCTTCTAACGGTATACCTGTTAACCGCTATGATAACATCGGTAACTTTTTCGTTAACGGCTATACGAACGATCAGAATATAAGTTTCTATGGTAATACGGGTAATGCGGGGTATTATTTCTCCTACGGTAATCTGAAGCAAACCGGTATTATTCCTACTACAGATTTCTTCCGGCATACTTTCCGCTTTAACGGCGATTATACAGTGAACGAACGGCTGAAAGTATCCGGTGGTGTTAATTACATTAAGGACGGAGCAGGCAATAGGGCGCTGATGGGAGGGTTTAATACCAACGTAGTACGTGCGCTGATGAATTCTGCTGTAAATTTCGATATTACAAATGGTTACTCCAAACCATGGGAGCACCCGGAATCCTATAAGCTGCCGCCCACTACTAACAAGCCCTGGGGCGACAGCCGCTCATACGCCAATGGTATTGGATGGGATAATCCTTACTGGTCGCTTAATATGAACCCGCAAACCGATGAGCTGAACCGCTTTATTACTTTTGCGGAAGCCACCCTGGATATTACCAGCTGGTTAAAAGCCACCGCCCGTTATGGGATCGATAACTATACCGATGTACGGAAAGGCGCTTTCAGTCGCGGTACCTCAGGAGTAGCCACCGGTACTATCAACGATGTGAATTATGCAAGGAGAGACAACAACCTGGATGTATTACTGGTAGGCGATCGTAAGCTCAACAACGACCTGCAGCTTACCGTAGTGGCGGGGTACAACTATTACAATTCCTGGAAGAACCAGGTGAATACCCGTGGTGATGGATTAACGATCCCCGGTAATTTTAATATCTCCAATGCTTCATCTACCCAAACTTTTAATCAAACCATACGCAGAAAGCTGGTAGCCGGGTATGCAGATGTGAAGCTGGATTACAGGAAGTGGTTATACCTTGAGCTTACCGGGAGGAACGAATGGACCTCCACACTGGCCAAAGGAAAGAACGCTTTCTTTTATCCTTCTGCCAGTACCAGTTTTATTTTTACAGATGCACTCCATTGGAACAACAGTATACTGAATTTTGGTAAGATCCGCGCTACCTATGCACAGGTGGGAAATGATGCTGACCCTTATTCTCTTGAAACCTATTATGTGCCCACTACCAGCGGCGGATGGATACAGAGCGGAATCAGTTTCCCGTTCAACGGCAAGCAGGGGCTTAGCTACAGTGCTACCATCGGTAACCCCAACCTGAAGCCGGAACGGATCAGCACCTGGGAAACCGGACTGGATCTGCATTTCTTCCATGATAGAACACAACTTGAAGCCGTTTACTATTACAACAGCAGTAAAGACCAGATCATACCAGTTACCTTGCCTTACTCTACCGGCGCCGCCTATACGCTTACCAACGCAGGCAACATCATCAACAAGGGAATTGAAGCCAGTTTGCAGCAGCGTATTTTCAGCGGCAGAAGATTTTCATGGACAGCTACCGCACTGTTTAACAAAAACATCAGCCGTGTGAACTATATCGCTGATAATCTTTCCAATGTTAGTCTTGGTGGCATATGGATGGAAGCCCGCGGCCAGGCCGGACAGCCATACGGCGTATTTTACGGCACCGACGTAAAGCGTAACGATGCCGGCAAACCTATCATCGACGATAACCCGAACAGTGCCACCTATGGATACCCGTTGGTGAATACCACCTTTACAAAAATCGGGGATCCGAATCCTGATTTCAATGTGGGTTTGCGTAACGAATTGCGATATGGCGCATTCAGCTTTTCCTTTTTACTGGACGGGCGGTTTGGCTTTGACCTGTTTAACGCCCCGCGTTTGCAGATGGTGTTTAACGGTGTAGATGCGTCTACCGCAGCGAGGGGCACTACCACTGTTTTTGATGGCGTTACTGCCTCAAAGGGAACGCCTAATACCATTGAAGCGGTGTTGTCGCAGGCATGGTACCGCAACACTTTCAACATACAGGGGCTCTATATTGAGCATGATCTCTACTGGGTGAAACTGAAAGATGTAAACTTTACCTACGCCCTGCCGGCTACCCTGTTGAAACCTGCGCATATAGCGGCGGCCAGTGTTACGCTTACCGCCAGGAACTTTTTGCTTTCCACCAACTATACAGGCAGCGATCCCGACCTGGGAAGCCGCAATGGTTTGTCGAATGCAGCGGGTATTGATTTCTGGACAACGCCCAATACGAAAAGTTACGGGGTGGCATTAAACGTTTCTTTCTAATCCATTAAGTAATCAGCAACATGAAAATATATTCATCTACTATAGGACGTTTATTTATTGCAGCGGGCATGTTAACGGCGCCGGCCTCCTGCTCGCTTGAGGATACGAATGTTAACCCCAACGCCTCTACGGAGGTATCTGTGAGCGCAGTACTTACAGGCGCCGAAGTAGCGCTTGGGTTTAACCTGGGCGTTAACGCAGGCCTTATCGCCAATATCTATATTCAGCAGGCATCCGGTGCAAATGGGGACGCTGCTTCCTTTGACAACTATGCTTCATCCACCCAGTATTTTAATCAAACCTGGAGAGGATTTTATGTTGAGGTATTGGATGAGCTGAAAATTGTGAGAACCACTGCAGCGCAGCAGCAACTGCCTTATTACAGTGGTATTTCCCGGGTGCTGAGCGTATATAGCTATGGCACCTTAACCGATCTTTTCGGGGATATTCCATACAAAGAATCATTGTATGGTAACAACATCACCAACCCGGCGTATGACAAGCAGGAAGATATTTACAAGTCGTTGCAGGAGCAGCTGGATTCTGCCATTGCGGAGCTGTCGCAACCGGCAGGCAATAACCTGGGCGCACTGCCGGCCACGGACGATGTGATATACGGCGGAAATATTGAGCGGTGGAAATCGCTTGCGTATACATTGAAGGCAAGATATGCGGTCCATCTTACTAAAATAAACAGCAAAACGGCAGCACAGGCCGTGTTAGATGCACTGTATGACGGCGCCCGCTACAGGGGAATAGCAGATAATTCTGCTGATGCGCTGGTGGTATTTGGCGCTTCTACCACTAATGCCAATCCTTTTTACCAGCAGAATACCAACAGGCCGGGATGGATAGGGCTTGGGGCATCTTTTGTAAACCTGTTGAACGGAAACGAAGTAACCGATGCACCTACCAAACCGGAAGGGCTGTTTGCAGATCCGCGCCGTGCCTATTTTGCCACTCCATATCCTGCAGGCAGTAATACATACCGAGGCAGCGCGCCGGGAGTGCCGGGCGCATTTTCAGTGATCGGCAGCTATTATGGTACTGCTACTTCACCGGTGGTGATCAGCAGTTTCTCCGAAGCCAAATTCCTGGAAGCGGAAGCGAGGTGGAGGATCAACCCGGCAGACCCTTTAGCTAAAACAGCGCTGGAAACGGCCATCCGGGCCTCTTTTCAACGGGTGATAAGCAATAGCGCAGATCCTTACGCTACCCCGGAAAAGCAAGAGGCATATATAACGGCTAAGGCTATATTAAACGGAGATTCAGGAAATGATCTGAAGAATATTATCACACAAAAATATATTGCCTTGTTCCTGCAACCGGAGGCCTGGTCGGATTACCGTAGAACAGGCTATCCTGCATTACCGCTGGCAAAGAATGCCACCAGCGTTGCCAACCCCAACGGGCAGATCCCGCGAAGGATCCCTTACCCGCAGAATGAGCAGTCGTTGAATAAAAACACTCCTGCGGGGTCGGGGTATCAAACCCCTGCTTTGTGGTGGGACAAATAAAACTTCAGCCAATTAAATCAAAAGAAATGACTTTCTCTTCCTCTTCCGGATCCTTTATTTCATTACTGCTGCTGGGCGTTGCATCAGGCGCTTATGCACAATACAGCCCGCAGAAAAGTTACGCCGGGAAGCCGGGTACTAACCTTGCACAAACGGTGATTACCCCTGCGCCTTTCAATCCCGTTGCACCCGCAGGAGCCCCTAATATTATATATATTATGCTGGATGATGTAGGATGGGGCGCCAGCAGCGCATTTGGCGGGTTAGTGGAAACACCTGTTTTTGATAGTCTTGCCAATAACGGTCTACGATATACGAATTTCCATACTACTGCTATCTGTTCGCCTACACGCGCGTCTTTGCTTACCGGCCGCAATCATCATTCAGTGAATGTGCCTACAGTCATTGATGCCGCGGTGAACCTGCCCGGTCACAATGGTTATATGCCGTTTGAGAAAGGCACGGTAGCAGAAATATTAAGGGAAGATGGGTATAACACTTACGCTGTTGGTAAATGGCATATAACTCCCAGCCCGGACCTCACGCCGGCAGGGCCTTTTAACCGCTGGCCTACAGGCCGTGGGTTCGACGCTTTCTTTGGGTTTATGGCCGGGGAAACAGACCAGTATACGCCCGCGCTCTGGGAAAATACTGTGAAGGTAGAACCGGACCTGCAGGGAAAACATCTGACCACTGTATTGGTGGATAAGGCTATTTCCTATATCGCCGGGCAGCATTCAGCTGCACCTGATAAGCCTTTCTTCCTGTATTTTACACCGGGCGCTACGCATGGCCCACACCAGGTAGATAAGTTCTGGATAGAAAAGTACAAAGGTAAATTTGATGCAGGATGGGATGTGTACCGGGAGCAGGTATTGGCCCGGCAAAAGCAGCTGGGGCTTGTTCCTCAGGATGTAACACTGCCGCCACGCAATCCCGGTGTAAAACCATGGGAGTCGCTTTCCGCTACGGAGAAAAAGGTGTTCTCCCGTTTCTTCGAGGTATATGCGGGATTCCTTTCCCATACTGATTATGAAGTAGGCCGCCTGGTTAATTACCTGCGTGATACCAAACAGCTGGATAATACGCTGATAGTACTTATTATAGGCGACAACGGCGCCAGTAAGGAAGGTGGTTTGAGCGGTCATGTGCATGGTATTAACGAGTACATAGATGGCAGTTTATTTACCCAAAACTATGAAAGCAGGATAAAGGATATTGATAGTTTGTATGATAAGATAGGCAGCCCGGAATCGGGGCCTAACTACCCGGTGGGATGGGCACAGGCTGCGAACACACCGTTCCGTTACCTGAAGCAGGATGCCAACAGTGAGGGTGGTACCCGTAATCCGCTGGTGATCTTCTATCCCAAACTGATCAGGAAAGGAGGCGTACGCACGCAGTATTCACATGTGAACAGTGTTACGCCAACCGTGCTGGAAATTGCAGGGCTGAAAGTGCCTGAAGTGATCAATGGCTACCCGCAGGATACGCTGGAAGGTATCAGCCTGGCTTACACTATTAACAACGCCGCCGCTCCGGGCAGACATCATGTGCAATACTACGAAATAGCCGGTGGGCGCGCTATCTATAAAGACGGCTGGAAGGCTGCAGTAAGCCACAAACGCGGCACCCCATTTACGGCAGATAAATGGGAGCTGTATAACCTGGATAAGGATTTTAATGAGCAGCATGATCTTGCCGCTGCCAATCCTGCAAAACTAAAAGAGCTGCAAGATCTTTTCGATAAAGAGGCCTGGAAGTATAAAGTGTACCCGTTGCTGGGAGATACTACCCGCCTTACTCCTGGGATCCTCACCCGTGGCCCGCTGGATAACAGGGCCAGTGCAATATTATACCCCGGTATAACGCAGGTGCCTACACGCTCGGCTCCATTCCTTTCAGAGCAGTCGTTTATTATTAAGGCAGATGTAGAGTTGAATGATATAAAGAATGAAGGCGTATTGTTAAGTGTTGGCGGGCGTTTTTCAGGATTTACTTTTTTTGTGCAGCAGGGAAAACTGAAAGCAGTACATAACAATAACGGGCGGTTAACAGATCTAACATCAGGAAAAACGCTGGCGCCCGGGAAAGCGGTGCTTCGTTACGAACTGAAATATACACCGGCACTGCAGCTTACAGACCCGGCCGGTACCGAAGCGTTATACATCAACGACGAGAAAGTAGCGGAGCGTGCCATCACCAAAGCAGATGCAACTATTTCTCCTTACGACGAAGGGCTGGATGTAGGAAGGGATCAGGGTTCTGCAGTATCGCCCTTATACAGGTCGCCTTTTAATTTTACCGGTAAACTTAACCATATCGAAATAATACATCCTTCACTTTAAATCTTCTATTATGACGTTAACAGATCTTGTTTTAATAACAAAGAAAATTGCCATCGGCATAATAATATTCCTGGTGCCACTGGTGGTTATCGGTGGCAGTATCTGGCTGATTCATTTTTTATTCAATCAACATCATTGATCACATAAAAAAGATAATTATGACAACAACAGCAAAAACGCCGTCGCGTGTAATCCTGAGGGATTCCCTGATAAGCTTACTGCTATATATATTGCCGATAGGACTTATGTTCCTGTCGTTTTATATCAGTGGCAGTAAACCCTGGCTGCAGGCCACTTCCGAGCATCTTGGTTTCCGCGCACCTGCATTTGTGGAAGCCGTGTTCAATAACCTGAAAACATGGGGACTGCCAGCTATCATGGTGGTAGTGGGGGTGATAGAATTTTCCGTGGGATTTTATGAGAACAAATGGACGAAGAACGAGCGCACGCTGGATATAGTTTGCTTTATACTTCCGAAGGTGGTATTGCGCCCGATGATTGCTTATTTCGGGTTGAAATTATTACCGTTTGTTTTACCTGATGCAAAGAATATATTTGCCTGGGTGCCTTTCTGGTGGGGCTTTGCCATCATGGCTGTGGCGGATGATCTTACACAGTACTGGTATCACCGGCTGCATCATCAGCTCCCGTTACTATGGCGTTTTCACCGCACGCATCATTCCGCTCCTTATATGGGTATGGCTATGACGGGCAGGCAGAACATTATTTATACGGCATTCTTTTCTCAGATCTACCTAACGGTTACGCTTACCTACCTGGGACTTGGTTACCCGGCGCTTTTTGTAGGCGGCATAAAATCACTGATCACAACGGCAGCACATTCCAGTATTAAATGGGATAAGCCGTTTTATACCATCCGCTGGCTGAATCCTATTGGCTGGGTAATGGAGCGCCTGATTTCAACGCCCGCCACGCATCATGCGCACCATGCGGATACATCGGATGATGGCATCGGGTATTACAAAGGTAATTTTGGCAACATGTTTTTCATCTGGGACCTGATCTTCGGAACAGGTATTATTACCCGGCAGTACCCCGTTGCATATGGATTGAAGCATTATAAAGAAGAAGAGTGGTATGCCCAGTTGTTGTGGCCCATTTTTAAATCGAAGAAGGAAGGCAGTGAACTGGCCCATAACGGGCCGGTAGTAGGTGATGAAGTGGAAGAAGCGCCTGACCCCGTGGTTGTACAGCCGGTGGTTGCCATTGTGCGCGCAGAAGCGGTATAATATATTGGATATAGCAAAAAGAAACCGCTCCGGGCAAGTGTTTGGAGCGGTTTCTTTTATTACTTCAGTAATTCATCCAGTTTCTCCAGTCCTTCTCCTCTTAAGTTGGCTGCAATGATTTTTCCTTCGGGGCTCACCAGGTAATTCTGTGGAATGTACCGGATCGCATATTTTTTAGCGCCTTCTGCGTTCTGCGGATCCAGTGAAGAGATCTGCTGCCAGGGGAGGTGATCTTCCCGGATGGCTTTGATCCAGTCGGCCCTGGACTTGTCCAGCGAAACGCCAAGGACAGTAAAGTTCCTGCCTTTATACTTCTCATAAGCTTTGAGCACATGCGGATTTTCAGCGCGGCAGGGCATGCACCAGCTGGCCCAGAAATCGATCAGCACATATTTTCCCCGGAAATCTTTCAGGGAAACGGCAATACCGGCAGTATCCTTTTCAGTGAAATCAGGAGCGGGGTTCCCCGGAAGCAACAGCTTTGCCTGTTCCAGGGTTTTGGTGAACGCGAGCCCGGCTGAGCTGTTTTTCAGTTCAGGCGATAATGTATTGAACATGTTTTCTTTCTGCTGCATGCCTGTTAGCCCGCCGATCTCATTCAATACAAGATCAAGGCTGATCCGGGATGCCGGATGTTTTTCCACAAATTCACGGTAAATATCCTGCTGGCGTTTTGAGATGGCTGCGTAAGTATTCTGTGTACTGTCGGGCTGCCGGTCAGAAGCCTTGCTGAGCGACAGTTTCAGTTGGTTGTATGCTTCATTGAGCGGTGTGCCGCTTACGCGTATTTGCCGGCCGGTATCTGCATTGGTCACCGTTATGGTGCCTGCTTCCAGGTAAAAGCCTGCGCTTGAATAAGTTCCTCTTTTGCTACCGGAAGGAGTAGTAATGAAGATGTTGGCTTTCACTGGTGTGGAGATGTTCCCGGTCAATGTAAAACGGTCATCGCTGATCCTGGCGGAGTCGTGTACCGGTTTACCATCCAGCTGGTAATGAAGGTGCGCCCAGGTTTGATGGTCCGCTTTGCGCAGGCTGCCATTGATAGTGAATGGCAGCCCGGCATAGGATGCAGTGGCGGAAAGCGCCAGCAGCAACAGGAGGAGGTTGGTTTTGATTTTTCTCATTTTATAAAATTGTATGTTGGTTGTTATCTTTCCCTGTAAGCGATGCAGGCAATTTTCCCTGTTCCGGTATATGATCTGTACAATTGTAATTGTGCATTGATGTCTGGAACGGTATACATATCGAGTATGCCGGAGTTTTCCGGCTGTCCCTGGACATAGGTGCCTACCAGTAATTTTTTGCTGAGAGTGGTATAATACACGGCATTGGAAGCGGTTGCATAGGTAGAGGCAAACGGTTGGAATTTCAGGAGCGAAATTTTCCTGTTGCCATAGTCGTGCATAAGGATGCTGTGTTTGGCAGCGTGATCATATTCATACAATTTTCCACCAGCGTTATAGAACAGGTAACCAAGCTCGGGGCTTACTGCAAATGTTTCTGCACCGGCGATATTTTCCCCGGTTATTTCTGCAAAATAATTCTGCTTACCTGCCACGGTGAAGCGTGCCAGGAACAGCTTACCGGTAGCATGACTTTTCAGTACTGCAAATACCTCCCCGCTGTTATAAGGAACAAAGGTGGCATAGAGCAGGTCCATACCTGTGCTGAAATTGAAAAGGTCGCCGTTGGGCAGGGTAAGACAGGTAGTACCGGAGCCGGGATAGCGCAGGAAGGTTTTGCTGTCGTCATTGAAGATGATAGCGGCTCCTGAAGAAGGATTTTGTCCTACCCAGCGTGATGCATTGAACAATGCAGTGCCGCCGTCCTGGGTGTTTATGGGGTTTGTAATAGAGCTGAATCCTATGGCATAGATATTTTTATTAACGTACAGCAAACCGCCATACATCCGGAGGTTTATATCCGCACCGGTCCAGTCGGTGATGGGCTCCGATACCGACATGAAATTTTTCAGGTCATAAGCCGGTACATAGTCCAGCGAGTCCAGACCGAGCAGCACGGCATTTTTACTGGTGGCTACAAATATGCCGAGCGACCCGTTAGTGGGGCCTCCCAGGTAAGCGAACTGGGTAGCTATAAAAGAAGGCGTGCCGGTAGTTTTATATGCTGAATGTACTTCTTTGAGGATATCGGGATACAATGTATCGGAGTTGCCCCTGTGTGAAATCATATCCAGGCGGCTGTTACCGTTTTCCATATCGCACAGCATCATCCATCCTTCATAGGAAGGCGCTCCTACGTTGAGGGTAAAATAGCTGTCGGTGAATACGCCGGTCCTTTTATCGGTAACGCGGTAATACATGGCATAAAGGCCATAGTCAAGGGTGATGGTGGTATCCAGGTTCCTTGCCGTGGAAATAATGGTGGGCGCCATTGTGTAGCCTACCAGGTGATCGGCCACCCAGGTATAGGTATAGTTAGCGGTATCTTCGTGTGTATCCTCCGAAAATTTCAGCACCGGCTTAATCTGCAGTCGTGTACCATAATCCAGTAAGTAAGCAGAATCTACTCCCTGTATTGTAACGCGGTTGATGGGCGTATAGTTGTAATTGCCTTTGTCTTTCATACATGCTGTCAGGAGGCATGCAAAAAAGAAAGACAGGAGTATTGATTTATAATGATGAGTATTCATGAGCGTTGTTAATAAGATGAATGAATGTTATTGAACGGCAGGTCCCATCTTCATTTCGGTCCCGTCTTCTTCTGTTATCATTTTACCTTCGTTCTTCTGGCTGGTAAGATAGATCTGGAACTGGCGTGCATAGTTGGTGAGCTGCGTAGTGGAATACAACGTACCGGAGTAAAAGCGTGTTAGTACGAGCGACCGGTTAGCAATGAGCAGCTCCAGTTTCTTACGGGAATAGGCACCAAGTGCGCTGCTATTGTTATCCCAGAGGTCTGGTTTGGGAAGGATATCTGCTATAATGATTTCCAGGTTGGTGGCCGATATTACATTTGCGGCCGCAGCATCAAATACGCTCATATTTGTCTGGAAATTTTTATCAGGGCTGAGCTTCAGGAAAAGTGATACTGTTTTTTCCCGGAGATCGGCAGGCCGGAAAACTTTTACGGGTACCAGTTTCCGGTTAGCACCGGCTGGAATGAACAGGCTATCGGTAACGGGTAAACGATAATGTTTATTTGCTGTAGCGGTAGTGGTAGCCTGGTCTGCCGTCATGTTAAATGATCTGTCGCCTGCCGTTACTTTTCCCAGAAGATTCACATAAAAGCCAGCACTGTCTTCGGTTTTGTTCCCCCTGAAAGCGAAGTTGATATAAATGGTATCATAGTTAACGTCCGACCGTGTATAAGAAAAATATACATTGTTTTCGTCTGTGTAACGCAGCAGCTCACTTTTGGCGCATCCTGTTATGAAAGCGGCAGTGAAGAGAAAGTATATTGGAAAATATTTCATGTTTTTGCATTGATACATTTAAGAAAAAGACTATTACCTGAAGGTGGTTTCGGATAACGGAAGCGGCACTACGTATTTATCCGGCGTCATGGTAATAGTGGCATTGGCAGAAGCGCCGCTGTTGATGGCGGTTTGATTAATACGCTTGTAATAGTAGAACAGTTGTCCTTCGCCCCAGAATTCTTTCTGGTACTCTTTGGTGATCTGCGCTCTTTTATCGCCGCTGATGGTAAGGGGAGGCAGGCCCCTGTTATAGCGGACCGAATTCAGCAGTGCGCCTGCTTTGCTGTCGTCTGTTTCTCCTTCGATAGCGATGTAATACAATTCTGTAATACGCATAAGCGGTTGGAGTTTCCGGTAAAGCAGGTTTTTGTTTTGTATATCTGCATACTTGAAAAAAGTTTTGTCTGTACGTATAGAAGTTCTGTCTACATCAAAATTGATCCGGTAACGGTAATCGTTACTGTAATCCTCATAAATGGCGGTGAGCCTTTGCGGCAGGGGCGCCAGCAGGCTGGTGTTAAGGCTTGCTGCGAACCAGCTGGTTTGAGTAGTATACATATCTGCATTTTCCAGTCCGAAAATTACTTCTGAAGAGAAGATCCGGTCGGGGTTTGCGATACCTGGTGCAGACAGTGCCGCCGGGCTCCAGGGAAACCAGGGTGTGGCTTCATTGATAATATTGTTTGCCACTGCAGCTGCCCCTGTATTATCGCGCCGGTACAGCAATACCCTGGCCAGCAGGGCCTTCACCGCGTAGTAGTTCATACGGCGGTTGCGCAGGCTGAAGAATTTATCTGAAACAGCATCGGGCACCTGTATACCTGTAGTTCGTACCGGGTCGTGTTCAAGCAGTTTTTCTGCGGTGGCAATATCAGCCAGTACATTGGCAACAACGGTATTGGCAGGCAGCAGGGCCTCTATTTTTGAATCCGGTGTAACAGGGTAAGGGATGGCTGTTTTAGTGGAGTCTGTGGCGTATACCGGGCCGAAAAGCCGCAGTATATCGAAAGCTACAAACGCCCGGAGCCCATATGCTTCTCCCAGCAGCAGATTTTTCTCTTCTGCGCTTAACACATTATTGGCGCTGTCAAGATTATGAATAAAGAGGTTAATATTGAGAATGGCTGTGTAGGAGCTGTTCCATATACCGGCAGTGTGCTGCATGGTAGTGGCATCCCCGTACTTATAACCCGCTGTTGTATAAAATGGATGTGAAGTAGCGTTGCAGTTATAATACTGAGCCAGCACATCGAGGGTAGTGGCGGTGAGCTCGCGGCCGTATACAGCTGGTTTTGCAAGGTTGAGATAAATACCGTTGATCACATTACGGATAGATGTCTGACTGCCGTATACCTGGTTTTCCAGGAACTTGTCTTCCGGCTGCACATCCAGGTATTTGTTGCACGATGCCAGTGTAAAAAAGAGAAGCGTAAGCAACAGGAGCGGAAATATGCGTTGTATCGGTTGCATAAAAAAGTATTTAGAAGAAGATGTTTAAACTAAAAGAAACTGCATTGCTGAAAGGGTAATCGATCCCTCTTTCCGCCCTGATGTTCGATAGGCGGAAAATATCGTTCATATATGCGTTCACCCGGATGGTTTGCAGTTTCAGTTGCCGTACCCACAGATATTGTACAGCGCGGAATTCATAACCTGCGTTAATGGATTCGCCGGTGAGATAATTTTCTTTCTGGATGAAGCGCGACGACATCGGGGTTTCATCAGTAAGACTGATACCTTTGAACAGTGCTTCATCGCCTGGTTGTTTCCATCGGAGCTCCAATGCTCTTTTATCCTGGTTGTACTGCAACTGGTCGAAGCTGATGTTCTCTACTTTATTGTACAGGGCGGAATTGAAAATATAGGCGCCAATGCTGTAACGTAAATTAATGCCGAAGAGAAATCCTTTGAAATTGAGATTGGAGCTTATCACGCCTTCTATCTGTGGCCTGCCATTGCCAAGCGGTACAATGTCGGCAGGATCGTATACCAGTGTTTTTTCGCCATTTGTTTTCCTGAAAACTTCTTTTCCGGAAGCGGGATCTATACCGAGAGATTTTACTGCCCAGAGCTCATCAGGGCTGTAACCATCGAGATAGCGTTGCAGGGATTTGGATTTCTGTGCTTCATCATTGAGGTTTTTGAGAATGTTGGAGAAGCCTTCATACCGGCTTTTGTATAAGCTACCGGTGTAACCGAGCGTCCACAGGATATTTTTACGGGGCTGGTAAACGGGTGAGTATCTGACAATAGCTTCCACTCCGCGGGTCCGCAGGTTGCCTACATTCAGCACATAAGTAGAAACCCCGGAGGATGCGGGCAGCGAGCCATTGGTGATCAGTGGCTTCGATAATTTTTCATATGCGTTGAAAGTAGCAGTGAGGCGGTTGTCGAACAGGGCGGCATCCACGCCAACGCTGGTACTTTGTGTTTTCTGCCATTCCAGCAGAGGGTTTCCAAGCTGGGTAAGATAAAGTCCCTGGCCATAGATGTTCAGGTTGTTTTCATACCCGTAAACGGAAGTGGAAGCATAGCTGCCAAGCGCCTGGTTACCCGTGGTACCTATATTTCCCCTGATACGCAGCATGGTTAGCCATTGCTGGTCCGATAGAAAATGTTCGCTGCTGATGTTCCAGCCCAGGCCCACCGACCAGAAAGGGGAGTATTTGTTTTCGGCGCCAAAAGAGGTGGAGCCGTCGATCCTGAAATTGGCATCTGCGAAATAGCGGTTGTCGTAGGCGTAGTTAACGCTGGCCAGGGCATTTACCCTTCTTACGGTTGTTTTCTGGTACACCGGTTTGCTGTCGGGCAGGAAACCATAAGCAAAAGCGGGATTGGGGTTTACGCCTTCGGGAAACCCGGTGGCCGTATAAGCGGAATAGGTTTGACTTTGTTCCTGCATTTCCGTTCTGGCGTTCCCGGTAAGACTATGCACATCCCTGAATACTTTCCGGTAAGTAAGCATCAGGTTGGCCTGGTAGCTCATGTTGTCTGTCCGTGAATCTGTATACCTGCCTTTGCGGTAAGTGTCTACGGTATCGAACATGGTATTGGCTGCGGGAATAAAAAGCGTTCCTTTGGTAGATCCTTTTTGTACCTGGAGGCCGCCGGAAAAGCGCCAGGTGCGGGTGAAATCGTATATGAAGTTAAGGTTGTTCTGAAGTATGAGCGTATTGGTATTATTCTTTGAATTAAGTGTGGCGTTGTATAACGGGTTGCCTACTTTAACAGTATCCGGAATAAAGGAGTTGGTGTTTACCAGGTAGGTTTCCAGGTACCTGTCGGTATTCAGGCTGCCGTCGTCTCTTTTTTTCCGGTAGTAGGGATTGATGTTTACGAAATCATTAAAAGTGCCGTAAGGCGATTCATCGGAATTGGTACCGTTTACATACAACTGGTTGGTGATATTCAGTTTTTTCCTGCGGTAGGCCAGGTCTACGGTGCCGCCCCAGGTAGTTCTGTCAGACCCTTTCATCACGCCGTTCAGGCCACGGTAATTGAGGCCTATGCCATATTGAAATTCCTGGCTGCCGCCGCTTACGCGCAGCGAGTGCCCGTTGGTAAAGCTGTTTCTCAGCGGCACATTGAGCCAGTAGCTGTTAACGCCGCTGCGCACTGCTGCCAGTCGCTGGTTATAGAGGTTATCATTTGTGATGCCGGAATAGCTCACATTGTCTTTCCTGTACAACCCGGCCAGGCGTTGGAATTCCAGGTTCTCTTCCGCATTCATCATGTTATAATCGCGGAGATCGGGTATTTCCCAGCGGAGATCAGCGGTGTAAGACACATTCAGCTCACCGGGTTTGGGTTGTATGGTTTCCACGATCACTACCCCGTTGGCTGCCCGGGAACCGTACAGCGCGGTGGATGCCGCATCTTTGAGCAGGGTAATGGAAGCCACCCTGTTAATGTCGAGATCCACGATCTGCTGCAGGGTTGTTTCCATTCCATTCAGGATGAACAGGGGTTGGTTGGGATCATTGGAAAACTGATCTCTTACCGTACTGGATGAAAGGCTTGTTTTTCCGCGCACTTCTATGTTGGGTAGCTGGTTGGGGTTGGAGCCCTGGATATTATTGGTGGTAACAATGAAGGAAGGGTCCAGTGTTTTCAGGCTTTGCACTACGTTAAGATTGCCTACCCGCCGCAGGTCTTTTCCGCTGAAAGAGGCTACTGCACCGGAAAAGGTCAGTTTGTTCCTGTCGAACATCCCTGTGCGCACCACTACATCCTGTATGTCTACTGCAGCCCGTTCCAGCTGGATAGTGCGGATCCCTTCCTTCCAGGGCTTCAGTTCCAGCGATTTGAAACCCACAAAGGTGATGAGGATAACGGATTTTTCGTCCGGAATACGTAGCAGGAAAGTCCCATCTGCCTGGGTGAAGGCGCCAAGGCGGGTTCCTTTCACAATTACGCTGGCGCCGGGTAATGGCTGCCCGCTTACATCGGCTACACGGCCTTTCAGTATAATAGGCTGCACCTGGTCTTCCGTGCTGCCCGACGACCTGTAAGGGCTTATTACAATTGTATTGGCATCGCGGATAGTATAGGTAAGCGGCAGGCCTTTCAGGCATTGCGTCAGTACTTCTTTCACCGGCGCATTTTTTACGTGCAGGTCGAACCGCTTTTCTTCCGGCAACATATCGTTGTTATAAATAAATACATACCCCGATTGTTTCCGGATCTCTTTAAATACTTCTGCCAGCGTAGTGCTGTTTTTTGAGATCGTGATCTGTGAGATGCCTGTTGCCGCTATGTGCAGACATGTCATCAGCAGAAAAATAGCTTTAGACTTCATGGTTGATAATGGTTTGGTCTTTGTCCTGCCACCATAGTGCAGGAACTGATGATAAAGCCACAAATTTTCATTTGTGTAGATTCTGGTTTAATCGCGTTATCGAATGGAGGTATTATCTGCGCAGCCTGCAGTGCATGGCAGATCTTACCCCATGCGTGGTGGTGCGCATGGTTACTCTAAAAACGGCAGCCGGTATAAAAAAATCAGTATACTTTAATTTTATTTCCTTCTTCCCTGAACTTCACAGCCCCGGTGGCCGATAATAATGACAGTACCTCGCTGATCTGCGAGGAGCGGGCTATTACGGCGCTGAATTTCAGGTGAAGTACTGCGGGATCTGCCTCAAAATCCACGTTATACCATCTCGACAGGAGGCGTAGAACAACGGCCAGGCGTTCTTCTTCAAAATCAAAATAGCCATTTTTCCATGCAATTACTTTCGATGTTTCTACCTGTTTCACCGGGACAGATGTAATAGCGCTGTTATGGGCTATTACCGCCTGCTGATCGGGCGCCAGTATAATACCGGCATTGCCGTTTTGTACGGCTACTTTTACTTTCCCTGTAATCAGGGTGGTACTGGTAGTTCCTTCGTCCTCGTATGCGTTGATATTAAATTCCGTACCGAGCACGGTAACCCGCTGATGTGCGGATACTACTACAAATGGCATGGCTTCCGCAGTGCCTGTATTAAAAGGGCTTACCTCAAGGTATACTTCTCCCGTAATTTCTATTTTTCTTTCCTTACCTGTAAATGCAGTAGGGTACCGGATGGAGGAGGCGGCGTTGAGCCAGGCTTTGGTACCATCGGGTAATGTTACCTGGAACTGTCCTCCACGGGGGGTGCGTAATACATTATAGCTTACGCCGGGCGGACTACCCTGTACATCGTATACCAGCCGGCTGCCTTGCTGGCGCACAGAAGTGGCGCCTTGCTGTAATTGCTGGTTGCCGGTGCTGTCAAGCGTAATACTGGACCCGTCGGCCAGTATAAGGATGGCTTTATTGGCGCCGGGCTTAGCGGTGCTGATATAGGTAGCCACCTGCCGGGGCGATTGGGCGGGTGGTTGAAGCCAGTAATAAGCGCAGGTGGCGATGAGCAGTAAAAGGGCTGCCGCCGCTGCATAACGCTGCCAGTATCTTATTTGCTTAACCGGGCGCTTATGCGCCTGCACATAAGCAAAGATCTCTTCCCGGAGGGCTGTGTCTTCCGGTATTTCCATCGGGGTTTCCAATGCCTCTTCCACTACTTTTTCCAATACAGGCATATGCTGCCTGCTCCTGATCATGGCAAACAGGAGTTCCTTCTCCTTTGCTGTGATGGAGTTGGTGAGGTATTTATCCATTAATGACTGGAATTCCCCGGAAGGATGCATACACGATTACATTTAAGACATCAGTTAATAGCGTCTTTATTATAAAGACCATAAAAAAGGGCGATAGGTGCAGTGGAGGGAAAAGTTTTTTTTATTTTCCTATTTTTTCCAGCAGCCAGATGATAAGCAGCGCGTTGCCACCCTGTTTCCGGACATATTCCCGGATAGTGTTAAGCGCACGTACCATATGGCTTTTTACGGTGGCCGGCGCAATGTTCAGCTCCCGTGCAATTTGCGGATGTGTTAAGCCCTGTTCGCGGCTTAACCGGAAAATAACCGACTGTTGTGGTGGCAACAGTGCAATGGCGTCCTGTATAAGGGAGGCTGTTTGTTTGTATTCCAGCAGGGAGTCGGGCGTGAGATAATCTTCCGGTACGGTATCTCCCACCTGCGCTACATCCACAAAGGAGGTCTGCTGGTGAAGGATGTTGACAATAGTATTACGGGCAACGATAAACAGCCATGCATCAAAATTGTTTACTTCCGGCAGTTTATGTCTTTTTTCCCATAGTTTGATGAACACCGTTTGTACGGCCTCTTTCGCTTCACCGGGTGTTTTGAGGAAGCTGAGGGCTACCTGGTAGATCTGGTTCCAGTGACTGTTAAACACCTGCCTGTAGGCAAGTTCATCTCCCGCTGCTATTTGTAAAAGAAGCGTCCTCTCGTTATATGTTTGGTTGACTGGCAATTGCTTTCCGTATTCATGTTCCACTTCTCCTGCAAACTATAATAAAAAATCTAAAAAAGGGAAGCAATATTCACAGGATAGGAATTTGTTATATAAAAAAGGATATCCCTGTTAGAAGAGATATCCTTTTTTATGAGAGGAAAGCGTTTACAGTGAGAAAGCATTCACATTACCTGAAAAATCTGCCACGTAAAGCATTCCATTATACACCGCCATGTCGGCAAATACCGGCGCACCCGTATTGAAGCGGCTGATCATTTTCCCGGTGTTGAGATCTATCACATATACATACCCGTCTGACGCACCTGTGATAAGGCGGTTGCCGACCAGTAAAGGAGTGGATTCGATGGTGGCGGATGAAGGCGATGAATAGGGCGCTGAGTAAAACAGGGCTTCGCCGGGAACAAAGCGCCATTGTTCTTTTTTGCTTTTTTTGTTAAAGGCGATCATTCCGCCTGCGGCAGTGCAGGTAATAATATAGTTGTTTGTTACCAGCGGGGCCGTCATGGTTTTAAGGTCTTCTGTAACGGGGATGCTGTCTGTTGTTTTGCCGGTAGCGGGGTCCAGTATATGAAGTTTATTGATACCGTACACATACAGCAGGTTATCAAAGAAAGCGGGGGTACCGCTGCGGAAGCGGATGCCTTCATCGGCGCGTTTCCATTGCAGTTTACCGGTGGCGGCGTTGTGGGCAAACAGGTGATTCCAGTTAGAGGAGGTAATCAGCCGGCCATCGTGAATGGCCATGGCGGCTGGTGTGCCTTCACCGCCGGTCCAGTCGTGGTTGGTCCATTTTACCTGGCCGGTATTAATGTCCAGGGCCTGGAGGTAATTGCCTGCGCCGGTGTAGTACATGTTGTTATAAACAGCGCCGCCTGAATTATAGGCCGGCAGGTTATTGTGATCGCCGGTATGTTTCCATCGCAGCTGCCCGGTGGCGGCATCCAGGGTGTAGGTAACGCCCTCCGCATCGGTGGCCAGCAGCAGGCCATTGTGATAGCTGATGCTGTGTTTGATGGAGTTGCCGGTAGGGAATTGCCATAGTTGTTTGCCGGTTTGCGCATCCAGCGCGGTGATGCTGCTATGATGGTTGCCCTCATCATCGATGGTGCCGGTAAATATTTTACCGGCTGCGCATATGGGAGATGATTTCCAGATATTACCTCCCAGGTTTGCAGTCCAGTGTAAATGCAATGCCCCGGCGGTAGTGATGCCGGTAATGCCGGTACGCTGTATGTTCTGTAAGGCTTCCGGCCAGTCGGAAGATGGCTTGCTGATTTTTACGGGCGTACTTTTTGCCAGTGTAAATGTATCCCTGCGGAAAAGCACCCTGCCGGTGCCTAAAGTGGCTTCTAACGTGGCCGTATACACGCCGTTCATCCATGCGGCGGGGATGGCAGTGGCGGCAAACAAGTTCCAGTCCGTGCGCGGTTGCAGTGGCAGCTGCTTAACAAGGTTTCCCTTTTTATCAAATAAGCTGAACAGCACATTAGTTACTGGCGATGAGGTATTATAGGCATTTACGCTGATCACCATTTTGTCTCCATCGAATGCAACGCCTGTAGCAGCGGGTGATACGGGTACCAGCTGATCATGCACATAGGTGTAACGCCGCTGTACAAACGAAATTCCGTTCTTGTCTATGCCTATTACATCGAAGTTGGAGGCGGAGTTGTCGATACCGCCATCGGGTGGTGGTGCTGCGCAGATGGAGCGGATGCCGCTGCTGCCATGTTCACGGGCAAAGTTGATATGCCAGTGGCCATAGATCCAGGCTTTGAGGTGATGCTCATTCAGGTTGATGCTGTCGGTTTTTGAACGGATAGTAAAGAGGGTGTCGTAGGTGAGCAGGTCATGATTGAATACAATCACGGGCTTGCCGGGAGCAGTGTTGGCAAGATCATTTTTCAGCCATTTCACCACATCGTCTACCGTATAGGAGGGCTGGTAATCGCCGTAACGCATAGGCGTTACAATGAAGTGCGCAGGCCCGGCGTCAAAGGAATAGAATACAGGTCCAAAGAGCGATTCGTACAGTGCTTCACCGTAAGGGCCTTTTACCAGGTCGTGGTTACCTATGCAGTAGTATACCGGTACTCCCATGGTGCGGGTGTTGATGTATTGGGCATGGAAGGCCATTCCTTTTTCGTAACAGATATCACCGGTATGGATCATGAAGTCGGCGTTTTCGTTGCGGGCATACTCCCTGGCATCAGTGATCCAGTTGTTGAACTGGTACGTTTCTGTATCAGCTAGCCGCACGAATTTTGCAACGGCGTTATTGGCCCTGGCAACCGGCTGAACCCCGAAGTTGAAGGCCGGCAGGGAGCTGTCGGCGCGAATATAAAAGGAGCTGGTATACCGGTATCCTGCCGGTGTGGTCATAAATATAAATCTAGTCCTGGTATGACCGGGGAGCTGGTAATTGCCATTGGCATCGGTGATGGTCACATGCAGACCGTCGGATACAGGTACGCCTGCAAGCCCTTTTTCCTGGTTATTCAGCTGCCCGTCGGCATTGGTATCTGTAAATACCCGTCCTCTGAAACCCTGTGCCACACCTGTTTGCAGGCTGCAGGCAACAAAAAGGGTTAAGTATAATTTTTTCATGAATGGATCTGTTTGATAAGCATGATTATGGTATAAATGAGATTACCATGATTCCTGTTTTGCAGGATGCGCTGCAAAACAGGGTCATGGTAATCCTGTTCATCACTATACACGGTTTACCAGCCGAATATCTGGTGCAGTTTATCGTTCAATACTGTTTGTTGTTTGGGAATAGGCCGATAGTAATATTGCGGATCTTTAAAGGTACGGCCTGCGCGGTCGGCAGTAAATTTAATATGGCCGCTGCTGCCGTTTTCGAGGTAGAAATTATTCTCCCCGGTTTTATCGATGAGGTAGAAACGCGCCAACTTTGCTCTTACATCGGCAGGTAACCCGGCAATGGAAGAAGTATCAGTAAGATTGGGAAGTATCGCGATATCGGCAATATTATCTCCCGTCATATCAATACCACCGAGCGCGGGAACATACATGCCCTGTGGGGCGTCCTGTAAACGGGCGCCTGCTCTCCAGCGATTGATATCTTTAAGACGTAACCCTTCGCAGGCCAGTTCCACTCTTCTTTCGCGGCGTATTTCCAGCAGCACGCCTTTATTGGCGCCACTTACCGTGTAGGCTGCATTCAGCACCGGGTCGGGATTTGCGTTGGCGTTAGCCAGGTTAAGATCCGGCATCTGTACCCTGCGGCGGAGCAGGTTAACGGAGACGTCGAGATCGCCCTGTGTAAGGGTGCCGAGTTCGGCTTTGGCTTCCGCGAAGTTCAGCAGCACTTCCGCATAACGGTATACAGGCAGGGCAGTGTAGTTAAGGCCCCATCCCTGGCGTTGTTTCGGATCACGGGGATAAAACTTCAGCTGGTCGTAGGCGCCGAGGTTAGGCTTCGCGATGTAGAGATTATTATCCTGGGTGGTGGAGAAACCGGGATAAGCTACGGTTTCGGCTAAACGTGGATCGCGGTTTTTAAAAGTAGCCGTAAAGCCAATTTTATCATAACCTGGTTGTGAAGTAAACGGTGTACCATCTTTCATCAGGTAGCTGTATACAAGGCTCTGGCTGAGCGACCAGGTCCAGCCGAGCACGGTATGGGAGTTGTTCCCTTTGCCAAGGCTTTGCGGGTAATCTCTCCACTGGATGATTTCCTTATTGCCATTTAATGAAAGGCTGCAAAACAAAGCGCGGTAATCTTCCCCGCCTTTCCCGGTATTGTAAATAACATAGCGTCCGCTGTTTATTACTTCCTGTGCAGCTGATACGGCTTTCTGAAGTAAGGCGTCTGCGGTGCCGGCAAGCTTTATTTCATCATGGTATTTTCTGAATGTTCCTTCGAAGAGGCAGAAGCGGGACATAAGGACAAGGGCGGCGTATTTATTTACGCGGGTGCCATTGTCTTTATCATCTACCTTAATATTATCTACGGCAAACTGCAGGTCGGCAAGCACAGAATCGGCTACTGCAGCACGGGGGTCGCGGCTTTTGTAAAGATCAGGATCTACGTCCGTCAGCGCATGGCCATACCAGGGTACATCGGAGTAAGCAGCTATCTTTTCAAAATAAAATCTTGCACGGAAATAACGGGCAATGCCGATGTAGTGATTAATATCGGCAGCGTCGCCTTTTGCTTTACCGGCGTTATCGAGCAGGAAGTTAATATTGCGCAGCACACTCCAGTCGTCCCATCCTCCAACGGTAGTAGGGTCCAGGGTATTGTGCACCAGTTTATCCATTTCGCTGCCGGTGTTGCCTGAAACGTTGTCGGAATTGTTATCATCGTAGGGGGCAGACAGGTTATCATCGTACAGGCCGTTGATGTAAGTGTTCAGATCCTGTGGTGAATTGAAGTAAGCGTCGGGGGATATTTCCGTTTGCGGGTCGCGTTGCAGAAAGTCCTTGTTACAGGATGCTGCTGCACAGCCCAGTATGATGAGTGATAAATAAAGCCTTTTCTTTTTCATGTTCCGTAGTTTGAATAAATTAAAAGTTCAGGTTTAAGCCGAACGAGTATGTTTTCTGGTAAGGATATACAGAACCGTCCAGTCCTTCCGGATCGATATTCGCTTTCAGGTGGGAGATGGTAAAAATGTTCTCTGCGCTGAAGTAAACGCGGAAGCGGTTTATCTTATACTTCTCTGTAACAGATCTGGGAATGGTATACCCGATGGAAACGTTTTTCAGGCGGGTATACGCTGCATTCTGCAGGTATCTTGTTTGTGGCGCGCCCAATTCGCTGGCATCTTCCGCGATGTATGATTTCAGGCGGGGGAAATAGCCGTTGGGTGTTTCCGGCGTCCACCGGTCGAGGTTATGTACCTGTACATTTGTCCACGGTTGCGCATATACGCCCCAGAAGTAGTGATTGCCGGGATTAGGGTACCAGTCTCTTTTCCCTATGCCCTGGATCAGTGCGCGAAAATCAAATCCTTTGTAGGAGGCGGTGAGGTCGATGCTGTAAGGGAAGCGCGGCATATTATTACCGATGATCTTCCTGTCGCCGGGATTGCTGATGGTATTATCTCCATAATCCACGGAACCATCACCGTTAAGATCCCTGAATTTCAGATCACCCACGTAGAACTGGTACTGCTGGTCGTCGGAGCCTACTTTAGACTGATTGGCATGTGACTTCAGTTCATCTTCATTCTGGAAAAATCCTTCTGTAACAAGGCCCCAGATGTCTCCTATTTCCTGCCCGTTGTAATAGTTGCGGTTTTCCAGTGAACCTGCGTCGTAGTTGGCGAGGGTACCGGTAGGATTGGTGTAATGGGTAATAAAGGAGCGGCTGTCGGCCACCAGTAATTTCACGCCGTATCCGAAATCGTTGTTGCCGATCTTAAACTGATCGCGCCAGTAGAGGGTCATTTCCCACCCGCGTGTTTTCAGGTCGGCAGAATTGGTCCTGGGTGAAGGAGCGCCATATACGTTGGGCAGTTCCCGGCTTTTGGCGAACATGCCATTGGTGTACCGGGTGTAGCGGTCGTAGCTGAAGAACAGTCTTTCTTTCAGCATGCTGAAATCGATACCGCCGTTCACGGTTTTCACCGACTGCCAGGTGTAGGTAGCGGTAACCGGTGTAGGTGCAAATACGCCGATAGGCAGCTGCCCGTTCAGCACGGAGCTGATGTTACCGGCAGTCATGAGGGGCATGTAGCCATATGCTTTCCATTGCTGATCGCCCAGGGAGCCGTAGGAGCCGCGGAGTTTCAACAGGTCGATGCCTTTAATGGCACTGAAGAATTTTTCTTTGGAGATCACCCAGGCTGCAGAGGCAGAGGGGAAGAAGCCCCAGCGGTTATCTGCACGGAAGCGCGATGAGCCGTCGTTACGGCCGTTTACTTCCACGATGTATTTATCGTCGAAGGTATAGTTCAGGCGATAGAAGATACCTCTTACAGCCCAGTCCTCAATGGTTTGCTTTTCCGTGATATTCCCGGTAGCCAGCTGCGGAGTGGGGTATTGTGTGCTGATGAGCCCCTGCCTGCTTACATTGAACATATTGGTGTAATGATATTCCTGGTTAAAGCCGGCGAGTGCACCTATTGCATGTTTTTTATTGAATGTTTTGTGGAAGTCGGTATAAACGTTATACACATTGTACTTCACTTCATAGGTATTGTTGGTGGCAGACGACTGGTTGCCGTTGGTATACTGGGTAGGCTGATCAGGCCCGGTGCTGTAGGGAACGGGTACCGTATAGGCGTTACCTACGTCATTTCCGCGGCGGAAGGTAGCATCGCCTTTTATAGTCCATACGTCTTTAACAAGGTTTACTTCTGCGTTGAGAGTGGTCATGAATTCGCTCCAGGTATCTGCTGAGCGGCCACCGCTTTGCAGGTTACCGAGCAATGCTGCACCGTCTGAAGTCCAGGTGCCGTCCGGGTTACGGGGTACTGACAAGGAAGGCGTGCGGTTGGCGTTATGGAAAAATAAATAATCAGTTGTACTGGCCGGCTGTGAATAGGTGGTATTGGTGTACATGGTATTACTGCCAATTTTCACACGGTCGTTGATAGTATACGTGGCCTTTGCGCGCATGTTATAGCGGGTGTACTGGTCCGGGTTATAGCGGAGCATACCATCCTGTTTGTAATAATCCCCGGAGAAGTAGTAGTTCAGTTTTTCATCGCCGCGCGAGATGCTGAAATTGGCATTATAGGCGGGCGCTGTTTTCTGGTATACTTCATGGAGCCAGTCGGTAGACCCGTAGTAGGCATATTTTGTTTTATCGGTGGGGCTTACGATCACTCTTGGTAAAGAGGGGTCCTGGGCCAGTTTTTCCGCGTAGGCCCTGTCGGCGGCGGGGTACAGATCATACAGCGGGGTGGCGGCATCATGCTTGTATTGCATGGTGGTGAGCGGGTCTGTAATGATTTTTGGTACCAGGCCTAATGTGCGCACGGCGTAATTGGCGTTGGCATTCATCTGCAGGCGGCTGTCTTTACCTGATTTGGTAGTGATGAGCACTACGCCGAAGGCGGCGCGCGCACCGTAAATAGCGGCGGCAGCGGCGTCTTTCAGGGTGGTTACGCTTTCTACATCGGCGGGGTTGAGGCGGGATACTTCCTCATTGGTAAAAGGGATGTTATCGACCAGGATGAAGGGGTCGCCTCCGTTGATGGAGGTCATACCACGCAGGTTGAATTTGGGCGCGGAAGATACGCGGCCGTTGTTGTTGGTGATGTTCAGGTTAGGTAATAATCCCTGCAGGCCGTTGCCGACGTTGGCAATGGGCCGGCTTTCCAGTTCCTTGCCCGAGATGGCATCTACAGCGCCGCTCAGGTTAGCCCTTTTCTGTTTGCCATAACCCACTACCACCACTTCATTGAGGCCACTGGAATTGGCTTTCAGGGCGATATTAAAAACAGCGCCCTCGCGTGCCTTCATCTGCTGGGCTTCATAGCCTACATAGGAAAATTCGATGGTGGCAGTTTCGGGTACGGTCAGGCTGAAGCGGCCGTCGTTGTCCGTTTTGGCGCCCTGAGTGGTACCTTTCACCAGTACGGTAACGCCTATCAGCGGGTTACCTGCTTCATCGGTTACCCGTCCTTTTATGTGAACATCCTGTACCGTTTCGCCTGCCTCCAGGATCACTACCAGGTTATCCTTCATGATCTTATACCCCAGCGAGGTGCCGGCCAGCGCTTTGTCAAGCACCTCTGCTACAGGGGCATCTTTCATAGAAATGGAGATCTTCTTGTCGGGGATGCTGGCATTTTTGTACAGGAAAGTGTAATCACTCTTCTGTCCTATGACATTCAGCAGCTTACCAATGTTAATATTGTGATAATTAACACTGATCCGTTCCTGAGAAAACCCATGCGCACTTAGTTGCAGGAACCCGGCGCAAAGCAATACGGAGGTTAGTTTCATACGCAATAATAGTTTCCTCATATTCCGCTGGGGAATATTGGAAGGCCACCAATAGCTTTTTTTCATAAATTTGTTTCGTTAGGTTAAATAATCAGCCGTTACCAGATCGTAAGGAAATCGGTTTACATTGTTTAGCCGGCATTTCAGAAAGGGGAATGTTGCTGCATTTCCCTTTTTTTATTTGCCGTCTTCCATAAAAAATTAGTGGATTAGCAAGCCACAGATGACATTTGGATGTTATGTTCTACCATATGTAAATGACATTTTCTTTCGTGTTCACTTCATAATGAAAGCCCGACATCAGTTGTAATGCCTGCAATACATCTTCAATACTTTGTTTCCGGAATGCGCCTGTGAATACTTCCTGTTTGTATTTATCATTTTTAAAACGCAGGGTTACGTTGAACCAGCGTTCCAGGTCGTGCGACAATTCTTCAAATGTTACATTGTCAAAGTCGAAGCGGTCGTTTACCCAGGCGGTGGCCGGTTTTTCCGTTGTTGTGTCGTTACCGGTAACGGTCATTGTTCTTACCGGCGTGATGCTGAAGTTGGTTTTTCTGTTTACAGGTATTTGTATATTTTCTTTTGTGCCGATGATTAATTTTTGTTCAGGTTGCAGCTGTACGGTTTTCCTTCCCCCGGTATTATTGTTATCCGGGAAATCCACTTCCACTTTCCCGCTGAGCAATGTTGTTTCCACGGTAGCATCCTCTGTATAGGCTTTTACGTTAAATACAGTGCCTAATACGCGGATATTTACCTTGCCGGACCGGATGATGAACGGGTGCGCAGGGTCATGTTTTACATCGAAATAGGCTTCGCCGGTAAGGCCTACCTCGCGTTCTCCATTCAGAAAGCGGGTGGCGTCGTATTGCAGGCGGCTGCATGCGTTCAGTATTACGCTGGTGCCATCCGGCAGTACCACGCTTGTTTTGGAGCCGGTTTTGGTAACTACTTCATTGCGGAAAGACTGCCTGCGCGGCATGGCCGGCCACAGGGTGTAGGCAGTGATGAGGATGGCAACGCCGGCAGCAATGCCGCTGATCATCCGCCAGGGAATCAGCCGTTTGGCAGAAGGGAGGTCTTGTTCCTGCTGCAGGAACAGGTTCATATGATCCATCCCTTCACTGGCCAGCCGTTCTTCTTCAGCAGGAGAAAACCCGCCGGCACTGTTCACGGAACTGATATCACCAACAATGGTAAAAGCATATTGCAGTTCCGGAAACTGCATCAACAGCATTTCCAGCTCTTTCAATTCCTCAGTGGTGGCCTCCCCGGATATTTTCCTGGCCATCAATATATTTACCCGGTTGCGTTCAATCATTTATTTTTTGTCCGTGTTATACCAGAAGGACGAAAAGAAAATGGAAAACCCCCAAAAGCCAGGGAAAAAAAATCTTCTATGGAAACCAGCGCAGTACTGCCACCTGGCGCCGGAAAAATACCGGCGCCAAAAATAAATGGCAGGATAATTTATTTTGTTAACTTTAGCGTAATCTGCGTTATATATTATTGCAACCAATATCAGTGGCTTAAAAGGGATGGATCAGTGTACAATCAATGAATTATTCAGGAACATCACGGTGAACAATGACCAGGCGGCCTTTAAAGCTTTCTATCATCATTTCTTCATCAAACTGTTGCGTTTTTCCTTTTCGCTTACCCGTAACAAAGAGGTAGCAGAAGAAATTACGAACGATGTTTTTATGCATTGCTGGCAAAAAAGGCAATCACTGACGGACATAAAAAATCCGCAGGTATACCTGTTTGTGGTAGCAAAGAATAAAGCAATTGATTATATGAGGAAACAGGCCAGTTCCCGGAAGGTAATTTTTGCGGAAGAAGATAAACTGGAAATCGCCTTTGAAAGCGATCCCGAGCAGCTGATGATTTCTGCGGAAATGATCCGGAAGATGGAATATACCATTGAGCAGCTTCCTCCCAAATGCAAAATGGTATATATCCTTGTGAAGCAATACGACCTTCGTTATAAAGAGGTAGCCACCATCCTGAACCTCTCGGTTAAAACGGTGGAAAACCAGTTGGCTATTGCCATGAAGCGCCTTACGGCTGCCGTGAACTTTACGTTGGAGAAAGCATGATCAGGGTATTACTTTCATCTTCTTAAAATTTTCAAAGATTTCCAGGAACATTTTTTCTGTATCCACAAATTCCCCGAAGCCGGCACGGCGGGCTTTACTGCCATCGGCAAAGAAATCATAGTCCCACGAAAAAACAAAGTCGCCGAACTTCCACGACGATACCTCCGCATAGCTGTATTGCAGCCCGTATTTTTCCATCATACTGTTCCACAGCGGTTCTTTATCTGCCATTACAATGTCCAGCTGCACGGGCAGGGGCGCAGCTGTTTCCATGCCGAAGTAGCTGGCTATACGTGGCAAGAGATCCGACCAGCGGAAGAGGTCGCCGTTGTTGATATTAAAGGCCTCATTGGCGCCGGCAGGGCTTTCCGCCGCCCATACCGTTGCTTTGGCCAGCAGTCCGGCATCCGTCATTTCCATGAGCTTATCGTAAGCGCCGGGTTTCCCGGGAAAGCGGAGCGGCAGGCCCAGCTCTTTTGAAACAGCGGCATACACGGCAATTACCATGGCAAGGTTCATAGGGTTGCCCAATGCAAAGCCGCCTACTACCGATGGCCGGATGGCAGACCAGGACCAGGGCTTGCCCTGTTGAAACGTTTCCAGGAAACGCTGTTGTTCCATATTGAACTCCGGGGGCATAAAACGGCCGGCATCCGTTTCGCGTGCAGGTGTTTTAAAAGGGCCGAGATGGGCGCCGTATACCTTGTAGCCTTGCATAAGACTGATGTGCTGCAGGCCGGCAGCAACGGGAGCCACTACTTCCACCACATTGCGGAGCATAGTCATATTAGGGGCCACCAGCTCTGCCCAGCTGCCGCGGTCCTGGTAGGCGGCATAAAATATATGCGTTACCGTAGTAAGCCCGCCAAGCTGCTGTTCACTGTTTTTCCGGTTCAGCAGGTCTACTGCAATGTGTTTTACCTTTGCGCTGTTTGTACCGCCTCTCCTGGATAGCCCGATGATCTCCCAGTTGTTCTGCGTAAGAAGGTGGTCAATGAGGTTACGTCCTATTACGCCCTGTGCGCCTGCTACCAGGGCTACTTTCTTATTATTATGCTGTTCCATCACTGTGTTGTATTTTTAACAGTACAAAGATCAGCCTCCGTTGTCTGACATTATTTGTATATCTGCGGGGTTCATTGGTATATTTTAAAGAATGAAGAGATACATACAACACGAATACCTGAAAGTGTCGCACTTCACTGCCGGTGAGTGGGAGCACCCGGTGCATAACCATAATCATTTTGAGCTGATCTTTATCCACAAAGGCAGTGGCATGCATTGTATTTCGGGGATGAATATTCCGTATACCGGTCCCTGTTTATTTTTGCTGGCGCCCTGCGATGCGCATCATTTTGAAATCACGGCGCCTACTACATTTACCTTTATCAAATTCATCAATGTATACCTGCATGGCAGTGGTAATATGCGGTTGCAGCAAAGCTGGAACCAGGAGCTGGATCAGTTGCTGCTGCAGGCCAGGCAGAAAAGGATGATCACGGAAAATATTCACCGTATGGAGCCGCTGATCCGGCTGGTGGCGGCGGAGTGGAAGGAAAGCAGCGACACTGTTTTCTTTTTGCTGCAGGCGTTGTTTACCATGATCAGGCAGGTAACTGAGCATGAGCTGCCGGGGGCCGGCCCTAAGAACAACGTAAGGGTAACGCATATCCTGAACTATATCCATGAGCATATTCACCAGGCCGGCGATATACAGGTAGAACAGCTGGCGGAGCTTTTCGGGTTTTCCAAACATTACCTGGGCGCGTTTTTTAAAGAGCAAACAGGTAGCACGTTGCGGGATTATGTGAACCATTACAAATTGCAGCTGTTGGAAAACAGGTTGCAATACAGTGTTTTTTCTTTAAAGGAAATCAGCCATGAGCTGGGATTTAATGACCAGAGTCATTTGAATAAATTTTTCAGGAGATACCACGATATGAGCCCTTCCGCATACCGCGAACAGGTGCAGGGTGTTATATAACGGTTACCGGCAATGTTAAACAAAGAGGGGTGTTCCGTTCAGGAACACCCCTCTTTGTTAATGACGGCCCAGCTTTTTGAGCATGCGGGCATGTTCCCACAGGGCGTGTATAAAAGTGGGTTGTACCTGGTAGGGCACGTTGAACGCGGTAGCCTGTTGCTGCACAATAGGCGCCAGTTTCCGATAGTGTACATGACAGATGCCGGAAAACAGGTGATGCTCGATCTGGTAGTTTAACCCACCGATGAACCACGACAATACACGGCTGCGTGGCGCATAATTGGTTGTATTTTCCATTTCATGTATGGCCCAGCTGTCTTTCATTTTCTGATCCGCATCGGGAATCGCGTATGCGGAAGAGCTCATTACATGCGCTGGCTGGAAAATGCAGGCCAGTAGCAAACCGGCGGTAAAGTGCATGAGGAAGAATCCCGCAAGCACCCAGTACCAGGGCATTCCGGAGAATATTAAAGGTAACACAAGGATGTACCCGTAATAGAACACCTTGAACAGGGAGATCCGGAACATCGCCTGTTTTAACGTTACTTTTTGTTTGGAGAGCAGGCCACGGCTTTTATAGCGCAATACCTGCAGGTAATCTTTTGCGGTCATCCAGAAGAGCGTCATCAGCATGTAAAAACCCCATGCATACATATGCTGGTAGCGGTGATACCAATGCCGCGGCTGGTTGGGTGAAAAGCGAAGGAATTTTATTGAGTCAATATCTTCATCCAAACCTGATACATTGGTATAGGTATGATGAAGCACATTATGCTGTATTTTCCAGGTGGGTGCATATCCCCCGATGATCTCCAGGATATGGCCCATGATGTTGTTAATGCTCTTTTTGGGAGAGAAGGAACCATGATTGGCGTCGTGCATGATAGACGCGCCAATGCCGGTAACTCCCAGGCCCGATAGCAGCCACAGGCCAAGGTAAAGCCAGATATTTCCGGCGCCCAGGCCTGTTACCATTAAAACATAGGGTACAAAATATAAAGCAAGCATCACGATTGTTTTGATCCACATTTCCCTGTTGGCATACACAGAGATGTTGTTAGCGGAAAAGTAATCCTGTACTGCGGCTTTGGCAGACTCAATAAAGCTGTTGTTACCGCGCGAAGCAAAGCGCACTATATGCCATTCATCTTTTTTCATATTATTATTTTAATCAGAAAACGGTGTTTGATACAGAAAAGAAGCAGGTGGGGGAGAGATGCTAATCATTGTATTGAATGTAATTTACGATAAATGTTTTTAGCAGGTGTTTAGCAGATTTCATCACTATCAAAAAAGGAGGTATATTCGGGTTTGCACATATATAACCTATAGAACTGTCAATTATGGAACATCTGCTTACCGTTGACTCGCTCATAAGCCTGTTAACGCTAACTACCCTGGAAATTGTGCTGGGGATCGACAACATTGTGTTTATTTCTATCCTGGCAGGAAAACTGCCGGAAAATAAGCAAAAAAAAAGCCCGCCGTCTTGGGCTCGGGCTGGCGATGTTTGTACGTATTTTATTGCTGCTGTCTATCAGCTGGATCATGTCGCTGACAAAACCGCTTTTTAATATAGGGGAATGGGTAGGTGTTCAAAATGCGGCATGGCTGGAAAAACTGGCTATTTCAGGCCGGGACCTGATCCTGTTGGTAGGAGGGTTGTTCCTCATCTATAAAAGTACCGCAGAGATCCATGAAAAGCTGGAGGGAGGTGAACATGCCGCAGCAAACGCCAAACCTATGAAGTTCAGCCAGGTAATTGTACAGATCCTCCTGCTGGATATTGTATTTTCACTGGACTCCGTGATCACGGCCGTAGGAATGGCAGATCATGTGGAGATCATGATCATCGCTGTTGTACTGGCAGTGGGAGTAATGCTGCTGGCCTCTGAATCTATCAGCCGTTTTGTAAATAACCATCCCACCGTGAAGATGCTGGCGCTGTCGTTCCTGCTGCTGATAGGCGTTTCACTGATAGCCGAAAGTTTCGATCAGCATATCCCGAAAGGCTATATTTATTTCGCGATGGCTTTTTCAGTATTCATCGAGGTGCTGAACCTGAAGGTAAAATCCCGCTCGGAGAAACCCGTGAAACTGCGTAATGAAGCAGAAATGCCCGAAAAGAAATAATAAGCTGATCATCTTCAAAAAAATAACGGGAAGGGGTATACGCTTATTAACGTATACTGCTTTCCCGGACAATCAATTTCCCGGGCAGGATAATTTCTTCCGGTATAAAATTTTTCTTCTTAATATGATTCAGCAGCAGCTGGCAGCTTTTCTTTCCTATCTCAAAGGCTGGTTCTGCAATAGTAGATAAGGAGGGGGAGATGATCGCAGACATAGGATCATTCGTAAAACCGATCACGCCCACATCTTTCCCTACTGCAATGTTTTTTTTCTTCAGCGTAACAATGGCGCCTACCGCTTTACGGTCGTTTACTGCAAATACTGCGTCCGGTTTATCGTTCAGCTTCCATAATTTTTCCATGTCATTTTCGCCGCATTCCTGAGTAAACCCTGAATGGATGATCCATTTTTTGCGGATGGGCATTCCGTTCCTGCGCAACGCATCAAGATAGCCATTGAGACGGCTGTCGGTGAACGTAAGTCCCTCCGGGCCGGCAATATGCGCGATTTTTTTATACCCATTGGCAATGAGATGCGTGGTGGCTTCAAAGGCGCCGTTATAATCGTCCTGCATCACCTTGGAGGTGCGGATATCCGCTGCCACACGGTCGAAGAATACAACAGGAATACCATCATCAATGATCTCCTGGAAGTGATCGCAGGAGCCTGCCTGCGAGGAAACGGATACCAGCAGGCCATCCAGGCTGCTGAAGGAAAGATTGCGGATAATATTTAATTCCCGGCCGGCATCATCATTTGTCACATATAAAATGATATTATAATTATGGCTGTAGGCTATTTCCTGGATACCGGTAAACACGGTGGAGAAATAGTAATTGGTGATTCCCGGCAGTATCACCGCCAGGTTGTGCGTACTGTTCTTTACCAGGCCGGTGGCGTTGAAGTTGGGTTTGTAGTTCAGCTTCGCAGCCATATCCAGCACCAGTTTACGGGTGTCTGCACTTACGTCATACGTATCCCGTAACGCCCTTGAAACGGTAGATACAGAGATATTTAATGCATGAGCGATGTCTTTTATGGTAGCATAGTGTCGGCGCATTCTTCTTACAGGTCTGTGGTTGGAATACTTAAATATAATAAATCCACCGGTAACGTTCTCGGTGAATTTTCTGCAGAAAGGAATCATCAGATGTATTTTGGGTGTACAATTACCAACCGGGATCCATTAAAAATTCGTAGTGTATGAGAAGCTGTATTAGTCAAAAGCCACACCTGTATTTCCTGATTATGCTAATTGCCTTGTCATGGCAGCTATCTGCACAAGATCAGTTATCACTGAAGGGTGTTGTACGGGACGCTGCTTCCAAATCGCCGCTTCCCGGCGTAAGCGTTGGTGTAAAGGGCACTGCCCGCGGGGTGAGCACTGATGCTGAAGGAAAATATGCTATTTCCGCGGCAGCCGGCGCCATGCTGGTATTTACCTATGTAGGATATGATAAGAAGGAAATCCCTGTATCCGCACAAACAACTATTGATGTGGCGTTGCAACAAAGCGCCACAGGCTTAAATGAAGTGGTGGTAACTGCATTGGGTATAGAGCGTAAAACCCGTTCCCTCGGCTATGCTACGCAACAACTGGACAATGCCACCATCAACACGGTGAAAGATCCCGGCGGGAATATCATGAATACCCTCAGTGGTAAAGTAGCCGGCGCTGTGGTAACCCCCGCGGCTTCAGGCCCCGGCGGCGCAGTAAGGGTGGTATTGAGGGGGAACCGCTCTATCAGCGGTAACAACAATGCGCTGATCGTGGTAGATGGCGTGCCGATAGATAATACCATGTCCACCGAAAAAAATGGGGGCGGCTCTGCCAACACCATTGGTACACAGCCTAAAAGCGTTAGCAGTGGCTACTCCGGCAGCGATGGCGCGGCCAGTATAAATCCACAGGATGTAGAGTCTGTGAACGTACTGAAAGGCCCCGCAGCCGCAGCTTTATACGGTAGCCGTGCGGCCAATGGCGCTATCATCATCACCACCAAAAGCGGTAAAAGCGGCAAGCTGGCAGTAAATTATAACGGCGGCGTATCGCTGGATCAGCCCAATATGCTGATGAAGTTCCAGAATACCTACGGCAGCGGCAGCAAAGGTCAGGCGGGCAACCGCGCCCCGGCCAGCTGGGGAGCGCCTGCGCAAACTTACTCCGATAACGTGAGAAGCTTTTTTAACACGGGAACTACAGTGAATAATTCTATAGATATTTCCGGCGGCAACGAAAAACTACGTGGCTACGCATCTTACACCAATAATGCCATCAGTGGTATTATCCCGAAGAACAGAATGGAAAGAAATACGCTGAACCTCCGCGTTGCCGCTGAAATATTACCCCGCCTGACAACAGATGTAAAACTGACCTACATCAGCCAGGATATCAAAAACAAGCCCCGCCTGGGCGACCAGGGCGTGGCCAATGAAGCCTACCTGATGCCGCGTGACCTTAGTAAGGATTCGCTGAAGCATTTTGAAGGAATGGATGCTACGGGGCAACCTTATCCTATTTACTGGACCAACTCCACTACCTTCCAGAACCCTTACTGGGACGTGTACCGCAACATGGTGGATGAATCGCGCAACCGTATCATGCTGCTGGGATCAGCCAAATACCGGCTTACCGACTGGCTTAGTTTACAGGGCCGGTATAGCCTCGACCGTTACGACGATAAGATCACCGCTTCCTATTACAATGGTACTGTAGCTTTCCCGGTGCAGCCCGGCGGCCGTTACCTGGAAGCATATGTGAATCACTGGGAACGGAATATAGACCTGCTGCTAACCGGCAGTAACAGGTTATCCGGCGATTTCCATGTAAGCTATAACCTGGGAGGAAGCATACTTACCAGCAAAGGATACAATTCGCAGGTACTGGCCAACGGGCTGAGTATCCCGAATCATTTTAATCTCATGTTTGCCACCGCTCCGGCCACCACCAACACTACGGTGCAGAAAGAGATCCAGTCTGTATATGGCAGCGCACAACTGGATTTCAGGCAATACCTGTACCTGGATGTAAGTGCGCGGAACGACTGGTCGTCTACCCTGCCGAGGCCATACAGCTATTTTTATCCTTCTGTAGGATTGTCCGCCGTAATATCTGATATGTGGAAGATGCCTTCCTGGATTACATTTGGTAAGGTGCGCGCTGCATATACGCAGGTAGGTAATGATGCGGATCCGTATATGTTACTGCAGGCATATTACTACAGTGTTGGCGCAGGCGGAGGCTTTGTATCGAGAGATAATACCAAATCTATTTATAACCTGAAGCCGGAACAAACAAAGTCGTGGGAAGCAGGACTGGAATGGAAATTCTTTGACGGAAGGCTTGGACTGGATGCTACCGTATATAAGAACAATACCATTAACCAGCTGCTGAATGTTGGATTGCCACAGGCCAGCGGTTTTGATGATCAATATATCAATGCCGGCAACATTGAGAATAAGGGCCTTGAAATTATGTTGAGCGGCACACCTGTTCAGCGTAAGGATTTCACCTGGAACAGCAGTGTGAATTTTGCCACCAACAGTAACAAAGTATTATACCTGGCCGAAGGGGTAGATCAGATCAATCTTTCTCCCGCTACCAACTTCGCCACCCTGCAGGCAAAGGTTGGGGGTAAGTATGGAGATATGTATGGTTATGCGTGGCAAAAGGATCCGAAAACAGGACAGTACCTGGTAGGTACAGACGGTTTACCGGTAGTAGCACAGAATCAGTATCTCGGCAATTTTAATCCCGACTTCACATTGGGCTGGAACAACCAGCTGCAGTATAAAAAGTTCAGCATGTCGTTTCTCATTGACGGTCGTGTAGGCGGTATCGTTATATCCGGTACAGATGCGCTGCTGGCCTCCTACGGGGTGGCCGACTATACTACAAGGTACAGGGACGGCGGACTGGTATTGCCAGGCGTGCTGGCAGATGGCAGCGTTAATACAAAAGCGATTGATGCAGAAGATTTCTGGACAAAAGTATCACAGGGTGGCCGCGATGCATGGGGACAATTCTTTGCTTTCAGCGCCACCAATTTCCGTTTAAGGGAACTGTCGTTTGGATATGATTTTGATTTCGACCAGAAGCTGATAAAACGTGCACGGCTTTCATTGACTGCACGTAACCTGTTTTTCCTGTACCGGGGCAAGTCGGTGCTCGATATACCGGGCATGGGTAAACGTAAATTACCAATTGATCCGGAATCAGCGCTGGGTACCAGTAACTACCAGGGCATTGAGGCTGGTTTACCGCCGGCAGTGCGCAGCTTTGGCCTGAACCTGAATGTATCCTTTTAGTTAACAAAAAAATACAGCCATGAACAAGCAATTAAGATATATACTTCCACTTGCGCTGACGATAATGATGGGCAGCTGTACAAAGAACTTCGATTCCATGAACGTGGACCCCAGCGGGTTAACGGGTGTTGGCAAAAGTGAGTTGCCTTTTATGTTTGCGAAGGCAGAATCATCGGCCGGTGTTAACCAGGGATATTATCAGACTGTACAGAACCTGTATGCGGATTTATATGCACAGTATTTTGCACTGAACACCAACAGTTTTCAAACAGACCGTTATGTGATCAACGATGGCTGGTTGCCGCGGCCGGGCATCATTGCCTATGTGCAAACGGTGCCGCAGCTGCGAACCATTTTTGAGAACACAGAAGAAACTTCCGGCGAGTATGCCTTGGCGGAGATCATGTGGGTGTATGCCTTTCATCACCTGACGGATTATTTCGGTCCGGTAGCTTATTTTGATGCCGGGAAAGCCCAGGATGTGATCCCTTACGATGCCCAGGATAAAATTTATGACGACTTCTTCAAAAGACTTGATCACGCAGTAAAAAATCTTAAAGCCGGTAGCGCCACCAATATTTTCGGAGCCAACGACCTGATATATGCAGGGGATGTACAGCAATGGATCCGCTTTGCCAATACGCTGCGTTTGCGGCTCGCACTGCGGATTTCAAAGGTACAACCGGAGCGTGCCAGGCAGGAGGCGGAAGCCGCAGTAACTGCCGGCGTAATGACGGAAGCTGCCCATACCGCCATGATGAAGAAATCACTGAACGGTGGCGATGGCAACGGGCTGGCAAGAGTGGCATCCTATAATGAATTCAGCATGAGCGCCACTATGGCGTCTTATATGAAAGGCTACAACGACCCCAGGATGGATGTTTTTTACCAGCCTTCAGTAAATGGAGGTAGTTTCAGGGGTGTGCGCAACGGCTCGCCGACGGTATCGCTGAATAACCCGCTGAACCAGGCGCCGCAAACTTCCAATGCGGGCACTTATTGGGCCACCTATAACCCGCTGAACCTCTCCTGGCTGCCGGCACTGGAAGCGCCCAAGCATGTAATGATGGCTGCCGAGGCTTATTTCCTTCGCGCAGAAGGTGCTTTAAATGGCTGGAATATGGGTGGGGCTGCGAAAGACCTGTACGAAAAAGGTATTGCGGTAAGCATGGAAAACTGGGGGGTGAAAGATGCTGCTGTTGTCAGCGCTTATACAAATTCCACCTCGGTACCGGTAGCCCCGGGCGATGCGGAAAATTCTGCCGCTGTAGCCAATATACCGGTTAAATTTGGTACAGCGTTGAATATACAGCGCCAGCAGGTAGGCACACAGAAATGGCTGGCTATTTACCCCGACGGACTGGAAGCATGGGCCGAATACCGCCGCAGCGGTTACCCGGTGATGTACCCGGTGGTAAAATCAGATAATCCTGATTTACCGGCAGGCACTTTTATCAAACGGTTACCTTATCCTTCTTCTGAAGCAGTGAATAACGGGGAAGAGCTGAAGAAAGGTATACAGTTACTGGGCGGCCCGGACAATGCTGCTACCCGCCTGTGGTGGGATGTAGATTGATGTATCACTAAATGCAATTATACTTGAAGACGTTAGTTTCATTTTTCATGGTGTTGTTCTCACTGTTCCATGCCCGGCAGGGGCCGTTGCCGAAAGTTTTTTCCGGGGAAAGGACTGATATCATCCAGCAACAGCTGAAACAGCAGGCGGCTACAGCGTTTCAGGCGCAGGTACTGCCTGCCCCGGAGCTGGAATGGGCACAGCGGCGCCGGCAACTGAAAGCCGCCATTCTGCAGTCGACCGGCGCTGTTGAACACCACGCGCTCCCCCTGCAAATAAAAGAAACAGGGCGTACACAATTAACGGGATACCATATACGTAATATCCTGTTCCAGACGAGGCCGGGGGTATTTGCTACGGCCAACTTATACATACCTGATGGCAAAGGCCCGTTCCCGGCAGTGATTAATATGCACGGCCACTGGAAAGATGCCCGTATGGGGGAAATGGTGCAGGCCACTGCACATAGCCTGGCATTGAACGGTTACGTATGCCTGAACATCGATGCCTGGGGCGCAGGGGAAAGAACTACTGATGAGGGAGTAACGGAGTATCATGGCGCTAACCTCGGTGCTTCGCTGATGAATACGGGCAACACGCTGCTGGGAATGCAGCTTACCGATAACATGCGGGGAGTGGACCTGCTATGCAGCTTACCGGAAGTGGACAAAGAACGTATAGGCGCTACCGGGGCCAGTGGCGGTGGAAACCAAACCATGTGGCTCTCGGCCATGGATGAGCGCATTAAGGCCGCTGTGCCGGTAGTGAGCGTAGGTACTTTTGAATCTTACATCATGAACAGCAACTGTGTATGTGAACTGGTACCGGATGGGCTTACCTACACGGAAGAATCGGGGATACTGGCCATGGTAGCCCCTCGCGCGCTGAAGATCTGTAATGCCCTGAATGATGCGAGCAGGTCATTTTATCCTTCGGAAATGCTGCGCAGTTATAAACAGGCAGCGCTGGTTTACGAAGCATTGCATGCCAGTGATAAGCTCAGTTACCAGCTGTTTAATACCGTGCATGGGTACTGGCCTGAAATAAGGGAAACTATGATAGGCTGGATGGATCTGCAGTTGAAACATATTGGTACAGGCGCACCCAAAAAGGAACCTGTTTTCAGCCTGCTGCCTCCTGCTCAGCTGCTTACTTTTCCCAATGGCGGGCGCGATAGCAGCGTGACCACCACAGCCTCCTGGTGCAGCCGGGAGGGACAATTACTCCATGAAAGATTGTTAAACGAAAAAATTGATGGCGAGGCAAAACGAAAAGCGCTCCGCCAACTGTTGCGCATAAACGAAAAGAGAGTATTAAAACAGGCGCATAACTATTCATCACAGGATGGATGGAAGCGTATTGCGCTGGAAACAACCGATGGCTCACTGATCCCTTTGCTGCTGAGGGCGCCCCGTGGTAAAAATAAAGACTATGTAGTGGTAACGCATCCGGGTGGAAAGGACAGTGTACCGGCGGCAGTGATCAGTGAGTTAACAACTGCAGGTAAAGGCATTGTGCTGGCTGACCTTTGGGGCTGTGGTGAACAGGGCTCTGCCGCCGCTACCGCCACAGATGGCAGTCTGCCGCCTTACCACACGCTGGCGCGTTCCGCTTTGTGGCTTGGTACCACGGTACAGGGGAGATGGGTAAGCGATCTGCAGATTATTACAGACTATTTGAAAATGGCAAATAGTGAGGGCCGTGTTGTGCTTAACGGTAGCAGGGAGGCTGGCGTGGCCTCCCTGTTTTTTACTGCGCTGGGAGGCAAAGTAAACGAAGTAGTATTGGATGGCAGCCCACTGAGTTATCGCTTTGATGAGCGCGCAGGTATCGACTATTTTACTATGGCCATACATGTACCTGGTTTGCTGGTATGGGGAGATATTTCACTGGCCGCAGCGCTGACCGGAAAGGATATCCTGTTCAGAAAACCGGTAACCATGTCCGGGCGGCTGCTGAGCGATGCCGGATTAGCAGCCCCACGTGAAGAGTTTTCCCTGTTGAGGAAGCGTTGTAAACAGCCGGGGCAAACCATTTTTCAATAACGGAAAAAATACACCTTTATGAACAATAAACGCAGAGATTTTTTAAAGCTGCTCGGACTGGCAGGCGTTGGGGTCGGGGGCAGTACATTGATTCCCGGTTACGCCGCGGCCCAGGAAAAGCAGGGCAGGGCACTGGACCAGATCCGGAAGCAGGCCGGAAGAAAGCATCCGCAGCAGTTTAATATGAGCGGCTACGCCGCGCCTAAAATTGACACGGTACGGATAGGCTATATCGGTCTTGGTAACCGTGGCTCCGCTGCCGTAGAGCGCATTACCTATTTACAGGGCATAGAGGTAAAAGCATTATGTGATATCAGGCCGGAAATGATTGCCGCTACTAAAGCAAGGATCAAAGGTTCCGGTTACCAGCCGCATGAATATACAGGTTCGGCAGATGCGTGGAAACAGTTATGCGAGCGGGATGATATTGACCTGATATACATTGCCACGCCATGGGATCTTCACACGCCTATTGCCGTATATGCTATGCTGCATGGCAAACACGTAGCTACAGAAATTCCTGCTGCCATCACCATTGATGAATGCTGGCAGCTGGTGGAAACTTCTGAGAAAACAAGAAAGCATTGTGTGCTGCTGGAGAACTGCTGCTACGATTTTTTTGAACTGCTCACGCTGAATATGGCCCGGCAGGGCTTTTTCGGGGAACTGGTACATTGTGAAGGTGCTTACATCCACGATATTTTTGACAGCCTTTTTGATAAGAGCAAGCGTTACGATATGTGGCGGTTTAAACAAAATGCACGCCGCAACGGTAACCTGTATCCCACGCATGGCCTGGGGCCTGTATGCCAGGTGCTGGATGTGAACCGTGGCGATAGTATGGAATACCTGGTATCTATGCAGAGCAATGATTTTCTGCTGCATAACAAAACGGTGGAGCAGGCGGCTACCGACGATTTTTATAAGCCATACGTAAACGCGCATTTCCGGGGCAATATGAACACTACTACTATCCGCACCCGCAAGGGCCGCACCATTATGTTGCAGCACGATGTAAGCTCCCCGCGGGTTTATTCCCGCTTACACCTCGTGAGCGGCACAAAAGCCACCGCCCAGAAATACCCGCTGGAACCCAGAATTGCAGTGAGCCACGAAGGATGGCTAAGTTCTGAAGAATTTAAAAAACTGGAAGAAAAATATACGCCTGCCATTATTAAAAAGTTAGGTGAGATGGCTAAACAGATAGGTGGCCACGGTGGTATGGACTTTTTAATGGACTGGCGCCTCATCGATTGTTTACGCAATGGTTTGCCGGTAGATATTGATGTGTATGATGCTGCCGCATGGAGCGCCATCGGGCCGCTGAGTGAATGGTCTGTAGCCAACCGTTCCGCTTCCATCGATATTCCAGATTTTACCAATGGCGCCTGGCAACACAACAAGCCGACGGATATTTCCCTGCTGCAGGGTGGCACTACCGGGGTAAAGAGCAAAAAGAAATCATCTCCTGAAAAATAAAAGCGCAATGAAAGTAATCCAATCCAAAGACCCGCAAACATTAGGTACTGCAGCCGGTAATGCTGCAGCAGCATTGATTAAGACTGCCATCGCAGAAAAAGGCAGCGCCAATATTATACTGGCCACCGGAACCAGCCAGTTTGAAACGATCCGGCAACTGATCGACAGCGATATCGACTGGGGAAAAGTAAGCATGTTTCACCTCGATGAATATATTGGCTTACCGGTAACCCATCCGGCCAGTTTCCGGAAATACCTGAAAGAACGTTTCCTTGATAAAGTAGCGCCACTGAAATCAGTATGCCTGATCAGCGGGGAAGGTGATCCTGAAGCTGAATGCAGCCGGATCAGCACTCTCATACAGGCCCACCCCATTGATGTGGCATTAGTTGGGATAGGAGAGAACGGGCATCTGGCTTTTAATGATCCTCCGGCAGATTTTAACACCACTAAACCGTATCTTGTAGTAAATCTCGACACTGCCTGCCGGCAGCAACAGATGAATGAAGGTTGGTTCAGTGCAGTTTCAGAAGTGCCATTACAAGCCATCAGTATGTCGGTGCACCAGATCATGCTGTCGGAACATATCATTTGTTCCGTGCCCGGTGAACGTAAGGCACAGGCGGTGAAGAACAGCCTGGAGCAACCTGTAAGCAATTTGTTTCCCGCCAGTATTTTACAAACACATGCCAGCTGTGTGTTTTATCTGGATGAAGCATCTGCCGCAAAGCTGCAGCCGGCGCAGAAAACCATTTAATCCATGCAGGAAATCATTAAGATCATAAACGGCCGCCTGATCACACCATTCCGGGTAATTGCATCCGGCAGCGTGCTGGTAAAAGACGGGCAGATTGCAGCCGCGGGAGAAGGAACTATCCCGGATTATGCAGACAGGGTCATAGATGCCGGGGGGAATTATATTGCCCCCGGTTTTATTGACCTGCATATTCACGGAGGTGGTGGCCATGACTTTATGGATGGTACTGTAAATGCTTTTCACCGTATAACGGAAACGCATGCACGATATGGCACCACAGCAATGGTACCTACTACTTTAACCGCAGAGAAATCCGGCCTTTTGCATACGCTGGACATCTACCGGCAGGCAGTGGCACAGCCGCATAACGGCGCATCTTTCCTGGGCATTCATCTCGAGGGCCCCTATTTTGCCATGAGCCAGCGCGGTGCACAGGATCCGCGTTATATCCGTAACCCCGATCCTGCGGAATACCGGGAAGTACTGGATTACAGCGAACATATTGTGCGCTGGAGCGTAGCGCCTGAATTACCCGGTGCGCTGGAAATGGGTAATTACCTGCGGGGCAAAGGGGTTTTACCAGCCATTGCCCATACCGATGCTGTTTACGAAGAAGTGGTGAAAGCAGTGGAATGCGGCTATACACTGGCTACGCATTTCTATTCAGCCATGTCTGGCGTAACGCGCCGTAACCTGTACAGGTACGCCGGCGTTATTGAAAGCGTGTATCTGATAGATGAAATAGATGCAGAAGTGATTGCAGATGGCGCACATCTTCCTGCACCGTTGCTGAAACTGATCTATAAAATCAAAGGACCGGACAGGATAGCGCTGATCACAGATGCGATGCGGGCAGCAGGCATGCCTCCCGGCAAAAGCGTATTGGGACCGCTGAACGGAGGCCTGGAGGTTATAGTGGAAGAGGGAGTGGCCAAACTCCCTGATGGCAGCGCGTTCGCCGGCAGCGTGGCTACTACCGACCGCCTCGTACGGAATATGGTGAACCTTGCAGGCGTGCCGGTGGCGGAAGCCGTACGGATGATGAGCTATACCCCTGCCCGCATAATGGGTGTGGATAACCGGAAAGGAACACTGGCAGTTGGGAAGGATGCGGATATTGTTATTTTTGACGATGATATCAGGGTGCAGCTCACCATGGTATCAGGAAAAGTTGTGCATCGTATCGGAGAATGAAATAGCTTTGCCCTCAAAATTGTTGAGGCATGAATTTTTATACACGGAAATGGGTAAAGCCGGAGGATCTGAATGCGCATGGCACTTTATTTGGCGGTAGTTTGCTGCGCTGGATCGATGAAGAAGCAGCTATTTATTCCATCATTCAGTTAGGAACCAACCGCTGTGTGACCAAGTACATGTCTGAAATTAATTTTATCAATTCTGCCCGCCAGGGCGATATTGTAGAACTGGGCATCAAGGCCACCAACTTTGGCCGGACTTCTCTCACACTCACCTGCCAGGTGCGGAATAAGATCACACAAAAAACAATTCTTACAGTAGATAAAATGGTGTTTGTAAGTGTGGATGAACAAGGCAAACCTTTTCCTCACGGCAGAACTGCTATTACCTATACCGATGAGCGATTGAGAGAAGAATAGTATTTATATTTTCAGCCCACCGAACATACTGAATAAAATAATCCCCAGCACCAGCGTGGTGATGAACACATACAGCCTGTCTTTTTCCAGCGCAAATGCCAGCAGTGAGAAAAGGATACGGAGTATGGGGGTGGCCAGCAACACGAGTACGCCCAGCTGTATAAATTCTGTGGGGCTGCCGGTAGCCACGCCGTGGAAGATGCCACGGAAAGAAGTGTATTCCGCGCCTTCCCCTTTAAACTGTGAATAGTCAGGCACACTGGCAGCGCCCTGCTGCGCCAGGTAAAAGATACCTCCCAGCAACGCAATGCAGCTGGCAGTAACTACGCCGGTTCTGAGCTGTTTGCCGATGAGCAATTCTATATCGCGGTCGCCAAGCATTTTCTTAAATACATTCATGAGGCAGTAATTAAAACTGGTGATTAAATCCGTTATAGATCATTTCAAGCGCCACAAAAGTGATGGCTACGGAAAAGATGATCCTTAGCGTGCGTGCATTTATAAGCGTAAGTAAACGGGCGCCTGTGAAGGCACCTCCCAATACGCCCAGCACCACCGGGAAAGCCATGCCCGGATCAATATAACCTCTCTGCAGATACACCACCGCACTGGCTGCAGCAGTAACGCCGATCATAAAATTGCTGGTAGTGGTGCTCACTTTGAAAGGGATGCGCATGGTGCTGTCCATGGCCAGTACTTTTAATGAGCCGGAACCGATACCCAGCAAACCGGATAATACGCCGGCAATAAGCATGATACCAAAACCGCCGGCCACGTTTTTCAGCTGATAGCTCACTTCCCCGTTGGGCGTTGGATAGCTGCTGTTCAATTTTAAAAGGTGAGATAATTTACTGCCTGTTTGTTCCGCATGTTCGTGCTTTTTCCGGATGGTCATGGCAGCGGAAAATATCAGCACTACCCCGAGCAGGATAGCAATGGTATTTACAGGCGTGAATATGGCCAGCAGCGCGCCTCCGACAGCGCCTGCCGTAGTGGCTATTTCCAGGAACATACCCAGCCTGATGTTGGTAATCCCTTCTTTTATATAAGCAGTGGCCGCGCCGGAAGAGTTGGCAATAGAAGCCAGCAGGGCTACGCCAATGGCATAACGGATGTCTACATGAAATACGAGCGTTAGCAGCGGGATCAGTATCACGCCTCCGCCGAGGCCGGTGAGAGAGCCTAATAGTCCCGCCACATAAGCGCCTGCCAGCAGTATTAAGCTAAAGATCAGGATGTTCATTTATTAATACTTTAATAGTTATTGTCCAGGATATCTTCCATTACCTGCCGGGATAATTTGGCGTTACCGCTTTTGATGGCTTTATATAACTGTTCATGCAGGTGATGGCTGATGGCAAAGTGGCTGATGCTTTGTGTATCGCGTTTAGTGAAAAAGTCGCGGATCACCGTAGTAAAACTGCGGAAAAGATCCGCCAGCACATTGTTGCCCGAGGCTTTGGCAATGGCAGTATGAAAAGCGATATCTGCTTCCAGGCATTGCTCGTATTGCTGTTCCAGGATGGCTTTTTTGCGTTGCTCCAGCAATGATTTCAACTGGTGCAGGTCTTCTTTGGTATGGTTTTCAGCTGCCAGCTTCACAATTTCGTAGTCCAGCATCCGCCTTACCTGGTTAATTTCCTCGAAGTCGGCCCTTCTCAGGCGTTGGTCCAGCGATTCCGCCTGTACGGTTTCGTTTACAAAGGTGCCGGCCCCTTGCTGTACACGGAGTATGCCGGTCATAGCCAGCGTTTTAATGGCTTCCCGGATGGTAGAGCGGCCAACGGCGTATTGTACCATTAGTTCGGGCTCAGCAGGTATTTTCTGGCCCGGTTTATATTTTCCCTGGGAGATATCTTTCTGGATGGCGTTGATAACGCAGTCCGATAATTTGGATGTACGCTCCATAATTTTCCGTTTACAGTACAAAGGTATGATGTTTATTTAAACATCAGATGTTTTATTTTTAAGCCTTGATAATTTCACATTTTGTATGGGGGAGAGTAGAATAGCCGTTTTTTTATCGTTTAAAAGATAATGCTTAGAAATACAGTTTATTAACTGTATTTTATTTGCTCTTCTAAATGAAAATAAATGCATCGCAGGAATTTTTTACAGGCCGGATTGCTCACCGCCACGTTTTCATTTCCGGAGAAGTATTTACCCGGGAAGGTTTATCAAACCAACGGCACTATTGTTTTCAACGCGGGTATTGGCGGTAATAATACTGCCGATCTGCTGAAGCGCATCGATAAAGATTGCCTGGCGCATCAGCCGGACCTAACCATCCTTATGATAGGCACCAATGATATGAATTCGATGAAGCATATTGCCTTGCCGCAGTATGAAGCCAATCTGCGGAATATAGTGGGCCAACTGATAGCTGCAAAGAGCCGGGTATTACTGATGACTATCCTGCCGGTATATGAACCCTACTTGTATACCCGCCATCCGCGTGCGTTTTATGAGCCTGAAGGGCATGCCAAACGGAAGGAGCAGGTGAATGATGTGATCCGGAAAATTGCAGCGGATAATAAGCAGGACTTACTGGATATGGGTTATATTTTTCAACGGGCAGGAGATGTAGGAGAAGGGATGGAAAGCCTGATTCAGAATGTGGCCAACAGTAACAAGCAGGACGGCGTGCATCCCACACCGGCAGGATACCGCACCATGGCAGTGGCGTTGTATGAATATATTACACAAAGGCAACTGCCTCATGGCAGGGTGGTTTGCTTCGGCGACAGCATCACTTTTGGTGATGGCGGCACAGAAGGGAAAAGTTATCCGGCATATCTAAAAAAATTATTGACAGCATGAGAAAAATAGTACTGTTAGCAACAATCCTGGTAAGTGCTTGTTTGTTTTCCCGCGCAGCGGCGCCGGATTACAAGGCAGATGTAATTATTTACGGCGGCACTTCTGCGGCTATAACAGCTGCAGTGCAGGCGCATAAAATGGGCAGAACGGTGATAGTGGTATCGCCTGATAAGCATATGGGTGGCCTTTCTTCAGGTGGACTCGGGTTTACAGATACCGGCAACAAATCGGTAATAGGCGGACTGGCCCGCGATTTTTATCACCGCATATGGCTGCACTACCAGCAACCTGCCGCCTGGAACTGGCAACAGCAGGTGGAATACGGTAATAAAGGACAAGGCACGCCGGCAATGGATGGCACAGAGCGCACTATGTGGATCTTTGAGCCACATGTGGCAGAACAGGTATTTGAAGATTACATCAGGGAGAATGATATTAAAGTTTACCGGGATGAATGGCTGGACCGTGAACAGAGGGTGAAAAAGAAAGATGGAAAGATACAATCCATTACTACGCTCAGCGGCCATACTTATAGCGGCAAGGTATTTATTGACGCCACCTATGAGGGCGACCTGATGGCTGCCGCCGGCGTAAGCTATACCACAGGCCGGGAAGCCGTGGCTACCTACGGTGAGAGCTGGAACGGCGTACAAACCGGCGTTTTACATCACGGGCATCATTTCAAACAGAACATCAGCCCTTACCGCATTCCCGGCGATCCCAACAGCGGTTTGCTGCCGCGCGTTTCCGGGGAAGATCCCGGTGAGAAAGGTGCAGCAGATAAAAAGTTACAAGCCTATTGTTTTCGTATGTGCCTTACCGATAACCCTGCCAACAGGATTGCTTTGCCAAAGCCGGAAGGATACGATTCCACGCAGTATGAGCTGCTTGTCCGCGTGCTGGACAGCGGCTGGAATGAAGTGTTCAACAAATTTGACCCTATCCCCAATCATAAAACGGATGTGAACAATCATGGCCCATTTAGTTTTGATAACATCGGCATGAATTACGATTACCCGGATGCATCCTATGAGCGCAGGAAGGAAATTATTCATGAGCATGAAGTGTACCAGCAGGGATTATTGTATTTCCTTGCGCATGATGCCCGCGTGCCCGCTGCTATTCAGCGCCGCATGCAAACCTGGGGCTTGTCGGCCGATGAATTCCGTGATAATCATAACTGGCCGCACCAGTTGTATATACGTGAGGCAAGACGCATGAAAGGCATGCACGTTATGACGCAGCAGGCAGTACTTGGGGAAGTACCCGTACCGCAATCTATTGGGATGGGTTCTTACACACTGGATGCACATAATGCGCAACGATATGTGAAAAAAGACGGCTATGTGCAGAATGAAGGCGACATAGGCGTGGACATAAAAGAACCTTACCAGGTATCTTACGGGTCTATACTTCCGCAACAGCAGGAGTGCAGTAATCTGCTGGTACCGGTATGCCTGTCGGCCTCACATATTGCCTACGGATCTATCAGGATGGAGCCGGTGTTTATGATCCTGGGGCAAAGCGCGGCTACAGCAGCGGTGTTAGCCATTAATGGCAACAAAGCAGTGCAGGAGGTGAATTACGAACAACTGAAGGCGCAGCTGGAGAAAGACCACCAACGTTTATCAGCGCCGCCGCAAAAGTAAATAGCAAACAGAAGCAGAGTGGCATGCATGGCATAATGATTGCGACGGCAACAGTATGAAAAAAGCTATGATACCTACTATTTGCCGGGCTATTGGCCTGGGTATGGTTGCCGGGATGCGCAGCGCTATGGGCCCTGCTTTCGCCAGTTATTTTGTTAACCGGCAACCATCGGAGAAACTGCGTAAATCGCCATTGGGTTTTATGCAGAAGCAAGGAACTTCACGTTACTTACAAACTATGGCTGCCGGTGAGCTGGTGGTGGACAAAGCCCCCGGTATCGGAGATCGTATAGCCGCCACCGGTATTACAGGCAGGGCATTGTCTGGCGCGCTGGCCGGAGCTACTTTATACCAGGCCAGGGGAGAAAAAGCCTGGAAAGGTGCAGTGATCGGCGGCGTGGCTGCGGTAGCCGCAGCGTATGCATTCTTTTACCTGCGCAAAGCCACCGGCAAAAGACTGAAAATAAAAGATGCCGCTGTAGGCGGGCTGGAAGATGCAGTAGCAGTGGGAATAGCAGCATTATCTATCAGTAGGAAAAGATAATTGTTTTCTTTAAGAAAAAAATTACATTTGCATCCCCGGTAAAATTGATGCCTAATAGTATAATGGTAGTACGACAGATTTTGGTTCTGTTTGTCTAGGTTCGAATCCTGGTTGGGCAACTGGAGAGCAGGAACCAATAATGCTCAATGATGTTTAAAAGCCGTTACAGTCGAAAAACTGTAACGGCTTTTTTTATGCACGGATAATAACCGCATCACTTCTGAATGCCACAACATTAATGAACAATCCTGCTTTACATAATGAGATATACTGGCAGAAAGTTGCATAGCATCTTCTTAATATTTATTAAATAATTATCGTTTTACAATAATTATTTATAATTTTATGATAATGTTTATGAGATATTGAACATTGATTTAAATGTATGAACCGGTAAAGATCGCGGACAGGCTTTATATTGACAGGATATACCTGGAACAGGATATACATTTTAAACCCGGAGCCATTTGCAGCGTCCGGGATTATAAGAAAACCAGAACAACAAAACATTATACCAACCCGAAAGCAATGCATGTTATTGCAGGGCATCCCATTGTCTAAACTGAAAAGTAAAATAATGAATAAGATATCAATTGACCAGGTTTCGTTGAGATATCCGAACGGCGTACAGGCGCTGGAAAAGGTTTCCCTGGAAATTGACAACGGCATGTTCGGGCTCTTAGGTCCTAATGGAGCTGGTAAATCTTCACTGATGAAAACCATAGTTGGTTTACAACAGCCCAGCGGGGGAAGCATCCATTTTAATGATACCGATATTGTGCGCCACCCGGAGTTCATAAAAAAACAGCTGGGCTTTCTTCCGCAGGATTTTGGGGTTTATCCCAGAGTTTCCGCCTACCGGCTCCTGGACCATCTTGCCTTGCTGAAAGGTATAGGTAATGCGGCAGAACGGAAAGCGCAGATACTGGCTCTGCTGGAAAAAGTGAACCTCTCCGCTTTCAGGAACAAGGAAGTGCATACTTTTTCCGGGGGCATGAAGCAACGCTTTGGCGTGGCCCAGGCCCTGCTGGGCGATCCTAAGATCATTATTGTGGATGAGCCCACCGCGGGTCTTGATCCGGAAGAGCGGAACCGTTTCAATACCCTGCTCAGCGAAACAAGTGAAGAAGTGATCGTAATCCTTTCCACCCACCTGGTGGAAGATGTGCGTAACCTGTGCCCGCAAATGGCGATCATAAAAAAAGGCCGCTTACAGGCATGGGGCAAACCTGCGGAAATGGTGGCGGCGCTGGAAGGAAAAATATGGACAAAGCAGATCCACCGGTCGGAACGGGAAGCGTATCAGGCCCGCTACCAGGTGATCAGTCACCTGCTTATTGAAAAGGAGATGCATATTGTTGTATATGCAAACGAATGCCCGCAAGGTTTCCGGGAACAACGGCCCACACTGGAGCATGTTTATTTTCACGCCTTATACCAATGATCAGCATTTATGAGAGCTATTTTCCTGTTTGATCTTACAAGCTATACAAGGAGCTTTTTCGCATATGTAGCCATGATCTTCCTGCTAGGTACAGGTTTCTTTTCAGGAAGCCGGTTCAACCTGTCGCCGGGAACAGGTATTTATTTTAATTCCCCCTACACCACCGGGTTTATGCTGGGGATGTTAAGTCTTGCTGTTATTTTTATTGCCACTGTTCTTGCAAACCAGTTGTTATTTAAAGAATGGGATACCGGGTTCGACAGGATCCTTTTTGTAACGCCCATCTCCCTGAAGGGCTTTGTGAGCGGGCGTTTCCTCTCCTTTTTTGTACTAACGTTCACGGGGTTTTTATTGATGGTGGCAGGCTTCATGGCAGGGCAATGCCTGAGAACAGGCCCTGAAATGCAGTCCCGGTTCAATATCACTTATTACCTGTACCCGCTGCTTGTTTTCGGGGTGGTCAATAGCCTGTTCATCTGCAGCGTGCTTTACCTGCTTGCCTGGCTTAGCCGGAAAAAGTTGCTGGTGGCCATGGGAAGTCTGATGCTATACATATTATACATGGTATTGCTGGTATTTTCCAATTCACCTTTTATGGCGGGCAGCCTGCCGCAGTCCGTAACGCTGCAGCGGGCATCTGCGCTTGCCGATCCGTTCGGGTTATCTGCCTATTTTCTGAGCAGCAACGGCTTTACAGTGCTTCAGCGGAACACAATGATAGTGCCGCTGTCCGGCTATTTCCTGCTTAACAGGGTAATAGTAACCGGGCTTTCAATATTGTTTATTATGCTGGGGTATAGAAGCGCTGCGTTTTCGGCAGGAGTGGTGAAGGGAGGGAAGACAGATAAACCCGAAGACCTGTTTTATCACTATAGCCACCCGCTTCGCTGTGTAGCCCCTGCATTTAATTTTATTGCAGGATGCCGGTCTGTGTTTTCCTTTGCACGGATGGACCTGGTTTATATCTTTAAAAATATTGCCTTGCCTGCAGCAAGTATTCTGCTGCTTTTTTTTGTGGGGATGGAGATGTATGCGGAGATTGAGAAAGGTATCCGCCTGCCTCAAAACTATGCCAGCTCCGGGTTGATGGCCACTACTATATCTGAAAATTTTCATTTGCCGGGTTTATTATTAACCGTCTATTTTGTAAATGATATTTTTTGGAGAAGCCATACGGCAAGATTCTCAATGATTGAAAGCACTGCCTTTTATTCAACATCAAAACAGGCCGGGCATTGGTGGGGCATTAGTATTTTGCTCCTGTATTTTACGCTTTTACTCATTGTCCTTGGATTATTATTCCAGTGTTTTTATCATTATTTCCGGGTAGATATTAATGCTTACCTGGGTGTTTTTGTATTTAATACTTTCCCGCTGATGCTTTTCGCGGGTTTCCTGTTGCTTATCAATACAGGCGTCGGGAACAGATACATTGCCCTTGGTATATCTGTATGTGCGGCATTGTTTACTGCCAGTCCATTATCAAAGATGTTTATCACGCAACCGCTGCTACGTTTTTTTTCGGGTTACACAGGTGTATACAGCGATTTCAATGGTTATGGAATATACCTGTCGTCCTTTGTCTGGCGGCTGGTGTCCGGCACGTGTATAATAGCGGTGCTCTGGCTTATTCATTATGCAATAAAGAACAAAAGACCAACACCGGCAATCCTCGTATGTATGCTGCTGCCGGCTGTTGCCGGGTTTATTTCGGGGAAAATATTCCTGCAGGGATATATCGCGCCAAAAAACAAGAAAGCGTTGTTGAACGATGCAGCGCAATACGAGATCAGTTACCGTAAGTACCAGCATCTTCCGCAGCCCACTGTTACAGATGTGAGCACCAGGATAGACCTGTATCCCAGGCAACATGCCTACTCTGTTGAAGGCAGTTATCTTATAAAAAATCTTACCGGGGAAATGATCAGCAGCATCCTGGTTAACTTTAACCGCGATTTCAGGATCATTAAAGCGGGGTATGTTTCCGCGAAGGAAGCCACCGGGATAATTGATCCCGTTTCTGTACTGGTTTTGAAATATCCTTTACAGCCGGGAGACAGCGCCCGCATTCATTTTGAGATGAGCTATCACGGGTGGGCGGTGAACGGTTTGCAATCTATGAACGCCATTATAGAGAATGGCTCCTTTATGCGCATCAGCAGGTATTACCCGCAATTGGGTTATCAGCCGGATAACGAAATAACAGATAGTTCTCAAAGAAAACGATATAGGCTGGGGGAGGCAACAAAAATTAAGAAGTTAAGTGATCCCAGGTCTTCAACGAATGATTTTATCCATTTAAATATGTTAATCTCAACAGACCATGACCAAACAGCAATAGGTACGGGAGAACTGGCAGAACAATGGAAGGGGAAGAACCGGAATTACTTCCGGTATGAAACACCTGTGCCTATTCCATTTCGATTTGCTTTATCATCGGCGGCATATAACCTGAAAAGTACCGTGTATAAAGGGATTTCCATCCATGTTTTTTACAATCCCCTGCATGCGGAGAATGTGGATCACCTGGTGAATAACGCAAAGCTTAGCATGGATTATTGCAGGGATAATTTTGGCCCTTACCCTTTCAGGTCCGTTACTTTTGCAGAGGTATCATCTTTCACCAGAGGTTTTGCGGCTACCGCCTATCCTGCCGTTATTTTTATGACGGAGAACATGGTATTTCATGCCAATATCAAGGCAGATAAACAGCAGGATGTTATCAATGAGCTGGCCGGGCATGAGTTGTCGCATCTCTGGTGGGGAAGCAACCAGATTGCGCCAGACGAACGGGAAGGGGCCGCAATGCTCACAGAAACATTGGCGATGTATACGGAGATGATGATGTATAAAAAGATGTATGGAAAGGAAAAAATGGAGGAACGGGTAAAAGTGCATCAGCAGATCTATGATTCGGAGAAGGGATTTTCGGAAGATCAGCCGCTGTATATGGTCACAGCAGAGAATGTGCATATCAGCTATTCAAAAGGCGCTGTTGTAATGGTAAAGCTGAGTGAGCTTATCGGGGAGGCTAAAGTAAATGAGGCATTGCGGAATTTCCTGCGCTTGCACCGGTATCCCAATGCGCGGCCCCTTTCTACCGACCTGGTGGATGAAATATTGAAAGTAAGCGATCCGCGGTATCATAAAGCTATAAAGAAGATGTTTATGGAGATATGATCAGGATGTTTGTAAAGATGTAATGCCGGGCAGGGAAATGTGCCGGCTGATCAAATGGTATAACATTAAAGCCGTCTCAGAACAGGAGACGGCTTTTTTGGTTTTAGTTATGGCGGAAGTTGTTATTACCAGTTGCCAATTGGATAGGTCATGGGACCATCTATTTCATATATGATGCTGTTACCACACCGGTGCTTCCTGATAATGTGCCGTTGCTGGCCAAACTCCTGTATGGGCTGGTCTGCGCCGGTATTGAGCGTGGAAAGCACATATCGCCCGCCGTTCCCTTCCCTGATCACAATAAACGCATGCCAGTCGGGGAAGCCGTCAAAGTATTCGTACACATAGTTTGTGTACTCAGAAGGATAGAGTTTGTCGGGCTCCGGTTCAGTGGTTCGTTTCAGCACGCCGTTCAGCAGGGCGTTGAAATTAAAGCCTGCATTGGGTGCATCGCTGTATTGATAAATGCCTATTGCATTCATCGCAATATTATTGGGAAGGAACATGATGCAGGGGATCTGCCCCGTGAGGTATTGGCGAAGCGTATCGTTCAGGCTTTTGTTTGCAGGTGTGAGCGACATGTAATCCATTACTGCACCGGTAAGATCCATACCAGGGTCTTTTTGCAGGTATTCGAGAATGTTATTGGCGGCAATGTTAACGGGCCTCACTGCCACGGTCAGACCGTCCTGCCTGTACTTCGGGCCATTGTAGGTTTGCCAGCTTAATGCCGCATGAAGGCCCGTACCGGTGGGAATCACGATGCGGGCGGTGTCGGGCTTCACAGCAGTAATAGTAACAGGCACACCGTCGAGCCACACTTTCAGCGCTGCTGCATCATAGCCGAGATTTTCGCCGGTAAGGAGGATCGTGTCGCCGGCATAGGCATAGCGGGGATTGGCGGTCTTTATTTTGGGAGAGCCAATTACTTTCACTTCGGGCCACTGAGTGGTTTGTGGGCCGATATGTACTACAATGTTGCCGGTGAATATTTTTTCAGGAACCAGTAATTGCAGTTTGGTATCGGACTGATTGAGAATACGGGCAGGGTGATCGCTGATGAAAACCTCCGTGGTATAGTTGGGGAGTTGAAGGTTTTTGCCGGAAAGCTCCAGTGTATCGCCCGACTGGACAGTTTCACGGCTTATTGCTGTGATTTCCGGTGATGGCAGTGCAGGAGCTTCCTCTTTGTCCTTCCGGCAGGATGCCATTATTCCTAGTATGATAACGGTATAGACTATACGCATTTTTCAGCTGTTTAAAAATTGATAATTGCAGACATGTTAATGGTGGTGTTGGGATCTTCTCCCTGCTGCTGTATGTATCCCCGGAAGATGAAGGTATAGGAGCGCCCTGCATACATGGCAAAGGCTTTCCGGAGCAGGTGTGGCTCATCTTTCGCGGCGCCTGTCCTTTTTACCCGGAAGGATGGATTCTCAGCAGGTGCTACTTCTGTAAAAGGAGTAATGGTTTTATATACCAGGCTGTCCATCCCGCTCACTTTTACCGTATCGATAAAAAAATCCACCGGTCCGCTGTCGGGCGACAGGTGTACGAACCTGATGCGTGCATTGCGCTCGGGGCGGTCGGCCATATTTTCTTCAGACATCAGTACCTGGTAATAGCCCAAACTATCTGCCAGGTAAAATGTATACCAGGTGTCCTTTGCCAGTGTGGCATATTTCTCCACGATCTTTACCTGGCCGCTGGTATCGGTAAAGCCTATGCGGTGTTTGCCGGGGGCTACCCAGTTATAGCTGGCATTGTTGAACATCCCCATCCCGGAGCCATTGATATCATTGTAGGCGCGTGTTGTTATAAATGCGGTATCTACAAACACCTGGCTTGGTTTGCCGATAAATGCCGTACTGCCGTTATAGATCATCAGGTGGGTGATTTCAGGAGATGCCGGTATTTCAGTGGACTTATTGCAGGCGGTTATCCAGCAAAAAGTGAGTAATAGCAATAATTTAAAAAAGCTGTTTCGCATAGCAGGATCGTTTATTACCGGGTGATGGAGATGGTGGATAAATGTATCTGGTCAAAGAAATCATATCGCGTGTAGCCTACATATAGTTTCCCGAACTGGTCGAACAGGATACGGCTTACCGCACCCACAATGGCCGTTTGACCAGGCTGGGGCTTTGTGGCGTCTGATGTGCCTTTATAACCGGCTATTTTGTACACCATTTCTTTATTTACATCAATTTTATAAATGCAGCGGGGCTCTTCCACATAGATCTGTTCATCATACCCGATGAGAATATTGCCATCGAAATCTGCATCAAAGGAAGTGATGGTGCGCATATCTACTTCTTTAAAAGTGCCGGAGTACAGGAAGTGATCCGGTGCGTTCACCGCCTTTCCAATGATAGTGGTTACCTCTTTGGTGAGCGGGTTGTATTCCCGTATGCATTCTTTCATTTCAGCGCTGCCGGCTCCCTGAGCAAGGTATATTTTACCGTTCCCTCCCAGCACAATACCCCTGGGAGCGTAGATCCTGGCTTTTGAGCCGAAGCCGTCTGCCGTGTTGGCGCTATTGTTCACATAGGCGCCGGCTTTTATAGTTTCCGGGTGGGTGCCGTCGTTGTCATAAAATACATAATCTGCCAGGTCGTCTATTGCGCCGGCCTCTGTTGTTACCATGCCATCGGCAGATATTTTCCGGAGCACAGCTCCTCCTCCTGCGAGGCCGCCATCAAGGAAATAGAGATTACCTGCCTTATCCAGTTCCATACTTTGCACAGCGCCAATCATCGCCTTATCCGCGGGCCCGTCCACGATGGCTTCGTAAAGCATACCGTTGTCGAGGCAGTATTTGTCGTTACGCCCTACCAGTGTTTTTACTTCATTAGTTTGGGGATTGATCTTCAGTATGCGGTGAAAACGTAATTCGTATTCTATAACGTCGGTAGTGCCTGGCAGTGTAATACGCGTCAGCGGGGCATTGGTTACCGCGAGATAGATGGTACCATCTTCTGCAATCTTCATGGCATCGATGCTGTTCAGTTTAAGATCACCCAACTTCGTTGCAAATTCATTGCTGCCTCCGCCACCGAGCGTAACGATGCGGTTGCCGGCAAATTTCCGGATGGTCATATTCCGCCTGTTGTAACCATGATCCGGGTTATAATCAAAAGCCCCGTTGTCAATAAAATAAATGGCTCCTTCCTTATCCATGCCCATATCATGTACTGCGCCCACGGTAGCAACGCCCACGGCCCCGTCTACCGGTTCCAGGGCAGCCCGGGCTGTCATCAGCAGTGGGCTTACGGTCACATCGCCGGGATAAAGGATATCAGGCTTCTTTACTGTGAATTTGAAGGGCGCGCTTCTAACGCCATTTACTACAATGTAGATGCTTGTTTCGCCGATCTGTGAAGAGTCGGGCACCAGCATCCTGAAAGTATCGGCTACAATGGTTTCTTTATCGTCTGTGTATTTGGATATGGGCACATCCAGTTGAGTTTGCCCATGCGCGAGTATGGCTGCTTCAGCGTTGCCTATAAAAATTTTCATATTGGCATCCGGTTCGCCGGACTTTACATAAAGGGTGATTGGCTCACCACGCATGGCAATACCGGGGGTAGTGGTGGAGGTCTTAACAATGCCTGATTCTTTCTCCCCGTTTATCCAGTTCTTCATTGAATGTTTTTTTACAGGAGAAGCATACCGGTAGTAAGAGCAGCAGGTAATATTTTATGTGGTTCATATGCACTGATTGGTCAGGATTAGTAAATAAAATTGAGACCAAAAGAATAATAAGGTCTTGGGCTGAAAAGCTGGTATGGCCTGTCTTTTGTCCAGTTGTCGCGATCTTTCACAACCCCGTCATATTTGTAGTTGCGGTTAAAGTCCAGGAATAATTCCCGCTTCTGATCCAGGAGGTTTTGCACGCCGGCTTTGAAATGCACATGTTTGTTCAGGCGCTGGCTCCAGGTAAAATCAAGCAGGTGCTGGCGGCGCTGCATTACATCCGGGATGCCGGTGATCTGTTCACTGGGCCGGTGGCTGTTGGTGCCCAGTAGTACGATCATGGGGCCTGTAACGTTATAGCCGAGGGATATTTTGGTACCGATGGCGGGATCTTCATAATTCAGCGACGAATTAAGGATGTAAGGCGCCTGTCCCTGCAGCGGGCGTTTGCGGCCTGTCTGGTTTCCGTCTGAGCCCTGGGGTTGCATATCTACACGGCTGTATATCCATGCCCCGTTCATCATAAAGGAAAGGTTGCGGAAGAAGGCGCCGGGTATGAAGCTGAGGCTTTTACGCATTTCTGCTTCTATGCCATATACTTTTGTCGGGCCGGAGTTGATAAACCCGATTTCGTTGATGAATGATGCGTAGTAATTTTCCCTGATCAGGATTTGTTCAATAGGTTTATCCAGTGTTTTATAAAAGAAGCCGAGGTTGAACATTTCGTTTTTCAGCATGCTTTCCGGATACCATTCCAGCCGTATATCATAGTTGTCGATATTAACGGGATGCAGCGCAGGGTTACCTACATACATCAGGTAGTTTTCTATATCAGCATAGGGGAATGGGGCCACTTCACGGAACTCGGGACGGTTAAGTGTTTTACCATATCCTGCGCGTATAATGATACGCTCCGCCGGTTTCCAGTTAAGGTTTATGGAGGGGAGCATATGTGTGCGGGAGTTTTCTACCACCAGGGGATAATTGGCCTGGCCGGCCATCAGGGCGCCAATAATCCGGAGGCGGTTGTTTTCCACCCTCAGGCCGCCAAAGATGGAAAGATTGGAATGGGGGATGCGGATGTCTGTAGCCAGGAAGTAGGAGAGGTTGCGGTTATCTGCAAAATAGCTGTCGTAAGGACTGGTTTCTTCAAACCAGGTATGGCCGGTATTATCTGGCCGGAAATTGTCCGGCGACATATAATGATCCAGCATATCTTCTGTGAGTTGATAGCCGATATGGCCGTTTTCAAAATCACCGTTGTATGCAGTGCCTTCGTTCAGCCCGAACTGGCGCAGGTTTACCCGTCTTTCTTTCTGCTCGAAAAAGAACCCTGCTTTTGCCGACCACCAGGGCAGCAGCCAATGCTCTGCTTCTGCATTGGCCTGTGCGGTATTTTCGTTGATACGGGTGTAAATGCGGCGTATGCCGAAGGTTTGGGCTGCGCTGCCCACCAGCCAGGGATCGCCGGCGATATGCTCAGGATAGGTACTGTCCTGGCTGTTCCGCCGGTACCATATTTCACGGGTATCAGGATCATTCCTGCGCACCAGGGTATACCCTGCATTGGCAAAGAGGTGGGTGTTTCCTTTGTTCTTCAGGTTCCAGTAGGCGCTGAGCTGGGCTGTATAGAGGAAGGTGCTTTGGAAGATCAGCTGGTTGTCTTTACTCTGCCCGGAATAATCACTTTCTCTCGACAGGATATACGACATCATTTGTTTATTGCCCAGCTGGTTGGCAAACTGTTTTAATTCCAGGTGCGCACTGTCGCCAACAGGCAGGGTGTTTTGCTGGATAACAGTGATGCGTGCGGACTGTGTGCCGCTGCGGATCACGCCTTCCGACCCATTTGAATTGCGGCTGTCGTATACCGGGATCGTATTGTTTTGCGTGGTATTGGTGTAAGCGATGGAGGTGAGGTTGTTGATATGTTTGCGGCCTACTTTCCATGCATCATAGTAATTGGCCAGTATCCGTTTATCGAGATCGGTTTTTATTTTGAATGATTTAAAATTGTTGGGAAAGGCTTTCCAGTATTGTGCATTGTCTTTTGGGTTACCGGTATTGAACTTTACCAGGTCAGGTAATCCGGCAGGCAATGCACGTGTACCATCGTCGAAACCCAGCACATCATAACGGCCGCCTGCATAAGTGGGCATATCGCTGAAGTTGGAGCCGGGGCGGTACTGAGCGGAGAGTTGCAGATCGAACTGCCGTGTGAGCTGGCTTTTCTTCGTATATATTTTTACGACGCCTCCTGCAAAATCCCCGGGAAGATCCGGTGCGGGGGATTTATAAATAAGGATACGATCTATCATGCTGCTGGCGATCTGATCGTAGGAAAAGGCTTTACTGTCCAGCTCCGTTGCGGGAGCGATGTTATCGTTCAGAAAGGTAACATTATACCGGCGGTTAAGTCCGCGTACAACAATGAACCGGTCGTTTGTGATATTCACACCGGCTACCCGGCGCACCACTTCAGCCGCATCGCGGTCCATGCTGCGGGAGATCTGCTCATTGGAGATGCCGGATATCACGCTGCGTGCCGTGCGTACTTCATCTACCAGCTGTGCATCCGTGGTATTGATCACCTTACGATGTGGAATACCGGTTACCACTACTTCCTTCAATCCGCGTTTGGGCTGTAATTTAAAGCTGGCTTGTAACGTAGCCCTGGCTTCCACCTTCACGCCGTTCAGACTGCCCGTTTCGTATCCAACATAACTGAACAGAAGGTTGTATTTGCCGGGCGGAATTTTGTCGATCGTGTAATATCCCTTTTCATCTGTAACAGTGGCGAAGGAAGTATTGGCCACTCTTACGGTAGCGCCGATCAAAGGATCACCGCTTTCAAAATCCACTACACGGCCGGTGATCCTGCCCGGTATTATCTGTGGTTTGGGCGATACGATGATATTGTTGCCATCTATCGTAAACTGCATGGCGGTGTTGGCAGAAAGCCGGTCGAGGCAGGAGTGTATGCCTGTACGACCGGCAACGGTGATAGGGATGGTTACGATCTTCTGTTTTACAATGGCCGGATCATAAATAAAATGAAAGCCCGTATGGTCTGCAATACGGTTCAACACAGCCTCCAGTGTTTCCTGCTGTTCCACGATAGCTTTCGCGGCAAATGAAGGGAGCAGGGACAGCAGGAGCCAGCCTAAGCAAAAGTGTAAAATTCTGTGATACATATTTGTTTTTTATGGGACAATAAGCGACCTGCCGCAGTTTTGCTGCGGTTGTACCAGGTCCGGGAATGAATATGAATGTTTGGTTATCGCATATTAATAAGCACTGTATCCCCTTTTTGTACAAAGTGAATATTTCGGCTGATGCTTAACAGTTCCAATACTTTTTTGAGCGGCACGTTTTTGTCAAAAGAGGCGGTGAACAATTCCTTGCGGCAGCGATTGTCTGTAAATACAAAAGAGACATCGTAACGGGAAGAGAGTATGGCAGCAATATCCTGCAATGACTCTTCGTAAAAATTCAGTTCACCGTTGATCCATTTGCTGTACCTGGCGGCTGATACCTTTTGCACTGCATAAGTGCGATCAGCCGTAATTGTCAGCTGCTCATCGGGTTTTAGCAGGATGGGCTGTGGCGCAATGCCGGTATGCACGGATACTGATCCCGTGAGCAGCGTGATACGCATGCCTTCTTTTTCTGTATAGGCCTGTATATTAAAGGACGTGCCGAGCACCCTGGTTTCCACTCCTTTACTTTTTACAGTGAAAGGGTGGTTGGCATGATGGGTTACATCAAAGAAAGCCTCGCCTTCTGCAAGTACAATTTTCCTTTCGTGTTTATTATAATCTTTTGGGACCAGCAAACGCGACTGGCTGTTAAGCACCACCGTTGTGCTGTCTGCCAGCAGGATGCTGCGTACCTGGCCAATGCCGGCATCTATGGTATCATACAAAGGCCCGCTTGTTTGCGCTATAGCAGTTGTACCGGCGGGCCGCATGATATAATAAAGCGATACAGATACCAGTGCCAGTACAGTTGCTGCTGCCACCACGCTGCGTACATTAAGCGGGCGGCGTTTGGGCTGTATGGTTGTATGGATCTCGTTGCTGAAGCGCCCGAAAGCCTGCTGATAGCCTTCGTCATAAACGCCTATCATTTTATATAGTTGTTCCGCTTCCCGGAATATGTGCGCCATTTCGGGATGTGTTTTAAACCAATTGGTCCAGTAGCGTACATCCTTTTCGGGCGCGCCCTTGCAATAGTTACAGAATGAGATGTCAGATAAAAAGTCTTCCGGCAGTGCGTAAAATTGTTCTTTCAACGATCCTGTGTTTATAGTTCCGTTAGTAGGACAAAGCAGGAGGCTGGATTTCCATGGTAGAAAAACGGAGTTAACGATTCCTTAATATGGGAATGTGGGTTTGCCCTTCAATTGCTTCCGGAGCGCTGTGAGGGCTTCATGCACATAGTTGTAAGCCGTTTTTACAGGCTGTCCGGTGATCCGGGCAATATCTTCGTAGCTGTATTGCCGGAAAAAACGCATCTCTATCACCTGCCTGTACCGGGGCGGGAGATTCTGCAGGGCACGTTGTAAATTTTGCTGCATGGCTGTTTCATCTGCATTGCGTATCAGTATTTCTTCATAGGAGTATTCCACGCCATCCATTTCGCCGGGCTCGTAGGATACTGTTTTGTTTTGCTGCTTTAAGGCAGTGAGCAGCCGGTTGCGCAGTGAAACGGTAAGGTAATTTTTCAGATGCAGGATCTTTGAAAGTTCGTCTTGTTTTTGCCAGCAATGGAGAAACAGCTGGTGGATGCAGTCGCGTATCAGCTCCTTATCATCCGTAAGATAACAGCCTGCGGCAAACAGCATATGATAATGCGTCTGGTATAGTTGTAAGATGGCATCCCTGTTATCCATTTCATGTATAAGCGATCCGGTGTGCTCAAAGTTACCATATCGGCTGGGAGGCACGTTTTAAGAAATTGTTAAGCCTGCGGGGCATCTCAACAGAAAAAGAAGTAAAAGAGAATGGAGTGGATTTGGGGAGATGAACAAGTTGTATATCTTTTTTCAGTTCTTCTTTATTAAAAAAAGAAGAAGAGAATGATTAAATTGCTCCCGGTCTAACTCAGGAGATATTGCGCGGTGCCAAGTTTTATATAGCAAAAGAATTACTGATCAGTATATCGGAAGGGGACGAAGTGGCTTTTCGTGAACTTTTTTATGGGGCTCTTCCCTGGCTTACTTCTTTTATACAAAGGATGGTTAAATCGCCGGAGGGGACCCAGGAGATTGTGCAGGAAACCTTTATCCGGATCTGGCTGAGCAGGGATAAGCTACCCGGGCTTCTTGAACCGCAGGCATGGATTGTGCGGGTAGCCAGCAATGAGTGCTTCACCTGGTTCCATAAACAGGCGGCGCTTCGTAGGGTGACCGGTATCAACGAAGAGGAAGGTACTGCAGCTGCCAACTACACGGAAGACCGGCTACAGGTGCAGGAAACGCTGCAGCTGATCAGGGAGGCGGTGGCTCAATTACCGCCGCAGCGTAAAAAGATCTACCAGCTGAGCAGGGAAGAAGGATTGAAAATACAGGAAATTGCCGACCGCCTGCATTGTTCTCCCAGCTATGTGAAAAATACGCTTAGCGCCGCGCTGAGCTTTATCCGCGGACGCCTTACTGCTGCCGGTAAAATACTTTCTCTCTTATTTTTCCTCTCCTTAACACACTGAAAATAAAGTACTTAATTTTTATTTCCTGTTATTTTTAAAAAAAGTGAAAGGCCGATGAGTACCAACGGCCTTTTTTTCATTCTTTATAATATTACGCTGCCTGCCGGCGTGCACCTGTAATTATTTTACTACGTTTTGAAAACCACTATGGAACAGAGAATTATTTTTTTATTGAAAAAAAGCAGGGAGGAAGTATTGACTGCAGCTGAGGAGAAGGAACTGACCGCTTTTTTTCAGGATGAAGCTAACCGGGAGCTGTTTAACAGCGCTACTGCCGCATGGCCGGTAGAGATCCCGGGTGATGAGGCGGTGGATACTGTAAACTGGGAGCCTGTGCTGCAGAATATACTACTGGCAGATAAACCGGGAAATACTCCTGTGAAGATAATGTACCGGAAATGGTGGCAATATGCAGCAGCGGTAGTATTCATCGTGGCGGCATCGGGCGCATGGTTCCTGTTACAGCACAGAAAGCAGGTAACGCATCATGTTCCGGAAGTAGCCGCAGCTATAGCACCAGGCGCCAATAAGGCCTTGCTGCAGTTATCGAACGGGAAAACCATTGTGCTTTCCGATACGCAGAATGGCGTGGTAGGCCGGCAGGGGAGTGCACAGATAGTAAAAACAGATAATGGTGTATTGGCGTACCAGCGCGGAACAGCAGCTGCCGACAATACCGTGGAATACAATACAATGATCACACCCCGGGGCGGGCAATTCAGGATTGTATTGCAGGATGGGTCAACGGTGTGGCTAAACGCCGCCAGTTCTTTAAAATACCCGGTGGAATTCAATGGCGCAGAGCGGGTAGTAGAGCTTACCGGGGAGGCCTACTTCGAGGTAGCAGCCAGGCTTGGTCAGCCTTTCCGGGTAAAATCGAAAGGACAGGAAGTATTGGTGCTGGGCACCCATTTTAATATCAATGCTTACCCGGATGAAGCAATGACTGCCACTACACTGATCACAGGTAAGGTAAAGGTATCCGGCGCAGGATATGCCGGCGTGTTGCAACCGGGGGAGCAGGTACAGCAGCAGGAAAACAGCCAATGGCAACTGCTGAGGAATGTAGATACAGAAACTGTGATGGCCTGGAAAAACGGGTATTTTTCTTTTAACAAGGCCAATATTGTTACAGTGATGCGGCAACTGGCCAGATGGTATGATGTGAATGTAATATTTGAAACCAAAAATACAGAACAGGCCTTTGTGGGTGAAATACCCCGCAACGTAAGCCTGGAGAAAGCTTTAGAAATACTTCAGTTCAGTAATGTTCATTATGTAATAACAGGAAGAACAATCAGGATCATCGATTGATTAATTAGCCAACTACGATTTATTATCAACCAAAAAACAACCAACCATCAATGAAAAAAAATACGTCATAAAAAAGAAAACAGAAGTGCTTGCAACACTTCTGTTTTTAATCCGGGTTTACCGACAACTATCCGACTAAAGAAAGTTTAATCAATTCACCCAAACATTACAAATGTATGCAATTATGTAATTGCTATCGGCATTTCTTTGCCCGTTCCCTCCTTAAAAAAACGATGCTCATTATGAGATTGAATTTTTTCCTGATTGTTGTGCTTTGCCTGCATGTAAGCGCAAAGGGGGTGTCTCAGGAGATTACATTATCATTGAAAGAGGCTTCACTTGAAAAAGTACTGTCAGGTATTAAAAAACAGAGCACTTACCATTTTTTTTATGATGCCCGGCTGCTGCGGGAATCCATGCCTGTAAGTGTGCAGCTGAAGAACGCCACGCTCCGGCAGGCACTGGAGCAAAGTATGCAGGGGCAGCCATTTACCTGGCGTATTGATGAAGATAATAAGATGGTGGTCATCGGCAGGAAAACAGTTACTGTAACACCGCTGATAAACATTGCAGTAGCATCAGGTACGATAACCGGTGTGGTGGTCGACGATCAGGGGAAGCCCATACCTGGAGCTACCGTGAGCCTGCGGCCATTCAACCGGGGGACCGCTACTAAAGAAGACGGCTCCTTTGCTTTTAAAAACCTGGCTGCAGGCAATTATACCATCGTAGTGACTTTCGTAGGCTACGGATCTTATGAAAAAAATATTAAAGTAGGCGCCACCCCGGTGGAACTGACCATTGCACTGAAACCGGTACTTACGGAATTGAATGCTTCTGTGATCGTTGGTTATGGGGTCACTACAGCGCGTAACAAAACGGAATCAATGTCTTCCGTAAGATCAAAGGAACTTACAGAGAATCATTCCAGCATAGCAGTATCGGACATGCTGGCCGGCAGGTTGCCGGGATTATACGCGGTAAAGTCCGGTGGGGCACCCGGCTCAGGTTCCACGCTGTTTGTACGCGGACTGAGCACCTTTAACAACTCAGCGCCGCTGGTGGTGATAGACGGTATCCCCGATAGAAGGCTGGACGACCTGAACGCCAACGATATTGATGTAATATCGGTATTGAAAGATGCTTCTGCGATTTCCGTTTATGGCGCGCGTGCCGCTAACGGGGTGATACTTGTAACTACAAAAAAAGGAAACATCGGTAAGCCCAGTATCACTTTTGCCGCTAACGTGGTGAACCAGCGTCCTACGCAGTACTACAAACAGATGAATGCTTTTGAGTATGCCTCCACCTACAATGAAGCACTCAAAAATGAAGGGTTGTATCAGCCCGGCATAGGTATGGGTTTCAGTGACGAAGCCCTGCAGAAATACAAGGATGGTTCCGATCCCGACCGCTACCCTAACGTGAACTGGATTGATGAAGTACTGGCCACTTCCTTATGGCAAAGCAACTATAATCTTTCGGCCGCAGGTGGAAGTGAAAATATCCGTTACTTTATTTCAGGAGGCTATTCAAAGAACAACGGGCTGGTACCGGTGGAAGGTTACAGCCGCTATAACCTGCGCAGCAACCTGGAAGCAAAGGTAACACGCGACCTGAAAGTGACGATGAATTTAAGCGGCTCCTTTAGCAAGCAGGATGCGGAATCAGTGTATGGATCAGAATACGTTATTTCGAATATGTACTCTACGCCTCCTATCCACGCCAACCGCTTTACCAACGGATTATATGCCATGGTACCGGAACAGCGGGGCAATGCTTACCAGCAATCGATAGGCGCATCCGGTTATTATCTCACTAATACCAATATCTTTAATTCAGTAGTTAACCTGCAATATGATGTTCCTTTTATAAAGGGCTTGTCGCTCAAAGGAAACGGCGCTTTTGATAAGCTTTATTCCTTTGGTAAACGGTTTGCTACACCGTACGATATGTACACTATTGATGCGGCAGGAAACTTCAGAAAAGCAACACCCTATCCAACAGAGCCTTACCTGAGGGAAACCTTTGCGCAAACACAGAGCCTTACACTGGAAGCCGGCGCACAATACGACCGTTCGCTGGGTAAGCATGATTTATCCGGTTTACTGCTCTTTACGCAAACCAATAACACGGGCGACAATTTTAATACGCAGCGTTCGGGCTTTGTATCATCCAGTTTATCGCAGCTGGACCTGGGAGATCCTACACGGGTAACCAACGGAGGCAACGGCACACAGAATGCGAGAAGGGGCCTGGTAGGGCGTTTTTCTTATAACTATGCGTCGCGCTACCTGTTCCAGTTTAATTTCCGGTATGATGGCTCTGATATTTTTCCTCCTGATCACCGGTATGGATTTTTCCCGTCGCTCTCTGCAGGCTGGGTTTTATCGGAAGAACATTTTATGGATAATGTATCCGATAACCTTGATTTCCTGAAGCTGAGAGCTTCCTGGGGACAGCTGGGTAATGATCGTGTAGATCCGTACCAGTTCCTGACTACCTATGCCCTGGGAGCTACACCGGGATATTCTTTGGGAGGAACTGTGCCTCAGTATTATCAAACGCTATCGCCCAATGTACTGCCTAACCCGGTATTTACCTGGGAGCGTGCTGTGATCACCAATGTGGGAGTGGAAGCGCATTATAAACAGGACCTGTTCAGACTGGAAGCAGATTATTTCCAGAAAAGAACAAAAGATATCCTGGCGCCGCCGGCACAGCAGGTACCTGCTATAATTGGCATTGGATTACCGGATATCAACAGCGGTATTGTAGATACCAAAGGACTGGAAATTACTTTAAGTCATACGCAGCATTTCGGGAAGTTCTCTTATTTCATCTCCCCCAATTTTACCTTTAGCAAAAACAAGATCGTTTACTACCCGGAATCACAAAGTATCCCTGAGTGGCAGAAGATCAGCGGGAAATCTATCGGTTATTTTTATAACAGGGTAGGCACCCAGGCAACAGGATATATTTCTGAGGGCTTATACCAAAGTGAAGATGAAATTGCCAAAGGCCCCAAACCACTTTATCCTGGCACAGCTCCCGGTGATATTCGGTATAAGGATGTGGATGGCGACGGCGCTATTACAGCCAGGGACCAGGTAGCTTTTGGCGCTGCATTTTTCCCCAAGATCCAGTATGGTATCAGTTGGGGCGTTAAGTACAGCAGCCTGGAGCTGAATGTGCTGATGCAGGGCGCGGGCAATGTACAGGGTTATGCGTATAACAATCTCCCGGCTACAACGGATAAACTGGATCGCTGGACGCCTGATCATACCAATGCTTCCTATCCACGTTTATGGTATAATAACCAGAATAATGAAGAACGCTCTGATTACTGGGCCCGTAATACGGCCTACCTGCGTGTTAAGAACATGGAACTGGCTTATAGCCTGCCAGGCACTGTGCTGCAGCGTATTGGTGCAAAGAGCTTGCGTATCAGTGTTAGTGCAAATAATCTCTTCACTTTCACTCATTTTAAATCATTTGATCCCGAAAGTGCAGGACAGGTACGCGACCCGCTGATGAAATCGTTCGCAGCCGGCGCCACGCTGCAGTTCTGATCTGTGAAAATGAATTTATTGAACATCTAATGCTCTCAAATGAAAAGATTAATCAGCTATATAGCCCTTGCTGTAACAATGGGAACAGTTGCCTGTAATAAAGAGGCATTGAATAAAGGCCCTTTGAACCTCTACAGCGACAGCAACGTATGGAAAGACAGCGCCCTCATTGGCCGGGTAGTACTGGAATCATACAGTAAGATACATTCCATTTATGACGATGCCGGCAACTGGATGATCTGTGATATCACTGATGAAGCCAAATGCGCGAAGTCGTTCCTGGAAGCCAACCTGGTGAACTCCGGGCAGTATTCACCATCTTCCAATATCAACACCAGCATCTGGAACGACACTTACATTGCAGTGCGTAACTGCAATAACGTGTTATCGCATATGGATGATATGCCGCTCAGCGCAGCCGGAAAACAACAGATCAAAGGTGAGATGCTGTTTCTCCGGGCGTTGCATTACATGGATCTCTATTTTACCTTCGGGCGTTTCCCGATTGTGGATAAAGTATTATCGCTGGATGATGAGCTGTCGATTGGTCGCGGTACCGATGAAGCCTGTGTAAATTTTATGGTGAAAGACCTGGATGATGCAGCCGCTGTTTTGCCTGGAAGCTATCCGGCGGCTTCTACAGGCCGTGCTACCCGTTTTGCCGCATTGGCCATGAAAGCAAGGCTGTTGCTGAATTATAAGGACTATAACGGCGCTGCTGCCGCCGCCAAAGAAGTGATAGACAAAGGCGGGTTTTCCCTGTTCCCGGATTATGGAGCTATGTTTTTCCCGGAGAATGATGATAACCGTGAAGTGATCTTTAATAAAGAATACGCAGGGGATCTGAGCGGGCAGGTACATGGACTCGACGATTACAATAATTCCACCTATTTTACCGGTTTTGGCAGTGTGAGAGATTGCCCTACGCAGAATATAGTAGACCAATACCTGATGACGGATGGTAAACCCTGGAATCAATCGACATTATATGATCCCGCGCATCCATACGCCAACCGCGATCCGCGTCTGCATGCCAGCGTTATTTACGATGGTACCACCTGGATGAACACCGTAATGGACCTGAAACTGGGCTCTGCTATGAATCCCGGAACTTCCAGCACAGCTATCACCGGTTACCTGCTGCGTAAGTTTATGAACCCCAACTATATTTTCGGGGGTAATAATACCAATTATCAGAACTGCATCATGATGCGGCTGGGTGAAGTGTATCTCAACTATGCAGAATGCCAGCTGAAACTGAATAATCCGGGTGAAGCGCGCACTTATGTAAACCTTCTCCGTAAACGGGCGAATATGCCGGAAATAACAACCCAGCTCACCTGGGATGATTATGTACGCGAGCGCACCGTGGAACTGGCATTTGAAGGCCAGCGATTCAATGATATACGGAGATGGGGCACCGGTAAAACGATGATAGGGGCTGCCATCAAATCCATGCAGATAGGCATTGTAAACGGTGCCAGAACATATACCGCCGTACCACTGGAACAGCGCTTCTTCGAAGACAAGATGTATTATTTCCCCATACCACAGGATCAGCTACAGAAATACCCTGCGGGGAAAGTTCCAGAACAAAACCCTGGTTGGTAATTATCTACATAAAATTATACACAGTCAAACACCAGCATTATGAAAATCACTTTCAAGCATTTAAGCGCATATACCATTGCAGCAGCAGCGTTGCTGTGCCTGCCCTCAATGGCAGGCGCCCAATCGAAACAAAAAGGCGACAGCCTGGTTGGCGTTATCAATAAGCATCCTGAGAATATTGCTGCCCACGAAGCTTATTTAATGGCAATGAGGAAAGACAGCGCTGGCGTTGTAAAACAGTACCAGCGATGGATAAAGCAATTTCCCAAGGTGGCAGCTGTACAATACGGTTTGGGCAGATTTTATACAGGCATGGAAAGCCCCGCAGCACGGCCATTTCTACTAAAAGCAGTAGAAATGGATCCCAAACTGGCGGATGCATGGCAGGAATTATCTGTTGATGCAGAACGCTGGGGAGAATTTGACAAAGCGAGGGAATTTATGGGCAAAGCATCTGCAGCAGACCCAAACAACCCGGATTATTTTTTCTACTATGCCAATGCCTTTGAGAAAGATAACCCGCAGAAATACCGCGAGATGTGTAATGAGCTGATCAAAAAATTTCCGGAGAGCCAGCGGGGCGCACAGGCGCTGTACTGGATAGCCTTCCGTGAACCGGATCTGCAGAAAAAGAAAGCGTTGTATGAACAGATGCGCCGTGATTTCCCGGTAACAAAATTCAGCTGGTCCAATTCCGGTATGGACGAATATTTTGATTTGCTGTTATCCGAAAGCCCTTCGGAAGCCTTGAAACTGGCCTCAGAACTGGCTGCTACACCCGGTTTGGAAGCAGAAAGCAAAGACGCCTTTGAAAAAGATGCAAAGCTCGCGAGGCAGTTTGTAGCCGCTGAAAAATTACTGGCAGAGAACAAAGCCGGTGAGGCAGCCACAATGCTGAATGAAATAAAAGCCAAGAGATGGGGCAGCATGCCGCAAACACTGGCGCTGCTCAAGGCTAAAGTAGCCGCTTCCGGAGGACATCCGCAACAGGCGTATGATACCCTGATGAAATACTATGCCGCCACACCCGCCAGGTCGCTGAAAGCGCCGCTGCTGGCATATGGCAAGGAAGCCGGCAAAACGGAAAGCGCTGTTTACAGTGATCTGAAACAACGGTTAAATGCTGATGCCAAAGAAGCATCTTTTTCGCTGGAGCAGTACCTGGCAAGCGGTAAAACCACCATGCAGGACTACAAAGGGAAAGTAGTGCTGCTCACTTTCTGGTTTCCCGGTTGTGGCCCCTGCAGGGGAGAGTTCCCTCACTTTGAAAAAGTGCTGAAGAATTTCAAAGGTCAGCCTGTTTCCTATTTAGGCATTAACGTGGTACGCGATCAGGATGAATACGTAGTACCGTTTGTAAAGTCCAGTAAATACAGTTTTATACCGCTGAAAGACGTGGAAGCAAATCGGAAAAATCTGCCGGCGAGAGGTGCGCCTACCAATTACCTGATTGACCAGGATGGAAAGATCATCTTCAAAAATTTTATGATCCAGAACCATGATGCAGAGCTGATGCTGGAGGATATGATCAGGTTGTTGCTCGAAAAGCAGGTATAAAATTAATATTGAAACCCCATTTATGCAGCAGGGCTGGCCGTTAGGCCGGCCTTGCTGTTTTAGGAAGCTTAAACCCGGAAATGCAATATGACTTTTATGGAAGATGACCGCTCATCTTTTTTGCCTCAACCATAATAATTTAACCCCTATATTTATCCCCGGTATTCCATCTCACTATAAAAAATTATAATCAACCATGCCGGCCATTGAGGGGCAAACAGATGAAGCTTTGTTGTTGTTGTTACAGTCGGGTGATGAACAGGCGCTTAGCCTGTTGTACAAGCGGCATTGGGAGCCCCTGTTCCTGTTGGCCTACCAGGTGCTGAAAGACAAGGAAGCCTGCAAAGACCTGGTGCAGGAACTGTTCACAGAGCTGTGGCAAAGATCCCATCGTATCCGGCTGAATGGCCCCCTGAAAGCATATCTCTCTGCCAGCATCCGCTACAAAGTGTTTCGGTATATCAGGCAAAACCCCGTGCGGGAGGAACTGTTTGACCACCTGCTGGAACGGATGGAAACCGCTTCCCCGGAAAGTGAGCTGGCCGTAAAAGAGCTGCAATCTCTCCTGAACACCCTGATAGACAGTCTCCCCGAAAAATGCCGGGTAATATTCCGGATGAGCCGTGACCAACACCTTTCCTATAAAGAAATTGCACAGCAATTGAACCTTTCGGTAAAAACCGTTGAGAACCAGATCAATATTGCCCTCCGTAAGCTGCGCTCCGCCCTCGGCTATGCCTTGCTGCTGCTCCTGCTGATCAATAAGTAAAATTTTTTTTGCTCCTGCTTTGGGGGTAGCCCTTCTTTTTTGTCACTAATGATAAAATACCCGGTATGAACAGACAGGAGTTTTATTCATTGATAGATAAATGGATGGACGGATCGGCGAGTGAAGAAGAGGTGGAGCAGCTCATGAACTATTATCACAGCTTTAAAACCACGCAGGAGTGGAATGAAGCGGAGCTGGGCACCAAATCCTTGCTGGAAGAGGAAATGGAGCAACAGTTGTTGTCCCGTATCCGTGTTGCCATACCGGAAGCAGCGCCGTTTAAACGTACCTGGTGGCCAAAAATAGCTGCCGCCGCAGCAGTATTGTTTGTATTGTCGGCAGGCGGCTGGTGGTATTTCCAGCGCCCAGTGGCGCCAGCACCTGTTCATTCCCTGCAACAGCTGGTGGCCACTAAAGCGGGAGAACATAAAAAGATACAGTTGCCTGATAGCACTACCGTTTGGCTTAGTCCTGCTTCCACACTGGCATATACAGATGCTTTCGGGAAAGAGAACCGCGAGCTCACGCTGAGTGGCGAAGCCTTTTTTGATGTAAGCACCAATGCGGTGAAGCCTTTCATTATTCACAGCGGACGTGTAACCACACGTGTACTGGGAACCTCCTTTAATATCCAGGCGTTTGATGCACAGCCGGATGTAGCTGTAACGGTGCTGACCGGTAAAGTGGCGGTGGGCAATGCTGATAGCGCGGTGCATGTATCTCCCAGTGAGCGGGCTGTATTCAGCAAGGCAACGGGCACTATCAGGAAGGAAGACGGGGTGGCTGCTGCTGGCCTGCTCAGCAGGCGTGAGGGCATCCTGAAGTACGACAGGGCCGGTTTACCTGAAGTGGCGGCTGAACTGGGATATTATTACAATGTAAAAATTGAGATCAAAGGAAAGATCTCCAACTGTTTTTATTTCGGGGAATTCAATACCAACGGCACTTTAGAGAAAGCATTGCGGCAGTTGTGCTTGTCGCTCAACGCCACTTTGGAAAACAATGGCAGCACGTACATCATCAGGATGGATAAGGAATGTTAAACGTTATGAAATAAATCACCCGCCTATGCATAAGGAAGCGGCACCTACATAAAAAGAACCTCCCTTGCGGGAGGCTGAAAGTTAAGTCTTAACGCTAGTTTGCCACACTGGCCTGGTAACCGATGGCAGCTAGTTTTTACTCAACCTTAATCTACGTAAAAGTATGAAAAAATGTGTACCTGTAATAGGCATGCTAATGAAAATGTCATTGTGTATTGTAGTCGTTGTATGTAGTACCACACTAACATTGCTGGCCAAGCACACCGAAGCCCAGCTGCTTGAAAAAAGGATCACGCTGAAAGTGGAAGGCGGCGCATTGCATGATGCGCTGGATGAGATAGGCGCCAGCGCCAATCTTTCTTTCAGCTATGCCGTTAACCGGGAAATCTTTAACAGCATTGTCACGATCCGGGCAAAGCACCAGAAAGTAGGTAATGTACTGAAAGAGTTGCTGGCCCCTTTTTCCCTGGAATATTTTATAGCAGATGATAAGGTGATCATCCGCCGAAGCAATGAAATGCTGGCAAATATGCCGCTGGATGCGGATGCCGGCCTCCTGTACAAGGATATCCGCGGGAAAGTGGTGAATGAAAAAGATGAACCTTTACCCGGCGTGTCTGTACGGGTGAAAGACGCCTCTATGGCTACTGTTACCGATGAGAAAGGGGAATACCTGTTGAAAGGCATTCCTGAAAATGCGGTGCTCATTGTATCCTTTATGGGCTATAATACGCGGGAGATAGCCAGCGGTAGTGACACACAGCTGCGTATCATACTCACGGAAGACACAAAAAAGCTCGGTGAAATTATAGTGGTAGGGTATGGCTCCCAGAAAAAGGCCAGTCTTACCAGCGCCGTAGCCTCCGTAAAAGGAGCCGCCGTAGCGGAAAGGCCAGTGCCCAACGTGGTGAATGCCCTGCAGGGCCAGGTTCCCGGGCTGTTTGTACAGCAAACAGACGGTATGCCGGGAACCAATAACAACAAACTGAATATCCGCGGTATCAGTACCCTGTCGAGCAACCCGGTGCTGGTGCTGATAGATGGGGTGGCCGGGCAGCTGGAAACAGTGAACCCGCAGGACATCGACAACATCAGTATCCTGAAAGATGCTTCCGCTACCGCTATTTATGGAGCCCGCGCCTCCGGCGGGGTAATACTCGTAACTACCCGTAAAGGTAAACTGAACAGCAAGCCTTCGCTGGCGTATGATGCGTACGCAGGCACACAACAGCCTACCTATCTCCCCAAACTGGTAGACGCAGTATCCTTTATGCGCAAATGGAACGAGTCCCAGCTGAACGATAATCCCGATGCCACTGTCCGTTTTTCCGACGCTGATATCCAGAAATACGCCAGCGGGGAACTGCCCAGCACCGACTGGATCAGCGCCATCTTCAAGAAGAATGCCCTCCAGATGCAACATAACGTGGGCATCTCCGGCGGAACAAAAAATACAGATTACTTTGTATCGCTTGGCTACCTGAAACAGGAAGGACTGGTACAAGGGGTAATGAATGAGCGCTTTACTTCCCGGGTGAATGTGAATACACAGATCCTGGACAACCTGAAGTTTGGGATCAATACCGTGTACATGAATGCGCCTAAGAGTTTTGCCGGAGCCGGCATTTATACCACCGCTATGCACTGGGCATATATCCTGAACCCTACTGAGTGGGCTTATACCCCACAGGGGCGCGACAGGAGCTACCGCGGCGGCTCCCAGCCGGTAGCTATTATCAATCACGGAGGGTTTGAAAATTACAAGGATAATTACCTTAACACCAACCTCACATTGGATTACGGGATCACTAAAAACCTGTCGGTAAAAGGACAGTACTCTTATAACAGCCGTGATATTAAACACAAAACTTTCTGGGCCACCTATAAATTGTATGATGATGACGAGAACCTTGTTACCACGCAGCAATCGCCCAACTCGCTGAGAGATGAATATAATACTGCTATTAACCAAACATTCATCGGTACGGTGAATTATGGCTTACAGTTAAAGCAGCACGATTTTAAAGCATTGCTGGGATACAGCCAGGAAAGTATGAAATATGATGCCTATTCCCTGGGCCGTCAGGATTTCCTGAATAATGATATCCATGTGATCAACGGGGGCAGTGTGAAAAAAGACCAGTGGAGCACCGGTGGTAGCGCTTATGAATGGGCTATCCAGTCGATGTTCGGGAGATTATCCTATAGCTTTAAAGACCGCTACCTGCTGGAAGTGAACGGGCGGTACGACGGATCTTCCCGCTTCAAAAATAACCGCTGGGGATTCTTCCCTTCTGTTTCTGCCGGATGGCGGATTTCGGAGGAAGACTTCCTGAAAGGATCGGCCACCATCAGCAACCTGAAGCTGCGTGCTTCCTACGGAAAAGTGGGTAACCAGAATGCAACGGGAACGGATACACGCGGTATTTATTCATGGGCCAGTTTGATAGGCACCGGCGCTTCTTACTTCAATGATAAAGCGCAAACTACTACTTACTACAACAATACCGCTAACCCGGATCTGACCTGGGAAGAAAAAGTAACCGGGAATATTGGCGTGGATGCCGGGTTTTTCCAGGAGAAATTAACGCTCACCGCAGATGTGTTTAAAGAGAAAACCACCGGTATTTTGCTCACTCCCAGCGTACCTTCCACCTTTGGCCGTGATGCACCGGTAATGAACCTGGGCCGTATGAGCAACTGGGGATGGGAAGTATCTGCCGGCTACCAGAACCGCGATAATAAACTGAAGTACGGTGTAATGGTAAATATCTTCGATTCACGTAACAAGATCCTCGACCTGGGCGGCACACCGGATGTATTGCAGGAAAACCCGGTGATGGTTGGACAGTCACGCTGGACCTGGTATGGCTACAAAGCACTTGGCCTGTACCAGTCTGATGAAGAAGTAAAAGCATCGCCCACTTATAAACCACAGAATAAAGCTGGCGACATCAAGTACCAGGACACCAACGGTGATGGCCAGATTACCCCGGAAGACCGGGTAATACTGGGTGATGCGGATCCACATCTGATGTTTGGCGTAAACGCTAACTTCTCCTGGAAGCAGTTTGATTTAAGTATGTTATTCCAGGGTGTGCTGAAAAATAAAACATATCTCACCGGTTATGCCGTAAGCCCGTTCAATTACGGCGGTTCCTTTACCACCGACCTGATGGACTCCTGGACGCCGGAAAACAAAGGCGCCCGCTATCCCCTGATGCGGCAGGACCTGAGCGTGAACTACGATTTTTCCGACTGGTGGTTGTATGATTCAAAATATGTGCGCCTGAAGAACCTGCAGCTGGGATACAGTGTGCCCAATAATATTTTGCAACGCGCGAAGATTGGCCAGATCCGTTTTTATTTCATGATGGAAAATGTCCTGACACTGAAATCAAAACGTTTCCCGAAAAACTTTGATCCGGAAATCGACAACTGGCAATCGGGTGTGAACTTCCCCCAGATGAAGACTTACACCTTTGGCCTGAACCTGAAATTCTGATGACGCCCTCACTGCAAAACAACAACAACATGAAACGACTACATCTCATCGCTATATTATGCGCCTGCAGTGTTTTAGCTGCCTGCTCAAAAAACTTCCTGGACCGCGCGCCGCTGGATCAATACTCTGATGCTACCTATTGGACCACGGAATCCGACGCAGTAAAGTTTGCTTCCAGGATCTATGAGTTCCTTCCTTCCGCCGATTTTTTTGTTTGCTATGAAGGCATGAGCGATAATGCTTTTTCCAAAACAGCCTCCTGGGGCAATACCCTCCGCAATGCACAGCTGATAGGCAACAGCACCTTTGTGGCCACTACCGGTTATTTGGGCGATGAATGGCAATACGGCCAGGTAAGGCATTGCCTCGAATTTCTTGATCATGTGGATAAAGTGCCGGATATGAACGAAGGGTTAAAGAAAAGATTAAAAGCAGAAGTAAAAGTGATGCTGGCTTACCGCTACTTCATAATGGCTACGCTTTTCAGGGATGTGCCTTTGGTGATGAAAGTATTTGCTACCCCGGCAGAATCAGATGTGCCGCAGGATAAGAAAGCGGTAGTCATATCCCAGGTGATCAAATGGCTGGATGAAGCCGCCCCCGATCTGCCGCCATCCTACACCGGCGATGATAAGGGACGCTTCACCCAGGGCGCCGCCCGCGGACTGAAAGCAAGGGTGATGCTATACACCGGCGATTATGCAGGCGCCGCTGCGGAAGCAAAGAAAGTGATGGACAGCAAAGTATATTCCCTTTACCCGGATTACTATAACCTGTTCCAGCAGGAGGGAGATTATTCTTCCGAAAGCATCATCAGCTATATTCATGTAAAGGAACTCCGGGCCAACGGGCTTCGTGACATTGCCGGTGTGAACTCTGTTTCCGGGGGGACCCTGTACCTGAATCCATTGCCTTCACTGGTAGATGATTATGAGAGTGCCAGCGGTTATTACCCTTATACCAAAGACCCCGCGTATGATGTGCATGCACCATGGAAAAACCGCGATCCGCGTTTAAATGCTACTATTTATTATCCCGGCAGCACGCTGGCCAATGATAAGATGTATGATCCGATTAACAGCACGCTGGATAAAATTGGCGGCGATAAAGCCACATATACCGGTTATGCTTTTAAAAAGATCTTTGATAAAACAGAGCTGGAAGCCCGCGATAATGGCGGCAACGACTGGAAGATCCTCCGTTATGCGGAAGTATTGCTTACCTATGCAGAAGCAGCCAACGAGGCCACCGGTCCATCTGCAGAAATTACCAATGCACTGAACGAAATAAGGACACGTGCAGGCATGCCCAATGTGGCAGCTACTTTCGCCCTCAATGGCTGGAGTATGAACAAAGAAACGCTGCGTACTTTTATCCGTCATGAGCGCCGGGTAGAGCTGGCAGGTGAAGGACACCGTTATTTCGATATCCTGCGCTGGAGGATCGGGCAACAGGTGCTGAACGGGCCTGTTTATACCATGGATGCCTCTGCCGGGTTAACAGACATTCCTGCTACCGGTGGCAAAACCAACAAGTATCCAAAAACAAAGCTGGAAGACCGTCACTTTAATACAGATAAATTCTATGTATGGCCTATACCACAAGGCATACTGGACCAGGGCCGCAAATTGGTGCAGCAGCCTGAATGGAAGTAGTAAATTTTATTCTTTATATTTTAACTCATCAGCTTGTGAAAAAGAATCAGGTTATCAGCATTCTGGCAGCAGTACTGTTATTTGTAACAGGAAATGCCGCTGCGCAGCAAACGCCGTCGCTGCATACATTGCAGCAACAATTTGTGGATCTGCGTTTCGGTATGTTCATCCATTTCAATATCCCCACTTTTATGGACGACGACTGGGCCGATCCGGACGCGTCGCCGGCTATCTTCAACCCGAAGAAACTGGATTGTAATCAATGGGCGGCAGCGGCCAGATCGGCGAATATGTCTTATGGTTGTTTAACTACAAAACATCATAGCGGCTTTGCTATCTGGGATACTAAAACCACGCCTTATAATGTGATGAACAGCCCGTTGAAAAGGGATGTGGTAAAAGAATATGCCAATGCCTTTCGAGCGAAAGGACTGAAGGTGATGTTGTATTACTCTATCCTGGACACGCATCATAAGATAAGACCGGGACAGATCACAAAGGAAGACATTAAGATGATCAAGGCGCAGCTCACCGAGTTGCTTACCAACTATGGGGAAATCACTGCGCTGATCATTGATGGGTGGGATGCGCCCTGGTCAAGGATCTCATATGATGATGTACCTTTTGAGGAAATTTATGGGCTGATTAAAAGGCTGCAACCCAACTGCCTGGTGATGGATCTGAACGCAGCGAAATACCCTGCAGAAGCCTTGTTCTATACAGATATAAAATCGTATGAACAAGGTGCAGGGCAGCACATTTCTACGGAGAATAACCACTTGCCGGCATTATCGTGTTTGCCTATCAACACGGCATGGTTCTGGAAAGCGGATTTCCCCACTACGCCGGTGAAGAGTGTTGACAGACTGGTGAACGAAAACATTGTTCCGTTTAACAAAGCCTGGTGCAATTTTATTTTGAATGTGGCGCCTAACCGCGATGGGCTGATTGACAACAATGCCCTGGAAACATTAAAGCAGATCGGGAAGCAATGGAAAAATGACGGACCAGTAGCGGCATTACCGGCGTATGCATCTCCCATTATTTCACCTAACATTGCCAAACACCAACCGGCTAATTCCAGCTGGAGCAGTGATATGAACATCATGGATTTTGCGAACGATGATAGTTTCAGAAGCACTTGGCAATCGAACCGCGCGGTGAAGCAACCCTGGTTTGAAGTGGAATTTGACCGGCAGCAGGGCTTTAACATGATAGTGATCACCGAAGATAAAGCGCGTATTAAGCAATACCGGCTGGAATACAATGAGAACGGGGAGTGGAAGCCATTGCCATCAGAAGGGGAACATGCGGGTCGTGTGAGCATTCATCGTTTTCAGCGTGTATGGGGTAATAAAGTAAGGATACTGATAGACGGTTATTCCGAAACGCCTGCGATTGCAGAGTTTGGCGTGTATAACGAGAAACGGTAACCGGTGTATTTGTCCGCAGCCTTTGCCAGGGAGCATATTCCTCCCGGACAAAGGCTGCGGATTTTTTATTTTTTTTCTTCATGGTATTCCTGTTCCGTATTTATAGACCAGATATTTGATTTGGTGACAATGCCGTTGGCAATATTATCTACCGCCACCATAGCGGTGAGCATGGAGTGGTCGGAATTGTTGTATTTGTGCATGCCGTTGCGGCCCACCAGGAACAGGTTCTCGAAGGTATCTATATAACTTTTCAGTTCTTCGAAGCGGGCATAGGTACCCCAATAGGCGGGGTATGTTTTTTCCATCCTGAGCACGGTAGCATCCAGTACATCGGCCTGTTGTGCCAATCCTATTTTACAGAGTTCGCGGATGGCTGTTTCGCGGATCTCTTCATCGCTCAGGTCCCAGAAATCATCTCCCTTATTACAAAAATATTCCATTCCCACCCAGGTAGTATCCGGGTCTTTCACCATGTAGGGGCTCCAGTTATTGAACAATTGCAGCCTGCCTACCTTTACATCTTTTTCCTGGATATAGATCCAGGTATCTTTCAGTTCCAGCGGCTTGTGCTCACCGGTTTTTTTATCTTCGAAGCTGAGGTTTTTTAGTAAGATGCCGATGGTGATAAAGTCGCGGTAATGCAGTCCTGCAGCTATTTCACGAACATTTCCCGGTACACTTGCTTCCAGGTCGGCCACCAGTTCCTTGATGGGCATGGTAGAGAAGAAGTAGTCGCCTTCCAGCACCACAGTTTCCCCGGTGCTGCGATCCAGCGCTTCTATAGCAGTGATCTGGTTGCCGGAGGTATGGATCTTTTTTACATCGTGTTGCATCAGCACAGTACCGCCTTTGTTGATCACCTGGTGAGCTACTTCTTCCCAGAGCTGGCCGGGGCCATGTTTAGGATACAGGAATTGTTCGATCAGGCTTGTTTCTACATTTTTTTGTTTAAGGTCTTTCGGTTTGCCTGCTTCCACCGCAGATTTCACCGCATGGGCAATAGCTTTTCCTATGGAGATGCCTTTGATCCTTTGCGCGCCCCATTCTGCAGAAATGGCTTTGCAGGATACGCCCCACACTTTTTCTGTATAGTCTTTAAAGAAGAGATGATAAAGGGTAAGGCCAAAACGGTTTACCATGAAATCTTCCAGCGATTTTTCATTTTTCCGTGGAAAGATCTGTGCCCACAGGTACGACATCATGATGCTGATGGTGGTGGTAAAGCCGAGTTTACGCAGTGTATCCACCGATAACTGGATGGGATAGGTAAAGAACTTATGGAGAAAATAGATGCGCGACAGGCGTTTTCTCACCAGCATGATGAGATCCGGATCGGGGGCTACCAGGGTATCGGTATTATTGTTGTTGTTGCGGTTCACCTTTACTTCTTTTGTTTTTTGCTGGTAGCTGATGGAGAATATTTCAGCGGCTTCCTTATCCAGCGGCATCATGTTCATCCACCAGTCCATTACGCGGTCTGATTTGGAGAAGAAGCGGTGGCCGCCGATATCGATGCGGTTACCTTTGTAGTTAACAGTTTTGGAAATACCGCCGATGTCTGTGCTTTTCTCCAGTACAATAGGGGTGATACCGGTGCGCTGTAGTAGTTCATAGGCAGCGGTGAGACCTGCGGGGCCGGCGCCAATGATGATAGCTTTCTTTTGCATGAGCGAATGAGGTTATTGAATTAATGGTTCTGAGGAGAGCTGTATGTAATTCCTGTTTGTAACGGTTTACCGGGATGGCATTCCCCGGGCAAAAAAATGGTGGAAGCTGTTTGTCAGTGGCATAGTAAAAAATGGTTTTGCTCCAGGTGTTTCCCGGCGGGGGAATCACCTGTTTTTGAGGGTATATGAAATACGGGTTAGCAGCAGATAGTGAAGGCTGCACGCACTATACAAGTATAGGCGATGTTACTGAAATGCGACGTCAGCAGTAAATGTTAGCGGTTTAGAATTTCCATTTATAAAAATTTACAGGCGCATGTTTTCCTTCGCTGATGGTTACATAGCCGCTGTTATCGGGGAGTATGGCGATACCTTCTCCTTGTTTTTCGATCACGTAAGGGAGCTCTTTTGCGGGTTTTGACATGGCTTGTTCCACGCTTTCGCCGGTGTTGCGATGCCAGTAATAAACGGTAGTGAGGGTTTTAATAACGATGTGGCGCCCATCTTTCGAAATATCACCGGAGGTAACCCAGGTGTAGGGGAGTTTTATCAGTTTTTCCAGGGTGGCTTTGTCGCCGTCTTTGAAGAGCAGCTGGCTGGTTTTATACAGGCTTATTTCTTTTTCTCTTTTGCTGAGGATATAGATCTGTTTGCTGATGGGATCTATCATGAGCGATTCTGCATCGCGGGGGCTGTTGGGATAGTGCAGTGTAAGCACATCCGGTCTGATTTCCAGGTGAGCGGCCGGCAGTTTATCCGGTTCCTGGAAGCGGTAAATGCGGATATGGTTTCTTATACCGGAGTTATCGCCTATATCGCCTACATACACATAGTGTTTGCCTTTTACCGGGCCTATTCCTTCCGCAATGTCTTCCCAGTCGCGGTTCCCTGCATCAGCGAGTTTCACGGTGCTGATCAGTTCTGCTTTGTTGTTGAGCAGGTATACTTCGGGTTTATTGCCGCTGTCGTTATGCGTCCAGAAGCAGCCTTTCAGGGTGGAGCTGGAGGCGATGCCGGAAGCTTCTTTGATCTTATCGGTAGACAGGGCGCCGAGTTCCACAGGGGTAACTGTTTGCGCCATTACGGAAACGGGCGAGAGGAGCATGAGTATATAGAAGGTAATATAACGCATCCGTTAAATTACGTAAAAGTTTGCGGATTTTGTCTTGGGATATTGATTAGGATGATTAGTTTGATTTTATTTTTTCCAGAGATGATTATTGTTTGGGGGATATTGGGTTGATGCCTGGGAACGGCTTTGGCAGCACCGGTAGTTTTTCCTTACCGGATGCTGGTATATAAGGTAAAACTTTCCTTATACTGGGTATCTGTTGTTTTCGTTTCCTGTTTTCTGTTATGGTTATAGCCATGATGTTGGCGGCCATAAGGCGGCAGTCTGCACTTGTTTCTTTTCCATTCAGCATTTTCACCTGCAATACAATAAAAAGTGTTCCTTTCCCGGGGAATGCGGCTTCCAGTTCAGCGCCGCTGAAAGGGGCGTTAATGTTGATAGTGATGCTTGCTTTGTGATGCTGTGTGATACGCTGTTCCACGAAGCTGATGCGTGTAGCCGCTACGGTAAGCTCCAGATGTGTGGCGGCGCCCTGCGCTGGTAATGTTTGCGCAGGAATGATCAGGTGGCCGTTTTGTATAACCGGTTGTACGGAGGAAAACTTTTCTGTGCCGGTATGCTTATTCAGCCGGAATCCTTCCAGGCTTTTGGCCTGGATCAGCGTTTTGTTCAGGCGGTTCACAAGGGAGCCATCGTAATTAATATCCAGCTGCGGCATTATTGCCTGCCGGATTAGTTTGGCCTTCCTGCTGGCGATCCCGAAGTTGCGGATGCCTGCCGGGTGGCGGATGTTTGTTTGACCGTTGCCGGCATGGAACGAACAAAATAGTTTCCATTTCGCCGGTAGCCGATTACATTACCCAATTTACCAGTGAATTGGAATAACCCATTTTGTTTTGCCATATCGATAATTTAGTTATACCGAATATACGAAATTTTTATAGTGAGGAATCCAAATGATATATGCTTCTAATTGCATGAAATGGGTCAGTGGATTGATGTATCCGTATTCCTCAGATGTGGCTGTCCATACATGGCGCGGGCGCATCATCACGGTTTTCAATCAGCGCTGAAGCGGGGTAGGAGATCATCTTAATGGCAACGGGAAGGGAGCTGGTATCACGTAAGCCGTTACCATCTTTCTTTATATCCTTTAAATTTCATTACAAAATAAGGGCGTATAAAAGTGCGGTACTTGTTAGGGAAGATAGGTGAACAATCCACCCATGTGAAAGAGGCGTGGTGATGCCCGGTTGCTGTGTCGTGCCGGAAAGCCAGATAAACCAATTGCAAATATGACCAAAAGTATCGTATTAACTTATTTGAGTTGAATTAATATTATCTATGTAATATGTTTATTTGCAATAATTTACAAAATTCACTTTTTAATCGCCGCGTTTTATGCGGTGATTATGGCAAAATTGCGGCGATTAATACGTATATTCGCCGCATAAAATGCGGTGATTAAATGTATATTCATCAACAGCCTGGATGGCCTGAGTTTATATGGGATGCGGGGAAATTGTCAGATCAGTTGGCGGAGGTACGCTTTCGCCAGGGAAAAATATTAGGCTATATGGAAAGTCTTGGCTTTGATCTGCAAACAGAGGCCTCTTTGCAAACGCTTACGTTAGACGTTTTGAAATCCAGTGAAATAGAGGGAGAAATTCTTGATACCGATCAGGTGAGATCATCTATCGCAAGAAGGCTTGGAATTGATATTGCCAGCCCTGTATATGCGGACCGGGAAGTGGAAGGTATTGTAGAAATGATGATGGATGCCACCCAGCGATATGAAAGTACACTCAATGATGAGAGGCTGTTCAGCTGGCACGCTGCACTCTTTCCTACAGGGAGAAGCGGAATGAGAAAAATTATAACGGGGGCATGGAGGAACAATCCTGATACAGCTCCTATGCAGGTGGTTTCAGGTCCTTATGGCAAAGAAAAAGTTCACTATGAAGCGCCGGCAGCGGGCAAACTATCCGGTGAGATGAACATTTTTCTTGAATGGTTTAACCATAATGTGGATTATGATCCGATCATTAAGGCTGCCATTGCTCATTTATGGTTTGTTACAATACATCCATTTGATGATGGCAACGGTCGCATAGCCCGGGCTATTGCGGATATGCAACTTGCGCGTTCGGATAATAACAACCAGCGCTTTTACAGTATGTCCGCCCAAATCAGGAAGGATAGGAATGCATATTATGCTATACTGGAGAAAACGCAAAAGGGCAATCTGGATATAACCGGGTGGATTGAATGGTTCCTCGCATGCCTCTATCGTGCGATGATGAACACTGATGATATTCTTGTTAATGTTTTAAAGAAAGCCAGGTTTTGGGAGAAACATAAAGACACTTCATTTAATGAGCGGCAAAGGAATATTCTTATTAAACTACTCGATGGATTTACTGGAAAACTTACGTCTTCAAAGTGGGCAAAGATTACCAAATGTTCTTCTGATACCGCTGTACGGGATATAAACGACTTGGTACAAAAAGGCGTATTGAAGAAGGAAGATGCAGGAGGAAGGAGTACGAGTTACGTTTTAGTGTAGCAAAATAGTGATCAGGAATGTTGTTTTTCCCAGATGGATGATAGTATCACGTGATACTATCATCCATCTTTTTCCCAATAAAAAAAGCCCGCCGTTCAGCGAGCTTTTTTTGGTTGCCTGACCTGGATTCGAACCAAGACAAACAGAGTCAGAGTCTGTCGTACTACCGTTATACTATCAGGCAATAGCAATTCAGGACCGCGAAATTATAACATTTCCGATAATTACCAAATTTTTAATCCCTTTTTCTGGGAAAAAGTTCTTTAAAACATTGGAAATCATGCACTGACTCCCCAATTCAGTGGCTTCCTTTATACTTGTAACCATCTGTAAATCCCTCAAAACTGGCTATGTTATTACTATCCACCCCATCCCCTGGTTTCGGCGCGTTTATATTCAGCAACCGGCGTAATAGCCTGCTTCTGGCAGCGGCTGTTGTTATTGCGGTAATGAAGATGATCATATTTAAGCATTTCTTCCCTTATATGGATTTTACCTCTGATACAGGATCCTATATGGAAACGGCTTTACAGAACAGGAACTATAACCTCTGGCCGGTGGGTTATTCCAAATTCCTGTGGTTGTTTCACCAGTTTTCACGTTCGGAAACCATGCTGGCGGCAGTGCAGTTTGCGATGCTGGAAGCCAGTGCATTTTTCTTTTACTTTAGCGTGTGTTACATTTTTAACCCGCAGAGTTACTTCCGGTATGGGTTTTATGTGTTCCTGCTGATTAATCCCTTATTCCCTTTCCTGAGCAATTATTTTATTTCTGATGCCTTGTTCCTTTCGCTGGGCCTTACATGGATTACCCTGCTGCTATGGGTCCTGCATAAGCCTACCACATTGCTGCTGGTATTTCATGGAGTATTATTAGGGTATGCATTTACGGTACGGTACAATGCCATGTTTTACCCGCTGGTAGCACTGATACCGATCCTGCTGTCGGCCTACCGGCCCTGGCAGAAAATAGCAGCTATTTTACTGCCCGTGGTACTGATTGTTTCATTTGTGATATTCACCCGTCAGAAAACTGCAGAACATTCCGGGGTGAAAATTTTCTCTGCTTTCAGTGGCTGGCAGATCATGAATAATGCCATGTACATGTTGCAGTATATACCGCTGGATTCAGGGGGAGTACCGGCGCAGCTTGCAGGAACGCATAAAGCCGTGTATCATTATATTACGGCGGTGAAGAAGTTGCCAAGAAAGATCGCTGTGTCTGACGGGTCGTATTTTATGTGGGATATGAACGGGCCTCAGAAGGGAATGTTGAGGGATTATGTACTGGCGCATAAAGACAAAGACGTATACGCCGGCTGGAGCGCAGTAGCACCCCTGTGTAGTGAATACGGCAATTATATGATCAGGAAGTATCCCTGGGATTTTACCCGTTACTACCTGCTCGGCAATGCGAAGCTTTATCTATTGCCGGAGCTGGAAGTATTGGGCGGCTATAACCGGCCGGTAATTAACCTGGTGAATAAAGATGTAGCTGCTTTTTTCAAAAATGGAGATAAACCTAAGCCGGAAGGTAAATACAACGATCTGCAAAGCACACTCATGTCGCTGTTCCCTTCGTTGATCGTTATTTGTCATTTGTTGTTCCTGGAAGAAACCATCCGTTATCTTGTTAAAAAAGGGATCCGGAAAACCAGTCGCAAATTTAATGTAGCGCTGTTGTTATGCTGGGTTTTCATTGCACTGAATTTTGCATTCAGCGTTTTTGCTGCACCTATTGTACTAAGATACCAGGTGCTGCTGATTGTATTATTGCTGGGTTATACCCTGCTGCTTACAGAAATAACCGATGCGCCGTTAACATCCCGCGAAGAAATGGAAACGGAAGAAGAGCCCCTGATGCTGGGCATATAGCAGGCATGTTTCAGCCGGAAATATGAATTATATATTTGTATCTTTAACCGGCCTGTTACAAACTGCATTCATGCATCGCGAATGAAAAGACTGATAACTTCTTTGCTTATCTTGTGTTTTGGGAAATATTTATTTGCCCAGAATCCTCCCCGCTGGTTGCGTTATCCTTCTCTTTCTCCTGACGGAAAAACAATTGCATTTACCTATAAAGGCGATTTATATAAGGTAGCTGCTACCGGTGGTACTGCTGTGCAGTTAACCAGTGGCAATGGGGAAGAATGGATGCCTGTATGGAGCCATAATGGCCGCAATATTGCTTTTGCGTCGGATCGCTATGGTAACGCAGATATTTTCCTGGTAGATGCCAGCGGCGGGAATGAGAAACAACTCACCTTTCATTCCGCTGACGAGTATCCGTATGATTTTAGTGAAGATGATCAGCAGGTTATTTTCGGAGGAGCAAGAATGGATGCAACGGATAGCCGGCAGTTCCCCTCAGAGGCACAGCCTGAGCTGTATCGTGTACCCGTGAACGGTAGCCGGGTATTACAACTGCTGGCTGTTCCTGCAGAAGATGCAAAGATCAGCCCGCAATACATTGTTTATCATGATAAGAAAAACCGGGAGAACCAGTGGCGTAAACACCAGGTATCCGCTGCGGCAAGAGATATATGGCTGTATAACAGGCAAAGCGGCGTATACAGGCAGCTAACGGATTTTCCCGGGGAAGACAGATCCCCCGTGTTTACAAATAAGGGAAAGGCTATCTGTTACCTGAGTGAAGCAGGCGGCAGTTTTAATGTATACCGTTTGTGGCTGGATCGTCCTGCGAAGCCCGAACAACTGACCATATTTAAGGATTACCCCGTGAGGTTTTTGAGCGCAACCGGCAATGGCTTGCTGTGCTTCGGTTTCAACGGGGATATTTATTTGCAAACGCCGGGCGCCGCCCCTGAAAAAGTATATATTCAAATTAACAACCAGGCCACAGAAAATATAAAGGTGGTACCGGTAGCGGATCATATTAAATACGGCGTAGTGTCGCCGTCCGGTAAGGAGTTTGGTTTTATTTTCAGGGGAGATGTATTTGCCGCCGCCATGGCTCATGGCGCTATCAGGCAACTGACGCATACACCCGGAGAAGAGGCAGACCTGAGCTTTTCACCGGATGGCACAAAAGTACTGTACGCCAGTGAAACCAGCCATGGCTGGCAGCTTTGCACAGCGGATCTGCAGCATGGAAAAGAAACGGTGTTGCTGGCCAATGGACAGGAAAATTACCAGCCCTTGTATTCCCCGGACGGAAAAGAAGTGGCTTATATCGAGAACAGGGTTACGTTAAAGATATATAACATCGCTTCGGGGAAGAGCCGTCGCATAGCATCGTTGTTCAGCCGTAAAGATCATGACCAGTACTTCCGCTGGAGCCCCGATGGCAAATATTTGCTGGTGCAATATAACCAGCCTGGCGCCGGTAACCAGGAAATAGGACTGGTACCAGCCGATGGCCAGGGCAGCCTGCAAAATATTACGCAAAGCGGTTTTAACGATGAAGGTGCACAATGGGCAATGAACGGGAAAATAATGATCTGGAAAAGCGACCGGAACGGACTGCGGGGGTTTTCTTCCGGCAGCGGCCGGCAACAGGACGTATATGCGTTACCGTTTACCGGCACTGATTTTAAAGAAGCTGAACGGATCACAAAACTTACGCCTTCCTCAGCAATGCTGGGGGATGTATTGCTCAGTAAAAACGGCAATAAATTATATTATCTCGTAAAAGCCGGCGCTACTTACCAGTTATGGATAACGGATATACCAGCCAAAACATCCGCCATGCCTTTGTCGGTAAAGGCGGAAGATGCCTCCCTGCAATGGGATACTGCACAACAGCAGCTTTTCCTGGTGGCAGATGCCCGCCTTCTGCAACTGGATACCACGGGTCAGACGCAACATAGCATTACCATTAATGACAGCATGAAAGCAGACCTGGCCGCGGAACGGCAGGCGATGTTTTCACATATATGGAGAAGAACAAAAGAAGCATTTTATACCGCCGGTTATCATGGGGCCGATTGGGAAGCATATGGCCGGAATTATGAACAGTTCCTGCCACATATTGCCAATAACTTTGAACTGGCGGAAATGATCAGCGAAATGCTGGGAGAGCTGAACGTGAGCCATAGCGGCGCAACAGGCAGCAATATTCCTGAAGAGAAAGAAGAAACGGCTTCACTGGGTATTTGTTACGATGTATCTTACAGTGGTGCCGGTGTGAAAATAACCGGAATACTCCCCACCGGGCCGCTGGACCAGGAAGCATTTGGCCTGCAACCGGGAATGCTTATCATGGCTATAAACGGGGAGGAAATTGCGGCAGACAAAGATCTTTCCCAATATCTCAACCAAAAGGCAGGCAAAAATATGCGGCTTACTATCAATGATGGCCATCAGCTGCGTGATATAGCCGTAACGCCGGTTTCACGGGATGCGGAAAGCGAGCTGCTGTATAAAAGATGGGTAAAACGCAACAGCGAAGAAGTAACGCGCAGCAGTAACGGGCAACTGGGATACGTGCATTTATACCGGATGAATGACGCTGCCTATCGCAATGCCTACAGCGAAATAATGGGCCGGTATGCAGGTTGTAAAGGTATTATAGTAGATACCCGTTTTAACCGCGGAGGTGATCTGGCCTCAGATCTGAACATGATGCTGACCGGCACGGAGGTAAGAAAAAATACTACGGACTCACAGGTGGAAAGCATTGAGCCGGGCTTCCGGTGGACAAAGCCCTCAGCAGTGATTGCCAATGAAGCCAACTACAGCGATGGCAGCTGTTTCGCGTTCGATTACCAGTATCTTCATATAGGCAAGCTGGTAGGAATGCCGGTGCCGGGAAGCTGTACCTTCATGACAGGAGAAACACTGCCCGACGGTAATCTCCATTGGAGCGTACCTTCACTGGGGGTGAAAAGCAGGGAAGGGTATTACCTGGAAAATCATCAGACGGAACCGGATATACGGGTGAATAATCTGCCGGGGGATATCACCAGGGGAAAGGATCAGCAGCTGGAAGCAGCCATCCGCCAGCTGATGAAGGAAATTGCACCATCAACATTATAACGACCTGTATTTTTATGTCTTATGAAGAAGACAATAATATTCAATGGGAGCGCCTGAGAAACGGCGATAAACAGGCGTTGTTTGCACTGTATAATAATACCTATTCACACCTGCTGAGGTTTGGATTAAAAGTATGCGGCAGCGATGAGCTGGTAAAAGATTGTATTACACAGTTGTTCCTGCAGCTGTGGTCCCGGCACCAGGGACTGCCCGAAGTGACCAATGTACCTGCCTATTTATTTACCGCATTGAAAAGACAGTTACTGGATCAGCTGGCCTACCAGTCGAAGATCCATGCTGCTATTCATCGTATGACCGATAAAGAAGCGGAAAGCGAATTATCTTATGAAGAAATTATCATCCAGGTACAACAGGATGAAGAATTAAAACAGCGGCTGCAACAGGCCCTGAAGGCGCTTACTCCCCGGCAGATAGAGCTGATACGGCTGAAATTTTTTGAGGGAATGTCGTATGAACAGATCGCTGCACAAACTTCCCAAACAGTGAAAACGGCCTACAATACCATTTATGATGCCATTAAATCCCTGAGGAAAATGCTGAAGTAACAAGTGTGCCCCCATCTCCTTTAGCAAACTATGATGTCATTAAATCATGAAGGAAAACACTTCAGCAACAGGCGTTTTCCATCTCCCTAAAAAAAAATTAAGAAAACCTTAGGAAAACCGGCCGGTTTTGCCGTCTGTATAATCAAAGGCATTACCTACATGAATTTCCTGGATTTCGAAGCCGCCGATTTTGCATGTGATGAATCTTTCCAGCGCTATTGCCTGGAGGAGAATGACACCGATGTATTATTTTGGGAGAGCTGGATAGCCCGTCATCCTGAAAAGGAGGCTGCTGTACAGGAAGCCCGGTATATGATCGGGGTATTGTCTGCCCGCCAGGGCAGCCGCCTGGAACAGCTCAAACATCTCAAAGATGGCATTGCCCGGTATGATTTGCTCCATATGGCCCTGGAAGAAACACCTGAACGAAATGCCTCTCCTTCCGCCAGGAGAACCAGTTCGTTATTTAAATATGCCGCTGTATTGGCAGGGATGGTAATGCTGGCTGGCGCTATTTACCTGTTCAACCGGTATAAGATCCCGGCAGATATCACATCTCCCAACACAAGCATTGTGATCAATGCCGGCAACGATCCCCGTAAAACAGTAGTGCTGCCTGATGGCTCCTCCATTATTCTGCGGAAGAACAGTTCTGTGGAACTGGCCGCCGGGTTTAATGAAGCCAACAGGAAGCTTACCCTTACGGGCGAGGCTTTTTTTGATGTAACACAACATGCGCAGTACCCTTTCATAGTGCATACCGCCGCTTTTGATATTAAGGTACTGGGCACCGTTTTTAATGTAAGCGCCTATGCCGGCAGCCATGAGGCGGAAACCGCCTTGTTTAAAGGCAAGGTGGAAGTTACACTGGCCGGCAAACCGGAAGAAAAGATCGTATTACAACCAAATCAGAAACTGACAACGAATGCAGTTACATTGCCCACACCAGCTGCCCCATTTAAAATAGTGCCGCTCGATGCGGACCCGGTGAACCATAAAGCCAGGGAAATAGCCTGGGTAAGGAACCGCCTGGAAATTGAAAATGAGCCGCTGGAAGTAATAGCCGGCAAGCTGGAGAAATGGTATGGCATTAAAGTCACCTTTGCAGATGAAGCCGTGAAGCAATACCGGTATTCCGGCACCTTTGAAAGTGAAACGATCCTGAAAGCACTGGATGCATTGCAGTTATCTTATCCGTTCAACTTTAAAATGGTGAACGGGGAAATCATTATCAGTAAATAAACAATTTATATATCAACCAAATAAGAAAGGGGAAGTGCTGGCACACTTCCCCCGGAATTAGTCCAGAAAATGTCCTGAATGATCATTAACTAAACCAACATCAAAGGTATGTTAAAACTTGTATTCCTGGAATGGAAAGGGAAACCTGTTCCCGCCGGCAAATTGCTGCTTACTATGAAATTGACTGTTCTTCTTTTTTTGACCTGCCTTCAGGTGCAGGCTATTTGTTTCGCGCAGGAAACGATCACCCTGCAGGTAAAAGAAACAAGTATCAAACAATTGCTGAAAACACTGGAACATCAAACGGCTTACCGTTTTGTATTCCACGATAAAACACTGCCTGAGAACAGGAAGGTGACCGTTGCGGCAAAAGAAGCCACGCTGGATGCAGTGCTTTCACAGGCATTTGCAGGTACCAACCTGGCATATACCCTGAAAGAAGACGGGCTGGTGGTAGTATATGCCAGCACAGAAAGTACAGCTGCTGCCGTGAATATAACTATCAAAGGAACAGTAAGGGGCCTGGATAACCTGCCCTTACCGGGTGTAACCGTCCGTGCTACCGGTACCACCGCCGGAACGCTAACCAATTCAGACGGCGCTTACACACTCGTTGCCCCGGATAACGCTACCACGCTACAGTTTTCACTGGTGGGCTATGTTAGCCAGCAGGTAACCATCGGCAACAGGCGTGAGATCAATGTAGTATTAACAGAGGATGTGAAAACACTGAATGCGGTAACGGTTACCGGGTATACGAATTATGCGAGGGATAAATCCACCGCCGCTGCCGGCGTTGTAGGTGCCGATAAGATCACACAGGTGCCCATGGCCACGTTCGACCAGATACTACAGGGCCGTGTACCAGGAATGGTAGTATCTGCCGGTTCCGGTCAGCCCGGCACCAGCGCCACTATTACCGTTCGTGGTGTAGGTACTATCAATGGCAGTTCCTCCGTTTTATATGTAATGGATGGTATTCCCATTGAAGCCGGCCAGTTCCAGGGGATCAATCCTTCAGATATTGCTTCCGTTACCGTATTGAAAGACGCTTCCGCGAAAGCATTGTACGGATCCCGTGGCTCCAATGGGGTGATCGTGATCACCACCAAAAAAGGACAATCCGGCAAAATAGCAGTATCCTATAAATCGCAATATGGTTTTTCCAATATGACCACTCCCAAATTCCAGATGATGAATTCCAAAGAGCATCTGCAGTTTGAAGAGGAAATAGGCCTGGAAACCGGCGCCAACCTGGGGCCCGGTTGGGAGTTCTCCAGTAAAAACCCTGACTACGCGAATAAAACCCCGGCCGAACAACGGGAAGCAGATCATATACTCGACAGCTTAAGGAATACGAACACCGACTGGCGGAAGATTTTCCTGCAAACAGGCAAATTCCAGGAACAACAACTGAGCGTGAGCGGTGGCAACGACAATGTGAGGTTTTACAGTTCCGTAAATTACTACGACCAGCAAGGTATTGCCAGGCGCTCTGAACTGAAACGTTACAGCTTTAAGAATAACCTCGATTTTAATGCCGGTAAATTAACCGCCAATATCAACGTGGGTCTTGCCTATTCTGAATCTTCCTTTATAGAAAGGGAAGCATCCAGCAGCGGCAGCAACCCGCTGGCAGCCGTATACTACGCCCTGCCTTATGAATACCCATATGCGGCGGATGGTACACTGGTAACCAACTATAATGATGATGTGTACCCTGTGTATGATCTCCGCGAAGGCAGTAATGCCCTGGAAGCATTGTTGAATACCAGCAGTAAAGACAACCAGCTGAAAAGCATTATAGGTACTTCACTGAATTATATACTGGCAAAAGGACTGGTAGCGAAAACCAGGCTGGGCATCGACTTCAGAGAAACTACCACAGAGCGCTATGTGAACCCGGATTCCTATTCCGGTTATAAAGTGGATAATGGCGGAAGGGGTAGTTTTGGAGAAGGCGTAACAAGGAACGTTACATTGGTAAGCACTTCCGGGTTAACGTATTCAAAAGTAACAGGTAAACACGATTTTGAAGTATCAGGTTATTTTGAGTTTACCAAAAATAACTACCGTGCATTTAATTATACCGGTTATGACCTGGACGACAGGCTGCCCGCCACACCTGCGGCCATTACACCCGGCTCGCCGTACAGCCCTTTGCTGGGTGGTGGCCGCACTAAAAGCGCACTGGCCTCTTACATTGGCGTAGGCCGGTATACCTTTAATGAAAAATATACACTGAATGCCAGTTACAGGTACGACGGCGCTTCTACTGTACCACCGGATAACCGCTGGCATGGCTTCTATTCCTTTGGTATTGGATGGGAGGTAAAGAGAGAGAATTTTTTGAAAGATGTGAGCTTTGTGGATAACCTTCGCTTCCGGGCCAGCTATGGTACTTCTGCCAATCCATTCTCCAACCTGGGGCCTTTTGCTTACTTCCGTACTTACGGAACCGACCAGTATGGCGGTATCCCGGCCATTGTGCCTAACCAGCCAGGCAATCCCAACTACGATTGGGAATATGCGAAGGAATTTAACATGGGCTTCGACCTGGGCGTAATGAATAACCGCATCCGCCTGGTAACGGATGTATATAATAAAGTAACGAATAACCTCTTCATAGAACAACCTTTATCTATTACTTCCGGGTTTTCCACCATGTTCCTCAACTCAGGAGCTATGCGCAACAGGGGTATAGAAGTGGATCTGCAGGGAGATATTGTGAAGGGAAAAGATTTCACCTGGTCGGTAGGGGTGAACTTTGCGTATAACAAAAATGTGATCACCGACCTGGGCGCTTCCGGCGAATTTACGCAGGGCACCACGCAGATCGTAAGGGTAGGCCTTCCCTACGGCTCCCACTATGCGCCTAAATGGGCCGGCGTGGATCCGCAAACAGGCGATCCTTTGTACTACGACAGATCCGGTAAGAAAACCAGCGATTACAATGAAACAGCTTTAAGCGTAGCTGAGTTTGGTACCTATATTCCTCCTTTTACCGGCGGATTTAATACCGGTCTTACCTGGAAAGGTGTTTACCTGAATGCGCTGTTTACGTTTGCGGATAAAACCATGCGCTATCTCAATGAAGATTACTACAACGAAAACCCCAGCTTTGCCAGCAGTAACCAATCAGTGCGCATGTTGTACGACCGCTGGAAGAAACCAGGCGATAACGCCATCCTGCCTAAGTTTGACGCCAGCAGGGGATTCTCTTCCAAAGATATCCAGGACGCCTCTTACCTGCGTTTGAGGAATGTGAACATCGGTTATAATTTCCCGAAAGAAATAATGACCCATATCAGATTTGTGCAGGGCATCCAGGTATTTGCGCAGGCACAGAACCTGTACACCTGGACAAAATGGAAAAGTTTTGACCCGGAAAATAACAATGGCGAAGGCAGGTTTGATTACCCCAACGCAAGAACCTACACTTTTGGCCTGAATGTTAATTTTTAAATTATTGAGCTCATGACAATCCGTTTTTTCAAATATACTTTCAGATACCTGGCACTCGCGTTGCTGGTAAGCACGCTCGCCTGTAACAAACAACTGGACCTGTCGCCCACCGACAGTATCATTGACCCGGGAAGAACCTTCCGTACAGTGAACGACCTGAACGGAGGTTTGCTCGGCGCCTATTCCGGGCTCACTTACAATACCATTTACGGCATATCGCTGATCACAGATGAATGCACCCTGCCCAGTGAAAACGGTACAGGCGGCGGCGTAGCTACTTACCGCTGGCGGATAGATCCCAGCAATACTACTATCACCGCTTCCTTCGGGGAATATTATGTGGCCATCGACCGTGCCAACCGCGTTTTGGGCGCTATGGGCGCCGTTACCGCCAAAGGCGATGAGGAAACTACCCTGAAGAACCAATACCGTGGAGAAGCGCTGGCGCTGCGCGCCTATTGCCATTTCCAGTTATTGCAGAGCTATGCGGAAGCATATGAGCCTGCTGCCATGGGTGTGCCTTATATGGATACTGCCGTTAACAGCTTTCCTTCCCGTAATACTTTCGGAGAAGTGGCTGCCGCTATTGAAAGGGATCTGCAATTGGCCAAAACACTGGTGCCTGCTGATTTTGATGATAACACAAGGATCACGCTACCGGCTATTTCAGCTATCCAGGCAAGAGTGGCCCTGTATGAAAAAAAATGGGACGATGCGGTAACTTATGCCACCGAAGCCATTGATGCTATGCCCCTGGCATCTGCTGCCGATTTCCCGGGTATCTGGAAAGATACAAAGGAAAGTGAAGTGATCTGGAAACTGAAACAGGTTGCCGGCAGCAACGATGGTTTGATCGGCAGCGTTTACTTTAACCGGAATGTAGCTTTATATGTTCCTTCCTTTGAGCTGATCAACCTGTTCGATAAAACCCATGATGTACGTTATCCTGCCTACATACGGTTTGATGATACCCGTGGTGCAGGCAACTCCGAATACCTGGTGAATAAATACGCCGGTACATCCGGTAGCCTCGGCCTGGCCGATATCAAGTTATTCAGGACCGGTGAAATGTACCTGATCAGGGCGGAAGCGCTGGCAGAGAAGAACCAGACAGGCGCTGGCGCCGATGACCTGAATGCACTGCGTGCTGCCCGTATCCCAGGTTATACACCACAAATCTTTGCCGGCAAAGATGCACTGATCACTGCTTTGTATACAGAACGTTTTAAGGAGCTGGCTTTTGAAGGACAGCGTCTTTTTGACCTGAGAAGAAGAGGGCTGTCTGTTACCCGTAACCCTGAAGACGCCATCAACGCACTGGGCGCAGTGTTACTGAAACCAGGCCAGAAAGGATATGTATTCCCCATTCCTGATGCGGAAACCAAAGCCAACAAAAATATGAAACAAAACCCGGGATACTGATGAAAATACTAACAGCAATACTAACAGCAACGGCTATATGTTCCACTGCATGTACAATGCGCGATCCCCAACTGCCCACTGTTCCTGGTCGCCCGGCCTCCATTGGCTATATCGGCGATACGGCAGATGTAACCACGCCGGTAAAAGGCGGCGTAGCGCTCATTGGCGGCGGGGGTAATGTAAACGGGGCCTTTCAATGGATGATTGACCGCAGCGGCGGTGGAGACGTAGTGGTGCTCACGGCTTCCGGCAACGGCGGTTATAACCATGATATCGACTCACTGGGGAAAGTGAACTCCGTGGAAACATTGAATATCACTACCCGTGAACTGGCCAATAATGACACGGTGGCCAATATTATCCGTAATGCGGAAATGTTGTTTATTGCCGGAGGGGATCAGTCGCGCTACATGAACCAATGGAGAGGCACCAAAGTGAATGCAGCCATTAATTACCTGCTGCAGGAAAAGAAAGCGCCTGTGGGCGGCACCAGTGCAGGCTGCGCCATATTAAGCGGGCTTTACTACAGTGGAGAAGGCGGCAGCGCCGTATCGGATTCCGTACTGGCCAACCCGTATGATCCGCTGGTAACCCTGTATAATAATGATTTTCTGCATGCGCCTTTCCTGAGCCAGGTGATCAGCGACCAGCATTATGTAAAACGTGGCCGTGCTGGCAGGCATGTTACCTTTATGAGCCGTATTGTGAAAGACCATGGAATTTTCCCGAGAGGCATTGCACCGGATGAGAAAACAGCGGTATGTATTGATGAAACAGGTATGGCGAAAGTGTTTGGAGTGAGTAAGGCTTATTTCATTTTGTCGGATAGCTTGAAAAAACCTGAACTTTGTGAACCGGGGCAATCGCTGGAATGGAATCACAACGGGGAAGCGCTGAAAGTATATGAGATCCAGGCCAGCGATACCGGTAACGGCAGTTTCCAGGTAGCAGACTTTGACCCGGCCAAAGCCAATGGCGGTACCTGGTATTGGTGGTGGGTGGAAAAAGGGCAGTTGAAGAAGAAAGCAATTTGATTATTCTCTTAATAAAGTTTGATATGAAAGGCAGGTTTGGTATTTTATTTTTCCTGGCGGCGTTTTTTGTTTTACCCGTAATTGCACAACAGAAAACATCTTCCTATGTATTGGTGATCCATGGCGGAGCGGGCACTATCCTTAAAAAGAATATGACCCCCGAAAAGGAAGCGGCTTATAAATCATCGTTGAAGAAAGCGCTGGAAACAGGGTACAGGATCCTGCAATCAGGCGGCAGCAGCCTGGATGCGGTAGAGGCTACCGTAAGGGTGCTGGAAGACGATTCCCTGTTTAATGCAGGCAAGGGCGCTGTATTTACCCACGAAGGGCGCAATGAGCTGGATGCAGCCATCATGAATGGTAAAACGAAAGCGGCAGGTGCGGTGGCGGGTGTTACCACCGTGCGTAACCCTGTGAGCGCGGCAAGGGCCGTGATGGAAAAATCGGAACATGTAATGATGGTAGGACCGGGTGCAGAAAAATTTGCCAGGGAAGCTGGGCTGGAAATTGTAGATCCTTCTTATTTCAGAACAGAAACACGCTGGCAGGACCTGCAACGGGCCATCCGGGAAGATTCGCTGGCTTCGGCTAAATCCAACGCCTATACGAATCCCGGGAAGCTCGGTATTAAGAACAGGGATTATAAATTTGGTACCGTTGGAGCTGTGGCGCTGGATCAGCAGGGCAACCTGGCGGCAGCTACTTCTACCGGAGGTATGACCAACAAGAAGTACGGCCGCATCGGCGATTCGCCGATCATCGGGGCCGGCACCTATGCAAACAATGAAACAGCAGCCATCTCCTGCACCGGCTGGGGAGAGTTTTACATCAGGAACGTGGTAGCTTATGATCTGTCTGCTTTAATGGAATATAAAGGGCTTTCTGTGCAGCAGGCAGGTAACGCAGTGATAAAGAAAGTAGGAGATATGGGCGGCGACGGTGGTCTTATTGCCCTGGATAAAAAAGGGAACATGACCATGTCTTTCAATACTGAAGGTATGTATCGTGGCGCCGTTACGAAAGACGGTAAAATTCAAATTGAAATTTACAAGTAAATATTAAAATAACGAACGGATACGGGGCGTAGTACCCGTATCCGTTTGTTATTTTCACTCCAGCGGTCTCTTTGGTGAATCATCTTCTTCCAGTGCGTTCTGGTTTATATCCTCGTCTGTAATATCTCTTTCTTCCAATAGTTCATCTACCTGTACATCATCCTCTTCTTCCTCCAGTAAATCATCGGAGTTGTCTTCTCCCCGTCTTGATTGTTCATCCTGGTTGCCCTTTGAGGGCACCGGCTGTTGCCGTTGATTAATTATATCATCCGGTTGAATTTCATCTTCGCGGAGCGGCCCTGGCGTTTTGGGAATTGTGGTCATAAGTAATGTTTTAAGGATAAGGTCCCAAACATCGCACCACTAAAAAAAGGCTTGATTTACAAGAGAAGTGGGAAATGGCTGCGTAAATAAATACACAGTAAATGTGTAATAATTATTCATATACCACCTTACTGCTTTTAAAAACAGCGCTCCATTTGCTGATAAATGCAGCCGGAAGGGTTTCTGTTTTCTGCGCAATGAACACCGCATGAAAAGATTTAGGCCCCTGCACTACGTAATACAGTTGCGACTCGGGGTTGCCCGCACCGGGTGTTTCCACCTTGAACAGAGCCCAGCGCCGCTGTGGATTGTTTTCTTTTCCCAGCAGGGTGGTTTTGGCCTGTGAGGCGTTTTTTGCTGCGGCGTCAGAAAAGTTTTTTACTGCAAGATCGATGTTATCGATCCGTGCATTTTCCATGGTCATATTATTGAGGAGCAGGGTCCATTGCTGTGGCGTTTCGTCCGCAGGAAGGAATTGCCGGGTAGCGAGATTGTCTACTTCGGTATCTGTGATCATGATCCATTTTATACCGGCCGGCAATGTTATTTTAAGACGTTCTTTCCGCGCTGCCCTGCCTGTAAGGAAGGAATTACCCACCTGGTGAAATAGGGGCGTATAGGCGGCGGAAAATGGCAAAAGCGTGGTAGCTGTTAACAGGTAGGTTTTATTATCAGAGTAATCAATAAAAACGCTGGCGAAAAATGTATCTGGCCTGTTTTCTTCCACATGTATTTCATCCAGCCAGATCATTCTTTTACCATTGCGGACAATACTACCGGAATCTACCAGTTTGAAGTAAGGGTTGCGGCTGATATAATACAGCAGTTTTTTGGTAACGGCATCCACGTTGGAACGGGGCTCGTCAATCACATTAATATTGAAATTTTCCGGTTCAAAGCGGGCGCTGTCGGCCGAAAGCCGCCTTGCCATCAATTTCAGCGCAGGGATCTGTTTGTTTCTGGTCACCTGCCATCCCGCAGGAATTCCTACAGAGAAATGATTGGCCGTATCGCGGTAACTGACCAGTTGCTGGCTCCGGGCAATAAAAGAAAGTAACACAAAAGCACACAGCAAAACATATTTCATCTGACTAATTTATATACAAATAAAACATATTTGCAATTAAAAAGATAAAGCCTCCGGCCGGAAGCTTTATCTTTTTTGCGGGCTAACGCATAACGGACTATATAAGGCAAGTACTATACGCGGTTATCTCCCGGATAGCGCAACCCGTAGAATTTTTCCTGGTTGAACTGTTCGTGGTTGTAAAAGTCGCTATTGTTATCATTATATGCTCCCGGCGTTACAAATACGTTGCGTATATCCTGTTCAATATCGGGTGTAACAGTCACTCCTTTTTCATAAAACGGGAGTATATTGATCTGCATATGGGAAACTTCAGGTAATAAAATGGTATCATCTTTTCCGTGCAGGATGGCTACACCAATGGGCAATAATACCTTCCGCTCTGAAAGTCCCAGCCGGTTACCTTTAAGGTTCACTACCAGGTAGCGCACCCTGCGGGAAGCGGGGTTAAATAACAGGTCATCTACCTTCCCCAGTTTATTGCCGTGCAGGTCTTCCACTTCCCAATGCCTGACATCAGGCTGACCATCGGCAACCTCGAACCGGCTGCCGCTTAATTCTTCAAGACGATTAGCTTCAGTAATAGACATGGTAATATTTTTTTGAGATGAAGAATCGGGTGAAACACCGGGTTATGGTTGCTTAGCCGCGGTGTCTGTTGCGGGTGCAACGGTGTTTGACATACTGTCGGTAGCAATAATCGTGTCATGGCGGGTATTGTTGCCACTGCGCATCAGCAGGAACATGATAGCCAGGATAACAACGAGTCCCAGGATGAGCCATAGCCAGGCCAGGTTCCTCTTTTTGGGTTGAACTTCCAGGTGTGCCATAGTAGTGCATTTAGTTGGATAATATTGCGGATGGGTTCATCCAAAACGGTTCATATGTTTTCAGGCAATCATTATACCAATACGTGCCGGGAATGTTGAAAAGGGTGGATCGGCTTATGTGGAGATAGTTTCAGGGGATCGGTCCGCAGACCTGGAAGGAGAATCAGCTCCATTACAGTAGGGTCTTTTTCCCCACGTATTGCGGAAATTATAAGCCGCTGCAAACGCTCATGGCTACCAGCAGCATACCAAGGTAATGTTCTTCTTTCAGCTCCCTGCGCAATACCTGCAAGGCTTTGCTCATATGTTTTTCCACAGTTTTTACAGAAATGCCCATTTCCTGTGCAATCGCCTTGTAGCCCAGGTTATCGTAGTAGCTGAGCATAAACACCTCTCGGCATTTTTGCGGCAATGTATTAATACTGCAGGCAATGCGGGTTTTCAGCTCATGCTGTTCCAGTTGAACAGGCTGTGCCACCTCCTGCTGGTGTGCCTGCCTGATCAGCACCTGGTGGTGGTTTTCTTTCAGTAATTTATTGCGAAGCTGGTTGGATACCTTGTATTTAACGGCATTGTTGAGATACCCGCTGATGTTAACATCTCCGGGCAGTTCATCTCTCCTGAGATATAAACTGGTAAAAACATCCTGTATAATATCCTTCACCTGTTCACGGTCTTTCAGGATACGGAATGCCTGGTTGCTGAGCGCAATAACCGTTGCCTGGTATAACCTCTCAAAGGCTTTGGTATCGCCGCTCCTGGCTTGCTGCCATAGCGTATCGCATGTATGTTGACCAGTAGAGCAGATAAGCGTTCAGTTTTGGTGGCAAAGATATCTACTGGACAAAAGTTTCTATGTTAACTTATAGTAAACAACTGCTCCAATGTTAACTAAATATGAATTCCATCTTTTTTGAGAAAACGGAGTGGGGGTAAATGCCGGTTTATGTGATAAGTATAGCAAACACCCATACTGATGACGCCATCGCGCCTGCAATATTTACTGGACCGATACCTGAACGGAACTGCTACGGAAGCGGAGCAGGCAGAGTACGATCATTGGTATGAGCAACAGCAAGCACCGGAAGCAAACGCTTTTACTGCTGAGGAAAGAAGTGAGATGTATGCCGTAATAGCTTCCCGTATAAAACGCAAAAACCGTATAGTTTACCTGCGCCGGGCCGCGGCTGTTGCTGCTGCCGTGATTATAGGCGCGGGCGCATTGTGGATATTCCGCACCACATCACTGCCGGTGCGAAAAGTAACAGTGAGGCAGCAATTGGCGCAGCCCGACAGCACCGTGATCGCCAATACTACCAGCTCCCGGCGGATGCTTCATTTACTGGATGGCTCAGAAGTAATATTATATAGGGATGCAGAAATCCGTTTTGCCAATCCGTTTGGCGCAAAGAACAGGATAGTTCAGCTGAAGGGTAAGGGTTATTTCAATGTTGCGCCCAATGCACCCATGCCTTTTACGGTATGGAGCGAAGGGGTATCCACCACCGCATTAGGTACCAGCTTTACCATTACAAGCAAACAAACAGAAGTGAAAGTAATACTGCATACCGGTAAGGTAATGGTGAAAACCAATGAGCAGGTACGCTACCTCATACCAGGCCAGGCACTTGTTTGCAATATGGCTACCGGGATGGCCCGTTTACAATCCACACCGGGAAAAACGGTTGTTTCGCCCGCCATTGCCTATGGCGCTTTACGTGGCTTTGCCGCTACATTTGACCAGGTGCCTTTATCCGGCGTATTTGATACTATTTCCAGGGGATATCATGTGAACATACAACTGAAAACAAACACCTTTAACGATATCGCCTTCTCCGGTGTAATCCGGGATACAGATTCACTTGCACAGGTGCTGCACCGCATTGCGATGCTGCACGATTTGAAAATTACATCAACAAATACAGGTTACCGTATAGAAAAAAATCACTAACTAAATATTTGCGCTTTATGACACATCGCTACCTGCTAGTGAAGGGCGGAGCTTTGCCCCTGAACCACTCCAACAGGCTTCTGCAGGGCTGTAAATTTATCAGCCTGCTGTTCCTGATGGCTTTTATCAACCTGCTGCCGGCACAGGCGCAAAAGAAAACATGGATCAAAGGTTTAATTGAAGATGAAAAAGGACAGGCTATACCAGGCGCATCTGTACAGCTGAAAAGCGGACCCGATAGCCTGAAAAGTTTTGCTGTTACCAACGAAAAAGGGGTATTCACTTTTGACGATTCCCACATACAGGGACCATTTGTGTTTACCATCGCTTATGTGGGTTACGTAACGCAGGTGATCACCAAAAACAGCCTGGACCCGCAAAAGGAACAATCGCTTTACGTGGTTTTGAAAGAATCTTCTGCTGCACTCAGTGAAATAGTAGTGGTAGGTTATGGTATCCAAAAGAAGATCAATCTCACCGGTGCGGTAGACCAGGTTGGAAAGGAAGTATTTGAGAACAGGCCCATGACCAGCGCTACTAAAGGCTTGCAGGGAGTACTCCCCAATCTGAATATACGTATCACGGATGGTAAGCCCATCCGCGGAGCCACCTACAACGTGAGAGGTACCACCTCCATCGGCGCCGGCGGTAGCGCATTGGTGCTCATCGACGGTGTACCCGGAGATCCGAATTTATTAAACCCCAACGATATTGAAAGCGTGACTGTATTGAAAGATGCGGCTTCCGCTGCTATTTACGGCGCCCGCGGCAGCTTTGGCGTAGTGCTCATCACCACAAAAAATCCCGCGAAGAATAACACACAGCTTACTTATTCCAGTAACTATTCGCTGAACGACCGTACGGTGAAACCCAACTTTGTTACCAACGGTTACGAGTGGGCCAAAAATTTTGATGAGGCCTATTACGCATGGAATGATTATAAGTCGCACCCCGCTAAAGCCAACAGCGTATTCCCTTTTTCACTGGACTACCTCGATGAGCTGAAACGCAGGAACGACGATCCTTCCCTGCCAAAAACAGACATCGACCCGGCTACAGGCAACTATGTTTATTATGGTAATACCGATTGGTTCAAAGAGCTGTATGCAGACCAGAACCCTGGTACAGAACAAACCCTGTCCGCCTCCGGCGGCAATGCCAAATCGGAATATTATCTCTCCGGCAGGTATATGTCGCAGCACGGGATTTTCCGTTACAATCCCGATAAATTCAAGATGTATAACGTAAGGGCAAAAGGAGCGGTAAGGCCGTTCGACTGGCTGAAGCTGGAAAACAACTTCGACTTTTCCCAACGCACTTATTTTTTCCCTATCCTCAACCATCCCAGCAATACGCCGGTATGGAGAAGGATTTCGGATGAAGCATTCCCTATTGCGATGCTGAAGAACCCTGATGGCTCGCTTACAGAGAACGCAGCTATCGTATTCGGCAGCTTTTTAACGGGAAATAATTACTCTGACCAGACACAGCTGATGCTGAGAAACACTTCCCGTTTTACCACTTCTTTCCTGCATGATAAACTGCATGTAAACGGCGACTTCACTTACGCCTATACTTCCAGCGTGGAAACCCGTTTGTATACCCCGGTGCCGTACAGCAAAGCGCCGGGCCAAACGCTCACCCGCGGAGAAAGCAAAATGAATGAAGAAAACGACCGCACCACCTACACCGGTATGAACCTGTATGCGGATTATGAACAGCGCGTTGCAAAAAATACTTTCAAATTACTGGTAGGATACAATTATGAAAACACCTTGTTCAAATCAAGGTATTACCAGCATGATGGCTTGATCAATCCGGGTATGCCCGATTTTTCGCTGATGAATGGTCTTAACTATGTGCTTACAGGCGGTGGTTATGAGTGGCGTACGCTGGGTGGTTTCTTCCGCCTGAACTATAACTATGATGAACGCTACCTGCTGGAAGTGAATGGCCGTTACGATGGGTCTTCCAAATTTCCCGAGTCGCAGCAGTTTGGCTTTTTTCCTTCTGCTTCTGCCGGGTGGCGCGTATCGAAGGAAAAGTTCTGGAACGTATCGCCCAAAGCAGTGAGCGATCTGAAGCTGAGAGCTTCCTATGGTGCGCTGGGCAATGGTAACGTAAATCCTTATCAGTTCCTGCAAACCATGACCGTAAGCAGACTGCAGATGGCCATCAATGGTGTGATCCCTGATTATACACAACAGCCCAACGTAATTCCCAATGGCCTTACCTGGGAAAAATCCACTACGCTGAATGGCGGTATAGATATAGCGCTGCTGAACAGCCGGTTAAAAGTTTCCTTTGATAAATATACCCGCAACACCACTAACATGTTTACCGTGGGACTGCCTGTTCCTGCTGTGTTTGGAGCCAGTGTGCCAAAAGGCAACTATGCCGATCTGAAAACAAAGGGCTGGGAATTATCGGTGAACTGGTCCGACCAGTTTAAGGCCGGCAGCAAACCTTTCGCTTATTCACTGGGTGTGGTGCTGTCTGATTACCAGTCGTACATTACCCGTTTCAATAACCCCAATAAGCTGATCAATACTTATTACGAAGGCATGCGTGTGGGAGATATGTGGGGCTTTGTAAATGATGGTTATTTCCAGAGCCAGGATGAAATTGATAAGTACGGTATAGACCAGTCTTTTATCCGCGTATCCAACGCCAACAAACTGTTACCTGGTGATATCCGTTTCAAAGACCTGGACGGCAACAAAAAAATAGACCAGGGCGATGGTACCGTGGATAAACCGGGCGATCAGCAGGTGATTGGCAATACAGAGCCGCGTTATGCCTTTGGTATTACCGGTAGCGCCAACTGGAATAATTTCTTCCTGAGCTTTTTCTTCCAGGGTATTGGTAAGCGCGACTGGTGGCCGGGTACAGATGCTTCTCTTTTCTGGGGGCAATACAACCGTCCCTATAGCTGGATGCCGCAGGAGATCATGGATAACCGCTGGTCGGAAACCAATCCCGATGCTTACTTCCCCCGCTTCCGGGGTTACACGGCGCTCAATTCCAATGCAGAGCTTACCGTACAGCAATCAAAGTACGTGCAGAACGTAGCCTATATCCGTTTAAAGAACCTCACTGTTGGTTATAACCTGCCACAGGAATGGATTTCAAGGATCAAAATGAAAAATGCCAGGGTGTTCTTTACAGGTCAGAACCTGTGGACCTGGTCGCCTTTGTACCGTATCATGAAAACGCTGGATCCTGAAGTGATTGAGGGCTCCGATCCCGAGCTGAATAACAATGCCGCAGGCATTGGTGCAGGTAACGGAATGGCATACCCGATGCTGAAAACATACACCGTTGGCGTAAGCGTAACTTTTTAATGACTAATTTTTATGAAGATGAAAAATAGTATTTATCTTTTATTGATCCTGGCGATGATGTCTTGTAAGACAGACCTTAACCTGAAGCCGTTTGATAAGCTGGATCCCGGCAATGCGTTTAATACAGAACAGGATCTGCAGCTGTATGCTACTTCTTTCTATAAGATACTACCTGATGGCAATGCCATTATCAGGGGAGATGTGATGAGCGATTATATGGCCGGAAAAGATGTAAATACCTTTATCCAGCGTGATGCATATTCCGCTACACAATCCACCGGCTGGAGCTGGGGCGACCTGCGCAACATTAATTATTTCCTGGAGCATTACAGTCAGGCGAAGATTGCCGACGAAGCCAAAAACCATTATGCAGGTGTTGCCCGTTTTTTCCGTGCTATGTTTTACTTTGAAAAAGTAAAGCGTTTTGGCGATGTGCCCTGGTACGGCAAAACCATGACCATTGATGATCCTGACCTGTATAAAGGCCGCGATCCCCGCGCTGCAGTAATGGACAGCATCCTGGCGGATCTTGATTTTGCCTGTGCCAATATACGTAACAAGAAAGACAACAGCTGTTCACAGATCACCCGTTGGGTAGCGTTGGCGTATAAATCCCGCGTATGTTTATTTGAAGGTACTTACCGCAAGCACCGCCCCGGTACCCGTGTGCCCGGTGCGGATACCTGGCTGAATGCCGCAGTGAGCGCTGCAGATGAAGTGATCAGGAGCGGCCTGTATACCCTGAACACTGGTGGCGACCCCACCATGAATTACCGCAACCTGTTCATCAACGAAACACCCAATGCAAATGAAGTGATCCTGGCTTATGTATGCAATAAGAGCTTACGCGTATTCAATGATGCCAACTGGTATTTTACCAGTGCCACCTATGGCAACAGGATCAGCCTGGTGAAAACATTTACCGATACCTATCTGAATATTGATGGCAGCCGTTTTACCGATACGCCCGGTTATGATAACCTGCCTTTCAATGAAGAAGTAAAGAACAGGGACCTGCGTTTGCAGCAAACCATCCGCATGGGGAAGTACAGCCGCGACGGGCAAATTGCACCGCCTGATTTTACTTATACCTACACTGGTTACCAGCCGCTCAAATTCACCATGGACTCAAAGGCCACAGATGGAGTAGCAGAGAACAATAACTCTGTGCCCATTATCCGTTATGCAGAAGTATTGCTGAATAAAGCAGAAGCCAGGGCAGAACTGGGCGTGCTGAGCGCAGACGATTGGAATACCACCATAAAACTGTTAAGAGCACGTGCAGGTTTGAAAAATACTGATATGCCATTAACAGCGGACCCTTACCTCGTTGATTATTTCAGGGATAAAGCAGCGCACCCGAATGTTAACGCAAGCGTAACAGATGCCGCGTTACTGGAAGTACGCCGCGAAAGAGGGATAGAGCTGATCCTGGAGGGGTTCCGTTTTTATGACCTGGTACGCTGGGGACTTGGACCTTTACTTCTGAAGCCTTATATTGGTTTGTATGTGCCAGCTATGGACGCCCTGATGGATTTGAATGAAGATGGAAAACCCGATGTATCCTTTGTAAAGAAAACACCTGCTACAAAAGTACCGGGAGTGTATTACTTCCTGATCGATGATGATCAGACCAAATTATCTGCCGGCACCAGTGGTAACCTGATCTGGCTGAGCAATATTGAGCGTCAGTGGGAAGATTACAAGTACGTATACCCGATACCGTATAATGAGCTGGTATTAAACCCTAAACTTGTGCAAAACCCGGATTGGAAATAAAGTAAAATATAAATAGTATGAAGAAGATTACCGGTATAGCCTTGTTGCTGATAATGGGCTGCGCTTCCTATGCACAGAAGGCCGCCCATGTGGTGCTGATCACCATTGATGGTTTCCGCCCGGATTTTTATACAGATGCTTCCTGGGGTATGGTAAACCTGCGGGCCATGAAAGACAGCGGCGCTTATGCAGATGGGGTGAACAGTGTATTTCCTACAGTTACTTATCCCAATCACACCTCGCTGATCACAGGGGTAACACCGGCTAAACATGGTGTTTATTATAACACGCCGTTTGAGCCCAACGGCGCAACCGGCGTCTGGTATTTTTATTACGACAGCATCAAAGTTCCCACTTTGTTTGATGCGGTGCACAAGGCCGGTAAGAAATCAGCCAACGTGATATGGCCCGTATCCGTAGGGGCGCCTATCGATTATAATATACCTGATGTATGGCCTATCGGTAAAAAAGACAGGCGGGAGTTGATGGCTACGGTTACCAACCCTGTGTCCCTGTGGCAGGAAGTACAGGAACATGCTACCGGTAAGCTGGGCGCAAAGGATTTCACCATGGAAGATGAAGAAATGATCCTGGATGAAAATGTAGCGCGCATGAGCGCTTACCTGATCACTACTTATAAGCCGGCCTTTACCACGTTGCACCTGCCCTGTACGGATCATTATGAGCATGAACAGGGACGCGACGGGCTGTTGGTAAGAAAGGCCGTAGCAGGTGCCGACAGGGCGCTGGGCACTATCATAGAAGCATTGAAACGGGCAGGTATATACGAAAGCACAACCATTATTGTTACCGGGGATCATGGTTTTGTAAATATCGCCCGGAGCTTTTCTCCCAATGTATTACTGGCGCAGAATGGTTTGCTGAATAATGTAAAGACAGGTGATTGGAAAGCACAGTTCCTTTCCTCCGGCGGTTCGGCTTTCCTGCACCTGAAAGATCCGAAGGATATGGCCACACAGCAGAAAGTGATAGCGTTGCTGAAGGCATTGCCGGCTGCGGAGCAGCGGATGTTCCGCATAATCAGCCGTAAGCAGCTGAATGAGGTAGGTGCAGATCCCCATGCAGCCATGGCAATTTCCGCGGTGGATGGTGTAACCATTGGCGGTGGCACCACCGGTGAACTGGTAAGGGCTGCCGAAGGAGGAACGCATGGTTATTTCCCGGATTTTAAGCAGATACAAACCGGCTTCGTGGCTTCCGGGGCAGGGATAGCGCCAGGCGGTCATGTAAAAGAAATGAATGTAACGGATGTGGCGCCGCTGGTAGCGCAGCTGCTGGGATTGCAGCTGGATAATACAGATGGTAAAGTACCTGCAGGGGTAATAGCGAAATAAGCAACTGGTAACGTAACAATAGTAAGCGGGCGTCTCTCTCAAGGCGCCCGCTTTTATGTGAATTACAGGCAGGTAACGGGCTGGTCCTTCATCTGCCTCAATTATCTACACCTGAAGGGCAGGTAAATTTTCATAAGCTGCCGGGGCTATAATGGCAGCATCATCGGGCTGCACTTTCCTTACGGAATTCACTGGCCAGTATTCCAGCTGTGTATGTGGCAGTTCATACTGTATGATATCACGTATATCCGTATCCGTTAGCTCCGGTTGCAGCCATTGTTCAGCCAGATCCGTAGTAAGCATCATGGGCATTCTTCCGGCGTTATCGCCTCCGTTATGGATTTGCGCCATCAATGGATTGGCGGCGCGTGTCAGTAAGGTAAATGTGGGGATGCGTGCGGGCTTATCCACATCCCAGGAGTTGGACATGGCCCATAGCCCTGCAATAAAAAAGAGTTCCTGTTCTTTTGGTTTAATATAATAGGCTACTTTATTTTTCCAACCTGGTATCTGCCGGTATTCAAAGAAGCCGGTAGCGGGTACCAGGCAGCGCTGGTGCCGTATGGCATTCCACATAGTACCATTCTCCAGTACTTTTTCACTGCGGGCATTCAGGAAAAGTTGCCGCTGGCGTTTTACTTTTTCCGGGGTATCCAGCATTTTAGGGACTGGTCCCCATGTATATTTCTCCAGCCTGAAGCCGTTGTTGTTGGTGATTACCGGCCATTGCGGGTAACTCATGCCGATCTTATGCCAGGTAGGGTCGAAGTGGATATCCAGGTTGCCGTTGCGCTTCAGCCGCGGCAGGTATTTGTAAATGCTCTCTATACTGGATGTAAAAGCGATATCGTAACACATATGGATCTAAATCTGATAAAGATACTTTTATTTTCATCTCAATAGCAACTGCTGTTATACAGCTGCAGTGCTTCGGTTATTTACGCATATCCACGATCACGGCGGTTACCACGCCCCATACCTGGAAGTCGGTGTCTTCTGTTATCACTATTGGCTTATAAAATGTGTTCTCAGGATGTAATACCCAGCTGCGGCCGGCTTTTACCAGCCGTTTTACAGTATATTCTCCATTGAGCGCTGCAACCACAATATCTCCTGTTGATGGCCGGATGGAGCGGTCTACAATGGCCATACAGCCATCCGGGATACTGGCGTCTGTCATGCTATCGCCTTTAACCCTGATAATGAAGGAGGAGGCGGGGTTTGGCTGTAGTATCCGGGAGAGGTCAATTTGTTCTTCCCCCGAATCGAGGGCAGGGGCGGGGAATCCTGCGGGAATGCTTGTATTAAAGAATGGCAGGGTTATGTTCAATACTTTCATATAGCTATCGTTTAATAATTAAATACTAATATTATTAGCAAAATAAAGCTAAAATTATTAGTTTTTAAAATCCATTAACACATTGTTTGCAAAAGGTGGAGATCCGCGGCAGGATTGAAAAAGGATAAACGGCAGGAGATCAGTGAGCTATGGATTTTGAGTGCTAAAACGGGCGCAGTACGGGGATTTTGTCTGACTCAGGATTAAACTGATTAGAATGATTACCAGGATCTGATTTTTTTTTGATTTTAAAGGATTCGGGAAGATATAAGCGATTATATACCCAATGATATCATCCAAAATCTTTTAATCTTAAATAATCAAATCCTGGTAATCATTCTAATCAGTTTAATCCTGAGTCAGACAAAACCCGCGTTTGTTAATCACTTGTTATTCAGGATATCCGCATTTTTTTTCTACACTTTCTTCCCATCCCTTGAATAACTTAGGGCACCGCTTAATCATACAGCGATAGCATTGTAAACCTCATTTGTAAACCTCTCACAATCCTTATTTCTTATGAGCATTCAAATCAAAGCACTTCTGTTCTACTGTCTGGCAGCATTCGTATTTTTTATTCCCCGGGAAGTGGCCGCAAAAGTTAAATCTAAAAAGATCGTCATCAATACAGAGAATGATGCACGGATCTATGTGGATGGAAAACTGGTCAATAATACCTCTACGGAAATTAAAGTAGGGGCATATGCACAGGTAAATATCCGTGTGGAAAAAGTAGGCTTCATCACCCAGGAAAGGAATTACATTAATGATGGAAAACACACGCTGCCCTCAACGGATTATATCAAACTGGAAAAAGATGATGCGTACGAGAATTCCATGGTCACCAACCTGGCCAACCAGGATATAGATGTACGGACCAACCACAACGAAGAAGAATCCTGGAAACTGATCAACCGTATCATTACCGGTTATTTTGATGTGATTGCCGTTACCGACAAAGCCACCGGTTATATGTGCACCGCCTGGGTGGTAAAATCATTTAAAGCGGCTACTATCCGTACCCGTCTTATTATTAAAACAGGTAATACAGATCCCCTTACCTACAAGGCAAAACTGGTGAGTGAAATAGCTCCTCCGGGAGTATCGGCCAGTTCCGATGAATCATTCCGCAACTGGGACCGGCTCCTGCGCACATTTGAAAATGTAGTGCCCGAACTGCAAAGCAGGCTGGCGAAATAACAGGCATTCGATCATCTTATTGTAAAAGCGATTATATATAAGCGCTTATATTTAAATTTCCGGTCAATTCCAAAAAAAACCTTTGTTATATCGTTTTACTTGCTATTTTTGCACCTGAAATTATGATTACAAACAAACATACACATCACCACCATCATATCTTACCACAAGGGTAGGCAGGGGATGATTTGTGTATATCACCATATTACATCATCAACAGGGGCTTACCGGAAAGGTAGGCCCCTTTTTTATTTTATCAGGGATGAAACTGAAAATTGCAATCCAGAAATCCGGCCGCCTGCACGACGATTCCATTAAACTGCTGAAGGAATGCGGCATCGACATCAATAATGGTGTTAATAAGCTGAAAACAGAAGCTACTAACTTCCCGCTGGAAGTGTTTTTCCTGCGGGATGATGATATTCCGCAATACATAGAAGATGGCGTTGCAGATATAGGAATAGTAGGTGAAAACGTAGTGCTCGAAAAACAAAAGCAGGTAAATATTGTTCAGAAGCTGGGCTTTGGCAAATGCCGTTTATCCATGGCGGTGGAGAAATCAATGGATTATACTTCTGTAAAAGACCTGCAGAACAAAAGGATTGCTACCAGCTACCCCGTGATAGTGGAAGATTTCCTGCAGCAGAATGGTATCACTGCGGAGATCCACGAAATCAGTGGTTCCGTGGAAATAGCGCCTGGCATAGGGTTGGCGGATGCTATCTGCGACCTGGTAAGCAGCGGTTCCACCCTGTTTATGAATGGTTTGAAGGAAGTGGAAACGGTACTGAAATCGGAAGCCGTGCTGGCTGCCTGCCACAGCCTCAAGCCGGAACAACAGCTGCTGCTCGATAAATTGTTATTCCGTATACAGGCGGTAAGAAAAGCAAAGAATAATAAATACATCCTGCTCAACGCGCCTAACGATAAACTGAATGAGATCATTGGTTTGCTGCCGGGTATGAAAAGCCCTACAGTACTGCCTTTGGCAGAAGCGGGCTGGAGCTCTGTGCATTCCGTGCTGAATGAAAACGATTTCTGGGATATCATCGAAAGCCTGAAAGAGGCCGGTGCACAAGGTATCCTGGTAGTGCCTATTGAAAAAATGGTGATCTGATAAACTGAGTAAACGATGCAAACGACCAGATTTCCCGATAAAAGTTCCTGGAATACACTGCTGCAAAGGCCTGTGATGGATACTTCCACACTCGAAAAAAAAGTGAGCGATATCCTGCAGGAAGTACGTACCGGTGGTGATGCCGCTGTCAGAAAATTTGCAGCGGAATTTGATAAAGTTACACTGGATGATCTGCAGGTACCTGCCAGCGCTTTTGCTGCCGCGGAAGCTGCCCTGGAACCCGCGTTGAAAGCAGCTATACAGCAGGCAGCAAAAAATATTACCGCTTTTCACCGCGCGCAACAGGAAAAGTCGCAGGTAATAGAAACCATGCCCGGCGTGCAATGCTGGCGTAAATCAGTGGCCATTCAAAAGGTAGGCTTATACATACCAGGTGGCTCAGCCCCACTGTTCTCTACTATCCTGATGCTGGGAATACCCGCCATGATAGCGGGTTGTAAGGAGATAGTGCTTTGCACCCCTTCTTTACATCCGGCCATCCTGTACACGGCGCAGCTGACCGGGATTGAAAAAGTATTTACTATTGGCGGCGTACAGGCCATTGGCGCTATGGCTTATGGTACGGAAAGTGTGCCACAGGTATATAAGATCTTTGGTCCGGGTAACCAGTATGTTACCTGTGCAAAACAGCTGGTGAATAAAAGCGGCGTGGCTATCGACATGCCTGCGGGCCCTTCTGAAGTAGCCGTATTGGCAGACGATAGCTGTGTGCCGGCCTTTGTGGCCGCCGATTTGTTGTCGCAGGCAGAGCATGGGCCCGACAGTCAGGTGGTGTTGGTAACCACCAGTGAAAAAGTGCTTACCAATGTAACAGATGCGCTAAATAAACAGCTGAACGAACTGCCCCGTAAAGGAATTGCTACAGCAGCCCTGGAAAACAGTAAAATGATCCTGGTACAGGATATGGATACAGCCATCGACATGCTCAATGCGTATGCACCGGAGCACCTGATCCTGGCCTGTGAAGGAGCAGAGAATCTCGCGGATAAAGTAACAGACGCAGGCTCCGTTTTCATGGGGAATTACACACCGGAAAGTGCCGGCGATTATGCTTCCGGTACCAATCACACGCTGCCTACAAATGGCTATGCCAGGGCCTATAGCGGCGTATCGCTGGATAGCTTTGTAAAAAAGATTACTTTTCAGCAGATATCTCCCGAAGGGCTGCAACACATTGGCTCTACTATAGAAGCCATGGCCGCCGCCGAAGGACTGGATGCGCATAAAAACGCCGTTACCGTACGATTAAAAGCGCTGGATATACCGGCTCAGTTATAACAGAATAATTAATGCAATATGTTTAATCTCGATACCCTGGTAAGGGAAAACATAAAAAGACTGGTACCGTATTCTACTGCCAGAGATGAATTTAAAGGAGAAGCTTCCATTTTCCTGGACGCTAATGAAAATAACTTCGGTTCCCCGTTACCGGTGAATTACAACCGTTATCCCGATCCGATGCAATGGCAGCTCAAATACAAAATTGCTGATATCAAAGGAGTGCCCCCGCAGAATATTTTTGTTGGTCACGGTAGCGATGAAGCAATAGATGTGCTTTACCGCTCCTTTGTGAATCCCGGCGTAGACAACGTGATCCTTTGTCCGCCTACCTATGGCATGTATGAGGTAAGTGCGCACATCAATGATGCGGTGATCCGTAAAGTAACGCTCACAGAGGATTTCCAGCTGGATATCCCTGCACTGCAACAAGCCATAGATAACAACACAAAACTCATCTTTATCTGTTCTCCCAATAATCCTACAGGGAATTCCATCAATCGCGCAGATATAGAGCTGCTGCTGAATAATTTTGATGGTATTGTGGTGATAGATGAAGCATACATCAATTTCTCCCGTCAGAAAACCTTTATACAGGAGCTCACAGAATACCCTAACCTTGTGGTGATGCAAACATTATCAAAGGCATGGGGACTGGCCGGTCTCCGCATCGGGATGGCTTTTGCCAGCGAGGAAATTGTGAATACCTTGAACAAGGTGAAGCCCCCTTATAACATCAGCCAGGCAACCAATGAACTGGCGCTCCAGGCACTGGAAAATGTAAGCCAGGTGAATGAATGGATCCGGGAAATAGTGATAGAGCGCGACCTGCTCTCAGCTGCGCTGATCCAGCTGCCGGAAGTACTGCACATTTACCCCAGCGATGCCAGCTTTATACTGGTGAAAACCACGGATGCAAAAGGGATCTACAACTATCTTATTGAACAGGGCATTGTAGTGCGCGACCGCTCCAAGGTAGAACTGTGTATGGGATGCCTGCGCATCACCATTGGCACGCCCGCTGAAAACCTGCGCCTGCTGGAAGTATTGAAATCTTTTAACCTGAAAACAGCCACAACTGCATCTGCATGAAACGAGTGCTCTTTATAGACCGCGACGGCACCCTGATCAAAGAAGTGCCGCCCACCTACCAGATAGATAGCCTGGACAAAGTGGAATTTTATCCCAAAGTGTTTGTGAATATGGCGAGGATCGCCGCTGAACTGGATTATGAGCTGGCCATGGTAACCAACCAGGATGGTTTGGGAACCGCGGCTTTCCCGGAAGATACTTTCTGGCCCGCCCAAAACATGATCATGAAGGCATTTGAGAACGAAGGAATTAAGTTTGATGAGGTGTTCATTGACCGCTCTTTCCCCGCCGATAACGCGCCCACCCGCAAGCCCCGCACCGGCATGCTCACCAAATACCTGGATGGTAATTACGACCTGGCCAATTCTTTTGTGATAGGCGATCGCATCACCGATGTGGAGCTGGCAAAGAACCTGGGTGCAAAAGCCATCTGGATCAATGAAGGCTCAGGCCTTGGCAGTGCAGAGATCAGCGATAGTGCCGCTGCGCTACAATCCGTTATTGCATTGGAAACCACCGACTGGAACCGCATCTATGAATTCCTGAAGCTGGGATTAAGAACGGTGACGCATGTACGTAAAACCAATGAAACCGATATCAGTATTGAACTGAACCTGGATGGTACCGGCAAAGCCGATATACAAACCGGTTTGGGTTTCTTTGATCATATGCTAGACCAGATTGCCCGCCATGGCGCTATAGACCTGAAAATTCACGCCAAAGGCGACCTGCATATCGATGAGCACCACACCATAGAAGATACCGGCATCGCGCTGGGGGAAGCCATTGCCAAAGGCCTGGGAGATAAACGCGGTATTGAAAGATACGGCTTCTGCCTGCCGATGGATGATTGCCTGGCCCAGGTGGGCATTGACTTTGGCGGCCGTAACTGGCTGGTATGGGACGCGGAATTTAAAAGGGAAAGAATAGGGGAGATGCCTACCGAGATGTTCTTTCATTTCTTCAAATCCTTCTCGGATGGCGCGAAAGCGAACCTGAACATCAAGGCGGAAGGTGAAAATGAGCACCATAAGATAGAAGCCATCTTTAAAACCTTTGCCAAGTCCATAAAAATGGCGGTAAAGCGGAACCCTGCCAATATGCAGCTGCCTTCCACTAAGGGAGTGCTGTAGCGGATGGGCGGCGCCGAAGGCGCCTTTTGTCTTTCTGCAGGATTAAACTGATTACGCTGATTTTCTCATGTTTTGTTGGATGGATTTTTTGGAGATAGAACTGAGTGGATTTATTTATTAATTTGATAAAATATAAAAGGAGATTCACTTTTATCTTCACAAAATAATTCAAACAAAAGGCGGGAAAATCAGTGTAATCAGCGTAATCATCAAAATCCTGAAAAAGACAAAAGGCGCCGGAGGCGCCGCCCTCCAAAAAAAATTTGCATTTTCTGAAAAAATGTTTCATTTTTGTTCTCGCTATGCAAAATATCATTACAAATAAACATTGGTGGTGGCACGGAATCAAATCCTGATCTGTGTTACAGTGCCATGTTTCGTATAGAAATATATTTGGAAGGCCCGCTGTTACACAGCGGGCCTTCCGCTTTTTTCAGCCCTTCCCATTTTAAAATAAAACAAACACTTCAGCCAATAACTCATGCGTACCATCCAAGTAAAAACGAGATCCAAACAGATGCTGGCAGACATTTTCACGCCAGTGGGAATATATCTGCGGCTGCGCGATAAGTTCCCGGGTTCTATCCTCCTCGAAAGCACCGACTACAGGGCCAGCGATAACAGTTACTCCTTTATTTGCGTGAAGCCGATTGCAGGGATCGAAGTTACTTCCACCACGCACTTCGAATTCAAATATCCCAACCTGCCTGTAGAAAAGAAAGAGCTGAAGAATAAACAACAGGTACTGGATGAAATGGAACAATTCCTCGGCAACTATTCCTTCACCGGGAAACACCCGGTACCAATGGCACAAAGCCTTTTCGGCTACACTACCTTTGATGCCGTTCAGTTCTTTGAAACCATTGAATTCAACAAGCAGAAACAACTGGCCGGTAACACCATCCCGCTGATGCGTTACCGCTACTATCAATATGTAATAGCCATCAATCATTTTAAAGATGAGCTTTACCTGTGCGAAAACCAGGTAGAGGGTATAGACAGCGAGTTTGAACTACTGGAATCGCTCATCCGGCACAAGGATTCCCCAGGCTATCCGTTTGCCACTGCCGGGGAAGAGAAAAGCAATATGACGGACGCGGAATATATGCAGATGGTAGAACAGGGCAAACAACACTGCTTCCGCGGAGACGTTTTCCAGGTAGTGCTTTCCAGGGCTTTCCAGCAATCCTTCACCGGCGACGAATTCAATGTGTACCGCGCCCTCCGCTCCATCAACCCCTCTCCTTATCTCTTCTTCTTCGATTACGGCGATTATAAATTAATGGGCTCCTCACCGGAAGCACAGATCGTGATTACTGATGGTAAAGCCACCATTCACCCCATTGCAGGCACTTTCCGCCGCACCGGCGATGATGAACAGGACAAGCTCCTGGCCAATAAACTGCTGGAAGATCCGAAAGAGAACGCCGAGCATGTAATGCTGGTAGACCTGGCGAGAAATGACCTTAGCAGGAATGCCACCAATGTGGAAGTGGCTTCGTACCGGCAGGTACATTTCTACTCACACGTTATTCACCTGGTTAGCGAAGTGACCGGCAAGGTAGATCCGAAGCTGAACCCCTTTACCCTCCTGGCTTCCTCTTTCCCGGCAGGCACGCTTTCAGGCGCTCCCAAATACCGGGCTATGGAAATCATTGACCAGTATGAGCCCACGGCACGTGGATTTTACGGCGGCTGCATAGGTGCTGTCGGTTTCAACGGCAACTTTAACCACGCCATCATGATCCGCTCCATACTCAGTAAAATGAATACCCTGTACTACCAGGCCGGCGCTGGTGTGGTGGCCAAATCTGTAGCTTCTTCAGAGCTGGAGGAAGTGAACAACAAACTCAATGCGTTAAAACAAGCCATTCTGCTGGCACAAAAAATTTAGTATGAACATCCTCGTTTTCGATAACTACGACTCATTTACATACAACCTCGTTCATCTCGTGGAAAAGATCATCAACGGTAAAGTAACCGTGGTGCGCAATGATGAAATTCCATTGGAAAAAGTGAACGGTTTTGATAAGATCATTTTATCACCAGGCCCCGGTATCCCGGAAGAAGCAGGATTGCTGCTTCCGCTTATTAAAGAATATGCCCCCACTAAATCCATCTTCGGGGTGTGCCTGGGGCAACAGGCCATAGGACAGGCTTTTGGCGCTTCTCTTACCAACCTGAAAGAAGTATACCATGGCGTGGCTACCAACGTAAATATTATTAAGGAAGATGGACGGCTGTTTAATGATCTGCCCCGGCAGATCCAGGCCGGCCGTTACCATTCCTGGGTGATCGATGAATCCACCATGCCTGCCGAGCTCACTATCACCGCTAAAGATGAGGATGGGTTTATTATGGCTGTACAGCATAACAAGTATGATGTAAGCGGCGTACAGTTCCACCCGGAAAGTGTGCTTACCCCGCAGGGCGAAAAGATTTTAAGAAACTGGTTAAGCCTGTAATAACAGTACGACACCCGTTTTAACATTATCGAACACCCAATCAGCAAAAATCTTAAAAATGAAAAAGATTCTTAACTACCTTTTCGAACATAAAACATTCAGCCGCGAAGCTGCCAAAGATATCCTCATCAGCATTTCCAAAGGCATGTTTAACGAAAGCGAACTGGCCGCTTTCATGACGGTATATCTGATGCGCAGCATAACCATCAACGAACTGCTGGGCTTCCGTGATGCCTTGCTGGAACTTTGTATCCCCGTAAATCTCAACGGTTACGATGTACTGGATATAGTTGGTACCGGCGGGGATGCAAAAAATACTTTTAATATTTCTACCTTGTCGTGCTTTGTGGTGGCAGGCGCCGGCGCTAAAGTAGCCAAACACGGCAACTATGGCGTATCTTCTGTAAGCGGCGCTTCCAATGTGATGGAGCTGGTAGGGTATAAATTCAAGAACGACGACAGCAAACTGAGAACAGAACTGGAAGATTCAGGGATCTGTTTTCTTCATGCACCACTGTTCCACCCGGCACTGAAACATGTGGCAGGTATCCGCCGGCAGCTGGGCATCCGCACGTTCTTTAATATGCTTGGCCCCCTTGTAAACCCGGCGCTGGCAAAACACCAGCTGATAGGCGTATACAGCCTGGAAATGGCAAGGGTATACAACTACCTGTTCCAGCAAACGGATAAGCAGTTTGTAATTGTTCACAGTCTGGATGGGTACGACGAAATATCCCTCACCGCGGATACGAAAGTGATCACCAATAAAGGAGAACAGGACTGGACACCGGAGCAGCTGGGCAAACGTAAAGTTCACCAGGAAGACATTTACGGTGGTAATTCCACCGAGGAAGCTGCGAAGATCTTTATGAAGATACTGAAAGGAGAAGGTACCTGGGCACAGAATTCCGTTGTTTTCGCCAACGCAGCAATGGGCCTGTACAGCCTCGGGAAATACAATTCTTATGACGATTGTTTCGCCGCCGCGGTAGAATCCCTGGAATCGGGCAATGCACATAATGCGTTTAAAAAACTGATTGCTTTGCAGTCGTAGTACCAGATAATTTATCATGAAGAATATTTTAGCAGAAATAGTTGCTCATAAACACATCGAGGTAGCAGCCCGCAAGCTGCAGCGCAGCGCGCAGGATCTGCAGCAATCGCCTGCATTCCAGCGGGAAACATTATCGCTGCGCCATTTCCTGCAGCAGCCCGGTAAAACAGGCATCATCGCGGAATTCAAGCGCCGTTCCCCTTCAAAAGGACTGATAAACGGAGACGTAACAGTGCAGCAGGTAACCACTGCTTATACCCGTTATGGAGCCTCCGGCCTGTCCGTACTCACAGATGAAAAATATTTCGGAGGGTCTTCCGACGACCTGCAACAGGCGCGCAGCTTTAACCAGATCCCCATCCTGAGGAAAGATTTTGTGATAGATGAATACCAGATCCTGGAAGCCAAAGCCATTGGCGCCGATGTAATACTCCTTATTGCGGAATGCCTGGATGCCGCACAGGTGGCGCAGTTGGCCGCCTTTGCACATAATCTCGGGCTGGAAGTGCTGCTGGAAGTGCACAGCGAAGCACAGCTGGAAAAAGTAACCGCGCATACGCATTTGGTAGGGGTGAACAACCGTGACCTCATCACTTTCCAGGTCGACTTTAACCGGTCGTGCGAGCTGGCGCCAAAGATCCCGGCAGATAAGGTGAAAGTGGCAGAAAGCGGCATCAATGATCCCGCTGCGATTGTAACCTTGAAAGCCGCGGGATTCCAGGGCTTCCTTATAGGAGAGCATTTCATGAAGCAGGAAGATCCGGCCCGCGCTTTTGAAAACTTTGTTCAAACACTCAACGACCTGCAGCATAAATCATAGCCATATGCGTATTAAAGTTTGCGGTATTACCAGGATAAACGATCTGCAGGGACTGTTAGATAACGAGGTGGATTATGCAGGATTTATTTTTTATGAAAGATCCCCGCGTTTTGCCGGTAATAAAATAGATGCAAGATCTGTAAGGGAAACCACCGGCATCGGCAAAGTGGGCGTTTTTGTAAATGCGCCACTGGAACAGATACAGCGTACTGTTAATGATTATGGCCTTGACCTGGTGCAGCTGCACGGCGATGAAACGCCGGAGTTTTGCGCAGCTGTACGCGCGTTTATCCCGGTAATAAAAGCTTTTCGTATAGGTGATAACGTTAACTGGCAAACGGAAGTGGCGCCTTTCATACCGGTAACGGATTATTTCCTGTTCGATACCGCTTCTGTAAAAGGTTATGGCGGCACCGGCGAGAAATTCAACTGGGAGCTGCTGCAAACCTACCCGTTTGATCAGCCCTTCTTTTTAAGCGGGGGCATTACGCCCGAGCAGGGGACAGAGATCGGTGAAATGCAGATCCCTGCGTTGTTTGCCGCAGATGTGAACAGCAGGTTTGAAGACAGTCCGGGTGTAAAGAACCTGGCGCTGGTAAAACAATTCGTGAAACAAATTCATTCATCAATTATAAAATAAACGGTCATGGATATTGCGATCAATACCGGCAACTCCAGGTATCAGGTGGATAAGAATGGTTATTATGGCAGATTTGGCGGAGCCTACATTCCTGAAATGCTGTATCCCAATGTAGAAGAATTGCAGTCACAATACCTTGGTATTCTCAGTGATCCTTCTTTCCAGCAGGACTTTGAAGCCCTTCTACGGGATTATGTAGGAAGGCCTTCCCCTTTGTATTTCGCCAAACGTTTGTCTGAAAAATATAAAGCAAAAATCTATCTTAAAAGAGAAGACCTGAATCATACAGGTGCCCACAAGGTGAACAATACCATCGGGCAGATCCTGCTGGCGCAACGACTGGGCAAACGACGCATCATTGCGGAAACAGGGGCCGGGCAACATGGCGTGGCTACTGCAACGGTATGTGCTCTGATGGGCATGGAGTGCGTGGTGTACATGGGTAGTATTGATATAGAAAGACAGGCGCCCAATGTAGCCCGTATGAAAATGCTGGGAGCTACTGTAGTACCGGCCACCAGTGGTAGCAAAACGCTGAAAGATGCTACCAACGAGGCTATCCGCGACTGGATCAACAATCCCGTGGATACGCATTATATCCTGGGCACCGCTGCAGGGCCGCATCCGTATCCTGATATGGTGGCGCGTTTTCAATCCGTGATCAGTGAAGAAATAAAGAAGCAACTGCTGGAGAAGACCGGCAGCGAGGATCCTGATTATGTAGTGGCCTGCATTGGCGGAGGCAGTAATGCTGCCGGCGCTTACTTCCATTACCTCGACCGGGAAAATGTAAAACTGGTAGCCGTAGAAGCCGGCGGGAAAGGGGTGCACAGCGGTTTTTCCGCTGCTACCACCCAACTGGGCACCATTGGGATCATCCATGCCAGCAAAACGCTGCTGATGCAAACAGGAGATGGACAGATCGTGGAGCCACATTCAATTTCCGCAGGATTGGATTACCCGGGTATAGGACCTATGCATGCGCATTTGTACGAATCGGGCCGTGCACAGTTCCTCTCAGCCACCGATGAGGAAGCATTGGCAGCGGCTTATGAACTGAGCCTGCTGGAGGGAATTATTCCCGCTATGGAATCGGCACATGCCCTGGCTAAACTGAAAGACCTGCCATTGAACACGGATGATGTAGTGGTGGTATGCCTTTCAGGCCGCGGCGATAAAGACCTGGATACCTATATCCGTCACATGAATAAATAAAATGGATTATGCAGAATCGTATAGATCAACTGTTTGCCAAGAAGCAACACGGCGTTTTAAATATATATTGCACGGCTGGTTTCCCGCAGTTGAACGACACTTTACCGGTGATGACCGCCCTGCAACAACATGGCGCGGACCTTATTGAGCTGGGAATGCCGTTCTCCGATCCGCTGGCGGATGGCCCTGTGATCCAGGACAGCAGCACCAAAGCGCTTCAGAACGGGATGAGCCTGCAGAAGCTGTTTGAGCAGCTTGCCGGTTTCAGAAGCAGTATCCGGGTACCGGTGATCCTCATGGGATACTTCAATCCCGTACTAACGTATGGTGTGGAAGCGTTTTGTGCCAAATGCGCGGAAGTAGGTGTGGATGGTATTATTGTACCGGACCTGCCGATGGCTGAATATGAGAATGAATACAGACCTGTTTTTGAAAAATATAACCTGCACCTGATCTTCCTGGTAACACCCGAAACCAGCGAAACACGTATCCGTAAAATAGACAGCCTGAGCAAAGGCTTTATTTACGCGGTATCCTCATCTTCCACTACAGGAAAAGACAAGGATATGAAGGACCAGCAGGCTTATTTCGAGCGACTGAAACAGCTGCAGCTGAAGAACCCGGTTTTAATTGGGTTTGGTATAAAAGATAAAGCTACTTTTGAGGCGGCATCTGCGCATGCCAATGGCGCCATTATAGGTACTGCGTTTATAAAAGCTATTGAGCACAGTACTAATATTGACGAAACGGTGAAAACGTTTATTTCGGGAATAATTCAGTAATAACATGAAAACGGTTATCATAAAATATAACGCCGGTAATATCCGCTCTGTGCAGTTTGCATTGGAGCGTTTAGGCGTAAACGGTACTGTTACGGATGATCATGAAGAGATCATGGCTGCCGACAAGGTGATTTTTCCCGGTGTGGGAGAAGCCAGTACGGCGATGCAGTACCTGAAGGAAAGAAAACTGGATGAGGTGATTGCCGGCCTGAAGCAGCCTGTACTGGGTATTTGCCTGGGAATGCAATTGTTGTGCAAACATTCGGAAGAAAACGATACCAAATGTATCGGCATATTTGATGTGGATGTGAAACGGTTTCAGTCGCCCGTAGAAAACCTCCTGAAAATACCGCAGATCGGCTGGAATAATATTACCGGTTTGCACAGCGTAGTGTTTGAGCATGTGCCGGAAAATGCCTACATGTATTTTGTGCACAGCTATTATGCAGCGCTTGGTGCAGATACAGTAGCTATTACCAATTACGTGATCAACTACAGCGCAGCCCTGCAGAAGGATAATTTTTACGCGGTGCAGTTCCACCCGGAGAAATCCGCAGTGGCCGGCGCGCGTATCATTGAAAACTTTTTGAACCTTTAAGATGAATATCCGGAAGATCAGCGCAGATGATACTTTGCAGCTCCGCAGGGATGTACTGTATCCCAACGAAACGCTGGATGCTGTAAAGGTAGACCATGATGAGGACGGGCTTCATTTTGGCGTTTTTGACCAGGGGCAGCTGGTAACAGTGGTCTCTCTTTTTCCCGGCGGTGAAAGCGCGCAGTTCCGTAAACTGGCTACTGCACCGGCTGCGCAGGGAAAAGGCTTTGGCAGGGCGATACTCGCACACCTGGCAGACATCTGCAAAAAAGAAAAAATAAAACTGCTCTGGTGTAATGCACGGGACACCGCGGTAACTTTTTATGACAGACTGGGCTATACAAGAAAAGGCGATTACTTTGTAAAAGGAGGGATCACCTTTGTTAGAATGGAACTGTCTTTGGATCAGCAAAATATGACAACTAAGAAATTTGAGATCATACCTGCCATTGATATCATCGGTGGTAAATGTGTAAGGCTTACCCAGGGCGATTACAGCCAGCAGAAAGTGTATAACGAGCATCCGCTGGAAGTGGCCAAAGAGTTTGAAGCGATAGGCGTGCGCCGCCTTCATTTGGTAGACCTGGATGGCGCCAAAAAAGGAGCGGTGGTAAACTGGAAGGTGCTGGAGAGCATTGCCGGTAAAACCTCGCTGGTAACCGATTTTGGAGGTGGTATTAAAACAGATAAGGACCTGGAAATAGTATTTGAAAGCGGTGCAGCGCTGGCTACCATAGGCAGTGTGGCAGTGAAGCATCCTGAACTTTTTTTCAGCTGGGTGAAAAGATATGGCGCCGGTAAAATATTCCTGGGCGCTGATGTGAAAGAGGAGAAGATCGCAGTAGGCGGCTGGCTGGAAACAACAGAATTATCTGTATTTGATTTTCTTGAAAGCAATATTGCACAGGGCGTCACCAATATCTTTTGTACAGATATCGCCAAAGATGGCCTGTTGCAGGGACCATCCGTTGATCTCTATAAAAAGATAACAGAACGCTTCGCAGGTATTAACTTTGTAGCCAGTGGCGGCGTGAGCAATATTGAAGATGTGGCTGCCCTGCAGGAAATTGGCTGCAGCGGTGTTATCATTGGCAAAGCGATCTATGAAGGTAATATCTCCATGGATGCATTAAAAACATTCCTGTAAACTATTAGCACATGTTGACCAAACGCATCATACCGTGCCTGGATATTAAAGACGGCCGTACCGTGAAGGGCATCAATTTTGAGAATATCCGCGATGCCGGCGATCCCATTGAGCTGGGGGCTTTGTATGCGGAACAGGGCGCAGATGAGCTGGTGTTCCTGGATATAACGGCAACGAACGAACGAAGAAAGACGCTGGCAGAACTGGTAACAGGTATTGCCCGTCATGTGAATATTCCTTTTACCGTAGGTGGTGGTATTTCTTCTGTAGAAGATGTATATGTACTGCTGCAATCCGGTGCAGATAAGATTTCTGTAAATACCTCGGCTTTTAAGGACCCCGCACTGGTAGACCGGCTGGCCCGTGAATTTGGCAGCCAGTGCATTGTACTGGCTATTGATACACGGTTTGAAGACGGCGACTGGTACGTGTACCTGAATGGAGGCCGTGTGAAAACAGAGGTAAAGGCATTCGACTGGGCCAGGGAAGCAGTAGGCCGTGGCGCAGGTGAAATACTGCTTACCTCCATGAACAACGATGGCACAAAAAAAGGCTTTGCGCTGGATATAACCGGGCAAATGGCACAGCACCTGAATGTGCCGGTGATAGCTTCCGGCGGTGCAGGCACCATGGAACATTTTACCGATGTTTTTGAGAACGCACAGGCAGATGCAGCCCTGGCAGCCAGCATCTTCCATTATAAAGAAATAGAGATTCCTGCGCTCAAAACCTTTCTCTATAGCAAGGGGGTGAACGTAAGATTTTAAGATACCTGAAATAAGTAAACATGCAGATAGATTTTCAAAAGTCGCCCGATGGCCTGGTACCGGCTATTATACAGGATGCCGTAACCAATAAGGTGCTGATGCTTGGTTATATGAACCGGGAATCAGTAGAGAAAACCGTTTTGGAAGGCAAGGTGACTTTTTTCAGCCGCTCAAAAAACCGTTTATGGACAAAGGGTGAGGAGAGTGGTAATTTCCTGATCGTGAAAGACCTGATGGTGGACTGCGACCAGGACACCATTCTCATCAAAGCCAGTCCGGTAGGCCCGGTATGCCATACCGGCGCCGATACCTGCTGGAACGAAAAGAATGTGGCCAATGATTTTCTTGCCACCCTGGAAAATATTATTACGGACAGGAGAAACAATCCTTCCGATAAATCTTATACTGCCAGTCTTTTTGCCAAAGGCATCAATAAAATTGCGCAGAAAGTAGGAGAGGAAGCAGTAGAAGTGGTAATTGAGGCGAAAGACAATAACGATGAGCTGTTCCTCAATGAATCCGCCGACCTGTTGTTCCATTACCTGATCCTCCTCCAGGCAAAAGGTTTCCAGCTCTCAGATGTTATATCGGTGTTAAAACAGCGGCATAAATAACCGGCCAGCGAAGCTGGCGTAAATTGCCTTGGCTCAGGATTTAGATGATTACGCTGATTACACCGATTTTATTTTTATTCATTAGAGGTTGATAATTAAACTTGTAAACCTAATTAAGAAAATAATAAAATCAGTGTAATCAGCGTAATCATCTAAATCCTGAGCCAAGACAATTTAAAAGCCGGCGAAACCGGCATCTTCTCCGTGAAAGAATCTCTTCGTATATTACACCCCACTAACTAATTAAAATAATTTGTAATGAAACAGATTTTCCTGTTAGCCGCTGCGGCGTTGGTTTTCGCAGGTGCGAATGCCCAGCAGGTATCGGGTATTGTGAGAGGGGCAAACGGCAAAACCATTTATCTTTTTGACGACCAGGACAATAACCCGGACGATTCGGCGGTGATAAAGAATGAACAGTTCAGTTTCCGTGTGAAAAGCGGTAAGGAGCCTTCCGTATATGCGTTGATCCTGCAGGATGTAAATTATCCCATGTTGTTTGTAACGGGGAATGATCCTATACAATTTACTACTTCCCTGGCTACATACCCGGTAGCCGCCTCCGTGAAAGGCAATGCCAATACGCTGGCAATGCAGGAATATCAAAAGGCATTTGAGCCATTGATCAAAGAGGCCCAGGAACTTAATACTGAAGCCAAACAGATCAATCCTGAAGATGAGCCGGGAAAGAATGCCTTCCGCAAGAAGGCAGAAGCTTTCAGCAAGGATGTGGTGAATACCGGTAAGCAGTTTATTAATTCGCATCCTAAGAGCATTGCCAGCATCTGGCTGATGATGAATGAGCTGCGCAGCAGACTGGAGCCGGAAGAGTTCAGGCAATTGTTTGAGTCACTTGATAAGTCTGTACAGGAAAGCCAGTATGGAAAGAGCGTAACCGTCTATGTAAAAAGCCTGAAGGCAAATGTGCTCAATGTGGTTGCCGATGATTTTTCACAGGAAGATACCAAGGGGCAGCCGGTAAAGCTGTCGTCTTTCAGGGGCAAGTACGTGCTGGTTGATTTCTGGGCGAGCTGGTGTGGTCCCTGCCGCCAGGAAAACCCCAATGTAGTAAAGGCTTATAACAGGTTCAAGGATAAAAATTTTACGATCCTGGGCGTTTCCCTGGATGATAACCGTGAGCGCTGGTTACGCGCCATCAGCCAGGATGGACTGGCCTGGACGCAGGTATCCGATTTACGGGGCTGGGGCAACGAAGTGGCAGTGCAGTACGGGGTTCAGTCTATTCCCACTAACTTCCTGGTAGATCCTGCGGGAAAAATTATTGCCCGCAACCTGCGTGGAGAAGAACTGGAGGCTAAACTGGAACAGTTGCTAAAATAGCCGTTTATCAAAATCAGGTTGTTAATGAGCGGCCGATTTTACAAATTTGTTATTCGTAAAACAAAAACCAATGAGAAAAGCAATTGTAGGTATAGCCTTTTTATTGCCGGCAGTAATGTTTGCCCAGGATAAAAAAGGTACAGCCGCAGGCAGGCCTTATACTATACAGGGAACTGTTTCCCAACAGCATGACCCTGCTACGGTGTACCTGAGAATGCGCAAAGGCGGCGAAAACTTCATGGACAGCGCACAAATCAAAGATGGTAAATTTACGTTCAGCGGCACCCTGGAAGAAGCAGGACTGGCCAGCCTGATGCTGGTACAGAAAGGCAGTGAAAAACCTGTGTCTATGGGACGTGATATGCTGGCGGTTTTCCTGGATAAAGGCGTTATCACCATCAATACTACAGATTCTATCAGCAAGGCTACCGTAACCGGTTCCAAAGCCAACGACGATTATAAAAAACTGAATGAGCTGTTGAAAGATGTGAACGAGAAAGGTGCAGCACTGCAGGCCAAATACCGTGAACTGGCCAAGAATAAGGACGAGGACGGAATTAAAAAGCTGGAAGCGGAATATGATGCACTGGATGCAGAAGAGAAAAAGATTGAGAACGATTTTCTTGCTAAAAATACCAATTCTCCCATTGCGATGTTCCTGTTAAACCAGGTAGCCGGTTATGATATCAAGCCTGCTGAAGTAACGCCGCTGTTCAAAAAATTAAGTAAAGAGGCAAAGAGCTCCCCTTCCGGTAAAGAATTTTCAAAACGCCTGGAGTCTGCCCGCAAAACAGCTGTAGGCCAGCCTGCGCTTGAATTTGCACAGGCGGATGCCAATGGGAAAAATATCAGCCTGTCGTCTTTCCGTGGTAAATACGTACTGGTGGATTTCTGGGCAAGCTGGTGCGGTCCCTGCCGTGCAGAGAACCCTAACGTGGTAAAAGCCTACGATAAATTCAAGGATAAAGGCTTCGAGATCCTCGGCGTTTCCCTGGACGACAAGAAAGATAAATGGCTGGCCGCTGTAGATGCCGATAAGCTCACCTGGACGCATGTTTCTGATCTGAAAGGATGGAAGAATGCGGCAGCAGACCTTTACGGTGTTCGCGCCATCCCACAGAATGTGCTGATTGATCCGAAAGGGAAGATCGTAGCCAAGAACCTGCGTGGTGAGGAACTGGCTTCCAAACTGGAAGAGATTTTGAAATAATTTTCCCTTCGGGAGATATAAAAAGAAAGAGGTGCAAAGGTTCATTCCTTTGCACCTCTTCCTTTTTAACCGGTTCCCTCCGCTTAGATCATCTTTCTAAAAAAATATTTGTTTATCTACGAAACATTCGTAGATTTACGAAAGAATCGTAGTTCAAATTATTAATTGCTATGGAAAAACTTACCCAGCAAGAAGAAACAGCCATGCTGGCTATCTGGAAAGTAGGGAAAGGTTTTGTGAAAGACTTCCTGGAGGCGCACAGTGCGCCGGCTCCCCCTTATACCACACTGGCATCTACTATTAAGAACCTGGAGAAAAAGGGATTTGTAGAGAGCCGGAAAATGGGTAACGTATACGAGTACACGCCTGTTATGGAAGAAGCGGCATACAAGCAGAAGTTCATGAATGGTTTTGTAAAGGATTATTTCGAGAACTCGTATAAAGAGCTGGTGTCTTTTTTCGCAAAAGAAAAAAAGATCAGTCCGGACGAGCTGAAAGAAATCATCAACATGATAGAAAAAGGTAAATAATAAAATTACGGCTATGGTACCTGCTATTTTAATATACCTGTTAAAGGCAAATATCGCGCTTACCTTATTTTTTCTGGCTTACCGGTTTGGTTTGCGCAGGCTCACCTTTTACACCGGGAACAGGTTGTTCCTGCTCACAGGTATTGTTTTTTCATCCCTGTTTCCCCTGATACCTATTGATGCGTTTGTAAACAGGCACGAAGTGCTGGCAGACAGTGTGATGACCTATGTTCCGGATCTGGGCGGCTGGCAGGCGCCTGCGCCTGTGTTTACCATCTGGACGCTGCTGGTATACATATTCTGGACCGGCGTATCGGTAATGGCTATACGTTTTTGTTTCCAGTTATTATCATTATGGAAAATACACCGCAGCTCCAAACGCAGTAAAATAGCTGATACCACGGTGCAGGTATTACAGCAACCGGTAAATCCTTTTTCTTTTTTCCGGAACATCTACATCAACCCGGTATTGCACCAGCCGGAGGAACTGCCGGCCATCCTGCGGCATGAAAAAGTGCATGTGCAGCAATGGCATAGCGTAGATGTAGTACTGGGAGAGCTTAATAACATTTTTTACTGGTTCAATCCCGGCGCATGGCTGATGAAAACAGCCATCCGTGAAAACCTGGAGTTTATTACAGACAGGTACCTGCTGAAGCAGGGCGTGGATAAAACCGCCTATCAATACAATTTAATTAAAGTAAGTGGGATCCCATATGCGACGGCCATCGCAAACAATTTCAATTTCTCACATCTAAAAAACAGGATCATCATGATGAACAGCAAAAAGTCATCACGTTATCAAATGGCGCGTTACCTGGTATTAGGACTGATGGTAGGAGGAACCGTATTATCGCTCAATTACACAAAAGCGCCTTCCGTTCATCCTTTTGCCAACGTTATTGTTAAAGATACAGTACCGCCGCCTCCTCCGGCACCGCCAAAAGCACCACCACCACCAAAGGTAGAACAGGTGACGAAAGGAGTACCAAAACCGCCCCCGCCACCAAAAGTGGAACAGGTGAAAAAGACGCCGCTCAAAGTAACTAAAGATACCGTGGCGCCCGGGCAAAAAGGAAATGTGCTCACACTTCGCGGAGTAGATCCGGATAAGGCCCCGCTCTACATTGTAGATGGCAGCCCCGTGGAATCCATTGAAGGCATTGCACCGGATGGTATCGAATCTATCAGCGTACTGAAAAACAAATCAGCTACTGCAATTTATGGCTCCAGGGGAAAGAATGGCGTAATACTGGTTACCACAAAAAAGAATGGGGAAAGACTTACGGCACCGGTAAGGGATACTGCCGGTACCATCAGGGTGATAGGATACCGGACCGATAACAACAACAGTGCACAGTCGCTTCCGGCCGGTGCATTATTGGTGGTAGATGGTAAAGAAGTTTCCAGGGAGGAAGCCAGCAGCATATCCGCTTCTTCCATCAAATCCGTAAATGTTTACAAAGGAAGCAAAGCCACTATTTACAAAGGGAAAACACATCCTGAAGGCGTAGTGATGATCACTACCAAGGGTGAAGGAAACGCCATGAGAGTTGATTCAGATACGATCATTGTTAAATAACGAAAAGGCAACAGCCTGTCACAAAAAGCCACGGTCCGCCACCGTGGCATTTTTGTTTTTGTAGAACATTATCCCCCCGCAGCTGTTTATATAGGACCAACAATTTAACCACATATGTTACAGAAAGGCGAAACAGCTCCTGATTTTACCCTGGAAGCCACACCGGAAAAGAAAGTACACCTGAAAGACCTGCGTGGAAAAAATGTTATCCTGGCCTTTTACCCGGCCGACTGGAGCCCCGTATGCAGTGATCAGATGACATTGTACAATGAAATGCTTCATTATTTTGAAAAATATAATGCTGTATTACTGGGTATCTCTGTAGATGGCGCCTGGTGTCATCAGGCATTTGCCAGTGCCCGCCAGATCCATTTCGACCTGTTGTCAGACTTCGAGCCGAAGGGCGCCGTATCCCGCGCTTACGGGGTATATGAAGAGAGAACAGGGATCAGCAAGCGGGCTTTGTTTGTAATAGATGCCAACGGCATCATTCAATGGAGCTATTTATCGCCGGTAAATGAAAACCCCGGAGCCGATGGCATCCTCGAAGCATTGGAAAACCTCAAAAAATAACTGTCATGCCTACCCTGATCCCTCCCGTAAACGCATTGGACCATGTACTCGGTGCGGCAGACGCCACTATTGAACTGGTTGAATACGGCGATTTTCAATGCCCCTACTGCCGGGAAGCATTTTTTGTAGTAAAGGAACTGCTGGCAAACTTCGCTGGCCGGCTGCGGTTCGTATTCAGGAACTTTCCATTGTCGGAAGCCCATGAGTATGCGATGGATGCAGCACTGGCTGCAGAAGCCGCTGCCAGGCAGGGCCGCTTCTGGGAAATGCATGACGCCCTTTACAACCGCCAGGCGGAATTAAACGATGGCCTGCTGATAACCCTGGCAAAGGAGCTTGAACTGGATCTGCACCAGTTCAGGGAAGATATGGAAGCGCCCAAACTGTTGAGCAGGGTGGAGGCGGATTTTGAAAGCGGTGTTCGCAGCGGTGTAAACGGCACACCTACTTTTTACCTGAAGGGCAAACGGTATAACGGCGATTACCGTGACCTGGCATCAGTGCTGACCGAGTGAGCGCACACAGCGGAAACCCAGGTTGGCCAGGCCGGATTCGGGCGTGCTTTTCATACGCGCCGATACCCGGTATCCACGGCAGTATTCATCACTGCACATAAAAGATCCTCCCCTGATCACCCGTTTGGCCTGACCTGGATCATCCGGGTCAAACGCCGCTGCAGGTCCACCAGGGTTCTTTACGCCCTTTTCCCCCTGGATATAATAGTTGGCATCGTACCAGTCTTCGCACCATTCCCACACATTCCCCGACATATCATACAACTGGTAACCGTTAGGGCTATACGATTTTACAGGCGCCAGGCCGTAATAACCGTCTGTTTTGGTGTTGTTATAAGGAAAATTACCATTCCAGGTATTGGCTTTGGGTTTACCGCTGGTAAGCGCTTCAGTTCCCCAGGGATATATTTTTCCTGCCAGTCCGCCACGTGCGGCGTATTCCCATTCCGCTTCGGTAGGAAGCCGTTTACCGGCCCATTTGGCGTAAGCCTGTGCATCCAACCAGGAAACCTGCGTAACAGGCTCGTTATCCCGCTTATCTATATTGCTGCCGGGGCCTGCAGGATGCCGCCAGGTGGCGCCTGCCACGAACGACCACCATTGCGAAATATCATTGAACGGTACTGCATGGTCGGATGGGGTGAACACCAATGCGCCCGGTTTCATCATGTCTGCCAGTGCGCTGCTGTCGGGCTCCGGTGTGCCCGGAGGTAAACTGGCCAACAGCTCTTCTTTGCTGATGGGCTTTTCCGCAGTGGTTACATAACCTGTTGCTGCTACAAACTGTGCAAATTCGGCATTGGTCACTTCATGTTCATCCATCCAGAAACTGTCAATATCCACGGTGTGTTTGGGATATTCATCGGCCATACCGGTTGAATCATCGGCGCCCATGGTAAAGGTACCAGCCGGTATCAGCACCATTTTATTCAGTGAGTCCCTGCCATCTGCCCCGGTATCCGGCTTTCCGGAAGGAGCCGCGCAGGCGCCCAGCAATGTAAGGACCAGCAAAAGATATATCTTCCCCATCATGTTTGTCTATCATTTTTGTAGGCTTTCAAAAGTAATATTTTAAAACAGCTTTTGCGAATTTTCACTCATCATCATGCCTTAACAATTATATAATTAATTTTCCCCGAAAACTGTTGTAAACTGCATGTTATTCCGGGATGCACTTGCCCCGGTTCACAGGTATTGCATATGCAAACAACTGCTGTACCCTTTACCCGAAAGGATTTCGGGGACGATTTTCTCTGGGGGGTTACTATTTCCGCATTTCAGAATGAAGGTGCCTTCAATACAGATGGCAAAGGCCCCTCTATTTGGGATACTTTCTCCAGCCGTAAGGGAAAGATCAAAGATAAGAGCCATGCCCAGGTAGCCACTGATTTTTACAACCGTTATACACAGGATATACTGCTGGCAAAGCTGCTGGGCTTTTCCGTATTCCGTTTTTCGTTGTCGTGGTCCCGTATCATACCCAAAGGTACCGGTGCGGTAAACCCCGCAGGGATCGACTTCTACCACCGGGTGATAGATGCCTGCCTGGAGCTGGGACTGGAGCCTTATATCACGCTTTATCATTGGGATTTGCCCCAGGCGCTGGAACATAAAGGCGGCTGGAGCCACCGTGGAGTTGTTTTTGCTTTTGAAGAATTTGTAAGGGTATGCGCCCGTGAATATGGGAATAAAGTGAAGAACTGGATCGTGATGAATGAGCCGTTTGGCTTTACTGCCCTGGGGTATATGCTGGGCGTGCATGCACCGGGTAAATTTGGCCTGTCGTGGTTTTTGCCTGCAGTGCACCATGCGGTGATGGCGCAGGCGGAAGGCGGGCGCGTGCTCCGGGACGAGGTGCCCGGCGCTAATATCGGCACTGCATTGTCCTGTTCCCAGATCATTCCGAACAGCAACAGTGAAGCCGATCTGATGGCCGCACGCCGTGCAGATGCACTGTTTAACCGCCTGTTCCTGGAGCCTTCGCTGGGCATGGGATATCCGACAGGCGATTTTCCATTGCTTAAACGTATTGAGCGCCGTTACGCTCTATGGCGTGACTGGGACCGGCTGGCCTTCAATTTTGATTTTATTGGTGTGCAGAATTATTTCCCGCTGGTGGTGAAATACAACACATTTATGCCGGTGGTGAAGATCTCGGAAGTGAAAGCAAGATATCGCAATGTACCGTTAACAGGGCTGGGCTGGGAGATTAACGGCAACGGGCTGTACGAAGTGCTCAGGCAGTTTGCCGCCTATGAAGGCGTTAAAAAACTGATCGTTACAGAAGGCGGCGCCGCTTTTCCCGATATACCCGGTACAGATGGCCGCATAGCGGATCTGGCGCGTATCAGTTATTTCCAGGAATATTTATCCGGCGTATTGAAAGCCAAAAAAGAAGGGATACCTGTAGAAGGCTATTTTGCCTGGACCCTTACCGATAATTTTGAATGGGCAGAAGGCTACCGTGCCCGTTTCGGTCTTGTATACGTGAATTTTGAAACGCAGCAGCGAATGATCAAAGACTCCGGCTACTGGTTCCGCGAGCTGTTGTCGCCCGGCGGGTAAAGGTCGCTTTCGGCGCGGATTTTGTCTGACTCAGAATTAAACTGATTACGCAGATTACCCTGATTTTATTTTTTGGGATCTTATAAATGATTTAAAAAGATTTCGGGAGATATAAGTAAAAAATCCGCTTCTGTCTCCCTTATCCTTTTTTAAAAATTCAAAAGTATAAAATCAAACTAATCATCATAATCATCATAATCCTGAGTCAGACAAAATCCGCGTGTCGCCGAAGGCGATACCGGCAGTTTTTTATTGCGCGAGGCGTTTGAAGAACCAGATATCCCTCAGGCTGAAGTTAAATACAGCATTGACATATGTTTCCTTTACCAGTGCTGTTCCTTCTTTTCCGCGTTGTCCTGCTTCGAGGCCTATATAATACCTGAGCTGCCCGTTTTTATTGGGAAGGGATACGCCCAATGTGCCGGAGATATCAGTGATTTGTGTGCTGCCTACCACCAGTGGGGTTTTGTTGTAGGCGAAGCCCGCCTGTAAAACAGCGCCTTCAAAACTTTGGTTATAGTAGTGCCGTTTTATCGTGTATTCCACACCGGTAGAATATCTTTCTCCATCCTGGTACCGGTAAGTAGGGCCTTTTTCATTCAGTGAATTCCACAATGAGTGCCGGTAATCGGCTACCCAGGTAATGGTACCGTTGGTAAGGCTCAGGCCCACGCCATATTCAGCGGGCAGGGTGACGAAGGAGGGATCCTGGTCTTTCTGGTATAACGAGGTACCATCCTGGTTTACGATATTGAGTTTTTCCTGGAGCTTCATGGTTGTTTCGAAGCGGTAGGTGGCACCCAGTCCGAGTTGCCAGTCCTTGCCCACTTTGCCGGTATATTGTGCACCTGCAGTAAAGTTAGGTTTGAACCCGTATTGGTTATGCTGTGTTTGTAAGGAATCCGAACCAACGTATTGTGTGATATTCCGCGGACCGAACAGGAAAGCGGTTGATACACCCACAGAAAAGTTTTTGCTGAGCTGGAAGCCATTGGAAATATAAGCCCTGTTGAAACCGCCTGTACCTGTGGTAGTGGCGGTTACCGGCGTACCGGTACCGGTTACGAACTGCTGGTTTTCCAGTTTATAGTCTATCGTGCTGAAGGGAGTGATGCCAGCCCCAATGCCCCACCACTTGGCGGCTTTAAAGCCGAGGGCCAGCCGCTTGAAGTTGATGTCGCCGGCGTTTTGTGAAATATTATTGCCGCTGTAGTTGATCTGCTGTGCTTTCAGCGACACATCAAACATAAAGTTCTGTGGTGGGAGTGCGCTATAGGAGGCGGGATTAAGTTCGTTGAGATAGCCGGAATGCCTGCGGCCGATGCCGGTGCTTCCCAGCCCGAAATTGCGGCTGTAATCCCTCGATTCCAGGTCGCCTATGCCATAGGCGGAGTAAATGGAATTGAGCCCGTGCTGCGCCTTTACAGTGGCTGTGCACAACAGGAGTATGATTAATCCGCTATATATTTTTATTCGCATGAGTGTCCTTTATTTATACAACAGGTAGTATAACTGTATTTTAAGTTTATTGTCGGTGTTCTGCTGATCGCCGGTTACCAGCCTGTCCAGCGTAGTCCTGCTGTCTGTGGCGCTTGGCGTAAGCAGCAGGCCCCGTGTGTCTGTGGTGCTGGCAGTTTGTTCTTTGATTACATAATTGGTGATATCAAAGGTGTAGTTGGTATTTTTATCATACAGCTTATCCACTGTCAGCTGGCCATATGTAAGGGTATCTGTTACCTCGTTCAGCTTATTTACCTCGCACAGCGCCATTCTTGGCGGCAGGCGGTTATCTGTGTAGGTACCGAGCACCGGTTTAAGCGTCATGTATACTTTCATTATCTTAAAGAACTGTCCCATGTACACAAGGTTTTTGATGTAAGGGATGTCTATCCGTGTAGCCGACCCTGTTACCGGTTGTGTGAAAACCCTGTTACCGGTGCTGGCGGAAGGGAGTTCTGTAACGCTGCCGGTAAGTGGCGCCAGTGGCGTGCCGGTATGGTCTGCCACTACCTGGTTGAACTGCAGGTTAGACGCCTGCATTTTGAAATCCACATATTTTACTGTGGTTATAATTTCGTTGACGTGATAGTATAACCGCATCACGAGGGAGCTGTCGGTAGCAGAGAACCCGGTAACAGCTTTACTGCCTGGTCCGCCTCTTACATTCAGCCCTTTAAAGAATTCCAGGAAAGTATTGTTTGCGGTGATATCCGGGCTTTTGTCGCGCAGCATATTAAAGAGCAGGCTGCCCAGCTGATCAGACATATGTACGGTAACGGTTTTATCGGTAAGTGGGCGGATAACGCCGCTGAAGCTGCCGATCGGCGTACTTTCGGTAGAGAAGCTGCTGTTGTTATACAGGTAGTAAAAGTTTTTGGCGGTTTGTATGGTAGATGTAACCCGGTACACCTGGAATTCCTGTGGAATAGTGGAGTCGCCGGCCATGTAGCCATTAGGGCGCATGATCAATACCATGGAGTCATATGCGGAGCCATTTACCGGGATATCTACCGAGGCTGGCTGTGCTATCTGGAAATAGGACTGGATGGTAGCGGTACCAAACAGGGGATCTGTTCTTTTACCGGCCAGCAATACCTCGGTACCGGAAGTAGGCACGGAGTCCTGTTGTACCGTTTTTACATTTACGGTGAGTGTATCTGACAGGATGTAATCTGTATTCTGGTTATTATCTACAATATTATTATAGGAAAACCCGGTTTTCTGGCAGGAAGAAACCGCCATGGCCAGTAAAAGTGCAGGAAGGTACCTGTAAAGGCTCCGTGCTATGCGCCTGAAAAATAAGTGATACATGGTATTGTTCATGGTGCGCAATTTTAGACAGGATCGATACTTTCAGTTCCTTTAATATGCCAACGGCCAAAATTCATCGATGAATAACGAAATATATCCTTTATGCCGCCAGTAGCGCAGGAACAGGCATTTCAGGCGAAAGAAACCAACTGGTAGATGAAATAACGGTATCCGTCCGCTAAAAACAGGGGAACAGCTATTTCCTGTTTGCGGGAATGCTCCTGCGGATAATTTTGGCGCTAGTAAAAAGAACATGCTAATGCGATATTTAAAAGGTTTTAGTTTATTATTGATGGCTTCCCTGGCGGCCTGTTCGAAAGGTTCAAATACTACAACGCTGGTGGGGAACTGGATGAAGCGCTCTCAATACGAAGGCGTGGCCAGGAGCTCGGCAGCTTCCTTTGTAATTGATAATAAAGCCTACGTAGGCACCGGCTATGACGGAACAGAAAGATTACAGGACTTCTGGGTATATGATGTGGATCAGAACCAGTGGACACAGATAACCTCCTTCCCGGGTGTAGCCAGGAATGGCGCCGTTGGCATGGCGATGGCCGGTAAAGGCTATGTGGGTACAGGTTATGACGGGTTAAATAAACTGAACGACTTTTACGAATATGACCCGGTTGCTAAAACCTGGACTAAGAAAGCAAATTTTAAAGGCACCGCCCGTTATGGCGCAGTGGCTTTTGCACTGAACGATAAAGGGTTTATTACTACCGGATATGATGGTAACTGGTTAAAGGACAACTGGAAATTTGATCCTACCGCTCCCGATGCCGACGCATGGACACAGGTGGAAAGCATGAACAGCGGGAAAAGAACAGATGCCTCTGTTTTTGTGATCGGTAACAAAGCCTACGTTTGTATGGGCACCGCCAATGCGGCTAATGTAACAGACTTCTACGCGTTCGACGGTACCCACTGGGCCACCCTCAACCCGATTGCCAACGTAAACGACGACAGCTTCGACGATGACTATAACTTCGCCGGCAGTTCTGCTGCAGCTTTTTCCATGCAGGGTAAAGGCTATATCGTTTCCGGCATCAAGGGCAGTTACTCTGCCGCCGTGTGGGAATATACACCGGGCACCGACCGCTGGGTACAGAAAACAGACTTTGAAGGCGCCGCCCGCTCAGGCGCGGTTGGCTTCAGCCTGAAAGACCGTGGCTTTGTTGGACTGGGCGCCAGCTCCAGCCTGTCGCTCGACGACCTTTGGGAATTTAATCCTACTGCAGAATACAATAAGAATGACTAAGCGTAATATCATTATCGTAGCCGGTATGGCCGTGATTGTGCTGGTTTTTGTGATAGGGAAATCATACCGGAAAACAACACAGGGGCCGGGCACCGATATGGTGCCGGTAGTAGTGGTGCCCTTTGAAATAAACAACGGGTGGGGATATAAGGTAAATGTAGACGGTCATACGTACATCTACCAGGATGTAATTCCCAGTATCCCCGGCAACCATGTGTTTAGTTCAAAAGAGCATGCCATGCGCGTAGGCCAGTTCGTTGCGGCGAAACTAACACAGAACAAAATACCATCCGTATCCCCGCAGGAACTGAGGGATATGCAAATAACGGAAGCGCAATAGTGCGAAGGTTGTCTGACTCAGGATTAAACTGATTAAAATGATTACCTGGATTTGACCTTTGGGATTTTAAAGGATTTTGGAAGATAGAAGCGAATATATACTGATGTGATATCTTCCTAAATCTTTTAATCTTACATAATCAAATCCAGGTAATCATTTTAATCAGTTTAATCCTGAGTCAGACAACCTTCGCGCGCGCGTTTTAAGCTGTTTTTAATTTCTTTATTAAATTTAACAAACCCTTATATCGGATTAACAAATTTTAACACAAGCCTAACCCTATCTGGTGTAAGTTTATCGCATCAAACAAAGTGATGCCAAATTTCAAACGGATTATCAGGAGTCGTCCCTTCCTTATTTCACTGCACATCCTTGGCTGGACGTGCTTTCTGTTTTTCCCTTTCTTTATTTACCGCATCCAGATCCTGCACACAGGTTTCTTTATAAAAGAACTGATCGATAACCTGTTTCTCATTGGTATTTTCTACCTCAATATTTATGTGCTGATCCCCCGTTTTTTTAACGGGAAAAAGATCGTCATTTATCTTAGCAGCATCGTTGTGCTGATTGTTTTTATTACGCTGCAGCAGGCAGCCTTAAATTATTATTTCTTCCGGAACTATGCGCACAGAGGGCATCCGATGATGACCATACGGATGGACAAAAAATTTAACAAATCAGAAGTAACATCAGACGACTTTCCACCGTTTCACCGTCGTCGTATGATGATGAGGGCAGGGTTTGTACCGGCTGTTCCCGCCGGCCAGGCAGCTACAGTTTCCGGAACTTTTGATACCACCGGTGTAGCCGTTGCCAGCCTGACTCCTGTACCTGCACTACCAGGGCAGGCAATGCCGCTGATAGATGCGGATGGGCCAAGTATCCTGGAGTACCTGTTTTTTCCGGAAGTGTTGCGGAGGTCCGGATTTTTTGCACTGCTCATGCTGTTTATGAGCGGATTTATAAAGATTGCCCTTGAATGGTTTAAAAGTGAAAAGCAACGGGAAGAACTGAAAGTGGAGAAATTAAATGCGGAACTAAAATTTTTAAAGTCGCAGATTAATCCTCACTTCCTTTTTAACTGTCTAAATACCATTTACTCACTGGCTCATAAGCAATCAGCGCAAACAGAACATGCCATTCTGAAACTGTCAACCATTATGCGCTATATGATCTATGAGTCCAACGAAGCCCGGGTATTGCTTTCACATGAACTGAAATACCTGCATGATTACATTGAGATACAACGTTTAAGGTTGCCGAAAGATATAGAGATCAGTTACCGGCTTACGGGGAATGCCGATGGGGTGCAGATTGAGCCGATGCTGCTGGTGCCTTTTGTGGAGAACGCCTTTAAACACGGGATCAGTTATACGGAAGATTCCTTTATAGATATATACATCGCTACAACTGAAGATATGATCAGATTAACAGTTAAGAACAGTCACTTTAAAGAAAGGGTAGCCGAAAGGGGCGGGGTAGGCCTCGACAATGTATTAAAACGATTGGCGCTGCTTTATGAGCATGAACACGAGATCGATATCACGGAAACCGAAAACCAATTTATTGTTGATCTTAAAATTGTGTTGAAAAAATGATAAAGTGTATTGCAGTGGATGATGAGCCGCTGGCGCTGGAGATCATGGAAGATTATATCCGCAAGGTCCCTTTCCTGAGCCTGGCCGGTAAATTCGAAAACGCGGCCACCGCGTTACGCTTCATCCAGGATGAACCGGTAGACCTGGTATTCCTTGATATCAAAATGCCGGATATCACGGGCATCCAGTTCCTCAAATCCCTTAAGTACCCGCCCATGGTAGTATTTACCACCGCTTACGGGGAGTATGCCCTGGATGGCTTTAACCTGGATGTGGTGGATTACCTCCTGAAACCCGTTCCTTTTGAACGCTTCCTGAAGGCTGCCGCCAAAGCCAGCGAAACCTGGTCAGCCTCCCAGCAGAAGAACATAAGCGCCGGCAATAACGCTATCGCCATGGATGCCGCATGGGTAAATGACTACATCTTCATAAAAACAGAGTATAAGATCATCAAGATCAACCTGGAAGATATCCTTTTCATTGAAGCACTGAAAGACTATACGAAGATCTATACACATAACCTGCCCGTACTTACGCTGCGCAGCCTGAAATCATTTGAAACCCGTTTACCGGCCGATAAATTCATCCGTGTACACCGCTCGTACCTGGTTTCCCTGAATAAGATAAACTGCGTAGAGAAAAATACGGTGATGATCGCCAACCAGTCCATCCCCATTTCCGACGGGTACCGCGACCGGTTCTATGACGTGATTAACAGAAATTCTTAATATATTTTCCCTTCGGGAGATGTGAATTAAAAGGAAACAACGCGCTGCAATACTGTCAGCGGGTTGTTTCCTTTTAAATTTCCGCTTATAAAAAACCAAAATCAAAAATCCCAAAATTTTCGGAACTTCGCTACCTTTTAGGACCACCAACCACCATTAATTATTATTCTTTTATCAAAAACCACCAAACATTGGAAAGAATATACTTCGACAATGCAGCTACCACATCGCTGGACCCGGCGGTGTTGGAAGCAATGCTGCCATTTATGACAGAAAAGTTCGGTAACCCTTCCTCTATCTACTCTTACGGACGGGAATCAAGACTGGGTATCGAAAATGCACGTAAATCAGTCGCCAAAACATTAAATGCACATCCGGGAGAGATCTTTTTTACCTCCGGCGGCACCGAAAGCAGTAACACTGCCATTAATGCCGCAGTAAAAGACCTGGGCTGCAAACACATCATTTCTTCGCCTATTGAGCACCATGCTACCCTGCACACCGTGGAGTACCTGCACCACCACGATGGCGTAGCCCTTTCTTTTGTAAATGTATTACCCAGCGGTCATATTGATATGGACCACCTGCGGGAACTGCTGCAAAATTCAGAAGAGCGTTGCCTGGTAAGCCTCATGCATGCCAACAACGAGATCGGCAACCTGCTGGATATTCATGCCGTTGGCAACCTTTGCAAGGAGTTTGATGCCATTTTTCATTCGGATACCGTGCAAACCGTAGGTCACTACCCGTTCGACCTCCGCAACACGCCCGTGCACTTCATTACAGGCGCCGGTCATAAGTTCCACGGCCCTAAAGGAGTAGGCATCCTGTATATCAATGAAAACGTTAAGATAACGCCTTTCATCCAGGGTGGCAGCCAGGAACGTAATATGCGTGCCGGCACAGAAAACCTGTATGGTATCATCGGTTTTGCAAAAGCCCTGGAACTGGCCACCATTCATCATGAGGAGCACAGCTCCCATATCAATGGTCTGCGTATGTACATGGCAGAACAGCTGAAAAAGCATATTCCCGGAGTAGCTTTCAACGGCGATCTGTATGGCAGTAGTCTTTATACCGTACTGAACGTGGCATTCCCCAAATCCGAAAAAACGGAAATGATCCTGTTCAATATGGATATTAACGGCATCTGCGCCTCCGGCGGCAGTGCGTGTACCTCCGGCGCCAATGCGGGATCACACGTTATTCGCGCCATTAACAGCAATCCTAACCAAATCGCGGTGCGCTTCTCCTTCTGTAAAAACAACACCAAAGAAGAAGTGGACAAAGTAGTGGAGAAGCTGAAGGAATTAATGTAATCACGCGGAGGTTGTCTGACTCAGGATTAAACTGATTTTACAGATTACCTGGATTTTGTTTTTAGGATTTTATTGATTTTAAGTAGAAAGGGAGATAATAGCGGATATATTCGCTTTTATCTCCCTTAGTCATTTATAAAATCTAAAAAATAAAATCCAGGTAATCTGTAAAATCAGTTTAATCCTGAGTCAGACAAAATCCGCGCGATCAGTGCATGAACTCTTTAATATCCTGCATGATCCTTTTGGCAATGTTATCTGCCGTGGTTTCGTTCTGGCTTTCCGCGTAAATGCGGATAATAGGCTCTGTATTGGATGTACGGAGATGTACCCAGTCTTTATCGAACTCAATTTTCAGCCCGTCTTCTGAATTTAAAGGCTGGTTTTTATACTTTACCTTGATCTTTTCGAAGATGGTTTTTACATCCACGCCTTTATCCAGTTCTATTTTATTTTTGGAGATGAAATAGTCGGGATAGCTGTTACGCAAGGCTTTGATGCTTTTTTTGCTGTGTGCCAGGTGGCTCAGGAAAAGACCGATACCGATCAGGGCGTCGCGGCCGTAATGCAGGTCCGGAACAATGATGCCTCCGTTGCCCTCTCCGCCGATCACCGCGTTGGTGTCTTTCATTTTCTTTACCACATTCACTTCACCTACTGCAGAAGGAGTGTATTGACCTCCGTGTTTCAGCGTTACATCTTTCAGCGCCTGGGTAGACGACATGTTGGAAACGGTATTACCTTTTCTTTTGCTCAGCACGTAGTCAGCTACTGCCACCAGCGTATATTCTTCGCCAAACATGCCCCCATCTTCACAAACAAAGCAAAGACGGTCCACATCCGGATCAACGGCGATACCGAGGTCGGCATTGGATTTATTCACTTCATTGGAAAGAGCGGTCAGGTTTTCTGCCAGCGGTTCGGGATTATGGCTGAATTTTCCGTTTACTTCCGCAAACAGCACTTCTACTTCTTCCACACCCAATGCTTTCAGCAACGGGGGAACAAATAAAGCGCCGGTGGAATTTACGGCATCCACCACAATTTTGAAGTTGCGTGCTTTAATGGCAGGCACATCCACCAGGGGATAGTTCACTACCAGGTCGATATGTTTCTGGAGGTAAGAGTCGTTGGCAGTGTAGGAGCCAAGTTTATTTACATCCGCGAAGTTAAAGTCTTCCTGTTCTGCTATTTCCAGCAGCTGGGCGCCATCTTCCCCTGAAATGAATTCACCTTTGCTGTTCAGCAGCTTCAGCGCGTTCCATTCTTTAGGGTTATGGCTGGCGGTGAGAATAATACCGCCCGCGGCATTTTCCATTGTAACTGCCAGTTCCACGGTCGGAGTAGTAGATAAACCGAGGTCTATTACATCAATACCAAGCCCGTTCAGGGTGGATACTACCAGGTTTTTTACCATTTCGCCGGAAATACGGCCATCACGGCCTATTACCACCTTACGGTTGTCTGTTTGCCGGCTCAGCCAGGTGCCGTAGGCAGCTGTGAATTTTACCACATCTAATGGAGAAAGTCCCTCGCCGGGCTTACCGCCTATGGTTCCGCGTATGCCGGATATCGATTTGATCAGTGCCACAAGATTCAATTTTTAAAGGAAGGCAAATATAAAAAAATCCATTCCAGAAATCCTAATTATGAAAAGATGACCATTTACAGGCCTGTGTTATCCCTATTTTTAAATTTTACACATTCACTTTTCACTATATTTGCAGCTACGCTTTTCAAAAAACAGCTATACGTTACATGCAATACTCGTGGAAGAATATACCCCGGTATATTCGTTATGTGTTTGTTCAAACGCTTTACCTCTTCCTGCTAATGGTGATGTTCAGGGCTATATTTTACCTGTTCTTCTTTAAAACCACCATTACAGAGCATGCAGCGATACTCAAAGCCTGGAACCTGGGATTAAGATTTGACCTCCGGTTGGCACTTTACCTCATGATCCCCATTTTGTTATTAACGCTGATTACCCGGAATAAATTTTTCACCTCGCGGACTATACGTAATATCAATTTTACCTATTTCTTTCTTATTTACCTGCTCCTCACCCTTCTTTATATCCTCGACCTCGGTCATTATGATTACCTTGGCCAGCGACTGGACCCTTCTGTATTGAGGTTTCTTGCGAAAGGGGAGCGGGCAGACAATGCCCGGATGGTATGGCAAAGCTACCCGGTAGTGAGAGGCGCCCTGGGAATTTTTGTTTTCATGTTCCTGGTATACCGCCTGCAGAAAACTACCTGGAGAAAATTTGCCGCCCAACCGGTTATACACCTGCGCAAATGGCCCTTTACAGGTTATGTGATCGGGATGGTACTGTTGTTCGCAGCAGGGATCTATGGCAATATCGCTTACTTTCCGCTTCGCTGGAGCCAGGCCATGTTTACCCGTGATAACGGTGTAACCAGCCTGGGGCTCAATCCTATCCTGTATTTTGCATCTAACTTCTCTGTAAAGGGCGATACTTACAACCTGGAGGCTACCAAAAAATATTATCCCTACGTGGCTTCCTATCTTAAAGTGGATTCCACCGATACGAATAACCTGAATTATGTGCGTACAGTGGCAGGTGACAGCAGCAAGCCCCGGCTCAACGTGGTGCTGGTAATGCTGGAATCTACCGGTGCGGCAGTGACCAGCATGTATGGCAACCCCATGCAGGCAACGCCTAATATGAAACGGCTGGCCGACAGTGGTATCCTGTTCAAAAATTTTTATGTGCCTGCCATCAGCACGGCTAAAACGGTATTTGGCGTGCATACCGGGTTACCTGATATTACCGCCGTAAAAACAGCCAGCCGTCATCCTAAAATGCTGGACCAGCGCATTGTAATGGATCAGTTCAAGGGATATGATAAGCTGTACCTGTTGGGTGGTAATACAAACTGGGCCAATATCCGCGCAGTATTTACAAACAATGTGGAAGGGATCCGTATTTATGAAGAAGGCATGTATAAATCCGGGAAAGCCGATGTGTGGGGGATCTCCGATTATGACCTGATCACCGAAGCAAGTGGTATTTTTAAGGAAGATAATGATAAGAAGCAGCCTTTTGTGGCTTTTCTCCAGCTGGCAGATAATCATCCGCCCTACACTACCACCAGCGGCGCCGGTGATTTTAAAAAGGTGACGGAGAAAGACCTGGACATGAAAAAGTTCAAACAATCGGGCTTTGTATCGGTAGACCAGTTCAATGCGCTCAGGTATGAAGATTATAACGTGGGCCATCTTATAGATATGGCGCGTAAAGATGGCTATCTTGATAATACCATTTTTGTATTTTTCGGAGATCATAACTGCGTGCTGAACCCATACAGTTTTATGCCGCTGCCGGAATACGAGCTGTCTACCGGCGGAGTGCATGTAACCGCATTTATGTATAGTCCCGGGCATCTGGCGCCGCAAACGGTAACCACTCCCGGCAGCCTGCTGGACGTATATCCGACTGTGGCAAAAATGGTGGGAATGCCATACAGGAATTATACATTGGGCACAGATCTTTTCGACAGTACCCGGGTGAACAACAAGTATGTGTTTATGACCTATCTGCGTAACCAGATGCCGTTTTACGCGATGCTGGGCGATCGCTACCTGTATGAAATAAATATGGCCACAAACGCTACTGCGCTGTATGATCTGAAAGGCGACCCGTTGAAGAATATCAGTGCCCGGCAGACGGATACAGCAAAGAGCCTTGATAATTTAACACGTGGCTTTTACGAAAGCACCCGATATTTGATGTTTAATAATAAAAAATAGCTGTTACCTTTTGCTGATAGCTGCACAAAACATGGAAGTAGATAAACAATGGTTTAAAGATTGGTTTAATTCTCCTTACTATCACCTGTTGTACAATAACCGGGATGACAGGGAGGCTGCGGCATTTATCGATAAGTTGCTTACCTACCTGCAGCCAGCTCCGGATGCGGAGATGCTGGATGTAGCCTGTGGAAGGGGGCGGCATGCTAAATACCTGGCAGACAAAGGTTATTATGTAACCGGGATCGATCTGTCTGTTGAAAGCATTAATGTGGCAAAAAAGCTGGAGAACGACCACCTGAGCTTTTTTCAGCATGATATGCGTTTGCCTTTCCGGGTAAACTATTTTGATGTGGTGTTTAACTTCTTTACCAGCTTCGGTTACTTTGAAACACAGCGCGATAACGACAACGCCCTGCGCACACTTGCCAATGCACTGAAACCAGGTGGTAAGCTGGTATTGGACTACCTGAACAGCAGCTATGTGGCCACACACCTGGTAACCGATGAGGTAAAGGAAAAAGACAACGTGGTGTTTGATATCCGCCGGGAGCTGAAAGCGCATAAATTTATGAAGCAGATCAGTATACTTGATAAGGAGAAAATGCGCCGCGCTACTTACACCGAAAGCGTGAATGCCTTTACCAGGCCGGAATTTGAAGCCATGTTTGCCAAACAGCGGCTTGCTGTAACAGAAATATTCGGCGACTATCACTTTAACAGCTATGATGAGCAGCGTTCGCCACGACTGATCATCATTGCCACAAAATCATAGCCATGCTTGAATCGATATTACGCGGGGATCTCCGGCTTTTTTTTCATATCAACGGGCAGTGGTACAATGGATTCCTGGATGTAGTGCTGCCTTTTTTAAGGGAGCCTTTTGTTTGGGCGCCGCTGTACCTGTTCCTGGGGCTGTTTGTAACTATCAATTATGGCTGGAAAGGTCTTTTCTGGATACTGTTTTTCCTGCTGTGCTTTGCCGTAGCCGATCAGAGCAGTCTGTACCTGAAAAGCGCCGTTGGAAGGGTAAGGCCCTGCCGCGATCCGCTGGTGTCGCACTATGCCAGGGTATTGGTTGTATACTGCCCTATGAGCGGAAGTTTTACTTCCAACCATGCCGCCAATCATTTTGCGCTGGCTACATTTTGTTTCATAACTTTAAAACATGCATTTCACCGGTACGCCTGGTTATTCTTTGTATGGGCCGCTGCTATCGGCTATGCACAGGTATATGTAGGCGTGCACTATCCGCTCGATGTAGCAGGTGGTGCGGTACTGGGTATTTTAATCGGGCTGCTGAGCGGTAGTTTCTTTCAACGCCGCATAAGACTGGAGCCTGAACTCGCATCATGAACTGGAACTATCTTATACTGATACTGGCTGCAACCATTGCTGGTGGGATGATCCCCATGACAGTAAAACGCATTAATGCCAACTTTTCTATTTACCTGCTTGCATTTACAGGAGCCTTTCTTTTTGGGGTGATCATTATGCACCTTCTGCCTGAAGTGTATGAAGAACTGGGGCACCAGGCAGGTATTTATATAGTACTGGGATTTTTCCTGCAGGTATTCCTGCAGCAGCTCTCCCATGGAATGGAGCACGGGCATACCCATATGCCGCAGGAGCATCACCATCATATTGCAGTAACGCCGTTGCTGCTGGGCCTTTCCATCCATGCTTTCATGGAAGGATTGCCACTGGGATTTAAATACAGTGACCATTCTGCGCTGCCATCGCTGATGGCAGGAGTGGCCGCCCATAAGATCCCTGAAGCATTAACGCTGATCACGGTGATGATGCATGCGCACCGCAAAAGAGCAGAGCTCTGGAGGATCCTGGTCATTTTTGCGCTGGTAACGCCGCTGGCAGCAGTACTGGCAGGTTGGCTGGGCAGCCGTTTTGAAGTGGTACAACATTATCTTTTATACGTAGTGGCGCTGGTAGTGGGAGCATTTTTGCATATTTCCACTACTATCTTTTATGAAAGCGGTACAAAACATCATGAGCTCAGCAGGAAAAAAGTACTGGCAATAGCCATAGGCCTGATCCTGGCATTTCTGACCCTGATATTTGAATAATTTTTTATTTTTAGGCTTTATATATGGAAGTCGTCATTATCCTCATCCTTATTTTATTGAACGGCCTGTTCTCGATGTCGGAGATAGCATTGGTCTCGGCCCGGAAGATCCGATTGGAGAACCAGGCCAATAAAGGGGATGAAAAAGCAAAGGCAGCTTTAAAGCTTGCCAACAATCCGGACACCTTTCTTTCTACCGTGCAAATCGGTATTACCCTGATCGGCATCTTAACGGGTATTTATTCAGGCCAAAACATCAAAACAGATGTGATGGCCTGGCTCAACACCTTTCCGCTTATACAGCCTTACAGCAGTGTAGTGGCCACTATCCTTATTGTAGTGGTGATCACTTACTTTTCCATGGTATTGGGAGAACTGGTACCAAAACGCGTAGGGCTGGCCAGGCCCGAAGCCATTGCCAAGTTTATGGCTAAACCCATGCAGGTGCTTTCCTGGCTTACTTTTCCCTTCATCTGGCTGTTAACGGTTTCTTCTGCCGCTCTTATAAAATTATTGAACCTCAAATCCGGGGAGCCGCATGTTACGGAAGAAGAGATCAAAGCTATTATTAATGAAGGCACCAGCTCCGGCGCCATTGAAGAAACGGAACAGGAGATCATAGAAAGGGTATTTCACCTGGGCGACCGTAATATTACCTCGCTCATGACCTACCGCAACGATATTACCTGGCTGGATATTAACGATGACCCCGCCACCTACCGGCAGAGGATCCTCGAAAGCCTGCACTCAGTATACCCCGTTTGCGACGGGCAGATAGATACAATCAAAGGACTGATCACCATCAAGGATCTGTATTCCCTGTCAGGAGAAGCAGCCCGGCTCCCGGAAATTATCCGCAAGCCGCTGTTTGTACCGGAAAACAATACTGCTTACCAGGTGCTGGAAAAGTTCAAGGAAACGCACCTGCATGCCGCTTTTATTGTGGATGAATACGGCACCTTTCTGGGAATGATCACCCTCAATGATATACTGGAAGCCATTGTAGGCGATATGCCCGAAACAGCTGAAAGCGATGATTATGAGATGGTGCTCCGGGATGACGGCACCTGGCTGGTAGACGCGCAGATACCTTTTTATGATTTCCTGGAAGAATTTGATAAGGAAGACTGGATGACCGAATTTGAGCAGGATTTTGATACGCTGGCAGGTTTCATCCTGCATCACCTGGAACATATTCCGCAAACAGGCGAAAAGTTCTCCTGGAGAGATTTTACCTTTGAAATAGTGGACATGGATGCACATCGTATCGACAAAGTACTGGTTACACCGCCAACAACAACAGAAGAAGAATAGGCTTGTTCTCCTCCCCGGATAAGTAATAACCGCATGCGTAATTACCCGTAATCTGATGAATGGGGCCGTTATTTATTTGGATAAATCTAGCTTTATGCTAATTTTGAGCACTTTTTTACATATACAAATAATTTAATTTAAGATAAAATGGTTGCAATAGGAAGTAAGGCACTGTCCCTGGAAGAAGTGTACAGGGTCCTTTTGGGCGGCGAAGAGCTGACGTTGGAAACAGCCGCTTTGCAGCAGGTGGAAGCTAGTTTTCTGTTCCTTGAGAAGTTTTCAGCAAAGAAACTGATCTATGGTATCAACACCGGTTTTGGCCCTATGGCCCAATACCGGATCAGCGATGAGGACACATTCCAGTTGCAGTATAACCTGATCCGCAGCCATAGCTCCGGGGCCGGTAACTGTATGTCGCCTTTGCATACCAAAGCCCTGATGATAGCGCGTTTGAGCAGCTTTATGCAGGCGCATTCCGGTATCCACCCGGAAGTAGTACATCTTTTAAAAGACCTGATCAATAAAAACGTATATCCCTGTGTGTTTGAGCATGGTGGCGTAGGCGCCAGCGGCGACCTGGTACAGCTGGCCCACCTGGCGCTGGTATTGATCGGGGAAGGAGAGGTTTGGTATGAAGATAAATATCAGCCTACGGCAGATGTATTTGCAAAACTGAACCTGAAGCCTATAGGTATTCACGTGAGAGAAGGACTGGCCATTATTAACGGAACATCCGCCATGACGGGTATAGGGCTGGTAAACCTTATTGAAGCAAAGAAACTGCTGGGATGGTCGGTGGTATTATCTGCCATGATCAACGAAATAGTGGAAGCATTCGACGACCACCTCTCTGCGGAACTGAATGCCGTGAAAAAGCATGAGGGCCAGCAAAAGATCGCAGCCAAAATGAGGGAAATCCTCACCGGCAGTAAAATGGTCCGCCATCGCCCCGATCATCTTTATAAAGAACTGGAAGAAGAAATTTTTAAAGATAAAGTACAGGAGTATTATTCCCTGCGCTGTGTTCCGCAGATCCTGGGCCCTGTATACGATACCCTTGCACAGGCAGAAAAGCTGGTGGTGCAGGAGCTGAACTCCGTGAGTGACAATCCCGTGGTGGATCATCACCTGGAAAACGTTTTCCACGGCGGAAATTTCCACGGCGATTACGTTTCCCTGGAAATGGATAAGATCAAGATAGCGATCACCAAATTATCGATGCTGGCAGAAAGACAGCTGAACTATCTGCTGAATGAAAAGTTGAACCACAAGTTCCCTCCGTTCATGAACCTTGGCAAACTTGGCTTCAATTTTGGAATGCAGGGGGTGCAATTTACGGCAACCTCCACTGTGGCGGAAAACCAGACATTGTCGTTCCCGATGTATGTGCATAGTATTCCCAACAACAACGATAACCAGGATATTGTGAGCATGGGCACCAATGCCGCTACCATGACCAGTAAAGTAATAGAAAATACTTTCCAGGTATTGGCCATACAGGTGATGACGATGTTGCAGGCGGTGGATTATCTGAATTGCCAGGACCGTTTGGCAGGATTCTCCCACAAAGTATACCAGGAAGTAAGGGCAATTTTCCCTAAATTTATTGAGGACAGCCCGCGCTATAAAGATCTTCAGCAGATTAAAGCTTACCTGGTAAAGAATATGCCAATCCAGTTCTGATCGTAGTGGTTAGCCGTCATTCGTAATTCGTAATTTGTAATTCATGAAATGTGCATTAGTAACAGGAGGGTCAAGAGGAATAGGAAGGGCAGTATGTATCAGGATGGCCGAAGCCGGTTATCATGTGCTGATCAACTATAAGGGAAATGAGGCTGCGGCGCTGGAAACGCTGGAAGCGGTGAAGGCAAAAGGCAGTACAGGTGAGCTGATGCAGTTCAATGTAGGCGATGCCGCCGAAGTACAGCAGGTATTGGGTAGCTGGGTGGAAAACAATAAAGAGCAACAGATAGAAGTGCTGGTGAACAATGCAGGCATCCGGGAAGATTCCCTGATGTTCTGGATGAATGGGGCGCAATGGAGCAATGTACTCAATATCAGTTTAAATGGATTTTTTAACGTCACCAAGCAGGTGCTGAATGGCATGTTGCTGAAGCGTTACGGGCGTATCATCAACATGGTGTCGCTGTCAGGTATAAAAGGGTTACCCGGCCAAACCAATTACTCTGCTGCCAAGGCAGGGGTTATTGGCGCTACAAAGGCGCTGGCACAGGAAGTAGCCAAAAGGGGAGTAACGGTAAACGCTGTTGCACCTGGTTTCATTAAAACAGATATGACAGCTGAGCTCAATGAAAAAGAGCTGGCAGCGCAGGTTCCGATGAACCGGTTTGGTACTGTCGAAGAAGTGGCAGATGCCGTTGCTTTCCTGGCATCCAGGTCGGCAGGTTATATTACCGGGGAAATTTTGAACATCAATGGGGGGCTTCACACTTAATAACGTCAATATACCGGGCTAAAGGCTGACCGCTAAAAGCTAAGAGCTATGAACAGAGTAGTGATCACTGGGATGGGAATCTATTCCTGCATCGGAAAGGATATGCAGGAAGTGAGAGATTCATTGTATCAGGGTAAATCCGGTATTGTGCTGGACCCTGAAAGAAAAGCATTTGGTTATCGTTCCGGATTAACCGGGTATATAGAAAGGCCTGAGCTCAAAGGGCTGCTTGACCGTCGCGCGAGGCTGATGATGCCCGAGCAGGCGGAATTTGCCTATATGGCCACCCGCGAGGCCCTTGCCCAGGCGGGAATGACTCCTGAATATATCGACTCCACCCCCATAGGGCTTTTATATGGCAACGACAGTTCCGCGAAGCCGGTAGTGGAAGCCAACGATATTATGCGGGCAAAAAAAGATACCATGCTGGTAGGTTCCGGGTCTGTTTTCCAGACCATGAACTCCACGGTAAATATGAACCTGGCCACCATCTTTAAGCTCCGTGGCGTGAACTTCACTGTAAGCGCAGCCTGCGCCAGCGGTTCACATGCTATCGGGCTTGGGTATATGTTTATCAGGAACGGGATGCAGGACGCTGTGATCTGCGGCGGCGCCCAGGAAGTAAATGTATACGGGATGGGTAACTTTGACGCCATTGCTGCATTTTCTGTAAGGGAAGATGATCCTGCCCGCGCTTCCCGGCCTTTTGACCGCGACCGTGATGGATTGGTGCCCAGCGGTGGTGCCGCCACCGTGATCCTGGAAAGCCTGGAATCCGCACAGCGCAGGGGCGCCACCATCTTAGGGGAGGTGCTTGGATATGGCTTCTCGTCCAATGGCGCACATATCTCCAATCCAACTGTAGACGGACCTGTAAGATCCCTGCAGATAGCCCTGCAGGATGCCGGTTTACAACCCGGCGATATAGAATATATCAACGCACACGCTACCTCCACCGCTGCCGGTGATGCCAGCGAGGCCAAAGCTATTCACGAAGTGTTTGGCGCCTCCCGGCCCTATGTAAGCTCCACTAAATCAATGACCGGCCATGAATGCTGGATGGCTGGTGCCAGTGAAATCGTATATTCCATGCTCATGATGCAGCACGGTTTTATAGCCCCGAATATCAACCTGGATAATCCCGACGAGGACGCCGCAAGGTTAAATATTGTAACCAATACAATTAATAAAAGTTTTAATATATTTTTGTCCAACTCTTTTGGCTTCGGGGGAACAAATTCCTCCCTGATAGTAAGGGGGTGGAATGGAAAATAAATATCCTTAACTTTGGCGCTCGGAATAGGATTAACCGATCAATGGACTAAATAAACACAAATTTTTAACCGACCTATATCTGATTTCACACTTTATGGACATTAGAGAGATAATAACTGTTACGAATAAGTTTCTGGTAGAGGAGTTTGAAGCAAACCCCGCAGCCATCACGCCTGAAGCAAACATGAAATCCACGCTGGATCTGGACAGCCTGGATTATATCGACATGGTGGTAGTGATAGAAGATAACTTCGGATTTAAAGTAAAACCGGAGGAATTCCAGGCTATTGTTAGCTTCCAGGATTTCTACAACTATGTAGCCACTCGCGTACAACAAAAAGAACTGGTATAATGCCTTCCTGGCAAGGAAAGTCTAAAGGGAATAAGTTCGGATATAGCTGTTTTGTTTTCCTGTTGAAACATGGAGGGGTAGCACCGGCGTATCTGTTGCTGAAGTTTGTGGCCTTCTATTTTTTTGCGTTTTCCTGGAGTTCCTCAAAACCTGTCTATCATTATTTCCGTACCAAAATCGGTTACAGCCGCGGGCGCGCATTGCTCAGTTTATACCGGAATTATCATGTATTTGGCCAAACACTGATCGATAAGGTAGTGGTAATGGCAGATATGTCCAATAAATTCACTTTTGAATTTGAGGGTGAGCATTATTTGCGCGAAATGATTGCCGGCGGCAAAGGCGGCATCCTGCTAAGCGCTCATGTGGGCAACTGGGAAGTGGCCGGTCATTTGTTCAAGCGCCTGCAAACCCGCATCAATATAGTGATGTTCGACGGAGAGCACCAGCGTGTAAAAGACTATCTCTCCGGTGTTACGGGCGACCGTAATATGAATATTATCGTGATCAAAGATGACCTTTCGCACATTTATGCCATCAATGAAGCATTAAGTAATAAGGAGCTGGTGTGTATGCATGCCGACAGGTTCCTGCCAGGCAATAAAACAATAACGGCTCCCTTTTTAGGAGAGGATGCACGTTTCCCGGTAGGGCCCTTCCTGCTGGCTGCCACTTTCCGGGTACCGGTTTCCGTGGTATTCGCCTTCAAGGAATCATCTACCCATTATCATTTTTTTGCCACTGAACCCCGTTTGTACCACGGCCGGCGTAACCAGGGCGTAGAAACAGCCCTGCAGGATTTTGTACAGCATGTAGAAGAAAAAGTATACCGTTACCCGGTGCAATGGTTCAATTATTACGACTTTTGGGAATAAATGCGTGTTTTTACTGTTAATAATTTCGTATAATTCTATTTATTTCGTGTTTCATTTTTAATAATAACTTGTGCAGATGTTTATTCATTCAGACGATATTACCGCCTATATTCCCCAGCGCACGCCCATAGTGATGATCAGTGGCATTCTGGAAGTAAATGGTCCTGTAACGCGCACCGGCCTGCACATCGCCGCAGATAATATTTTTGTGGAAAACGGCGTGCTCACCGCCCCTGGCCTGATGGAAAATATTGCACAAACCGCCGCTGCCCGCATCGGCTATATCGCCAAACAACAAAATACGCCCGTTCCCCTGGGATTTATTGGCGCTGTAAAAGACCTGGAAATACTGGAACTGCCGCCGGCAGGACAAATGATAGAAACCACCACCGAAATCGGTGCTGAAGTATTCAATGCTACTATGGTAACCGGCAAAGTAATGTTTGAAGGCCGCCTGATGGCACAATGCGAATTGAAAATATTTACCAATCCCCAAATTTAATCACACATGAACTGCAGAAAATTAATTGCACTTCCGTTGCTGATGTTGAGCATGATGACCATGACCGCGAATGCTCAAACGCTTAAAAATTTCCTGGAGAACAAAGATTCTTCCTTTACCTGGCTGGGTGTGGATTTTACACAAGCCAGGCTGCTTGGCGACGCCGCTGCCAAAACAGATGCCATCGTAGACCATGAGTTTACCGCCCTTAACCAGGTAATTGTGAACGAACAAAAAAAGTATGATGTACCAGGCGCCTTTCACCGGGATAAATACAATACCAGTATTGGTTTGGTGAACAAACGCAATGAAGCCATCAATGGAGATGCACTGAAATCAGATGAATCTTCCGACTTTGAACGTCTTAAACCGGAAGACATTACCAAAGTGGTGAAATCGTACGATTTTTCCGGAAAACACGGAATTGGCGTAATGCTGGTAATGGAAGGCATGAGCAAAACCACCAAAAGCGCCTCTATGTGGCTGACCATTGTAGACATGGACCGGAAAAATGTACTGCTCACAGAACGTTACATTGGTAAAGGCCAGAAATGGAGCTTCGCATGGCGCAACTATTGGCTCGCCACCATTAAGAGCGTACTGGATGATATCGACGACGACTACAACAAACTGAAAACCAAATACGCCGATGCCAAAGACCCCGAAGATCCAAAACCGGTAGTAGCAGCACCTGCAGCAAAGAAGGAAACCAAAGCCACTACAGCACCGGCAGCAAAGAAACCAAAGAAGAAAGGATAAATTATGATACTGACTGAATGCACCAACATACTGATTAGATTCAATGAAGCAGATCCGCTGGGAATAGTATGGCACGGGCATTATGTGCGGTATTTTGAAGACGGCAGGGAAGCTTTCGGTGAAAAATACGGACTCAGATACCTGGATATTTTTGACGAAGGATTCACTGTACCGGTAGTAAATGTACAATGTGATTACAAACGCTCCTTACGCTATGGCGACAGGGTGGTGGTAGAGACAAAGTATATCGACGACCTGGCAGCAAAAATAAAATTTGAATACATCCTTACCAATCCTGCCACCGGGGAAATAGTAGCAAAGGGCTCTTCTGTACAGGTATTCCTGGACAAGGAAACTTCGTCCCTGCAATTGATCACCCCTCCCTTTTTCATGGAATGGAAAAGAAAGCACGGACTGGTATAACCAAAGGGTATTATGCAACAGGTGTATGTAGTAGCAGATAATATTGTGGGGCCTCTTGGCAGTACTACCCGGGAAAATTTTGACCAGGTGTTATCTGGCAACAGTGGCATAGCGCAGCATAACAATACTGCCTATGCCGCTGCTCCGTTTTATGGCGCTATCACAGCGCCTGAACAACTGGAAGCCTTTACGGCGCATATTAACGTAAATGGATATACGCGGTTTGAGAAACTGCTGGCTGCTTCGGTGCAATCGGCCCTGCAACAAACCGCTATTACGCTTACGGATGCCCGCACCGGCTTTATTATTTCCACTACCAAGGGAAATATTGAATTGCTGGAGCAGCAGCCGGAAGGCATGGCAGCACCGGTGAAAGACATGCAGCTGTACGCCACAGCAAAAAAAATGGCGGCACATTTTAATGCAGTCAATGAACCACTGGTGATCAGCAGCGCCTGTATCTCAGGACTGGTAGCCATTTTAACAGGTAAGCGGCTGATCCGGTCGGGACGCTACGATCATGTGGTAGTTACCGGCGGGGATGTGCTCACCCGCTTTGTATTGTCAGGGTTTCAGTCGTTCCAGGCAGTAAGCGCCGTTCCCTGTAAGCCCTTCGATGCCAACCGGACGGGCGTTACACTCGGAGAAGGCGCGGCCACCGTGATACTCAGCCGGGAAAAAGGCAATGCCTCCTTCTCGCTGGGCGAGGGCGCCATCAGCAATGATGCCAACCATATTTCCGGCCCTTCCCGCACCGGTGAAGAACTGGCGGGAGCCATACAACTGGCGCTGAAAGGAAGCGGGCTAACCGCTGCAGACATAGGGTTTGTTTCTGCACACGGCACCGCTACCCTGTATAACGACGAAATGGAAGCAAAAGCGCTGCATCACGCAGGGCTGGCCAATGTACCGGTAAACAGCCTGAAAGGCAATTACGGTCATACCCTGGGCGCTGCCGGTCTTATAGAAGCCATTATCAGCATGCATGCCATGAAGGCAGGCGTAATATTGCCAACAAAAGGATTTGAAGTACCCGGTGTAAGTATGCCGGTGAATGTTCATAACACCCTGCTGCAGAAAACATCCCGCCATTTCCTGAAAACGGTTTCAGGTTTCGGTGGATGCAATGCAGCCATGGTCTTTAATCTTAACAGCTAAACAAAGTTATTGTCGTGTTTAATAAAGAAACAAAAACAGCACTCGAAGCAAAAGAAGCTGCATTACGCCTGGCATTTGCCCCGGTTGCTTTCCAGGCCACCAGGGCATTACGTGATATGGGCATTTTAACAGCTGTGAGCAACAGCCGTTCTGCCGGTATTACCATTGAAGAAATAATGGAACAAACAAAATTGTCGCGTTATGCTGTGAGAGTGCTGCTGGAAGCCGGTTTAGGCATGGAACTGGTGATCGTGAACGACAAACGCTACACCCTTACCAAAACAGGTTACTTTATTTTGCACGATCCTCTTACCCGCATCAACATGGACTTTTCACAGGATATCTGCTACAAAGGCATGAATCACCTGCAGGAAAGTTTAAGAGAAGGAAAACCCGCCGGTTTACGTGAACTGGGCCCCTGGGATACCATTTACCCGGGCCTGTCGCTGCTGCCGCCTGAAGTAGGCAAAAGCTGGTTTGACTTCGACCATTACTATTCAGACCTTGCCACCCCGCAGGCGCTGGACATTGTTTTTGAAAAGAAACCCAAACGTTTGCTCGATATAGGTGGTAACACAGGCAAGTGGGCCCTGGCCTGCACCGCAAAAGATCCGGAAGTGGAAGTAACCATCTTCGACCTGCCGGGTCAGGCCGGACTGGCGCAGCAGAAAATGAAGGATGCCGGTGTGGAAAACCGTGTGCATTTCCATATTGCCAATATACTCCACGAGGAAGTGCCCTTCCCGCAAGGCTTTGATGCCATCTGGATGAGCCAGTTCCTGGATTGTTTCTCTGAAGCAGAAATTGTTTCTATCCTGAAACGCTGCCGGGAAGCGCTGAACGAAGGAGGTACGGTTTATATCCTGGAGCCTTTCTGGAACCGCCAGCAGTTTAAGTCCGCCGCTTTCTGCCTGCAGCAAACGTCCCTGTACTTTACGGCTATGGCCAATGGCAACAGCCAGATGTACCATACAGATGATTTCTTCCAATGCATTGAGGATGCCGGTTTGGCTATCATCGAGGAAAATGACCAGATGGGCATGAACTATACATTGCTGAAATGTCAGAAAAAATAAACCCAATCGCATTAAATCTATAACGCCCAAAATCGTCACTTATGAAAACTGAGCAAGTTGATGTACTGGTAATAGGAGCAGGTCCGGCAGGAACAGTAGCGGCATCTATTATTCATCAGGCAGGCTACAATGTAAAAGTGGTGGAAAAACAGAAATTCCCCCGCTTTGTAATAGGCGAAAGCCTGTTGCCACGTAGCATGGAAGCACTGGAAGAAGCCGGCTTTATTGATGCTATTAAAGCAAAAGGTTTTCAGCAGAAGTCAGGGGCGAAGTTTGTAAAGGGCAACGCACTCTGTGACTTTACTTTCCAGGAACAATTTACACCAGGCTGGACCTGGACCTGGCAGGTAACGCGTGCCGATTTTGATAAAACGCTGGCCGATACAGTAGAAAGTATGGGCGTGCCGGTGGCGTATGAAACAACAGTAACGGATATACGTTTCAATGGATCCGATTCCATTACAACAGTAGAAGATAAAGACGGTCAGCAATCTCAGATAGCCGCCCGCTTCATCGTAGATGGCAGCGGCTATGGCAGGGTGATCCCGAAATTATTCAACCTGGAGAAAAACTCCAACCTGCAACCCCGCAAGGCGCTGTTCGCACATACCGTGGATGCACGCCGTTCCATGGCAGATGAGCCCAACCGCATCACTGCAGTGGTACATAAAAAGGGCGTATGGATCTGGATCATTCCTTTCGCTACAGGGATCACCTCCCTGGGCTTTGTAGGAGACCCGGAATTTTTTGAAGAGTATCCCGGTACCGATGAAGAGAAATACCGCGCCCTGCTGGAAGCAGAGCCCTATACCAGGGAACGTTTCCGCGATGTGGAGCTGGTATTTGAGCCCAGGATACTGCAGTCGTGGTCTGCCACTACAGATAAATTTTACGGAGACGGATTTGTGCTGACGGGCAACGTAACAGAATTTCTGGACCCGATTTTCTCTTCTGGTGTAACTTTGGCCTGTGTTTCATCACAAACAGCCGCAAAACTGGTGATCCGGAAGCTGAAAGGAGAGGACGTAGACTGGGAAAAAGAGTACATGGAGCCTACCATGCAGGGCGTGAATACCTTCCGCTCTTATGTAATGGCCTGGTACGAGGGCACCCTGGATACCATTTTCTTTAAGAAAGATGCGGATCCGCTGATCAAAGGACAGATCTGTTCGGTATTGGCAGGTTATGTGTGGGATATGAACAATCCCTTTGTGAAAAATCATGACACGGCATTGAAACGCCTCGCCAGGACTATTGAATTAACAGAAAAATTAAAAAGCAACCCGGAGATTGAATAGCGGATCGACATATATTACAGGAAGTTGCATCATACGGCAAAACAAGGTGTTCTTAAACGGCGCTTTGTTATGGGAGGCGGATCTTGCGTTGGAATTAACGGGCTTTCTGCGGGCAGGATATGATCATTTTTCCGGGCAGTATCCTAAATTCCATAAAATGGATGCGCTTAGCAAACTGGGCTGGCTGGCAGCGGAAGTATTGCTGAAAGACACAGCCATTCATTTGCTGGCGCCTGAACAAACAGGCATGGTATTATCCAACCGGAGCAGCAGCCTGGATACCGATCTGCGCTATTATGCCACGGTAAAGGAATTTGCCAGCCCCGGGCTGTTTGTATATACCCTGCCAAATATTGTGATGGGAGAGATCTCTATCCGGCACGGTTTTAAAGGAGAGAATACTTTTTTTGTGTCAGATATTTTTGATACGGATCTAATGAGCGCCTATCCTGCGCAGCTGCTGGCAGAAACGCCTTTGCAGGCTTGTATTTGCGGGTGGGTAGAAGTAATGGACCAACAATACGAGGCGGCATTATTCCTCGTGGAAAATAAACAGCGAAACAATGGCATACCGTTAACAGCGGCAGCTTTGTCTTCACTATACCAACAAAAATAACAGTTAATAACTTTAATCAAATTACAGTGGAAAAGTTGATGGCGGATCTGAAAGCGCAGATCATAGAACAATTGAACTTGCAGGAAGTAGCACCGGACAGTATTGGTAACGATCAGCCGTTGTTTACAAAGGAAGGGCTTGGGCTCGATTCTATCGATGCGCTGGAATTGATCGTATTGCTGCAACAGCATTATAACATCCGCATTGCCAATCCTGATGAAGGACCAAAGATCTTCCACTCGGTACGTACCATGGCAACCTACATCACCGAAAATCAAACCATAAAGGCATGAGTGAAAAGGTGTGGATAGCAGGAGGCGGGGTGATCAGTGGTATCGGGCTGGATATACCAGCCTGTATACAGTCGTTCCGGGATATGACACCGGGTATGACGGCTATGCAGCACCTCTCTTCTGTGCATCGTAATACCTTTCCGGTTGCAGAAGTAAAGGCAGATAACGCTACCCTTGCGGATATAGCGCGGATGCCGGAAAACATCAGCCGCACGGCTCTGCTCAGTATGATTGCGGCCCGTGAAGCCTGGCAATCCAGCGGACTGGGGGATATTTCCCGGTACCGGGTAGGATTTGTTTCCGGTAACACAGTGGGAGGTATGGATAAAACGGAAGACTTTTTCGCTGCGTACCTGTCTGATCCCCGTGGTGGCCGCCTTCAAAACCTGGTGCATCATGAATGCGGCAGCATTACTGAACTGGTGGCCGACAGCCTGGGCGTACGGCATCACATCTCTACCATCAGCACCGCCTGTTCATCCGGCACCAATGCCCTGATGTATGGTTCCCGGCTTATCCGCAATAATATTGTGGATGTGGTGATCGCCGGCGGTACAGATGCCCTTACCCGTTTTACGCTTAATGGGTTCAACACGCTCATGATCCTGGATCAGCAACCTTGCCGGCCATTTGATGACACCCGCACCGGGCTTAATCTTGGTGAGGGCGCCGGTTATGTGGTATTGGTATCGGATAGCCTGGCAGCCCGTTTGCAGCCATGGTGCCGCCTCAGCGGCTTTGCCAATGCCAATGATGCTTTTCACCAAACGGCCTCTTCACCGGATGGCACGGGCAATTACCTGGCTATGAAAGGCGCGCTGGATATGAGCGGACTGCAACCACAGCAAATTGGTTATATTAATTTACACGGCACCGGTACACAGAATAATGATGTATCGGAAGGAATCGCTATAAACCGGCTCTTTGCGCCGCATTTCCCGGCCATGAGCTCCACCAAATCTTTCACCGGTCATACGCTGGGCGCCAGCGGTGGCATAGAAGCCGTATTTTCGGCGCTGGCGGTGAAAGAAGGAATTATTTACCCGAATGCGCGCTTTGAACACCAGATGAAGGAATTACCGTTTGCACCCGTTACCGCCTTTTCTACAGGTCATGACCTGCAACATGTAATGTCCAACTCATTCGGATTTGGCGGCAATTGTTCCAGCCTGGTATTTTCAAGGGCCAGTTAACAGCTATAAATTATGCATATCTATATAAATGGCACCGGTTGTATTTCTCCGCAGGAAACTGCGCTGGGAGGCCCTTTGCTGGCCACTCCCAGGGAATATGATCAGGTACGCCTGGCCACCGTGGATCCGGATTACAAACAATGGATCGATGTGAAACAGATCCGCAGGATGAGCCGTGTGGTAAAAATGGGGGTAGGCGCCGCCAGCCTGAGCCTGGAAGCCGCCGGCATTACCGCTCCCGACGCTATCATTACCGGCACCGCATACGGCTGCCTGGATGATACCGGTGTGTTTCTTACCAAAATGGTAAACCAGCAGGAGGAAATGCTTACGCCTACTGCATTCATACAAAGCACTCACAACACCGTGGCCGGCCAGATTGCCCTGCTGCTGGGTTGTAACGGGTATAACAACACTTTCGTTCACCGCGGCTTTTCTTTTGAAAATGCCCTGCTGGACGCCATCATGATACTGAAAGAGGGATCGGCAAAAAATATTCTTGCCGGCGGAGTGGACGAGATCACCAATCATAGTTTCCAGCTATTGTCGCGTTTCGGCCTTTATAAAAAGACGCCGGTAAAAACGATGGAACTGCTGAACAGTCCTTCCAGGGGCACTATTGCAGGGGAAGGCGCCGCTTTTTTTACCCTGGGTATTACCAAACAACCCGGTGCTGTGGCGGAATTGTCCGGCGTGAGCACATTATACAAACCACTGTGGGAAGGAGAAGTGATCGGCCACATTATGAAGTTCCTGGAAGATAACAATTGCACCCCTGCAGATATCGACCTGATCGTTACCGGCAGGAACGGGGATATTGACCAGGATGAGATTTATGAAGAAGTAGCAGAAGCCTTGTTCCCTGATCACGCGGAAGCGAGCTTTAAGCACCTTTGCGGTGAATATCCTACGGCGGCATCATTTGGCGTATGGATGGCCAACGCGGTTATCGCACAACAGGAAGTACCCGAAGCGGCCGTGTTTTTCGGCGCAGCTCCAGAAAAAATAAAGAAAGTATTAGTCTATAATCATCACCAGGGAACACATCACTCCCTGGTATTACTCACCGCATGTTAAATAACCGGGTTGTAAATATCGTAGCTGTAATCACTCTCCTGGCACTCCTGTTCCTGGATAAGGTAATGGCGTATGGTATTTCCTTCTGGTGGTATGGCCTGCCGGTGCTCATCTTCCTTCCGGTTACCGTTTATGGCGCAATGAATATTGAATCGGGCTTCTTCCTGACGGTACGTTGTGAAGCGGATACCACGGAAAAAGTAGTGGCGCTTTCATTCGACGACGGGCCACAGGAGGCTTTTACACCGGAAATACTGGATATCCTGCACAGGGAGCAGGTACCTGCCGCTTTCTTTTGTATCGGGAAGAATATCACAGGCAATGAGCACTTACTGAAACGGATATACGACGAAGGACATGTAATAGGCAACCATACCTATTCACATCACTTCTGGTTCGATATGAAGCTGTCGGGCAATATGCTGAAAGATATGCAGCAGATGGACGCGCTCACGGTAGGAGCTACAGGACTGCATCCGCGCCTGTTCCGCCCTCCCTATGGCGTTACCAATCCCAACCTGGCAAGGGCAGTGAAAGCAGGTAATTACCTGCCCGTAGGCTGGAATATACGCTCGCTGGATACGGTAGCAAAGGATGGAACAGCTTTATTGCACCGCATCCTGACGCAACTGAAACCAGGCGCCGTGATTTTACTGCATGATACCTGTAAAATTACGGCTGATATACTCCCGCAGCTGATCCGGGGAATCCGCGAAAAAGGATACCGGCTGGAGAGAATTGATAAAATGTTAAACGTACGTGCATATGTGTAAATGGCTGTTAATTTTAATGGGTTGTGTGATAAGCCTGCAAATACAGGCGCAGTCCGGTTTTAAGCCGGTAGGAGATATGGCGCCGCTGAAGCAGCAGTTTGCAAAGGCCGCTCAGAATACCCAAAGCATCCAGTGCGATTTTGTACAGGAGAAGAACCTGAGCATGCTGTCAGATAAAATTGTGTCTAAAGGAAAATTCTGGTTTAAGAAAGATAATAAAGTGAGAATGGAATACCTCCAGCCTTCTTATTATTTGCTGGTGATCAACGGAAAAGATATCCGTATCAAAGATGCACAAAAAGAGAATAAAGTATCCGGGAAGAATAATAAGCTGTTTGAACAGATCAATAAAATTACGGTCGACTGTGTAAGAGGTACCGTGCTGGATAACGCCGATTTTTCCGTGAAGGCGGCTGAAAACAGCCAGTACTACCGCCTGGAGCTTACGCCGGTGAACAAGGTGATGAAGGAATATTTTCAAACCATTGTACTGCTGGTGGATAAGCAGGATTACTCGGTGTCAAAAATTACGATGGCGGAACAATCAGGCGATGATACCACTATCAGTTTCTTACATAAACAACTGAATACAAATATCCCCGATGCGGTATTTTCTGCTAAGTAGCCTGTTGGCAACAGTGATGCTGATGGTGGGCTGCCGGTCGGTATATAAAGGGTTACAGCCTGTAAACGGGGATGTGAACTGCATCAGGCAGTTCAGTCCGCAGTTTACTTCCACGCTGTACAGCACCCAGGTGGATATTCTGAAGCATCACCTGAGCGGACTGCTGTTTTTTAAGCAGATGCCCGATAGCAGCATCCGGGTGGTATTTGCTAACGAGATGGGATTTAAGTTCTTTGATTTTGAATTTGATAAGCAGGGCAATTTCACTAAACACTACCTGATGGCCAAAATGGACAAAAAGGCGGTGGTGAAAACATTACAGCAGGATTTTGCATTGGTATTACTGCGGCCTGATCTGCAGCAGGCGTATGCAGCTACGGATAACCATTACCGTTATATAGTAGTGCCCACGGATAAAGGGAACAACTACTATATCACGGATACCGCCTGTACGAAACTGGTCAGAATAGAAAAATCGTCGCGCCGCAAACCCGCTGTTACCGTATGGATGCAGCACTACAGTAATGGTGTGCCCGATACCATACGTATCCGCCACGAGCATTTCAAATTCAATATCTCATTGCAGAAAGTAGAAAAATAATACGTCATCATAATTATATAATCACACTGTCCAATGTTAGCAGGAAATTTTTATACCGTCACCTCGCAATCCCGGGAAGCCGGGCAGGTGGCTGTCACCATCGAACTGAATGCGGCACATCCTATATTCCAGGGGCATTTCCCGGAGCAGCCTGTAGTACCGGGCGTATGCATGATGCAAACCATTACAGAAGTACTGGAAAGCGCATTGGACAAAAAAGTGAAGCTGAAAAAAGCCAGCCAGATGAAGTTCCTGAACATGATTGACCCAACAAAACAACCGCTGGTGGATGTTACGCTCACTTATAAGGAAGAGGAAGGCGGATGGAAAGTGAATGCTACACTGAAGCGCGACGACAAAACATTTATGAAGTTCCAGGGTATATTCAATTAAGTGACCAGCCAGCCTACACATAACGAACATTTTGAGCGTCACCGTGCTGCGGTGCTTATTCCTACGTATAATAACGCGGGAACACTGGGCAATGTACTGTCGGACGTACTGACTTATACCAGCCATGTGATAGTGGTGAATGACGGCGCCACCGACGAAACAGCCGCAGTGCTGGAGCAGTTCCCATCCCTGCAGTTAGTGTCGTATAGCCCTAACCGTGGTAAGGGCATCGCCCTGCGCCGTGGCTTCGCTTACGCATTGCAGCAGGGGTACGACTATGTGATCACGATGGATGCCGACGGGCAGCACTTCGCTACCGACCTGCCTGCTATGCTGCAGCAGATCGCGGAAAAGCCGGGCGCCCTCGTAATAGGAGCCCGTAACCTGCACCAGGAGAACATGCCCGGCAAAAGCACTTCCGCTAATAAAGTATCCAACTTCTGGTTCCAGGTAACTACCGGGTTGAAAGGGCCTGATACGCAATCGGGCTACCGTTTGTATCCCCTGCGTCGCATGGGAAATATGCATTACTTCTGTACCAAATACGAATTTGAGATAGAGGTATTGGTACGCAGCGCCTGGAAAGGTATTAAGATAGACTGGACACCCGTGCGGGTGTACTATCCGCCACCGGAAGAACGGGTATCCCACTTCAGACCAGTGAGGGACGTTTCCCGTATCACTGTACTGAATACGGTATTGGTACTGGTTACCTTTTTATATATCAAGCCCCGCGACCTGGTCCGTTTTCTTTTAAAAAAAGAGAACTGGAAAAAGATGTGGAAAGAAGAAGTGCTGAAGTCTGATGAATCCAATATCAGGAAAGCAGCCGCCATTGGTTTTGGTATTTTTATGGGAATAGTGCCCATCTGGGGATTCCAGCTGCTGGTATCTATCCTGCTGTCTATTAAGTTCAAACTGAATAAAGCACTGGTGCTGCTTTTTGCGCATATCAGCACACCGCCGCTTACGCCTTTCGTGATCTTTGCCAGTTTCCTGGCAGGCCGGGTATGGATGGGACAAACCGCCAAAGACCTGGTATTCTCCAACGGCATTACCTTCGACACCATCAGGGATAACCTGTTACAATATGTATTTGGCAGTATTACCCTGGCAGTAACAGGAGGCTTACTGGCCTGGATGATCAGCTGGGCAATACTGGCAATTTTTAGAAAAGAACAGAAAAATGGGTAATCTTTTTGTAGCGATCTATAACTTTTTTGAACAGCGTAAAGCATGGATGTGGTGTTGCACCATTGCCAGTTTTCTGCTGGTAGGTTATTTTGCTGCACAAATAAAGCTGGAAGAAGATATCACCAAAATTTTGCCGCAGGATAAGAAACTGGACAAGCTGCAACAGGTGTTCCAGGATTCAAGATTTGCGGACAAACTGATTATCACCATCTCCCAAAAAGATACCTTAAAGGAAGCGCAACCTGATAGTTTAACCGCTTATGCGGCGGCATTAAGCACCAGGGCCGGCGCACAGCTGTCGCCCTATATCAGGCAGATCCAGTCGCAAACAGACGACGCCATGATCATGGGATTAATGCAGGTGATACAACAACACCTGCCCGTTTTCCTGGAAGCAAATGATTATGCAAAGATCGATAGTTTGCTGACACCCAGGCAACTACAGCAATCGTTACAGTACGATTATAATACGCTGATATCACCAACCGGACTGGTGCTGAAGAAAATGATCCAGGCCGATCCGGTAGGCATTTCCTGGATAGGCGTGAAGAAGTTGCAGCACCTGCAATACGACGACCAGTTTGAACTGTACGATAACTACATCATCACCAAAGATCATAAACACCTGATGATCTTTATTACGCCTGCCAATCCGCCAGGCGCTACAAAAATAAACGCGCAGTTCCTGAAAGGGCTTGACAATATTAAAGATACCCTGGATCAGCAGTATCCGGGAATTGCTGCTTCCTGGTTTGGCGGCACCGCCGTTTCTGTAGGCAATGCCACGCAGTTAAGACAGGACACTTTTCTCACACAAGGTATCACGGTAGTATTACTGATTGTATTGATCGGGTTGTTTTTTAAGAAAAAGAGAGCGCCGGTGCTGGTGATGCTGCCGGTAATTTTCGGCGGCCTGTTCTCACTGGCATGGATATACGTGATCAAAGGCCATATTGCTGTGATGGCACTGGGCGCCGGCGCTGTGGTGCTGGGTATTGCAGTGAACTACTCGTTGCATGTGTTTAACCATTACCGCCACTCGCATGATATCCGTGAAGTGATCAGCGACCTGGCCACGCCTATGACGCTGGGAAGCTTTACCACCATCGGAGGTTTTCTCTGTTTGCAGTTTGTGCATTCGCCTATGCTGAAAGATGTAGGATTGTTTGCCGCACTCAGCCTGGTGGGAGCCGCGCTGTTTTCACTGATCTTCCTGCCGCACTGGATTGTAATGGGAAGAAAGCCAGCTGCTGTAAATACACAGCATCACAACTGGCTCGATAAATTATCCGCGCTCCGGCCCGAGAAAAATAAATACCTGGTGGGCGCTATTTTCCTGCTCACAATTGTATTTTTTTATACAGCGCGTAACGTATCATTTGAAAGTGATATGATGCGCATGAACTATATGACGCCGGAATTAAAAGCGGCGGAAGCGCAGCTGAACAGTGTGAACTCCTACGTGGCGCAGTCTGTTTATGTGGTATCCGACGGCCGGAACCTGGAAGGAGCGCTGGAAAACGGGGAGCGGCTGATGCCGGTTATCAGCCAGTTGCAGGATAAAGGTATTGTGAAGAAGTACGCCGGCGTACAGGCGTTACTGTTATCCGCCCGGGAGCAGCAGGTCCGAATTAACCGGTGGAATAATTACTGGACGGCCGAAAAAAAGCAGCAGCTGTTGCAATACCTCCGCAGGGAAGGTAGTACGCTGGGCTTTAGCGCATCTGCATTTGATCCGTTCGAAAGGTTGGTCAACAGCAACTTCCGGCCGCTTGAGCCGGAGGCGTTAGAAACATTGCGCAGCGGTAACCTCGGCGATTTTATTATAGAGAAGAACGGGACTACGTCAGTAGTGACCCTGCTGAAAGTAGATCCATCCCATAAACAGGCGGTATATGATGCGCTGGAAAAATTACCCGGCACCACCGTGCTGGATAAACAATATGCTGCAAACCGCCTGGTGGAAGTAGTGAAAGATGAGTTCAACAGCATTGCCTGGATGACGTCCCTGCTGGTGTTCTTCGCATTGTTGCTATCATACGGCCGTATTGAACTGGCGCTGATCACCTTTATCCCCATGGCAGTGAGCTGGATATGGATACTGGGTATTATGGGCCTGTTTGGCATTAAATTCAATATTGTAAATATCATCCTGTCTACTTTCATTTTTGGTTTGGGAGATGATTACAGCATCTTTATGATGGATGGGCTGTTGCAGGAATACAGAACAGGAAAGAAAACACTTTCTTCCTTTAAATCATCCATCTTCCTGTCGGCCATCACTACCATTTTAGGACTGGGCGTGCTCATTTTTGCACAGCACCCTTCGCTGAAATCCATTGCGCTGATCTCTATTATTGGCATCGGAACAGTGGTGCTGATCTCGCAGGTGATGATCCCTTTCCTGTTTAACTGGCTTATTACCGGGCGGGTCCGCAAAGGCTTTGCACCGTGGACTTTCAAGGGATGGGTGCTCTCTGTATTTTCGTTCACTTATTTCGCAACCGGCAGTTTCCTTCTAACTGCTATTGGCACAGTGCTGATCCGCTGGAACCCTTTTAATAAAGAAAAAGGAAAGTTGTTGTATCACCGCATCCTTTCCGCGTACACGCACAGTGTATTGTATATTATGCGCAATGTAAAGAAGCGTATCATCAATCCCCTGAATGAACAACTGGAAAAGCCCGCGGTGATCATCAGCAACCACCAGTCGTTCCTCGATATACTCGTGTCTACCATGCTGCATCCTAAAGTGATATTGCTTACCAACCAGTGGGTATGGCGCTCACCGGTGTTTGGTGCGGTGGTACGACTGGCAGATTATTACCCCGTAGCAGATGGGGCCGAAGGAGCCATTGAAAAACTGAGAGAAAGAGTGGCGGCAGGATATTCTATTGTGGTATACCCGGAAGGCACCCGTTCTCCGGACCCGGCTATCAAGCGGTTTCACAAAGGCGCTTTTTATATTGCAGAGCAACTCGGACTGGATATTTTACCAATGGTGATTCACGGTACCGCCTATACGATGACCAAAGGCGATTTCCTGTTGAAAGACGGAACGGTAAGCGTAAAGTACCTGCCCCGTATTACACAGAACGATAGATCCTGGGGAGATAACTACAGCGCCCGTACGAAATCTATCAGCCGTTATTTTAAACAACAGTACGAACTATTACGCGCGGAAACGGAAGTACCAAAGTATTTCCGGGAACAGCTGAAATATAATTACATCTATAAAGGACCAGTGCTGGAATGGTACATGCGGGTGAAAACAAAAATGGAGAACAATTATGAATTGTTCCATGAATTGTTGCCAAAAGAAGGCCGTATACTCGACATTGGCTGCGGGTACGGCTTTATGGACTATATGCTTGCATGGACGGCACCCGGCAGGAACATTACCGGTATTGATTATGATGAAGATAAAATAGCCACTGCGGCGCATTGCTTTAAGAAAGCGGAACAGCTGCAGTTCATTCACGGCGATATCTCCGCCACTCCGTTTGAGGAATATGATGCTTTTATTTTGAGCGATGTGTTGCACTACCTGCCTGCAGATGAACAGGAAACGTTGTTACAGCAATGCCTAACCCGGCTGGCGCCCGGTGGGGTGATCGTGGTCCGCGATGGCGACAGCGACAGGGCCCAAAGGCATGAGGGTACGAAGTTTACAGAGTTTATGTCTACGAAAGTAATTGGATTCAATAAAACGAAAGATCAGCAGTTATCGTTTTTCTCAGCTGCACATGTGCGTAGCCTGGTTCATAAGTATGGTGCGGTAGCAGAGGAAATAGATAATACCCGGTACACTTCCAATGTCATATTTGTGATAAAAAAACTCCCCCTGAAAAATTATGCAACACTATGATGTTATCATTATAGGCAGCGGCCTTGGCGGTTTGGTATGCGGAGCGATCCTCAGCCGGCACGGGTACCGCGTATGCATATACGAAAAGAACCGGCAAACGGGGGGATGCCTGCAAACCTGGTCACGCGATAAAGTAATTTTTGACTCCGGCGTGCATTATATAGGCGGACTGGCCCCTGGTGAAAATCTCTATAAAGTATTTAAATACCTCGGTATTTATGATAAGCTGCGTCTGAAACGCATGGATATGGACGGGTTTGATCATATCAGTTTTGCCGGCGATGATAAAGTATACCGCATTGCCCAGGGGGAAGAAAATTTCATCCGTACCCTGCTGGCAGATTTTCCCGGTGAAGAAGCGGCACTGCGCGCCTATTGCAGCAAGATCTCTGAAGTATGCAGCAAATTCCCTTTGTATAACCTGCGTACAGGAGATTATGAGGAGAAGCGCACAGTACTGCAGCTCAATACAGCCGATTATCTTCGCAGCATTACCGGTAATGAAAAACTACAACAGGTGCTGGCCGGCAACAACCTGTTATACGCGGGCGTAGCAGAGAAAACACCTTTTTATGTACATGCCCTGGTGGTGAACAGCTATATGAAAAGTTCCTGGAAATGCATAGATGGCGGCTCACAGATAGGGAAGCTGTTATGCCGGCAAATCAGGGAACATGGCGGTGAAGTGATCCGTAACATGGCCGTTACGGCTATCAAAGGGGAAGGCGACCGGGTAGATCATGTTGTATTACAGGACGGCAGTAAAGCACAGGCCACGCATTATATCTCCAACCTGCATCCCGCGCAAACCATGGCTATTACACACAGCGATGTACTGCGCAGCGCTTACCGCAACCGTGTACAGGGCCTTGAAAATTCCATAGGCGCTTTTGTGCTGAACGTGGCATTGAAGCCGCGTACCTTTAAATATCTTAACTATAATCATTACTACCACGCCACTGATAATGCCTGGGCGGGTATTGCCTATAAAGAAGAGGAATGGCCCCAAACCTATGCCATGTATGTATCTGCCAGTTCAAAGGACGAAACATGGGCAGATAGTTTGTCGGTGATGACCTATATGCGGTATGAAGAGGTGCAGCCATGGCAGCATACTTTCAACACCGTATTGCAAACAGGCAGCAGGGGCGCGGATTATGAGGCTTTTAAAGAGAAGAAGGCCAACCTGCTCATTGATTGCGTGGAGAAGCAGTTCCCGGGTTTTCGTGATTGTATCCATACCTCCTATGTAGCAACGCCTTTGTCGTACCGCGATTACATTGGTACCGGCGACGGCAGTATGTACGGTATCGTAAAGGATAGTGCAGATCCTTTACGGTCAATGGTTTCCGCCCGTACTAAACTATCCAATTTGTATCTTACCGGACAAAACCTGAACTTGCATGGAATTCTGGGGGTAACCATCAGTGGTGTGATCACCTCGGCAGAGTTGCTGGGAATGGATTTCCTGGTAGATGAAATTAATCAGTCAATATATACATAAGTGAAAAATAAGAAACGCAGCGGCTGGAGAATATTTGGACGCATACTATTATACATCACCGGCTTTTTCATATTGCTTTTTTTGGGGCTGGCCATTTACCTGGTAGCCATAAGCAAAATGCCCCCGCCGGAAATTGCAGACAAGAGCGCATTGCAGTTGCAACGAACTGCGCTGGACAGTACCGCGTATACTTTGGGCAACAACTGGTTCCGTAAAAGCAACAGCGGTTTGTATGAAATGTATGTGGAAGGAGCGCCTTTCGAAAGGGGTGTGATCAATGGTAAGCTTTCAGGGGAGCTGATCCGCCGGCAGGAAGATGTATTTGTGGCGCAGTTCAGCAAAATGGTGCCCTCTACTTTTTACCTGCATTTCCTGAAATATTTTATTGGCTGGTTTAACCGGGACCTGGCAGATTATGTGCCGGAAGAATTTAAGGAAGAAATATACGGGGAATCCTTTTCTGCTTCTCCGAACTATGATTATATCGGTACCAATTATGCGAGGTTGATGAACTATCATGCCGCGCACGACATAGGGCATGCCCTGCAGGGAATGATGCTGGTGGGTTGTACCTCTTTTGCTACCTGGAATGAGCAGTCGGCCGACAGTAACCTGATCATTGGCCGTAACTTTGATTTTTATATGGGCGATGATTTTGCGAAAGAGAAGATGGTGGTATTCTACCGCCCGCAGAAAGGTCATAACTTTATGTTTGTAACCTGGGGAGGCTTTACCGGCGTGGTATCCGGCATGAACGATAAAGGACTGACGGTAACCATCAATGCGGCTAAAACAAGTGTGCCTACTGCCGCTGCTACCCCGGTTTCGCTGGTAGCGAGGGAAATACTGCAGTATGCGGAAAATATCAACGAAGCCTGGGAAATTGCGCGGAAACGCAAAATGTTCGTATCAGAATCTTTCCTGGTGGGTTCTGCAGAAGATAACAAAGCAGTGATTATCCAGAAAACACCAGAAGGTATGGACATGTACAGCTCCGGTAAAAACTTTATCACCTGTACCAATCACTACCAGGGCGATTCATTGGGCGGCCTTGCCTCCAATAAACTGCAGATAAAAGAAAGCGCCTCCGGATACCGTTTTGAAAGGCTGGCTGAGCTGATGAAAGAGAAAGGCCCCAATACCGTTCAGAAAACAGTGGATATCCTGCGCGACCGTGGCGGGTTACATAATGCCAATATAGGGATGGGAAATGAGAAAGCCATCAACCAGCTGATAGCGCATCATTCCATTGTGTTTGAGCCTAAGAAAGGAATGGTATGGGTATCTACTGCTCCGTACCAGCTGGGGCAGTTCGTGGCGTATGATCTGAATAAGATATTCAGCATGCATGGTCTTACTACTGATCATGAAGTATACGACAGCGCACAGAATATTGCGGCCGATAGTTTCCTGTTGTCAAAAGAATATCTTGCCTTTGAAACATACCGCCGGCTGAGAGACCAGCTGAAAGAAGGAAAGGCAGTGGATATCAATGCGCTGATTGCTTCTAACCCGGCCTATTACCATACCTATGTGCTGGCAGGCGATTATGAGTATAAGCAGAAAGCATATGCCAAAGCAAAATCCTATTACGAAACGGCTTTAACAAAAGTAATTGCTACCAAAGGAGAGGAAGATCATATCCGCAAGCAACTGGCACTGTGTAATGCTAAATTAAAAAGCTAACTGTTATGATCATTGGCATCGGGACAGATATCGTAGAAGTGCCACGTATAGCGGCAAAGCTGGCGAAGGGAGATGGATTCCGGAACCTGGTATTCACTCCTTTTGAAATCAGTTATTGCGAGAACCAGGCGGTACCGGCAGAAAGCTATGCGGCCCGTTTCGCGGCAAAGGAGGCCCTGCTAAAGGCTTTGGGCACAGGCTGGGGCAACGGAGGCATAAACTTCGACGAAATAGAAATACGTAACGATGCCGCCGGGAAACCGGAGTTATTTTTAATAGGGAATGGGGTTGCCAGGTATGAACAGGCAGGCATAAGGAAAATATGGGTATCCTTATCACATGAAAAAAGCGCTGCCGTTGCCACGGTGATTTTAGAAGGATAAATTTACAGAAGATGTATATACCGGATATAGAACTACAGTCTAAAGCAGCTATCAGGGCTTACCAGGAGAAAGAAGTACTGCGCCTGCTGGGATACCTGCGTGAGTTTTCACCGTTCTATAAAGCATGGTTTAAAAAGCATGACATTGTTGCGGACCAGGTTCAATCGCTGGAAGCATTTTCACAGATCCCTCCCGTTACCAAAGAGGATTTGCAGGAACATAACTGGGAATTCCTTTGTGTGGATAAAAGCAAGATAGCCGAGTACACCACTACCTCCGGTACATTAGGACGCCCCGTGATCATTGCTTTAACGGAAAAAGACCTGCAGCGCTTAAGCTACAATGAATATATTTCTTTCTGTTGCGCCGATGGTACCGACAGCGACATTTACCAGCTGATGCTCACACTCGACCGCCAGTTCATGGCAGGTATGGCTTATTATAACGGTATCCGCAAACTGGGTGCCGGCGTGCTGCGGGTTGGTCCCGGTGTGCCCAGTATGCAATGGGAAAATATACAGCGCATTCAGCCTACCACCATTGTAGGGGTGCCTTCCTTTATAGTAAAGCTCATTGCTTACGCAAAAGAGCATCACATAGATATTAACCAGACCTCCGTAAAGAAAGCAGTATGTATCGGGGAAAATATCCGTAACACAGATTTTTCACTCAATGTACTGGGTAAGAAGATCACAGAGCAATGGAATATCAAGCTGTATTCCACTTATGCATCCACTGAAATGCAGACTGCCTTTACCGAATGCAGGGCAGGGCAGGGAGGTCATCATCATCCCGAACTATTGTACGTGGAGTTGCTGGATGAAAATAACCAGCCGGTAGCTCCCGGTGAGGAAGGGGAAGTGACCATCACTACACTTGGCGTGGAAGGCATGCCCCTGCTGCGTTACAAAACAGGTGACATTTGCCAGTATCATTATGAAGCCTGTTCATGCGGCAGGCATACGCTCCGGTTATCTCCCGTAATAGGACGTAAAAAACAGATGATCAAATATAAAGGCACTACGCTGTATCCACCGGCCCTGTTTGATTTGCTCAATGATATGGAAGATGTGAAGGAATTTGTGGTAGAAGTATACTCCAATGAGCTGGGCACTGATGAAATACTGCTCCACCTGTGGCCACGCGAGGAATCAGAGGAGATGGACCGTAAAATAAAATCCTACCTGCAGGCGAAGCTGCGCGTAATACCACAGGTAAGGTATACCGGGCAGCAGGATATTATGCGGATGCAGTTCCCGGAAAATAGCCGTAAACCGGTGAAGTTTGTGGATAACAGGAGTTAAAACCCTAACGGTTATCTGAGCTTATCAGCACCTATTGTGGAGCGGAGAAGAGAAAGCTCCTGCAATATGATAGTTTTTCGTGGATGATCAGCTGCATATAAGATAGAGATAAAAGTTGCAGTGTAGCCACCATTTGTTTCATCTGGTTCTAATATCTCTTCATCTATCTTTTCAAAGTTCAGATCAACCGCATAATTCCGGAACCACCGGTCAAATTTATGATGCCTGTTCTTCTGCCTTCCATCAGAAATATCACAATTGAATACCAGTATGGAAAAACGATCCGTTTCCCAAAGATAATTTTTTATGATATCGATCACAGTTGATCCGATTCTGATGTCTAAAATCAAATTCCCCTGAATGTAGATGGGATCAACGATCACATAAACTGCATTTGAAACTACCGGCAGGTTATCCAATATATCTATAATTCTGGTGGCCTCTATAAAAGTCACCTTATACACATGTCCGTTACATGTTTCAAATTGGTAGTCAACATTAATTTCTACTGGGGAAGGATTAGAGCTAAATTCGTAAGGCTTAATCAAGCTTCTTTTTCTTAGGATTATAGTCTTTAATTGAGCCACCTTTAGCAATATATTCACGTAGCGAGGATTTAGCGGCATGGAGCTTCTTTAAAGCTTCCAGCGCTTTTTTATTTTCCCGTGATATGACTGTTATTGTTGGTTTCATTACTGCAATTTAATGAATTCTGATTAAGAACCATTCTTTTGCAATGAAAAACTACGGTTTTTTTCAATATAAATTAATATCTTAAGATTTGTATATCAAATTGATTATTATAATGTTATATTGATTCTAAAACCCCATCACCACCACATCTTCCGGGTTATCCAGTTTGGTGCTTTTCCGCTCACCACCCACCAGCACATGTACCATATTCGTTTGCGAAGGATGCCGTTCATATAACAGGTTATTTTTCACCTGTACCTTTTTGGGCGCTGGTATATTTTCCGCTTCCAGGAAGCTCCATACCGCATCTTCCTCTATCTTGTAACCAATAAAATGCAGGGGAATATTTTTACCGTCGAGGGTAATCACAAGATGCTGTGAAAGATAGGCGGCCACATATCCCTCCGCCTGTTTCCTGTTGGCAGGATGGGTAAGATCCAGTGCGGCCTTGTATTGCGCTTTAAGCGTGTTCTCCAGGTCATCTGTAAAAATACGGCAGCTTACCTGCAGTTCTTTTTTACCGGCATCATGTGAAATCTCCGTCACGCTTGCATAAAAGGGATGCATGGCTGTAAGCCACAATGCCATCCACCATTTACATAATAATAAACCCACTGGACTAATATTTTTTAAAAAATTAACTTTTACGCTTTATAATTACCAAAATTATAGAAAAGGGGACAATGGATGAGTTGTATTTTCAGCTGGGGTGGCAACATATTATAAACTGGGAGGCGTATGACCATATTCTTTTTGTAATAGCGTTGAGCGCCATTTACCTGCTGCGCGACTGGAGAAAAGTACTGGTATTGGTGACTGCATTTACAGTGGGCCATTCTATTACACTGGCTTTAAGTGTGTTACACATTATCCGTATACCTGCGGCGCTGATTGAATTCCTGATACCCGTTACCATTTGTATCACCGCCATTTCCAATATTATCCGGAAAGACGATGAGCCGCAAAAACTGCAACTGAATTATTTCTATGCGTTATTTTTCGGATTGATCCATGGACTGGGGTTTTCCAATTACCTGAAAAGTTTGCTGGGAAACCAGGCAAATATTGTTAAACCACTCCTGGGATTCAATTTAGGACTGGAATTCGGGCAGATCATCATTGTAATGTGCATTCTGCTCATTTCTACAACGATCGTGAAATTTGGCAGCTTAAAACGCCGGGATTGGAATGTGTTCCTTTCTTCTGCTACTTTTGGCGCGGCATTTCTGATGGTTATTCAAGGCGTAAGAGCACTCTTTATATAATACTGTTTATGAGAAAACAACTTTACCTCGCCGGGGTTTTGTGCTGCAGCGCATTGCTGCTGAAGGCGCAGAGCAATCCCGGATCAAATCATGGCAACCGTTTTGAGCAGCTGGGCACCATGTTACAAACACCTAATATCTACCGGTCCGCGTCCGGCGCTCCCGGGCCAAAATACTGGCAGCAACGGGCCGATTATGATATAGAAGCGCAGCTGGACGATGAACAGCAGAAACTTACCGGCGCAGAAACCATTACCTACTTTAATAATTCGCCCGATCCGCTTAGCTACCTGTGGCTGCAGCTGGATGAGAATGAGCATGACCCTAAAAGCGACAACCAGCAATTCGATGAAAGCCGCATGTCTGATAAAATGACGATGGCTACACTGAACAGGATCCTTCCTCCGGTGAAAGACCTGGGCGTAAAGATTGTAAAGCTGACAGACGCCGACGGTAAAGCGTTGCCTTATACGGTTAACCAGACCATGCTCCGCATAGATCTGCCAAAACCATTGATGCCAGGTGAAAAGTTCCGGTTCAGGGTATCGTGGTGGTATAATATCTCCGACCGTATGACTATCGGCGGCCGCGGTGGTTATGAATATTTCCCGGAAGATAAAAATTACCTGTACACTATTTCACAGTGGTACCCGCGACTGGCAGTATATTCCGACTTTCAGGGCTGGCAGAATAAACAGTTTACCGGCAGAGGGGAATTTGCCCTTACATTCGGTAATTTTCGTGTGCGCATGACCGTTCCCGCTGATCATATCGTTGGCGCTACCGGCGAATGCCAGAACTACAAGGAAGTGCTCACACCGGCGCAGTACCAGCGCTGGCAACAGGCGCAAAACAGCAGCGAACCGGTGGAAGTGGTAAATCTCGATGAAGTGAAAAAAGCCATGCAGGGCCACTCCGGTAAAACAAATACCTGGGTATACGAAGCACAGAACGTACGCGATTTCGCCTGGGTATCGTCCCGCCGCATTGTATGGGATGCGATGGCCGCCAACGTGGAAGGCAATAAGGTAATGGCCATGTCGTACTACGGCCCGGAAGCCTACCCGCTGTATCGCCGGTATTCCTCGAAAGTAGTGGCGCATACACTTAAGTCCTATTCCAAACATACTATTCCATATCCTTACCCGGTAGCCATTTCCGTGGAAGCCGCCAACGGAATGGAATATCCCATGATCTGCTTTAACTACGGCCGCGCCGATAAGGACGGTACCTACAGCGAAGCAACAAAGAACGGTATGATAGGAGTGATCACCCATGAAGTGGGACACAACTTCTTCCCTATGATCGTAAACTCCGATGAAAGACAATGGACCTGGATGGATGAAGGGCTCAATACTTTCTGCCAGTTTATGGCGGAACAGGAATGGGACAGCAACTTCCCTTCCGGTCGTGGCCCTGCCCATAAGATCGTGGATTATATGAAGATGCCGAAAGATCAGCTGGAACCTATCATGACCAACTCAGAGAATATTGTGCAGTTTGGGCCGAATGCTTATGCAAAGCCGGCAACAGGATTGAATATTCTGAGAGAAACCATCATGGGGCGCGACCTGTTTGATTTTGCTTTCCGTGAATACGCCCGCCGCTGGGCATTCAAACACCCCACACCAGCTGATTTCTTCCGTACCATGGAAGACGCCTCTGCTGTAGATCTGGACTGGTTCTGGCGCGGATGGTTCTTTGGGATTGAACCGGTAGATATCTCTATCGACAGCGTAAAATGGTATCGTATGGATGGGAAGAACCCGGAAGAAGCTGCCAGGAACGAACAGGCTACCTATGATAAAAATATGGACCATATAGCCAGGCAGCGCAATAAAGCCGCCGGCGTGAAATTCGCGGTAGACCAGGATACCAGCCTGCAGGATTTCTACAGCAAATGGAACCGCTTCGCGGTAAGCCAGGAAGATAAAGCGGCCTACAACCAGTTTTACAATGGCTTAAGTAAAGAAGAAAAAGCGCTGTACGATAGTAAGAAGAATTTCTACCAGCTTACATTTTCCAATAAAGGCGGACTGGTAATGCCCCTTATTATTGAATGGACCTTTGCAGATGGCACAAAGGAAACCGACCGTATTTCTGCCTATATCTGGCGCAAGAATGAAAATGAAGTAACAAAAGTGTTTGCGAAAGATAAACAGGTGGTAGCCGTGAAGCTGGACCCACTGCGTGAAACAGCCGATATAGACGAAAGCAATAACAGCTGGCCACGGGAGGCTGCGGCTTCCAGGTTTGAACTGTTTAAATCAACCGGGGGCGTACGGGGCGCTTCCAGCGGCGATAACCCAATGAAGAAAGCCAGTATAAAATAAACAAGCTATTTTATATTTTGTGGCGGCTATCATCCTAGTATGATAGCCGCCTTATTTTTTAAGATTCTCTAAAAAGCCAGAGTAATGAAAGCAATAGCCCGTTTTTTATTATTAATATGCCTGGCGCAAACGGCCAGGGCAGCGGATGTGGATACCGTATCTATTCTCAGCGCAAAAATGAAGCGCGCCTACAAATGTGTGGTCATTACGCCCGCCACCTATAAAAACGGTACACAGCGATACCCGGTAGTATACCTGCTGCACGGCGCCGGTGGCAATTTCGCCAACTGGGTAACCAATGTGCCGGTTATCAAGGAACTGGCGGATGCCTACCAGTGCATGATCGTATGCCCCGATGGCGCAGTAACCAGCTGGTATTTTGACAGCCCGGTAGATAGCTCCATGCGTTTTGAAACCTATGTGTCAAAGGAAATTCCGCAATATATAGATCAGCACTATCAAACCCTGCCAGAGCCCGCTCACCGCGCCATCGCCGGCCTGAGCATGGGCGGCCACGGTGCGCTGTTCCTTGCCATCCGCCACCAGGACACGTTTGGCGCTGCCGGCAGCATGAGCGGCGGCGTGGATTTCCGGCCCTTCCCGAAGAACTGGGATATTAAAAAACGTCTCGGTGATCCCGGAAAGGATGGTGCTAACTGGTACGACTATACGGTAATTAAGCAGGTAGACAGCCTGAAGTCCGGCGCTTTATCACTGATCATTGATTGCGGAGTGAAAGACTTTTTTATCGATGTAAACCGGGATCTGCATAAAAAATTATTGCTGACAGGTATCGATCATGATTATATAGAGCGTCCCGGGGAGCATAACTGGAACTACTGGGCAAATGCAGTAAAGTACCAGCTGCTCTTCTTCCACCAGTTTTTTCAAAAGTAAAAGAGCGTATGTTGTCTGACTCAGGATTTAGATGATTGCGCTGATTACACAGATTTTTTTAAAGAAAGCAGATCTTTTAAAATTGATAAGAACAAATAGGGAGATAGCAGCGGAATACGCTTTTATCTCCCTGATCTATAAAAAAAACTAAAAATAAATCAATGTAATCAGCGTAATCATCTAAACCCTGAGTCAGACAAAATCCGCAAAGAATGCCGGTCCTCAACAGGACCGGCCTTTTTTATGCACGCGATTCAAAATAAGAATGTCTGTTTTTATTTTTTAGGATCCCACCACAGGTGTGTACCGCCCACATCTTTGGGCTCGCTCAGCGTGGCAACCGCTTTGGTAACACCTGCCCCGTTGGTAGAGTATTCATTACTCGGGAATGGGGCCCTGCGAACAAAATCAGTAGTGCTTACTTTTCCACCACTGTTGTTCACAACAACCGGGAACAGTTTCGGATAACCGGTGCGGCGGAATTCACTCCATGCCTCCTGTCCTTCAGGGAAATTAGCGATCCATTTCTGGGTAATGATACGTTCCAGTTTCCTGTCGAAGTTGGCGCCTTCATCCCATTTGATGGTGATGGTGCTCAGGTACTGCGAACCTTTTTTAATATCATTCTGGCCGGCTGTCATTGCTTTGGGATCAATGTATTCAGCAGGCAGGGAAGTGGCATTGTTATAATAAGTGCCGGCGCTGCCCAGTGAATATTGACTAAAGGATGTTTGTATACCGGTTTCATAATTGGTTTGGGCGTTACCTGCACCGGCCCATCCGCGGATAGCCGCTTCTGCTTTCAGGAACCAGGCTTCAGCAGCTGTTACCAGTTGCAATTTGCCAGGCAGGTCTGCCAGCTTGGAATAATCGGCATAGCGCGCTTTGCCATCAATGTTGATGCCATTGCGGATACCGATGTATTTATCTTTTACAACAGGATCTACTGCCTTCTTAAAGTATAAAGGAAGTCGGGGATCATTGTAACCGCCAAGGTAAGTGCCCATTGGCGCCCCCATCAGGATATCGCCCCAGGAACCGCAGATGGTGTTCAGTGGATGCGTGGTGGTACCAATATCCACAGTGAAGTTATCTTTATAGGTTTGCAGTAATCCGCCTGCATTGGCCAGGGCGGCTTCCCCTTCCAGTTTGGCTTTGGCTGCATCTACGTTTACAATGCGTAAGGCAAGCCTCAAACGCAGTGTGTTGGCAAATTGTAACCATTGTTTGTAGTTGCCGCCGTATACAAGATCTGATTTTGTGAACAACGCTGTAGAAGGCTTATCAGCCAGCGGCGTAAGGATATCGATCGCTGTTTTCAGCTCTTCAAAGAAAGTGTAATACACATCCTTCTGGCTGTCGTAATCGATAGAACCATCTGCATTCGGTGTATTGTATTTGCTGTAGATGATAGGGCCGAAGATATCGGAGGTGCGGTGCATGGCTTCTACCTTAATGATGAGCGACATGGCATAGCTGTCCGGTACTTTGCCTTTTGTGAACCCGGCCACTTTGAAGCAGGGGTTCATTACATTCGTATAGCCGGTACTGAAAGTGGTGTTGATCCAGCCATCCACGAAGCTGTAGGTGATGTTGTTGATGTTGCCGCCAAAAGGTGTGGGCGACATCATATAACCACTGTAAATATCACTCAGCAGGTTTTGCTGCAGCTGGAAAGTGGGAGCCGGCTGATACAGGTATATACTGCGTTGCGCCTGTTGCAGCAGGGCAGGAACCAGTGCGAAATCGGCTGCCAGCTCATCATCGGTGGAACCGTACGGGTTTTTATTGATGTCTTCAAAGTTCTTGGTACAGCTGCTGAAGCATAGCGTGGCTGCCATAGCCAGACCCGCTATTTTGAATATTTTATAATTCATAGCTCTTGTTTTTGTTGTTCTTAATCAGGTTAAAATGCACATTTCAGGTTTAGTCCAAAGCTGCGGGTAGATGGTAAACCAAATACATCCACACCTTGTACACCATTGCCGGTGCTCATGCTCAGTTCGGGATCGTAAGGCGCTTTTTTAGTGATGAAGAACAGGTTACGTCCTACCAGTCCAAGCTTCATATCTTTGAAGAATCCTGGTTTCAATGCAAAACTATAGCTGATGGATAATTCCCTTAAGCGGATGTTGGTAGCATCATACATATAGAATTCAGTGATGCCTGCACGGCCGCCAATGCCCTGGTAGTACAGGTCTGCCGGTATTTTTCCGGTGTAGGCCTTGCCGCTGGCATAAACAGCGGGAACATCCACGCCGCCGTTATTACGTGCGTCTGCAGTTGCTTTTGATACGCCGTACTGGTCCATCATCGCCTGGGTAATACTCATTACCTTACCGCCAAAGCGGCCATCCACAAGGATGTTCACGTTGAATTTTTTCCAGTTGATGGAGTTGTTCCATCCCAGCAGGAAGTCCGGCGTAGGGTTGCCCAGGTATTCCAGTTTGCCGTCTTTTGCTTTGGGCTTGCCGGTTTCATCATCTATTACCAGCGCACCGCTTTCATTGCGTAAGGCTTTCTTTCCGTAGATATCGCCATAAGCGCTGCCTTCATGAAGCACTAACGCATATGTATTAACGTTGTCTCCTTTTGGCGTGATGGTATAATCCCCGTTCAGCTGTGGCGCCAGTTTGATCAGTTTGTTCCGGTTACGGGTAAAGTTGAAGCCGGTGTTCCAGCCTACGTTCTTTTGTTTGATCACCTGGTAACCCAGTGTGGCTTCAATACCGGTATTCTGTACATCGCCTGCATTCAGGTAAGCATTGGGATACAGGTAGCCTACGGATACAGGGAAATCGAAGTACTGGTTTTTGGTGTGGGAGTTGTACCAGGTAACATCCAGGTTGAGGCGATTGTCGAAGAACCTCCACTCGGTACCAACTTCAACGGAAGTAGTGATCTCTGGTTTCAGCGCAATACCGCCAAAAGGTCCGGCAATATTGGATATCAGCGTTCCTGAAATCACCTGGTTGGTTGGTCTTGTTACAAACTGGTCTACATCATTACCCACTTTCGCATAGGAAGCGCGGATCTTTGAATAGGTGATGGAAGAAGGCATCTTGAATACATCGCTGAGAATGGTATTTAAACCGGCGGAGTAATAAAGGTATCCTTTCTTCATGGAAGGAGTATAAGCCAGGGTGGACGACCAGTCGTTACGGGCGGTCAGGTCCAGGAATACTTTTTCGCTCAGGTTTATGCCAGCGGTTGCAAACACAGACTGGATCTGCCTCCTGGCGCCGGTGGGCGTTAATTTCGCCGCAGGGCTCAGTTTCAGGTTACCGATGTGGAATACATTCGCAAATGCAAGATCGCCGTCTTTGGAGTCTATAAAGGTGCGGTCCTGTTTCAGATCATTGATACTGGTACCGGCAGTAAAATTGAATCCCAGTTTATCAGATAATTTCCTGTTACCGGATACCAGCAGGTCGCCATAGTATTGCGTACTGGTAAGGTAATCGTATGTATAACGGCCATTGGCATCAGCGATGGTTGTTTGTGTACCTGCGTTTGCTTTCAGTTCATACTTATCCCATGCTTTGTTGGCGTTACCACGCACCTGTACATTTAACCAGTCGTTGATAGCATACCGCAGGCTCAGTGAAGCAATGAGATTATCTTTCCTGTTTTCTGTAACGTTCCTGTTCAATATCCAGTATGGATTCTGCTGGAAGTCTTCCCCCGCCTGGCCTTTATCATAGTTGATATTCCACCAGTTCTGCATGTTCACGTTACGCATGGTGGAGAAGTACTCATAGTTGTTCTTGTAACTTTCAAAATCCAGTCCCCTGGGGAAAATGTATAAGCCGGTAAGCGGGTTATAATACAAACCGGAAGTAGGGCGGTTATGCGCATTTTGTGTGGTCATCTGCACATTTGCGTCGGCAGTCAGTTTGTCGTTCAGGAAAGTACCTGTTTCCCTGAAATTGAGCGTGTGCTGGCCATACTTTGTGGTAGGCATGATGCCCTTATTCGTGGTGTTGGAATAAGAGAAGTAGGTTTGCGCTTTTTCTGTACCGCCGGCTATATTTACGGAATTGATCCAGGTAGTGCCTGTCCGGAAGAAATCTTTCACAATTTCCCGGCTGCTGCCTGCTTTGCCCCAGCTGTCGATCGTACCTGCGCCTGTTTGAAGATAGGAGTTTTGTGATTCGGGGAAATAAGCGGGCCTGTCGATCGTGAAGTTGGAGGAGAAGTTCACTTTAGCCTGACCTATCTTTCCTTTTTTCGTGGTAATGATAATAACCCCGTTACCGGCCTGGCTGCCATACAATGCAGATGCGGAGGCGCCTTTCAGTACGTTGATGCTTTCAATATCATCCGGGTTGATGGTGCTTAGAATATCGCCTCCGTCACGGCCGCCGGAAGATGCGCCGGATGCCTGTCCCCACAGGTCGCCGGGTTGTGCGCTGGTGAAGTTGGCAATAGGTACTCCATCTACTACATACAGGGGCTGGTTTTCACGGATGGATTTTTGCCCGCGTAATATCACCCTGGCGGAACCGCCCACACCGGAAGCGCTGCGGTTGATCTGTAAACCGGACACTCTGCCGGATAAGCTATTGATAACGTTTGTTTCTTTTACATTGGTAAGATCTTCTCCTTTTACCTGTTGGGTAGAGTAGGTGAGGTCTTTTGCTTTACGTTGTATACCGAGCGCGGTAACTACCAGTTCATTCAGTCCTTTTACATTGTCTTCCAATGTAACATTTATGGTGGCGTTGCTGCCAACGCTGCTTTCTTTTACAGCGAAGCCAACATAGCTGAAAACAAGCACATCACCGGCTTTAGCATTGATATGATATTTACCTTCTGCACTTGTTTGTGTGCCTTTGGAGGCGCCTTTGATTTGTACAGTAACACCGGGAAGCGGGTTGCCTTTGCTGTCCTTTACGGTGCCGCTGATTTCTTTTTCCTGGAAAGTGCTACGGAATGAAGATGCGGGCGACCATGCATAGCCGGTGGCCTTCGCATATGCACTGTCTGCTAATATGGAAGTGAGGGCCAGACCGGTCATAGCGCACACTTTCATAAGGCGTAGGTTTTTTTTCATACTTGCCTTTTTATTTGGTTAATAAATGGGATTTATATTGTTGATTTAAACTGTTCATTTTTTGCGTGCTTTTAGAAAATGAAATGCCCGTTAGCATGGCGCGCACCATCCTTTAGCGGTCGTTTTTCCCCCGCGTTATATGCAATACCGGCCCATAGGGGCGTGCAAAGCCTCATTGCCTATCGCAATGTGTTGAACCGGGTTGAGCAAAGCAGTGTTGTGTGATGTGTTTCCCTTACATGAAATATGTTTTTGATAACGTCTGCCTGTTACAGGTTACATAGCATGAAGCGCTCAAATGCGGCGCTTCAGGAAAGGAGTCGTGCGGAGTTATTTTTAGTACTATCCTGTTTTAAATTATTTTTAATTTTTGGGGAGATGTTAACGGAGATCCCACCAGAGCGGGGTTCCGCCGGTGTCAGGGCCTCTGAGGGTGGCTATGGCACGGGCAACTGCCTTGGGATTGGTAACAAGTTCTATCTGTGGCATAGGCAGGCGCCGGATAAATTTTTCAGTAGAGATAGTATTACCGCTGTTATTGATCACTACAGGAAATAATTTCGGATAACCAGTGCGCCGGAATTCACTCCAGGCTTCCTGCCCTTCGGGAAACATGGCGATCCATTTTTGAGTGATAACGCGTTCCAGTTTCCGTTGTAATGGTGCATTTTCTTCCCATTTGATGGTAATGGTGCTTAAGTGGGGATCACCTTCCGGCACGTTGTTATCGCTGTTCTGCGGATCAATATAGGGATGAGGTTTATTCACACTATTGTTCATATATGCATTGACGTTAGGAATGCCGTATTGATTAAAAGAGGTGCTGATACCGGCAGCATAGTTGGTAGCGGCATTCCCGGCGCCTTTCCATCCGTATAGCGCCGCTTCGGCTTTCAGGAACCAGGCTTCCGCCGCCGTCATGAACAGGATCCTGTTGTCAAATTTCACCAGTTGCGAAAAACCGCTGTATTCTTCCTTGGCGACAATCCTGATACCGTTGCGTATGCCATGATAAATATTTACCCCATCATCTGTAGGAACAAAATAATGAGCCAGCCGCGGATCTTTATACCCGGTTAATATTGATTCCATAGGAGCGCTCATCCTAAGATCGGCCCAGGTGTAGCACATGATATTCAGCGGATGTGTAACCGGCGATATATTCACTGCAAAATTATCTGCGGGCAGGGTGAGCAACCCGAGTGGATGGCTCAATGCAGCTTCTCCTTCTTCCTTTGCTTTCTTCGGATCAATCCCTGAAATACGGATGGCCAGCCGTAAACGCAGCGTGTTGGCAAATTTTACCCACTGGGTATAATCGCCTTTGTATACAAGGTCGAATGTGGCAAAGCGTTGGGGGAAGCCGCTGCTGATAAAACCGGTGAGTGTGTCTATCGCTTCACCCAGGTCCTTGAAAAAAGCATAGTAGGCTTCCTGTTGTGAATCATAATCAATGCCCATTTCTTCATTCAGTATGCCATACTTTGTATAAATAACAGGCCCGTAGATATCGCTGATGCGATGCATGGCTTCCACCCTGATGATCTGTGCCCATGCATAGAAATCGGCGTAATGCCCTTTGGCTTTGGATTGTGTAAAGTCGCAGGTTTTCATCACATTGCTGTAGGTAACCTGCCAGGGTTTATTATTCCAGTAGTACAACAGGCCGTAGTTGGTATTGTTGATATTGCCTTCAAAGGGAGTAGGCGCCATCATATAGCCGGAAAAGACATCCGCATTAAGGTTTTGCTGCAGCTGGGCGGTGGGGGGATCGTTATAAATGAGCAGGTTCAGCTGCGCCTGCGACAAAGGTTCTCCCATCAGCCGGTAATCGGCTTTTAGTTCCTCTTCTGTAAAGTCGAAAGGATTCTTGTTGATCTCATCAAATTTCTTCGTACATGCACTTGCCAGCATAATTGCCATAACAGCGAATAATGTGGTTGTTTTCCAGCTTTTCATTGGTGAGTATTTTAAATTCCTAATCTCAGGTTAATACCCATACTGCGTACGGGCGGTAACCCAAAAACATCTACACCCTGCAGGCCATTGCCGGTACCCATAGATACTTCAGGATCAAACGGCGCATGCAGCTCAAAAAAGAAAAGGTTCCTGCCTACAATGCCCATCCGCATATTGCGGATCCATTTCCATTTTAGTGGTATGCGGTAGCTCAGGCTCAGTTCCCGCAAGCGGATGTTGGTGGCATCATACATATACATTTCACCGATGCCGGCCCTGCCGCCAATGGTGGTATAGTAGCTTTGCGCATCAATTTTCCCGCTGTGGGGTGTACCGTTGCTGTTTACGGCGTTGATATCCACGCCGCCATTATCGCGGGCTTTGGCGCTTACTTCACTCACGCCGTACCAGTCGAGCACCGCCTGGGTAACGCTCATCACCTTGCCGCCGAAACGGCCGTCTACCAGGAAGCTCAGGTTAAAGTTCTTATAGTCGATGCTGTTATTCCATCCTATGGTAAAATCAGGATTAGGGTTGCCTACTTTTTTAAATGCATTGCGCGTTTGGAGCTTACCTGCTGCATCAATGATGTAGGCGCCCTTATCATTCTGTACCAGTTCCTTATTGGAATAAATATCTCCCCATGATCCTCCCTCCATGATAAAAGAGCCGAACATATTCACGCCGAAATCGGTGAGCACAAACATACTGCTGGTATCTGCGCCGATGATCCTTGAGTTGGAAAGCGATATGATCTTGTTTTTATTTGCAGCGAAGTTGATGGTGCTGGTCCAGGAGACGGCCTTATTACGTATAGGCATCAGGGTGAGCGTGGCTTCCCAACCCTGGTTTTGTATGTTACCCATGTTGAGATAGTAGGTGTTATACTTATTGCCAAGTGGCGCCGGCACTTCCATGTATTGTTTGTAGTTATTGTTTTTGTAGAAGGTAACATCGGCGGTGATCCTGTTTTTCAGCAGGTGCGCTTCCAGTCCTATCTCAAAAGAGCGGTTGTCTTCCGGCTCCAGGCTAAGCCCGGGGTATAGTGTACGCTGGTTCAGTACTACGCGCGTAACGCCGGCGATGGTTTGCAGGCTGAACGCTGCGGGCCTCGAGGAGTAAGCAGCAATGTCGTTCCCTACTTTTGCATAGGAAATGCGGGAGCGCAGGAAATCGACGGGCGCCGGCATTTTAAACATCTCGCTCCATACGGCCGATAGGCCGGCGGAATAATAGAAGTATCCTTTATGCAGGGTGGAGGTATAGGCAAATGTACTGGACCAGTCGTTGCGCCCGGTAAGATCCAGGAAAAGATAATTGTTGATGCCTGCCTGTATGTTGCTGAACAGTGCCTGCAGCTGTTTCTGGTCTATGCTGTGCTGCGCATCGAGCGAGGTACTCAGTATATTGGATACGGAAAATTTATTCGGATAGGTAAGGCCCGGATCTGCATTGGGATTGGAGCCATTAAAGGTGCGCTCATGCGCTTTGGTATCTGTAATACTTGCCCCGATATTACCGGCCAGGTGCAGCCACTTATTCATTTTGCGGCTGGCATTCAGCATCATGTCCCCATACAGTTGCGTATTAAATTCCCGCTCAAGCGTGTACCGCCCGTTGGAACCGGCTAATACGATCTGTGTACCGGCATAGGCTTCCAGTTCATACTGATCCAGCGATTTGTCGAAGTTGCCCCGTGCTTTGAGCGACAACCAATCATTCAGCTGCCAGGTGAGCGACAGCGTAGCGAGGCCACGGTACCTGGAATCCAGCCGCAGATCGCGGTGCAGTGCCCACATGGGATTCTGCTGATCGTCCTGCCCTATCCATTTTTTATCATTACGGATATTCCACCAGTTCTGCATGTACAGATCGCGGCCCTGGTCGTAATATTCAAAGTTGTTTTTATAGTAATCGAAATCCTGTCCGCGGGGAAAGGTATAAAGCCCGGAGATAGGACTGTAGTACAATCCCGATGAAAGCCGGTTGGTAGTGCTTTGTGCGGTGAAAGATACATTGGCGTCCATCACCAGTTTATCGTTCAGCAGTTTCAGTGTTTCGCGCAGGTTTACCGTATGACGGTCGAATTTGTTGGTGGGAAGAATTCCTTTATTGGTTGTATTGGCGTATGAAAAATAACTCTGCGCGGTTTCCGTGCCGCCGCTGAAAGCGATGGTATTGGTGAAGGTAGAGCCGGTGTTATAGAAGTGCCTTACATGATCCGGTGCGTTAACAGACCGGCCCCAGCTGCCCAGGGAGCCGGGTTGCGGGGTGCCTACTTTGTCTACGCCGGGTGTATCGGTTTGTGCATACCGGTATTGCAGGGGAGGAAGTAATGCGGGCATTTCCCTGGTATAATCAGAAGAAACGTCAATTTTGCTCCGGCCGGGCTTACCTTTTTTAGTAGTGATGAGGATAACGCCATTGGCGGCCTGACTGCCGTAAAGTGCGGCTGCAGAAGCGCCTTTCAGGATACTGATGCTTTCTATGTCATCAGGGTTGATGTTGGAAATGCCATCTCCTCCATCGCGGCCACCGGCGCCGATGATGTTATGCGACTGCCCCCATACATCCGCCGGCTGTGCAGGGGTATAGTTGGCATAGGGTACGCCGTCAACAATATACAACGGCTGATTTTCACGGGTTGACTTGTTGCCGCGCAGCACTACCCTTACCGAACCGCCGATACCGGAAGCGCTGCGGGTGATGGTGGCGCCGGCCGTTTTCCCGTTCAGGCTGTTGATCACATTGGCGTCTTTTACCAGCTGAAGGTCGTCGCCATCCAGCTGCTGTGTAGCGTATGGCAGTTCCCGGCTTTTTTTCTGGATGCCCAGGGCAGTGACCACCAGTTCACTGAGGGCTTTTACATTTTCCTGCAGGCGCACGTGGATAGCCGGATCGGTACCTACAGTAACCTCGCGGGTAATGAAGCCTACGGAGCTGAACACAAGCACATCGCCGGTGCTGGCTTTCAGTGAAAAACCGGCATCGGCGTTGGATTGGGTTCCTTTGTTGGAATGTTTGATCTGAATGGTGACTCCTGGGAGTGGCGTGCCTTTGTTGTCGCGTACTGTTCCACTGATATCTCTTTCCAGGGACACATGATTCAGCAGGTTTACAGCAGGTGAGGTCCCGGTATCACTTTCTGCTCCTACTATAATTTTATTATTGATACGGGTAAATTTTAACCCTGCCTGCACTGATAATAGCGTAAGAACTTCATCTATGGGTGTTTTAGTACAGTTTAACGTGATCTTTTTCTTCAGGTTAAGGTCTGCTTTGTCGTAGTGAAAATTCAGGCCTGTTTTCGCCGAAATTTCGGTCATTACATCTTCCAGGTTTTTGTCTTTCACCTGGATGGTGACAACTATAGCCGGGGGCGGGTCGGGTATTTGCGTGATGGCACTAGTCGTTGTGTTCAGGCTCCCCGCCAACAGCAGTGTCAGCATCAACCCCGTGGATACAAACCACATCAGGGGGCATGGCTTTACCCTCATATGGACTAGTTTTTATTTTGCAGGTAAACGGTATCGTTTTTAATGGTATAGGAAAGGGATTTGGCGAGGCAGATAATATCCATCACATCTTTCAGGCTTTCATTTTTGAAAGAGCCGTTATAGTTCCATTCTTTTTTGTTGCTTTTGTTAACAACGGTGATGCCATAGCGGTTTTCTATACCTGTTACTATTTCATTATAGGGAGCATCCCTGAATACAAGGTATCCCTGTTTCCAGCCGGTTACTTCTTCGGGTTTGCTGAATACGGATTTTACCATGCTGAGTGAAATACGGTCGTAGCTGATTTGTTCGCTTGGCAGCAGGATGAGTGAAGAAGATGAGCGGCTGTTTTTATCCAGCTGGTCTACTTTCACTTTACCGCTTACCAGTGCTACCGTTACTTTGTGTTCGCTGGTATATGCCCGGATGTTAAATGCCGTGCCAAGTGCGGTGGTAGCCAGTTCCCCTGTATTCACCACAAATTGCCTGGCCGGATCAGGCGCCACATTAAAGAAGGCCTCACCTTCCTCCAGGAAGATGGTACGACTGCCGGCATCAAAATGTTCAGGGTAGCGCACCTTGCTGCCTGCGTTCAGTTCCAGCGAGCTGCCGTCTTCAAGGGTAATGCTTTCTTTATTTCCTTTGGGAGTGGTGATTTCCACGAACCCGTTCCTGATCACCCGGTTGGATTGCAGGGCTATCACCGGGGGCTGGAAACTGCCGGCGGCTGGCCGGGTAGCGGGCGATGGCCGGTTAAACCAGAAAAGCCCTGCAGCAAGTAATAGCACCGCTGCTGCGGCAGCATACCAGTAACGGGTATAGATAGGCCGCACTTTTGGCGCGGGGCTGATCTGTTCATTCAGTTGTAAGCGGATGCTGTCCAGTTCCTGGTCGAGCTCCTTATCTGCTATGTAGGTGGACTTATGCCGGTTGATATTTTCAAACCATTGATCTACAATAGCCTCTTCTTCAGGAGAGCAGTTCCCCTGGTTATACCGCTCCAGCAATATTTTGATCTGTTCTGTGTCCACCTGTTGCCGTTTTAAGTGTTCATAAGTCGTATTAACGTGGAAAAGGTACCATGTACATTTAATTATTTTTTACCCGGGTCAGGCAAATAAATAGACAAATGCCAAAAGTATGGTCAGGTCGGTCCTGGCATAGCTGGTCCTTAGTATCTTCAATGCTTTGGTGATCTGGTTCTTTACGGTTTGCTGCGAAAGGCCGAGATGGGTGGAAATCTGTTCCACGCTGAGGTTTTCAAACCGGCTGAGCATGAAAATTTCTTTCATACGGTCGGGCAGGTGATTGATGGCCTCGAACAGTTCCTGTGTCCGTGCTTTGTTATCTACTGTTTCCGTGATGGAATGCGGTTGCGCATCGAAATGTTCGATGAGTTGCTGCAGGTATTTACGGTAGGTAGCGTTTTTCCGGTAGATGTCGATGATCTTGTGGCGGGCTACCTGGTACAGGTATGCTTTCAGTGATTCCCGGAGGATCAGTGAATGCCTTTTTTCCCAGAGGGAAATAAAGAGCTCCTGCAGCACATCTTTGCTGATCTCGGTAGCGTCCAGTTTACTGTGTATAAATAAATACAATGGTTTACTGTAGCGGTCGTAGATGGCATTAAAGGCAGCGGTGTCGTCGCTTTTCAGCAGCGAAATTAACTGGTTGTCGGAATAACTGCTGTACATCGAATTACAGTAGTAATTAAGCGTTTTGGTTGATAATTACTGAAATGAATGTAAGAAGAAAATTTTGATATTAGGACATTTGGCCCCTTACTTTTTAAAATAACTCAATAACCAAATGATAAAATAATTACATTTTTTATCATGCTTCCTTCAGGCGCAGTTCATTTTTATATTCCTTGGGGGTTTTGCCAACTATTTCCTTGAAAAAGCGGTTGAAGTTAGACAGGTTCTTGAATCCGCAGGAATAGGCTATTTCGGCGATGGACCAGTCTTCTTCGGTTAACCGTTTACAGGCGTGGCCTATGCGTACTTCATTCAGGAACTGTACAAACGACTTTTTGGTGCGGTTTTTAAAGAAGCGGCAGAAGGATTGTGGCGACAGGTTGGTGATGCTGGCCACATCCTGCAGGGATATTTCTTTGGAGAAGTTATTCATTACATACTTGAATACTTCATCTATCTTATGGTTGTCTTTTACGTTATAGGCATGGGAATAGCCGGTGCTGGCCAGGTAGTAGCAATCGCGGGTTTCCGACAGTGTTTTCAGGATATTGAGCAGCGATATGATACGGTCCAGCCCTTCTTTCCGCGGCAGGGCCAGGATTTCCGGTTTCAGCAGCTCATGGGTGGCGCCGGTGATCTTCATCCCTCTTTGTGCGCGGTGGAATAATTCGCTGAGGGCTTTGGTTTCCGGCAATCCGTAAAATTTCTCCCCGAATATGTCTTTGGGAAAATAGATGACCACTGAACGGGCCTTCAGGTTTTCATCTCCCTTATAATATTCCTCCTCATTATACCACACATGCGGTATATGCGGGCCAAGAAACACCATATCGCCCTCTTCAAAGCTTTCAATGCTATCCCCTACAATTCTTTTCCCGTGGCTTTCTGTTACATATACCAGCTCGCATTCGGGGTGGAAATGAAAGGGTGTATTGAAATAAGGATCACTTCTTTCTATGATGGTGATCTGATTATCGGCAAAAGCCCCCACTTTAATAAGGATGGGTTTCATTCATGTATTAATTTAAGCTACTATATTACTGTGACTGTTCTGTACTTTATTACCATCGCCATTATTACCGTTTAGGGGAACCCTATGCGGGCAGGCGAGTAGTATTGAGATTGTCCTATGAATGTTGCCAAATTATTAAAAATTGGTTAAAAAAATATCATTCTTCTCAAAATAACCATTTAATGTGATAAAAATCAGACAAGACGAAAGAGAATAGTTTTGCGGGAGTTACTTGGAATAATTGGTACAACAATGTAATTTCAAACTTCATTTTGTAAATTACGTCCGGCTAAATCGATGTAGCATTATTTCTATGAAAGGGATCTCTATTAAAGATATTGCAAAACAAGCCGGAGTATCTCCCACAACGGTATCGTTTGTACTCAACGGCAAAGCAAAGGAGAAAAGGATCAGTGAACAGGTAAGTAAGAAAATCCAGAAAATTGCAACGCGGCTGAAATATAAACCCAATCAGCTTGCCCGCGGATTGCGCACCGGCAAAACCAAAACCATCGGCCTTATTGTGGAAGATATTGCCAATAACTTTTTTGCCACCCTGGCCAAAGTGGTGGAAGACGAGGCGGATAAGCACGGTTATAAAGTGCTTTACGGCAGTACGGAAGACAATACAGAAAAGGCCAGGGGCTTGCTGGAAGTGTTAAAGTACCGGCAGGTGGATGGATATATTATAACGCCTACAAAGAACCTCGATAAAGAAATTGAGCTGCTGCAATCTGCCGCCAAACCTCTGGTATTGGTAGACCGTTATTTTCCGCATGTGAGCAGTCACTATGTAGTGCTCAACAACTACCAGGGCGCATATGAAGCCACTGCACACCTGGCAGAACAGGGCTACAGGAAAATTGCCATCGTTACCATTGCATCTGATCAAACGCAGATGAAAGAAAGGCTGGATGGCTTCACTGCAGCGCTTAAAGATCATAAGATCCCGTTTAATAAATCGCTGGTGAAGCGGCTGCCGTTCGATCTCGACCGGGAAAGTTTCAATAACGAAATGAAGAAATTCCTTACCTCAGTGAAGGACCTCGACGCCGTTTTTTTTGCTACCAACTACCTGGGAATTGCCGGCATAGAGGCTATCCGCTCGCTGGGATGGGAAATAGGCAAACAAATAGGGCTGGTTGGTTTCGACGATCACGATCTTTTCCGGTTACACAGCCCGTCGATCACCTGCGTGTCGCAACCTATCGCCGCTATTGGAAAAAGCCTTGTAGATATACTAATGAAAGAGCTGAACCACAGCGCCGGCAGCCCTGCTTCCCCGCAACAACAGGTGGTACTGGAGCCTGAGCTGATCATCCGCGACTCGTCGCGGAGGTGATCGCCTTCGGCGATTGTCTTGGAACACTGATTACGCTGATTATACTGATTTGTTTGATTTGATCTTGTTTGTTTTTTGATTTTAAATATATAGGGAGATGAAGGTGTTATTCACTTTCATCTCCTTTTACTTTAGGGATTATTGCTGTTTATTTGTGGGATCCGTTAGTATTAACAGATAATTAAAATAATGATCAGCAGCATATAAGCCATATCTTGTAGATACGGGGCAACTCCGGCGCAAATACGGCGTATATATGGCGGAAATACGGGGGAAACAGGGAGTATGCATGCTGTATCCATATAGCAGCTCCGCATAATCTTACTGCGGAAAAAACCTTACAGCTGATGCTCCTGATACAACATCAGCTTTACGTGCCGGGGCTATTTTCAATGAGTGCATTACCACTATAATATATACTTTGTTTTTCCCGCTTCCATTTTTTAGCCCAAACCTGTATTTTATTTCAAACACATCATCTCATTCTATTTCTCCTATAAAATCAAACAATCAAACAAATCAGTATAATCAGCGTAATCCTGAGTCAGACAAATTCCTGCTCGCCGAAGGCGGCCAGGGGGCGATTATCTAATGTTATTTTAAGCACAGGAAATAGTATTTTCTCTTTCTTAACGAGCAGTTAACGATAAATAAAAAAATTGTTAAATCTTCTTTGCACTTCTCATAATTATCCCTAAGTTTGAAACCATTATTCAAACAGATCAGCCAAACTTGTAGCGAAAATGAAAAGTGAGAGTGGTTTACAGGTTTTTTTTATGTGGTGTAGCTAAAACGTTTTACCACTGGTATGATGTCAAAATAACAATTAATGCCAATGGAGTAATTCCATTTTATTTTTTAAGAACGGAAACCACGTGATTACCATCAGGACTCCTGTGCAATGCAGGTATGTTTATGGTAGCGGGACCTCCGTGTCTTTTTTGCTTATGTGTCTGATTCACTTGTTATAATTCACTAAACCAAAAGGAAGCTATGCGAAGATCACTTCTTCTCACCACGTTGCTTTTCTTATGCTGCTGTATCACTGCCTGGGCGCAGGATAAGAAAGCTGTTACGGGAGCCGTTAAGGACACAAAAGGAACGCCTTTACCAGGTGTTACCGTAAAAGAGAAAAACGCCTCCAACGGAGCTACAACCGGCCCGGATGGAAATTTTAAAATCCAGGTAGCAGATGGTGCTACCCTCGTTTTTTCCTACATAGGATTTATCAACCAGGAAGTAGCTGTTAACGGACAGTCTGCACTAAACATCGTATTAAAAGAAGACAACAAGAACCTGAACGAAGTAGTGGTTACCGCTATGGGTATGAAACGCGAACAGCGTAAACTCGGGTATGCGGTAACAGAATTAAAAGGGGCGGATGTGGCTAAAACCAACTCCATCAACCCTGTATCAGCTCTGCAGGGTAAAGTAGCGGGTCTGGACATCTCCGCAGCTGCCGGCGGCCCTGCGGCAGCCCCGCGTATCGTACTGCGTGGTGCCAAATCATTAAATGGTAAAGACCAACCCATTTTTATACTGGATGGTGTGATCTTTGAAAACGATGAAAGCGCCAACGACGTAAACTTCGGTAATGTGCTGAAAAACCTCAACCCGGACGATTACGAATCAGTAACCGTACTGAAAGGTGCTGCTGCTACTGCGTTGTATGGCTCCCGCGCTATCAATGGTGCAATCCTGATCACTACCAAAAAAGGTATCTCAAGAAAGGGTATAGGCGTTACAGTTAGCCAGACCGCCCAGATGGAAAAAGTATATCGCGGTGCTATTGACCTGCAAAATTCGTACGGTCAGGGGCTCGACGGTAAATATGATAACACAGCAGGAGGTTACAGCTTCGGTTCCAAAATGGACGGCAGCATGGTAACCCTGCCTAATGGTATGCAGGTTCCTTACACCGCCAAACCCAATAATGCAAAGGATCTGTACCAGACAGGAAAATATTTTAATACCAACGTAGCCATGGAAGGCGGTAATGATAAAGGAACTTTCCGTTTATCTTACTCTCACCTGGACAATAACAGCGTATCTCCAAACAACAGCTTTGGAAGAAATACCTTCGCATTCCGCGGATCTTCCCAGATATCAAAAGTACTGAGCGCAGATGCAGGGGTGACTTACGCCACCAGTAAAACACTGAACCCTGACCGGCAGGGTGGCGATTATACCAACTACAATATCGGTCGTAAATGGGCATATGTATTTCCCCGTAACTACGACCCAAGCATATGGAGCAAACCAGAAAATTTCACCGGACCTCAGGGCGGCCGCGCAAATCTGAGCACAAATCCCGGCGCTGACTACTTCTTCCAGCAGGCTTATAACAGCTGGTCACGCAAGGAATCACTGATCACGGGTAATTTCTCCCTCACTGCCACCGCTACTGACTGGCTGAAATTTGTAGGTAAAGCAAACTTCAGCACCGAGCAAAGTACCGACGAACGTAAGGAAGCCGGCACAGGTATTAACTTTACAGGTTCCGACGGTTTTTATTCTATTGCAGGTGTGAACAAATCCCAATATACTTTCACCGGTATGGCCACGATCACACCAAAGCTGGGTAATAAATTTGAAGGTAGTTTAAACCTGGGTGGAGAAACCTGGAACAGCGGTATTGGTAAACAATATAACAACTATACCAGTGGTGGTTTACGCATACCGTTCCTCTATGACGTCAGCAATAGCACAGGCGCCGCGGTGATAAAAAATGATCCGTTGCTGCGTAAGCAGATCAATTCCCTGTTCTTTGCAGCCAGCCTGTCTTATAACAATGAATTGTTCCTGGATGTAACCGGCCGTAACGACTGGTCCTCTGCGCTGACTTATCCTAAAGGAAGCCTGGGAAACACTACCAACTCCTATTTCTATCCATCTGTAAGCGCTGCATGGGAATTTACCCAGACACTGAAAAATACACTGCCTGAATGGATAAGCTATGGTAAACTGCGCGCTTCCTACGCTATGGTAGGCGGTGACCTGGACCCATACCAGATCAACACAGGATATTATACTTCTGATTATTTCAGAGGTTCGGGCACAGGCGAAAACCTGCCAATGGTAAATATCTTTAACCAGGATATCCTGCCTAACATGAACCTGAAGCCCTCTATCTCCAAGAGTGTGGAATTAGGCGCGAATGTACGTTTCTTCAATAATCGTTTAGGCTTTGACGTTGCCTGGTACCGTACCAATATTACCAACCAGATCATTAACCTGCCAACTACCATTGAAAGCGGTGTGATATCCCGCTATATCAACGCCGGCAGCATGATCAACAGGGGTATTGAGGTAATGATTAACGGAACACCGGTACAAAGTAAGAACTTTACCTGGGATCTAAGTCTGAATGGTAGCCGTAACAAAAACAAGATTGTAAGCCTCACGCCTGGTGTAGACCAGATGCAGCTGAATGAAGATCAGGGCGTACAGGCTATTGCCAAAGTGGGCGGCGCCTATGGCGACCTGATCACCGACTACGGTTATACCAAAGATGCCAATGGCAACAACCTGATCACTTTTGGTGGTTCTGATTTCCCATACAAATTTGTTCGCGGCCGTAGAATTGTTGGTAACATCCTTCCCGACTTCAACCTCGGTTTACAGAACTCCTTTACTTATAAGAACTGGTCACTCGGTGTATTGATCCAGGCACGTATCGGTGGTGACTTCTTCTCTGCTTCCCATCAGTATGGTACGGGTAGAGGTAATACAGCCAATACTATGGGCGGACGTGACACGGAGCATGGCGGTATCACTTACACAGACGCTTCCGGTACAAAAAGAAACGATGGGATGATCCCGGATGGTGTGTTTGCTCCGGGAACCGTTATCAGTAAAGACGGGCAGAATATTACACTGGATGGTATGACATACCAGCAGGCTTACGAGAAAGGTTATGTGTCGCCCGTTACACCAATGCAATATTATGGTATGATTGGCGATTGGGGAATTGGTATCCGTGAGGCTTCTGTATTTGATGCTTCCTATGTGGCATTGCGTGAAGTATCCCTCGGGTATTCTTTGCCAACAGATATGGTTCAACGCTGGAAACTCAACAGCCTCCGTGTATCACTGGTAGGCCGTAACCTGGGTTACCTGTTTAATAATCTGCCGGATCATATTAACCCTGAAGCAGTTCGTAATAATAAAACTTCTGCATTCTCCGAATATGGCGCTGTACCATTTGTTCGTAACATGGGTGTAACTGTGCAGGTAGGATTCTAATAACCGTTTAACAACAAAAAAAAGAAAAATGAAAACTGTTAATAAATGGGGAATAGGTGTGGCAGTTGCCGGTTTAATGCTGAGCTCCTGTACGAAAAATTTCGCTGACCTGAATACAAGTCCGGTTATTACACAAGATCCCCCACCGGAGCTGTTAATCACACAATCTGTAAAAAGTATTGTAGATCGTGATTTTGACTGGTTCTATGATGCATATCAATACCAGATGCAGTGGATGCAGTTTGGGGTAGCTTCACCCGGAACGTCTCCTACCGGTTTATTTAGCCCGACTAACACCAATGATTTTTATAACGCATTGTATAAGAACATTGGCCGTAACCTGGTAGAAATACAGGACGTAGTGGCCAGGAAACCCCAGGATCAGCAGGCACAGTACAGTAACCTGGTGTCTATTGCACAGATATTGAAGGTATATTCCTCCTGGAGAGTGTCTGACGCTAATGGCAGCATTCCGTATACAGAGGCATGGGCTGCCCGCAGCGACGCTAATTTTACGCCTAAATACGATACGCAGGAAACCCTGTTTACCACCTGGGACGCAGAACTGAAAAAAGCAGTAGAAACATTGGCAGCGGGATTACCTACCCAGGTAAGTTATGGCGCTAACGATATCTTCTACAGCGGAGACGCTGCAAAATGGGCAAAAGCTGGTAATGTGCTTCGCCTGAAGATTGCCATGCGCCTGTTGAAAAGGGCTCCCGAGAAAGTAAGCGCCGTTGCAAAAGAAGTATTGGCCAGCAATGCCGGTATTTTTCAGTCCAACAATGATGAATGGAAATTTGTGTCTGCGGCGATAAACTTCGCTCGTGGCGGTAACTGGGCCATGGATAATAATCCGCTGTCTGCTGCCAAAAACATGGTAGATTACATGGTAGATAACAAAGATCCGCGTCTGAACCTTTTCTTTGAAAAAAACAGTTATACCAAAGCGCTGTTCGACAGTCTGAAACTGGCAGGTATTTATAGCCCGACTGCACAATATGTGGATCGCCGCTATGTAGGCCTTCCTTCCAGCCCGGATAAGAGAACCAATGCTACTTACAGTAACGTGTTTACTGTTAAAAAGTATACAATGGTGATCAATGGTAAAACAATTAACAGGAATGCGGATACTATATCGCCTCTTCAGCGCAGGTTATTTAACCTCGATGCAGAGAATGGATCCAATAATGGAGCCCGTTATACGCAGCCTATCCTTACCTATGCAGAACAGTGCTTTATGCTGGCGGAACTGGCTGTACGTGGTATGGTAGAAGGGGACGCCAAAACTTACTATGAAAATGGCATCACCGCGTCTGTAAATGCATACGATGCAATGGGCAACCTGGCAAAGATCCAGGATTATGCACCGCTGGATGCAGCTGCATTACAGGCTTATATTGCAACTCCAGCCGTAGCTTTCACCGGCACCACAGATGTGTTACTGGAGAAAATCAATATCCAGAACTTCCTGAACCATTTTAAATCACCATGGGAAGCATGGGGTGCATGGAAAAGAGCGGGTGTTCCTAAAGTAGATGGTATCCTGCCAATGGAACCAATGGTGTCTTCCGGGCAAACAGTGGCCATTCCGCGCCGTTGGTCATTGCCTCAGCCGTCTATCGCGAACCAGATCAACTGGAGAAATGCCATTACCGAAATGCAGAAAACAGGTGAATACGGAGCTAATGATAACGACTTCACCGGCCGTGTTTGGTGGGATAAGAAATAGTATAACCGTATAGGTTAGTGTATAAAAAAACGTCCCGGGTTTCCCGGGACGTTTTTTTATATGAAGATATTTAACCGATCATATTCTTGATCTCGCTCAGCTTCAGCAATGCCTCCACCGGTGTAAGCCGGTTGATGTCTACCGTATCAAGTTTCTCCCGGATCTGCTGGAATACATCGCTGTGCGCATCAAAAATATTCAGCTGCAGTTTTTGTGAAGGAGTGCTGATCTGTTTGATGTTTTTCTGCAATGGCGCATCAATATGTTTTTCTTCGAGATTGGCCAGCACTTCATTTGCCCGGTTGATCAGTTCAGGCGGCATGCCGGCCATACGGGCCACGTGTATACCAAAGCTGTGGCGGCTTCCGCCGGTGGCCAGTTTACGGAGAAAAATGATTTTATTGCCGGATTCCATATTGGTGATATGAAAGTTCTTTACCCTTGCGTGTTTGTTCTCCAGTTCATTCAGTTCATGATAGTGAGTGGCAAACAGCGTTTTGGGCCGGTGCGCCGTCATATCGTGGAGGTATTCCACGATGCTCCAGGCAATGGAGATCCCATCGTAAGTGCTGGTACCGCGGCCTATTTCATCAAGTATCACCAGGCTGCGTGCCGTGATGCTGTTGATGATGCTGGCGGTTTCATTCATTTCCACCATGAAGGTAGATTCGCCTCCGCTCAGGTTATCGGAAGCGCCTACACGGGTGAATATTTTATCGGTCAAACCAATATCTGCACTGGTGGCAGGCACAAAGCTGCCCATGTGCGCCATCAGGGTGATGAGCGCGGTTTGCCGCAGCAGTGCTGATTTACCGGACATGTTAGGCCCTGTGAGGATAATGATCTGCTGGGATTCCTTATCGAGCCGGAGGTCGTTGGAAACGTAGGTTTCACCGGGAGGCAATCCTTTTTCGATCACCGGGTGCCGGCCTTCTTTTATCACCAGGTCGAACCCTTCCGTGATATTCGGGCGGCGGTATTTATACTGCATGGCGTTGTGGGCAAAACACAGGAGGCAGTCGATCCGCGCCAATACCTGCGCATCTTCCTGCACAGGCTTAATATACGCCTGGAGGCTCTGCACCAGGTCGTCGAACAATTTACTTTCCAGCACCTGGATCTTATCTTCAGCGCCTACTATTTTTTCTTCATATTCTTTCAGTTCGGGTGTAATATAACGTTCTGCATTGGCCAGTGTTTGCTTGCGCATCCAGCGGTCGGGCACTTTATTTTTGTGGGTGTTGGTTACTTCCAGGTAATAGCCGAATACGTTATTGAAGGCTATTTTCAGGGAAGGGATGCCGGTGGCTTCGGATTCTTTTTGCTGGATCTGGAGAAGATAATCCTTTCCTTTATTGGCAATATTGCGCAGGTCGTCCAGTTCTGCGTTTACGCCCTCTTTGATGCAGCCGCCCTTGTTCACCAGTACCGGCGGGTTTTCCATGATCTCATTAAGAATGCGGTCCAATACAGGCGCGCAGGGATCCAGCTTTTCGTTTAGCCGCCGGAGGTAGTCGCTGCTGCTGTTGGCCAGGAGAGCCTGTACCGCCTGTACCTGCTGCAGGGAGCGTGCCAACTGTAATACTTCCCTGGGATTTATTTTCTTTAGTGGTATTTTCGATACAAGCCTTTCCAGGTCGCCGGTTTGTTTCAGGTGATGGGCCAGTGACTTGGAAAGATCTGTTTCCCTGATAAAATATTCAACGGTATCCAGTCGTTCGTTAATGGCCTTGATATCGCGGAGGGGGAATACCATCCAGCGTTTGAGCAGGCGGGCGCCCATGGGAGTAATGGTATTGTCCAGCACTTTCAGGAGGGTATGCCCGTTTTCCACGCTGCTGTTGAGCAGTTCCAGGTTACGTACCGTGAAGCGGTCCATCCACAGGAAATCGTCCTGGCTGATGCGCTGCATGCGGGTGATGTGCTGGAGGTTGGGATGCTCGGTATCTTTCAGGTAGTGGAGGGTAGCGCCTGCAGCGATGATCGCGGCCGGCAATCCGTCTACGCCATATCCTTTCAGGGAATGGGTCTGGAAGTGTTTAAGCAGTATTTCTTCCGCATAGGTAGTGGTGAATATCCACTCATCCATGGTATACGTATAGAAACGGGTACCGAAGGTGGCCTTGAAGTTTTTCTGCTGTTGTTTGGCAAACAGTACTTCTGCCGGGCGGAAGCTCTGGAGGAGCTTATCCACATATTCCGTGCTGCCTTCTGCAATAAAGAATTCACCGGTGGAAATATCGAGGAAAGATACACCGGTGGTATCGGTGCTGAAATGAACAGCTGCCAGGAAGTTGTTGCTGGAGTTTTCCAGCAGTTTATCATTGATAGCTACGCCAGGTGTTACCATTTCGGTAACGCCGCGTTTTACAATACCTTTTACTGTTTTGGGGTCTTCCAGCTGGTCGCATACGGCCACCCGGTGACCGGCCTTTACCAGTTTATGGAGATAAGTATCCAGTGAGTGGTGGGGAAATCCTGCCAGGTCAACATAAGAGGCGGACCCATTGGCCCTTTTGGTTAAAACAATGCCCAGAACGCGGGCGGCTATAACTGCGTCCTCATTAAACGTTTCATAAAAATCGCCAACACGGAACAACAGTACGGCATCAGGGTATCTCTCCTTGATGGCCTTATGTTGCTGCATGAGCGGGGTTTCTTCCGTTTTACTTTTTGCCATGGCGCAAATATATAAAACTCATCCCATCCTATTATCTTTGCAGGTGATGAGAAAATTAAGCATGGATGAACTGGGCCGTAAAACGGTGGAGGAGTTCAAGGCTGCCGATAAAACGCCTGTTGTACTGGTACTGGATAATATACGCAGTATGCACAATGTGGGCTCGGTGTTCCGTACAGCGGATGCTTTCCTGGTACAGGGCATTATCCTTTGTGGCTATACGCCGGTGCCCCCGCACCGCGATATCAATAAAACGGCATTGGGCGCTACCGAAACCGTGGAATGGCAGTATTTTGATACTACCGTAAGCGCGGTACAGGAGCTGAAAGCGGCCGGTTATAAGGTGATGGCCATTGAACAGGCGGTGAACAGTTTTATGCTGGACAGTTTTGTTCCGCCGGCGGGGCAGCCGCTGGCGCTGGTTTTCGGGAATGAAGTAAGCGGGGTGGATACGGAAGTGATGAAGCTGGCGGATGGTTGTATTGAAATACCCCAGCTGGGCATGAAGCATTCCTTAAATATTTCTGTGAGCACCGGTATCGTGGTTTGGGATATCTTTGTAAAATTGAAGCAAGCTTAAAGGACTAATAATATGATTTCTACGGTCAACAAGTATTTATCGCTGGTAAAGTTCAGTCATACCATCTTTGCCATGCCTTTTGCCCTCACCGGTTTTTTTATGGCCACTACCAAGGGAGGTGGCAGCTTTAGCTGGCTTACATTCCTGCTGGTAGTATTATGCATGGTGTTTGCCCGCAGTGCGGCCATGGCATTTAACCGCTGGCTGGATGTGGATATCGACAAGCTCAATCCCCGTACGGCAAAAAGAGAAATACCAGCCGGTATCATATCTCCCAAAAATGCCCTGTTTTTTATTATCGCCAATGTAGTACTGTTTATTATTACCACCTGGTTTATTAACCCGGTATGTTTTTACCTGTCGCCTGTAGCTTTGATGGTGGTGCTGGGTTATAGCTATACCAAGCGGTTTACCGCCTTTTGCCACCTGGTGCTTGGTGTAGGACTGGCCCTTGCTCCCATAGGCGCTTACCTGGCGGTGACCGGCAATTTCGCGTTGTTGCCGGTGCTGGTATCCTTCCTGGTGTTGTGCTGGGTTTCCGGTTTTGATATTATCTATTCCCTGCAGGATGAGGATTTCGACAAATCCCAGCAGCTGAACTCTATCCCTGCCTGGCTGGGGCTTTCCGGCGCCCTGCGTTTTTCCGAATTGCTTCATGTAATAGCTGCTGCGCTGGTGGTAACGATCGGTTTAACCGGGCATTTTCACTGGGTATACTGGATTGGCGCCGCTGTATTTGTGGTAATGCTGGTTTCCCAGCACCTGCTGGTAAAACCAGACGACCTGAGCAGGATCAATATTATGTTTATGACCACCAACGGGATTGCAAGCGTGGTATTTGCCACTTTTGCCATCACGGATATGCTTGTTTTTCAGTAACAGACCAATAAAGTTAGAGATATGGCCCGTTTGATGGCAATAGATTATGGAAAAAAGAGAACGGGACTGGCAGTAACAGATCCTTTACAGATGATTGCCACCGGGCTTACCACCGTTGCCACGCACGACCTGATCCCTTTCCTGAAAAAGTACCTGGTTACAGAGCCTGTGGAAACCATTATCATAGGGGAACCCAAAAACCTGGATGGCAACGCTACAGACGCCACTGCCCTGGTAACCGAATGTATCCGCATCATTAAAAAGAACTTCCCGGAGATACCGGTGGTCACAGTGGATGAGCGTTTTACTTCCAAAATGGCCTTCCAGGCAATGATCGACAGCGGCCTGAAAAAGAAGGACCGCCGTAATAAAGCCCTCGTTGACGAGATCAGTGCCACTATTATATTACAGGAATACCTCCGTAATAAAATATAATAACATATGAAAAATCAGCAAAATCAGCGTAATCCCGGGGCTGACAACATCCGCTTAAATATGAAATTGTCTATCTTTGCGGATTAAACCAAGTATTTGAACATGATTTTGCCAATTGTAGCTTACGGGCACCCGGTATTGAGAAAGGTAGCGGAAGACATTACTCCTGAATATCCCAACCTGAAGGAATTGATTGCCAATATGTGGGAAACCATGTATGGCTCTAATGGCGTGGGCATTGCCGCCCCGCAGGTAAATAAGGCGATCCGGCTGTTTGTGGTAGACAGTGAGCAGATCATTCATAACCTGGAAGAAGACGAAAAGAATGATTATCCCGGGGATGAAGGTGTAAAGGGAGTGTTTATCAACGCGCATATCGTGGAAACCGGGGGGAAGGACTGGGCTTACAATGAAGGATGTTTGAGTATCCCGAAGGTACGGGAAGACGTGACCCGTGCGGAAACTGTTACCCTGAGCTATGTAGACGAAAACTTCACCCCGCATGTAAGAACTTTTACCGGCGTGACTGCCCGGGTGATCCTTCATGAATACGATCACATAGATGGTGTTTTATTCATTGATCATCTGAAACCGTTAAAACGCAGGATGTTGAAAAGTAAATTGGAAGATATCACAAAAGGCAAAATACGAGTGGATTACAAAATGACTTTTCCTAAATAGGAAATAATTTTGTAATGTAAAGAAAACCCGTTATTTTGGTATCGCAAAGTATAACATCCATATCCTCAAACTTGGGAGCTACCTTAACATACACTGAAGTGGAATTGATTCAGGGCCTTATGGCCAGGGATGAAAAGATATTCACTTACTTGTATGACCACTATTCACCCGCATTATACGGTGTAGCCCTGAAAGTAGTAGGAGAAGAAACTGCAGCCGGAGATATACTACAGGAAGTATTTGTAAAGATCTGGCGGAATATTGACCGTTATGATGCTTCAAAAGGCCGGTTGTTTACCTGGATGCTGAATATTACCCGCAACACGGCTATTGACAGTCTTCGCTCAAAAAATCACAAACTCGAACAGCGCGTACAGGATGTAAACAGTGTGGCACTGATGTATGAACCCCAGCTGGCGGTTCATTTATCAGTGGATCATCTTGGGTTGACAAAAGTGATTGAGCGGTTGCAGAAAGATCAACGCATTATTATTGATATGGCTTATTTCAAGGGGCATACCCAGGAAGAAATAGCCAAGACACTCGAAATACCATTGGGCACTGTGAAAACCCGCATGCGCAATGCAATTATACAATTGAGAATACTGTTAAAACAATTGTAATTATAAGAGATAGTGGATGTACAACGATACATATCATCCGGAATCCTTGAAAGCTATGTATTCGGTATGTTGCCGGAAGCGGAACAAGGTGAGGTAGAAACGGCCGTATCACAATACCCCGATGTCAAAGCCGCAGTGGATTCCCTGCAGCATGATAAGGAGCGGTTTGTGCAGCTGTATGCCATAGCACCGCCGAATAGTATCAGGGAACGGCTGATGGAAATTATCCATCACGAGAATACGCAGGAAGGAAACGACCTGCTGCCGGATGAACTGCGTGCGCCTGCTCCTGTATCCCTTAACGGGAAAGCTGTTCCACTACTCCTGAACGAAAAAAAAAAGGAAAAGCAGCAGCCACGGAAGGGGGAAACGCCGGTGAAACAACTTCCGGCGGCTAAATCCTCCAATGACCGGATCTGGAAATATCTTACTGCTGCTATCGTGGTATTGCTGCTGGGCAGCATTTTTATGAACTTCTTTTTCTTCCGGAAATCTACTGATTATAAAAGCCGTTACCAGTCGCTCATAGCTACCAAAGAGAAGCTGGAAGCCGATAAAAAACAACAGTCGCTTACCCGTTTGAAAGAAACGCCGGCGCCGGCAGAAACAGACCCGCTGAATAACCCCGATTTTAAATGGACAAAGCTCCCCGGCGGCGGGAAGTATGCCGGCAACATAGTTGCTGTGGGATGGAATGAAAAAACACAGGCGGTATACCTGCAGGCGCAACTGATGCCCCTGCCTCCGGCCGGCAGGCAGTTCCAGCTGTGGGCCATTGTGAATAGGAAACTGGTTGATGCCGGTGTTTTCCTTACCGGTGGCGAAGTATCCCGGCAATTACAACAAATGAAAACCGTGGCAGCAGCACAGGGCTTTGCCATCACACTTGAAAAGAAAGGCGGCAGCCCTGAGCCGAGCATGGACCAGGTATGCATGTCGGCAAAGCTGGAAAGATAAGGCCTGTTCTGTCATGTGGAGTTTATCCGTCCGGTATTAAATACGAAACTATATCCAATCCTCCGGGTACGGTGAAAACGGCAATGCGTAACGCCAGGGGATATCAAAACACGCTTATTCACACAAATCAATAATGAATCCATTTGCAGGAGGGTGACCCTGTACCCGATCAAGACCTGCAGCAACCAAAAATAGTGCCCATGCAAGAAACTAAAAGCCTATCCTGGAAATGGCTTGCCGTCGCTGCCGCCGTGCTGCTGATAGGAAGCCTTATTTTAAATTATGTGTTCTTTAACCGGTACAAGGAATTCAAGGAGTACAAAGATAAATACCAGTCTTTACTCGTATCCCAGAACTCCATTTTGTCAAAGAGCAATCTTTACAAAACCCGCTTAGAGCAAATGCAGGAATCCATGGAAATCATCCAGGATCCTAAAGTCCTGAAAGTGCCGATGCCAGGTACCAAAGCGTTCCCTGAAGCATTAGCCACTGTATTCTGGAACCCGCAAAGTCAGGAAGTGTATCTGAAAGTTAACAAACTGCCGGAACCAGCTGCCGACAAACAGTATCAACTCTGGGCTATCGTAGATGGCAAACCGGTTGATATGGGCGTGTTCGAAATGGGTGATACAGCCAGCCTCCTCCAGAAAATGAAAGTAACCGGCAAAGCACAAATGTTTGCGGTTACCCTGGAAAAGAAAGGTGGTGCGCTGCAGCCTACTATGGAACAAATGTATGTGGCCGGAAAAATTCCCGGTTGATAAAAAGAGATAGCCCTCTTTTTAAAGAAAAACAGGAAGCTGTTGTAAGTGATACTTGCAACGGCTTTCTGTTTTTAGCATTTGTGTAACACCGGCTTAGCGCTTTTTTATTAAATTGCAGCCATGTCACAATTTTGGAAAAGTATAGCAGGAGTCGCTGCCCTCAGCCTGTTACAGTGTTTGCAGCTCAGCGCTCAGGACACAGCCCGCTATAAAGGAATGACGGTTAACCTGGATGAAGTGATTGTAGCTGCAAAGCGTATAGGCTTCGACGTTAACAGCTTTATAAAAAGGGTAGAAGATGACACCACTTTTTACCGCGCATTTAAAAACCTGCATATTGTAGGATTTGATGCCATCAATGATATACAGGTACTGGGCAAAAATGCACAGGTGCAGGCCTCGCTGTATAATCAAACCCACCAGGAAATAAAAGGAAAATGCCGCACCATGCAGGTATCCAATGAAAAGATGACCGGCGATTTCTATACCCGCAAAGGAAATTATAACTACTATACTGCCGAATTATATGCCAATCTGTTCTTCACCAAGGGCACTGTATGCACTGATGAACAGGGGGAAGATCCCGATCGTTCCAGTGGCAGCCTGGCACGGCATAAGGCGCAGCTGAAGCAGCTGATCTTTAATCCGGGGAAGCCTATACGGGGTGTACCCATTGTGGGATCAAAAGTAGCCATTTTTAACAGTGAGGTAATGCGGTTCTACGATTTTTCCATTACTGCCGAAAACTATGTGGACGGTACCTCCTGTTATGTGTTTACAGCTAAAACAAAGCCGGGCCTGAACCGGATCGACCGGGCAGATGTGGTGATCGATGAGCTTATCACCTGGTTTAATAAGGAGAATTTTGAGATAGTAGGCCGCAAGTATGCCCTTTCCTATAAAACGATGCTGTTTGATTTTAATGTGAAGATGAATGTGCAGATGACCAAATACAATGGCCTCCTGATCCCCGCCCTGGTTACCTATAACGGTACCTGGAATGTACCTTTCAAAAAAAGGGAAACCGCCGTTTTTGCGGCAAAATTCCTCAATTTCACAGGCGCACAGTAACCAATATTAATTTACAAGCGTAATGGTCCCTGTTTTATGTACAGCAAACCGGGTGATCACTTCTTTATAATCCACTATCCACACATAGGTGGCAATATCCGCTAAAGTGCCATTCACACGCCCGTTCCAGCCTACCTGCGGATCGGTGGTGTAAAAGACCCGTTCTCCCCAGCGGTTATAGATACTAAGGGTATAATCGTATATGGGGCACCGGTATACCGGTCGGAAATAATCATTCCTTCCATCTCCGTTGGGAGAAAAGGCAGTAGGGAAAAACAACTGGCATTCGCAATCGTGATATTTTACTTCTACAGAATCAACAGACGTTCCGCAACTGTTGGTAGCCACCATGGCGTAAAACCCGGGCCGCGTAACAGTATACATTGGTGTGCTGGTGCTGTCCTGCCATTTGTAAATGCCGCCGCCCGCGCCGGTAGCGCGCAGCTGGTATACTTCATTCCTGCAAAGCAGTGTATCAGGACCGAGGTTTACCCGGAGCGTATCTTCAAATTTTACTGAGATGCTGTCCATGGATTCGCAGCGGCCTATTTGTGCATGCACGTAATAGAAGCCGGGCTTGGTGACGTAATAGGTGGCCTGGTCGGAGCCATCCTGCCAGAGGTATTGCCCATTGCCAAAATCAGCTGTAAGCACCAGGAAGTTGCCTTTGCAGATACTGGTGTCGTTACCGAGGTCCAGTTTTTTTAAGCGGTTATAGTTAATGAAGATGGTATCTACCACGCTGCAGGTATTGTTGATCTCTACCAGCGCCCAAAGGTTGGTGGTATTGCTGATGGTAACGGCAGGAGTAGTAGCGCCGGTGCTCCATTCCCAGGCAGTGGCTTCGGGAATACTGGGAGCCACACGGATAGACTCACCAGGGCATAGCAGCGTATCCGGCCCCAGTGAAAAAGGATAAGGCGTGCCCGTAAAGGTAATGGTGATCTCGTCTGACATGGTGGGGCATCCTTTCGGGAACACATCTACATGATAAGTGCCCGAGGTATACACATCCTGCGTGGGCTCCGTATTGCCGGTATTCCAGAGATAGGTGCAGTTTTGCGCGGTGGCATCCAAAGCAATATGCTCACCGGTGCATAGTATAAGATCTTTGCCAAGGTCAATTTCGGGAATGGGTGTATAAAACACATTCACTGAATCAGGATTGGGGCAACCGTTTATTTTTACTTTATAGGTAGCGGAAGTATCCACAAGGATGCTGCTGTTGGTAGAGCTGTCCTGCCAGAGATAGGTAGCGCCGGGAATAACGGGAGCCTGCAAGGTCATAGTACCGCCTTCACACAGGGTAATGTCCTGGTCGCCCAGGTCAAAGATCACGGGCGTAACAATGGTAACAGGTTGTACGGTAGTATCCGGAACGCCGTTGCGCCAGGCTATGAGGGTATCGGTATATGTGCCGGTGCTGGTGTAAATATGCCAGGCACGCATGCTGCGGGAGGAATCTTTATCTCCTGAGGCAGGATCATTAAAGAACCATTTTACCGAGTCGATGCCCGCAGGATCAATGATCAGGAAAAAAGAAGTGTCGTTCACACAGGTAGAAGATACTGCGAAGGGAGTGTTCTGAGCGGCGGCTTTGTTGATAAACATGCTGCATACCAGGAAAACCGGTACAAGGAATAAGGATCGACAGAAAGTAGATATTTGGTCTCTCATGCAATTGACATGGGTAATTGCCGCTAAGATAACCTAAACATGTAGAATATTTATAATAATAAATATGATTTTTATGATAAGACGATTTTAGCGGAGCATTGTTCCGCTAAAATCGTTGCGGGCTGGTTATTCCCCATCGTCTTTCAGCGGTCTGGCTGAAATATATCTTCTCCATTTTTCCAGGACGGAGGTAAAGTCGGATGGTAACTGGCTTTCGAAATGCATTTTTTCGCGGGTGCGCGGGTGTATAAAGCCCAGTTGTTGTGCATGCAGGGCGTGACGGGGCATTATATCAAAGCAGTTTTCCACAAACTGTTTGTATTTCGTGTATACGGTTCCTTTAACGATGCGGTTGCCGCCATAGGTTTCATCGTTGAACAGGGAATGACCGATATGCCGCATATGTACGCGGATCTGGTGGGTGCGGCCGGTTTCCAGCCGGCATTCGATCATGGTTACATAATTGAACCGTTCCAGTACGCGGTAATGGGTAATGGCTTCCTTGCCATATTCGCCGTCGGGGTAAGCGTCCATGATCTTGCGCAGGCGCTGGTGGCGGCCTACATGGGCTACAACAGTACCTTCATCCTCTTCAAAGTCGCCCCATACCAGGGCAATATAACGTCTGTGCACAGTGTGGTCAAAGAATTGTTTGGCCAGGTCGTTCATCGCTTTGTCGGATTTGGCGATCACCAGCAGCCCGCTGGTGTTTTTATCGATACGGTGCACCAGTCCGAAGCGGGGCAGCTCAGGTTCGGTAGCCTGGGTTTTATCGCCCAGGTACCAGGAGAGGCCGTTCACCAGCGTGCCATCACGATTGCCGCAGCCGGGGTGTACTACCAGGCCGGCGGGTTTGTCGATGACCATTATATCGTCGTCTTCATATACAATATTCAGCGGCAGTTCCTGTGGAATGATATCTGTATTTTCCGGGTTCCTGTTGGAAAACACAACGATCCTGTCCAGCGGCCTGATCTTGTAATTGGCTTTAACGGGTTTGTCGTTCACCAATACCATTTCACCATCCAGGGCCTGCTGGATCTTATTGCGGGTAGCGCCTTCTATGCGGTTAGTAAGGAATTTATCAATACGGACGGGCTCCTGGCCTTTATCTACCACCATATTGATCTTTTCATACAGTTCCTCGCTGCCATCCCCGTTATCCAGCTCAACTTCCAGTTCCAGCAATTCTTCAGCCATTAATACAATTTTTTGCAAAGGTAAAGTTTAGTTGGCAGTTTAGCGGCCCCGGGGTAAATGTTCTGTATCACGGCGATTTGGCGTACCTTTGCGCAGCTGAAAAAGACCAATATGATCATGGACAAAGCAAAGCAGAAGATTGTTGTAAGAGACCTCGGCGTGATAGATTACCAGGCAGCCTGGGATTACCAGGAGCAGTTGCTGAAGGAAAATGTGCAGTTGAAAACCCGTGTGGCTGGTCAGTTACCGGGAGCTACTACCAATTACCTGTTGTTTTGCGAACATCCTCCCGTGTATACCATTGGTAAAAGCGGGCATATAGAGAACCTGCTCATCTCCCGGGAGGAGCTGCAGGAGCGGGGTATAGGCTTTGTTCCTACCAACCGCGGCGGCGATATTACATTTCATGGCCCCGGTCAGGTGGTGGGCTATCCTATCCTGGATCTCGAAAATTTCTTTACTGATATCGGCAAATACCTGCGTTGCCTGGAAGAGGTGATCATCCGCACCCTGGCGGAGTACGGGGTAACCGGCGATCGCTCTGCCGGGGAAACCGGTGTATGGCTGGACCCGCACGATAAAGCAAAGGCCCGTAAAATATGTGCTATGGGTGTACGCTGCAGCCGCTGGGTAACCATGCATGGTTTTGCGCTGAATGTTAATACCCTGATGGATTACTTCAATAACATCATTGCCTGTGGCATTGCCGACAAGCAGGTGGCCTCACTGGACAGGGAAGTGGGAGGCCCGGTAAGCCTTGAAGAGGTGAAAGGTAAGCTGAGCAGGCATTTCGGTGAGGTGTTCAGTGCCGAAATGGTATAGCCTTACATTTTATAGTTCAGTGGAATAAACAGGCTCCATTTCTCCTTTAATTTTCCTTCCTCGAATATTTCGAAGTTGAACCATCCTGCGTGCATAAAAATGGCTTTCTCCAGTATGAGGAAAGGCGCTTTTACCTGGTCTATATCAAAAAGGAAAGTGCCGTTGGCTTCATAGAACTTAACGGAGTATTTTTTCTGGGGGGCGTCCGGCAGTTTTATGTTGACGTTACCATCGGCGGTAGTGTAAATGTAGTTGGAGGGATGCCAGGAAACTCTTTCAGGCTCCCTGTTCTCCTGTTCTTTACCCCTCAGCCCTCTTGAGGCGTCCATAATATCGGCATATTGCAGTTTCTGGTCTGCACGTATAGTGCTGTCCGACAGGGCCAGCACGGTTTTACTGTACATGAAGCGCCCGTTGGTGAACAGTATAAAGAGGCGGTAGTAATTGGTACCGGGCAATGGTTTATTATCAAGATAGGCATTCCTTGTTTGAGTAGGATAGCTGGCGTAGCCGATGGTATTAAAGTTCAGCACGCTGTCGAGCGAGCGCTGTACGCCTATTTCCTTTACCTGTGTGAAACCGGAGATCCAGTCCAGTTGTATTCTGCCGGTTTTGATAGAAGCGGTAAAATTAGGCAACACAGGCGGCACAAACTCCTGTGCCTGTGCATTTCCGGCAAATCCTGTCAATAAAAAAATTCCAATAACAAAAGTTGTACGCACAAACTGCTTCATACTGATTATTCCGTGAGCTCTTAAAGTTGGCAAAAATACACTACCGTTCAAATATAATGAACAGTTTTTAAAAGGATAGAACGCCGGGAGGGAGGGAAAGATTGCCCTGAAGGCCGCCGGTATGTATCAGCAGCACCCTGCTGTTTTCCGGAAAGTAGCCCTGCTGCGCCAGTTCACGGAAAGCCATTACCAGTTTACCTGTATAAATAATGTCTGTGGGGATGCCTGTTTCTTTGTAAAAATTATTGATAAAATCTATAAGGGCGGGCGTTTTTTTTGCATAGCCGCCACCGTGGTGGCCGTATAAAAGCTGCCAGTGGCTGGTACCACCGGGTTGGAGCAGGCCGGCCACTTCTTTTTCAAGGTATTGTGCACCTTTCAGCACCGGTATGCCAGTTACCTGCTGATAGGGCTGCGCGCTGTTGATAAGACCTGCGAGGGTAGTACCGGTGCCTGCTGCACAGAGGATATGTGTGAAGCCGGTTGCGGGGAGTACCGAAAGGATCTCCCCGCAACCTTTGGCGCCTGCTGCATTGTGCCCGCCTTCCGGAACAATATGGTAATGGGGAAACATCATTTCCGAGGTATTGGCCGCTTTGCCGCTGCGGTAGTCTTCACGGCTCACAAAAACCAGTTCCATACCATTATTTTCTGCGGTTTGCAGGGTGTGATTAAGGTGTTTATGATGTTCTTCTCCTCTTATAACTCCTGTGCAGTGCAGGCCCGCTTCCTTACAGGCCAGGGCGGTGGCGGCAATATGGTTGGAGTAGGCGCCGCCGTAAGTAAGGATGCCCTTGCTGTTATTTGCTTTGGCTGCCGCGATGTTGTATTTCAGTTTAAACCATTTATTCCCTGATATTTCCGGGTGTATCTTATCCAGGCGGAGCATAGCGGCGCTGAGGTGCGCCGGCAGCCAGCTGGTTTGAAACGGGTCGAGGGTAATATGATTGTAAGAAAGCATGCGCGGTCGGTTGATTTGATTAATCGTTGGTCAGGAAGCCGCCCTGGCCCCTGTACAATTTTACGGGCTTATCCAGCTTCACTTTCAGTACGGTGATGTATTTGTCGTGCACATTTTCCGGCACATTGATGAATACCAGTCCGGGTACCGGGCTCCAGGAAATTTTGCCTACTACTTTATGTGTAAGCTGGCTGTTATTGCCCAGCACGGTGATGTTTTCAATTTTATTGGACAGGCCTTTTACCATTACCTGGCCGCTGGTTCTGGCAGGAAGGAACAGGTAAAGGGTGGTAGAATCTTTAGACAGGGTAGTGGGGCCATAGAAGTGACCCTGGGGGATACCGCCGATGGTGTTGAACATGGCTTCGCCGTTGCGTTGGTTCCAGGCGCCCAGTTCTTTCAGTACGTTTACTTCTTCTTCGGGGATGCTGCCATCGGCTTTGGGGCCAATATCGAGGAGAAGATTACCACCGTTGCTTACTGCATCCACGAAGATGGTAATGATCTCAAAGGGTGTTTTCCAGTTGGTATCCTGTGGCTGCCAGCCCCAGTTGCTGTTGATGGTCATGCAAAGTTCCCACCAGTGGTACTTCGGGCGTGACACGGGAAAATTCTGTTCAGGGGTTTCATAATCGCCATAGCCTTGTAAACGCCCGTTGATAATGGTATTGGGATTATGAGAGGTGAGCATCTGCCGCATTTTGGGCGCTTCCCATTCCTCTGCGGAATGTTCCCAGTCGCCATCGAACCACCAGAGATCCGGGTTGAACTTCGTCATTACTTCCGCCATTTGTCCTTCGTAGAACTTCAGGAAGCGCTGCCATCTTTCAGGCTGTGCTTTGATATCGTAGCGGTTACTGTCTTTCAGGAACTGCGGATAATCGTTGTGGCTCCAGTCGATCAGGGAAAAATAGGCACCACATTTGATGCTATCGCGCCGCAAAGCCGCGTAGAAAGGCGTGAGCACATCTCTTTTCGCCGGCGTACTGTTAACAACATCCAGTTTACTGTATTTACTGTCCCACAGGGCCACGCCATCGTGGTGTTTGGTGGTCATTACCGCGTAGCGGGCGCCGGATGCTTTGATAAGATCGACCCATGCCTGCGGGTTGTAATTATTTGCAGTAAAGCCTTTGAGCTGCTGCATGTAATCGGGGTAAGATATTTTTTTGTTGTGGAATGACCAGGATTCATCTACTCCTTTAACTGAGTAGATGCCCCAGTGGATGAAAATGCCGAGTTTGGCATCAGCAAACCACTGCATTTTTTCTTTAATGTCATCCGGATTTGTTTTCTGTTGCGCATTGGCAGCGGTGAAAAGCTGTATGGCAAAGGCTCCCAGCACTAATAATCTCTTCATTGTTCAGTTTAATTAATCTTTAAAAAAGGGCACTACTACAAAAAGAAAGTGTGAAAATAGTTTTAATGATTAAATTTAGCGCCGATATTTTTAGGTAAATAGTTGACACTTTATAAAACTAATATCAGAAAAATGCAACCGACTTTATTGATTCTGGCGGCCGGTATGGCCAGCCGATACGGTAGTTTAAAGCAAATCCAGAAATTTGGCCCCAGCGGTGAAACTATCATCGATTACTCTATTTACGACGCTATCAGCGCCGGTTTTGGAAAAATAGTGTTCATCATCCGCGAGAATTTTGCAGCAGATTTCAAAGAGATCTTTGAACCGAAGCTCAAAGGCCGCGTGGCTGTTGATTTTGTATACCAGGAAATGGATGCTTTTTTAGATGGTCATACAGTACCTGCTGACAGGACCAAACCATGGGGTACTGCCCATGCGGTTCTCTGCGCGAAAAATGCTATCAATGAGCCATTTGCAGTGATCAATGCAGATGATTTCTATGGTACTGATGCTTTTGTTAAGATGGCGGAGTTCCTGAACAACGGCTGTAAGCCCAACGTATACAGCGTGGTAGGGTATGAGCTGGGCAAAACGATCAGTGAGCATGGTTCTGTTTCCCGCGGTGTATGCGAAGTGAGCGCAGACGGGAACCTGGCGGCTATCAATGAAAGGACCAAGATATACCCGGAGAATGGACAGATCGTTTACGAGGAGGCAGATGGCAGCAAGCACCCGCTGGCGGCCAATACGCCGGTATCCATGAACTTCTGGGGATTCCATCCGAGTGTATTTGAGCTGAGCCAGGGCCTTTTCAGCGAGTTTTTGGAGAAGAACAGCAGCAATCCTAAATCTGAATTCTTTATTACAATTGTAGCCGATGAATTTACCCGCCGTGGCATTGGCACGGTGAAGGTGATACCTACCAGTGCAAAATGGTTTGGCGTTACCTATAAAGAAGATGCACCAGGCGTGCAGGCCAGCTTATCGGCGCTGGTTGAGAATGGAGAATATCCAGACAATTTATGGAAATAAAACCCAACAAAAGCATCCTTCAGGCTTTTGGACTTGAGCCTGAAGGATTAAATGTCCGAAAATTTGGATCAGGACACATCAACAACACTTTTTTGTTAGAAAAAAAGCAGGACGGCAGTAGCTACGTTTTACAAAAGATCAATGTAAACGTATTTAAGGAACCAGGAGTCATCGCCGCCAACCAGAGAATGGCAGCAAACTATCTGGCAGTACATCATCCCGGCTATCTGTTTATTACGCCGATCCCCACGGTTAACGGGGAAGAGCTCTTTGTAATTGACAACGAATACTGGAGATTGATCCCTTTTATTGCGGATTCCGTAACGGTGGATCAGGCCGACAACCCAAAGCAGGCGTATGAAGCAGCCAGACAATTTGGCCGCCTCGCCAGTTACCTTTCGGGTATTGACCTGAAGCCGTTTAAAGCTTCGATTCCAAACTTTCACAACCTGACCCTCCGGTACAGTGCTTTCCAGGAAGCGATCCGGACGGCGAAGGACGACAGGAAAGTTGCAGCAGAAGAGATGATTGAAGATTTCCTCCGCTATTCTGACATCGCAGTAACGTATGAACAACTGAAAACAAATCCTGAATTCAGGGATCATCTGATGCACCACGATACCAAAATCAATAATGTATTGCTCAACAAGGATACTTATGAAGGTATTTGTGTATGTGATTTAGATACCCTGATGCCCGGAAAAATCATCTCAGATCTCGGCGACATGATACGCACTTATGTTTGTCCTGTGTCTGAAGAAGAAAGGGATTTCAGCCAGATCGTTATCCGCGAAGAATACTACGAAGCCCTTATGCAGGGGTATCTCGCAGAGATTGGCGGTACTTTGACAAAAGTAGAAAAGGAACAATTGTTCTTTGCCGGGAAGTTCATGATCTACATGCAGGGGATACGCTTCCTCACCGATTATCTGAATGGTGATGTGTATTATCCCATCAAGTATCCGACACACAATTACGACCGCGCAAAGAACCAGCTGGTTTTACTGCAGCGGCTCATGGAAAAAGAAACGGTACTGCAGGATATCATCGACAAATGCCTGCATGTAAACGTAGCAAGTGAACAGTAAATGAAATCATTTTTTAGAACGTGAACAGTAATGAAATGAAATCATTTTATCCCGGTGCTTCCTGCACCGGGATTTTTTTTAGCGGAGGTTGTCTGACTCAGGATTAAACTGATTACGCTGATTACCCTGATTTGATTACTTTGGATTTAAAATGATTTGGGGAGATTTAAGCGGATACTTTCGCCTAATTCTCCCCAAATCATTTAATCCTGAGTCAGACAAAATCCGCGTCTTTTTTACACAAAACCGGTAGATTAATATATAAGGATCATGCGATTTGTTTAGAAAATACGCAGCTATTCGTTTGTTTTTTTAAATATTTTCAAAAACCTTTAATGTGATTGATTTTTTACTAAATATTGGGTGTGTTATTGTTTTTTATTTTTTTCACAGATACTTTTGTAGAAACGCTAAAGAAAATAAGGGCCTCCATGTGGGTAAATAAAGACAATATAAAACTTAATCACATCGTACCTCAGCTCAACTGGGCTATCACGAAGGTCGTGATTATCGTCGTTGTCATTATTAGCCACCAGTATGGAGGATAGGTAAACGTGCATATAATCACAAAATATAACGCCTTCCTCCGCAAAGAGGGAGGCTTTTTTTTGGACTGTATATTCCTGGTATAATTTCAATTTTATGTATAGCTATTACAACGACAACACCATTCTTTACATCAACGGTGAGTACACCAAAGCAAATGCTGCTACAACTGACCTGTATGGCCAGTCGCTCCACTACGGCTATGCTGTTTTTGAAGGCATCCGCGCCTACAAAACCGCAAGCGGCGAAGTGAAGATCTTTAAAGCAAAAGAACACTTCGACCGTTTGAAGCGCTCCTGCGAGCTGATCCACATCCCCTACAAATTTGATAACGAAGAGCTGATCGCCGCTTGTTATAAAGTACTGGAGATGAATAACATGGAAGAAGCCTATATCCGCCCGCTGGTTTTCTGTCCGCCGAATATGACACTGAAAGCCGCCGCCGAATCGCACATCCTGATCTGTGCATGGGAATGGGGGGCATACCTGGGAGAAAAGCTGCTGCGTGTTATGACCTCCTCCTACGAGCGACCGAATCCAAAAGCCTTTAAAATAGAATCCAAATCTGCCGGTCTTTATGTAAACTCGATACTGGCCTCGCAGGAAGCAAAAGAAAAAGGTTACGATGAAGCGCTGCTGCTGGATATGAATGGTTACGTTGCAGAAGGCCCCGGTGCTAACATCTTCTTTGAAAAAGACGGCAAAATATACACTCCTCCCGCCGGTAACATCCTCCCAGGCATCACCCGCGCCACTGTTATCGAACTTTGCCAGGAACTGAATATCCCACTGGAAGAAAAATTATTTACCATCCCTGAGTTAAAAGAAGCTGAATGCGCTTTCTTCTGCGGTACTGCAGCAGAAGTGATCGGTCTCGACTCCCTGGACGGCCAGTCTTTCAGCAAACCATGGGCACAGTCGCTCGGAAAATTACTCCAACAGGCCTATAAAGCCAGAGTGCTGGAAAAATCATTTCAACGCGAAGCACAATTAGCATAACCGTTGGCTGTTAGCTGTTAGCATCTGCTAAAATGCTAACAGCCAACAGTTAAAATCCTTTGAAGGTCGTAAATCGAAAAACTTACAATCCTTTACAGTAAAGGGTTTTGAAGTTAAAAAGGCAGATTTGAAGACCGGTAAATTGGAATAAGTTGGTTTGAATTTGACGACGTCACCGGGTAATTTGTGCAGAGTTTTTAAAATAGGGTACCTATAAACACCTGTAATCGGGGTAATAACAAAAAGCAATGGAATTAAATAAATACAGCAAGACGATCACACAAGACCCTACGCAACCAGCTGCGCAGGCACAATTGTATGGCATTGGTTTAACAGAAGAAGATCTGAAAAAGGCACAGGTAGGTATCGTTAGCATGGGCTACGATGGCAATACCTGCAATATGCACCTGAATGATCTGGCAAAGGACGTAAAAAAAGGCGTCTGGGCAAACGACCTGGTCGGACTCATTTTCCATACTATTGGCGTCAGCGATGGCATGAGCAATGGTACGCCGGGAATGCGCTATTCCCTCGTTAGCCGTGATCTGATTGCAGATTCCATTGAAACCGTTGCAGGAGCGCAGTATTACGATGCGCTGATCACCGTTCCCGGATGCGATAAGAACATGCCCGGTTCCCTGATGGCTATGGGTCGCCTCAACCGCCCTTCTATCATGGTTTACGGCGGTACCATCGCCCCCGGAAAATATAAAGGCCAGGATCTCAACATCATCTCAGCATTTGAAGCGCTGGGCCAGAAAATGGCAGGTAAGCTGGATGAAGGCGATTTCAAAGGCATTGTACAGAATTCCTGCCCCGGCGCCGGCGCCTGTGGCGGTATGTACACCGCTAATACCATGTCTTCCGCTATCGAAGCACTGGGTATGAGCCTCCCGTACAGCTCATCCAACCCCGCATTGAGCCAGGACAAAAAAGATGAATGTATCGCTGCCGGTAAATACATCCGCCTGCTCCTTGAAAGAGATATTAAGCCCCGCGACATCATGACGAAAGAGGCGTTTGAAAACGCGCTCACCATCATCATGGCCCTGGGTGGCAGCACCAATGCCGTACTGCATTTCATTGCCATCGCAAAATCAGTAGGCGTCAATATTAAACTGGATGATTTTCAGCGTATCAGCGACAAAACACCGCTGATCGCCGATCTGAAGCCAAGTGGTAAGTACCTGATGGAAGACCTCCACAACATTGGTGGGGTTCCGCTGGTAATGAAATACCTCCTGAAGAAAGGATTTATCCACGGTAACTGTATGACCGTTACCGGTAAAACAATAGCCGAGAACCTGGAAAACGTGGCAGACATAGATTTCAGCACACAGGATATCATTGTGCCGCTGGAAAAACCACTGAAACCAACCGCCCATATCCAGATCCTTTACGGAAACCTCGCTACTGAAGGCTCCGTAGCCAAGATCACCGGAAAGGAAGGCGAACGTTTCAGAGGCCCTGCCCGTGTATTCGACGGCGAATTTGAACTGATTGCAGGTATTACTTCCGGTAAAGTGAGAGAGGGAGATGTGGTCGTCATCCGCCAGGTAGGCCCGAAAGGCGCTCCCGGTATGCCGGAAATGCTGAAGCCTACCAGCGCCATCATGGGTGTGGGACTTGGCAAAAGCGTAGCCCTCATCACCGATGGCCGTTTCTCCGGTGGTACCCACGGGTTTGTGGTAGGCCATATTACCCCGGAAGCTTTTGAAGGGGGAAATATTGCACTCGTAAAAGACGACGATATCATCGAAATAGACGCAACGAAGAACTTTATCAATGTAGAGATCAGTGACGAAGAACTGGCCGCAAGAAGGGCCGCATGGAAGCAACCTGCATTGAAAGTAACCAATGGAATCTTATTTAAGTACGCAAAACTTGTAAAAAATGCAACAGAAGGATGTGTTACCGATGAAGCCTGAGATAGCAGATAAGCAGTTAGCTGTAAAGCCTGTGATTACAGGCTCCGAAGCTGTGATCCGTTCCCTGATCGAAGAAGGAGTGGACACTATTTTCGGGTATCCGGGCGGGGCGATCATGCCTATTTATGATGCCCTCTACGATTTCCAGGATCGGGTTCATCACATTCTCGTCCGGCACGAACAGGGTGCCACGCATGCTGCACAGGGTTATGCACGTAGCTCCGGCAAGGTGGGCGTAGCTTTTGCTACTTCCGGCCCGGGCGCTACCAACCTGGTTACCGGCCTGGCCGACGCTTATATGGACAGTACCCCCATGGTTTGCATAACCGGCCAGGTAGCCGCCGCCCTGTTAGGAACTGATGCATTCCAGGAAACAGACGTGATCGGTATCACCATGCCTATCACCAAGTGGAATATACAGGTAACCCGCCCGGAAGATATTCCCGGCGCAATAGCCAAAGCATTTTACATTGCCCGCAGCGGCCGTCCGGGCCCTGTGCTGGTGGATATCACCAAAAACGCACAGTTCGGGGAATTTGAATACGAGTACAAAAAATGTGAATATATCCGCAGCTACCGCCCTATCCCTGAATTAAACCAGGAAGCGGTAACAGCAGCTGCAGCACTGATCAACAGCGCTAAGAAGCCATTTATCCTCTGTGGCCATGGCGTACTGTTATCAGGTGCAGAACAGGAACTGATCGCACTGGCAGAAAAAGCACAGATCCCCGTGGGGTCTACTTTACTGGGCCTGTCGGCTGTACCGGTAGATCATCCGCTGTACGTAGGTATGCTGGGCATGCACGGTAACTATGGCCCCAATATGCTTACCGGTGAAGCAGACGTGGTGATTGCGGTAGGCATGCGTTTCGACGACCGTGTAACCGGCGACGTAGGTACTTATGTTCCCAATGCCAAAGTGATACACATCGAAATCGATGCTGCAGAGATCAACAAGATCGTTAAAGCTGATGTAGCCGTTCACGCAGATGCAAAGCCGGCCCTGGCAGCATTGCTCAAACAGGTAAATCCTGCTGAACATGCAGCCTGGCTGGAAGAATTCCGCGCCGCAGATAAAAAAGAATACGATAAGGTACAGCATGCAGAACTGTATCCGCAGGAAGGCGAGCTGAAAATGGCGGAAGTGATCCGCCTGATCTCAGAGAAAACCAAAGGCGAAGCAGTACTGGTAACAGATGTTGGACAGCACCAGATGGTGGCTTCCCGCTACTATCGTTTCAAAAAACCCAATACTAATGTCACCTCCGGTGGAATGGGTACCATGGGCTTTTCGCTGCCGGCAGCCATGGGCGCCAAAACAGGTACGCCCGAAAAAGAAGTAGTAGCTATCATCGGTGATGGTTGCTTCCAGATGACGCTCCAGGAACTGGGCACTATTCATCAGTCACAGATCGGTGTGAAAATAGTGATCCTGAACAATAACTTCCTGGGGATGGTAAGACAATGGCAGCAACTGTTTTTTGACAGGCGCTATTCCTCCACTGAAATGGTCAATCCCGATTTTGTACAGGTTGCCAAAGGATTTTATATCCCCGGTAAAAAAGTAACAGCAAGGGAAGATATATCCGCCGCTATTGATGAAATGCTGGCGCACAAGGGCGCTTATCTGCTGGAAGTAGTAGTGGAAAAAGAAGATAACGTATTCCCTATGGTGGCCGCAGGCGCTCCCATTACCAGCATCCGGCTGGAGTAGCAGCGCCCGGAGGATTCATATTGATCATTTGTAATTCACAACAGGTATATGCAAAAAGAATATACAGTAACGGTATATACGGAAGATCGTATAGGTATAACCAACCGTATCACTATCATATTTACCCGCAGGGGCATCAATATCACCAGCTTAACCACCGCTGAAACAGAAATTCCCGGTGTGTATAAGTTCGTAATAACGGTGATGTCTACACGTGAGAAGCTGGATAAGGTAGTAGGACAGATAGAAAGACTGATTGAAATTCACCGTGCTTTTGTGCATGAAGAAGATGAGGTGGTATACCAGGAACTGGCACTGTACAAGATTTCTACCAGGTCGTTACATACAGGTGATATCGAAAGACTGATACGTGAAAACAATGCGCGTATCCTGACGATCACCGCAGATTATTTTGTGATCGAGAAAACCGGCCACCAGCAGGAGCTGACAGACTTTATCAAGAAACTGGAGCCATATGGCCTGATAGAGTATACAAAGAGTGGCAGGGTGGCCATTGTGAAATGGAGCCGCCGTTTTCACGAGCATCTGAAAGAATTGCATACACAGGAAGCTCCCGGCATTTAGCCATTGCTTCCGGCAAATAACTGGCTGCCGGCCAGCGCAGGCAGCTGATCTTTTAATCATTATTCATTCAAATCACATCTCAGCTAATAGCTGACAGCTAGTAGCTAAAAGCTAAAAAAACAACACATGGCAACCATCAATTTTGGAGGGGTACTCGAACAAGTAGTAACCAGAGAAGAATTCCCTATGGAAAAAGCAAGGGAAGTGCTGAAGAACGAAGTGATTGCAGTTATTGGTTATGGCGTACAAGGTCCTGGCCAGGCACTGAACCTGAAAGACAATGGCTTTAATGTTATTGTAGGTCAACGTAAAAATTCCAAAACCTGGGATAAAGCAGTTGCTGATGGCTGGGTTCCCGGCGAAACTTTATTCGATATCGAAGAAGCTGCACAGAAAGGTACTATCATCCAGTTCCTGCTGTCTGATGCCGGACAGATCACCCTGTGGCCTACTTTAAAGCAACATCTGACTCCTGGTAAGGCACTGTACTTCTCTCACGGTTTCGGTATTACCTATAAAGAACAAACCGGTATCATTCCTCCAGCTGATGTAGACGTAATCCTGGTAGCTCCGAAAGGCTCCGGTACTTCCCTTCGCCGCCTGTTCCTGGCTGGTCAGGGACTGAACTCCAGCTTCGCTATTTTCCAGGATGCCACAGGCCGTGCTAAAGAACGCGTAGTAGCGCTGGGTATCGGCGTTGGTTCCGGCTACCTGTTTGAAACAGATTTCAAGAAAGAAGTATACTCCGATCTGACCGGCGAACGCGGTTCCCTCATGGGTTGTATCCAGGGTATCTTCGCTGCTCAATACGAAACACTGCGCAAGAATGGTCACTCCCCTTCTGAAGCATTCAACGAAACAGTAGAAGAACTGACCCAGTCACTGATGCCACTGGTAGCAGAAAATGGTATGGACTGGATGTATGCTAACTGCTCTACTACTGCCCAGCGTGGTGCGCTCGACTGGTGGAAGAAGTTCAAAGCAGCTACCCAGCCTGTATTTGATGAACTGTATGCCAGCGTTGCTGCAGGTAAAGAAGCTGCCCGTTCTATCGCTTCCAACAGCACCCCGGATTACCGCGAGAAGCTGAACGAAGAACTGAAAGAACTCCGCGAAAGCGAAATGTGGCAGGCAGGTGCGGCTGTACGCAAGCTGCGCCCTAACAACGCGTAATAGCTATATTATAAATTACAATGGCAAAGCATTTTCGAATTATTGAAATTATTGGCGCTCGTATTTAGTACGGAAGGATATTGCTTTCTTATACTGAATACAGGTTCCATGATTTCGATAATCCCGAAGATGCTTTGCCTTTTGTATTAATTACATTTTATGTCTGAAGTAATGAGTAGTGTCAATTCCCTGAATATCCTGGACGCAGCGGTGAAACTGAAACCAATCGTAACCCGCACTCCGCTGATGTATAGCGCCAATCTCTCCCGGCGTTATAACTGTGACGTATATCTGAAAAGAGAGGATATGCAGATTGTACGCTCTTATAAATTGCGTGGCGCCTATAACCTGATCAGCAGCCTGCCTGCTGAGCTCCTGGCCAAAGGCGTTACCTGCGCCAGCGCCGGAAACCACGCCCAGGGCTTCGCTTATGCCTGTAAAGCCATGAACATAAAAGGCGTGGTGTTTATGCCCGTGATCACACCAAAGCAAAAAGTTAACCAGGTGAATATGTTTGGCGGCGATCATATAGAGATCCGTCTTGCAGGAGATACCTTCGATGATTGCTCTGCAGAAGCCCAGGCATTTACAAAAGCCAGCGGTATGACTTTTATTCCCCCGTTCGATAATGCAAAAATAATTGAAGGCCAGGGTACTGTAGCAGTAGAGATCCTGGAAGACCAGTCCGCCATCGATTTTCTATTTGTGCCCGTAGGCGGCGGCGGCCTCGTAGCCGGTCTTGGCACTTATTTTAAAACATACAGTCCCAACACCCGCATCATTGGCGTGGAACCGGAAGGCGCCCCTTCCATGCTCCGGGCATTGGAAAACGGCGGCCCCGTTACCCTCGATGAAATAGAACGTTTTGTAGATGGAGCAGCAGTGAAAAGAGTTGGCACCCTTAACTATGAGATCTGTAAAGACGTGCTGGATAAAATGCACCTGGTACCGGAAGGAAAGGTATGCTCCACCATTCTCCGGTTATACAATGAAGACGCTATTGTGGTAGAGCCCGCGGGAGCGCTCTCTATCGCCGCCCTGGACGATTATGCAGATGCCATCAAAGGGAAAAAAGTGGTATGTGTTGTAAGCGGCAGTAACAACGATATTGACCGTATGCAGGAAATAAAGGAACGCTCACTCCTGTATGAAGGGCTGAAGCATTACTTTATTGTCCGTTTCGCACAACGCCCGGGTGCACTGAAAGAATTTGTGAACCACATACTTGGTCCCGATGATGATATCACCAGGTTTGAATATATCCAGAAGCACAATAAGGAAATAGGTCCCGCGCTTGTAGGCGTGGAACTCAGGCGCCGTGAGGATTACGATAAACTGATTGCCAACTGCAGGAAATATAATTTCCAGATCACCGAGCTGAATAAAGACGATAGTTTGTTTGGCTATCTTGTGTGATTAAAACGGGAGGTTGTTTCTTTTTCTGAAGCGGCTTCCCGTTTTACTTTCCTGCCTGTGGTTACCTCCGGAAGATCCAGTAATTCACATTCCTCAATTTTAAGATCCCAGATCTGTCCCCTGCAGTAGCCCTTCAGCAATACCGGGCTGCCTTTTGCTATTTTAATATCTTCCTTGTTTCTCAGGTAACATTTGATGGCATGGAACCTGTCTGCGCTTTTAAGCAGCATATAAGCAGTACCCATAGGGTTAATATCGGTGCCAATGTAAATGCCGTTTATGTACACTGTTTCATCTGTATACTTCTGACTGGCAGCCTGATCATTTGCCAGATACAGCTTCTGCAGTTCCGTGGCAGGTATGGGGTAGCGTAAGCATTTTCCCACACTGGTATCTTCCGGTGCAGATGCCAGGTACACATTGGCAGCTATGCCCGGTAAAATATCTTTTTGCTGTTTTAGAATAGGATACAGCAGAATGCCGGCAATGGTTGCGAGAATCATGCTCACTATTATAAGCTGCAGGCGCCGGTACCTGTGGTGTTTTGAGGTAGTGGTCGACATAACGGGGGTTTTAGGGATATGATTCTTAAAGATATTAACAAAACCAAACAGCCATCCCTGCTTAACAAGTGCATAACAAAACAACATCCGCCCGGTAACGCGGGTGTAAATAAAGTTGGCGTTTCCTTAGTGACCCCGAGCTGTGTAATTTGTGTTTCCTGGTAAGCCACCGGTTGAAACAATTCTTTTTACTGTTTTTTCAATAACTTATACAGCAATAGGCAGACAGCTGATTTTTATTTTTGATATAAAATAGCAAGATCATGGAGCTTCATTTAAAAGGCAAAGTAGCCATTGTTACCGGTGGCAGTAAAGGAATCGGCAAGGGTATTGCCGCCTCTTTACTGCAGGAAGGCGTTACCGTAGTGATCACCGCCCGTAATGCGGATGAGCTGGAAGATACTGCAGCCATGTTCCGCCTGCAGGGACTGGATGTAGTGGCGGTAGTAGCTGATATGACGAAGGAGGCCGACCTGCAGCGGCTGGTTAACACCACGGTGCAGCAGCTGGGCCATATCGATATCCTGGTTAACAATGCCGGCGGTATAGACGCTTTCGGTCCACTGGATACCATCAGCATGGCACAGTGGCGCCAGGTATTTGACGTTAATTTCTTTGGCCTGGTAGCGCTCACCCAATTGGTGATCCCTCATATGAAAGAGCAGGGCGGCGGCAGGATCATCAATATATCTTCTGAAAATGCCGAGCAGCCGGATCCCAATATGGGACATTATAATGCCACCAAAGCGGCGCTGAACAATTATTCCAAAACACTATCGCAGAATTACGGGAAGGATAATATCCTTGTGAACACCGTTTCCCCGGCATTTATCAAAACACCGCTGGTAGATGAAATGCTGGAAGGCATCTCCAAAGAAAAAAATATTTCAATTGCCGAAGCTGCCAGGGTATTTCTTAAAGAGAACCGCCCTTACCAGGTATTGGGCCGTCCTGGTACACCGGAGGAAACCGGCAGCCTGGTGGCATTCCTGGCTTCGGATCATGCTTCCTTTATCACGGGTGCAGTTTTCAGGGTAGATGGCGGATCTGTAGGCGCTGTATAAATAATAGCTCTATGTTAAGTTTTTGGGAGAAGGAAAGCCTGCTGCAATACGACTACATTATTGTTGGCAGCGGTATTGTTGGTTTATCGGCTGCCATCAGCCTGAAAGAACTGGCGCCCGGCAGCAGGGTACTGGTATTGGAAAGAGACATTTTACCCACCGGCGCCAGTACCAAGAACGCCGGTTTTGCCTGCATCGGGAGTATGACCGAAATCCTTACCGATCTGCAAACCATGCCTGCAGAAGCAGTGAAGAACCTGGTAGCTCTTCGCCTGCGTGGCCTTCGCCTGCTGCGCAGCCGCCTGGGCGATGACGTTATTAATTATCGGGAAAACGGCAGCCATGAACTGATTGGCGCCCGTGAAGAATGGGCCCTGGACCAGCTCCCGGAAGTGAACCGCCTGCTCGGAGAGCTCTTTGAAGGAAAACCGGCTTTCACCCTGGCTAACGAGCGCCTCCCTGCTTTTGGCTTTGCCCCCGGTTATGTAAAAGCTTTGATCAGCAATAATTTTGAAGGGGAGCTGCATACCGGCAAAATGATGCGCGCCCTCATTGATGCCGCCATATTAAAAGGAGTGGAAATTAAAACCGGGTGCACCGTAAAGGCAATAGACGATTTTCATACAGGGGTAAACGTTATAGTGCCGCATCAAACCCTGCAGGAAGACATGGCCTTCGCCGCCCGTAAAGTACTCCTCTGCACTAATGCCTTTACCCGCCGCCTGCTCCCGGAAGAGGAAGTGGTGCCCGGCAGGGGACAGGTACTTATTACTTCACCTGTGAAGGATCTTCCTTTTAAAGGAGTTTTCCACATGGAGGAGGGATATTACTATTTCAGGGAGCTGGACGGCAGGGTGTTGCTGGGTGGTGGCCGCCAGCTCGACTTTGCCGGGGAAACCTCCACTGATTTCCGTTTCAACGACAACATCCAGCACCAGCTGGAAGAATTGCTGCATAAGGTAATACTGCCTGGCCGGGAGGTGACCGTGGCCGACAGGTGGACCGGCATTATGGCCTTTGGCAAAACCAGGCAGCCTATCGTAAAAGTACATACGAAAAATGTGATCATTGGCGTCCGTATGGGAGGGATGGGAGTGGCCATCGGTTCCATAATCGGGGATAACATCGCACGTATGGCACTGGAATCCTGAGCATCATAACCCTGCTGAAATGTTTTTTTCCCGCTTGGGTGGAAAAACTTGCTTCCCGATTTTCTGTGTTCTATATTTATTTTTTATTTCCACGCTATCAGGCATTCAGTTGACAACTCCCACCCCCTAAAGGAAAGGAAATCAATCTGGAAGGTATTTTATGCGTTCACGGGTGCCTTTTGTGAAAGTAAAGGGTATCAATTGTTTCTTTTTACATAAATGCACTATGAAGAGTAAATTAAATGTATAGTTTTATCACCCGTAAAATGAGGGCCGCCCTTGTGGTTTTTTATATTTCCCGTTAAAAAAAACAATTGTAAGCGTATTTTTTACATTTATTATGTATATTGATTCGCTAAATTTTTTATAACCACGTTTTGAACGTATATGCAAACAAAATCCTTACACATCTTTGATTACCTGGTATTCCTGGTATATTTCGTAATAGTGGCTGGTTATGGTTACTATATCTATCAGAAAAAGAAAAAGGTCACAACAGACTCCAAAGACTTTTTCCTGGCAGAAGGTTCCCTTACCTGGTGGGCTATCGGGGCCTCTCTTATTGCTTCCAATATTTCTGCAGAGCAGTTTATCGGTATGTCAGGGAACGGGTTTAATATAGGGTTGGCTATTTCTACCTACGAGTGGATGGCGGCGGCCACACTCATTGTAGTAGCGGTATTTTTCCTGCCTATTTACCTGAAGAATAAGATCTATACCATGCCCCAGTTCCTGGAACGCAGGTATAACCAGACAGTAAGTACTATTATGGCGGTTTTCTGGCTGCTGTTATACGTGGTGGTAAATCTCACTTCAATTCTTTATCTCGGTGCGCTGGCTGTTTCCACGATCTCCGGTATTAACTTCTATGTGTGTATGGTGGCACTCGCCTTTTTTGCCATCCTTATTACACTGGGAGGGATGAAGGTGATTGGATACACGGATGTAATACAGGTGTTCTTCCTTATCCTCGGCGGACTGGCAACTACTTACCTGGCATTGCAGCTGGTATCTGAGCATTTTGGAGAAAAAGGAGTATTAAAAGGTTTCTCCCTGATGACGCAACATGCCAGTGAACATTTCCATATGATCCTTCATAAAGAAAATCCGAAGTATCTCGATCTGCCGGGCCTGAGCGTATTAATTGGTGGTATGTGGATCGTAAACCTGAACTACTGGGGATGTAACCAATATATCACACAACGCGCACTGGGAGCGGATCTGAAAACAGCCCGCCAGGGATTACTGTTCGCCGGTTTCCTCAAACTGCTGATGCCTGTGATAGTGGTATTGCCGGGTATTGCGGCTTATGTGCTGTATTCCCAGAACCATGGCGACTTTGCCCAATCCATGATGAAAGGCGGTTCCCTCAACGCGGATAATGCCTATCCCGTGTTGCTCAATCTCCTGCCCATTGGTTTAAAAGGACTGGCATTTGCCGCTTTAACAGCCGCAGTGGTAGCTTCCCTGGCAGGTAAGGCGAACAGTATCTCTACCATTTATTCCCTGGATATTTATAAGAAGATATATAACAAAACTGCCGATGAAAAGAAGATCGTAGGCGTGGGCCGTGCAGTGGTAATTATTACCATGATCATTGCCATTGTGATCTCCAACTTCCTCGGTATCGATAAAAAAGGAGGCTTCCAGTTTATCCAGGAATATACCGGCTTTGTTTCTCCCGGTGTATTTGCCATGTTTGCCCTCGGGTTTTTCTGGAAACGGACTACCTCCAGTGCAGCCATGTTTGCAATGATCGGCGGCCTGCTCCTTTCCTTTGTCCTGAAGTTTATGCCGGCATGGGTAAACCTGGAGCCGCTGCACCAGTTTGGCTTTGCCGCACTGAACCCCGACAGCGGTTTGTGGGAAATGGCCTTCATTGACCGTATGGGATTAGTGTTTGTAGTGTGTGTGATAGGTATGATCATTATTACGCTGGCGGATAAACGCAGCGTGAACAATCCGAAAGGACTGGCTATCGACAGCAGCATGTTTAAGCCCAACCTGGGCTTTACAGTAGGCGCCTTGCTGATCGTGGGCATCCTCATCGCATTGTATACTGTATTCTGGTAATCAGTTCATTTTATAATTTCAGTATCCGGATATTTTAGGGCAGTTTTTTGTCTTAAAATATCCGGTACTTTTTCAGACCGCTAATTCTTTCACGTTATGTACTTTATAGGATATGATATTGGGTCATCATCTATCAAGGCGGCGCTGCTGAATGCCGATACCGGCGTTTGCGTAGCCAGCGCCACCTGTCCGGAAAAAGAAATGGCCATTGATGTACCACAGCCCGACTGGGCTGAGCAGGATCCCGAAAGCTGGTGGAAAGAGATCATCCATGCTACGGAAATCCTTTTACAGCGCTATCGCGTTGATCCTGCCCAGATCAAGGGAATAGGCATTGCCTACCAGATGCACGGGCTGGTATGTGTGGATAAACAACAACAGGTGCTGCGGCCTGCTATTATCTGGTGCGACAGTCGCGCTGTTAATACCGGCAATACCGCTTTTAAAGCGCTGGGAGAACAATATTGCCTCGAGCACCTGCTCAATTCCCCCGGTAACTTCACCGCATCCAAACTCCGCTGGATACAGGAAAATGAACCGCATATTTATGAACGTATTCATAAAGTAATGCTGCCCGGCGATTTCATTGCCATGAAATTAACCGGTGAAGCCTGTACTACCATCTCCGGTTTATCAGAAGGCACTTTCTGGGATTTTGAAGCAAATGCGGTTTCAAAAGCGTTACTGGAATATTACCAGATAGATGAACAACTGTTGTCTGCCATCGTACCTACGTTCGGCATCCAGGGGCAGCTCACTGCGGCAGCAGCCGCCACGCTGAAACTGGCGCCTGGCACTCCGGTTACCTACCGCGCCGGCGACCAGCCTAACAACGCTTTCTCCCTCAATGTGCTGCAACCCGGCGAAGCCGCTACCACAGCGGGCACTTCGGGTGTGGTATATGCGGTTCATGACAAGAACAGTTTCGACCGGCAGAGCAGGGTCAATACCTTTGTACACGTAAATAACGATCACGCACATACGAGAAACGGGGTGCTCATGTGCCTTAATGGTACCGGTATCGCCAATAGCTGGCTCAAGAACCTGGTAGGGGATATCACTTACCCGGAAATGAATACCCTTGCCCAACAGGCGCCTGTTGGCGCCAAAGGTCTGCAGGTATTTCCTTTTGGCAATGGCGCTGAGCGCATCCTGGAAAACAGGAGCCTGGGAGCCACCCTCCGTAATCTCGATTTTAACCGCCACAGCCGCGCTCACATTATGCGCGCGGTGCAGGAAGGAATTGTGTTTGGTCTTAACTATGGGATGGATATCATGGTGGGAATGGATCTTAATATTCACCGTGTAAGGGCAGGGCACGCGAATATGTTCCTCAGTCCCTTGTTCCGGGAGGCTTTTGCCAACACCGCCAATGTAGTGATAGAATTGTATAATACAGACGGAGCGCAGGGCGCCGCCCGCGGAGCAGCCATCGGAGCCGGTTACGTAAGTGCTGCCGATGCTTTCAGGGGTATGGAATGCCTTGCTGTAATTGAGCCCGATGCAGCGCTGCAATCCCAATACCGGGATGTTTACGGCAACTGGCTGAACGGACTGAATACCCTGCTGCACTAACGCAGATCCAGCATTAAAAAAATCACATCAGTTATGAGTATTACATTAGGAAACAACGAGTATTTCAAAGGAATCGGGAAAATACAGTTCGAAGGACCACAGTCCGATAACCCGCTGGCATACAAATGGTATGATGAGAACCGCCTCATTGCTGGCAAATCCATGAAAGAACTGTTCCGTTTTGCCGTATCCTACTGGCATACCTTCTGCGGAACCGGCGGTGATCCCTTCGGACCCGGTACCAAACAGTTTCCCTGGCTTAGCTCCCGGGATGCCAACCAGAGTGCTAAGGACAAAATGGACGCGGCTTTTGAGTTCATCACCAAAATGGGCCTCCCTTACTACTGCTTCCATGATGTAGACCTGGTAGATGAAGGCGCTAACGTGGCAGAATACGAAAGCCGTATGCAGCAGATCGTTGCCTATGCCAAACAGAAACAACAGGCCAGTGGTGTTAAACTGTTATGGGGAACTGCAAACGTTTTCAGTAATCCACGCTACATGAACGGTGCAGCTACTAACCCCGACTTTGCTGTACTGGCTTATGCCGGTGCACAGGTGAAAAACTCACTGGATGCCACCATTGCATTAGGCGGCGAAAACTACGTGTTCTGGGGTGGCCGTGAAGGCTACATGACCCTGCTCAATACCAACATGAAACGCGAACAGGAACACCTGGGCCGTTTCCTGGGCATGGCCCGCGATTATGCACGGGCACAGGGTTTCAAAGGAACGTTCTTTATAGAGCCAAAACCCTGCGAACCTACCAAGCACCAGTACGACTACGACGCAGCTACGGTGATCGGCTTCCTCCGCCAGTTTGGGCTCGATAAGGATTTTAAACTGAACCTTGAAGTGAATCACGCTACACTGGCAGGCCATACCTTCCAGCACGAGCTGCAGGTAGCGGCAGATGCAGGTATGCTGGGCAGCATTGATGCCAACCGCGGAGACGCGCAGAATGGCTGGGACACCGACCAGTTTCCCACTAACCTTAATGATCTCATTGAAAGCATGCTCGTGATCCTTGAAGCTGGCGGATTTGCCGGCGGCGGGGTCAACTTCGATGCAAAAACCCGTCGTAATTCCACCGACCTGGAAGACATCTTCCACGCACACATCGGCGGTATCGACACTTTTGCAAGAGCTGCTATCATTGCAGAAAAGGTGCTTACTGCCACCCCGTATAAAAAATTCCGCCAGGATCGCTATGCTTCTTTTGATAGCGGCAAGGGACAGGAATTTGAAGCAGGCAAACTAACGCTGGAAGACCTCCGCAATTTTGCAGCTGCAAATGGAGAACCAAAGCAAACCAGCGGCAAACAGGAGTGGCTGGAAAACCTGATCAATGCAAGCATTTAAAATGCTATACGGGATTTTGCCAGTGAGTTATAAGTTAACAACAAACAGCTGTTGTCAAATAATCACAGGGCAAAATCCCAAAATGTTTTATATTTTCTTCCAAAATTATGAACAATGAAATTTGGCATCCATTCTTTTCAAGAGGCAGGATTTGATATCATTGCGCTCCAGGATCTGGAAACAGGAACGCAGGTGGAAATAATACCTTCTTTCGGCGCATTGCTGCATGCTTTCAAAGTAAAACATTCAACAGGAGCCCTGAACCTGATAGATAGCTATAAGGATCTTAACGACCTGGAAGCCAATCTGCGTACCAGCTTTAAAAGCGTAAAGCTAAGCCCGTATGCATGCCGCATGAAAGATGCGCAGTATACCTGGGAGGGCAAATCTTACAGCATCCGGAAAACACTGGCGCCCGGAAATGCTATCCATGGCCTGTTATACGATGTTCCTTTCACAGTGACAGCGCAACAGGCAGATGACCAGCAGGCATCTGTAACCCTTACCCATCATTTCAGGGAAACAGATGATGCGGGGTATCCTTTTGCGTACGATTGTATAGCTACCTTCACCCTCCGCGCTGCTAATGAGCTGCAGCTGAGCACCACTCTTGTAAACCAGAGCGGCGTTACTATTCCCGTAATGGATGGATGGCATCCGTACTTCAGCACCGGTACCCCGGCAGATGAGCTGGTATTAACTTTTGCATCCAAAGAAATAGTGGAGTTCAATGAAAAATTACTGCCTACAGGAAAAGTATTGCCATATACTGAATTTGTTGCCGGCAAGCTGCTGAAAGGAGTGGAGCTGGATAATTCCTTTGTATTGGATCTCACAAAGCCACAACCGCTGGCCACGATCCACGATCCGAAGAAAAATATCAACATTGCTTTCTATCCTGAGAACAGTTACCCTATCCTCCAGATTTATATACCACCACACCGTACCAGCATAGCAGTTGAGAACCTCAGCGGCGCCCCGGATGCCTTTAACAACGGGATTGGACTGGTTCAGCTGGCTGCCGGTGAAAGCAGGATTTTTACCACCCGTATCCAGGTATCTTTATAACTGGGCCCGGCGATGGCATATTCTTTGGCTCTTCAGTTCCATAGTAACCCGATTATATCACCATATAAATTGAGAGATTATGGACAAGTTAGAGATCAAAGGAAAATGGAATGAGTTAAAAGGTACGCTGAAACAGCAATACGCCGATCTGACAGACGACGACCTGTTATATGAAGAAGGACAGGAAGATAAGCTGATCGGAAAGCTGCAGCAGAAGCTGGGCAAAAGCCGGGAGGAAGTGATCGATTTACTGAAGTCTGCCTGATTGGATAACCTGGAATTTAAATACAGTGATCCTTCTGCTCCGGCAGAAGGATTTTTGTTTTTTTTAACACCGTGGCATTTTCTTTAATTTGTACCTTGTTAGGGTAGATGAACAATGTCTATACTGATCTGTTTGTGAGGAAGTGAAAGGGATTCAGCTGTTTAAATTATTATATTCTATATGAAGGTTTTCATGCGCATCATAGCACTAGGCTGTATATTCAGTATGGCATTTGCTCCTAAGGTACAGGCACAGGTAACAGTTACCGGGATGATTTCGGACAGTAACAGGCTGGTGCTGCCCTACGCAACAGTAAGTAACCTCAACTCGGGGAAGCGCTCGCTTTCCGACCAGGGTGGTTATTACAGGATAACCGCTTCCCGCAACGATCGGCTCATGGTTACCTTTGTGGGATACAAGCCGGATACGGTGATCGTTACCCAGTCGTCCGGTACCCAAACCATTAACATAGTGATGGAACCGGCGGGGAAGTTCCTGAAAGGAGTAGAAATCACGTCTGAATATACTCCATACCAGATAGATTCCATGGAAAGGCGCCACCAATACGGTTATATCCTTGATAATCCCAACAAGCCGCTGGCTGGTGGCAGCACACCGGAGGGGGCCGGTATCGTGTTCAGCCCTATTACCCGATTCTCCAAAAGAGAAAAACAGAAACGGCAGTTTAAGGAGAACTACGAGAAGATGGAAAAAGAAAAGTTCATCGATTCCCGCTTTACGCCCATTTTGGTAAGCCGGGTAACGGGACTTAAAGGGGATTCACTCCAGTTATTTATGCGGGATAATTACCCCGATTATAATACTATGCGTACTATCAATAACAACGATCTGCTTTACTGGATCACTGATAAGTATAAAGCCTGGATGAAGAAGTAACCAGGCAGGCATAAAAAAAGAGCGGGGTATAACAACTGTTATACCCCGCTCTCTTTTATTTTAAGGATTGATATTTCAATTATACACCTTCACCATATACACAAAGTCTTCCAGCTTCTTAATCTGATCTACCCTGTTCATACCTTCCAGGCGGCTCTTGTGGTTCCAGTCTCTCCGGGTTTGCTTATCTTTCGGCATTTCATCCAGCAGGTGTTTGAGGTGAGCCGATTTTACTGCAAAGGCAATACCATCCGAAGTAGTTTGTTTGCCGGTTACTATTCCCACTACATCTCCCTTATTGTCGAGCAGGGGGGCACCGCTATTGCCGGGGTTTACGGGGATGGATACCTGATAGGCAGTTGTATCTCCGTTAAAACCTGTTTTGGCACTGATATAACCTTTGCCATAAACAATTTCATCGCGGGGGAAGCCCATGGTGAATACTTCTTCGCCGATTTTTACGCTTTGTGGTTTCAAAGCATAGGGCAGGGGCTGACTTTTAAAAGAAGAATCTGCAATCTTCAGTACTGCCAGGTCACTGGAAATATCTTCAAAGATACTGATGGCTTTAAAAGCTTCTCCTTTATTATTCTGCACATAAACGGAGTCGGCGCCGGCCACTACATGATAATTGGTAACAATATAGCCGTTGCCTGATACTGCGAAACCGGTGCCACCATAAGTTCCCGGGTTTAGCGGAGCCTTGCTCTTACTGTTCATATCATTGATAAGAGCATTCTGGGAGCGTTGAATATTATTCAACACCCTTCTCACATCCTCGTATTGTGCAGTGGATTTGTTTTTTGATACGTTCTGTATAATCGCGATGGTAGACAATGAAGTTACCAAAGCGATACAGGCGGCTGCAGCAAGATTGGTAATGGTCCTGCGGCGAATGGTCAGTCTTCTTGCAGTCTGGTTTTCTTCCTGGGCCTGTTTGCGCAGGCTAGGCATATCCAGCTGGTGATGTATGTGGTTGAGCTTTGCCTGTAATTGCTGACGTTTGCCGTAATTGCCCAGGTGCTGAAGGAACAGCTGATGTTCTTCTACCTGTTTATTTATCAGCGGATTGGTATGACGCAGTGTATCGAAAGCAGTTTTTTCCTGTTCGCTCATTTCCCCTTCCAGGTAACGCTCAATTTCACGTAATAAGGTCATGTCTTCTTTCATGGCTGCTTTCTGCTTATAATGATGTGTTGTATTGATCAAAAAATAACTTCTTCAAACGCATCAGGCACTTGTACTTCTGGTTCTTTGCATTTTCTGCATTGGTATATCCGAACTTCTCCGCAATTTCCTGCATAGATCTTTTATGCAGATAATAATCTTCCAGGATGGTTTGACATGGCTGGCCGATATTGCTCATCGCTCCTTCCATGATCCTGAATTCCTGGTCCCTTGCCTCATGCTCTTCCAGTGCTTCCGTAGCCGGGATCACTTCTTCCAGTTCAGGTGTTAAGGCATATAATCCGAAGGTCCGCTGTACTTTTTTAAGCCACAGATGGCGGCAAACCGAATAAAGAAAGGTTTTGAGCCTGCTGCTTAAAGTAAAATCACCGGTTTGAACCTTTTCATATAATACTATAACAGCCTCCTGGAATACATCCTTTGCGTCGTCTTCCGAGCCATTATGCTGAAGAATCATCCGTAAAACCACAGGAAAATTTTCTGAATAGATGATTTCCAATGACTTATCCTCACCTTTTGCCAGTCCCAGCAATAATTCCCTGTCTCTTGTTATGTCTTGATTTTGCTTCACTCTTAATACAGTTATTAGGCATTTGGTAACCCAAAGTAGCGAAAAAAAATATTTTTAAAAGTTTGGGTTACCTTTTAGGTGATCCCGGTATAAAGGTTAAATCATTCAAAAACAACTTAAATAATTGTATCATGAAGAACGTAATCAAAATTGGTTTCTTAGCTCTGTCTTTCGGTCTGTTCGCAGTTGCTTGCGGTGGCGCAAAAACTGAAACTGCTACTGACTCTACCGCTACTGCTGCTGGTGCTTCTATCGATTCAGCTGCTCAGGTAGCTACTTCTGCTGTTGATTCTGTAGCTGATGCTGCAAAAGCAACTGTTGATTCTGCTGCTAAAACTGTTGATTCAGCTGCTGCTCATCACTAATCTGACTTTAGAATTTTATAATTAACCGTTCAGGCTTGGCCTGGACGGTTTTTTTATGCCCCGTTTGCTTAAGAAATTCCGACTTTTTGAAAGTTATTCAATAATTTACCTTTATTATTGAAAAAAGTATATTTTTCAATGATACCCCTTGGATAATTAAAATCGTGCCGTATTTTTGTCCTACACTCAAAACGAGTAACAAATAATAATATGATACAACAAACCTCTTTTGGCTTTTTTAGCTTTTATTATTTCTGGTACCAGGAATAGGGAGGTCGTTTGTAAAAAGATAAAAGAACTACAAAAAGGCCTTCCGGAACCGGAAGGCCTTTTTAATATCAAAAACAGGCATGCAGCCAACTGATGCCAACAATAAATAAACATATGTTACAGCCGGTTTCAGGCAATTACTTTTTTTATTACTTCTCTTACTTCTTTTATGCGAAGAAGCAGGGGACCCGTTTGCAATAATATACTTACATATAAAAAGTACAGCGCAAAGGGTCCCGGATCGGGACCCTTTCTGTTTTTAATAGCTAGTTGCTACAGCAACTATAACAAAATAAAATCAATCACATACACATGAAAATTGCCATACAGGGGTTTGAAGGATCTTTTCACCAGGTAGCTGCTCAGGGGTATTTCGGTAAGCAAACTGAAATAGAATGCTGTGCCTCCTTTGCAGAACTGGTTAAAAAAGTCAAACAGCAACCCGATGTGGATGCAGGTATCATGGCCATTGAGAACTCAATTGCCGGCAGCATTTTACCCAATTATAGCCTTATTAAGAACTCCGGTCTGCATATTACCGGTGAAATTTACCTGCAGATCAACCAGCACCTGATGGTTTTACCGGGGCAAACGCTGGAAGACATCCGGGAAGTACATTCCCACCCTATGGCCCTGCTGCAGTGTATGGATTTCCTGGAAAAATACCCGCATATTAAACTGGTGGAAACAGAAGATACAGCTCTCAGCGCCAGGCATGTAAGGCAGAAGAAGCTGAAAAGCACGGCCGCGATTGCAGGTAAACTCGCTGCAGAGATCTTTGAACTGGATATCGTGGCGCCTAATATTCACACCAATAAAAATAACTATACCCGTTTCCTGGCGGTATCACGTACGCCTATAGACACTCCTGAAGATGCCAATAAAGCATCGGTATATTTTCAAACCAGCCACGACCGCGGTAGCCTGGCTAAGGTGCTTACCCAGATTGCAGTGGCCGGCATTAATCTTTCAAAGCTGCAGTCGTTTCCTATCCCCGCAAAAGAATGGAATTATTACTTCCACGCCGATATGGAATTTGATAACGCCGCTCATTTTGAAAAAGCATTATCGAAAATAGAACCGCTCACAGAGCATCTGAAAGTGCTGGGTATTTATAAAAAAGGAAAAACACATTAATCAGGTTTATGCAGATACAGGTTGCTAAAAGATTACAAGGCACGGAAGAATATTACTTCTCCAAAAAGCTCAGGGAGATTGAGGAAATGAACCAATCCGGCACAAAGGTGATCAACCTTGGTATCGGAAGCCCGGATCTGCCTCCTCATCCTTCAGTGGTGGCTGCATTGAACGAAAATGCCGCTTTGCCCAATACGCATAATTACCAGGGATATAAAGGTATTCCGGCCCTGCGTAAAGCAATGGCTGACTGGTACCAGCGCTATTATAATGTAACGCTGAACCCTGATACGGAAGTATTGCCGCTGATAGGTTCCAAGGAAGGGATTATGCATATCTGTATGACTTACCTGCAGGAAGGTGATGAGGCCCTGATCCCGAACCCGGGCTACCCTACCTACCGTTCTGCAGTGAACCTGAGCGGGGCTACCGTTGTTGATTATGATCTGACGGAAGAAAACAGCTGGTTGCCCGACCTGGATGCACTGGCACAAAAAGACCTGAGCAAGGTGAAGCTGATGTGGGTTAACTATCCGCATATGCCTACCGGTGCAAAGGTAAACAGGGAGTTTGCCGCAAAGCTTATCGCTTTTGCCAAACAGCATAACATTCTTATCTGCCATGATAATCCGTACAGCTTCATCCTGAACGAGCAGCCCGAAAGTTTGTTGCAGTTTGAAGGTGCAAAGGATGTGGTGCTGGAACTGAATTCCCTCAGTAAATCGTCCAATATGGCCGGATGGCGTATAGGCATGCTGGTGGGTAAAGCAGAATGGATTGCACAGGTACTGCGCTTTAAAAGCAATATGGACTCCGGTATGTTCCAGCCTATGCAGATGGCCGCTGTGAAGGCGCTGCAGCTGGGAAAAGACTGGTACGATGATCTGAATAAAATTTACCGTGCGCGCAGGGAGAAAGTATTCCAACTGCTGGATCTGCTGCATTGCACCTATGATAAGAACCAGGTAGGTATGTTCGTTTGGGCGAAAATACCTGCTACTAACGAAAACGGTTATACGCTCACTGATGAAATACTGCAGAAAGCCCGTGTATTTATTACTCCCGGGGGCATATTTGGTAGTAACGGTAACGGCTATATCAGGGTGAGTCTTTGCCAGGATGAGAAGGTTTTCCAGGAGGCGATAGAACGTATCAAAACCAACGTAAAATGATTGCAACAGTAATAGGGACAGGTTTAATAGGTGGCTCGCTCGCTATCACGCTGAAAGAAAAGGGTGTGGCAGAGCGGATCATTGGAGTGGATCAGCGCCAGGAGCATCTGCAGCGGGCGCTGGAGCTGAACATCATTGATGAAGCAGCCACCCTGGAAGATGCCATGAAGCGCTCCAGCCTGGTGATACTGGCCATCCCTGTGGATGCGGTATTACAGGCACTGCCCGGCATCATGGATAAGGCGCGCCCCGGCCAGGTGATTATGGATGTAGGTTCTACCAAAGAAAAAATACTGCAACTCGTTGCCGGTCATCCCAACAGAGGACGCTTTGTGGCTGCCCACCCGATGGCCGGCACCGAGTATTCCGGGCCGGATGCCGCTGTACGCAACCTCTTCGTACATAAAACAATGGTGCTCTGTGATGTGAAGAACAGTGATGAGGACGCCCTGGAACTGGTGGAAAATATGGTAGACCAGCTGCAGATGCGCACTGTATACATGAATGCGGAAGAGCATGACCTGCACACCGCTTATGTGTCGCACATCTCCCACATTACTTCTTTCGCGCTGGCATTAACAGTGCTGAAAAAAGAAAAAGAGTCAGGACGCATCTTTGAACTGGCGAGCGGTGGTTTTGAATCCACTGTGCGTTTGGCGAAAAGCTCTCCTGATATGTGGGTGCCTATCTTCAAACATAACCGGAACAATGTGCTGGATGTACTGGACGAACATATCAGCCAGTTACAGCAAATGAAAACATTGCTGGAGAATGAAGACTACGACACCTTTTACAAATTGATTCAAAAATCCAATAAAATCAGGAAGATCCTGAAATAATTAAATTCTGATAATCTACTTAACTTCAATACTATGGTACAGACAATGGAACAGATTTTATCTAAAACCAAATTCTCCGATCCGTCTTCCGATAAAAAGCCGTTGATCATTTCCGGGCCCTGCAGTGCAGAAACCGAAGAACAGGTATTAGCCACCGCGCTGGCCTTGCAGAAAACAGGTAAAGTGGACGTGTTACGCGCCGGTATCTGGAAACCCCGTACCCGCCCCGGTTCTTTTGAAGGCATTGGTACCAAAGGTCTTGCCTGGTTGCAGAAAGCCCGCGAAATCACCGGTCTGCCGCTGGCGGTGGAAGTAGCTACTGCCAAACAGGTGGAAGATGCGCTGCATTTCGGTGTGGATATTCTGTGGGTGGGCGCACGTACTACCGTAAACCCTTTCTCTGTACAGGAAGTTGCTGATGCACTGAGAGGTGTGGACACTACTGTTTTAATTAAGAATCCTATCAATCCTGACCTGGAATTGTGGATTGGTGCTGTGGAAAGAATCCAGAAAGCAGGTATCAATAAAGTAGGTTTGATTCACCGTGGCTTCTCCAGCTATGGCAATACCCAATACCGTAATGCACCGATGTGGCACCTGGCTATTGAGCTGAAACGCCGTATGCCTGAACTGCCTATGATCTGCGATCCTTCGCATATCTCCGGTCGCCGCGATATCCTGCAGGAAGTTTCCCAGGAAGCAATTGACCTCGATTACGATGGCCTGATGCTGGAAACACATGTTGATCCGGACAACGCATGGAGCGATGCCAAACAGCAGGTAACACCTGAAAAACTGGCGGAACTGCTCGACGGTATCACCTGGAGAAGAGAGCACTCTGATAAAAAAGATTTCAACTCTGCACTCGAGAAACTGCGCGCACAGATCAACCAGGTAGATGATGAAATTATGCTGCTGCTCGGCAACCGTATGAAAATTGCAGAAAAGATCGGTGTATACAAGAAAGAAAATAACATTACCATCCTGCAAACAAACCGCTGGAATGAGATCCTGGACCGTGCTGTTGCCAAAGGTGAGAAACTGGGCCTGACCAAAGACTTCATCGTGAAATATTTCGATGCAGTGCACCTGGAATCCATCAACCGTCAGAACAAAGTAATGAACGAAGATAAGTAGATACATCAGCCGCCGGCTGCTTGTACAAACAACAGCCGGCAGTAGTTTTTCCTAACAGCAAAAGCGAACCGCTTCATGCAAATACAAACCCACCAGTTCCAACAGCAGGAAACCACCTATTTTTTAGGTGCAAGCCTGATGGAGTTGGGCAATCATGTAAACCGTCAGAGAACAGTACTGGTAATAGATGAAAATGTAGAATACTATCACGGTCATCATCTGCACAACTGGAAAAAAATTGTGGTGCCCGCAGGGGAGGAATTAAAGAATATGGCAACGGTGGAAAAGATCATCGATGGCCTGATATCTTATGAAGCCGACCGCAAAACCATGCTGGTAGGCATTGGTGGCGGAATGCTCACCGATGTGGCGGGATTTGCAGCCAGCATTTACATGCGTGGAATTCCTTTTGGCTTTGTACCTACTACTTTACTGGCACAGGTAGATGCCTCTATTGGTGGAAAGAACGGGGTGAGTCATGGTAAGCAGAAAAACCTGCTGGGCGTTATCCGCCAGCCGGAGTTTATCTTTTTCGATTACGCTCTTCCGCTCACTATGCCGGCAGAAGAGTGGCACAACGGCTTTGCAGAGATCATCAAATATGCCTGTATCATGGATGCGGCCCTGTTTGATTATCTTGAAAACAACAAGGAAAAAAGCGCTGGCCCGGGATGTGGAAGTACTGCAATACCTGGTGGAAAAATCAGTGGCAGCCAAAACCAAAGTGGTACTGGAAGATGAGCTGGAGAACGGGCCCCGCAGGTGGCTCAACTTTGGCCACACACTTGGACATGCAGTGGAAAAGCTGGAACATATAGCGCATGGAAAAGCGGTGGCGATAGGAATGGTAGCAGCTACCCGTTTTTCCGGGAAGCTGATGAACCTGCCGGCAGATCAAACGGTACGACTGATAAAACTGATCAGCGACTACCAGTTGCCTGTAGCCTTCAGCTCTGATAAGGATGCCGTGTTCGACATCTTTAAACTGGATAAAAAAAGAGAGAAGGATGTAATACACTTTGTATTGCTGGAAGAGATCGGGAAAGCAACCACTATGCCCATTCCCATTGCAGAACTGAAGTTGTTGCTGCAGGAATTGTAAATTTTTTTCTAATTAATTAAAGGCAGACGAAATATACATATGCAAGTTACTGTATCACCAGCCATCATTAAAGGCACAGTTACGGCCAATCCTTCTAAAAGCGCCATGCAACGCGCTGTAGCAGCGGCTTTGCTGGCAAAGGGAAAGAGCATTATCCGTAACCCCGGCCTGAGCAACGATTGCCTGGCAGCACTGGAAGTAGCCGAGAACCTGGGCGCTAAAATCAAACGTGAAGCGGACTATTTCGAAATCACCAGCAATGGTGTGGCGCCGTTTTATGATGAAATCAACTGCGGCGAGTCTGGTTTGGGAATCCGTATGTTCACGCCCATAGCAGCATTATCGTCACTGCCCATTACCATAGAAGGACACGGTAGCTTAACCACCCGTCCTATGGATTTTTTCGAAGAAGTACTACCGCAGCTGGATGTAAAATGTTCTACCCAGGGTGGTAAATTACCGCTTCATATCCAAGGGCCATTACATCCAAAAGATATTACTATCGATGGCTCTCTCAGTTCACAGTTCCTCACCGGTTTGCTTATGGCATACGGCGCTGTGGCGGAAAACGTAACCATTACGGTAACGGATCTGAAGAGCAAACCATACATTGCGTTAACCCTTCAGCTGATGGCGCACTTTGGCGTTCAGGTGGAAGAAAAGAACTTTGAAACATTCCATTTTGGAAAGAAGCAGGCATATAACCCCTGCGACTATACGGTGGAAGGCGACTGGAGCGGCGCTGCATTCCTGCTGGTAGCAGCGGCGGTAGCGGGTAAGGCAGAAGTGCAGCATCTCAACACTTCTTCTGCCCAGTCTGATAAAGCCATCCTCGAAGCATTGGAAAAAGCCGGCGCACACCTGATGTCTGGTGTGTTTACCGTAAATATAGAAAAGGGAGGATTGAATGCATTTGAAATAGATGCTACCGATTGTCCTGATCTGTTCCCTCCGCTGGTAGCGCTGGCGGCTAACTGTAACGGCACTACGAAAATTAAAGGCGTGAGCCGCCTGGCTCATAAAGAAAGCGACCGTGGCATAACGTTGCAGGCGGAATTTGGCAAGATGGGTATTAAAATAGACCTTGAAGGCGATATCATGCTGGTACATGGCGGCACCGGTATTAAAGGCGCCCAGGTACATTCACATAACGACCACCGTATTGCTATGGCCTGTGCTGTGGCGGCGCTTACAGCAGATGGCCCGGTGATCATCGACAATGCAGAAGCGATCAATAAATCCTACCCGGAATTTTATGATCACCTGGAATTGCTGGGCGGCAAGGTGGCAGTAACCGTATAATTTCACTTTAAATCATCAGCGTGTGAACAGTTTTGGCAGATTATTCAGGGTAAATGTTTTTGGAGAATCACATGGCGCCAGCGTTGGCGTAAATATAGATGGTATACCGGCAGGTATCCCGTTAAAACAGGAAGATTTCCTGGCAGACCTGGAACGCCGTAAAGGCGGTTCCAGGGGCACTACGCCCCGAAAGGAGGAAGACCTGCCTTTTATCAAATCGGGCGTTTTTAACGACTTCACCACCGGTGCGCCTGTCACTATTCTTTTTGAAAATAATAATACCCGCAGCACTGATTATGAGAAGCTGCGTGAATTTCCGCGCCCGGGCCATGCCGATTTTGTAGCTACTGAAAAATTTGGCGGCTTTGAGGATTACCGTGGTGGCGGTCATTTCAGCGGCAGGCTTACCCTTAACCTGGTAGCGGCCGGTGTAATAGCAAAAAAGATCCTGGGAGAACAGATCCAGGTAAATGCCACCATTACGGAAGTAGGTGGTAATCCCGATCCTGAAGCTGGTCTGGAAGCGGCTATTGCAGCTAAGGATTCAGTAGGCGGCATCGTGGAATGTGTAGTGAACGGGTTGCCTATCGGGTTGGGCGAGCCCTTCTTTGATTCATTGGAATCTGCATTGGCACATGCTGTATTTGCAATTCCTGCCATCAAGGGCATTGAATTTGGCGCTGGCTTTGCTGCCGCTAAAATGAAGGGACTGGAGCATAATGATCCGATCATTGATAAAACAGGTAAAACAGCTTCCAATCATGCAGGCGGTGTAGTAGGAGGTATTTCCAACGGCAACCCGCTGGTATTCCGTATCGCGGTAAAGCCCACATCGAGCACGCCTAAAGAACAGCAGACCCTTAATATTAAAAGCGGGGAAGTGGAAACTTTCAGTGTAAAAGGCCGTCATGATCTTTGTATTGCACTTCGTGTACCTGTAGTGCTGGAAGCGGTGACCGCTATGGTACTGGCCGATTTCCTGTTACTGGAACAACGCCGTCCGCGCGTGTTCTCAGCGAAGTAGGCGCCTTCGGCGCTGCGAATTTTGTCTTGGAACACTGATTACGCTGATTATAATGATTAGCTTGATATTTTTTTAAGTGGTTATAAAATAAAAGGGAGATAGAAGCAATATTCGCTTTTATCTCCCTTTATTATTTTCAAATTCTAAAATAAAATCAAGCTAATCATTATAATCAGCGTAATCAGTGTTCCAAGACAAAATTCGCAGCGCCGAAGGCGCAAGCACTACTGTTCAATCGCGAGCAGCTCCACGTCGAAGATCAGCGCTGCGCCTGGTCCGATTTTAGGGCCTGCACCACGATCGCCGTATGCCAGCTCAGAAGGGATGAAAAGGCGCCATTTGGAGCCCACAGGCATTAACTGCAGCGCTTCTGTCCAGCCTTTGATAACGCCGCCTACAGGGAAGGAAATGGGTTGTCCCCTGTCTACAGAGCTATCGAACACTGTACCGTCAATTAAAGTACCGTGATAATGCGTTTTTACTTTATCTGCGGCTGTGGGTTTAGGCCCGTTACCTTCTTTCAGGATCTGGTATTGTAACCCATCGGGTAATGTTACCACTCCGGGTTTTACTTTATTTTCCGCCAGGAATTTAAGCCCGGCTTCACGGTTTTTGGCAGCTTTATCTGCCTTCAGTTGCTGTAAATAATTACTTATACTCATATCACATTGTTCTTTTGTCATTGTTAATGGCTGGTTCTTCAACGCATCCTGCACTGCCTTGGCCATCAGGGAAGGATTGATGTTCTCCAGCCCCTGTGCTTTCAGGTTTTCTGCAATGCTTACGCCAATTCCATAACTCACGGAATCCAGCTTGTTCTTTAATACCGGGGCTTTAACGGCTGTTTTGGCCACGGGCTTCTTAGGTGCAGGTTTAGCCTGACTGAAACCTTGTAAGGATATGAATCCCAGGGCTCCTATGAACAGGTATTTTTTGTACATAATCAATAATTGACAGAAATGTTAGTTAAAATAAGGCTTTTTTAAGATGATGCAAGTTAATCAATATAATATTTCACAGGTGAGCTTATGAACTTTCTGTGGAAGGTAATAAGACACACTGCCGGCATCATCCCGGGGATCATTATTTTACTACCGGCAGCACTACATTGGACGGGTGCTGTGCATCATGATAAATGCGGATGGTAGCCTTTTTGAAATCTTTATCAGTAGCCTTGTAAATGTCCATGAACTGTTGCGGATTGCGGTCTGTGAGCGGGAACCAGCTGCTTTGTACCTGGATCATAATGCGGTGTCCTTTCTGAAACGTATGCGCTACATCCGGCATAGTGAATTTTACTTCAGAAGGCTGGTTAGGAACAAACGCTTCCGGTTTCTCAAAGCTGTTGCGGAATTTGCCACGCATGATCTCTCCCCGTACCAGCATCTGGTAGCCTCCCATGGGGTAAGTAGATGAAGGTACCCGCCGGTGTTCGGTTGGCGCATCTTCTTCGTATTTGAAATCGTCGGGGAATACATCTATCACTTTTACGATAAAATCGGCATCAGTGGTGCTGGTACTGGCTACCAGGTCGGCTACCACGGGGCCTGCCAGGGTGATATCTTTATCCAGCACTTCGCTTTCAAATACGGCCACATCAGGTCTGCGTGCAGCAAAGCGCTGATCGTCGGTCATATAGTTGATAGTACGGCCAAAATGTACGTCTTCCGTATAAGGAACCGGTTTGGCGGGGTCGCTTACATATTCGCTGAAACTGTTGGCAGCAGACGGTTTGGTAAACGATAGCTTACCATTTTCCTGTAAGTAAACGGGTTCATCTTCCATATTTGCCGGAGGCCATTTGGGCAGTTGTTTCCATTTGTTTTCGCCGGTGAAGAAGATGGTGGCTTCTGCGATATCGGGTGCGGCGCCCTTGCCTTTGAGGTAATAATTAAAGAAAGGAATTTCTACATTTTGAGCGTAGTATTCAGCGGTATTGCTGCCAAAGCGCACATTACCCAGATGGGTGCCATCATTGGAAGCCCACTGGCCATGGTACCAGGGCCCCATCACGATACGGTTATTGGTAGACGGGCTTTTTGTTTCAATGGCTTTGTAGGTATTCCATGCACCAAAACAATCTTCTGCATCAAATACGCCGCCTACTATCAGCATGGCAGGTTTTACATTGTTCAGGAAGTTACGCACGTTGCGGGCTTTCCACCAGCTGTCGTACGTAGGGTGTGCATACATTTCATGCCAGAAGGTAACGCTGTCGCCGATAATTTTGGCAAAGTTCGGAAGCGCGCCGGTTTCCAGGTAATATTTGTAATTGTCATGGGTGTAATAGTCGATACCTTTAGGCCCTTCCGTAGTGGGTTTGGGGTGCGGGTGATCAAACACCGTGTAAAAGGAAAAGGCGTCTGCAATAAAAAAAGCACCGTTGTGATGGAAATCATCTCCCAAAAACCAATCTGTAACAGGCGCCTGGGGGCTTACTGCTTTTAGTGCAGGGTGGCCGCTCAGCGCTCCCATAGTGGAGTAGAAGCCAGGATAGGAAATACCGAAGATGCCTACATTGCCGTTGTTACCTTTAAGGTTCTTCACCAGCCAGTCGATGGTATCATAAGTATCGCTGGCTTCGTCAATATCTTTCTTCCCTTTTTTATCAGGATTAAATGGTCTTACGTTTACAAATTTGCCTTCGCTCATCCAGGTACCTCTTACATCCTGTATCACCATGATGTAGCCCTGTTTCAGATATTCCTTATAATGATTTTTATAGAGCGGACGGAAGGCGTTTTCCCCATAAGGTGCGCAGGAATAAGGTGTGCGCGTCATCAGGATAGGATGTTTCTCCGATTGGTCTTTTGGCAGGTAAATAGAAGTAAACAGCTTAACCCCATCGCGCATGGTAATGTATACTTCTTTTTTGGTGTAGTGGTCGTACATCCAGAGTGAATCCTGGTTAACAGCCTTACAGGCAGCCGGAATTATAAACAGCGCGGTGCAGGCCAGCAGCAGCCATTTTCTCATAAACGGTTTATTTTAGATTAGATAGCGGCTAATGTAATAAAAAAATAGTGGATGGCCGGTAGGTATATGGGGAATGGTTACCGGCCCAGTTTTTCCCTTTCTTTTTTGGGTAGGCTGGCCACTACCAGGTCGTACGATTTCCGGATCCATTCCAGCAGCAGTTTGTTGGGAATGCCGGAATGTACATCTATGGTATTCCAGTGTTTTTTATTCATGTGATAGCCGGGGATTACGCCTTCATACCGCTCCCGCAGTTCAATGGCTTCTTCAGGGTCGCATTTGAGATTAATGGTTTCAAAATTTTCCAGCCCGCTGAGGGCGAACATTTTTCCACTCACTTTATAAACAAGGGTTTCATCTCCAAAAGGAAATTCTTCTGTAACGCCGGGTAAGGAAAGGCAGTATTCCTGAAATTGAGCCAGGTTCATGAGCTATAATTATTGATGATATCAAGGTACAAAAGTCTGGAAAATTTCCGGAAAGGGTATACGTTAATCCGCTTTAATAACTTTATAGGTGTAGCTGATTGTTTTATTCAAACCGGCAATAGTTTGTGTTTGCGGGAAATTGGTGGTGTCGTACATTTTATATGTTACAGGGTAGTTTTTTGGTGCTATCTGTTCAGATTCATACCTGATATTGGTAACGAGGTGCTCACTACAGAGGTAGGGAAAATAATCATTGGAAGGAAATGGGGAATTATCCCCCGTAATGATACGAAGCAGGCAGGGATTTTTAGTTACACTTTCATATAGCGGATTGATCAGGGAATTGTAATCAAGCTCAAATTTTTCCATTGTAATACTGGGGGTTCCAAATACGTTCACATACTCCATTGATGTGAACTGACGGATATCCGTGTTCTGATATAGGAATTCCTTATATATCAACAGTCCGCCTCCGGGCACTAAGCCACCAATGGTATCTTTGCTTCCGGTCAGGGCCAGCTGGCGATTGCCGGTAAGCTGCATGTATACAGTATCATAACCGTCTATTTCTGCGCCCAGTTCCCTGTAATAGGTAGTGTATGCGATCAGCTGCATAGGTTTCCACACTAAAGAATCCCTACGGCTCAGACTTTTTATAGTATTATCATTTTCATTGTAGTATTTAGCAATGGCAACATACCCATCGGGTTGATAGGTATAGGCCACGTAATTCTGCCAGATGCGATAGGAAGGATTGTAATCCCATCTTTCCGTAACCTGGTGCAGGTCGTTATAAACGAGGCTGTCTTTAGGTACGTTATTCACACGGATGGAGGTAACGAGGTAAGTATCTTTCGGTGGTTCCGGCTGTGGTGGGGGAGTGATGGTATTATCTTTTTTACACTGGCAGCCGGGCGCTGTTATCAGCAGCAAAAGGGCTGTACCAAGTAGCAGGGTTATCAGCGGGTATGAAAGGGATGAACGCATATGTGGATAACAACGTTAGAAGCAGCAATTTATTGAATGCTTTCCGGCGAAATTTTCATTAAAGTTATCCAGTATATATCGGCATGAGGAGATATTCAGGTCCGGTGCCGCTAACCAGAAAAGGATGAAATTCCAGGATCCACGGCAGTTTATTTGGTGTATCCTTTCATGCTTAAAAACGTTTAGTCCTGTACGTTATATCAACATACAGGACTATGTAAAACAAAAACGGCAATAGATTATTTTTTGCTGATACTGATGATTACACGCGAATAACGGGCATACGTGATCTCTACTTCCTGCCCTGCCCTGTATCCTTCCAATGCTCCGCGCATCCAGTAAAACAGGCGTTTTTTCTTATTCTCCAGCAGGATCATAATATTGGTTTGTGTATCGTTGTTCTCCAGGTATACCGCTTCCATCGGCGCCTGCAAGGTACCTTTCTGCAAGGCGGTAAGATCCTTTTTTATAGCCCAGTAGCGTACGTCTGTTACTTTTATCAACGCAAATATCAATGCTATCACAAAGCATAACAGCCATACCCAGAACCAAAGGTTTTTAAACGACAGGAGCGAATCATCCGCATCACCCAGGCTGTTGTGGGTATACAGGTAAATTTGTGGTATCACAGCAGCAACCAGTAACAACCCCAAACCTATAAGGGTGAATTTGGTCAACTGTTGCTTATTCCTCTTCAGCGCATCCTGCAATAAAAAATGTTCTTCAGTAGTAATAAAGGTGTAATCAGACATAGTTGTTGTATGGTTTTTCAGTAGGCTAATATATAGATAAACAATCAATTAATTAAAATTATATATATAATTTTTTGTCTTGTGATTATCATTTTGCTTATTTGAGGCTATTTGATAACAATATCTGTTAAAATATTATTACATATTAAGGAGATGAGATAGGGGTAGTAACCCCAGGGCTGCGTTTTTTTTAACGCATTTATAATCAGGGGATATCGTTTTGAGTGGAAATAGTTTTCTATTTTGCGCCTCGTTATAACCCGGTCATCTGTTATTCTTCCCCATTTATTACCATGCTATCATAAATATCATAGAAAGTGAAGAAGATTTTTTTATTAGCCGCAGCCCTGTTATCAGTCAGTGTGGCAGGCTACACGCAGGATACGGCCCAGCTGGTGGTGGAAGGCAGAAAGAATAGCGCCACACAGCAATCAAAGCCTTATGTTATAATGATTTCCATCGATGGCTTCCGGTATGATTATGTGGAGAAGTATAATGCACAGCATCTGCTACGTTTATCCGGCGACGGTGTTCGCGCCACCGCTATGCAACCTTCTTTTCCTTCGCTTACATTTCCCAATCACTATACGCTGGCAACAGGTCTTTATCCTGCCCATCACGGCCTGGTGGATAACCTTTTTTATGACCGGAAGCGTGATGCTGTTTATAAAGTAGGCAACCGTGAAGCTGTGGAAGACGGCACCTGGTATAACGGGATCCCATTATGGGTATTGGCAGAAAAACAGCAAATGATCAGCGCCAGCTATTTCTGGGTGGGATCAGAAAGCGCTGTTCAGAATGTACGTCCTACCTATTATTTTAAATACCAGGAAAAAACGGATATTGATCAGCGTATCGGGCAGGTGATAAACTGGCTTCGATTGCCGGAAGACCAGCGCCCGCACCTTATTACATTCTACTTTTCTGAAGTGGATCATATGGGGCATTCCTGGGGACCGGACAGTGACAGCGTACGGAGTGCTGTACAATTTGTTGATGCCGCCATCGGAAAAATGGTTGCTGAAGTTGCAAAGCTAAACCTGCCGGTAAACTTTCTCGTGGTATCAGATCATGGTATGATGCAGGCAGATACAATCCACACCATTACGCTACCTGATGTTCCTGTACTTCAACCGCTGAAAAGCATGCCGGGTAATGAAAAGGTGATGTTGTACGGGAAAACAGATGAGGAAATTAAAGCGGCGTACGATTATCTCAAACAACACGAAAATCATTATACGGCTTACCTGAAAAAAGAAACGCCGGAAAGATGGCACTACGGCCAGGAAGATATCTACAACCGCATTGGTGATATCATCCTGCTGGCGGAAGCCGGCTATACTTTTGGAAACGGTAAGAGGGTACATCCGGGTCATCACGGGTACGATAATAACCTTACTGATATGAACGCCGTATTTATGGCCTGGGGCCCGGCTTTTAAGACACATACCCGTATTGCCACTTTTGAAAACGTACATGTGTACCCGTTAGTGGCAAGAATATTGGGTCTTGATATTACACAGCCTATTGATGGCCGCCTGGAAATATTGGAGCCGGTTTTACAACCTTTATAGTCAATAAAGAAGGGGACAGATCATATATCTGCCCCCTTCTTTATTTTATTTCGAACCAACAGCTTATACAGCTGCTTCCTCATATGCACTTGCAGGTTCGCAGGTACAGATCAGGTTCCTGTCGCCAAAAGTATTATTGATACGGCTTACGGAAGGCCAGAATTTATTGGCTTTCACATATTCCAGCGGGAATGCTGCCTGCTGACGGCTGTATGGACGGGTCCATTCATCGGCAGTGATCACCTGTTGGGTGTGCGGTGCATTTTTGAGTACGTTGTTCTGTTTATCACTCAGGCCCTGCTCTACTGCACGGATCTCTTCACGGATAGCCAGCAATGCGTCGCAGAAGCGGTCCAGTTCACCTTTGTCTTCACTTTCAGTAGGCTCAATCATAATAGTGCCCGGAACGGGGAAGCTCATGGTAGGAGCGTGGAAACCATAGTCCATCAGGCGTTTGGCCACATCTTCCGCTTCAATACCGGCAGCTGCTTTAAACGGACGCAGATCTACAATGAATTCATGTGCACAGGTGCCATTAACACCGGTATAAAGAATATCGTATGCTTTTTCCAGTCGCGCTTTCATATAGTTGGCGTTCAGGATCGCGAATTCGGAGGCCTGTTTAACACCATTGGATCCAAGCATACGGATGTAAGCGTAAGAGATCAGCAGGATACTTGCAGAACCGAATGGAGCCGCAGATACTGCGTTGGAAGGCTTGCCATCGTTTAGTGTTACGTGTCCTGGCAGGAACGGTGCCAGGTGTTTGGCTACGCAGATAGGGCCCATGCCGGGACCGCCACCGCCGTGAGGAATAGCGAAGGTTTTATGCAGGTTCAGGTGGCAAACATCTGCACCGATCAGTCCGGGTGCGGTTAAGCCTACCTGGGCATTCATATTGGCGCCATCCATGTATACCTGTCCGCCGTGTTCATGTATAGTAGCGCAGATATCTTTTACACTTTCTTCATATACGCCGTAGGTCGACGGATAGGTGATCATGATACCGGCCAGGTCTTTACTGTGGGCTGCTGCTTTGGCTTTCAGGTCATCCACATCGATATAACCATTTTCCAGCGCTTTTACAATCACCACCTTAAAGCCAGCCATTACCGCAGATGCGGGGTTGGTACCGTGTGCGCTGATCGGGATCAGCATCACGTTACGATGGCCTTCACCTATGCTCTTCTGGTATTCACGGATCACCAGCAGACCGGCGTATTCACCTTGCGCGCCACTGTTGGGTTGCAGGCTGCAGGCATCAAAGCCGGTAATTTTGCTGAGGTATTCGCCCAGTTCTTCTGCCATCTGTAAATAACCACCTACCTGGTTCTTTGGTGCAAATGGATGCATTTTGCTCCAGTGCGCCCAGCTCAGGGGAATCATTTCGGTGGCTGCGTTGAGCTTCATGGTGCAGGAACCCAGGGATATCATGGAGGTGTTGAGGGAAAGATCCTTGTTCTCAAGCATCTTCAGGTAACGCATCATCAGCGATTCGCTGTGATAGCTGTTAAACACCGGGTATTGCAGGTAAGGGGAAGTACGCTGCAGATCAGCGGGGATGCCGGTGGTACCGCCGGAAACGGCTGCTGCGTCTGTAGTACCTGCGCCAAATATGTGCAGGATATCGTTTACATCGGCAATGGTAGTGGTTTCATCGAGGGAGATACCCACATTGCCATTGGCGAAGTAACGGAAGTTGATACCCATTGCTTCTGCAGCATCTTTCACGTCGGCGCCTTCTACCACAATAGTATCGAAGAAACTGTCGGATGCCAGTTTGAAGCCCTTGGCTTTCAGTTTACCCGCCAGTGTATTGGTGAGCAGGGAAACACGGGTGGCAATATTTTTCAGGCCTTCCGGACCGTGATATACCGCGTACATGGCAGCCATATTAGCCAGCAGTGCCTGTGCAGTACAGATATTGGAAGTGGCCTTTTCACGTTTGATGTGTTGTTCGCGGGTTTGCAGTGCCATACGCAGCGCACGGCCACCGTTGGCATCAATGCTTACACCAATGATACGTCCGGGGATGGAGCGTTTAAAGTCGTCCTTCACTGCAAAGAATGCAGCATGCGGGCCACCGAAGCCCAATGGAACGCCAAAGCGCTGGGCAGAACCAAAGGCTGCATCTGCGCCCATATCGCCGGGAGAGGTGAGCAGGGTCAGTGCCAGCAGATCGGTAGCTACACCCACAAATGCGCCCACTGCATGTACCTGTTCGATGAAAGTGCGGTAATCGGCAGCAGCGCCCACATTGTCGGGATATTGGATCAATGCGCCAAAGTATAATTCATCGAAGGCAGCGGTTTTGTAATCGCCTACTATCACTTCAATTTGAAGCGGGGTAGCGCGGGTATAGATCACATCCAGCGTTTGCGGATATACATTCTTATCTACAAAAAACTTAGGCCTGGTTACATGGTCATGATCCTTGTTCAGGGCATTGAAGAACATTGTCATGGCTTCCGCAGCCGCAGTGGCTTCATCCAGGAGGGAGGCGTTGGCAATGGGCAGGCCGGTCAGGTCACACACCATGGTCTGGTAGTTCAGCAAACTTTCCAGGCGGCCCTGGGAAATTTCTGCCTGGTAAGGGGTATACTGTGTATACCATCCCGGGTTCTCAAATACATTACGCAGGATAACGCTTGGGGTAATCGTATCAAAGTAGCCCTGGCCAATATAATTGCGGTATACTTTGTTCTTCAGCGATATTTCCTTCAGATGGCGGAGATAATCACTTTCACTCATCGCTGCCGGAATTGCCAATGGCTGCTGCATGCGGATGGCGCCCGGAACGGTTTTGCTGATCAGCTGGTCAAGGTTGGAGGCCCCGATGGTTTCCAGCATCTGGTTGGTCTCTCTTTCATTCGGCCCTATGTGACGGTGCACGAATTCATTTTGTTGAATATCAAAAAGATTCATGATGTAAGCAGGTAATTTGAAATAGAATGCGCAAAGCTATGCAGATTTTAAGCAACGGCCAAACAATCAGCACTGGCGGGGGAAAACGGTGATAAATGATCCATCGGGGAAGTGTTCCTGTGTCATAATTTTGTCCACCGACTATTTACCTATCTTTGCATCAAATGAGTAAAATATTAGAAGACTGGCAACAGAAGGCCCAGGATAAGCAAAAAGCCAATAAACAGTTCCTCGCAAAACTGCAAACCCGCCGTGGAAAAGGGGTGGAGAAGCTGTTGCCGGACCTGCATGAAGAAGCATTCAGTAAAATTGATTGCCTCGAATGCGGTAATTGCTGTAAAACCATCAGCCCACGGTTCAAAGGCCCCGATATCAGGCGCATTTCCAAACACCTGGGGATGAAGGAAGGAGAATTTATTGATACCTACCTGAGGATTGATAAGGATGAGGACTATGTGGTGAAGTTCACGCCATGTCCGTTCCTGGGCGATGATAATTACTGCGGGATCTATGATGTACGTCCGGGTGATTGTGCCAACTATCCTTATACAGACAGTTACGATTTCTTTAAACGCCCGAAGATCACCTACGAAAACAGTACGGTTTGCCCGGCTGTTTATTATGTGCTGGAAAAGTTAAAGGAGAAGATGGACCTGTAAATACGGCAGGCGGTTAGCCTGTTAAAGACCAGCCGCCGCCAGCTAGGGCTTCAGATCAAGCTTACGCATTGCCGGTGAAATAACATAGGTAGTGATCACCACACCCAATGTAACACATCCGCCAAACACAACAGATGGCACCAAACCCATTGCCCTGGCCATAAAGCCACTTTCAAAGGCGCCAAGCTCATTGGAAGATCCCACGAACATGGAGCTTACAGACGCCACCCTTCCGCGCATATCATCCGGGGTTTTTAACTGCAGGATCGTTTGACGGATAATTACACTGATGCCGTCCAGCGCGCCGCTGATCAGCAAGGCAAACATCGACAGGTAAAAGCTGGTGGAAAGGCCAAAGAGGATAATGGTTAAACCAAATCCAAACACCGCCGCCAGCAGCTTGATTCCCGGTTTGTTCACCAAAGGCCGGTGCGCCAGTATGAACATGGTGATCAATGCACCTACTGCCGGCGCTGAACGCAGCAGCCCATATCCCAGGGAGCCCACATGCAGCACGTCTGTAGCGAATGCAGGTAACATGGCCACCGCACCGCCAAACAACACGGCAAACATATCCAGCGCCATGGCATTCAATACTACTTTTGTTTTCCACACAAACCGCATCCCTTCGGTAAGACCGGCCATAAAGCTTTCCCCTTTGGGTTTGTAATAAACCGGTTTGGGTTTTATTTTTAACAGACTGTATAACGGAGGCAGGAAAATAAAAACCACTATCAGCATAGACCAGTGAACCCCGAACCAATGTATAAAAAGCCCACCCAGCGCGGGGCCCAGTACACCGCCTATCTGCCAGGCAGAGCTGCTCCACGTAGAGGCGTTGGCGTAGAGCTCACGGGGTACCAGCAACGACAGCAGGGTGAAAGTGGAAGGGCTTGTATAAGCACGCACAATACCTCCTATAAAAACCAGCAGATAGATAAGGTTAAGCACCCAGTGTTTTGAAATACCCGCCACTGCCCGGTCCCAGGTTAAAAGGAATAATCCCGAGCTGATAAAAAGATAAGCAATCACACATTTGAGGAGCATGGACCGTTTCTCCCGTTTATCTACCATATGCCCGGCAAAAGGGGCCAGTAACACGGCAGGGATTACTTCTGCCAAACCAATCAATCCCAGTGAGAAAGGATCTTTGGAAATTTCATATACTTTCCATTCTATGATGGCAAATTGCATTGCCAGCGCAAATACAAGCGCAAAGCGGATTACCAGGTAATAATTGAATTCCGGAAAGCGTAGCGAAGCGTATGGGTCGTTCTTTTTCGATGCCGTAGTGTCCAACCTGATGAGTTTTTTGCGAAGGTACAAAAATCACGAAACGCGACCACGGAATATGAAACAATCCGCTTCACCGCTCACCACAATCAGTTCTTCTTTTCCGCTTTCTGGTTTATATTTATTCTGCATTAATATCGCAGTTCTATGGAAATACATACCCTTATTTTCCGTGCATTACTACCCGCACTGTTTATACAGATGGCCTGCGCCGGTAACGGTTCCAAAGATGATAGCCCCGAGCCTCCGGTGCCGGCGGCCCGGAAAGCGAAGCTGCAGCTGGTAACCGACCAGTTCATATCTCCGGTGAACATGGCCGTGCCGGGGGATGGCAGCGGCAGGTTATTTTTTTGCCAGAAAGAAGGAAAAGTATGGGTCGTACAGCAAAATAAACTGCTGCCCACACCTTTCCTGGATGTAAGCAGCGACATGATTGCTGTAAACCCCGGCTATGATGAACGCGGCCTGCTGGGGATGGCTTTTCACCCCGATTTTAAATCGAACCATAAATTTTATGTGTATTACAGCTCGCCTGCGAAAAAGGCCGGCTTTGATCATACCAGCCGCCTGGTAGAGTTCACCACCAGGACGGATAATCCCAACCTGGCTAATCCCGCATCCAAAAGGATCGTGCTGGAAGTGGACGAACCGGAATCCAACCACAATGGCGGCCAGCTGCAGTTTGGCCCTGATGGCTATTTGTATGTGGGTCTTGGCGATGGCGGCGGTGGTGGCGACAAACATGGCACTATTGGCAACGGGCAGGATCTTAATACTTTACTGGGCAAGATATTAAGAATAAATGTCAATGGAACGCCCTATTCCATACCGCCAGATAATCCTTTCGTGAACAAGCCAGGCGCCCGGCCTGAAATATGGGCCTATGGCCTCCGTAACCCCTGGCGCTTTTCATTCGATAAAAGCACCAAAATGCTTTTTGCGGGGGATGTAGGACAGAATAAATATGAAGAGGTGGATATTATCACCAAAGGTGGCAACTATGGCTGGCGTATCCTGGAAGGGAACCACGATTATAACGTGCCGGCAGGAACCGACAGGTCGTCGCTGATTGCTCCCATCCACGAATACGGCCACGATGTGGGGATAAGTATCACCGGGGGCTATGTATACCGGGGAAGTGCCATCCCGGCATTAAAAGGGTTATATATTTTCGGCGATTATAACGGGAAAACCTTCATGCTCATACCCAACGGAAAAAAATGGGACAGCGCCCCGCTTGAGCTCACAGGCCGTCCGGCAGACAATCTCCAGATCCTCAGCTGGGGCGAGGATGAACAGGGAGAGCTTTACATGCTTGCCAGTACTTCCGGCAGCAGTGGTTTTAAAGGAGCAGTGTACAAACTGGTAAAAGACTGACAGGCAGCAACATTCCTGGCATTTTATTCGTTTACTATAGGCCCCTTTAAGGTTTAACCGGATATGGAGCATCCCCTGGGATGTTAAACAGGTACTGCAGCGAGCCGGAAAGAGAAGCGCTTTTCAGCCACGTATCTCGCCTGGAGGCCGTTTGGCCCAATTTTTTGTTAAAAGGAAATAAATTGCTCAACCGACGGGTGATTTTATTTTATATTTGATTTGACAACGTTTAAGTTCAATTGAGATACATATGAGACTGAAAGTGATTATACCGGTTGTGCTGCTTAGCATCTCCGCAGGCGTGTTGGCTTTTAATAAGCTCGGACATAATGACGATCCTCCTGGTCGTTATGAGGTGATCATGAACCTGGTGGGGCAGATGCTGAAAGAAGGGCATTACCAACCCAAAGCAATAGATGATAAATTCTCCACCGAAGTTTTTAATAAATACCTGCGTAGCCTGGACACGGAAAAGAAATTTTTCCTGAAAACAGATGTGGATAAACTGATGCCTCTCTCCGTTCATATTGATGATGAACTGAAAGGTGCGCCGATCGACTGCTTCCGCAGTATCAACACCCTGATCAAGCAAAGGGTGGCCGAAGCGGCAGCCATTTACCCGGAAATTCTCTCCAAACCTTTTGATTTTACAGTAGATGAAAAGGTAACCCTGGATCCCGATAAGCTGGACTATCCTGCAGATGAGAATGCCCGCAAGGAATCCTGGCGTAAAGTATTGAAATACCGTACACTGGAAAAACTGACGGATCTCCAGGAAATGAGGGAAAAAGATAAAGGCAAGGACAGTGTTAAAGCCAAAACCGATGCGGAACTGGAAGTCGAAGCCCGCACAAAGGTGAAACAACTGTACGACCGCTATTTTGAACGCCTGAAAAACAGGCAGAACGATAATGATCGCTTTAACCTCTACGTAAATGCGATCACCACTACGATGGATCCGCATACCGACTACTTCCCGCCGGATGAAAAACGTGCGTTTGAAGAGCAAATGGCCGGTAAATTCTTTGGTATCGGCGCCCAGCTGAAAGAAGAAGGCGACAAGATCCGCGTGGTAAGCATTGTGACCGGAAGCCCCAGCTGGAAACAGGGACAGCTGAAAGCCAATGATGTGATCCAGAAAGTGGCACAGGGAAATGCCGAACCAGTGGATATTACCGGTTACCCCGTGGAAGACGCGGTGAAACTGATCCGCGGTAAAAAAGGCACTCCTGTAAAACTGACCGTGAAAAGCGTGGATGGTACCACCAAAGATATCACCATTGTACGTGATGAAATTGTTACCGAAGAAACATTCGCCAAATCAGCGATCATCAACGGACAGCATAAAATAGGCTATATCTATCTGCCGGAATTTTACGCCGACTTCAACGACCGTAACGGCGCCCGCAGCGCGGAAGACGTTGCCAAGGAAGTGGCTAAACTGAAAGCGGAAAATGTGGAAGGCATCATCCTTGACCTCCGCTTTAACGGTGGCGGCTCCCTCCAGGATGTAGTGCAGATGGCCGGCCTGTTCATTCCGGAAGGGCCTGTAGTACAGGTGCGCTCCCGTGGAGGCGATGCAGTAGTGCTGCGCGACCGCGACAAGAATGTACAATATGAAGGCCCGCTGGCTATCATGGTAAACGAATACAGCGCATCCGCTTCTGAAATCATGGCCGCCGCCATGCAGGATTATAAGCGCGCCGTGATCATTGGCAGTTCCCAAACATTTGGTAAAGGCACCGTTCAGCGCCTCTTCAACCTGGACGACTTCTACCCGGTAAAAGACGGTGGCAGCCTCGGCGCCCTGAAACTTACCCAGCAGAAGTTCTACCGTGCCAACGGTGGTTCTACCCAGCTGAAAGGTGTGGCTTCTGATATCGTATTGCCCGATCCATACTATGAAATAGCGGAACGTAAAGACTCCGATGCCCTGGTATGGGACGAAATTCCCCGTGCAAGCTTTACAGCATGGTATAACCCGGTAAATACGGAATCGCTGAAAAAGAACAGTGAAAAAAGAATGGCTTCCAGCCCCGCGTTCAAGTTACTCAACGAAAACCTGAACACTTTAAAGAAGCTGGAAAAACAGGAAACTTATTCACTGAACCTGCAAACCTATAAATCAGAGCAGAAAACAAACACCGCTGCACTCAAAAAATATGATGCAGTAAATGATAAAGTGAAAGAGCTCAATATTGTAAACATCAAATCCGATATGGAGAAATTTGGCAGCGACTCATCCAAGATTGCCCGTAACAAGGACTGGATCAAGGTCAGGACCAAAGACATCTATCTCGACGAAGCAGTGAACGTCATGAACGACCTGATCGTTCAGTCGTTGCCTAAAATGCAGCGTAAGAACCAGTAGTGAGCGGAGGGGATCGCCTTCGGCGATTGTCTTGGAACACTGATTACGCTGATTATACTGATTAGTTTGATTTTAATTTTGTGATTTTATAAATAAATAAGGGAGATATAAGCAGGTATGCTTTTATCTCCCTTAACTATGTTGTCCCGGGACACCGGTTTAAAAAGATTAGGGAAGATAAAGCAGTATATCCGCTTCTATCTTCCCTAATCTTTTTAAATCAAAAATTAAAATCAAACTAATCAGTATAATCAGCGTAATCCTGCTCCAAGACAATTTCCTTCGCCGAAGGCGAAGAACAATCACTCCGATGCACCTTTTTCCTTAGCCACTACTTCGAGCGCTTTCTTTACCATCGGGTCTTCTGCATTGATGGCTTCATAGAAGCCTTCTGTTCTGTATAGCTGGCGGGCCAGCATAGCTTTGAGCCGGGTGCGTATTTCTATTTCGTCGCGGGCAGTAAGATGATCCAGTCCCGGAACGCTGTCTTTTTTAGCGTAGGCTTTGAAGTCGCCGATCAGTTCGGGTGTAGCCCGGAAGTTTTTAGTGAAATCGGCTGCATCTTTGTAAGATTTAAATATTTCCCGGTGCGAAGTGTAATACTGGTAAGCAAAATTGCTGAATGTATTGCGGGTATAAATAGCGGTTAAAGTAGGTGTAAAACGGGACGTGTCAAACGGAATAAAAATGTCCGGAGTAATACCGCCGCCGCCATAAACAGGCCGGCCTGCCGCTGTTTTATAAAGCACGGTATCTGTTATTTTGATACTGTCTTTATTCACCATTTCTCCGTGGTGATAACGTTCAATGATATCATCGTCATAATCATCATGTCCCTTACCGTATGGTTTCTGGATACTTCTGCCGGAAGGGATGTAGTAACGGGCTACGGTAAGGCGCAGGGCCCCTCCGTTATCCAGGTCGTATTGCTCCTGTACCAGGCCTTTACCGAAGGTGCGGCGGCCGATAACAGTACCGCGGTCCCAGTCCTGTACAGCGCCGGCAAGGATTTCGCTGGCAGAAGCAGAGCCTTCGTCGGTAAGTACCGCCAGGGCGCCTCTTTCAAAAAGCCCCGGCCGTTTGGTTTTATAATCGGTCCGTGGAAAGTCTTTGCCCTTCGTATATACGATCAGTTTCTGGTCGTCGATCAGTTCATCCGCGATGCGGGTAGCTGCATCCAGGTAGCCGCCGGGATTCTGCCGGAGGTCGATCACCAGTTTTTGCATGCCTTGTTTTTCCAGCTGCCGGATGGCTTTCATAAACTCATCGTAAGTGGTGGCAGAAAATTTACTGATCTTAATATAGCCTACACCCGGCGCCGCCATGTAGCTGGCGTCTATACTGTACAAGGGAATAACGCCGCGTTTAATGGGAATGGTGATCTTTTTATCCTGTCTTAATACAAGTGTGTTTACAGTAGATCCGGCCGGGCCTCTCAGCAATTTGCGGATCTTTTCCGGTGTAATACTATTACCGGCCACCAGGCTGTCGTTCACTTTCAGGATTTTATCGCCGGTTTGCACGCCTGCTGATTCAGACGGGCCTCCGCTCAGCACACTTACCACATTCACCGTATCTGCAGTAATATTGAATTCTACCCCGATGCCCTCAAAATTTCCTTCCATATCTTCATTCACCCGTTGCAATTCGGAAGGCGGTATATATATGGAGTGGGGGTCCAGGTGGGTCAGCAATCCCTCTATGGCTTCCTGCTGTAACTCATCTGTATTCAGGGAATCTACATATTTCGCTTTGATCAGGTCCATTACTTCCTGTAATGGTCCCCTGTTGGGTTTGGTGAAAAACACGGTGGCCCCTCCGTTGTTCGATCCAGGCATTTTATGTCCGAGGAACATTCCCAGGGCTAATACAACTGCAAAGAGAAGAGGTAAAAAAACATTCAACTTCCTGTTAGACATAATCAGATTATTATCCCGCTAATTTATATGACCAATCTTTGTTTCCATGTAGCAAAAGCACCTGGCGGAAAGCAATCTGCTGCATACATGTATCATCATCACTTAAACTTAAAGCGGCCATTTGTTTTTATGAACCCCTTTTGTTTAAATTGTGACAAAAATAGCATAAATCAGGTGCAAACTTTTAGGATTCTTAAATTTCATAAATAACCGGATATGGGTGCTGGAATAAAGTTAGTGGCAGACAGCGGATCTACGAAGACGGAGTGGGGCGTGCTGGGCGCCACGGAACCCGTGGTGTTGAAAACGCAGGGCGTAAGCCCTTATTTTCAAACTGCGGAGCAGATAAAGGCTATCCTGGAAAAGGAACTGGTACCGCAGTTACCTGCCGGTAAATCCGTAATGAATGTATTCTTTTATGGAACGGGTTTATCTCAGCCCAAGAACCTGCAACTGGTATCGGATGCTATAAAGGCCGTTTGGCCGGATGCTGCATATGATGTGCAGCACGATCTCATGGGGGCCGCACGCGCACTGTGCGGCACGCAGGAGGGCGTAGTGAGCATACTGGGCACTGGTTCCAATTCCTGTTATTACAACGGGAAGGAAGTGGTGAAGAATAATCCCGGTCTTGGTTTTATCCTCGGAGATGAAGGCAGCGGGGCCTACCTGGGACGAAAAGTATTGCAGTATTATCTCTACCATAGTTTTGATGCCGACCTGCATGCGCGCTTCGAATATAAGTACCACACTACCAAGGATGAGATCCTGGAAAGCGTGTACCGCAAGCCGTTAGCCAATCGCTACCTGGCAGGGTTTACCGAGTTCCTGTCGGAGAACCGTGAGCACTATATGATCCAGAATATCCTGGAAGACGGGCTGAACGACTTCTTCTTTAACCATATTTATAAATACAGGGAAAGCTGGACTACTGCGCTTCATTTTACCGGTGGGGTAGCATGGCATTTCCGCGATATCATCAGCGAATTGTGCGAACTGTATGAACTGCCTATGGGCAAGGTATTGCGTACGCCTATGGAGGGTTTGCTGAACTATCACCGTTAATCATTTTCAACCTTTTAATATGTCATTTGTAAAAGTAACGGAACAGGCTTCTCATTATCGTCATCTTGAAAAGATGAGCGTGCAGGAGCTGCTGGCCAACATGAATAAAGAAGATCAGACTGTTCCGTTAGCCGTGGAAAAAGCTATCCCGCAAATTGAGAAACTGGTCAACGCTGTGGCAGATAAAATGCTGGCAGGCGGCCGCCTGTTTTATATGGGCGCCGGTACCAGCGGCCGTTTGGGGGTAGTGGATGCTTCCGAGTGCCCGCCTACTTTTGGCGTGCCTCAGGGCCTGGTAGTAGGATTGATCGCAGGCGGCGACAGCGCTATACGGAAGGCAGTGGAGTTTGCAGAAGACAGCCGTACTCAAGGTTGGGAAGACCTGAAGGCGTATAATGTAACTGATAAGGATGTGGTAGTGGGCATCGCTGCCAGCGGCACCACTCCTTATGTAATAGGAGCGCTCAATGAATGCCGCAAACATGGCATTGTTACCGGGAGCATCAGCTGTAACCCTGATACGCCGGTATCTGCGGCGGCTGATTTCCCCGTGGAAGTGGTGGTAGGACCGGAGTTTGTAACGGGCAGCACACGCCTTAAAAGCGGCACCGCGCAGAAGCTGGTGCTGAACATGTTGTCGACCGCCGTAATGATCCAGCTTGGAAGGGTGGAAGATAATAAAATGGTGAACATGCAGCTCAGCAACGAGAAGCTGGTGGATCGCGGCGTGAAAATGCTCATGGAACAATTGTCGCTTACCAATTATGAACAGGCCCAGGAACTGCTGTTAAAGGCCGGCAGTGTAAAAAAGGCGGTAGACGACTTTACCGGGAAATGATCTGAAAATCTTTATACCCATAACCAGGTATGCATAACATAGAGCCATATTACAACTGGCGGCACCTGTACACCGCCGAAGAAGATGAGTACTCCCCGTTTTACGGAAGGGAATACAGTGAGTTTGAATATTCCAATTCGGTGTATAATTATTATATACATCCGCAATGGGATGAATTTGGCTCGCGTAACCTGTACATGAAGATCCTTTTTACGGATTACCAGTTTAATTTTGTGATCATAGAATTACTGGGAGAATGGAATGATGCTATTGACAACGACATCATGACCATGAAGCGCAACATCATCGATACACTTATCGCGCAGGGCATTACAAAGTTTATTCTCATCACTGAAAATGTAATGAACTTTCATTCTTCTGATGATTGTTATTACGAAGAATGGTGGGAAGATATCCGCGATGATGGCGGCTGGATCGTAAGTCTTAACATGCCTGTGCAAACGCGTGAAGAGTTTGAAAGAGCCCGTCTGCATTATTATGTGCACCTGCTGGACGACGATAAATGGCGGACATATCAGCCTTTGCACCTGTTCAATATGGTGGATAACATCATGCTGAAACGGCTGGAATAATATTAATTTTCATTACAAAATGAAAGATATTATGCGTGTTATGATGATTATTAATTTATAATGCATGCAAATAATATAATATCTGTATTGAAACCTGATAAATATCATTTGGTTTTTATTTTTCCTGCGTTAAATTTGCCCGACATTTCAAACATCTTTTTATACTAGGAAGCTTAGAATTTTACTTATGAAGTGGTCACAGTTCTTTAATACCTCTATCGGTAAGAAGTTATTGGTAGGTGCTACCGGCTTGTTTCTTTGCAGTTTTGTTATTGTACACCTGGCGGGTAATTTCCAGTTGCTGTACAACGACGAAGGCAAGGCCTTTAACGCATATGCTGCGTTTATGGGACATAACAGCCTGATTCAGTTTATTGCCTGGGGGCTGAAAATTGTGATCCTGCTGCACGCATTTGTTGCGCTTCAGCTCACGTTCAGCAACAGGGCCGCCCGTCCGGTGAAATATGCCGTGAACCCGGGTAATCAGACATCTTCCTGGTTCAGCCGTCAGATGGCCATCATGGGAAGTATCCTTCTCGTTTTCATCGTTATCCACCTGGTTAACTTCTGGGGAAAATTTCACTACACGGAAATGCCTACCCGTACTTATGAGGGCAGCATTGAACCGTTGAAAGATCTGTATGCCTTGTCTTATGAAACCTTTAAGAACGGCTGGCTGGTAGTATTGTATGTGATCGGTATGATCGGCCTGTCTTTTCACCTGATCCACGGCTTTAAAAGCGCCTGTCAGACCTTCGGTTTAAATCATAAAAAATACAACGGTCTTCTCAGCTTCATCGGTATATGGGTGTTTGGAATAGCCATCCCTGTTGGTTTTGCTATTATTCCCGTTGTAATCTATTTCAAATAATTCTGTAAAGTAAGGATATATGTTGAACGCAAAAATTCCTGCCGGACCATTAAATTCCAAATGGGAAGACTATAAAGGACATTGTAAGCTGGTGAATCCTGCCAATAAACGTAACCTGGAAGTGATCATCATTGGTACAGGTTTGGCCGGTGCATCAGCAGCAGCTTCGTTAGGTGAGTTAGGATATAAAGTAAAAGCATTCTGCTTTCAGGATAGTCCGCGCCGTGCACACAGTATTGCCGCCCAGGGTGGTATCAACGCGGCAAAGAATTATCAGAACGACGGTGACTCTGTTTTCCGTTTGTTCTACGACACAGTAAAAGGTGGTGACTACCGCGCACGTGAAGCCAACGTACACCGTTTGGCAGAAGTAAGCGGTAATATTATAGATCAGTGCGTGGCACAGGGTGTTCCTTTTGCCCGTGAATATGGTGGCCTGTTAAGTAACCGTTCTTTCGGTGGTACACAGGTACAGCGTACTTTTTATGCAGCAGGCCAAACCGGCCAGCAGCTGTTGCTCGGCGCTTACTCTGCACTGGAACGCCAGGTGGCATTGGGTAATGTGAAAATGTACAACCGCCACGAAATGCTCGACATCGTAAAAATTGATGGCAAGGCACGTGGTATCATCGCACGTAACCTGGTAACCGGCGAACTGGAACGCCATTTCGGTCATGCTGTACTGATTTGCAGTGGCGGCTATGGCAACGTGTTCTACCTGTCTACCAACGCAATGGGCTCTAACGTAACAGCCGCCTGGAAAGCAACAAAGAATGGCGCTTACTTCGCTAACCCCTGCTTCACACAGATCCACCCTACCTGTATCCCCGTGTCAGGCGATCACCAGTCAAAACTGACCCTCATGTCAGAATCACTGCGTAACGATGGCCGTATCTGGGTGCCTAAAAAACAGAACGATACCCGCAAAGCCAGCGAAATTCCTGAAGAAGAAAGGGATTATTACCTGGAAAGAAGATATCCTGCATTCGGTAACCTTGTTCCCCGCGACGTGGCTTCCCGTGCAGCAAAAGAAAGATGCGATGCCGGTTACGGCGTAGGTACTTCCAAACAGGCAGTGTACCTCGACTTTGCCGCCGCGATCGAGCGCTATGGCAACATTGAAGTGGGTAAACGCCAGATCACTAATGCTTCCAAAGAAGAGATCATTAAACTGGGTAAAGAAGTAGTAGCCGAAAAATATGGTAACCTGTTCGACATGTACGCCAAGATCACCGGTGAAAATCCCTACGAACTGCCCATGCGTATCTATCCTGCGGTACACTATACAATGGGCGGCCTTTGGGTGGATTATGAACTGGGAACTACTGTTCCCGGCCTGTATTCCCTGGGAGAAGCAAACTTCTCCGATCACGGCGCTAACCGCCTGGGAGCATCTGCACTGATGCAGGGCCTGGCCGATGGTTATTTCGTGATCCCTTACACTGTAGGTAATTACCTGGCAGATGAGATCCGCACAAAAGCAATTCCTACCGACCACCCCGCTTTCGTAGAAGCAGAAAATAAAGTAAGAGACACCATTAATAAACTAATGAGCATTAAAGGCTCTAAGTCTGTCGATTTCTTCCACAAAAAACTCGGTAAGATCATGTGGGATAAATGCGGTATGGCACGTAATGAACAAGGCCTGAAAGAAGCGATTGAAGAGATCAAGGCGCTGAGGGCAGAGTTCTGGAGAGATGTGCGTATTCCAGGTGAAGCGAACGAATTCAACCCTGAACTGGAAAAAGCCGGTCGTGTGGCCGACTTCCTGGAACTGGGCGAACTGATGTGCATCGACGCACTGAACCGCCGCGAATCCTGTGGTGGTCACTTCCGCGAAGAATCACAAACCGACGAAGGGGAAGCACAACGCGACGATGAAAACTTCAGCTATGTGGCTGCATGGGAATATAAAGGCGATGGCCAGTACGAACTGCACAAGGAACCACTGGAATTCGTTGAATGTAAACCAACACAGCGTAGCTATAAATAATGGTTATTGGCGAACTGTTTAACGGTTAGCCAGGATTATAAATCAAATAATTGTCCAAGGTATATGGAACATTATAACATGAACCTCACATTAAAAGTGTGGAGGCAGAAAAACAAAGATGATCAGGGTAGATTTGAAACGTTACAGGCAAAAAACATTTCTTCTGAAATGTCGTTCCTGGAAATGTTTGATGTGGTGAATGAAGAGCTGATCAATGAAGGCAAGGAACCAATAGCATTTGACCACGATTGCCGCGAGGGTATCTGCGGTATGTGCTCCATGCATATCAACGGCCGTGCACATGGTCCGTGGAATGGTACTACTACCTGTCAGCTGCACATGCGCGCTTTCAAGGATGGCGATACCATCACGGTAGAGCCCTGGAGGGCAGGAGCATTCCCGGTAATCAAAGATCTGACTGTAGACAGATCGGCGTTTGACCGTATCATTGAAGCGGGTGGTTATATTTCCGTGAATACAGGTAACGCACAGGATGCGAACTGTTTACCGGTAGATAAAAATAAAGCGGATCTGGCTTTTGCTGCAGCGGCCTGTATCGGTTGCGGCGCCTGCGTAGCAGCATGTAAGAACTCTTCTGCCATGCTGTTCGTATCTGCAAAAGTTTCCCAGCTGGCATTGCTGCCACAGGGCCAGCCTGAAAGGCAAACCCGCGCACTCAATATGGTGGCGCAAATGGATAAGGAAGGCTTTGGCAGCTGTACCAATACCGGCGCCTGTGAAGCGGAATGTCCGAAAGAAATTTCCCTCACCAATATTGCCCGCCTCAACAGGGAGTTTATTGCTGCAGGTTTTTCTTCTGAGAAATAAGCAGATGTTTCAGCGGATTTTGTCTCGGAACACTGATTCAGATGATTTCGCTGATTTTACTGGTTTTATTTTTTGAATGATATATAAAGGAGATGGGAATGTTATGGCATTCCTATCTCCTTTCTTTTTATTTTTTTATTATCCGTATTCCTGATCCAGCTGATTTTACTCTTAAAAAAGAATCCCAAAGTAAAAATCAGCATAATCATCATAATCCTGGGTCCGGCAAAAAACCGCACTGATCTCCGCTCATCCTTTCGACTTTAACTTTCTAAATTTTTTTATTATTATGTGCTTTTTCCACGTAATGTAAAACAGAGAACATATGTCAGAACAATCACGCAGAAAGTTTATCAAGCACATAGGCAGCACCGCCGCACTGCTTGGCATAGGTCAATTGGCCGCCATCGCTAAAGACCAGGAACATGTAGAGATATTGCAGCCCGAAAAACGGGTAGCCTCCAATGATAAAATCCGTATAGCCTGCGTAGGAATGGGTATTATGGGATTCGGGGATGTGGAAACGGCTATCAAAGTGCCGGGAGTGGAATTTGTAGGCGCGGCTGATCTGTATACCGGTCATCTTGAGAAAGTAAAAGAAGTGTTCGGTCCGCAGGTTTACACCACCCGCGACTACCGGGAATTGCTGAAACGGAAAGATATAGACGCTATTATAGTAGCTACGCCCGATCACTGGCACGATACCATTGCCATTGCCGCTATGGAGGCAGGAAAGGCCGTTTACTGCGAAAAACCGATGGTACAGCAGATAGAGGAAGGTCACAAAGTAATTGCCACACAACAACGTACCAAAGCCGTTTTCCAGGTAGGCAGCCAGCGTGTTAGCAGCGTGGCGCTTGCAGAAGCCCGTAAACGTTACCGGGCCGGTGAAATAGGACAGTTGAATGTAGTGGAAGCAAGGATGGACCGCCACAGCGCGCTCGGCGCCTGGCAGTATTCCATTCCACCGGATGCTTCACCGGCTACTGTAGACTTTGACACTTTCCTGAAAGATACCGCCAAACTGCCGTTTGACCCCGTACGGTTTTTCCGCTGGCGTAACTACCGCGCCTACGGTACCGGTATTCCCGGCGACCTGTTTGTGCACCTGATCTCCGGCCTTCATTTTATTACGGGATCGCTCGGGCCTACCTCCATTTATGCCAGCGGCAACCTGGTGCAATGGAAAGATGGCCGCGATGTGCCGGATGTGGTAGTAGCTATTTTTGATTACCCGGAAACAAAAGAACATCCTGCTTTCCAGATGACGCTCCGCGTGAATTTTGCCGATGGCAGCGGCGGTGGGGAATACACCCGTTTTATCGGGACCGAAGGCGTACTGGAACTGGGCTGGAACGACTTCAAAATCAAAAAACATAAGCTGCCGGAAGCACCGGGCTATGGTGGCTGGGATACCTATAACACATTTACCAAACAACAACAGGCGCAATATGTGCAGGAGTATAACGCAAAATATTCCGCAGATAAACGGAATACGGTAGAAACATCCAGCGCTTTTGCCGCTCCGAAAGGGTACGACGACCGCCTGGATCACTTTACCAACTTCTTTGAATCCATGCGTTCCGGCAAACCCGTGGTGGAAGATGCGGTATTTGGCCTCCGTGCCGCCGGCCCTGCCCTTGTAACCAATGAAAGCTACTTCAGCAAAAAACTGATTAACTGGGACCCGGTGAATATGAAAATAGTGTAGGGAGAATTCGTACTTTGTATTGCTTTTGAGTTAAACCATACTATTTAAATCTATCTCCTATGTTTAAAAACTTCCAGGGTAATTGTTGGTTGCTTTTGGGAATGGTGCTTTTGTCTTGTAATGAAAAGAAAAAAACTATGAATGACCAGGTTGATGTAAAACCTCCTGTAGCAGAGAAGATAGCTAAAGAGCTCAGTATCCACGGCGACACACGGATAGATAATTATTACTGGATGAATAACCGGGAAGATCCGAAAGTACTGGCCTGGCTGAATGCAGAGAACGGGTATCTCGACACCATCCTTTCTCCCGAAAAAAAACTCCGTGAAAATCTCTTCACAGAGATGAAGTCCAGGATCAAGGAAACAGACATGAGTGTACCCTATCTTAAGAACGGGTATTATTATTACACCCGTTACGAGGAAGGGAAGGAGTACCCTTTGCATTGCCGCAAAAAAGGCAGCCTGGAAGCGCCCGAAGAAGTGATCCTGAATGTGAATGAGCTGGCCGCTGGTCACGCCTATTGCCAGGTAGCCGGGTTGAGTGTAAGCCCCGATACGAAATTGCTCGCTTACGGGATAGATACGGTAAGTCGCCGGCGTTATACTATCCGGATCAAGAACCTGGAAACAAACGAGCTTCTTGCAGACGAGATCCATGAAACCACCGCCGGCAGCACCTGGGCCAGTGACAATAAAACCCTTTTCTATTCCCGCAAAGATACCGTTACCCTCCGGGCCGATCGTATTATGCGGCACTCACTGGGTGTGGCTGCTGATAAGGAAGTGTATCATGAGGCAGATGAAACATTTGATGTAGCTGTTTCCAAAACAAAATCCGGCAAATATATTATCATCAACAGCGAAAGTACCCTGTCGTCCGAAAGTCGCATCCTGGATGCCTCCAAGCCTAATGACGCATTCCGCATTTTCCATCCGCGGGAAAAGGATATGCTGTATCATGTGGATCATCGCGATGATAAATTCTATATCACCACTAACTGGAACGCTCTTAACTTCCGACTAATGGAAACTCCGCTGGATAAAACTTCCAGGCAAAACTGGAAAGAGCTCATTCCCAACCGCAGCGATGTGCTGCTGGAAGGCGTGGAGCTGTTTAAAGAGTTTACCGTATTGGAAGAAAGAAAAGGCGGCCTGACACAGATCCGTATCATCAATGATAAAACCCATACCGAAAAATACCTGCCATTTTCAGAAACAGCTTATACCGCATCTGTAAGCAGTAACCCGGAAATGGACAGCAGGGAACTGCGGTATAATTATACTTCCATGATCACACCCAACTCGGTGTATGATTACAATATGGAAACAGGGACCAGTGAATTGAAACGTCAGCAGGAAGTACTGGGCGGCTATGATCCCAAAGATTATGCAACAGAGAGATTATTTGCCACTGCTTCGGATGGTACCAAAATACCGGTGTCGATAGTGTATAAGAAAACCTTTGAGAAAAATGGCAAAGGGCCGCTATTGCTGTATGGCTATGGTTCCTATGGCAACAGTATGGATGCCACTTTCAGCTCCACCCGGTTAAGTTTGCTGGACCGTGGTTTTGCCTTTGCCATTGCGCATGTACGCGGCGGTCAGGAAATGGGCCGTCAATGGTATGAAGATGGCAAAATGTTTAAGAAGAAAAATACGTTCACTGATTTTATAGCCGTTGCAAAATTCCTGGTACAGCAGCATTATACGGACTCTGCACATCTTTACGCAATGGGTGGAAGCGCCGGCGGCCTGTTGATGGGCGCTGTTGCCAATATGGAGCCAGCCTTGTTTAACGGCATTGTGGCGCAGGTTCCTTTTGTGGATGTGGTTACCACCATGCTCGATGAAAGTATTCCGCTTACTACTGGTGAGTTTGATGAATGGGGCAATCCAAAGAACAAGGATTCATATGATTACATGAAGTCCTACTCCCCTTATGATAACGTAGAGCGTAAAGCTTACCCCAATATGCTGGTCACTACCGGTTTACACGATTCCCAGGTACAATACTGGGAACCGGCCAAATGGGTAGCGAAATTAAGGGAGTTGAAAACAGATCACCATTTACTGCTGCTGCACACTAATATGGAAGCCGGCCATGGCGGCGCTTCGGGGAGGTTTAAGTCGCTGGAAGAAGTGGCGCTGGAATATTCCTTCCTGTTAAAGCTGGAAGGGAAAGAAAAATAGTAAAACGAAGCTTAAACTACTGCCGGTCTTCATCAGGTACCAAATAAGAAGAGGGTGTATCGAAAATACGATACACCCTCTTCTTATTTGGTGAGCATCTTTGATGAAGCCACTGTTTTACCGTAAAAGATCTCCGCCATCTTATCAAAAATTACGGGATCGTCGGTGGTATAAAAACTACGCTGTTGCTGTTTACTCAACCTGCTTTCCATTTCAGGGTGCCGATTCAGGTAATCTTTCAGGCTGTGCGCCACAATTTTACCCTGTGATAGAACAGTGATACCTCCCGGTAAAAACTGTTTGATCTTTTTCATCAGCAGCGGGTAGTGAGTACAGCCAAGTACAAGGGTATCGATGCCTGGTGAGGCCAACAATATTCTGTCCAGGTATTCTTTTACAAAGTAGTCTGCCCCTTCGCTTTCATGTTCATTGTTTTCAATCAGCGGCACCCACATCGGGCAGGCCAGCTGATGTGTTTTTACATGTGGAAAAAACTTCTGGATTTCCAGCGGGTACGATTCTGATGATACTGTGCCGTTGGTGGCCAGTATGCCTACTTCACCGGTTTGCGTAATGGTGCCTACCATTTCGGAAGTAGGGCGGATCACGCCTAATACCCGGTTATCGGGAGCAATATGCGGGAGGTCTTTCTGCTGGATAGTGCGCAATGCTTTCGCGGAGGCAGTGTTGCAGGCCAGTATTACCAGCGGGCATCCCATTTCAAACAGCTTTTGCACGCACTCCAGCGTGTAGGTGTGAATGGTATCAAAGCCGCGGTTGCCGTAAGGCGCGCGGGCATTGTCTCCCAGGTAAATGTAGTCGTACTGCGGGAGCTCCGCCACAATTTCCCTGAGTACGGTCAAACCCCCATAGCCGGAGTCGAATATGCCTATCGGGCCCATGATTATTCGGTATCTTTTTGCATCAGGCCGGAACCCGTTAAATCATAAATCTTCTGTATTTCGTGCAGCACGCCTTCAAAATCTATTTCCAGGTCTTTCAGCGCGCCGTTCTTAAGGTCATATACCCAGCCATGTACAGTGGGGAAACCTTTTGCCACGTACGATTTCTGTACAGCTGCAGTTTTGATGACGTTAATGCATTGTTCCTGCGTATTCAGTTCAACGAGGCGATTATAACGTGCATGCTCATCCGTTATAGCGTTCAGTTCATCCATGTGAAGGCGGTATACATCGCGGATATTACGCAACCAGGGATTGAGGATACCGAGGTCTTTGGCCTGCATGGCAGCTTTTACGCCGCCGCAGTTGTAGTGGCCGCATACAATGATATGTTTTACTTCCAGGTGTACCACCGCGTAATTGATCACGCTCATTACATTGAGATCGATATTAGGTACAAGGTTGGCGATATTACGGTGCACAAACACTTCTCCTGCTTCAAGTCCCATGATTTCATTGGTTGGAACCCGGCTGTCGCTGCAGCCAATATACAGGTAGGTGGGTTTCTGTGTGTCCGCCATTTTCTCAAAAAACTGTTCGTCTGTGGCCTTTTTGGTAGCTATCCACTGCTTGTTGTTCTCGAATATCTGTTTATATGCTGTCATGCGGTTTTCATTTTTATGCGCTAAAGATACGTATTGAAAGCATATATGCAGACAACCCTTTCACGATGAAAGGGTTAAAGAAATGTTGCATTTCTTTCTGACGCTGGATCACAGGTGCTCAAAATGTATAAAAGATTGTTATAAAGATATTTATTCATCTTGTTTATTGATATGTCTGCTACAGTTCATTCTTGGAAACCCCGCATAAAATCAGTACCTTCGCAGCTTCAAAATTTGATAGCCAGCATGATCAGTGTTAAAAACGTAACGCTCTCTTTCGGTAAGAGAGTATTGTTTGACGAAGTAAACCTCAATTTCACAAAAGGGAACTGTTATGGTGTGATTGGGGCCAATGGAGCAGGGAAGTCTACTTTTCTGAAGATATTGTCCGGTGAGATCGAACCGAATAAGGGTACAGTGGAAATCACTCCCGGTGAGCGAATGAGCGTGCTCACGCAGAACCACTTCCAGTTTGATGAGGTTACGGTACTGAATGCCGTATTGATGGGTAATAAAAAGCTTTGGGAAATAGCGAACGAAAGGGATACTATATATGCCAAGGAAGATTTTACCGAGGAAGACGGTATGCGTGCAGGCGAACTGGAAGCTGAATATGGTGAGATGGGCGGCTATACTGCAGAAAGCGATGCAGGTGTGCTGCTGAGCGATCTGGGCGTGAAAGAGGAAGTGCATGGTATGCTGATGAAGGATATTGCCGGTAGCCTTAAAGTGCGGGTACTGCTTGCACAGGCCCTGTTTGGTAATCCTGATATCCTCCTGCTGGATGAGCCTACGAACGACCTGGATGTTGAAACCATTGGCTGGCTGGAAAACTTCCTGGCCGACTACGAAAATATTGTGATCGTGGTATCCCACGACCGTCACTTCCTGGATGCCGTATGTACGCATGTGGCAGATGTGGACCGCGCAAAGATCCAGATCTTCAGTGGTAACTATACCTTCTGGTACGAATCATCCCAGTTGATGGCCCGCCAGATTGCAGATAAGAACAAGAAGATGGAAGATAAGCGTAAAGACCTGCTGGACTTTATCGCCCGTTTTAGCGCCAACGCCTCCAAAAGTAAACAGGCTACTTCCCGTAAGAAAGCCCTGGAAAAACTGGTGGTGGAAGATATACAACCATCTAACCGTAAATATCCCGGTATCATCTTCAAGCAACAGCGTGAAGTGGGTAACCAGATACTGAACGTGGAAAAACTGGAGAAGCTGGCAGACGGCCGTAAACTCTTTACAGATGTTACTTTCTCTGTTAACAAGGGAGATAAGATCGCATTTCTTTCTAAAGATCACCTGGCACTTACTACTTTCTTTGAGGTGATCAACAGTGAAGCAACAGCAGACAGCGGCAAGTTTGAATGGGGTACCACTGTAACCAGTGCTTACCTGCCAAACGATAATGCTGCCTACTTTGCCAATAAAGACCTGAACCTGATGGATTGGTTACGTCAGTACGTGCCACCTCATGTAACAGATGTGGATGAACCTTTCCTCCGTGGCTTCCTCGGTAAAATGTTATTTGGCGGAGATGAGATCATGAAGAAAACTTCAGTGCTGAGCGGTGGTGAAAAAGTACGTTGCATGATCAGCCGTATGATGTTGCAGGATCCGAATGTGCTCATACTTGATGAGCCTACCAACCACCTGGATCTTGAGTCTATTCAGGCTTTCAACGAAAGCATGATCAACTACAAGGGAGTGGTACTGTTCACTACCCATGACCATACCTTCATGCAATCAGTAGCTAACCGTATTATCGAGTTAACGCCTAAAGGTATCATCGACAGGCTCATGACCTTTGATGAATACCTGGCAGATGAACGTGTGAAAGCGCTGCGCGAAGAAATGTATGGTAGCGCAGTTCCGGCGTAAAAGAGATAGCCTAAAAATATGGAAGCGAATGACCATCCGGTCATTCGCTTCTTTTTTTAATGGTGAGTTTATATCTTATTACAAATACTCCTCTATTACCTTTAATTTGTTCTTGTCAAGGGGCTTTGTAATGTACGCCATCAGCTCCGGCGTATGTTGTACTTTTTGCATGTCCCGTACATCCACAGAGGATGAGCACATGATGATCGGGATAGTATTTTTAAACGATGTTTTCAATCCCCTGTATGCCTCAATAAAATCCCAGCCGTTCATTCGCTGCATATTCATATCAAGAATGATAAGAGAGGGTAAGGTAGGTTGAGGGGCTCTGGAAAGCTGTTCCAGGGCTTCTTCTGCGCAGAGAAAAGAGGTAACTACCAGATGATTGCTTTGGTGCCCCAACATTTTTTTGATAATGAAATGAAATATTTCATCATCATCTACAACGTACACTATTTTATTCATGTCTTCCATGCTTCGGTTTTAATTGGGCTTCTTATCTTATCCGATAATAACAAAAGGTGCACAAAAAGACGATGTTAAGGAATTACGTGGCCCTGTTTGTTGCAAAGTAGGGGCATTGACTTCAGGGATAACAAGTGGCTGAAATCAAATCCTTCATCGTAAACATGGGCTGGGCCGGCATTTATAGTATGCCTGTCACATTCTTCTTCTTAAGCATTGGTCATGGGAGTGCAGTGGCCTCCGGCTATCTTTAATTGTGAAGCAAAGAACGTTAATTTAATTTTATTTTTATATATATGTTTTTGGCAATAACTAATCATTAACAAATGGGATAAGCGAAAAAAATATCATGAATCTGGTGAACACTCCCCCTGAAAGCAAATGGCCGGAACGAAGATCATACTTCGCTCCGGCCATTTGCCTTTATTATTAAGCTGATTGCTGTTAAAACAAGCCGCCTTTCTTCAATGTTACTTTACCTTGCCCGATTTTGAAACCGTTATGGTAGATTTCAACAGCATAATCGCCTGGCTTGAAATCGGAATTCTGTTTCCAGTCCATACTCACGGATTGTTTCTGGCCGGTAGTGTAAGCCACTGTTTTCTTGGCAGTATATAATTTTTCAGTGCCATCCTCCAGTGTGAAACGGCCGGAGCCCAATGCTTCTACTGCCAGTGGAGCACCATCCGGAGCTGTGATAGCTACAAAGATCTCTTTATCACCGGTGGGTGCAATACGGTTGTCGTCCAGGTCAAAGGTAACCCGCATCATATCTGCACGTTTTGCTTTGCTGGTTTCTACTTCTTTACCGTTGTTCTTTACACGGATCGGTAATAATTTAATGTTGGATGCATGTAATACAGATCCCAGGTCTACCTTCTTATTGAGACTGTCTTTTACAACAGATACTGAGTCGCGCTCTTTACGGGCATAATCCCTTTCACCAGCCAGTACTATTTTTTCTCCTTCCAGGCGCTCGATGGTTTGAGTATAACCCTCGATGTTGGATTTCAGTTGCTCAATCAAACGGCGTGCTTCTGCCAGTTGTGCCTGTGTAGCGTTTTTGTTAGACAGGATGCTGGAGATCCTGGCTTTCATATCCTGTATTTCTTTATCTTTTGTTTTAACCAGGCTGTCCATCCGGGTGTTCTGTGATACCAGGTCGTCCAGGCGGGCATTGGCCGCGTTGTACTCCTGCTGCAGTGCATCACGGGAAGAAGAGATCGAATCTATCTGGGTGTTTTTTTGAACGATTTGCTCGCTGGATTTATTTTTGTCATATAACATATATATCCAGGTACCGGCTAATGCTGCAATTAAAATACCGTAAATTAGACCATTGCGGCTGCGTGGTTTTTCTGGTCCGGGTGATCCCGGTGCAGGGGAATTAAAGGTGTTCTCCGTCATAGTTGTGAGTTTTATGTTTTTTGTTATATGGTTAAAAATTGTTATTCAAAAGTACTTATAATATTCTTATTTTATAAATAGCTATAAAACTGTTTTTTAATTGTGCTTCCAAATATTGCGTTAGATCAATTATTACTGCTGGACATAGAAACAACACCGGCGGCTCCAGCTATAGAGCACTTATCTGAAGATATGCAACAGCTTTGGCGGGAGAAAATGGCAAAAACTGCGCCAGTTTCAGGAAACGATGACTCAGCATACGTCGACAGGGCTGGCATCTACGCCGAATTTGGAAAAATAGTTTGCATTTCGGCAGGGTTTTTCAGCCTGGAAAATAACAGGTACCAGTTAAGGCTGAAATCGTTTTATCATGATGATGAAGCAGTTGTGCTTTCCGGATTTTTAGAATTAATTAATAAATTCTATGCAAAGTATCCCCGGTTCCAGTTTGCCGGGCATAACATCAAAGAATTTGATATTCCTTTTATTTGCAGGAGGTCTGTTATTCATCTGTTATCTTTGCCACAACCTTTACAGCTGCATGGATTTAAACCCTGGGAGGTTCCCATGCTGGATACCTTGCAGCTATGGCGCTTCGGGGACTTTAAACATTACATTTCCCTGAAACTCCTGACCGCCGTAATGGGTATTGATACGCCCAAAGACGATATAGACGGCAGTATGGTAGGGAAGGTGTACTGGGAGGAAAAAGACCTGGAACGTATTGCCGCCTATTGCCAGAAAGATGTACTGGCAGTAGCACAGCTACTGTTGAAATTCAAACGGTTACCGGCTTTGACCCCGGAAGATATTATCATCGTAAAAAAATAGTCGTAAAGACGAAAAGTAATATAATAATGGAGTACCAGGACATCATCAGGGATTGGAAGCAACAGAAATTCAAATCATTATACTGGCTGGAAGGAGATGAAGACTTTTTCATCGACCAGGTAACCAGTTATGCTGAACATGAACTGCTGCCCGAATCGGAAAAAGGCTTCAATCTCACAGTCCTTTATGGAAAAGATACGGATTGGACCCAGGTGATCAATGCCTGCCGGAGATATCCCATGTTTGCAGAAAGACAGGTGGTACTTTTGAAAGAAGCACAGGCCATGCGCGACCTGCTGAAACTGGAAGCATATATAGATAATCCGCTTACCTCCACTGTGTTTGTAGTAGCGCATAAACAGGGCAAAATAGATGGCAGGAGTAAAATGGCCAAACTCATAAAAGAGAAAGGCGTGCTGCTGTCTACAAAAAAAATGTATGATAACCAGCTGCCCGGTTGGGTGGAAGGTTATGTAAGCAGCCGCGGACTGGCCATCTCACAAAAAGCTGCCATTCTCCTGGTAGATCATATCGGCAACGACCTGTCACGTATTGCCAATGAAATTGATAAATTGCTGGTAAATCTGCCTGCCCAGAAAAAGATCGATGAAACAGACATTGAAAAGTATGTGGGCATCAGCAAGGAATACAATGTGTTTGAGCTGCAGAACGCCCTGGGGCAAAAAAATACTGCCAAAGTATTCCGGATCATATCCTATTTTGCCGCTAATCCCAAAGCGGCGCCCATCCAAATGACGTTGCCGGCCCTGTATAACTTTTTCGCGAAAGTAAACCTCATTTTCAGCGTAAAAGGAGGGGAGAAAGAAGTGGCTTCGGCGCTCGGTGTGCATCCGTTTTTTGTAAAGGATTACATGAATGCAGCCCGTCAGTATGGACCGGAAGGCACAGAGAAAGCTATTTTGCTGTTACATCAGTATAACCTGCGGAGTATAGGCATTAACGATAGCGGTGTGGAAGATGGGGAGCTGATGAAGGAGCTGATGTATAAGGTGATGAATTAAATAATCCCTGTAAACTGTTTCAATGGCTGTTGAAATAAAAAAAATATTCAGAACGCTGTTCGGTATTTTGTTTTTCTTTCTGGGTAGCTTTTGCGCTTTTATAGTGCTGCTGAATACTGTATCAGTCAGTAATGGAAGGGTCAGTATAGACCTTAAAATGAATGCATACGCAGCTGTGTCGATGTGCTTTTATATAATAGCGTCTGTCTTTTTTTTCTGGCGGGGAGTTCGTTTAATGAAGCCTCTTAAAAAAAGGGAAGAAACGATAGATTTCCTCGGCGAAGAATTCTAAGCACCCGCCAATATTTCCTTTGCCTGTGCGGAATCTTTATCCATCTGCACTATCAGCGCATCTATATTATCAAACTTCAGGTTGGAACGGATGTATTCCACAAAGTGAACGGTTAATTCCTGCCCGTAAATATCTTCATTAAAATCAAAGATATGCACCTCCAGGCGAAGGTCGGTGCCATTGAAGGTAGGCCGGAAGCCAATACTCATTACCGCCGGTAGCAATTTACTGCTGCCGCTAAGTTGTGCATTTACAGCATAAATACCCTCGGCAGGGATCAGTTTTCTTTCATCACTAAGATGCAGGTTAGCGGTGGGATAACCCAGTTGTCTGCCCATTTTATCGCCATGTACTACTTTGCCGGTGAGGAAATAGGTGTAATCCAGCAGCTCATTGGCCAGCCGTATATTGCCTTCCTGCAGGCTTTTGCGGATTTTGGTGGAGCTAACGGTAAGGTCATGCACTATCTGCTGCGGAATCTCTACCAGGGTAAAACCATATTGCTGCTGCTCTGCCTCCAGCAGTTCAAGCCCTCCTTCCCGGTTGTGGCCAAACCGGTGATCATAGCCTATGATAATAGTATGTGGCCTGAAACGTGCTACCAGGAAATCTTCCAGGTAACTGCGGGCCGCCATTTCAGAAAACGCTTTGGTAAAGGGTACTACTACCAGGTGATCGATCCCTGCACGCTCCAGCAAAGCGATCTTTTCAGGTAAGGTGGTCAGTAAGCGGATGTTATTGGGTGCAGGCTGTAATACTTCGCGTGGATGCGGATCAAAAGTAATGATCACGGTTTCGCCTCCGCAGGCAGTGGCAGCCTGCTCCAGTTGCTCAATAATGAAGCGGTGGCCTGCATGTACTCCGTCGAAAGTGCCTATTGTGATAACAGCCTTACGGAATTCCGGTAAATGGTCTAAGTCCCTGTGAACCTGCATATAAATCAATAACTATCAAAATCGCCGTGCAAATCTAACACATTCGGCGGGCATTCTGCATGGAATCTGTTACTTTTGCAGCCTGAAGAGCATCTTTATTTAGTTTATTTTTTATTTACATATTTATTTATTTCCCGGTGGATAATAATATTTACGCCAAACGTGGTGTTTCAGCAGGTAAGGAAGATGTGCATAATGCCATTAAGAACATTGATAAGGGGCTTTTCCCTAAAGCATTCTGCAAAATTGTACCCGATATTTTAGGAGGCGATGAAGCCTACTGTAATATCATGCATGCAGATGGAGCCGGTACCAAATCCTCCCTGGCTTACATTTATTGGAAAGAAACCGGGGATATGGGCGTATGGAAAGGCATTGCCCAGGATGCGATTATAATGAATATGGACGACCTGCTTTGCGTAGGCGCCACCGACAATATCCTTCTTTCTTCCACTATCGGGCGGAATAAGCAATTGCTGCCCGGCGAGGTGATTGCTGCTATCATCAATGGTACGGAAGAAATCCTTGCGGAACTGCGTAATCATGGTATCAGTATCTATTCCACCGGTGGAGAAACCGCCGATGTGGGCGACCTGGTACGCACTATTATTGTAGACTCTACAGTTACCTGCCGCATGAAACGTGAAGACGTGATTTCCAACGACCGGATCCAGGCAGGGGATGTAGTGGTAGGACTGGCTTCTTACGGGCAGGCTAGCTACGAATCGGAATACAATGGCGGCATGGGCAGCAACGGCCTTACCAGTGCGCGTCATGATGTATTTAATAAAGCAGTGGCTGAAAAATACCCTGAAAGCTTTGATCCGGGTATTCCTTACGACCTGGTGTTCAGTGGTAAAAAATCACTGACAGACAAAATAGATATCCCGGGCTTTGGCGCTATGGATGCAGGTAAGCTGGTATTATCGCCCACCCGTACTTATGCACCGGTGATCAGGAAAGTGCTGGAGCAGTTCCGTCCGCAGATCCACGGCATGGTGCATTGCAGCGGAGGCGCTCAAACCAAAGTGCTGCATTTTATTGAGAAGCTGCATGTGATCAAGGATAACCTGTTCCCGGTACCTCCGCTGTTCAGCCTTATCCAGGAGCAGTCAGGTACTCCCTGGAAGGAAATGTACCAGGTGTTCAATATGGGCCACAGGATGGAGCTCTATGTACCGGAAGCAATAGCCGCAGACATCATCAGTATCTCCAAAAGCTTTAATATTGATGGACAGATTATAGGTAGGGTAGAAGCGGCAGCAGAAAAGAAAGTAACGGTGAAAGCACCTGCAGGAACTTTTGAGTATTGATCCTGATAATTTTTTAAAAAAACCGGTCACCATACAGTGACCGGTTTTTTTATGGATTTATATTATTTGCCAATAAAATTCATGCCCCCCAATTCTTCAAAAATCAAAAATGATCCAATCAATCAGTGTAATCATGAGTCAGACAATCTTCGCTGCAAAAAAAAGCCCCGGCGTAAGCCAGGGCCTTTCATTGATTGTTTATAGTTGTGTTAATTAGGTATACTAAACCTGATAGGAAGATTAAACTGCACAGCTACCAGTTGTTTATTCTGTTCGCCTGGCGTCCATTTAGGCATGGCCTTAACCACCCTTATCGCTTCATCTTCCAGGCCATAGCCTTTCTTTGCACCCACTGTTTTCACATCACGGATCGAGCCATCTGCATCTACAATAAACTGTACAAAGGTAGTACCGTCAACTTTGGCTTTCTGCGCCTCTTCGGGGTAGCGGATATTTTTACTGAGATAGCGTGCTAATGCCTCTTCACCTCCGGGAAAACGCGGTGGCTGTTCAACGAAGGTAAATACTTCATTGTTATCGGAAGAAGGGTGGAAGGTAATGGTTTTACCTGAGGGAGCTGGTGGCGGAGGAGGTGGCGGTGTTTGTTGCCCTGCATCCAGTACAAACCGGATGGGAAGGTTAAATTGTACAGCAACTGTTTTCCCCTGGTGTTTGCCGGGTATCCATTGCGGCATCGCCTGCACTACACGCAAACCTTCTTCAACAAGGCCAAAGCCCGGGTTCTTTCCAACGGCATGTGCATCTTTGATATAACCCTGTTCGTCTACTACAAATTGTATGAACACGGTGCCGGCTATTTTTTTATCCACTGCTGCTTTAGGATACCGGATATTTTTAGAAAGATATTTTGCCAGTGCTTCTTCGCCTCCCTGGAAAGAAGGGGGCTGCTCTACGAAAGTATATACGTTGTCTTTCGTTTTGTTTGCCTTTTTAACAGGCGTGGTATCCATGGCAACCACGGATGCAGGAACGATTGCAGTGGTGGGGGCTGCAGTGGTTGTGACGGTAAGCGCCGGAATGGCGGACGGGCGCTTATCGGCCACAAAAGCAAGGGAACAAAAAATGAATACAGCCAGCGGCAGCACCATGATGCGCCGGAGGTAACTGAACCTGGGTGTATGGAATTGTGTTAGCATAAGGATTCTTCTTTTTATTGGCGGATGAAAAAAGTCGTTCGTAATACTGAATTGTTTGCTTTGAAAAGCCATCTGCAGGATGGTTTGGGCATAGCCGGCTATTTCTTCCCCCGCTGCTTTTTTGTCGGCCAGGAATTCATGCACCAGCGCCAGCTCCCGTTTTATCAGGTGAAAGAAAGGATTGATCCAGCATACTGCAGTAACCAGCTCCATGAAAAGCTTATCGGCGCTGTGTTTCTCCTGAAGGTGTACCAGTTCATGCTTAAATATCTGTTGTCCTTCGGGCGAATTCAGGGAAGTTTGATGATCCCAGAAAATATAATTGAAGAAGGAGAAAGGGGCTTTGATATCCTTGTGTTTTACAAACCGGTAAGGAGGAATGTCCTGTACCTGGCTGCGGCGGATGAGGCTTTTGAGCCGTAAGAGGCTTACCAGTATTCTTATCATCAGTAAGCCAATCACAATAATGTACAGGATATTGAGGATGGCATCGGAACTGATCCCTGGATTAGCCGGTATCACAGTTTCACGGAGATCCACAATGCGTGCGGTATACGACAGTACCCCGGATGATTCCTGCGCCTGGCCCGGCAAGGGGATCTGCAGGAGGGGGGTGAGCAGAGAAATCAGGGTGATCAGCATCAGGTAATACCGGTTCCACTGGTGGAAACGGTTGTTGCGCAGGGCAATATGATAGTAGCCGTATAAAACAGCAGAACAGATGATCACTTTCGAAAGATAGGTGAGCAGAACTGTCATGGTTAAGGTTTTTGGGCTGCTTTAATTTTTTGTACCAGTTTCTCCAGCTCGGCAATGCTCAGTTCTTTTTCTTTCACAAAAAAAGACACCATGTTACTGAAGGAGCCGTCGAAATAACCCTTTACGATGTTATTCACCGTTTTGTGGCTATAAGCATCTTTCGTAATCAAAGCAAAATACTGGTGGGATTTACCGTAGGCTTTAAAGTCAACAAATCCTTTTTCAATCAGTATTTTAACCAGGGTGGATACGGTATTGTAATGCGGTTTGGGTTCCGGCATTACTTCAATAATATCCTTTACAAAGGCGGGCCCTGTTTCCCATAAGGCCTGCATGATCTGTTCTTCTGCTTTGGTGAGCTGTTTCATATGTCGCGGTTATAGGAACCAAGTTAAAACTAATTATTTAGTTCGACAACTATTTTTTTAGTTTAAGAGAGATGGATATTTGATATATTATCACAACGAGTTATTTTTTAATTAGTTATTTTTGTCCGCACAGACCGTAAAAACAGAAAGGACATGACGCCTGAACAACCTATCATACAATTAACAAATGCCAGTATATACCAGGGCCATTCATTGATATTGAGTGATGTGAACATCACGGTAAATAAGGGTGAATTTGTGTATCTCATTGGTAAAACCGGTACCGGGAAATCCAGTTTGTTAAAAACATTGTATGGAGATCTACCTTTGAATGATGGCACAGGACAGGTGGTAGGCTTTGATCTTAAGAAGATGGATTGGAAAAAAGTGCCGTATCTTCGCCGGAATCTGGGGGTGGTATTCCAGGATTTTCAGTTATTAACCGACCGCAACGTGCATGATAACCTGAAATTTGCGCTCCGGGCAACCGGCTGGCAGGATCCTAAGGAAATGGAAAACAAGATCACGGATGTGCTGGAAAAAGTAGGATTGGGAACCAAAGGCTTTAAAATGCCGTATGAATTATCAGGAGGGGAGCAGCAGCGTGTGGACATTGCCCGTGCCATGCTGAATTCGCCTAAACTGATCCTGGCGGATGAGCCTACGGGTAACCTGGATCCTGAAACGTCCGACGGTATTATGCAGTTGTTGTTCCGTATCTGCCGGGAAGGCACAGCCATAGTAATGGCCACCCACGATTATATTGTATTGCAGAAATTCCCGTCGAGAGTACTCCGTACGGAAAACGGGCATGTAACGGATAATGCAGCTGTGAATTTCTCTTCTTAGGAGTTGTTGAGAGAGAAAATTTTACAGATCTACATTATTCCTCATTTATTATTAATTTCCGGTTAATTGGTAATTCCTATTTTTTGAACTACCTTTGCACCGGAAAAATAGCGACAAAAAACATTATTATTACTTATTATTTTTAAAGATGTCTTACTTAACTGTTGAAAAGAAAGCCAATATTTTTAAGGAATTTGGTGGAAGCGAAAAAAATACAGGCTCTGTGGAAGCACAAATCGCGCTGCTGACTGAGCGTATCAACAGCATTTCCGGTCACCTGAAACAAAACAAAAAAGATTTTTCTACCCACCGTGGTTTGATGAAGATGGTTGGCCAGAGAAAGCGTTTACTTTCCTATTTATCTAAAACCAACCTCACAGGCTATCGTGCCCTCATCGAGAAGTTAGGTATCAGGAAATAACCATGACTTAATTATAGCGCTATTCCCAACTTATATGTTGGGAATAGTTTTTTTGTATGTATACGTTTTGTTATCCGATTGATTTGAAATGGATAACGTTATCTAATTAATCCTCACTTTATTATGAATCTGACACCTATTTCAGTGAAATTCGATATAGGAGACGGTCGTATGGTGACCATCGAAACCGGCAAGTTGGCCCGTCAGGCTGATGGCGCGGTTACGGTGCGTTTAGGTAATTCAATATTGCTGGCCACTGTGGTAGCAAATAAAGAACCCAAACCAGGCCAGTCTTTTTTCCCCCTTACTGTTGATTACCAGGAAAAGTTTGCATCTGCAGGCCGCATCCCTGGTTCCTTTTTCAAACGTGAAGGCCGGTTGTCTGATTCCGAGGTACTTATTTCCCGTTTGATTGACCGCGCTCTGCGTCCTCTGTTCCCTGATAATTATTTCTGTGAAGTACAGGTACTCGTTACCCTGATTTCATCTGATCCCGAAGTAATGCCTGATGCACTGGCCTGCCTGGCTGCATCCGCTGCACTGGCTGTTTCCGACGTGCCCATCCAGGAAATTATTTCTGAAGTACGCGTAGCCCGCATCGATGGCAAATTTGTGATCAACCCTAACCGTACCGAACTGGCCAAAGCCGACATGGACTTCATCATCGGTGCTACCGATAAGAACATCATGATGGTGGAAGGTGAAAGTAAAGAGTGCCAGGAAGAAGATCTGATCCTTGCCATTGAGGCAGCACACGCTGCTATCAAGGTGCAGGTAAAGGCACAGGAACAACTGCGTGACCTGAAAGGTGTAACCGGCAAACGTGAATACGCACAACCTCATCAGAACGAAGAACTGAAAGCAAAAGTGGAAGCTTTTGCAAAAGATAAAATTTACAAGGTGGCCAAATCAGCTTCCGCCAAGCACGACCGCAGTGATGCGTTTGCTGCTATCGGCGAGGAACTGAAAGAGCACCTGGGTGAATTACCGGAAGAAGACCAGCCGCTGGTAAAAGAATATCTGCACGACCTGGAAAAAGAAGTGATCCGCAACATGATCCTGGACGAATCCGTTCGCCTGGATGGCCGTTCACTGGACCAGGTACGTCCGCTGGCAATGGAAATCGATATCCTGCCTTCCCCTCACGGTTCAGCCCTGTTTACCCGCGGTGAAACACAGTCCCTGACCACTGTTACACTGGGTACCCCGGAAGATGAACTGCTGATCGAAAGCGCGGCGGTTTCCAATTATTCCAAATTTATCCTGCACTACAATTTCCCTCCCTTTTCTACAGGCGAAGTGAAAATGATGCGCGGCCCCGGCCGTCGTGAAGTAGGACATGGTAACCTGGCGATGCGCTCCCTGAAGCAGATGATGCCGGGCAGCGACTACGCTTACACTGTAAGGGTGGTTTCCGATATCCTCGAATCAAATGGTTCGTCCTCCATGGCTACCGTATGTGCCGGCTCCCTGGCACTGATGGATGCTGGTGTACCTATGCCAAAACATGTTTCCGGTGTGGCAATGGGACTTATCTCCCGGGCTTCCGATGGTAAATGGGCGGTATTAACAGATATCCTCGGTGATGAAGATCACCTCGGTGATATGGACTTCAAGGTAACCGGTACCCGTGATGGTATTGTTGGTATCCAGATGGATATTAAAGTAGATGGGCTGAGCATGGATGTAATGCGCTCTGCACTGGCCCAGGCCAAGAAAGGCCGCCTGCATATCGTGGAAGCTATGTACGAAGTAGTACCTGCTGCCCGTCCTGAACCAAAACCACATGCACCACGCATGGAAAAGATCATCATCGACCGTGAATTTATCGGCGCTGTGATCGGACCCGGTGGTAAAATTATACAGGAGATCCAACGCGAAACCGGTACTACCATCAACATCGAAGAAGTTGGTGAAACCGGTGAAGTAAGCATCTTCTCTGCCCAGAAAGAAAGCCTCGATAAAGCAGTGGCATGGGTGAAAGGAATCATTGCTGTACCTGAAGTAGGTGAAGTATATGAGTCTGTTGTAAAATCCATTATGCCTTATGGTGCTTTCGTTGAGTTCATGCCTGGTAAACAAGGCTTGCTCCACATCTCCGAAGTTTCCTGGAAACGCCTGGAAACAATGGAAGGTGTGCTCACAGAAGGCGAAAAAGTGAAAGTAAAACTGACTGGTACCGATCCTAAAACCGGTAAATTTAAGTTGAGCCGTAAAGTGCTTATGCCTAAACCGGATGGATATGTGGAAAGACCGGAACGTGAAGAGCGTGGCGACAGAGGCGATTTCCGCGATCGCGGAGACCGTGGTGATCGCGGTGATCGTGGCGACAGGCGTGGTCCCCGTGACGACAGACGTGGCGGTGATGACAGGCGCGGTGGCGGCGACAGGCGTGATTTCAACCGCGATGGAAACCGTGGCGGCGGAAACTACAACGCAGGTCCTGAAAAACCACAGGAGCCCACCTTTGATGCCGAATAGGCGCTGTTATAGCTAGCAGATAACTGGAATTAAATACAAAAAGAAAGCAGTCACCCAGGTGACTGCTTTTCTATTTATGATGGATCCGTTTTTATCTTCTGGTGAGCTGTTCTACCCGGAAAGTGCTTTCCCTGAAGATCTCCCGCCCGCTATTCAGGCGAAATACGCGGTAGTTGGTACCGTCAACAGGCTCGGCAATCATTTTATAAACCGGTTGTATTGCCTTTGTACTTCTGTCTATCACCCTTACTTCACCCGCGGCCAGCAGGTCAGGCATTATTTCTTCCACATAGGGAAGCATAATGCCCCCATCTTCTGCCCATAACATGTTCATTTTACCGGTACTGTAACTGAAATCCTTATTGGCAGTATCTTCCAGGTAACAGTAGGCCTTACGGAAATGATTGCCCATATCTATGGCATTCAGGTGCGCAAACTGCACACTGTTAAATACCTTATTGCTATACTTACTGTTGCGGAGAGTGGAATCCATGGTCGCCATATATTCCGTGAGATGCTTCCGGTCAAAGATCAGTGTTACATTGTCGGTTTGATAAATAATTGAATCTGTGATAGGTTCAGGAGGCCGTACTTTGATTACCTGGGCTATTCCGGTCAGCGACAGGACCATGCCGGTAAGCAGGAGAAACAGTGCTTTCATAGGATATGTGATATAATTTAAAAATCAAATATAACGAATTTTGATATCAGGAAGATGCGCGGGCTTACTTTGAAGCAATGAACAATCCTCCATAGCTACCGAATGCGGTAAAATAACCCGACATAATGTTTACGTTGAAGCAATGAACAATCCCCTGGCTGCCGCAGGCACAGGAAGCCGCCGTTTAATACAACAGCGAAATCCATTGCCGTAAACGCTGAAAGCTACCCGCTAATAGCTATCTTTGCCGCCTATGTCCTACATTGCCATTACCATCCGCGCTGCTGCGGCACAAACAGACCTGCTGATTGCACAATTGTCTGAACTGAAGTACGAAGGGTTTGAAGAACAGCCAGATGCGCTGATCGCCTATATTCCCGCTGCCGATTTTGATGAGGTCGCACTGGAAGAGCAGCTTACCGCTCACGGGGTTACCTATACGAAAGAAACCATACTGCCGGTTAACTGGAACGCGGTATGGGAAAGTAATTTTCAGCCTGTTCAGGTAGACCGCTTTTGCGGTATCCGGGCGGAGTTTCATCCGCCGTTTGACCCGCAGCCCGAATATGAAATTATTATTACCCCTAAAATGGCTTTTGGTACCGGGCATCATGCTACCACCGCCTCTATGATAAAGCTCATGGAGCAGCTGGACCTTAAAGGCAAAAAGGTGTTTGATTTCGGCACAGGCACCGGGATACTGGCTATACTGGCGGAAATGATGGGAGCTGCAACGATAGATGCCATCGACTATGACGAGTGGTCTGTAAATAATACCCTGGAAAACATCGCCGCCAATGGAATGAGCAAAGTAAAGGTATGGCAGGCGGACAATCTTGATGTGATTACCGGAAAATATGATATATTGCTGGCAAATATCAACTATAACATTTTGATGAAATTTATGGGAGATATGTACCGGTTACTGATACCCGGAGGCAAATTACTGCTGAGTGGCATTTTACCTACCGATGAAGAAAACATTACTGCAGCAGCAGTTTCTGAAGGATTTACCAGGGAAGAAAGAATAGAAAAAGATAACTGGCTGGCGCTCCGGTTTTGTGTACCGGAAGTAAATAAATAAAAGTTACATATAAATAGCGTTGATAATCCAACTTTTGTGTTACAATCTTTTCTAATATTCTCTCTATTTTAACACAGAATTTGTTATCTTAGCATTCCTAACTTGTAGTGATGGTAGAAATTTTATTGCTTATTTGTGCTTATCTGGTAGGATCTGTTCCTACGGCTGTCTGGGTGAGTAAAGGCGTTTTTGGTATGGACATCCGGGAGTATGGCAGCGGCAATGCCGGCGCCACCAATACTTTCAGGGTGCTTGGTCCGAAAGCGGGTACTTTTGTAATGGTGGTAGATATGCTGAAAGGTGTATTAGCTGTGCGTTTGGCTTATCTGGCACCTTATTATCTTGATCCTGAGCATCTTACCCAGCTGGTGAACCTCCAGATCGGTTTGGGGCTCGCTGCAGTGGTAGGTCATATATTCCCCATTTGGGCAAACTTCAAGGGAGGTAAAGGAATTGCTACCCTGTTCGGACTGGTACTGGCTATCCAGCCCCTGGTAGCTTTATGTTGTGTAGGGGTCTTTTTAATGATCCTTTTCCTGACAAGGTATGTGTCTCTCAGCTCTATCATTGCCAGTATCGCTTTCCCCATACTTATCCTCTATATCTTCAACGAACCTGAAATCTTTTATCGCATATTTGCTATAGCTGTTGCTTTAATGGTGGTATTAACCCACCAGAAGAATATCACGAGGCTGTTAAAAGGAGTGGAAAGTAAAGTGCCACTGTTTAAAAACAAAAAGGACAAGAACTAGTTATAGTTATATTATTAAAGCAGGAAGCAAAAAGCGATAGCCATAAAATGTGCATGCTTTTTGCTTTGTGCTTTTTGCGTTTTACGCATATTTAAATTGATGCTCCCATGAAAAAGTATGTTTTATTCTTTACTGCAAGCCTTGCATTGGCGGCCTGTTCACGTGTACCCATTACCGGCCGTAGCCAGTTGAACCTTGTTCCTGAAAGTACCATGCAATCTATGGCGCTGCAGCAGTACCAGTCGTTTTTGTCAGAGAACAAAGTAGTATCGCAAACTACCAGTAAAGATGCCGAAATGGTAAAAAGGGTGGGCCAGCGTATTGCGAACGCGGTAACCAGGTACATGAACCAGAATAACATGGGTAATGAAATATCCAGCTATAAATGGGAGTTTAACCTGGTAGACAGTAAAGAAGTAAATGCCTGGTGCATGCCAGGTGGTAAAGTGGTGGTGTATACCGGTTTGCTGCCGGTAACCCAAAACGAAACCGCACTTGCCTGTGTAATGGGACATGAAATTGCACATGCTATTGCCCGTCATGGTAACGAGCGTATGAGCCAGGGCCTGGTAATGCAGGGAATCCAGGTAGCAGGTTCGGTAGCATTAAACAGGAATCCTACCGCAGTAAATATTTTTAACCAGGCATTCGGAGTTGGCGGTAACTTAGGTACCCTGGCTTTTTCCCGTGGTAATGAGCTGGAGGCCGATCACCTTGGCGTGATATTCATGGCGATGGCAGGTTACAACCCGCAGGAATCCATTCCTTTCTGGCAGCGTATGGCTAACATGAGCAAGGGTCAGAAACCGCCTGAATTGCTGAGCACTCACCCAAGCGACGCTACCCGCGTACAGAAATTGCAACAGCTGATGCCGGAGGCAATGAAATATTATACTCCCGGTAAAGCATAAATTATAAAAAAGCAACGGGCCGGTAATGTATCATTACCGGCCCGTTGCTTTTTTATCTTCCTTATTCTGTTATAATTTCAATCACCTTTTTATTTTTCTGCACTTTCATTTTATCCGGAACATGTGCCAGGATCTCTTTCTTAAAAGCCTCGATCAACGCCTGTTTGATAAAATGACGGTGTGTTACCAGGCTGATCTCCCTTACCGGTTCCGGCGCTTTGAAATAGCGCACCATATTCAACTGGCGGGTGGAAAGATCCTGCAGCGACAACTCCGGTAAAATCGTATAGCCTTCATTGATATCCACCATTCTTTTCAGCGTTTCCACACTGCCGGTATTGTATTCCAGGTTCTTATTATCGCCCATGGTGAACTTATCCTTGCAGATATTCAGCACCTGGTTACGCATACAATGGCCTTCATTCAGCAACCACACATCTTTGATGTCCAGATCTTCTGCCTTCACTATTTTTTTCTCGTACAGGGAATTGGTTTTGGCAGCATATACTACAAACGACTCATAAAATAAAGGATGCTCTTCCAGGTGGGGGTTGTGCAGTGGGGTGGCCAGTAAGCCGCAATCCAGCAGTTCCTGTTTCAGCTGCTGCATAATCTGTTCTGTGGGATATTCCCATATCTCCAGCCGTACTTTCGGATATTTTTTCATGAAACCTGTGAGTATACGGGGAAGCAGATAAGGCGCCAGGGTGGGGATGATCCCTACTTTCAGGTTTCCCTGTACCTCTTTTTTCTGATCTGCAATGATCTCCCGGATGCGGGCATTTTCTTTAATAATGATCCTGGCCTGGGCTATTACGGATACGCCTATTTCTGTAGGCACCACCGGTAATTTACTGCGGTCAAACAGTTTAATGCCTAATTCATCTTCCAGTTTCTGTATCTGCATGCTCAGCGTTGGCTGGGTTACAAAGCATTTCTCTGCTGCTACTACAAAACTTCTGTATGTATCTACCGCAACAATGTACTCCAATTGAACTGTGGTCATTTCCTCTGAGATTGTGGAAACAAAGGTATAAATAAAATCTATAGGAAAGACGTTAAATCCTATAAAAGCGAATGACGGCAAAGAAATATTTCCCTGCCGTCATTCGCTTTATAATGAATGTATCTAATTAGAATATCCGGTAACGGTATTTAATTTTTTCTGTATTGCTATACAGCTCCCTGATGTTGATAGAAGCCTGGATTTCCGCCACTGCTTCTGTTTTCAGGTTCCTGAATTCAGCCTGCTTGGTGTCGATAATGCTTTTATCGGCAAGCCCGTTATCCTGCGCTATTTTCAGTGAGTTGTTCACTTTGGTATAATATGAATCCAGCAAAGTGAAATACTCGTTGTAAAGATTTTCAAACCGCTTGGTTTGCAGCACCAGGTCTTCCAGCTGGTTGTTGACTTCTTTCAGGGACGAATTCTCGCGGAGCAGGGATTCATAATCGATCCGTTTGCCTTTGGTGTATTTCTCTTCCAGTTTAGCAAAGTAATCCACTACCTTCTCTTTCTTGAAATCAAAAAAGTATTCATTCATCGTTTGGCTCAGGCCCTGGTTGCCTTTTTGAGGAGCAGGGAATTTAAGAGAGGTGGCGGTAAATGAAAGATGATCAAACAGGTTATCCTGCAACAGGCTTAGCTGATCTTTGTTAAAGTTCAACCCGTATTCAAATTTCTGGTTGGCATCATTCAATGCAGTATAATACACCACATATTTATTCAGCTCTTTTTCGAATTCCTGTAATGATTTCTGGTTGATCTGCTTATTATTTACACTCACGCTGTGAAGAAAGTTCATCACCGAGTTGGCAATAGCCAGCGGCGGCGTGAGGGAAGTAAAGCTCTGGAAAATAGGGCTGTTGATGATCGATTTGGTAGACTCCACAATCTTGGAGTTCTTCTCACTTTTATCGCCCTTATTTTTCAGGATAATTTTTTCAACCAGTTCCACGATACGGTCGCTCAGCGAGAACCCTAACGCTTTACTTTCAGGGTTATTCAGAGAGGTAATAAAAACATCGAGGTTATTGGTAGTGGTACGCGACTTCAGATCGATGATCTTTTTGTTAAGCAGGTAATACGTTTCGCTGGCATTAATGATATTGTTCTTTATCAGCTCGTATTTGGTGATGTTATCTATTTCCTTTCCCTGTAAAAGAGCCTGTATCGCAGTGGAGTTTTGTTTGTCATTGTCGGTGATCCGTTGTATGTCTTCCATCAGTTTGCGGATAGTGGTATCCTGCGTTTTGATTACAGACGCTGTGGTACTTTTCAGTTCCGGGTCCTGTGCGTAAGCTGTCTGGAAAGTAAAAAGTAAAACAAGAGGGGCTGGTAGCACTTTCATCCATCCGGTGGTCAGGAGTCTCTGGGCCAGGTGTACTAACGGTAATGACTCATCGGGCTTGCAGGTCAAGCGTTTATCATGCCTCATTTCCGTTGGTAGGTGTTTTAACATGTTGTTTTTGCTTTTTGTTAACAAAAATTTAAGAAAATATGATGCCAAAAACGTCATCATGCAAAGATAAATAATTAATAACAGTTAAAATTAAATCATGATAGGTGGCATCCGGCTGGCATTTACCTGATATATTTTGAATTATCAGCAGGTAAGTTACCTTTGCTGCCAAATTTGATCCACTTTCATGCTTAACAACAAAAAGATAGTGGTTGTATTACCGGCCTACAACGCAGCACTTACACTGGAAAAAACATTCCGGGAAATCCCTTTTGACATAGTTGATGACGTAGTACTGGTGGATGATGCCAGCAGGGACGATACCCTTGAAGTCGGCAAGCGGCTTGGGATTCAGCACCTGATACGTCATGATAAAAACAAAGGTTACGGAGGTAACCAGAAATCCTGTTACAACAAGGCTCTTGAGCTGGGAGCCGATATCGTGGTGATGTTGCACCCCGATTACCAGTACACACCCAAGCTCATTACTGCTATGTGCAGTATTATTGCCAATGATGTATACCCGGTGGTTTTCGGGTCCAGGATCCTGGGAAAAGGCGCCCTGAAAGGGGGAATGCCGATGTATAAATATATATTTAATCGTTTCTTAACATTGACACAAAACATCCTCATCGGTCAGAAACTGAGTGAATATCACACCGGCTACCGGACATTTTCATCGGAGGTACTGCGTAATATCAACTATATGGCTGATAATGACGATTTTGTGTTTGATAATGAAATGGTTTCCCAGATATTTATGAAAGGATACGATATTGCAGAGATTACCTGTCCTACCAAATATTTCGACGAGGCCTCCAGTATCAATTTCAAGCGCAGCGCCATTTACGGCCTCGGCGTATTGAGAGTGTCCCTGCAGCATCGTTTGCATATGTGGGGCATCGTAAAAGGAAAGATCTATTAAAAAATAATTCAGCCAGTGGGTTTAGCGCAACAGTATAATTTAGCCGGAAAATACCTGAAGTATTATTTTACTTCAGGCAATCGTCATGATGTACATTCTCCCTTTGTATTTTCACTGATAGAAGATGTGTTGCTGGATAAGAAACAGCATCCTGCTTTCCGGGAAATAGAACAGTTGCGGAAACAGCTTCTGAAAAGTGATGAAACGCTGCAGGTGACCGACCTGGGCGCAGGATCACTGATATCAGCCGGTAATGAGCGCCGTGTGCGGGACATTACCCGTTATGCCGCCAAACAGCCTAAATTCGGCCAGTTATTTTACCGGCTGATACAATACCTCCAACCTGCCCGTATCCTGGAACTGGGCACTTCTATGGGCCTTTCTGCGGCATATATGGCAAAGGCTGCCCCGCATGCCCACGTTTATACCATAGAAGGATGCCCTAATATAGCAGCCAGGGCAGCCAAAAATTTTGAAGCGCTGCATATAAAAAATATCAGGCAGATCACCGGTAACTTCGACACCGTGTTACCGGATGTATTAAAGCAGATACAGTTGCCCGACTGGGTTTATATAGATGGCAATCACCGCAAAGAGCCTACGCTGGCCTATTTTGAGCAGTGCCTTCAGTTTGCGGATGAGTATTCCGTTTTTATATTCGACGATATTCACTGGACCCCGGATATGGAAGCAGCCTGGCATACCATACAGGAACATCCGCAGGTAACCATGACCATCGACCTGTTTTTTATAGGGCTGGTATTTTTCAGAAAGGATTTTAAGGTGAAACAACATTTTACCCTGAAATACTGATTTTGAGGTAGTATATTAGGCATAAAATTTCCCCGTTATGCGTTACCTGAAAATACTCCTCATTGCCTGTTCGCTATCCGGCAGCCTGGCAGCCACCGCACAGGATAGTCTTTCCCAATACAGTAAAGAATCGTTTATCCGTAAGGGTGATACCCTGCAGTACCGTCTCCTGTTGCCGGCCAACTACGATCGTCATAAAAAATACCCGCTGATCGTCTTCCTGCATGGAGCCGGTGAAAGAGGCCGCGATAATGAGGCGCAACTTAAACACGGAGGCGCCATGTTCCTGCGTGATACCATACGGGCCAACTACCCTGCATTTGTGCTTTTCCCCCAGTGCCCGGATAATCAAACCTGGGCGCCCATGAAATTTGTGCGCGACAGCACCGGCAAGGTCATCCAGGCAGATTTCCCGCTGGACGGCGACCCCACGCCACCCACTGCTTTACTCAACCAGTTGCTGGATAACTTGCTGGCAAGCGGAAAAGTAGATACCAAACGTGTGTACATCGGTGGTTTATCGCTTGGAGGAATGGGCACCTTCTATGAAATCACAAAACGTCCCAATCTTTTTGCTGCCGCGTTTCCCATCTGTGGCGCCGGTAACGTGGCCGCCGCCGGTAACTTTGCGAAAAAAGTGCCGGTGTGGATCTTTCACGGCGGAAATGATAAGGTAGTACCGGTAGAGGCTTCCAGGGCTTATGATGCGAAACTGAAAGCACTGGGCGCCGAAGAAAAATATACAGAATATCCAGGCGTGGGGCACAACAGCTGGGATAATATGTTTGTGGAGCCCGGTTTTATGCCCTGGTTATTTAAACACCGTAAAAAATAAAAGAAGAAGGAGCGTTCAGGCGCTCCTTCTTCTTTTATACATCTTAATTACCACCCAATGCCCTGTACAGGGATACCATGCCCTGGTATACATTACGCCGCGTGGTTACCAGCGCCAGTTCAGCTTCCAGCACATTTTTCTGAGCAGTGATCACTTCCAGGTAATTGGCATACCCTGTTGTGAAAAGCACGTTTGCTGTAGACACCGCCTGTTGCAGTACCAGCACCTCTTTACTTTTCAGCGCATATGCTTCCTGCTGGTTCTCTACTTTATTCAGGGCAGATGCCACTTCCTGGTACCCATTTACAATGGCCTGCTGGTATTCATAGAATGCCGTCCACGCATTGGCGGTACTGATATTGTATTGTGCCTTTATCTGTTTTTTATTGAAGATGGGGGCGGTTAAATTGCCTACTGCGCCCCATGCAATGGACGCGGGCGACTGGAACAGCAACCCCGCTTTGAAGGCATTAAAACCTGCATAAGGGGTAATGGTAAGGCCAGGTAAAAAGGCCGCCCTTGCCGCTTTAACATCGGCTTTTGTAGCGGCCAGTTCCAGCTCGGCGCGTTGTACATCCGGGCGTTGCAGCAGCAAACTGGCGGGAATCCCCCTTTTAATGGCATCGGGCAAGGCCTGCGTGTCCTTTACAACGCTACGCTCAACAGGTTGTGGCAACCTGCCCAGGAGGGCGTTGAGCTGGTTTTCAAGGGAAGCAATTTCCTGCTTGACGCCATACTCCAATGCCTGTGTGCTCAGCAGCTGTGCGGTGAATTGTTGTACTGCGAGCTCTGTAGCGCGGCCACCGGCTTTCTGAATGTGCACGGTAGCTACAGCCGCTTCCTGTAATTTGATATTGCGTTGAATAATAGCCAGCTCATTGTCCATCGCAGTGAGCTCATAATAAAGGCCGGTAACGCCTGCTACAATTTGTGTGGTGAGCAGGCGCCGTCCCTGTTCACTGCCCAGGAAGCGCGCATAGGTAGCCTGGCGCTGACTTTTCAGTTTTCCCCACAGGTCTATTTCCCAGCTGCTTCTCAGCCCGGCGAAATACTCGGGCGTTGGGCCGGGGATACGTTGATCTTTGCTGATATTGGGCGACAGGTTGGTATCAAAGTTACCTACACCGTTAAGCGTATAGTCTGCGTACTTATCCACACCGGCCGACAGGGAAAGGTTCAGTGATGGCAGCCATGCATTCTTCGCCATCATCAGGTTGGCCTGGGCGGTGGCCACCCGCTGTGCTGCAGAGAGCAGGTCGTAGTTGTTACGCAACGCAGTGTCAATAAGGCTCCGCAGATGAGGATCATTAAACACCTGTGTAAAGTTTTGCAGCGAAATGGTATCGCTGCTGTTACCGGAAACCACGGGAACGCTTATACGTTCCGGCAGGGCCAGTTCCTTTTGTGTGCTGCAGGCCACTGTTGCAGTGGCCATGGCAGCATATAATGCGTATTGATATATTCGTTTATTCATTGGTGTAAGCTTTTAGTTCAACGGATTTTTTCCTGATCATGGAAGCAAACAGCACATATAATCCGGGTATGATCAGTACACCGAAGATGGTTCCGATGAGCATTCCGCCCGCGGCGGCGGTACCAATGGAACGGTTGCCCATGGCGCCTGCGCCGGAAGCAATACAAAGTGGTATCAATCCGGCTATGAACGCAAAGGAGGTCATGAGAATAGGGCGTAGCCTGGATACAGCTCCTTCTTTGGCCGCAGCCAGGATAGTAGCGCCATGTTTGTTTCTCAGGATGGCAAATTCCACGATGAGGATAGCGTTTTTACCCAGCAATCCTATCAGCATTACCAGTGCTACCTGCGCATAAATATTATTTTCCAGGCCCAGCAGCTTCAGCGAAAGGAAGGCGCCGAAGATACCGGCGGGCAACGACAGCAACACAGGCAGCGGCAGCAGGAAGCTTTCATACTGGGCCGCCAGCAGCAGGTACACAAATACCAGTACGATAATAAAAATATAAACCGCCTGGTTACCGGAAAGGATCTGCTCCCTGGTCATACCGCTCCATTCATAGCTGTATCCCCTGGGAAGTTCTGTGGCGGCTACTTCCTGCACGGCAGCAATGGCCTGGCTGCTGCTGAACCCGGGTTTGGCGTCGCCATTGATCATAGCGGCGGTATACATATTGTACCGTGTTAGCTGTTCCGGGCCGTATACGCGTTCCAGTTTTACGAAGTCGGAATAGGATACCATTTCGCCCCGGTCGTTTTTTACGTATAGCCGTAACAGGTCGTCGGGTTTAGCACGGTAAGACGGATCCGCCTGTACCATTACCTTATACATTTGCCCGAAGCGGATGAAGTTAGACGCGTAGAAGCTACCCATCAGCGTTTGCAGGTTGCTCATGGCGTTTTCTATACTCACCCCTTTTTTAGCTGCCATGGCCTGGTCTACATGGATCAGGTACTGGGGGAACTCCGCATCAAAGCTGGTGAAGGCGCTGCCTATTTCCGGCCGTTTTTTCAGCGCATCAATGAATTGATTGGTTACCTGTGCCGTTTGCCGCAGGTCGCCGGTGCCGCTGCGGTCGAGAAGCCGTAATTCAAACCCGCTGGAGTTACCAAACCCCGGAACGGTAGGCGGCGGGAAAAATTCGATGCTGGCATCTGCAATAGCGGCAGTTTTCTTTTGTAAGATTTCAATGATATCCTGCACGGAGGCTTTGCGCTCGTCCCATGATTTTAGGTTTACCATGCCCATGCCATAAGAAGCGCCGGCAACCTCATTTACCAGGCTGTAACCCGCCAGGGTGGATACGGATTCCACTTCGCCCAGTTCAGCGGCAATAGCCTGTACCTGGTCCAGTATGGCTTCGGTACGTTCTACCGTGGCGCCGGGAGGAGTGGTTACGTTTACATAGATCATGCCCTGGTCTTCCGTAGGGATGAACCCTGAAGGGAGGATAGCGCTTACGCCCCAGGTGGCGGCGAAGAAAAAGATAAGGCAGGCCAGGGTGATCAGTCTCCTTCCTGCGATGAAGCTGATGAGCTTCGCATATTTATTTTCAGTAGCATTATATCCTTTGTTGAAAGCATTAAAGCAGCGCTGCAGCAGGTTCTTTTTACGTGGTTTGCCATGTGTGTCTTTCAACATGATGGCACAGAGTGCAGGCGTTAACGTTACTGCGTTAATACCGGAGATCACGATAGAAATGGCCAGAGTGAGGGAGAACTGCCGGTAGAAAACCCCGACCGGGCCCGACAGGAATGCCACTGGTATAAATACTGCAGACATTACAAGGGTGATGGCCACCAATGCCCCGCTGATCTCCTTCATGGCTGCCAGAGTGGCTTCCAGGGGAGGCAGGTGCTCTTCACTCATCTTCACGTGTACGGCTTCTACCACTACAATGGCATTGTCTACCACGATACCGATAGCCAGTACAAGTGCAAAAAGGGTGAGCAGGTTAATGGAAAAGCCCATCATCTGCATAAAGGCCAGCGTACCGATCAATGCCACCGGTACGGCAAGGGCAGGAATGAGGGTGGAGCGGAAATCCTGCAGGAAAATAAATACTACTATAAACACCAGCAGGAATGCCTCAAACAAGGTTCTTACCACTTCATGGATAGAGGCATCCAGGAAGCGGGATACGTCGTAGTTGAAGTTGAAGGTCATGCCCGGAGGAAATGAGGATTGCTTCATTTCTTTCCATTTTTGCCTTCACATTGTTAATTACATCACGCGCATTAGAGCCGGGCCGCTGTTTGAGCATGATAGAGGCAGAGGGTTTACCATCTGTTTTGGATACCATGCTGTAGGTGAGCGAGCCGAATTCCACATCGGCAATATCTTTCAGGTGAAGCACCGAACCATCCTGGCCGGCCCGCAATACGATCTGCCGGTATTGTTCCGGCTCAAAAAACTTACCGGTATACCGCAATACATATTGCAGCATATTGGGGTCTTTATCAGAGCTTTCGCCGGTTTTACCGGGAGCGGCTTCAATGTTCTGTTTACGGATGGCCTGTATCACTTCATCAGCGGATACGTTGTAAGCCAGCATGCGATCGGGTTTCAGCCATACGCGCATGGCGTATTCCTTTGCACCCATGATTTCCGCGCGGCCTACACCGTCGATACGTTTCAGTTCCTGGAGCACATTGATATCTGCAAAGTTGTAGATGAACTGCTCATCAAGGGTGGTGTCTTCACTCATCACGTTGAGGTACAGCAGCATACTGTTCACCTCTTTTTCTGTAGTAACACCCGCCTTGATCACTTCTTCCGGCAGCTCATCAATGATGGTGGCCACGCGGTTTTGTACGTTTACAGCTGCCTGGTCGGGATCTGTACCCACCTGGAAAAATACCTGGATCACCGTGATCCCGTCGTTACTGGATACAGACGACATATACGTCATACCGGGCACCCCGTTAATAGCTCTCTCCAAAGGTGTAGACACCGCCTTGGCAGATACTTCTGCGTTGGCGCCGGTATATTTGGCCGTTACTGTTACAGAAGGCGGCACAATATCCGGGAACTGGGTAACCGGTAATGTAAACAGGGCAAGCAGGCCTACCAGTGTGATAATAAGCGATATGACCAGTGACAACACCGGTCTTTTTATAAAAGTTTCAAACATTATTGCGTGGTTTCAGCTAAGGAGCTGTGATTATAAACTGAGTAAACTATCCATTGGAACGCCGCGCGGTGAAATCCGGATACCATCACGGATGTTGCGCACACCTTCACATACAATGCGCTCGCCGGGTTTCAGCCCTGCCCCAACAATGTAGAAGTGTGCGAAGCGGGCCTGTGGAACAAAGTTTCTCATCTTCACAGTATTAGCGCCATCTACCACGAATACATAGTTTTTATCCTGCATTTCGAATACTGCCTTTTGCGGGATGATCACTGCACTGTCTATTTCGGTAGTAAGGCGAACTTTCCCGCTGGCGCCATGTTTCAGCAGTTTGGAAGGATTTGGGAAGCGTGCGCGGAAGGCAATGGAACCTGTGTTTTCTTCAAATTCGCCTTCTATGGTTTCTATTTTACCGGGATGATTATAATCGGTACCATCTGCCAGTACCAGGGATACTGTGCGGTAACTGTTATCGCCTTTTGCCAGTGCTTTGTTATACTGGAGATACTCGGTTTCTGAAACATTGAAGTATGCATAGATCTCGCGTGTATCCGATACCGTAGTAAGCAGGGTACCTTCACTGATCAGGCTTCCTTTCTTTAATGGGATACGGTCAATGATACCGTCAAAAGGAGCGCGGATACTGGTGTATGATAATCGCATTTCTGCATTGGAGGCGGCGGAACGGGCCTCTTCTATCTTCGCCTGGGCCGCAGCCAGCTTGGCATTGGCTACTTCCAGTTCGGAAGGCGCCACTACTTTTTTCTCCACCAGCAATTTTACCCTGTCAAGTTCCAGTGCGGCGGCTTTGCTCTCTGCCACTACGCTGCTCAGCACAGCTTTGGCCTTGGCCAGCTCGGCGCGGTATTCTGCATCACTGATGCCGAACAACAGCTGTCCCTTTTTTACTTCCTGGCCTTCATCGATAAATATTTTATCAAGAAACCCGTTAACACGGGCGCGTATTTCCACATTTTGTACGGCCTGGATATCTGTTACATAAGAACGGTGTAACAATGTATCTTTTGTTACCAGTGTGGTAACCGGTAAAACTTTAAGATCCTCTTTGTTGGTACTTTCTCCTTTGGTGGCGCAACCAGCCATGAAAAGAGCGATCAGCGATGTTAAGATCCCTGTATATTGACGCATAGCAATAAAATATTGATCCCGGAATAACCGGAATAGGTGAATACAACACAACAGGAGGCCATCTGCTATGGAAGCAGAAAACACAGGCATCTCCCTAAAAAAAATTAAAAAAGATTACAATAAAAGATGTGCTGGTATTCAGAAGGGAGTAAACCGGAAGAGGAAGGAATAGTAGGCAGGCAGGAAGGATTTCTGACGGCCGTACTCACCGGTTTTATTCTCAGTAATATAAATACTGCGTGCAGTATTATCTGCATCAAGATAAACAATACGGGTAGCAGTACTCACCTGTGGAGCAGCTGCATTGAGGTACCAGCGGGTTTTACGCCGGTGTTTGGTGATGTGCCACATTTCTGCGCCATCATCATCTGCATCAAAATGTACAGGGATTTTATTAACAAGACTTAATAACCTGTCCTGTTCTACCTGTTGCTTATGCAGATCCGGTAACAGAAAATAATGACGATGTGCGGCAATTGAAGGCAGAACGGCAGTTACCAGCTGTAAACACAGCAGGAAGCTAACCAGGGTCCACCGTTTTAATATGTGCGCACGATTATTCATCAAGCCGCAAAATTAATTGTTTTTAATTTATTTGAAGATTAGATTATTGTAAAGGAACTATTTTTTGATAACCGGTAAGATGATTACTGCCAGGATAACATTTACTACCCATAAGCCAATATCATATCAAAATTGGCTTATTATTTAAAAATTCAGGGAGAAGAAATAGCTTTATTTGCAAAGTTCGTTCAAGTTGTTTAAACGTTAAAGCAGTTTTATATCAATCAAATTCTATAACAAGGGTTGATACCCGGAGCGCAATAAAACACATATAAATCCACTGGTTATGAACAATCACCGCTTGAAAACACAATTTTCAGGAGCAGGACTGTTATGCCTCTCCGGAGCTGAAAAACCGTCCCGGAGCACTGTATAATAATTTATTATACTCCTCCTCTTCCACTTTATTCTTAACAACTGATCACTACTGGTATAAACAATGCCACTGCGGTCTTACACGCCTGTAAATAATTGCCGGGATATGGTCCACGGTTGCTATGTAGTACCCGGAAAATGCGGTAGCAATTTTATCACCCAAAAAACAACTACGGTCTCATGAAAAAACAGTATTCTTCCAATGACAGGATGCACGGCGGGCGCGGGTTCCCTGCCTATACCGGAAAATGGATATTACAGGGTATCCTCTTGTTGTGCCTCAGCACCGGCGCATTTCTAAGCGCATGGGCACAACAGGTAAAGACCATCACAGGCGTGGTCAGGGACGATGCCGCCAACCCGCTGCCTGGTGTAGGGATTACAGCTAAAGGCTTTCCTGTGCATGCCACCACCAACGACCAGGGCAGGTACCGTATTGATGTACCAGCCAACGCCACCACATTGGTATTCACTTACATAGGGAAAGAAACCAGGGAAATACCGCTAACGGCTGCACTAACATATGATGTGATCCTATTGGGCCAAAGCAAAGACCTCAGCGAAGTGGTTATCTCCACTGGTTATATGACCCAGCGGAAAGCAGACCTCACCGGCGCCATCACGGTAATCAACCGGTCCGACTTTGCCAAAAATCCCAGCGCCAACGTAATGCGCTCCATGCAGGGAAAGATACCCGGACTATATATCACTACCGACGGTAATCCCGCAGAAAATGTAGGCATACAGGTAAGAGGTATCACCTCTATCAACTCCTCACCCCCCTTGATCGTGCTGGATGGCCAGCCCGTTAACATCAACCTGCGCGATATCAATCCTAATGATATTGAATCCATGCAGGTGCTCAAGGATGCTGCCTCCGCATCCATTTACGGATCACGAGCCGCCGGCGGAGTTATCCTCATAAATACCAGGAGAGGCAAATCAGGAGAAACCAGGGTTACCTATGAAAGCTATGTAGGCGTATCCAAAATAACAGGCGTACCGGATATGCTGGATGCAAACGGCTACGGAAGAGCGCTCTGGCAGGCTACCGTTAACGACGGAGACGACCCTGCTGCTGCCATCCGCATTTATAAATACGACTGGGACCGCGATAAGAACGGCATACCCGTTTTAAATGCTGTAACCCCTGTGGAATGGTTAAACGCGGACAAAACTATGCCGTCTTCCAACACCAACTGGTTCAAAGAAGGAACCCGTACAGGCATCCGGCAAAACCACCAGATCACCATCACCGGCGGGAAAGAGCATTTATCCAGCCTGTTCTCGTTCAACTATTACGATAACCAGGGAACACAGATCACCTCCTCTTTCAGACGCTATTCTGCACGCTTTAACAATGAATACGAAATGCTGAAAGGAAGACTCACCATAGGGGAAAATTTTACCATGACCAATCTCCGGATAAGAGACATCAACAGCACCTATGGCTTCCTGGTAATGCCGCCCAATATACCCGTGTATGATAACAACGGCGGATGGGGCGGTGTAGCTATGGCGCTGGGAATGGACGACTTCAACAACCCTGTAAGGGACCTGGAGATCAATAAAGACAACAAAGGCAACTTCCTGAAGATACTGGGTACCGGCTACGCCAACCTCAGGATCCTCGATAACCTGGCTTTTAAAACACAGTTTGGCCTGGACTATAACATGTGGTACGACCGGAACATCGAACATAAATGGAAGGAAGCAGGCGGCAAAAGCAGCGATATCAACGGCGTCAGACAAAACAACTGGCAAAACATCGGCCGCACCTGGACAAACACGCTTATCTACAACCTGAAGTTCGGCAAAAATCTCTTCGACATATTAGGCGGTATAGAAACCTACCGGTATGTATATGAATTCACCAATGCCTACCGCAACAATATCCTGCTGGAAAGCCGGGACTATGCATATCTGTCTGCCGCCACAGGCGATAATAAATCATTGACCGGCGGTGGCGATGAAAGGACGCTGTTATCTTTTTTTGGTAAGATCAACTACTCCTATGAGTCGAAATACCTGTTGTCTGCCACCATCCGTCGCGATGGTTCTTCCGTATTCGGGGAGAATAACCGGTACAGCACCTTCCCCGCATTTTCTGCCGGATGGAGGATCAGCCAGGAACCTTTTCTAAAGAATGCCGGATTCCTGAACGATCTGAAACTGCGGGCCAGCTGGGGCCAGAACGGTAACTCCGCCCCGCTCACCGCCGGCAGCCTCGTGAACATTTACCTCGGGGATTTTGATGGCACCGCCTATGCTATTGGTGGCAACCAAACAGGCAGTATCCCCTCCGGATACCGCAGGAACAGCCTGGGCAACCCCGACCTGAAATGGGAAACCACCACGCAAACAAACATCGGCGCCGACTTCAGCTTCCTGGACAACCGCCTGTCAGGATCTTTCGACTGGTTCAATAAAAAAACAACCGACATGCTCTTCCAACCGCCCTATATAGGTGCATTGGGTGAAGGCGGCTACCGCTGGGTAAACGCCGCTGACATGACCAACCAGGGCTACGAATTGCTGCTCAGCTGGGGCGAAAGGAAACGGGAATTTACCTACCGCCTCACTGCCAATGTATCCGCATATAAGAACAAAATCAACTCCATACCGGAAAACGTAAAGTATACATACGGCGGTAACGGCCTGCTGGACAATATTATTGGCCGCCCCCTCAACTCCTTCTACGGCCTCGTGGCAGACGGTATCTTCAAAACCCAGGAAGAAGTAGATAATTCCCCGCAACAACAAGGGAAAGGTGTAGGCCGCATCCGGTACAAAGACCTTGACGGCGACGGCGTGATCAACGAAACCTACGACCGTACCTGGATAGGTGTAAGGGATCCTAAGCTGATGGCCGGATTAAACCTGGAAGCAACCTATAAAAACTGGGATATCACCATCTTTATCCAGGGAGTTTTTGGCAACAGCGTTTACAACAACTGGAAAGAACTCAGTGACTTCTGGAACATCGGCGTGCAAAACGACCGGAACCACCCTTCCCGGATACTCGAAGCCTGGTCGCCATCCAATCCCAACTCAGACATTCCTGCCCTCTCCCGCCGCGATGCCAACGGGGAAAAACGGATGTCTACCTATTTCATTGAAGATGGCTCATACATCAAACTAAGAACAGTAGATATCGGCTATACCCTCCCTAATAGCTTAATGGAAAGATGGCACATGAACCGGGTCAGGGTATACATATCAGGACAAAACCTCCTCAACTTTAAAAAGACATGGGGTAAGGACAAATTTACCGGCGGAGATCCTGAAAATCCCAATGAAGCCTACCCGCTGCCTGTTAACGGTCTCTTTGGATTGAATGTCACCTTTTAAACGAACAACATGAAAACACGTACTATAATATTCATCAGCCTGGTCGCCCTGCTCACTGCCGGATGTAAAAACTTCCTGGACGTCAAACCGAAAGGAGTATTATCCGAAGAACAGGTAGAGGGCGCCGACCAGATAGAGAACTTCGTGGTTGCTGCTTACTCCTATATGCCCTCTCTTGGCTACGGAGATACACATGCGCCATGGATTCAAAGCGTAAGGTCTGACGACGCCTATAAAGGCGGCGGTGGCCTCAGTGACCAAACACCCTGGTATGAAATGGAAATATTTACCGGCGTAACGTCCAACATCGGCAACAACGACGGTCCCTGGTACCGTGGCTACTGCGGCATCAGCAGGGCCAATACTGCCCTGCGTTTGCTGAACAAAGTAGATCCCAACAGCTTCAAGGCCCGTGATCAACGCATCGCAGAAATGAAGTTTATCCGGGGATGGATATACCTGGGCATGAAACTACGCTGGAACTATGTGCCCTACATAGATGATGAAGTAAAGAATGATGCCATCATAGTAGAAGGTATCTCCAACCGCCCTCCGGAAATGACCAACGATCTGCCCCTGTGGGATAAGATCATCAAAGACTTTGAAGATGCCGCCGGAGTGCTGCCCGAAACACAGTCAGAAAAAGGCAGGCCTACCAGGTATGCAGCACACGCGCTGGCAGCAAAGGCGTTGCTGTTCAGGGCCTATGAAAAAAATGACCGGCACCAGGTCACCGTTATCAACCACGAAACACTCAACAAAGCACTGACCCATATCGATGCTATCACAGCCAAAGACGGCGCTATGTTTGATCTCACGCCCGACTTTGCAGAAAACTTCATGATAGAATATGATAACAACACGAAAGAATCATTATGGGAAATACAATATTCTATTGATGATGGTACCACCAATGGTCGCGTTAACTGGGGCGACCAGCTCAATGCTCCCTGGTGGAATCCCTGGTTCAGCTGCTGCGACTTCCACAAGGTGTCCTACACTATGATCAATGCATTTAAAACAGATGGTACCGGTCTCCCCGATTTCGATAACTATAACAATACAGAAATGGGCGGTCAGCAATACAAACAGTTCTTCACCGCCCATGCTTTTGATCCCCGCATGGGCCATACCGTTGCCATTCCGGGATATCCCTGGAAATATGACAACCACCTTCTTTTTGAAGAATCCGGCTCCCGTGCCCCCTTCCAGTACGGGTATTTCAATTCCATGAAAGAACAGGTACATCCCAGCTGCAACTGTATGTATAAACCTTTCTATGTACAGAACAGCATGAATAAAAAAGAGATCCGCTATGCAGAAGTATTGTTGTGGAAAGCTGAAATACTGATACAGCTGGGACGCTTTAATGAAGCACTCCCGCTGATCAACAGGGTCAGGGCGCGGGCTGCCCATAGCACCGGACGGCTGAAGAAAGACGACGGCACCTTATGGCTGAACTATAAAATTGAAGAATATAAACCCGGCATCAACTGCAACTGGACCAAAGAATTTGCCTGGCAGGCACTCATGTGGGAAAACCGCCTGGAGCTGGCCTGCGAAGGAAGAAGGTACTTCGACCTTATGCGCTGGGGTGTGCTGGAACCCGTAATGAATGCATTCCTTAACAAGGAAAAGAACCGGTTCGACTGGTTCCGTGTAGCGCATTTCACCGCCGGCAGGGACGAATTCCTGCCCATTCCACAGGCACAGATGAACTGGTCGAAAGGTGGTTACAAACAAAATCCGGGATATTGAGTGTCCTGAATGATTTGATAACCGGAGCCGTGTAACGGAAGGTTGTTACGCACGGTTCCAACAGAATTTCAGGCTGAGATGCCTGGGGTACTTACTAAAACATACACGCATGAGAAAATTCCTGCTATTTGCCTTCGGCACATTATTATTGACAGCAGCTGCCTGCAGAAAATCAGTGGATGACGTTACCAAACCAGGCGTTAGTTTGCCGGCTGTTACTGATCTTACATTACAGCAAACAGATGCCAGCAACGTAAAGATATCGTGGAAAATACCCGGTAATATCCCGGTGGCAATACAACAACCACTGAACGTATACATAGAAGTGAACCAGGTGCTTACCGTGATGAAGACCGTAAACGTAGCCACCGCTACATTACCCGGTGCACCACTGGAATATGCCTTCACACTACCCGACCCGGCACAAACCTATCACTTTACGGTAAAGCTGAACGGGCAAACTCAGAAAACGGATAACAATTACTCCGGCAATATTTATTCCCCGGGGCAAACCGTTATCTATCATAAATAAAATCAGTCCACCGTCCCGGCCGGGACGGTGGACTGATTTTCCACTCTGCACAGGATTGAATTGTTAACTATTTTATTGCCTGCATGGCAGATTTAGCAGCAGCAATGGTTTCATCCAGGTCTTCTGTAGTAAGTGCATTACTCATAAACCAGCTTTCGAAAGCAGAAGGCGGCAAATAAATGCCACGATCCAGCATAGCGTGGAAGAAACGTTTGAATAATTCGTTATTGGCAGCAGAGGCGGCGCTGAAATCCACAATGGGGTATTCAGTGAAATGTGCGCTCAGCATTGAACCCATCTGGTTAATGCTATGCACTATACCTGCGGCGCCAAATGCTTCTTTTAACCCGTTTACCAGGTAGCTTGCCTTTTCCTGCAATTGCTGGTAAATAACAGGATTATCATTCAATGTTTGCAGTAAGGTATAACCGGCAATCATTGCAATAGGGTTGCCGCTTAAAGTGCCTGCCTGGTATACTTTCCCGGCAGGGGCAAGATATTCCATGATTTCTTTCGGACCGGCTACAGCGCCTACCGGCATACCGGCCCCGATGATCTTACCGAAGGTAACCAGGTCGGCCCGGATACCCAGTAATTCCTGTGCGCCGCCACGGGCAAGACGGAAACCTGTCATCACTTCATCGAAGATCAGCAGGATATTGTTGGCATCGCAAAGCTGGCGAAGACCTTCCAGGAAGCCCGGCTGCGGAAGTATACAGCCCATATTGCCTGCTACCGGTTCAATGATCACCGCAGCAATCTGGTTAATGTTATCTGCAATCAATTGTTCTACTGCAGGTAAATTATTGTAGGGAGCCGTGAGCGTATCTTCTGCCACAGAGGTGGTAACACCCGGTACTGATTGAATGCCAAGCGTAGCCACACCGCTGCCGGCGCTTACCAGGAATGCATCTGCATGCCCGTGGTAGCAACCTTCAAATTTGATAAACTTATTACGGCCGGTATAGCCTCTTGCCAGCCGGAGGGCTGTCATACAGGCTTCTGTACCGGAGTTTACCATGCGTATCATATCGATGTTAGGCACCATGCCTACAATCAGTTCTGCAATCTTTATCTCCAGCTCTGTAGGCGCACCGAAAGATGTAGAGTAGGTGGCATATTCCTGTATGGCCTTTACTACCGGTTCATAAGCATGTCCGAGGATCATAGGGCCCCAGGAATTGATATAGTCGATATAACGGTTACCATCTACATCATACATATAGGCGCCCTTTGCACGTTCCATGAACACGGGCGTGCCGCCTACACTTTTAAATGCGCGTACGGGAGAGTTAACACCGCCGGGAATTACCTGCTTTGCTTTCCCGAATAACATTTCACTTTTGCTGTACATCTGTTGGTGGTTTATTATTTTACGCAAGATAGGGAATTATGCATTCAGCAGTTTTACCGCGTCCTTTGCAAAGTAGGTAGCGATCAGATCAGCGCCGGCGCGCTTCATGCTGGTCATGGTTTCCAGGATGGCCTTGTTTTCATCCAGCCAGCCCCTCTGTGCTGCTGCCTTGATCATGGCATATTCGCCGCTCACATGATAGGCACTCACTGGAACGGTTACACGATCTTTAATAATACGCATAATATCGAGGTATGCCATTGCGGGTTTTACCATTACAATATCAGCGCCCTCTTCAATGTCCATCAGTGTTTCTTTGATCGCTTCACGGGAATTGGCATAGTCCATCTGGTAGGTTTTCTTATCGCCGAAGCCGGGAGCGGAATCCAGCGCATCGCGGAAGGGGCCGTAAAAACAGGAAGCATATTTGGCGCTGTAAGCCATAATGCCTGTTTTGTCGAAACCGTTTTCTTCAAGGATGTTGCGGATCGCCAGGATGCGGCCGTCCATCATATCGCTGGGGGCCACAAAATCGGCGCCAGCCTGCGCATGGCTGAGGCTCATGCGGGCCAGTACTTCCACGGTGGGGTCGTTCACTATTTCTGTTCCTTCCACGATACCGTCATGGCCGTAAGAGGAGTAAGGGTCCAGCGCCACATCCGTCATTACCACCATATCGGGAATGGCATTTTTGATACCACGGATGGCGCGTTGCATCAGGCCATCCGGATTTACCGCTTCGGTACCCTTGTTATCTTTTACACTATCCGGTGCTTTTACAAACAGCAGTACACTTTTAATACCCAGGCTCCAGAGTTCCTTTGCTTCTTTAATAGTGAGGTCAAGGGAATACCTGAAATAACCTGGCATAGAGCTGATCTCTTCCTTCACATTTTCTCCTTCGGTAACAAATAACGGCGCCATGAAATCGTTGGGCGTTAAAATTGTTTCCGCCACCATTGCGCGAATGGCGGGAGATACCCTTAAAATTCTGTTTCTTCTGATCATCTTTATAAAATTTTTTATTGTTTTATACCGTCGTCTGCCTGTACATTATTTTACCCATTCCCTTGGCTTCAGAAATTCTTCCAGCTGTGCTTCGGGACTGCCCGGAGTGGTGTGGAAGTCGTACTCCCAGCGGGCTACCGGTGGTAAGCTCATCAGGATGGATTCTGTACGTCCGTTCGTTTTTAATCCAAACAACGTTCCCCTGTCGTGAACCAGGTTGAATTCAACATAACGTCCACGCCTATACGCCTGCCAGTTTTTATGTGCTTCTGTATAGGGAAGGTGTTTTGTTTTTTCTACCAGGGGGAGATAAGCATCAAGGAAAGCCTTTCCGTTTGCCTGGGAAAACTCCAGGAGTGCTTCCGCTGATCTTTCTGCATTTGGCCGGAGATAATCGTAAAAAATACCGCCTATGCCGCGTGCTTCGTTGTTACGGTGCTTATTGATAAAGTATTCGTCGCAATGCTTCTTATAGGCCGGGTACAGTTCTTTTCCAAACGGATCACAGGCATCTTTAAAGGTACGGTGAAAATGGATACCATCTGCTTCTTCCAGGTAATACGGAGTCAGGTCTGCACCACCGCCAAACCAGCTGTCTTTCAGCGTTCCATCCTGGTCGTACAGTTCAAAGTAGCGGAAGTTGGCATGTACCGTAGGCACAAAAGGGTTCAGCGGATGAAGCACCAGTGAGATACCGCAGGCCATGAACCGGCTGTTGGTAACGCCAAATTGCTGCGCCATTATTTCCGGCAGTTCTCCATGAACAACGGAAGTATTAACGCCTCCTTTTTCAAATACGTTGCCGTTGGCAATTACACGTGTTTTACCACCGCCGCCACCGGGGCGTTCCCAGCGGTCTTCCCGGAAAACGGCCTTGCCGTCTGTTTTCTCGAGTGCTGCACAGATCTCGTCCTGCAGGCCGTGTATAAACGATATGAAATTATCTTTAATGCTCATGGTAATTATCCGTGCGCTTTAACTGTTTCTACGAATGCTTTGGCATGATCAACCGGCACATTGGGTAATATACCATGTCCCAGGTTGGCAATGTAACGCTGTCTGCCAAAGCCTTTCAGCATTTCTTTTACTGCTTTTTCGATTTCGGGGATGGGCGCCAGCAATTTGGCAGGGTCAAAGTTTCCCTGCAGGGTGATGTTGCTGCCGGCAAACTGACGGGCCAGCTCCGGCTTAATGCACCAGTCGATACCCAGTCCATGCGCGCCGGTAGCGGCCATGTCTTCCAGTGCAAACCAGGCGCCTTTTGCAAACACAATGGTCGGACAAACATCCTTCATTGCCGCTACTATCTGGCGGATATATTGTAAAGAAAATACTTCAAAGTCCTGCGGGCTGAGCAAACCTCCCCAGGAATCAAACACCTGTACGGTATCAGCACCTGCGGCCACCTGAGCTTTGAGGTAAGCGATGGTGGTATCGGTGATCATCTGCAACAGCTGATGTGCAACAGCCGGCTGCTGGTAGCAGAATGCTTTTGCTTCATCAAAAGTTTTAGAGCCTTTGCCTTGTACCATGTAGCAGAGCAGCGTCCAGGGAGCGCCACCAAAGCCTATCAGCGGTACTTTGCCATCCAGTGTTTTTTTAGTGAGCTTCAAGGCATCGAAAACATAGTGTAATCTTTCCTGTACATCGGGAACGCATAAACGCTGCAGGTCCTGTGCAGTTTTAACGGGAGCGGGGAGAAGCGGTCCTATTTTTTCTACCAGCTGTACTTCCATGCCCATTGCCTGTGGTACTACCAGGATATCGGAAAAGATAATAGCTGCGTCAACGCCAACCTGGTCTACCGGCATCACGGTTATTTCGGTGGCCAGTTCCGGGTTTTCACAACGTTCAAAAAAAGTATACTTATCACGCAGTTTGATATAATCCGGTAAATAGCGACCAGCCTGGCGCATCATCCATACGGGCGTGCGGGAAACGGTTTCACCTTTAAGGGCCTTCAGCAATAAGTCGTTCTTCAATGCGCTCATTCGTAGCAGTTAATGTTGTTAAAATAAAATATAGCAGTTTGCACCATGCTGTCTTCACTGATATTGGTGCTCATTATAATTTTGTTATCGGTATGCTCTCTCAGTTCTGTAGCGGTTGTTCTGCCAATGGCAAAGCAAACGGTTTTGCTGTTGATCCTGTTGGCAGACAGGTAGCTTTTAACGGCGCTTGGACTGAAAAATAATATGCCGTCGTAATCATCAGCTACTACAGCAGGCGCAGGAATGTTTTCGTAGATCACAAATTCATTCACAGTAATACCTGCCTGTTTTAAAGCATCTGGTAATTCATGTCTTCTCTGCGTGCCGCAATAGAAATTTACCTCGCTGATATTTCCTAATGCTATCATGGCTGCCGCCAGTTCGCTGCCGTAAGGGGATGAGGCTAAAATTTCCACGCCGGGAAAAACTGCCTTTGCCTTTTCCAGTGTTTTGCCGGATATGCAACAGATACGGGCGTTGTCGGTTAGGAAAACGGTACGGAGGCCATTACGCAAACCACGCACCCCAAAGTAATTTTGTTTCAATACATTCAGCGCATTGGCGCTTGTAAAAACCGACACATTAGGCGCCTGAAAAATATTGGATATATGCGTATCGTTCCAGCCGGGCTGGTTTCCTTTTAATGATGGAAGTATTACCGGCTTTATCTGTATAAAATCCTGTACATCTATGCGGATACCGTTATCACCAGCAACAGCAATGGAGCTGTCTGTTAAATGCCTGGTGCTTAATATGCGGTATTTATCATTTAGCATTTCTGATCTGTGCTACAATTTCAGCGCCACCCTGCGCCATTATATCTTCTGCAGCTTCCCTTCCCAGGTGATTGGCCTGGGTTACCGGCACTTCGCGTGAAATGCTGAAGAAGCGGGCGCCATCCAGGCTGCAAAGCTCTCCGCTGAAGTGAATGTGATCGTTTTGTATATAAGCGTAAGCACTGATGGGAGTGGTGCATCCACCCATCAGGGTGCGTAAGAATTCGCGTTCAATATGTGTGGTAAGGGCGGTATCTGCGTGGTTGAAAGCAGCGCAGGCATCCAGGCAAAACTGGTCATCTTCCCTGCAAACGGCTACCACTGCGCCTTGCGCAGGGGCTGGCAACATCCAGTCGAGGTCAATGGAATTGGCAGGGCGTACATGGATCCTTTCCAGGCCCGCCACAGCGAAGATAGCGCCGTCCCAGTTTTCCTCTGCCAGTTTTCTTAAGCGGGTATTAACATTACCACGCAGGTTATGCAGCTGGTGCTGTGGATATTTCCGCAGCCACTGGGCTTTACGGCGTACACTGCTGGTAGCGATGTTAGCTATATAATCCGGTTGTGAGAGGAAATTGGTATCGTTTTTATAAACCAGCAGATCCTTTACCGGTCCGCGTTGCAGGACAGCGGCATGTACAATTTGCTTTGGCAGTTGTGTAGGAACGTCTTTAAAGGAGTGAACGGCAACGTCTATACGGTTGTTGAGCAGTGCCAGGTCGAGGCTTTTTGTGAAGATGCCCTGTACGCCTATTTCATAGAGGGGTGTTACCAGGTCTATATCTCCTTCGCTTTTGATGGGTACCAGTTCGGTGCGGTAACCTTGTGCGGTGAGCAGATCATTTACCTGGTTTGCCTGCCACAAGGCCAGCTGACTTTCTCTTGTGCCTATCCTGATAACTTTATCCATTTGTTTATTCCTGGTTAACTCCTGTCTCAAAAATATCGTTGATCATGGCGATGTACTGGTCGCTTTTGTCTGTTTCCTTGCGCACTTTGCCTGCCATGAGATTAATCATTTTTTGTATGATGCGGGAAGATACAAGCTCGATATCTTCCATGTTGTAGTGGCCTCCGTTCTTCTGCTGCTGTATTTCGCGGGTATGTATTTCCTGCAGTTTATCCTTTACCGCTTTCAGTACTACGGCGTGTTTGCGCATTTTGTACCAGTAAAGGAATTCTTCCATGTATTCATCTATGATGGCAATGGCCTTTGGTACTTCTCCCAACCTGTTTTGCAGGGTTTCGTCCTGCACTTTGGAAAGCTCATCCACATTCACCAGCGTAATATGTGGGAGCTCACCTACTGCGGCTTCCACATTAAAAGGAATTGACAGATCGACGATGAGCTTTGGAGAACTGTTCCTGAAATGTTCTGCCAGCACTGTTGGGTGTGGCGCATTGGAAGCAACAAGGATAACATCTGCCTGCTGCATTTCGCTCACCATATTTTCAAACGGTGCATATTTCAGCCCGTGCTGGCCGGCAAATTCAGCGGCCACCTGAAGGGTGCGGTTAATAAGGGTCACCTCTTTTACGCCGAGGTATTCGATCATATTCTTGCAGGTGTTGCGGCCTATTTTGCCTACACCAAGTAATACGATCTTTTTATTTTTTATATCAGGGCAGATGCGCTCCAGCATTCTTACTGTGGCAAAAGCCACAGACACAGTGCCTTTGCTGAGCCCTGTTTCAGTTTTGATGAGTTTGGATACCTGCAGAACGCTGTTCACCAGGCGTTCCAGGAAGCTGCCCAGGCTCTGGTGCGCCTTGGCGAATTTGGCGGCATTACGTATCTGGCCTATTATTTCATAGTCGCCAAGGATCTGGGAATCAAGGCCCGTTCCTACCTGGTATAAATGCCTGATGGCATCTTCTCCCGACTTGGTATAGGCTAATTCTTCCAACTGGCTCCTGTCGCCGTTTGATTCCCTGCAAAGCAAATCTATCAACTGCCCGGGATGCGCTGCAAATCCGTAAATTTCTGTCCTGTTACACGTAGAGAGTACAAATAGATCGTCTAATTGCACAACCCTGGCATGCTCCAGGAGTTGTTGATACTGAGCCGGATTGATGGCGTATAATCCCCTGATAGCAGCGTCGGTTTTCTTATAGTTGATCCCAACAATATGAAAATTTGCTATTTCTTTTGAATGACTGACCTGCATGTTCTTGTATAAGCTTCCGGTTGCAAAAGTACTTTCATACGCCCCAAACATAAGAGGTTAGCTGTCATTAGTGTGTCATTTCTACTACTGGTAATCATTACGATGAAAAAATGATTTTTATCAGGTTTTGCCTTTACAAAAGAATGACAGTTATTGCGCCGTATGCAGGACTTTTCGCTTCCGGCTTTTTGCTTACTTTTGCACCAATTTAAAAGAAATGGTGTCTAAATCTGATGTAGGAATAGTATTAATGAACCTTGGATCGCCTGATTCCACTGCTGTGCCGGATGTGAAGCGTTATCTGATCGAGTTCCTGATGGACAAGCGTGTGATCGATTATCCCTGGTTGTTCCGTAAGATCTTAATCGAAGGGATCATTGTACCAAAGCGTGCGGAGCAATCTGCCCGGGCTTATGAATCTATCTGGTGGGAAGAAGGATCACCATTGGTGGCGCTAACGAAACAGCTGCAGATGGCCGTGCAGAACGATATGGAGATACCGGTGGAAATAGCCATGCGTTATGGTAATCCGCATCCGCAGGTGGCCTACGATAATCTCCTTAAGCAAAATCCTGATCTGAAGGAAGTAGTGCTGTTGCCGTTATATCCGCATTACGCCATGTCTTCCTACGAAACGGCGGTGGAGTACGCACAGGAAATCTACAAAAAGAAAAAATACAAATTCAAGCTGTCGGTAGTGCCTCCGTTCTACGATGAGCCGGATTATATCAATGCACTTACAGAAAGCATGCGCCCATATTTGCAGCAGGACTATGATTACGTATTATTCAGTTATCATGGTTTACCGGAAAGGCATATGCGTAAGGCAGATCCTACCGGTGCGCACTGTATGAAAGTGAACGACTGCTGTCATGTGAAATCACCTGCCCATAAATATTGCTATCGTCACCAGATCACTGTTACTACCGAACTGGTAGCAGAGAAGCTGGGACTGCCGCGCGAAAAATGGGGCATCTCCTTCCAGTCGAGGCTGGGCCGCGAAGAATGGCTGAAACCTTATACGGCCGGTTTGCTGGAAACGTTGCCTGCCGAAGGAAAAAAGAGGTTGCTGATCGTGTGCCCGGCATTTGTATCGGACTGCCTGGAAACCCTGGAGGAGATAGCTGTGGAAGGAAAACATTCATTCCTGAACAGCGGTGGTGAATCTTTTATCATGATCCCGTGTCTTAATATTCACCCGTTATGGGTAAAAGCAGTTGTGAAATACTGCACACAGATCATTGCCACTGAAGCCGTTTAAATTTGCCATATGTCCGTTCAACCCGTATTGATTGTCGGCGCCGGCCTGTCCGGGCTGAGTATTGCGTATGAATTACAGAAACTGCAGGTACCTTATCAGGTACTGGAAGTTTCGGACCACACCGGCGGTGTAATGAAATCCATACAGGAAGATGGTTTTGAACTGGACGCAGGCGCCAATACTATTGCAGCTTCTCCTGAACTGCTGCAGTATTTTACGGAACTTGGACTTGATAAAGACATACTGCAGGCAACAGCCGCCAGCAAAAACCGGTTCCTGGTAAGACGGCAGCAACTGCACGCCGTTTCTCCACATCCTTTTAAGATCATAGGCTCTCCTTACCTGAGCCGCAGCAGTAAATGGCGGCTGTTTACAGAGCGCTTCCGTAAACCGGCGCCTTCAGCAGGAGAGGAAACTGTTAATGATTTTGTAACAAGAAGATTTAATAAAGAAATTGCGGAATACGTGTTCGATCCTGTGTTGTCGGGCATTTACGCCGGTAATCCCGAGCGGATGAGCATTGCGGAAGTATTGCCCGCATTGCCGCGGTGGGAGCGGGAATACGGCAGCGTAACCAAAGGACTGATGAAAGATAAAGGCGCTATGAGCGGCCGGAAAATCATCAGTTTCAAAGGCGGCAACCAGTTGCTCACAAACCGTTTGCAACAATTGCTCACTACGCCTGTACGCTTTAACTGCAGGGTAACGGATATCACTGCCGCTGATAATGTATACAGGGTGAGCGTAGTGGAAAACGGCCAGCCCGGAAGTTATACTGCTGAAAAAATTATACTGGCCACGCCTGCCTACAGCACGGCAGAAACCATTACCCACCTCGATACAGCTACCGCTGCATTACTGAACAACGTACATTATCCCCGTATGGCCGTGCTGCACCTGGGCTTTGATGCCGGCGCCCTGCCACAGCCGCTGGATGGTTTCGGCTTCCTGGTGCCAAATGCAGAGCATATGCATTTCCTCGGCGCTATCTGCAATTCTGCTATTTTCCCGGGTAAAGCACCCGCAGGAAAGATCCTGTTCACTGTGTTCCTGGGAGGAGCCAGGCAGGAACAGCTGTTTGATCAGCTGGACCAGGCAACCCTGCAACAACGCGTGGTGGCTGAAATAACATCGCTGTTACACCTTTCAGCTCCGCCGGTGATGCAGCGCTTCAGTATCTGGAATAAAGCGATCCCGCAATTAAATGTAGGTCATGTTAAGTTGCGGAATGCTGTAACAGACTTTGAAAAAAAATATCCGGGTATCCATATCACGGGGAATTACCTGCAAGGCGTAGCCATCCCCGCTTTACTGCAACATGCCGCCGCTTTGGCCGCATCTCTGAAGAAAAATTAAAGAGAAAAATAGTTCTTTGTTGCCGTTTTTTCTTAAATTCCATTATAAATTTCCACCAGATGATTGCAGGAATTTTAAAAGAGAAAAACGGCGAAACCAGGGTATCTCTCGTCCCTGAAGTAGTAAAGCAACTGCAGCAAATGTCGGTAACCGTGTGGGTGGAGCAGGGCGCCGGCAACAATGCGTTTTATAACGACGACGCCTATATGCAGGCGGGCGCGCAAATAAAAACAGCTGCGGAGATCCTCACCGGTGCAGACATCATCTTTACCCTGCAACCTCCTTCCAGGGAAATAACAGACCAGATCCCCTCCGGGAAAATCATCGCTGGTATTTTACAACCCCTGTACCGGGTAAACGAAGTGGAGTACTGGGCTTCCCGTAATATCACTGCTTTCAGTTTAGATACTATTCCCCGCACCACCCGTGCGCAGGTAATGGATGTGCTTAGTTCCCAGGCCAATATAGCTGGTTATAAGGCAGTGTTGCTGGCGGCGTATAGCTATTCCCGTTATTTCCCCATGTTTATGACTGCTGCGGGGAGCATTGCCCCGGCTAAGGTATTGATACTGGGCGCCGGTGTTGCCGGTTTACAGGCCATTGCCACCGCCCGCCGTTTGGGGGCTGTGGTGGAAGTATTTGATACCAGGCCTGCTGTTAAGGAAGAAGTGATGAGCCTGGGTGCAAAATTCGTGGAAGTGGAAGGCGCCGCAGATGCTTCCACAGCAGGCGGTTATGCAGTAGAGCAAAGCGAAACGTATAAGCAACAGCAGCAGCAACGTATCGCTGAAAGCATTGCCAGGGCAGATATTGTGATCACCACTGCACAGATCCCCGGGAAGGCTGCACCCATACTGGTCAACAATGAAATGCTCGACCGCATGCGCCCCGGCGCTGTGATCGTAGACCTCGCTGCTGCTACCGGCGGCAATACAAGCGCTACAAAGAACAATGAAACCGTGCAGTATAAAGGCGTTACCATCATCGGGAATTCAAATCTACCGGCTACTATGCCGGCAGATGCGAGCAAGTTGTACGCAAAGAATGTATTTAATTTCCTGAAACTGATACTTACAAAAGAAGGAGCGCTGCACCTGGATTTTGAAGATGATATTGTAAAAGGCGCCTGTATTACGCACAACGGGGAAGTAGTGAATGAACGTGTGAAAAACCTGATGCAGCCCGCTTAGTAGTTGAGATCGTAAAATACCCGTCTGATATGGAATATATTTTAACTTTTCTTCACCAGCATATCGATCTTATCTACATCGTTATCCTGTCTGTTTTTCTGGGAATAGAAGTGATTTCGAGGGTGCCATCCGTGTTGCATACCCCGCTGATGAGCGGCGCCAATGCTATTCATGGCGTGGTTATCATCGGGGCTATTATTGTAATGGGGAAAGCGGAAACGGATAATTATCCTGCACTGATCATCGGCTTCCTGGCCGTAATACTGGGTACGATCAACGTGGTGGGAGGTTTTGTGGTAACCGACCGTATGCTGGAAATGTTCAAAGGAAAAAAGAAATAGCTGTAAAACGGTTGCCAGTACACAGGTATTAACTGTTCAACAGCGGAAAGCTAACGGCTAAAAGCATATACTTATGGGATCCAGCATTTTATCAATTATCTACCTGATCGGCTCTGTTACTTTTATCCTCGGACTGAAAATGTTAAGTAAACCGGATACTGCCCGCAAAGGCAATCTGGTGGCGGCTGCGGGGATGTCGCTGGCTATCCTTGGCACCATCTTTCTCTACCGGGTGAATGATGCCCCCCTGCATAACTATGGCTGGATATTCACCGGGCTTGCTATTGGTGGCGTAATAGGCGTGTTGTCTGCCAAAAAAGTGAAGATGACCGCCATGCCGGAAATGGTAAGCATGTTCAACGGAATGGGCGGCGCCTGCGCAGCGCTGATTTCCATTGTGGAGTTTGATCACCTCATCAAACTGATAAAAAATCTGTATGCGCCCGTTGCCGACGACCACCTGGCGTTGCAACTGCTGGAGTCATCCACCTCCAGGGGAACCGTGATCATTATTCTGCTGAGCCTTATCATAGGCGCTGTATCCTGTGCCGGCAGCATAGTGGCCTGGGGAAAGCTCACCGGTAAAGTGAAGGACTTTTCCTTCAATGGTCAGCATTTTCTTAACCTGGGTGTATTAACACTGATCGTTGGATTATCTGTGTGGCTGGTATGTATTTTCGGCACTTCGCCGGGAACAGCTCTCACGGTGTTCTATATAATTTTCGGGCTGGCATTGTTCTATGGTGTATTATTCGTAATGCCGATCGGAGGCGCGGATATGCCCGTAGTGATATCGCTGCTGAATTCTTTTACGGGGGTAGCTGCTGCCTGTGGCGGATTCCTTTACAGTAACCCGGTGATGCTCACCGGTGGTATCCTGGTAGGTTCTGCGGGTACTATCCTTACTATCCTGATGTGCAAGGCCATGAACCGCTCCCTGAAAAATGTGCTGATAGGCTCCTTTGGTGGCGGTGCAGCCGGTGCGGCTGCAGCTGGAAAGGATCAGGGGAACTATAAAGAGATCAGTTTGAACGATGCTGCCGTAGTACTGGCCTATGCCAGTAAAGTGATTATAGTGCCGGGGTATGGCCTGGCCGTAGCGCAGGCCCAGCATGCCTGTCATGAGCTGGAGAAACAACTGGAAGAAAAAGGAGTAGAGGTAAAATATGCTATTCACCCCGTAGCAGGCCGTATGCCTGGTCATATGAACGTGCTACTGGCGGAGGCAGATGTACCTTATGAGAAGTTACTGGAAATGGAAGATGCCAACGCTGAATTCCCTACTACTGATGCAGTATTGATCTTAGGCGCCAACGATGTGGTAAATCCTGCCGCGAAAAGTGATTCGGCCAGTCCTATTTACGGGATGCCTATCCTGGAAGTGGAAAACGCCAAAGTGGTGATCGTAAATAAACGCAGCATGAAACCGGGATACGCCGGTATTGAAAACGACCTCTTTTTCCAGCCCAAAACGTCTATGCTGTTTGGCGATGCGAAGAAGGTGCTGCAGGAACTGCTTTCGGCTATCAAGGAAGTGTAGAGAGGATTTTGTCTTTTTCAGGATTAGGATGATTTCGATGATTATATTTTTGGAATTTAATAAAGACTAAGGGAGATATAAGCCGGTACATCTGCTCATATCTCCCTTAATTATTATCAAAATTCAATGGTAAAAGCAAAAAATCAAAGTAATCATCGAAATCATCCTAATCCTGAAAAAGACAAAATTCGCTAAATTTGTCGAAAAAATTCTCGTGTCCAGTCACTTACCAGCGGCGCTGCTAGATTCATTAGCAGGACTTCCGGGTTATAACCGGGAAACATTTGAGCAGGTGCATGCCGCCGCCGAAAAAATTACTTCACTCCGATTGAATCCCAATAAAATAAAAAGCGCCGGAACAGGTCAGTACTGTGTTGCAATCACTGTCGGCCGATGGCGTAACTCAGGTTCCGTGGAGTAGTCAGGGGTACTATTTGCCGGAACGGCCTTCCTTTACTTTTGATCCTTATTTTCATGCAGGCGCTTATTATGTGCAGGAAGCATCTTCCATGTTCCTGGAACAGGTGGTGCGTGCAACAGTAGATCTGACGCAGCCGCTGAAGGTGCTTGATCTCTGCGCTTCGCCAGGTGGAAAATCTACGCTGTTACAGTCGCTGATCAGTCGCGATAGCCTGCTGGTAGCCAATGAGGTGATCAAGGCGAGAGCGGGGCTGCTGGCCGACAATCTCACAAAATGGGGCGCCGCCAACGTGGTGGTAAGCAATAATGACCCGCGCGATTTTTCAAGGCTGCCTGGTTATTTTGACCTGACGGTAGTGGACGCGCCCTGTTCAGGTTCCGGCTTATTCCGCCGTGATCCGGAACTGGTGGAGGAATGGTCGCCGGAAAATGTAACCCTCTGCAGCCAGCGCCAGCAAAGGATCCTGGCAGATGTATTACCGGCTGTAAAAGAAGGCGGCGTTGTTATTTATTCTACCTGTTCTTTCTCTGAGGAAGAAGATGAAGCGATCCTGGATTGGCTGGCAGATCATTTTGAGCTGGAAAACATCCCGGTTCCGCTGGATGCCGGGTGGAATATTGTTACAACGGCAACGCATAAACGAAACTGTACAGGCTACCGGTTTTATCCCGATCAACTGAAGGGTGAAGGGTTTTTTATTGCAGCATTCCGTAAACGTAGCGGTGAAACTCCCCGTAAACCAAAGCAGCATAAATCAATGGCACTCACTCCCCGGCAGCAGGAGGTGATCACTCCCTGGATAAATATTCCGGCAGATTACCAGTATTTTATGCACCAGGAAGAAGTATTGATCCTTCCCCCGTTACTGGCTGCAGAAATACCATTGTTGCGGCAACAATTGTATATTCGCAAAGCGGGCGTAAAAGCAGGGCATCCCAGTGCCAAGGAATTAATTCCCGATCATCAGCTGGCTGCGAGCATATTGGTGTCGGATGAATTGCCATCGGTATCGCTGGATCTACGACAGGCATTGCAGTACCTGCGTAAGGAAGATCCCGTAGTGAGCACACGGGTGCGCGGCTGGGCGCTGATAAAATACGAAGGCATGAACCTCGGCTGGGCAAAGATTTTACCCAACCGCATGAACAATTACTACCCGAAAGAATTACGTATCCTGAAAGAAATTACAGGACTGTAAAGGATACATAACTGCTATTTATCCGGGAATAATACCAACTTTGAAATACAGTGCCAACAGGAGCGCCGTTTATAACGGCTGCCACAACAAAAAGGGATTTTCTCCGTTTGGTTTATTAAATAATTTTGTCAATTTTAACGCATATATTCGTTGCCCGAAATAGCAGATAAAAATTTGAATATTCTGCTACATCATAAACAGAGTTAGTATGATAAAATCGATTCTTTCAATCGCATTGTTTGGTTTCAGTGCGGTAGCGGCACAGGCGCAGGATACGCTTGAAGTGCAAGGTACCTCGCCTGCTCTCTACATATCCCATATTGTTAAAAAAGGAGAAAATTTCTATAGCCTCAGCCGCGCTTATGGCTTGCCGCCAAAAGAAATTGCCGCAGCCAATAAAGTGAGTATGGACCAGGGTTTACAGCTGGGACGCAAGCTGCATATCCCGCTTACTGCTGCTAACTTTTCACAGAAGGCCGATGCTTCCGGCAAACCGGTATATCATAAAGTTGCTGAAAAAGAAACTTTATACCGCGTGAGTGTAAACTATAACAAAGTACCACTGGATAATATCCGGCAGTGGAACAGCTTTTCCGGCGACGGGCTGAAAAAGGACAGCTACATCATTGTAGGTTATGTGAAAGCAACCGGCGGTGCAGCTGAAGCAGCTCCGCGCCCTGAAAAAGTAAAAGAAAAAGCCACTCCTGCACCGGAACCAGTGGTTGCATCAACTCCTCCACCGCCGCCTGCCGCAAAGGAAACGCCTAAGAAAGAGCCTGAGCCAACACCGGCAGAAGAAACATCTGCTCCTGTTGCTGCGGCGCCCGCCCCTGTTAAATCTGCTCCTGTTAGCAGCAGCACAGATTTTGAGCAATTATATGAACAACAAACCAACGGCGGCAAAAAAACTACTTCAGAAAAGGGCCCTGGTACCTGGTTTAAGAGCAATGCAGTAGGTAAATACTACGCGTTGCATAACACGGCGCCACGCGGAACCATCATCAAAGTAACAAATCCGCTGAACGGTAAATCCGTATACGCAAAAGTACTGGACGTAATCCCGCAGATGAAAGCCAATGCCGGCCTCATCATCAAGCTGAGCGACAGTGCCATGCAGGCGCTCGGCAGCAATGAAACGAAGTTTTATTGCGAACTGAGTTACGAGGATTAATATCGCCTTCGGCGATTAAAATTGTCTTGGCTCAGGATTAAACTGATTAATCGTGATTACCAGGATTTGATTATGTTGTGATTTTATGATTAATAATTTAATTATTAAGGGAGATAAAAGTGGATATATTCACTTTTATCTCCCTTAATCTTTTAAAATCAATAGTAATCAAATCATGATCATTGCAATAAAAGTGAATATATCCGCTTCTATCACTTTTATCTCCCTTAATCTTTTAAAATCAATAGTAATCAAATCATGATCATTGCAATAAAAGTGAATATATCCGCTTCTATCACTTTTATCTCCCTTAATCTTTTAAAATCAATAGTAATCAAATCATGATCATTGCAATAAAAGTGAATATATCCGCTTCTATCACTTTTATCTCCCTTAATCTTTTATAATCAATAGTAATCAAATCATGATCATTGCAATAAAAGTGAATATATCCGCTTCTATCACTTTTATCTCCCTTAATCTTTTAAAATCAATAGTAATCAAATCATGATCATTGCAATAAAAGTGAATATATCCGCTTCTATCACTTTTATCTCCCTTAATCTTTTATAATCAACATAATCAAATCCTGGTAATCACGATTAATCAGTTTAATCCTGAGCCAAGACAATTTCCGCGCCGAAGGCGCGCCTACGCAAACCGGTAACCCCGCAGAAACGCTTCCACATCCATTCTCTTCTTGCCTTCCAGCTGGATCTCATCCAGGTAAAGGTAGCCATCAGGAGCCGCTATTTTGATGTATGATTTCTGATCAGTATCAAAGTCGCCCGGCGCTTTGGAAGGCGTAGTATGTTCTTTACGGGCTTTGTAGATTTTCAGGGTTTTGCTCTGGAAAACGGTCCATGCCGCCGGATAGGGGCTCAGGCCGCGTACCAGGTTGTAGATATTATCTAATGGTTGCTGCCAGTTGATCTGGCAGGTTTCCTTAAATATTTTTGGTGCATGTTTGATGTCGGCGGCCGGAATATGCGCCTGTGGCGTTTCTTTTACATTGCCTGCTGCAATGGCCTGTACTGTTTTCAACAGCAAACGGGCGCCGGTATGCATCAGGGCGTCGTGCAGTTCGCCGGCGGTTTCATCTTCCCGGATAGCCACCTCGTCGCTGAACAGGATGTTGCCGGTATCAATTTCATGCTGTAGTTTGAAGGTGGTAACACCGGATGCTTTTTCACCGTTGATAATGGCCCAGTTAATAGGTGCCGCGCCGCGGTAGTTGGGCAATAGCGACGCATGTACATTGATAGTGCCTTCCGGCGGCATATTCCACACTATTTCCGGCAGCATACGGAATGCCACCACTACCTGCAGATCTGCTTTCAACTCCTTTAAGGCGGCAATGAAATCGGGGTTTTTCAGTTTCTCCGGCTGCAGCACCGTTAGCTCTTTACTCACTGCATATTGTTTCACGGCGCTTTGTTGCAGCTGTAAGCCGCGGCCGGCGGGCTTGTCGGGGGCAGTGATCACGCCTACTACATTAAACCCGTTCTGTACCAGTATATCAAGGGAGGCCACTGCAAAATCAGGGGTGCCCATAAAAACAATGCGAAGATCTTTACTCATAGGATGCAAAAATAATGACCTTTCACCGATTTTAATGAATGATATGCTGCCGGGATGGTAATCGCTTCAAATATAGAGCGGACATGCCTGGGACATAAACAGCGGTTGCACTAAAGGTGGACTTGATGCCCGGTAAAAGTATACCTGATCTGTTTCCCCTGATAATTACAAAGGGAGATAAAAGCGAACCGTTATCTCCCTTTGCCTTAATAACAGTTCACGTTTAATACAGCAAATACCTGGCCCGGATAACCTTAAACTTTGCCAGACCCGGCTCCCAGCTTTTGCGGATCTCCGCTTCGGAAAGCCCTTTTACGATCTGTTGCTGCAGGATGTTGTTACCTGCCAGTTTACTGAAGAAAGGTATGAAGAATTTTGATTTATCAGGAAACATGCGATACGCCTCCAGCAGCCATTTCAGTTCAATTTTCCGGCCGGCATGCGGTGTGGCTTCCGGTGCATTGCTCAGGTCAGATCCGTAGCATAGCTGGTCTTTCAGCACCGGCGTTGGATTGATAGCACTTGCGCGGGGCGTAAAAGAATAACCCTGCTTTGGAAAAGAAGGTGAGCCATATACCTGGAAAGGCTTATCGGTGCCGCGTCCGAGGCTAATGACCGTGCCTTCAAAAAAGCAAAGGGAGGGATACAGGTTGATGGCAGCCATATTGGGCAGGTTGGGCGAAGGTTTGATAGGTACGCGGTAAAATGTTTTGTGACTGTAATTCTCACAGGGAATCACTTTAATATCGCATTGCAGGCCGTTGCGGAGCATATGTTCGCCGTTCAGCATCCGCGCGTATTCTGCGATGGTCATGCCATGTACAACGGGAATGGGCTGCATGCCAATAAAGGAACGGTAAGCGGTATCGAGGATAGGACCGTCAACATAATCGCCATTGGGATTAGGGCGGTCAAGGATCACCAGCGTTTTTTTATTTTCCGCGGCAGATTCCATCAGCTCCTGCAGGGAGGAGATATATGTAAAAAAACGGGTGCCTACGTCCTGGATATCAAACAACAGGATATCCACATCTTTGAGATCGGCTGCAGTGGCTTTACGGTGCTGCCCGTAAAGCGATACAATTGGAATACCGGTAGCGGAGTCAATGCTGTTGGCCACTTTTTCACCATGCCCTGCATTGCCGCGGAAACCGTGCTCAGGACTGAAGATCTTTTGAATTTTTACATGCAGTTTCAGCAGGGTATCTACCAGGTGGGTTTGATCGATGGTGGCGGTTTGGTTCACCATCATGGCTACCCGCTTGTTTTTCAGCAGCGGCAGGTAACGCGCGGTTTGTGTGGCGCCTGGTAACACATGTTCCGCGTATTGCGCGGAGGCTTCATATATGCAGCCTGCCAGGAGGATGCAAAGGAGGAGAATACGGTTCATACCGTTAAGATAATGCAAAGCTTTAAAAAGCGGGTATTATAGCTGCTTTTTGTATCTTGCGCGTAATTATTAACACTAAACAATTATTTTTTATGCAAACTGTTAAAAACGGGGATACAGTAAAGGTGCACTACCATGGCCGTTTAACGAATGGAACTACCTTTGATTCTTCTGAAGGTAGAGCTCCGCTCGAATTCAAGGTAGGCGCCGGCATGGTGATCAAAGGTTTTGAGAATGGTGTGCTGGACATGAAAGTTGGCGACAAGAAAACCATTCATATCCCTGTTGACCAGGCATATGGCCCCAAAAGCGATGAAATGATCATGGATTTTCCAAAAGAAAATATCCCTGCTGATCTGAATCCTGAAGTAGGTATGGAACTGCAGATGAGTAACCCGCAGGGACAGGTTTTCCAGGTAAAAGTAGCTGCTATCGGCGACGAATTTATTACCCTGGATGCTAACCATGCACTGGCTGGCGAAGACCTGGTATTTGACCTCGAACTGGTTGAAATCGTATAATATTCAGGTATCTTTTTATTTACGGATGCAGGAATGGTTGTTGAAACTATCCTGCATCCGTAATTTTTTTCAGGGAGATGGGATATGGATGTACGCCGGCTTTGCAAAATCCGTTTGCCGCCCGCACTGTTCAGGAGGAGGCTTCCGGGCCCCGGTAAATGGCCTGCATCTCCCGCAGGCAATCTGCACAAAGACAACCACTATAATGCTGTTGGATAAAGTACCGCTCCTCTTCGGTTAACACTACGTCCTGGCACTGGCAGCGCAGGATAGAGCCTACGCGGCATTCAAAGGTGCATTCGCACCGCGGGCAGGATACGGTTTCATGACATGCCATTCCTAAAATTACGGATTTCAGGCGGCATTTGAACAGGAGAGCGCAGGCACTGTCAATGGCATATCAACATAACCCGGCACGCACATGCAACGCCAGGATGCATACAGTATCAATGCACCCGGCATTACATGTGCGCCAATGCCATGTTAACCGCCAACCGCAAGCCTCATATTCTTTGCGGCGGTAACCATATTCCGCAATGCCATTTCCGTTTCCGGCCATTTCCTTGTTTTCAGTCCGCAGTCGGGGTTCACCCAGATATTACGCAAGGGCAGCAGCGCCGCCGCCTTATGCAGCAATGCCTCCATTTCCGCTACAGCCGGCACTCTGGGAGAGTGGATGTCATATACACCCGGGCCGGTTTCGTTTGGATATTTAAAGCCTGCAAACGCTTCCAGCAGCTCCATCTGTGAGCGTGACGTTTCTATGGTGATCACATCTGCATCCATCGCAGCGATATGTTCAATGATATCATTAAACTCTGCGTAGCACATGTGCGTGTGGATCTGCGTGGCATCATCCACAGTGCTTACCGCCAGGCGGAAGGCTTTCACCGCTTCGCTGAGATAATCGCTGCGTTGCGCTTTGCGCAATGGCAAACCTTCACGGAGCGCCGGCTCATCTACCTGTATCACGGTGATGCCGGCATCTTCCAGGTCTTTCACTTCATCGCGGATAGCCAGTGCAATTTGCATGGCGGTTTGCATACGTGGCTGATCATTCCTTACAAAAGACCATTGCAGGATAGTAACCGGGCCGGTGAGCATGCCTTTAACGGGCCTGCTGGTAAGCGATTGCGCAAAACGGCTCCAGGCAACGGTCATGGGCGCGGGCCTTTGCACGTCTCCAAAAATAACCGGCGGTTTTACACAACGGGTACCATAACTCTGTACCCATCCGTTTTGTGTAAATACAAATCCATCCAGTTGCTCGCCAAAATATTCCACCATATCGTTCCGCTCAAACTCGCCATGCACCAGCACATCAAGGCCCAGGTTTTCCTGGCGGTAAATGGTTTCTGTAATGGCCTGGCGTATATCGGCGTTATAGGTTTCGGGAGTAATAACGCCTTTTTTCAGATCAGCCCGGAGCTGTCTTATTTCCGTGGTTTGCGGAAATGAGCCGATGGTGGTGGTAGGGAACAAAGGCAGTTGCAATACCGATTGCTGTAATTTCTGGCGGTGCGGGAAGATGCTGTGCCGCTGTGTATCCGCTGTGGTAATACTTTGCAGCCTGGCTTTTACTTCCGGCACATGGATGCGGGAAGATGTCCTGCGGTTGTTCATCACTGTTTCGTTATCCGTGAGCAGGGAAGTGTCGCCGGCAATAATCTGTTTCAGTGCTGTTACTTCGGCCACTTTCTGTTTGGCAAAGGCCATCCATTGTTTTATTTCCGGGTCCAGCGCTGTTTCATTTTCCAGGTTGTATGGCACATGCAGCAGGGAGCAGGAAGTGCCCAGCAGTACCCGTTCTTCACCGATCTGTTGTATGGCCTTTTCGATCAGTTGCACGGAAGCAGCATAATCATTTTTCCAGATATTACGGCCATCCACCACACCGAGCGATAACAGTTTATCTGCCGGTAATGCGGCCAGCACAGTATCCAGTTGCTCCGGAGCCCTTACCAGGTCTATATGCACCGCCTGTACCGGCAGCTGCAAAGCCAGGCTGGTGTTGTCTTCCAGGCCTCCGAAGTAAGTGGTCAGCAATATTTTAAGAGAAGGCAATGCCTGGCTTACCGCAGTGTATGCCACCTGGTAAAGGTTGCTGGTGGCGGGGTCCAGGTCGGTCACCAGGAAAGGCTCATCCAGTTGTATCCAGCTGGCGCCGGCCTGCTGAAGGGATCTTAACAGTTCTATATATGCGGGGAGCAGCTTTTCCAGCAGCAGGGAATGGGTAAGCTCATCTCCCTTGATTTTCCCGGATAAAATAAAGGTGACAGGGCCTATCAGTACAGGTTTGGTGGTGATACCATGACTGAGGGCCTCTTTAAATTCAGCTACACATTTAGGCTGGTGCACATTGTATTGCTGGGCCGGTTCAAACTCCGGTACCAGGTAATGGTAGTTGGTATCAAACCACTTGGTCATTTCCAGCGCGGTGATATCAAAGTTATTCTTCTGGTAACCCCTTGCCATCGCAAAGTACAGCTCCGGGCAGGCGGGATTGGCAAATGTTTGCTGCAGCGCTTTGAAGCGGGAAGGAATTACACCAAGGGTGATGCACATATCCAGTACCTGGTCGTACCAGGAGAAATCGTTGGAAGGGATCAGGTCAATACCTGCTTCCTGTAATAAGCTCCAGTTCTCTTTTCGTAGCTGCCTTGACGTTAGTTCAAGACGTTCCAGTGAAATTTTTCCGGCCCAGTAGTTTTCGCAGGCTTTTTTCAGCTCCCGCTGGCTACCTATTCTTGGATAGCCTGGTATGTTGGTAAGCATATATAGGATGTATTTTATTCTACACAAACCTATTATTATTGCTTCTTTGTTCGATACTTTGATTAAATTTTAGATTATTGTCTTATAAAATGACGATTTTAAAGAATAATTTACTGTTCCATATATTGTGAGAGGTGGTAAAACAGAATAATCTACGGCAGGAGTGTGAAGCGGTTTTTCCTTAGGTTTGCAATATGTTTACAAATTACTCATATACAGTAGATAAACGCTTCATGCGTTACGCACAGATAGATACACAGTCGGACCCGACGAGCAGCACTTTCCCTACCACTGAAAAACAGAAGGATCTTTCCCGGCTGCTGGTAAAAGAATTACAGGAAATGGGTATTACCGATGCCGGGCTGGATGAACATGGTTATGTATATGCCACTATCCCGGCCAATACCGATAAGAAAGTTCCGGTCATCTGTTTTTGTTCACATGTGGATACTTCTTCAGACAGCAGCGGCACCGGTGTAAAGCCAATTGTACACCACGGATATGACGGGGGCGATATTGTGCTGCCCGACGATGAAACAGTAGTGATCAGTGCAAAAGAGCATCCTTACCTGGCCAGCAAAAAAGGCGACGATATTATTACTGCCAGCGGCACCACCCTGCTGGGAGCAGATGATAAGGCCGGTGTGGCGGAGATCATGGATGCCGCTAATTTCCTGATGACGCACCCGGAGGTAAAACACGGAAAGATCCGCATCCTGTTTACACCCGACGAGGAAGTAGGCCGTGGTGTGGAAAAAGTGGATATGAAGAAACTGGCGGCCGATTTTGGCTATACCATGGATGGAGGCGAACTGGGCTCCCTGGAAGATGAAAACTTCTCAGCGGATGGTGCGAAGATCACAGTGTATGGCATCAGCGCACATCCCGGCGCAGCAAAGGATAAGCTGGTAAGCGCTATTAAAATAGCCGGCGAAATCGTAGATGCGTTACCGAAAGACAGTCTTTCCCCTGAAACCACCGACGACCGGGAAGGCTTTATTCACCCGGTACGTATACAGGGCACTGTGGAAAAAACGGAAATAGATTTTATTATCCGCGACTTTGAAACGGCTCACCTGGAAGCGCATGAAACCTTCCTGCGCCGGATCATGGATAAGGTGCTGGCAAAACATCATGGTGCAAAAGCCACCCTGAAAGTAACGGAGCAATACCGCAATATGAAAGAGGTGCTGGTAAACCACCCGGAAGTAACGGCAAATGCAGCGGAAGCCATCCGCCGGGCAGGCGTGCAGCCCCTGAGAATGAGCATCCGGGGCGGTACAGACGGTTCCCGGTTATCTTTCATGGGATTGCCCTGCCCTAATATTTTTACCGGGGAAATGGCGCTTCACAGCAAACATGAATACGTAAGCATACAGGATATGCAGAAAGCGGTGCAAACAATTGTATATCTGGCACAGGTTTGGGAAGAGAAGGCATAAAATATTGCAGTGAACATTAGCAAATATTTTATTACTTTAACCGTTTATAGTAGTGATCTACTTATGCACCCGTTAAAATATAGTTCATGTTGTTAGGTTTTATTACATTATTACAGGATTCCCTTTTACTTCCCAAAGCAGATACAGTAGCTCAGGGTATTGCCGCCAGCGGCGCCCCGGCACCGGAAATTCATCTCATAGATATGCTGATGAAAGGTGGCGTACTGATGATCCCGTTGGGAATACTCTCCCTGATAGCCGTGTACGTATTCGTGGAAAGGGCCATCACCATCAGTAAAGCCGGCCGGCTGCCTGATAACTTTATGCCTATGATCCGCGACCAGATCACCACAGGTAATATGATGTCTGCCAGGTCACTGGCCAAAAACACTTACGGGCCCATTGCCCGGATGATCGAAAAAGGCATTCAGCGTATAGGCAAGCCAATTGAGAATATTGAAAAATCAATGGAAAATGTGGGTAAGCTGGAGATCTACCGGATGGAAAAGAACCTGGTGATCCTGTCTATCATTGCCGGTATCGCCCCTATGTTCGGGTTCCTTGGTACCATTGCAGGTATGATCCAAACCTTTTTCAATATCTCCATCACTTCAGATATAACACTGGGCACCATTGCCGGCGGTATCTACGTAAAAATGATCACCTCCGCTTCCGGGCTGATTATCGGTATCGTGGCTTTCATCGGCTACAGTTACCTCAATGCCCAGATAGATAAGGTAGTAAACAAGATGGAAGGCGCTTCTGCTGAATTCATCGATATTCTGCAGGAACCAACCCGCTAAAACCACCCTCATGAATTTACGCAGACGAAATAAGAGGCAGGTGGAAATGCACAACTCAGCACTGAATGACATCCTGTTCATTCTGTTGTTGTTCTTCCTGATCGTTTCCACCCTGGCCAATCCGAATGTGATTAAGCTGCTGCTGCCGAAGGCGAAGAGCAATACCAAATCGAAACAAACGGTAGTGGTAAGCATCAACGATAAACGCGAGTTTTTTGTTGGTACCAACAAAGTGACCTTCGACCACCTGAAACAGGCGCTGGCGCCTTCTATCGGTAATGAAAAAATTGATCCCACCATCGTGATCAATGCAGAGAAATCTGTACCTGTGGAGGATGTAGTGAGTGTGATGGAAGTGGCCAGGGAGATGGGCGCTAAAGTGGTACTGGCCACCGCGCATAAGTAAGATGTCTTAACTTTTTTAACAGGACCTGGCGGTACCATACCGCCAGGTCTTTTTATTTTTATATCTTTTTGCCCTTTACCATCCTGTCTTTCCCAAACATATCCTGCTTCAGTATTACTTCCGCAAAACCGGTTTGCTCCATCAATGCCACCACTTCTTTTCCCAGCGCCTCGTTGATCTCAAAATAGAGCACACCGCCGGGAACCAGCCGGGAAAGGGCCATTTGGGAGATGTGCCGGTAAAAGAGCAGCGCGTCGTTGTCCGGTACAAACAGCGCGAGAGATGGTTCAAAGCCCCAAACCGATTCCTGCATGCCGGTTTGTTCGCTCTGTGTTATATAAGGGGGATTGCTCACTATCATGTCGAACTCCGGCAGGCCCGCCATCTGCACGGGGTTCAGGGCATCCATATGCAGGAAATTAACCTCCAGCCGTAACCGTGCTGCATTGCTGCGGGCCACTTCCAGCGCGCCTTCACTTACATCTATGGCAGATACCTGTGCATCCGGCAATGATTTTTTCAGGGCCAGCGGAATACACCCGCTGCCAGTGCCCACATCCAGCAGGTGAAGCCTGTGGCGGTGTGCAGCGTCACGTACCATCCATTCCACCAGCTCTTCTGTTTCAGGGCGGGGGATCAGCACATTTTTATTTACCAGCAGCTCCATACCGTAAAACCAGCTGCTGCCGGTAATATACTGCACCGGTTCATGCCGTTGCAGGGCTTCTATGGCCAGTTTCAGCCGCTGATTCTGATCGGGGGAAAGGATCTTTGTTTTATGAACAATCCGGTCCAGTTTACTCATGCCCGTTAGGTATTCCATTACAATATGGGCAATATTGGCGGCTTCCCGCTCATCATATAGGTCACTGATGGCGCCTGTAATATAGGTAAAGGCCGTTTGTATAGTCAATATAATCAGTTTAAGAAAATGTGAGAGGAAAAATGCAGACCTGTGGCGGCTTTTTCCATTCGGTAAAAACGATACATTTGCAAAAATATTACTTCGCCTGGTGATTATGAATAGCACGTTCAATGAATTTTATATGCAGCGTTGCCTGGAACTGGCCGCTATGGGCGCCGGACAGGTGGCGCCTAATCCCATGGTGGGCGCCGTATTGGTGCACCAGGGACGCATCATTGGCGAAGGCTATCACCGTCAATACGGGCAGGCCCATGCTGAGGTGAACTGTGTGAACAGCGTAGCAGAGGAGGAGCGCTCACTTATCCCGCTGGCCACTATGTATGTAAGCCTGGAGCCCTGTGCACATCATGGTAAAACGCCGCCCTGCGCGGATCTTATCGTAGCGCAGGGAATAAAACAGGTGGTGATCGGCTGCATGGATACCTTTTCAGCCGTAGCCGGAAAAGGTATAGAGAAGCTGGAAAAAGCAGGCATAAAGGTGGAAACAGGCGTGCTGGAAGCGGAATGCCGGCAAATCAACCGCCGCTTTTTTACCTTTCACGAACAGCAGCGGCCTTATATTGTACTGAAATGGGCACAAAGCCGCAATGGCCTGGTGGCCGGCGCCGGCGGTGTACCGGTGCGGATATCCAATAAGTACAGCGACCGGCTGGTGCACAAATGGCGCAGCGAGGAAATGGGCATCCTGGCAGGTACCCGCACCGCTATAAACGACAACCCCCGGCTTAATAACCGGCTGTGGACAGGGAAGGACCCGGTTCGCATTATCATAGACCGCCACCTCCGGGTGCCGCGCTCACATCATGTATGGGATGGCAGTATTCCTACTATTTTTATTACGGCCAATGCCGCGGAAACCCACGGTCTTACCGAAACCATCTCCCTCGATTTCAGCGCCGCACTGCTGTCACAGCTGATGCAGCAATTGCACCTGCGGCAAATACAGAGCATCCTCGTGGAAGGAGGCAGCACCACGCTGCAGCAATTTATTGCAGCCGGCCTGTGGGACGAGGCCCGGGTTATAACAGGTACGGATACACTGCCGGAAGGACCCGCAGCACCGGTGCTCACCAATGCCTCGCTTACGCATACCCTGCAGGTGGCGGGCGACCGCATTGATTTTTATCATCCCGCGTAGTTTTAAACGCGTATTAAATTATTTTGATGGAGGTTTATTTTACAATTGATAAAACAGCTGTAGCAGAGTTTAAAGACAGGGGAAGCAAATTCCTGGCCTACGCTTTTCCCGTTAAATCGCCGGAGGAAGTGAAAGAATGCCTGGGAGAAGTGAAAAAAGAACACCCTAAGGCCACCCATCATTGTTATGCCTACCGCCTTGGTACTGCAGGGCTGCAGTTCCGCGCCAGCGACGATGGAGAGCCTTCCGGCTCAGCCGGCAAACCCATCCTGGGGCAGATAGACAGTAAGCAGATCACGGATGTGCTCATTGTGGTGGTCCGCTATTTCGGCGGAAGCCTGCTTGGCGTGCCGGGGCTCATTAATGCGTATAAGATGAGTGCAGCCATGGTGCTGCAGCTGATCCCCGTGATCCAGAAAAATATAGAGGCAAAATACCATCTCAGCTTCGATTATACCATTATGAACGATGTAATGATGGTAGTAAAGCAAAATAACTGCACCGTTATTTCCCAGGAGCTCCAGCTGTTCTGCGAAATGGTGATCGGTGTTCCGAAATCAGGTGAGGAGCTATGCCTGCTGCGCTTAAAGGATATTTACGGATTACAGGTACAGCCACAAAAATCCTGACCCTCCTTAAGGATGATCCTGGTTCGCAGTCGCGTGTTACAACATGTAGATAGGAATCCGTACATCAGGATCATCTCCCCAAAAAATTAACCCGGAAATATTTAAAATGAGCCGGATGTAATATAAATTTCCTTAAATTTATTTTTGTTAACTAGGATTTTCTTAACCCGTTTTCCGGTGTTTTTTTGAGATGGAGACCTGCGCGGAATGCAGCCCCCATCTGCCTTTTCAGATCAGATATAGGAACCATATTAATATTAAAAGCCCCCCTGTATATGTTACATACCATAACAACCGTATCTATTGCTGACAAACAGTTTAAACAATTTCATTCATTACGCCTGGAACAACAGTTACAGGGACATCATTATTTTGAGCTGAAAATAGGGTACGACTGGCTGCAGGAACTGGGGCCAGGTATGGTATCGGCTACCAAGGCTTTCCTGGGAAAGGAAGTGAGCATTACCATACAGGCGTTTGAACAGTTGCAGTCGTATGAGCCCCTTATTTTCAACGGCATTGTGATGTCGGTAAGCTCAGGGAAGGAAAGCGACGGTACACACGGGTTTTGTGTGATCCGCGGATACAGCCCTACTATCCTGCTGAACAACGATCTGCATATACAGGCCTTTGAAAACCAGGATCTCGCCTCCATCGTGAACACTACACTGAAAGCCTGCGGCCCCTATGTGGCACGTCCCCTGGTAGATCCCGGTACCACGTCAACGCTGAAGTATATCGTGCAATACAAGGAAACGTCGTTCGATTTTCTCCGCCGGCTCTCCGAGCGCTTCGGTGAATGGTTCTTTTACAACGGACAACAGCTGGTTTTCGGGAAATACCAGCCCAGGGAAGTATCATTGGTGCACCTGGTTGACCTCATGAGCTTCGACCTGGAAATGAAAGTACAACCCAACAACCAGCAGTTGCACGGCTACGATTACCGGAACAGTAAAGTAGTGGAAAACACTACGCTGGCACAGCCCGCCGGAAAGGTGAATGATTATACCTCACATGTACAGGGGCTCAGCGAAAAATTGTACAGTAATACTTCTACCTATAAAATGAATCATGCGTTTACCAGCAATGCCAAAGCTGAACTGGATACGCTGATCACCCGCCAGAAAAAAGGGCGCATGGCTGCCATGGTACAGCTGAAAGGCAGCAGCAGGCAAACTTCCCTGCGGGTGGGAGATCATATCTCCATCAGGGAAAATGTATACGCAAATGACGACCACGGTAAATTTATGATATGGGGGCTTACGCATCATGTAACCGGCAATGGCGACTATTACAACGAGTTTGAAGGCATTCCTGCAGATGCGGCAGCACCACCGGTGAACCTGGAAAATATCCCCTTCAGTGAAGCGCAGAGCGCCACTGTAGTAGATAATCATGACCCTAAAGACCTGGGGCGGGTAAGAGCCCGCTTTAAATGGCAGCAACAGGGCATGACCCCCTGGATGAGAGTGGTAGCCCCTCACGGCGGCGGCAGTAAAGGCATGTACATGGTACCGGAAAAAGGAGAGGAAGTGGTAGTGGATTTTGAAGGCGGTAATCCTGAACTGCCCTTTGTACTGGGAACTACCTACAATGGAGAAGGTAAATCAGGATTTGGTACCGCCAATAATGATATGAAAGCCATCCGTACCCGCACCGGTATCTCTATTTTACTGAATGATGCCGATGGCAGTGTCACTATCCTGGATAAATCGGGTAACAAGATCTTCATAGATGGTACTGATAAAATGTCTCTCTTCGCAAAAAATAAAATGGAAATCTCTTCCAAGGAAGTCACCATCACTTCCGAAAAATTTTCCATAGGCGCCTCCGAGCAGGGCTCTATTGTAGCCAAGAAAGGAATTTACCTCGAAGGCTCCGAAACTGTGACCGTAAATAGTAAGGATGCCATAGTAAAAGGAGGAGACTCGCTCACACTGATATCTAAAGACCTGCTCGCCTCCGGAAGCAAAAATGCCAATATTACCGGGGCTTCTGTAATGGTAAACGGGACCAAAGATGTTACCGTTAGCGGTAACGGAGATGTAGTGGTTTCCGGTGGACTGGTGAAAATAAATTCCTGATCCTCTAAAGCCAACTTATGACCACCTCACCAACTATAGGACAGGAATTCCATAAAGTAAGGGATACATGGGCTACCGCCGACAGCGACCGGCGCTGGAAGCTGGCCATCTGGCTGGTACAATATGCCGATGTGGATATCATCGATAAGTTCCTGGAAACAGAACGTACTGCTATTGGCGTTTTTAAGGAGATATTTTTCCGGTTTGATACGCCTTACCAGGAAGATCATACTGCTTATGAAACAGCATTGTGGAATGAATACCTGGAATGGTTTGAACCGCTGCCACGCGAAGAGTATGATGTATACCAGGCACTGAAAAAAGACGGGCTGCTGAAAACAGACTATCATCCGGACCGCAGCCTGCCGCCAACAGTACAAAGCATCTGGAAGGAACTGCGCCGGCTTATGGGATGTATCCGCGGACTTGAAGACACCGGCTGCTGTGTTTATTTTCCTCCCCTGAGAACCGATCAGCCTGATGCAGGCAGCTGGTATACCGATGTACTTAAAAAAGGACTGCCTGAAGGCATCCGGTTAGTAACCATTGATGTGGTAACGAACCCCCGTATCACTATCCCCAAAGTATTTACAGAAAAGGTAAAAATATTACAGCCATCCCTCCAGATGGTGGCAGCAATTAACCATGAAATGGACAAAGGCGGTGGTAACTCCGATACCATCAGCACAGATGCCCGTTTCCGTAAACAGATCCGCAAAGTGCTGGATTGTACCAAGCAACCGGGTACGCCGGCACTGGACCAGGAAGTGGCTGCACTGCTTTCTCTCAGCAAAAAAATGGGCGGGGAAGTACATGAAGTGGCCGGCATCATGATCGCTGCTCAGGCTTATTTCATGGCGCGGGAATCTGATAAAAGCGCAGGCTATGCCAACAAAGCGATCCGGTTGTCGAGGCAGCTGATGGATAAAGGAGATCCTGCAGGATACCCCACCTGGAAATCCTGTATTATGATCCATGCAGCTATACTGGCGGGCAAAAAGAAAAGGAAACAGGCCATCGTGCTTTATGAAGCGCTGGCGCTGGAAGCTGTGAACAAAGGCGATGCCTTTATGATCATGGAAGGATACCGGCTTTGCGGACATCTGCATTATGAGCTGGGCCAGATGAACACAGCATTCGAAAACCTGTTGCTTGCCATGACCGGTGGCAGCTACCTGGAACGGGAAGTAAGAAGGCAGTCTACCTTCCTTCACGCAGCAGCTATGGCTGTACACCTGTGTGAGAAGGTCAGGGGACCGGAAGACCTCCGTATACTGGAAAGCAACCTGCAGGAATTGCTGGGCGACGACTGGAATACACTGTTACAGGCGGAGGGCATGGACAAAGCCACCGTAAGACGCAAATCCACATTGTTTGAGTTTAACTAAGACCGTATCCCGCCGGGGATAAAGTAATCATATCATGGCTGTAGAAAATAAAGGCTTCGGGGCATTATTTGCAGAAAAGAAAAACTCACTGGACCATATCCAGAAAGGAATGGCCAGTATATTACCGGCTTTCCCCGGAATGCCCGCTGCAAAATATTTTGACCTCGGTATAGGCATAGATTTCCATGATTCCGTATTTCCTCCTTCCCCCTTATTACCGGTGCCTCATATCGGTATGGTGTTCGATATCATAGGAGCCATAATGGCGGCCATTGCCAGCGTAGTGCCGCCACCTCCGCCACCGCCGCCAGTGGAAGAAGGAAAAGAGCCGGAGCCGCAACCATTCTCGCTGGCAGCTACGGCACAAATGCTGGTGCATGCCCTGAGCCCTTCAGTAAAAGTACATAACCAGTGGGTAGCAAATGCAGGCACGCCCATCCTGCATTTGCCCGCTATCATAGCACATCTGCCGTTTCCCATTGTGAAGCCGAAAGCCGCTTCCGAAATGTGGATGGGCAGTTCTACCGTGCTGGCAGATGGCGGTCCTTTTTCCACCCAGTTTCACCCGGCATTATCGTGTAACCTTGTGGGGCTTCCTTCCCCGCCACGGCTCAATAAAAAAAGTTCCGCCTTCGCCCTGATGGCGCCCACTTCAGTGCTGCTGATCATGACATCCTCCGGGAAACCGGTGCTGGTAGGTGGTCCACCAACTATCGACCTGTTCCAGCTGATGTTTAAACTGGGCCTGAAAGGACTTTCAAAAGCAGCAGGGGCGGCCCTGCAGAAGGTGATCAATAAAATAGAAAGCCGCTTTCCCAAACTGGCAGGCATGCTGCAGGACTTTAAGTGCAAAAGGTTTGGAGAGCCCGTGGATGCAGCAAGCGGGCAGGTGGTTTCTTCCAATATAGATTTTCAGTTACCCGGGCCCATTCCACTGGTATGGGAACGCACCTATTACAGCAGTGCGGAAGTACCCGGCCCATTGGGCTACAACTGGCATCACAGCTATAACCTCAGCGTGTATGACCTGCGTAATGGTTACTTCAGTATACGCCTGGCAGACGGCCGCGAAACAGTAATGCCTGCACTACCCGCAGGCGGCAGTTACTTTAACAGGATAGAACAATTATGGTGGCGCCGCGACAGCAGCGGGTATTACCTGGAAAGCAAAGATCAACTTACCTACCGGTTCCATGCAAAACCGGCGCGGGACGGAAGTTGTATGCTTTCTGAAATCCGCAACCCCGCAGGATTCCATATACAGTTCCGGTATAACGGGCACGGCTATCTGCAACAGATCATCGACAGCAGCAACCGCGTGTTGCAGGTAACCACAGATGAGCAGGGCCGTATTGAATGCATTCATACCTACAAAGCAGCTACCCGTATTAACCTGGTGCGCTATGCATATGATGAAGCAGGAAATATGGTGAGCACCACCAATGCGCGGGATGTGAGCAAATACTTTTTTTACAAAGGACATTTACTGGTGCGGTTAACAACCAAAACCGGGATGAACTTCTACTGGGAATATGATGGCAGCGGGGAAAACGCCCGTTGTATACATACCTGGGGAGATGGAGGAGTACTGGAGTATCATGCGAAGTATGAGAAGGGAAAAACTATCACTACCAACAGCCTTGGGCATACCACCACTTACTGTTATGATGATCGTAACCTGATCAGTAAAATAATAGATGGTAACGGTGGCGTAATCCTGCAACAATATAATCTCTATGAAGAACTGGAGGTAATGATAGATCCGGCAGGAAATACAATGAAGTTTGAATATGACGCGTTTGGAAATAAAGTGAAGGAAACCAATGAAAACGGAGAATCTACCGTGTTCTATTATGATGAAGCACAGCGGCTGGAAGGTATTAAAACACCAGCCGGCAGAAAACAGCAATGGGAATATAATGAACAGGGGTTACCGGAAAGAAGAAAGACCATTGATGGAAATATAATCCGGTATGGATATACAGGTCCATATCTGACAAAAATCACTTACAACGATGGGCGCGTTTTCAGGCTGGCATATGATGAGCAGCATAATCTTACCCGGCTCATTTCACCGGAAAATGCTGAATTGCATCGGAAGTATGATGAACTGGGCCAGTTAATAAAAGAGACCACGGAAACAGGTTATTGGTACGAATATGATTACGATGCTTCCGGGAATATGATCCGCATGGAAGAAGCAAATGGTACCATCCAGCATTTTAGTTATGATGCTGCAGATAACCTGGTGCAGGCGGCAGATGGTCAGCGCGAAGTTAAATTCAGTTACGGGCCGCTGGGCGTATTAACAGGAAGAAGCCAGCAAGGTGTGAGCATCCGGTTTAATTATGATAAGGAATTGCAGTTGCGCAGCATTGCCAACGAAGGCGGGGAGCTGTACAGGCTGGAACAGGACGCCAATGGCAATGTGATCAATGAATGGGGCTTCGATGGCGTACATTACCATTATGAACGGGACATCGCCGGAAGGGTGAGAAAAGTCATCCGTCCTGATAACCGCTGGACTGTTTGCGATTACGACGGCACCGGTTTACTGGTGCGGGAAGAACATTATGATGGCAGTGTAACGGCTTATGGATATAACAAAGACGGCCTGCTTACAGGCGCTTTCAATGAAGATGGCGCTGTAACTATTCAACGGGATAATTATGGTCGTGTAATCAGCGAAACGCAGGGAGCCTATGCTGTAACCCGCCGGTATAATGAGTGGGGTGATCCGGTTCTTGTGGAAAGCAGCCTGGGAGCTGCTATCACGTTAGAACACAACGGAGCGGGACAGGTGGAAAAAATGCAGGCCTCCAACGGATATCAGGATAGCTGGCAGGCGCAGTGGAAACATAATGAAAGCGGGCTGGAAGTATTGCGGCAGCTTTCAGGCGGAGTAACTGTACAAACGCAACGCGACAAAGAGGGAAAAGTATTACGGCAATCTATTGGTGTACATAAAGCTGAACAAAGCCGTATACGGTATGATTGGGATAGGAACACACAGCTGCGCCGTATAGTGAATGAAATGAGCGGTATGCATACGCAGTTCGCATACGATGAATTTGATAACCTGGTGAGCGCCAGTTATAGTCAAACGGGAGGAACGGTTGCCGAAACAATTTACCGGGTACCTGATAAGCTGGGGCATCTTTTTAAAACACAGGCGCGGAAAGACCGTATATACGGAAAAGGCGGCCGGCTGCTGGAATGCCCGGATTACTTCTATTACTACGACGGCGAAGGAAATCTTATTTTCAAAGAATTCCGGCACAACAATAACAGCACTGCAGCAGATAAACGCCCCTGGGCAAAAGCAAATAAAATTACGCTCAATGGCAGTTGTACAGGCTGGGTATATGAATGGAAGGCAAATGGATTGCTGGGAAAAGTGATCACTCCCAACGGCGGAGAAATTGTTTTTAGCTATGATCCGTTGGGTCGCCGTATTGCCAGGGTAAATAAACGGAAGCAGCAGGTAACCCGCTGGCTCTGGGATGGACATGTACCCTTGCATGAATGGCAATATACCGGCGATTACCCGCCGCATTTGCAGGCCGTGGCAGATGGAGCATTAGAGATGGAAGAGGAACCCGTGGAAAACCTGGTGACCTGGGTATTCGAAGAAAATTCATTTGTACCCTGCGCCAAACTCACTGCCAACGGTTCCTACAGCATTGTAACTGATTACCTGGGCACGCCCACACATGCCTTCGACGCTTCCGGAAACAAAGTATGGGAGCGGGAATTGGATTGCTATGGAAAAGTACGGCATCTGCATGGTGATAGAACTTTTTGTAATTATCTTTATCAGGGACAGTATGAAGATACTGAAACAGGGTTGTGCTATAACAGGTTCAGATACTATGAACCGGACAGTGGAATGTTCATCTCCCAGGACCCGATTAAGTTAGCTTCCGGTGAGTTCAATCTTTATGCTTACGTGCGTGATCCAAATACCTGGATAGACGCCTGGGGATTGGAAGGGGAAGAAATGATAAGGGTATACCATTATACTGATATACGCGGATATAATGGTATTATGGGAAGCGGGAAAATTAATATGAGCGACCCGGGAGCCAGGGGAAAAGGGGCGATAGCAGGAAAACCCAAAGCAGTGTATGTGACAACCATGTCTCCAGAAGAACTAAAAGCCTCTAAAGCCCGTGGACAAATGGGCCTGACCAGGGAAAAGAGCCAGCGCTATATATCCTTTGAAATCGAAAAGAGTAAAGTGAAGAGGGTAGACCGGCAAGATGGCGTGAAACGGCTTTATATTGAAGAAGATATAGAATTAAGAGAATTAAAAGGGAAAAAATATAGATTAAAAGAGGATGTCAGGGCAGGAGTGGGATGCGTCGATTAAAATTATAAACTATGAATTGGACAGGAGAACTATATGGTTTTTATACAGAAAAGCCAATACAGGAAGTATTTGAAGCATTAAAAAATAAGGCATTGGAAATGTCTTATAAATCCGACTATAATAAAACCGATATAGAGGAAACCTTATTGTTTTATAAGGATGAAAAGATGTTGGAATATCATCTGGAAAATGGCTACAACACGGAACTGAACGGAGAGGGATGTTTTTCCGTGGAGGCAAAAACGGTTAAACTGGATGGCATAGCTACCTTGTTTGAGTTTGAAGGGCTTTCTGATTTTGAGCCCTATGATATCAACCTGGTGTTCAGCAGGATTTATTATTACGTGTTGATAGTTCCTGATTTTATTGAAGAATCTGATTTTTCAAAGAGAATACATTCAATGTTTCACCAGGTATTAAGTGAGGTGAAATCGGGGTAACAAGAGCAGATGGATCACTGAAGACCATATCCCGCAAGGGAATAAAGTAATCATATCATGGCTGTAGAAAATAAAGGCTTCGGGGCATTATTTGCAGAAAAGAAAAACTCACTGGACCATATCCAGAAAGGAATGGCCAGTATATTACCGGCTTTCCCCGGAATGCCCGCTGCAAAATATTTTGACCTCGGTATAGGCATAGATTTTCATGATTCCGTATTTCCTCCTTCCCCCTTATTACCGGTGCCTCATATCGGTATGGTGTTCGATATCATAGGAGCCATAATGGCGGCCATTGCCAGCGTAGTGCCGCCACCTCCGCCACCGCCGCCAGTGGAGGAAGGAAAAGAGCCGGAGCCGCAACCATTCTCGCTGGCAGCTACGGCACAAATGCTGGTGCATGCCCTGAGCCCTTCAGTAAAAGTACATAACCAGTGGGTAGCAAATGCAGGTACACCCATCCTGCATTTGCCCGCTATCATAGCACACCTGCCGTTTCCCATTGTGAAGCCGAAAGCCGCTTCCGAAATGTGGATGGGCAGCTCTACCGTGCTGGCAGATGGCGGTCCTTTTTCCACCCAGTTTCACCCGGCATTATCGTGTAATCTTGTGGGGCTTCCTTCCCCGCCACGGCTCAACAAAAAAAGTTCGGCCTTCGCCCTGATGGCGCCCACTTCAGTACTGCTGATCATGACGTCCTCCGGGAAACCGGTGCTGGTAGGTGGTCCACCAACTATCGACCTGTTCCAGCTGATGTTTAAACTGGGCCTGAAAGGATTGTCAAAAGCAGCAGGGGCGGCCCTGCAGAAGGTGATCAATAAAATAGAAAGCCGCTTTCCCAAACTGGCAGGCATGCTGCAGGACTTTAAGTGCAAAAGGTTTGGAGAGCCCGTGGATGCAGCAAGCGGGCAGGTGGTTTCTTCCAATATAGATTTTCAGTTACCCGGGCCTATTCCACTGGTATGGGAACGCACCTATTACAGCAGCGCGGAAGTACCCGGCCCATTGGGCTACAACTGGCATCACAGCTATAACCTCAGCGTGTATGACCTGCGTAATGGTTATTTCAGTATACGCCTGGCAGATGGCCGTGAAACAGTAATGCCTGCACTATCCGCAGGCGGCAGTTACTTTAACAGGATAGAACAATTGTGGTGGCGCCGCGACAGCAGCGGGTATTACCTGGAAAGCAAAGATCAACTTACCTACCGGTTCCATGCAAAACCGGCACGGGACGGAAGTTGTATGCTTTCTGAAATCCGCAATCCCGCAGGATTCCATATACAGTTCCGGTATAACGGGCACGGCTATCTGCAACAGATCATCGACAGCAGCAACCGCGTGTTGCAGGTAACCACAGATGAGCAGGGCCGTATTGAATGCATTCATACCTATAAAGCAGCCACCCGTATTAACCTGGTGCGCTATGCATATGATGAAGCAGGAAATATGGTGAGCACCACCAATGCGCGGGATGTGAGCAAATATTTTTTTTACAAGGGACATCTGCTGGTACGGCTCACCAACCAAACCGGGATGAACTTCTACTGGGAATATGATGGCAGCGGGGAAGATGCCCGTTGTATACATACCTGGGGAGATGGAGGAGTACTGGAATATCATGCAAAGTATGAGAGAGGAAAGACAGTTGTTACTAACGGTCTTGGGCATACGACAGTTTACTGTTTCCACGAAAACCGGCTGATCTATAAAATCATTGATGGTAACGGAGGGATTACCTTACAGCATTACAATATTTACGAAGAACTGGAGGTAGTAATAGATCCTGCCGGTAACACTGAAAAGTATGAATATGACGCGTATGGAAATAAAGTGAAGGAAACCAATGGCAACGGGGAATCAACCTTGTTTTATTTTGATGAGGAGCAACGGTTTACGGGCATTAAAACGCCCGGTGGCAGGAAAATGGAGCTGACCTATAACGAAGAGGGACTGGTGGTGAAGAAGAAGAACCTGGAAGGACAGGTAACCCGTTACCGGTATACAGGCCCTTATGTTACGCAGGTGATCTATAAAGACGGGCGGACCTTTGAGCTGGAATATGATGAACAGCACAATCTCAGTGGAATCATCTCACCGGAAAAAACAGCAAGGCATTGGAAATATGATGAACTGGGACAGCTGGTAAAAGAAACCACTGAAACAGGCTACTGGTATGCCTATGAGTACGATGTAGCCGGTAATGTTACCCTCGTGGAAGAAGCAGATGGCAATACACATCAGTTCACTTATGATGCTGCAGATAACCTGGTAAAAGCTGTTAATGGCCACCGCGAGGTGAGTTTTAACTACGGACCATTGGGTGTATTAACGGGAAGAACCCAGCGGGGTGTGAATGTACGCTTTAACTACGACAGGGAGCTGCAGCTGCGCAGTATTGCCAATGAAGGAGGTGAACTGTACAGGATGGAGCCGGACGCCAACGGAAATATCATCAATGAATGGGGTTTTGATGGCATACATTATCACTATGAACGGGATGGTGCAGGACGTGTGAAAAAAATAATACGGCCGGATAACCGCTGGACCTCCTGTGAATACGATGGTATAGGACAACTGGTGAGGGAAGAGTTTAGTGACGGCAGTGTTACCGCATACGGATATAACAAAGATGGCTTGCTGACGGGCGCCTTCAATGAAGACGGGGCAGTGACTATTCAACGTGATGCTTATGGTCGTACTGTTAGCGAAGCACAGGGTGCTTATGAGGTGACACGTGAATATAACGAATGGGGAGAGCAGGTTTTCCTGGGAAGTACCTTAGGCGCTGCTATCCGGCTGGAGCATCATGCCGCGGGATATGTGGAAAAGATGCAGGCTGCTCATGGACCGGGAGGATCCTGGCAGGCGCAGTGGAAACATAACGAAAGCGGGCTGGAAATATTGAGACAGCTGTCTGGCGGAGTAAGTGTGCAAACGCAGCGAGATAAACAGGGAAGGGTAGTACGGCAGTCGATCGGGGTACATAACGTGGAGCAGCGCCGGATCCGCTATGATTGGGGGAAAAACTCGAAGCTGCGTAGTATAGTGAATGAACTGAGCGGTGCACAGGCGTTGTTCTCTTACGACGAGTTGGATAACCTGGTGAGTGGCAGCTATAGCCAGCGGGGAAGCGGCATGGACATCGTTTACCGGATACCGGATAAGCTGGGGCACCTTTTCAGAACACCGGGCCGCACCGATCGTGTGTATGGTAAAGGCGGGCGTTTGCTGGAATGCCCGGACTATTTCTATTATTACGACGGAGAAGGAAATCTCATCTGCAAAGAGTTCCGTCACAATCACCAGGTAGCGGAAGACAAACAGGCATGGGCCAAAGCAAATAAAGTAGTATTGAAAGGAAGCCGCACGGGTTGGGTATATGAATGGAAGGCAAACGGGTGGCTGGGAAAAGTGATCACTCCTGCCGGGGGAGAAATTGTATTCAGCTATGACCCGCTGGGAAGACGTATTGCAAAAGTGAACAAACGGAAGCAGGAGGTAACCCGCTGGCTCTGGAACGGAAATGTACCGTTGCATGAATGGCAGTACACCGGTGATTATCCACCTCACCTGGAAGCGGCGACCAACGGGGCATTGCAAATAGAACAGGAACCGGTAGATAACCTGGTGACCTGGATATTTGAAGAAGGCTCCCTGGTGCCTTGCGCAAAACTTACAACAACAGGAGCTTACAGCATTATTGCAGATCATCTTGGCACACCGGTACATGCTTTTGATACATCGGGAAATAAAGTGTGGGAGCGGGAACTGGATTGCTATGGAAAACTAAGGTACCTGCATGGTGATAAAACATTTTGTAATTATCTTTATCAGGGTCAGTATGAAGATGCAGAAACTGGCCTGAGCTATAACAGGTTCCGCTACTATGATTCCGGCAGCGGGATGTATATTTCACAGGATCCTATCGGGTTGTTGGGTGGCATGAGATTGTATGGTTATGTACATGATCCGAATAGCTGGGTAGATGTATATGGCCTCGCTGGTGGCGCCGGTGCGGGCTCTGGCCGTGGCTGGTTAAACTGGGCCAAGCAATGGCATGATAAACGGGCAGATGAGATATTTGGTACGGGTAACCAGGGACGGTCCATTGGCGGACGTAACTATGATAAATATTACGACGGCAAAGATATTGAGTTCAAATCCGATAATTTTTCCAAAGGCCCGAGGTCAAAAGAGTCTTTAGCCAGGATGGATAAGCAGGTGGATAAAGATATCGCCAACAAGGTTGCCGGAAGAGCCAATCCGCACTGGCATTTCGACCATGATCCGACTAATGCGGCAGATATGCAGGACCTGCTGAAGAAAATGGATGATAACGGAATTACCCATACACATGGCAAAACATACCCTGGTAGTCACTAAATAAAAATAAGAGATATAGTATGTCTGAGTTTTTTAGCGTAGTCAATGAATTTGAAGAGATGATTGAGCGGTTTGATTTTAAACAACCGAAGAAGATCTGGTATCCTCATCTGGTGGCATTGACCAAACATATAGAAGATGTTTTTTATTGTTATGTCATCGCAAGGGTATATAAACACGATGGTTCCCTGCAAACCACTATGTGGGTAGGGCCTATCGACAGGCCCGATGATGGTCTTGATAGTTTGTCGGCCCATATTAAGGTGGATATCGGATATACACAAACCCTTGACGAAGAATTTTTCCGGAATTGTGAAAAAAAGATCATTCGCCTGATCGAAGACGGAACTTTAACTTCATTATTGGCTACCTCAAAAAAAGAACTGACAGATCCCTCTGTAATGAACAGGAGGTATGAAGTATATACTGCTTATCTTCTGCCATTTTTCAGGAAGATAGTTGAGGTGACAGGCGGGGATATGAAGGTGCTGAAAAGCAAAACCAAATGTCAGGCAGTAATAGAAAAGGAGTTTTTGAATCTGGAGGGAGAGATGAAAGTATTCTTTGACAAATTTGGACTAAAGGCTACTAAAGACAATATTTGGGAATGGTGCTACATTTATTCCCTGTAGCGCTTAACAAGTCTGCATCTCTGGTACACTATGAAAAACATTACTGCTGAATCATGATAAGCCGTTTATGATACCATAAACGGCTTATCACCAAACGCTTCCCCGTTAAAACCGGGGGCTTACCACAAGGTCTTTACTGCCTGGTGTATATTTATAAAATCCTTCCCCGCTTTTAACGCCCAAGTAACCTGCTGTTACCATGTTTACCAGCAACGGGCAGGGCGCATATCTGGGATTGCCAAAACCATCGTGCAGCACCTGCAGTATAGAAAGACAAACATCCAGCCCGATGAAATCCGCGAGTTGTAAGGGCCCCATAGGATGCGCCATTCCCAGTTTCATTACGGTATCAATTTCAGCTACGCCGGCTACTCCTTCAAAAAGGGAGCAGATGGCTTCATTGATCATGGGCATCAGTATACGGTTGGCAATAAAGCCGGGATAATCGTTTACAACGCAGGGAACTTTCTCCAGTTTCCCGGAAAGTGATACGATGGCGCTGGTTACTTCCTTATCAGTGGCATAGCCGTTGATGATCTCCACCAGTTTCATTACCGGTACAGGATTCATGAAGTGCATGCCTATTACTTTTTCCGGGCGTTTGGTAACGGCGGCAATTTTTGTAATGGAGATAGAAGAGGTATTGGTGGCGAGTATCGCATCTGCAGGAGCGTGCAGGTCAAGGTCCTGGAATATTTTCAGCTTCAGGGCCACATTTTCTGTTGCGGCTTCCACTACCAGTGATACTTCTTTTACGCCTGCTGCCAGGTCGGTTTGCAGGGAGATATTACCAAGCGTATCTGCCTTTGCAGCTTCAGTAATAGTGCCTTTGGCCACCTGACGGTCCAGGTTTTTTGTGATGGTTTGCAGGGCCTTATCCAGCGCCGGGGCTGAAACATCTATCAGGTTTACGGCGTAGCCGTGTTGGGCAAATACATGCGCAATACCATTTCCCATAGTACCAGCGCCGATAACCGCAATTTTTTGCATGGTGTAGTGATTTGTCGGGATTGAATAAGGCGCTAATTTAAGGTATTACACGTTACCGTCAGTAACTGCCGTAACTGTCGTCTTTCCGTTTGAAGTCGCCTTGTTTCCAGGCCTGGATAAACTGGGCCCATGCCAGTGGGTTAAAAATATTCTGCGGAGGCGGCTGACCTGCATAGTAGAGGTTCTGTGCCTGTTTCTTGAGATACTGATTAGTGCCTTCCCTGCCATCGATGGGCATGTAACGGGCCATGGCGCGAAGCCTGGCGTTGCTCGTATTTTTCCGTGCCACCTCGTAGGCGTCATCGGGGATATCCATATTGGCGAAGGCGCGCTCAAATTCTTCCCTGGAAAGATAGGGTTTGATAATAGTTACCGGGAGATAGGTGGTATCCTCCACCATCAGCTGTATCAGGGAAAAACTGTTTCCCTTGATATCAGGGGGGATACGGTAATTTTTATGTTTGAAGCCTACAGCACTGAAAGAGAGCGTATCACCCTTGAATACAACGATAGAGAAAATACCGGATCTGTTGGAGATAGTTCCCCTGTTCTGTCCTTTTACCATGATGCTTACCGCAGGAATGGCCCGCAAACTGTCTGCAGTCATGGTAATACCCGAAATCTGTATAACGCTGTCTCTGAATTCCGCGATCTGAGCTTTCAAAAGGAAAGGAGATAAAACGAAAAAAATGATGAGTGACAGTATGTAGGATCTTTTCTTATGCATGCCGGCCCTAAGATATAAAAATTTAATTACGTGTTCCATGCAGTTGATCGCCTGCCCAGAGAAATTGTAAATTAAATCCCAATTGGGTTAACTTTGCTCTCTGGATTCAAAATTAACAACAATTTATGATCACGAAAGAGCAGGTTTTAAAGGCCCTGAGCAACGTAGAAGAGCCGGATCTGGGGAAGGATCTCGTTACGCTGAACATGGTGAAAGATATAGAGATCGATGGCAATAAAGTGAAATTTACAGTCGTTCTCACCACACCGGCCTGTCCGTTAAAGGACCTGATCCGCAATGCCTGTGTGAATGCCATTCATATGCTGGTGAGCAAGGATGCGGAGGTGGAAGTTGTCATGACGGCCAATGTCAGTTCTAAAAGAACAAACGGGCAGGGTGTACTGTCTAATGTAAAAAATATCATCGTAGTGGCTTCCGGTAAGGGAGGCGTGGGTAAATCCACTGTAGCGGCCAACCTGGCGCTGGCGCTGGGCCGTGATGGGGCCAGGGTAGGACTGATGGACGCGGATATTTACGGGCCTTCTGTTCCCATTATGTTTGGGTTGAGGGGAGAAAGACCGATGATGGTGAATGTGGATGGTAAAGGCATGATCCAGCCGATTGAAAAATACGGGATCAAGGTAATGTCTATTGGTTTGCTGATAGATGAAAGACAGGCGGTTGTTTGGCGCGGACCTATGGCCAGCAGCGCGCTGAAGCAGTTTATCACCGATGTATACTGGGATGAACTGGATTACCTGGTAATTGATATGCCTCCCGGCACCGGCGATATTCACCTCACCCTGGTACAGACCGTGCCCGTTACCGGCGCAGTGATTGTTACCACACCACAGGATGTAGCCCTGGCAGATGCCAAAAAAGGTATTGCCATGTTCATGGGGCAGCAGATCAATGTGCCAATTATCGGATTAGTGGAAAATATGGCCTATTTCACGCCTGCTGAGCTGCCGGAAAATAAATATTACATCTTTGGTAAAGAGGGTGGAAAACACCTGGCAGAAGAAATGGATATTCCTTTCCTTGGCCAGATCCCCCTGGTACAAAGCATCCGCGAAGGCGGCGATGCCGGTGTACCCGTTATGGCCGGCGATGAGAAAATAACCCGCAAGGCCTTCCTGGATGTTGCCGGCGCGGCCGCCCGCAGCATCGCTATGCGCAACGCCAATGTGGCTCCCACCAAAATAGTGGAAATTATTGTATAACAGCACCAGGGTTGACGGATTACGGATAGAAATATCTGTAATCCGTTATCTTCCGATAATATCTTCGAATGTATACTCCAAAATTCACCAGGGAAACCAACTGGGACACCATTGCCGGTTTTATCAGCGAAAATGGTTTTGGCTTACTGATCAATACTGATAACGAAGGAACACCGCATGCCACTCATATCCCCATGACGCTGGTGGAGAAAACACCGGGAGAATTTGTTTTGCGCGGCCATATTGCGCGGATCAACCCGCAATGGGAATGGTTTGAAAAAAACGAAGCGCTGGCCGTGTTTTCAGGACATCATGCTTATATTTCTTCATCCTGGTATGAAAAGGATAAAATACCCACCTGGAATTATATGGCCGTGCATATTCATGGCTCCATCCGTATCCAGGAAGAGGCAGAAGTAGTGGAAGCGCTCGGCTCGCTCGTGGATAAATATGAGGCAGCATCTGCCTGCCCGGTACATCTCAGCGATATTGATGATAAAACCCTCCGGAATAATGTAAAAGCTATCGTTGGATTTGAAATGAGCATCCGCAATGTAAACGCTAATTATAAGCTCAGCCAGAATAAAAAAGACACCGATTATTTTAGCGTCATTGCCCATTTACGGGCATTGGGCGACGAAAATTCTTTACGTGTGGCAGCTGAAATGGAAGCCCGCAGGTCAGCCGGTAAATAGATAAAACATTTTATTTTTTGTTGATGGTCATAATCCCAAAAAGGAATATCTTTATTTTAATCTTCCGCGTTAAGTTATGTCAGCATTGTCGGTAAGCCACAACTGCCACAGTGAGTAAAGAAAAGTTGTTTTTCAAATACAGGTAATCATAATATGTTTAAAGAAGCGTCATTGCTTAAGTTTTTCTTAACTTTGCGCCCCAAATTAACCGACTATGAATCGACAGGAATTGGTGAATCTGATTAAGGAAAAGCAGTCTTACCTGTGCGTAGGACTGGATACAGACGTACAAAAGATTCCAAAACACCTGCTTTCTCATGCAGATCCGGTGTTTGCCTTTAACAAGGCGATTATTGACGCTACCAAAGATCTTTGTGTGGCCTATAAGATCAATACCGCCTTTTACGAAAGTATGGGCATGCGCGGCTGGGAAAGCTTACAACGCACCATTGAATATATCCCTTCCGGGATATTCACTATTGCTGATGCAAAACGCGGCGATATAGGCAATACTTCTACCCAGTACGCCAAAACATTTTTCGAAACCTACAAGTTCGATGCTGTTACAGTGGCCCCATACATGGGTAAAGACAGCGTAACGCCTTTTCTGCAGTTCTCTGAAAAATGGGCTATCCTGCTGGGATTAACTTCCAATGAGGGCAGCCAGGATTTCCAGATGCAGCAGATAGGAGATGAATTCCTTTTTGAAAAAGTGCTGAAAGCCGGTATGGAATGGGGCACACCGGACAACCTGATGTTTGTGGTGGGAGCCACCCAATCATCGCAGCTGGGATATATCCGTAAACTGGTACCAGATCATTTCTTCCTTGTACCTGGTGTAGGTGCGCAGGGCGGCAGCCTGGAAGATATTTCACTGCAGGCCATGAATAAAGACTGCGGGCTGCTGGTAAATGCCAGCCGCGCCATCATTTATGCAGGCAACGGAGAAGACTTTGCAACAGATGCCCGTCGTATTGCCAAACAATACCAGGTGGAAATGGCCGGGTACCTGAACAAGATCGTAGCAGCCGTATAAATAATTTTATGCCGGTACCGGGCAGTGGCGGTTTGCCGCAGGCGCCAGGTACCGGCATCTCCCTGAAATGTTATTTAAAAAGACAGTTCCTCACCGTCCACCAGGGCTTGACTTCAAAAACCAGCCTGCCTGCCGCCACAGCAGGATCTTTTTCCACCAGTGACACCACTTCAAGGCTGTCTTTACAATCCATAATAAAAATACCGCGCAGCGTTTCATCATTTTCAAAAGGGCCCGCTACCACCAGCTTGCCGGCTGCAGCCATTTTGCTGATATTGTCCATATGGGCCTGCTGGATCTTTGCGGCGAGGGCGGTATCCTGGTTCCGGAAAGGGCCTTTTTTTAACAGCACCATCCAGTACCTTTTTACTTCAGGAGATACGCCTGATCTGACTTTTGGGGTTGGCACACGAAGTGCGACAGATTGTAATGGTGTGGGGTGAAATGATAACATCACAATGACTAAAAATCCCAATAGCAAAAGCGCAGGTAAAACTTTGCTTGCCATAACAACTGAATTTGAAGGAAAGGTACAAACTTGTCATGAAATAACGCGTTTGCCTTCCCGGAATTTTTAATGAAAATCAGCTCCCGGCGAAAAGCTTAAATCTCCCGGTGGACGCGGTTCCTAACGGGTAATTTCTTATATTGGGTATTAAACCTGTAGTAATGCAACAAGATCTGTTTCAGTCGCCCGACTATTTTGCCATAGATGATTTACTGAAAGAAGAGCACCTTTTGACCCGTGATGCAGTTCGTCAGTGGGTGAAGAAAGAAATATCCCCTATCATTGAAGATTATTGCCAGCGCGCGGCTTTCCCGTCGCAAATATTGCATGGCCTGGGGGAACTGGGCTGCTTTGGACCTACTATACCGGTGGAGTATGGCGGAGGCGGAATGGATCATATTGCTTACGGACTGATGATGCAGGAATTGGAACGTGGCGATAGCGGTATCCGTTCTACCGCATCGGTGCAGGGATCGCTGGTGATGTTCCCGATATTTACTTTCGGGAGTGAAGCGCAGAAAAGGAAGTACCTGCCCAAACTGGCTACAGGACAAATGATGGGCTGCTTTGGCCTTACAGAACCGGATCATGGCTCCAACCCTGCAGGGATGCTCACCAACTTCCGTGAAGAGGGGGATCATGTAATATTAAACGGTGCAAAAATGTGGATTTCCAATGCCCCTTTTGCGGATATCGCCGTGGTGTGGGCAAAGGATGAAAGTGGCGTGATCCGTGGTATAATCGTGGAGAGAGGCATGGAAGGCTTCACCACGCCGGAAACCAAAGGGAAATGGAGCTTACGCGCCAGCGCTACGGGGGAACTGGTGTTTGATAATGTGAAAGTACCGAAGGAAAATATCCTGCCGGAAGCGCGGGGCTTAAAAGGGCCGTTAACCTGCCTTTCTTCCGCCCGTTACGGGATTGCCTGGGGAGTGATAGGGGCTGCGATGGATTGTTATGATACGGCCCTCAGATACGCCAAAGAACGTATACAGTTCGACCGTCCCATAGGCGGATTTCAGCTTACGCAAAAGAAGCTGGCGGAAATGATCACAGAAATCACCAAAGCGCAATTGCTCAACTGGCGTCTTGGCGTTTTAAAAAATGAAGGGAAAGCAACAGCGGCGCAAATTTCAATGGCCAAGCGCAACTCCTGCGAGGTAGCTGCCAATATTGCCCGCAATGCACGTACAATTCTCGGGGGAATGGGTATCACCGGCGAGTTCCCGGTGATGCGGCATATGATGAACCTGGAAAGCGTAATGACCTACGAAGGAACACACGAAATACATTTACTGATCACCGGTATGGATATTACCGGTTTAGACGCATTTAAATAGTAGCCGGCAGCTGCCCGGCTCACTGCCAACAATTACATGAAACAGTTCTTTTTCCTGGCCGCCCTGCTCTGCTGCACTGATATGATGGCGCAGCAGGCGCCTGCCCTGAAACTTATTACCTGCGAAGGGAAAGCACAGGGCACTTACTATATCGTAAAGTATTTATCGGCCGATACAACGTCAATGGATAAACGAATCGATTCCCTGTTTGCGGTGATCGACCAGTCGTTATCGTTATATAAACCAGGATCGGCCATCAACCGGTTTAATGAAACCGGTCATATCACCATGGATGAGCACATGAAAGCCGTGATCCGGAAGGCGCTGTTTACCAGTAAAGCCACCAACGGCCTGTTTGATATTACCGTGAAACCGCTGGTATATCTCTGGGGATTTGGTGTTGCCAAACCTTCCTTTAAAGGCGTGCCGCCAACAGACAGCATCAGGGCCGCGATGTCGTATATTGGTTACCGTTATCTGCGTGTAAATGGCGATCAGCTGTATGCTGCAAAGAAAGGGGTACAGATAGATTGTAACGGTATCGCCCAGGGATATACCGTGGATGTGATAGGACAGTTTTTATCACAGCAGGGAATTGAAAATTACCTGGTGGATGTAGGTGGCGAATTATGTGCAAAGGGACATAATCATCAGCACAAAACATGGCGTGTGGGAATAGAACGGCCAGCGCCCGGCGATACCACGTATGAGCCTGTACAGGGGCTGGTGCGGCTGCCAGACAAAGGCATTGCCACCAGTGGAAATTACCGCCGTTTTTTTGACCAGGGGCGTACACGTTTTGCGCATACCATTCACCCGGGAACAGGGATAGCGCTGCATAATAATATTATCAGTGTTACCGTGATCGCAAAAGATTGTTTTACGGCAGATGCTTTTGATAACCCGCTTATTTTGATGGGAGTAGAGAAGGGGCTTTCCTATATTGAACAGCATCCGGAATACGGGCTGGAAGCAATTTATATTTACAAAGATAAGGATGGTGCCATTAAAGAAGCCTTCAGCAAAGGCTTTAAGGCATACATGGAGTTCTGAAAAAAATGCCCCGTTCGCTGGTTCACGAACGGGGCTCACTCTCACGCTTTCTTCTTGGAATATGGACACAAATGAATTTAATTCAGTGAGAATTTCAATCCAATATTTCCCTGAACGGTATTGAAATTGGTAATGTCGCCGTATTTATACGGTGCATAGTTATACCGCACACTGGCATTGAACATCAGTGGCGACGCCTTTCCGAAAGGCACATTGATGCCTATTTCCGGGCTAACCAGGAATTGCCAGCTGTTATCTTTCTCAACAAATTCACCCCAGTATTTTTCATAATTCATATTTGCAGTACCTACGCCCACAGTAGCATACGGAATCACCGCTGAAGAGGGAGGAGTGAATGCATAACTTACGGTGGCCTGGATAGGAATTACCTGTAAGGTGCGCGACTGAACGGCAGAAACATCTCCCTGTTTATCGGGATATACTGCACGCGGAAGCCGCTGGTAAAAATCCTGGAACCCGGAACGTAATCCTACGGACCACTGGTTATTCAGCTGGTATTGTAACCCGGCGCTCCAGCCACGGAAGCTGGTTTTATCGGAATAATCCTTTAGTGAGCCCAGGGGTTGTGCAATGGAATAATTTACATCTACGGATAAAGGTGGACGAACCTGTGCAGATACAGCCTGTGCGGCAAAACATCCTGCAAAAATCAATATCCAGTTTCTTATCTTTTTCATTTTCCTGTCAGTTTAAAAGTTCTCAATCGGCATTAATTAGCAGTTTTACTCAGGTAGGCAGATTGTGCAAAAGATGCCTGTACCATGGAATCGATGTTATCGGTATTCCATACGCCTGAGCCACGCCATAATGAATTCCATACAGCGGTGAGCTTGTTGTTCTTGGGGTTTTTGAGGTCGAACAGGTCGATGGCTACCTGTCTTTCATTCACCTGGTAAACAGTGTAGTAAGAAGGCCAGTACCATCCGCCGCCGGGGTATCCCCAGTAGCCCGGATCCCAGTAGCCTCCGCCGCCCCACCATCCCGGGTTCCAGGAGATGTTGGTGTAGGAGTTGTCGATACGTGTGAGGTTCACTGCCAGATCAGGTTTGGCAGCTTTGTTCACTAATGTGTAACCCCGTTGCTGCATGGCAGCAGTTACAGAAGCAATTAATTTTTTGTCGTAGTCCGTCAGCGCTTTCTTCGCTGAATCACTGGTCCGCGTTAATACAGCCACCGAATCTACTATGCTAAAAGTGGAATATGAGGTGAAATTGGCGGTGCTGTCGTGGTTGGTGATGTAGATCCTTGACTCTTCATTGGTCATATCTTTTAAGGGATCTTTACGGCAGCTACTGAATGAAACCATCGCTACCACTGCGGCAGCGGCACTGAATAAAAACAATGTTCTTTTCATGTCCTAGCGTATTAGTTTAAAAAAATAAATCTACGGGCTAACGATTATGGACCAGTCAGGTTGGTGTCCTGACAATTCCGTTTCCGTGTTATGTCTCTTGAACGGATTAGATGGTTGATTGTTACAGAAAGTTTATCAATGGAGTGTTAATGAAATCCTAAAGTAGGATAAGGGTTAACAGTAACAATAATTAATGTAGTGGATTAAATTAATATAGATCTCTTTTCTAATTCTATTTTTAACTGGTCCGGATCTTCGAACAGGATACTGTCTATACCAAACTCGCGCGCTGCTTTCACATTACGAATATTATCATCGATGAACAATGACGTAGATGCGTTAGCGTTATACCTGTCCAATAGCAGCTGGAAAAATGCAGGGGCTGGTTTGCGCATTTTTTCCTTGCCGGACACTACGATACCGTCGAACCAGTGAAGGGAAGGGTACATAGCCCATGCAACGGGAAATGTTTCGTCGGACCAGTTGGTGAGCGCATATAATTTATATTGTCCGCTTTGTTTCAGCTGATGTAATATATTTTTGGTGCCTTCAATTTCACCGCCAAGCATTTCCTCCCACCTGCCGTAATAGGCGCGGATATTTTCTTCATGGTGAGGGAAGGCGCCCACCAGCAGGTCGGTACCTTCGGCCAGGGTTCTGCCTTCATCCTGTGTTTCGTTCCAGTCGGACGTGCATACTTCACGGAGGAAGGTTTCCATTTCTTCTTCCGAAGAAAAAATCTTACGGTATAAATGACGGGGGTTCCAGTCGATCAATACTGCTCCCAGGTCGAATATGATGGTGTTGACCGTTTTATTTTGCATAGGGTGTTGTTTATTCAGGAAGTTCATCGGAAGCATCTTCGAGCAGTTGAAGATCTACCGAATCGCTGCCGGCAATACCTTCAATGGAGCCTTTGATATGCGCCGCATTGAGTAATACTTTTTCGAGTTGTTTTTCGCGTGCTTTCCAGAGTTTTTCCATGGCGTCGCGCTCGCGCTGGATGGATAATTTCATGGACATAAACCCTTCGCGGATAGCTTTCCACTGCTCTGCAAACTCGCCGCCGGTAAGGTATTCATAGAGCATGTGCATTTTGTCTCCTTTATTTTCCTGTGAGCGGAGCTTGCCCGAAATTTTGATAATGCCATCTCTCAGTACATAAGCCAGCGCTTTTACTTCAGCGAAAGTGCAGATCCAGATGCCTTCTTTTTCACCGAAGCGTTCCATATCCTTTGGCATTGTTTGGGTAACAAGGATGGCCACGTCCACTCCCTGGCTGCGCATATCTGCTTTCAGTTTTTCCACCCAGTCCCTGATAAATTCCTTGGTGCGTTTACTTTCATAGATAATGCGCCCGCATTCCTGCCCGTACTGGTTGCGGATCAGCTGTATGCAATCGGCGCCGCGAACGCCTTTGCCTACAGGCGTTACTTCATCGAACGGGAAATGAAGGCGCAGCATTTCTTCCAGCACCAGTTCCTGTGCTTCTCCCTGCAGCTGCATAGAACCCTGTTCTGCCCTGCGTCTCATTTCTTCGGCCAGTTTGCGCTGGTCTTCCAGTTGTTTTTCCAGTTCACGGAGGCGCAACTGGTGCTCTGTATCTCTCAGTGTGTTACGTTCGGATTCTTCTCTCCGTATCTGGTCGGCCAGTTCAGACCTGGCTTCCAGCAGTTTTTTCTGGAGGGCAATTTCCAGTTCCTGTTCTTTGGTTTTCAGTTCCTGCTCTTTACGGAGGAATTCCAGTTCCTGTTTGCGGGCTTCCCTGAGCTTTTCTTCCTGTTCCAGGTTGGCTTCCTTCAGGGCCGATAGCTGGCTGCTGAGATCGGCGGTGATGGATTTACGCAGCTCCTGTTCCAGGGCGTCCTGGAGCAGTTTTTTTTCGGCGAGCACCCGGCGGTTCACTTCTTCCTCCTGCTGTAGTTTCAGTGCTTCTACCTGCTGGCGCTCCTGCGCCATTTTTGTTTTTTCTGATTGCAGGGAGTTTTTTTCAGCCTGAAGGGAGTCGAGCCGCTTACGCCATTCCGACTCCATTTTTCCCCGCATTTCCTTTTCTATATCCGCTGCAAAAGCATCTTCCATCACAAACTGGTGCCTGCAACTGGGACAGGTAATTGATGTTCCCATAGTACTTCAGTAAAAAATTACGTAAAGATAGGGGTTTAGCGGACGGAATAAAAAAAGGAAGGTAGTTGGCTCTTCCTTCCTCCTGCATGAATAATGGCTAAAACAAACAACAGTAATTCAGGTTTTTCAATAGATAGTATTTCCTGCCGGGTTAACGCCAGCAAGATGGGAAAAGATTGTTAGACGGAGGTTAAATGAAGGTTAGGGAATTGTTAAGGATGGGGTTTGCCCGGTTTCTTTTGGCGGATACGGGGATTATAACCGGTGGAGAAGGGAGGATAAGCCGTATCTTTTGAATATACGGCTTATCAATGGGGCAACAATGGCGTATATACGGTGGAAATACGGCGGAAACCGGGAGTATCCATACTGTAAGCCATAAAAAAGCCTGCCCCGGTAAAGGAGCAGGCTTTTTGGCAGGCACAGGATAAACAAAGGATCAGTTTTTTATCAGTTTAACCGAAGGCACTCGCCAGTATTGGTTGCCGGAGGTCATGGTAGCTAGAAAGCCTAATGAAACAGCCTGGGGCTGCGTAATGGTAAACTGGCACTGTACCGTGGCATTCGCGAACCTGGTGGTGGGGAATGCAATGTATCCTGCAGCGGCAGGCAGATCGCTTATATCCGGTAATGTATTGCCGGCGGCAGCCACTACGTATACCGGGTCAAGCGCTTCTGTGTAGCAGTTCACCAGGAAAATATAATTCCCCGCAGGTAAGGTAACGGTCTGGTATATTTTACCATTGATGATGTTGGCTGTGCCGCCCCATCCCGATTCCATTACCAGGCAACCACCGGCATCGGCCACATAGCCGCCAAAACCAGCATGGTTCATCACGTTGGGGCTGGTGATCCAGGGGGCTGCCAGGGTACCCCATCTGCCGCCATCATAGGTGGCCCTTACAAAAGGACCGGTATTTTGCATGTATTGAGCTGTTACATCCGCTTTTACGCTATGTTGCTGAAAGGCTACATAAAAGGTGTCGAATGCGGTAGGATTAGGCAGGTAAGCCGTCCGGTAACTGATACCGCTGCCTGATCTGAAAGCGGGCAACGAGGTGCTGAAGGAGGTATTGGCAGATACAACCAGGGTGTCGTGCAGTGTGCCGGTGTTATCTTCATACTTAATGCGCATGTTTACCACACCTGCATCTGCGTTCACATCCACCCAGTTGATCAGGGCAGAACCGTCGGGTTGCATTTCCGCATTGGAGATGCCCCGGTTGATAAGCGCAGTTTCATACAGCTGCCCGAATACGTTGGCAGAAGTATTTACCGGGATAGAAACGTGGCCGGCTGCATCGTAGGTCCTGATCTCAAAGTTCATCAGTCCTTCGGGCAAACCGGAGATAATTACCTTCGGAGTATCTACACCGGCCGTTCTTTTAACCGCTACTTCAACAGAATCCTGGCGGCTGTTCCAGAATACTTTATAAGCGGTGATCTTTGGATCGGAGGTAAAAAGACCAGTGATCATTACCCTGCTTTTACCGGAGAAAGCCTTTACAGAGTCCATTTTTCCGGGATAGGTGATTGCGCCACCCGCCATATATTTATCCCTGTATTCATCCATTTTGGTGCAGGCGCTTATGATAAACACCAGCGCCAGTATTATACAGGAAGCTGTAAGTTGATGCTGTTTCATTTGTTTTGAATTTCGTTGATTGATCATTAACTAGTTACCCCACAATGTAAATTCCGCGATATTGATAAAGTAAGACCCCTGCCAGTTAGACAAGCTCCTGATCCTGATATAGCGGTAGGCGGTTTGCCCGGCCGGGAAGTCAAACTGCCAGCCGTTATATGCCAGTGTCTGATCGGAAGCGGTTTCTGTGGCGTAGGGTGAACCGGATGGTTTTACCACGTGGCAGGTGGTCAGTTTGGTCCAGCTTTCATCCAGGTTGCCGCTGAGACTCGGGCTGTTGGAGGCCCATATTTCAAAATCTTTCACATTGCCTCTTACATAGTAATTGTTGCCAAGCTCTTTGTAGGGATTTACCTGCATACGGCTGAAGATATGCGCCTTGCCCAGGTCCAGTGTTACCATCTGCGGACTGCCGGCCTGTTCCAGGGTGAAGAGGCAACGCGGCCATCCCGGGTGAAAATCGCCGTCGTATATGTACGGCACATCTGTACGCCCGCCATTATTCAGGATCCCGGCATCATTTGGCAATACATAATTGCTCCACTCCGATTTGGGTAACAGCTGTTCAAAAAATGGCGTGAGCGATACAAACAGGGTATCTGAAAAATTCATCCACCGGTCTCTCACCACAAAAGCATAATTTCTTTTGACAGCAGGCTGCTCTCTCACTGCGCTTTTGATCACGGGGTCATTGCTGTATACATTGTCCATCCCTACTGTTTGTACCCATTTGCCGGTACCGGAAGAATCAACAAGCGGGATAATGGCCAGGTTTTCCAGCGTGGGATTATTACAGGTAAGATTGAAACCGCCAAAGGTGGCTTCCACCACCAGCGACCTGTATGCAAGGTTAATAGCGGGTGTGAGGGGATTTACCGTAACGGAAACTGCAGGCGAGGATACTTCGCTGGAGTTGACGGAATACAGCTTAATGACATGAGCCAGCGTATCTCCGAAACCATCTACCGTCAGCGTATTTTCGTAGTGTGAAGCCTTTACTTCCGCGGGATGCCCCGGGGAAGTTTCATACACGGCCTTTATATAGGAAAGATCAGGATCAGATGGAAGCGAATAAGTGATCACTGCTTTTCCATTTGCATTCGTCACGGTGATTCCGGTTACCACGCCCGGAGGATTGGTATTGGTAACCATGGCTTTATTCAGTTCCTCTCTTTTACAGCCTGATATCAGTACCAGGGAAAACGCTGTATATAAGATCGTATTTGATTTTATTGTTTTCACTTCTTAATGATTTAATGTTAAAAGACATCCGCACGCTGTGCAGTTTACCAGTTGGGATTTTGCACCAGGTTGGGATTCACCAGCAGGTCATTTTCTTTTATCGGCCACAGGTAATCGCGGGGAGCTACGAAATGCCTGGAGAGAAAAGAAATTTCACGGTAGTACAATTCTGCCGTCTGACCGCTTACCACCCAGCCTGTGATATTGCCGCTGAGCTCCTGTGCGGCGGTTTTCCAGCGTAACAGGTCCCAGTAACGATGTCCTTCAAAGCAAAGCTCAATGGCTCTTTCCCGTTGGATGATGGCCCGCATGCCTTCTTTGGTAGTGTATTTGGAAGGGTTCCTGCTGTAGTTGGACCATGAGCTTTGCACTGTTTGCAAACCGGCCCTGGCTCTTATCCTGTTAACATAATCATATACCTCTTCTCCGGGGCCCTGTACTTCATTCAATGCTTCCGCGTAGAGCAGGTACAGATCTGCCAGGCGTATTTCGGGATAGGGATAAGGAGGATAGGTGACCGTGTTCCAGTCCATATGCCAGTTCACTACTTTCTTCATATAAAAACCTGCAATAGGCACCGGCGACGACTGGCTCAGCTCACTGCCGCGGGCCATCAGCCAGAATGTATTTTCATCATTCTTGGAAGGGCTGTTGGCCATATACCAGATGCCCCTGTCGAAGCCCAGGTCGGCATAATATCTTGGCTCCCGGTCAAAATTTAAGCGGGCAGTGGTTTCTCCTTCTTTAATGTTAAACCTTTCGGCATGTGTGGCTACCCGCAGTGCCGCGATATTTGAAAAATCGAGTGTTTTATCTTCATCAATGGGAACGCCGTTTTGCGTGTAGAACATTTTGGCCATCTTGATGGTAGGGCCCAGTAACGGATGTCCTGCCGTTTTTGATGCTACTGCGTTGGGAAAATCGAACTGCCCGATACCGCAGCGTTGCAGGAAGGTGCAGCCCCAGGTAACGCCGCTGGTAGAGCCCCAAACCAATTCGCTGTTCCATGGCTCGCTCATGGAATTGCGGACGCTCATCTGCGTCATGGTAGTAGCGCTCAGTGGTATTGTCTGCTCAGGGAAAGTATACAGGCGGATTCCCTGTGCAGCGCAGAGGTCAATAGCTGCCTTACATGCATCGGCGGCACGTTGCCATTTGGCGGCGCTGAAAACAGTATTGAAAAGCTGTACACCGTCTTTGTTTTTGAAAGACCCGTAGTCGGAGTTGCCGTTAAACAAAGGACTGGCAGCTGTTACCAGTAATTTGGCCTTTAAGCTTAATGCGGCGGGCCTGGTAATGCGCCCTGATTCAGAGGATATATTGGCGATGCTCACCGGAAGGTTCGTTGCTGCTGCATCGAGTAAACCGGCGATATAATTTACAACTGAATCTACCGGCTGGCGTTTAACATACATCTCGTCGATAGAGGCGCTGATAGGGAGGTTCTTGTCTATCACCGGTATAGGACCATAAGCCCTGAACATAAGAAAATGGTAGTAGGCTTTCAGAAAAGTGACTTCTGCTATCCACCTGGTTCTTGTATCGATATCCAGATCCGCCACTTTACCCTGATCGCTTACATTCTCAAGGAAGATGTTACAGTCCCTGATAGCCTTATAGCAGGCTACGCCGTCCCTGTCGCCGGTCATGTAGTTGGCGATGGGATCGGATGTATTCTGATCTCCATAATCAAGTCTTAATACATTGGTAGACCTGATATTATTCGTGGGGTCCAGCACAAATACCTCGTCGCTGGCAGATAGCCCTACGTTATAGGTAGGGTCATAATTAACAGGAATGTAGGCATAACAGGAAAATAAATATTTTTCAGCTTCTGTTTTGGAAGTAAAGGCATTGTCGATGGTGGCCACATTATCCGGCACTACATCCAGGAAAGGTTTTTTACACGCTGCTCCGGAAAGGATCATGATGAGCAGGAAGAAGATGGAACGGGCAACTTGATACTGGCTGCTGTTGCAAGCCTGTGTTCCTGTCAGGCGATTGCTGTTAAACTTATTATCGTTCATATGAATTAATGCTTTATTTGAATGTTAGAAACCAACCGCTACCCCGATGTTATACACCCGCTGAACCGGGTATCCCAACCCGGATGCGCCCATTTCGGGGTCCCATAGTTTAAAGGCGCTGATGCTGAATAAATTCAATCCATTGGCATAAATGCGCCCGCTGGTCAGGCGTAGTTTCTTCAAAATATTGCCGGTAAGGTTATACCCGATCTCTGCTGATTTCATACGTAAAAAGGAACCATCCCTTAACCACCAGGTAGATGTTTGTGTATTATTTGCAGAGATGGTGTTGCTTAACCTGGGCCAGAAAGCATAGGAATCGCGGTTGTCTTCCGACCAGTGGCTGTCGGCGATCACCTGCAGCAAGCCATTCTGGTTGCCGCCGTTGAGATAGAAAGGAGTAGTATTGGCGGCGTTAATGATAAAAGAAGACCTGGCGGAGCCCTGGAAAAAAGTGCTCAGGTCAAAATTCTTATATCCAACAGAAAAGCCGAAACCATATATAATTTCCGGTGTGGTAGGATACCCGATCGGCACATAATCGGCATCAGTAATTTTTCCATCTCCGTTCACATCCCGGTATTTAATATCTCCTCCCATGATGCTGCCATATTGCACGGGGGAGTTATTTACTTCTGCCTGGTCAATAAACAGTTTCTCTGCGATCAGGCCATAGATCTGCCCCAGCGAGTTACCTACCTTAGACAGGTTCCGGTTGTTTTCCGCGTATTGTGGTTCTTCGTTTACCAGCAGTTTACTTTTGGCATAGGTAAGGGTACCGCGTGCCTGCACCCATAGTGAATTATTAAATGTTTTACGGTAGTCGGCCACGAGGTCAACTCCCCGGCTGTAGGCCTTTCCTGCATTGGAAGAAATGTTTGCCTGCAGGCCCATTGAGCTGGGCACAGTGTTTCTTACCATGAGGATATTGCTGCGGTTTTGCTCATAGGCATCTACGGTGATGGTAAGGTTTTTAAATATGGTGAGGTCCATCCCGATATTGGTTTGTTTAGACAGCTCCCAGGTGATGTCACGGTTCTCATAGCGGTTGATGGCTACGGTAGGGCGGTTGTAGGTGAAGTTGGTACCGAAGTATCCTGCTGCATTGCCATTTAAATTAACATCCGAGAGATAAAAGAAACGGTCGGTAGCACTGCCTATCTGGTCGTTGCCCACCAGTCCGTAAGTGAACCTGAATTTCAGCTGGTCAACGGTATTGGCCAGCGGCTTAAAGAATTTTTCATTGGATACGATCCAGCCTCCTCCCACTGAGGGGAAAAAGCCAAACCGGTGGTTGGCGGCAAACCTTTCAGAGCCGTTGTACCCGAAGTTGAATTCGAAAAGGTAACGGTCATCATATCCATAGGTAAACCTGCCGGATATGCCCTGGTTGCGGGCAGGCAGGGAAAGCTGCAGGCTGGAAGCATTACCGGTAAGGTAATTCCTGATGGTGCCTATCAGCATACCTCCTACGTTGTGTACCTTGTTGAAGATCCTGGAATAGTTTACAGCGGCTTCGGCATAGGTAGTGGTATTTACATTTTTATCGCCGGGCGCATAGGTGAGATATTCTGTGGGCGTTGGGCCAACGCTGCCCACGTTACCATCGTTGATGAGGGTAAGGCCGGTAAATTTTCCGTCCACTGCGCTCGACTGGTAATAATAAGGACTATACTGCCTGGATACTGCAAAATTTGCATACCGGCCGGTATACGCCATCATCCTGGCAGAAAGCCCGGGTGTGATGGCTTCCAGGTCCTGGCGCAAACTGAGCTGCGCGGTAAGCGTGCTGGTATTGGTGGCCTGGAACCCCGAAAGTGATTGGGCATATGGATTCACATATAACCCGCCGCCGCCCGGTATCAGGGCGTTTCCGAACAGCGGGTGTTTGGCATAGGGCAGAAGATTTGAAGGGTATACTGCCGGAAACGCCACCGGGTTGCTCCAGATGGCATTATAAAAAGTAGCGGCGCCGCCTCCAATGGGGCCGTTATAATCGTCGAACTGCCCTTTAAGGCTTACCAGTGCTTCTGTTGTTTTGGTAAGGTTTAAAGTAACGTTTGATAAGATGGAATAGGAGCGGAGCTTGATGTTATTGCTGAAATTATTCAGTTTGTTTTCCTTGAGGATACCATTATCAATATTATAGGTCATGGCCAGGTAGTACTTTGCCTTGTCTGAGCCCCCGCTGGCATTGATATTAAAACGTTGATTGGTAGTGCGGTCCTTGATCAGCTGCTGTATCCAGTTGTTGTTGGGATATAATAAGGGATCGTCTCCTGCGGCAGTATGGTCAATTTTATTTTGTGAATATGGTAATACGCCCAGCGGGTTCCTGGTTAGCACCGCTTCATTGGCGAGTTTCATGTAGGTAACATTATCTGCCAGTTTAAAATTCTGGGTGTTGGCAGAAGTAGAGTTTTCCATGCGGAAATTGAAGCGCATCTTTCCGAGGTTGCCGGTTTTGGTAGTTACCAGTATCACCCCGTTGGCGCCCCTGGCCCCGTACAACGAGGAAGCCGTGGCATCTTTCAAAACAGAAAAACCAGCGATATCATCCGGCTGCAACCTGGCAAGGTCCCTGGAAGATGATTCTATATTATCAATTAAGATAAGGGGATCTACTTTCCCGGCGCCAAAGGTGCCTACGCCCCTTACAAAGAACTGCGCATTGTCGGCGCCAGGCTCGCCGCTCCGCTGATAGGAGATCACCCCGGGGATCCTGCCGGCCAGCATAGTGGTGAGGTTCCCGGTAGGCCCCTTCAATTCCCTGGGCTCAATGGCGGTAATAGAACTCACCATACTGGATTTCTTCTGGGTGCCGTAAGCTACCACCACCACGTCTTTAATGGTATTGTCCCGGGGGGAAAGCAATATCTCGTAATTGCCCACGTCATTTTTTACGGGTATTTCCCTTGACACATAACCTATGTATTGTACTACCAGTATTTTATTGTCGCCCGTAATTTTTAATTTGAAGTGCCCGTCCTGGTCTGTTTTAGCGCCGGTGGTGGTTCCTTTGAGCATTACTGTTGCCATGGGCAGGGGCGACCGGGTATCTTCGGCGAGCACCCGGCCTGAAACCTGCCGTTCCTGCGCGGCGCTCTTTTTTTCAGCAGGATTGCCCTCCCCGGCGACAGGGTTCCTGCCCCGTTTGATCAGCACCACGTTTTTCTTCAGTTCATACAACAAATTGCGGCCTTTCAGCACTTCGTTCAGCACAGTGGCTACCCGGGTATTTGTATAATCAATGGGGCCGCTGATCACTTCACTTTTCAGCAGGTCGTCGCTGTAGAAAAAGGTGAGGTCTGTTTGTTTTTCAATCGCCTGGAAAATACTCTCCAGCGTCATATTATTTCCTTTGATAGACACTGTGGATGCAGGAATATTCTGACTTCGCGCAGTAAAACCTAAAAAAAAGAGCAAAAAAGCGGCGATAAACGCCCTGGGCCCGGCAAAAGAGCGCCGGCCAGTATTCAATAACGGGATACTTCTTTTCATTTTCCTTGTTTGGTTGACAATGACTGTAACGTGGTGACTATAAGTGCTTAATTTTTGTGGTGCACTATACTAAGACGACATATTTGGAAAATGGGTGAATGAGAAAACCGTTATCCCGCTTGCTTAAAAAAATTAATAATTGTCAAATTAACATTTTATCATACAAACGCCTTATATTTAACTTCAATGTCCCAAACGAATATTATCCGCGTTATCTAATCAACCAGCCTAAAAAGTATTTTTATGCCTGAATATCCGGGAGATGAAGTTATACTTACATTATTAAAAACAGGAAATGCCGGTGACGCCTTTGAGGTTATTTTTAAGAAGTATTACCGGCTGATGTGGACCAAAGCATATCTCGGCACCAGCGATGCGGTGGCGGCAGACGATCTTGTTCAGTTAGTATTGAGCAGTATGTGGGAAAAGAAGTTGTACCGGAATATAAAAGGCTGTCTTAAAAGTTACCTGCTCACTGCTGTCCGTAACCAGATTAATGATTACCATAAGGTGAAACAAAGGGCGCTGAGAAAGATTGAGAGATATGCGGAAACAGTTGATGAGCTGTGCATACCGGAAAAGGACACAGACGACAGATGGAGCGCGCAGGAACAACTGCACCGGCAGCTGCATGAATTGCTGAACGAGCTTCCGGCCCAGCGCCAGCGGGCATTTACGCTTGTATATATGCAGCAGAAAAAATATCATGAAGTGGCCGACAATATGGGGATCAGCATCAATTCACTGAAAACCCATCTTAAAATAGCTGTTAAAACACTGCGTAGCAAACTGCATCCGCCGGTATCGGAATGAAATGTACTGTAAGCGATTACTTCTCTCATTAAGTTTACTATCAATGACCTCTGATAAGCAATATATTGATCAATTAATGCTGGAAAAGCTGTCCGGGAGCATTTCCGGGGAAGACGACCATGCGCTGCAGGAGCTTATGGCCGCCGATCCGGCGTTAAAAGATATGTTCGCCCGCCTGCAGCATCAGCTCAATGATCCTGCCGCCCGGCAATACCTGCAACAGCTGAACGAATCACAGTTGTGGGAAGAAAGAAAGCATCTCTTTAAGAAGAATAATACGAAGGTACTGTACCGGGTAGCTGCCGGTTTATTGCTGCTGCTCGGAAGCGCTGCATACCTGTTTTTTTTCTTTTCCCGGGAACAGGCGCAACATCCTGTTGCTGCTGTAAAACACACCGCGCCGGGCAATAGTATTATCCTGCAGATGGCTAACGGGCAAACAGTTAATCTTTCTGATACCACCCAGTCGTCGTTGCTCAGCATCGGCTCTGCACAGATGAGAGTATCGCCCAAAAGTTTGCAATATGAGTCGGCCAGCGCCGATGCCCCTACAGCGATGAACCTGCTGCAGGTGCCCGCCGGGAAAGATTACAAGCTTACATTGCCGGACAGTACAGAAATATGGCTGAACGCCATGTCTGAAATCAGGTTCCCGGTGTCGTTCAACGGGCGTACCCGGGAAGTGTTTGTAAGCGGGGAAGCGTATTTTTCCGTTCATAAAGATGTTAACCATCCTTTTATTGTGCATACAGGGCAGTTTTCTGTTGATGTGCTGGGCACCGCATTTAATATCAATACCTACAGCAGCAACAGTCCCCGGCTCTCGCTTTCATCGGGCAAAGTGTCCCTGAAAAGTAAAACAGGTAATCAAAGCGTGCAGCTGTCACCCGGATATGAAGCCATCTACAACCCCCAACAGGGCAATGGTTTCAGGATCGACGGGTTTAATGCGCGGAATACGCTTGCATGGCTGGAAGGGAAATATTATTTCAGGAATACCCCGCTAAAAGAAATTGCCATTGTAATCAGGCGCCTGTTTGATGTGACCGTACAATTTAATACACCGGAGGCAGAAGGAATTACGGTAAGCGGCGTGCTCACCAAAAAAGACGGGTTGCCGGAGTTTATGGATAATTTGTCGAAGACCACGGATATTAAGTATCAGCTAACAGGGAGCGTGCTCCAGATCCTTTGAGCAATGCCTGCTTAAAATCTTCCTTTAAAAGGGAACCGGTTTACCTGCATCCCTGATAAAGGATGCATGTTTTTTTGTTTGTACCGCCACCTGGTCTTAAAAGCATTGTATCATCGCTTAATTATTTCTTACCGTATTAAATTAGCGTCTGTAAGACAATTATACTATCAATTTCGACAAATAAGCCATTGCTTAAAAGCAGGTTCCTGTATTTTTGTTTTACCAGCAGGCATTAGCCAGCGCGGCATTTACAGCAGTAAAAAATCCATTCCACATGAAAAAGATAGTATCTAATCTTACCTTTCTTCTATTGTTTACTATAACCGCTTTTACACAAGGTATTATTGAGCATGCGCCTCCCGGTTTTGACGCATTGCGTGCTGATATACCGCATGGCCGCATTGATACCATCACCTATAACTCGGCAACAGTGGGCAATCCGCGTAAAGCGCTGATATATTTGCCACCGGGATTTTCAAAGAAGAATAAATACCCGGTGTTATACCTGTTGCATGGCATTGGCGGCGACGAAATGGAATGGCTGAAAGGCGGTACGCCACAGGTAGTGCTGGATAACCTGTATGCCGGGGGAAAAATTGAGCCAATGATCGTTGTTATGCCTAACGGAAGGGCTATGAAAGACGACCGGGCTACCGGCAATATCATGGCTCCCGACAAAGTGCAGGCGTTTGCCACTTTTGAAAAAGATCTGTTGAATGACCTTATTCCCTATATACAAAAGAAATATCCCGTTTACACAGACAGGGAACACAGAGCCATTGCCGGCTTGTCGATGGGAGGAGGGCAGTCGCTGAACTTTGGGCTGGGTAACCTGGATACGTTTGCCTGGATAGGCGGCTTTTCGTCTGCTCCGAATACGAAAGCACCGGAACAGCTGGTACCGGATCCTGCAGCAGCAAGACAGAAAATAAAACTGCTCTGGATCTCCTGCGGCGCCAGCGACGGGTTAATTTCCTTCAGCAAACGTACACATGATTACCTGCAAAAAAACAATGTGCCGCATATCTATTACATTGAGCCTGGCGTACACGACTTTAAGGTATGGAAAAACGGGTTGTTTATGTTTTCCCAGCTGATATTTAAACCGGTGGATACTGCTACGTTCTCAAAATACCCCGTAGAGGGCGCACCTGCTGAAACCAATGTGCGCAATGCAAAGTATCCACAGGTATTGGCCGACCACCGGGTTGTTTTCCACATCAAAGCGCCCGAAGCGCGGAAGGTCCAGGTTGACCTGGGCCGCAAGTATGACATGGTGAAAGACAGCACCGGTGTATGGACAGCAACAACGGATTCCATAAGCGAAGGATTTCATTATTATTCCCTGCTGATAGACGATGTAGCAGTTGCAGATCCCGCCAGTGAAACCTTTTACGGCATGGGAAGAATGGCAAGCGGTATTGAAATACCGTTTGCCGGCGGTAATTATTACGCATTAAGGGATGTGCCGCATGGAGAGATCCGGACCAGGAAATACTTCTCAAGGGTTACCGGTTCATGGCGGCAGCTGTGTATCTATGTTCCGCCGGGTTACGAGGCAAATGTCAACGAGAAATATCCTGTACTCTATATTTTGCACGGTGGCGGCGAAGACGAAACGGGATGGGCCATGCAAGGTAAAACGGATCTGATCATGGATAACCTGATCGCCTCAGGGAAAGCGGGGCCTATGCTGGTGGTAATGCCCGATGCGAATGTTGGCGGCACTGCTTTCAGCGAATCTCCGTTGAAAACATTTGAAGCAGAGCTAAAAGAGGTTATTATTCCGCTGGTGGAAAAAAATTACCGTGCAGACACTTCTGCAAAGAAAAGGGCATTGGCCGGTTTATCTATGGGAGGCATACATACGCTTTATACGGGCATCAGGAACACGGATATGTTTTCTTCCCTGGGGGTATTCAGCTCGGGATGGATACAGCCTATGCAAAATAATATTGCAGGGGCGCAGTATGATTTTATGAAAACCCATGCGGCTATGATTAACAACAATTTGAAAACGCTCTGGATTTCTATGGGAGGAAAAGAAGATATTGCCTACAAGAACTGTCAGCTGATGCTGGCAAAACTGGATGAGCTGAACATTAAGCACAACTATAGCGAATACCCTGGCGGCCATGCCTGGCCGGTATGGCGGAACAACCTGTTTAATTTTGCACAGCTGCTTTTTAAATAACTGCCGGAAAGCGCCGGCATTATTTTGCCGGATGCCTTGCCGCAATTTTATATCCTTCCCGGGGACAGCGTTTCTATTTTTTCCGGATATCCTTCCTTACCTGTGCCGATACTATGAGGGGCATAACGCCTGGCTTCTAGCGGCTGCTGATCAGTGTTCCACCGGGTGGTAATACCGATACTAATTATTAGTACAAATTTTTGTTTACTTTGTGCGAACTAATTACAGAGGCGCCAAAGTGGATATGAATCAACCAAAGTCAATAGATCCGGCTTCATTTGAAGAGCTGTTCCGGCTCCACTATACCTTTTTGTGTGCCACTGCCTGCCATATGCTGGAGGATGAGGACGCAGCCAAGGATGTAGTGCAGGATTTCTTTCTTTATTGCTGGGATAAGCGGGACGTGATCCGGATTACGCAGAATTTCAGGAGCTATGCCATCCGTGCTGTCCGGAATGCCAGTATCAATTACATAAAAAGAGCCGGTAAAATTTCTTTCGATGAACCGGAAGCGCTGGAGCATATGGCGAAGCAACCGGAGGAAGAGGATGCCGAGCAGCTGGCCGGCAGGGATGCATCCCTCTGGGCGGCAATAGAGCGCTTACCAGCCCAGCGCAGGCAGATATTTCTGATGAGTAACCGTGATGGATTTAAATATAAGGATATAGCCGACCAGTTAAATATCTCCATAAATACAGTAAAAACACAGATCAAGCTGGCCTATCAATACCTGAGAAAGGAATGTGACTGGATGATAAAACTCGTCTCTATTTTATTTTTTTTAAAAAATTGATCATTCGCCTTCACCCGTTTTTAAAACCTGGTTGCCTTTAATACGGATAAGTTATGGACACATCAGATAAGGACATAAATTGGGACAAGCTGCTGGCTGCATTAGAGGGCACCAATACGGAGCCATTGACTGCAGAGGAGGAAGCCATGCTGAAAGAATCCAGGGAAATTCAACAGCGGCTTGCTACGCACGATAAATTTCCTGTGGAGGAAGGCTGGCAACGGTTTACTGCGGCCCGCGATATCCACAAGCCAAAGATAGTATGGTGGAAGCCCGCCTGGGAAATAGCCGCGGCGGCAGCAGTGCTGGCCGTTGTAATCACTGCAGGGTTGCGCTTCTGGAAAAAAGAGGCTGCCCATCAGCCAACTGCTATCGCACAGGCAGATATGAGGCCATCCGGACGTGTACAACTGCTTGGCAACGGTAAAAGGATTGTGCTCGACAGTGTATCGCAAACCCTGCAATATGGGAATGGGGTGCAGGTAAAGGCGAACAGTCTCAGTATCGTGTACGATGCGGCGAACGGAAAGGAGAAAAACATCACAATGGATACGCTGCTGGTGCCACGGGGCAACAGGATCAGTGTGAAACTGTCAGATGGTACCGTGGTATCGATAAATGCTGATAGCAGGTTGATTTACCCTACGGCCTTTAACGGGAAATCCAGGGAGGTATCGGTAGAAGGAGAGGCTTTTTTTGAAGTAGCCGCTAATCCCCGGCAGCCATTTCTGGTACATACAACCAAAATGGATATACAGGTATTGGGCACTACTTTCAACGTGAATACCTACGAAACCTCCTCCGTAAAAACCACGCTCACATCGGGGAAAGTCCGTGTAGGACCGGAAAGTAACAGTATTATATTATCGCCGGGAGAGCAGTCTTTATATAACGAAACATCGGGTGCTTTAATAAAGAAACAGGTGGATATCAGGATTTATACCGCCTGGAAGGATAACAATATTTACTTTGAAGATGCGCCGTTATCAGACATCACCACCAGCCTGGGGCGCAACTATGATTATGATTTTAAATTCGAGGATGCATCGCTTGCCGCATTAAGCTTTACACTGGATATGCAACAACCAGCCAATTTACAGGATGTATTAAACAGGATCCACCTCACCGTCGGAGATGTAAAATTCCGTGTGCAAGGTAGAATGGTATATATAAGCCGCTAGCGTATAACAGGAACATGAGAAATAAATAATGTATGTAGAAATGCTGCAGCAGGTAATGCTGTCAGAAACTATTCCGGTGGTATGCAGCCGGAAGTAACTTTAATATCAGACCAAAATGAAAAAATTGTTAGGCTTCCCTTCCGCCAGGAAGGTGTTGCAGGGTTTTGCCATGCGCTTACCGGGACTGTTCCTGTTGCTGTTACTAATAGCGGCTACTGCTACTGCGCAGGACCAGGATGAGAACCTGCTGAACAGACATGTGCCCTCCTATCATTCGGAAGGGCAGCCCCTGTTGAAGGTCCTGAAAGAGATCCGCGGGATCACGGATGTAAGGTTTACCTACAACCTGGATATTATCCGCAAACAACCTGCTGTTACAGTGAACGTAAAATCAACCACACTGGGTGAATTACTGCGGCTGGTATTAGCTAATACTTCCCTCACATTCCAGTTGGAACTGGGAGGGGTCGTTATTTTACCGCAGAATAAAACGATTGCGCAAGACAGCAAGGTGATGATGATCGTATTGGGGCAGGTAGTTGCCTCCGGTAGCCCATTGGCAGGAGCTACCGTACAGGCGATAAATTCCCGGGAAGGAACGGTGACAGCAAAGGATGGTCTTTTTTCACTGGCTGCCAATGAAAATGACCAGCTGCGTATTTCCATGGTGGGAATGAAAACAGTTTTTCACAAAGTAACGAGAAGCGGAGGGGATCTGGTGATTATAAAAATGGATACCATTACCCAGGCCATCCAGGAAGTAGTGGTAAACGGGTATCAGAAGATAGATGCGAAAATGGCGACTGCTGCAATTTTTAAGCTCGATGCCAAAGATGTGATTGAACCGGGCGTTACTTCTGTAGACCAGATGTTGCAGGGAAAGGTACCTGGCTTAATGGTGATTAACAGTTCCGGCAGCGTAAATGCCAGGCCTACCATCCGAATGAGAGGTACTTCCACCTTCGTGGGAAATGCCAGCCCACTGTGGGTGATAGACAATGTGGTTCGTCCTGATCCGGTAGATATATCTGCTACCCAACTCAATACTGCCATCACCGACGGGCAGAGTGGAGACTATTCCCTGATAGGCGGCGCGGTGAGTGGTGTTAATCCATATGATATAGAGAGCATTACTTTTCTCAAAGACGCTGCCGCCACCGCCATTTATGGCGTACGTGCGGCCAATGGAGTAATTGTAGTTACCACGAAAAGAGGAAAGGCAGGCCCCATGCAGGTAAACTATAACACGAACTTCTCTTTCCAGCAACGCCCTTCTTACAATAATCTTGCATTGATGAACTCAAAAGAAAGGGTGGCATTCTCACGGGAAATGGTGGAGGATAAAACGCTTTATAACGGAAGCTATAATGCTTTCAGGGAAAATATTTCCTATGAAGGGCTGTTACAGGCTTTATACGCCAGGACAATAACAGCAGAGCAATTCAGAACAGCCGTTGCAAAGCTGGAAACCAATAATACGGACTGGTTCAAAGTATTATTCAGGAATTCTTTTGGCATGACCCATTCCGTTAGTATGAGCGGAGGAGTAGGCAAAACCACTTACTATGGTTCGGTGAGTTATTCAGATAACAACGGGGCAGCTCAGCAGGATGGAAATAAAAGATATACAGCTGATTTGTCTGTGCACTCGGAAGCCAGTACAAAATTATCCGTAGACCTCAGGCTGACGGGAAGTTATGGGAAATCCCAGGGATATTATGGAGGCATAAACCCGCTGACATACGCATTGAAAACGAACCGGGCTATTTCGCCCGCTGCGGTTTACCCTGTATCCGGGTCCAATGACTTTAACCAGTACCCGGCGCCGCCGCCTATCACCTATAATATGCTGAATGAAATAGCGTCGTCTGAAAACCATGGAAGCTCCAGGTCTATGACGGCGGCTGTTACCCTCAGTTATAAAATTTTAAAAGGGCTGCAATTCACGAATGCCTCCAATATAGTAATGGATGCTTCAGAGCAAATGTCGGCCGCTTACGATAAAAGTAATATCATCTCCGCCATCCGCGGATGGAATATTGATTTTACACCTACCGACATCCAGGCGGCGCAGTCTAAAATACCTTACGGGGGATTAGCTACCATAGGTAATATGAATTCATTAAAAGTTGATACCCGTAATGATCTGATATATACTATGGATCTGTTCAGCGGCAGGGACCAGGTAATATTAACTGCCGGTAACCAGATCACATCCACACAAATGAAAGGAGCATCTTCCACGGAGCCCGGCTATTTCCCCGACAGGGGACAGCAATTTTTTGCCAGCGAATTCAGCCGGCAATACTTCAGCCGGCATGCTATCACCAATACCGTGAGTAATGTAGTATCCATGTACGGAAATGCTATTTACAGCCTGAATAATAAGTATGTGATAACAGGAACTATCCGTACAGATGGTTCCAACCGGTTTGGACAATATTCCAATGCAAAATTTTTACCCAACTATGGTTTATCCGCCAGGTGGAACCTGGATAATGAAAACTTTATGAAAAACAGCCGGCTGCTGAGTGGTGTGGTATTGAGAGCTTCTTTTGGTACACAGGGGAACGTAGTGGGCGCGGTTGGACCGGAACTTATTGCCTCCTACCAGCGGAGCGGGAACATAGATCCTATTACCGGTGTACCTTACCTGGGTATCAAATCTTTACCGTATCCAGACCTGAGATGGGAGAAAACATACCAGTGGAATTTCGGTGCAGACGTATCGGTATTTGACAGAAGGCTTAACCTGAACATAGACTACTATCTGAAGAAAAGCGTAGACCTTATCAGTTCCCGGCAGATTGCTTTTGAATACGGAATGGACATCATGTATGAGAATGCAGGGATTGCCCTGAACCGTGGCCTGGAACTGGTCATGAATGTAGAAGTTATCCGCAGGAAAAATACCAGTTTATCACTTCGCTTTATCAATAGCTGGAATCGCAATGAAGTGGACGAAACAGATTCCCGGAACGATTATCTGACCTATCTCAGCGGAGAGGCCCTCATCCCGGGCAAGCCAAGATCTGCCTTTTATTCTTTCTCTTACAAGGGGCTTGATTCAAAAAGTGGAATGCCAACATTTAATTACGTGAATGCGAAAGAAAAGACAAATGATCCGGCCGACTTCCTGGTGTATTCCGGTCATATATATCCTACGATAAATGGCAGCTTTTCTTCCAATTTCAGGTATAAGAATTTTTCGGTGAGCGGGGACTTTTTTTACGCACTGGGCGGGCATAAACGCCTGAATCCTTTGTTTAATCAAGGCTCAAATGGCATAGGCGTGCCTAATCCATTCGATAACGCCAACAAGGCATTTTCAGACAGGTGGCGCAAACCCGGCGATGAAACAAAAACAAACATTCCGGCGATTGTGGATCAATACGGGGGAGGGGCCCAGATAGAACTGCCAATTATTATTGCAGGAACAGCTGTATCTACTTCGCCTGTACTTTATGCGTATGACGCCTATGACAAATCTGATCTGAGGGTAGTTAGCAGCAGCTTTCTCCGTTGCAGGAATTTATCGTTCAACTACTCAGTTCCGGCTAAGGTTTTAGGCCATTCCGGTGTGAAGGGGATGGCAGTAGGCCTGTTTGTAAGGAATGCATTCACGGTTGCCAGCAGGAAGCTGCATGGCCAGGATCCGGAAACAGACGGAGTAGGCACCACGGCGCTGCCGATTACCAGGCAGTATGGATTTAGCATGAACGTAAACTTTTAAACCAGTACCTAAAAATATAGCGCATGAAAAGAATTTTTGTTATCGCTTTGCTGGCGTTGGGGATGGTTTCCTGTAAGAAATTCCTGGAGGAACAGTCTCAAACAGATGTAATACCCAAAACGACCAGGGATTTTGGTGAAATACTATATACAAATGGGTATCCTACTTCAACTACCTTACTTGAACCGTACATAGCCCTGATGGACGATGATGTGCAATGCTACAATGGTCCTTTATTGGACGGGTTGCAGGATTATGTTACCACCAACGCGGCAGCGTTTCAATGGCAACGGGATTTCATAGACCGTTGCCAGGAGGCGGGCAGTATGGATAAAGACGCGTTTAATTCATGGCGTACTTATTACAGGATGATACTGGGTACCAATGTGGCGTTGCAATACCTGGATAAATCAGAAGGCAGCGCAACGGAAAAAATGATGTATAAAGGAGAGGCATATGCTTTGAGAGCATTCTATCATTTTATGCTGGTGAATTTATATGCAAAGCCTTACAACGACTCCACCACAACGCCGGATAAACTGGACGGCGTGCCGCTGATGCTTTCGCCAGACTTATCGGAAGCATTACCCGCCAGAAGCTCTGTGAAAGAAGTATACAACCAGATTGTCAGCGACCTGGATAGCGCCTCCAGCCTGTTAGGCCAGGTGAAGTCCGATCAGAAATTGTTCCGTATTTCCCATGTTGCTGTGCATCTGCTGGCAAGCAGGGTATACCTGTATATGGAACAGTGGAATAAAGTGATAGAAAACGCAGACTATGTGCTGTCTTATCACCCCCAGCTGATGGAGCTGAATGGCTGGGGCGACCCGGATCCGGCTGCAAAACCGGTGATTGGTTCCGGAAATATTGAAACGATCTGGTATTATGGAAGCATGAGCGAGGAATTCCCGAAAGGAACCGGGTTGGCCTACGAAATCTCCGGGAACCTGGCCGCCTGTTTTGAGGCCGGGGATCTGCGCAGCCAGGTTTATTTTAACATCACCCCGGACTGGCTGAAGCAATGGGTTACGCCTGATTACAGCATCCAAAAAACGAACGGTCCCGCAGCCGGCCTTACAAACATGGGATCTGCCTGGAGGAGCTCTGAAGCATACCTGAACCGCGCGGAAGCATATATACAACTATATAGAACAAAGGGAGATGTTGGTGCTGCCGCTGAAGCGCTGAAGAGTTTGAATACACTCCGTGCAAAGCGTATCGACAGAAATAATTTTACCAACTGGGAAATAAAACCGGCCGATACGCTGTTACAAATGTGCCGCACGGAACGGCGCCGCGAACTTTTTCGGGAGTGTGCGCACCGCTGGTTTGATCTCAAAAGATACGGCATGCCTCCGATAAGACATGTTTTTATGCCGGATATGAATACAACCGTTATCTATAAACTGGAGGCTAGGGATCCGCAATATGTTATTCCTATTCCCAACGAAGTACTGCAGAGGAATACCCGGTTACCGCAAAACCAGCAGATAACGGGTCTCCGGCAACCACAATAGTTAAATTATCTTCTTATCTATAATTTAAATTTTATGCGCCATTTCCTGGTTCGCACTATCACCGGCAGTTGTTTACTGCTCATTGTATGGGGATTGTTCTCCTGTGGTAAGGAAAAGACATTGAGCCCAAATGATCCGCCTGTTTTTTATTCCCTGCCCCAGGGGGATCATCCTTATGATGATTCGATCGTTGCTTTTAATAAAAAATATGGTAGCTATATACTGTATAAAGTTCACACAGCAGGATTTTGCCTACGACCTTACCGGCTATCTTTCATCATTGGCTGTTAATGCCAACCCGGCTTATGTACAGCAAACACTTACCTTTTTCAGAACGCAATGCCTGGATTTTTACCCGGAAACGTTTCTGAAGAAAACACTGCCATTCAGGATTATACTGGCTGCCCATCTCGATACAATTACTAACCTGAACAACAAACCATCGGATACCAGCCGGTCACTTTCCGGGTTTACAGCAAGTCATAATATGATGGCCATTGGCTGGGCCGACAGTACGTTGCAACAACGTACGCCGGATCAGCTCAGGCAAACGAAAGGATATATGAACCGGTGTTATTTTCAACAGGCCTTACTAAGCGGCGCATTGGCAATACCGGATGTATTTATGAAACTGGGCCCTGCCGGAGGTTACCAATTGGTTAACGGCTATCAACCCGAAAAAGGAATTATCGAGGCTCCAAGCTCAGAGGATAATGGCCGTCTCGCTTCTGCAACCTGGGATTTTCTCTGTTACATCAATGCCATCACCGGTCATACAAAAGCAGAACTGGATGCCACTATCCTGAGCCCTTCCGTAGATGTGAACAGAAAAATACAGGAGAAGTATAATGCATTGATCAACTATTATAAAACCCAGCATGGAGTGGATTTGCAGGCGATCGGTAATCACCTGTAATCCGTTTTTTTACCAGGCCTTCTTCCAACTATGATATACTTTTTAAAGGGTCATCTTCCGAAAAAAATAATATTATCAGGATACCTTATTTTTTGCTGTTCAATAATAAAGGCACAATCAAATGAAGCGGTGGTTTACAATGCAACCACCGCTTTTGCATTGCCTGAAAGCTCCTCTGCGGGTAATACACGTACACCTGATGGCAGACCCGGGCCGGGTTACCGGCAAAACCAGGTAAACTACCTGGTAGCCGTATCCTTTGATACAGCCAGCCGCGTAATAAGTGGCGTGGCAGAAATCACCTACACCAATAACAGTGAACAGGCATTATCCTACATATGGCTGGCGGCCGGCCAGAACCGCTTCCGTAAAGATTCCCGCGTGGCGCAGCTCACACCCGCAAAAGGAACCCGGTTTGGCGTACAGGAATATACCGCCGGTTGCGAGATAACATCCATGGAAACCGGTCCCACAAAAAGATCATTGCAAACAACCGCTTACCAGGTAACAGATACTTATATCAAAGTAATGTTATCTGCGCCTTTATTACCCGGTAAGAAAACCGTGATCAGGGTAGGATACCACTTTCAGCTACCCTATAACGGTTCCGACTATATGGGTATCCTGAATACCGCGCATGGCGCCGTATACCAGCTGGGGTCAGTGTTCCCACGGGTAGCAGTGTACAACGATGTACAAGGCTGGAACGTGTTATCCAGCGGTTATTTTGTGGAACCAGGAACATTGGATATACGTATCACCGTACCTGCAGGACTAACAGTACAGGGTACCGGAGAATTGAAGAATCCTGAAGAAGTACTATCCCCGAAACTTTTAGCACGCTACCGGCATGCCTGGAAAAGTGATACGGTTGTCAGCATCCGTTCTGCAGCCGAAGTTACAGATGCTTTGCCACAGCAAAGCGGCAGCCGTACCTGGCGTTTTGTAACCGGTAATGCGGGTGATGGGATGTGGGGAATTTCGGCTGCTTTTATCTGGGACGCAGTAAAGGTAGATCTGCCGAATGGCCGTACCGCACTGGCAATGGCGCTGTATCCGCCGGAGAGCAACCCCGAATGGAGACGCATTACCCGGCAAATGAAAAGCGTACTGGAAATGTATGCCGGTTTATGGACGCCTTATCCCTATACCACTTCTGTAAACATTGCCGGCTCTATCACCGGAGTGGCTGCGCCCGCAGTTGCTGTGATTAACTACCAGAAAAGTGGCTATGGCAATACACTCTGGACAAAAACAAATCATGAGCTGGGACATACCTGGTTTAATATCATGATCGCGGCCGACAGTAAACACGGCTGGATGGCAGAAGGACTTAACACTTTTATCAATTTAATTAACTGCGATACGCTTCGCGGAGAGGAGCCCTTTAAAGTAAACGATGCCATTAACCGTTTATCTGCCAACATCAGTATCCCCGCACTGAATACGCCTGCGGCCTCCGTGCGCCCCGGTATTATGGCCATGGTGATGTATATTAAACCGGCAGTAGCACTCTGGTTATTGAGAAATAAAGTAATAGGCAAAGAAAAATTTGACCCGGTGTTCAGGGATTTTATGAGGGAATGGGCTTTTAAACATCCCACTCCCGGTGATTTTTTCCGCATGATGGAAAATGGAACAGGAGAAGACCTGGGCTGGTTCTGGCGGGGCTGGTTCCTGAACGACTGGAAACCGGACCAGGCAATAAAGGAAGTAGTTTATGTGAACAACGACCCGGCACAGGGTGTGGATGTTACAGTAGCCAACCGGGGACAACAGGTGATGCCCGTTGATGTGGAGATAAGGGAAGCCAACGGGAAATCAACCCTGCTCCACTTCCCGGCGCAGGTATGGCAGGCAGACTCGTTGCATACGTTTCATTATGCGTCCTCCCTTCCATTGGAAAATGTAATACTGGATCCGGGAAAGGAAATACCGGATATCGATAGAAGTAACAATGCCTGGAAAGCCCCGGCATTTTTTTCCACCCCTTAAAATATATACTGATATCCCTGTTTTATTGTACCTCAACACTGATACCTCCCCGCAAAGGAGGTATCATTTTTTTTATTGAAGATCTGATTATTTTTTGCACCCGGCATTCACCCTTTTTCCCTTCCTGGTTGCCTATTAAAAAGAGAGATCGAAATCAATTGTTCACACTAATTTAACAGCAACATGAGTATATGCGCGGGAAGAAAGTATTTTCTTTCTTTTATCGTAACCACACTGACCGTACTTCAGGCAACAGGCCAGCAGCAGGTTGTGACAAGCGATCCATTGGCTTATAGAAGTGCGGTTGTAAATGCCACTTTTTAAGAGGATCAGCAAAGAGCACTACGGTCCCAAACCGGTTGATAACGCTTATTCGGCGGCTGTCTGGAACCAGACCTTTCAAACACTTGATCCCAACAGTAACCTGTTTTTACAGGGAGATATCAACAAGCTGGCCGTTTATAAGAACCAGATTGATGATGAGATGAACGCCGGTTCCACTGCTTTTTTTGAAGCAACATACGCAGTATATAGCAAACGCATAAAAGAAGCAGAAGCGATCTGTATGAAAGTACTGCAGCAACCATTTGACCTGCAGAAAAAAGAATCGGTGATGGCATGGAGAAAAGGCCAGCCCTTTCCTGCCAGCGAAGCCGCGAGGGAAGACCTCTGGCGCAAACTCCTGAAATACTACACGCTACGTCATTATGTGGAAATGGAAAAAACGGCTGCAACCGTTAAAGACAGGAAAGGTGTGGATGCTGCGTTGGAAGCAAAGGCACGCGAAAAAGTACGTAACTGGTATGCAGAGTATTTCCGTAAAGCAACCGGGAAAAATGCAGCAGATGAAAAGTTTGCACAGTATATGGAAGTGGCAGTAGCGGAAATAGATCCGCATACAGCATATACCGCGCCTGATGACAGGGCATTCAATGACATGCTCACCAAACGTTACTGCGGCATTGGTGTGGAACTCGCTACAAAGGAATCGGATTATTATATCAAGCGGATGATGCGGGGCGGTTCTGCCTATAAAAGCGGGCAGGTAAAGGAGAATGATATTATCGTGTCAATTGCAGATGCAAAAGGTGATATGAAACCGGTAAGCGGCTGGGAATCCAACCAGGTAAGTTCGATGATCCGTGGCGACAAGGGCTCTTCGGTAACCATGAAACTGCAACAGCCCGGGGAAGCAGCGAGAACGGTTACCCTGAAAAGAGAGGAGCTGGTTGATATGGAGAACAGGGCTAAAAGTGCACTGATCGGGAAAGATGGAAAAACGTTCGGTTATGTTTACCTGCCGCTCTTCTACATGGACCCTAACGGGCAATTCCTGACCGGCGCGGCAATGGATGTATACCGTGAAGTGGCAAAACTGAAAGAATACGAAGTGGATGGTATTGTCATGGATCTTCGTGGAAATGGAGGAGGCGCCCTGGATGAAGTGGTAAGAATGAGCGGATGTTTTATGCCCACAGGCCCCGTAACCATGCTCAAATCGAAAGACAGTATAAAGAACTATTGGTCTCCCGCAGCACCACCACTCTATGAAGGTCCGTTAACTGTGCTGGTGGATGAAAACAGCGCTTCTGCCTCTGAGATCTTCGCGGCAGCTGTACAGGATCGGGGTCGCGCCCTGATCGTAGGCGCCGGTTCCACATTCGGAAAAGGAACCGCGCAAACAGTTACCAATATGGGCAGGATGGGCGATCCTGATAAAGGGATACCGGATATCAGCTATGGCAGCATGCGGCTTACCAAAGAGAAGTTTTACCGGATTACTGGTGTTTCCACGCAGCTGAGAGGAGTAACGCCGGATATTATCCTGCAGGACAGGATGTCGCTGGAATCTGTAATGGAAAAAGATTATCCTTCTGCGCTGGCATATGATTCCATTGCAGCAACCGCCTATAACCGGATGCCTTTTACATTCAACTATGATGTGGTTGTTAAGGGGGCATATGACCGTATACGTAACAATGCAACGTTGAAGGATATCGCCGCCAACATGCAGCAATTAAAAGAGCTGCGTGAAAAACCGGTGCCACTGTACATAGATGCGTTCCGTCAGTCCTACCTCGCCACTGCACAACTGGAAAAAACAATGCAACAATCCAGGGAGCTGAAAGAAGGAAGTTACCTGCATATGCTGCCATCAATACCAAGGAGCGCCAATCCTGCCGCGCTGAAAACAGATCCTGTAGAAGCCGCCCACACTGCGGAGTGGCTGCAGAAATTGAGTAAGGATATTTATTTGAATGAAACAGTATCTGTATTGGAAGATATACTGGCCAACCAGAAGTAAGCCCCGGCATTTTTCTGAAGCAATAAACCATTTAAAATTAACGCTAAAAGCATTTAACTATGATAAAGAAATTCTTGCTCTTCTTTCTGACAACCGGCAGCCTGAGTGCGCTGGCGCAACAACCGGCTACTTCCAAAGAAACCAAAGAGGTAGTGGTGACCGGTAAGATCGATAATCTGCCAAACGATTCAATGGTGATGTTAATGGAACCATATACCGGCGAATGGGATTCGGCGATTGTTAAAAATCACAGCTTCCGGATAAAGCATGATATGGCAAAAGGAGGAAGTGTGTATATCCTGCAGGTTGGTACTGTGATGGATGAGAGTAAGGGGCTTGTGTTGTACATGGAAGATGGTAAAATGGATATTACAGGAAAAGGAGCGGATTTCAGGAACCTTACCTACTCCGGTTCTCCGTGGGTAAGCGAATGGCAGGAAGTGATGGCGCTGACTTCCCCTGAAAACCCCGATACGAAGAAGCTGGCGGCGCTGGAAAAAAAATACTGGGATGCGAAACTGATAGGAGATGAAGATGCTACTGAAAAATATGAGAAGGAAGGAAGTGTTATCAAAAATGCGCAGACCAGTGTATTGAAAGAATGGATAAAGAAACATCCCAACTCCGGCGTAAGTGGTTACCTGCTGACGGTATATATTCAGAATGAGGCTGAAAAAGAAGCGCTGTATGCTACTCTTGGAGAACATGCCAAACAATCGCGTATACTGATGCGCTGGAAAAATCCAGGTAAAATAGATCCTTCTCCATTGGCCCTTCATACAGATGACAGCGCAGGAAGCGATGGCGCAGCTGCCGGCAGCCCTAAAACAGGTGTAGCGGCTCCTGCTGTTAATCTCCCGGATGTAGATGGTAAAATGGTATCCCTGGATGATTTTAAAGGCAAGTATGTGTTGGTTGATTTCTGGGCCAGCTGGTGCGCACCCTGTATTGCCGGAATGCCTGCGCTGAAAGCCACCTATGATAAATTCAAGGATAAGAATTTTGTGATACTTGGTGTTTCCCTTGATTCAAAGAAAGAGGGCTGGGTGAAAGGTATTGAGAAACATCAGTTGAACTGGCGTCATATTTCTGACCTGAAAGGATGGGGAAGTGAAGCTGCCAAAGCCTATGGTGTTACTGCTATCCCGGCGAGCGTATTGATTGGCCCTGATGGAAAGATCATCGCATTGAACCTGGGTGGTGATGCGCTGGATAAAAAGCTGGCTGAGCTTCTGCCGTAAATACCTTCTGTTAATCTTGTAAATGAGGGGCCGTGCAGCAGTCCGGTATTGCTGCACGGCCTTACCTTTTGGCATCTGTTATGAAACAACTGTTGAAAATAGCGATACTCCAGCTTTTGCCGGCTCTTTGCCTGGCAAGCGATGGATTTGTAATCAGCGGAAATGTGAGCGGTATAGTGAGTGGTTATATCTCCATTGCAGAATATATAAAAGTGCGGGAGGCAGATAAAACACCGGTACCGCCACCGAGAGTGCGTATTGTAAATGGTGAATTTACCTATGCTGGTAAACTGGATCATCCAACGCTGGTGAAGATGAAGGTGAGCACCCGTGAATTTTATGTGTACCTGGAGAATGCAGCCTATACTGTTTCCGGCCGGCTGGATTCATTATCAGGCGCTTCTTTTAAAGGCGGGGCATTGAACGATGAATACCAGGAGTACCTGGCCGGCCATAAAACGGCTATGGAATATATCCGGGCAAATCCCAACAGCGGAATATCTGCTTACCTGGCACTATGCCAGTCGGCAGGAACATATGCCAACGTAAAGGCCGCGTATGACCTGCTGGGCCCGGAAACCAGGAAAACATGGCACGGGAAGGAACTGGCGGCGAATATAGCGGCGTTTAAAAAAGGCGCGGCGGGCGCTGTCTTCCCCAACCTGAAACTTACAGACACAAAGGAAAAAGCATTTTCTGTTAAACAGATGGCAGGTAAAATAGTGGTGCTTGATTTCTGGGCATCCTGGTGTGCGCCTTGCCGGGCTTATATTCCCACTATGCGGGAACATTACAACAAGTACCGGTCGAAAGGTGTGGAATTCATCAGCGTGTCTGTGGATGCGAATAAGCAGAAATGGCAGGACGCAATGGATGAACTAAAAATGGAGTGGACGCAAACATTGGCAGACGGGGCTTTTGAAGATGGGAAAGGGGTAAAGGAACTATTGCATATCTACTATATACCGCATGTTATTGTAGTAGGGAAAGATGGAAAGATTGCAGCTTCGCTGGACTATTCCACGAAAGATCAGCTGGAGAAAAAACTGGATGAACTGTTGAAATAAAGCCTTTAAGTATTATGAGCAGTATATTAAAAATTGAACGCCTTTCTCACAGGTATGGCGCCTCCTGGGCGATACGTGATATCAACATGGAAATAAACCAGACAGGCGTAGTAGGATTGCTTGGCTCCAACGGAGCCGGTAAGTCCACTACCATGAATATCATGTGCGGGGTATTGAACCAGACCGAAGGGCATGTTTATATTGATGGCGTGGATGTGAGGGAGCATCCGGAGCAGGCAAAGAAGAATATTGGTTTTCTGCCGCAGAATCCCCCGGTGTATACAGATCTTACAGTAGATGAATACCTCACTTATACTGCGGAGCTCCGGCTGATCGCAAAGGAAAGCAGGCGAAAGGCTGTAGAGGAAGCAAAAGAGCGTTGCGGTATTGCACATTTCAGTTCGCGTTTGATCGGGAATCTTTCCGGTGGTTACCGGCAGCGTGTAGGCATTGCGCAGGCCATTATCCACAAGCCGAAACTGGTAGTGATGGACGAGCCCACCAACGGGCTTGATCCCAACCAGCTGATTGAAGTGAGGAAACTGATCCGGGAAATTGCGAAAGAACATACCGTGCTCTTGTCTTCACATGTGTTGTCAGAAATACACCTGTTATGCCGGGAGGTAGTAATGATAGAAGGGGGGCGCATGATATTCTCCGACTCAATGGATGCATTCAATAATTACGTGCAGCCACGCAGTGTGCTGGTCCGGATGGAGAACCCGCCGCCGGCTGCTGTACTGAAAGAGATCCCCGGCGTTACCCAGGTAGAGATACTGAGCGACCGGCAGATCCGCATGTATTTCGACGGCAGCAAGGAGATCACGGAACATATTATTGCCAGCAGTGTACAAAACGGATGGCGTTTGCAGGAGATCACGCTCGACAAGAGCCTGCTCGACGACATATTCAAGCAACTTTCTAATCAATCGCTCCAATAACTTATATACATGAAGATGATATTTAAAATTGCGAAGACGGAACTGAGGAACCTGTTTTATTCACCGGTAGCCTGGTTTTTAACGGTCGCATTTATGGTGCAGTGTGCGGTTTATTATTGTACTCCGCTGGTAGGCACTGCCAGGTGGCAGGATATTGCCCTGAAAAGCATGCCCAATTTTAAGGGTTGGGGTGGATTAACGCCCCAGTTATTTATGGCAGGAGATAGCATTTTCAAAAATGCCTTGCAGAACCTGTACCTGTTTATACCCTTGCTGACCATGGGACTCATCAGCCGAGAGGTGAACAATGGCACTATTAAGTTATTATATTCTTCCCCGGTGAAAACCAGGGAAATTGTATTGGGAAAGTACCTGGCTATTATGCTTTACAACCTGTTGCTGGTATCAGTGATAGCGGTTTTTATAGTAATGGGAATTTTCCAGATAGAACATGCGGATTATGGGATGCTGCTGTCGGCTTTACTTGGCTTTTACCTGCTGGTGTGCACTTACACCGCGATAGGCTTATTTATGAGCAGTCTTACCAACTACCAGATCGTAGCCGCTATCGGCAGCTTTATTGTGATCCTGGTATTGAGCCGTATTGGCGGGTTATGGCAGAAGTATGATTTTGTAAGGGACCTTACCTATTTTCTCTCTATCTCGGGCCGTACCATAAAGATGCTGAAAGGACTGATCACTACTAAAGATGTGATCTATTTCGGACTGGTTATTTTCATGTTTATTTCCTTCACACTGATTAAGCTGAAATCGGGCCGTGAGTCAAAATCATGGATAACAGGTGCTGCCAGGTATGGAGCAGTAACAGTGATCGTACTGGCGGCAGGCTATTTCAGCTCAAGGCCTGCATTTATCGGTTACTGGGATACTACTGCCGGTAAATACAACACATTGCATCCGAATATACAAAAGGTAATAGAACAGCTGGGCGACGGAAAGCTGGAGGTAACGCTGTACACCAACCTGTTAGGCGGCGGCGCACCCAAGGGATTCCCTCTGAACAGGAATGAATACCTGTCTGAAGTATGGGAGCGTTATCAGCGTTTCAAACCAGACATTGAATTTAACTATGTATACTATTACGATACAGGTGATAAGGATAGCACGGTATACAGAACGATGCCGGGAAAAAGTTTACCTGAAATAGCACAGCAGGTAGCAAGCGGTTTTGATCAGCCCTTGTCTTTATTTAAGCCTCCGGCGGAGATACGGAAAATGATCGACCTGAGCTCAGAGGGTTACAGGGTAGTGATGGAGTTAAAGTATAAAGGACAGCGCACTTTCCTGAGAACTTTTGATGATCAGCCGTTCTGGCCGGAAGATGAGCAGATAGCAGCCGCATTAAAAAGATTACTGCAGGCTAAATTACCAAAGATCACTTTCCTGACAGGTAACCTTGAACGGGATATTTATAAGAAAGGAGAGCGGGAATATGAATTGCTGGTGCATGCAAAAAACCAACGCCAGTCGCTGATGAACCTGGGATTTGATTCGGATACAATTTCCGCAGGGAAAGAAATACCTGTTGATATATCGATGCTGGTACTGGCCGATCCCAAAACGGCGCTGGACCAGCCTACCCGGGACCGGATCACGGAGTACATCAATAAGGGCGGGAATATGATGGTATTAAGCGAGCCTGGTAAACAACATATCCTGAACCCGGTTTTACAACAGGCAGGCATACAGTTAGAGGATGGTATCCTGGTGGAAGTAACGGGATATGAAATGCCTGATATGGTAAAAACCGTTAATGACCGCGCGAATGGGAGAAATGGCCAGGGATGGCGTGTCGAAAATATTTTATGAAAAAATGGCGGAGGGCGACACCGTGCTCACGGTTGATATGTCCGGAGCCGCGTCTGTTGTTGCCACTGATACCAATGGGTTTAAGCCGAAACCATTATTTATCACCAGGCCGGGAAAAGACTGGCTTAAAAAAGGAGCCCTGGTAACCGATTCTGCCGCGCCGGTGTTCAACCCGCTGGAAGGCGATACCAAAGCTCCGTTCTACGCCACTGCTGTGGCATCGTCCCGCAGGGTGGGAGAAAAGGAACAACGTATCATTGTTTGCGGGGATGCCGACTTTTTAAGTACGGTCCGTCAGAAAGGTGCTTTTACTTTTGTTAGCCGGGAAATGTTCTGCTGGCTCAACTATGAAGCGTTTCCTATTTATGGACCGCAAGTGCAACCTAACGATGCATTGTTGAGGTTAACCCTTACCGGCGCCAACACGGTGTATGTGTTATTTGTATGGATAATTCCGGCCCTTGTTGCCTTAATGGGAACTATATTACTGATCCGTCGTAAAAGACAATAAAAAGGGAAAATATGATCTTGCATACAGACGAGCAAACAATTGATGATCTCCGGATATTTGGTAAGCGGGATGCTGCAGGTATCTATGATATCTATAATCATACCCATACCCGGGGTGGAGAGAAGATACTGGAAGAAATGTTTCGTCACCCGCTTTCTGATAAAGACCAGATCAACCGGCGGAGTAGTATCATCGGGCATTTTGCCCGTTTAAACACGGTATTCCCTTTTGAAGCGCCATTGTTCGATATGGCCGAGAAATACCTGTCGCACGGTGACGGGCACACGCAGCACTCCGGCAGCCAGTTTGTGCTGAGCGAGAAAGATATTACCAATGGGGTAACAGCAGTGATATCGCTGCTACAGCAAACCAGGCAACTGATACAGGGCAGCGCTATTACCGCCATTGCTGCCTATGCACCGGAGCGGGCCGCCATCGAATCCCTGCTGGCCGTTCCCACACTGGAGCCGGCGTTGAACGAGAAACAAAAGAATAAATTGTCGTATGGCGCTATCACGGCATATGACCAGCTTTTCAGGACCAGGGAGCGTCATAGGATCATGCAGCTGCTGGGATACCTCTATGCGCTTGATGTATACCTGTCGGTGGCAAAAGTGGCAACAGACAAACGCCTGGTATTCCCCAGGGCATTGGACAAAGGTCCCTGTCAGCTGAAGCTGGAAGGCGTGTATCATCCGTCGCTTGCCCAACCGGTGGGCAATAATGTGACCATGAGCATTCAGCGCAATGTTATTTTCCTTACCGGCGCCAACATGGCGGGAAAGTCCACTTTCCTGCGTTCCATGAGTACTGCCTTATACATTGCGCATATGGGATTCCCGGTGGCGGCAAAGTCAATGGAGTTTGCCGTATTGGATGGTATCTACACTACTATTAATCTTCCTGATAACCTTGGTATCGGCGCCAGCCATTTTTATGCAGAAGTATTGCGTGTTAAAAAGATGGCGGCTGAACTGAAAAGCGGTAAATCGCTGCTGGTAATATTTGATGAGCTTTTCCGCGGTACCAATGTAAAGGATGCGCATGAGGCCACCGTTGCAGTGACCGCCGCATTTGCCCGGAAGAAGAACAGCATATTTGTGATCTCCTCGCATATCGTGGAAGCGGGAGAAGACCTGCGGAAAGAACCCGGCATCGGTTTCCTGTACCTGCCTACCCGGATGAAAGGGCATACACCGGAATATACTTATACACTGGAAGAAGGAATTACAGATGACCGCCATGGTATGCTGATCATCCGTAATGAAGGTATACTGGATATATTGAAAAATGGCCGTAAGCCTGGTAAGGTGGCAGAAGTAAAAAAAGACATTGCTAAAAAACAGATACAATAATCATGAGCTTTAGTATAGACAGGCAAACAATGGATGAACTGAACCTGCTGGGTAAGTACCGCAATGGTTCCGTATATCATTTGTTCAACCAGGTAAAAACAAGGGGCGGTGAGCGGTTATTGGACGGGATGTTCCAGCATCCGCTGGAAAACGCAGCTGCCATCAACGAAAGAAGTAACGTGTTCCGTTACTTTCAGCAGGCGGGCATGAGTTTCCCTTTTGATGTGGCGCAGGTCACTTCCATGAGGGAATACCTGGACAGCGGCACCGGTAAAAGTGCAGCATTTATGCTGGGAGATATTTTCGTGAAAAAGCTGCTTTCCGGTTTAACCCGTGATGAGCGTTACCGGAAAATTGTGCAGGGATTACAGGCTACCATTGTTATCCTGAAGAAATGTTATGCAGTGCTGGAGGAAATGGCGGCAGATGCCGGACCTTATGCCGGAAGGGTGGCAGCATTGCGGCAGGTACTGTCTGAAAAAGGGCTGGAACGCCTGCTGAATACGGATATTTACCAGGCCTTGCCTGTTAAAACACTGGCGCAGTACGACCACCTGTTAAAGGGCCGTTTTAGTAAAGAGATGGAGAATATCCTTTCATTTATTTATGAGCTGGATGTAAATATAGCTGTAAGTAACGTAGCCCGTTCCAGGGGTTTTACTTATGCCCAGGCGCTGGCGCCTGAAAAAAATATATTTGCTGTAACAGGGCTCGGGCACCCCTGTATTGAAAATGCGGTAGGTAATGACCTGTCCCTGCATGGGCATAGTAATGTGCTGTTTTTAACGGGTGCGAATATGGCTGGTAAATCCACGCTGATGAAATCCATTGGCATCGGGATGTACCTGGCGCATATGGGCTTCCCTGTTGCCGCCGAAAGGATGCAGTTTTCCGTACGTGAAGGGCTGTATTCATCCATTAACGTGTCGGACAATATCCATCTGGGGTACAGTCATTTTTATGGAGAAGTGGTAAGGGTGAAGCAGGCCGCACTGGCCGCGGCTACCGGGCAACGCCTGTTGCTGATGTTTGATGAGCTGTTTAAAGGCACCAATGTAAAAGATGCCTATGATGGTACGCTGGCTGTAACAGCTGCATTTGCCGGATATACCGATTGTTTGTTCATCGTTTCCACTCATATCATTGAAGTAGGAGAAGCCTTGCAGGAATATGAAAATATCCGGTTTGCCTTTTTACCTACCGTGATGGAGGGTTCCCGGCCACGTTATACCTATAAGCTGGAAGAAGGTATCACGGAAGACCGGCAGGGAATGATGATCATCCGGAATGAAGGGATACTGGAGATGATCGGGGAGTGATGGATCCCGGTTATTATCAGCAATTATTCCTTTTGCACTTCCTCCGCCATCAGCCAATTGCGGGGAGAGTAAACAGTGGTTGATTCTAAGTTCCGCTTGTCAATTGCATTTTTATAGCTTGATTTTTTGATTATTTTTACATTTCAACTAAAAATCGGGCTGCAAATTTGTCGCGGAAATCTTTCTATAATGAGTATCAGCTTTTGCGGGGATTGACTTCGGGGGATACATTGCATTATTCTTATATCTTTAAAGAGTATTATAATGCGCTTTGCCACTACGCCGAATCGATCATCGGCGAGCCGGGGCATGCAGAAGATATTGTGCAGGATGTTTTTGAAAGATTATGGCAGAAGCCATATGCGTTTGAAGACCTCCGGCATCTGAAAGATTTTCTTTACAAGGCTACACGTAATGCAGCCCTTAATTTTCTGAAAGGGGCGCAGCATAGCAAGGAACGCCAGGCCAGATTTCTTCACGAGCAGGAAGACGCGGCCACCGCGCAGGAGCTGGACATCATCCGCATGGAGGTTTTCAGGATGATCTACCGCGAGATCAGCAACCTGCCGGAGCAATGCGGGAAGATCGTCCGCATGAGTTACATCGACGGACTTAAAAATGAACAGATCGCCGACATCCTTTCCATTTCACTCCAAACGGTTAAAAACCAGAAAACCCGGGGCATGAAGCTGCTGAGAATGCGCCTGTCGCCGGCTGTAATTACCTTATTCCTGTCATTTTCCCTCCACTCATAATTTTTTTTCGGTTCTTTTAGTACAACCGGGATACCATGTTGTAATAAGATAAACACATCAGACATGGCGTCTTCTTTAAACGATCCATTCGTCATAGCAACGCTTATTTTCCGTTCGCAACAGGGTATGCTTACGGCCGATGAGCAGGATAAGCTGGATGCGTGGATCGCTGCCAGCGACGAAAACCGGCAGTTATGGATGGAATTGAACAATCCTGAGGTACGGCAGCAAAACGTGCGTGCAATGGGCCGGTTTAATGAAACCGCGGCGCTGGAACGATTTCTTTCCGGCAAACCTGTAAAATCAAACGTACACCGGATGCAGTTCCTTCACAAGTGGAGATGGGCGGCAGCAGTGCTTGTACTGGTGTTAGGCATATCAGCCTATTACCTGCTGACATATAACACGCAAAATTTTAACCGTTTGGGCCGGGAATCGGCCCGGTATGATATTCCACCGGGTAAAAACGGCGCCATTCTTACACTGGCAGACGGTACTCAACTGGTGCTGGACAGCCTGGGCGAAGGAAAAATCGCTACGCAGAGCGGCACTCAGATCTCGCTGAAGAATAATGAGCTTAAATACGATGCCAGTGCCGCAACAGACGGGGCGGCCCTCAATACTATTACCACACCCAAAGGCCGGCAGTACCACGTTATTCTTCCTGATGGAACGGAAGTATGGCTTAATGCAGCATCTTCCATACAATACCCCGTCGCTTTTAAGGGACAGGAGAGAAGGGTGAAGATCAACGGGGAAGTTTATTTTGAAGTAGCCGCCAGGAGCTGGCAACCTTTTGTAGTGGAAACCGACCGGATGAAACTGGAAGTACTGGGTACTTCATTTAATGTGAACACGTACGACGACGAGAAAACAATCCGCACAACACTATTGACCGGTGCTGTGAAAATAACGCCGCTGCCGCGCAGCAGGTATACCACCCAGCCCCAGGTGCTTGTGCCCGGGCAAACAGGGATTTTAAGCAAACCGGATGCATCAGCGGCAGCTACGCTGACCGTAACGGAAACACCCGACCCGGGTAAAATCATCGCATGGAAAAACGGCCTGTTTAATTTTGACGGCATGGATCTGTACAGCGTAATGCGCCAGTTGGAAAGATGGTACAATATAGATGTACAATACATCGGAAAGCCGGATAATGTAATCTTTAAAGGAAAAATGCACCGCAATACCAATTTATCTGATGTATTAAAAGTGTTGGAAATGATGGATGTTAATTTCGAACTGAAAGGGAATGTTTTGTATGTAAAATAGCGGGTAGTAAAAGAGGTTGCTAAAACAAAACCGGAAGTGCTCGCGACACTCCCGGCGAATGTTCAAGTAATGTAATAATCACAATCAGGAAGGACTGTTTATTTATTCACTTAAACATTCCGCCCCTTATGAGAAGGGGCGGATCATGCGAAGTTATGCCAATTATTTTTAATTGCACACGGTTTCCCTATGGATGGAAACGTAGCTCAACCAAATCTCTGTTAGTTATGAAGCTAACATTCTTTCTCCTTACCGTGGTCCTGCTGCAGGTGTCTGCCAGAGGCCTTTCACAGAACATCAGCTTTAACGGTAAAAACGTTGCACTGGAAAAAGTTTTCGCAGCGGTAGAATCGCAAACTGATTATGTTTTCCTGTATAAGGCTACCGTTTTATCGGTAGCAAAACCGGTCACCATCAATGCACGGGGAACAGACCTGGGCGCCTTTCTCAATAAGGTATTTGAGAACCAGTCACTGACCTACCGGATCATCGACAAGAACATCCTGGTGTCCCGGAAAGATCCTGTGCCGGCTGTTGATACAGTGCCGGCGAAACAGGAAATGATAAACGTCTATGTTTATTCTTCCGGTTATACACCATTGGTCAGCGCTACTGTCAGCAATCTTACCGACAAACGGAATTATCTGACTGCAGGGAACGGCTCTGTACAGGTGCCGGTAAGGATGGGCGACCAGATGCGGATCAGCTATATCGGGTATGTGGATCACCTGTTTAAAATAACGGAGCCCATTGCTGCTGCAAAGTCGTACAACATAGAACTGGCGCTCTCAGAAAATAAACTGGATGAGGTGCAGGTCACTGTTTTGGGTACCACTAATAAAAGGACCGGTACAGCCAATATTGCTACCGTAAAAGCCAGTGATATTGAAAGACAGCCTGTGGTAAATGTGCTGGATGCGATTGCGGGCCGTGTGCCCGGCCTGAGGATCAGCCAGTCGGCCAACACGGCGGGCGCCAGGAAAGTGGAATTACGCGGGCGCAATGTGCTCAATGAATATAGTTATACAGACCCGCTTTATGTGGTAGACGGCTTACCGATTGCTACTTTGTCCGTTAATCCATTGGGAGCAGGCACACCTGTTCAGGGTGGCTATTCCACTTCAGAAAGCCCGCTGTACATGATCAATCCACTGGACATTGAAAGCGTGGACGTACTGAAAGATGCAGATGCTACCGCATTGTATGGCTCCAGGGCGGCGAACGGCGTGATCCTCATCACTACCAAAAAAGGAAAGCCAGGTCCTACCAGGTTTAACGTGAGCTACTCCAAAGTTTTTTCAGGCGTACAGCGTTACATGGATATGATGAATACGGAACAATACCTGGCGGTGAGAAGGGAAGCCATGCTGAATGATGCCGCTGCTCCCACCAGGGATAATACCCCGGATCTCACCATCTGGGATCCTAAAGCCTATACCGACTGGCAACGCGCCTTCTTCAAAAATGAGCAGTCGAACGATGTACAGCTGAGCGTGGAAGGCGGCCTGCTGCTCAATACCTACCGCGTAAGCGTGGGATATACCTCCACAACGGAAATGTACAACCAGGGCAGGGGGAATGACCGTTTAACGGTGGGGATATCGTTCAACCACCGAAGCCCGAACGGCAAGCTGCAGCTGGAGCTTTCTACCAATAATACTTACTCTAATAATGAAACGGCTGCCACGTTCGACTTTTTCTCGCTGCCACCCAATGCTCCGGGCATTTATGATGAGAACGGGGAATACAACTTTGCCCCGTACAGAACCCAGTATGCAAGCAATTATCCATTCAGCGGTATTAAAAACTGGGGAGAAAATCAAACGCTGAAAAATCAGACCAATGTTGGGTTTACTTACGAAATACTCAAGGACCTTACAGCGGGCGTTCGCTTCAGCGGGGAATTTTTTTCCAATAAATCAGGCAACTATATGCCTAAAGCAGGGAAGGATCCCCTGTTCTCTCCTATAAGCATGGCTTTTTTCGGCACTGGTTCCGGAAAGAGCCTGCTGATAAGGCCGAATATCAATTATGTTAAACTGTTCGGAGGCGCCAGGGTGTCTGCTTCCCTGGCTGCTGATTACAGTTATGCCGACCAGGATGCAGTAACGCTGATTGGGATGATGTTTTCAAACGATAACCTCATCAAAAGCTACTCGAATGCCCAGGTGGTACAGGCCACGAATAGTTTTGCCCAGCTGAAAGTTGTATCCCTGCTGGCAACGGTGGCTTTCGACTGGCAAAGTAAGTACATCGTTAGTTTAAACGGCAGAAGAGATGGCTCCTCGCGTTTCGGAAGCGGCGCCCGTTTCGGGAACTTTGGCTCCGCAGGGGTTTCATGGGTTTTATCAAACGAAGATTGGTTTAAGGACGCCGATATGAATTGGCTGAGCTTTGCTAAAATAAGATCTACCTACGGCGTTATGGGAAATGCCAATGTAGGCGATTATCAATATCTCTCCCGCTGGTCGAATATTTTAACGGGTTACCTTGATAAATTACCTGACTACGATGATCAGTCCATCTATACGCTCATACAACCCGTTAACCAGAAATACAGCTGGTCCAGCGCCAGTAAGTTTGAAGTGGGCGCACGGTTAGGATTTTTCAACAGCATGCTGAATATTGAAGGTAACTTCTACAGCAACAGGGATGGGAAGCAATTGACAAGCATTACTACGCCGGCCTTCACGGGTTTCCCTGCTGTGGTGGGCAACTGGCCCGCTGTTATCCGGAACAGGGGAGTGGAACTGATGCTGGATGGAACCATCCTGAACACGAATACATGGGGGCTCACTGCACGTTTCCAGGTAAGTAAGAACAGTAATACGCTGGTAGCCTTCCCCGGGCTGGAAGATTCTCCCTATAAAGATATGTACAGGATAGGCGCTTCCGTAACCACCAAGTCCTACTCACACTATATCGGCATCAACCCGATGAAAGGAACACCTGTGTTCGAGGACCACAACGGGGATGGAATGAGCCCTGTGGGAATGAGTTCCACGAATTTCCCGGATCCGGAGCTGGATGACCATTACAGGATGATTGACCTGAACCCAGACTATTTTGGCGGGATGGGCCTCCGGGTAGATTTCAAACGGGTACTCTCGCTGGATGCACAATTCAGTTTTGAAAAATCCCTGGTAGCAGACCAGTTGAATAACGTAGGGTACGGAGGTATGTCCAACATGGTGTTGTACGATGAGATTGAAAAAAGACACTGGCGGCAACCAGGCGACAAAGCATTGTATGCAATGTATTCCGGCAGGAACAGCGGCGGTTTTTTCGGATCGGATGCCTACTATGCCAAAGGTGCCTATATCAGCCTGGACAATCTTAGCTTGTCGTACCTGCTGCCAGCAGCATGGCTAAAGAAGGTGGGCATGAAACAGGGATCGGTTTCCGTGAATTCGTCAAAGATTTTCAAACTATCGCAATACAGGATGTCTGATGTTGAATTGGGCACCACGCCACAGATCAGGAGGATTGCCGCTAACCTGAGATTAAGCTTCTAAAATCAATCGTATGAAAAAAAATATTTTCAGTATAACTACAGCCGGTGTTTTCCTGTCAGCATTACTGATAACGGGTTGCAATAAAATGCTGGATATAAAGGACCCGATAAATTCGATCACCACCAACCAGGTTTTCCAGTCGGACGACCAGGCATCTATTGCGCTCAACGGTTTATATTCTTACCTGATCAGCGGGGGAGAAAATGAAGTCAATGCGTTTGGAAAACTGGGCAACGTTTTATACAGCGCCGGGGGGATTACACTGGCTGCCGGCCATTCGGCGGATGAACTATATCATCCTTCACTCGGCGGAGACGATGAGTATTTCGTGGAAACAGCCAACAGGATCACATTGCAGAATATTGGCTATTCCCCGAAAATATGGAAGTCGGCTTATAAAGGGATCTTCAACGCCAATGCGCTGATAGAAGGGGTGAAAACCGCTACGTCAAAAGAGTTTACGCAGGCCTACAGGAAACGGGTACTGGGCGAAGCGCTGGCAGTAAGGGCTATGGGATATTTTTACCTGGTAAACCTGTTCGGCAAAATTCCCCTTGCCTTATCCATCGATTATAATGATACACAGAAACTCCCTTCCGCCAGCCCTGACGTTGTATACCAGCAGATCATCAATGACCTGGAAGAAGCGTCGGGGTATCTTTCTGAAAATTATGACGGCAATAATACAGAGCGTATCCGGATCAATAAATGGTATGTTAAAGCCATGCTGGCACGGGTTTACCTGTTTACCAAAAACTACGGCAAAGCCTGGCAGTATGCCAATGATGTGATTGGCCGGACAGACCTGTTTCAATTAGAAAACCTGAACACTGTGTTCAGCATCTCCAGCAGGGAAGTCATCTTCCAGTTGAAACAGAACAATATTTCGGGAACGCTGGGCAATGCTACACCTGAACAATATGCTATGGCAGGCCGGTACCTTACGCCATCGCTAATGAATGCTTTCGAAGCGGGTGATAACAGGAAAACGGCATGGACGGAGGCTGTGGTTGGCGGGCCATATACCCCTTCCGGTTTTTACCCGGCCAAATATAAGATCAACTCCACCAACCGTGTGATAAACGGATACAGATCCGAATATTATGTAGTGATGCGGCTTGCGGAAATGTACCTCGTAAGGGCGGAAGCAAATATGTTGCAGGGTGCGGGCAATAAAAATGCAGTGATCGATGATCTGAACGCTATCAGGAAACGCGCCGGGTTAAAGGAGCTGCCTTATACTTTAACTGATCAGCAGGTAACGGATGCCATAGCCCACGAAAGGCAGACAGAGTTATTCGCGGAATGGGGACATCGCTGGCTGGATCTGAAAAGGACGGGCAAGGCTACACAGGTGCTTTCGGGGATATCTTACAAACAGCCGTGGAACCCTTACCAGTTGCTGTACCCGGTTCCCCCGGACGAAATCCGCTGGGACAATAATCTCTCCCAGAATATAGGGTACAACTAAAAAGTGATCATCATTAAATCCAGAAAGATGTTTCAATTCAGCTATAAAAAATATATCAAAGCAGGCCTGTTAGCCGGGTGGATGCTGATATCAGGTACTTCCTGTAAGAAGGAATTACGGGAAGAGATATTTCCGGCGTCTCTGACAATTGTGAATGGAATTAACGACAATACTTCCTTCCTGACCGCCTATTTTGGAAATTCACAGCCCAAAGTTTATGGTAAGCTGTCTTATATCAGCAATGGCAGCTCTTTTGATTATGCTACCGATAAAATGGAGCAACCGCTTACATTGTTCAGGAACAATGACACACTTCAGCCCGGTAACCCTTTCCTGAAAACAAGCCTGCAACTAACGCCGGGCGGGATCTTTACACATTTTGTGTATGGTAGTCCAACGAAAGTGAAGCAAAAAACCGTAAAGGAACAACTTCCTTCCCGCAGCCTGAACGACAGTGTAGCGAACCTCCGGATTATTAATCTCTTTGATAACAGGCCTATTGATGTGATACAACTGGAACCGGTACCGGGAACCATGGTCTCCAACCTGGCCTATGAGCAACTCACTGATTTTATAAAAATTCCGGTGAATGCATCTGTAAACAACTTCCGTTTTGAAGTGAAAGATCATGCAACAGGCGTTACACTGGCCACTATGTCCGAAATAAATATCTTTCCTGGCACAACTGCACTGAATACCCAATGGCTGTTTAAGGCACGTACGATGCTGGTAATCGGCACATGGACCTCAGAGGATGTTTTTTCGGCCAGTGCAAAAAGTATCGGTCATTTTTAATCCAAGTTTTTAATCATAAGTAACATTATATGCAGCCTATATTAAAGGTGGAGAACCTATCGCATAAGTATGCCAGTTCCTGGGCCATACGCGAAATAAATTTTGAGATCAATGATACCGGTGTTGTCGGATTGCTGGGTTCGAACGGAGCGGGCAAGTCTACCACTATGAATATCATCTGCGGCACCCTTCTGCAAACGGAAGGGAATGTTGCCATCAATGGGTTGAACATCAAAGATGATCCTATTGAGTACAAAAAGCAGATCGGCTTTTTACCACAGCAGGCGCCCCTGTATATGGACTTTACTGTACAGGAATACCTGGAGTATTCTGCACAGCTAAGACTGATGGATAAACGCCTGATCAAAAAGGCAGTGGACGAAGTACTTGAGAAAACGTCTATCACGCAGATGAGGTCACGTCTTATAAAGAATTTATCGGGCGGATACCGCCAGCGGGTTGGTATCGCGCAATCCATCATCAATAAACCGAAAGTGGTGATCCTTGATGAGCCTACCAATGGCCTCGATCCTAACCAGATCATTGAAGCAAGGAAACTGATAAAGGAAATTGCGCAGGACCATGCGGTGTTATTATCGTCGCACGTATTGTCTGAGGTTAACCTGCTTGCCAAAGAGATCATCATGATCGAATCCGGGCAGGTGGTGTTTTCTGATACCCTCGATGCTTTTAATAACATACTGCAGCCTAATACCATGGTAGCCAGAATGCTCCATATGCCTGCGCCGGAAGAATTGCTGGCGATGGAAGATGTACAGAAAGTAGAGTTGCTGCCGGATAACAAATGCCGGATCTGGTTCCAGCCCAACGACGACCTGGCTGAAAGAATTGTAAGGAAGAGCGCAGAGAAAAACTGGAGACTCACTTCTATTCACACAGAATCTTCCGGTATGGACGATGTATTCAAACAATTATCATCAAATTCTTCTTCAACCTTACACTAATGAGAGTAGTTTTTAATATAGCGCGGGCAGAATTGCGGTACTTCTTCTTTTCGCCGATCGCATGGTTTGTATTGATTTTATTCCTGATGTCCAGTGCGGGCCTCATTATGGGAAACCTGGCGGATACTGCACTGCAGCAAGATACCCTGCTTGAGTTGCAGGGGAGTGCTTTCAGCGGGTTTCTTAATATGCCGCTGACCAAATTGGTGATCGGCAAGGGGCTCGATACGGTGCTGATGATCTTCTTTTTGTTTATTCCGCTGCTGACCATGGGCGTGATCAACCGTGAATATGCCGGAGGAACTATTAAGTTACTTCATTCGTCACCTGTGAAAACGCGGCAGATCATCCTGGGTAAGTTCCTGGGAGTATACAGTTTTGTGTGCCTGATGATCCTGATTTTCCTGGCGGAGGTGATTGTACTGACCTTTTCTATTAAGAATGTAGAGTTCCTGCATATCATGGCAATGGTGCTGGGTTTCTTTTTACTGGCAGCGATGTATGTGGCAGTGGGTATGTATATCTCCAGTTTAACGGCTTACCCGATCGTTGCGGGGATCGGAACATTTGTGGTGCTGATCCTGTTCACCATGTTAAACATAATGTTCCAAGGAACGGATTATGTGCGGGATGTCACCTATTTCCTTTCCAGCTCAGGACGGGTCGAGAACCTGTTGGCCGGCCTGATCACGACAAAGGATCTCGTTTACTTTTTGAGTATTATTTGTCTTTTTATCATATTCACCATCATCAAAACGAAATCTGTTACCGAGTCAAAGTCATGGCGTGTATCGGCAGGCAGATACCTGACTGCATTCGCGGTAACGGTTGTTATACTCGTTGTTAGCTCCCGGCACGGGCTGATAGGGTATTGGGATGTGACGAGAGGCAAAGTAAATACGCTCCATGAAAATACACAGGGAGTATTGAAACAGCTGGACGGATCGCCATTGAAGATAACCCTGTATACTAACCTGCTGGGGTATAACCTGGGCAGTGGATTACCTGCTGCGCGCAATAACTACCTGTGGAACTTCTGGGCCAGGTATCGCCGCTTTTATAACAATATGGAGTTTGAATATGTGTATTATTATGACGTGACCAGGGGAGACAGTTCAATATTCCAGTCATACCCTGGAAAATCGCTGGATGAAATCGCAGAGAAGTATGCGGAAATGTATAAAACCGACCTTTCTATCTATAAAAAACCAGCAGAGATCAGGAAGCTCATCGACCTGGAGTCGGAAACAAAAGGCTTACTGATGCAGGTGGAGTATAAAGGGAAGAAGACGTTCCTGAGAACCTATCCCGATCCGGAGGTTTTCCCGTATGAGAAACATGTTTCCGGCAGCCTGCTGCGTTTAATTAATGATACAACGCCTACGTTTAAATTCCTTACAGGTCACTATGAGCGTTCACCTCTTAAGTTCGGTGAACGGGAATATGGGAGCCATGCTGTCAACAAATTATCCAGGCTTGCGCTGATCAATATGGGATTAAATTTCGATACTATCCCGGCCGTGGGCGCCGGTAAGTTTGGCCCAGGGGATGTACTGGTGATATCAGATCCGAAATCAATACTGGATAATGGGCTTATCGATAGTGTTAAACACTATATCGACAGAGGGGGAAATGCTATATTCTATTCCGAACCAGGCAAGCAGTTTATCATGAACCCGATTCTGAATCATGTAGGAGTGAATGCAGATGAAGGGACTATTGTACAGCTGAACCCGCAGGATATGCCTCACAAGTTTTTGGGATTGATCGCGAAGAAAGGTACAGACATGGCTGATGAACAGCCGTTTTTTTACCTGAGGAACGGTATCGTCAAAGCCTGCTATACCGCTATTGTTGGCGCCAGTGTATTGAGTTATTCTGATACTACAGGATTTAAGGTAGAGCAGATCACCACTTTACATAACAATGCAAATACCTGGGTAGAAAGAGGCGTGTTGGTTGTAGACTCCGCAGCGCCGGTATTCAATACCGCAGAAGGAGATTACAGGAGAGAAGCACCTTATCCTGTGGGTTTGCAACTTACGCGGAAAATGGGCAGCAAATTGCAGAAGATCATTATTTCCAGCGATGCGGACATGATGTCTTCGGCAAGAGGAGATGGAAAGGATTATGGCAATGCCTTCTACAGCTACACAGTTGATAACAGGTACCCGGTTTATCATAATTTCAAAGTGCCCACAGATATATGGCTGACGATTAAAAAGGGCCCGGCGCAAACATTGAAGACGATACTTCAATATGTAATACCCGCTTTGATCCTGGTGGCAGCTATCATCATACTGATAAGAAGAAAACGCAAATAGCGGGTACTTTAATTGTTTCATAAAAAGTATAATTATGTATTTGCAGACAGATATGCAGACGATAGATGATCTGCGCTTGTTTTCCAAAGCAGACACACAGGGCATTTATGATATTTATAACCATTCATTCACCCGTGGGGGGCAAACCATCATGGAAGCCATGTTCAGGAAGCCGCTGAACAACAGGGAAGCTATCATCAAACGGATCAATACTATTGCCGCATTCGTGAAAATGAAGGCCAGCTTTCCCTTTGATGGCGCCATGCTGGACCAGGCAGAGAAATACATCTCATTTGACGATAACCCGGATGGCGGAGCAAAAGTGTCGCTCAGTGAGAAGGAGGTACAGAATGGAATTATTTCGGTGATCGATCTTTTCCATACGCTCAGAAAGTACCTGGAATCGGCGGAAATAGCAGGGGTGAAAGAGCTGGAGGAAGAACGGCTGGCAGCTATAGCGGTGTTGAATGACCCTGCTTTTGCACCTGTATTTAACGAAAAACCGAATGCCCGACTTTCATTCGCCGCCGTTACGGCTTTTGATGTATTGATCCGTAGCAGGGAGAAAGGGAAAGTGCTGCAACTACTGCATTTTATTTATCATATAGATGTGTATATTTCAGTGGCGCAGGTTACCACGAAACATAACATGGTATTCCCGGTGGTGCACCCGAAAGGGACCAGTATTTTAAAAGTGGATGGTGTATACCATCCGCTTTTAAAAAATGCAGTTGCCAATACCCTTCATATGGGCCCTTCCTGTAACCTGGTTTTTCTTACCGGCGCCAATATGGCCGGGAAGTCTACCTTCCTGCGTTCGTTCAGTACCGCAGTTTATATTGCGCATATGGGTTTCCCGGTTGCTGCAGCGGCCATGGAATTTTCCGTGATGGACGGCGTATATACAACGATCAACCTGCCTGATAACCTGGGCATAGGGGCCAGTCATTTCTACGCGGAAGTGTTGCGTGTAAAGAAAATAGGGCAGGAGCTCAGTGAGGGGAAATCACTGTTTGTATTGTTTGATGAACTGTTCCGGGGCACCAATGTGAAGGATGCGCTGGAAGGAACCCTGGCTGTTTGTAATGCGTTTACCAACCGGAAAGACAGTAAGTTCATTATCTCCTCTCATATTATAGAAGCTGCAGACGAACTACGGAAAAAGGAAAGCGCCGCGTTTTATTTTCTTCCCACCGTGATGAAGGGGACTGTACCAGAATACACGTATACCCTGCAGGAAGGCGTTACCAATGATAAGCATGGAATGATCATTATTAATAATGAAGGTATCCTGGATATTCTTAAGCAGGGAAACAAAGGTGGAAAAAGATTAAATAAGCAGTTATGAGTTTTAAAATAGATCGCCAATCGATAGGGGAGCTAAACCTCATGGGGAAATTCCGTCAGGGGTCAGTATACTTTTTATTCAATAAGGTGAGAACACGGATCGGGGAGAAACTGATGGATGAGATGTTTTCACATCCGCTGAATGATGCCGCTGCTATCAACCGGCGGGTATCAATTTTTGAGTTTTTTGAAGAGAAGAGCGTCGCATTCCCTTTTGAGGCCGACCAGGTTGCCCTGATGCGGGAATATATTGACACTACAGCAGGAAGATCGCAATGGGCCATTACGGTGGACCTGCAACTGCAAAAATTACTGGCGGCCCTCACGAAAGACGGGCGTTTCAAAAACACGCTGTTGCAATTGCAGGCAACGATCGTAACGTTGAAGAAGTGTTTTGGATTGCTGGAGTTACTGAAGCGGGAAAACGGTCCTTTGCAGGAACGTGTGGAAGGCTTGCTGGCTATTATGCACCAAAAGGATATCCGCAGGATCCTGGACAGCGACATCTACAAGCCGATGTCAACCGCAACGGTATCCGGGTATGATTTCCTGCTACGCAACAGGCACAACGAAGCTATGAAAGACGTGTTGCGGTTTATTGCGGAAGCGGATGTATACATCGCGGTCAGCAATGTATCGCGCGAGCGGCATTTTTGTTACGCGACGGCGGTGGATAAAGCTGAAAACCTGTTCCATGCCCGGGGGCTCAGGCATCCCTGTATTTCAAAAGCGGTGGGTAACGACATACAAATGGTGGAGGGCAGCAATGTCCTGTTCCTGACGGGAGCGAATATGGCCGGAAAGTCGACCTGGATGAAATCAATTGGTATAGGTATGTACATGGCCCATATCGGCTTTCCTGTAGCCGCTTCCGAAATGGTGTTTTCGGTACGCGAAGGCATTTTCTCCAGCATCAACGTGGCCGATAATATATCGATGGGATACAGCCATTTCTATGCGGAAGTAGTAAGGGTGAAGGATGCTGCGCTGGCCGCAGCCAGCGGCGGGCATCTGCTGCTGATGTTCGATGAATTGTTTAAGGGCACCAATGTGAAAGATGCTTTTGATGGTACCCTGGCGGTTACAAAAGGGTTCTCCGAATACAACAATTGCCTGTTTATCGTATCCACCCATATCATTGAAGTGGGGGAAGCACTGAAAGACCTGCCCAATATACAGTTTCGGTTTATGCCCACCGTACTGGAGGGAAATGTGCCCAGGTATACCTACACTTTACAGGAAGGTATTACCGAAGACCGGCAGGGTATGATGATCATTGAAAACGAGGGAATCATCGCGCTTATCAATAAAATGTAATCCGGGAGAAACATTCACCTGGTTGTATCGCGGTAATATACCGTGTTGACTACCATTTTTTTAAATTATAAATAACATGAAGCAAATTTTTGCCTCAGGGATACTTATGTCCCTGCTCTCCACGTCTGCCCTGGCCCAGGTACAACCTTTTACCGGGTTTACCAGGCAGGATCTGAAAGATGATTTTAAATATGCCGTTGAGCTGTTGAGGAAGCAGCATCCCAACCCTTATAAGTTCACAGACACTGTTACGTTTAACAGGAAAATGGATTCCCTGATGAACCGGCTTGATAAAGATCCGTCGCTGTTAAGCGCTTTACGATATTCTCCTGTACAGTTATTCAATGATGTGCATCTGAAACTGGATTATGATGAGGAGCGTGTGGTGGACGTATTTTATGGTATTAATCACTTCCCGCTGGCCATTACCACTTTTAATGACAGGATCATTGTTAATGCCAAAGGAGAAACCATTCCTTTCGGTGCAGAGATACTGAGTATTAATAAAATGCCTGCTGCAAAGCTGCTCAGCGAAATCGGCTACGCCACTTATAGCGATGGCTTCATCAGAACGGGAACCGATCGTACCGCAACAAGTCTTAGTTTGTTTATCAGCCTCATTTTCCCGGAAGCCAACAGCTATGAAGTAGTATACAAGGAATATGGCGCTAAAAATCCCGCTACCATACTGCTGAAAGCAGTGGATGCTAAAACCGGTTATCATAACAGGAGCCTGGGAGAACTGCCCTTTAATACTTTCCTGAAGCGTGCCTATGTAACGAAGGAGTACCAGGATAAGGTATCTACCGCCATCCTGACCGTTCTTACATTTATGCTGCAGGAAAATGCCATGTATAAGGAGCTGAATGATTTTTTCGCAGAAGTAAAGAAGCGTAATATCAGCAACGTCATCATAGATATCCGGTCGAACGGCGGAGGCAATCCGAATATGTCTGCGTTGTTGTATTCCTTTGTGGCGTTACGTCCGTTCGACAATGTTTTCAATTACCGGACGAAGAACATACAGCTGCATGATCCCGAAAACCTGCTGAATGGTTATGGAACCAAAATGGCAGAAACGGAAGTAAAGGAAACCGAGAACTTCCTGAAGCAGCGGTTCGATTACGACAGTGCGGCAGGGTTTTACTATGGCAATGCGCGCCTGACAGAAGGTTCTATTTCCAACTATCCGCCCGATAAAAACAGCTTTAAAGGTAACGTGTATGTATTGATCAGCGGCGGTACGGTAAGCGCTGCCACCTACTTTGCCGCGCTGGTCAGGAATAACAAACGCGGCGTGCTGGTAGGCACTGAAACAGGTAGTGGCGAGGCATCCACTACGGCGGCATGGTTCAATACCTATATGCTGCCTAAAACGAAAAGTAAACTGACCGTTCCGATGAGCGAGGTGTATTTTATGAAGGCTAAGCAGGATAATGGGCGGGGCTGCCTGCCCGACAAGGAGCTGAGCTTTGAAGCGTTTCAGCAGTATATCCGAGCCGGCAAAGATCCGGAGATCCAATATACATTGGATATGATCCGGGGAGGAAAGTAATGGTATGCGGAAATCCCTGTATGCGGATGTAGCCGGTATTCATGGTACCGGCACAATCTTCTGCCGTAGCGGCTTCCATGGCCATTGTTAAAAGCGGTCCGTACTGGAAGTGCAGGTGAAAGTGTTGCAGCAGGCCACCTTAGGATCCGCGCAAGATCTTCTCCATTTTCCGCCCTTTTGCCAATTCATCCACCAGTTTATCCAGGTACCGGGCCTGTTGAGTTAAAGGATTTTCGATTTCCTCTACACGGTACCCGCAAATTACGCCGGTAATGAGGTGAGCATTGGGGTTTAGCGAAGCACGCTGAAAGAACGTTTCAAAAGTTACTTTTTCTTTTATCAATTCCTGCAGTTTCCTGTTATCGAAGCCTGTTAGCCATTCTATGACCTGATGTAACTCTTCGGTTGTTCTGCCCTTCTTTTCTATCTTTTGGACGTACAATGGATAGACCGAGGCAAAGATCATTTTTGCGATACGCTGATCCTGTGTGTTTGAATTGCCCATATCCTGTATTTTTAACGTTTCAGAATAATGTGTGTTGCATTTTCCCCGTTTATTTTTTCAACTTGATTGAAACCCAGGGCAGGTATATCAATTCCTGAAAAGAGGTGCTCTCCTGATCCGAAAAAAACGGGTGAGAATGTCAACTGCATTTCATCTATATAGCCTGCCCGTAAGAACTGATGGATCGTCGAAACTCCGCCCCCAATACGGATATCTTTTCCATTTGCCACCTTTTTGGCTTCCTCGAGCGCAGATTCAATACCACCTGTGACAAAGTGAAACGTTGTTCCTCCTTTCATCTCAAAAGATTCTCTTGCATGATGAGTTAAAACAAATACAGGAACATGATAAGGCGGTTTTTCGCCCCACCAGCCTTTCCATTCATCATCCGGCCAGGGGCCGCGGACCGGACCAAACATATTACGCCCCATGATCCAGGCGCCTATATTCTCCATTGACTTCTGAACGATGTTATTATCCACACCTGTTCCGCTGTTACCGTCTGTTTTTTGAAACATCCATGTGTGAAGTTCTTCGCCTCTTATGCCGAGTGGATCTTCCAGGCTCTGACGTGGTCCTGCTCCGAACCCATCCATGGAAACTGAAAATGCCGCTACTTTGATCTTGCTCATAACTTTTTTTTAGGTATTTCGTAATCAGAGGTTTGAGTAACGTTTGTGTATGATGCCGTAATTTTAATAGTAATAACCTTTTTTACCTTTTTATTGTGCGAACTTATTACACTAAAATTAATGATTATGAACTGGATTATTTTAATTATCGCCGGCCTGTTCGAGGTAGCATTTACCTCCAGCCTCGGAAAAGCAAAGGAATCAACAGGTACAGCCATGTATTTATGGTACGGTGCTTTCCTGTTTTCATTAGTGGCCAGTATGCTTTTACTGATGAAGGCTACTCAAAGTCTGCCTCTGGGAACCGCCTATGCTGTGTGGACAGGTATTGGCGCAGTTGGTACTGCCCTGATGGGGATCTTCGTTTTTAATGAACCTGCCCATTTTTGGAGAATGTTCTTTATTGTAACATTGATAGCCTCTATTGTTGGGTTGAAGGCGGCATCACATTAATCATCTTAAGATGAAGCGATATACACACGGATTAGGCGTTTTGTGCCGAAGGGAATTAAGCCCCGATAAACATCGGGGCCGTTTACCTAACCTACAACTGTTTACACTGTATGTGTAATTGTTACCCATAAGTGAACAGAAGATATAATCTGTTTTATGTTCAGTCTTCCTGCTGCTTATGAGGTACACCCGATGGAGGTCCGCTTACGACGACGGGAAAAACGGTCAAGTATACCATCTACAATCAGGTACATTGCAGGCACCACAAAAAGCGTGAGGATCATAGAACTTGTGAGCCCCCCAATGATTACCCAGGCCATCCCGTTTTTGATCTCTGCTGCGGCGCCTTTTGCCATTGCTATGGGCAACATACCAAAAATCATTGCGAGCGTTGTCATCAGAATTGGACGAAGCCTTTCCCTGCCTGCTTCTATCAGCGCTTCCACAGTTCCATATTCCTCCTCTTTGAGTTTATTTGTAAAGTCGACAATGAGAATAGCATTTTTAGCGACCAATCCCAAAAGCATAATCATCCCAATGATCGTAAAGATGTTTAATGTTTCCAGAGTCAGGGCCAGCGCCAGCAATGCACCAATCAGCGCCACTGGTATTGAGAACAGCACCACAAATGGATACACCGCGTTTTCATAAAGCGCCACCATAATAAGATATACCAGTACGATTGCGGTGATCAGTGCCAGAGCAAGGCTTCCAAAGGCATCTGCCTGATTCTTCGAGTCTCCCAGGTACTCAATACTAACCCCTTCAGGTACCTTTATAGATTTTGTTTTATCTTTAATTTCAGTAGCTACAGTACCCGTTGGCCGCCCGGAAACGTTTGCCTGCACCGTTATGGATCCGAGCCGGTCGATACGCTGAAGAGTGGTTTCTCCCAGCGTTTCTTTAACATCCGCGAATTGCCGCAGCAGTATTGTCTGACCATCTGAGTTTACTACCGGCAGGTTGCTTATATTGCTGACGTCCGATTTGCTAAACTGATCCAGCTCTATCCTGATATCATACTCATTCCCGTTTTGTTTGAACTGGTTCTTATCATTTCCACTGAACGCATTCTGAAGCGCAGCCCCAACTGCACCTGCATTGAGCCCAAGGAGACTCATTTTCTCCCTGTTGAGCCTGATGTCCACTTCAGGTTTCCTGTCTTTTACGGACAGCTTTACAAACTGCGTTCCGGGAACATCTGCCACAACCTTCATATACTCACCGGCAACCTGGCGGACTGCTCCCAGGTCAACGCCTTTGATGGCTATCTGTATCGGTGCGTTACTTACATTTCCGGTTATTGAAGTAGAGGGTACCGTAAACTTAACACCCTCTATGACACTACTTAATTTTTCCTGCAGATACGTTCCGAGCTCCTCAGAACTTTTGCTTCTCAGTTTCTTATCGACCAGGCCAATCGTCAGTTCAGCCAGGTTGGCACTTGATGATGCTCCGGCCACGCTTCCACTCACAAACCCTATGCTGGAGAAGATCCTCTTTACCTCCGGTTGTTCCCGGATAATCTTCTCGGCCTGCTGAACCTTCATATTAGTCTTGTAAATACTCGCTGTTGGCTCCAATTCCATATTTATGATCAGATCACTCTGGTCTGCCTTTGGAATAAATGCGGCGCCAATAAACCCCAGCGGGACCAGCGCAATTGATCCCAATATCAAACACATTACAAGTAGCAGTAACCATCTCTTTCTTTTCAACACTACTCTTAACAGCCTGCCATATTCTTCCTTTATCATTTCGATAAAGTACCCGAATTTCAAATTAATCCTTCCCCAAATACTTTTGGCAGACAGATGCGACAGTTTACCAAACCTGCTTGCCAGCATAGGTGTGATCGTAAACGATACGAAAAGGCTCATGAGTGTTGAAAAGACAACGACGAGAGAAAATTCCCGTAAAATTGATCCAATCATCCCACCTGCTAATGCTAACGGCAGAAACACCACCACATCCACCAGTGTGATGGATAAGGCCGTAAAACCAATCTCATTTCGCCCTTCCAGGGCTGCCTTCCGACGATCAGCCCCCATCTCCATATGGCGATAAATGTTTTCCAGAACCACAATTGAATCATCTACCAGGATTCCCACTACCAAAGACATGGCCATTAACGTCATTAAATTCAGGGAAAATCCCATGAGGTACATGGCAATAAATGTAGGAATGATAGAAGATGGAAGAGCAATTAGTACAAACGTTGCACTTCTTATACTATGGAGAAAAGCCAGCATTACAATACCTACAATCACCACCGCCAGAAACAGGTCGAACATAACTGCATTAGCTGCATGCAATGTATATACACTCTGGTCGGAGGACACATTAAACCGCAGTTGCTGCCCCGGGTATTGTTTTTCTAACTCATGAAAAGACTTCTTTACCCGGTCGCTTACTGCCACTGCATTTGCGTCGCTCTGTTTAATGATTTGAATACCAATTGATGGAATCCCATCTATATGGTTAATTGCGGTAGACTTTGCCGCCCCATCTGATACATCAGCGATATCGCCTAGTTTGATGGCGCCCTGGGTTGGGTGTTGAAAAATGATCAGATTACGCAACTCCCCAACCGAATCCACATTTGCATCGTAACGGATGGAAAGCTGTTTGTTGGTTGTTTCAATGCTCCCCGCGGGAAAGGAAAGGTTTGCATTGCTGATAGCATTTGTTACCTGTCCAATGGAAAGCCCATAATCCAGAAGTCTATCCTGCCTTACATTTACCTGGATCTCCCGTTTTTCTCCCCCGATAATGTTGACCTGTCCCACCCCGGGAACGTTCTGTAATATTGGGCGTAACTGGTTATCGACCAGGTCAAAGAATTTCCGGGGAGGCATATTTCCCGTAACGCCGGCTTTAATAACCGGCGTTTCATCCAGGTTAACTTTACTTATCCTTGGCTTTTCAGCGTCAGGTGGTAATTCATTGATAATTTGATCAGCCTTTCGCTGAACATCACGTTCTGCCTTATCGATATCGGTTCCCGACCTGAAAGAAATTGTAATTATTGAAAGATTCTCCTGGGATGTTGAACTGATTTGATCCAATCCCTCAACCGAGGAAACCGCATCTTCAATTTTTTTTGTAACATTGGTTTGTACTTCAGCAGCTGCAGCTCCCGGATAAATTGTGCTGATAGAAACCGTAGGAAGATCAATTTTTGGCAGGAGATTGTAATTTAAGCTCAGGTACGATTGTATCCCAAACAAGATCAGTACCGTAAAGATCACAATAAGCAGTAGTGGCCGTTTTATGGCGATTTCAGTAATTGACATACATCTTATTCTTTACTAATAACGTTAATCAAGGCACTGTCTTTCAGGTTCACCTGGCCGGAAACAACAACCTCATCCCCATCTTTCAAACCATCCAGTACCTCCAGCTCATCTCCGTAATTTGTACCTACCCTGATTTTCCGCAGGATAGCCCTTCCATTTGTTACTACATAAACAACCGCATTGGTAGTACTTCCGATTAGTGCTTCCCGCGAAACAAGCAGTGCTTTCCGTTCCGTTTTCTTTGAGAAATCGGCATTAACAAATGTGCCCGCGCGCAGAGGCATGGATCTGTTATCAGGTGCAGTAATCTCAACCTGATAGTTGAAGGCCTGGTTAGCCTGGGGACTAATAAAAGTCACTACCCCGGGGATGATCCTTCCCGGATAGACATCTGTGGTGATATCAATTTTCTGGCCTTTGGCTACTTTATAAACTTCGTCTTCGGTCAGATTTACCTGTACTTTCATTGACGACATATTCACTATTGAAGCCACTTCTGTTCCGGCGGCTATGAATGTCCCCTGTTCAATTGGCCGGGAAGCAATAACACCATCATCCGGTGCTTTGATACTCGCATCGGCTATCTGTTTTCGTATTTGTTGAACAAGATTTACTGCATCATTATAGCTTTGTTGTATACTCTCCACTTTTTCAAGGGTGGTGGCGTTTCCTTCCAGCAGCTCCCTGTAATTATTAACATCCCGTTCCAGCTTTGCCACATTCGTCCCGGCCTTTTGCAGGTCAAGAGCAAGTAATCTGCTATCAATAATAGCGAGTAACTGTCCCTTCCTTACATGGTCTCCCAGGCTGAACATCACTTTCTGTAACTGCCCGCCGGAGGCAGAGAACACCCTGGATTCCCTTAATGGCGCCAGTGTGCCGGTTTTAACCAGGCGTTCCAGCATAATCTCCCACTTCACAGTGGAGGTAGTGACAGGTATACGAATATGTTCAGTTTCAGCAGGTAATTTTTTCTCTGCAATTTTCTTTTTATTGTATGCCAGCCTGAGCGCAATGCCAATTAATATTGCAAGGATAACCAGTATCAGTACGATTCTTTTTTTCATCTCAGTTAAAGAGAATTTAGAAATGTTTTCAATGTACCCGCGGCTTTTTCAAGATCAACCCGGGACTGGTAGTAGCTATAGATGGAATTCAGATAATTATTTTGTGCTGACCGGAGTGAATTCCGGGTAATTAACCAGTCATTCAAATCAGTAGTGCCTTTCTGAAACTGAAGATTGGTTACCTTAAATACTGATTCGGCCAGGTCCATATTTCGTTTATCATTTTCCATATTGGCTTGGGCCTGGGCAACTTTCGTCTGAGCGTTTTGAAATTCAACGCTGAATTTACTTTTGGAAAGCTTCAGGCCCTCCTCAGCATTGACCAGGTTTACTGAGGCCTGCTTATGTCTGGCACTACGTTTATAAAAGTCCAATATTGGAATAGTGAGTTTTAAACCAACTGTTGAATATGGCAATAGTTCGTCATAGGCCCCTTTTAATTTGTTGCCAAATCCAACAGCGCCGTAACGCGCATATCCTGTTAATTTGGGCAGTCCCTCGGCTTTAATGCGAGCCTGTTCTATTTCTAACAATCTGATATTAGTGGAGGATATCCGATAGTCAATCCGGGCTGCCGGGGAAAAACGCATCAGCGAATCCTCCGGACCAGCCAGCGGCGCTATGGCAGGAACCAGGTTGACCTGGAGTTTATCATCAATGGGGTATCCCATCTCGAATTTCAATTGATTTTCCGCTAATTGAAAATTACTCCGGGCTACCCTGATCTGCGACATAGTGTTATTGAAATCCACGGACACCTTGTCCAGGTCCTTCTGTAATACAATACCCTTTGCTACCTGCAACCGGTATATGTCCATCTGCCGTTCATAGGTTTTGCTGTTAAATTCCAGTAGTAGGATCTGTTGCCGGTAAACCAGCAGTTGAAAATAGGCAATGCTGATATTATAGATAATTGATTCCTGGCTTTGTTGAGTGTTGAGGTCCGCCAGTTCCCTATTGAGCTTATTGGCTTTAAGTCCTGTTAGCAATGACTGATCGTATAATACCTGGTCAAGCTGTGCAACAACATTCGAGTTGAATTTTTGTGTAAGGGACACTTTGATCTCATTCGGCCCGAGAATTCCGGCTGGAATAACATTTTGCTGCAATTTGAGATTATTATCCAACATTGAAGTAAGGCTCACTTTGGGGAGATAATCTGCAAGCACCTCCCTGGCTTTAGCATCGGCAGCTATCTTCTGATTAGCATAAATTCTGGCATTCCGGTTATTTTGCAGACCATACTCTATACAATGCTTCAATGTCCATCCCTCCTGGGCTTCCGCTTTGGCACATATGCAAAAGATGATCAGCATTAGAAAAATCTTAGTCATACATTCTAACTTATTCCTTCGTCTGTAAAAGGATCTCTGATACAATGCTGCTAAAATAGCCAACAGGGGAACGGCTAAAATTCATTTTATACCAAACCGGCTGGTTTTTATACAAAAGGAGATAATAATAACCAATGGGGCTGGGTGGATCTATCGTATTTCTGATCAGGAGGGCACACGGGAGGACATAAATATTTTATCAGGGCGTCTTCTGAGAAGGCGCCTTTTGATACAGCAGGAAAATACTGGAATTACCTGTTCGCGATCTTTTTTGTTACAAATTCATTGAAAAAGAAATCCCTGTAAGTGTTTCCGATGGGGATTTCGTTTGTACCTATGTACACCGTGTTATTATCTACAGAACCGATATGCTTAACATTGATGACATAGGATTTGCTTACTCTTACAAACATATCTTTTGGTAATTGATCGTAGATAGTTTTGATATTCATCGCCGTAATTACTTTTTGATTTTCGCTATGCATCACGACATAATCTTTTAAGCCTTGAATAAAAAGTATGTTATTAAAATAGACTTTAAAAATTCTTCGGTCTGCTTTTACAAAGAAAAAATCGTCGGCTACCTGTTCGATATTGTTATTGGCGTAATCTGCCTTGAATAATTTGGAGTAGGTGCGGGCCTTTTCAACAGCCTTTTGAAAGCGCTCTAATTTTACGGGTTTTATCAGGTAGTCAACCGCATCTACTTCGTAGCTGTCGGTAGCAAATTCAGAATAGGCGGTTGTAAAAATCACAAATGTTTCTTTGGGAATGGTTCGGGCAAATTCGATTCCGCTGATCCCCGGCATTTGTATGTCGAGAAAGATCAGGTCAACTGTATTGCTTTCAATAAAATTTGTCACGGTTTCGGGGCTGTTGAACGAACCGATCAAATCCAGACCATCAGTTTGATTAATCAACATCTTTATGGCTTCTCTTGCCAATGGTTCATCATCTATAATAATACAGTTCATAATGCTATACTACTTTTTATATAACGGAAATAATCGTCTGTGATATTTATTATTACAATGCAAATTATAGCTTTATGGTTAAGGATACGCAATATCTTTCCGGGTCATCTTCTATATTTAAACTATGCGTTGCCGGGAATAAAAGCTCCAGTCTTCGTTTAATATTTGTTAACCCCAATCCGCCTGTATTACTAACGGATTTAAGCATAGGTTTGGAGTTGATGCATTTAAAGAAAAGTTCATTGTTTCTAACATTGAAATACAGGTTTACATAAGACGGTTTTGTTGCATCATTGTTGTGTTTCACCGCATTTTCCACAAATGAAATGAACAGCAGGGGAGGAATTTGCACGCCGCTCAGATCTCCCTCTTTTGAGATCAGGAAATCAAAACTATCCCGCCTTACTTTTTCCAGATTTAAAAAATCTTCCAGGAAATGGATATCCGAAGTTAGCAACACCTTGTCTCTTGCACTGTCATAAAGTTGGTAGCGAAGTAAATCGCTCAGCTTCATTAAAACCTGTGAGGCTTTTTCAGGATCTTTCTTTGTCAGAACATTCGCATTGTTTAGCATATTAAACAGAAAATGCGGATTGATCTGGTTTTTCAATTGTTCCAGTTCTGCATAGGTTTTCGACTGTTTCAACTCATAGATCAATTGCCTGTCCATCATCCCCTTCTGAAACAGTTTTATGGAAGATGAAGCCGCTAACAGCAGCACGGTAAGGAAGGAGAAAAGTGGGATATTCAGCGCACTTTCGTTATTGATAGGATTGAAAAATTGTCCGCAAACGGCCAGTACAACAAGGATACCGATCACTGATAAGCAGTATTTAATGTTTTTATTCCTGAATAAAAGCCTGGGTACCAGCACGTACATGTTTACATAGAATAATATAATAAAATATATAAATATCGCTATCGGGTTGGTGATTACGGAAGCGCTGTTGTACAACACACTACCTATAAAAACAATGAGCAGTAGATGACGGAATATCCTGCGGTCTGGTGAAATCAGGAAACGAAACAGCACGTTTTCACTAATAAGCTGTTGATGGTTTAAATCATTCATTTATAAAATTGTATAGAACAAACTTAACAATTAATGCTGTGGTTTGATCCGGTTTTATACGAAAGTATGTGCTTTTTATACGAAATGGAGACGCATTATAAAAACGCATAAGACAAGAAATATATTTTGTAGTGCCCCCGCATGCTTTGCTATAAAAGATACCGCGTTTGGTATAATTAAAAAATGCCAGTTACCCAAAGGAATAGTTTTGTGTCCGGATTACAACTGTTAAATCGATTTTTAAAAGATGAGATACCAGATCATTTATACACTGCTGTTTATTGTCATTTCATCCGGGGCTTATTCACAACAGAAAGTCACGTTGAGTGGAACAGTCACCATGAAAGCAAACACCGAAACAATCATCGGTGCAAGTGTTTTCATTCCTGAAGCAAAAACTTCATCGGTTACCAATGCGTATGGCTTTTATTCTATCACCCTGCCAAAAGGAGAATATACCATCGTTATCAGCTGCATAGGATTTGAGAATATTGAGGAACATATTTCCCTGACGGGAAACACCAAGAAAAATTTTTCGATGCTTGAAAAGAGCAGGACCCTAAATGAGGTAGTGATAAAGGACAGGAGCTCAACAAACAATATCCGTAATCCGGAGATGAGTGTAAATAAACTTTCTATCGCCACTATCAAAAAGATGCCGGCAGTTATGGGCGAGGTTGATATTTTAAAAGCTATTCTGCAACTTCCGGGAGTTTCCACTGCCCAGGAAGGAGCAACGGGTTTTAATGTCAGGGGAGGCTCGGTTGACGGCAATTTGATATTGTTGGATGAAGCCGTTGTTTACAACACTTCACACCTGTTCGGATTTTTCTCTGTATTTAATGCTGATGTGATCAAAGATCTGAAATTGTATAAGGGTGGAATCCCTGCCAATTTTGGTGGGCGCACTTCTTCTGTTTTGGATATTTATCAAAAGGAAGGAAACAACCAGGAATATCACGTAACGGGTGGAATTGGAGCAATTTCGAGCAGGTTACTGGTAGAAGGCCCTATTGTAAAGGGTAAAAGCTCATTTGTGGTTGCCGGCCGTACTTCTTATGCGCAATTATTTATGAAACTGGCCGATAACCCCAATTCTGTTTCTTTTTATGATTTGAACGCCAAGCTGAATTATAACATAAATGATAATAACAGGATTTTCCTTTCAGGATATTTTGGAAAAGATAAAATGGATTTCAGCAATTTTTTCAGTAACAACTATGGGAACTCATTCTTTAATCTTCGCTGGAATCATATCTTTTCCGAGAAATTCTTTTCCAATGCATCCATTATTTACAGTAAGTACGACTATGGCCTGAAGATAAAATATGTTGGCATTGATTGGGCATCGGATATCCGTAATTATAATCTGAAATACAATTTCAACCATCATCTGTCTGATAAGCTGGTTTTGAATTATGGTATCAATTCCATCTACTACCAATTCAATCCCGGCACAATAAAACCTATGGACGATAAATCGTCTATCAATGCCGACCAGCTTGAAAAGAAATATGCATGGGAAAATGCATTGTATATCAGTGCCGAGCAAAAGCTCACGGATAGGATATCGTTAAACTATGGACTGCGATATAGCAATTTCATGCGATTGGGGGAACAGAACGTAAATAATTATACCAATAACCAGGCAGTGATTTTCAATCCTGATTTACAAATTTATGAGGAAGGAACACCCTCCGGTACAACACATTATAATAAGAACGAAAAGATTGCTGGTTTTGGGAACTTAGAACCACGTTTCGCAGTTTCTTTTGCTTTAAATGACGACCAGTCCATTAAGGCGAGTTACAACAGGATGAGCCAGTATATCCATTTAATTTCCAACACGGCTTCCGTCTCCCCACTCGATATCTGGGCGCCGAGCGACCAGTTTCTGAAACCTGAGATCCTTGACCAGGTTGCATTGGGCTATTTCAGAAATTTCAGCAATGGAAAATACTCTTTGGAAACAGAAGCCTTTTACAAGAAGATCAAAAACAAAGCGGATTATATTGACGGTGCCGAATTGATCGCCCAAAAAGCCATAGAACAGGTGTTGCTAAACGGGGAGGGAAGAGCCTACGGGCTTGAGGTGATGCTGAAGAAGAATGCGGAAAGACTTACAGGCTGGCTTTCCTACACACTTTCCAAAGCAGAGCAGCGCACACCCGGAAGAAACGCAGGGGAACCTGGCATAAACAACGGCGAATGGTATCGTGCCAATTATGATAAAACGCATAACTTTTCGCTTACAGGCGCTTATCAACTGACGAAGAAATGGAGTTTTGGTGGGATTTTTACTTACCAAACCGGGAAGGCTGCCACCTATCCCATCGGTAAATATCAGTACCAGGGAATTACGATTGGAAACTACGGAGAGCGAAATCTTAATTCGCTTCCTGCTTATCATCATCTGGATTTATCGGCAACCTACACGCCAAAGCCCGACAGCAAAAAAAGGTGGAAAGGTGAATGGGTATTCAGTATCTACAATGTTTACAACAGAGGCAACGCCGCATCTATTATGTTCGAGCAAAACAGGGAAACAGGGCTGAGTGAAGCAAAGAGGATATCGATCTTCGGTATTGTTCCGGGCGTGACTTACAATTTCAAGTTTTAATTCTAATAATATAAAAATGAAGAATATACTTAACTACCTGGTTGTTTTATGCTGTCTTTTTCTTCTGTCCTGCACAAAAGTAGTGGAAGTGGATTTAGAAACGGCAGAACCAAAATTGGTAATTGACGCATCGATTGATTGGGTAAAGGGTACGACAGGCAAGGAACAGAAAATCAAACTCTCCACCACAACCGGTTATTACAGTGCTACGTTTCCAACAGTTTCGGGGGCTAATATAGTTATTACGAATTCAGCAGATACTGTTTTTAGTTTTATAGAAAATCCCGGTACGGGAGAATATATCTGCTCCAACTTCCATCCGGTTATCGGGGAAACCTATGCGTTAAAAGTGGTTTTAAACGGGGAGACTTACACCGCAACCGAAACCTGTATAGGTGTGCCGGATATTGAGAATAATATTGTACAGAATGATAAGGGTGGATTTGGAGGAGATGAGGTGGAAATCACCTACTACTACCAGGATAATGGCAATGAAGAAAATTATTATCTGCATCGTATTCAATCGCCCGTATCTACGTTTCCGGATTATAAAGCCAAAGACGATGAAAACAGCCAGGGGAACCTGATACCGGAATATTTCTCTGATGAAGATCTGAAAGCCGGGGATCTGGTAAATATCCGGTTGTATGGAATATCCAGGAGATATTATGATTACTTCAGAAAATTGCTGGCAGCATCCGGGGCTGGTAGTGGCCCGTTTCAAACAACGCCAGGTTCGGTGAGGGGAAATATTGTCAATAAAACGCATTTCGAAAACTTCGCTTATGGATATTTCAGATTATCGGAAGTAGACACGAGGGATTATACAATAAAGTAGGGTAGCGATAGGGGTTTGCGAATGTTGAAGCATCTTAAGTTTAAGGGTAGTTTTCAGCAACCACTTACGAAATTTATGATTGGCTGTATTGTTTCGGTTTCATTCCATGATACCTTGCAAAAACCCTTGAAAAATGGCTCAGGTTCGTAAAGCCTAACTGGTAACCGACTTCTGATACGGTAAGTTTTTTGTCTTTCAATAACCTGACGGCCATTTCCATTCGTAAAAACTGATAGAATTCAAAAACTCCTCTCCCAAAAATTCGCTTAAATAACTTGCGCAATTTCGGCTCACTCATTTTTGCTTGTTTAGCCAGGCCAGCAATATGGGGTGGTTCATTAAGATGCGCCTGCAAATGTGCTTTGATGGCATAGATCGCTTTAATGTCATCGACATGTACACCAACAGCAGGCATCTCTTCCCGTTTTAGAAGCAGACCAAAGGTGTGACAAAGCAGTTCCTCGCACTTCAGTTTGTAGTAAAGACCTTCTAAACTTTCAGGCAAAGGTGGCTCCAGCATTTGGTTTGCTGTTGCAATAATATCGGACGATACCTCCATTTCAACTACAAAATTTTCCTTCGCTTCCAAAACATTTGCCACGACCGGATGATTTATATGTCCAAATAGCTGGTGAAGATACTTGCGTGAAATAGCAATTGTAACGCTTCCAAAACTGGTATTCGATGGCATTTCCATAATGGTAGACACCAAATGCCTGCAGATCATGATTCTGGCTCTTTCAGGTAATAGCTGCTCCTGGCCATGGACCAAAGGCGGAAATATCCCGCTTAATAACACCACGATGTCTTCCTGTCCCTCAGCCAGTTCGTTCGTCCGCTCTACAAAAACATCCTCGAACAGATAGTAATTCCGTATCATCATTCGCAAGTCACCTCCCCAGGAAAAGCCCGTGATATAACCGCTGCCTTTACTTATGGGAATATTTATAAATCGCCCGCTTGTCTCTGCACCGATTGCCTGAGCAAATTGCGCTGCTATACCCGACCCTTTGTCAATAACAGAGATTTTCATTTTAGGCTATTTTAATACCAAATGCGACTATTTTATCCATAAATGTAATATTAGTTTTGTATTGGAAAACGAATAACATGATCGACAAAAAAAAAGTCGCTATAATTGGAGGTGGCCCTGGCGGGCTGACATTAGCGCGATTGCTTCTACAAAAAGGAATGGACGTAAAGGTTTATGAAAGAGATTTGAACAGAGAGGTGCGGAGTCAGGGCGCAACACTCGACCTGCATGAAAATTCGGGCTTAAAGGCCATTAAAGCGGCGGATTTACTCAATGAATTTAAAAGGGCGTACCGACCAGGTGCAGAGAAAGGTCGTGTGGTGGATAAGATGGGTAACATCCTTTTTGATGAACACGAAAAAGGATCGGCTGAAATTGATTTTGACGGCCCTAATGCCAGACCTGAAATCGACAGAAGCGATTTGCGCAGCCTTTTATTGGATTCGCTTGCGCCAGATACAGTGGTGTGGAATAGTCAATTCGTGCGTATGGCACCGGCCGGTGCACAATGGGCAATTGAGTTCAGGAACGGCGCAACGGTTTGGGCAGATGTCGTCATTGGGGCCGATGGAGGCAACTCTAAAGTTCGTCCGTTTGTCACGCCAATCCAGCCGTTCTATGCCGGCATTACCATTCTGCAAGGAAATGTTGAACACGCAAAAATGAAGGCGCCCCGTATCGATGAATTGTTGCGAGGTGGTAAAATATATGTACATAACGCAGGGAAATATTTACACATTTCGGAGAAAGGAGATGGAAGCATAGACTTCTACGTCAGCATTAAAATTGATGAAGCCTGGGCAAACGACAGCAGAATCAATTTTTCAGACAGCACACTGGTGAGGCAATGGTTCAAAACAACGTTTGCGGAATGGGGCGACATATGGTTTGAGCTATTCGATAATGCTGATCTGCCGGTATTGATACGACCTCAATATTCCATTCCCTTAGACCAAACATGGGAGGCGAAACCCAACCTGACTTTACTTGGAGATGCGGCTCACATCATGGCGCCTTCCGGTGAAGGAGTAAATTTGGCTATGCTTGATGCGCTTGAATTAAGTGAATGTCTCACTAATGAGCATTTTAAAGACATACAAACAGCCATTGCCGCTTATGAAACAGTTATGCGTGAACGTGCCGCCCAAGAGGCAGCGACATCATTTGAGATGATAGAATGGATGCACGCCGAAAATGCGCAGGACAGGATAGTTGAGTTTTTCAAAGGGATAACGGCGTAAAAAAATGAGTCGTTGGAGGCAAACGAACTAAAAAGAAACGACAACTAACCAAGACAAACCGATTCAGCAGGAAAAAATAGTCTGTCAGACGAAGCCACTGAACTGATGGATCTGCATCCGGCTATCATTAAATTTCAAAATGATATTTTAACCAGATATGCTGTAGAAGATCAAACAGCCAAAAAAGTCAGATCGTTTTTGTTGGTTAGTCATCGATGGGAATCTTCCCAATTGATCAGGATCTTAACCTGGATAAAGTAATTTATAACCGGGGGGACGGGCGGCGACAGGTCAGCTGATATTCGCTGGATGTGGGTGGTTTCCTGCCAAAAAAAACGAGACAAACGGGGAAAATTCCTGTTTGTCTCGTTTGGTGCGAAGGAGGAGATTCGAACTCCCAAGCCCTTTCAGGCACTACCACCTCAAAGTAGCGCGTCTACCAATTTCGCCACCTTCGCATCTGGTAGAATGGGGTGCAAAAATAATGGCTTTTTTAAAATAAGCAAATTTATTTATTCATATTTTCATGAAAAAGGCAATTATTTCCGCAATAGGATCCGGAAAGTGGTGCCTTTATTTATTTCGGACGATTTTACATACAGCCGGCCCCGGTGGTATTCTTCTATGATCCGTTTGGCCAGCGACAGTCCTAATCCCCATCCCCGCTTTTTGGTGCTGAAGCCGGGTTTGAACACTTTTTCAAAGCTTAGTTTCGGGATGCCTTTACCAGTATCGGCCACATCTATTGTGATAAAGGTGGGGTGATTTTCTATGGTGATATCGATCTTTCCTTTTCCTTCCATCGCATCAAGGGCATTTTTTAACAGATTTTCCACCACCCAGTCGAAAAGCGGGGGGGAGAACATGGCGGGGAGCTCTTCTTCTGCGCTGTGAACCGTAAGCACTATTTTCTGAGGCGCTCTTTTGCGGATATAGTTGGCCATGTTCTCTATCTGCGCCACGATGTCTTTCTCTTCCAGTTTGGGAACGCTTCCTATTTTGGAGAAGCGGTCGGTGATGAGTTTAAGCCGGTCCACATCTTTTGAAAGCTCTGTAACAATGGTGGCATTGGCCTCATTATCTCGCAGTATTTCCAGCCAGGCTTCCATAGACGACAGGGGAGTGCCCAACTGGTGGGCCGTTTCTTTGGCCAGGCCTACCCATACCTGGTTCTGGGTGGCGCGGTTGGTACTGGACAGGGCAAAGAGCACAATGGCAATGAAAAGGGTCACTACTATCAGCTGGATGTACGGATAGTAGCGGATCTGCCGGAGGATCAGCGAATCGCCGTAGTAGATGTAGTTATATAATTTTTGCCTGGAATCCACTTCCATGATGAATGGCGGGTGTTGCTTTTTGAAAGCCTGCAGCTCGTTGCGGAGGAAGTTGGGGTCCTGTATAATGCGCAGGGAGTCGAGGTTACGGCTGTCCAGGATCTTACCTGTTTCGTCTGTTAAGATCAGCGGGATGGTGGTGTTGTTGGTTACAATGTCGACAGCAAGGTTCAGGTTAGCTTCAGAACCTGCCCGCAGGAGCTCGCGGTTGGCTTCCACCCAGGTGGCCACTTTTTTTCTTTCTTCTTCCTGGATATTGCGGGATAAATTACTTACAAACCAGATAGTGGTGCCAATGATCAGCACTGCTATGGAGGCCAGTACAAACTTCCAACCGATATACTGTTTAAACATACTTCTAATTTAAGCCTTATTCAGCTTACCTGATTCTGTAATGATTCGCAAATATTAGGATCGTTTGTTGCATATTTGCATCTCAAAAATAATTGTTCACGCATAAACGTAATATTCATTGTCCGTATTGCCATCCGTAGCAGTTGTGATTTTAAATTGGAATGGGAGATCTTTTCTGGAGAAGTTCCTGCCCTCTGTGTGCCGTTCAACCTATGGCAACCTGCAGCTGGTGCTGGCCGACAATGCCTCCACAGACGACAGCGTGGCTTTTGTGACAACGCATTATCCGCAGATCCGGGTTATCCGGAATCCGCATAATGATGGGTTTGCCGGGGGGTATAATGATGCCTTGCAGCATGTGCAGGCCGATATTTACGTGTTGCTGAACCAGGACGTGGAGGTGGAACCGGGTTGGATAGAGCCGGTAGTGGCCCTTATGGAACAGGATAAGCGGATAGCCGCCTGCCAGCCTAAAATGAGGGCCTACAAAGACCCGGAGGAGTTCGAGTACGCAGGTGCCGCCGGGGGATGGATGGATATCCTGGGTTATACCTTTTGCAGGGGCCGGATCCTGTATACTACCGAGAAAGACAACGGGCAGTATGACGATGTACAGGATATTTTCTGGGCCACCGGGGCGGCATTGTTTATCCGTTCGGCCTGTTATCACCAGGTAGGGGGCTTCGACCGCGATTTTTTTGCACATATGGAAGAAGTGGACCTTTGCTGGCGCTTACAGCGGGCAGGTTACCGCATTTGCTACTGCCCGGATTCCAGGGTGTTTCATGTGGGAGGGGGCAGCCTGCCGCAGGGAAATCCCCGTAAGCTGTACCTGAACTTCAGGAACAACCTCATGATGCTCTGGAAGAACCTGCATAGCGAAGACCGCTGGATAGTACTGGTGCAGCGGTTTTTCCTGGACATACTGGCAGGCGTAAAAAGCCTGGTGGCAGGAAAACCCAGGGATATGGCCGCCATTTACCGCGCTTATAAGGATTACTATCGCTGGCGCAGGAAGTATGTGAAGAAAGATGATCTGCCGGAGATGAAGCTGATGAAAATGAACGGCGTATTTCATGGTATTATGATCTGGCGTTACTACTTCCTGGGGCATAAACATTTTTCTGAATTGATCTGATCAATGCTGATCTGTCTCCCGGAAAAACTTTTTATCTCCCAAAATTACCAGCGCGAAAATTCGAAAATTTCAAAATCATTATGTAGGTTTGCACCGGAAATAAACTGATTATGGAACAGAATACAGTAGAAAACAAGTACGACATCACTATAGACAAGGTTTCCCGTTCCCGCTGGCTCTTTTATGTGCAATTGTTTTGTCTGGTAGCCTTTATCCTGGGAGTTAGCTACGGACTTTATGCACACAGATACAAGGGCAAACCGGAAGTAAAGGTGCAGGAAAGTTCACTGTACAATCCAAAATATAAGTAAGCAGCCGCTTAAACATAATTATCCAGCCTCCACCGGTATTCCGGTGGAGGTTTTTTTATGCGGTGATTCCGTTTTGCGTAAAAGAATTTCCCGATCCGATCCTTTTTTTTGCTCTTTTGAATCGACTTTTGTATCCTGGTATGATATCTACCGGTGGTTTGGTATGTTTAAACGGACGGATAAGTTAAAGAAGAAGCAGCACAAGTCGCTGTTCAGGATAGTTGTGGACAAACTGCATCTCTGGCTCGGCCTGGGGGCGGGCATTATTGTGCTTATTGTAAGCATTACCGGCTGTTTGTTTGTTTTTCAGAAAGAAGTGAATGATTTCTATTATCGTAAAATATTATATGTTACCCCGGAAAAAAGCCCCTTACATCCTGTAAGCGAGCTAAAAAAGACTGCTGAAGCTGTACTCGGGCCCAATAAACCACTGTCATCCATTACCACTTACCGGCAGCCCGACCTGGCCTGGGAATTTATGGCCTATAAAGGCAACGATACCGCGCTTACTTATTTCGGCACCCTGGAGTATTATGAATCTGTAATGATCAATCCCTATACCGGGCAGGTGACAGGAAGACTTGATTACAAGCATAATTTCTTTTCGGTGGTGAAAGGTATCCATTGGAGCCTGTTACTGAACGATAAATACGGACAGCCCGTTGTAGGCTGGAGCACTTTCATTTTTGTGATCCTGCTGATCACGGGGTTGATTATGTGGTGGCCTAAGAAGTGGAATAAAGCCAACCGCGACAAGAGCTTTAAAATTAAATGGAAAGCCGGTTTCAAAAGGGTTAATTATGACCTGCATAATGTGCTGGGCTTTTACGCGATGCTCATAGCCCTGGTCATTGCATTTACCGGTATGGTATGGGCGTTTAAATGGTTCGAGGCTACGGTATATGTAGTGGCCGCCGGTACCACCTCGCCTCCCGAAGTAAAGCAATATGAATCTGTCCAAGCGCCGGCGCCTGCTGGCAGTAACCCGCTGGACATTGCCTACAGCAAGGCCCTGACAATGCTGAAAGAGGCAAAGCGCTTTTATATTTATGCTGATGAAAGGCCGAAGGGAGTGATCACCGTTACCGGGAATAAAAGCGTGGAAACCTACTACGGAAGCGATCAGCTGACGTTTGACCGGTACAGTGGCGCTTTTCTCGGAAGAAGGAATGATTCGCACAAGAACAACGGAGAGCGGTTAATAGAAATGAACTACGATATCCATGTGGGCGCTATTGGCGGCCTGCCCGGAAAGATCCTGGCATTTGTTATCAGCCTGATCTGCGCGTCTTTACCTGTAACAGGTTTTTATGTATGGTGGGGTAAACGGAAGAAGTCGAAGAAGAAGCAGGTAGTGATCCGCAAAGCGCCGGTAGCGAGCACAATGTAAATAAAAAGTATTACTTATTTTTTGGTGAAATGCTTTTCCCTGTTGTGTTCCAGCGAGTTGTTATACAGTGGTGAGCAAAAAAAATCCATAAAAACTCCAAAAAAAATTTTGTGTTTTCAGTCCGTTTCCTATCTTTGCAATCCCAACGAAAATGCCGTGGGGCAAAGCAAACGAAAGAATGCGCTTCGATGGAAAAAGTTCTTAAAATAAGAAAGTTTTTAATACCTGCGAAAGTAGCTCATTTGGTAGAGCACGACCTTGCCAAGGTCGGGGTGGCCGGTTCGAGCCCGGTCTTTCGCTCCAGTTTTTTATAAAGTTCTTAATACATCTGCGAAAGTAGCTCATTTGGTAGAGCACGACCTTGCCAAGGTCGGGGTGGCCGGTTCGAGCCCGGTCTTTCGCTCTAAAGCCTGACTGATCATTCAGCCGGGCTTTTTTTATGCCTGCAAACGAGGCTGGCGTTGGCCTCTCCCGCAACAGAAGAGGCCTGCTTTTATAACGCAATTAATAATCCCCGCTGGCGCCACCGCCACCACCGGTGCCGCCTCCAAACTGTATATCATTGGTAGTAGCAGGCTGGGCGCCCGGCACATAAGTTTGTGCAATAATGAGGGATTCCAGCTTTAATTTATCTGCAAGGGAAGGATCTTCCGGTTCCACGTAAGTAAACCCATGTTTGGGCGTTTTCAGGTAGCGGATCAATGCCCAGGCGCCAACGGTAAGTATAAGTCCGCCCAGCACCATGGCTGTTTCCAGCGGAAGCACGCTATGGTAATATCTCACGGTAAATACAATAGCAGCCAGCAATATCATCCCGGTGCGCAGTAACACTGCATCTTTTTTATGGATGCCCAGCCACAGGTATACCAGCGGAACAACCGCTGTATAGACCCAGAAGAACAAAGCGCCGGGAATGTTTTGCCCGTCCTGCAGCTGCAGGCCGAACATAACATTGCTCAGCTCTCTTACCACATAATAATTACCAGCCAGGTAAAGCGTGAGTAAAGAAAGCACAGATATAACCGTGAGGCAGTGTTTATAGTGCCTGCTGAAATGATATCCCGATACTTTTTTTACAGCAACATACACGGTAAAGGATATTACCATGATAAGGAAAGGCATAATGATTTTGGCAACTGGCCCCAGCTCCATGGCCACCGTAAATATAAAACCCAGGAAAGCCAGATAGGATACTCCAGCCATCACCATATCCGCAAAGCGTAAGGTGGCCAGCAGGGTAACAAAGCATACTACAAAGCAGATGGTGCTGGCAGAAACATGATCAACTATGGCCATGCTGCTGCAAATCAGTAAAACGGCTCCCCATAGCAAGGCATCGTCTACGCCTGCACGAAATAATTTCTTCTCCCTGATAAACAATTCCAGGACTCCGTAGCATATCAGTCCGGCAAGGATACACAGCCCCGCGAAGCCATCTTCATTCCGGAGAAGATCAAGCATCATCAGCGATAACAAGCCAAGCGAAAAGGACACGATAACAACGGTAAGTATAAACAGCCCTATCTTGATCACCGGGTTAGGCGTATAGAAATTTACCGGGTGTGCAGCCTCAATGGCTCTGTAGGTAGATAGCTCTATACAATTTTTGCGCAGTGCTTTTTCTGCTTCTTCTTTTATTTCAAGATTATCGAGTGTTGTGGAATTATACGCGAGCATGTTTGATTTTTTTGTTGAGGTTAATCAGTAACACAATTACACCAATGGCGGAGCCAATGAAATACAACAGTCCGAGGTATATACCGCCAATGTCATTCGTTAAAATAAGCAAGCGCACTACGGCAATGCTTATAGCCACATAACTATACAGCACGGTGATGAGCACGAAGTAAAAAGACCGTTCTTTAAATGCTTCCTGGTACAGGAAGTATGCAACAACCGCCATAAATGCAAACCAGGCAATCCAGCCTGTGTCAAACACGATCATGCCTGCCACAGAGGCAATGAAAATAATGTGCGCACCGAAATTCTGATAGGTAAAGGCAAAATGTTTTTTAAGATTTTTCCGGGCAGATATAAGCGCCAGCGAAAGCAGGAGCACACCAAGTATGGCACCGGTATAGATAAGCCGCTCGTTGCCAAAGTCGTTGGCCGACAGCACCTGGAAAGGTGTGACTGCAATACCCATCCAGGCTGCCAGGTTGGTGATGGCCATAGACAGTACTCCCAGGTGATCGAAATAATAAGCGCTTACCGTGAGTACGGCCAGCGGGATAAAGGTAGCTAATCCATAAGCAGTGCCAAAGGCAGTATACTGGAACTGCAGGTAACCCACAAAAGTAACAAAGGTAAGACAGCCTAACAGTAATGCATAATCGAAAAAGGCATTGGGCGAATTTACTTTCTCCCATGAAAAGGGCGCTTTTTTCCGGATACAATAGCTGAAACAACCGGCGCTGATAGCCCCAATGATCAGCAGTATCACCTGGTGGCCAATGGTATCGATATTTTTATAGATCAGGATACCTAAGCCGCCGCTCAGCAACAGTACGCCGAGGTAAAGCAATGTTTTGATTTCCCAGTGGAGGGAGAATAGCCGCTGATCTTCCGCAGCTTTCACTGCCGCAAGCTCCGTGTCATTTATCAGTTCTGCTGCACGGAGTTTTTCAAATACTTTAATATTCATAGATGGCGTTAAGAAGTTGGAATTAACAATCATTACACGCTGCAATATACAATATCAGCGCACAAAACTATATATTGTGATATATGGAAATGACCAGCAGCGCAGCTTTTATCAAATCAACAATATAAATATGAAAACATACCAAGCTTCCATATTATCTGCTTTGACCTGCGAATTAGGCGAAGGGGCCTGCTGGTGGAAGGAAAGGAACAGCTGGTGCTGGGTGGATATACTCGGATTTACTATTTATATACGGGATGCAAAAGGTTTTGAGCAACGGTTTGACACCGGCGGTTATGTAACCACGCTGGCGCCGGTAGCCGGCAGGAATGAACTGGTGGCAGGATTAAAAGATGGCATTGCTTTTTTTTCGCCGGAGCAGGGAATGGGCAGTCGTATTGCTGTACTGGAAGAACGCAGCGGGGTGCGCTGCAACGATGGCAAATGTGATCCTGCAGGCCGGTTGTGGATTGGTACTATGCAGATGCCACCCGAAGAAGGGACAGGCAATCTTTATTGTATCAGCGGAAAGGCCGTACCGGAGCTGAAACTGGCCGGTGTTACCATTTCCAATGGGCTGGTATGGGCAGGAAACAAAATGTATTATAACGACACGCATACCCGTACAGTACAGGAATTCAGTTACGATGAATCAACAGGCGCCATTGCCTTTACAAGAGTGGCAGTACGCATTCCGCAGGAACTGGGCTGGCCGGATGGAATGGCTATAGACAGTGAAGGCATGCTATGGGTTGCTCATTGGGGCGGCTATGGCGTGTATCACTGGAATCCTGTAACAGGTGAATTGCTGGGAAAGGTGGAAGTGCCGGCGCCACATGTATCTTCCTGCGCTTTCGGTGGTCCGGGAATGGATGAGATGCTGATCACTACCGCCCGGGAGCATATGACTGCTGAACAGGTGGCTGAATATCCCCTTAGTGGTAGTGTGTTTCACGTGAGACTTCCAATTAAAGGCTTACCAGCCAACTACTTTAGGTATTAATTATTTTTACATATTATTGTTTCACGGTTTTCTGCTATATTATTAGTATATTTGCAGACGGAATCGGCTTTTTCAGGGTATTTTAATACCATTCGTACTATCTTATTTCGACTTTCCCTTTGCAGATACTTCCCTTAGTATTCTACCGCTAGAAACATCATGTAAAAAATAATTATGATCATGAAGGATTTTAAAATCATTGACAACAAAGAGGCCAGGCAGTTTGAGGCGCATATTGCCGGACAGCTGGCTAAAGTAATTTATGAGAGGAATGGAACCCGTATTTTCCTGACCGGGGCTGAAGTGCCGCCGGTGCTGGAAAAGCAAGGTGTGTTACCAATGATGCTGGGAAAGGTTATGGAGGAAATTTCTGCACAGAATATCCGCATGGTGCCGTCCAGTAAAAAAGTAGCAGAATTTGTTCGCAGCAATCCTAAATGGAAAACCCTGCTGGCGCACGGTTTACATATATAGCTCTTTATTTTACATTTGACATTTAGTTATTTAATTATTTGCCAGCCCGTCTGTATCATCAGAGAGTAAGAATGGCGGAAGATTCATCAGACACAGATACCAGTCAAATAACTAAATAACTAAATATTCAAATGTCCTCTTACCTGATCCCCATCTTCGCCTTTACTGCACCCATCAGGTCGTCGGCTTCTGCGGATACCAATACCGCGTCTCTGGAGTTATCAATCACCAGCGTATAGCCCTTTTCGTTAGCTACCGCCTTTAAAATCTTTTTTGCCTTATCCAGGATAGGTGCCAGCAACTGCTGCTCCCTGTTACTCATGGCCTGTTCGGACATTTCTTTATATTTCTGGATATTGGCAGATAATGATTTGATCTCGTTAAGCTTAACTTCTTTCAGCGTCTCGCTTATTTTGTTATGCGTGCTGTCGTATTCCGTCACTTTTCTCGTGTACTCAGCTACCAGCTGCTGCCCGTCTGTATTTAATTTATCCTGTAAAATATTCAGAGAATCTCCTGCCAGTTTACTTTCCGGCATCATGGCAATCATTTGCTGAAAATTGATATAGCCCATTTTGGATTGGGCCAAAAGAACAGTTTTCCCTAACAGTAAAATGCAAAGTGTACAGATATATTTCATCCGGGATAATTTCTACAATGATAATAGTCCAGTTGTGAAATATTCTTTAACACGAATATAAAGTAATGTTAAAGTAACGCGGGAAATTGTCTTGGGACACTGATTTAGATGATTATGATGATTCCGCTGATTTTATTTTGAAGCTACTTTAAGATACTGATTACTAATAAATACCAATTGTTATCTAATAACGTTTGTTTTATACATATAATTTTGCGATATGTTTTAAAAAAATATCAACGGAATCATCATAATCATCTAAATCAGCGTTCCAGGACAATTTCCGCGTAGGGGTAAACGCATAGAAAGGTGTCGTATAATAAATCAGTTCAATTGGCAGAAGGAATTATATTTGACGTTAGATATCAAACCCTGGGCATGGAATTTATAAATCCGGCTAACGCTGCAGCACCGGTAATAGAAAACTCATTAACATTTGAACAGGTTTTTAAAACTCATTTTAAAGGCTTGCATGCCTATGCATGTACATTATTAAAAGACGAAGTGATGGCAGAAGAGATGGTACAGAATGTCTTTTGTAAACTGTGGGAAAAATCAGGTGATATAAAGATAAAGCAATCTGTTTCGGGATACCTGTACCGGGCGGTATATCATGAATGTATTAATTACCTGCGGCATCAGAAAGTAAAAGCAGCCCACCAGGCGCACACAAAGTACCAGATGAGCAACGACCAGGATATTGGAAACGCATCAGGCAAGGTAATGTTGCGTGAACTGGAAGAGAAGCTGGAAGCAGCTTTGATGGCGTTGCCAGAGAAATGCCGTACCGTTTTTCAGCTCAGCCGCTTTGAAGAACTGAAATACCAGGAAATAGCAGATCGCCTGGATATCTCTATAAAAACTGTGGAAAACCAGATGGGTAAAGCGTTGCGCTTACTACGGCTCAACCTGGTGGATTTCCTGCCCTTGTTAATAATTTTGCTCCACCTGTAAAAGTGCTTCCGTGAAAAATACATCTACACATATAAATGACGACCTGCTGGTAAAACATCTGCTGGATATCACCACACCATCCGAAAAGGCAGCTGTAACCGCATGGCTGGCAGAGAAAGCGGAGCACCAGCGCTACTTTGAACATTTCCGCCTGATATGGGAAGAGAGCAGGAAACTGGCTGCTGTAAGCACTGTGAATGAAAACGACGCATGGTCGCGCTTCCGGCAACGGGTAGGAGCCGACGAAAATACTACCCGCATTGTAAAAATGGATACGGGCTTAGCCTGGCGACCTGTTCTCCGGATTGCAGCAGTACTCATTATCATGATAGGCGTTGCCGGCGCATGGTTTATTTCCAACCAGCGTAACGCACAGCTGATCGTAAGCTCCGGCGAACAAATTAAACGGGATGTGTTGCCGGACGGCTCACAGGTAACGCTGAATAAACAATCTACTATCACCTACGCAGGCAATAATAAACAACGCCTGGTAAAACTGGAAGGAGAAGCATTTTTTAACGTGGCGCAGGATCCGGGCAAACCCTTTGTGATCAAGGTAAATGATGTGACCGTACGGGTACTGGGCACTTCCTTCAATGTTAAAAGTACACGCGGCAAAACAGAAGTAATTGTGGAAACCGGCGCCGTGGAGGTAACCAAGAACAAGAACAGTGTACAGCTGAAACAACATGAAAAAGCAGTGGTAACCGAGCAGCAGGAAGCACCCAGCAAGCAAAGCAATACAGATGAGCTGTACAGCTATTACCGCACCCAAACATTTGTGTGCAACAATACTCCTTTATGGAAGCTGGTGGAGATCCTCAATGAAGCGTATGGTGTAAACATCGTTATTGCCAACAATGCCAAACGCGATTTACAGATTAATTCTACCTTTACCAACAGTTCGCTGGATAGTACTTTAAAAGTGATCGGGCTTACTTATGAGATTGCCGTTGAAAAACAGGGATCACAAATTATACTGAAATAATAGCCTTCGTACTGTATGTTACCACCTAAGCATTTGCTGACCTTTTTATTCGTTTGTTGTTTTTCATTACCACTGGCTGCACAGCAGCTGCTTAATAAAACGGTTAGCATTGAAGCAAAGCAACGGCCGCTTTCGGAAGTACTGACCGCTATCAGCAAACAGGGGGATTTTTATTTTTCCTATCTCAGTACTATACTCCCGCAAGATAGCCTGGTGAACATCTCCGTAAAAAATAAAAGTGTAAAACAGGTACTCGATATTTTATTCAACGGTGATTTTGTATATAAAGAATCAGGGAACTATATCATCTTGCTGAGAAAAACGCAGGGACAGGTTTACTACCTGATCAGCGGGGTAGTCACGGACCGGAAAACGGGACAACGGCTACCCAATGCGAGTGTGTATGAACGACAGCAACTCATTTCTACGCTAACAAACAACGACGGTTACTTCAGGCTGCGGTTAAGGGATAAATATCCTACCGCAGCCATTAGTGTTAGTAAGGACCTGTATGCAGATACCTCTTTGCTGCTTACCACAGGCTACGACCAGGAGATAGCGGTAAGCATTGCTCCTGCTACGTACCAGCTGAAAGTGGTGGATATTACCGGGCATACACGGGTAGAAAAAACCTGGTTGGGAAATATGTTTTTATCCTCCCGTCAGAAATTAACCAGTTTGAATATTGGCGGCTTCCTGGCTGATAAGCCTTACCAGGTATCGCTTACACCAGGCCTGGGCACGCATGGCCGGATGAGCGGGCAGGTAGTGAATAAGTTTTCCATGAATATGCTGGGCGGTTATGCCGCAGGGGTAGATGGTGTGGAAATAGGCACCGTGTTCAATATTGTGAAAAATGATATGCAGCATGTACAGGTGTCGGGGCTGGTAAATATAGTGGGTGGAAAAACGAAGGGCGTTCAGCTGGCAGGGTTGCACAACAATGTGCTTGACTCCATGAAAGGCTTGCAGGTAGCAGGTGTTAGCAATATTACGGAGGGAAATATGGAAGGCGTGCAACTTACCGGCGCTATTGGCCAGGTGCGTAAGAATATGGAGGGCGTATCCGTTAGTGGGATTGGCGGTATTAACCGCGGCCATACACAGGGCTGGCAGGTAGCAGGGGCATTCACGTATAACGGTAAAAATCTTGATGGGCTGCAACTGAGCGGCATAGGCAATTACAACAGAGAAGATGCCCACGGCGCCCAGATTGCGGGCGTAGGCAATATCAACCGCGGAGTGATGAAAGGTGTGCAGCTCGCCAGCATTTTCAACTACGCAAAGCAAATGGATGGAGTACAGATTGGCCTGGTGAATATTGCAGATACGGTAAACGGGTATAGCATCGGTATCATCAGTATTGTGCGCAGGGGCTATAAGAAGGCAGTACTGTTCAGCACGGATGTGCTGCCGTTTAATATTGCCTGGAAATCCGGTCGCAGTGAGCTGTATAGCATCCTGCTGGGCGGCGCCGACTTTGAGAAAAACAGCAGGGCATGGTCACTTGGTTACGGGGTAGGAAAGATCATTCCAATCAATAAAAGGTTGTCTTTAGCCGCCGAAATTACAGGGCAGAATCTTTTCCTGGGCGCCTGGGAAAACGATGCACAGATTTTCCGTATACAGCCTTCTCTCAATATAAAATTATCCAAACGGATCAGTTTTTTTGCAGGACCTGCGCTTGCTATTTATACTGCTGATAAAGTAGTGCCCATGCCGGGTTATAAGTCCACCGATTTTGGCGCGCACTATCCCTCTTTCAGTATAGGCAATTCTGTTACCGGATGGCTGGGATGGCAGGCAGGCATCAGTCTTTTTTAAGTTTTTGCATAGGGGTATAAGTTCTTCAACGTGTCGTTATACAGTACGAAATAACTAACACACCATGAGAACATTTTACTTCAGCAGCCGGATCATTTGTTTTTCTGTTTCCGTTTTATTCTTTGCTACTGCGGCGTATGCGCAAACGCCGCTGACCAGTCCTGCGCATATTGGTTTGGTGTATCCGTTGAGCAGCAATGGAAAAAATGCAGCAGCTTATACCAATCATTTTTCCTTACATATTATTGCCGGTGTATCCAAAGCTGAAACCGGCGCAGCTATTGCCGGTGTTTCCAATATTGTTAAAGACAGCGCTACCGGCGCACAGGTAGCTGGCTTTTCCAATCATATCGGTAAAACATTTCACGCTGTTACCGTGGCCGGTTTTATGAACCAGGTAAAAACCAGTGGAAACGGTGCTATGGTAGCGGGGTTCCTGAACACAGCCGGCAGTATGCATGGTTTCCAGATGGCGGGTTTTGCCAATCTCGTGCCGCGTAATGTGGATGGTACGCAGGTAGCCGGCTTTATGAATATGGCCGCTAATAATTCACAGCTGCAGGTAGCAGGGTTCACCAACATGGCGAAAAAAGACGCCAATGTGCAGGTAGCCGGCTTTATGAATAAATCGGAAAACGTACACTCTCAGGTGGCAGGGTTTATCAATATTGCAAAAAAGGTAAAAGGTGTGCAGGTAGGTTTTATCAACATTGCCGATAGCAGCGAATGCCCTATAGGTGCGGTGAACATTGTGAAGGGCGGAGAAATGCAGGTGAGTGTAAGCATCGATGAAACGGCTACAACAATTGCTTCTTTCAAATCAGGTGGAAAAATATTGTACGGTATCCTTGGGGCAGGATATAATTTAAAGGATAACCCTAATCCTTTGTATGCCCTGCAAGCTGGTATCGGCGCGCATTGGCCGCTGTTATCACATTTCAGGATCAACGCAGAAGCTACCACCCTGGTGCTCACTGATTTCAAAAAAGGATATTATCACCGGCAATCGCTGGGCATATTTCCCGCCTATCGCTTTGGCAGCAGGGTAGAAGTATTTGCCGGTCCTACCTTTAATTTCGTGCAAACAGAACATGGGGTAGGGCAGGGAATAAGTAACCATTATATCTGGTCGGAATACAGGAGGAACGATAAATTCCATGGAGGATACATCGGCGGAACAGCGGGTGTACAGGTAAGGATATAATTGTTATTTAGCGGAGGAAACGGGCTTCCTCCGCTAATTTTTTTTATTTTGAGATAGTATATTTCAATACATTTCCTTCCAGCATTGCGGGTACAATAGCGTTGCTGGCGGCATCCAGTGTAAAATCGGCCGGACCAGCAATCAGTTCCTGGTTTAGTGTGGTAATACGACCACTGGCCAGATCCAGTTTAAGCAGTACTCCCTTCTTCTCGAAAGCTACCCAGTCGGATATGACCAGTTGTTTATTGTGATCCGTGAGCGCAATGCCATCATAATAGCCTAACCTGTTTGTAAGTGGCGTGGATACTTTTTCTGCAGCGTTCATATCAATATAACCAATTTGCCCGTTCGGTGCATTATCGCTGCCAAAGCCGCATACATACAGCTTCTTGCTCTGCGCATCGTATACTACGCCATTGGTACCTTTTACAGGATGGGTATATACCAGTTCTTCCGCGCGGGGATTTTTTCCCAGGTGTACCAGGAAGAGTTTATTTACATCAGTAGCAGAGGCCACCAGTGTGGAATCGTTAATAGCTGTGATATCATTGAGAAAAGCAGTGGCAGGTGCAAGGTCTATATTGTATAGTTGCGCACCTGAAGTAATATCATATCCCTTTACTTTATCGATATCTGCTACAAAAAGGGTGTGATGCAGGATGAATGCGCCTTTAGGGGCATCCAGTCCCGTGGCCAGCACCTGGTGATCCCCTTTTTTGTTCATCCGGAAAATGATCCCGTTACCATCTTTTTTGGTAGGATTTGCACCTTCGCCTATATCGGCAATATAGTAGCTGCTGTTATCCGTAGCCACGCTTTCCGGGGCATGCATAAAGGATGCGTTATTGAGCCGCTGCTGTGCAAATGTATGGCTGGCCATCAGGATGAAAGCCATCATGGGTATACGTTTCATAGTTATCTGTTATTTTTTATCAAAGGTATTACTGCCGGGAATGAAGCAATAGCAGGAATCGTTCAAAAAATAGCATTTTTGGTTCGTTGTGCATTTTTTGGCGTAATGCCATAAAGCTGCCGGTATTGTTTTATAAAGTAAGATACATTTTCAAAACCGCATTCATAGGCAATTTCATTAACATTGTTGCTGGAATGCAGCAGCAGTTCACGGGCATGTTTCAGGCGCTCTTCATTGATCCATTTTTTGGGAGGGGCATCATAAAGGCGGGCAAATTCTCTTTTAAAGCTGCTTAGGCTTAAGCCGCACATTTTCGCATATTCTTCCAGGGTAAAAGGCTGAAAGAGATTATTGCGGATGACCAGGGAAATATTTTCCGCACTGTGGTCAAAAAGGCGCGACAGGAAAGCCCGGACTTCCTGCCGGTATTCGCCGCAGAGCAACAGCAGTAAGATCTCGTTTATTTTTAATTCCAGCAGCCGGTTGGTATGTATATGGGGATGTTCCAGGTAGCCCAGGATGCTGTTGCGCACCTGTAACAATTCATTTTTACAAGGGATGACTACCGGCAGTGTTGTTTTGATAGCAGGGCCGGGGGCGCCGTCTTCACTGGCAAAGGAGCGCAGGAGCGTATCATCCATGCATATCATCAGCGATTGGTAATCGGCGCCATCCGTAATGAAATCAGTCATAAAATACACCCCCCTTCTCAGCAGCAGGAGGTCGCCCGCGTGGGCAATCAGGTCGCCTTCCTGGAAGTGCAGTTGTTTGGTACCCCGGAGAATGAACACCAGGCAGTTTTCTGTAAGGAAGCCCTGTTCTTTACCGGCTTCGGTTGATTGCCTGAACCAGGCCACTACCGACTTTCCGGCGTGTTGCAGCTGAACGGCGGGGATATTTTCGAAAGCTTTTGGGTATCGTGGTAACATGCTATAAAAATACGGATTAGCGTGGAATTATATGTTTATGGCATTGTATTTGGTGAAATGATGTTAAACGCAACACAATATGAAAACATGGTTCTACCTGCCGCTGCTGTTACTGGGTTTTATATTGCCCGGTTGCACCAAAACCACCAATGAAGTAGTTATTCCCAATCAAACCATTTTGTTCGAAATAAGTCCAAACGACTGGGGTCAGGATTCGGATGGTACCTTCTTTTATTCCATTCCCGTATCGGAATTAAATAACGTAAACCAGCTGGATGGCGTAATTGTTTCCATGGCCAGGTATAGTGCGGCAAATCCGACAGTGGTACCACAGGCATTTGAATTACTGCCGCAGGTATATAACAATCAATCCTATTTTGTTATCCACGATGATCAGAGCGTAGAGGTAGATATTAAAGGTGTGAATGGCGCTGCTTCACAGAAGCCAGCTGCCAAGGTAAGGATCAAAATTGTATTGGTGCCTTCAGCACAATAAACCGGCTTTACCATTTCTCAACATATAAAAAAAGGCTTCCGTATTGAGCGGAAGCCTTTTTTATGCCCGTTATTACAGAACCATAATAATAAGATAACAACCATTCTTCACAGTAAATAGTAGATACCACGGGAATTTTACTATTTTCCATTTTCGTATGATCCCTTTACAGTGTACATGAAAATTTATAACGACTAATGGATAACAGAAGAGATTTTATTAAAAAGGCAGCATTGCTATCCGGGGCTGCCGGTGTTTTCAGCGCCTTGCCAGCTTCTATTCAGCGGGCAATGGCCATTGATCCCAAGCCCGGTACCACTTTCCTGGATGCAGAGCATATTGTAGTGCTGATGCAGGAAAACCGGTCGTTTGACCACTGTTATGGAACGCTCCGGGGAGTGCGGGGCTATAATGATCCACGTGCTATACAACTGCCCAACAAGAACCTGGTATGGCTGCAGAGTAATGCAAAGAATGAAACTTATGCCCCCTTCCGGCTTAATATGAAGGAAACAAAGGCCACCTGGATGAGCAGCCTGCCGCATTCATGGGGCAACCAGGTAGATGCCCGTAACAACGGTAAATACGATCAGTGGCTGCTGGTAAAGAAATCAGGCAATAAGGAATGGGCGCCTATGCCGCTCACCCTGGGTTATTATAACCGGGAAGATATCCCGTTCTATTATTCCCTGGCCGATGCTTTCACAGTGTGCGATCAGAATTTCTGTTCTTCCTTAACCGGTACCACACCAAACAGGCTTTACCTGTGGACGGGTACCGTGCGCGACGAACAAAAGGCAGATTCCAAAGCCAATGTATGGAATGAGGATGTAGATTACGGACGTGAAGCGCATTGGACCAGTTTTCCCGAACGGTTGGAAGACAACGGCATTTCCTGGAAAATTTATCAGAATGAAATCAGTGCAGCCGGTCTGGAAGGGGAGAAGGACGGGATGCTGGCTAACTTTACAGATAATCCCATAGAATGGTTTGCCGCCTATAATGTGCGTTTTGCTGCCGGTCATATTCAATACCTGCAACGTAAAATAAAAGAACTTCCGGAAGAAATAAGAAGCCTGGAATCAAAGCTGGGCAGCGCTTCAGGAGAAGAAGCCGCCAAACTGCAAAAGAAACTGGAGCGGCAGAAAGCAGCGCTGGAACAGGCAAAGGTGGATGCTGAAAAATTTACCGTAGCTAACTTTGCCAAATTATCCCGGCGGGCACAAAATCTCCATAACAAAGCATTTACTACCAACATTGCCGACCCCGACTACCACGAGCTGGAAACCCTTACCTACAAGGATGGGGATACAGAAAGAACCGTACAGGTGCCTAAAGGCGATATACTGCACCAGTTCAGAACAGATGTAAATGAGGGCAAGCTGCCCACCATTTCATGGCTGGTAGCGCCGGGTGAGTTCTCAGACCATCCGGGATCACCATGGTATGGCGCCTGGTATGTGTCTGAAGTATTGGATATCCTCACCCGCAGGGAAGAGGTATGGAAGAAAACCATTTTTATTTTATGTTATGATGAGAATGACGGTTATTTCGACCACGTGCCTCCGTTCACCGCGCCGCATAAGCCTGGTACCGGCAAGGTATCTGCAGGAATTGATACCGGCCTGGAATATGTAACACGCGAAGAAGAGCAGGCCAAGAAATACCTGGAAGCAGACGAGATCCGCGAAAGCCCTATCGGGTTGGGATACCGTGTTCCACTGGTCATAGCATCGCCCTGGAGCCGTGGTGGCTATGTGAATTCACAGGTATGCGACCATACGTCCATCCTGCAGCTGATGGAGCATTTCCTGCAACATAAAACCGGCAAGCCAATTAAGGAAACCAATATCTCCGCATGGCGCCGTACTGTTTGCAGCGATCTTACTTCTGTATTCCGGCCTTTTAACGGTGAAAAAATTTCAGTTCCTTTCCCGGAAAGGAACGAGTTTATTGAAACTATCTATAACGCGAAGTTCAAGAAACTACCGGATGAATTCAAGCTGCTTACCGCAGAAGAAATTGCAAAGATCAATGCCAACCCCGCTACGGCAGAATGGATGCCGCAGCAGGAAAAGGGCACCCGTGCTTCCAACGCACTGCCTTATGAACTGTATGTGGGAGGAAAACTGGATGCCGGCAAAAAATCATTCGGGATCAGTTTTGAAGCCGGCAACAAAGTGTTTGGCGATCGTGCGGCAGGTGCTCCTTTCAACGTGTATGCACCAGGCAAATATTTGCAGGAAGACACACAAACCATGGAGCCTGTAAGAACCTGGTCCTATGCCGTAAAGGCAGGTGATCAGCTGAAAGATACCTGGCCGCTGTCATCTTTTGAAGACGCGCATTATCACCTGAGGATATATGGCCCTAACGGGTTTTACCGGGAATTTACCGGTGATGCCTCCGATCCTGAGGTGGAGATAATATGCAATTATCAACGCGGTATTACCAACAGTAAAAAACTAACCGGCAACGTGGAGCTGAAACTGGTAAATTATGGTACACAACCGGCTACATTTATCATTGCCGACCTGGGATATAAAAAAGGTGTGCTGAAGAAAACGGTGGCTGCGCGCACCACTGCCACACTGGTAATAGACCTGGCTAAGAGCCAGGGTTGGTACGACTTTTCAGTAAAGACTTCCGGCAGCGACCTTTTCTCGCAGCGTTTTGCCGGCAGGGTGGAAACAGGTAAGGAAAGCATCAGCGACCCGGTAATGGGAAGAGTATAATTTATATTCACAACGACAGGAAAGAAGGCGTTTCCCCTTAAAGGAAGCGCTTTCCTTTTTATTGCCGTTACCAGTATTTTACATTGCCACCTCCAGGGGTAATTTCTTTGTCGGCTTCCAGCTGTATCCATATCATCCGTTATGATCCAGGAACTGAAAACAAATGTGTCTAACCTGTAGGAACATCATCATCAACTTGTAACCGGTAAATTGCAACAGGGAGAAGATTAAAAAAATGAGGACGTTTTATTTAACCAACAGGGGCATTATTTTGTTTCATGATATGATAACTGTCCGAACTAAATTATCACATTTTTGTTATTTGTTTTTTTGTATATTGACTAACGTGTAAAGATCCCGATGCCTCGAAACTCCACATATCATTAATTATATTAAATCATCCAAAATCGTCCTTTATGAAACTTTCTTCCCGTCACCTGCCTTTAATGTTCCTGTTTGCCGTAATCCTGGCATTTGCTGCCTGCTCCAAAGACGGAGCCCAGGGGCCTGCCGGTAATCCTGGTCCTGCCGGCCCCGGTGGTCCTGCTGGCCCTGCTGGCCCTAAAGGGGATACCGGTGTCGCCAATGTGATTTATTCTGACTGGCTTGATGTAGCCTTCGACAGTATCCGCGATCAGAACGGGGTGCCTACCGGCGATGGTTTTGTTGGCGCCGTTGAAATCCCAAAGCTTACCAAAGAAATACTGACCAAGGGCGTTGTCAATGTTTATTTTAACCTCGACTCTGCAGATGCACCTTACATTGTGCCTTTGCCATACCTGGATCCCTACATGTTTGTGAGCTTCCAGGCGGCTGAGGGTGGAATTCTCATTCTTTCGAGCCATGATCTCAGCTCGGGCAGTTTCCCCGGTGAAAAAGTGATCCGGCAGTTTCGCTATGTGCTGGTACCGGGAGGTGTGGCTGCCCGCAGCGCCAGCGGTGGAGTAGATTGGAAAGATTATAAATCAGTGCAAAAATACCTGGGGTTAAAAGATTAACAACGTATGCCTGGTAAGAGGTATCAAAAATAAATGAAGGCGTTTTGCTTTAACCGGCTGCCGCCTCCATCCGGTAACTGAAAAGAGGGTGTATCATACTTTGATACACCCTCTTTGTTGCAGTATATGCACAGTTTGTTCCGCAGCGGCTACGCCCGCTGGAGCGTGGATCCTGTATAGCGGCCTATTCCTGTAAACGGCTTTTAATTTGATAGGAAACAGGGTATGAAGAAGCTCCTGTTGATCACATTGTTTGCATACATGCTGTATGGTTGTAGTTCCCCTTCAGCGCCGGCTACCTCTGATGAGCATATCAGCCCACGCAATACGGGGATTACTCCCGAAAATGCCTATAACGACCTGTTCCTGGACAGTACAGCGATAGCGGCATTCATTACTTCGCAAAAACTGAACGACACCATTGCCGACAGGATCCGCAGCTTTTATAATGCCCGCAATTTTGAATTTGCATGGTTCGACAGCCGGGGACCGGTGGAACAGGCTGCTGCATTCCGGAGCCTGTATAATTACAGCAGGGACAGCATAAGTAACCGTGCGCTTGACAGGCGGCTGGATGACCTTATGAATGAAGACAGCCTGGAGATCAGCTCTTCTGATAAAGAGATCATTAAAACAGAGCTGCAACTTACCTGGCGGCTTATCAATTATTTCCGGGAAACCGGCGGCAGTATTGGTCAGCTTGAGCATATGGTGCCGGCCCAGCGCTATCCGGTGATGGAACTGGCCGATTCCATGCTTCGAACCAATGATAAAGTATTCCCGGCAGTAGCCCCCATGAAAGAACCGCTCAAAGCCTACCGGGAATATGTCGGCAAAGGAGGCTGGCAGCCCTTGCAGCCAGTAAAGAAGGGATTAAAGAAAGGACAATCAGCTCCGGAAATCATCGCCATAAAAAAACGGCTGCAGATCACCGGCGAGTTAAAGCCCGGTGACAGTACAGATGTATTTAACGACGAACTGGAAGCGGCTATCAATGCCTTCCGTAACAGTAACGGGTACACGCCGAACGGGGTGTTGAACGATACCGTGATCAACGCCCTGAATATTTCCGCTGAAGAACGGTTACAACAACTGCTGCTGAATATGGAGCGCATGAAATGGATGCCTGTAAAGCCGCAGGGAAAGCTGATCCTCGTAAATATACCGGCCTTTGTATTGCATGTGACGGATGGAGATAAGCGCCTGTTTGATATGGATATTGTTGTGGGAAAAGAAGGGCATAGTACTACTATGTTCTCCGGAATGCTGAACCAGGTAGTGTTCAGCCCTTACTGGAATATTCCCCGCAGCATTGTGCGGAAAGAGATCCTGCCTGCAGTTCAGCGTAACAAGGGCTACCTGGCTTCCAAACACATGGAAGTAACAGGGGAGGCCAATGGCTTGCCGGTCATCCGCCAGAAGCCCGGTGCGCATAATGCATTGGGCAGGGTTAAGTTCCTGTTCCCCAATAGTTACAATATTTACTTTCATGATACGCCTGAGAAAGCGCTTTTTGAGCGGGATAACAGGGCTTACAGTCATGGTTGTATCAGGTTAAAAGACCCTGTAAAAATGGCGCAGTTTGTTTTGGAGGACTCACCTCAATGGACCAACGAAAGAATTGACAGTGCCATGAATAGCGGGAAAGAAAAATTTGTGGCGGTAAAAGATCCGGTACCAGTGATCATTACTTATTTCACTACCTGGATGGAAGGAGGCAAATTACATTTTGCCTCCGATGTGTATGCGCATGATGTGGTATTTAAACAAAAGCTGTTTAAATAGTTTAAGACGCGCTGCTGTCTTTCACAAGGATCTTTGTATGTGCGGAATAATATTTGTCGGGGCTGTAAAGGAACAGGCAGGTACCATTACGGATGCTGCTGATCACTTTACGGTGCACATTTTCGGGAATGGCGGGACATCCCAGGCTACGGCCAATATAGCCTTGTAATTTACCGAGCTTGTCATTTACATAATCGGCGCTATGCATAACAATACCCCTGCTGAGGGCGTTATCGTTAATGCCGGCTTCTTCTCCTTCCAGGCGAAGGGAATAGCCGTGCTCGCCGGTATAGGTGTCGCCGGTGATATAGAAACCAAGACTGCTTTTAAAGCTGTTCATCTTGTTTGAAAAAGTATTGGCCATGTCTTTACCGGAATTCCGGCCATGGGATACCAGCGTGTTAAAAAGTAACAGCTTATTCTTCAGGTCTATTACAAACAAACGCTTTTTGGTACTGGGCAGGGAGAAGTCAATAATAGACAATACATCCGGGTTTTTAATCCGTCCGTTTTCCTGCAGATGCTCGTAGCCGGTCATGGCATTTTCAAATGCGTCTCTTGAAAGACCGGTGGTATCCAGCCGCATAATATCGTAGAGGCTTTCCCGTTGTACGGAATCCGTTTTAACAGCAGTAGACGGTTGCGCAGTGGCTGTGGATTTCGAGGGGCCCAGATTTGTAAAATTTGTAAATAGAAATACGAAAAGACTAATAGTAATTATAAAAATCAACGGTCTGATCACTTGCTTCAATTTCATGTTCACACTCCGTGGTTTATTGGTTTAGAGAAAATATAACTGGTTTAGAAAAAACATAGACAGCAAAGATAACCTTTTTTGGAGTGAAAATGCCCTAAAAGTCCCGTCTGAGGCCGCTGGACAGTTACTTTTAACAGGTTGTTCACATACATGAAAAATATGTATAGGTGGTTATTTCCGCCATAATCCTTAATTTATCTTAAAAAAATAGTGTTATGCCTGAATTACCCGATCTGCAAGCCTTCCGTCATAACCTGGAAAAGGCGCTGTTGCATAAAAAGCTGAAATCCGTTACAGTAAAGAATGCAAAGAAGCTGCGTGTTAAAGAAGCCGACCTGAAAGCTGCACTGGAGGGGCAGTCTTTAGAGCACATACAACGGGTGGGCAAGGAGCTGCATTTTGTATTCAAAAACAAACACGTGCTGGGAATGCACTTAATGCTGCATGGAAAGCTGTATTTATTTGAAAAGGAAAATGAACAAAAGCATACCATTGTAGAGTTGTTGTTTGCAGATGGCACAGGGCTGGCATTAACAGACTTCCAGGCCGCTGCTAATGTTCAACTGGATCCGGAAGAAAAAACAGCGCCTGATGCGTTGTCGGACGACTTCAACGAGAATTATCTCAAAGAGCAACTGGCAAAGAAAAAAATCACCATTAAGAAATACCTGCTGGATCAGCACAATGTGCTGGGAATCGGGAATGCTTATGCAGATGATATCCTGTGGGATGCAAAGATCTCTCCTTTTTCCATCTCCAATAAAATACCCGCACCTAAAATCAAAGCACTTTTGAAATCTGTAAAGAAGATCCTGGAAGCCGCTGAAAAGAAGATCCTGAAAAGTAATCCTGATATCATCAACGGTGAAGTGCGCGATTTTATGCTGGTACACAATGCCAAATTAAGCGAAAGCCCGGGTGGAGCGCCTATTAAGAAAGACAGCAGCGGAGGCCGGAAAACCTATTATACCGACGAACAGGAATTGTTTGAATAAGATAATGGGCAGGCAGAGAACTATTTGAGCAATGTGATGAGCTGTGTTGCATTCTGAAGCGCATAGCCGTGCCCGTCGTTGTTAAAGAATGCCCAGACAGTATGTTTGTCCTGCTGCCATTCCCTGAACTTTCCCGCGTAGGTATCCATCGTTTTTTCAGGATATAGTTTATCATACCTGCCGTCCGGCCCGTGGAAACGAACGTAAATATGCTTTGCGGTAATGGCTTCTGCAAACGGCCACCGGTGCCCCGACAGGGCAATAACCCAGGCGATCTTATACTGCTGCAGCATTGCCATGGCTTCATCGGAGAGCCAGCTTTTATGCCGTGCTTCCAGTGCGAAATGATAGCCATGATAGGTTTTGGTAAGTATTCTGAAAAAGTGGTCCACCCTTTCTGTTTCAAACGCAGCAGAAGGAGGCAACTGGATCAGCACCGGCCCCAGGTGTTTTATAAAGGGATCAAAAATGTCAAAGAATCTGGGTAACGATTCTTCGGGATCCAGTAACCTTTTTACATGGGTGATATACCGGCTGATCTTAGGGCAGAAATAGAAACGGGCCGGTACTTTTTCTATCCATCCTTCTACAGTAGATGGTTTGGGGAGATGATAGAAGCTGGTGTTTATTTCTGTGACCTTGAATTTTTCTGCATAAAAAGAAAGGTAGCCGGCAGGCTTCAGCCCGGCAGGATAAAATATTTCCCTCCAGTGTTTATAGCTCCAGCCCGATGTGCCTATATGAATGCCTGTAGTTGCCATATCTTTTTTATAACAGCACTACAAATGTTATTCCCATAATACATAAGAAAGCGGCACCATTTCCGGTGCCGCTTTCTCATTAAGCAGGGTCCTGTGTATCAGGTAGTGAGTGCAATAGTGCCAGCCTCTTTTTCTTTGGGCTCATAAATGCCCGCCGCAATTTTTTCTACGAACAATTTCGGGAAGAATTTTGGCAACCAGGCATTCAGTTTATTGGTAAAGCCAGGTACAATTTCGGCCCTGCCTTTGAAGAGCCCTTCCACAGCTATTTTTGCTACCCTTTCCGGTGTCATGTTAAAACGGTTGGCCACGTTGCGGGTATAATCGCCCATGCGCGCCCGGTTTACAAAATCGGTGTCGGTACTGCCGGGGCTCAGTGCGCTCACTGATATGGGCGAATGCCTGAGCTCATACCGGAGCCCGCGGGTAAAGGAAAGTGCAAAGGCTTTCGTAGATGCGTAGATGTTAAGATAAGGCACCGTTTGATAAGCAGTAGTACTGGCCAGATTCAGCAGGTATGCTTTGGGGAATTTCCGCAGTACCGGTATATAGGCGTACGACAAACCCACCTGTGCCTTGATATTTACATCAATGATATTGAACTGCTCCTGTAGTGTAAGTTGCTCAAAAGGCCCGTTGATGCCATAACCGGCGTTGTTCACCACCACGGAAAGCGAATCATGCCAGGTACTGCTCCAGTCGGTGACGTTTTGCAGGGCATCGGGGGCCGACAGGTCCTGGTGCAGCGTATGTACATTAACGTGATACTGTGCTGCAATTGCTTCCGCTGTGGCAGATAGTGTTTTTGCATCTATATCTACCAGCAGCAAATGATAGTTTCTTTCCGCGAGTTGTGCAGCAATGGCTTTTCCTATTCCTTTGGCTGCGCCGGTTATTAATGCGTATGACATCGGATTATATTTTTAGAGAGATGGAGTGTTTACTTCTGCAAGGCTTTCGGGCCGGGCTTTTATATTCGCCCATTGCGGTTTGCCGCCATACAGATGTTGTTTGAGATGCGCCAGTTTATGATAAAAAGGCGTGGGGCTATTCGCTGTTTTGGGTTGGTAAGCGCCGGTGATAATTGGAATGTACATCACTCTTCTGCGGCTTTTTTCGCCGGTATAGGGCGATTGCTGCACACGGTGCCAGAGGCGCCCATCGTGAACGGTAAGGTCGCCGGCCTCAATATCAAAACCTACTTCCTTCTCATCGGGATTATTATCGATGAAGTACTTTTTCCTGAACAGGAGTTTCAGTAAGCCTTGCTCATGCGTGCCGGGCAATACTCTCAGTCCGCCGTTATCCAGCGGGCAGTTGTCGAGGTGAATACCCACGTTCAGCATGGGAAGGATACGTGAACCGAGAAACAGGTCCCGCGGGCTATCCGTATGCCACCCCAGTTGTTTGAACTGGCTCTCGGTAGTGTTTACATAATGATTTACCACCAGGCCGTCTTTTTCGTTTTCGCCTATCCTGCCGGAGTAGGGGCCCAGTAAAGTAGTGAGTGACTGAAGTCTCTGGTCTTTTAATAATTCACGCAACATGTTGCTGTAATGAGAGGCGAAAGCGATGCGTTGGATCAATGGGCTGCCATCCACGTCTGTACCGAATTTCAGGGGAATGCCGTTTACTTTCTGAATATTATTCCGGATCAGTAGTTCCTGTACACGTTGTACTTCTTCGTGTACGGCGGCGAGAGCGTTTTTGTCCAGGAAGCTTTTAAACTGTATGATACCATAGGTACGGAACCATGCAAGATGTGCTGCAGTTACTCCCCCGGAGAGGGAGAACACGGGTTGGTTTGTCGTTTTCATGACGAAAATTTTTTGTGTTGACAGTGATAAAACAGTTGTTGAAATAGTAAATGCTACAGCGGCAATTGGTGGAGTGGCCGCAGGGTGGGGTGGGTGTTAACAACAACAATAAGACGCCGCTATTATGGGGCGGTTGGTTGATGCGCTTAACAGGCGCGGATTTCGATGATTTTGATCTGTGTTCATGGTGAATACGATTTTATTAGTCTACCAATCTTGTAGACAAATATAAGCATGTCATTTTATTTACCAAAAAATATTTTCCGGGTTGATCATTTCCCGCTGGTGAGCAGTTGTTCATAGTCGGCGGTGGTATCTATATCTATTGCTCCCTGCGGGAAGTGCACAGTGGCCACCTGCTCCGGGTGTTGCAGCAATATTTTTTTAGCGCCTTCCTGTCCGTTCAGTGCCAGCAGCTGTGGAAAGAATGGCTTTCCAAAGAGGGCAGGGGTACCGGTGGCATCGCCATAGGTGCAGGCAACGATGGCTTTACCGGAGGTATTTTTCAACGTTATCATTTCCTCCAGCAGGGAAGGGGTGATAAAGGGCTGGTCGCATAATAACAGCAATACATTATTTACGTGGGGCGCAATGCGCAGCAGGTGTTGTAAGCCCGTACGGATAGAACCGCCCATACCGGCCGGCCAGTGAGGATTTACAATGGTGTGTACTTTTTCGGTTACCAGTTGCTCCCTGATCTGTGTGGCGAAGGCGCCAAGCACTACTACGGTGGGCATATCGCAGTGATGGGCAGTGTGCACTACATTTTGCAGCAGGCTTTTGTTCTGGTAGGGGAGTTGCTGTTTGGGAGTTCCAAGTCGTTTAGAGGCGCCTGCGGCCAGGATAATGATACCGGTTGTTTTCATTATAGTTGCTGTTGAAGGATGATCTGTTGTTCGCGGGAATGGATGGATGTTGTTTTTTCCCGCAATGAAGTGGCTGCGGCGGCAGACAGCACTGATTTTATTTCACTGATCACCGACAGGGCAATTTCGGCTGCGGTTTCTGCTCCAAGATCCAGTCCTGCAGGACCGTGTATGCGTGCCCGTTGCTGCTGGGTAATAGAGATATTGTTCTCCGCCAGTTCGTCCAGCATGCGTTGCAGCTTTTTAACGGGGCCCAGTACGCCAATATACGCAAGTGGCAATGGCAACAGTTGTGCCAGCAGGGCGAGATCATAATTATAGTTATGCGTCATCAGCAGAGCGGCAGTATACTGGTCTGTTTGCAGCTGGGAAAGCGCCTGCGCGGGTTTGGCCATGAGTACCTGCGTGGCTTCCGGGAACCTTATGGTGGTGGCGTAACCGGGACGGCCATCAATAACAATGGTATGCCATCCGAGAAGGGCGGCCATTTTCACCAGCGGGATCACATCATTGCCGGCGCCGGCAACCAGGAGTTGCGGCGCTGGCGGTATGTAGGAGGTATGCGTCGTATAATCGTTACCGGTAGAGAGGTATGTTTTCGTAAAAGAGCTGCGTGACTGCAGCGCATGATTTGCATCAGTGATGATAGCATCCTGCAGATGCTGATCGGGTATACGTTGATGCATTTTGCCATTTGCGGTAAGCACCAGGCAGGTGCCGGGTTGTGGCCCTTTACGCCGGTGCAGTGTGAACAGGGTTACCAGTACGGCAGGCGCGCGATGGGATATTACTTCCTCCAGCATGGCTACTGCGTTGAGCGGATCTTCCGCATTCACGGGCTCCAGCAATATATGGATAATGCCGTTGCATCCAAGTCCTACGCCCAGTTTGGCATCGTCTTCATCATTGGTGTCGTAGGTTACCAGCATAGGTTGCTGTTGCATCATTACCAGTTGTGCTTTCCGCAGGGCGTCGCCTTCCAGGCAGCCCCCGCTGATAGCGCCGGTGAGCGTACCATTTTCCGTTACCAGCATTTTTGCGCCGGGCTGGCGGTAAGCAGAGCCTTCTACATGCACTACTGTTGCCAGCGCCGTTTTTATTCCCTGGCGGCAGGCAGTGTAATATGATTTTACGATGTCTTCCAGTTCTTTCATGTATTCAGTTTATTTTCCACTTTCCATTGCTGTGCAGCTTTTTCATCCAGCACCTTATCCGGGGTGATGGGGAGATCGCGCACGCGTTTGCCGGTTGCATGATACACGGCATTGGAAACCGCCGCAGCAAAGCCGATCAGCGCTATTTCCCCCATGCCTTTAGACCCCATGGGATTGATGTAAGGATCTTTCTTATTGATAAAATACACGTCGGTGGGTGGTGTATCTGCATTTACGGGAACGTGGTAATCGGCATAGTTGTTATTTACAAAACGACCGAAGCGGTGATCCAGTATTGCTTCTTCTGTGAGGGCCATGCCAATGCCGCCTACCACGCCGCCGATCATCTGGCTGCGCGCGGTTTTTGTGTTTACAATGGTGCCTGCATCGGCCACGCTCACAATATGTTTTATGCGCACCACACCGGTATGAGGATGTACATGTACTTTGGTGAAGTGTACGGAGAAAGAGTACATCGAGTACTTTTTCCTTTCTTCCCCGCTTTGCGAGGTAGCCACTACATTTACTTCCGGTAACTGCTGTTGTTGCAGGAGGGATTCGTAGGTGATTTTTTCCTGTCCCCCGGCTTTCAGCAGTTGTCCATCTTCAAAAACAATTGTTTCCGGTGTTGCGTTTTTAAATGCCGGTACATTACTGACCGCCAGTGATGCCAGCTTTTGCTGTAATGCTTTACAGGCGTCTGTTACAGCACTGCCAAGTGTAGACACGGTTGAAGAGCCTCCCTGTTGCGGTGCAAAAGGGTAAGCAGATTCACCGAGCATGAATTGTATTTTTGAAGGAGCAATGCCGGTTACATCTGCCGCTATCTGCACCATGGCAGTAGCAGTACCCGGGCCAATATCAGCAGCGGCGCTCTGGAGGATAAGGGACCCATCGGATTTTAGTGTAGCCGATACCGTAGCCCTGCCACGGAAGGCGCCAAAAGTACCGCTGCTCATGCCATATCCTACCAGCATTCCATCTTCCTGCATACTGCGGGGAGTTGCCTTCCGGTTAGTCCACCCGATTTTTTCAGCGCCCAGCTCATAGGCTTCTTTCAGATATTTACTGGAGAAAGGCAGGTCTTTTTCAGGATCGGTATCAGCATGGTTCAGTATCCTTAGCTGAAGCGGGTCTATATTGAGTTTGTAAGAAAGCTCATCAATGGCTGATTCCAGCGCAAATGCGCCGGTAGCTTCTCCGGGCCCACGCATCCATACGGGCGTGCTCAGGTTGAGCGGTACCAGTTTGTAACGGGTATTTACATTGGGGCATGCATACATGAATTTACTCATGGCCACAATGCCTTCTGTAAAATCTTCATAAGGAGAGGTAACGGCTACCGCTTCATGAGTGATGCCTGTGAGCTTACCATCGGAGGTAGCGCCAAGGCTCAGCTTTTGTATGGCACTGGGGCGGTAGCCTACCAGGGTGAACATCTGATCGCGTGTGATGACGAGCTTCACCGGTTTGCGTATTTTCTTAGCGGCCAGTATGGTGGCTACTTCCATGGGCCATACACGCAGCGCCATACCAAACCCTCCGCCCACAAACCGGGAGTGAACGGTGATATTCTGTTCCGGTAACTGGAATAACCTTTTCACCGTGTCCTGCACATTTTTTACGCCCTGTGTTTTCGCGTAGAGCACCAGTGTATCCGGCGTATCCCAATGTGCAATGATACCGGCCAGTTCCATAGGGTTATGTACTTCCAATGGAATGGTGTAAGTGGCATCCACGGTAACAGCTGCTTTTTTCCAGGCATCTGCTTCACCGCGCAAATAGTCTTTCATCCGGTTATTCTGGAATGCTTTGTCCATGCTGGCATTCATATCGGTATAATGCGTTTCCTGGTTGTACTGTACTTCCACCAGGGAAGCAGCATGCACAGCGCGTTCCAGTGTGTTGGCCAGTACTACGGCTACGGGTTGTCCGTTGGAATAGATGCGGTTGTCTTTAAATATTTTAAGACCATCTTTTGCGCCGGGATCGGCATTTTTATACCCCGGCACAGGTGGTGCATTCAGGTGGGATACTACATCTGCCACACCGGGGGCCTTTAATGCTTTAGTGGTGTTAATGCTTTTAATGGTGCCACTGCTGATAGGGCTGCATACCAGTGCGGCATATAATAGGTCCGGCAGGTGATGGTCTGCGAAATACCTGGCTCCTCCGGTTACTTTCAGGCGGCCATCTACACGGTCCATCGACTGTCCTGTTTGTTGCTTTTTCATACGCTGGCGGCTTTTAGTAAAGCGGTTTGAATACTGTTTACGGATAAACCTGTTTTAAACTGGTTGTGCTGGTATGTTTTGGCAGATTGCAATGCGATAGCTGCAGCCTGGCGGAAATTTTCTTCCGTGGGGGCTTTGCCTGCCAGTGCTTTTTCTGCTTCATACAGTCGCCATGGTTTATGCGCTACCCCACCCATGGCCAGGCGGGCGCTCCGGATCATGTTATTGCTGATGTCCAGTGCTGCTGCCACTGATACCAGGGCAAAGGCATAAGAGGCGCGGTCGCGTACTTTCAGATAATATACATTTTTCGTGTAGGCGTTAGCGGGAATTTCCACGGCGGTGATCAGTTCTCCTTTTGCCAGGTTGTTATCCAGCTGCGGGGTGTTGCCCGGCAGGCGGTGGAAATCCGTAAAAGGGATGCGGCGGTCACCTTTAGGGCCGGTTACCAGTACGGTGGCATCCAGCGCAGCCAGCGCCACGCACATGTCGCTGGGATGTACCGCGATACAGCTATCGCTGGCCCCGAAGATGGCGTGCATACGGTTAATGCCGCCAATAGCGCCGCAGCCGCTATTGGGGCTGCGCTTATTGCAGGGCATGGTAGTATCGTAAAAATAGGTGCAGCGGGTGCGTTGCATCATATTGCCGCCTACAGTAGCCATATTGCGGAGCTGCTGTGAGGCGCCTGCCAGCAGGGCCTGGGCCAGTAACGGGTGATGTGTGGTTACCAGTTCATGTGCCGCCAGTTCACTGTTGAGCGCCAGGGCGCCTATATGAAGTGTGTTGCCATTCAGCTGTATATCTTTCAATGGTAAACGGTTAATATCTACCAGTTTTTCCGGTATTACCACGCCGCTTTTCATCAGGTCCAGCAGGTTGGTACCGCCGGCAATAAAGCGGGCGGAATTGTCTTTCGCCACGGCATCTACAGCGGCTTTCAGGCTGGAAGGCCGTACATAGGAGAATTGATTCATACTGTTTTCCCTCCCTGTTTTACGTCCATAATGGCATGAACAATATTATCATAAGCGCCGCAGCGGCAAATATTACCGCTCATGAACTCTCTTATTTCTTCAGGAGAACCGGCATGGCCTTCACGGATGCAGGCTACAGCCGACATGATTTGCCCCGGGGTACAATAGCCGCACTGGAAGCCATCGTGTTTAATAAATGCCTCCTGTACGGGATGCAGCTCTTCACCATTAGCAAGACCCTCGATGGTGGTGATCTTTTTTCCTTCCTGCATTACCGCCAGCGTCAAACAGGAGTTGATGCGGCGGCCATCTGCATGCACCGTACAGGCGCCGCATTGGCCATGATCACAACCTTTTTTTGTGCCGGTAAGCTGCAGCTGTTCCCTGAGCAGGTCCAATAATGTAACGCGTGGTTCTACGGAAACCTGTACTTTTTTTCCGTTGATCTCCATACTTACCGGCATCTTCTCAAAGATGCCGGCGATGGTTTCATCGTGCTGAGCCGCTTTTATTACCAGCGGCGGCGTGAACGCCAGTGCCATCACTGCGGAAGATTGTTTCAGGAAGTCGCGGCGGGCTTCATGTTTGCCCTTTCCGGGCGGATAGTGTTGTTGGTCGTTTTCCTGTGGCATTTTCTACCGGATTTAATCCCTAATAAGTTAGTAAATAAATCCGGTATTTGGTTTTTAAAATAGATGAGCGGCGCTTCACCGTGCGCCGCCACTGCCACTACCGGTGCTGATCCACGAAAGAAGGTAGTGTTGTACTTGTTTATTGCCCCTCATTTTTCAGGTGTGAGAGCCATTGCTGTGCAAATTCATTTCCGGGTTCCAGCTGCAGCAGCCGTTCAAATGAGGCGATGGCTTCAGGGACCTGTTCCATATGATAAAAAAGCACTGCTCGGTTCAGATGCACATAGGCATTATCGGGGGCAAGCGCCAGCGCCTTATCGTAAATAGCCAGCGCCTGGTTGTACTGCTCCAGCAACATGAGAATAGAGCCTTTATTCATCAGTAATCCCGGCTCGTTGGGTGATAGTTCCAATCCTTTATCAGCGTAAGCCAGCCCTTCCTGCAGGCGGCTGAAAACACTTTGCCTTGTAGCTTCGCTGGCGCCGTTGTCTTCCATTTCAGTGATAGCGGTATTAGCTTCCTGCAAAATTTCCACTACCTGTTGTTCGTACCATGCAGCGCTTTTTTCCACCTGTGCTTTAAAAGGCACAGCTTCAAGGTCTATTTCTTCTTCTGCCTGCTCCGGTGCAGTGGCAGGCATTTTATCTGCTGCGGGGGCGTACCACCACTGGCAGAATTTGCCCAGTTCACCACCAACGGGCAGTTCATCTGCCGGCGGCAATCCTTCGTTGGGTATGGCATCGTTGGTTACCACCAGATCGAGGATGGCTTCAAGCGCTTTGTAGTGAATGAGCTCACCTTCCTGCTCGGCTTCCATTACCATGTAAGGAAGCAGCTGGTACCACAGGCCCAGTACGTCTTTATCTTTTTGTTCGCCTGCGGCTTCTGCCACTTCATGTGCAAGAGAGAAAACATCCGTTTTTTCCGGCGCTATGGCATCATCACCGGTAAGCGTGCCATTGGCTACCATATCAGCCCAGAGAAAGGAGCCGGCATCGCAGTACATAATGTAAGACTGGGTAGCAAAATCAAAATTGGCGTAACCGGCTACAGGATTGCTTTCCTGGTCCCATTCCGCAATGGGATTGCGGTATATGAAGCTGAATTTCCGGCTGGCAGCCAGTGCATCGAACCAGGCAGCATGGGTGGCATACGCCGGGTGCGCGCTAACGGGAAAAGTATATACGAAATGATGTTTGATTAACACGTCTATCACCCGGAAATGTGTAAACGCGGTATCGTATTGCTGTTGTAATTTGTACAGGTTAAAAAAGAGGCTCCTGCGATCCAATCCTTCTTCCTGGCTTTTATCCAGGCAAAGAACAGACAGTTCCACCAGTGTCTCAAATTCATGCATCGCCATATGTTACTTGCTTTGGGCGCAAGTTACGCGAATTTTGTCTTGGAACACTGATTACGCTGATTTTGATGATTTCATTGATTTTGTTTTTTTGAATTTTGAAATAATAAAGGGAGATATAGGCGAATTTATCCCCGTATATCTCCCTGCTTTTTATAAAACATTTAAAGTAAAATCAAAGCAATCATCAAAATCAGCGTAATCAGTGTTCCAAGACAAATCCCGTTATTTGAGCAAAACGTTCTTCACGTATTTATAGCTTTGGGTGATGCTATCGAATGGTTCGATGGTGATTTTGTCCTGTTCTACGAAAAGATGTTTTACGCCGGCAAGTTTTGCCTGGGCAAAGATCTTTGAGAAGTTGATGCTGCCGATTCCCACTTCTGCGAAGGTGACGCCGGAGAGCAGCTCCATGGAGGTTTTATTTTCAGTGCCTGTGGCGGTAAGACTGGCAGTATTCGATTTATCCATGTCTTTCACATGCCAGGCTACAAATCTGCCGGGTGCTTCTTTAAACAGGGTGATGGGATCGCGACCTGATTTTACGGCCCAGAAAAGATCCAGTTCAAAGGTAACCAGTGAGGGGTCTGTTTCTTTCAGCATTACTTCGTATCCGGTGCTGTTGCTGTCGGCCAGTGGTTTGAATTCCCAGTAGTGGTTATGATAACCGATCTTCAGATTTGCTTTTTTACATTGTTCACCGGCTTTGTTCAGTTGTTCTGCCATGAACTTATAATCATCTGCTCCCAGTTTTTTATCCCACAGGGAGAGCGGTAATACGGGTACAATAAAGTATTGCTGGCCGAGTGCTGCTGCCAGGTCGATTTGCGGTTGCAGGGCATCGGCGTTACCATTGCCTTTGGTCAGATAATCATTGAGCTGATAGTGGCCGCTGGGTGTATTCAATTGGTGTTGTTTCAGTACGGCGTTTAGCTCCGCAGGTTTCAATCCCCAGAACTCGCCTTTGTCGCCCGTGCCCTGGAAGCCATAAAAGGTTTCCACTTCCCTGTAGCCAATGCCGGCTACTTTGGCCAGTGTGCCTTTAGGATCTTTAGCCAGCTGGTCGCGCAGGGTGTACAGCTGCAAACCTATTTTCTTTGGCAGCGCTTTGTTGCCGGTCATGGCAGACAAAGCGCCCGGTAACATCATACCGGCGGCTATCAGCCCGGTTTGTTGTATGAATGAACGTCTCGACGTATGCATGGTAAATATGTTTGTAACGTGGGTAAATGTATAACTAACGAAGTGGTTACGCAGAGCAATTTAATAAAACGATTTTATCTTCCTGAAAATTTTTAAAAAGAAAAACCAGGCATGATACTTTTTTGCAGGATCAGGTATAATAATACTGATTTTTATAACGGTGATGCCTCATCGCAGTAGTAATGATACAATGGGGAAGGAATTCTGCCCGTTGCTTACTGCGCCGCTACAGCAGGGCTTTTAGCTTATATAAATTTTGAAAAGATATGGGTATAATTAATTAAATTGTTAGTAGTTACTGATCCAAAACCACGTTTAAAATGAATTTTTCTTTCAGCGATGTAAAGCAGCCGGAAGAAGGCGCCGGGAAGAAGTCGAAGTTGAGAGAATGGATAGAAGCTGCTCTTTTTGCTGTGGTTGCCGCTACCCTTATCCGTACCTTTATCTTTGAAGCTTTTGTTATCCCCAGTTCCTCAATGGAAAAAACGCTGCTGATCAATGATTTTATTTTTGTCAGCAAAATCAGTTATGGCCCGCGTGTTCCTATTACCCCGCTGGCCTGGCCTTTCACCCATCATACCCTCCCGCTTACTAAAAACACCAAACCCTTTTCTACCGCTGTTCAGTGGCCTTATACAAGGCTTCCCGGTTTCAGCAGCGTACATCGTAATGACGTGGTGGTATTCAATTATCCCTGCGGGGATACGGTGCTGAAAACAATTGCCGGGGATGATGAGGATTACTATACAAATATGCGCTCACTGGGGGCGGAGTATGTGCGTAAAAATTATCCTCCGCCGGTTACCCGGCCGGTAGATAAGAGAGAGAACTGGATCAAACGCTGTGTCGCCATTCCCGGTGATACCCTGCAGATCATTGACGGTATTGTGTATATCAATCATACTGCCATGGCATCCCCCGAGCATTTTGAAGCCAGGTATTATGTAACGATGCCGGATAAAAAAGAGCTCAGCGACTCTATGCGCGATGTACTGGGAACAGATCATATCCAGCGTGCCACCAGGGATTCAGGTATGTTCATCTACAATCTTACCACTGCAAACGTTGATACGCTGAAAGCCATGGGAGGCGTCGTAAAACGGTATGTATACGATGCGTTTGCCGACTCGAGGGTGTTCCCTTTTGATACCAGGCATTATGAATGGAACGAGGATTGCTTCGGCCCCCTGTATATTCCCCGTAAAGGCGCTACAGTAAAGCTGGACACGCTTACCCTGCCTTTTTACAGCCGTATTATAGCTACTTATGAGCACAATACACTGCGTGTTGTAAACGGAAAAATCTATATCAATAACCAGGAAACAGACAGTTATACCTTCAAAATGAATTACTACTGGATGATGGGGGATAACCGCCGGGAATCGATGGATTCCCGCTTCTGGGGCTATGTTCCGGAAGATCATATTGTTGGGAAAGCCTGGATCATCTGGATGAGCATTCATCATAACCGTATCCGGTGGGGACGGCTTTTTTCGGCGATAAAGTAGCGAAGGTTGTCTGACTCAGTTTAATCCTGAGTCAGACAACCTTCGCGTTTGAATTCGTATTTTTGCGGGATGCCCGTATTACATAACTCAGATTACCAGGCGCCGTTTTTACTACGGAACCGCCATATGCTTACCATCTATCCTTCCTTATTCCGCAGCATACGGCCGGCGGCATACAGGAGGGAACGCATCACTACGCCCGACGGGGACTTCCTGGACCTGGATTTCAGTGAAAAGGGGAGCAGCCGCCTGGTGGTGATCCTGCACGGACTGGAAGGTAATGCCAGCCGCAAGTATGTACTGGGAATGGTGCATATTTTTAATGGCGCCGGTTTTGATACCGTATCCATGAATTTCCGGGGATGCAGCGGCGAGCCTAATAAGAATCTCCGCTTTTATCACAGTGGCGAAACAGAAGATCTGCATGCTGTGATCAGGTACCTGGTATCGCTGAAGAAATATACGGCTATTCATCTGGTAGGCTTTTCCCTGGGCGGGAATGTAACTTTAAAGTACCTGGGAGAAAGGGGCGCAACGGTGGATGGGACCATCAGATCGGCGGTAGCCATATCTGTGCCCTGCGACCTGAAAAGCGGCTCCGCAGAGCTGGAGAAAAGGCATAATATTATATATATGCAGCGGTTTATCAGGGACCTGGGAGAGAAGCTGCGACTGAAAGCACTGCAATTCCCGGGGAGCATCAATCTTGACCACTACGCGGAGGTCCGGTCTTTCCGGCAGTTCGATGACCGCTATACTGCGCCCATGCATGGGTTTAAAGATGCCCTTACCTATTGGGAGCAATGCAGCTCCCGGCCATTGCTGCCGGATATCCGTATACCGGTACTGTTGATCAATGCGAAAGATGACCCATTCCTGGGGAAAGAATGCTATCCTTATGAAATAGCGGCCGGCAGCAAGTATGTTTTCCTGGAAACCCCGCACCAGGGCGGTCATGTTGGATTTGTAAGATTCGGGGAAGATTTTTACTGGTCCGAAAAAAGGGCGCTGGCCTTTATACAGCAGATGTAAACCCACCTGCAGGCAGTCAATTTAGTGTTATTTGTATTTCCCGTGGTTTTTTATAATTTACAGCGGAACGGTGTGCAACATTTAAATCAGTAAAACACATATGGAGCGAATGCCATCTGAAGAAGAGGTGTTATTGAGGATGATAAGAGGTGATGAATTGGCTTTTTCCAGTATCTACCGGCACTACCATTCTTCTCTCTATATCTACCTGTTACGCTTTTGCAAAGTGCCTTCCCTGGCGGAGGACCTTGTTCATGATGTATTCCTGAAAATATGGGAGATCAGGGAGCGGATCAACCCACAGCTCTCTTTTAGTGGTTACCTCTACAGGATTGCCCGTAACCACGTTTTTAAGACTATTGCCAAACTGGCCACAGATGAGCAGATGCGCGAGCAATTGTTCCGGCAGCTTTCACAGCATGATGCGGGGTTAACCGATCTTGCTATCCGGTCAAGGGAATACGACCGCCTTTTCCAGGAAGCATTGAGCCGGATGACCAGCCAGCGGTTAAATGTGTTCCGCCTGTGCCGGCAGGAAGGCAAAACCTATGATGAAGCTGCCGCCATTCTGGGCATTTCCCGCGATACCGTTAAAAAGCACATGGTGCTCAGTATGCGGTTCATACAGGATTATATCTTCCGTCATGGCGACATCCTGGTAGCCACCTATCTTCTTACCACTATTATCTGAAAAATATTTTTCCCCGGGGGTACCCTCTTTCTTTATTTCCGGATATTATATGCAGGGCCTGTATTAAAGCGCCTGGTATTATAATGAACTTACCGGAAGAACAACAGGAAGCACTATTGCAAAAATACCTCGATGGCCAATGCTCGCCGGAGGAAATAGCCACCTTATACAGCTGGCTGCTTACCTCCGATGCGCATCGGCCGCTGTTATCTGTAATGCAGCAGGATTTTGAGCGTATTATGAAGGAGCGGCCGGTAGTTCCTGAAGCATTGAGCAACCGGATAGAAAGCAGGTTGCTGCAGTCTATCAATACCAGTAGGAAGGAAACGGTACCGATGCGGGTATCCTTCCGCCGTAACTGGACGATAGCGGCAACAATAGCCTTGTTGGTAGCATCCGGCATTACTTTGTTTTACACCCTGCGCAGGCCGGCAGTTCCCTTGCCGGCTGCCGCGCAGGTGGCAGATGTAATGCCGGGAACCAACAAAGCGGTACTTACACTGGCCGATGGAACGGTGGTAACGCTTGACAGCACCGGCAAACAGGTGATACAACAGGGCGCTACTGTTGTAAAGCAGCAGAATGGAAAACTGGAATACGCCGTATCGGGAGGGAATGCAACGGTAGGATATAATACGCTGAAAGTACCGCGGGGCGGGCAATTTACCGTTGAGTTGCCGGATGGCACCATTGCCTGGCTTAATTCCGCATCCAGCCTGCGTTATCCGACCGCTTTTACCGGTAACAACCGTACCGTGGAAATGGAAGGACAGGGATATTTTGAGGTAAAGCAAAATGCGAAACGCCCTTTCGTGGTAAAAGTGAATGCGATAGAAATACAGGTACTGGGTACCGCTTTCGATATCATGGCCTATCCTGATGAAGATGCAGTAAACACTACGTTGATCAGCGGTGCAGTGAAGGTGAAGTCGGCCAAAGCGGAAAAATTGCTGCATCCCGGCGATCAGGCTGCGATCAGCAGCAGCACGGGAGCTGTGGTGGTACACCCGGTGGATGTAGCCGCGGTAACCGCCTGGAAAACCGGATTTTTTGAATTTGACAATGCTAATATAAATGTAATCATGAGACAGTTAGCCCGTTGGTATGATATAGAAATAGATACAAAAAATGCAGACAACAGGCTGTTTGGCGGAAGGATCAACAGGAACCTGCCATTATCGGAAATGCTGAAACTACTGGAAGCCAGTGGTGCCAAGTTTAACCTGGAAGGAAGAAAATTAACCGTAATAAAGTAACAAGACAACACTTTTAATATTCACAGTTATTGCTGCTTCCACGTTGCGGCGATCCACGTAAAAGAACCGATAAATTTTAAACAGATGACAACAACCGGAACAAGTTAATCGGGAAAGGTATGTCCGAAAAAAACCGGAAGTGCTCGCAACACTCCCGGTATGGCCTGGGCATTCCTTTGAGTTTCAGTCCCTTAATCAAAGAACTTCATTACAAGAATTCCCAAACACTACAAAAGTATGCAATTAAACTTTAGTGGTATAATTTCCTGTACCCGGAAATTACTATCAACCAAAATGTTCTGCGTTATGAAAATGACCGCCTTTTTGCTTCTTACAGCTTGCCTGCATATCAGCGCAAAAGGATTGTCGCAGCAGATTACGCTCTCGGAAAAAAATGCGCCCCTGAAAAAAGTGCTGAAAGAAGTGGCCCGGCAGGCCGGTGTATCCGTGGTGTACGACGAAGCCCTATTATCTTCATTTGCACCTGTTAACGTAAATGTTAGCAATGTATCTGTAAAGGAAGCCCTGGACATCTGCCTGAAAAATCAGCCACTGGCTTACGTAATGGAAGGGAAGCGCATTACGCTGGTAAAAATTCCCGGTAAAAGCGCTGCCGATTCCAGTATCACTGTCAGCGGCAGGGTGCTGAATGAAACAGGCGAGCCTATTCCCGGGGCCACCATCCGCCTGCAGAACTCCAATAGCGGAACAGCAGCTGATGCAGATGGTAAATTCAGTATTAAAGTGCCCGGCAACAGGAGCCTGCTGATAGTATCCTTTATTGGGTACGACAGCAAAGTGGTGGCCGTTTCTGCCAGTCCGCTCAGCATTCACCTGAAACCTTCCAACACTGCGCTTACAGAAACCGTAGTGGTAGGATATGGTATCCAGAAGAAAAGCGTAGTTACCGGCGCCATTTCCAGTGTTCGTGCTTCCGATATTGAATCGCAGCCGGTAACCCGCATAGAACAGGTACTTCAGGGCCGTACTTCCGGTTTAACAATAGCCGCCAGTTCCGGTCAGCCGGGATCCGCATCATCTGTGCGCGTAAGAGGCATCACTTCTTTCAACAACAATAATCCCCTGTGGGTAATAGATGGAGTAGTGGTAGATAATGGAGGCATCGGTTACCTTAATCAATACGATATTGAATCCGTGGAAGTATTGAAAGATGCTGCTTCCCAGGCTATTTACGGTGCACGCGCTGCAGCCGGCGTTATCCTGGTAACCACCAAAAAAGGAAAGAGCGGTAAAATTTCTGTCAGCTATAATGGCTACCTCGGTACTTCCGCACCGGCGCATAAACTGAAACTGCTGGATGCCACCCAATACGCTACATTAAGAAATGAAGCGGTTACCAACGATGGCGGCACTGCGCCTTTTGCCAATCCATCTTCCTATGGCAAGGGTACCGACTGGCAGGCGGAAATTTTCAATAATAGCGCTATCCGGCAGAATCATGAATTAAGTATCAGCGGTGGCGGCGAAAAATCTACCTTCTATTCCTCTTTTGGTTACCTGAAACAGGAAGGTGTGATAGCTTCTGATATCTCTAAATACGAACGGGCTAACTTCCGATTGAATTCCACACATAAAATTACTCCCTGGCTCACCTGGGGCGAAAATGTTGGCTATTCTTATGAAAAATCAACCGGCATAGGCAACACCAATAATGAATTCGGTGGACCGCTGAGCTCTGCGATCAACCTGGATCCGTTTACCAAACCCGTGATCACTGATCCTGCAGAATCTGCCGGAGGCCAGTATACACAAACAGGGGCCAGGAAAAATGCAGCAGGGCAGTTTTATGGTATCTCCGACCAGGTGGCACAGGAAATTACCAACCCATTGGCTTATATCAGTACCCGTCTTGGAAATTATGACTGGTCGCACAACATAGTAGGTAACACTTTCCTGGAAATGGAGCCTGTGAAGGGACTGAAATTCCGCTCCACACTGGGCGCAAAAATTTCCTTCTGGGGCGATGAAACATTCACACCGGTATATTACCTGAACAGCTCTTCCAAAAATACCCGCACTTCCTTTAACCGTGGCCAGCACCAAAGCTATGCATGGAACATAGAAAATATTGTTTCCTATACCCGCAGCTTTAATAAGCACAACATTACGTTGCTGGCAGGACAGGGCGCTTACATGGATAACCGGTTAAAAGAGCTGAATGTAATGTTCTACGATATTCCAGCCACCACCTTTGAAGAGGCTTCCCTTAACTTTAAATCGGCTGCGGCCAACCGCATCTCCGATGGTAAAGAAAATATTGATCACCGGGTGTCTTCCCTCTTCGGACGTATCAACTATAACTACGCCGAAAAATACCTGGTAGAAGGTATCCTGCGCCGCGATGGTTCCTCCCGCTTTGGCCCTAATCACCAGTATGGTATCTTCCCTTCCTATTCACTGGGATGGGTAGCATCCAAAGAAAATTTCTGGCCGGAAAATAAAGTGGTGGATTTCCTGAAATTCCGCGGAGGCTATGGCACGGTGGGTAGCGATGAGATCGACGACCAGGCGTTTGCTTCCACCATTGGCAGTGGCAGGAATTATAATTTCGGCCCGCTGGGATATACCGTTGGATACAGTCCGAATGCACCGGCCAATCCCAACCTGAAATGGGAATCGACCAGCCAGACCAATATTGGTTTTGAAGCCACGTTGTTACATAATATCACCTTAAGTTTCGACTGGTACAACAAGAAAACAAAAGATATCCTGATGAAGCCCCGTCTGCCTTTATTTGTGGGCGCTATTGCCAACTCCGCGGCCAATGTAGGCAGCATGGAAAACAGTGGCATGGAACTGGAACTGGGCTATCGCGGGAAGATCGGCGAAGTGGAATTTTCTGCCAATGGTAACGCTTCTTACATGAGAAATAAAGTTACCTACCTGGGCGAAGGCGTAACCCGTTTGAATGATAAAGAAGAAAGATTCCAGAACATGCCTGAAATTGTAAGAACAGAAGTAGGGCATGCATTCAACTCTTTCTATGGTTACGAATTAATGGGTATTTTCCAGAACCAGCAACAAATAGATGCTTATACCAACAAAGCCGGGGGTAAGATACAACCGTCTGCCAAACCGGGCGACTTCCAGTTCGCTGACCTTGATGGAGACGGCAGTATTTCAGATAAGGACCGGACATTTATCGGTAACCCAACTCCAAGCTGGACCTATGGCATCACCATCAATGCAGCTTACAAGGGATTTGATATCATTGTATTTGGCCAGGGCGTTAACGGCAACCAGATCTTCCAGGGATTGCGCCGCCTGGATATTCCAAAAGCCAACTGGCAAACCAAAGCACTGGAACGCTGGACACCGGAAAATCCATCCACTACTTATCCACGGCTCACTGTATCTGATCCCAATAAAAATTACAGCAGGCCATCTTCCTTCTATCTGGAAAACGGCAGCTACTTCAGGGTTAAAACATTACAGGTTGGCTATTCACTGCCGTCAACTGTTGTTAAGAGAACCGGTTTACAGAAAATACGTGTATATGTAATGAGCGAAAACCTGTTCACCATCACTAAATATACCGGCTTCGATCCTGAGATAGGCGGTACTAACGCCCTGAGTATAGACCGTGGCGTATACCCGCAGGCGCGTTCTTTTATAGGTGGGTTGAATGTTACTTTCTGATAATTTAAAGCTGATCAAAAATGAAAAAAAGGAATTTAAAATATATTATCGCAATAGCGGCAGGTATGCAGTTGATGAGCAGTTGCAGTGATAAATTCATCACTGTTCCTCCCAAAGGCAGTTTCCTGGAAAGTACTTATTACTCCAACCAGCAGGAAGCATTTAACGGGCTGGTGGCCATTTACGACATGGTGGGTTACCAGGCGGGCAACTATACTACCAAAGTAGGCGCTATGGATGCCGCATCCGACGATCACTGGACAGGTGGCGCCGGACCTGGTGATATCAATGTGTTCCAGGTAATGACCCGGTTAGACCTGCTTACCCCGCTTACCGGGCCGCAGGACGAGCTGTGGAAGAGAAATTTCTCCGGCGTTAGCCGTGCCAATATCCTTTTGTCCAAGCTGCCGGGAGTACCTATGGATGAAAATCTGAAGAAGAGGTATGCTGCGGAAGCCAAATTGCTGCGGGCATATTTTTATTTCGACCTGGTGCGTTTGTTCAGGAATGTGCCATTGATGACGGCGCCGCTTCCTATTGCTGATATAAAGAAAGTAACACAGGTTGCACCGGAAGAAGTGTATAAGCAGATTGAGCAGGATCTGAAAGAGGCGATCGCCGAAACCAACCTGCCTGATGTACCGCCGCGCCTTACTGAAGGCGGCCGTGTGGGTAAAGGCGCCGCCCATGCCTTGCTTGGGAAAGTATACCTGTATGAAAAAAAATGGGCGGAAGCTGCTGCTGAGTTGAAAGAAGTAAACGGGGAAACGCCTGGTCAGCCCAGCGCTAAATACAACTATAACCTGATTCCTAACTTCGCAGATCTCTGGAGATCAGACGATGTGATTAAGTTCAACAGCGAATCTATCTTTGAAATATCCTATACTTCCACTTCCGGTGGCAACTGGACTTCGGGTGTTGCCAATACCGACGGCAATATTTTGAACATTCTTTGCGGTCCGCGTAGCCTGGTGGCAACGCCCGCTACCAGCGAAGCTTCACAGTATGTGGCCGGCTGGGGCTTCCTCATTGTATCCAAAGAACTGGAAAGCGTTATGCATAATGATCCGCGCTATAACGCCACCATACTGGATATGAAAAGCCTTGTAGCAGCGGGTAAAGCAACGTATTCCGAAAGTTTTGACAACACCGGTTTCTTCCTGAATAAGTTTGTGGGCCGTACTGCCAATATTTCCAAAGGTGGTGGCAACATGGAACTGAATTTCCCGCAAAACCTGTATGAGATCCGCCTGGCAGATACTTACCTGATGGAAGCAGAAGCCCGTGTAAAAGCAGGTGAAGGAGGAGGCAGCGGCAGTCGCGCCTACCAGCTGCTCAACGCCGTGCGTGCCCGTGTAGGGCTCACGCCTATTGATGCTACTTTCGATAATATTTTTAAAGAAAGACGCCTTGAGCTGGCAGGAGAAGGACACCGTTTCCTCGACCTGGTAAGAGCCGGGCAGGCATCGGCGGTGCTGAATGCTATTGATAAAAGAAGCTTTAAACCTAAAAATGAAATATTGCCTATTCCTGCACTGGAGCTGCAAAACACAAGTCTGAAGCAGAGCAAGGAGTGGGAGTAAGGCTTTATGCCGGCGTTCCTGTTTAGCTGATAAAGAACGGTTGTTCCCCGGAAAAATATTGCCGGTAACAACCGTTCTTTCATATGAAAATCCGGGAAATCCTTGATATTTTTACCGATTAATAATTCGTTTTGCTATGATAAAGAGAACCGGACTACTGTTATGTGTTGCCTTACTGGCGGGAGGTTTACAAACTGTCCAAGGTCAGCAGAAAAAGAATAACGGGATCAGTTACTGGTTAACATCTCCTGATAAATCTGCAGCACTGCAACAGCAGCCCGCATTGCTCTTTACCACGCAGGATAAAGGTATTGCCACCATTGAAGTGGATGCCACAAAGAAGTTCCAGCCTATAGACGGTTTCGGTTTTACCCTTACCGGCGGTAGTGCCACCCTCATTCATCAGTTGCCCGCCGCACAGCAGGATGCGCTGCTGAAAGAATTGTTCCTGTCGAAAGGTAATGGCATAGGCATCAGCTATCTGCGGCTCAGTATTGGCGCTTCAGACCTGAGCGCATCCGTATTCACCTATGACGATATGCCCGGGGGGCAAACAGATCCGGAGCTGAAGCATTTCAATATTGATGAAGAAAAGAAAGACCTGATCCCTGTACTGAAAAAAATTGTGGCGTTGAACCCCGCTATAAAAATACTGGGCTCTCCCTGGACACCACCGGCGTGGATGAAAACGAATAACTCGTTTATTGGCGGCAGCCTGGAACCAGCATACTATGGCGCTTATGCGCAATATTTTGTGAAGTATGTAAAAGCCATGAAGGCCGAAGGTATTACCATTGATGCCATCACCATACAAAATGAACCGCTGCATCCTAAAAATAATCCCAGTATGCTGATGCTGGCGGAAGACCAGGCCGTGTTCATCAAAGACCATCTGGGCCCCGCATTTAAAAGGGCCGGTGTGAAAACAAAGATCATCCTGTACGATCATAACTGTGATAAGCCGGAATACCCGCTCACCATCCTGAGAGACAAAGCAGCCTATCCTTATGTGGATGGTTCCGCCTTTCACCTGTATGGAGGCACCATTGATGCATTGAGTAAGGTACATGATGAGTTCCCGGAGAAGCATCTTTATTTCACCGAGCAATGGTCCGACGGTAAAGGCAGTTTTTCCCGTGAGCTAACAAATAATGTGAGCAAGCTGATTGTAGGCGCTACCCGTAACTGGAGCCGCAACGTATTGCAATGGAACCTGGCTGCAGATGCACAATGGAACCCACATACCGACCAGGGCGGATGCACCCAGTGCCTGGGTGGCATTACTATTGATGGCCAGGCAATTTCCCGCAATTCATCATACTACGTGATAGGCCATGCATCCAAATTTGTGCCTGCGGGCTCTGTAAGGATCGCTTCCGGTATAACCGGTCCGCTGGACAACGTAGCGTTTTTAACACCGGCTGGCAAAACCGTACTGGTAGTGGTAAACACCGATACGGCTACGCAGGATTTCCAGATCAGGGAAAAGAACCGGGTAGCTGCTGCATCCCTGCGGGGCGGGGAAGTAGCTACGTTTGTCTGGTAACTGCCAAAGGTATAATCACTAATGAATTCTTCACATTTTATGGCACTGCATTAACATAGCGGGTGAACCTTCCCCAAAGGTTACCTATATTGGTTCCACTCGTTATGATTATCTCTCAGAGAAATATAACATTGAACAATGATAGTAATGCCTTTAAGGCATTATACCTGCGCCTGCCATCCCAATGCCGGCTGCCTGGAAATAAAACTCTTTTTTATGGCTATTGAACGCAGAAAATTTTTAAGAAATGTAGGCTTAGCAATGGCTGGTGCGCTGACAGTGCGCCTGCCGGTATTAGGCGGCGCCTTCGCAGGCGGCGGCCGGTTGCCGCTTGCCCCCGGGCCGGATGCGGCATGGATCGCTTCCCTATATGAACGGGGCAATGTTACCACTTATCTGAAAAGCAAAAATGAACTGCAGTATATCGGTATGCCGGTGGGCGGTATCATGTGTGGTACCGTATACCTTGGTGGAGACGGGCGCCTGTGGCTCTGGGATATTTTCAATAAGAACCAGGAAGGGATAGAGCCTAAGGTGGTTAACTACAGCGCCAACGTGCTGGATGGCGGAAAAAAAGTACGCTCCCGTGATGGCGCCTGTTATATTGAGCCCTCCAAAAATATCCGGCCACTGGACCAGGGATTTGCTTTACAGCTTTCCTGGAACGGGCAATCCATTATCCGCAGATTTGATGAGGAAAGCTGGCCGGAGATCAGCTTTGAGGCCACTTATCCTATAGCCACTATCCGTTATACCGATCCTGCACTGCCGGTAGCCATTACCATGGAAGCATTTTCACCCTTTATTCCTTTGAATGAAGATGATTCCGGTTTGCCGGTAACTATTTTATCTTATAAAATAGAGAATAAAAGTACAACACCGGTAACCGCTACGATACTCGGGTGGCTAGAAAATAAAACAGCGATTTATTCTGCCGGAGATGCGCACGAGCGTGTAAATACGATCGTGAAAGGAAAGAACTGGCAGGGTATTTATGAAAGCGTGCGTACAAAGAACGGTAGCAGTAAAGACTTCCAGCAACAGTATGATTACGGAAATTTCTGTATTGCAGCCGCAGGCAATAAAGTAATATTAAATCCCGCCATGCCTGGGGGAGAACTAACCGCTGCGCATTTTTCACCGATGCCTGCCGGGCCGGTGGTAAGGAACGTGGAAGAGAAGCTGACCGGCGCCGTAGCCACACGTCATAACATACTACCGGGTAAGACTATACGTACTGATTTTGCTATCAGCTGGTATGCGGCTAACCTGCATTTCAAAGACATACAGGGAGAAGGGCGTTATTATGCCAATAAATTTGCCGATGCTTCAGCAGTTATGAAATATGTGCAGGAGAATTATGCCCGCCTGAGTAATGAAAGCCGTCTCTGGAAAAACACCTGGTATGATGCATCGCTGCCATGGTGGTTTATGGAACGCACTTTCCTGAATATTTCCACATTGGCTACTACCACTGCTCATCGTTTTCGCTCCGGCCGCTTCTATGCCTGGGAAGGCGTAGGTACCTGCGAAGGAACCTGCACACATGTATGGCAGTATGCACAGGCCGTAGGCCGTATTTTCCCTGCACTGGAGCGCGATACCCGGCAACGTGTGGATCTCGGAATCGGGCAGATGCCCGACGGCGGTATCCTGTTCCGCGGAGAAGCTGAGAAACGACCGGCTATAGACGGACAGGCAGGCACCATACTGCGTATTTACCGTGAGCACCAGATGAGTAAAGACAGTACTTTCCTGCAAAAGAACTGGCCTAATATTAAAAAGGCCACGCTGTTCCTCATTCGCCAGGACCGTAACAACGACGGCATGGAAGACACGCCTATGGAAAATACACTGGACGCCATATGGGACGGGGAAATTGCGTGGATCGTAGGGCTGTGCATTGCAGCTGTTAAAGCCGCTGCCCTGATGGCAACAGAAGTAAATGATACCGCCTTTGCAGCTATCTGTAACGACTATACGGAAAAAGGGAAACGGAACATGGAAACACAGCTGTTCAACGGCGAGTACTTTATTCACCAGCCGGATAAGGTAAAGGGAAGATCAGTCATCGGCTCTTACAATACCTGTCATATAGACCAGGTATATGGCCAGAGCTGGGCATTCCAGGTAGGCATGGACCGGGTATTAGACAAGGCAAAAACGTTGTCGGCTTTAAAGGCATTGTATAAATACAATTTCATGCCGGATGTAGGGCCTTATATTGCTGCGCATCCCGGCGGCCGGCCCTATGCCCTTGCAGGAGAAGGAGGCATGATCATGAATACAAACCCCCGCAATGAAGAATTTCCTTTTGGTGTGAAAGATGCATGGCAGCTGGGCTACTTTAATGAATGTATGAGTGGCTTTGAGCATCAGGTAGCGGCGCATATGATGGCAGAAGGCATGACAGATGAAGCGCTCACGCTTACCCGCGCCATCCACGACCGTTATCATGCGGCGAAGCGCAACCCATTCAATGAAATAGAATGCAGCGACCACTACGCACGGGCAATGGCGAGCTATGGCACTTTCATTACTGCCAGCGGGTTCCGCTATCATGGTCCTAACGGCTTTATTGCCTTTGCACCGGCTATGAACAAGGATAATTTTAAAGCGCCCTTTGTTACTGCCGAAGGATGGGGCACCTATACGCAAAAAGGCGGCAGCCATACGCTGCAGCTGAAGTATGGCCGGTTACAACTGCAAACACTGTGTTTTCAGCATACCGGTGTGAAAGAAGTATTACTGGGAGATAAGAAAACGCCGGCCACCTTCAATGAAGAAAATGGTTACGTAACTATTCAGCTGGCTGCACCGCTGCAGCTGGAGGCAGGTCAGCAGCTTCATCTTACTATTGTATAATTTTATGAAAACATATTTCATATAACCGTGGCAGTTATATTGCCATTCTTTTTTAAATGAGCCTGGATTGCAGGCACCGGTAAACGCAGGTAAAGAACAACAACTCAGGAAAGCATAAGCAGGAACTGAAAATGCTGTATCTTTCTTACTGTAAACAATAAAAGATGGCAACGTTAAAATTGTTCATGGTAGTGCTGGGATGTACGCTGGAAGGGCGTCATACTGAGCAGCACGACGTATTCTTCGGGATCGGTCAACATTTGCGCGACCTGGTTCCCGATATGAAAGCCTTCTGGCCGGAAGCCAAAGATAAACTGCATGTAGACGGGTACCGGGAGGTTAATTTCGTAGACGGCCACCGGATCAGGGTAGTAGAAAAGAAAGCGCCTTTACAACAGGACGCGCAGTTATTTTTCCTGAACCTGGGTGGTTATAAGCCGGATGAGATGGAAGAGTTCCATTACAAGATCCTCAGTGTGCAAAAGGATATAGGAGCATCTATACGGGCATCAAAGCAAACTACTTTTTTTAAACATACAGGTTTCGGAGAAGCCAGTTCACACGTGGATGACAAATACGGTGTGGATGTGGATGATGTGCATGCCGTGAAGGATATTTTACCGGCGCATCTGAAAGATAAATACGCCCTGGAGATTGCACCGGTAACGGATATAGTACCCGATCCGATTCATTTGGGATATTTTCAGCTGCATAAGTTATGAGGGCGTCGTCACGGGTAGGGCCCATTGCCAAAGCGGCATTCTCTTACCAGTGGCGATGAGCCATTTATTCCCGGCGTGGACGGAGGAGGCCGGTACTGCTCTCCTGTGGCCATGCCGGTAGTCACCGCCCCACGACCGCCTGTCATTAAGCACTTGAAAGCGCTGTTGCATTTTTATACATTCGGGCAAAACCAACCAATCATTGATCATTATGAAAAAATTAATGCTCGGCTGCCTTGCAACGGTAGCTGTTTCAGGTGCATTTGCACAAAAAAAGTCGGTCATCACAGGTAAAGTACCGGCTGCCTTTAACAACGAATATATCTATCTCTTCAGTGCATCCGAAAACGGGTACCAGAAACTGGATTCCGCATTGGTGGAGAAAGGCGCTTTTAAACTGCAATATGAAGTAACGGATACCCTGCAGGCCATGTTGTCGCTTAGTACCAAAGGAGATAAGCCTTTGCGTGGCAACCAGCCGTTATTCATCACGCCCGGCGACAAGATGACCTTTACATTGAAGGCACCCGGAGAACCCAATGCCATGTCTGGTGCCGTGATTAAAGGATCGGAACTTACCCGGCAGCAACTTGAAATGGATGCTGCGTTGGCGCCTGCTACAAAAGGTATGGATTCGCTCAACATGCTGGCGCAGAAAATGATGATGCAGGAAAACAAAGATACCACCGGTTATTACGCTATGGTTGTAGCTTACAGGAAACTGGCAAAAGAAAAGGACGAATTGCAGGAAAAATTCATGCTGTCGCACACCAATTATTATGTAAGCCTTATTATGCTTTATGAAAATATGGGAGGCCGCGTAGAAGATATTGAAGGTACGCAGCAATTGCTGGATAAATTTCCGCTGGCTTTACGCCAGTCCGGTATTGGACAAAAAGCTACTGCGCTGCTGAAAGCATCTGCATTGCTCGGTAAGAACCAGGTAGCTCCCGATTTTTCGGCGCCTACTCCTGATGGTAAAACCATGAAGTTGTCCGATCTGCGGGGCAAATATGTGTTGCTCGACTTCTGGGCCAGCTGGTGTGGTCCCTGCCGCGCTGAGAACCCCAATGTGGTAAAAGCATACAATAAATTCAAGGATAGGAACTTTGATATCCTGGGTGTTTCCCTCGACAGAACCGGTGATGCTGCGAAGTGGACTGCTGCTATTGAAAAAGATGGTCTTGCCTGGCATCATGTAAGCGATCTGAAATGGTGGAAAAGTGATATCGCTAAATTATACATGATCAATTCCATTCCTCAGAATTTCCTGCTCGATCCGCAGGGACGTATCATTGCTACCAACCTGAGAGGAGAAGCATTGGAGAAAGAACTTGAGAAAGTACTGCATTAAGTTTCCTGTTCCATTAAATTATTCTCGTTGTCCTTCATCAAAGAGTAAAAAATAGTATACCGGGCCAGATAAAATTCGCATGGCGCGCTGAAGGCCTCCCGGGTGAATCATTTCCGGCATGGTATCTGCGTTACAGGCGGTACGAATTATTTATTCGGTGAAATGGATGACAATGGACCAACCGTCCCGGTTTCCCGGGACGGTTTTTTTATGGGAGAAAAAATGCGTGTAACATTAACGATTAACCATTTCCCGGCCAGGTTGCCTGCGAATGAGCGAAGAGATTTAAAATCAAAAAACTGCTGGATTATATTTTGGCGTGTATAGTATTTATCTTTCCAGTATGGCGGTTACGCCCATACCACCGGCAGTGCAGATAGATATCAGGGCGCGTCCGCTGCCTCGCTGTTGCAGGATCTTGGCTGTTTGTGCCACAATGCGGGTGCCGGTAGCGGCAAACGGATGGCCGATGGCCACGCTGCCGCCTTTTGTATTCAACTTGCTGCGGTCGATGCTGCCCAGCGGCGTATCCCAACCCAGTTTTTTGCAGTAGACAGGGTCTTCCCAGGCTTTCAGTGTACAGAGTACCTGCCCGCTGAAAGCTTCGTGGATCTCGTAAATATCAAAGTCCTGCAGCTTCAGGTGATTGCGTTTCAGCATGCGGGCTACGGCATAGGTAGGGGCCATCAGCAGGCCTTCGCCGTTAACATAATCCACAGCGGCGGTTTCCGCATCCACCAGGTGGGCCAGTACCGGCCAGTTCTGTTGCTGCGCATATTCTTCAGAAGCCATCAGCAGGGCCGAGGCGCCATCGGTGTATAGCGTACTGTTGCCGGCAGTTAAAGAACCGTTGCCGCTGAAGTCGAAAGCCGGTTTCAGTGCGGCCAGTTTTTCCGGGGTGGTATCTGCACGAACAATGGTATCTCTTTTAACACCTTTACAGGGAACAATAAGATCATCAAAGAAGCCTTCGGTATATGCTTTTGCGGCATTCATATGACTCTGGTAGGCCAGTGCGTCCTGTGCTTCGCGTGTAATGCCCCATTCCTTCACCATCTTTTCGGTATGCTGTCCCATCGACAAGCCTGTTCTGGGTTCCACGATAGAGGGATACAGTGGTTTCAGATCTTTGAGGCGAATGGAGGCCAGTATTTTCAATCGTTGTGAAAAGGTTTTGGCTGCACGAAGATCGGTTAGTTTCCACGCGAGCTGTTGCTGGAAAAGAAGGGGTATATCGCTGTTGGTATCGCTGCCCCCACTGATGGCGGTATCTATTTGCCCGCAGCCGATACGCAGGCCCAGCTGTATAGTGGTATCCAGGCTGGTGCCGCAGGCCCTCAGTACACTATAGGCGGGCGTATGAGGGTCCAGGGCAGTGCCCAATACGCATTCCCTTGCAAAGTTCCAGTCGGTGGAACGGTTAAGCAATGCGCCCAGCGCCACTTCTCCCAACCGTTTCCCTGATAGCTGGTATTTATCGACCAATGCATTCAGTACGGCGGTCAGCATCTCCTGGTTGCTGATATGATTGTACTCTTTAAAGGACCTTACGAAAGGGGTGCGTAACCCGCCTATGATAGCGACCTTTTTCATGCCGGTGAGCTTTCACTAAAGTTAATGAATATGTATTAACCGGCAGCCTTTACAGGTTGTAAAGATGATTTACCGGGTTGGGCACCGGTTCGCCGGTTAATGCGGCAATTACATTCTGTGCCGCGATCCTGGACATGGCGTTCCTGGTTTCCTGCGTAGCCGAGCCGATATGCGGCAACACTGCTACTGTAGGCATGTTCAGCAACGGGTTGTTGGGCTGCATGGGCTCGGGGTTGGTAACATCCAGGCCTGCGCCCCATATTTCGCCATCCTGCAGTGCGGCAATGAGGTCTGTTTCGTTGTGGATGCCTCCCCTTGCCGCATTAATAAAAATAGCGGTGGGCTTCATTTTCCGGAAGGCGTCTTTATTAAACTTTTCTTTTGTTTCCGGGGTAAGGGAGGTATGTATGCTGATAACATCGCTTTGTTGCAACAGTTCATCAAAACCAACAAAGGTGGCATCCAGTTCTTTTTCAGCTGCCTCATTGCGATGACGGTTGCAGTAAATGATTTTCATACCAAAAGCTGCTTTACAGCGTTTAGCCATCACCGTTCCTATATTACCTAATCCCCATATCCCCAGCGTTTTCCCTTCTATATCGATGCCCAGGTTAGCAGTGGGTGTGGAAAACCCCCATTCACCTTTTATAATCCTTTTGTGCTGAAAGAATGCTTTGCGGGCTACGGACAGCATCAGTAAAAAAGCGGTATCAGCAGTGGCGTTGCTCAGTACGCCCGGTGTATTGGTGATCTGCAATCCCAGTTCTGTTGCTGCTTTCAGGTCTACGTTGTCATATCCTACAGATAAAAGACTGATCACTTTCAGGTGCCTGCATTGTTCTAAAAATGTGCGGTCCAGTTTTTCGCCACCGGCAAAAAGCATGGCGTCACTTTCTTTACAGAACTGCACTCTCTGTGCAGGCGTCATTTCTTTTTCTTCCTGCCATTGAGTAACGGTAAAGCCTGCACGTTGCAGCAGTTGTAATCCTTCTTCCGGGATGATCCTTGTTGTGAATACCTTCATATCATCAGTTTAATTGCCTTGTAATCTTCTTTTCCCCAGTTTCCATATTTCAAACCATAATACCGATGCTGCGCTGATAGCTGTGCATAGCAGCAGCTCATACGGTGAAAGACCGGTAATACTGAAGAATCGCGCCACCGGGGGCGCATATAGCATAACAGCCAGCAGCAGCAGGGTGATGCCGATAACGCCCACCATCAGCTGATTCCGGTTGCGCATGCTGTGTATAAAGGAATAATAGAATGAACGGTTAACCAAGGTAAGGAAAATATTGGCGAATACCAGCGTGGTGAATACCATACTGCGGGTGAGCACTTCATCCGCTCCGCGTGCTACGCTCCACTGGTAAGCGGCCATTACACCTGCGGTGATCATGAGCCCCTGCAGGATGCTGATATTCATTTCCCGGAAAGACAGGAAAGTTTGTGTGATAGGCCGTGGTGGCTGCTGCATGGCGTTTTCTTCCATAGGCTCATTTTCATATACAATGGAGCAGGTGGGCCCCATGATCACTTCCAGGAAAATAACATGCACCGGTGTGAAAATGTCCGGGTATACCCAGCCCAGGAACAGCGGGAGGGATACCGTGAGTATGATAGGGATATGGATGGAGATAATATATTGTACGGCCTTTTTGATATTGGTATAGATCCTGCGTCCCATGGCAATGGCGTCCACCATACCGCTGAGATCATCGTTTACAAGGATCAGCGCAGCCGCCTGTTTGGCGATCTCCGTTCCTTTTTTGCCCATCGCAATGCCTATATGGGCCGCTTTGAGCGCAGGGCCATCATTTACGCCGTCGCCGGTCATGGCCACTACTTCATTATCTGCTTTCAAAGCATTGATGGCAGCAAGTTTAGCTTCGGGGAACATGCGCGTAAAAATGTTGACGGACCGCAGGGCATACTGCATCTTTTTCTCTTCCATTTGCATCAGCGTGTCACCGTTTATTGCTTCATCTGCCTGTTCTAATCCTGCCTGCCGGGCTATCGCGCGGGTGGTAACGGCGTTGTCGCCTGTAATGATCTTCACCTTGATGCCTGCCTGGTAGAAGTGCCTGAATACTTCGCCGATATTGCTTTTGGGCGGATCATAAAAGGCCAGTAAACCTGTAAAAACAAAGGGCAGTTCCTGTTGTGTGGCGGGGTAGTTGTTGCCGGTAAAGCCGGAAGTAGCTACGCCAAGTACCCGGTATCCTTTTGCGGCGAGCTCATTTACCTGGTCAAGGATCTGCTGTTTTTCTTTTTCCGGGAGATGGGAAACCTGCAGTATCGCTTCCGGCGCTCCTTTCGCTGCCACGATGCGTTTCCCGGCAGCATTGCCGAAAATATGCGTCATCATCGGAGGCTTGCCTTCCAGCGGGTATTCATGAACCATTGTATAACTGCTCCGTTCATCTGCCGGTGTCATTTCTTCGTATAGCCGGTGCAGTGTTTTCTCCATCGGGTCAAACGGTACCGGCTCGCTGGCCCACATGGCGGTAGTGATCAGCGCAAGAGGAAAGTGTCCTTTTTCATATAGCGTATAGTCGGTTCCGTTATATACCGCCTGCAGGCTCATTTTATTTTCAGTAATGGTGCCCGTTTTATCGGTGCAGATCACCGTGGCACTGCCAAGTGCTTCTACAGTCCGGATCTTTTTTACAATAATGCCCATCTGCATCAGTCGCCTGGAACCCAGTGCCATAAAAGTGGTAAAGGCCACCGGTATTTCTTCGGGCAGGATAGACATGGCCAATGTTAAGCCTTTCAGCAAACTATCGGTAACGCTGCCGCTGCGGATATAGTTGAACAGCCATACTGCCAGGAAAACGATTATACCGGCTACGGCCATCCATTTTACGAACTGTCGGATCTGTAATTGCAGGGGAGTGGTTTCTTCTTTGATGTTCAGCATAGCGGTGCCCAGTTTGCCGATCTTTGTTTGCGCGCCGATTTCCTGCACTTCACAAATGGCAAGCCCGGATACCACCACGGTACCACTGTATACGTTACTATCATTGTTGCCGGCCTGTTTGAATACAGCATAGGCCTCGCCGGTAAGGGCGGATTCATTGACCGAAAAATCGTTGCTGTGTATAATAATCCCATCGGCATTGATCGTATTCCCTTCAGAGACCAGCATCATGTCTCCCTTAACAATTTCGCTGGTTGGGATACTGACAAGTTCCCCGTTACGGATAACCTTGCTGAGTGGTTCATTCATTTCTTCCAGTGCTTCCAGCGCTTTACGGCTACGGCTGTCCTGGTAGAAGGAGATGCCCGATACCAGTGCAATGGCAGCCAGCATGAAATAGGCCTCGCCAAGTTCGCCCATCACAAAATAAATGGCGGTAACCGCTATCAGCAGCACCAGCATGGGTTCTTCCATGATCTCTTTCAGTACGGCCATCAGTGGACTGGTAGCGGGCTGCGGTGGGGTATTGCTGCCATATTGTTGTCTTGAAGCTGTAACAGCTGCTTCATCCAAACCTTTGATATGCTCCGGTAAATTGATCTGTCCAGCCATGAATGGTCGTTTTGGTGAGAGTGCTGCAATAAATTTACGAATTTTAAAAGCGCGGATTTTGTCTGACTCAATGATTGTGCTGATTATATTGATTTTTTTTTGAGTTTTTGAAAGATAGTCTTTGATAAGGTCAGCGCAGGGTAATACCAGGAGGCGGGACGTCGTATTCCTGCGGCTAAATAAAATGCCGGTTGGTTTGTTGTGCGGGCGGCGCCCGGATCCCGCTAACCTGGCTGGTAAAAACGTTGATGCGTTTACGTGGCATGGGCGCGCAAGATTGGTATCGGTTGCCAGTAAGGAGAGAATTGTGGCATTGTTGTCAGGGGATTTCCTCAAACTGGTGATCCTCCCTGCGCCGGTAGCAGTGATCCATAGCCTGGTATTACCCCAACGCAGGTACCAGTTGAATTACCTGCCAGGCAATTTCAACTGGTACCTGCCGGCAATAACGGTTGCCGGTGCATTTTTCAAAGCCTTTACGGTTACGGGTTTATAGCTGTTATAACGGTGTATTTAAGACTTAACCGGAAGAGGGTACTTGTGTTAATTATAGTTAAGCCGCCCGGTAAAATTACCAAGCGGCACAGAGATTGCGGAAAACGGGGGCATCTGGTCACAACATCTGTCACAACTAACTGTCAGCCTAAATATGCAGGAACTATCGGGGAGTAAGCATTTTGTTGCCTATATCACAGCAAATAAACGGATGGCTGCTGCGATAGGGTTCATCGTACTGCTGAGATTTTCCTTTATAGGCATTATGGGGGCCATGCCCCAGGATGCCTATTATTATTTTTACGGGCAGCATTTTGCCTTGTCGTATTTCGATCATCCCCCGGCCATTGCATGGATCCTGCGTGCTTTTACAGACCTGCTGGGCAGCCATGTGTTTGTGATCAAACTGGCAGATACCCTGGTAACCATTGGTACGCTCCTGGCTTTTTATACCCTGGCGCGTTGTTTCCTTCCTAAAGAGCGGGCCTGGAATGGCCTGTTGCTGTTGGGCGCCACACTGATGATCACCATTTTATCGCTGGTATCCACACCGGATGTGCCTTTGCTGCTGTTCTGGACCCTATCGCTGATAGCAGTGTACCGGGCAGTGTTTGAACAGCGTAAAGCTTATTGGATATGGGCAGGGATTGCCATGGGACTGGCCTTCGACAGTAAATATACGGCTGTTTTCCTGCCAGCCGGCGCAGTGCTCTTCCTGTTGCTGTCCGGGCAGCACCGGCGGTATTTATGGTCGCCCTGGTTCTTTGCCAGCATTCTCTTTTTCTTTATTACTATTTTACCGGTAGTGATCTGGAATGTGAATAACAACTTCGCTTCTTTCAGGTTCCAGTCGTCCGAAAGGGTAGGCGGAATAGAATTCCGCCCCCTGGATTTCTTTGGAGTAATTGGTCACCAGGCGGCTATCCTGTTACCGGTGTTATTTTTTGCGTTGTTGTATTACGTGTACAGGCTGGTACGCAAATACGGATGGCATATTCACCGGATCTCTGCCCGGTCGCTGTTCCTGTTATGTTTCTTTATCCCCATTTTTGCCATTTTCCTGCTGATCTCTCCCATTTACTGGGTAAAGATCAACTGGATGATGCCCGCTTATATTACAGGCATTATATGGGTAAGCACCTGGATCACTTTCAAATATGTGCGCTGGCAGTGGATCTGCTCATTAGTAATACATCTTGCGCTGGCGGTGGAAATTGTTTTTTACCCGGTGCCTATTCATTCCGATGATACCATGATAGGGTGGAAAGGGCTGGGAGCAGGCGTAAAAACACTGGCAAGGGAATATCCTGATGATTTTATTTTTTCTGCAGATGATTATAAGACCAGCGCAATGCTGAACCTGTACCTGGGCAGGATGGTTTATTCCCGCAATATCATCGGCGAAAACGCCCTGCAGTTCGATTTTATAGGTACTGATATACATGCCTTAAAAGGAAAGAATGCACTGTTTATCAATTCGCTCACCGATGTAAATGATGATGTGGATGAGCGGGAGTTTGTAGAAGAGGAACTGACGCCATATTTCAGTGCCATCCATTCCCTGCCCCCTATTATTGTTACCCAGCATGGCCGTGTAGTAAGGAAATTCCTTGTTTACCGCTGCATGGATTACCAGCCTCCGCAGGGAGAGAATGATCCCCGTCATCTTAAAAAATGATGACAGTCATCGGGAGGGGTAATGCGCGTCATTGTTCAATAGCAGATCCTTGGTTAGTTTTGTTATAACATTTGGGCATCCACCTGGATTCCCTGGTGTAAGCAAAAAGTGAGATGTGCTGTTGAGAAGGTATCATCGTTTCTATCAGCGGTGGTACTTTTACCTCTTAAAAAAATGCAAATCATGTTCAGCGGATTAACTCCTACCTCCCGTCAGCGGAAATTTTGTGAAGGTTTTCTTTTTTTCCCCATCAGGCATTTGCGTAAATATGGGAATTATATTTTCAGGCAATATGGTCGTCATGCCGGTGTGAAAACATTATTGGATATGCAGCTGGGAATGCCGGGCAACAACGACCGGTATGCTGAGGAAATACAGCGTTGTATTGTGGAGAAAGCAGGGCCCGAAACAGCCAGGGTACTGGAAATGCTGGAGGATTTTTACACACAGGTGCAGGCGTCTTCAGGTAATTTGCCGGGATTGTATATCGACTTCAGTGATCTGCTCATTCATTTTTACCGGGAAGTGTCCATTTACCATAATGTGATCCTGCGTAACATGAAACAGGAATTGCAGCCGTCTGTAAGGTCCAGGAAAAGGGAACCTGTTGCAGAACCGGGGCAGGAACATATTAACAAGTTATATAAAGTAGTAAGGGAATTTGTTTTACAAAGTAAATCGATGATGGTTGCGCTGGAAGATGTTGCAAAGAGGGAGAATTATTTGCCGGGTGAGCAGTATCTCCGGCATTTAATGGGCTTAATGTCCGGCATCCGCCAGATGAACCATCATCAGCAACATTTATGTCAGCTGTTGAAGAGATGGAGTGCGGATAAGGGCCTGCAGATGCAGCAAACCTATTACAACTAGCAATTATCAATATGTCTTATGAACCTCTGACTGAAGCAGATATAGCCGCTTACAAGGAAGCATGCAGTAACTGGATCAGGATACTGAAAGCCTTAAGAGAAGATAATGCCTCGCTGATCAACCGGTTGGCGGCAGCGTTGAAGGAAACAACGCGGCGGTCATTTATTGAAGAGGCGGAAGAGTTCCAGCTTACCATGCTGGATAGGGAGGAATCGCTTATCCTGTTAAGACACGAAGTTGGGGAGCAGCTGGAATGGCTGAATAAGCAACCGGCGGGAGTGCCTTCCCCTCACTTGTATGCCGTGCTGAAAAGTGATATGGAAGGAATGATGCAGGAATATGACCGGTTGAGAGTGGCCTTCCTTGTTTTTATTGCGGCAGAAAAAGTGTAGCTCCCTTAATTAACCAGTGCTGCCAGCTTTTTGACAGATAGCACGGCAATTTGTCCCTCTTTTAATGTAATCAGTTCCTCATCCCTGAAGTCGCCCAATGTCCGTATCAGCGACTCTTTTGCCACCCCTGCCACCGCGGCGAGGTTCTCCCGGCTGATATCAATCGTAAAATGTTTATTGCCTTCAGTGTTATATTTCTTGTCGAGCGTCAGTAATGCTTCTGCTACTTTTTTGCGAAGTGAATTATATGCCAGCCCTATCAGCTGCTGTTCTTTCTCTGCCATTTCTTTGGATAACAGCTGGATGAATTTACCCAGCACCTCGGGGTTACTGCTGATCAGCTGTTCAAAGTCTTTTTGCGGGATAACCGCCAGCAGCGTGTCTTCCATGGCTTCGGCATATTCCTGGTAGTTACCGCCTTCGAGTAAGGCATTATATCCCAGGAAATCGCCTTTATTATACAAACCGATGATCAGTTCCTTGCCATCATCGTTACGTTTGTATGTTTTCACTTTTCCCTGCAGCAGGTAGTACAGGTAGTCCGGGCGGTTGCCTGCCGCATAAATGCTTTGTTTCTTCTTATAATGATTGGTGTTGCGGTCTTCCCTGAGCATGGTAAGCGGATCTTTGCCGGTACTGGCAGACAGCAGTACCTGGAGTCCATGCAAACCGGTTACCGTATCCTGTCTGATCTCCGCGCATCTTTTCAGACGGCTTTCAATAGCGCTGAGTAACTCTGTGCCTTCAAAAGGCTTGGTGATATAATCATCTGCCCCCAGTTCCATTCCTTTCCGCATATCTGTTCTTTCTGCTTTGGCTGTAAGGAAGATGAACGGCGTTTTTTGCAAAGCTTTGTTTTTATGCAGCATGTGCAATACGCCGTAGCCATCCAGCACGGGCATCATAATATCGCATACGATCAGATCAGGAAGGTGTTCCAGCGCCATGGCCACTCCTTCTTTACCGTTGGTGGCGGTAAGCACCCGGTAGTTGGCCAGTTCCAGGATTTCCGCTACGTTTTCGCAGATAGCCGGGTTATCTTCAATCAGCAATATTTTTTCCATTATGATCAGTTTTGGGGAAAGGAACCGTAACAATAAATTCAGTACCCTTTTCAGGGCTGCTGTCACAGGAAACTGAGCCGTTCATAAGTTCTGCATACCTGGCTACAATATGTAATCCCAGCCCCGTGCCCTGGATGTTGGATACGTGCTGGCTGCGGAAGAACCGCTCAAAAAGATGCTGGCGGTCTTCTGCCGAGATACCTATCCCTTTGTCTTTTACGGACAAACGGAATGTGCCGTCGCTGCATTGTGAATGGATGGAAATAATGGCCCCCTCTGGGGAAAATTTGATGGCATTGGATACGAGGTTCATAACAATGTGCTTTAACAGTGTAGGATCCATGCAGGCCTGGGCCGCGCCATGGTGGGCATAGTAAATATTCTGTTTTGATTTTTTAAGTCCGTCCATTTCGCCGAGGATATTGCTGATATGTTTCCCGGCGTCGAAAACACTATGGCGTACCTGTATCTTTCCTTCTTCTATTTTTCCTACAGACAGGAAGTCGTTCAGTATATCTGTCAGCATATTCACTGAAGAAATAATGCGTTGGATATGTTTGCTTCGTTTAGCTACATCATCATCTGATTCATATTTGGATACCAGGTAAATGGAAGACAGGATAGCGCTGAGTGGTGTTCTGAATTCGTGGGAGGCCAGGGATACAAACCTGGATTTGAGTTCATTAAGCTCCCGTTCTTTTTCCAGGGAGCTCCTCAGTTCAGATTCCGCCATTTTAATGCGGGAAAGGTCAATAGCTATACCAATATAACCGGTAATATCGCTGGCATCGCTTATGGCGGATACCGTAAGAGATACCGGCAGCCTGGTGCCGTCTTTCCGGATGTACTGCCATTCATATTCGTTGCACAGGTTTAGCCTGGCTTTAATGATAAGGGTTTCTATGCCTGGGGCAACAGGCTGGTTCAGCTGTCCGGAAAATTCTTCTGCCCGGAGGGCCACCTCTTCCGGATCATGGAACAGCATGGGCGTATATACGTCCACCACTTCGCTGGCTTTATATCCCAGTATCCTTTCAGCAGCAGGATTGAACCACCTGATAAAGCCATCGTTATTGATAACGATGATCATAGCGCCGGTACTGGTCCATAAACTGTTGAGGAAGCTGGTCATCCGCTGAAGGGATCTGTCTTTCACGGCAGCTTCTTTCCGCTGCTGCGACAGCTCCCGTAATGTCATTTCTGCATTGCGGCGATCTGTAGTATCGGTAATGTGGATAATAGTTAGTATTCCTTCCGGTGTAGCGTGCTCCGACTGGCTTATTTCCGCAGGGAACTGGCTGCCGTTTTTCCGTAAGGCTTGTTGTTCTTTACCGCTATGAGGGAGAAGCTGGCTTACTAACTGACCCGTTAATTCTTCTTTCGTATAGCCAAACTGGTTAAGCAGGAAGGGGTTGGCCATCAGGATGCGGTGCTGGTTGTCAGCTACCAGTATACTGGTGGCGGCGTGGTTAAAGAGTACATCGAAACCTATGTAATTATTTTGAGAGATATTAATCATACAGGTAATTGACCCTTTGGAGCGGTGCTATATAAATTTAATGATTCCCGGCGGAATAAATTACCTGTATGAGAAAATAGGAATGTTATATTTTATAAAAGTAATAATATGTTTGTAATTAATATGTATTAAGCAGACGTTTACTTTTGATTGACAGGTGTTTCGATGATCAGGAACTCGGTTTTTTCCCCGCACTGCAGTATCACTTCACCGGTTTCCCATACTCCAAATGCATCGCGGGGCTGCAGCACCTGTTCCTGTATTCTCAGTCCGCCGGAAATGGAGAAAATGAACAGGCATTTATTTACCGGGTTAAAAGTATAGGTAATGCTGCTTGGCTGTTCATAATAACCCAGCGACAGTTTTGCATTCTGGTTGATCCAGCAATGCTCCATTCCTTCCTCGCCCGATACCACCGTTACCAGTTTGTTCTTTCTTTTTTCCAGCGGGAAATTTCTCTGCTGGTATCGTGGTGCAATGTTTTGTTGTTTGGGAGCAATCCATATCTGGAGGAAGTTCACTTCTTCCGTACCTATATTATACTCTTCATGCCTTAACCCGCTGCCGGCGCTCATGATCTGTACGGCGGGCGCAGTTATTTCGGTACTGTATCCCATGGTATCTTTATGGTTCATCTTTCCTTTCAGTAAAATGGAAATGATTTCCATATTTACATGCGGATGGATACCAAATCCTTTACCGGCTTCCACATAATCGTCGTTAAAAGCGAACAGGGTTCCGAAAGCACTACGCATGGGATCGTAAAAATCGCTGAAACTGAAAAAGAAATTACTTTTCAGCCAGCCTATGTCTTTAATGCCCCTGTCGGCCGCAGGGAAGTATTTTGTTTTCATAATTTAATGATCAGGTATTGATGTAGAATATTTCCATACCGGTGGTGTTCCGGGTTAACTAAGTTAAATGCAAATTTCCGGATCTCGTAAATAACTTTCCCAAATTGGTAAGGGCGCTTGTTTTTATGCACGTACTTTTGCGTCTATTATAAAGACGCTCCGGCTGCACCGGACCAGAATTCTGTCACCCGCTATGATAATTTCAGGTTTGCTTATCAGCCTAACGGCACACGTAATTTCAACTAACCACTCATTTATTTTTTATGAAACATATTTCCATTTTAACCATCATTACATTCACAACGCTGGCAGTATCCGCCCAGAAAGGAGAGGATAAACTGGCACAGGACAAAGCTGCCATCAAAAGTATGTGTGGCTGCCAGGAAGTGACTTTTGAGTATACAGAAACATTTCCGGCAGATACCGGCTATACACCCAAAGGATATCATAAAATTGTTGACGCTATTGAATATGTAACAGTAGCAGCAGAAGATCCGCACCGTATTGTATTGCAGCATCTGCTCATTGCAGATAGTTTTGTAATCAAGCACTGGACGGAAGACTGGCAGTACGAGAACCAGCAACTGCTGACCTATGCACAGGATAACCAGTGGAAGAAGATAACGCTGCCCGCTGCACAGGTAAAAGGTCAGTGGTCGCAGAAGGTATATGGCGTGGATGATGAGCCCCGCTACGAGGGTTCCGCCACCTGGGTACACACTGATGGCCGTCATTACTGGGAAGCCGCATCCGATGCGCCATTGCCTCGCAGGGAGTACACTACCCGCAAAGACTATAACGTGTTGCACCGGGTAAACCATCATGAAATTACTACTACGGGCTCCATACATGAGCAGGACAACAAAAAGGTGGTTCGCGCCAATGGTGTGGATAAGGTGATAGTAGGAGAAAAGGGGTTGAACACCTACAACCGCACCGGTGAAAGCAGATGCCAGCAGGCGAAAGAGTGGTGGGAGCAACATAAATCTTTCTGGGCAGTAGTACGTAAAGGCTGGGATAAGATCTATGGGGAGAGCAGTGAAATTAACCTGCAGAAGAAAGTAAATAATGAACCGTTATATAAGGTGATGTCCGCACTGGAGGAGAAAGCGTTCCGTAAAGAGCTGGCGGGCGCTGAACTGGAAAAGACCATAGCGGCTACATTACAACAGTTTTCGCATAATACAGCGTTGAGTTTACAACGATAAACGAGTGGATAAGAAAAGCACCGCAGCCATTCCTGGCTGCGGTTTTTTATTTTTTCGGAAAACTTACTTAGTAAAGCTGTTATACCTGCTGATCATACTATCGAGCGCACTGTCAAGGCTTTCGAGCTGACTGTCCGTCATCTGGCCTTTTTCTTTGGCATCGCGCATAATTCTTTTGGCAGTGATGAGGAAGTCGTGGAAGCTGTCGTAGAAGCTCTTATAATAGCCTTCTTTGCTTTCTTTCGCAGCGTTGGCCATATCGAGTCCGGCATGTGCAGCCTGATTTTTTTCCAGGGCATCATAGGCTGCCTGTGCTTTGTCGCTGATTTTTGTAAAGTCCGCACCGTTTTCTCCAAGCAGGTTAATGTAATCACGTACTGCCTGCATATCACCTTTCATGGCCAGTACATAATCTTTTAAAGGGCTGTCTTTCAGGATGATGGCTTCACTGGCGTCTGCCACTTCGCTCACTCTTTTCATCAGGATGGTTTTCTGTTCGAAGAACGCCTGGGCGCCGCTGCGGATAGAATCTGCCAGTGCAAGGCCTTTTGCGCCTTTATCGTCTTTATAGTCCTGTGCTCTCAGGTAATCATCCAGCTGAGTGTAAGTGGTTTTTAATTTGTCGAATGAGCCTTTAAAACTGGCTACTTTTTCTTTGAAGAACTGTTGATCTTCCTTATTTAAGGCATCTACAGGTTCTTCCACTTTCACCTTTCCATGACTGATCATGCCGATCATTACGGGTTTGATAATAGTGCTGAGAAATGTAGGATTGCCTTTCCCTGATAACATTTCGGTAACGCGGTCGGCATTGTTTACGAGGCGCTCTACATAATCGGAGTTTTTGTTCGACAGGTCTACGATCAGGTTGGTGTACTCAATCACGTCATTTGCTGATGATGCGGATTTATCCGCGTAAGCACTGTTACCGTCTTTTTTGCCGGTTTCATTACATGACACAAAAGTGGTGAGCAGGGAGACTCCCAGGGCAAAATACAGTACGGATCTTTTCATGATAAAGATTTTTTCGGATTAAACAATGGCACAACGGCGTGCCGGGGTTTTTTACGTGGGCAAAGATATTTTTTCAGGCACATAAAACAAAAGAAAAAGTAGGGTAACAAACTACTCTTATGAGTATATGCTGTCATTTTTATAACCGGTAATTTTATCGTGGTAAATAGGCGGCATGTTTTCAGATCTCTCGATTATAGGCGGAATACTTTGCTGCTGGCTGTTTCTGGCGTTGTATGTGCCTGCGGAGGCACAGCGAATATCCTTGAATAACCCTTCGCTGGAAGGCCGTACCGGGAAAGGCCTTATCCCGGCTCACTGGCTGGTGGCAGATGGTACGCCGGATACGCAGCCGGGCGTTTTTGAGATCCTGCTGGCTCCTTCAGCAGGTAACAGTTATATAGGTATGCATAGCGGGAAAGGTTTCCTGGAGGGGATTGCACAGCAATTACCGGTTCCGCTTAAGCAGGATAGCGTCTATGTACTGAGCATGGATCTGGCCTATACTCTTTATTATTTGTACCCGGCCTGTTATGGCAACATGGCCATTTTCGGAGGTAATGCGCCTGGTGATACTGCGGAACTGTTATGGATGTCGGGGAATTTTACCCATGAAAACTGGCGGCGGTACCATGCAGTGCTCCGGCCACATCATAACTATGCTTATATTTCCTGTTGGGCGTATCCAACTTCTCCCTGTAACAAAAGCATGTATGGTATTGCCCTGCTGATGGACAACCTTTCTGCTATTGATCCGCTCATACCACCGGTGATACAGGCCAGTGTGAAGCCATGCAGTTGTGGTGATGTGGCGGACGGACGGATCATGCTGCATGTATCGGGGGGAGCGCCCCCATTCAGGTATCGCCTGGACAACGGGCAATGGCAAACGGACAGCGCTTTCCCTGGGCTTGCAGCGGGTATGCATATGGCGGAAATAGCAGACGCGCATGATTACAGCGCCGGTGATAATATTAAAGTGGAATCTCCCTGGAGAAACTGTATGGTGGTAATGCCCGGCGCATTCAGTCCCAACGGCGACGGGCAAAACGATTTATTCCGGCCAAAGGTATACGATGCCATACACGACTACCGGTTACGGGTATACGACAGATGGGGGGCACTGGTCTTTTCAGCTGAGGCGCCTGAAGCAGGATGGGATGGAAGTTATAAAGGAATGCCGGCAGGAGTGCAGGCCTATGTATATATATGTACCTATACCGACAGCCGGGGTGGGCAGCATGTGCTTAAAGGAACAGTAACGTTGATCCGTTAATAATTAAAGGTAACTATGAAAACAGAACCGGTAGTAGTGCTGTTTACCGTAATATGCCCGTTGTTGGCTGCTACATAGGATTTTACAATGGCAAGCCCGAGGCCGGTGCCTTCTTTACTGCGTGCATTTGCGGCACGGAAGTAAGGTGTGAATAAAAAACGTATATCCGCTTCCGGTATACCGATACCATTGTCTTTTACTTTGATGCATAGGTTATTTTTCCGGTAATGTATGCTGAGTAACGGATTACCGGAAGAGTATTTAAAAGCATTGCCAATGAGATTGGTAAGAATGCCAGCGAGGTGACTTCTGTCGATAAGTATAGTGCGGGGGCGCCCGTATATCCTGATACGAAGCTGCCGCTGATCGGCACGGCGACTGAAATATTGTTGCCGGATCATGGTAGCAAATACGGGCAGATCTGTTTCTTCCGGTTGGGCTACCTGGTTGCCGGCCACCATGCTGCCGGTAGCAAGTATATCGTCTACCATGTTGCTCAGGATGCCTATTTCTTCCTTGATCCGGGATAGGTTGCGCTCGTAAAACGGTAGCATTAACTCGTCCCGCTGCATTTTCGTTTCCAGTAATTCTATGGAAGATGAGATGGCGGTGATCGGTGTTTTAAATTCATGCGTAGCCATTGCTATAAGGTCCGATCGCATTTCGGGTAACGATCTCTGGTCTTCTGCATGCCTGTTGATATCGTTCAGCATACTTTTATTTTGGTTGATTCTGAATAAGGTTCCTATTTCGAAGGATATCGGGTTAGCGGACAAATACTGGTTATGTACACAATATACGAAACTTATCTATATTTTTAAAAAAGTATGATTTGGTATTGTTTAATTAACATAGACTCTTTATTTATGTATATATGATATTTTATAATTTGATTGATGAGAACCCTGTGTTCTGTTCTTTATTGTTTACTAACTCGAAACACATTAATAATAATTTATACTGTTTAGCTATCATTTTTACAGTTATATTTACCATCAGATTATCTTAATAAGCCATATCATTTCGAACCATATCCCCTTTTTGCCATGATCAACCTTGGAATCATAGAAGACAACCATTTTCTGCTAAGTAATTACCGTGAATTCCTGGAAGATTTCCAGGAATGTAAGGTGATGTTTGCCTGTAAATCAATAGAGGAATTTATGGCCTTGCCCATTACTTATCCGGATGTGAAAGTAATCCTGCTTGATATTACCCTGCCGGGGATATCGGGCATTGAAGGGCTCCGCGAAGTAAAGCGGCTATACCCTGATACAAAGGTGATTGTATTGTCGGGTCACGAAGAGCAGCAATACATTATTGAAGCCATAAAGAACGGTGCCAGCGGTTATGTTATTAAATCCAGCCGCCTCAGTGATATTTATCAGTCGGTGATGGATACCGTGCAAAGCGGCGCTTCTTTATCACCACGGGCTGCACATTTACTCATTACTCATATTAATAAAGATCCGCTGGAAAGTATCAAAGACAAACTTACCCGCAGGGAATATGAATTGGTGGCTCTTCTGAAGGAAGGTTACTCATATAAGGAAATGGCAGCCAAGTTGTTTGTAACCGTGTTTACAGTAAACCAACATCTGAAAAAAGTGTATTTTAAACTAAACGTTTCAACCAAAGCTGAATTAATATCAAAAATTCTTTCAAATAATTTATTCACCACTCTCTTTTTTATCTTACTTCAAACAATTTATTCAGATTTCAATTTATTTGATATGTTCATGGCTGTGGATGCTAACTTACTTTGATAAGTAAGGACGTCATGCCGATCATCCTCATTTGTACTGTGTTGAGTAATTGAATGCCACCTGCTTCTGAAGTAATATTGTATTGCGGTGAACGGACAGTGTAAGTGATGATGTTAAATGCCATACGATGATATTGAAAACCTGCTTAACCTGGATGGGATTGGGATTGCTATGCTTAAGTTGTTTGTTTACTTCGTGCGTGTCAACCAAAAATGCTGTTTATTTCAATGATGTGAGAGATACGGTGCTATTACCATCAGATAGCAGTTTGGACCCCCGTATCCAGAAGAACGATATACTACAGATCAATGTAAGCAGTCTGAACCCGGAGGATGTGATCATCTATAATGTATCCAATATGACCTCCGCTTCCGGTGCAGGTGGCGCAAATGCAGGAGCCGGCGCTATGCTGGGAGGTTTCCTGGTAGACGAACAGGGATATATACAGTACCCGATACTGGGCGCTGTTAAAGTAGCCGGCCTTACAAAGAAAGCACTCACTGTATACCTGCATGATCAGCTCGTTGAACGAAAACTCCTGGTAGATCCGGTGGTGAGCATACGGTTTCTCAACTATCGCGTAACTATACTGGGCGAGGTGAATAAACCGACCGTGGTAAATGTAACCAACGAGAAAATATCAGTGCTGGAAGCATTGGGAATGGCGGGTGATATTACAGTGTTTGGTAAACGCAATAACATCCTGTTGATCCGGGAGATAGACGGGCAGCGGATTATACGGCGCATAGATCTGAACGACAAGCGTGTCCTGAATTCTCCCTATTACTTTCTGCAACCAAATGATATCCTGTATGTGGAGCCCAATAAATCAAAAGTAGCGACGGCTGACCGTTCCCGGCAGATACTGCCTATTATTCTCAGCAGTCTCTCTTTACTCGTTATTATCCTCGACCGGTTGGTTATTAATAATTAGGCTATGCAAAAAGTTAACGGACATAAAATCCAGCACGCGGAAACTCCCCAGAGTTTGCTTACTATTATCCGCTCGCGCTATCTGCCTTACTGGCCTTTCTTTGCAGGCGCGGTAGTAATAGCATTGGCAGTTGCTTTTCTTTATATCCGTTATGCTACTCCTTTATATAAAATTTCCGGCGTGCTCCTGGTACAGGAAGCTACGAATGGTCTTGCTGCCAGTGATATGCTGCAATCGCTTGATCTTATGGGTGGCAACAAAACGGTAATGGAGAATGAAATTGAAATACTAAAATCACGTACCCTTACAAAAGAAGTGATAAGGAATCTTAATCTTTATGGAGAAGTAATAGAAAAAGGAAAGATCAGAGATGTGGTTCTTTATAAAGATAGTCCGCTGAAATTCATTTTCCTGGAGCCGGAAGCAATACAGCTGGCATTTACCGGCAACTGGCCTTTTACATACGATCCTGTGCAAAAACGTGTAGCCATTGATGGTAAGAAATACCCGCTGAATGATACCATACAAACGCGCTGGGGAAGAATGCTTATCAAAGCGCAGGGCAAACATGCAGATACGACCGCCGGTTATGTACTGCATATCATGAATGAAAAAACGTGGATGCAGATCATTCTCGCTACCATGAAAATTATGCCTGCTGCAAAAGCCGGCAGTGTAGTGGATCTTGAATATACCGATGCCGCACCGGAACGTGGAGAAGATATTGTGAATGAACTGATCCGTGTGTATAGCCAGGCAGCTGTGGAAGATAAGAACAGGACCTCCGCCAATACCATGCGGTTTGTGGAAGAGCGCCTGCGCATTGTCAGTGCAGAGCTGGGGCAGGCGGAAACAGAAGTGGAGCATTTCAAAACCGCGCAGGGTATTGTTGATATCAGTGAGCAAAGTAAAATATTCCTGGCCGGCGTGCAGGAAAATGACCGCAAGATCAGTGAAGCCAATATGCAGCTATCTGTACTGGATGCCATTGAAAAATACGTTACCAGCCAAAATCCCGGTGGTAATATTGTTCCGGGTACACTGGGTTTATCTGATCCGGTGTTACTGGAGCTGGTAAGCAGGCTTTCTGAAACGGAACTGCAACTGGAAAGGCTGCGTAAAACCACCGGTGAAAACAGCCCGTTGCTGGCAAGTTTAACCCGGCAGGTAGATCGCCTGAAACCCGCTATTATGGAGAATATCGGGAGCCTGCGCACTAATCTTCAGGCTGGCCTGGCCCGCCTCCAGGCAGAGAACAGCCGCAATATGGGTATTATCCGCAGCGTGCCGGGAAAAGAAAAAGCATTGCTGGAGGTAAGCAGGCAGCAGGTGATCAAAAATAATATCTACACCTTCCTGCTGGAGAAAAGAGAAGAAACCGCACTGGCATATGCAGCGGCAGTATCAGACAGCCGTGTGGTAGATGCTGCGGAGGCGGCAGCATATGCTTTTAGTCCGCAGAAACCAATGGTGGTCGGCATCTCTGTACTACTGGCACTGGCACTGGTGGCAGGATGCGTATCGGTGAAAGATATGATGAACCGTGAAGTAATGTTCCGTGCAGATATTGAGAAAGTAACAACCGCGCCTATTGCATCAGAGATCATGTACCATGACGGCAAAGAAGCGATAGTAATGTCCAACAACAGCAGAACGGCTGTGGCAGAACAATTCAGGGCATTGAGAACGTCGTTGTCTTACATAGGATTGAACGGCGACCGGAAAACATTACTGATCACGTCTTCCATATCAGGCGAGGGAAAGAGCTTTATATCCGTTAACCTGGCCATGAGCCTATCGCTTGCCAAAAAGAAAGTAGTATTGCTGGAGTTTGACCTGAGAAAGCCAATGGTCAGTAAAATGCTGAACATGCGTGCAGACCCCGGCATCAGCAACTACCTTGTTGGAAAGGCAACCCTGCAGCAGATATTGCAGCCGGTGGGAGACAATGAGTATCTCTATCTTCTGTCTGCTGGTATAATGCCGCCCAATCCCAGCGAGCTTATTCTCAACGGTGAGCTGGAACGATTGCTGAATGAACTGAAAGAACGTTTCGATTATATCATCATTGACTCGGCCCCTGTAGGGCTGGTAACCGATGCCCGCCTGATATCGCCCTATTGTGATGCCACCTTGTATGTGGTGCGCCATCAGCGTACCCCGAAGAATTACCTTAAACTGATTGAGGAGTTATACCAGAATAAAGAACTGGGAAAACTGAACATTGTGTTTAACGGTATCAAACGGCAGGGAGTGGCAGGATACGGGTATGGGTCCGGATATGGAGATATTAACGGATACGGATACACGGAAGTAACAAAGAAACCAGGATTATTCAGACGCAGCGTAAAATAACAACGCTGTAATCACTCAAAATAACCAAAGGGCAATACATTGCCTGCACCTGCCTTTATAAATTCTCCACAAAACTATCCGATCACCTTAAAACCGGCTACTATGTTTAATGAACAGCCTCCGGTCTGGTATGCGGTATATACCCGGCCCAAATGCGAAAAAAAAGTGGCAGACCTTTTCACCCGAAAAAAGGTGGAGCACTACGTTCCCGCTACACCAGTGGTACGTGCCCGTAAGATCATCCAGGAACCTCTTTTTCCATCCTACGTATTTGTGCATATTCCTGAAAGCAGGAGCTGGGTGGTAAAGGAAACAGACAACGTGATCAATTTTGTGTACTGGCTGGGGCAACCGGCAGTGATACCGGATCATGAAATAGCTCTGATCCGTCATTTTATCCGTGATTATGAAGACGTGTCTGTAGAGAAGTTTCCCATACAGGCGAAAGAAGAACAGCAACAACGTACGGCCACTTCAGCCAAAATACTACAGATCAGCCGCAATCGTGTAAAGGTGGAACTGAGCACCCTGGGCTGCATGCTGGTAGCAACGGTGCCATCCAGGGAAATGACAGTGATCACAGGACATAAAACCGTTAACGGACATCATTACTGACCATAAACCAATCATTCCATGATGCAGCATATTCTCCTTTGCGGTGGCTCCGGCACGCGGTTATGGCCATTGTCTAACCAGCAAACGCCCAAGCAGTTACTTACCCTGTTTGATGGCTATAGTCTTTTACAGCTGGCCTTCCGGCGGAACCGTTTTGCCTGTGGTAAAGTAATGGCAATTGTTAATGAGCAACAATCTGCCATTGTGCAGGAACAACTGAAACAGGCCGGTGCGGCTGCCCCGGTATGCCTGGCAGAACCTGTAGGCCGTAACACCGCCGCAGCGATTGCCCTGGCAGCCTTTACCACGGCGCCGGAAACCATATTGCTGATCACACCGGCAGATCACCTTATTGGTACGCCAGACAGATATGCCATGGCCATTGAAACGGCCGGCCTGCTGGCTGCAGGTAATCATATTGTTACCATTGGCCTGGTGCCTACGCGCCCTGATACCGGGTTCGGCTACATCAGTTATTCCGGTCACGATGTACTTCGTTTCGTGGAAAAACCTGATCGCACGGTAGCGGAAGCTATGCTGGCGGCCGGCGGGTTCCTCTGGAACAGCGGTATCTTCTGTTGTAAGGCAGGCATCATGCTGCAGGAACTGCAAAAGCATGCACCGGCCATTTATGAAGCTGCTGCCATTGCAGCGGAAGAATGGAAGCAGACCGGTGTGTTGTCGAGGGAAAGCATGGAAGCCATACCGGCTGACAGCATCGACTATGCCGTATTGGAGAAAAGCGATATCGTAAAAGTAGTGCCCAGTAAAATGGACTGGAGCGATGTAGGCAGCTATGAAGCGCTGGCAGATGCCCTCTCACATCATTACCAGTACAGGAATCACCAGGCAGTATTTATTCAAAGCGATCCGCGCAAAAGCATGGTGATCGGGAAAGACAAACTGGTAGCCCTGGTAGGTGTGGAGAACATGGTAGTGGTGAACACGGAAAGCGCACTGCTCATCATGCAGAAAGGCAGTGGTCAGGATATTAAACAACTGCATCAATGGGTAAGGGAAAACCGCCCGGAATTGCTTTAAACATAAACACAATCAATCAATACGTATGGAGGCAAACGATCTTATATATGTAGCCGGCCACCGCGGAATGGTAGGAAGTGCTATTAAAAGAAGACTGGAAACACTAGGTTACCAGCACATTATCACCCGCTCATCCGGCAGCCTGGATTTAAGGAATGCCGCTGCGGTAGACGAGTTTTTTGCAAAGGAAAAACCGGCGTATGTATTCCTGGCTGCCGCCAAAGTAGGTGGTATCCATGCCAATAATACCTATCGTGCGGAGTTCCTTTACGACAACCTCATGATTGCCGCCAATGTGATCCATGCAGCATGGAAACATAATGTTACCAAGCTGCAGTTCCTCGGGAGTTCCTGCATCTATCCCCGTATGGCCCCGCAGCCTATTAAGGAAAGCTTCCTGCTAACAGGTTTGCTGGAGCAAACCAATGAGCCTTATGCCATCGCTAAGATCGCAGGCATCAAGTTATGCGAAGCTTACCGCGATCAGTATGGTTGCAACTTTATCAGCGTAATGCCTACCAATCTGTTTGGTATCGGCGATAATTATCATCCGGAGAATGCACATGTGCTGCCGGCGCTGATCCGCCGCTTTCATGAAGCCAAAGTAAACCAGAAGCCTTCCGTAACCGTATGGGGAACGGGAACGCCTAAACGGGAATTTCTTTTTGCAGATGACCTGGCAGATGCCTGTGTATATCTCATGCAGCATTACAACGACAAAGAACCGGTGAACATAGGGAAGGGAGAAGATATCACTATCAGGCAACTGGCAGAATACATCCGGGAAGTGGTATGCTACGAAGGAGACATCATTTTTGACGACACAAAACCCGATGGCACGCCCCGTAAGCTCATGGATGTATCGAAGCTGCACCGCCTGGGATGGAAACACAGTATCAGCCTGAAAGAAGGGTTGGTAATGGCTTACCGCGATTTCCTGCAGCAGGATCAGTTCAAATTACAATCTTAAAAACCAGTGGTATGAAAGTAGTCATTGTAGGAACAGGATATGTAGGACTGGTTACCGGTGCATGCCTGGCCGAAGTGGGAACCAGTGTTACCTGCGTGGATGTGGATGCAGGAAAGATAGCAAGGCTTCAGCAAGGGGTATTGCCTATCTACGAACCAGGCTTGCCTGAAATGGTGATGCGCAATCAGGCCGACGGCCGTCTTGCATTCACTACTTCACTGGCCAGTGCATTGCCCGGTGCAGAAGTGGTATTCATCGCGGTGGGAACGCCGCCGGGAGAAGATGGCAGCGCTGATCTGAAATATGTATTGCAGGTGGCGCGTGAAGTAGGGCAGCACATGGAGCATTACCTGCTGCTGGTCACAAAAAGCACGGTGCCGGTGGGTACCGCTGCCCGTGTGAACCGCGCGGTAAAGGAAAGTCTTTCCGCCCGCGGAAAGTTTATCGAATACGACGTAGCTTCTAACCCTGAATTCCTGAAGGAAGGTGCAGCCGTTAATGATTTCCTGAAACCGGATCGTATAGTCGCCGGTGTGAGCACCACTCATGCCCGTGAAGTATTGGAGCAGCTATACCGCCCTTTCGTATTAAACGGGCACCCGTTGTTGTTTATGGATATTGCTTCCGCAGAGATGACCAAATATGCCGCCAACGCCATGTTGGCCACGCGGATCTCCTACATGAATGATATCGCCAATGTATGCACGCTGGTTGGAGCAGATGTGAACCAGGTGCGCAAAGGCATTGGCAGCGATCCCCGTATAGGAAAACATTTCCTGTATCCGGGTATTGGTTACGGAGGCTCCTGTTTTCCTAAAGATGTAAAAGCCCTGATCCAGACCGGCCGCGAATATGGCTACCAGCTTCGTATCCTGGAAGCAGTAGAAGCAGTAAATGAAGACCAGAAAAAAATATTATCAGATAAAGTGCTCCGTCATTTCGATGGGGATATCAGGGGCCGCACATTTGCCATATGGGGGTTGTCGTTTAAGCCCAATACCGACGATATGCGGGAAGCGCCATCCCTGGTGCTGATCAACAGCCTGCTGGATGCCGGCGCACAGGTTCGTGTATACGATCCCGTTGCCATGGAGGAAGCATTACCGCTGCTGGGCAACAGCGTCACCTTTGCAAAGGATATGTATGCCGCGGCGGAAGGTGCAGATGCTGTACTACTGGTAACGGAATGGAATGCCTTCCGGATGCCCGACTGGCCGCGCCTGCACAGTTTACTGCAAACGCCGTTACTGTTCGATGGCAGGAATATCTATGATGATGTACAACTGGTAAAACACGGGTTCACCTATTATGGTATCGGTAATAATGCCGCTGCCGCAGTAAATGCGCTCATGCAATAACTATTTCTTTATCACTAAAATAATAATCGTATGAAAGTAGCCCTGATAACAGGTATTACCGGCCAGGATGGCGCTTATCTGGCAGAACTGCTGCTGGGAAAAGGATATATGGTACATGGCGTAAAACGCCGCGCCTCACTGATCAATACAGAAAGAATTGATCATCTCTACCAGGATATGCACAGCGAGAATGTGCGTTTCCGTTTGCATTACGGCGATATGACTGATAGCACCAACCTCATACGCATTATACAGGAAACCCAACCCGACGAAATATACAACCTGGCGGCTATGAGCCATGTGCGCGTGAGCTTCGATACGCCGGAATATACTGCCAACGCAGACGGCATCGGTACCCTGCGGCTCCTGGAAGCGCTGCGTATCCTGAAAATGGAAAAGAAAACACGTATCTATCAGGCCAGTACCTCTGAGTTATACGGGCTGGTACAGGAAGTACCGCAACGCGAAACCACGCCGTTTTATCCCCGCAGCCCTTATGCCGTTGCTAAATTATATGCCTACTGGATCACTGTAAACTACCGCGAGGCATATGGTATGTATGCCTGCAACGGGATCCTTTTTAACCATGAGAGCCCCCTCCGTGGCGAAACTTTCGTGACCCGCAAAATCACCAGGGGAGCGGCTGCTATTGCCCTGGGATTACAGGATAAACTGTATCTGGGCAACCTGGATGCACAACGCGACTGGGGCCATGCGAAAGACTATGTGGAGGCAATGTGGCGTATCCTGCAGCAGGAAACGCCGGACGATTATGTAATTGCCACCGGCATCACCACCACCGTAAGGGAATTTGTGCGCATGGCCTTTGCAGAATTGGGTATTGAGATCACTTTCTCCGGTACCGGTGTGGAAGAAATTGGCACTGTAACGGCCTGTACAAATGAGGTATATGCGTTGCCGTTAGGAAAGGAAGTAGTGGCTATTGATCCGCGTTATTTCCGGCCTACAGAAGTAGAGCTGCTTATAGGCGACCCCACCAAGTCCAAAACAGTGCTGGGATGGGAACCCGCTTACGACCTGGCTGCACTGGTAAAGGAAATGATGGCCGGCGATGTGGCATTGTTTGCAAAAAAAGAAGTTACACAACTGGAACATTTAATCGGATAATATAAGCAACATGCAGGTAGCAAACAGGGTTATACTGAATACAGGCGCGCTATACGGACGGATGCTGATCACCGTTTTTATTTCCCTGTACGCCACCAGGCTGGTACTTAATCTCCTGGGCGCGGCAGACTATGGATTGTTTAACCTGATCAGCGGGGTCATTGCCATGTTATCTTTCCTGAACATGGCAATGACTATCAGCACGCAACGGTATATGTCGTTTCACCTGGGTACCAGGGATGCGCATAAACTGAGACTGGTGTTTAATTCCAGCGTATTGCTGCACTTTGTATTAGGACTGGCCCTGGTGCTGTTGTTTGAAGTAATGGGGAGTTACCTTTTTGATCATGTGCTTAACTACCCGGCATCCCGCACAGCGGCAGCCAAACTCATTTTCCAGTTCATGGTGGTCAGCGCTTTCTTTACCATCATTTCCGTGCCTTATGATGCTACGCTGATAGCACAGGAGAACATGGTAATGGTGGCTATATTGGGTATTGTAGAATCTGTAGGCAAGTTGCTCATTGCGCTCAGCCTGCAATATACTTCTTACGACCGGCTGATTGTGTATGGGGGACTGATGGCACTGCTTACTATATTACTGCTCGTATTCAAACAGGTGTACTGTGCAGTGAAATATGAAGAAAGCCGTATCCGGATACGGAAGTATTTCGATCGCAACCTGCTGAAAGAGATGTTTGCCTATGCAGGATGGAATATGTTTGGCGCGGGCAGTTTTGTAGCACGTAACCAGGGGCTTGCCCTTTTGCTGAATATTTTCTTTGGCACTATTGTAAATGCCGCTTATGGCATCGCTAACCAGGTAAATGCACAGCTCAGCTACTTTTCTGTTACCATGCTGCGGGCGTTGAACCCGCAGATCATTAAAAGTGAAGGCAGTGGCGACCGTCCCCGTATGTTGCGCCTGGCCATGATTGCCAGTAAGTTTTCCTTCTACCTGCTGAGTTTCTTTGCTATCCCCATGATGATAGAAATGCCTTTTGTATTGCAATGCTGGTTAAAACAAGTACCTGCTTTTACGGTAATGATGTGCCGCCTTGTCATCATCGCTACATTGATCAACCAGTTATCATCGGGCATACAGGTGGCGGTGCAGTCGGTGGGCAAAATAAGGAAGTACCAGGTGATAGTGAGCACTATGGTGCTGTTCAATATACCCATTGCCTGGCTGCTGCTGAAAGCAGGATATCCCGCATCATCAGTGCTTATCAGTGCTATCGTAATAGAAGTAGTGAGTGGTGTTTACCGTATGGTGGCTGCGAAGAATATCACGGGTTTGTCGCCGGCCGTATTTACACGGCAGGTGGTCATTAAGGCAATAGTGCCGGTACTGCTGGCAGCCGGACTGTCCTGTATTCCGCAGTTATTCATGGCGGAAGGGTTTGTAAGGCTGGGTATAACAACATTGGTAAGTATTATAAGTATTGTGTTCCTGATCCGGCTTATCGGGCTTACAACAGATGAAACGGCAAAAGTGGAACAATTGCTCAACAGGATTTTTACAAAACTACAGGCGAGACTGGTGGTATTAAAAGCGAATTAACATATGAACATTCTTTTCTTCACAGACATATCTCCTTTTCCGCAAAACGGGGGAGAAAGGATCAGGAGCTATTACCTGATCAAAGCTTTATCGCAGCTGGGCTATGAGGTGATTGCCGTGGTGAGGAACGTGGAGAAGGTAGACTTACAGAAATACCATCTCCCAAATGTTACTTTTTATACCTATGAAACAAAACCATTCGATCTGCTCACCCGCATCACCGGTAAGCAATATTTTCAACGCTCTGCCACAGTGATGAACATTTTTGAAGAAGTGTGCCGGGAGTATCCATTGGCAGCTGCAATATTGGACTATGGCTATGTTGGACATTATATCTCCTATTTCCGGCAAAAGCAGATCCCGGTTATTTTGGGCACTCACAATGCACAACCAATGATCACTTGGCAGCTGCCTTCCAAGGGCCTGGTAGATAAGCTGCGTAAGTGGCAGCTGTTCAGTATGGAAAAGCTGCATGAGCGCATGTACTTTAATAAAGCGGCTGCAGTGCTGGTAGTTAGCGATGATGATAATGCCTATCATACACGCTTCCTGCCAAAGCAGAAAGTTTTTACCATTCCTAACTTCCTTGATGAAAAAGACTATCACTTCTCCGGGAAAAAGCAGCAACGGGTGCTGGTAATGACGGCTAACTTCGGCGTATATATGAATTTTGCTGGTTTGAAATGGTTCATCGAAAATGTATGGGACGACGAACTGGCAAGTAAGTACGACCTGTGGCTGGTTGGCAGGGGATCAAAGGAAGCGCTGAAACAGCTTACCGGTAAAGAAGAGTATCGCAATATCGTAGCCTTTGGAAAAGTAGACGATGTGAAATGGTATATTTCTGTGGCGAGCGCGGTGATCATTCCGCTGGTACATGGCAGCGGCACACGCCTCAAATGCCTGGAAGCCATGGCACTCAGCACGCCCATTATCAGTACCCGCAAAGGGGTGGAAGGAGTGAAAAGCCATCACTTTATTGTATCTGATGAACCACAGGCGTTTAAGCAATCGTTACTTCGGTTTGATCCCGAAACAGATAAAGGCGCCCGGTTACGGGAGGATTTTTTGCAGGAATATAGCATGGATGTAAACCGGCAGCGGTTACAACAAATTGTTCATTACGCTGTGCGCGGTAAAATGCCTGCCTATGTTTAACCGGATCAAAATAGCGCTGTATACATTGCTGAGTGGCGTAAATGTAGCCATGGTAGGACAGTTGAAGCTCAATGAGATCATGGTGCTGCTATCTGCTCCCTTTGTATTTGACCTGCGGGATTTTAAAGCTTATCCCATGTTCCGCAAGATCATTTTTGCACTGGTAGCGCTGTTTGTATGCCAGGCGGTTACTGATCTGTTTGTAGTGCATAGTTCTTCCGAGAATTTTATGCGCGGATGGGCAGCCATTGTAATGTCTATACTCTCTTTTATTTTTCTGTTTAAAACTTTGGAAGATGATAAAGCGATCTTCTTTTTCCTTTGCCTGACCCTTATTAAAAATATTATCTGGACAGATGAGAATGCAGACACGGATATGTCGTATTTCAAATTTAAGATGGTGCCCATCCTTTCATATGCAGTGTACATCTGTTCATTCCTGTTATATAGGAGAGGGCAATGGAAAGCCGTACTGGCGTTACTGTTAGGATACAGCCTCTTGTGCTTTGCGCGGGATTCCCGTTCTACAGGAATGGTCTTTTTCATTGGCGCTATCATTATCTATTGCTTTAACAGCGGTATGTACCTTACCCGCGACAGGCTCCTGGTGTTTGGTATTGCGGGCGCTGTTCTTTTCCAGTTTGCTTATGTATGTTATGTAAATGCCGTCATGAATCATGAGATTGGCGGAGACCATGCTTCTGAACAAATAGACCGGCTCGATAACCCTTATAATCCGCTGGCGTTGCTAATGACGGGAAGAGGTGAAACATTCGCAGCCCTGGCAGCCATCAGTGATGAACCCTTATTTGGCCACGGTTCCTGGGCAAAAGATGATAACCTGAAGTATTACCGTATCCTGTTACTATACCAGAATGAAGAGATGAATGAGCAGCTGGCTACTTCAACAGATCACCTGATCCCCAGTCACTCTATCCTGCTGGGCGCCTGGGTAAACTGCGGAGTGGGTGGGTTTGCAGCGGTGCTCATGGTGTTTATACTCCTGTTGAGAATGGGCTTTTACATGATCCGTAATGCCGCCGATACTGCTTTATACCCGGTGCTGGTATTGATGACGATCGGTGTAATATGGACCTTTCTCTTTTCTCCCATCCAGCAGCTAAGATTTAATATACCTGCGATTGGTGCAATATTGCTGCGTGCGTATTATGATTTTAAGGAAGAAGTGGATACAGAAGAAATTACACTCCAAACTATGGAAACAACCGGTATGCTATCTCCCGGAGGAAAAATATAAACGGTAAAAACATCAGCTATGAAAATATGCTTCATCACACTAGGGGATATTAAGTTCATTGCCACTATGAAAAGGGCCATAGGCATGGCCGGACCGCTCATGGCGCAGGGTTGGGAAGTGTCCATTATTGCGCAGGACAGTGAAGAGAACCGCAAGCGTATAGCCATGGAATGCAGTGAAGCGGTGAAGGTATATTATTATCAGCCAGGCACTGCATCAGAAGAGGTACGCGTTAAAACAGAGCTGGTAAACCAGGTGGCGCCGGACTATGTGTTATTTTGTTCCTTCAGTTTCCGCAATCGTATCTCCAAAAGTAAACTCACAGTAAAGCCTAAAATACTTATAGAACATTCTGAATTGCCTTCAGGTATTCCTGATAATAAGGGGATGCGTAAACTGGCCATGCTGGCGCTGGAGTATTGGTCGGTGTTATATGCAGATGGATTGCTGTGTGCCAGCAGGTATCTTTGTAACACCTATGCGAAAAGAGCTGCGCAATTGTTCCGTAAGCAGTTGCCGGTGTTATACTCTCCCTATGCATTTAACAACGAGGTGATCGAATCTCCCCGGATCCGCCTGCAGGACATACAGGACACCTATCATAGTAAAACAATGCTGATTTACATGGGAACGCTCACCCGTAACTATGGCCTGTTCACCATGTTGCAGGCAATGGAAATGGTAAGTAAGGAGAGAAAGGATGTGGTGTTGCTGCTGCTGGGTCAGGGACGTCATATGGCAGATGCAAAAGCTTATGTAAAAGAGAAACAGCTGGAGGCACAGGTAGAGTTCCTGGGCTATGCGCCGGAAGAAGAGCTGAGCTCCTGGTTTACAGCTGCCGATGCCTTTATTTCCCCGTTGAATGATACCGTGCAGGATTGGGCCCGTTGCCCGAGTAAAATTTATATGTACCTGCCATTTGAGAAACCGGTGTTTACCTGCGCTATCGGGGAGCCGCTGGAGATATTTGGTGAGCAGGGATATTATTTCAATAACAACGCACCGGCATCGCTGGCAGTATTGATCAGCAAGCTGGCCAATGGAAGACTGGAGCCGGGAACAGTGAACAGTGAAGCTCACAGCTGGGAACGACGGGCCATTGATTTTACAACATGGATTAACAGTAATGATGCAGTAAAACTATTACGTATTGCTAACCTGTAAATGACAACAACGTGAACTATGTTTATTACAAGGATCCAAAAGGAAATTTCGGCGATGACCTGAACGGATGGCTGTGGCCCAAACTTTTTGGAGAAGGCAGCAGTAGCGACCCGGAAGTGTTCCTGGGTATTGGCTCTATCCTGTTCGACGGATCCCCGTTATTCAGGGATATACCGGATAAAAGCAAAATTGTGTTTGGTACAGGTGTACGGCCTTCTTATCAAACGTTTAGTCTTAACAGCAGCTGGGATATCCGTTTCCTCCGTGGGCCGCTGTCGGCTTATGCTTTTAACAACCAGTTCCCCTATATCGCAGATGCTGCTTATGCCATCCGCCAGTTGCCGGAGTTCGACAAGTTCACGAGGGTGACGAAGAAACATAAGGTGAGCGTGATCCCTTACTTTAAATCAGTGCCCTTTTTCGACTGGGAAGCACTCTGTAAAAAACTGGGTTTTAACTATATCTCACCGAGGTCTGAAAAAGGGGTGGAGTATACGCTACAGGAAATTGCTGCATCAGAGTATGTGATTGCGGAAGCCATGCACGGCGCTATCCTGGCTGATGCGCTGCGCGTTCCCTGGCACCGTTTCATTTTGTCTACGCCATATACGGAAGGCAGCGGCGTGGCTGAATTCAAATGGATGGACTGGCAGGCGGGTATCCAGTTGTATAACATCAATGCCACACAAGTGAAACTTTACCGTAAAAGTTTTCTTCATCAAAAAATTAAAAGTCTTTCCGGTAACCGCATCAGCGCTGAGTTTATGGCCAGGGATATCGTGAAAACCGAGCTTCTGAAAATGTTGCAGGGCGTTACAGGTTTTTATTTATCTGAAGATGATGTCATCAGGCGGATTGATAATAAAATTCATGATCAGGCTTTTTTACTTAGAAAGGAAAAGTGCCTGGGTAAATCATCTTTCATCACAACACATTAATATATGCAGCAGGAATTTATTTTATCAGCAGGAACAGGGCATTTCTTTTTTGGTTTTCATGACCTGGTAGCCTGGAATGCCGCAGGTGATAAATTGCTTGCATTGCAAACACCCGATATCACCGTTCCTCCGGATCCCCGTATTCCCTGCGGAGTTGGCTATTTTGATGCAGCCCAACAGTTCAGGAAAATGGGGGATACCTATGCCTACAATTATCCGCAGGGCGCCCGGCAGCAATGGATCGGCGATACGGATACCTTTATCGTGAACGACCGTGTAGACGAGGTATGGGGCTCACGGATCTATGATGCGAATGCAGGTAAATGTGTAAGCGTATTGCATCAGCCGGCTCATGTGATCACGGATGATGGGATTGCCTTTGGCATCGACTATGCGCGGTTGTACCGCGTAGGTGGATACGGATATACCGGTCTTCCTGATAAGTATGCACATATGCACGCGCCGGATACTTCCGGTATTGTAAAACACAACGTATACACAGGTGAACAAACCTTGCTGCTGTCTATCGCTGCTGCGGCCAACTATAAAATGAATCCTGCGTTGGGGCAGCATCATTATATTACGCACCTTTTGTTGAATCCTTCTCAGCAGCGGCTTGCATTTCTCCATCGCTATAAGTTGAAAGACGGGGGAGAAACTACCCGGCTCATGACCATAGGAATAGATGGCAGCGATCTGAAATGTCTGGCTACAGGATTTCTTAGCCATTTCGACTGGAAGGATGATTCGCATATTGCCATCTGGGGCAGAACCGGCAGTAACATTGAAAAATTGCGTGGGTCGCTCCTGTATAAAATGATGCCTTCCGGGCTAATTGCCGGTGGGAAGAAAATGCTGAAGAAATTGCTATATACCAGGGAAAAAGGTGCAAAAGCGGTAGCGCCCTTTAACTGGTTGTTACTGGAAGATGTGGATAACGCGGCGCCGGCTATGCTGGCAAAAGATATTATTACGGAAGACGGGCATCCGATGTTTTGCCCCGCAGACCGCGACTGGATGATCTGTGATACTTATCCCAACCAGCAGGGAATACGCACATTGTTTCTTTTCCAGTTCAGCACACAGCAGAAAATTGACCTCGGCACTTACCGAATGATCGATGATAAACCAGACCTGCAACAGTCGCATCCTTTGCTGGCCGGTGTGGAAGAGGCTGTGTTAAAAGCTTTTTCCCTGGAGCAGATGGCCTTTACACGCAGTGGCCTGCACTGTGATCTGCATCCGCGCTGGAAGCGGGACGGGAATGTAGTGGCATTTGATTCCATCCATGAAGGCCGGCGCATGATTTACGGTTATGATGTGAGCAGTATTATTCATGCACATAAAAATGTATTGGTATGATTGCTATTCTGCAACCATTGGTACCACATTACCGCGAGCATTTTTTTAACCGGCTCCATGAGCAGGCGCCTTTCGATCTGTACTGCTACGATCAGGCGGATGCCATTAAACAACAAAATCTTTCAGCGGGTAATACCGTGGTGAAGCAATTGCCTTCTTTTAACGTAGGCCCGTTTGTGTTATATAACCCGCTGCGCTTTTTCAGGAAGGATTATAAGATACTGGTGCTGATGCTCAACTTCGCGCATCTTTCCACCTGGATGATCCTGCTGCTGAAGCCCCTGCTGAGGCAGAAAATCATCCTCTGGGGCCATGGCATATCTGTGAAGCGGTATGTACAGGAAGAACAGCGGCCCAGTCGCCTGTTGAAATGGATGATCCGGCTGGCAGATGCCACCTGGTTTTATACGCCGAAGGAAATGGCCCTGTGGCAACAGGAAATGCCCGGCTTAAAAGCAGTGGCCCTGAATAATACTATTTCAGAAGTAGAGAAGATTATACAACGGGAAGTGCCCGATAAAGCAGCGCTTCGTGAAAAGTATAAGATCCGTTCCAAACGTGTGTTGATCTATTGTGCAAGGTTTAATGAAACCGGTCGCCGTATAGATCTGCTGGAAAAACTGATGCAGGAAACCGATCCTGAACAGTATGGCTTTATCATAATCGGTGCCGGTAAATATAAACCCGACTTCAGTGGTTATCCACATGTGCATGATTTCGGGGCTGTGTATGACGCTACTATCAAACAGGAATTATTTGGTATCGCCGACCTGTATTTCCAGCCGGGATGGGTGGGCCTGTCGGTTGTAGAAGCAATGGCTTACGGCAAGCCGGTATGTACATTTAAGCGGAGTGAAGAAGTGTTGCAATGTGTGGAGTACAGCTATATCCGGGATGGTTACAACGGACTGATCTTCGACAACATGGAAGAGTGTTTGTATACGCTGGATCAGCTGTCGGATGAGGAGATCAGCAGGCTTGGGCAACATGCGAAACAATTTGTAGGAGCGCATCTTACCATGACGGCTATGGTGGATAATGCTTTTCACTCTTTGGATGCAATGAATAAATAAAGCTCGTTTATGAAGATACTTTTTATTGTTCCTTCCTACAAGCCGGCCTATGTATATGGAGGCCCTATTGTGGTAATTGCACGGCTGGCAGAGCAGCTGGTGTTAATGGGGCACCAGGTGGAAGTGTATACCACTACGGCCAACGGCGTGAAGGAACTGGATATAGCAGCTAACAGCACAGTGACGGTAGACGGGGTAAAGGTCACCTATTTCAAAAGGATCACCGGTGATCATACGCATGTGTCGCCTGCATTGTGGAAGGCTGTGTGGTCCAATGCCGGCCGGTTTGATAAAGTGCACATACATTCCTGGTGGAATTTTCTTGTAATGGGAGCTTCGTTTATCTGTAAATGGAAGAACCTGAAACCGGTATTGTCGCCACATGGTATGTTCTGTGACTATGTGCTTACAGCACGCAACAACAGGAAGAAGAAGTTATTACATACGGTAATGGGTAAACGGTTATTAAAGAGTACTTACCTCCATGTATCGTCGGAGCTGGAGTGGAAGGAATGCCGGCAGGTGAACAGTCAATGGGAAGGCGGGCAGGTATTCAATCTGGTGGATTTACCGGAAGGAAGTTTTATACGGAAGGAGAACGAAGTGTTTACCATCAGTTTTCTTTCAAGGGTAGATCCAAAGAAGGGATTGGACCTGCTGATCCGCGCTTTGGCTAACGTGTCGTTCCCTTATCGCCTGCAGATTGCAGGTAGCGGCGATGCGGCTTACGTGTCTGAACTGAAGGAATTAATTGCTTCGCTTAATATGGATAACAGCGTCGAATGGGTAGGTTGGAAAGGCAGTGAGGATAAATTTCATTTCCTCGCTGCCACCGACCTTTTTGCACTTACCTCGCGGAATGAAAATTTCGCCATCGTGGTGATTGAGTCCCTGTACGCGGGTACGCCGGTGCTGATCAGCGACCAGGTAGGACTGGCGGCATATGTGCAGCAGCATGGCCTGGGCTGGATCACAGGAATTGATAGTGTGGAGATGATCGCAGCAAAGCTCACCACCGCTTACCGGGAAAAGGAGCAACGGCAACGCATCACCTCTTCTGCACCTGTACAGATCCGTAATGATTTCAATGATGCCACACTGGCATCGTCTTATGTAGCATTGTATGAAAAATGTAGTTAGATGAAGATAGCGGTAGTTATACTCACTTTTAATGAATCGTTGCACCTGGCGCGCTGCCTGGATAACCTCCGGCAAATAACGGATGAGCTGTATGTAATCGATGCTTTTTCTACAGATGATACAGTGGCAATAGCAGAGAAGTATGGAGCAAAGGTTTTTCAGCGGAAATGGATCAATTATGCCAACCAGTTTCAATGGGCGTTGGACCATTGTGGTATTGAAGCGCCGTGGGTAATGCGCATGGATGCGGATGAATACCTGGAACCCGGGCTGGTAAAAGAGATCCAGCAACGTATAGACAAAGTGCCGGATGATATAACGGGAATATATATACGCCGTAAGGTGTTATTCAAAGGTAAATGGATCCGCTTCGGCGGTTTCTACCCGCATACCCTTTTGCGGATATGGCGCAATGGGGTAGGCAGCATCGAGCAGCGCTGGATGGATGAACATATTGTATTGTCCAACGGCGCTACGATGCTGTTTAAAGAGCATATTGTAGATGATAACCTGAACTCCATTCACTGGTGGGTAAACAAACACAATAATTACGCTATCCGTGAAATGGTAGACCTGCTGAATATCCGTTATGGTTTCTGGCAAACCGATGAAAGACTGCTGCGGGCCAATGGTACGCAGGCAAAGCGCAAGCGCTTCCTGAAAGAAAAAGTTTATGCGGCCATGTCGCCGGGAATGCGCGCCTCGCTGTATTTCCTGTTCCGCTATGTAGTACGGGTGGGTTTCCTTGACGGGTATAAGGGTTTCCTTTTTCATTTTATGCAGGGATACTGGTATCGTTTACTCGTAGACGTTAACGTGCAGGAATTCCAGCAGAAACTGGATGGAAATGAAAGCAGGGAAGATATTATGGCGTTGTTGAAACAAGACTATAACATTCATATCTGATGTCACATGACCACTAATCTTGCTGCATTTAATACCGGCGATTATTATGCCGGCCCAAAGTGGAAAGTGCTGTTATGGTACTTTTGTAACTATTATATTTTTAACAGTGCTTTTCCCTGGCCTTATGGCTTCAAAAGCAGGCTGCTGAGGCTGTTTGGCGCCCGTATAGGTAAAGGCTTCGTTATAAAGACCAAGGTGAGGATCAAGTACCCCTGGTTACTCAGCGTAGGCGATCATTGCTGGATAGGAGAATCAGTATGGATTGATAACCTGGCCCCGGTAACGCTGGGCAATCATGTTTGCCTCTCCCAGGGAGCCTTGCTGCTGACAGGTAACCATGACTATAAGCAGGCCGACTTTCCCTATCGCCTGGGTGCAATTCATATTGATAACGGCGCATGGATTGGCGCCATGGCAGTGGTTTGCGCCGGTGTAACCTGTGGAAGCCATGCAGTGCTTACTGTGAACAGTGTAGCCTCAAAGGATTTGCAGCCCTGGCAGATTTATTCCGGTAATCCTGCTATGTCCGTACGCAAGCGGGAAATTAATGCGCATGCGGTAACCTTATTAAATACGGCGGCTATATGAAAAAGTGGTGGTTATATATCGCGTTAACAGGTGGTTGTGCAACCGCATGGGCACAAACCCACATAGCGGATTCACTGGAGGTGCACGCTGGCCTTACCGGTACTATTGCATCAAAGGACTACCAACCGCTCTGGCTCATGGCGAATCATTTTGGTACCATCAGCGACCGGAAAGGCGATGTATCCACACATATAGGTTTCAGCAACCGGCACGTATGGAAGGATGATTTCTATATAAGATATGGTCTGGATGTTTATAACAATGACCAGTTCCATCAAACATTTATCGAACAAGGGTATGTGAAAGCCGGTTACCGGCACTGGGAAATCAGGGCCGGGCGATATGAGGAGATCATAGGGGAAACAGATAAAGATCTCAGCAGCGGTTCTATGGGTATCAGTGGAAATGCGCTTCCTATACCTAAAGTTGGTATTGCCGTAACAGACTATACCAATATTCCATACACAAACGGGTGGCTGCAGTTTAAAGGGCTTATCAGCCATGGTTGGATGGGAAACGATCAGTATATCAAAAAAGCCTGGTTGCACGAAAAGAATTTTTATCTCCGCATAGGTAAAAGAAAACTAAAGGTATTTGGAGGTATCCAGCATTACGCCGTATGGGGCGGGAACAGGAAAGACCTGCCCAGGATCACCGCCGACTGGCAGGGATTTATGGATGTGCTGCTGGTAAAAACAAAAGATGATGGTACAGTGGGCACTACTGATATACAGCCTAACAGGCCCGGCGATCACCGGGGTATAGTAGAAGGAGGTATTGAATGGGAGAATGAGCGGCTGTTGCTTCGTATGTATAATCAAACACCGTTTGAATCCGGGCAGGGAATAGATATCCGTAACATCGACCGACTCCTTGGCATTGTTTATATTAACAAGCAAACAGGGGGTTGGCTGCAAAAGATCACAACTGAGTTTATCTACACCAAACAAATGAATGATTTTTTTCCCGCTTCATCAGCGTGAAAGCTACTACAATAACGGGGTTTATCTTACAGGTTGGGATTATCATGAGCGGGTGATCGGTACACCGCTGTTTATTGACAGGGACCGTGGGCAGCATTATTTCCCTTCCATGAAGCCATTCAACTGGGATGCCCCAAAAGATTCACTGCGGGCAAAAGGAGGAAACATCATTAATAACCGTATCATGGGAGTGCATATTGGGGCGCTTTATCATCTCCCCAAAAAAATTACCGGCAGAACATTAATTACCTACACCCAGAATTATGGGACCTACACCAACACCGTACTTTTTAAACCCATGAAACGGCAATGGTATGCATTACAGGAGTTCCAGTACCAGGTAACCGCGCAGGGGCTGTCCCTGAAAGCTTCAGTGGCAGTGGATCAGGGGCAATTGTCCGATAACGTGGGGTTTATGATGGGTGTATTATGGAACTGGCGGAAATAATTAAAAATAACGTATATGGGTAAACGAATATTACTGATAGGCGGCAATTTCTCACCAGAGCCAACGGGTATAGGCAAGTATAACGGGGAGATGATCAGTTGGCTGGCTAATAACGGGTACGACTGTACGGTAGTTACAACTTATCCTTACTATCCGCAATGGCAGGTGCAACCGCCTTATGAACGGTCAAAGAACTGGTTCAAAAAGGAAGTGCATCCGCAGGGAAAGGGAACATTCACTGTGTACCGTTGTCCGCAGTATGTACCGGCGGAGCCTTCCGGGAAAAAAAGGATGCTGCAGGATGCTTCTTTTGCTGCTGCTGCGTTTATTAAGATAATGCAGCTGGTGTGGAAAAAGAAGTATGATATTGTTATTACCGTAGCGCCTCCCTTCCACCTGGGGCTGCTGGCGGTACTTTATAAAAAGCTGAGAGGGGCCAGCTTTGTGTATCATGTGCAGGACCTGCAGATTGAAGCTGCGCGCGACTTACAAATGATCCGCTCCCGGGGGCTTATCAACGGGCTGCTGAAGCTGGAGAAGATAATCCTGCGACAGGCAGATCATGTGAGCAGTATTGCAGATGGTATGATCCGGAAAATCAGTGACAAAGCCGGAAGGGAAGTATTTTATTTTCCTAACTGGGTAGATGTAACGCAGTTTCATCCACTAACGGAGAGGGATATGTTAAAGCAGTCGTTTGGCTTTTCGCCTACTGATAAAATTGTGCTGTACTCAGGAGCTATCGGGGAAAAGCAGGGGCTGGAAGCCCTGTTGCACGCAGCCGCTGCATGGCAGCACCGGAAGGAAATGAAATTCCTGATCTGCGGGTCAGGGCCTTATAAAGAGAAGCTGGAGCAGCTCGCTGCGGAACTGCAGTTAAAGAACACGATCTTTTTCCCGTTGCAACCGCTTGCAGAGTTTAACCGTTTCCTGAACATGGCCGATGTGCATCTCGTTATACAAAAGGCACATGCCAGCGATCTTGTGATGCCATCAAAGTTAACAACCATACTGGCAGTGGGGGGTATTGCCCTGATCACGGCCAATGAAGGCACCGGGTTGTATGACCTGGTTAGCCGTTATCAAATGGGCATCCTGGTAAATGCGGAAGACCAGGAAGCCCTGCAGGCGGGCATAGGCAAGGCGGTGTGGGGAAACACAGCAGACATTGCAAGAAATGCCCGCGAATTTGCCACCGGCCACCTTTCAATTTCAGGAGTGATGACGCGCTTTGAAGAACAGGTGGCGTAGCGTTTTTATTGATCAACCATATTCTATTTTATGCTGAACCGGTATCTCAAAATTTGCAGTATCCAGTTGATTGTGCTGGATTTTATCTGGCTGAATGTATTGTTTTTCTTAACCAGTTCCTGGTTGCAGCGGTACGACCGTATGCAGGACATTGATGTGGATATTTTCCTTGTGGTATCAAACCTTTCCTGGCTGGCCGCCCTGTACACTACCGGTATCTATTTTCTCAGCCAGCAGTTGTCGTTTGACCGTATTGCCCGTAAAACCATACAGAGCATAGCGCTATACCTGCTGTTGCTGTTATTGTCGTTGTTCCTGACAAAGCAGTTATATTCCCGGTTGTTTATCCTGAGTTATTGTACCAGTTTTCTTTGCATGGTATTGCTGGGGCGCTGGCTTTTTTACAAGGTGACCCGTCACATCCTGCGAAGGAGCGGGGTGGAAAAGAAAGTGGTGATCCTGGGGTATAACGATCTTTCCAAACAACTGGCCGACCAGTTGATAGAAGATAACAGCAACCTGAAATTTGAAGGCTATTTTGAGGAGTACAGTAATGTACATGAGCTGTCTTACTACCCGGTGATCGGCAACCTGGAAGCCTGTGTGCCCTATGCACAGTCTAACAACATCCGTGAAATATATTCCACATTATCTCCCGAAAAATTTCCTTACCTGTATACACTGGCAAGGGAAGCAGAGCTGAATTTGATCCACTTCCGTTTTGTTCCGGATTTCAAACTGTTTGTAAACAGGCAGATCTTTGTGGATTACTTCAATAATATTCCTATTATTTCATTACGCTCCGAACCGTTGGATGATATTGCCAACCGCATCCGTAAGCGGGTGTTTGATATTATTTTCAGCGGCCTTGTGATTGTTTTTATTCTTACCTGGCTGATCCCTTTACTGGCGCTGCTGATCAAGCTGGAATCCAAAGGGCCGGTATTTTTTATACAGTACCGTACGGGCCGGAATAATATGAATTTCCCCTGCCTGAAGCTACGGAGCATGTATGTGAACGATGAAGCGAATGCGAAGCAAGCCACGCGGCACGATAGCCGGTTTACAAGGATAGGGCGTATCCTCCGGAAAACCAATCTCGATGAAATGCCTCAATTTCTGAATGTATTTATGGGCGATATGTCTATAGTAGGTCCCCGGCCTCATATGCTCCGGCATACCGAAGAATTTTCAAGGGTAATCCAGCAGTATATGATCCGTCATTTTTTGAAGCCGGGTATTACGGGATGGGCGCAGGTATGCGGCCTGCGTGGGGAAATTACAGAGGAATCGCATCTGCGCAGAAGGATAGAACATGATATCTGGTATATGGAAAACTGGTCGGTATATCTTGATCTGAGGATTATTTTTTTAACGATCCGGAATACGATCAAAGGAGATGAAAATGCGTTTTGAACAGGTATGGTTTATGTAAATGATAACCTGGTAGATATTTTGCAGATATCCGGCAAAGATCTAAATTAGGATTATCTTGATATAAATTATTCCTATGGAGATAAGAGCCATCATTACAGGAAGTACCGGAATGGTAGGGGAAGGGGTGTTACATGAATGTTTACAGCATCCGGATGTAAAGGAGGTGCTGGTCATTAACCGTAAGCCCTGCGGGGTACAACATCCTAAGTTGAAGGAAATCATTCATGAGAACTTTAATGATATGTTACCCATCGCCACGAAGCTGCATGGCTATAACGCCTGTTACTTCTGCCTGGGTGTTTCTTCCGTGGGTATGAAAGAGGATGCCTATAAACGTGTCACTTACGATATCACGATGGAGGTAGCCCGTACACTGGCTGCCCTTAATTCAGATATGACCTTTTGCTTTGTATCCGGCGCGGGTACAGATAGCTCAGAGAAAGGACGGATCATGTGGGCGCGGGTAAAAGGTAAAACGGAGAATGATTTGCAGAAACAGCCGTTTAAGGCGGTGTATATGTTCAGACCCGGTTTTATGCGGTCTACGGAAGGATTGAAGAATACCAGCAAATATTACAAGTATATAGGCTGGGCCTATCCTTTTTTCAGGCGTGTATTTCCACAATGGGTATGCACCCTGGCGGAGGTGGGACAGGCCATGATCAACGTTACCCGTTATGGGTACCCCAGGACAGTATTGGAAGTAAAGGATATTGTGGCTTTGGCTCATCATCCGTAAAATACTGGTAACCTGGGGGATAGCAGTTCACTTTATATAGCCTAAGGGATGTATATTTGCATCTTGTTACTTTAACAGTGTAACAGTTGTAGGTTATGAGATGACTGGAATATTCCTATCCCGGGTCCAAATAAAAAAAGGCGGTGCTCAGGCGCCGCCTTTTTGTTTTATCTGCTCATAAGACAACTTTATTAGGTTATCTCCCCAAAAATCCTTTACTTCACGTTAAATTGACGCAAACAATATATGAAGCCGTTCCACGAGTATAAGAACCCTTCGCTGGCGATAGACCTGGTGGTATTTGGTTACCACGACAATACCCTGTCGGTATTGCTGCTGAACCGTAAGGAGGAGCCTTTTAAGGACTGCTGGACCTTACCGGGCGGTTTCCTGCAAATGGAAGAAACCTTCCTGGATACCTGTTATCGTATCCTGCAAACCAAGTTGGGTATGAAAGAAGTATTCCTGGAACAGCTTTATTCTTTTGATGCGGTAGGCAGGGACCCACGCGGGCGGGTTATCGCAGTAGGATATTACGCGCTTATTAATCCTGCTAAATTCAGCGTGGCAGCGGGTAGTATGGCCAACGACGTAAAGTGGTTCAATGTAAGGAAAATGCCTGCCCTGGGTTTTGATCATAAACATATTTTCAAGCAGGCGCTCCAGAGGCTGCGGTCAAAGATACAGTATGATCCTGTTGGATTTGAGCTGCTGGATGAGCTGTTTACCATTACGGAGCTGCATGAGCTCTATGAATGTATCCTGCAAACCACTATTGACCGCCGCAATTTCCGCCGGAAAATACTGGATGCCGCTTATGTGATCAATACTGGTCTGAAACGCGAGGGATTAAAGAACAGGCATCCCGAACTGTATAAGTTCAATAAACAACTGAAAAAAAATAGTTTCCAGATCAATGTTCCCAACGAAACCTGATGTTATGGAAAAAATCACCTACGCCCCGGAGATCTTTATCATCAAAGATTTTTTCAGCACAGAGGAATGCGCCGCCCTCATAGAAAAGAGCGAGGCAATAGGTTATGAAGAAGCCACTGTAGACGTGGGCGGAGGCGTACAACGTATGATAAAAGGCGTACGGAATAATGAGCGGGTCTTGTATAAGGACCAGGCTTATGCTACCTTTATCTGGGAAAGGCTGAAAAATTTTGCCCCTGAAGGAAAAGATAACAGGAACGCCTCAGGAGTAAATGAATTGTTCCGTTTTTACAAATACAGCACGGGCCAGCGCTTTAAAATGCATAAGGACGGCAGTTTTGAGCGGAACCGTTTTGAAGCCAGCCAGTATACTTTTATGATTTACCTGAACGAAGCATATACCGGCGGAGAAACCATTTTTGCCTCCGGCGAGGTTATCCGGCCAGAAACCGGTACTGCCCTGGTATTTCATCATCCGCTGCGGCATGAAGGTTCCCTGCTTACCGCCGGTGTGAAATATGTGCTTCGTACAGATATTATGTACAAATAAAACAAAACATGCCCGCAACCTACGTAATAGGTGACATACACGGTGCGCTGAAGGCCTTGAAACAGCTGGTAGAGCGTATCGCGCCGAAAACAACCGATACATTGATTTTTTTAGGAGACTATGTGGATGGATGGTCGGAGTCAGCCGAAGTGATTTCCTGGCTCATGGAACTGGAATCGCAATACCACTGCATTTTTATCAAAGGAAACCACGACGCCTGGTGCGAGTCCTGGCTGAATGGCATAATGCCGGAAGCTTCCTGGCAGCGTAACGGTGGCAAAGCCACCGTGGAGAGCTTCAATAAACTATCGCCTGAGGCGCTGGAATGCCATCGCCAGTTCCTGAACCGCATGCTTATGTACTACATTGATGACCAGAACAGGTTGTACATACATGCAGGCTTTACATCCACGCATGGCCCTGCCCATGAAAGGTTTGAGCCTATGCTTTACTGGGACCGGAGCCTCTGGGAACTTGCCCTGGCGATGGATCGCAGTATACCCAGGGATTCAAAGTTTTACCCGAAAAGACTGCTGCAGTTTAAAGAGATCTATATTGGTCATACGCCCAGCCTTAATTATGGGCAGGAGCTCCCCATGATCGCCTGCAACGTACATAATATCGACACCGGGGCCGCTTTTAGAGGCAAAATTTCCGCGATGAATGTGGATACAAAGGAGGTGTGGCAGAGTGATGCGGTGTATTTGCTGTACCCGGGGGAGAATGGCCGGAATCCATGATCCCGGCCTTTTAATTTATTGGCCTAAAGCTGTACGAACTGTTTTTAACTCATCTGTCAATATTTTATTGGTAGCTTTTACCTCCGCTATTTCTTTTTGCATGGAGATCAGATGTAAGGTGAGCTCTTCCACTTTTTTCAGGAGTATAGCGTTCATATCTCCCAGGTCCTGGCCATTTTCAGTCACTTCTTTTGCGGAAGGAACTTCCGGTAAATGTTTGTTTTCCCGGATGAAAGCTTCGGTTTTCTGGAGAGATAGCAATGGGTAGTTTTCCTCAAAAACATAATCGGGCCAGGTGGTAGCTTGTGTTACTTTAACCCTTCTGGCTGCAATAGTGCCTTCTACAGCGAGCTTGTTGGTGCCGGGAGCAGTGGTGCCGATGCCTACGTTACCATTGGCTTTGATCATAAGTAACGATGTGCCGTAAGAATTAATGGCAAAGACGTTGGCGTTTGAAAGCTTTGTATTGGTTTTACTTCTTCCATCTAACATAACAGCAGCGGAATATGGCTCCAATGCCGAAGGAGCAACATCTTCAGCCTCTCCGTTCAAAGAAATGCCATATGGCCTCCCAGGGCTATAGGACCGGCCAATGATGCTCGGGATATAGGCGCCTGTCTGATAAGTGGCATTAGAAAAACGGAGTACGGCTTCTGTTTCAGCAACATTAGTGTAAGTAAATTTGGCCAGTGGTATTGGCTCGGCCCCTTCGGCGGCAGGTAAACCGGAAACATGCAATTGAGCCGTAGGAGAAGCTGTATTAACCCCTGTAAACCCATTACTCCTCATAACAGTCAGATACCTTGTCTTGAGGCTCCCATCATTATTATAAGCAAATAATGCAAAATCACTGCCCTGGAGGTTAGTGCCACTTTCTACATTGGTGGTTCCCAGGCCCCACCGATAAAGATTGCTCTGCATTAACATATAGTGGCCTGAACCAAGCCCGGCGCCGGTTATACGGGAAGTCGTGAACATGCCCGCCCGGCCAATTCCATCTATATTAAAATTAGCACCACTCTGTAATGTAGTCTGGTTAAGGATCTGCGCATTACTCATCATCGTTGTAAAACAGCAAAAGGAAGTTAACAAAAAGAATCTTTTCATGATAAGGGATAATAAAAGTCAGGTTACAAATATCATCCAAAGGTGTAAAAAATTTCACACAAAAAAAAGCCCGGAACGCTCAGGTGTACCCCCTCGCATTCCGGTGCTTTACACTATAAGACAACCTCTTACTGGATCACTTCCTGCATTCCCTGCATACCGGCGCCCATGTTCTTTCTCTTAAACAGGCTGGCGTCAATTTTACCAAACCGGTAAGCAAAGGTCAGGCGCATCATCTGCGGGTCGCGGAGGCGGCTATAATATTGTGTGAAATAATCGCTTTGTGAATACTGGTCAGACCAGCGTGTTCTGAAGATGTCATTCACGCTGAACGTCACGGAAGCGGCATTGTTTTTCAGGAAGCTCTTTTTGATAGCGGCATCTACACCATAAAAAGAAGCAATGTAGCCCTGGGACGCATTCTGTGATTGCTGCATGGGCGGACCGGCCTGTACGTTTTTATTGTCATTTACCGGCAGGTTGGTTTTCGATTGGTAGGTGCCGGTGAGCTGCACTTCAAAATTAGCGGGCAGCTTAAAGGTATTGTTAAGCTTGCCAAACCAGCTCCAGAGCGCATCCTGCGACTGTGTAACGTTATCGGTATTGATCTGTGAATTATACACATTCACATTGGCCGTGGCGCTCCACCATTTGGTGAGATTATACATAGCGGTTAGTTCCGCACCGGCGGAATAGCTGGAATTCGCATTGATGTATGTATTTACCAGCATCTCCTGGCCGTTTACCGGATCGGTTTCCTTGATGAGGTAACGGGTGATCAGGTTGTTGGTATGCCTGTAGTAAATTGATGCCAATATAGTATTGTTACCTTTCAGCGTTTTCAGGTACGACATTTCCAGTGAAGTAGTGAACTCCGGTACCAGGCCCGGGTTACCTTTCGTGATATTCAGCTTGTCGGTAGAATCAGTGAAAGGGATCAGCTGGAAGAAATTGGGCCGGTTAATACGACGGGTATAACTCAGCTGCAGCTCCTGGTCATGTTTCAGCTTCTGGCTCAGAAACAGGGAGGGGAACAGGCTTACCGGGTACTTATTTGAAAAGTGCTGCCCGTTGTTCAGCAGATCGCCGGTATAATTGGAGCTTTCAGCACGTACGCCTACCTTGTAACCGAAATTACCAATGGTATTGGATACGCTAACATAGGCTGCGTATACATTATCGCTGTTCTTGTAATTATTGGAGGCGGCCGGGATCAGTACATATTTCTGTGTTTCCTGGTCCAGTATATAGTTGTTGAAATTGCTCTTCGTGTTACGGATAGAGGCTCTCAAACCTGTTTCCAGCTTTAGTTTCCCTGTAAATGGTTTTACATAATCCGTTTGAATGGTCATAAAGCTTACGGAGCCATTACCCAGGATCTGCTGTATATCGCTGCCGCTGATATTGCTGCCGTTGTACCGGTCGGTCCGGTAGTCGGAGTTATTGTCGCTCTTTCCACCGAAGTAGTTAAAGTCGGCCGTCAGTTCCTCTCCCTCTTTAGGGAAAAGGTGTTTCATCCCCAATACCACGCCGTTTGCGTTGAACTTATTGTGGGAAGTGGAGTTACGCTGGCTGAAAGCCGGTATGGTACCGGATTTATCCAGGGTGTCGGTATTAATATCGATCCTTTCGGATGGATTCATGGAGCCATGCACCTTAATACCGGCAACAGATAAAGTAGTACGGTTGGTAACAAACCAGTCGAGCCCAAGTTTACCAAAAACGAAGCCTCCGTCTGTTTTATTGGCGTTGTATTGGTTAATGAAGGTAGGTGGTTCGTCTGCAAAGTTATTCCGCTCGGTAGTACCATTGGTACGTCCTTTCATCTGGTTGCCCATTACGCTGGCGGAAATATTTACCTTATCCTGGCGCAGGTTAAAGTCTGCGCCGCCATTTACAGCGCCGCGTTTATCCACGCCGGCACGGATGTTACCGTTGTAACCGGTTTTGCGGTTCTTTTTCAGCACAATGTTCAGGATACCGGCGCTTCCACCGGAAGCATCATACTTGGCGGAAGGATTGGTGATCACTTCCACATTTTCGATGGCATCCGCAGGAATCTGCTCCAGCGTGAGGGTAGTGGGTCGCCCGTCGATGTACAGTTGCGGGGCACTGTTACGCAGGGTTACATTACCGTCAATATCCACATTTACGGAAGGCACGTTTTTCATCACGTCCAGCGCAGTACCACCGGCGCTCACGATGTTTTTTTCCACATTGAACACCTTTTTATCGATATCCATCTGCATCAGCGGTTTGGTACCGGCTACGGTAACGCCCTGGAGCTGGGTGGTGCTCACTTCCAGCTTAATATTGCCCAGGTCTTTTTCAAATGGAGGAAAGGTGACCGGTTGCTCAATGGTTTTGTACCCGGTAGCGGTGATCCGCAGTTTCATCGGGCCTCTGCCGGGAAGGTCTTCCAGGCTGAACTCACCATTACCTTTGGTAAGTGCGCCTTTGAGCAGCTTCTCCTTCATTTTTTTTGTGGCGCTGTCCATCCGGTTTCCGAGAATAATTACAGATGCGTACGGTACAGCTTTTCCATCGGGGTCAATAATTTTGCCATATACATGGCCACTCATACCCATACCCATCGGCATTTTGGCGCCTGCGGGCGGTTGAGCTACAGCACTCATTGAAAGCAAAAACAGGGTGATAAACAAATAAATCTTATGCATTTTAATATAAATTCAGATGACGCAAAAGTATAGTCACCAGATGGATAAAATGAATTAAATGAGATGAGTGGGGAAAAAACAGCTACGAACTGTCGGGATCACTGACCGGCCTTACCGGCAATGGCGTATACCGCATCACGATATGTATCGCCCACAGGGAGTTCCAGCGTATCCAGGAAAACACTGTTTTTTCGGATGGTGGTAATAGCGGCAACGGAAACAATATATGATTTATGCACACGTACAAACCGGGAACCGGGCAATTGCTCCTCCAGGCCTTTAATGCTCATACGGGTAATAACCGGTTTGGGGCTGCTGCTAAGGTGAATTTTTACATAATCTTTTAATCCTTCCACCCAGCGGATGTCGGAAAATACCACTTTCAGCAGGCTGTAATCTACATTTACAAAAAAGAAATCAGCTTCTTCCCGCGCCGTTTTTCCACCGGTTCTGAGCAGGAAAAGCTCCTGGGCTTTATTGCAGGCTTTGATGAAACGCTCAAGCGATACAGGTTTTACCAGATAATCCGTTACTGCCAGGTTGAAACCCTCAAGGGCATATTTTTCATAGGCGGTAATAAGTATCACCAATGGTTTGTTGGGCAGCGATTCCAGGAACTGTAATCCTGTAAGTCCGGGCATCTGGATATCCAGGAAGATCAGGTCTACCTGCTGGTGCCGCAAAACCTCCATCGCCTCAAATGCGTTGTTGCATTTGCCGGTGAGCTGCAGGTAAGGCACCATGCTGATATTATCTTCCAGCAGGTCCAGCGCTAACGGTTCATCGTCTATGGCAATACATTTCATCATCAGTGGAGATTTAATTGTAAGGATACTATAAACCAGTCATCTTTTTTATCGATGTGCAAAACATAATCATCTCCATACAATAAATTTAAACGCCTTTTTACATTTGTAAGGCCAATACCGCTCGTTTTATCCTTTATTTCGGAAGAATCTTTATTGAACCGGTTGCGCACGGAGAAAAACAGCATACCTGAACTTATGTATAACCGGATATCTATAGTGGCGTCCGTAATCATGCCGGTACCGTGTTTAAAAGCATTTTCCACAAAAGGGATCAGCAGCATGGGCTCGATTTCATAGCTGGAGTCTGCTGTTTCCAGGGATACGAGGATGGTGACATTCTTCCCGAACCGTTGCTGTTGCAGGTCTATGTAACTTTGCAGGTACTCTGTTTCCTTCTGCAGCGGTACTTTGTCTTCATCAGCTTCGTACAGCATATAACGCATCAGCGAGGAAAGCTTGATCAGGGAAGGCTCCAGTACATCCGATTTTTTACGTGCCAGCGCCACCATGTTATTGAGCACATTGAACATAAAATGCGGGCTTACCTGCGAGCGTAAAAGTGATAATTCCGTTTTCAGCAATTCGTTTTCCCGGGCGCTGGTTTGCCGCTCCAGCTTCATTTTATCCACAATCATCTGGAAGGCGGTGCTGGCAGACAGCACAAAGAAAAAGGTAAAAAAGGTGAACAGGATGGCGGGTTTTATATCTATGACATGCGGTTTCAGGAATGTTTTTTCAAACCCGTACCGCATGCTGCACATGAAAATAAATATCCCGACGATATAAAGGATATAGTCGAAAAATTTCTTTTTATATACGAGTCTTGGAATCAGCACCCAGGCGTTCAGGTAGAAGAAAACCACCAGCACCAGGTAGGAAAAATACATATACAGTAACCAGACATGCTTTTCATTCAAGCGGTCCTGCTCGTACTTTTCATTGGTAGGATGTAACAAATAGGGAAGGGAGAAGAATATAAGCCATGCAAGGATATGCCTGGCTACTACTGCCCATTTCTGCTGGTACCATTCCTGTTTCATGGCGCAAAATTAGGGCAATCGGGTAATTATCGGGAAAGAGTTGCGACCAATTGCAGTAATTCTACGACTAACATCGGAAAAAACAGCGCTTTCCGGGGCTGGTTTGCCCCCGAAAGCCTGTTAAGCAGTTTTTCCTGCAGCCATCAGCTCCTGAATCCTGGCGGGGCCGGTGATTACATTTGCTTTCAGGTCGCTGAGAATGGAGTATAACCCGAAATAGGTTCGGTTGATATAAAGACTATGCCTGGAGCCGCGTGCTACCTTTGAATCACGGATCTCTTTCATATTGTAAAGCTCATCCATGTAAGCATATATCTCGTTAAAATAGGCCTCATTGCCGAAGTCGAAGGTATCCAGTGTGAAGGGGAGCGTCAGCAGGTCAATCATATGCTGGAACAGGCCGGAAAAGAATTCCACCTCTTTGGGACTGTCGGTGGGGTGGATCATTTCCAGGTTGGTATAGATCTGGTGCCGGCGTTTTTCATCTTTCAGTACTTCCTTATCTACCAGCAGGAAATAATTTTCATAAAAATCTTCCGGTATTTCCTTTACGCACCCAAAATCGAAGATACCTACTGTGCCATCGGGGCGCATGAGGAAATTGCCGGGATGCGGATCTGCATGTACCTGTTTCAGGCTATGTACCTGGAACTGGTAAAAATCCCACAGGGCCTGGCCGATTTTATCCCGCACTTCCTGTGAAGGGTTGGTGAGCAGGAACTCTTTCAGGTGCTGCCCATCCAGCCAGTCCATGGTAATGATCCGGTCCGACGACATTTCCGGGTAGTACCCGGGAAATTTCAGGTTGGGAATATGGGCGCATGCCCCGGACAGGTCCATGGAACGGCGCAGCTCCAGCTGGTAGTCGGTTTCCTCCAGCAGTTTACTTTCTATTTCATCAAAATATTTATCCATATCCACCTCATTCATGCCCACAATGCGGATAGCAAAGGGTTTTACAATGCGGAGATCGGATTTTACGCTGTTGGCCACACCGGGATACTGGATCTTTACTGCCAGGTTTTTGCCGTTTTTCACGGCTTTATGCACCTGCCCTATGGAGGCGGCGTTGCAGGCCTGCAGATCGAACCGGTCGTACAGTTGTGAGGGCGATTTCCCCAATGTCTTTACAAAAGTATTCACTACCAGTGGGCCGCTCAGCGGGGGAGCGCTGTATTGCGACATGGCGAATTTTTCGGTATAGGCCTTCGGAAGCATGCCTTTGTCCATACTCAGCATCTGCGCCACTTTCAGCGCACTGCCTTTCAGGTTGCTCAGCGTATCGTAGATATCCGCGGCATTGTCCTGGTGGAGCTCTTCTTTTGTGGTAGAAGGATCCATCAGTTTGCGCGTGTAGTGTTTGATATAATTGGTACCTACCTTTAATCCTGTCGTAACGAATCTGCCTGCCCTTTCCACTTTGGAAGTGGGAATATTGGATTGTTCTTTCATGATGCTTATTTCCGCGTAAAAATAAATTTCCCGAAATCCAGCAAACTATCCAGGGTATTGGATTTGATGAGCTGGAAGCTCAGGTTCACCGCTTTTTCAATGGCGGCATCGGTCATCTCAAACTGGTTGCTGGTATCGTCCAGCCAGTATTTCAGTACAAACAGGGCCTGTAACCAGAAACCATGTACATACTGATCGGAGATATATTTTCTTTCCTTGATTTCGCTGGATTGATAACCTTCTTTTACAAGGTCGCTTATATACCTGTTAAACGCCTGCCGGAAAGTTTCCAGCTTGTTGCGGTACAGGTCAGGTAACCGGAAGTGTTTACGCTGTAATAACAGGTAGCTGCGGTCTTCCTTCAGCTTCTGCACCCAGAGGAAATAAAAGGCCAGCAATTTTTCCTGCGCATTATATTGCTGATAAATTTCATCTGCATGCAGCTGATCCAATGTTTGTTGGAAGATAGCCAGCCAGATGTCTTTTTCTACTGCTTCCAGTGAACTGTATTGTTCATAGAATTCAGTTTCAGAAACGTCCACAATTTTGCAGAGCGCATAAACAGAAACGGGTGCCTTGCCGTTTTCCAGCCAGTACACTTTATAGGCGTTGCGGATGAGCTGTTTGTCCATAAGAAAAAGTTTTATAATGTTGATGTAGCCCGTCCGGAGCGGGTTCCGGAGGTTAAATACGCGGGTACATACAAATTTACGTCAAGCATGGTTACAAACCCTTTTTTATCGGTACGCGAAATGTTAAAATCTCCGGCCGGGAGAAATAATATTATTATGTGAAAAAAATTGGGATGTATTTGTAAAATAGATATACCTTTGCACGCGAGTTCCTTATCCATCATCTTTTAAAATGCAAGGAATCATGACAGAACATACCCACATATCGCTCCTTTCGCTGCTTGCCTGATCTGGCAAACGATGCCGCTTAACTTTACATAAGCCGGGATAATACTTATATACAATTTATATCACGGTATAGTTATAGTTCGTATACACGCATACGTTAGTGACTTTGTTTGCTTTATCTGCCGCCTCCGGCGGAAGTGATGTTCCTGTACGGAACAAAATTTACACGTAATTATAATTCAATATCCAGGCTGGCTTAGAAGCTGGAAGCGGGCCGCGGTTACGCGATCAGCAGCGCTTTTATTTTACTTTTTGGTCGGTCCCGGCAGCGCTGTGCCCGTAAGGGTTGCACGCTGCAAATACATTAGCTTTTATGGGCAATATAAAAACAAAAGAACTTAGTAAAATAGGTTATACAAATGACCAGGCAAGAAGCCTTGTCATCAACATTATTTCAAAACATTTCAAACACACGGCCAAAGCAGATATCATGAACATGTTAACCGCCATCAAAGCGGATCCTGCTGCTTACCGTTCACACGAAGTACTGGGGAAAATAGCCGATACTTTTATGGACGAACCGGTGGAATGCAATTATCAGTCGTACGGCCTGCTGGAAGAAACAGGGCAGCTGAAAATATATGGCGCTAAAGAAATAGAGCGCTCTGCCAAACAACAAATGGAAACGGCTATGTCTTTACCGGTTACCGTACAAGGTGCGCTTATGCCCGATGCACATACCGGTTATGGTTTGCCTATAGGTGGAGTACTGGCCACCAATAATGCAGTACTACCTTTTGCAGTGGGAGTGGATATTGGTTGCCGTATGGCGCTTACCATTTTTGATGAAGGAGAAAGTTTTCTGAAACGTTTTTCCCACCAGGTAAAAGTAGCATTGAAAGAGCACACTCATTTTGGGATGGAAGGCGGGCTGGAATTGCCACAGGAACATGAAGTGCTGGACAGCGCCGCATTCCAGGCAACAGAACTGTTGCGGAAACTGCAGGCAAAAGCTGCCCGGCAGCTGGGATCTTCAGGTAGTGGCAACCACTTTGTTGAATTCGGCATAATTGAATTGAAAGAAGACAATGCGCTGCAGCTGCCCCCAAAAAAATACCTGGCCCTGTTATCACATTCCGGTAGCCGTGGCCTTGGGGCTAACATTGCGCAGCATTATACCCGCATTGCCATGGATACCTGCAAGCTGCCAAAATCGGCGCAGCAGCTGGCCTGGCTGGATCTTACCAGTGAAGCGGGGCAGGAGTACTGGCTCTCTATGAACCTGGCGGGCGATTATGCCAAGGCATGTCATGACCGTATCCATCTCAATCTTGCAAAGGCGCTGGGATTGCAGCCGCTTGCGAAAGTGGAGAATCATCACAACTTTGCCTGGGAAGATACCCTGGCAAACGGGCAGCGGGTGATCATTCACCGCAAAGGCGCCACCCCGGCTCATGCAGGCGAAATGGGCATCATTCCCGGCAGCATGTGCACCGCCGCTTACCTGGTGATGGGTAAAGGAGTGGATAATGCCTTGTACTCCGCCTCACATGGCGCTGGGCGGGCCATGAGCCGCAAAAGGGCAAAAGAGAACATGACCGTGTCCGGGATGAAAAAAATGCTGGCTGCCGCAGGGGTAACCCTCATCGGCGGCAGCGTGGAAGAAAACCCGCTGGCGTATAAAAACATTGACAATGTGATCAGCGCGCAGCAGGAATTAGTAGACGTACAAGGAAGGTTTATGCCTGCTATTGTAAGAATGAATAAAGACTAACAATTATGGAACAAATGATAGTACAGATCACCTCTGGTCGCGGCCCTGCAGAATGCAGCAGGGTAGTGGCAAAGGTGCAGGAAATAATGATCAGGGAAGGCCGCGCGGCCGGCATCAGCATACAGGTGCTGGAAAATGTGAAAGGAGATCTTAATGGTACCCTGCTTTCTGCTACCCTGCTGCTTAAAGGAAAAAATGTGGCGGCGTTTTGTCAGCCATGGGAAGGTACCATACAATGGATTGCGCAAAGCCCTTACCGTAAATTCCACAAGCGCAAAAACTGGTTTGTGGGCGTAGCGGTTTTTGATATCAGAAAACAGGTGCAGTGGGATCCGAAGGACGTAACGCTGGAAACCTGTCGTGCAGCCGGTCCGGGCGGACAACATGTGAATAAAGTGGAAACGGCTGTACGTGGTACCCACCGTCCCAGCGGGTTGCAGGTGCTGGCAATGGATAGCCGTTCCCAATTACAGAACAAGCAACTATGCCTGGAACGGCTGGAAGCAAAGTTCCTCGCCTGGCAAACCGGCGAGCTGGTAAAACAACAGCAGCAACGCTGGCAGGAGCATAATGAACTGGAAAGAGGAGATGCGGTGAAGGTGATCAGGGAACGGTTGTAAAAAAAGGGCAGCAATCGCCTTCGGCGATCACGCGGAATTTGTCTTGGAACACTGATTACACTGATTTTGATGATTTCATTGATTCTATTTTTAAGTTTTTGTAAAAACCGGGGAAATGTGCGCAGGTAAATTCGCTTATATTTTCCTTTTTACAGAAATTCAAAAAAATAGAATCAATGAAATCATCAAAATCAGTGTAATCAGTGTTCCAAGACAAATTCCGCTTCTTTTTACTTATTTTTATAGCACACACCATATATCAACCATTTACCACACGTGGAGGAACTAAGTGACATAGCGCTATTACAAAAACTACAGCAATCCGATGAATCGGCCTATACCGAAATATTTCATCGTTACTGGGAGAAACTGTACGCTATTGCGTATAACCGTTTACGTAGCCGTACTGCCGCTGAAGATGTGGTGCAGGAGGTACTGGCCAGTTTATGGGCCCGGAAGACTGAACTGGATATCCGTCACCTCTCCGGTTATCTTGCTACTGCCACCCGTTATGCCGTGTTCCGGCAAATCAGCCGTTTACTACCGGATCATCCCCTCGATACGCCCGATGTAGCGCAGCAAATGATACAGGCACCGGATATGGATCACCTGGATTATTGCCGCCTGCAGGAGCGGCTTGGACTGGAAATATCCACACTGCCGGAAAAATGCCGCCTCGTATTCCTTTATAGCCGCCGCGACCAGTACAGCAACAAGGAAATTGCTGCCGCCCTCCAGCTGTCGGAAAAAACAGTGGAAGCCCATCTTACAAAAGCGCTCAAGCACCTGCGTGTCCGCCTCAAAGACGTATATCCCTATCTTTCTTTCTTCCTCTGAAAAAAAATCGATATTGTCCGGTTAAGGCATGAATGGGAGTACAGATACTTTTCGGATACTTCTCGGATGCCTGGGAGTCGTCTATGTGTCGTACTCCCTATATAGTCCTCATATACTCCTAATGCTCTCCTAATACACTCCTGATGCACTGTGCATGCTCTTAGCCCCCAAAAAAATACACCAATGCAACGAAATCCGGTAAAAAGCGGCAAAACCGGCAGATTGGTTTTTCCACTTTTCGCCAGGATGGCAATTTAGCGGTAGACTGAAAAAAAATATAAAAAACACTAAGGGTAACAGCAGTATTTCTGTACTCTGTTATTATGCAGCACCTGAAAGACCTGATCCAACGTTACCTGAAAGGCAATGCTTCCCCCGAAGAAGCAGCAGCGCTCCATGAGTGGTACAACAGCTTCGACGACAGCGAAGTGCCGTTGCCCCTGGAACCGGGGGAAGACCGCAATATGCTGGAACAACGGCTGCTCAACCGGTTGAAACCTGTGATGCAGCCACTCAAAAGCAAAAGGCTTCCCTTTTGGCGTTATGTGGCTGCTGCGGCCCTGCTGGCCCTGGTAGCGATAACCGGGACAATGGTGTGGCAGCACCGGCATTTATCTCCCCAAAAAAATATAACGGCATACAATACCTCCGTAACAGATAAGCCGCCTGCCAACAAAAAAGCTATGCTCACACTGGCCGATGGCAGCACTATTGCACTGGATGATGCCGCCAACGGCGCGCTTGGCAAACAGGGGGGCGCCAGCGTTATAAAAAAAGAAAAAGGACAACTGGCTTACCAGGCCGGCGATGCTAATAGCGCAGTAGTATACAATACCCTTACTGTGCCCCGGGGGGGCAGATACCAGCTGGTGCTGCCGGATGGTACCAACGTATGGCTTAACTCAGCTACTTCACTCCGCTATCCCACCGCTTTCCGCGGAGGAGAAAGAAAGGTGACCCTGCAGGGACAGGCCTACTTCGAAATTGCCGCCAATGCCACACAGCCATTTAAAGTGCAGGCTGGTGAAATGGAAGTGGCCGTGCTGGGCACCCGCTTCGATATGATGGCCTATGCCGATGAGCCCACCATCAACGCTACCCTGGTGGATGGAAAAATAAAAGTACAGGATAAGATCCTGCAACCTGGTCAACAGGCGGTACTGGCACTTTCAGGCCACCGGCTCACAATACGGGATGCCGATGTTGATAAGATCACCGCCTGGAAAAATGGCCTTTTCGTGTTTAATAATATGGACCTTCCTACCATACTCCGGGAAATAGCCCGCTGGTATGATGTGGAAATAGTATATCAGTCTGCACCCGGTAAAGAACTGTATGGGGGCGGCATCAGCCGGAATCTTAATTTATCAGCCGTACTGCGTGTTTTGGAAGAAAACGGAACTAATCACTTTAAAACAGATGGAAATAAAGTAGTGGTATTACCGTAAAACCTGTAAAAAAAACATATGAAGTAACACATGGAACAATGAAAAAAGCCGGAGGTGGTGACACACCCCCGGCAGCAGCTTAGCATCCTGTAAGATCAGCGACGATCATTTAAGAATTCTAAACCTTATTAAAAGTATGCATTTAAAATTTAAGGAGATACCATTTCTCCCCAAGGGACTTTTATTAACCAAAATTTTGCGGGTTATGAAAATGACCACATGGCTTATCCTCGCTGCCTGCCTGCATGTAAGCGCCAGGGGTTTTTCCCAGCAGGTTACCCTGTCGGTGAAAAATATGCCGTTACAGAAAGTGTTTGCAGAAATAATCCTGCAATCAGGGGCCACCATCGTATATAACGAATCCACCCTCAAAAACACCAGCCCGGTTACCCTGCAGGTAAGCAACGCCTCCGTGCAATCTGTACTCGAGCAATGCCTGCAACACCAGCCGGTAACATTTGCTATCAACAACGGCGTATTTGTGATCCGCCCAAAGTTGGTCCCCCCGCCGCCCCCGGCAGATACTATTGGCCGTATTACCGGTACAGTGCGTGGCCCCGATGGTACGTTGCTTCCCGGTGCTACGGTAATTGTAAAGGGCACCAGCAGGGGGAATGCCACCAACGCCGGGGGACAGTTCACCGTATCTGCCAACCCCGGTGAAATACTGGTCGTTACCTTCACCGGGTACGATAAACAGGAACTGCCGGCCAGCAACGGTATGCAGGTAACCCTGCGCACCGCCAACAGCCAGCTTGACCAGGTAGTGGTGGTAGGCTACTCCGATAAAAAGAAAAGTGAATTAACCAGCGCTGTTACCGTAGTAGACGCCGCAAAACTAAAAGATGTAACCACCAACGATGTAGGCACCATGTTACAGGGCAAGGTGTCCGGTTTGCAGGTAGTGAGCAGCTCCGGCGTTCCAGGCGCAGCAGCGGAAATACGTATGCGTGGTATCTCTTCTGTAAACGCCTCGCAAAGCCCGCTTGTGGTAGTAGATGGTATTATTGGCGGCAACTATGATCCTAACGATATAGAAAGTGTAACCGTGCTCAAAGATGCCGGCGCTACTGCCATGTATGGCTCACAGGCCAATGCGGGTGTGATCATCATCACGACCAAAAGAGCCACCACCGGTAAAATACAATTCCAGGCAAAAGTAACTACCGGCTTCCGTACACCCGACTTCGGAACCATGAACATGATGAACGGCAGCGAATTGTACGAAAGGCAAAAGGAATATTACCGCGATTATATTCCCGGCGCTACCAACAACTCCTATAAAATAGACCTGCTGAAGTTCTACAACGAACGCCCGCTCTCCCTGCGTGATCAGAATTATAACTGGCTCACAGATATGTTCCGCCGTGCGCCCATGCAAAACGTGTATATCTCCGCCAGTGGCAAATCAGAAAAATCAGATTACTACCTGGGCCTTTCTTATTACAATGAGAAAGGAACTTTTATGAATACCAATTACCAGCGCGTAAACCTGAGAGCTAATTCTACCTATCACTTTACAAAACGTATCAGTTTAACCAACAACATCAATCTCAGCGGGTCCTTTGGTAAAACGTACGACTACAACGATATGTACTATGCCTTCCTGAACATGCCCTGGGATAATCCTTACGACAGCTCCGGTAAAGCATTGTATGTAGATGGCAACTCCCCCTTCAAATGGTGGTCGCGCGATAAGGTAAACCCTATCCACACCATTAATAATTCAGAACATCCCTATAAAAACTTTGATGTGAATTATGATATGGGGCTTAATATCGGCATCACCGACTGGCTCACATTTACCAGCACCAACCGGCTTTCCCTGGGATACAATAAAAATAAAACCTGGTATTCACCGGATGTGGCGGGGCAGTATCATGGAACCGGTTTTCTCAATGAATTAAGCACGCTTAACTATGGTTACATTTCCAACAACCTGTTGAAAGTAGATTTCCGGATGGGCGATCACCGGATCAGCGGCCTTGCAGGCGTGGCGTTTGAAGGCAGCAATACTGAACTGATGGGAGCTTCAGGAAAAGGATTGCCCGCCGGGTTAAAAGTGCTGAACATCGTATCTAACAGCCAGCTGGTAAATGGCAGTATCAATGAAGCGATTATACAGTCGCTTATCTCCCAGGTAAACTACAGTTACCAGGATAAATATTTTCTCACTGCATCTTTCCGCGTAGATGGCTCTTCCAATTTCCCATCTGCTAACCGCTGGGCCTCTTTTCCGGCTGTTTCCGCGGCATGGCTGGCCAGCAATGAAGATTTTCTGAAAGACAACAGTGTGTTCACCACCCTGAAACTCCGCGCCAGTTACGGGGTTACCGGTACCCAGGATATCGGCTCATCGCGTTACCTGGCCTTGTTTGCATTGGATAACCAGTACAACGGGCAAACAGCGGCAACGCCATCACAGTTGCCCAGCCCCGACCTCACCTGGGAAAGCAAATACCAGTGGAACGGCGGTATCGATATAGGGTTGTTTAAGCGCATTGACCTCAGTGTGGATGTATACAACAACATCACCAAAAATCTCCTGCTGCAGGTGTCCCAGCCTTTATCAGTAGGCTTTGAGAAACGCTGGGAGAACGTGGGCGAGCTGGTGAATAACGGTGTGGAACTGGGTATCAGCTCTGTTAATATCCACAGCCGCAGGTTCCGGTGGAGTACTGATTTTAATATCAACTTTAACACTAACAAACTGCAGAAATTCCCGGCTAATATTATTAACACACAATCTACCTGGAGCATTTCACAGATCTACCGCAACGGTGGTAATCTCTATGAATTTTACATGCCCAAATGGCTGGGGGTAGATAAGCAAACCGGCGCGCCTTTGTGGGAAGTGGTGGATAAAGACGGCAACAGGTCGTCTACCTCAGACTATGCCAGCGCTACCTACCAGGAAGTGGGCTCCGCACTGCCGAAATTCCAGGGTGGTATGACCAATACCTTCACTTACAGCGGCATTTCCCTGGGTGTGAATATTTATTTCCTGTCGGGCAACAAGGTATACAGCAACAACCTCCGCTTTGTGGAAAATGACGGCAATGAACCTTACTACAACCAGGTAAACCTTCCCAAAGGCAGCAGCACCTGGGCTAAGCCCGGCGATAATGCCACCGAGCCAAGTCCGCAGAACTCTGCTAACAGCACGCAAACGTCTACACGCTTCCTGAAAGACGGCAGCTTCTGGGCATTGCGTAATATCAGCCTGAGCTATGAACTGCCAAAGGCCCTTGTGAACAGGTGGCGCCTGGATGGTGTAACAGTTGGTTTTACTGCAGATAATGTGCATACGTTCACCAATTTCCTGGGGCAGGACCCGCAAACCACCATCACACCGGGTTCGCAGGTGATGCCAGGCGTATCGGACTTTAAATATCCGAACAACCGCCAGTACCTGTTCAACATTAATTTCAGATTTTAAAATGCCTGTCATGAGATCAGCGATTATTATATTAATACTATTGCCTGTGTTGTTATGGCAAACAGGTTGTATGAAAGATGTGAATCCAAGTGATGCCCTTACCACGGAAACCATTACCGGTTCTCCTGAAGGGCTGAAGAATGCCGTGAATGGTGCATATTCGTTGTTGAAGGATCACGTGGAGTTTAATGGTACAAGGGATGATAACAATATGTACCTGCGCCAGTATTTCCAGCTCTCGGATTTTGCCAGCGATGATATTGTATGCGGGCAAACAACAGAAGATCCGCTGTTCTATAGTTTTTCGCTGGGCCATTCGCCTACGCAAACAAACGTGCGTTACTTCTGGTATATCTCTTACAAAATCATCAACGATGCCAATACTGTTATTGAAGCGGTGGAGAAGCAGGGTAACCCCGACGCCACTACGCAGCAGATGCTGGGTGAATGCTATTTCCTGCGTGCTTTCAGCCACTTCAACCTGGTGAAATTATTTGCCATGCCCTATACGCAAAACCCCGGTGCGCCCGGCGTGATCCTCCGTACTTCTACCAGTGATCCCGCACAAAAGGACCGGTCTACCGTAGGTGAAGTATATGCGCAGATCATTGCCGATGCGAGGAAAGGCGCAGACCTGATGTCGCAAAGCAGGGGGCCTCAGTACGCTTCCCGCGAAGCTGCATGGGCGTTGCTTTCCAGGGCATATCTTTATGAAGGTAACAACGACAGCACCGCTTACTTTGCTTCGCAGGTAATTTCATCCGGTCGCTTTTCACTCACTACTGCTGCTACTTACCCCGATCTTTTCGCCAACGCTACAGCAGGGTCGGAAACCATTTTTTGCGTAGCCTTTACGCCTGTAGACGATTATGGCAAGTTTGGCTCTATTGCCTCCATGATCTATTCCAATGGTAACTCCGGCTGGGGCGAGGAATTTGCATCCGCTTCACTGAGGGATACCATGTCGGCCAACCCGGAAGATGTGCGCTGGAAATATATTATACCTCTTAAAGACGGTAATGGTGTATTGCAGCAGAAAAATGGCATCGACATTTATTATATCTCCAAATTTTCCGGGCAGGGTGGAAGCCCTACCTTAAGCTCGCCTATTCTTTTCCGGCTGGCGGAAATGTACCTGAACAGGGCGGAAGCATCGGCCAAAGCCGGTAAAACGGCAGCCGCACTGGACGACCTGGATATTATACGCAGCAACCGCGGGTTATCAGGGGCCCTTTACCACCAGCAGCTGCCGGCAGGTAAAACCGCGCTGGATGTGGTATTGAAGGAAAGAAGATTGGAGCTGGCCTTTGAAGGCCACCGCAGTTTTGATGTGTACCGCAATAAAAGGGCGATGAACAGGACCTACTGGGGCTATCATTTGCCGGGGCTGAAGCAATCGGATATCAATCCTGCCGTAAACCCTTCCGGTTACGCCGGCATGGTGATACAGCCCGATAACCCGAAGATCATCTATTACATCCCTATCGATGAAATAGAAACCAACAAACTGTGTGTACAGAACCCTTAAAACCACCTGATCATGCAAAAGAAACTGCTCTATATATTGTTGCTGCTCTGTGCAGCTACGGCCTGTAAAAAAGACGATAATAACCCTGCTCCACTGGTAGTATACACTATTGCGGTAGATGGGAACCAGGTTACCTTTAATAATACTACTACCGGCGCCACCTCCTGGAAGTGGGACTTTGGTGATGGCACCAGCTCTACGGAGCAAAGCCCCGTGCATGTTTACCAGGGCAAAGGTAAATATGTGCCTACGTTGTATGCCACTTCCGCCGCAGGGGTTACTGCGGAAGGATCTACCGTGATCCGTATTTCCAAAACCTCGCCGGTAAAACTGACAGACAACAGCCTGTCCGACTGGGATACTATCAGCCAGAATGTGATCACTGCCGGTCCGGCCGGTGGCGTCTTCAAAAAGCTGAAGCTGGATTACGACGGGCAGAATGTTTATTTCTATGGGGAGATGACCGGTAAACTATCCGATGGCGCTATTTTCGATATGTATATCGACAGTGATAACAGCGCTGCTACAGGTTTGCTCACGGCCCTGTTTACCGGTGGGGCCTATGATGTGCTGCTGGAAGGACAGCTGCTGCTGAGGCAAAGCACTGCACCCATCCCAATGGCTATGTATTACCATAACGGACCGCAAACCGGCTTTACCTTTGATCAGCAATCGGGCACCGACTTTTTCACTATGGGCACCATCACAGAAGCAGGTGGTATAGTGCGCTTTGAAGGAAAGCTGGACCGGTCAAAAATCAAGGGTTTTACGGGAGCGGCTATACGGCTTGGTATGGTGGCCACATCCAGTGACTGGTCCACCCAGCTGGGCACTATCCCTGATGAAGGCGCTGCTGCTTTTTTATTAAATATGCCGGAATAAATTATTAATTTAAGCCAACAAACAGGACAATGAGCCAAACCACCAATGTCAGCCAACGATTGATTTCCCTGGATGTGATGCGCGGCCTTATCATGATCCTCCTGGCAGGAGAAAGCGCCCGTATCTATGAGTCGATAGCACACCTGCACCCTACGGGTATCGGAGGAAGCCTGATACAGCAGTTTTTTCACCATCCCTGGAACGGGCTACGCGCCTGGGACCTGGTGCAGCCAGCCTTTATGACAATGGCCGGTGCAGCCATGTTCATTTCCTGGTATTATAAGACACAAAAGGGCATTACCTGGTCACAAAATTTCCGGCATATAGCCCTGCGTTGTTTAAAGTTGTTTATATTTGGTACTGCCCTCCATTGCGTATATGCAGGAAGGTTAGTATGGGAGTTATGGAATGTGCTTACGCAGTTGTCTGTAACCACCCTGATCGCCTATCTTATTATACGCCGTTCCTTTGGTTTCCAGCTCGGCGTGAGCCTGTTGTTGTTGCTGGCAACCGATTTAATGTACAGGTTTGTTTTATTGCCCGGTTTCGAAGAACCCTTTACACAGGGACATAACTTCGGAGCATTTATGGATACTGTGCTGATGGGAAAGATCAACCCTGACGGATGGGTGACCATTAACTTTATACCCACTGCCGCGCATACCATCTGGGGCGCACTGGCGGGGAAGTTACTGATCAGCGACCGGCCGAAGGCGCAGAAAATAAAGATCCTGGTAACAGCAGGCGTAATTGGGCTTGTTGCCGGCTTTGGGCTTGACCTGGCAGGTATTACCCCCATTATTAAACGGATTGCCACCACATCTTTTACGCTGGCTTCCGGGGGATGGGTAATGCTGGTAATGGCGCTGCTGTACTGGCTCATAGATGTAAAACAAAATGTGCGCTACGCCTGGATAGCCACCGTGGTAGGCATGAACGCCATTTTTATTTACCTCTTCTTTGAAACAGTAGGTGGCCAATGGGTGAACCCAACCACCGGCATCTTTATAAAAGGATTTACCGCCCTGGCGGGGATCCCTGAAAGCATCCGGGATATCTTATCTGCCTTTGCCGTACTGGCACTGGAATGGGGCTTATGCTACTGGTTATATAAAAAGAAGATCTTCTTCAAATTATAAGCTATCTACTGAAACCCCCATGGAAAAAAAAGCTCCGGTATCATTTACCGGGGCTTTTAATTTTTTTACCGCTAGACGTATATTTTTCCAATTTTATTATTTACCTTGATTCCGGTTTAATAATTAATTCGCCAAAATCTTTAGTATCAAAGCGTGAACAATGGAAGAAATAAATCTCTTCCACTCTCATTGGTCAAAATCACTGTAATAAACCTGTCACCTGGCAGTGTTACAGATATGTTATGTGTTTAAGCTACCTGTAATGAATAATTACCAATAAGGTTCCGGTTACATGAGTCATTCATCAGACATAGTATTGGTACAACGTTTAAAGGAAGGCGATGCTTCAGCATATGATGCTTTATTTTTAAAGTATCACAAGCTGCTTTGCCTGAATGCTTATTGGTTCCTGCGGAATGAAGCCGAGGCAAATGATCTTGTACAAACTTTTTTCCTCGACATCTGGGACAAAAAGTTATACCTTCATTTTACCGGTGATATCAGGGGATACCTGCATCAGGCCATCAAGAACCGCTGCCTGACGCATCTTAAAAAACAAAGAACAGAACTGGAAAATAAAGTGGCCTTCACGCAGTTGCAGGACGATTCCTGTTTTACGAGCACTGAAGTTTCACCGGATTATTATAAGCAGGTACTCACTGCCATTAATGATATGGCCGTACAAAAAAGATCGGCTATACAAATGGTATACATCCAGGGAAAGCGTTACCAGGAAGCAGCGGATGAAATGGGCATCAGTATCAATTCTTTCAAAACCCACCTGAAAAGAGGATTGAAAGTATTACGTCATGCAATTACTAATAAAGGGTATTAGTCCCCGATTTGTTAACAATGGAGCAGGTACAGGAGAAAATATTTGAATTATATCTACAACGTTTGTCGGGAGCACTCTCTGCAGATGAAGAAGCCTATGTGCAGGATATGTTGCTGCACGATGCCCACTTCAAGGCGCAGTGGAACCAGCTTGAACAGGAAAGCATTACACTGCATACAGACGAGTACCTGCAACAGATAGATTCAGCTTCTGCCCTCCGGCAGATCAGGGAAGAAAGGGCAGCACACCACCCGGTTATCCACCTTAAAAAGTGGCTGGCAGCAGCTGCTGTGTTATTATTGATGGGTAGCGGCGTCTATTATTTCTTTGCCCGCACAGCTCCTGTGATATCGCCAACTGTAGCCATGCAGCAACAAAAGCAACCGGTGCGCCTGCTGCTGAGCAATGGTGAAAAAGTAGAGCTGACTAAAGACAGCGGCGCCAAAACCATTGCCCTTAACAACGCCACACTGAGCACCAGCAATGGCGCGCTTCAATATACTTCTGCCGATACGGTATTGAATACCCTTGATGTACCTGCCGGCGAAAGTTATAAACTAACACTGTCCGATGGTACGGAGGTATGGCTGAATGCCGCCACCAGGCTCCGTTTTCCTTTCCATTTTGGCCGTGGGGAAAGGGAGGTATATGTAGATGGGGAAGCTTATTTTAAGGTGGCCTCCAACGCGGGAAAACCCTTCGTGGTTCATACTGCATTGACCAGTGTACAGGTATTGGGAACAGCTTTTAATATTAATACGTACCAGGCCGGTACCGTGAAAACGGCCCTGGTGGAAGGCCGGGTGATCACCAAAGGAAAAATGAACGAGCGCCAGGCGCTGCAACCCGGTATCCAGGCCGATTATGATGCCGGTAAAGGATTTGTGACCAGTCATTTTGATGAAGAAGAAGTATTGGCCTGGCGCAATGGTATTTACTATTATCATCGTATGCCGCTTGCTGCGCTTATCGCCACTGCCTCCCGCTTTTACGGGATGCGGTTTGTACTGGATAAAAACAAAGCGGCTGACCAGGTGGTTACAGGGCTGATGGACCGCAACCGGCTGGAAGATTTCCTCTCCGATCTCAAAACAACTGCACATATCGATTATCGTTTATCAGGTAATGAAATTACCCTGAAATAAGATTTTCCTTCCCCTCAAAAAATATTTTTACTACTCCTTGTCACCCGTTTCCAGGAAAACGATGTAGTTGTGATGAAAGCATTTGTTACTGTCATTTGCTGTACCATCATTTTAACTTGTAAACAATTCCCGAATGAGAAAAAGTATACGCCACTGTAAGCTGGCTATGCGAAACGTTGTGCGCATGTTGGTGCTGTGTGCCCTTTTATGCACTTCATTTTCCGGCGTGAAAGCACAAACGCCGGAGCCTTCGCTGCAATCGATCGTCACGGTTACCGGCAATGAGGTAACGCTCCTGCAGATCTTCCGGGCCATTAAAAAACAAACAGGTCTTACTCTTGTTTACAGCAACCAGCTGCTGAACGATGGTGAGAAAATGTCGCTCAACTTCCGCCAGGCAAAGCTGGAAGAGGTACTGGCTTTTATTTTTAAAGATAAAAACATCAGCTATGTACTGCAACGCAACCGGATTGTGCTCGACAAAAAAGCCGATGCACCGGAAAACACCGCAACGCCGGTGGCGGCAAAGCAGGAGGAATGGCTGGTTCGCGGGCAGGTAATGGATGTGGATGGAAATCCCCTGCCCGGCGCTACCATCACGGTGAAAGACAGTAAAAAAGGAACTGTTACAGATGTAATGGGCGTGTTTTCCATTGCCGCCAACAAGGATGATATCCTCAAGGTGGCCATGATGGGCATGAACCCTGAAGAGGTAAAGGTCGTTAACCAGAAAACGCTGAAGGTGAGTCTCACTGCAAAAGTGGACAAGCTGAACGAAGTAGTGGTAGTTGGTTTTGGCAGCCAGAAAAAAGTAACCGTAACCGGCGCCGTATCCACTGTAAACATGGCCGATATGCAAACGCCGGTACGTTCTTTAACCAATGCACTGGTAGGAAAAGTGGCCGGTGTGATTTCCATGCAGAGCGGCGGTGGCGAACCTGGTTATGATAATCCGAACTTTACCATCCGTGGGATCGGTACTTTTAAAGGAAGCGTTTCCCCGCTCATTATTGTTGATGGTGTGCAGAGGGAAGATGTGAACAGTACTTACGGCGGTGCTTTTAATAACATTGACCCGGAAGACATCCAGAGCATTTCGCTGCTGAAAGATGCCTCTGCTACTGCGGTATACGGAGCCAAAGGTGCCAATGGCGTATTGATCATCACCACCCGCAGGGGTATTGCCGGTAAACCCAAAGTATCTGCCAAAGCAGAAACAGGTTTCAGCGGTCTTACGAAAATGCCCAAAATGCTGGACGGCGTGAACTATATGAAATTGTACAATGAAGCCCGTGCCAACGCCGGCGAAGAACCGGTATACTCTGATGAGCTGATCCGTAAAACAGCCAGCGGCCTTGATCCGTATATTTATCCCAATGTAAACTGGATCAATACCATTTATAAAGACTGGGCATCCATGACCAATGCCAATGTGAATGTAAGTGGTGGCGGAGAAGCCATGCGCTATTATGTGTCTATGTCTTTTTATAACCAGGACGGACAATATAATGTAAGAGACATCAGTTATAATCCCAATCTCAATTTCAAAAGATATGATTTCAGGAGCAATGTAGACCTGAACGTCACCAAAACAACCTTACTTTCCCTTAACCTGGCTTCCATGCTGGTAAATACCCGTTACCCGGGCAATTCGGCAGGAGCTATATGGTATTCCACCTACGCTACCAATCCTATATCCTTCCCTGTTTCCTACCCCGATGGTAAATGGGCCGGCCCGGTAAACAACGGTGGTTCCAACCCGTTTAACCTTGTACAGAATTCCGGCTATTCCACAGAGTTCAGGCCTTCCATTCAATCTGTATTATCCCTTAATCAGAAGCTGGATGTAATTACTGAAGGATTAAGCGCGAATGCCCGTTTTTCTTTTGATACCTACAGCGAATTTGATAACAGCAGAAGAGGAGTGAACGACCTGTTCTATGCACCCGGAAGGGATGAAACTGGTAACCTGGTATACAACCAAACCAGGATCGGGAATACCTACCTGGGTTATGGCTCATCGTCAACCGGGGAACGCATGATGTACCTGGAAGGCAACCTCACTTATGATCACAGCTTCGGTAAACATAATTTTGGCGGACTACTGGTAGGTAGTATCCGGAATCGCCTGGTGGGCTCCGCAGGAGATGTAAAAGGCGCCATTCCTTACCGCAACCAGAGCGCTGCGGCAAGGGTTACGTATTCTTATATGGATAAATATCTCGCGGAAGCAAATATGGGCGCTACCGGCTCAGAGAACTTTGACCGGGGGAAAAGATGGGGATACTTCCCGGCAGGTTCTGTCGGTTGGGTGATCTCTAAGGAAAATTTCTTCCTGCCGTATACAAAAGTGATAAGTCTTCTGAAAATCCGCGGATCTTATGGCATGACAGGAAATGATCAGATCGACCAGAACCGCTTCGGTTATCTTACCTATTATAACGGTGCGAGCGGCGTATCTTTTGGCAGCTCCGGCACACCTTCTTATTATGGTGGTATTAATGCTGATGTAATCGGTACTCAGAATCTTACCTGGGAAAAATCAGCGAAAGCAGACATTGGCCTGGAGATAGGAATTTTAAATAAACTGAATATCGTCGTAGATGGATTCCAGGATAAGAGAAGCGCCATTCTTGTAGAAAGGCAGTCTATTTCACCGGTTGCGGGATATGGGGGCAGCAGGATTTATGGTAATATCGGCGAAATGGTGAATAAGGGAGTAGATGGTAGTATAGAATATACCGACCATATTGGTAAAGATGTTTCTATTCGTGTATTCGGTAACGTTACCTATGCAAAAAACAAGATCATCTATGCCGATAATCCCATTGCCTTATATGCCTATGCCCAGCAGGAGGGACATAAATACGGCGAATTCAAAGGCTATCAAAGCCTCGGCCTTTTCACCAGCCAGGATGATGTAGAGAAAAGCCCGCAGCAGTTCAGGGTGGTACATCCGGGTGATGTGAAATACGCAGATCTGAATAATGACGGTAAAGTAGATGGCAATGATCAAACCTACCTGGGTAAATCAAGTTTCCCTACCTGGTCATACGGTTACGGTTTTAATATCGGCTATAAGAGATTTGAGCTTTCTGCTGTTTTTGCAGGTGTGGCAGATGTGGGTATCATGGCGAATGGTATAGGCGTGACCGGCAATGGCGCCGGCGCAGATGGAGTAGGCGTGGTACCCTTCGCTGGGATGGGCCAGTATACCGCCAGCGTACTGGAAGATATGATGAACCGCTGGACAACAGAAAACCCCAGCCAGGATGTACATTATCCACGGCTTACCATAGCCAACATCAACGACAATAATTATTTAAACAGTAGCTGGTGGATACGCGACGGCAGCTTTATGCGCCTGAAACAGGCTACTTTCAGCTACTCATTTATTACGCCGGATATGAAACGCAAAGGGATCAGCAATCTGCAGGTATACACAACGGCTACCAATATGCTCACGTTCACGAAGTTTAAGCTATGGGATCCTGAACTGGGCATTTCCGGTTCAAGGTATCCTTTCCCGAAAACAGTTACCCTGGGTGTAAGGGCGCAGTTTTAATCAACGACCAAAAAGATCATCGTTATGACCAGATATAAATACCTGTTACTTCTTTTCACCGGTATCACTGCTATTACATTGGTATCCTGCAGTAAGTACCTGGATAAAAAACCTGATAACCTGCTCACCGAAGAGCAGATCTGGCAAACCAGGGCCAACGCCGAAGCCTATCTGAGTAATATTTACAGCGCCCGCCAGGCGGGCGGCGACTATGCCGGTATCGGTGCGGCAGATGAATTGTCCGTTTCCATTCCCGGTACCACTGTAAGGTATATGGTAGGCGGTAACTGGAGCGCCTCCGATTGGTACTACTATAACTGGGGCGGATATTATACCGCCATCCGGAAATCCTTCATCTTTGAACAGAACATTGATAAGGTGCCGGCGGATCAGTTGAGTAACGAACTGAAGGCACAATACAAGGCAGAGAACCTTTTTCTGCGTGGCTATTTTTACTGGATGCTGTTAAGGCAATACGGTCCGTTTGTAAAACTTACCAACACCGTAAGCCAGGATGAAGACATGAATAAATATCCAAGGGCGCCTTTCGATACCTGTGTGAAATTTATCAATGATATGATGGATGGCGCCGCCGCTGGTCTTCCTTTTGTATGGAACTCTTCTGGTAACAACGGTCGGGCTACCCGTGGCGCATGCCTTGCTGTAAAAGCAAAAGTGGCACAATGGGCCGCCAGCCCCTTATGGAATGGCAACCCCGCTTTTGCATCGTTCAAAAACCAGGACGGTACGGCATTGGCGCCTTCCGGTTATGATGTGAATAAGTGGCGCATCGCTGCACAGGCAGCAAAAGCGATTATTGATTCCAACAAGTATAAACTGTTTACTAATCTCGACAACGGCGGTACCAGCTTCGATCCGTTTCTCTCGGTCCGCGACCTGTTCCTTACTTCCTGGAATGATGAAATTATCCTCGCTTCCATGAACTGGCAACGCTGGGGATACACCATCTGTTCTTCTCCTGGTCCCGCGGGATATAATTTGTATAACGCTACACAAAATGTAGTGGATGCGTTTTATATGAACAATGGTAAAGCTATTACCGACCCTTCTTCCGGGTATGTGGAAACTGGCTTTGCTACGAAGGACGGTGATCACTACTGGGAAAATAAAGAAGGCGACTGGAACATGTATGCCAAACGTGAGCCGCGGTTCTACGCATACATTGCCTACAATCGCCGTCCTGTGGTAGCAGCGGTATCTGTAGATGACAAGAACTATTTCTCCTCAGAAAAAAATAAAGACGGTACCGGCCGCCAGGAGTTTTACTACAGCGGTAAATCAGGCATGCTGGGAATGGGCAGTAATATTATTACAGGATATCTTCCTTCCAAATTACTGAGCCCGAATGATAACCTCCGGAGTATGTCTACCGATGCATACCGCTCTCCGTATATTCTTATCCGTTACTCAGAGATCTTGCTGGACTATGTGGAAGCATTAAACGAATATGATCCGGCCAATACCGATATCGTGAAATACCTTAACATGGTAAGAGCACGCGCAGGCCTGCCTGGTATTGAAACTGTATATCCCGGCGCCGTAGGGAACCAGGAAGAAATGAGGAAGTATATCCTCCGTGAAAGACAGGTGGAGTTCTGCTTCGAAGGCGACAGGTACTATACTCTTATCCGTAGGTTGTTGATGAGCAAGCCGGAGAACCAGGCGATCTATGGTATGAATGTGAATGCGAAAGACAATGACCAGGGATTTTCTTTCACCGGTTTTTATACACGTACCCTGTTCCAGAAAAGATACTGGGACAACAAGATGTACATGTTCCCTATTCAGCAACAGGACCTGGAAAGGGACCGTGCTTTAGTACAAAACCCCGGCTGGTAATTTCTTTATTTAATTCTTAACTAACTGCTATGATCAGGCCACTGAATTCATATATATTGAAAGGTTGTTTACTGGTATCTGTCTTGCTCGCAGGATGTTCAAAAGACGACGATCTGAAACACGCAGACGGACAGCCCGTACTGCTCAATGATTTTATTCCCGCCACTGGCGGAGCCACCACAGAAGTATTGATTACAGGTGATAATTTTTCTGCAGACACATCGGATATCACTGTTACCATCAACGGCAAACGTTGTGCTATCGTGAACGCCAATACGAAACAGATTATGGTGATAGTGCCAAAGAAATGTGGTACCGGTAACCTGGTGGTAAAAGTAGGAAAGGACAGTGTAACGAGCAGCACGCCGTTTACCTACGTATTTTCCAGAACGGTTAGTACACTTGCTGGTAACGGAACCGCAGGTTTTGCCAACGGAAAAGGCGCCGATGCTTTGTTTAACTTCAACGGGCAGAGCTGGTACCGGATGATGGGCATTGCTGCAGATGATAACGGGAATGTATATGTGGCAGATCCCGGCAACGCCTGTATCCGTAAAATAGATAGCGCAGGTAACGCTACTGTTCTTGCCGGCAGCCCTGGTAACGGTGGCAGCGACGATGGCAAAGGACCAGCTGCACGTTTCCAGATACCATATGGTGTGGCGTTAGATGCACAAGGCAATGTGTATGCCGCAGATCCGGGTACCTGGAGCATCCGCAAAATTACGCCGGATGGTACCACTATCACACTCGGGGGCACAGTACAGGAGCCCTGGAATGTAGCCGTGGATAAAACTTCCGGCAAAGTATACTATTGCAGTAATGGGGGAGGAAGCGTTTTTGAGATGAGCGCCAATGGCAGCAGTACGGCTATTATTAACGGTATTACCGCTCCCGGCGGAATGGATTTCGATAAGGCCGGTAACCTGTATGTATCCAGTAATACAGGTCATACCATTATCCGTTTTAAGGCAGGCACATGGGAACCCACTGTGATAGCAGGATCAACAGGAGTAGCCGGATATGTAAACGGAACCGGCACTGCTGCAAGGTTTGCCAATCCATGGGGAGTGGCAGTAGATCTGTCCGGTAATATTTACGTGGCCGGCAACGGCAGCTATGGCGCTAATGCTGATGAAAGCATCCGTGCTATTTCCGCCAATACCTGGAACGTGATCACCTATGCCGGTAGCAATGCTGCAGGCTTTGCAGATGGCATTGGAGCTGCCGCTTCATTTAATGCGCCAATGGGCGTGGCGGTGGATAAGAATGGTGTAGTATATGTGCTGGACAAAAACAATAACAGGGTGAGGAAAATAATTTCTGAATAACCGATACGTAAACCTGCGGCGACAGCACCTGCTGTTGCCGTTTATTTTTTTAAAGATGTTAAACAGGAACATGTATTTATTACTATTCACTATGCTGGCCGGGGCCTGTAGTAAAGGATCTACTACCGTTGCTCCCGTTGACGTTGTACAAACACATACTTACTATGTGGCAGAAAACGGAGATAACTCCGCAGCCGGTACTATCAGTAAACCAGTACGCAGCATTAACATTGCCCTGGCCAAAGCCCTGCCCGGCGATACAGTGTTGGTACGGGCAGGTACCTACCCGGAAAAGGTAATATTCCCACGTTCAGGCCGGCTTGAAAAGCTGATCACGCTAAAAGCTTATCCCGGTGAAAAGGCTGTGATTGACGGCTCAGGAATGATTGTTACCGGCAGGGAAGCACTGGTAACGATCAGTAACACCAGCTATGTAGTGCTGGAGGGATTTGATATCTGCAACTTAAAAAGCAACGCGGCAGGTGCCAATGTGAATGGGATTACAGCAGATGCAGGAGCCGGCAATATCATCATCCGGAAAAATAAAATCTATAACATAGAACATAATGTAGATCCCTCGCAGGGCCGCAGCGGTCATGGTATTGAAATTATCGGAAACACGGCTGATGTGATGAAGAACATCCTCGTGGAAGATAATATCATTCATGATACTAAAACAGGTTACAGTGAGAATCTTACTATCAATGGTTATGTAGATGGATTTATAATCAGGAGGAACACCATTTACAATACCGAGAACATTGGTATTGATGCGGCAGGCGGTTACGCGGCTAATACCAATCCTGCATTTAACTATGCAAGGAATGGTGTGATCAGCGAAAATGAACTGTACAACATCGATATGACCCGTGGGCCTGTGGGCGGCGTACATGGTCACGGCGCCATTGCTATTTACGTGGATGGTGCAAGGAACATTACCGTGGAAAGGAACCGCATTCATGAGGCCGACCGCGGCATTGGTATTGTAAGTGAGAATGATGCTTATCCTACCAGTAACTGTATTGTACGGAATAATTTCGTGTATAACTGCTGGCGTACGGGTATTTATCTGGGTGGTTACCTGGGCTATACTTCGGGCGGTACACGCAATTGTTACGTGGTGAACAATACGCTTCTGTTCAATGACCGGGAGCCGGGCGCTTTCGGCGAAATAGAAGGAGAGATCCGGCTTACCGAGCAATGCTTTGATAATGTGATCCGTAATAATATCGTATATGCGAGACCGGTAGATATATTTATACATAAGTACACCAATACCGGATCAGGCAATATCATCGACAATAACCTTTATTTCACCACCGGTACACCGCAATGGATCTGGAATGGCACCAACACAAATATCATAACTGATTTCAATACCTGGAAAACCACCTCCGGTACAGATGCTGCCTCGGTATATGGTACCGATCCGTTACTCATCAGTACCACTGTGCCTGACCTGCATATTGCTGCCAGCTCACCTGCCCGTAATACGGGGGTAGTTATTTCTGAGGCAGTGAACGGGAGTGTTGATATTGACGGTAATGCACGTATCGTAAATAATAAGATCAGTAAAGGAGCACAGCAGTGATAAATCCCCTTTTTACGTGATTGATGATAACAGATTCTAATCGTAGATTGAAGTAACCTAAATCTGTATCAATATGAAAAAGAAAATCACCTCAAAGCTGAAGCTCACAAAGATTACAGTGGCCAGTCTTAGTAAAGCGCCACAGGAAAAAGGCAAAGACCGCTCGCTGCCAACTACGCAGTTTATTTCCTGCGGAGAAACTTTTTGGGTATGCTAATAGCCGGATACCCAATGGCTAAAGTTTGTTTTAGTTGAATTGAACCCGCTGTCACAGGCGGGTTCAGTGTTTTACTTCTTTGAAGAGCATCACGGTATCCTAATGCTTCCCCATATTTAAAGTGCCGCCTCATACGCCGGGTAATCGGTATACCCGTGCGCAGCCCCTCCATAGTGTAATGCCCGGTCTGGTGGATTCAATGGCCAGTTGTTTTTCAGTCGTTCAGTAAGATCAGGATTGGCTATAAATGGCTCTCCCCATGCAGCCAGGTCGATGGTGCCGGCATTTAAATACTGCTCCGCTTTTTCCCGGTTCATACCACCCGCCAGGATGATCACACCATTGAATTGTTTCCTGAACCGGGCCATGAAGGCTTCCGGTAAGGCAAAGCTCCCTCTCGATTGCTGATCCATGATATGGATGTAAGCGATGTTCCGCTTGCCGAGTTCAGTGGCAAGATATTGATAAGTAGCTTCCAGTTCGTTGTAATGCGGCATTTCATGCAGGCCGCCATAGGGAGTAAGACGGATCGCTGTTTTCTCTGCGCCGATGTTGGCAATACACGCATCGATGGCTTCGAGCAGGAAGCGGCTGCGGTTAATAATGTTGCCGCCATATTCATCTGTACGGTTATTCACAAAAGGATTCAGGAACTGCTCAATGAGATAGCCGTTGGCGCCATGCAGCTCTACACCGTCGAAGCCTGCTTTCACCGCATTGGCGGCGGCATTGGCGAAATCCTGTATCACTGCCTTTACACCTTCTGTAGTTAATGCTACCGGAACGGAGCAGGTTACAAATGCTTCCCGGCCGTTTTTATCATAACCCCATGCATGCGAGTTGGCTGCCTGGATGTTTGATGCGCCTACCGGTGCAATACCACCGGGTTGATTGCTGGTATGTGATACGCGGCCTACATGCCATAACTGTGTGAATATTTTGCTGCCTGCCGCATGAGCGGCGCTGGTAACCAGTTTCCAGCCTTCCACCTGCTCCGGCGTGAATAACCCGGGAATATGTAATACACCCGATGCCGTAGGGGAGATGGAAGTGCCTTCCGTGACAATGAGCCCTGCGTTGGTACGTTGACGATAGTACAGCGCATTCATTTCATTGGGAATCCCGTTGGGGTTCCTGGCGCGCGTCATAGGCGCCATCACGATCCTGTTCTTTAATGCCAGGCTTTTGCCGGTATATGGTTCAAATAACATCTGCTGTTTTTTTAACGGTAGGATAATCTGTGTAACCTGCTGCGCCGCCACCAAAGAATGTAGATCTGTCGGGCTCATTTAATGGCAGCTGGTGCTGCAGCCGGTAGGGAAGGTCCGGGTTGGCAATGAATGGACGGCCAAAGGCAATAAGATCTGCCCATCCTTTCTGTAATGCTTCCTCGGCCCTGGCAACAGTATATTTACCGGCGTAGATGAGCGTACCTGTAAAAGTTTTCCTGTATGCTTCCTTGAATGCCACCGGCATCACCGGGGCGTTGTCCCAATCGGCTTCTGCAATGTGGATATACGCAATGCCAATATCGTTCAGCACTTTTGCTGCGGCAATGTAGGTTTCTTCCGGATGATCGTCCATGGCGCCCATTAGCGTGGTTAAAGGCGCCTGCCGCACGCCCACACGGTCTTTCCCGATGGCATTGGCTACAGCAGTTACCACTTCTTTCAGGAACCGCAAACGGTTTTCCAGGGAACCGCCGTATTCATCTGTACGATGATTGGTTTGTGAGTCGATAAACTGCTCAATCAGGTAACCGTTGGCGCCATGCAACTCCACACCGTCAAAACCGGCGGCAATAGCATTTTTAGCCGCCTGCGCAAAATCATTGATGATAGCCGTTATTTCAGGCTTTGTTAGCTCGCGGGGCATAGAGTGCTGCACCATTTCCCCGGCGCCGGCTTCAGGCCCTTTGCCTGCCGGATCGGCAAATACTTTCACGCCTTCTGCAAGGATAGCGGAAGGCGCTACCGGGGCAGCCCCGTTTTCCTGGATGGAAATATGCGATACCCGGCCTACATGCCATAATTGTGCGAAGATGAGCCCGTTATTGGCATGCACCGCATCCGTTACCTGTTTCCAGCCAGTTATCTGGTCCTGGGTATATATACCCGGCGTCCAGGCATATCCCTGGCCCTGCCGGCTGATCTGTGTACCTTCTGATATCAGCAGCCCGGCCCCGGTCCGCTGACTGTAATATTCGGCCATCTGTGAAGTGGCTATATCGCCACGGGCTGCCCTGGACCTGGTCATCGGCGGCATTACCATCCTGTTTTTCAGGTGAAGCCCGCCTAGTTTATAATCTGTAAAAAGCATTGTTTTCGCATTTTGATAAAGCAAAATTCCCTCAAAATGTATTATTATCATAATTATTTAACTTATACCTTTGTATCATAAAAATGATAATGATATGGGACTCAACCTGGAATGGCTCCGTACCTTCAAATCCATTTATGAGCAGGGCTCGCTTACAGGAGCGGCGCAGGAGCTTTTTATCTCGCAACCGGGCGTAAGCCTGCACCTCAATTCCCTGGAAGCATATACCGGCTATAAACTGTTCGACCGCTCCGCCAAAAAACTGGTGCCTACAGAAAGAGGCAAGGTGATCTACAACTTTATAGAGGAACCTTTACTTAAACTGGAAAATGCAGAACAGCTTTTCCACAAAAGCACGAAAGCCGACAGGGCCACTATCAGCATAGGTATGTGTTTTGAAACATTTCAGTATACGTTGGAGAAATATATTGCCAGGCTGCCATTTAACGTGATCATCAAGTTCGGCGACTATCCACAGATGATCAACGATCTGGATAAAGGCCTGCTGGACCTCATCATTACGCCACAGAAAGGGGATCAGAAAAACCTGGAGTTTAAACCGTTTTCCAAAGAAAGGATCGTCCTGGTAGCCGACGGGAAAACAGATGTGAAACCACTGCTCGCATTATTAAAGAAGAAGGATATCAAAGCCGCGGAGAACTGGCTGAAGGAGCAGTTGTGGTATAGTACCGCCGCAGATATGGAACACCTGAAACGTTTCTGGCAGCATAACTTCCGCCACCACATGGATTTCAAACCCAATTATATTGTTCCTAACATCTGCTCTATTGTTCGTTGCCTCAGCGGGGGAACAGGTTTCTCCGTGGTGCCCGATTTTTTATGTGCGCAGGAAATTGAAACAGGTGCCATGAAACTGGTATGGGAAGGTGAACCGGCAATTGAAAATACATTGTATTTCGGCACCCGGAAAAAAACAATGTACGCCGGCGAAATTGACCAGGTACAGCAGATCTTTACCAAAGAATTCCGCAGGCCTTCACTCGTGAATAGTAACGCCCGGCGTAACTAACGATTTAATATATTCGGTAGGTGTAAGACCGGTAATCTTTTTGAAATACTGGTTGAAAGATGATTTGGCCTTAAAGCCGCAATCATATGCCAGTGTAAGCACATTCACCGGTAGTGCTTTTTCATTCATGAAACGGATCTGTTCCATGGCTCTCCGGATTCGCCATTCATTGATATACTGGTAGAACGATTTGCCTGCATAACTGTTCAGCGTTTCGGAGATATGATATTTGCTGATACCTGCTCCCTGAGCGAGTTTGTCGAGGTTTAACGCTGCATCTGTATATATCCTGGTTTTATGAAGATGTGCTTCCAGCACCTGTAGCACCTGCCGCTGTTCTTCAGCACTGAGCTGCATCTTACGGGCAGGAGGTATCTCCGCCGTTCCGGGAGGCGCCTCTGCTTTCACCGTCTGTAAGCCCATAATCCCTACATATTTGTACCGGATGATCACCAGGCACACTACTAACAGCAACGAGTATACGATATCCCTGCAGATAATATTGTACGAACCCTGCAGCATATGAAGTGACTGCGCCGTTTTAAATCCCAGCGAAATAATACTTATAATACCCAGCAGGTAACTGATACTGTTGATCAGTTTCTTCTCCTGCGGCATATTAGTTAACTGTTTGGCAATACGGAGCGACAACGCCGGGAAAAGGAAGCCAGGTATCATCATCATCCACGTAGTGGTTTCATTATAATAATACAACACGGCATGGCCTGCATCGGCAGACCACATCAGCACACATACTACCGTAAGATAACCCACCGCACCAAATATAAATGGCAGGAAAACATACCAGCGGGAAGCGGGAATGAATGCTGCATCCCGGCGCTGGCAAGCGTACAGGTACAGCAATGGCCCGTAACAAAAACCGATAAAGGTATTCATCTGCGTACGCACTTCATGATCGTCCACAAATGAATAGATACAGAATTTAATAGCAAGATGCGCAGCAATACTGCATAACAATAAGATCAGCAGGAAGTCGGCCTTGCTGCGCAGTTTACTGCTGCTCAGCAAAGCTACTGCGGTTAGCGCCTGAAAAGCTCCGATGGCAATAACATATATCATAGTGCGGATATGCCACCGAAAGTATAAAACCAATATTACCACAATGTTAAACCTGCCGGTTCCGCCAGTTGCAGCTCCATTGGTAATGATTTCGTAACACAGGTTAAGGTATTGGTTTTCAATAAAAGTGAGTACGTTTAAACCGAAAAATACGTATACACGTAGCAGTAGTTGGATGCGGTCGAACGCATCATCAGCAACCCCCATTTTTGCTGAAAAATACCTTCATATGGATCGCATCTTTATACCATTAAAACGTAGCCGCTGCTGCACATTACTGCTTCTGCTGGTAATAACAGGCGCGGCAAAGGCACAAACCATTAAAGGAATCATCAACGGAAGGGAAGGTCATCTGCCCGGCGCCTCCGTGCAAACTGCAGGTAACAAACAAGGTACAGCCACCGATTTAAATGGAGCATTCACTTTAAACGTACACGCCACCGGTAAAGTAACCTTGCTGGTATCTTATATAGGGCATGAAACACAAACAGTGGAGCTTACGGTAAAACCAGGTATCAACGATGCCGGCAATATCGTCCTGGCGCCCACCGGCGGTAAACTGGGGGAAGTGCTGGTAAAGGGTACCATGGCGCCTTCCACCGTTAAGGCGCTCAGTATTAAAAAGAATTCCCTCGCTATCATGGATGTTATCGCGGCAGATGCCATAGGGAAATTGCCGGACCGCAACGCGGCAGAAGCAGTACAACGTATACAGGGCGTAGCAGTGGCCCGCTACCACGGAGAAGCGGATGCTGCTACGGTAAGAGGTACACCCTTCGCGTGGACATCCACCCTTTTCAATGGCAGCCGCCTGCCCAGCGCCAATGTACTGGGCAACCGTAACTCCGTACTCGATGCAGTACCTTCAGAAATTATCCAGTACGTACAGGTGGCCAAGGCCATCACACCGGATATGGAGGGCGATGCTATCGGCGGTTCCATAAACTTCATTACCCGCACCGCTCCTGCCAAAAGAACGCTTAATGTAAGTGCGGCCGGTGGGTATAATACTTTTTCAAAAGATGCCACGTATAATGCATCACTCGTGTACGGCGACCGCTTTTTCAAAGACAAACTGGGCGTGATGATTGCCGGCGCTATCTGGGACCGCCAGTGGGGAACGGATGCCTTTGAAGTGGCCTACAATACGGCTTTGCCCGATCCTGCCCAGCAGAAGTCCATCAGTACCGTTATGCTTAAGCGGTATATGGGGAAACGCCAGACCTATGGCGCTAACGTTGGACTGGAATACAGGTTTAACTCCTCCAATAAAATATTCTTCCGCGGACTGATGGATAAGTTTAACGATATACGCCCGGTATACGAATCCTACGTAGATTACAATAACAGCCGCTATCAGTATAACTATCGCTACTCCTATTATCAGACAGTGCTCAACGGCGGGGAACTTGGCGGAGAGCACCAGTTGTCGTCCAAAGTAAAAATGGACTGGGCTATCAGCGACTACTATACGAAATATTTTCTTGAAACACCACCCACCAATAGTAATAAAGGATTGCCCATTGCTACTTTCCGCCAGAAAATAACCGGTGGGTTTAATAATCTTTCTGCAGATGGGAAGCGGTACTGGGGCTTCGATTCCCCGGGAGGTATTGGCGGCGACCCGTTGCACTTTGATGCCGGCATAAAAAACAGCGGGGAAGTAATGGATCCTGCAAAGCTTACACTGCAACAGCTGGTGATTGCTCAGCTGGATACAAAAGAAGAAGATAAAACCGCACAGCTGAATTTTAAGGTGAGCGCATCTTCCAGGGTAAACCTGAAGTTCGGCGCCAAATACCGCCATAAAGACCGCGCCGGTATGTATGGCTCCAACATCGTATACCTGCCGGGCGCGGCATTGGGTGTTCCAAATTCGCCGGGCCTGTTGCCACTGAATACATTGCAAACCACCGATTTCCCCGTTCGTGGCGGTTTCTTCCAGGGCCTGAAAGGGAACTACGATCAGTTTATGGTAGATCCCCTCACCAAACAACAGTTGTTTGATTTGTATGATACTGCCACGCTACGCAAGAACGGCTTCGCAGATTATACCTCGAAATCCAATGCCACCAACATTTATACGGGCACGGAAAATGTAGCTGCAGCCTATGCGATGGCAGAAGTGGATCTGACAGATAAACTGAAAATGATTGCCGGTGTGAGAAATGAATATACCACATTCACCCTGCATGGCTCAAAGGCTACGGCAGAAGGCTCGCCGAAACAAACAGTTATTACGCCGGCTACGGTGAAAAACAATTACAATGCCCTGCTGCCTATGCTGCATCTTAAATACAGCATCAACGACCAGGCTAACCTGCGTGCAGCCTATACCCGTACTTTTATCCGTCCTAATTTCACCGATCTCACCCCGGGCGAATCTGTGGACAATACAGGTTCCAATGTAACCATCACCAAAGGAAACCCTGATCTGCAGCCTACCTTCTCCAATAACTTCGACCTGATGGGGGAATACTATTTTAAAAATATAGGTCTCATTTCCGGCGGTGTTTTTTATAAACAGATCAGCCATGTGATTTTTGCAGATAAAAATTACTATGTGGAGAACGGGGTGAATTATGTGGTAGCACAGGCAAAGAACCTGAATAATGCTTCCCTGGCCGGACTGGAAGCAGGTATCAACAAGCGGTTCGATTTTCTGCCAGGTATCCTCAGTGGGTTAGGCGCAGAGTTGAACTATACTTTTATTAATTCAACAGTTGAAGTACCGAGAACCATAAGTGGAAATAAGATCACAGATAAAACCAGTTTACCTAACCAATCGCGCCATCTCTTTAACAGTATCCTCTTTTATGAGCGTAATGGTGTCATGATCCGCGTTGCCGGTAACTATCGCGGCGTTTCGGTCGAAACCATCAATCAGCAGCTGGGTAAGGATTTCTATATCTGGACAGATAAGAATTTTACTGTAGATGCTTCTGCTACTGTGAACATCACTTCCAAAATACGGGTGTTTGCCGAGCTCAATAATATTACTAACGAACCGCTGAAAACCTATATGGGCGATAAACGGCGTGTAGCCGCAGAAGAATGGTATGGAAGCCGCGGCCAGGCGGGTATCCGCTGGGATATCATCAAATAATTCATCTCTCAAAAAAATAACAAACAACATATGAAAAAATTAATGTTGGTACTGGCTATTGCCTTACCGGGAGCAACTTTTGCCCAATTAGCCGACAGCGCACAACGGGTGGTGCATATGCAGGGAACTGTGAACTTCCGCGATGTAGGCGGATACAAAACAAAAGATGGTAAAAAAGTAGTGTGGGGAAAAGTGTTCCGCTCGGCTGATGTAAGCCGCTTAACAGACCAGGATCTTACTGTGCTGGAGCAAAAACATATCCATACCGTGATTGATTTTCGTGGGGTGAAAGAAGCCGCTGCCGCACCAGACCACTTGCTGCCCAAAACGGATTACCTGCTCTGCCCGGCGGGAAGCGATAGTCTCCCTGGCGCCGCGCAAATGGGGGAGATCATTAAGAACGGTAATTTCCTTGAGAAGTTCTACGGCAATACCCAATACCTGGGCGATCGTTATAAACCATTGTTCCAGAAACTGCTGGTGCTGCCGGCGAATGAATCCATCATGTATCATTGCACCGGTGGCCGCGACAGGACCGGTATGGCCACCGCTTTGTTCCTCTATGCGCTGGGCGTGCCACAGCAAACCATAGAAGCTGATTTTACTGCCAGCAATATATACCTGCTCCCTATGAACAAGCGGATGTTCCAGGGGTTACAACAAAGTACCGGCATGGATGAGGAAACTATCCGTAAAGCGCTGGAACTGAGACCAGAGTTACTGCATAGCCTTTTCAACGCTATTAAAGGTAAATACGGTACAGTAGAGAATTTCTTTGAGAAAGAATTGGGTATAGGTGAAAAGGAGAGGGCTATTCTGAAAGAGAAGTATACTATTTAAGGGTTTAAGCGGAGGGCAGCTCCCTCCGCTTAACTATTCTTTTAATCCTTTCACCAGCGCAACAATAGCCAGGCCGCACAGGGCCATAATGGCAAAAGACCAGCGCAAACTGGTAGCCTGGGCCACCAATCCTACCAGTGGTGGTACTATCATAAACCCAAGGTAACCAATAGTGGAAATGGAGGCCAGTGTTTGCCCGCTGTTGGTGCTCTTCGATCTGCCTGCCAGGCTGAACACAAGGGGAACCACGCATGCCACGCCAAGCCCTGCAAAAATAAATCCTATACCGGCGGTAAACGGATAAGGCAGCACAATGGCCAGCAGTAACCCGGTAAGTATAAACCAGCCGCTGTACATCAGCATTGATTTAATACCCAACCTGTTCACGAGCCTGTCGCCAATAAAACGCCCCGTGGTCATGGCCACCATATATATGCCAAATGCCGCCACAGCAGTAGGTTTACTGGTGCCGACAATTTTTTCAAAGTATAAGCCGCTCCAGTCGTACATCGTGTTTTCTGTAGCCATACACGCGAAGCAGATCAGGGAATATTTCAGCAATGATTTATCGGGAAGCGCAAAGGCCGCTCTTTTTACCGTTTCCTTTACCGGCTCATCCGGAAGGGTTTTGGGATAATAATACATGGTGAACACCAGCAATAATACACTTACCATCAGCAGGTGATAGGAGGGGGCAACGTTCATGGTCACCATCAGGTAGCCGATGGCCGCGCCTGCAAAGCCGGCTACGCTCCAGATCCCGTGAAAGGTGGTCATGATGGATTGTGGAAACAGGTGCTGTACCTGCACCGCCTGCGCGTTCATGGAAAGGTTCAGCAGGTTGCGGGCAGAGCCAAAGCAAAACAGCACCAGCGCCAATTGCCAGATACTGGTAGTAAAACCGGGCAGGCTCAGTATCAGGTTAAATACCATGGCGCCAAACACCATGATCTTCCTGCTGCTGAACAACCCCAGCAGTTTGCCGGTAATAGGCATGGTAAGCATCAGCCCGATGGGCAATGCCAGCAGCACCAGCCCGAACTGCGCTTCATTTAAGTGCAACTGTTGCTTAATGGAAGGGATCCTGGAAGCCCAGGAGGAATAACCTAATCCGGAGATGAAAAAGAAGACGGAAATAGCGATGCGGTATTGCCTGGCATCGGTTTCATTTTGAATATCTGCTAACATGATCTGCGCTACACACCTGTTTGTGGCATTGACGGTGCAAAATTAGGCAAATCCGGGGAGATTTGACCCGGGAAATGTGCGAATTATTGTTATGCTGACACTTATGTCAGGCGCAGCGATGTTAAGAATTATGCTTTGTTATATTTAAGTATATAGTATTAAATGATTTATGGTTGATGATTCCATTGCGTAGCATCTATACCCCTTTGAGTGCCGGAAGCTCCGCAGCAGCACCACGTCCTGGTATAGTGGTTATTGTGCCTGAATAACGGGTTCCCTGAATAACCGTGCTTTATCGGTTTCTCCCAGCTGATACCAGGACCACACAAACAGGTAAAGGATAATCAGCAGGGAAATTCCAGGCAGGCAAAGCAGGATGTACTTAAATACATTTTCCACAGGTAAGCACGAGAAATTAATTATAGCCTGTATCCAACGGTAATAGATAAATTCCTGTTCTTATAGTTACGTGAAGAGGAAGTAGTGCCCTCTTCTATAGCAGGTGCAATATTTGTCAATCCCAGTTCATAATTAACCATCAGTGCAAGCTTTTTAAATCCAACTCCCAGTCCGCCGCTTAATCCGTAGTCAGTTCTAGATAACCCGGGTTTTGTTTTTCCGAAGGTATCTGTCGAGGTTTCTTTTCTGTCTGTTTCTTCTGATTGGTGAATGGTTTTGCTCTTTGTTATTTCCTTGCCCCCGATTCCATAGGCGAGATAGGGCCCTGCCTGAACAAAAAGCCTGTAAACGGGAGTAATATGGTATTGATACCCGGCCAGGAGCGGTAATTGCAGATAGGTTTGGCGGGTGGTTATTTCCCGGTAGGTAACCGGTGGATTACTGCCTCCAATCCACACCTCTGCTCCTTTATGTATGGTCCCTTTTGTGGTGAGTGAAAGGCCGGACCGAAGGTAAATGGCATTGGACACGGCGTAATCAACATTAAACCCCGCCTGGAATCCCGGCTTGCTTTTCTTTGCCGCGAGAATATAGTTAGCAGTTTCATGGGCATTGGAGATATTCAATCCTGCGCTTATCCCGAAAGTAAAGGGTTTATTTTGTGCAAACACCGGAAGTGCAAACAACAACATGGCAGGAACAGATAAATACTTCAGTACAGGTTTTATTTTCATTTGGAAATAGGCTTTTAATACATCAGCATGTATATGCGATAAATATAAATATTAAAAGTACTCGCCGCAAGAAAAAGATGCCTCAATTTATCAGGTACATTCCGGTTGGCATCTTCAATTGATTGAAATAGTATAAGATTTGGAAAAGAAAGTGTCAGTAAAGTATTGCATACGGCCGTATTTTTATTTAGAGCCGGTAGCAGCTGATATCTCTAAATCATATTTATGGAACATACTATGAAGAATGCCACTATACAGGTGGAACAATTACAGGAACAGTATGAACAGCTGGTACAACGCAGTAATCAGCCTGCAGGGAACTACAACGGTATCTTTAGCCGCTATAAATACCCGGTACTAACGGCAGCACATATACCTTTTTTCTGGAAATATGACCTGGATCCACGCACTAACCCATACCTGCAGGAACGTATTGGCATCAATGCGGTATTCAATGCGGGCGCTATCCGTCTTAATGGTAAATTTTATCTCGTGGCAAGGGTGGAGTGCAACGACCGGAAATCTTTTTTCGCAGTGGCGGAAAGCCCGAATGGTATCGATAACTTCCGGTTCCGGGATTATCCTATCGCGTTGCCACAGGTAGCTGATAAGGAAACGAATGTATATGATATGCGTTTAACACTGCATGAAGACGGGTGGATCTACGGCTTGTTCTGTGTAGAGCGCAGAGACCCTGCAGCAACAGCGGGAGACCAGTCGTCGGCTGTTGCCCAATGCGGTATTGTCCGCACCAGGGACCTGATCGCCTGGGAACGGTTACCGGATCTGAAAACAAGCTCCCCTCAACAACGTAATGTTGTGCTACATCCTGAATGGATAAACGGAAAATATGCTTTTTATACACGCCCGCAGGATGGCTTTATTGAAGCCGGCAATGGAGGCGGTATCGGTTTCGGACTGGCAGATGATATCACCAGCGCCGTTATACATGAAGAGCAATTACTGGATAGGAAAATGTATCATACGGTATATGAAGCAAAGAATGGCCTGGGCCCCGCGCCTATAAAAACCAGCAAAGGCTGGCTGCACCTGGCTCACGGCGTGCGTAATACTGCGGCAGGGCTTCGCTATACCCTCTATGTATTTATCACTTCACTGGAGAACCCGGCAGAGGTGATATATAAGCCTGCCGGTTATTTCATGGCGCCGGAAGGAGAGGAGCGCACAGGCGATGTATCTAATGTATTATTCTCCAATGGCTGGGTAACAGATGAAGGGGGAAATATATTTGTGTATTACGCATCGTCTGATACCCGCATGCATGTGGCTACCACTACGATCGACCGGATGCTGGACTATGCCATCAATACACCGGCGGATGGATTTACATCCGACAGCACCGTACAACGTATATGCGGGCAGGTGAGTAAGAACCTGGACTTTATTAAGCTTACTACCTAAATGCTTCTGGCTGTAACCGGTTATAAAAAACAACGGGATGTTATCCTGACAATTACTATTTTGTAGGGAGAGATGATTACAGACGGGTAATTACTCTCTCTCTTTTGTCAGTTAAATATCCACGTGTTATGCGCTTCTTCCTGTATTTTGTTAGCTGTTGTTTTTTTTATTTACCTGTTGTGGCGCAGGTATCAATTAACCTGAACGCTTATAAGCCTTCTGTTGAGACTAAGGTAAATGTGGCCAATAAGCAACTTACAGCGGTATGGAGCTCCGGCGCCAACCAGCGGGCGCAGATGATACTGGACCTGGAACCGGCGAAGCCGCTTATCCATAGTCTCAGCTGGAATAATGGCAAGGAAACATGGCAAACAGTGGCTTCAGGTCTGCAGCCGGTATTTTTTCTTACCACCGGTAAACGCGACCTGGTGTCTCAAAACGGCTGGAATATCTTCTTTGATAAAACAGCAAAATTGCCCCGCACTACCTATCAGTTGCAATTGCAGAAAGACAGTATCGCCGTTATCACAGACGGTTCACGTACTATTATACGGGTGGCCGGTGCAACGGCAGGGCCTTTCAGCGGTGCGATAGAAATAACACTGTATAATGGCAGCGGGTTAATGAATATAGCAGCCGTAATGACCACCCAAAAAGATTCCACTGCAATCCTGTACGATGCAGGACTAACGGCAGCGCATATCCCATGGCAGCAGATCCGCTGGGCAGACCCTAAAGGCGTTATGCAGTCAGTACCAGCGTTGCAAAGCGAACAAAGCACCAATGTAGCCGTAAAATACCGCACCATTATAGGGGAAAGTAAAGCCGGCAGCCTTGCCTTGTTCCCCGCACCGCACCAGTACTTTTATCCACTGGATAACTGCTTTAACCAGTCGTTCACCTGGTATGGTAATAACTATAATAAAACAACGCAGGGATTCGGCATTGGTATACGCCAGGAACCTGAAGGCGATAAAAGATGGGTGCCCTGGTTTAATGCTCCTCCGGGAACCGCGCAACGCCTTCACTTCTTTTGTTTGCTCAGCAACACCGGGGCCGGTCAAACGTTGCAGGAGGTACGCCGCTATACGCATAGCGATACCTACACGCCACTTCCCGGGTACAAGACTATGAGCAGCCATTTTCACCAGGAACATACTGCAGATGTATTGAACAAGGTAGCTATGCCGGAGATCCCGGCATTTATACAGGCCTTCCGGGAAACGGGTGTGAACATTGTACACCTGGGAGAATTCCATGGTCCCGGCCATCCACGGGGTCCGGAGGATCAGCGTTTCCTTGAACAGCAAACATTGTTCAGGGAATGTGAACGGCTATCCGATTCACATTTCCTGCTGCTGCCAGGAGAAGAGCCAAACAACTTTTTCGGTGGCCACTGGATGAATATTTTCCCCGAACCGGTGTATTGGGTGATGGATCGTAAACCCTCACAGCCTTTTGTATCTGATGATCCTGTTTATGGAAAGGTATACCGGGTAAGCAATAAAGAGGAAATGCTGCAGCTGCTGCAAAAGGAAAAGGGCATGGCCTGGACGGCCCATGCGCGCACCAAAGGATCTACAGGGTTCCCAGACAAGTATAAAGAAGAAGCATTTTTTGCATCGCCGCAATTTATGGGCGCCGCCTGGAAGGCTTTACCCGCCGACCTTTCACAGCCATATCTTGGTAAACGGGCATTAGACCTGCTGGATGATATGAATAACTGGGGCTTCCATAAAACAATGATTGCAGAAGCTGATCTTTTCCGCATTACACCGGAAGATGAATTATATGGGCACCTGAATGTGAACTACCTTCAGCTGGATCGCCTGCCTTCCTTTAAAGATGGATGGCAACCTGTTCTTGATGCCATGCAGCAGGGAAAGTTTTTTGTTACTACCGGTGAAATACTGTTGCCCGCTTTTACCGTGAATGGAAAGCCCTCCGGCAGCACAATCCCGGCAGCCCGTAAAGGAGTTGTGAAAGTATCTGCCAGCTGGACGTTCCCGCTTAACTATGCAGTGATCATTTCCGGCGACGGGGAGAGAAGCTACAGGGAAAAAATTTTACTGCATGATACAAAGGCATTCGGCGCCCGATCCTTCACTTTTAATATTAACCTGGAAAAACGCAAATGGGTACGCGTTGAGTTGTGGGATGCAGCAGCCAACGGAGCATTTACACAATGTGTGTGGATAAAGTAGCTGCATGCAAATCCGCTTCATTGACAGGCTTAAAGGCGTCTAACGGCGACGAACATACGGAGCAGCAGTAATCTGCCGGAAGCTCAGTGAATAAAGTACCCGGTGGGACCTGCTGCTCCGGGTCCCCTGCAATATCATCATATACCGTTAAGCATTCCCCGCACTGATGCACGGTTCTTTCCACCGCCGCCACAGTTACGAGTGATTGCTGTTCTGTTACGTAATGCTGCAATACATTGGCTTCGCTTTCCCGCTCATAGAATGTTCTGCACAGCGCTACAATGTAAGGCCCGAGGTGTTCCTTGGAAACGCCTTCGCGGTATAAAAGCAATTGCGCAGAGTTGGCATTGTACCCCGCTGTATAAAGGATGTCATAACGTTGCATGTATTTCAGCTTGCTGCCATGCCTGTTTTCCTGCTTGCGGATCACTACCGTACCAAAAAGACTGGCCGGCCGGTTGATCCTTACGCTGAAACATAAGCCATAGGTCCGCACATCGGCAGTATCAAAATAGCGGATGATATGCCGCTTCAGTACAAGGCCATCTTCACAGTTGTCTTCTACCTGCCAGTTCAGTTCATTGGCAGCATGACGTACATTGATACCATATTTTCCCAGTACATAGTCCCATAGCTTGCGGTGGGCTGGCTCAATATTTTTTATGATAAGCGATTTCCACGGCGTGGCATACAACTGCCCTACACGGGTTTCCAGGCAAATGGTGCATACCTCCCTCAGGAAAGCAATCGGGAAATCTTCATCTCTCCGGTAAATACCTAACCAGTAACTATTGTCGTGCTTGTTGAAACCTTCGTAATAGGGTAAATGAAAAGCAGGAAGGTCTGGCTCCTTATCTTTCGGGCGACTGATATATTTCGCTGTCTGCTTTACCTGGTGGTACACTTCTTCCGGCGAATCACCTTCATTAATGCTCTGTTCCAGCTGCCTGCTCATGGCGGCAATATTATTGGTATAAATGAGCTCCGGCCATGCATATAGTTGCTGGCTTCCCGGCATACGGATATAGAGGTACCAGTAATGTAAGCTGTCGGAACTGATCCAGTTGATATGCCCGGTGAATAGTGGCACAAATGTTTGCTGGCTGTCGCATACATTAATTTTCAACGACGGCGTGTAGTCGAACCCGTTAAATACGTCTTTATAAATTCCCTCGCTCAGCCAGCTGTCGTGGATAAAAATACCAGCGGCAGGATAGGAGCTCATAATGTTCGGCTGTGTTGCAATAGGCAACTGTTTCTCCGCGCAGCTATTTTTAAAGGTAGTAAGGCCTTTATCCGGTATATCTACCAGCAGTTGCTGGCGCAACCCGAAACGTACATGCGTGGCATGTGCAGCGGTGGCTGTATCCAGCAGATCCAGCAGGTATCCCGGTGAAATAATGCCACCGGTAAAGTTAATGGATAAGGTATGCGTATGTTTAGCCATAATTATACTAGTGCTGCTGCGGTTTTTTGAATAGATTTTTCCAGCAATGCCTTCACTTCCGATTTGCAGCTGCCGCAGCCCAGTCCTGCACCTGAAGCCTGGCAAAGCTGTTGCAGGTTATCGCAGCCACCGGCTATTTTTTCCATGATATTGCCTTCGCCTACATTGCCACAGGAACATACCAGCCTGCCAATCACCGGTGTGCCTTTTTTGCCGGAACGTAACAGCTCCAGCCGCTTATCTGACAGTTCTATTTTTTGCTGGATAAGGTCCCTGAATTCAATAAACTCTGATTTATCACCGATCAGGATAGCTCCCACCAGTTTGTCCTGGTGAATGATACATTTTTTATAGTACCGTTTTGCTTTATCAATGAACACTACCTCTTCGTATGCCGGGTCTTTGGGTGTTTCTACCATTCCCAGCGAGCAAAGATCAGTACCATGCATTTTCAGGATGTTCATAAACAGGGAGCCCTGGTAATAGTTGCTGATATCGCCGTTAAGGTAACGGGCCACCACTTCCGCCTGTTGTTCCGCTGCCGCGGTAATACCATACAGGGTGCCGTTGAAAGCCGCAATTTCCCCGATGGCATATATTTCCGGGTCGCTGGTTTGCAGGTATTTATTTACCACCACGCCACGGTTACATTCCAGCTGCGCAGCCTGTGCAAGCTCTATATTGGGAACCGTGCCTATAGACATTACTACTGCCTGGCAGGGAATATACAAACCACTTTTCAGCTGTATGCCTTCCAGTTGCTCATGCCCGGAAAAACGGTTGATCTCATCGTTGTAGTAGATGTCAATACCCCTGTCGGTGAGCTCTTCATAAAGAAGCTGTCCGCCAAGCGCGTCCAGTTGCCGGTCCATCAGCCGGGAAGTACGTTGTATAACGCCAACGTCTATATTCATTTCTTTGAGAGATGCCGCCAGCTCAATCCCCAATAATCCACCACCCACTATCATTACTTTCCCCCTGGCTGGATCTATATGTTGTTTGAAGGCGTCTGCATCCATCCGGGTGCGCATAGTAAATATGCCTGGTATGGCGGGAATATCGCGTAGGGTGGCTGCCCGGCTGCCGGTAGCCATCAGCAGTATATCGTACGTATGTACGTTCCCGTTACTGTCTGTAAGTAATTTGTTCGCACGGTCAATATGCGTAATGCTCACTCCCCTGTGTAATGTGATATTATAAGCTATTTCTTCCGCACGGGTCATTTTTACCAGCTGCTTCCACTGTTGTGTGCCACTGATATAGTCCGGCAGCATCACGCGGTTATAGAACGGGAGATTTTCTTTACTGAAAACCACAATTTCATCGGAGGTGTTCAGTTCACGGTACGACTTTACAAAGCCGCAGGCGCCGGCGCCTGCGCCGATTATCACGATCTTCTGTACAGGCTTGCGGTAGCGTTCTACCTGCACGGCTGCATATTTGAAATCCGGCTGTTTGGAAAAAGGATCCAGTATAGTGCTGGTAAGATTGTTGGCGCGGTGCAGATCGTTCTGAAGTATTTTGCCCCAGTGCATAGGCAGGAACACCACCCCTTTTTTAATGGTGTTGCTCAGTTGTGCTTTTACCCGCACCGTACCGCGCCCATTGGTAACGGTAACAATATCATCAGCGGAAATGCCACGCTGCCGCGCATCTTCAGGGTGTATTTCCAGGAAGGAGGCGGAGATGTGTTGCTTCAGTTTACTCACCTTACCGGTTTTGCTCATAGTGTGCCACTGATCACGGATACGGCCGGTGGTAAGGATTAACGGCAGTTCGCTGCTAAGTGGCTCCGACTTATTTTCATCGTCAAAACTATGGATCACTGCCCTTTTATCGGGCGTGTAAAACTGGTGGTCGCGGAACAACCGTGGTGTGCCGTTACCGGATTGGTAAGGCCACTGCACGCTGCGTTGCGCTTTGATAATATCGTAGTTCAGTTCACTTACATCAATATTGGTACCTGCAGTAAGGCGGCAATGCTCATCATATATCTCAGATGCATTCGTATAATCGAATCCGTGATATCCCATTTTTTGTGCAAACCGGCAAATGATCTCTGCGTCGGGCAGTGCTTCTCCAGGCGCGTCGTTTATCTTGGCAAGATAGCTGATGCGCCGTTCGGCATTGGTCATGGTTCCTTCTTTTTCCGTCCATGCTGCAGCGGGCAGCACCACGTCCGCATAGCGCAGGGTTTCCGGTTTATTGGATATTTCCTGTACTACCACGTACTTTGCCTTTTGCAGTGCAGCCTCGGCAAAACGTGCATCCGGTAAGCTAACGAGCGGATTAGTACACATGATCCAGATGGCTTTCAGCCGTCCGTCGTTCAGCGCGGTGAACATTTCTGTAGCGGTAAGACCAGGTTTATCTGAAAGTTCCGTACCTCCCCAGAATTCCTGTACTTCCTTGCGGTGCGCGGGATTGTTCAGCACCCGGTGTGCGGGGAGGAGGTTGGATAAACCGCCTACTTCGCGGCCGCCCATGGCGTTAGGCTGGCCTGTTAAGGAGAATGGACCGCTGCCGGGCCTGCCGATTTGCCCGGTAATAAGGTGCAGGTTTATAAGACTGAGATTTTTATGTACGCCTACTGAGCTTTGATTCAATCCCATTGTCCAGAAGGTCATAAAGCCGGAGGCGTTGCCAATATAATCTGCCGCCCTGTGAATATCTTCTGCTGCTACACCGCAAATGGCCGCGGCCTCTTCTATTGTGCGTTCCATCACGGTATCCTTATACCGGTCGAAACCATTGGTGTGCTCTTTTACAAAGGAGCTGTCGGTATACCCACCGGTAATAAGCGCCCGGCCTATGGCATGATGCAGTACAATATCAGTACCCGGGTTTACCTGCAGGTGCAGGTCGGCCAGGGCACAGCTCTGCGTAACCCGCGGATCGCTTACAATGATCTTCATGGCGGGATTGGCTGCCCTGGCGGCTTCCACCCTGCGCCATAAAATAGGATGGCACCATGCAGGATTTGCGCCTGCTACAAAAATGCAATCGGCCTGTTCTATATCATCATAGGTGCCAGGCACGGCATCTTCTCCCAAAGCCATCTTATAGGCAACCACGGCACTGCTCATACACAGCCTGGAATTGGTATCTATATTATTGCTGCCAATAAATCCCTTGATCAGTTTGTTTACTACATAATATTCTTCTGTAAGGCATTGCCCGGATGCGTAGAAGGCTACTGCATCCGGACCATGTTTTTTGATAATTGCTGCAAACACCGCGGCGGTGCGCTCCAACGCCTGGTCCCAGGTAACCCTTTGCCGTGGAAGGTTACGATGATACCGCATTTCAGGATATAACAGCCTGTCTGAAGTATCCATCACCGTATAATGCAGGTTCATTCCTTTGGAACAAAGCTTGCCTTTATTAACCGGGTGTGTTTTATCACCTTCTACATGCAGCTTGCCCTGGCGGTCTTTATGTACCACTATTCCACAGCCTACGCCACAGTAACAACAGGTGGATTTGAATGATGCTTGCATGCTTTAGGTTTTACAATGATTTATGAAACTGCTACCGGTGTTGTTACCGGTGCATCGTCAGCAGCAGGCTGCCGGGTAAAGCGTGTCAGCATTACGATGCAGGAGATCGCTATCACTACATAACCGATATACGTGAACGCCTGTACGTAACTGATGCTGTCTGATTTGAACAGGAAGCCGAACAACATGCCGCCCAGGTTACCACCTGCACCAACAATGCCGCTTACCAGTCCTGCATTTTTTTCATTGATAAAAGGCACAATGCCGTAAGTAGCGCCATTGGCCATTTTCAGGAAAAGCGCAAAACTCAGCATAGCAATGATGGCCACTATCAGCGAGCCGGCCTGTGCAAATAATAATAAACCAATACCTTCCGCCAGCAGCATCAGGGCCAATAACCATCCTTTTCCTCTCATGCCAAACCTGGCGCCTGCCTTGTCTGAAATAATGCCGCCCAATGCCCGTGCAAACAGGTTCATAAAACCAAAGATGCCGGCCCAGAACCCTGCGCTGCCCTGCGAAAGTTGAAAAGTATCTACAAAATGTAAGGACGCTACGTTGTCGAAAGTGATCTCCATTCCGAAACACATGCCGTATGCCAGCGTAAGCGCCCAGATGCGCCAGTCGCCCAACACAGACCAATCCGTTTTATTATCTTTCTTATTATAACCTATCTCATCAAAGTTACCGTTAGGCGTATCTTTGGTATAGCGGTAATACAGATACGCTACACCCAGCATCATCAAACCCGGCAGTATCATGGCATACCGCCATGCTTCATGCTTAGTGTAACCAAAACCAACAATCGCAGCAAATATCACCGGCATCACCATGTTGGTAACGCCTCCGCCCAGGTTGCCCCAGCCACCGGTAATAGCATTGGCGGTGCCCTTGATGGCAGGGGCAAACATAAGGGAGGTGTGAAACTGCGTAATAACGAAAGAACCTCCGATAACGCTGATGGCTAAACGGAACAGCAGAAAGGAGGTGTAGTCTTTTGATAATCCTACCAGGAATACAGGCAGGGAGCCCAGCAACAGCAGTCGGATAGCGGTTTTGCGGGGTCCCCAGGTATCACAGAGCCGGCCAATGATCAGCCTTGCTATGATGGTGCCGGATACGGAAGCAATAATGATATTACCTACCTGCGATTTGGTTAACCCGAGATCTGCACGGATGGTAGGCATCAGCGGTGCTAATCCGAACCAGCCAAAGAAGCAAACAAAGAACATCAGCCACGTAATATGAAACGTGCGCATCTGTATGGTATCAACACTGAATATTTTTAATTTCTCTAAAGGAGCAGCCATGTGTAATGTTTTACAGGTTATTTAATCAGGAGTTCAGGACGGATGTTAACCGAGATATACGCCCAGTTACTGTTCGGCGAAGCATTTTTTACATTTTTAACAGTAGGGGAAGACAGGGTAGCAGTGCTCCAGAAGTGGCTGTAGCCTGCTTCCAGTCCTATCATCCTGGTAAGCGTGTAATTTGCTGTTACATCTGCTTCCGTTCCAAACTGTTTATTCATGCCGGTTACATCTGCGGCACTGAAAAATTCATGTACATCGCCGGTTAATGCCCACCTGGCGCCCGGTTTCAATTTTGTTTTTACATAATAATCCTGTAGTCCTTTATTGCCAAAACCGCTGGCTACATAGAAGTAATCCATATTACCCCAGAACTTATGCGGTGTGCCGTACAGCGGGTCAAAATCAGGGCTGGTGTAATCTGCTCCTGCGCCTGCGCTGAATACTTTATTCACACTGTAAAAGAAGGAGCCGGAGAGTAAACTGCCGCTCACCGTTTGTCCGTTCCCGTTGGTACCAAACTGGTGATACGCGGCAGCTGTATAGGTAAATCTGTTGAACGCCTGTGTATAAAATAATCCCGTGGTCATGCGGGTATTCACGGCTCCTTCATAGGTTTTCACCGCTACATGTTCCACGCTGTCGATATGGTATTTTGAAAACTGGTCGGCCAGGAAAAGAAAAGATAAGTTTCCTTTGTTCAGTTTCCTGGATACATATGCATACTCCAGGCTTTTATACATATTTCCGCCATTGGTATTGGCTGTATAGTTGCCCGGAGGTGTAGCATTGTAAATACTGCCGCTGGCATTTTCTTTATTCTGGTTGAAAGCAGCGCCTATGTGGAAGATCCAGGCATTGCTTTCGTACTTTAATACCGCTGCATCATGCCGGCGGCCCTGCTGTAGCCAGTCGAGGTTTCCCAACAGGCGGCTGTCGTCGTACACCAGCTCCTGCCGGCCAATTTTCAGCGAAAGACTTTTATTTTTCACCACTGTGTCTGTCAGTAATATTTCCGCCCACGCTTCATGCAGCATAAACCCGTTGTTATCCGGGGTGGTGGTGCGGTTAATAGTAGATCCGTCCTGTCCCCAAACGCGTACGTCCTGCACCGTTAATCCCAGCTTGATGCGGTAGGCACTGAATCCGGCCGTTAACCGGGTACGCTGGGAAGTGAAAAAGGCGGGCGCTGCGCCCTCAGGTTGGGGGGACCCTTGTCCGTTACGTAGCTCGGTGCGGGTTCTGAGTTGTGCGCCGAGTGTGAGCTGGGCATAACCGTACTGTGATAACAACAGTCCGGGTAGTATCAATGATACCTTGCCTGGAAACCATTTTTTCATGTAACTTTGGTTGATTTTGAATGAGCCAATCATCTCAGGTCAGAAACCCGGTTAGCCTGCCAGCTGCCGGGTTTCTTTTATTATTATGCGCCGGCCATTTCCATCTCAGCTGTTACGCCTATATATACCATGTCATCCACGATTTTTACAGGGTAGGTAGTGAGGGAACATTCGTGCTCGTCTGACAGGCAACGACCGTCTTTCAGTGAGAATGTTTTTTTATGAAAAGGACAGGCTACTTTAGGCTCATCTTTTACGGTGCCGGTCATGCCACGGCTGAGCGCCATCTGCTGGCGGTGCGGGCAAAGGTTCTGGGTGGCATACCATTCATTTCTGCGGGCAAAAAAGAACAGGGCTATCTGCTCCTCTTTATACTTTACGCAAACGCCGCCATTGGTAGGTACATCTGATGTTTTGCAGGCAAGGAACCAGCTGATGGTAGTTGTGTGAGTAGTAGACATAGCAGTGTATTTTGTGTAAAGAATTTATTTCCATTCCGCAGCCCTCTTCTGGGCGCGCATTGATTCAAATTTTACGGTCGGATCTTTGTCGGCCGGGGCATTTACAAAGTGGGAGAAACGCTTGCGCAGCTCAGGGTTTTCCACCACCTCTCTCCATTCGCATTTGTAGTTATCTACGAGGAACTGCATTTCTGTTTCAAGCTGGGCGGCTATACCAAGACTATCATTCACCACTACATTGCGTAAATAATCCATGCCACCGTCCAGTTTGTTGAGCCAGGTGGCTGTACGTGTCAGCGGATCGGCCGTTTTAATATAGAACATCAGGAAGCGGTCTATATATTTGATGCAGGTTTCGCTGTCGATATCCGAAGCCAGCAATTGTGCATGCTGGGGCTTGGAGCCACCGTTACCGCATACATAAAGGTTCCAGCCTTTTTCGGTGGCAATAATGCCAAAGTCTTTGGATTGTGCCTCTGCGCATTCGCGGATACAACCCGATACGGCCGATTTAATTTTATGCGGCGCCCGCAGGCCGCGGTAACGTTCTTCTATCCGGATGGCAAAGCTCACACTGTCGTGCAGTCCGAAGCGACACCAGGTGGAGCCCACGCAGCTTTTTACGGTGCGGAGCGCTTTACCGTAAGCATGACCGCTTTCAAAACCCGCTGCAATCAGTTCTTCCCAGATATTGGGCAGGTCGCTGAGGTGTGCGCCAAACAGGTCGATGCGCTGTCCGCCGGTGATTTTCGTATAGAGATTATATTTAGTGCCTATCTGGCCGATCACTACCAGTTTCTCCGGTGTGATTTCCCCTCCCGGTATCCTTGGAACCACGGAATAGGTACCGCCTTTCTGGATATTGGCAAGGTAGCGGTCATTGGAGTCCTGTGCAGTATCATTGCCTTTATCAAGGATCATATCGTTCCACAAACTGGCCAGGATGGAGGCTACCACGGGTTTGCACACCTCGCAGCCTTCCCCGTCGCCATAATGGTCCAGCACCTCATCAAAGGAACGGAGCGACTTTACCTTAATAAGATCCAGCATTTCCTGGCGGGAGTAGGGGAAGTGCTCGCACACCACGTTACGGATATATTTGCCCTGTGCTTTCATGGTGGCGGTGATCAGGTCTTTCACCATAGGAGTGCATCCACCGCAGCAGGTACCGGCTTTGGTACATTTCTTTACTTCGTCCAGTGTTTCAAATCCGTCGGTTACTGCCTGGCAGATGGTGCCTTTGCTTACACTTTCGCAGCTGCAGATCATTGCTTCATCGGGAAGGGCTGTAACGCCGGCGCCCGTATCAGCGCTGCCACTCCTGTTGCCCAGGAGCAGGTCTTCCGGGTTTGCAGGTAACGGCAATTTGTTCTTAGTGGTTTGCAGCAGCATGTTGTAAGCAGCTGCATCGCCTATCAGGATGCCGCCCAGGAGGAACTGGCCGTCTGTAGTAATATTGATCCTTTTATAAGTGCCCTTGAACTTATCTTCAAATACAATGCTGTGGCAGTTTTCAGGATCAGAGAAAGGATCTCCGAAGCTGGCTACATCTACCCCGATGAGCTTTAATTTGGTGCTCATATCAAAGCCGGTGAAGGCTTTGGCTTCACCGGTGATATGGGAGGCGGCCACTTCTGCCATTTCATAGCCCGGGGCTACCAGGCCATAGATCATGTTGTTGTAAAGTGCGCACTCGCCAATGGAATATATAAAGGAGTCGCTTGTCTGCATTTGTTCGTTTACCACGATGCCGCCGCGCGGGCCAACGGTAAGACCAGCCGCACGCGCCAGTTCGTCGCGCGGTTTAATACCGGCAGACACTACCAGGATGTCTGTTTCCAGGATGGTGTCATCGGAGAACTGTAAGCCGGTTATGGCATCGTCACCCAGTACTTCCCGGGTGTTTTTGCCGGTTAGTACTTTCAGCCCCAGGCCTGCCAGTTTGTTTTGCAGGATAGTAGAGCCCTGTTCATCTATCTGGCGGGGCATGAGGCGGGAGGAGAACTCCACCACATGCGTGTTATTAATACCGAGGTCAAGGAGGGCTTTGGCGGCTTCCAGTCCCAGCAATCCACCGCCTATCACGGCGCCGCTGCGGGCATTGGGCGCATAGGCCTTCATCATTTCCAGGTCTTCTATGGTGCGGTAAATAAATACGCCTTTTTTATCCATGCCCGGTACCGGTGGTACAAAAGCGGCGGAGCCGGTGGCAATTACCAGGTAGTCGTAGTTTTCCACAATGCCCTTATAGGATTGTACCGTTTTCTGGGTGCGGTCAATCTGTAGTACCGGGTCGCCCAGGTGCAGCCGTATTCCCTGCTCCACGTACCAGTCGGCCGTAGCCAGCAGCAGATCATCGGCTGTTTTGCCGTCAAACCAGGAAGTAAGATGTACACGATCGTAAGCGGGACGGGGTTCTTCCCCAAATACAACCAGTTCTATCGGGGTATCGGCAGATTTGGAAAGGATCTTCTCACAAAATTTGTAGCCCACCATACCGTTTCCTATAACTACTATTTTCATTCGACTATATTTAAGGATCAGAAAACTTGAATTATATTATAATTTATTTAATATAATATTATTTCTTGCTTTGGAGATGATTTTTAACGGAGGTGTATGATGTTGGTTATAAAATTAAGCGTTTTTGTTTTAATTTTATGTATGCTTCAATCTTAAATCATCACATAATTTTAAATACAATATGTATGCAGGCATCATATCCATCTTTATCTTTAGTAGGAGCAGGGCCCGGAGATCCTGAAATGATCACGCTGAAAGCGATCAACACCATCCGGCAGGCAAACGTTATATTATATGATGCGTTGGTAAATGAATCTTTGCTGACGTACGCTTCGCCGGGAGCGATAATTAAGTTCGTAGGCAAAAGATATGGCTGCCATGCTTTGTCGCAGCAGGAAATTAACCACCTGATCGTGGAAATGGCACAGGCTCATGGCCATGTTGTAAGGCTTAAAGGTGGAGACCCTTTCGTGTTTGGCAGGGCGGTAGAAGAAATCGAAGCTGCCCGTAACCATGGGATCAAGGTAGCGGTGATACCAGGCATCTCCAGCGCGGTGGCCGTACCGGAGTCACAAATGATACCGCTTACCTGCAGAGGAGTCGCGGAAGGCTTCTGGGTAACCACCGGCACTACCCAATCCGGCGATATCTCAAAAGATATAGCGCTGGCAGCCCAATCCACTGCTACTGTAGTGATCCTGATGGCTATGAGTAAACTGGAAGGTATCATGGATATTTTCCAGGCGCATGGTAAAGCAAACACCCCGGTAGCCATTATCCAGGACGGCACCACCCCGCAGCAGAAAATGGTAACCGGCACTGTAAAGGATATTGTATGGCGTGCCCAGGCAGCCGGTATGGGCAATCCTGCTATTATAGTGGTAGGGGAGGTAGTAAAACTGCAATCCCTGCTGGCAAACGAAACATTACAACAATTACAAAACAGTAGTATCATACATGAAGAAAGACAAACAGGGCTGTGATGGTAAAACCTGTCTCCTTTGCCGGTTATCCCTGAAAGAATGGGCGCCCGCAACAATGCTACACCGCAAAAATTTTATGCTGAACAAAGGAGAAACCCTGTTTAAAGAAGGAGATAAGGTAGAAGGCATCTACTTTATCTATGATGGCCGCATGAAAGTACATAAGCATTGGGGGCCTGATAAAGAGCTTATCGTCCGCTTTGCACAAAAAGGCGATATCGTTGGCCACCGCGGTATAGGCGGCACTGAACATTTTTATCCCATCTCTGCTACAGCGCTGGAACCTGTAAAAGTTTGCTTTATAGAGATGGATTTTTTCCAGGCATCTCTCAAAATCAATCACGACCTGCTGTACGAGCTAATGCTGTTCTATGCACAGGAACTGCAAACCTCCGAAAAACAGATGCGCAACCTGGCGCATATGTCTGTGAAGGGCCGTATGGCCAATGCACTGCTGTTGCTGCAGCAAAAGTTTGGCTTTAACAAGGATGGTTTTATTGACCTGGCGCTCAGCAAACAAGACCTTGCCTCCTATATCGGCGCCACGTATGAAACCACGTTCCGGGTATTGAATGAATTGATAGAAGAACGCATGGTGGCGGTTTCAGGAAAAAATATCACTATCCTGAATGAAAATAAATTATTGCGCCTCACGGAAATCAGTTAGCATCAGGCGATGTATTTGCGCAGCTTCTTCTCGCTTAATATGGTAATGGCACGGCCTTCTACGGTGATCAGTTTCTCCGCGATAAATTCCTGCAAGTTGCGGTAAATCGTTTCATAGGTAGTGCCTGAAAAAGAGGCCAGGTCCTGTCTGCTGATAGTGAAATGAAGGGCTTTGTGCAAGCGGCTAAGTTCCAGCAAAGCATCTGCCAGCCTGCTTTTTACATCCATGTGCACCAGGTTGCGCATTTTCCTTTCCGCTTCCTGCAATTCATCTGCATAAAATTGCATCAGCTTCAGCGACAGGTTTGGATTTACTTTCAACGACGCTTCAAAGAATGCCAGCTCCGTATAACATACCGTGGTGTCTTCCACAGCGGTAGCCGAAACAGTGTACAGGCGCTCCCCACTACCCAGGCCACGATGCCCCAGGATATCGCCCTGTTGCGCAAAACGGACAATGAGCTCTTTGTCCGGCCCCCATTGTTTATGCACCTTCACTTTTCCATCATACAAAAAAAAGATCCCTTTCACCGGGCTGCCTTCCTGGAAAATGGTTTCATTTTTCTTAAAAAAAAGATGTTGCCTGTGATCCGATACTGCCGCAATCCATTCTGGAATACTGTGCTGGCATAAAAAACACGTCTTTAAATCGCAGTTTCCGGCTTTTTTCATGATTGCAATACTAGTGTTTTTTTGGGTTTTCGGAAGAAAAAATAGGTTTTAATATGATTTAGATCATATTTTTGCAATTGAAAAGAAGAAATTATTGTCACTTTATATAGTATGAATCATAAAAAAGAGCAAAAATTTGCCGGGAACATGTCACGGAGAGTATTTTACCTCAGTCTCCAGGCATGTATCAACGCGCTGGCCATCGGCGTAGTGGCAAAAGCACTGGTGTTGCTTATCAGTCTCATTACCAACCTCTCGTTTTACGGTAAATTTTCATTTGAAGAAGCAGGGCCGGCGGGAAACCAGCTGGGCATCCTGGTTATTGCAGTCCCTATCATCGGTAGCCTGCTGGTAGGCGTGATGGCCCGTTTCGGCAGCAAAGCGATCCGTGGCCATGGTATCCCCGAAGCCATGGAAAACATTATTGACAACGAAAGCAAGATCCCGCCTGTAATCACCTTACTAAAGCCTATCTCGGCCGCTATCTCCATCGGCACGGGTGGCCCCTTTGGTGCGGAAGGCCCCATTATCGCAACGGGTGGAGCTATCGGCTCCTTCACCGGGCAGGTGATCCATATCTCTTCCTCAGAAAGGAAGGTATTGCTGGCAGCCGGCGCCTGCGCCGGTATGGCGGCTATATTCGGTAGCCCGCTGGCAGCTATTCTGCTGGCCATCGAGCTGCTGTTGTTTGAATTCTCTCCCCGTTCGGTGATACCTGTGGCCATTGGTTGTATCACCGGCGCCGGTATGCATATCCTGCTGTTCGACAGCAACCCGGTTTTTGCCATGCCGGATATTCCTGCCGTTACTGATATCGCCCTGGTCACCTATGTGCTGATGGGTGCTATAGTAGGTGTGGTGGCCGCTTATGTATCGAAGTCCGTTTATTTCGTGGAAGACCTGTTCGAGAAACTGCCCATCCACTGGATGTGGTGGCCGGCGCTGGGCGCCGTTGCCGTAGGTGTGATCGGCTACTTTGCCCCGCATACCATGGGCGTTGGCTATGATAATATTAAAACGTTGCTTACCGGTACTGCGCCAATGGCACTGCTGGTATCGTTATGTGTGCTTAAATATTCTTCCTGGGTGATCTCCCTTGGCAGCGGTACTTCCGGCGGAACACTGGCGCCCCTGTTCACTATCGGCGGCGCTTTCGGTGCATTGCTGGGCGTAGCGGTTTTGCAGATATTTCCCGGCAGTGGTATCAATATCGCTACAGCGGCGCTCATAGGTATGGCCGCCATGTTTGCCGGCGCCTCCCGGGCATTGCTCACTGCTATCGTGTTTTCACTGGAAACCACCGGGCAAACGCATGGTCTCCTGCCGCTCATCGGCGCCTGCACAGCCGCTTATTTCGTGTCGTTCTTCCTGATGAAAGGCAGTATCATGACCGAAAAGATCCGCCGCAGAGGCGTAGCCACCCCCGAAGAGTATATGCCGGATATGATGCAGCTGATCAATGTGGCAGCCGTAACCGTTAAGCCTGTTGTTATGCTGCAGGAAAACTTTACCCTGGCGCAGGCTTACCAGCAGCTGCAAAGCAACGCCGCCTACAACTACCGCTTCCTGCCGGTAACGGATACGGAGGGGCACTTCAAAGGATATATTAACAGGCAACAGTTATCGGCCGCCGGTACTACACCGCTCAGGGAACACCTGGAGCCATCTGCTCCTTACCTGTACCCTGCTGATAATATCAGCCTGGTAACTGAGCTTTTCGACAACTATCCGCCGGATATCCTGGCTGTGCTTGGCCCGGAAAAGAAATTAAATGGTATTGTGACCGCAGATGCGGTGCTGAAAACGTACAGCGAACGCCGTAAGGCAGCTGAAAAATATCATTCTGCTTTTTATGGTAATACCCGCCTGCTGCGATTAATGGCAAGGGGTAAACGCCTGCTGGCAAGATCTTAACCTGCTAACATAACGGTTGAAATACGGGTCTGCCCTTTTTTTGGGCGGGCCTTTTTTTATTCCCGGTAAAATATTCCGCTGCGCTGCCCGTCTTCGTATAAAAGCTTCTTAACTTTAATACATGCAGCGGAAATTATCTTCTATCGAAGAAAGAATACAACAATCGCAGAACTTCCGGAACGGCGCGTTCCAGAACCTCTCCCTTACGCCTATGAAGCCGGAGAATGTTACCTATTTTACCATGCTGCGTAAAATGTTGCGGCGCCCGGCAAACACAAGACCGCCGGGACCCATGCCTACCGTGCATACCGACCTCCGGGCATTGTATTCGGAAAAGCCCGTGGTTATCTGGTTTGGCCATTCCTCCTATCTTATCCATGTAAAAGGATTTAATATACTGGTAGATCCCGTGTTCAGCGGCAGCGCATCGCCCATGTCATTTATGGTAAAGGCATTCCCCGGTGCAGATGCCTATACGCCTGCAGATATGCCGGAAATAGACCTGATGATCATCACCCACAATCACTATGATCATCTCGATAAAAAAACACTGGCAGCATTAAAACCCCACACCAGACAAATATATACAGGGTTAGGCGTGGGCCGCGATCTGCAGCATTGCCTGGCAACGGGCAACAACATCACGGAGATGGACTGGTGGGAAACCCGCGAAATAGCAAAAGAGATCGTTCTAACGGCTACGCCTGCACGGCATTTTTCCGGCCGTGGGCTTAAAAGAGGCGGTAGTCTCTGGTCTTCTTTTGTACTGGAAATTTTCGGGTATAAGATTTTTATCGGGGGAGACTCCGGGTACGACACACATTTCAAAGCCATTGGCGATAAATTTGGTCCCTTTGATCTGGTGATCCTGGAATGTGGACAATACAACGATTACTGGCCTTTCATCCATATGAAACCGGAAGAAACCGTGCAGGCGGCTATAGACCTGCAGGCAAAAGCCCTGCTGCCGGTACACTGGGGCAAATTTGTACTGGCTATGCATGCCTGGAACGATTCTCCGGAAAGAGCCACCGCAGCCGGTGCACAAAGAGGCCTGCTGGTAACCACTCCCCGTATAGGAGAACCGGTAACTGTAGGCGCACATTATCCGCAGGAACACTGGTGGGCAAACGCCTGATCCGGAACCGCAACATCTTCACAATATCTTCACCGGGTGCATGAAATAAACGGGTGCTCCCGGTGAGCTGCTTTCCGGCAGTTTACCTCATAGCAGTGCGGTATCCATCACATCGCATTTAATAAAATTCACCAACAACTTACAGGCATTATCATCTTCATAGATCTGCTGCTTTTCCGGGCAGGACGTGGAAGGAATTGTCACTTTCGGAGTCATCCTGAGCTGTAGCTGTACTAAAGCTAATATTGCGCAATGCATAGCTATAGCGGGGTTATTTTAATATGAAACGCGCATAAACGGTTCATAATAAGGTATCTTTAATAAACAAAATGGTAGCATCATTGTTTCACTAAAATGTCAACAACTCAGATTATGCAGCCACGTATCGCATCTCTCAGCAAACTGGAACAGGACGGAAGAAAAATCTCCCGGTTGCCTTTCTCGATAAGGATCTTACTGGAAAATGTATTGCGGAACCACGACAATTTCGCCATTACTGATGAGCACCTGGAAACACTGGTGAACTGGGATCCGGCGGGAACAGATAAGGAAATACCTTTTAAACCGGCCCGCGTGCTGATGCAGGACTTTACCGGTGTAGCTGCGGTAGTAGACATTGCTTCCATCCGCGCGGAAGTGATCCGTAAGGGGAAAGACGGCGCTAAGATAAACCCGGCTATCCCGGTGGATCTGGTAGTGGATCACTCTGTGCAGGTAGATTTTTTTGGAACAGACTACTCCTATACGAAAAATGTGGCCTATGAATATGAGCGTAATAAAGAACGTTACCAGCTGTTGAAATGGGCGCAACAGGCCTTCGATAATTTTACGGTAGTGCCTCCTGGTATGGGTATCTGCCACCAGGTAAACCTTGAATATCTCGCCAAAGGCGTGATTAACCGTGATGGCTGGCTGTTTCCTGATACGCTGGTGGGCACAGATTCGCATACGCCTATGGTGAATGGTATCGGCGTACTTGGCTGGGGCGTGGGTGGTATCGAGGCGGAAGCAGCCATTTTAGGACAGCCGATTTATTTTACCTGTCCGCAGGTGATCGGGCTGCGCCTCACCGGGCAGCTTACAGAAGGCGTTACGGCTACAGATATGGTGCTTGCCATCACCCAGCGGCTGCGCAAATACGGCGTGGTGGATAAATTTGTGGAAGTGTTTGGCGATGGGCTGGATTTTCTTTCCGTACCGGATCGGGCTACAATTTCTAATATGTCGCCGGAATTTGGATGCACTGCTACCTATTTCCCGATAGACACACAAACGTTGCAATACATGCACCGCACCAACCGCTCCGAAGCAGATATTGCACAGGTGGAAGCCTATTGCAAGGAGAATATGCTCTGGCGGCATGGCAGCGAAGAAATCACTTATACAGATATTCTTGAAGTGGACCTGTCGCAGATACAATCTGCCGTGGCAGGCCCCAAGCGGCCACAGGACCGTATCCTGGTGCGTGACCTGCACAATGAATTTGAAACCCTGCTCAGCAAGGAGTTCAAACGTATGTATACGCCCGAAGGAAAACGCCGCGACACTGCATGGCTGGCGGAAGGGGGCTCCGGTACTTCCTTTACCTACGAAATACAAAAGCAGGTGGAAGAGGTAGCCGTAGAATTGGATTACCTTAAATCTGTACGCATTAAACTAAAAAATGAAGAATATGTACTGAGTGATGGCGCTATCACCATTGCCGCTATCACCAGCTGTACCAACACCTCTAACCCCAGCGTAATGATAGGCGCCGGACTGGTAGCGAAAAAAGCCATCAGCCGCGGGTTATACGTGAAGCCCTGGGTGAAAACCAGTCTTGCTCCAGGCTCAAGAGTGGTAACGGAATACCTTAAACGCTCAGGCTTACTTTCTGAACTGGAAGCGCTGCGGTTTCATATTGTAGGATATGGCTGTACTTCGTGTATAGGTAACAGTGGTCCGCTGCCGCCGGCCATTGCCGAAGCGGTAGACAAAGGCAACCTGGTGGTGGCATCCGTGTTATCCGGCAACCGTAACTTCGAAGCAAGGGTGCATCCGCAGGTAAAAATGAACTTCCTTGCTTCCCCATTGTTGGTGGTGGCCTATGCTATTGCCGGCCGCATTGATGTGGATATGCTCACCGCCCCGCTGGGCTACGATCCTAACGGAGAACCGGTGTATCTCCGCGATATCTGGCCCACACAGCAGGAAATCAATGATGCGGTGGCTGCTGCTGTAAAACAGGAAGACTTTGAAAATATTTACAAGGTGATATTCGACGGCGACGAACAATGGCAGGGGTTACTGGCGCCTTCCGGAACTAATTATCACTGGAGCAACGATTCTACTTATATCCGCGAGGCGCCCTTTTTTAAAGGGTTGTCTGAATTTCCACCTCCGGTGGAAGATGTAAAGAATGCCCGCGTTTTACTTAAACTGGGCGACTCGGTGACTACCGATCATATTTCTCCTGCAGGCTCATTCAAACAGGATACCCCTGCCGGCAAATATCTCCTGGACCACGGCATCGATCCGAGGTTATTCAACTCTTATGGCTCCAGAAGAGGAAATCATGAGGTGATGATCCGCGGCACCTTTGCCAATGTGCGCATTAAAAATGAGTTGTCGCCCAAAGAAGGCGGTTTTACCACCATCATTCCATCCGGCATGGTGCTGCCCATTTATGATGCGGCTCAGCAATACGCTGCTAAAAAGGTACCCCTTATCATATTGGCCGGGAAAGAGTATGGCAGCGGTTCCTCCCGCGACTGGGCCGCAAAGGGAACCAACCTCCTTGGCGTAAAAGCGGTGATCGCGGAAAGTTATGAGCGTATTCACCGCAGCAACCTGGTGGGTATGGGTGTTCTTCCGCTGCAATATATGGAAGGTGAAAATGCAGCCACCCTGAATCTCACCGGAACGGAATCCTATACTATCAGCGGTATCTCCAATGGTCTTGTTCCCAATGAGGTACTAACGGTAACGGCTATCCCGGCAGAAGGGGAGCCCATTATCTTTAAAGTAAAATCAAAATTGAATTCTCTGATCGAGATTGAATATTACCGCCATGGTGGTATCCTGCAATACGTGTTGAGAGCGTTCCTAGAAAAAGCGTAGAAGGCCTTCGGCCTTTGTCTTGGAACACTGATTACGCTGATTTTGATGATTTTTCTGATATCATTTTAATTTTTTGAATAAAAGTTAAGGGAGATAAGAGCGAATATACCCGCTTTTTATCTCCCTTAATTATCTTATAAAAATTCAAAAAAATAACATCAAACTAATCATCAAAATCAGCGTAATCAGTGTCCCAAGACAAAATCCGCTCATTTCCCGCGTGAAAATTCCAGTATCTTCCGGCGGTTGCCCACCAGCCAAACTACATCTTCCCATTCGAACTCTGTTTCGGAGGCAGGGTTGAGTATCCGCTCACCGCCGCGGGCAATACCTACTACCAGCGCCTGCGTTTTTTCCCGGATGCCGGAACCACGGATGGTTTGCCCTTTGAGGCCATTGTGCTCATCCACCACGATGCTGGTAAGACCAATATTTTCATCGGCCACATCATCACTTCTCTCTACATTCAGGGTGTTTACAACGCGGTTGAATTCCTCCAGCTGTGCTTCAGTACCAATAGCGGTAAGGATATCATGCGGGAATAGTTTTTCATCGCGGGTGGGCGCATAGATGGTTACATTCCCTCTTTTGATGGCGCCTACATTGATGCCGTATTTTTCACGTAGTTGCAGGTCTATCAGCGGCTTGTCTACCAGGGTAGACCATGGATCTATTTCTATTTCCGACACCTGTGCATCCCATGGAAGCAGATCAGCCGCAGTGGCTTTATGATTAGCGGCATCAGCGGTTTCACGGGCATTCAGGTTGGTAAGAAAACGGCTTTCTATGCGGTTGTAATATTTCTGTAATTGTGAGCGCAGTACTATCAACACGCAGGCAAGTATAAAGCCGGTGCCCAGCAATGCCTGCCAGAAGGGAAAGTACTGGTTTACCAGGAAACCCACCAGCAGCACGGCTACCACGTTGCGCACTACTTCCACCACCACTAGGGGGCCATGATTGTATTTGGAGTCGAGCCACAACGCTTTATAAGAATTGCTGGAGATCTTTTGTACCATCAGCGCCCAGATAAACGGCGACATCATGGCGATGCCGATGATCACGCTTAGCAGTTCTGCCAGGAACAGGTTTTTCACATACCTGATCACAAACGGGCCGATATAATAAGTGTTCAGCAGGATGATAGCCAGCATAATCACTGCGTTGAGCACAATCACTTTCACGTAGCTGCGCAATACAATGCGCCAGTCGCTTTCCGCCTGTAAGGTTTGTGAGCTGGCGCTATACCGGTTCAGGGCATTCATCCAGCGGGTGGGAATGATCTTTTCCAGCCAGTTATAAAACGGCACGGAAAATTTGATCATGTAAGGCGTGGTAAAAGTAGTAATGGCGGAAACCCCTACTGCTACGGGGAACAGGAATTCGCTGGTTACACCCAGGGAAAGACCCAGCGTGGCAATAATAAACGCAAACTCACCTACCTGCGCCATGCTCATACCTACTTGTACGGCCTGTTTCAGCGGCTGGCCGGATAACAGTGCGCCCAGCGCCGTGCTGAAAAACTTACCGCTGATCGTTAACAGCGTTATCCACAATACCGGCCACCGGTATTCAATGATCATTTCAGGATTGATGAGCATTCCTACAGATACAAAAAAGATAGCGCCAAAAAGATCTTTCACCGGTTGAATGAGGTGTTCTACTTTTTCTGAAGAGGTGGTTTCTGCTATAATGGAGCCCATAATAAAGGCGCCCAGTTCTGCAGAGAAGCCCACTTTAGTGGCCAGGATCACCATTCCCAAACAAAGTGCTATACTCAGTATCAGCAAGGTTTCACCATTCATGTAACGCTCTATTTTTTTGAGCGCGGTAGGCAACAGGAAAATTCCGGCCAGGAACCATACTGCCAGGAAGAACATCAGTTTGGCAATGGTAAACAACATCTCCGTACCTTCAAACTTGCGGCTCACCGCCATGGTGGAAAGCAGCACCATCATGAGGATCACCACAATATCTTCTATCACCAATACCCCGAATACAATTTTGGTAAACGATTTTTTCTTGACCCCTAATTCCTCAAATGCACGGATAATGATAGTGGTGGAAGAACTGGCCAGCAAGCCGCCAAGGAACAGGCTGTCCATAAAACCCCAGCCCATCAGCTGCCCGGTGAAGTACCCGGCTACCGTGATAAGCGCTATTTCTACAAATGCGGTAATGGTGGCAGTACCTCCCACCCGCATCAGCTTTTTGAAACTAAATTCCAGGCCCAGCGAAAATAAGAGGAAAATAACGCCGATCTCGGACCATGTTTTGATGCCTTCCGTATCCCCGATAGTGGGGAATAATTTAAAATTGGGGCCCACTATAAATCCCGCGATGATATACCCCAGCACCATCGGCTGTTTCAGCCTTTTAAACAGTAATGTAATAACTCCCGCCGCTCCTAATATTAAAGCCAGGTCAATGATCAATGATGGTAGATGCATACAGTTTGAATCGATTTAATGTTTCGTGTGATGTACCTTTATGGCGCTGAAAAATCAGCACACATATGTGTCAGGTGCCAGTTTCCGGATCTTTGAATTATTGCTAATATATTGTTTTTCCTGCGGGGAAGCAACATTAAGTTAGGTATAAGGGAACAGGAAGAGGCTATCGCTCCTTTTCTGCCTGTATCTGTGCTACATACCTCGATGGTAGTATACCAAACTGTTTCTGGAAATTCTTTCCAAAATTAGTCAGGGACGCAAAGCCGCAAAGTTCCGCCACTTCATTGATCTTGTATGATCCCGTTGATAATAGGGATGCTGCTTTCTTCAGCCGTGCAATATTGATCAGCTCATGTGGGGTGAGGTCGGATATCGCTTTTATTTTACGGTAAAAAGTAGGACGGCTCATGTTCATAAAGTCCGCCAGCTGCTCTACATCGAGGTCAATATTATTAAGGTGCTGGTTAATCAGGTCGTTCAACTTCTCCAGGAATTGCTCATCTGCACTGGTATACGCCATGCTGCGTAAGTGTACCAGTGGCGTGCTGGCATAGTAGGATTTTATTTTATGACGATTGCTCAGCAGGCTCGCAATCTGCGCCTGCAGGAATTCAGGGGAGAAGGGCTTTTCAATGTATGCATCTGCACCCAGTTCCAGGCCCTCTATTTTTGATTGCATGGTATTGCGCGCGGTGAGCAGGATCACAGGAATATGACTGGATACAAAATCAGATTTAATAATACGGCAAAGCTCAAAGCCATCCATTACAGGCATCATTACATCACTGATCACCAGTTGCAAAGGCTGTTCCTGCAATAAAAGCAGTGCCGCCTGCCCGTCGCGGGCAGTGATCACTTTGTATTTATCTTCCAGGTCGTCTGCAATGAAAGAAAAGTATTTCTTCATTATCATCAACTAACAGTATCAGTGGTTTGCTTTCCATTTGCTCAGGTTAAATTCTATTTCCTGGTGAACAGGCAAAGTAAGTGAAAAAACATTTAATGTTCCATCAGTGGGTATCAGCTCCAGGGTGCCCTTATGCAGCAACGTTAAAGACCTTGATAAGGAAAGGCCGATGCCGGTACCCGATTTGTCTGCAGTGGCCTTTGCTCGGAAGAATGGCTCAAATATTTTTTCCTTCATCTCCGCAGGAATAATATAGCCGTCGTTCTTCACGAGTATGGTAAAAGTAGCGTCGTTCTCACCAACGGGCATCAGGTGTATGGAAGCCCTGGTAGCAGCATACCTGATAGCATTGTTGATCAGGTTGCCTAATATTTTATGTAAAGCCTCACTGTCTACATAGGCAAAAAAGTGCAGGCTGGATAATTCTATTTTAAACCGGATGTCCTGCTGCTCCGCAGCCGGCGTAAACCGCAGGTGATTTTCTTTCAGCAGCTCAGAAATATCAGTGCGTACAAAATTCAGACTGAAACCATTGATCTCAGTTTTGCGGAAGTCGAGCAGCTGGCTGGTAAGCTCCAGTAACCGGTCGGTATTACGTTCCATGATGCGCAGGTTTTTACGGATCATTGGCACTTCATCCGCCTTCCGGATCACCTTTTCCATGGGGCCCTTGATTAATGTAAGCGGCGTGCGGATCTCATGAGCGAGATGCGTAAAGAATTCAATTTTTGCCTGGTATAACTCTTTTTCTTTTTCATGCTCCAGCAACTCCAGCTGCCTTTTTTGTTTTTGCTGCGCACGCTGGTGATAATAACGGATAATAAGATACGCAAGGCTAACCAGCAGGATAACATACGCAGCATACGCCTGATAACTGGCCCAGAAGGGCGGCAGGATGGTAATGGTAAGCACACGCGGTGTAATGCTCCAGCTGCCGCCGCTGGCAGCTGCCTTTACCATGAACCGGTAAGTGCCGGGCGACAACTTCGTGAAAAAGGTTTTCCGGTTGCTTTCCAGGTAGGTCCAGTCGCGGTCAAGGCCCTCCATCTTATAAGCATAAGCTGTCATTTCAGGAGAAGTATAGCTCAGTGCAGCAAAGTTGATGCTGAACGTGGATTGATCATGCGATAATACGATGGTATCTGTAAGAAAGATGGATTTTTCCAGTATATCGCCCACCAATGCTTCTTTATTATACACCTGGAAACCGGTGATATATACGGGGGGCAGGTAACTGTTACGTACAAACGATTCGGGGTTGAAACGGATCAATCCTTTTACACTGCCAAAGTACATATTGCCGCAGCTGTCTTTATAAGCAGAATTATAATTAAACTGGTCATTTAACAGGCCGCTGGCTTTGGTATATACCACTGCATTTTCCGTGGCCGGCGTAAAACAGGCCAGTCCTTTGGAAGTGGTCACCCACAGGCGGTCGCTCTGATCTTCCAGGATGCAGAACATCATATTGCTCTGGAAGCCATGCCGTGTTCTGTACGTGGTAAAGTTATCCCGCTGCCGGTTGTATAAACAGAGCCCGTCGTCTGTGGCCAGCCATAAACGGTGTTTGCTGTCTTCAAAGATCCTGTTCACCCTGTTATTGCTCAGGCTGTTACTATCGCTGGCATTGTGCAGGTAAAGACCTTTCTTTCCGGTGCGGCGGTTGTAATAATAAAGCCCGTCGCGTACTGTGCCTAGCCATATAGTGCCTTCACTATCCTCAAAAACAGCCGTATAGAAAATATAATGCGGCACTTCCTTCACTCTGTCAAATTCATCGCGGTCATGGATATACTCATATAATCCCCAGGTGGTACAAACCAATACATGATCATCGGTTGTGCGCAGCATGCTGTAAATAAAGCCGCTGTGCAGCTGGTGGGGGCCGTCGCCCGGTGCATAGTGCCGGATAAATTTCCCGCTGGGGATATCCATGATATCCAGCCCATGCTCAAAAGTGCCTATCCAGAGGGAATCTCCTGAAACCATCAGCCCATGAAGATTGGTATGTGATAATCCCGGCGCATGTTTGGCTAAAGGCTTAATAGCAGAAAAGCTGCCGTCTGATGGCGTGAATTTATTCAGTCCCCCGTCTTCTGTGCCTATCCATAAATGACCATATTTATCGGGATGTATTTCCCTCACTGCGTTACCGCTGAGGGAGGATGAACCGGTTTTCGGAAACAGTTTTTCAAAATATGTATACGGCTGGGGGAAATAATTGGCGCCGCCAAAATAAGTACCTACCCATATACCCCCTTCTTTATCTTTATAAATATTATAGATGGCATTATCAGAAACGGAATAAGGATCATCATAACTTTTTTTCAGGTTGATGACCTTAGCGGTTTTAATATGATAGATGTAAATGCCGGATTCCGTTGCGATCCAGTATTCATCACTGTTTCGCCGGATAATATCCCTTGCATACAATTCTATGCCTGTGGTATCCCTGGCAAAGAAATCTTCGTAGGTACGTGTCCGTGCATTAAACAACTTCAAGCCCTGTCCTGCTGTGCATACCCATACAGTGTCGTTGCCCATAGGCACTATTTTCTGAATGGCGTAAGAATTGGGTTTACCGGAATGGGCAAACAATGAATAAGTGGTAAAGTTATTTTTGTTGTAATTGTAGATGCCCATATTTCCCCCGCCGGAGGCCAGCCACACACGTCCCCCGCCATCTACGCAAACAGAGGTGGCATCGGTAAAACCGGGCACTTCGGTTAAGCTGCCGTTGGCAGGCCGGTAGCGGAACGGGCGCCCTGCAGATACAATCCAGATATTTCCCTGCCGGTCTTTTGTAATAGAGCGCACTTCCCCCTGTACTTTCCTGTCCAGTTCATGAAACTGCTCATTGCGCGGGTTATACACAAATACGCCTTTGTCGGATCCCACATACAGCATTCCGTCATCGTCCTCGAACAGGCACAGCACATAATTGCCACCGATACTTCCCGGCTGCTCTGTTCGCCGGAACACGCGGAAAGTGTAGCCATCGAAGCGGTTTAAGCCATATAATGTTCCAAACCACATAAAACCCTGCTTATCCTGTAAGGTGCAGATAACAGCGTTGTGCGACAGGCCGTTCTCAACCTGGTAATGCACAAAGCCGGGCGACTGCCCGCATAGTGCTTCGCTTGCCAGCAGCAGGATGAACAGTATATAATAACGGACTATTGGCATGTGTTCGTTTAGTGGAAACCCTAAAACTAATGGTTTTTCCGCTAAAACCCACCCTGGTCCGGCCAAAAGCCAAAATGATACAAAAGCGAGAAAAATTGAGATAAATGGGCAAACAAGTATCAGGTGGATAGTCTTTCTTTGAGAAGCGTGAAATATACGCTTAAATAAGCCATCTCTAAATCCATGTTATGAAAGGTAGCCAACTACTTTCATTGATATTTTGTCTGTTCATCAGTGGATTATGCCGCGCAACAACTGCGGATACCACCGGCATGTTCAAGAATCCTTTACTGGGCTCCGGCCCTGATCCCTGGGTGGTAAGGCACAATGGCGCATATTATTATATGCATACCAACGGCCATAGCCTGGTAATGAGAAAAACAAAGAGTATGTCGGCCCTGGCCCGGTCATCCGAAATGGTGATCTGGAGGCCGCCGGCAAAAGGCCCCAATGCAAGGGATATCTGGGCGCCTGAACTGCATCGCCTTAACGGAAAGTGGTACGTATACTATACCGCCGGATCGTCTGACAGTATTCATCCCCAGCACACCTTTGTATTGGAAAATATCGCGGATGATCCTGCTACCGGCAGCTGGACCGATAAAGGGCAGATAGCAGATCCCGTTCACCCGGAGCATTTTGCTATAGACGGTACCGTTTTCCCTTATAAAGGCCGCAACTACTTCATCTGGAGCGGGCATAATGGAAAAGATGCGGTACAACGCCTTTATATTGCTCCTATGAAAGATCCATGGACGCTGGCCGCTGAAAAAGTGGAGATAGCTGCACCGCAATATCCATGGGAACAAAACGGTATTAATGAAGGCCCTGAAATCCTTCTGAATAAAAAAGGAGAGGTATTTCTTGTTTTCTCCGCATGCGGCTGCTGGACAGAAAACTACATACTCGGTATCATGAAATTAAAGCCCGGCGCGGATCCTATGCTGCCGCAAAGCTGGACCAAATCGCCGGATCCTGTATTGAAAAGCAAGCCGGAAAACGGCGCCTACGCACCGGGGCATAACGGTTTTTTCAAGTCGCCCGACGGGAAGGAAGACTGGATCATCTATCACGCCAACTCCAAACCAAACCAGGGCTGCGGCAACCAACGCAACCCGCGTATACAAAAGATCAGCTGGAAGGCCGACGGCACCCCGTTTTTCGGAGACCCGGTGAAAATAAATACATGGATTAAAGATCCTTCAGGAGAATAAAATCACTTTAAGAAAATATATGAAAAAGAAGTACCTATTTTTTGCACTGGCACTTGGATTGGCGAGCAGTACAGCAATAGCGCAACAGCAGGATTGGAAAATGGTAGGAGGAAGGATCGCTTCTACCTGGAGCGAAAAGGTATCCCCGGCAGCTACTTTGCCGGAATATCCGCGCCCACAGCTGGTTCGCGGCAACTGGAAAAATCTGAACGGTTTGTGGAATTACGCCATCAAAGCAAAAGATGAAAATCAACCTGCAACCTGGGATGGCAAAATACTGGTACCCTTTGCGGTTGAATCAGCACTGTCGGGCGTAGGCCGCACCGTTGGGAAAGATAGCACGCTGTGGTACAACACCACACTGACGCTGCCTTCCGGCATGCAGGGAAAAAGAATACTGCTTCACTTTGGCGCATCCGACTGGCGCACTACCGTATATGTAAATGGCAGGGAAGCAGGCAGCCATGAAGGCGGATTCGATCCGTTTACCTTCGATATCACCTCCCTGGTAAAAAAAGGCAAGCAGGAAATCGTAGTAAAGGTATGGGACCCCACTGATGATGGCGATCAGCCAAGAGGCAAGCAGGTAAAGCGTCCGGAAGGGATCTGGTATACGCCTGTAACCGGGATCTGGCAAACGGTATGGGTAGAAGCCGTAGCAGATACCTATATCGCATCCACCAAACAAACACCTGATATTGATCAGCAAACCCTCACCGTAGCTGCCAATGTAGAAAACGCAAAAGCAGGCGATGAAGTGAAAGTAGTTGCTTACGATGGTGGCACCAAAGTAGCTGAAAGCGTGATCAGCGGTGATAACGCCGTGCTGAAAATAGCGTCGCCTAAATTATGGTCGCCCGAAAATCCTTTCCTCTATAACCTCACCCTGACGGTTACACGTAAAGGTAAAGTGATAGATGAAGTGAAAAGCTATTTCGCTATGCGCAAATCTTCTATTGGTAAAGATGCCAATGGAATAGAGCGCATGCTGCTGAATAACAAATTCGTATTCCAGTACGGCCCGCTGGATCAGGGCTGGTGGCCCGACGGTTTATATACCGCACCTACTGATGAAGCCCTGAAATTTGATATTGCACAAACCAAAGCCATGGGCTTTAATATGATCAGGAAACATATTAAAGTAGAGCCTGCACGCTGGTATTACTACTGTGATCAGCTGGGTATGCTGGTATGGCAGGATATGCCAAGTGGTGATCTGGGCAACGGCTGGGAGCCACGCCCCGGTATTATAGGCCGAGGTTCCGATCAGAAACGCTCTGCTGAATCAGAAGGATATTACCGGAAAGAATGGAACGCTATCATCGACGAATTATACAACTATCCTTCTATCGTAGTATGGACACCGTTTAACGAAGCATGGGGACAATTCAAAACCGTGGAAATTGCGGAATGGACCATGAAGAAAGATCCGTCCCGCCTGGTGAATACAGCCAGTGGCGGTAATTTCTATCCTGTAGGGCATATTATTGACCTCCATAACTATCCCGAACCTGCAATGCCGGATCCGGCTATTTATGGCGATAAACGCGCTATTGTTCTGGGCGAGTTCGGCGGGCTCGGTTTGCCGGTGAATGGCCACGTATGGCAGCAAAAAGATAACTGGGGCTACCAGAGCTTCAAAAATGAAGAAGATCTGTTTAAACGGTACAGCGGTTTTACCGATCGCCTGGAAACGCTCATTAAACAGGGATTATCTGCCGCAGTGTACACCCAAACCACCGATGTGGAAGTGGAAACGAACGGCCTGATGACCTACGACCGGAGAGTACAGAAGATGCCTGTAGAAAAATTAAAAGTGATTCATCAGAAGTTATATAACCCGGCTTTGGTAACTATAAAACCATAACGATGAAAAAGCGAAAGTTGTTTGGCTTATTGATACTTTCCGCTTTTTTGGCTGGTCATATCCCGGCAGGTGCAGCGCATCTGCCGGGCGCCAGAGCCGATACCAATACCAATACCTTTGTAGCGCCGGTATACACTACGCTGCCACTGGGCGCCGTAAAGCCGCAGGGATGGCTGCTGCATCAGCTGCAGATTATGCGCAACGGTACCAGCGGCCACCTCGATGAAGTATACGGCAAAGTAAAGAACGATAACGGATGGCTCGGAGGAAAAGGCGACGGCTGGGAAGAAACACCCTACTGGCTGGATGGAGCAGTGCCGCTTGCCTACCTGCTCAACGATGCAACATTAAAGAATAAAGTACTGCGCTACATCAACTGGACCCTGGATCACCAGCGCCCCTCCGGTTATTTTGGCCCCGTTACCAAAGCAGAAAGGGAAAAAAATATACCCGTTGGCGTTAGTAATGCTGCGGATGGCGACGACTGGTGGCCAAAGATGGTAATGCTGAAAGTACTGCAACAATATTATACGGCCACAAATGATACCCGTGTTTTATCTTTTATGACGCGGTATTTTCATTATCAGCTGGAGGTGTTAAAAACCTGTCCGCTTGGTAAATGGACAGAATGGGCCACCTCACGGGGCGCCGAAAATGTAATGGTAGCACAATGGCTGTACAGCATCAATAAGGATAAAAAACTGCTTGAACTGGCTGCCCTGCTGCAATCACAGGCTTTTACCTGGAGCAGCTGGCTGGGCAACCGCAGCTGGGTAATAGACGCCGCTGCACAGCAAAACGATCAGCACTGGATGCGCCGCCACGGTGTGAATGTAGGTATGGGCCTGAAAGACCCCGTGATGAACTACCAACGCACCGGCAACAAAAAATACCTGCAGGACCTGCATACCGGTTTCGCCGACCTGATGAACCTGCACGGGTTGCCAATGGGTATTTTTTCTGCCGATGAAGATCTTCACGGTAACGCCCCTACGCAGGGAACGGAATTATGCGCGGTGGTGGAAGCCATGTTTTCACTGGAGGAAATTATCGGCATCACCGGTGATCCGTTGTACATGGATGCACTGGAGCGAATGACCTTTAACGCATTACCTACACAAACCACAGACGATTATAACAACAAGCAATACTTCCAGGTAGCCAATCAGGTGAATATAAAAAGAGGGGTATTCAATTTCTCGCTGCCGTTCGACCGGGAAATGAACAACGTACTGGGTATGCGCAGCGGTTACACCTGCTGCCTGGCCAATATGCACCAGGGCTGGACAAAATTTGCTACCCACCTCTGGTATGGCACCGCAGGCAACGGTTTGGCAGCGCTTACCTACAGCCCGAATGAAGTGACTGCAAAAGTGGGAAAGAATAATATACCTGTTACAATCCGTGAAGTGACCGGTTATCCCTTTGAAGAACAGGTGCTTTTTCGTATAGCCACGCAAAAAGCGGTTGTATTTCCACTGGAACTACGTATCCCCGCATGGTGTGAGGAGGCCTCTGTGCTGCTCAACGGGGAAAAGCTGCGCACCGCAAAAGGAGGTCAGGTAATTACCGTAAACCGCAACTGGAACAATAACGACCAGCTGGTACTGCAATTGCCCATGCAGGTGCGTACCTCCAACTGGGGCCGTAATTCACGTACTGTAGAAAGAGGTCCGCTTGTATACGCATTGAAGTTAGAGGAGCAATGGGAGAAAGGGCATGATGAAGCAGAAGGAGATTATTTCAGCGTTTACCCCAAAGGAGAATGGAACTATGGTCTGCCGGAAAAGATTATCCGGGAACCGGCTAAATACCTGCAGGTAAGCAACGTGAAACCTGTAACAGACACATTTGTATGGAACCTGGCAAATGCACCTGTAGCAATTACCACCATTGGCAAACAGATTCCCGAATGGAAACTTGTAGATGATGTAGCGCCACAACCCGTAACAGACAGGAACGGTGTTTATAAAGGCAAAGTAAGCGATAAAGAAACCAATATTACCCTGGTGCCCTATGGATGTACCAAGGTGAGAATTGTAGCATTCCCGGTAGTGAAGTAAACAACAGCCCTGGGCATATTCAACCAAAACGACAGTTATGTAAGACTGATAATTTAAAAAGACCACACAAAAACTTGTTATGAAAAAACGATTACGTTTCCGCAATTCAATCCGGAAAGTGATACCAGGCGCCTATTGCCGGCTGCTTACGGTATTGTTGCTTTCCCTTGGCCTGATGGCCCATGCTGCCCCTGCAGATATGGTGATTACCGGTAAGGTAACAGACGATAAAGGGATACCATTGGTAGGCGTATCAGTCAATCTAAAAGGTACCAACAAAGGGACCGCTACTGATGGCGCCGGTAATTACTCCCTCTCTGTTCCTGAAAATAACGCCGTACTGGTATTTTCCTATGTAGGATTTTTAAAACAGGAAGTACCGGTTGGCAGTAAAAAAGTAGTGAACGTACAACTCGAAACCGATAGTAAAGGATTGGGAGAAGTAGTAGTGGTGGGGTACGGTACACAGAAAAAAGAATCCCTCACAGGCGCCATCTCCGGCGTTACCAGCAAAGACCTGGAGAGAGTGCATGCCTCTACTGTGAGCGCTACCCTGGCGGGTAAAATTCCCGGCGTATCTTTTCGTATGCCCGATGGCCGCCCAGGTGCAGGCGCTAACATCCAGATCCGTAACTTTGGAAACGCCCTGTATGTAATTGATGGTATACAGAAAGATGCAGGCCAGTTCAATAACATCTCCCCCAACGACATCGAAAGCATTACAGTGCTCAAAGACGCCTCTGCAGCCATTTACGGCGTAAGGGCTGCAAATGGGGTAGTGGTGGTAACTACCAAGAGAGGTAAAATGGGTGCAGGAAACACCATTAACGTAGACGCCTATACGGGATGGCAGAACTGGTCGAGGTTCCCCAAAACAGTAAACGCCTACGAATGGATGCTGGGTAAGGCAGATGCAGAAATGAATGATGAAAACCCCCATACGGACATCACCAGGGAAGAACTGGAAAAGTGGAAAGCCGGAACTGAAAAGGGATACAGGAGCTTCGACTGGTACGACTTTATCATCAAGAAAAATGCCCCGCAGAATTCCATTAATGTAAATGCTACCGGCGGTTCTGAGAATATCAACTATTATCTTTCCCTCACCCGCCTGGATCAGAAATCAGTACTGGGAAGGGAGTTTGATTTTAACCGCACCAACATCCAGAGTAATGTGGATGCCAAAGTAGCCAAACGTGTAAAAGTGGGCGTACAGATCAACGGCCGTATTGAACAGCGGGATAATCCCGGTGTACCCGGTGGCGATGACTACTGGGCGCCCCGCTTCGCCCTGTTCCGCAACAGGCCTACAGAAAGGGCATACGCCAACGACAATCCCCTGTATCCAAACGATATAGGCCATAACACGGAGAACTGGGCGGTGCAGTCAAAAGCTATCTCCGGCTACTGGACGGAAGACTGGCGCGTACTACAAACCAACTTTAACGCAACGTATGAAACGCCTGTTAAAGGGCTTACACTGAAAGGCATGTATTCGTATTACTTCGCTGACAAGCTGATGAACGGTCACGAATATACGTACGATACCTACACGTACCAGGAAGCCACCGATACCTACCTGCGGACCGGCGGAAGCTCCAACCCATGGCGGGAAAGAGGCACGCATAAAGTACTGGAAAATGTACTGCAGGGCCAGATCAACTATAACAACACTTTCGGCAAACATACCATTGGCGCCACGCTGGTGTCTGAACGTATCAAACGCAGGGAACTGGATGTATGGGCGCATGCCGTACCAAAAAGTAACGTGCTGCCGCTGATCCAGTTTTCCGATATGGACACCTACAATGATAAAGACTGGACAGAAGCCCGCGTAGGGTACATTGGCCGTTTGAACTATGGCTTCGCCGATAAATACTTCCTGGAAATTGCCGGCCGTTATGATGGCTCCTGGAAGTTTGCCCCGGACAGAAGATGGGGCTTCTTCCCATCTATCTCCGGAGGATGGAGGATCACAGAAGAGCCCTTCTTCAAAAGCTGGATCGGCAGGAATTCTATTCTGACAGAATTAAAGCTGCGCGCTTCTTATGGAGAACTGGGTGATGATGACATCGGTATCGGGGCATACGACTACCTGCCAGGATACACCTACGGCACTTCCACGGTGATCCTTGATGGTACGGTGATAAGAGGCTCCCGGGATAAAGGTGTTCCCAACAACCGCCTCTCCTGGTTTACCAGTAAAATTGCCGACGTAGGATTGGATTATCAGTTGTGGAACGGTAAAATATCCGGTGCGCTCGACTTCTTCAACCGTAAACGCTCCGGCTTACGGGGCCGCAAATACGATGTGCTGGTGCCAAGTGAGATCGGCTACAACCTGCCGGATGAAAATGTGAACAGCGATTCACAGAGAGGTGGCGAGTTTTCTGCAGCTTACAACGGCCAGGCCGGCAAAGTAAGCTTTATGGTAGGAGGTAACGTATCCTATTCCCGCAGCAGGTTCCTGGAAAGCTACAAACCCATATGGGGCAACTCATGGGATCATTACAGGAACTCTATCGAAGACCGCTGGAATAATATCTTCTGGGGATATGAAGCCATCGGCCAGTTCCAGTCGCAGGAAGAGATCAACAAATACCCGGTTAACATCGACGGGCAGGGTAACAAAACTTTGTTGCCTGGAGACATTATCTATAAAGATATGAACGGCGATAACGTGATCAACGATTACGATCAGCGCCCCATCGGCTACCAGACAACCGGTAACCCTACCGTTAACTTCGGTTTGAACTTCGGCGTAAGATGGAATGGATTCGACTTTACAGCCGACTTTTCCGGCGGTTCCATGTATTCCTATAACCAGAACTGGGAAATGAGATGGCCTTACCAGAACGGCGGTAACCTCCTGAAACAATTCTACGACGACCGCTGGCACCGTGAAGATCCTTTTGATCTGAACAGCAAATGGATCCCCGGTAAAAACCCGCCGTTACGCTTTAACAAGGGTGGTCACAGCAACTATAACAAGCCATCCACCTTCTGGCTGCAGAATGTGCATTACCTGCGGTTGAGGACAATGGAGATCGGATACTCTATTCCACAGCCGATACTGGACAGGATTAAGTTTAAGAAAGTAAGGGTGTATGTAAATACTTACAACCTGTTCTCCCTGGATAATGTGAAAGATCTTGGAATAGAACCGGAAATAGCAGATGAGAACGGATTGCAATACCCGCAGAATAAGCTGGTGAATGTTGGTTTGAACTTTACTTTCTAAGTAATAAATAAGTTTCGTTATGAAAAAAAGTTTGTTATATATAGGTCTTTGTGCACTCGTTTTAAGCACGGCTTGTAACAGGGATAAGGAATTTCTCAATGTACCTCCCACTGATATCCTGCAGAATGAGCAGTTATGGAATGATGAAGGATTGATCCTGTCTGTACTGGCGGATCTGTACGACCGTTATCCCGACAGGCAAACAGATGTCAATAATTCCCCTATCCCGTCTATGGTGGTACAAACCATTGATAACTGGGGAGAGTTTGCCCGGTTTGACGAAGCCTTTGCCTCTGAGAACGGCCAGTACTGGCGGCATAGCTTTGTTGACTATCCATACGTGTTCCCGGGCATGATCATTAAGGGTGGCGCAGAAGTAACCTATTGGGATTATGCCTACATCAGGGAGCTGAATATCTTCATTGAAAAATGTGCTGCCTCTACAAAGCTGAAACAGGAAGTGAAAGACCGCTTTGTAGCAGAAGCGCGTTACCTGAGAGCAGTAGTATATTTTGAAGAAGTGAAAAGAGTAGGAGGCGTGCCATTGATCCTTAAAGCGATGGAATACGACTATAAGAACGATCCTTCCTACCTGCAAAGCCCGCGCGCAAAAGAATCTGATATCTATGATTTTGTGATCAGCGAAATGGATACGGTAAAGAAATATGTGCCGGCAAGCCCGATCAGCAAAACCCGTGTTACCGTAGGACTGGCACTGGCCACCAAAACCAGGGCAGCGCTGTATGCCGGCTCTATTGCAAAGCATGGCGCTGAAACACCGCAGGTAACACTGCCAGGCGGAGAAGTAGGTATTCCCGCATCAAAGGCCGCCGCTTATTATAATACTGCCTTACAGGCTGCACAGGAGCTGATAGCTACCGGAAGCTATTCTTTGTATAAAAAGAATACCGATAACCTTACGCAGAATTTCATCAGCCTGTTTATAGATAAAGGCTCCAACCCGGAAGTGATATTTGCAAAGGATTATAAGCTGCAAAGCGGAAGGGTACAACCCTGGACCTTATGGAGCCAGCCCCGCTCCAATGCAGAAGAACAACAGGGTGGCCGTTTGAACCCATCACTGAATCTCGTACAGTCGTTCGAGTTACTGGACAATACCTTTGCGCCGTTGCCTATCAATACCGCCGGCGGAGACTATATTTACTATAACGATCCGCTCGACCTGTTTGCCAACAGGGATCCGCGTTTGGCCGCTACTGTTATGCTGCCCGGATCTGAGTTCAAAGATAAGAAAGTGGATATATGGGCCGGTTATATTAAGAAAGACGGCAGCATTGTTACCGGTGATAACTTTGGTGCGAAGGCAAAGCTGGAGCCAGGTGGCCCGGATGTGCAGGTAGTGGGTTTCGACGGACCGGTAAATAACCTGGAGTTCAGTGCGCAATCCGGTTTTATTATCCGCAAGTATATGGACCCCACTGTTGGCTCCGGCCGTATTGGTACCCAAAGCGAGGTATGGTGGATCCGCTACCGCTATGCTGAAGTATTGCTGAATGCGGCGGAGGCAGCGTTTGAACTGGGACAGGCAGGCGTAGCTGCAGGCTATATCAACCAGGTACGTGAAAGGGCCGGATTTACCATCCCGCTCACCGCCGCACAGATCACCTTCGACCGGATCGTACATGAAAGAAAAGTGGAACTGGCCTTTGAAGGGCACGAGTTCTGGGATATGAAACGCTGGCGTTTGGCGCATAAGATATGGAATGGCGCTAAAGTTCCGCTCACTACTACCCCCGGAAGCGCTACCGCTGTGAGCACCCGTGTATTTGGCCTGTGGCCGTATAAGGTGTATGACCCCGGAAGCCCCAATAACGGGAAGTATGTATTTAAACAGGTATTGCCGGGAGCAGTTACTTCTGCACACCTGTTCCGTTTGGGAAATTATTATGCTTTTATTGATGAAGGTATCCGGAGCAATAATCCAAAGATAGTTAAGAATCCTAACCAGTAAAGTGATTTATTATGAGAACTAAAATTCAGTATGCTATATTCATTGCGTTAGGTATATTCTCTGCCTCCTGCAAGAAAGATAATTATAAAGCGCCGTCCAGTACTTTTAACGGCAGGTTGGTATACCAGGGCGAGCCCATTAATGTGAGCTATAATGACGTGTATTTTGAATTATGGGAATCAGGCTGGGGAACAAGAACGCCTATAATCGTGAATGTTAGCCAGGACGGATCGTTTTCAGCATTGCTGTTCAACGCTGCCTATAAGCTGTTGATCCCGTCTTCCCAGGGACCATTCATCTCTATCCCGGACAAAACAACCAATACAGATACCATACCGCTGACTATTTCCGGCAGCCTGCGCCAGGATATTGAGGTAATGCCATATTACATGATCCGCTCCCCGAAATTTACAGCAGTGGCCAGAAAGCTTACTGCTACTTTCAGCGCGGAAAAGATCATCAAGGATGTAAACGCCCGCGATATTGACCGGGTATTCCTGTATGTGAGCAAAACCCAGTTTGTGGATAACAGGAACAGCATCAAAACAGCTGAACTGGCAGGTGGGGATATTACCAACCCCGCTAATATCAGTTTACAGCTGGATATTCCGGATGTGCAGCCTGCGCAGGCTACCGTGTTTGCCAGGATTGGCTTAAAGATAGCCGGCGTGGAAGATCTGCTGTTCTCCCCGGTACAGGAGATCACGCTGTAAAGAATGATGAACAGATTGTTAACATGCCCGCCGGTTCCCCGGCGGGCTTTTTTATGTTGTTTAAAGTTTAGTCTTAAATGCTGCAATTTGAAAATCTATGAAATCACCCTAAATTTGAATTAAAACAGCCTTATAAATCATGCCCTTTATACAGATCTACCTGGGAAATCATCTTTCCCAACAACATAAAAAAGATATTTCACTCGCTGTTCATCAAAGCCTGGTGGATATCTTCAACGTCCCGTTAGATGATTACTTCCAGGTGATCCATTCTATGGAACCAGGTGATATTCTTTACCCTGAAAGCTACTTTGATGTACCACACACGGACAATCTGATCTATATCCGTATTACATGCAAAGCCGGCAGAACGCCGGATATGAAGAAGGCGCTGTATGAAAAAATTGCGTCCCGTATAGCTGCAGCTACGCCGGTAAGTATTGATGATGTTGTGATTATCCTGGTGGAGAATGAATTGGCCGATTGGTCATTTGGCCGCGGTATTGCGCAGATGATCCAATAGGCATGTTACCTGGAATAATGTAACTCCAGTACGCTATTGGAATAGGTTTTGGATCCTGTTAACCGGAACACTTTGTCTGCTGGTATCCCCCCAAATAATGGGCGCCCGCTCCCCAATGCCACCGGTATTACATGGATAATCATTTCATCGATGAGGTCAGCTTCCAGGACTGTACCATTCAGCTGCCCACCGCCAACAAGCCAGATATCTTTACCTGTTTGCTTTTTAAGATGCGTTATAAACTCCGTAACATCTCGACTGATAAATTTTACAAAAGGTGTATCTGTGAGTGTGCTGTCTCTTGTAAAAACATAATTTGTTTTATCAGGGTATGGAAATGTTTCACTGAGTATCAGCACCTCTTTGTAGGTGCTGTTGCCCATTAGCGTAGTATCAATAGTGGCCAGGAAATCCGCGTAGCCGTAATCCGTGTTCTCAGGATTGGGGAACCCGGTTAGCCAGTCAATTTTTCCTTCATGGTCAGCAATAAATCCATCCAGGCTAACAGCGATATATGCCTTCAGTTTTTTCATGTTTTTTTGCGCAAAGATGAGGATTGAACAGTAAAGGAAATTGTACAAAATTTTCTGTATTGATAATTACAGGATCAGAATAATAGGATGAAAAAAAATATCTGTGGAGATATTTTTTTGCTCTTTATGAAGATATTACATTTGATAAATAATGACACATGGAACAGGGTACCTTTCAACAATTGCTGACCAGGTTTGATGCTTTGGAAGGATGGAAGCAATGTTGTTGAAATTAAATGTGATGGGAACAGGATTTGATAGACGAACACCTGGCCTTTACAGAGCAGTATCAAATATCACATTAGGAAACGTTGCATGAGTGAGTCCCCGCTGCACCGCGTATTTATATTTTGATGGCGTTATCCCGGTAAATGACTTGAATATCCTGATAAAATGAGCCTGGTCATAAAACCCCTGATCATACGCTACTTCCGTTAGCGGCATTTCCGGTTGTGCTGCAATTTGCGCAACAGCTGCATTTACCAGGCTTAACTGCACATATTTTTTTGGTGTCATTCCAAACACCTCCCCACAGGATTGTATGTACTTTTTAGAAGAGATCAGTTTGCCGGAGATATTGGCGCTGATATGCCCTTTTCGTAAACTACCCTGATCCTGCAATGCGAGCACTTCTTCCGGAATCGTTTGAGGGCGCGCCTTACGCAACAGGTATTGTTCCAGGATCCGGAATTTATCAGTTGTCAGCTCAGCAGCCTCCAGCGCATCTGTCAAAGACACGGCGGATGCGCCCCATATATCCGTCAGGGTTAGTAATCGCCCGCTGAGCTTTGTAGCAGCAAACCCGCAAAGACGATACAGCCCAAACGGTTTCAGCATGATCCCCAACGCTTTGTAATGACCTTTAACCCGTGTAATTACAGGTTGCGTGTATAAACCGGAAACACCGCCCTGCCGGCTGTATTGAAAAGAAGGTTGTGCTGCCCCGGTAACAGAAAAATGCCCGCCAAAGTTAATGATCAGCTCCTGGTGAAGGAACGGAATATTGTAGGTAGACAGCTGCATATTCCCGGATTCATGATACCAGCAGTAATCAATAGCATCGCGCAGCTCATTTTGTGGTATGTGTATAACGGCATCCATGAATAGCCAAAGGTACAGATAAAGGAAATTAATCTGTAAATTGGGCGCAGGTATGGATAACGTTACAACAGGAAAACAATTACCACGCTGGCAGCTTTTTCTGCTTTCCTTCAAAGAAGCATACAAGGCATTACAGGCCGCCGACCCGCTGCGGATGGCCGGTGCTACTGCTTTTTTTACCACCTTTGCATTACCCGCCATCCTCATCATTATCATCCAGCTGCTGCGTATTATTTTCCGGATCCAGCACCCTGGTCAGCGTTTGATGAAGCAACTGGAAAATATGTTTGGACAGGAAACAACCGAAGCCATCCTTGGAACATTGAAAGCTTTCCGCAGCATTGCTCAAAACTGGATCATTGCCATTGCAGGATTTATTTTCCTGCTGTTCGTAGCTACCACGCTCTTCAAAATCATTAAAGGATCCCTGAATGAGCTGTGGAAAATAAGGCCCATCCATAAAAGCAGCTTTGGAGAGATAATGGTATCCCGGCTCAAAGCTGTACTGGTGATCGTTTTTGCAGGCGTTCTTTTTATCATCGACCTGGTAGCGGAAACCGCACGCACCTTTCTCGGGAAGTACATAGACCTGTACCTGCCTGCCCTGGGCAGTTATTATAACGGCACCCTTAATTACGTAATTTCCGTCATCATTGTTACTATCTGGTTTTTCCTGGTATTCCATTTTCTGCCGGATGGGCGCCCCCGCTGGCGCGTGGGTATTACCGGTGCACTGGTAACCAGTATCCTGTTTAATATGGGGAAAATGGTATTGAAAGTAATGCTCACCTACAGCAGTATCAACAGTATCTATGGAGCTTCTGCCTCTACTGTGCTGGTGCTGTTGTTTATGTTTTATTCTTCCCTGATCTTTTATTTCGGGGCCTGTTTTACCTATGCCTGGGGCACGCTTACCAATCGCCCGGTGGAACCGCTGCCTTATGCCGGCAGGTTTGAGATCACCCCTGCGGATGACTGATACTTCAGCTTGATAACAAGGCCCCCTGAATGGATAAATAATGCTATTTTACAGGGATAGTATTCCGCCTATGAATAACAAAATTTCACTAAAGGAAAAAATAGGGTATGGCTTTGGAGATATGGCTTCTTCCATGTTCTGGAAGTTATTCGGGATGTACCTGTTATTTTTTTATACAGATGTAATGGGCATTGCTGCCGCAGCAGTAGGCACCATGTTCCTGATCACCCGTATATGGGATACCTTTTTTGATCCGGTGGTAGGAACGTTATCGGACCGAACCCATTCAAAATGGGGGAAGTTCCGGCCTTACATTTTATACATGGCGGTACCTTTCGGTATCACCGGTGTACTCACTTTTACCACACCGGACTACAACGCCACGGGCAAGCTGGTATACGCTTACATCACCTACTCCGCCATGATGATGATCTATTCACTGATCAACGTACCATATGCCTCGTTGCTCGGTGTAATCTCCGCAGATGGAAAGGAGAGGAATACACTGGCCTCTTTCCGTATGGCTTTTGCGTTTGGCGGCAGCCTGATAGCACTGGCGCTGATAGAGCCCCTGGTTAATTTTTTCAGTAAAGCCGGCGGAAAGGAAAACCTGCAGGCCGGCTGGCAGCTGGGGGTAGCAGTAATAGCGGTTATCTGCGTAATTTTATTCCTGTTGTGCTTTGCCTGGGTAAAGGAAAGGGTGCAACCTATCAAAAACGAACAACCCTCCCTGAAGGAAGATATAAAGGATCTTTATAAGAATAAGCCCTGGTGGATATTACTGGGAGCAGGTGTTGCAGCGCTTATTTTCAATTCCATACGCGATGGCGCCACCCTTTACTATTTCAAATATTATATCCGGGATATGGATGCTTTTAAACTGGGTGGAATGAGCATCACCTGGTCCACCTTGTACCTGGTACTGGGCCAGGCGGCGAATATAGTAGGCGTCATCCTGGCCTCTCCCTTAGGCAATAAAGCAGGCAAGAAAAATACCTACCTGGGGGCTATGGTAATAGCTTCGGCACTTAGTATAGCGTTTTACTGGCTTGGAAGGGACCAGCTTACACTGATCTTTGTATTCCAGTTCCTCATCAGCATTTGTGCGGGGATCATTTTCCCGTTGCTCTGGTCAATGTATGCCGATATCGCAGACTACTCCGAATGGAGGAACGGGCGCCGTGCTACAGGGCTCATCTTCTCGTCTTCGTCCATGTCGCAGAAATTCGGATGGACCATCGGTGGTGCGCTCACCGGTTGGTTGCTGGGCGCCTTTGGTTTTAAAGCCAATGAGGTACAGGCGGATGCCGCGCAGAATGGCATCCTGTTAATGCTTAGTTTTTTACCGGCCATAGGTTCGGTATTGTCTGTCATATTTATTGCCATGTACCCGCTTGCTGAAGAGCGTATCGCTATTATATCAGCGGAACTGGAACAAAGAAGAAAATAATGCAGCAGGAATTAAAAACAGCACTGGAAAAAGAACTCACAGCTATCCTTGGTTACTGGATGAATCATACACCGGATAAAGTATACGGAGGTTTTTACGGGAAGCTGGGAAATGATAATGTTCCTGTACCGGAAGCGGCAAAAGGAGCTGTATTAAATGCCCGTATTTTATGGACATTTGCCGCTGCCTGCAATCATACGCTTGATCCTGTATACCTTGCAACGGCAGACCGTGCATACCGTTATTTTAATGCGCACTTTATTGATCATACTTATGGAGGCGTATACTGGACGGTAGACTATAACGGGCGGCCGGAGGAAACAAAAAAACAGGTATATGCCATTGCCTTTGCTTTGTATGCCTATAGTGAATACTATAAAGCAACTGCGCATCCGGAAGTGCTCACAGCAGCTATCTCTCTTTACAACAGTATTGAACAGCACAGCTTCGATCCTGTGCATGATGGCTACTTTGAAGCCTTTACACGCAACTGGCAGGAAATAGCAGACCTTCGCCTCAGCGCAAAAGATGCCAACGAAAAGAAAACGATGAACACCCATCTGCATGTGGTGGAAGCATACGCCAATCTCTACACCGTTTGGCCGGATCAGCAACTGCGCATCCAGATAAAACGTTTATTGCAATTATTCCATGATAAGATCATCGATAAGAAAAGCGGGCATCTGCATTTATTTTTTGATGAACAATGGCAGGTAAAAGGCAATAACATTTCCTACGGGCACGACATTGAAGCCAGCTGGCTGCTGCTGCAGGCAGCGGAAATCATTGAAGACGCTGTCCTCATCGATCTCTACAAAAAACTGGCCCTGCTGATCACCGATCTCACCCTGCAGGAAGGAACCGATAAAGACGGCGGCCTCTGGTATGAATATGAAACCGCCCAACAACATATGGTTGCTGAAAAGCACTGGTGGCCGCAGGCCGAAGCACTGGTAGGGTTTATCAATGCCTGGCAACTACAGCCACAGGGGCCTTACCTGCAGCATGCACAAAACACCTGGCACTTTATTGAAAAGCACATCATTGATAAAACCAACGGCGAATGGTTCTGGGGTGTGTATAAAGACTACTCCATCATACCGGAAGACAAAGCAGGGCTCTGGAAATGCCCCTACCACAACGCGCGCGCCTGCCTCGAAGGCCTGAAGCGATTGTTGCCGCCTTCGGCGGCTGAAATTGTCTTGGAGCAGGATTAAACTGATTAATCATGATTACCCTGATTGGATCATGCTGATTTTAAAAGATTCTGGGAGATGAAATCGAAAATATCCACTTTTATTCTTCCTAATTACTATCAATTATTAATCATAAAATCATAACACAATCCAATCAGGGTAATCATGATTAATCAGTTTAATCCTGCTCCAAGACAATTTCGGTCGCCGAAGGCGACCCCCACCAATACGGAATTCGCATTTTTTAATTTGTATTTAGCAAATCGCTCCCACCGGCTTCCTGTGCATCACTATTTTATATATCTTGATGCACATGAACTGCAAGATATATTCCACGCTGCAAGCCGCATTTTTATTGGGCGCCCTTACTTTATCGGCGCAATCTGATGTAACCGTACGGTTCAGTGAACCGGCCCGGCATTTTACTGCTTCCGCCCCGCTGGGTAATGGTCGCATGGGCGCTATGGTGTTTGGGAACACCAACAGGGAACGGATTGTACTGAATGAAATATCCATGTGGGCCGGCGGTGTACAGGATGCCGACAGTAAAGAGGCCGGCAACTACCTGCCACAGATCAGAACGTTGTTGCTGGAAGGAAAGAATATTGAAGCGCAGAAAATGCTGCAACAGTATTTTGTTTGCAAAGGTCCCGGAAGCAGTGGCGGCGCTAACGTGAAGTTTGGCTGCTACCAGACATTGGGCGATCTTTTTATCCAGTGGAAAGATACTACATCGGCTATAAGCAACTACCAGCGGTGGCTGCGGCTGGACAGTGCCCTGAGCACTGTAAGCTGGGAAAGGAACGGAACCGGTTTTAAGGAAGAAGTACTGGTGTCTGCCCCGGGGCAGGTAGCGGTGGTACGCCTCACTGCCAGCAAACCCGGCAGCCTTTCTTTCACTACAGGATTGTATCGTAAGGAACGCGCCGCACTGAAAGTGGTAAACGGTAACCTGGAAATGAGCGGTACACTGAATGGCGGTAACAACGATCCCGGCGTGCAGTATGCGGCCATACTGAAAGTTATCTCCAAAGGCGGTACCCGCTCAGAAAGTAATGATCAGATCACTATTAGCAATGCCAATGAATGCCTGTTACTGGTGGCAGCCCGCACCAATATGAACTGGCCGGCAGTGGAAACGCCTGGCCCGGCGCCTATGCCCAAAACGGTGGCTGATGTCAGTAAAGCAGCGGCGGTTCCCTGGCAGGGATTACTGCGGGCCCACGTGAAAGATTATACGTCGTTCTTTAACCGTTGCCGCCTTTCGTTTGCAGATAACAGTAATGATGAGGTAAGGTCCCTTTCTACCATCGACCGGCTGCAACGCCTGCACGATGGCAATAGAGATGCCTCCCTGGCTTCACTGTATTTTAACTTTGGCCGTTACCTGCTCATCAGCTCTTCCCGCAATGGCGGCATGCCGGCCAACCTGCAGGGCTTATGGGCGGAAGAATACCAAACGCCATGGAATGCAGACTACCACCTGAACATCAATGTACAGATGAACTACTGGCCGGCTGAAGTTACCAACCTGTCTGATTGCCATCAGCCTTTATTTACATTGGCAAAACAAATGGCCAGATACGGACAGCGCACTGCACGCACCTACTATAAAGCCGATGGCTGGGTAGCGCATGTGATCAATAACCCCTGGGGCTTTACCTCTCCCGGTGAAGGGGCCGACTGGGGCTCTACGCTGACGGGCGGCGCATGGGTGGCCACCCATCTCTGGAAACATTACCAGTATACCAACGATAAAAAATTCCTGAAAGAAATATACCCTGTGCTCAAAGGCGCGGCTGTTTTTTATAAAGATATCCTGATCACGGAACCATCGCATCAGTGGCTGGTTACAGCACCTTCCAACTCCCCGGAAAACGCATATATCCTGCCCAACGGGCAGCAGGGGCAAACCTGTATGGGACCTACCATGGATATGCAGATAGGCAGAGACCTCCTCAAAGCTAACCAGGAAGCCGCCCGTATCCTGCAAACAGATAAGGCCTGGGCGGACAGCCTGCAGATAGTGCTCGGTAAACTGGCGCCTAACCAGGTAAGCCCGTCTACCGGTGGTATCCAGGAATGGCTGGAAGATTACAAGGAGGCAGACCCGCATCACCGCCACGTATCGCCTTTATATGGCTTATATCCTTACGATGAAATTACTCCCTGGGATACACCGGAACTGGCGGCTGCAGCAGAGAAAACACTGCTCAGGAGAGGCGATGGAGGTACCGGTTGGTCACGTGCCTGGAAAATCGCTTTCTGGGCCCGTTTAGGCAACGGTAACCATGCCTATAAAATGCTGCAGGAACTGCTGGCGCCTGCCGCAGCCACCAGCGAAATCAGTATGCGCTCCGGCGCAGGCACTTATGCCAACCTGTTCTGCGCACACCCGCCTTTCCAGATAGACGGTAACTTGGGCGCTGTAGCCGGTATCGCAGAAATGCTGTTGCAAAGTCATGGCGGCGATAACGTGATCCGCCTGCTGCCTGCACTCCCGGATAATCCTGAATTTGCAGCCGGACAGGTACAGGGCCTCTGCGCTATCAATGGTTTTGTAGTGGATTTCAGCTGGAAAAATAAAACTGTGCACGAGCTCAGCCTGCTTTCCAACACAGGTGCGGAATGCCGCCTGTTGCTGCCGGAAAGTGCTGTGGTAAAGGACCGTAGCGGAACGGTAGTGCCGCATCAGTATAAAGATGGCGTGCTGCGCTTCGCTACAAAGAAAGGAATGAAGTATCGCATTACAGTATAAGGTGGCGGAATTTTGTCTTGCCCGGTGTATACCGGGTAAGACAAAAAAATCGCATCTTTATCTTTCATAACAACTCATATGGAAGATCTGAAACAAGTGGCTGCAAAAGCAGCATTAGATTATATACAACCCGGTCAAACCATAGGACTGGGCGCCGGCAGCACCATTGCGCACCTGGTGAACTACCTGAAAGGCGAAGAGGCTTTATTTAAAAGCATTACTACCGTCACATCTTCCTATAATACCTTACAACAACTGCGGGAACACGGATTCAATATAAAACAACCCGGAGATGTATCCCGGCTGGATATTTATTTTGATGGATGTGATCAGTTTGATTACCAGCTGAACGCATTGAAAAGCGGCGGCGGTATTCATACACAGGAGAAACTGCTGGCGGCAATGGCCGATAAATTTATTTTGATTGGCGACGGAGCCAAATATGTAGCGCAGTTGTATACTACTTTTCCCGTGGTGATAGAAGTGATACCGGAAGCGGTTCCCTTTGTAATGAAACAGCTGAAGAAAATATTTTCGCTCGCAAATCCCGAGCTGCGGCTTAGTAATAAAAAAGACGGGGCGGTAATTACTGAGCATGGCAATCTGCTCATTGATATCTGGTTCCGTTCCTTCCCGCCATTAGACAGCCTCAATCATCGTTTAAAGGAGATCCCGGGCGTACTCGAAACCTCGCTTTTTTATAATATGGCGCATGCTGCCATCATAGCGGGAAAGAAGGGAGTGGAATTTATTCTTAAAGACCCGGCTTACCTGATCTGAAACTCTCTTGTACCAGCGGTTACATGATATTGTAATCCCTTCCCGGTGTTTTGTGTTATCACAGGTTTACCGTTTTCATATATTTTTTGTGTGGGGGAGATATGAAAGAAGATATCTGCCCCGGCATTTGCAGGCACTGTTACACGGTAGGTGATGGCAGCGCCGTTTCTTTTCCAGGAAGAAACGATGGTACCGTACGGGCTGTCGTGACTTCCTTCAAAATGATCCAGTCCTTCCACGAAGTTGGGCGTGAGTAAAATGTTTTTAAACCCTGGCGCATTTTCATCAGGCCTGATACCGGCCACGCCTTTATACATCCACGCGCCTATTTCACCGAACATAATGTGGTTGCGGGAAAGATCCGAGGAGGCATTGATATCCCAGTTTTCAAAAAGGGTAGTGGCGCCGTTCATGATCCACCAGCCCCAGGATGGAAAAGTGCGTTGGGCGGCCAGCTTCCACGCCACATCTGCATACCCGTTTTCACTAAGCGCATTCAGGATGCTTTTGGTGCCAAGCAGGCCCACATCCAGGTGGAAGTTATCTGCCGCCACTCTCTTTGCAAGATTGGCGGCTACCTTGCTTTTCATGGAATCTGGTACCAGGCCCCAATACAGCGCCACACTTAGCTCTGTTTGTACGCCTTCTCCATAAATGCCTGTTTCTTTATTGAGATACTTCGCATTAAAGGCAGTTTTGATCTTTGCTGCCAGTGTACTGTATTTCGTATAGTCGGCGGTTTTGCCAAACAGTTTGGCTGCTTTGGCAAGTATCATTGCATCGGCGTAGTAGTAGGCAGACGAGGTGAACTCCACCGGCGATTTTGATTTAACCGGCACCCAATCGCCCAGGCCCCAGGTAGTTAACCCTGAAGGACTGATAGCGGTGATCCTGTCTACATACCTGCGCATATTGTCATAGGAGGCGGAGAGGAGCGTGGTATCCCCGTAAAAAAGATAGATGTTCCATGGAATGATGGCAATAGTGCTGGTCCAGTCCGGCCCGTTACCCCATTCATATCCCCAGCCGCCGGTTGGGATAATGGAAGGCAGCACACCGTTGGGTTGTTGTTCATCGCGATGGTCTGCCAGCCATTTTTCGTAGATGGTGATACCATCGTAGCTGTACAGTCCTGTTTCAATAGCAATTTGCGCGTCACCGGTCCAGCCGTTCTTTTCACGTTGGGGGCAATCTGTAGGATAGCCGAATAGGTTGGAGAGGTAGGCGTTATTGGTGGCGGCGAACAGTTTATTGATCATGGTATCCGAGCCATGGATGTGCCCTGCCGGCGGTACATTACTGTGCATGAAGTAGCCGGTGAGACTTTCCTTATAAAGTTGTACCGGTTGGCTGCTCGTCACTTCCACATATTGGAATCCTTTATAGTTAAAGCGGGGCATAAAGGTTTCCTCTCCTTTCCCGCTGAGAATAAAAATATCTGTCTGGAAGGGATCGGTATCATCTGTAGGGCGGTAATGCACTATAATATTGGAGAGATCCACAAAGCCTTTTTTATCCAGTTGTTCCCCGTGTTTCAGTTTAAGCACCGTGCCTGCCGGGCCGCTTACGCGGATCCTGCTTACACCGGCAATATTTCTGCCCAGGTCGTATATCCAGGTGCTGTCGTTGGGATGGGCAACACTGGCGGCAGGAATTTCCTCTACGTTCTCGATAGGATACAGCTGTTGTGAAACAATGTGCTGTGAAGGCGCTGCGCGATAAATAACATCTTTCCATTTGCTGTCATCGAAATTAACCGTATTCCATCCCGGTTGTTCTTTGCGGGCGTCGTAATGTTCGGCAGTATAGATACTGTTGAATACAACAGGCCCCAGTGCTGTTTTCCAGTCTTTCCCCGAGCTGATGGTTTCCACGCTGCCATCGGTATAGGTAACCCGCAGATCGAGGCAAAAAGCGGGTCTGCCGCGCCAGGGTGCTTCGTGGAAGTTCCATACGGCGGTAGACTGGTGATTGTACCAGCCATTGCCCAGCATTACACCAATGGCGTTCCTGCCTGATTGCAGGAGGGAGGTAACATCATAGGTAACATACAGGGTACGGCGGTCGAAACGGGTGTACATAGGATCGAGGCGGTGATTGCCTGCTTTGGTTCCGTTGATATACAGTTCGTACAGGCCGGCCACCGCAATATAGGCGCGTGCCGATTTCACCTGTTTAGTAGCGGTAAAAACTTTTCTGAAATTGGCGGCGGGCTTCAGCCGGATATCGTCGCCATCGCTGATCCAGGCGCCTTTCCAGTTGCTTTGCTGCAACATGCCCGTTTCAAACCAGGAACGGCCGGGAGTGGTTTTCACGCCGTCTTTATCCCATACTTCCACGCTCCAGTAGTAACGGGTAAATGGTTGCAGCGCTTTCCCGGGGAAGCTGGTCATGATGTCTGCACTGTTGATTTTACCGGAGGTCCATAGCGGGTGGGTATCCAGGGTCATAGAATCTGTGGATACCCGGATTTGATAGGCCGTTTGTCGCGCGCCGTTGCGGTTATCGCCCAGTTGCCACGACAGTCGCGGATGAGCGGCATCGACACCAATTGGTGTTACCAGGTGCTCACATTTCAGGCCGGTGACTGTAGCGGGCGAAGCGGCATTTACAGTTACTCCCGTTTGGCGATAACCGGCAGGCATAGGAGCGGTTTTTACAAATACAGGTTTGCCCACCAACACGACAGGCCATAAAAGGAACAGGTAAATAAACAGTTTCCGGAATATTAAATACATGCTAAGCGCTTGATTATTTATCAACAAGATAGAATATGCTTCACTTTTTTTTCCAGTTTTATAAAAAAATCAGAAAAAGATAGATCGATCTGTCTATTTATCCTTATCTTTGTTCCATGAAGAAGAAAACAGGTGATCCGAAACAGCGTTTACTTGAAACGGCTACAACGCTTTTTTATAACCAGGGCTATCATGCTACGGGCATTAACCAGGTGATTGAGGAGGCCGGCGTGGCGAGGGCCAGTTTATACCTGCATTATGAATCAAAGGAATCTTTATTGCTGGCGTTCCTGCACCAGCGGCATATCGACTGGATGAATGGATTGAAAAGCTATACCGGTGAGGTAAGTAAAACGAAGGAGAAAATTGGGGCGGCGTTTGATTTCCTGTTTGATAATAATGAGAAGGAGCATTTCAGGGGTTGTGCTTTTTTGAATATCCTGTCGGAAACAACGGATAAGGATACTGCTGTATTGAGTGTAATACAGGATCACAAAAAAGATCTGCGTGCCTTCCTGGCAGAAATCCTCACTCATGAGAAGCAGGCTGTAAAGGACCATGTATACTTACTGTTTGAATCGGCCATCGTGGAAAGCCAGCTTTACCGGAACCAGTGGCCGGTACAGGAAGCGAAGAAAATGGCGCTGGGGTTGCTGTGATACGGGCAGGGCTTGCGTCGCCTTCGGCGCGAAAGTTGTCTGACTCAGGATTATGATGATTATAATGATTAGCCTGAGTTTTTTGGATTTTACAGAATGGTAGAAATGGATTTTTCGTTTTTCTCCTCTAGTTATTTATAAAAACAACGTCAAAATGAAATCAAGCCAATCAGCGTAATCCTGAGTCAGACAAAATACGCTCACACTTATAAAACAACATCAAAAAAATTCAGGCAAATCATTATAATCATCATAATCCTGAGTCAGACAAAATACGCTCACACTTATAAAGCAACATCAAAAAAATTCAGGCAAATCATTATAATCATCATAATCCTGAGTCAGACAAAATACGTTCACACTTATAAAACAACATCAAAAAATTCAGGCAAATCATTATAATCATCATAATCCTGAGTCAGACAAAATACGCATCGCCGCAGGCGATTTTTATTTACTCTAATAACAGACAGATCGATCTATCTAATTATATCTATCACATTCAAACATCTTTATCATGGAAAAAAAATTCCCCCTTCCTCCGTTTACAAAGGAAACCGCCCTCCAGAAAGTACAAATGGCTGAAGATGCCTGGAATAGGCGCGATCCGCAAAAGGTTTCAATGGTGTATACACCTGACACGGTATGGCGCAACCGCGACCAGTTTATCAATGGCCGGGAAGAAGTAGTGGCATTTCTTACAAAGAAATGGCAGAAAGAGCTGGACTATCGCCTCAAAAAAGAGCTCTGGAGCTTTACAGACAACCATATTGCCGTATGTTTTGAATATGAATGGCATGATCATGCCGGTAACTGGTTCCGCTCTTACGGTAATGAGCTGTGGGAGTTTAACGCCGATGGCCTGATGCAACGCAGACTGGCCGCCATTAACGATGTGCCCATTAAAAGCTGCGAAAGGAAATTCCGGGAACCGGAAGATTTGGTATTAGCCTGTTAAAACATAATAACAGATTATTGTGGTTACCCCGGTAATCACAATAATTTGTTCATGGTGTGAATTTTGTAACTTTGCGGGATGAATAAAACAGAATCACTCCGGGAATTTTACGAACTTAAGTTCCAGGCCGTACCAGATAAATTGCAACAGGATATCGGGCATTTTAACGTATTCCGGCTGGAAGATTGTGTAGTGGATGGCCGCTCTACGGTTAGTTACAGTCGCCGCGACTTTTACAAGGTAAGCCTGCTGAGGGGAGGCAATATCTTCCATTATGCTGATAAAACCACGGAAGTAAAAGGCAGTACGCTCGTTTTTTTTAACCCCCAGGTGCCTTATGGCTGGGAGCCACTGTCGGCCGACAATAGCGGTTATTTCTGCATCTTCAGGGAATCCTTTTTTACAGGAGCCACCCGCGGCAACCTGCACGATCTGCCCATGATGATGCCGGGCGGTATTCCTTCTTACCAGCTAACGAAAGCCCAGGACAGAGAAGTATCACAACTCTTTAAAAAGATGCTGACGGAAATCAATTCCGACTATGTGTATAAATACGACCTGTTGCGCAGCTATCTTACAGAGATCATTCACTACGCGTTAAAGATGCAGCCCTCCGAAACCCTGTACCAGCATGCAGATGCGAAGTCGCGCATCACAGCGGTATTTACCGACCTGCTGGAGCGCCAATTCCCCATTGAATCGCCGTCGCAGCGTTTTGTAATGCGCTCTGCCAACGACTTTGCCAAACAGCTTTCCGTTCATGTGAACCACCTGAACCGTGCAATCCGCGATACCACAGGTAAAACCACCACCACTCACATTGCGGAGCGCATTACCGCCGAGGCAATGGCTTTACTAAAGCATACCAGCTGGAACGTGGCAGAGATCAGCTATGCCCTCGGGTTTGAAGAACCTGCCCATTTCAGTAACTTTTTTAAAAAACAAACCAGCATCACTCCCGGTGCTTTCCGCGATGTTTGATTTTTGCAATTATTGGTTTGATTGATGTAATAATCGGCAGCAATCCCTGGTCTACTTTTGTGAGAACAAAAACACAAAGATCATGGACAACAAAAAAGTATGGTTTGTAACCGGCGCCTCTAAAGGATTAGGCCGCTCCCTCGTAAAACAGTTATTAAGCAAAGGATATAAAGTAGCCGCCACTTCCCGCAATATTGAGGATCTCCGTAAAGTAGCAACAGGCGATGATTTCCTGCCGCTTGCCGTAGACCTGAAAACAGAAAGCAGCGTAGAGGCGGCGGTAAAAGAAACTATCAGCCGTTTCGGACGTATAGATGTACTGGTAAACAACGCCGGCTACGGACAGGTAGGTAGTATCGAAGAGTTATCGGATGCTGAATCACGTAGTAACTTTGATGTGAACGTATTTGGCCTGCTTAATGTAACCCGCAGTATACTGCCATATATGAGGGCACAACAGGCGGGGCATATTTTAAACATTTCCTCTATTGCCGGCTTTACCGGTAGCTTCCCCGGTTTCGGCATCTATTGCGCTACCAAATTTGCTGTAGACGGTTTATCAGAATCATTGGCTGCCGAAGTAAAACCATTTGGCATTTCAGTGACCATTGTATCTCCCGGTTATTTCAGAACCGATTTCCTTACTTCAGGCTCTCTCGGTGTGCCAGCCAACCAGCTGGATGCCTACCAGTCTGTTCGCGCTACGCAACAGGTGCACCAGGAGGAGATCAACGGTAATCAACCAGGGGATCCCGAAAAAGCGGTAGCCGCCATCATTGATATTGCAGCTGTGGAAAACGCGCCGCTTCACCTCTTCCTCGGAGAAGATGCGTACAACCTCGCCTACCAGAAAATAGCAGCCATAGAAGCTGACCTGGAGCAGTGGAAAGAAGTAACAGTGGGCACCGCCATAGTGTAGGGGAACTTCCGCATCGCCTTCGGCGATTTAAATTGTCTTGGAGCAGGATTACGCTGATTATACTGATTAGCTGGGTTTTATTTTTTTGATTAATAAAAGATTCGGGGAGATATAAGCGCATTCGCTTACATCTCCCCGAATCAAAAAAATCCAACATAATCAAATCAGGCTAATCAGTATAATCAGCGTAATCCTGCTCCAAGACAATTTAAATCGCCGAAGGCGATCCTCGCACTACGAAAGCGTTACATTAAAATCCGCCCCCAGCTCCAGCTTGCCCTCCCGCTCTTCATTGCTGCCCGGAATTTTAAGACCTTTGATCTTGCCGGTTTTACCTTTGGTGAGCAGGTCGGTAATATGTTTATCAGTAAGCTTTTTGCCAAGTATTTCAAAAGGCAGCTTGAAGCCGCATACCGTGAAATTTGCACAGCCATAAGCGGTATTGCCTTTTTTAAGCGGGTGCGTTTTGCACTTAGGACATTGCAGCTCTTCTATTACAATTGCCTTTTTAGGCTTCGGCTCTTTTTTGGGTTTCTCTTTTTCTTCCGGCACTGGTGGCGGATCAGGCGCAATGGTAATGAATTTATAGCTGGCGGTTTTCACTTCTTTGGTAAGATCTACCACCATCTGTATCAGCTCATCTTTAAAAGTATCCATGGCGTACTCGCCTTTTTCTATAAGGCGTAGCTTCCGTTCCCACTGGCCGGTTAATTCGGCGCTTTTAAGCAGCTCCGTTTGTATGGTATCTATCAGGTCAATGCCGGTTTGGGTGGCATAGATATTTTTCTTTTTCTTCTCGATATATTTTCTGCGGAACAGTGTTTCAATGATATTGGCGCGGGTAGATGGACGGCCTATGCCATTGTCTTTCAGCAGTTCCCTCATTTCTTCATCATCCACCTGTTTACCTGCGGTTTCCATTGCTCTCAGCAAAGTAGCTTCTGTAAAGGCTTTGGGCGGAGAGGTTTTGCCCTGGTGGATGCGTGGGGTATGCGGACCGCTTTCACCCACTTCAAAATGAGGCAGTATTTTCTCTTCTTCTTCCCCTTCTTTTTTTTCTTTTACATCGTTGGCATATACCTCCTTCCAGCCAGGCTCTATGATCTGTTTACCGGTCACTTTAAAAGGTACCTGCCCTACCTTACCGAGTACGGTAGTATTGGAGATCTTACATTCCGGGTAAAAGGCCGCGATAAAGCGACGGGCTACCAGGTCGTAGATCCGTTTTTCTTCCAGGGGAAGTCCGCCGGGATGCTGACCGGTAGGGATAATAGCGTGGTGATCTGTTACCTTCTTGTCATCGAAAACGGTTTTCAGCTTTGGGATAGGATTCGCCAGCAGCGGGGCGGTAAGCGCGCTATAGGGCGTCATATCCTGGAGTATGCCGGCAATTTTCGGATGCAGGTCTTCCGAGAGGTAAGTGGTATCTACCCTGGGGTAGGTGGTCAGTTTTTTCTCGTAAAGATTCTGTATATATTTCAACGTATCATCCGCGGAGAACCCGAATTTTTTATTGGCTTCCACCTGCAGGGCGGTGAGGTCGAACAGGCGTGGGTTCCCTTCTTTCCCGTCTTTCTTTTCGAAGGAGGTCACTTCAAACGGGTGCTCCTTGAGATAGGCAAGTCCTTTGGCGGCTTTATCAGGCGTTTTAAGCCGGTCGATGGCCGCAGTGAATTCCGTTTCCCGGTAAATAGTTTTCAGCTCCCAGTAGTCTTCCGATACGAAGGCATTGATTTCTTTCTGCCGCTGCACAATCATAGCCAGGGTAGGTGTTTGTACCCTGCCGATCGATAACACTACCTTACCCTGTGCAAATTTTTTGGTGAACAGGCGGGTAGCGTTCATCCCCAGGAGCCAGTCGCCTATAGCGCGTGCGCTGCCTGCTGCATACAGGTTATTATATTGCTCTGCCGCTTTCAGGTGCTGAAACCCATCGCGGATAGCCTCTACCGTTAGTGACGATATCCACAATCTTTTAACAGGCGCGGTGCATTTTGCTTTCAACAGTACCCAACGCTGTATCAGTTCCCCTTCCTGGCCGGCATCCCCGCAGTTGATCACCTCTTCACAGGCCTGTACCAGGGTTTCTATAATTTTAAACTGTTTCTGTACGCCGGAATTTTCAATCAGTTTGATACCAAAGCTGGGAGGGATCATCGGCAGATCTTCCAGTCGCCAGAACTTCCATTGCTCATAGTAATCGTGCGGCTCTTTAAGGGTACAGAAATGTCCGAAAGTCCAGGTAACCTGGTAGCCATTGCCCTCATAGTAGCCCTCTTTGCGTTGGTTCGCACCGATCACTTCTGCAATATCCCTTGCCACACTTGGTTTTTCAGCAATGCAAACTTTCATAATCGCTTAAAATTGGGTAACAAAGGTCGGATAAAAAGTTGTAAACAGGGAAGGGTAAAGTATTTAATCTTCTCCTTTCCATATCCAATGTAAAATTACAAACCGCAGGAATACCGGGAAAATAATCCCGCCGTTTTTGCCGCTTTTTGCAGAGAAAAATCGGCTAAGTGCATGCACTAAGCATTGGGAGTGCATTATTAATGCGTGATGAACGTATGATGAGAGTATAGAGATAGTATGATGACTATATAGTGAGTACTACACCTATACCAGTCCTAAGTATGCGGTAAGTATCGGAGACCTATACGGGAAGTAACTGCAAACCGTAAAATAATCAAGCACATATTTTAACTTTTTGGGTGCAAAAATACCTGTTAATTTATGGGAGATTTGAAACAGAAAATCCTTTTTCCTTATGCGCTTTCCTGCCCTTCTACTATTGTTCTCCTTATCTCTTCCCGCTGCAGCCCAATCCCCTGCTGCCTTTGATGGAAGTTTTGAAAGTAAAGGCCCCGGTTTGCCTTCCGGTTGGATCAACTGGGGCGGCAATTACCAACTTGATGTGGATACCAGCACCAGTTATGAAGGACATAGTGCGCTACGTATTGTCCCCGCAGGAAAAACAGGCAACCGTGATTTTGGTTGTGCCATTAAACGTATCCCGGTTACGTTCGCGGGGAAAACGGTTACCCTCAATGGCTACCTGAAGCTGGATTCGGTAGCCGGTGGTTACGGCGGACTGTTCATGCGTGTGGATAACCGGTCAGGCGCGGTGTACAAAATGGATAATATGCAAAAACAGCGGTTGCAGGGAACCACCGGCTGGCAAAAATACAGTATTACCCTTTCCCTGCCTGATGGAGGTGGCACAGTATACGTTGGCGCTATTAACAGCAGCAGTGGCAGGGTATGGGCAGATAACCTGGAAGTGCTGGTAGATGGAAAGCCGTTGAAAGATGCGCTGCCGCTGCGTGTGTTTAAGGCAGACAGTGATCATGCCTTCGACGCCGGATCAGGGATAAATATTCCCTCTCTTACCGCCCTGCAGGAAAAACACCTGGAAGTACTGGGGAAAGTGTGGGGCTTCCTGAAATATTATCACCCTGCCGTAATGGCCGGAGAATATAACTGGGATTATGAACTGTTTCGCATCTTGCCGGAAGTACTGAACAGCAACAGCGAAACAGCCAGGAATGAAGTGCTGCTTCGCTGGTTGAACCGGCTTGTCTCCCCGGGAGAAGTCCCGCGTGCGCATAACAGCAGGCAAACGATCAAATTTAAAGCCGACCTCGACTGGCTCTCAGATGAAAAAACATTAGGCCCGGCATTGTCCGCATCACTGAAAAAAGTGGAAGCCCTGAACCGGGCCGACTTTAATTACTACCTGGGAATGGAGCCCGCCGGCAACCCTGCTTTTACAAATGAGCAGGCATACAACACTATGCCATACCCTGATGCCGGTTTCCGGCTGCTGGCACTGTACCGCTACTGGAATATCATACAATACTGCTTCCCCTACAAACACCTCATCACCGAAGGCTGGAACAATAAGTTAGCGGAGTTTATTCCTGCCATGGTAAATGCCGCAGATACCGCTGCCTATCAAACTGCGCTGCTGCGGCTGATTGCAGGCATTCATGATTCCCATGCCGGTATATCAGGCCCTAACCTGGTGATCCGTGGAGCAGATAGATTTAAAACATTGCCGGTACGTATCCGGTTCGTAGAAGAAAAGGCGGTAGTGATGAAAGTAGCCAATGAAAAATACGGCTTACGCAAAGGAGATGTGATTACCGCCATCAATAAAGAACCGGTGACTGCCATAGTTAAAAGACTGTTGCCGCTTACCTCTGCCTCCAACTACGCCACGCAGCTGAACAGGATTGAACGCACGCTGTTTCAAACCCGCGACAGCTCCCTGCTGCTCGACTATGAAAGGGATGGCGCCACCGGCAGCGTAACAGTGCCCGCAGTAACCTATAATGAGGCCATGGTGATATATGATCCGCCGGTAGCTTCCTGGAAAATGATCGGCGAAGACGTAGGCTATGTATACCCCGGCACTTTCAAGAATACACAAATGGATACAGTAAGAGAGGCGTTTAAAAATACTAAAGGAATGGTGATAGACCTGCGTTCCTACCCGGCGGATAACCTGCTGCAATCGCTCATAAAATATGTACTGCCATCACCTGCACCCTTTGCGAAATTTACAGTAGGAAGTATAAGACAGCCAGGCCAGTTTGCAATGACAGGTGAAATGGAGGCAGGCTCAAAGAATAAAGATTATTACAAAGGCAAGGTAGTGATCCTTGTAGACGCCACTACCCAAAGCAATGCAGAATTTGTAACAATGGCGCTGCGGCTGGCGCCACGTGCGGTAGTACTTGGCAGCACTACCGCCGGTGCCGATGGGAATATATCCTTCTTTTCACTGCCTGGTGGCATACAAACACTGATCACCGGCATTGGCGTGTACTACCCCGATGGGAGGGAAACACAACGCACCGGCATTGGCCCCGACATTGTTATGGAACCAACGGTAAAGGGTATACGTGAAAACAGGGACGAGCTGCTGGATAAAGCCCTGGCTATTATCAGGGAATAAGCTATTTTTGGGGCAGGGAATATTTCTTTGCCATTTTGTTATATTTCTTCAGGTACTTCCGGTCTTTTTTAACACCCACAGCTGTTAGAATACCGGAAGTTTCTGCTTTTACCCAATAGTTGAAAATGAATTTTTCCCGGTCCCGTTCAAAGAACATCCGCGTGGGCCGCTGATGACTGTTCCTCAGTAAAAGGTTCGCCAGCGAGGTAAATACACGGGCTTTAAAGCCCTGGCGCGTGGAATCTTTCTTATTCAGTACCTGCACATTCAACTGACGATAATAAAAGTTCATAACGCCCAGTGTGGCATATTTATTCCCCGACCATTGTGAAAAGATGGTATCTGCATAGCCGCGTCTTACTTTTACGGCAGCCATGGGGATGGCTACCGCATTAAAATCCTGCAGGTTCATCGGCGCCAGGCGGCTTTCCGCAGTAAACCCGGAAAGAGAATCACCATAGGATTCATGATAGGAAAAGTACCGGATAGGATTTCCCAGGAGCTTACCACTGGCCTGCACCAGCAGGCTGTCGCTGTTGCCGTAGGTGTTACCGAAATGTGTGATCAGTGCGTTAATATCAGTAATAGGTACAGCCGACCATTTGTTGGTAGACCTGGACGATTCATTCACCGTTACCGCCGATTGCCGCATCACGATGGAATCTACCTGCAGGGCAAATGGAATGGTACGGGTCAATTTTGTAGGCATCCTTTTTTCTATGCCGTGCTCAAACGGAATTCGTTTATCCCTGGCCGTAGTAAGCAGCGTATTATCTACCGTAATCTTCCTGATGGCAATAGTGGTGTCGCCATCCTGGTGGTGCATATTGATGCCGCTGATCTGAAGGGATTGCCCTTTTACGGTGATGTAATCGCGCTGCCAGCGGGCAGTGCGGAAGGTTTCTTCTGCTGTAAGATTGGGCGCTGCTTCAAAATTAGTCAGATGGAATGTTTGGGTGGCGGGGTCCAGCGTAAAGTTCTCTGCATGGGCATGAAGCTGTTTGTTGCGGTATTGTATGCCGCCCTGGCTGATGGTGATATTGCTGATAAACGATGCCCATTCCGGTTGATGCCCCTGGCTCCAGGAGAAGGCGGCATCGTTAAACATACCGGATAGCCGCTGCAGCGTTAGTTCCATCGTATCCGCGCGGTGCATGGATAACCGCGCATCCTGCCATTGCAGGGCTACGCCGGAGCGTACCGTAAGGTGGCCGGACTTATCCTTATGCAATGTACCCTTGTGTAGTTGCAGCTGTAGCTGCGGCATTGTAAACTGTGTAGTGGTATGGTTAAAAGCCAGCGACGATAACTCAAGGTTCATACCATCATACTTTAAATGGGGCTGCTTACCGGTATGCAGTACAATCCCGTTGCCGCTTAGTATCGCTTGTGTTTCCAGGCTGCTGCTGTCTTTCCCTTTGATGCTGGTATGTGAAATGGTAGCAGCAGCTATGGACAGCTGTGGAATAACGGTTTTGCTGAAATCCGTGCTGTGAATATTGGTTTGAATATCGGCAGAAGGGAAATTTATTTTGGTATGCCCGTTATTGTTATATAGTGTTGCACCGGCAGCTGTAATATACGTATGCCCGTTGCCGTTAAACTGCACCTGGACTGCGGCTATATCCATTGCTTTGCTGTGATGGCTGATGTGGTGAAGCAGCCCTGTGGCCGATGCCCAGGTAAAGAAGCGCTGTCGCGTGCGTATATCTTTCAAAGCTATTTTATCTGCCTGGAAACTGCTCTGCTCACCCGGCCCTTCACTGCTGAACTGCACCTTGCCGATGTTCAGTCGGGCAATACGGATTACCGGGAGGTCTTTTGCAGGCACTTCTTTTTTAGCGCCATCGCGATGCGCCTGTATATTCACGGCGCCTATTCTTAATACATCTACCTGTATATCTTTTGTTTGCTGGTAAACGTCCCAGTCGAACACTTCCCAGTAAAGGTCCTTTGCGGTGATAAGCGTGCCGTTCAACAACGATACGGTAGCTTTGGCGGCTTTATTGTGCCGGTGGGTGCCGTCGAAGGTATAGTTGTCCATGGTGATTTCAGCTTTGGGTAATGCTACACTTATCTGCCTGACATGCAGGTTGGGCATAGCGTGCTTGATATCTACCAGTGAATCGCTGAGCAGGAAATTGTGCAGCAGGATATCGGTGTTAATATCTTTCACCTGCAGTATCACCTTCGATCTGCCGTTGGCGGTGAAGTTGATATTGCCATCAACGATCCGGAAGGTATTCACCTGGATCAGTTCACTGAGGCCGTGCAGCGTTTGATAGAACGCGGGCATTTTAATAGCGGTACTGTCTGCCGGTTTTTTACCTTTTACCGGTTGTTTTGCTTTGGTAAGAAAGGTAATGCCGGGCTGGTACAGCACGGCGCCGGAGGCTTTCAAGCGCTTTCTCAGCAAGTCTTCCAGGCTTACGTTGTTCAGCCGCAGTGAAGGCGCACGGAAGGTTAAGCCTTTGCCGGAGTGGTTGAGCGGGGTAGGACCGTATTCTACGTTATTAAAGATCACATCATTCTGCTGTAGTACAAATTCATCTACGCTTAGCTGGAAGAGGCTGTCGAGCGAATAGAATTTTATTTTATTGAGATTAAGTGCAATACTGTCGGTGGTGATACCGGGCGTGGTATCATGTGCAATGGTGAGGTTATAGATATTCAGGTTGCTGCGTTTGGTAGCGCCGGTAGATACATTGCCGCGCAGCAGCAGTTCACCTTCTTTTACTTCGATATAACGGAAGTTCATTTTCCTGAACAGGGTATTGGGTAAACTGTCCAGCACTATCTTTTTATCTTTGGCGCTTACTTTCCTGCCAGGGAGCCTGAGCACCGGCCGTATACATATAAGGGTATCTATCAGGAGTTCTTCCCGCATGTAAATAGCGGGGAGGTGCCGTGCGTTGAAATAGAACTTATCTGCCTGCAGTTGCATTTCTCCTTTCGTAGGTGTGGGTGCACTGTAAATGGTGACGGAATCAAGCTCAAACACCTGTTTTTTACCGGAGAAGTGCAGGCGCCTGAAGCTAATGGTATTCCTGCCATCGGGCAGGATCCAGTGCTGCCGGCCGAATGAGAAATCCACATCGTCGGACCCGAGTATATGATTATCTGCATTGGTAACCTTGGTAAAATTAACGATAGAAAAATTGAAGTGATCAACACGCAGCGGCGGAGGGCCGTTTTTACCTTACTGTATACAAGCGCACCGTTTTGAAGGTGCACAATGCGTGCGTTCACATACTGAAGCGTTTGTTCAAGGTGCTGCACTATAGAGGAAAGCTGGAACCCTTCCTGGCGCGGGCCCCGGGCTATATGCTCGTGTATTGTAAGCGAGGGACTGGTAATGGAAAGACTGTCGACCAGCAGCTTCTTATGCAGTATCAGTGCGCGCCACGACTGGATAGAAAGATACACCTTTGGAATAGATACATCGAAATGGGAGGCCACATTCACAGTATCTTTCCCGGTGAGCCGGGCGCCGCTGATCACGATGTTTCTTTTAAACAGGGAAAAGTCGATATCATCTGCATTGAACGTATAACCGTTACCGGATTCTTTGTTAACAATATATTGAACGATGTTTACAAACTTATGCTCCACCAGGTAATACAACGCCACGCCTGTTATTATCCTGAGGATGATAAGAACAGCCAGTACTTTCAGCCATATTTTTGCCTTGGGCGATACCTTCATATTTCTGTAATTGAAAACAGCTTTCCGCGGGTGGAGGGTTTCCTGTTATAAATATAAGGGCTTTATCGTACTTTGTAAGGGGAGTTATTTTTAATTAAAGCAAAAAGACTTATGTCAGACGGGATCATTTGTTTTGGGGAGATGCTCTGGGATATTTTACCGGAGAAGGAATTGCCCGGTGGGGCGGTGATGAATGTGGCCTATCACCTGCAAAAGCTGGGTGAACAGGTATCGCTGGTATCGCGCGTGGGGCGTGATGCGCGTGGGCAGGGATTAATGGACATGCTGCACCGGTTCGGGCTGGATACCAGCCTGGTGCAAACAGATAAAGAGCATGAAACGGGAAAGGTATATGCCGATATGACTAACCCGCATGAGGTGCATTATGATATCGTATACCCGGCGGCGTGGGATTTTATTGAATGGGAGCCGTTGCTGGCTGAGAGGCTAAAGGATAAGGCTACACGTTATTTTGTATTTGGCAGTCTTTGTTCCCGTGATAAGGTGTCGCTGCACACGCTGCAGCAGGCGTTGAAAGAAAACGTTATCAAGGTGCTGGATATTAATTTAAGGGAGCCGCATTATACCCGTGCACATGTGGAATGGCTGCTGGAGGAATGCGATATCCTTAAATTGAATAATAATGAACTGGAGCTGATCAGCAGGTGGTATCATCCTTATGTGGATAAAGAGCAGGCGGTACGTTTACTGTCGGATCGTTTTGGGATTAACACCATTGTGGTAACAATGGGGGGCGATGGCGCTATGTTGTTTATGGAGGATGTTTTTTATGTGGAACCGGGTATTACGGTGAAGGTGGCAGATACCATAGGCAGCGGGGATGCTTTCCTGGCGGGGTTCCTGCATAGCATTATCCGGGGGAAGGCAGCGAGGGAGTGCCTGGTATTTGCCAATGCGCTGGGAGCGCTGGTAGCGTCTTACGCGGGTGGTGCGCCGGATTATAAGGTAACTGATATTTTAAAAAAGGGGGATTAGCTCCGGGTGGAAGCTAATCCCTGGATATTATTTGCGGGTGTATTTGATTTCCATTTCTTTGAATTCTTTTCCATTTACTTTTCTATACATTTCCATGGTGTGATGATCTTTATCCTGCCAGGTGAGCACCTGGCGCATATCGTAGTCTTTCCCGGTGGTCGGGTCCAGTCCTTTACCCGTAAATTCCAGTCCTTCGCCGGATGAAGTGGGCTTACCTTCCATTACCATGATACCGGTGCCCATATTGTCCACCCAGGTGGAGATGTATTTTTTCTTGGCATTATCGTAGGCCATGGTGCTGATACCTTCAAAGTCCATCCCCATCATGTTGGCGGTATAACGGCCTTCACAATAGCGGCCGCCCAGGATCATTTTGTAGGTGGCGGCGCCGGTTGATTTGGAGGGAGGGGCATCCGGCCTTTCCCACATGGTCATATCGGCTGTCCATTCTCCATCGGCTTCGGCCATTTTCTGGTGTGCAGGGCCCGGCGTCATGTATTCAGCCCATGCTTTCATCATAGCGGCGGAGTCTTGCTGGGCAAAGGTAGCGGAGTTAATTAACAGGCATAACGCAGCTGTTAACAGGTAGATTGTTTTCATGATTTGCAGCTGTTTAAGAAGTGTTTGTATCGGGGTGAAATTACAGGATAACAAGTTAAGTCATTTATTGCTTTCCGCCATCGCATGCGTGTTGCCCCGTTTAAATAGCCGCAGTTTTCCCTACCTTTGATACAGAAAAGAATATTCCCCTTTATGCAAGCAACCATATTGGATGTGTCAGGACATAAGGCGCAGCCACTGGCTATAGATGCAGCCATTTCCTTTGAAACGTTTATCTCCTACCTTAAACAGCGGATCAGTGAAGAGCCGACAGTGAAGGCCCGTTTATACAAAGAAGCGCTGGCAGAATTTGAAGCGTCGGATGTTGGCCGCAGGGATATTCCGCTGGAAGAAATTACGCAATATACCTCCCTGCTGGAGTACGTATATGCCTGCCTTTCCCCGGCTACGCGCCCGGAGCAGCAGCTGGTATGGGGGCTCAGCTACCCCTTCCTGCCGGTTACTTTTTATGGTACAGACCTGATCTATGAATTGCTGGGAAATAAATCGGCCTCGCATACGTATGAGATAACCCATACACCGGCAGATTATCACCGGGAAAGATTAGCGCTGATCTATTCGCTCATCCTGCAACGGCTCTATAATTTCAAGGCGCCGGTAAAAACGGAACAATATCATGAAGGGGTGAATACTGCCACCGGTTTGTTGCAGTATTACGAGGTGAGCATCAATACCGACTTTATTAAGGTAACGGCAAAAGGGGAATTGCCGGAAATCGACTTTGTACAGTTATACACACACTTCAGCGAAGGCGGTGGTGAGGAAATACTGGCGGATATGCTCCCGCTGGACCTGTTCTGTTTCCGCGGTTTTTGCGTGATCAACGTAATGGAGGTAACAGCGCAAAAAGCAGTGGAGAATATTACAGGTATGCGGTTATCACGTACCTCGCTGATCACTGAAGAGAATTATAAACAGGTGATCCTGTCGCTTAAATCGCTGGTGCGCGACAGCCGGATTGAGTTCGACCTGTTCCCTTTTCTCCGGGTGAACAATAACCCGGTATATAGTTTCGAAAAAGGAGGCACCGGCATTTTGTTTGAAGTTTGGGGAGAAAGCCGCTTGTCGCCGGAAGATTTCAGCCGGAATGCGAAAGCATTTATGTCTAAACCGCTGTTCTTTTTTTCTGAAGATATCTGGAAAGAAACCCGTAAGGAATATGCATTCCTGGAATATTTCCGGCAGCAGGGAGTAAAGTCGCTGGCCATCATGCCTCTTTTTTACATGGGAGAACCGGTAGGCGCCTTCGCGGTGCATACCTGGAAGGATCACACATTCGACGAGAAAACATTGTCGCTCCTGGAACCCGCCTTAGACGCTGTGGCCCAGCTATTGCAGATCTATATAGATGAATTTAACGGGGAGATAGAAAAAGTGATCAAGGAGAAATTCACTTCCATACAACCTGCAGTGCAATGGAAATTCAACGAAGCGGCCTGGCATTACCTGTACAGGCTGAAAAAGAACCAGCCGGCCACTATCAGCAATATCCTGTTTAAAGAAGTATACCCGTTGTATGGGGCTATTGATATCCGGAACTCTACTTTGGAAAGAAACAAGGCGATTATTGCCGACCTGGACAGCCATCTGAGCATCCTTGCCAATACGCTGGACATGCTCCGTAAGTACCAGCAGAACGACCTGCTACGGGAAATGATCTATCACTGCCAGCGCTGGCAGCAGGCCCTGGTGCAGCAGCAGCTGAGCCCTTCGGATGAAAATGCGCTGAACAGGTTCCTGGAAGAAGAAGCGGTAAATTACCTGCAGCATATTGCCGCACAGTACCCCGCTACCGGGGAAACTATTGAAACCTGCCTGCAAAGCATGGCCGGTAATGTGAATAAGGACTCGCTGGAAGTATCCATGCAGCTCATCACACAAACGGCCAACGAATACCTGGAATCCGAGAAAAATAAATTACAGGAATCCTATCCCTGCTATTTTGAAAAGTTCAGGACAGATGGAGTGGAATACGATATTTACATAGGTCAGTCAATTGCACCGGACCGCCCCTTTAATCATTTCCACCTGAAAAATCTCCGGCTATGGCAGCTGTCGTCAATGGTGGCTATTACAAAGCTCACCCATTCGCTGATAGCGAGGATGGAAAAGGAACTGTTCACCACGCAGCTCATCTTTGTGCATAACCATCCTATTGATATCAGCTTCCGGGCAGATGAACGGAAATTTGATGTGGAAGGGGCTTATAATATCCGCTACCAGATGATCAAGAAACGGATCGATAAAGTACATATCCGCAATACAGAAGAACGGTTAACCCAGCCCGATAAAATTGCCCTGATCTATTCCGACCGGGCTGATATCGAGGACTACCTGCCTTTTATCCGCTATTTACAGGAAACCGGCGTGCTGCTGCCGGAGCTGGAAGAACTGGAACTGGAAGACCTGCAGGGGCTCAGCGGGCTGAAAGCGCTGCGCCTGGGCGTAGTAGTGGAAGAGGCAGAATAAAATATTATCTTTCTCAAAAATAATTTGCATTCCCGTTAATAGTATACTAAGTTTGTAGACTAATAAATCAGCGCGGGGAGATGTCTCTCCACCGCAGAAAGCAGCCCATGGAGAAAAAAGATTACGATGTAATAGTGGTAGGATCCGGACCCAATGGCTTGTCGGCCGCCATCAGGCTGCAGCAGGAGGGCTTATCTGTACTGTTGCTGGAAGCGAAAGACACTATCGGCGGTGGTATGCGCACAGCAGAATTAACGTTGCCGGGGTTTTACCACGACGTATGCTCTGCAGTACATCCCATGGCCATAGGCTCCCCTTTCTTTTCCAGGCTCCCGCTGGCTGATTTCGGGCTGGAATTCGTTTATTCGCCACTGGAGGCAGCCCACCCGTTCGACGATGGCACTGCCGCCTTCCTGGCCCGCTCCCTGGATGAAACAGCAGATGCATTGGGAGCAGACGGAAAAGCTTACCGCAACCTGGTAAAACCAGTGGCAGACAACTGGGAAGCCATCGCGGAAGATAGCCTCGGGCCTTTTTCATTTCCGCGGCACCCGCTTCTCATGGCCCGCTTTGGCCTGAATGCGCTACGTTCCGCAGCCACTATTGCCAACAGGTTCTCTACACAAAAAGCCAGGGGATTATGGGCGGGCATGACGGCCCATTCCATACAACCCTTAACCAACGTGGCTTCTGCGGCCATCGGCATTGTACTGTCGGCTGTAGGCCACCGGCATGGATGGCCGGTGCCCAAAGGAGGCTCCCAGGCTATCGGCCGGGCACTGGCCGGGTATTTTGTATCGCTGGGCGGGGAAATTCAGACAGGCGTTCACGTTAGTTCGTTGTCGCAATTGCCTTCACACCGGGCGGTAGTATTTGACCTTACACCAAAGCAGCTGCTTACTATTGCAGGCGACCGGTTTTCACCCGGATACCGGAAACAGTTGGCCCGTTACCGTTATGGCCCCGGCGTATTTAAAATGGATTGGGCGCTGAGCGGCCCTATCCCTTTCACAGCGCCGGAATGCAGGCAGGCCGCTACGGTCCACCTGGGCGGTACTTTCGGAGAAATTGCCTTGTCGGAGCAACAGGCATACAGTGGCGCTATTTCACAGGCGCCTTACGTATTGTTATCACAACAAAGCCTGTTCGATGAAAGAGCTCCCGCCGGAAAGCATACGGCGTGGGCCTATTGCCACGTACCCAATGGCACCGATGCAGATATGACAGCCATCATTGAGCGGCAGATAGAACGTTTTGCGCCCGGCTTCCGCGATCTTATACTGGCAAAGCATACCATGAATGCGCAGCAAATGGAACTGTACAATCCGAACTATGTAGGCGGCGATATCAATGGCGGTATCATCGACATCCGGCAATTGTATACACGGCCAGCCTGTCGTATATCGCCTTACCGTACATCAGCCAAAGGGATCTATATCTGTTCCTCCGCCACACCGCCGGGAGGCGGGGTTCATGGCATGTGCGGTTACCACGCCGCCAATGCAGTACTGAAAGATATTTTTTAAACCGTCACTATCTTAATGAATAAATATGCCTGGAGTTAAGTCTTATTTACAGGAAGATTGGGCCATAGTTGTGCTGGGTTTCCTGATCATCCTGCTTTCACTGGCAGGAGTACACGTCGCTTTACCTGACTACAAATGGAGCAGTGCCACCGACCTTACCACGAAAGTACTCACCGGCGCCAACTTCTTGAAGATCGGCGCACAGTTCATTTACGTGTTGCTGGTAGCCCTGCTGGGATCCTTTCTCACCGGCAGGCCGCTGAAAAATACCCTCGTGGTATTTCCCGCGGTGTTTGTATTAACCACGCTGGCGCTCATCGTGGCAGGAAATGCCGCTATGAATGAACTGGGGTTGGAAGCCGTTATTTTCAGTCTCATCATTGGTTTGCTGATCGGTAACCTTTTTAAACTGCCTACCTGGTTCCGGGAATCACTTACCTCGGAATTTTTTGTGAAGATAGGCCTGGTATTGCTGGGCACTACCGTTATTTTTTCGGATGTGCTGAAAGCCGGTTCCCTGGGGCTGATACAGGCATTGGTAGTAGTGCTTTCCGTGTGGTATTTTTCGTATTGGGTATGTAAACGGCTGAAGATAGATAACGAACTGACCATGATGTTATCCAGCGCTGTATCTATCTGCGGGGTGTCGGCAGCTATTGCTACCTCCGGCGCTATCAAGGGAGATTCAAAGAAATTGTCGCTGGTAATTTCACTGGTACTGATCACCGCTATCCCCATGATGATCTTTATGCCGATGATCGCACATCATTTCCAGTTCCCCGAAGCTGTAACCGGCGCCTGGCTGGGTGGTAGTATAGACACTACCGGTGCAGTAGTGGCATCGGGATCGCTGGTAGGTGAAACCGCGCTGAAGATCAGTACTATCGTGAAATTTTCACAGAACGTGTTATTGGGTATTGCCGCTTTTGCCATTTCTGTATACTGGACTTATACCAAACATCCGAATGCAACGGATAAAGAGCAGAAACCTACACTGAAAGTGATCTGGGAAAGATTCCCCAAGTTCGTGATCGGCTTTATTATCGCGTCGCTGGTATTTTCCTTTTTGTTGTCGCCAGCGGCCATTGCACCGGTAAAAGGATCGCTGAAAAGTTTGCAGGGAGTGTGGTTTGCGCTGGCATTCACCAGCATAGGATTGGAAACGAACTTTAAAGACCTGGTAGGCACTGAAAGCAGGAAGCCCGTATATGCGTTCCTGATAGCACAAACATTCAATGTAATTGTTACGCTGATACTGGCGTACCTGCTGTTTTCCTGACCCGGCTGATTACTTTTTTTAGTATTTTGCCGGTATATGAAATACCTGAATCCCTTTGCTTTCCTGGAGAAGATGAATGGCGGGCCCGTAGCAGCGGAGGATGCCGCTGCAGTATCCCTTCTCCGGAAAAAAATAATGGCAGAGCTGGAATTATCAGAAGAAAAGGTATTACGTGCAGGAACACAATGGCTCAGTAAAAACGATCTGCTGCATTTCTTTGATGAACTGCAGGCGCCCGCCAGGTTACATTTTTATCAACAGATCAATAACGATACGGTCCTGTCAGGTTTCCTGGAAACGGGTAAACTGTCAGGACTTTTTAATGATAACCCTCTTTACAACACCCCGGCATTCCTCGCTTTTATAGCGCCGTTTTATGAACCGTTATTTACCGCTGCAGTAGTGAACAGCCTTAAACAGCAACAGGCGCCGCTGTTACAGCAGTTGTATGCCAACCCGCTGCTGATGGATGGCGAACATCAAAACCGGAGCTATGATAAAATATTCCGCACCCTGCAGCAATCCTATAAAATACTGGAAGATGCGGAAGCCCGCAGGAGGGCCAATCCAAACTCCCGATGGCGGGAAGCCTTGCCCTATGCAGGTTTGCAGCAGGTACGGGTATTGAACGCCCTGCCGGATATTTTCCAGGAATTCAGGAACGATTACGGCATCCTGATGATCAACTTTGCACTGGCGCTGGATGGTACCCGTGAAAATAAAAAAGCACTGGAAATACTGCGCGCAGTAAAAGTATTGAAATGCGGGGCTTATGTACGGGAACAAACAGAAAGATATTTTCAGCGCCTGGAAGAAAAAGCCATCAGCCGTAAATCCCTGCTGGCCAGGTTTTTTGGCGCCGGGTACCGGCAAAAGAAAGATCGCAGGAAACTGGTCAGGGATGCGCTTCTCAAAGGAGGAATTGCCATCGCCATTATTGCGGCTATCATTATCGGCGCTCATTTTGAACAGGCCTATACGCCCCGTATTAACGTGAGGGAAAGTGAGAACAGCATCTTTATGGGAGCCCGTACCTCACTTGCCATGCAGTACCTGTTGTCGCAGTTACTGATGGATACAGAGAAACGCGCGGAGAAGCTGTTAAACGGCCCTAAGCTGCCGGCGCCAGCTACGGGCACAGACCCTTACGGCGCCGATTTTATGAAGGCGGTACGCATGCAGGGCGATTATGGCGCCGGCTTTGTACGCCCGCCTTTCGGCAGGGCAAGGAACTGGACGCCGGAAGACAGCTCCTGGACCGATCCCGCGCACCGGCAAAGCCTACGTGTTTTTAACCGGCAGGACGGCGCACTGATCACTATGGTGCAAACACCTGATTCATTTTACTCCTGTTACATTGCTCCGTTCGACAGCGCCTTTATGCCCCTCCCTTTGTCCATCAGCCGGGTGTATTTTTACGCCGGTACAGGATGGGACCCTGAATGGAAAGCCGAATATGCCATGGATTATGTACCATCTTATCGTGCTAAAGGATTTTTCCTGATGCCGCTTTATGATGCCCTCCAATTCCTGAAAACATCCTGCCTGCAACTGAACCTCGACAGCAGCTACTGGCAGCGCTCCAACCGCTATATCCCTGTGGAAGTGTTCCTGTCGCAAAAAGATATGCTGCAACAACAACTGCAGCTCCGGCAACTCACAAATAACTTCAACGGGGTAGACCTGATTCCCATGGAGTAGCCACCGCGGATTTTGTCTTGGAATACTGATTACGCTGATTACGCTGATTTTGATGATTTCATTGATTTTATTTTTTGAATTTTATAAGATTAAGGAAGAGATAGAGGATTTTATTTATTTTGCTTTCTTATGAAATATGTGAATCCCATTATTTTCCTGGAGGCAGTACAGGGTGGGCCCGTAGATACGGGAAACACTGCTGCGTTATCCCTTCTCCGGAAAAAAATGCTGGCAGAACTGGACCTGTCGGACGACAAGCAATTCAAAACAGGTGAATGGGCATTCGATAAACACCAGCTGCTACAGTTTTTTGACCAGCTGGCCGCTGGCAAGGAACTGTTCTTTCACGCGCAGGTGGCGGCAGACCCGGTGCTGCTGCACTTCCTGGACAAGGGAGAAATCACCGGCAGGTTTTCGGATAACCCCTTGTATGAAGACCAGGCCTTCATGAAATTTATTTCTCCTTACTATGAGCCGTTATTTACCAACGCAGTGATAGATAGCCTGAAGCACAGGAAACTGCAAGCCACTACCGATCTTTTTGCCAATCCCTGGCTGCTGGATGGGGAGCATACCACCATCAGCTACAGGCGGATATTCCGTTATATGCATATAGTGGAGGAACAGGTGAAAATTGTTATTGGAAAACTGAGAAATGGAGCTGCGATTCCCTGGAAGGAACTACAGAACTTTGCCAATATCACCCTCGTGCAGCAATTGAATGCATTGCCCCGCGGATTCCATGAGTGGAGAAGTGACTATGGCATTTCCCTGATCAACCTGGGACTGGCCGTATACCGGAAAGATTTCAGAAACGGGATGGCTGCGCTGGAATTGGTGAGTAAGCTGGATACCACTATGTATGTGCAGGAGGAGAAAGAGCGATGGGAAGTGAAGCTGAAGGAATATAAGAAGAAAATGAAACTGGCGCAGAGAATAGGGTATTGGCTAGGCCCGCTGAAACCAAAGATGCTTAGTGAAGAGGGAACCGGGTCACTGGTGCTTATAATATCGGCTGTTCTCCTGTCCCGCCTTTTCTTTTCATTAATAGAAACAAAATCACCACGCCCCGAAATAATTACCAGCTTCGATTATTTTACGAATACCCGCACTTATGAGCCGGTAAAATATCTTTTATATCACCTGCAAACAGATTCAATATATCCTTTGAATAAGAAGGATACCAGTAAAACACCCTTAACAGGAGATGATGTGTACGGCCCTGATCTTATGGCGGAATTAGAAAAACCTTTGCGTAAAACCAATGATACGGCCATACTGAAGATGGCGAAGGAAGGTCTGAATGCCAGCCACGCATCACCTAAAGGAAATCCGGCCCACCGGCAAAGCCTGCATCTCTACAATCGTTTAATAGTGCCTGCTATAGCGTTGATCCAGACACCGGATACTTTTTATTCCTGTTACATCTCACCGGGCGATAGCGCTTTTGTGCCGTTGCAGCTTGCGGTGAACCGGTTGTATGTGTATGTTGGCGAACATTGGGATGGTACAAAAGAAGCGCAATATGCGATGGATGATGTGCGTGGATACAGGGTAAAAGGTTTTTTCCTTATGTCTTATAAAAACTCCAAACAATTCCTGAAAGAGAACAACCTCATTTTCAAGTTGGACCCCATGTACTGGGCAACCTCCGACCGGAACATTCCTATCGAAATCGGCGCATCTGGTGAGCATATACATTTTAACCTGCTGGAAAATAATGCGGCAGGAATAGAGATGGAAATAGGCGATTAGCCGATACCTGTTCCCTTTAGCTGGTCTCTTTCTTTTTTAGTATCGGGCATCAGGTTGAACAGTTGGTTGACCGCCACTTTCAGTTCGTCATAATTTTTCCGTTCCAGTGCGCGCTCGCCGATTTCCTTAAAGCGCGCAGCTGTTTGCGGGTCTGTATATTCTTCTGTATTTACATTGGCATAATAGTAATAGGCGTTGATCCAGGTTTCGGGTTTGTTGCGTCTTATTTCCCAGCTCAGGTCATTCAGCTCATCAATTTTTGCTTTAATGGCGTAGTAACTTTGTGAAGATAAATAGGCGCTTTCATCTGCGATGATCTTTTCGAAACGAGGCATGCGGCTGCTGTCTTCTTCTTCCCGGATATTATACAGGCAATATTCTTTCCGCTGAAAATACAGCTCGGTAATTTCCACGATCAGCTGGTCTTTCCCGGTACTGTCCAGCTGTTGCGCCAGTTTACGTTTCTTTTCTTCCAGCTGGTATTTTTCATCGGTGATATCGTCATCACTGAGCAGTTCCAGGCGGCTGCTGATATGATCAAGATCCGTCATGATTTCCTGCACAGTGGCAGCCAGCTCGTATTGCTGGTTTTTGCGGAATGATTTTATTTTTTCAGATGCGTTCAAACGGAGCTGCCGGATATCATCCAGCAGTTTGCCGGTGTTGATTTTCCTTACCATGGGATTAAACACTTCGGAAAATTCCTGTTCATTCATGAGCAGCACCGCCTTCACGGAAAGGTCCCTGCTTTCGCTGATCTGCAGGGTGATTTCCACATCGGAACCTTTTACAAGATCGGTAATGAGGTCGGTGCTTTTTATTTCTATCATGCCCAGCGGAACGCAGCTGCCGGGAATTGCATACCTGCTGCCTTCCAGTACGTTGATCAGGAGGCTGTCGCGGCCACTGCGCAGGATGGTTTTCATCACTTCCTTGATGATGGTTTTCCGTAACGGCAGGATGGCATTCTTTTCAAAGATGAGCTCCAGTTTGGTGGCATTGTTTTCCAGGTCGTCTATTTCTATGCAGATATCGTTGGGCAGTGGCTGGCCATGAATATTAAATTTACCCTGTGAAATGGCGATCACCGGGGCTTGTACATCCAGCTCGTTGTGGGCGGCATCGAATACCAGTATGTTGAAAGTGTTACTGGCATTTTCCGCCAGCAGCAGCATTTCGGAAATGCGTTCCTGCAGGGGCTTGATGCCGCTGTCGTAGCCGCCATCGGCGCGCACAATGCGGTAGCTGAGCCCTGTAACAGGACCGGTTACAATAGCGGTGAAATATTCTTCCCTGTCGGCGGTATTTTTCTGGTAGGCTGTTTTAAACCGGATGTCTGGCACGCCGGGTACCAATGGTTTATTCCCTGTTTGCTGCGGCTCACTGATGGTTTTAGTGCCTGCATACCAGGCGGCGCCTACGGCTACCGCAGTGGTAGGATCTACGCTGCAGTTCACCGCTATGCCCAGCTGTGAGGCCACCAGGTTTTTCACCAGCGGTATATAGGTGCTTCCGCCAATCATCACTATTTCTTTGATATCGGCGGCAGTAAGGTGATTGCGGTCAATGATCTTTTTTACAAGATCAACGGAATATTGTATACGATTGTAGATCACCGTATCAAATTGTTCGCGGGTAATGGTAAGATAGATGTCCTGTGTATCGCCGCTGGCATCCGTCAGCTCAAATTCTATTTCAGCAGAAGGACTGTTAGTGAGTTGCACTTTGGCCTCTTCTGCTTTTTTCAGCAGGATATGATACAGGGTATTGTATTTTCCACGTGCGCTGCGCATTTCCGTGAGCAGGTCGGGGATAGCGTGCTGCTGCAGCAAAGCGGGTATCACCAGCTGTTCAATGATAGCAATATCAAAGTCGACCCCGCCAAGATAATTATCTCCTTCATGATCGGTAACACGCATTTCGCCATCTACAATTTTTACCAGCGCCACATCGAAGGTACCTCCGCCAAGATCGTATACCAGCCACTGTCCCTGCAGGGAAGTGGCATTGGCCTGTTTGTTGGCAAACGCCAGGCTGGCGGCAATGGGTTCCTGCAGCAGTAATACTTCGCGGAATCCTGCATCGTTGCCGGCTTTTTTGGTGGCATTGGACTGTATAGTATCAAAAGAGGCGGGGATGGTAATAACCACTGCTTCCGGTTTTTCGCCGGTATAAATAAAGTTCTTCAGCTCGCGGAGCACCAGGGCCGACAGCTCTACCGGGGTTTTAAAATCGCTGGTATTGGGCACAAAGAAAGATTCGGAAGTGCCCATTTTTCTTTTGAAGGAAGAGAACACATTTTCAGGGTCTTTCTCTATCAGCTCACGGGCTTTGTCGCCCACAATGATCCGGTCTTTCCGGAAAGCTACCACCGAAGGCAGCGTTTCTTTCTGGCCGAACGGGTTTTTGAAAATTTCTACGGCGCCGTTCTGGAACCGTGCGATCAGGGAATTGGTAGTGCCGAGGTCAATACCGAAATTAATCTGGTTGCTCATAGGTTTATTTTGCGGCAGCGATGACTACACCTTTTTGTAAAATGGATTTTTGTCCTCCTGCTGTATAGTACACCACTGGTTTGATCACGTTTACGATTTCCATATCGGCCGACATTTCGCCGGTGATACTCGCCTCATAATCCACCCGCGTTTCCCGGTAAGGTTCTCCCAGCGGGTTCACGATAGTATAGCCGGCTTCCTCAAAATGTTGTTTGATACGGTCTATATTACGTTGCAGGGACAACAACTCCGGTTTGGCTGTTGTTTTTTTATCCAGTTCAAAAACCTGGTTGATGATCCGGATGTGAAGGGTCGATAACGGGTCCATTATTCAATTGCTGGTCTAAGCAAATATAATGATATTTTCATCTGTTCAGGGTACCGGGCATCATCCGCATATGGCACCGGCTTTGATAAGATGGAAGTCCTTCTGTATCACTATATTCAAAAAACGTATTCATCTTATGGAAACAACAACATATCCGGGAAGCCCGTTCCCCTTAGGCGCTACCTGGAACGGCGAAGGAGTGAATTTTGCATTGTACGCTGAAAACGCCACCAGGGTAGAACTGTGCCTGTTCAACGATCCTGAAGGGGAAGCTTACAACACCGTCCGGCTCCAGGAACGCAGCGCTAACGTGTGGCATGCATTTCTCCCCGGCGCAAAGCCAGGGCTCCTGTACGGCTATCGTGTGCACGGCCCCTACGAACCATCGGAGGGGCACCGCTTTAACCCCAACAAGCTGCTGATAGATCCCTACGCAAAAGCAATAAACGGTACTATCAACTGGCATAATTCCCTGTTTGGTTATGAACCGGGTCATGTAAATGAAGACCTGAGCTATAGCGAAACAGACAGCGCTCCTTTTATTCCCAGAAGTGTGGTAATAGATCAACAGTTTGATTGGGGAGATGATAAACCGCCCAGGATCCCTTACCAGCAAACTATTATTTATGAAACACATGTAAAAGGTTTTACCAAACTGCATCCCGGTATTCCTGAAGAACTACGCGGCACCTACAAGGGGCTGGCGCATCCGGAGGCTATTGATTATATAAAGCAGTTGGGTATTACCGCGGTAGAGCTGATGCCGGTGCATCATTTTGTGGCCGACCGCCACCTGGTAGATAAAGGGCTTACTAATTACTGGGGTTATAACACCATCGGTTTTTTTGCACCGGATGCGAGATACGCTGCTTCCGGCACCCGTGGGGAACAGGTAAGGGAATTCAAGGAAATGGTAAAAGCCCTGCATGCCGCCGGTATAGAGGTGATCCTGGATGTGGTATACAACCACACTGCGGAAGGAAATCATCTCGGGCCCACGCTCTCATTTAAAGGAGTGGATAATGCAGTGTATTACCGGCTCACAGACGATAAAAGATATTACATGGATTATACCGGCACCGGTAATACCCTGAATGCCCGGTTGCCAAATGTGCTCCGGCTGATCATGGACAGCCTACGTTACTGGATCACGGAAATGCATGTGGATGGCTTCCGTTTTGACCTGGCTGCTACATTGGCGCGTGAGCTGCACGAAGTAGACCGCCTGAGCGCGTTCTTCGATATCATTCACCAGGATCCCGTGATTTCACAGGTAAAACTGATTGCAGAGCCCTGGGATATCGGTGAAGGCGGATACCAGGTGGGAAAGTTCCCGCCGGGATGGGCGGAATGGAATGGTAAATACCGCGACAGCATCCGCGATTACTGGCGCGGCGCAGATAGCACCCTTGCGGAATTTGCATCACGCATTACAGGCAGCGCCGATCTTTACAAGGAAGATTACCGCCGTCCTACTGCCAGCGTTAATTTTATTACCGCGCATGATGGTTTTACATTGCACGACCTGGTATCCTACAATGAAAAACATAATGAAGCAAACGGTGAAAATAATAACGATGGCGAAAGCCACAACCGTTCCTGGAACTGCGGTAATGAAGGGCCTTCGCAAGACCCGCTGGTAAATACCTTAAGAGCCCGGCAGAAAAGGAATTTTATGGCCACGCTGTTGTTATCACAGGGTATTCCCATGCTGCTGGCAGGCGATGAAGCCGGAAGAACACAGCAGGGCAACAATAATGCTTACTGCCAGGATAACGAGGTGAGCTGGCTCAACTGGCAGGAGATGGACCAGGAGCTGATTGCATTTACCCGGAAAATGATAGCCCTGCGTCAGCAACACCCGGTATTCCGCCGTAAGCGCTGGTTCCGGGGCGAGCCGGTGGAAAGTGTTGGGGTAGAGGATATCGCCTGGTTCCTGCCCGAAGGAACACCCATGTCAGATGAGCATTGGGATACCGACTTTGCCCGCTCGCTTGGTGTGTATCTTAACGGACTGAGTTTGCGTACCCGTGATGAAAAAGGAAATAAGGTCCTGGACGATAGTTTTTATATCATCTTTAACGCACATCACGATGAACTGGCCTTTCAACTGCCACCGGCGGAATATGGAGATCACTGGAAAGTAGTGGTGAACACTGCTACCAATGAGGAAGGAGCGGAGTATAAAAGTGGCGATCAGTTGATGGCAGCGGGAAGATCCCTTATTTTATTAATGAAGGAAGAAGATAAATCAACCTGATATTTTTTCCAGCAAAGCAACCGGGAAGCGATCCAGCACCGCCAATGGAAGCTTCCCGTTTTCTGTTGTCACCGTTTCTCCCGTAAATATATCCCGCCATTGCTGTGGTAAATTATTATCAAGCGGTAGCCAGCGCTGTTCAAAATTCCCCGGGCTCAGCAAAGGCGCTATTACCAGGCAGGTATCGTGTTCATGTTGCCTTGCGTAAGCGATTACCGGGTCCTGCTCCCCGCTGAGCGGCAGATAAGCGCCTTGCTGAAAGAGTGCGGCATGTGTTTTTCTGAATTGCAATGCCCTGGTACAGGTAAATAATTTCTCCCACGCAAAACGGCGGTTGTCGTTCAGCAGTTTCATTAATGCCGCGGGATCATCTTTTTCAAGCTGCAGCATGAATGATAACATATTTATGCGGTCGGGGTAATTTACCGGTTGGCGGTTGTCAGGATCTACAAAGCTGAAGTCCCATAATTCGCAACCCTGGTATATATCCGGTATGCCCGGGGAAGTGATCTTAACCAGCAACTGGCTTAGTGAATACACCTGTGCATGCTGGTTGATCTTTTCCATAAACGGGTGGAGGCTTTCCATAAAGCCATGCCCGGGAGAAAACAGCCGGTGGATAAAGTTAATGCAGCTGTTTTCATACCCTTCATCAGGTTGCGACCAGTCACTGTGCTCTTTTGATTCACGCAGTGCTTTAATCAGGTAGGCCGACAAGCGGGGGATAAAATTATTTTCAGGATCATTGCGTTCAGGATATCCCGCAATGATGGACTGGTAAATAAAGTACTCGTCATTTTTAGTGGGTGCATTTTCTTCCCGGAAGGCACTGTTCATGGCATACCATTGCTGTACCTGTTGTATCCACAGGTCTGGCAGCAGGGTAAGCACGTTTAGCCGTATACGGGCGTCTTCTCCGCGTTTGGTGTCGTGGGTGGCAGTGGCATTCAGTGAGCCGGGGAACTGCTGTTGCCGTTTAATGCTGCGTTCATGGAAAGTGAGCGGCGTACATTTATGACCGGCCGGCGAGTCACCCACCTCGTTGTGCGACAGTAATGCATTGTATACATAAAACACCGTGTCTTCCACGCCTTTGGCGGTGAGGGGGCCGGTGAACTGCATCAGTCTTTTTAAAAACTTCAGAATAACCGCGGGTTTTCCGGCCTCTTCTTTCCACCATGAGCGGAACAGGGCAAATTCATCTGTTAATGCCGGTGTGCGTTTGACGGCAGCGGTAATGGCTTCTTCCAGGATGATGATATCATTATCCGGCAGCGGCCATGATTCCGGGTAGATCCGGTATACAGGCATACATACCATCCATAATCCCAATGCCGCTTTCAGCTTCTGGCGGTCGGTGCTTTTATGCACCAGCCGGTAGTGGTACAACAGGTATACCAGGTGATCCCATTCGGCACTGAGTTGCGTCTGGAGTATCATTGTTTTTTTATTCTGCACCAGCTGTGGATATCTGGCGAGCTCCGGGAACTGCGCCCGGTAAAAGCGGCTGATCTTTTCATCGCCCCATTTATTGGTGAGCAGGTGGTTTACATCCGACAGGAATTCGTAACCGGTGGTTCCATCAAGCCCCCATCCGGCAGGAAGTGATTCTTCTTCGCCCAGGATCTTTTCTGCTATAATATAACATGCATCGCCAAAAAGCTCACGTAACCTGCGTACATAGGTGCCTGGTTCCATCAGCCCATCTATATGATCTATACGTAATCCCTGGATCAGGTTTTCCCGGTATAGCTCATGTGCGAAGGAATGCCAGGTATCAAACACCTGTTTATCTTCCATACGCAGCGTAATAAGCCCGTTGATAGTGAAGAAGCGGCGGTAATTGATGCGCTGCGCCGTTTCCTGCCAGTGTGTGAACAGGTAATACTGTTGTTCCAGTAATAAGTTAAGCAGCGCCTCGTGGTTGTTTACATTTTCCAGGAAGGCAGTAAGTGCCGGCGTTTGGAGCAAGCCGTTAAACAAGGTTTGTTTTTGCCTCCGCCATTCATCAGGGGGAAGTGCCAGCCGGCCATTCTGCTGTAATGATAACAGACCCCCGCGTATCTCCGGGGCTGCATCTTCAAAAGTATCCAGCAGCACATCATAAGCGGTAACAGACAGTGGAAAAGCCAGGCTGCCGGTATTGAACTGAAAGCCGTTTTCCCCGGCAGTAAATGTGATTTGTTTTTCGGAGATAGCCTGCGGCAAAGGCCTGTCCAGGAAGGGGACCATGAGGCGCCCGTGCAGTTGCGGATCATGATATTCCCAGTCGATATCAAAGAAATGATACCAGGGAGAAACCGGCCCCCTTTCCAGTACATCCATCAGCCATTCATTGCCGGGATGCAGCGCCATATGATTGGGGACAATGTCCTGTATCCAGGTCATGCCGCGTTGCCGGAGGGAAGCGCTGATCCTGCGCAGATCGTCCAGTGTGCCAATAGCCGGATTGATCCGGTAAGGGGCAATACCATCGTAGCCGTGCTGGCTGCCTGGTACAGCATCGAATATAGGAGACGCATAAATAGTGGTGATGCCCAGCTGTTGCAGGTAATCAAGTATCTCTTCCAGGTGGGCAAATGTGAATGCATCATTAAACTGAATGCGATAGGTGGAGAGCGGGTAATTGGTATCAGTTTTCATAAGCGGTAATTTCATAAACAACAGCAGATAAGGGTTGTATCACCAGCAGGTTATTACCTTCAGCTTCGGGGAGCGTACCCGGCCCGTTAAATTCTGTGCCTGAGGAATCAAATATTTTCCGCAGGTTGCCATGCGTGGTAAAAGGTATTGTTTGTGTATGGTTATCGAAGTTAAATACGATCAGCAGTGTTTCGCCATCCATACGGCGTTCCAGCACCAGAACGTTTTCATTTTCCGCATGATGTACGCGGGCGCTTTCGCGGTTGCCGCCGGAAATAGCCGGGTATTGGCTGCGCAGTAACAACAGCGCTTTGTAACAGGCCATCAGTGCAGCGTTACTGTTACCGGTAGTGTTCCAGCTCAATTTACTTTGCTGAAAACTGGCGGGCGCCTGCGGGTCCGGCGCTTCACCGGTGTGTGCAAATTCTTTCCTGCGTCCTTCCTGTACCGCTTTTATGAGGCCGGGATCTGTATGGGATGTGAAGAACAGGAAGGGATTTTTTTCTCCGTATTCTTCTCCCATAAATAGCAAAGGAATAAAGGGAGATAGTATAACGGCAGCAGCAGCCAGTTTCAGCGCTTCAAAACACAGTAACAACGAAAGGCGTTCTCCCCGCATGCGATTGCCCACCTGGTCATGATTTTGCGCAAACACAACAAACTGGTGAAAAGGATTGCCGGAAGGCGGTCTGCCGAAATTCCTTTTCCGGTGCACAGAATACTGGCCGGTATAAACATAGGCATTTTCAAATGATGCGGCCAGGTGGGATACCTCTCCAAAGTCTTCATAATAGCCCTGCCTTTCACCGGTTAACCTGCTATGCAGCGCATGATGGAATTCATCGGCCCATTGTGCATCCAGTCCATATCCTCCAATGGTTACAGGGTTTATAAAGCGCGGGTTGTTGAGGTCTATTTCACCGATCAGCACTTTTCTTTTGCCGGTGCGTTCCTGCAGCGCTTTCACGGCGGCAGACAACTCTTCCGTGAAATGCACTGCACTGGTATCAACAAAGGCGTGTACTGCATCGAGGCGTAAACCATCCATATGGAACTCTTCCAGCCACATCAGCGCATTCTGAATATAAAAGCTGCGCACACCATCGCTGTAAGGGCCATCGAAGTTGATGGCAGCACCCCAGGGCGTTTTGTAATGATCGTTGAACCAGGGAGCAAAGTCGGAGAAGTAATTCCCTTCCGGTCCCTGGTGGTTGTATACTACGTCAAGTATTACCGCTATCCCCATGGCGTGGGCTGCGTTTACAAGCGTTTTCAGGTCATCCGGCGTACCGTAGCTGTTGTGTACCGCAAACGGATATACGCCGTCGTATCCCCAGTTACGTTCGCCGGGAAACTGTGCTACAGGCATTAGCTCAATAGCAGTAATACCGAGCTCTTTCAGGTAGTGCAGATGTTGTATAATGCCGCGGAAGGTACCCTCTGAAGAAAAAGTACCGGTATGGATTTCATAGATGATCATTTTTTCCGGTTCAATGCCGGTCCAGTGGTCATCGGTAAATTTGAACGATGCTTCAGGGACAGCCGAGGGGCCATGTACGCCTTCGGGCTGCCAGCGCGAGGCGGGATCGGGCCGCTGCAGGGTATTATCCAGCAGGTAAGTATACCGGGCACCGGGGTATATATCCGTTACCGTTAGTTCCCAGTAGCCGTTGCCTGCCGGCGTCATTGGCAGTTGCCTGTCTGCCAGCTGCAGCGCCACTTCCTTACGGAGAGGCGCCCATAGCCGGAAGGTGGCAGCTCCTTCATTGTTGATGAATGTTCCTGTAAGATCGTATTTATCCATAAGATCAGCGGTTATATAGCTGTGTCCATTTTTTTAACCTGGTAATTGTTTTTTTGCTGAATTGCCCCGGGAGCATTCTCCAGGCCCAATGTTGCCCGTCTGCTGCAGGTTTGTTCATCCTGGCAGCGGACCCCAGTCCCAGTACATCCTGCATAGGCAGTATGGCATTGGAGGCTACGGAAGCATATATCATACGGCCCAGCAGGAGGTGTATCTTTTTTTTACCTGGTATGATGCCGCAGTATAGCTTAAGGTGATTTTGTTCTACAGCGGAGGCATCTTCCTGCAGCCATCCTGTCGAGGTATTGTTGTCATGCGTGCCGGTGTAAGCGTAGCAGTGTTGCGGATACTGGTGAGGTATATGAGTGCTTGCGGGCATGTCATCTCCAAACGCAAACTGCAATACTTTCATCCCGGGTAAGCTGAACCGGTCTCTCAGATCGGTTACCGTTTTATCAATATCGCCCAGGTCTTCCGCCACGAAAGGGTTGCCGGGAAAGGCGGTGATCATGGCCTTCAGCAGGTCGCCGCCAGGGCCCGGCTGCCATGTGCCTGTTTTAGCATCAGGCGATGAAGCAGGTACCTCCCAAAAGGCGGCAAAAGCCCTGAAGTGATCCAGCCGCAGCAAGTGGAACCAATGCATGTTCCGTTTAATTCTTTGCAGCCACCATTCGTATTTCGTTTTTTTAAGCTCCTGCCAGTTGTAGATAGGCATATTCCACCGTTGCCCGTTCTCGTTGAAATAATCCGGCGGTACCCCGGCCACACTGGTCATATTGCCTTTATTGTCCAGCAGGAAAAGCTCACGGTGGCTCCATACATCCGCCGCAGTGTGACTGATATAGAAAGGAAGGTCTCCGAACAAACTGATATTGCGCTGGTCGCAATACATTTTCAGTTGCTGCCATTGCCGGTCAAAAATAAACTGCCACCATTGTTCCTTTAGACTAATAGCAGCATATTCACTGCTGAGCACCGCCTCTTTTTTACGGTCGGCTGCATCCCACTCCTGCCAGGGCTTGCCGCCGTATTTGGCAGACAAGGCCTTATAGGTGGTATAGCTTTTCAGCCATGCTGCCTCCCTGTCGCAAAACTCTTTGAATTCTGCCGCCAGTTCAGGAGACCCGCCGTTGTTAAAATTCAGCCATGCCGATTCCAGCATGGCCAGTTTATATCTTGCTGCTGCTTTGAAATCAACAGTATCTGTCTGCGGCAGGTGATATTTTATCAATGTCGATCTATCCAGTAAGCCTTCTTCTACCAGCAGTTCAGGGCTGATCAGGAGGATGTTTCCCGCCATGGCCGATAAGGCGCTGTAAGGCGAAGCATTGGAGATATCAATAGGGTTTACCGGTAACACCTGCCATATCTGCTGACCGCTGTCGTACAGCTGATCGGCGAACTTCCGCGCGGCAGGCCCGAGGTCTCCCATTCCAAAAGGGCCGGGCAGGGAGGTAATGTGCAGCAATATTCCTGCCCTCCTTACCGTTTTGCCGGAAGGTGTTAATGCCATATGTTGCTGTTTAAGCGGTAACAGATCACGCAGATAAGCGACGTGGCGCTTCGATGGCGGTTACGCTGTTTTCCATCATTTCCCTTATCCGTGAAGCCACGTTGTTCAGCATGGGTACTTCCTCTGTCGTTTTTGCCAGATGATAATCTTTTTCAAAAATCACTTTAAGCGCATCCCTTAAATAATAAATATCAGGCTGTTTTACCAGGCAGTCAGTAAAACCGGTTGCGTTAAGCTCAAACGCGGACAGTTGTTCCTTTGGCGCCGCAAAGTGCAGCACAGGTACAGTGGCCATTCCCTTTAGCTGGCGGAGCTGCCTGATAAATAAGGCCGCATGTGCTACAGGGATCGCAGAACTGATGAATATGTAGTCGGGAACGAAGCCGGTATTTCTTTTAAGCCAGGCAAATGCATCAGTAGTGTTGTCCTGGCAAACACAGGCGCGGTTCACTTTCAGCAGGTCAAGGGACAAGTAAAATTGAATACGCTGATCTGCTTTTTCTTCAATAAGAAGGCTGGTAATTTTGTTTCTCATACGACACAATATTGGGATCTGGTTATTTTTACTTCCGGGAAAAACAAATCAGGTGCCGGATGATGATATGATAGCATAATGGCTGTGGTAGCGGGTCAAAGTGGGGAAGCATTTTTTGAGAGTGGGGATATTATCACTCATCTGTGTAATAATGCCGCAGTACCAACCAGGCTGAAGGGCTTGCCAGGGCAAGCTGGCAGGCTCATGTGAAAGCGCTGCCTGTGAAGGCTTCATATGCATAGGAATTGGTTTTCTGGCATAAGAATTACTGTTGAATGGATATGCGATCCACGAACAAAAAAAATCCCAAAGCATTCCCTGGGGGCTTATCCAGGAAACAGCAGGGCATTCTGCAAAAGAATGGTTTCACCGGGGCGCCGGAAACACGTTTCCCAAAAACAGTAAAGCCGATGCTGGCAACACTGGTCGATAGTCCGCCTGCGCAGCAGGAATGGTTATATGAAGTGAAGTGGGATGGCTACCGTGCCGTTGCCTTATGCAATCATGACCAGGTAAACCTTATCTCCCGGAATAATAAATCTTTCAACGATAAATTTTACCCCGTTTATGAAGCATTGGTTCAACTGGATAAGAACGCAGTGATAGATGGGGAGATCTGTGTGCTGAATGAAAATGGCATTGCTCATTTCGGCGCACTTCAAAACTGGAGAAGCGAAGCAGACGGAGAGCTGGCGTATTATATCTTTGACCTGCTCTGGTATGAAGGCAGGGATCTTACCGGTTTACCGCTTACCGGGAGAAGGGCATTACTGGAAGCGCTTATCCCGCCAACAGGTATTATCCGTTACAGCGAATCGTTTGATGCGTCCCCTGCAAAACTCCTGGCAGCTACAAAGAAAATGGGAATGGAAGGAATTATGGCTAAGAAGGCTGACAGTCCTTATATACAGGACCGGAGCAGGGATTGGCTGAAAATAAAAACAAACAAAAGGCATGAAGTGGTGATCGGCGGCTTTACCAATAATGAAGGCTCTCCCAAGCCATTCAGCTCTCTGCTGGTAGGTGTGTATGAGAACGGGGCGCTCCGGTATACCGGTAAAATAGGTACCGGCTTTAATGCGCGGCAACAAAAAGAAATGATGGAATCCTTCCGGAAGCTGATCATAAAGAAATGTCCTTTTACAGAAACACCGGATGTAAACCAACCTTCGCGGTTCCGCCAAAACCCGCCGCTGGCCACTGCTACATGGCTGAAGCCTGAATTGGTTTGCGAGGTAAGCTATGCGGAGATCACCAGTGATGGAGTGATGCGGCATCCCAGTTTTGAAGGCATGCGCACCGACAAGCCGGCTAAAACCGTTACTGCCGAACAACCCGTTGAAACCGCGGATATATTGCCCGGGAAAAAGCAGGAGAAAATGGTGCGGTTAACAAAACCGGTTGGTAAGCACAGCAGGAAATCATTGCTGAATCCTTCAGAGGCCACCCAGGTAAAACAGGTAAATCATCACCAGTTAAAGTTCAGTAACCTCGGGAAAAAATTCTGGCCCGCAGAAGGATATACCAAACGGGATATGCTGAACTATTATTACCAGGTGGCGCCGTATATTATTCCTTACCTGCTGAACCGACCCCAATCACTGAACCGTTTTCCGAATGGTATAAACGGGAAAAGTTTTTACCAGAAAGATGTTACCGCTGTAGCGCCTGAATGGGTAAAACAGTTCCCCTACCGCACCAGTGAAGGAGAAGATAAAAATTACCTGGTAGTGGAAGATGAAGCCAGCCTGCTATGGATGGCTAACCTGGGCGCCATTGAAATGAACCCATGGAACAGCACCATACAACAGCCTGATAACCCCGACTGGTGCCTGATTGATCTTGACCCTGATAAAGGAAATACTTTTCAGCAGGTTATTCAAACCGCCCAGGTGGTTCGGCAGGTACTGGAAAACCTGGGTGTGAAAAGCTATCCCAAAACATCCGGGTCCACCGGTATACACATTTATATTCCTTTAGGCGCAAAGTATACTTACGACCAGTGCCAGCTTTTCGGAAAACTGATCGCTGCAACGGCGCATGAACAGCTGCCCGCATTTACCAGCATTGAACGGATGACCCGTAACAGGAAGGGACGGATCTATATAGATTACCTGCAAAACCGTCCTAAAGCAACGCTTGCCGCTCCTTATTCCCTTCGCCCCAAACCCGGCGCCACAGTATCTATGCCCCTGCACTGGGATGAAGTGCGCAAAGGTTTAAAGATGACCGATTTTACCATTAAGAATGCGTTGGAGCGGATCAGATCAGAAGGAGATCTTTTTAAGCCCGTATTGGGAAGGGGAGTGAACCTGGAGCGTCTGCTGAAAAAGTTTTCAGTAAGAGTATAAACCAAGGGAATGTTTATCTTTAAGATATAATTCCCCAGGCATGACTCCCGATGAATACAATAACGCACTATCCCCTGACCGTAAGGAAATACTCACCCGCCTGCGGCAAACGGTGCGCGAACATCTACCGCCCGGGGTTCCGTGAAGAAATGACCTATGGTATGCCGGGCTTCGTAGTACCACACTCACTGTACCCGCAGGGGTATCGTACAGATCCTGAATTGTGAAGAGATAGGCTGATCCGGTTAAATAGTAACTACATTTTTTTATTGACCATTTCTCGGAATTTATAGTTAAATTGATAAGAAAAAAAGATGGTCATCAACTCCTCAAAAATACTCCCATCTATTAATGACATCGCAAACACGCTGCAGCAAAGATTCTCCGGCAGATATGCGTACAACCTGTTTGATTTTGGTAATAAGCAAAGTCTCTTTGTGGAGAAATCATGGTTTGTAGCAATACAGGTAACAAGAGAAGAAAACAGGATGATTATAGAAAGAACTCCGAAACCATCGGTTATACTGGTCATCTGTTTTTTACTGGATCTTATTGTTACGGGCAGCGGCAACGTATTGGACAGGCTTTTTCCTTTTTATTCAGAACGTAAAAAGCTTGAACAGGAACTGGGTACATTTTTAGAGCAGGAATATCAATAATCTGAATTTCTTTCTCCTTTCTTCCCCATAAAAATTCAATCATTTTTTATTTCAATGGGCTATCACTTTGCTTTGCTGTGCAATTATCAGGAAGGTATAATGATAGCCTTTATTATTTTACGTTTTTTCCCGCCCGCCTTCTTTTTGTTTTGTTTTTCCGGAATTAGATATTATCTTAATGCTGTTCCGTTTTTCCACATAAACTTACCAGACGTTATGAAAACATGGTTGCTACTGCTTTTTTCCTTTGTCTTTTGCTCATTTTTGCAATCGAATGCACAATCACTTCCTGCTATAGGGATCTGTACTTCTTTTTCGAACGACAGTCTCGCTGCTGCCACAGGATTTACCTGCCTGGAAGAAACGGTGCGCAAGATATTGTCTCCCGCACTGAGCGAAGCCCAGTTCAGGGAACAGCTGCACGCCATCCGTGGCAGCAAATGCAAGATCCAGACCTGTAACGTATTTATCCCCGGAACAATGAAGATAGTAGGCAGCGAGGTAAATGAAGAAAGGGTGCTGGGCTATGTGGACTCTGTAATGCAGCGCGCAAAAATTGCAGGGATAAAGCTCATCGTGCTGGGTAGTGGTGAGGCGAGAAAAATACCGGAAGGGGCGGACCGCGAAAAATGCAAACAGCAGTTCATCGGTTTATGCCGTAAAATGGCAGCGGTGGCCGGTAAATACAATATCGTCATCGCCATGGAAAATCTTAATTCCACTGAAACTAATTTCGTGAACACACTGGCTGAAGGGAATGAGATCGTTACAAAGATCGGCCATCCCAACTTCAGGCTTACAGCAGATATTTATCATATGCTGAAAGAACAGGAATCACCTGCCAGCATTGAAAATGCAAAAGCGGTACTGGTGCATTGCCATATTGCCGAAAGAGATAAGCGCACCGCCCCCGGCGTTGCGGGAGACGATTTCCGTCCTTATTTTGCGGCACTGCATAAGATCGGGTATACCGGCCGCATTATGATGGAATGCCGCTGGGAAGATCCCGCTACGCAATATAAACCGGCCTTCGATTACCTGGAAGGACAACTGAAAGAAGCTTACGCCAAATAAACAACACACTATAAAAACGCTTTTATATGTCTGAATCAAAAAAAACAAGACGGGAATTCCTGCAACAGTCGTTACTGGCAGGAGCCGGTATCACCATCAGCGCGATGGGAATACCCGCCAGCAGCTATGCCCGTATTATGGGATCCAACGACCGTGTAAACGTTGGACTGGTAGGATTTTCCGATCGTGCGCGCCAGGCCCTGCTGCCATCTTTCTTTAACAACAACAAGGAACTGAACTTCGACCTGATTGCAGTGTCTGACATATGGAACCGCCGCAGAGATGAAGGAAAAGCTTTCCTGCAGCAGAAAACCGGGCATAACGTTCAGGCCTGTATGAATAATGATGAGCTGTATAATATCAAAGGACTGGATGCGGTGTTCATTGCCTCTGCCGATTTCCAGCATGCTTACCACACTATTGAGGCAGTAAAGAACAAGTGCGATGTATACAGCGAAAAGCCTTTCGCTGAAACAATGGAAGACGCCCGCAGCGCCCTCAAGGCCGTGAAGGATTCCGGCCGCATTATGCAGGTGGGTACACAACGCCGCAGCGGTCCCAGTTATCATGCGGCCGCCAACTTTATCCAGCAGGGAAAATTTGGCCCCATTACCATGGTGGAAATGACCTGGAACGTAAATCAGCCCGGCCGCTGGCGCCGTCCCGACCTGGTGAAATCCATTAAGGAATCTGATACCGACTGGAAGCGCTTCCTGGCAGGTCGCCCGCAAGACAGCTGGGACCCGCGCAAATATCTTGAATACCGCCTCTTCTGGCCTTATTCTTCCGGTATCTTCGGGCAGTGGATGACCCACCAGATAGACACGGTACATTGGTTCAGCGGTCTGAAACACCCGCGCAGCGCCGTGGCCAACGGAGGTATTTATATGTGGAAAGATGGCCGTAAGAACCCTGATACCCTTACCGCGGTATTCGACTATGGTCCGGAAAATGATCCGTCCAGCGGTTTCCAGGTAATGTACAGCAGCCGTTTCCATAACTCCGCCGGCGGTACCAAGGAGATCTATTATTCGAATGGTGGCACCATCGATATGTCTACCAACAAAATAAGCCCTACCGGCGGCCTTACAGAAAGGGAAGCCCAGGAAATGGGAATGCATGCCAACCTGCTGCCAAGCCAAACGCTCAGCAATGAAGAGGCTGCAGCAACCAGCGCAAACACCGGCGGTGATCCGCTCACCAATGCGCATGTACGCAACTGGATGACGTGTGTGCGTGAACGTAAGCAGCCCAATGCACCCATTGAAGCAGCTTACTCACACTCTATTGCGCTGATTATGGGTAACGCAGCTTACCGCACCGGTATGAAGGCTACCTTTGACGAAGCTACCCAGGAAGTAATGGTGGGAGGCAAGGTGTTCAAGATGTAATTCGGATTTTGTCTTGGAACACTGATTACGCTGATTTCGATGATTACGCAGATATTATTTTAAAATTTTTTGAATAATAATTAAGGGAGATAAGAGCAAATATACCCGCTCATATCTCCCTTAATATTTACAAGATTCTTAAAATAAAATCTGCGTAATCATCGAAATCATCGAAATCAGTGTTCCAAGACAAAATCCGCTAACTGCGGTCCACCAGTTTATCCATGGCCTCATTGTACCTGTCGCCGGTGTTGGGGTATTTCTGTAACAGCTCTTCCAGGTTTTGCAGATCCGTTGCCGTTAAATTGATATCCACTGCGCCGGCATTGTCCAGCAGGTATTTCCTTCTTTTGGTGCCTGGAATAGGGATCACGTTTTCCCCCTGTGCCAGTACCCACGCCAGGGCCAGTTGTGCAGGTGTACAGTTTTTACCCGCTGCCAGTGCTGCAAAGCCGGCGGCCAGCAGGCGGTTGTTCTCTGCATGCTCACCCTGGTAACGTGGCAGCGACCTGCGGAAATCGTTGTCCGCCAGGTTAGTGATGTCCAGGTCGTTGGTAACCAGGCCGCGGGCAAGCGGACTGAATGGCACGAAACTGATGCCCAGTTCTTTACATGCCGGCAGGATCTCTTTTTCCACATCCCTTGTAAGTAAAGAGTATTCGCTTTGCAATGCGCTGATAGGATGCACCGCATGCGCTTTACGCAGGCTGTTTACAGATGCTTCAGAGAGGCCCAGGTAGCGGACCTTACCTTCCTTCACCAGCTCAGCCATTGCGCCTACCATTTCTTCTACCGGCACATTCGGATCAATCCGGTGCGCATAATATAGATCGATCACATCCGTTTGCAATCTCTTCAAACTCGCCTCCACAGCCTTCCTCATATAGGCCGGCGAACCATCAAAATGTGTAATGCCGGAAGCAGGGGAAGAAGTGAATCCAAATTTGGTAGCAAGAAAGATCTTACTGCGGTTAGGTTTTAATACTTTGGAGATCAGCTCCTCGTTTTTTCCTGCAGCATACACATCTGCAGTATCCCAGAAATTGATCCCTATTTCCAGCGCTTTTTCAAGCGTGGCAATAGATTCCACATCATCCGGAGTGCCATACGCATGGCTCATCCCCATGCAGCCCAGTCCAATGGCTGACAATTTCACGTCCGTTGTTCCTAATGTTCTGTACTTCATATGATTTATTTTCGGGTTGGTGGTAATAATAACGGGGCAAAGATAGGCGGCGTAATACTTGCATACTTGTAATTATTACAGTATTAATTGTGCAAATCAAAGATGCCCTGTGCAGGAAGGTACCGAATATTCGTATTTTTAAGGTCCCATTATGAACCACGATAAACAATACCAGTTAATTACTCCGTCCGGTATTACCGATATCACCGACTGGTTTTGCGATGATATCCGCTTAACACACACGGTTTCCCGGTACACCAAGCAAGACCGCGTACATGCCGGTAATGATACGGATGTGGTACGCCTGCATTTTGGTATGAAAGGCGATTACGCTTTTTCATATAAGCAGCTGGGCCGCTCTTTTGACCTGGTCGGGGGGCATCACAACATCATGTACTCGAACGGCTTTGAAATTGAAATAATGCCTAAAGCCAAAGAGATTGAAACCTTCGGTATCCAGTTCTCCAAAACACAATTCCTGGAATTTACCCAAAACGGCAATGAGCACCTGCAACGGTTCTGTGAGGCAGTACTGAGCGGGAAAAGTGTGCTGCTGTCTGAAAACTGGGGGCCTATTGATGCCGGTATCCAGCAGGTGATAGGTCAGATCTTAAACTGCCGTTTTACCGGCCAGCTGAAGAAATTATTCCTGCTCTCGAAAAGTATCGAATTACTGGTGCTTTCAGCAGAAGCATATAACTATGCGGAGAAGAAAAACATCTTCATAAAAAATAAAACAGACAAGGAAAAGATCATTGCGGTAAGAGACCTGATCAATACCCGGCTCAGTAACCCTCCCGGTCTTAGTGAAATAGCACAGCTGGTAGGACTGAACGAATATAAGCTCAAACGCGGGTTTAAAGAAACCTTTAACTCTACAGTGTTTGATTATCTTACCGGGCAACGTTTGCAACTGGCTAACCAGTACCTGCAGGAAACACAGAAAACATCTGCTGAAATCGCCTATGAGCTGGGTTATTCCACGCCACAGCATTTTAATAATGCGTTTAAGAAGAAGTTTGGCGTTACTCCCAATTCCGTTAGAATTAATCCGTAAAATGCAATTCGCCGAAACAGTGGTTCCTTAATATTGTAACATCAAAAACAATGTATTATGGACAAGCAGTTAAAACTTTCGGAATCCATCAGCATCAATGCCCCTGTTTCAAAAGTATGGGCCGCCATCACTGATAAGTCACTGATAAAAGAATATTTTTTTGAAACAGATGTTATCAGCGACTGGAAAGCAGGCAGTCCTGTTACCTGGTCCGGTGAATGGGAAGGACAACGCTACGAAGAAAAAGGAGAGGTGCTGGCAGTGGAAAAAGACAAGCAGTTATCCTTTTCCTACCTGAGCTCCGGCAAAGAAGATAAGCCGGAGAATTATTCCATCATCGTTTATACCCTCAGCAGCAATGGTAACGGTACTACCGGCTTCACTGTGAGCCAGGAGAATTTTGCTGACCAGCAGGCCTGTGATCATTCCCGCAATAACTGGCGCCAGGTGCTGGCCGGCCTGAAGAAAGTTGCGGAAGAAGCGTAGTTATCGCCTTCGGCGATGCGGATTTTGTCTTGGAACACTGATTTCGCTGATTTTGATGATTTCGCTGATATTATTTTAGATTTTTGAATAATAATTAAGGGAGATAAGAACAAATATACTTGCTCATATCTCCCTTAATTATATCAGATTCTTAAATAAAATCAAATTAATCATCAAAATCAGCGGAATCAGTGTTCCAAGACAAAATCCGCGTTTATGATTTGGCAATAAGCGGGGAATTGATCAACTTCGTAACTATGAAAACATCCGCAAACGTAAGCCGTATATGGCTGTTATGCCTCCTGGCAATTTGCAGTATCACTGCCCAGGCACAACAATATACGCCTGTCGACCAGGGTTCAAAAGTACAGTTCACCATCATCAATCACCTGATATTTACATCTACCGTCAATGGTTATTTCAAAGGGTTGAGGGGAAGCATCCGTTTCGATCCGGCCAACCTGAAATCAACAGCAATAGACGCCACTGTAGACGTAAATACGATCAGTACAGGTATTGGTAAACGCGATCGCGATCTGCTGGAGGAGAAATATTTCAATGCGGCAAAATTTCCTGTGATGCGCATTGTTGCCACCAGTGTTACGGCTACAGATAAGCCATCTACCTACCAGCTCACTGCGGCGCTCACCATCAAAGGAATTACACGTACCATTGCCTTCCCGTTCACAGCGGTGGTATCTTCCGGAGCATTGCAGCTTGCCGGTAAGTTCACCATTAACAGGAAGGATTTCCAGGTAGGGCCGGATAATGCCATTGACGATAAGCTCACGGTAACCCTGAATGTACAGGCTAAAAAACAGTAACGGTGATACGCCGTGTGCCCGTGCACGGGTATCATCGTTACCGCCCATTTAAGCGACAGGCATCAACGCGTATGCCGGCGCGACCATCGTTACCGCCCTTACAAAGGCTGAGAGAAGTGGTGCGCAGAGATATGGTACCCCTGCCGGTGGTACAGCCGGTGTGCAGGATGCAGCCCGTGCCCTGAGTCCAGTTGTACAAAACGTAACCCTTCCTTTTGTGCCAGCGCCTTTATATGATCCAGCAACATGGCGGCATAGCCGCGTTTCTGGTAAGCAGGTAAACAGGCCAGGTCATCGATATAGATTGTTTTTCCTGAGTGCAGCTTGTTCATATGACGGAAGCCAGCGAATGCAGCCACTACGGACGGATCTTCTTCTGCCGTGATATACACGATCTCATATTTTTCAGACTGCATATCCTTGAGTTGCGATAACAGCTCCTCCCGTTTCAGGAAAGGGCGGAGAAACAGGATCACCTCACTGCAGGCCAGCAGGTCTGCATCACTGCCGGCGGTTTTTACAGTTACCATATAGCGGAGTTTTAATTGGATTATTGACCTGGGATACGGCGGGTGGATACGCCAATCCGGTTCCATGCGTTAATAATATTAACAGCCATGATCAGCTGTGCGGTACCGTTTAGTCCAAACGCTGCCACTGCTTTTTCATATGTTTCGTCGGTGAGGCCCTGCTGGCTGATCTGCGTAATTTCTTCGGTCATAGCCAGGATGATCCTTTCTTCCTCAGTGAACTGCGGCGATTCGCGCCATACGCTGAGCAGGAGCAGCCGCTGTGTGGTTTCTCCCTGTTTAAGGGCATCTTTACTATGCTTATCAACACAAAAAGCGCAGCCATTGATCTGGGAGGCACGTACCCTTATCATTTCCTGGTGGAGTGGTGCAATACCGGTGGTACTAAGATATTTTTCCATAGCCACCATAGCGGCATAGGCGCCTGGTTCCGTTTCGTTCATTAAAAATCTCGTCTTCATAGCCGTTGTTTATTAAAAATGACCCCACAAAATTATCAGCAACTGGAGTATCTTAGTAGTCCACTTTGTAATCATTAAGTAGTCCAGATGCTGCCCTTTAAAACACTGATACAAACAGACAAAACGCTGAAGCTCCCGGTGTACCAGCAAATCGCTAACCGCCTTATAGGCCTGATCCAGGAAGGCCTGCTGAAGCCGGGCTCATTCCTTCCCGGCAGCCGGCTACTGGCCACACAACTGGAGCTGCACCGCAAAACGGTGATTGCGGCATATGATGAACTGGTAAGCCAGGACTGGCTGGTGTCGGTTCCCAGAAAGGGGGTAATGGTGGCGGATAATTTACCGGTGATCCGTCCCAGGACTTACCAGGGTGGTATATCTCCTTACGGGGAAACAGTGGGCTTTCCATTTTATCATGCACTCAACATGCAGGTACCTGTAACTAAACCTGCCGGCACTGCGCTCATTATTAATGACGGTTTTCCTGATGCCCGCCTGGCTCCCCTTGCAGATTGGGTAAAGGAATGCCGGTCGGTGATAGAAAGCCCGCGTTATCACAAGCTGCTGATGTATGGCGGCAGCGCGGGCCTGGATGCCTTACGTAAGCAAATGCTGGAGTATCTTTCAGGTACACGCGGACTAAATATCAGTCTCCCGCACATTATGATCACCCGTGGCGCACAAATGGCTATTTACCTGGCGGCGGCATTGCTGATTAAAAAGGATGATCTGGTAATTGTCGGGAATCCGAATTATATTTTTGCAGACCTTTGCTTTGAACAGCTTGGCGCACAGCTGTTGCGCGTACCGGTAGATGAGGAAGGGATTGATGTGGACATGATTGAACAGCTATGCAGCAAACGGAAAATAAAGATGCTGTACCTGGTTACGCATCATCACCATCCAACTACGGTTACCTTGAGCGCTGCACGCAGGATGAAGCTGCTGGCAGTGATCCGGAAGTATAAGCTACCGGTAATAGAAGATGATTATGATTATGATTTTCACTACAGTTCGGCCCCTATTTTGCCGCTGGCCAGTGCAGATCATGGAGGCAATGTTATTTATATCGGGTCCTTTACAAAATCGCTGGGCTTATCTATCCGTATTGGTTTTATGATAGCCCCGGCCAGCTTTATCCAGGCAGCCGCCAACCTGCGCCGGTTGATGGACCTGCGCGGTGATAACCTCTCTGAACAGGCTTTGGCCAACCTGCTCCTGGATGGGACTATAGAAAGACATCTCAAGAAATCAAATAAAATTTATAAAGAAAGACGCGACCTGCTTTGTCATTTACTAAGCACCAGGCTTGGCAACGCCGTGCAATTTACGGTGCCTTCCGGCGGAATGGCTATCTGGTTGCGCTTCTCAAAAAAATACCCGCTGAAAAAAATTGCAGCCAAAGCCGCCGCGCTGGGACTACAAATGAGCAGCGGCGATCAATACAGCTATGGCACTGCCCCACAGAACGCGCTGCGCTTTGGCTTTGCTTCTCTCAACAACAAAGAAATCACCGCTGCGGTATCAATCCTGGAGAAGGTGCTGAAATAGGATTTTGTCCTGGAACACTGATTAGGCTGATTTAAATGATTGCTTTGATGTTTTTTTGAATTTGATAACCGGGGAAGATAAGTAGGAAAAATAGGATCTAAAAAATAAAATCAGGCTAATCATTAAAATCAGCGTAATCAGTGTTCCAGGACAAAATCCGCATCGCCGAAGGCGACTACTGGTCAAAGAACTGCCTGGTGCGGTTAAGCCGCAGATCCCGCAGCAGCCCCGCTTTGGCGCTGATGGTGAAACTGAACTGCCGGTAGGTACCAAACGGGATGAGGTTGATGGACAGGTTGAAATCGTGCAGGTCCCGCGAGATGTACATGTTGGTGTAAGCGATCTGCATATTGGTGAAATCAAAACCGCTGTTCAAACCTATCTTCCATTTGGGTGTAAGACTGAAATCGCCATTAAAGCTCACATATTGGGTAATGCGCTTTACCACACCGCCGGAATCGGGGATGATGGTATTGGTATACGATAGGCTATAGGAAAGATCTAAGCGCCATGGAATGTCAAAATCCACGTATTCGCCGGGATTGTTGCGTACCTGTGCCAGTTGCCGTTGTTGTGCAGCAAAGGCGGCGTCGCCGGTTTGCATGTTTTGTAAGGAATCTATTTTCTGTTCTTTGGCCACGCTCTTTTTGTCTTTCGACTGGAAGGAGGTGCTCATGGAAATACTGGCGTTGGTGAGGCGGCCCAGGCTGATCTTGCCCTGTTGCCACACGTATTTGTTGAGGCGGCGGCCGCGGGCATCCACCTGGTATGGATCAATGTTTCCGCTGGCAGAGATATTCAGTTTGTCGAACAGGTTGGTACGGGCGTATAGGCTGAAAGTAGATAGTTTAAAAGAGTCGGCCACCAGGTTGTAGCTACCATTGATCCCGAAACCATCCAGCAGCTTTATTTTCTTTTCATGGTTTCCCGTGGTGTCTTTCCTCGAAAACACTTTCATCTCCAGGTTATTATCCAACCCAAAGTTCAAACCACCAAACGCCCCCGGAGACGGTACCCCGATGATGGCACCATCAAAGTCGGATACCATTTGCTTGTCGCCCGCAGCATTATACTGCAGCTCATGGTAATATTTGCTGGACAGGTCCGGACGATAACTGGCGCTCAGCGTGGGTCGCATCACATGTCGGATCTTTCTTATCTTGGAGGTCTTTTTGAATGTGTACATACCGTATATAGCGGTCGATAACGACATGCTGGCACTGATATCACGTGCACTGTAAAAACCCGGAATATAAGTAGTGTCAATGGCGCCTGATGTGTCAAGCCCCGGGTTCCACTTGTTGGGGTCCCATTTACGCACAAATTTCTTGGTGTACCAATACTCTGTATAGTTAATACCCGGCGATAAGGTAAAGGTTTTAAACACCGGGATGGAGAACGAGATCGGGATATTATGCTGCATGCCTGTTTGCATGGCATCGAACATGGCCTGCTTGCCAAACAGGGAATCCTTGAAATTAGCCTGGTTACGCAGGATGGTATTATAGGAAACACCTATTTTCTCATACCATTTTGGCGCGCCTACCATTTCCTTTGGCTGGAAAGGGTAAATGGTGTTCACCGTGAAGGTAGCGTCCGGAAAGGAGATAGACACATCGCGGGTACTGAGGTTCTGGGAATGGTTCAAACCCATGGTAAGATTATAGGGTTTGCCCTGCCAGGTTTTGGAAAAGGTGATAGACGACCCGATGTTATTATTTACACGGGTATTGTAGTCGTACACATTGTATTTGTTATAGGAAGATGTTCCGAAATTCACTGCCGCACCAAAGTTCACACCGGGGCGGGCTTTACTGTCCATGCTATGGTTCCAGGTAACACGGAAATCCTTGGAAGTAGCGAACTCCGATTTAACCGCAGGGTCGCCAAAGCGGGTATTGGCAAAGCTCAGGTTAAGCCCACCGTTATATTTATAGCGTTTCCGGTAGGTAGGGCTGGCAGTAAGGCTCCAGCTTCCGTAGGAATACACATCCCCCCGCATGGTGAGATCAAAATGATCGCCTAACCCGATATAGTAACCGCCGTTTTCCAGGCCAATACCTTTCTGCTGGTTCACCACATATTGTGGAGGCAGGATACCCGAACGTTGCCCCTGGGTGATGGGGAATATGGCAAATGGTATATACAGCGGTGTGGGAATGCCTTCAATTTCCAGGTTAGCCGGTCCGGAGATCACCAGCTTATCCGGGATCACTTTTATCCTGCGGGCGCGGAACTGGAAGTGTGGCGTATCGAGGTCGCAGGTAGTAAAAGTATTTTTAAACCCGAAGATGGTGTTATTAGCCAGTCGTTTGGATTGCTGGCTGGTGATATATCCTTCTCCATAAACCGACCGGGTATTATAGATTTTTGCTTTTCGGGAGGTGATATTAAACAGCATGGTGTCTGATTCAAAGCTTTGGCCATTGTCGGTCATTACCGGGCGGCCAATGGTTTTGCCGGCAGTATCGGTTACTTTGGTGGCTTGCACCATGCCATTTTCCTGGTCGAAGCTGATACGCTCCGCGGTGATATTTGTTTCTTTGTATTTGGTATCGCCGCTACCGTACAGAAGTATACGTTTTTTGGGGATCTGCATAACAATGGAATCTTTGGCCTTGTAATGGATGGGAGCATCGATGCTGTCGGGCGAAGCAACGGGCAATGTATCGGCGGGGAGGCTATCCAATGCCTCCATTGTAGTAACGGATGCCGTATGCGGTATGCCTGCGGCAATAAAAATGAGGGCAATCAGTAATACTGAAAGTAGCTGGCAAAGTATTTTCATGTAAGCAATTGGATGGCATCCGTTGAGCGAAAATAGTACCGGAATGGTTATGTTTGCTTCGTGTAACCAGTTACAAAAAGGATACTGACCTGGAACATTTAAGTGAAAAAGAATGTAAATCCGCCGGGATGGCTGTGAAAGATACTTTGGAAACCATCAGCGGAAATGGAAGCTCCCCATACTTTTAACATTTTATAAAGGAGGCAGGCGTCGTTTCCGGGAGTTGAGCCGGTGATCAGTGCCATGAAGGAGTGGGGAGAACAGCACCGTGTGGAAATACCCGGGAAGAAAAGTATAGAATAAAAGGGAGGGGATCAGCATCCCCTCCCTTTTGTATTAATAGAATAGTCCCATTAATAAGCTCTTTTTAGCATCCGGTGTAGGTTTGGATGCCATGAAAGCAGACATTTGTTCGCTGCTTAGCACTGTGGCGAGCTTTGTTTTAAAACTATTGAACAATGCGGGTTGTCGCTGCTGGTAAATACCGGGATCTTTTTTATTTTCCAGCGCCAATGCCCTTTTGGCGTCCAGATAGTCCAGTATCATTTTATTGACCTGTGGTTTTTGTGTGCTGGTCACCGGAATATTTTTCAGGTATATTAAGCTATAGTCGGTGTTAGCCCTTGTCTGACTATAACCTTGTTTTACCATGGTAACGGGCGAGACGCTGCTTTGCTGGGCGTATACGTACTGGCCTCCCAAAATTGCGAGAACTGCTATAAGGAAAATCTTTTTCATCTGACAATGATTTTAAAATAAGATTATTGATGGTTCCATGTGATCCAACCCAGTGCATCTGCGGCGGTTACCATATCCATGGTAGTTCCATCAGCTTTACGGACAATGTAAAAACCAGCAGAGTTAGCCAAATAAGGTGGCGCTACTTTACCGGTATTAAAAATGGTATTGGTGGCGATCAGACCGGGAGGATTTACAATGGGATCACCGCCATCGAGCATTTCGAAAGTGAGACGTCCTCCGCTTTGTAAATACGGATAGGCCACTCCACCTGCAAACAGGTAAGGATACCCGTTGGTAGCGCCTACGAAAAAGGGCGACAATACATCATAAAATTCGCCTCCTCCTGCGTCTACCAGGCCAGGGTAATAAACAAAGCGGTAATAGGTACGACCGGGGAAAGTGAGTTGCCTGATGTTATATGCATCATCCACTCCTTTTACATGGAAGCCGGGAATAGTGAGCCAGGGATTTTCCGTGCCTTCATTATAGAAGGCCACTGCAATGCCTGGTTCCGGCGACAATGGCGCAATAGCTGGCACAATGGTGCTGGCCGTAGTGCCGTTAATATTGGTGCTGATAGTACCGGCGCCGGCATTCCACACCAGGTTATCGAGGCTTTTAACGGCCAGGGAACCAACGGTAACGGGTTTATCAAAAATGATACTGGTGGCCGTGTACTGGCAGCCAACATTGGTGATTACCTGGCTGCCGGCTGTTTTAATATCGAAAGATCTGCCGCCTACACCGGGGGTGATTTCAAACACAGTACCGCCGGCATTTACCCGTTTGAAGTACTGCAGTATCTTGTTAAAAGTGCTGTAAGAGCCAAACCCGTTGGTGTTAAACATTGTTTGTTCTGCCTGGGTAGCCTTCACCATAATGGCTTCTGCATGGTTCAGGTTTCCTTTCAGGCGGATGGTATCTCCCAGTTCTGCCGCCGGCACATTATCCGCGAAGGCGAACTCAAAATCGGTTCCCCAGCCAAAGCCTGATCCGAACGGGCCGTTGGACACACCGGGATCCGGGTCGCAGGGAAGATGAACATAACTGTAGGTATCAAAGATCAGCGTAGGGCGCTGCGTAGCCTTGATGCGGTAACTGGTGTTATTAAAAACAGTGGCCGCACCAATGTTGAAATCCGACAGCATAGATACCTGGCTGTTTTTATCGAATTTCATATAATAGGAAAAAACCGATTTAGGTCCGTTACGGGTAACGCCTCCATTGGTAGAGGTGCCATTGGTATATTCCGTAACGATCCAGCCAAAGGGAGCGTCCGTAAGTTTTTGCTGATAGGTTGCCAGGGCCTGTGCTATTCTCACATCCGTTGGTATCCCGTCAATATTAAGGTCTGATTTCCTGTCGCATCCGGAAAGGATTATTGCTATGCTGAGGAAATAGTATATCCATATCTTTTTCATAAATAATAATTCAGGGTGATCAACAATTATTGATAATAGGCGGCCAGCGCTCTGCGGCATCTACGTTGCAGCGCGTAGAAATCAATAGACCACGACCTTGCGAAATAATCCACTACCGCTGCTTCTTTAGCTTTGATAGCTTCATATCCCGGTGTACCCGGTCCATCGGTCTGGTCGGCCAGGATCTTTTCGTAATCATCATATCCATCGTTGCCGTTATCAGCTCCTATCAGCAGGGAGGCCACCATTTCCACGAAATCTTCATTCGGATCCGATTCCGCATAAGCGGTAATGAATCCATCCATGCGCGCTTCCTGGTCGGAGATATTGTACCAGTTACCGGTATACCTTGGTGTGATCTGTTTGAATGAAGGAGGCACCATTATATTCTGGTTCAGGATGTGGCCAAACTCATGGTGCATGGTATGTCCCATCCGCTTCAGGATATTGGAGTCCTTTGCCTGGGTGGTGAAATTATTCAGTTCAAAGAGCACCATGGAAGTACCTCCTTCCGCCTGCCCCAGGATGATGGTACCATTACTTTCAAATTGTGCAGACCCTGCTACCTTAAAAGTTTTCGGCAGGTATCTTCTTAAAAAAACTGTACTGCCGGTTTGCTCGTTATAAGGCCGGAAAGTAACGGCCAGCAATGCTTTCAACGCCGGGATGATCTTCTCCGCCTTGGGCGGAACAATTTCATAAGGAAAATCCAGTTGCCCGGGCAGCCATTTGTAGTATACGGCGATGTTGTAAGGCACCGTAAGACTATCGTGTATAAAAATATCCTCCGGTGTGGTGGCGGTTGAATCGCCGCCCAGGCCAACCGGTGGCGTGGTAAGGTTTACCTTTTCTTTTTTGCAGGCGCTTCCCATGAACAGTAACAGGAAGATGCCGGAGATGATATGTAGCTTCATGAATGTCATTTTTAAAGGGTTTATCTCGGGTTCAGTGCCATTCCGTCGTTCACTGCTTCCGCCGGCAACTGTAATAGTCTTCTTTTATCGCCCGGAGCCAGGGTAGTGCTGAAGCCGGGAGATCCGGTGTGTACTACCGGGATATCCAAACGGAGAATATCAAACCAGCGGAGACCTTCCTGCATGTAAGTAACCCTCTTCATATAAAGCGCCGTTTCAATCATGGATTCATCCTGCGGCAGGCCGTAAAAGTTCATCATTTTTGAAATGGTAACGTTGTGCCTGGAAGGGTTGTAATTGGAAATGTTTTTACTTACCCAGGTATTCATGTCGGTAATGGCTGCGCTGTAATTCTTTAAGCGGATATTGGCTTCCACCCTGTTCAGGAGCACTTCATCCATACTCAGAAGCGACATTACAGTGACATCGCCTTTGAATTTAGGGAAGTTAAAATACTGAGGCCCCGAACCGTAAATAGACATGGCCAGGCTGCCGCCCGTTACATTATTCGAAAGGAAGTATTCCTGGTTGATCTGCGTGCCTATACCATAACGGTAGCTGTAATAGTTATCGGGGTATTTGGTGCCCGGCGCCTCCTGCAGCAGGATATTGGCGGGATTGGAAGCGTGGTTATAGTAGATCACCATATTGTCGTAAGACATACCATAGAACGCATCCTGGTCGCGGATCAGGTTAGCCGGACTGGCGCTGCCAAAAACAGCGGTGCTATGTTCCACTACTTTTGCATAATCCCGTTTGAATAAGTAGAACCTTGCAGCAAAAGCATGTGCAGCCTGCCGGGTGAAATGGTATTTGGGCGCGCTGGCATACAGTTCGTCTTTCAGCAGGGGCAGGCCCGTAGTAAGGTCACTTTCAATTTTCTGGTATACGGCGGCTACGGTTCCCCTGTCGTATTTGTTAAATACAGAAGTACTGATTGTGGTCATATAAGGTACGCCCGGATCGCTGGCAGCGGTAGTGGGGTTATATGCCTTTGCAAACAGGGTAACCAGCATAAAATGTGCATATGCCCTGCATACAAGGGCTTCACCTTTTTGCGCGGAGTAGTTGGCTGAGTCGGGGCCACTGCAATAAGACAATGCCTGGTTAGCCACTGCAATAGCGGCGTAGCAGGAGTCCCAGTAAGCGATGGGACCATCAGCGGAAATATCATCGGCATCCTGGTACTTGAAAGTTTGGGTGTTGATCAGGAATGTTTGCGGATCAATACCTACACCGGTGTTGCCTTTGTCTTCCACGTTATCGCTCATCGCTTCGCAGAACAGCATATAACTGGCATGCGGGTACGCAGTGGTGAGCAGCTGGGTTACCTGTGCAGGCGTGGTGATCACCGTCCTGTTGTCCGGCAGTGTTTCCAGGTATTTCTTACAGCCCGGTGCCGCCAGGATGGCGGTAAACAAGCCTATATAAGTGAGTAGTTTTTTCATAATCAATACTTTTTGGATTAAAGGCTTACCCTCAGGGAAACGGTTATCTGTTTATTGACAGGCAATGCTACCCCGCCGGTGTTATAAAACTCCGGGTCCTGCCCGTGCAGGCGCTCATCTGCGTAGATGAGCCATAAGTTATTTCCCGTAGCCGTAAGCGATCCGCCTTTTAACCCGATACGACCCAGCAATGGCGCGGGGATCTGGTAGCTGAGGGTCACTGATTTCAATCTTACAAAACCACCATCTGCTACGCGGTCACTGGAAAAGTTATAGTTGTTGTAAGGATAGGCGGTGTTCGACAAAAGGTCCGTTTGTGTGTAGATGTCGGCCACGGAAGGAATATTTGTTTTCTTATCATCTCCCGGTAAACTCCATCTTCCCTTAAATTCATTGGGCAGGGAATTGAAATCGGTATAATTGGTGGTATATACCGGTGTAAGCCTGATCTTGTTTCCTGCCTGGTAAGTGATCAGTGCGCTGAGGGAGAAGTCCTTATAACGGAAAGTATTGCTCCATCCGCCGGTGACGGTAGGATTCGCAGGGCCTTCATATTTCAGGTACTTTACATTATGACTTTGCAGGTATACGCCCGGCGATACGGTGCCGGTATCATTAATGAAACGCGCTACGCCTGTATTAGGGTCCAGTCCTGCGTTCTGCAGGGAGAACAGTCCACGTACAGGATAACCTTCCAGTGCGCCGCCGCCTTCACCCACGAGGTCGAAGATCACCGGGTTGTTTTTGGCATTGGTGATAAGGGTATTGTTATAACTGAAGATGAAGGTACTGGTGAGACCCACATTTTTCTGCGCGATGATTTTGCCGGTAAGCGCTACATCAATACCATGCGATTTCATATCGGCATAGTTGGCAAACTGGTTAACCTGTCCGCCCACGCCGGAAGTTTTGATCAGGCCGATCAGGTCAAAACTTTTCCTGCGGTAGTAATCGAAGGTGAACCCGAGTCTTTCATCCAGGAAACCAACATCGGCGCCAAGATCCAGTTCATATTTTTTCTCCCAGGTAAGATCAGAATTTTCCAGTGCCTGTATCAGGATGGCTGTTTGCTGATCGGTGAGATAGGGCCTGGCGGTTACAAACGACCGGAGTATGGCGGTGGTATTGGTAGCAGCGCCGGTGCTGGCGTTCAGCCCGTAGCTGGCTTTCAGCATCAGGTGACTGATGGCGCGGGAATTTTTCAGGAAATCTTCCTGGTCAACGTTCCAGTTACCTGCCACCGTCCATGTGGGCAGCCAGCGGGCATTGGGAGAGCTGCCCAGCCTGTTGGAACCGTCTTCGCGCACCGTAGCCTGGAGCGTATATTTATTTTTATACGTATAGGCGGCATTGGCATAAAATGCGATGAAGCGGTCGTATTCATTGCTTACGCCATAATAGGTTTTATTGCCTTCCGTCATTTTTTTGATGAAGAGATAATCCACGAAAGGTGTTCCGCCGCTGTTGTACTGGTAGCCTACACCCACGTTGTTGGAAGTTTGGCGGTCGGCATATTTTACTTCCTGTCCGGCCAGTATGTTCAGCTGGTGCATATCATCGTTGAACGACTGGTTATAGGTGAACTGGTTACGGAACGTATAGTTTTTCAGTTCCACATCATTTCTCCGGTAAAACCCTCCGTAAGGTAATACTACTACTGCCGGGTCGTTAGGGAAGTCGGGGTTTTTATAAAGGAACTTATTCCGCTGGTTAATGATGCTGTTGCCATTGGCGCGGTAAGCATTGGCTTCATTGGAGTTTTCGTTTGATTTATGTTCCGCGCTGGTCCTGGCATAACGGATAGCGCCGGTGAAATCATAACTGAAGTGGTTATTGAATTTATAGTTCAGGTTACCCTGCAACCTGAAATCGATCACGTTAAGGTCCGTGAAATTATTCCTGGTTTCATCGATGATGTTAAACGGTGCGAAATTCCGTGTAAAGTATTCCAGCTGGCCGTTTTCATCGTATGCCCTCAACGCCCTGCTGGTGCTCAGTGCATAGGAGAAGGGGTTGATGTCGAAGTCCCTGGAATAGGTGCCCTGTACCACGTCTGATACGCGGTCTTCCGTGCCTGGCGCCCGTTGCTGGCGTACGTTACCATTGATCTGCAACCCGTAACTCAGTTTATTGTTAGGGGTATAGTTGGCCCGCATGTTCACGGTATACCGTTTCACATTATCAGCAATGGTCCATCCTGCATCGTTGAAGAAGCTGGTGGAGAGATAAAGCTGTGATTTTTCGCTGCCGGTAGACAGGCTGAGAGAATGTTCCTGTGTAAGTGAATTACGGAACAGGATATCGAACCAGTCGGTGTTGGCGTTGGCATATTGCATCAGCCACTTTTGCCGGCCTTCGGGGGTATTGAGCACTGCAAACTTATCGCTGCCGTCGGGATACTGAAGGAGGCGGCCCAATTTACCATAAATACCCGAGGTCGGTTCGTTGATCTGTTCTGCATATTCCAGCAGTGTTTTACGTTCCAGTTCAGCGTACACCGACATCTGGTCGGCCGAGTTCATGATATCGTAATTTTCGTAGGAAGGCTTCAGTTGTACGCCGAAGTTGCCGGTGTAGGAAATAAGCGCCCTGCCTGCTTTACCTTTTTTGGTGGTGATAACAATAACGCCGTTCATGGCCCGGGCGCCGTAAAGGGCAGTGGCGGCGGCATCTTTCAGGATATCGAAGGTTTCAATATCATTGGAGTTCAGCCCTGCTACTGCGGAGCCCAGCAGAGTATTGATATTGCCGCTGGAAAGCTGTTCGTTGGATACATTCACGATATCTTCCAGCACCACACCGTCTACTACCCACAGTGGTTTGTTTTCACCGGAGATAGAAGTAGCGCCGCGGATACGCACTTTAGGTGCAGAGCCGAATGTACCGGAAACGTTTTGTACGCTTACACCGGCAGCACGGCCTTCCAGCATACGGCTTACATCCTGCACGCCGTCTATTTTTACGTTATCTGCTTTAAGGGTAACGGCTGCGCCGGCAAATTTTTTACGGTCAATGTTCTGGAAGCCGGTTACTACCACACTGCCGAGCTCTGTTACATCTTCCTCAAGGGCAATCACCAGGTTGGCGGTAGCCCTTACTTCCCTGGATTTGTAGCCCACGGCAGATATTACCAGTGTGGCGCCATCCGGTACATCGAGGTCAAATGCGCCTGCCGCATTGGTAATCGCGCCCCTGGTAGAGCCTTTTATTTTTACCGAGGCGCCGGGCAGGGGTTCGCCTTTGGCATTGCGGACGATGCCATGTACAGGGCCTGCTGGTTTTGAGGTTTGCCGCAATGCATCAGGCGGAAGTTTTTCCAGGGAATCCCTGGCGCTTGCCTGCAATGAAAGCGCGAGCAGGAAAAGGGAGAGTAGCTTCATAGTTAACAGCGATTTATTTGAATATAATCCGGGCAATGTAGGGGAGTAGGGAAAAGCACCCAGCTTTCTACATCTTTTGGTTGAATACATAAAGAGGTAATAAGGATTAATCTTATTCTGGTTGATATCACTATCGCTTCCCGGCAGTATTAAAAATGGCTCCGAACAAAAAAAACAAACTTACCGGGATCTTATCTACATCAGTACATTTATCATAGTGTATGAAGCTAATTTAACTAAAATTATAATACCATCTGAGCAAAAAAGAGGAACGGTCAATTTGTTATGGCAGCGGTTACGCATTTTGCTGTAAACGTTTTTTGCTGTATTTTGCTTCCTTTCTATGGAACTAATCCCATCATTCCAACATCATGCATGATAATGAATTATGGTACTCCTATAAGGAAGGAGATGTAAAAGCCCTGGAAGGATTATATGAACAGTATTATTCCCCGCTCACGAATTACGGATTTAAATTTACGCCCGATAATGTATGTATAGAAGAAAGCATGCAGGATCTTTTCCTGAGGCTATGGCAGAACAGGGAGCGTATTACACGTCCGGCGGCAGTGAAGCAATACCTGTATCTTTCCTTCCGGCGCATCCTGCTCCGCAGGCTGGAGTATAATCCATCCCGGCATGAGGAGGAACTGAGCGGGGAACATATTCCTTTCCGGTTTGATCTTACCTGTGAGCACCCGGTAGTGAAGAAAGAGCGCATGGAGGAACTTATGGTGAAAGCTAATGCATTGCACAGCGCTTTAACCAACAGGCAGCGGGAAGCGGTATTTCTGAAATATTATGAGGAGCTTTCCTACGAAGAGATTGCAGAGATCATGCACATGAGCACAGGGGTGGCCAACATACTGATATACCGGGCCCATGAGCGTTTGCGCGAACAGTTCCGCGATTTTACCCTGCTTCAGCTCCTGTATCTTTTGAAGCGGCGCTGAAAAGATCTCCTGTAAATAATTTAAAAAGAAAAAAGCAGCGAAGAACATTTTCGCTGCTTTTTTTTGCTATGCTGTTTTACAGAAAGCTATGTGATCATGTATCAGCGGTATTTTCTGGTAGCCGTTGGTAAGACCCAGTTGCAGGTCAAGCCAGAGGATATACGCGCATGGCTCCATGCCGGTGGTAGAGAACACCAGGCTGTTGTTATGGTATTCTGCTGCGGCCGGTGGTGGTCCGCCATTGAAAGCAGACGGCAGTACCGGGTTTCCTTCAAAGCGGATAGTAAATGCTTCGATGTGCGGATGGGCAATGGTATACTGTGCGGTAACGGTGGTGGTAATACCGCCGCAGCCGTGGCCACTGCCGGTAGTTTCACCGATTTCGAGCATCGCTGCAGCAGCAATATTTTCGTCGCCGGTATAGCCCCAGCCCGGGTGCCTTCTTTGTTTATAATTTACATTGGATACTACTATCTTCTCCAGTGTATTGACGGCGGTGAGCGTAGTAGTGCCAACTTTCCTTGCTTCGAAAATAATCTTGAAAGTATGAACATTGGCTCTTTGCGCAGGAGGTACCGCATTGCCGGCTACGAGCACGGAAGGAGCAGTAAGATCAAAATTATCCCTTGCGAAGGCGGTACCGGCGGCATTGAGCGCCAGCTGCGAAGTATTGAGGATGGCCAGTACACCGTTGGTAGGCGTAAAGATACCGGTCGTCAGGTTGTTGCCACGGGGCACAGGGATCCATACTTCGCCGGCGCTGTTGAGGGCAGGGGTAACAATTACGGGATCGTGCGTCCAGGTGGTGGGACCGGTTTGCTTCAGCAGTTCGCCGATCTTGAATGGCAGCAATGCGCTGAGCACCTGTGCAGCGCTGAGCTCATAGCTGGTATCTGCATTAATGATGCGGAAACGGTACTCCATTTCATTGGAGTTGGTACCGCTGGGCAGGGTGCCGTTGAGATCCAGCGCGCCATAGAAAGAGAGACGGGGCACATCGGTAGTGTATCCCTGCGCATCGAACTGGGCCGCGGTAGGACCAATGTCGTAGGCGCCTACTCTTTCGAAGAGGGCGGGTACTTCATTGTTGGGAGTGATATCGTCCGGTACGCAGAGCTCAATACAAAAGCAGGGGCCGCGATTGGTGCGGTCTGCACGGTGACCGGTACTACGGTCTTCCTTCAGCAATACAGCACCGGACACTGGTTCTGTGATGCTGAAGTAAAGATCCGGTCCGGCGGGCCATTCCACGTTAAGCCAGGGTGAAAGGAGCGTCTGGCTGAAATCGGCCATGGTATAATCAATCCGGAAATGACCGCTGGCATCGGTGAGCTGGCTGCCGAGAGGATCATCCTGGAGCCAGTCTACATCAAACGCGGCTACGCGCAGGCCTTGCAGGGGCTTCTGGGTTTTACAGTTGACCACGCGGCCGCAAATTACCCACGAGTCGTATTTAGCCCTGATAAGGCACCACCACCGGCTGGGGATCAGATATTCCCAGGAAGCTAGGAAATCGTTTTCCTGCGCACGCCAACGGGGTTGCAGCGTGGTGATGTGGAACTGTAAAGTGGGCAGCGGGCCGGGATAGGGTTTGGGACGTGGCACATTGCCGCATTCGAAGTCGATGTCGAATGCTTCGCCTTCATATTTGCTTTCCCGCCCCAGTGTAAAGGAGAAGTTGCCTTCTGCATCGGTGAGGGTTTCCGCCAGCAGGTTGCCGGCTTTCTTTTTGGCTTCTTCCGCAGATACTTCATGGAAGGTTTCCTTTTCCGCGGCGGTGGCCTGCAGGATCACTTCCCGTGAAACTGCAGCCCGGTAAAGCCTGATCTTAACGTTGGCAATGGCTTCTATGCAGTATTTGTCGCACAGAAGTCCTTTTAAATTGCCTTTGAACTGGTAGCTCATGACATTTTATTTTGGGGTTATCGGAAACAGGAGCAGGTGCTTTTTGGGGTGTTAGTTATCATAAATTTTGGGGCTGTTGGTACAGTTGTAATGGCGCCTGCTGCTTTAGCAAAGCTCCACCTAAATTCATTCGCCATCAAGAGGATAACTGCGCAAATTCAGGAATGCGTAGATATCACGCGGTGGCGGGAAAGTGCTGATAAACGGAAGGGTATCCGGGAGGGACGGGATGAAAGGGCTTGTCTTCCCGGTTAGGTTTGGTTAACAGCAATTATTCCTGAAAGTCGCAATATTAATATTGATGCCATTGCTGCATAAAATGAACTGCTGAACTCTGATAATAATCCCAATCTGATAGCGATGGCGGAAGCACAGTAGGGCTTTATCAAAAATCGTCGGATTGGTTTTGCGATGCTGGAACTTTTCTAAAGACAGCCGGTTTACCCGTCTCTTTTTGTTAATGATCTTCTGTTAACCTTTTGTTTGCAGATGTTGAGTAATGATGAAATACATTCGCAATACATATACGGATTGAAAGGTACAAGGCAGCAGAAAAAATTGAATAATAATTAAATGAGCCAGAAATATTCGAGACTTTTAATAGATGAAAAACAGGTTGAATTTTTTTTAAGGCATGTGCTTGACTTTGATCCATCTGATTTGAAAGGAATTATTCCAGGTATAGTTGAAGGTGAGCTCGGCATATTGAAAGCACCATATGAAATGCAAACATATTCAAGTAATGTGTATAGGGATAAGGATTTCTTTGATGAAGATTCAAGGGCACAATTGAGAGTATCAATTGTAAACGAGTTATTACTCAAAACAAGATTAGAGAATGATGAAGATATTTGTTTAGGAAAGGGAGGCGCCTTGCCTGTTAACGGTATTATAAGAAATAGACAAGCGTTTATCCTGATCGGATTACCGGCATCGGGAAAATCGTCTGTTGCCTGCCATATGGCAGACACCTTTGGAGCAATAATTTTAGATCCGGATTTTGCGAAAAGGAAATTGCCGGAATATTCAGCACATGCTTTCGGTGCTTCATTAGTGCATGAAGAGTCAAGTAAGATAATTTCGAACCCCAATCCACAAATACCTTCCTTAACATTGAAGTGCATCGATTTAGAATACAACCTGCTTTTTCCAAAGATCGGGCATGACGTAAATGCGATAATAGATTTAGCTAAATCCTTACACTCCCGGAAATATGAAGTGCATCTGACTTTAATCTCTCTTTTAAGACAGAAAGCAACTATCCGCGCAATTCACAGATATTATGAGACAAAACGATATGTTCCAATAGGGCTAATATTTGACGGTTATGGGAATGATCCCTGCCTGACATACGATTTGATAAAAAATAAGTTATATGATTTTATTTCCAGTTATGGCGCAATTTCTACAGATGTTCCTAAAGAACAGCTGCCATACTGCATTGACTTATTGTATGATAACCCCGCCAAACTATTCGAATTCCGTGAAATGTCTTAATTTAGATAAATATGAAAAGGAGATATCTTGCAAAATCCAGCAAAACGGGAAAGGTTGATTTACCATCAAAAAAAATAAGAATTGCGTCCGGAACTAAAGAAAGTGGCCGGCAGCATGCTGAGGAAGATCTGTATAAACGGTATTCCACCATAATGTCATATTATTACCACTCTGAAGCTGCAGAAATCAGGAATCTGATTACTGCAATGAACGCAAAGAAAGAGACTTTTTAACCGGCCTCCCATGTCCATTTCCGGACATCCCCTGTATTAAATCCGGACAAATTATAAATTCCCCTTATTCAATACCCCCTGATTTTAACGCTTCGCCCGGCTGGCATTTTGTTCGCTGCATTCCCCAGGCTTGTGCGACCGGTATTCCCAACTTCCAACTTTCTGTCCATGCTTAAAAACTATCTCAAAATTGCCTGGCGCAATCTCTGGAGAAATAAAGTTTTTTCTTTTATCAATGTAATGGGCCTCACCATTGGCCTTACTGCCTGCTTTTTCATTTTCCTTTATGTTCATTTTGAACTGAGCTATGATAAATTTCATAGCAAAGGAAACCGTATTTACCAGGTCGCCTGCGATGTAAAAACACCCAGTGAAACCATCAGGGGAGGTATTACACCCTGGCCGTTTGCTCCGAATATGCAACGCGATTTCCCTGAGATAGAAGCCTTTACCCGCTTTAGTAATGCCAACCTGCTGGTAAAGAAAGGGAACCTGAGCTTCCAGGAAGAACGCTCATTATTTGCCGATTCATCTATCTTCCGTGTATTTGATTTCAAACTGGTATACGGCAACCCCGCTACTGCGCTGAAAGAGCTGAACAGTATAGTGATGAGTAAAACAGCAGCAAAGAAATATTTCGGTGACAAAGATCCGGTTGGAGAAACTGTGTTGCTTACCGGCGATCAGATGCCTGCAACAATTACCGGGGTGATGGAAGATATGCCGCAGAATTCACAGATCAAGGCAGATATGCTGGTGTCAATGTGCACACTGACAAAGCTGAACCCAGGCTTAGATAAGTCATGGGGCAATTTTGGCGCAATTACTTTCCTGCTGCTGAAGCCCAATACCGATCCTGCTGCGTTAACGGCCAAATTCCCGGATTTTGTAGAACGTCATAACGGCGACGAAAGAAGAAAGGCAAAGATGTTTTATACTATTACGTTACAGCCGCTGGAGCAGATATACCTGCATTCCGACAGGCCCGCTTTTGAGAACGGCAGCATGACCAATGTGTACATTTTTTCCGTTATAGCCATCTTTATCCTGTTTATTGCCTGCATTAACTTTATCAATCTTACTACGGCAAGATCGGTGGAACGGGCAAAGGAGATCGGTATTCGTAAAGTTGTAGGCGCCACCCGGGTGGAACTGATCCGGCAATTTATAGGAGAATGTGTATTACTCTGCCTGATGGCTTTTGTGTTTACAGTGATATTGTTTGTAGCGCTGTTGCCCGCATTTAACCTGCTGGCGGGTAAAACCATCAGTACCGGCTTGTTTGCCAATGCATGGTACATTGGGATTTTACTGGTAGCCGCCATAGGCATAGGATTGCTGGCAGGCGTGTACCCGGCGCTGGTGTTGTCGTCTTTCAGGCCCGCAACAGTGCTGAAAGGCCATTTCTCTACAAGTACCAGGGGCATCTTCCTGCGCAAAGGACTGGTGATAACGCAGTTTGCTATTTCCATTGCATTAATTACAGGCACTATCGTGGTGTATCTTCAAATGCACTATGTGCATAATAAGGATCTGGGCTTTAATAAAGAACAGGTGTTGGTGATAGACACCCACGGCGATCCGGCAAAGCATAGCTTCAGCGAAGCGATCATGGATATTCCGAAAGTGACCTCGGTATCCGTTTCTTCAGGTATTCCCGGTGGCCAAACAAATGGCGCTTATTCAGAGATTCAGAATAAACAGGGAGATATGCAGGTAGCTAACCTGGACCTGTATTCTGTGGATTATAATTTTTTACAGCAGTATAAAATGAAGATAGTGGCCGGCCGCGGATTTTCACGTGATTTCGGCAGCGATTCCTCGCATGCACTGGTGATCAACGAAGCCGCGGCAAAACTATTTGGTTATGCTACCCCGGCGGAAGCCATCGGCAGAAGTTACCGCCAATGGGGCCACACCGGCACCATTATCGGCGTGGTGAAAGATTTTCATTTCCGCTCCCTGCAGGAAAATATCAAACCGCTCACTATGCGCATGGAACCGCAGGATTGCGATATGGTATCGGTGAACGTGGCGCCCGGCAACCTGTCTGGTACTATTGCCGCCATCGAACGTAAGTGGAAAACGCTGATGCCTAACCGCCCGTTCAATTATTTTTTCCTGGATGAATTCTTCGACAGGCAATACCGCTCTGAAGAGCGTTTTGGTAAGCTCTTTCTCAACTTCGCCGTGCTGGCAATTATCATTTCATGCCTCGGTTTACTCGGACTGGCCTCCTACAGTGCCTTGCAGCGTACCCGGGAAATAGGTATCCGCAAGGTAATGGGCGCATCTGTAACAGATATCGTAAACCTCTTATCCAAAGATTTCCTTAAACTGGTGCTTATCTCCTTTGTAATAGCTACTCCCGTCGCCTGGTATTTTATGCACAAATGGCTACAGGCATTTGCGTACCGGATCAGTATTGGCTGGTGGGTATTTGCCTTATCCGGTTTTATTGCCCTTGTTATTGCTATCGGCACTATCAGCTACCAGGCATTGAAAGCCGCATTGGCAGATCCCGTGAAAAGCATGCGGGCAGAATAGCCTTAAAATGTTGTAAGCGGTTTTGGAATAAATATTATTCCTGTTACTTTTGATTTCCCCGGTAAATAGTGCTTACGGCGCAGAATTTTGTATTTTACCCGTTAGTACCATCAAAAAGGGAATCTATTTAAGTAACACCGGTAATGATAAAATTCCACCACCTTTGTCTATGTATCTTCCTGTTGCTATGCTGCGCCTATAACGCTTCCGGCCAAACGGACGGACTGGGCTTTTACAGTCATGAAGTAATACAGGAAAAAAGGACAGGCCTGGCATTAGGAACCACAAACGCTCTCTGCTTTACAGGCAGCTTTGAATTATCTTTTGAGATCTCTTTTATCCCCCAGCAAAAAAATTATTTCGGTTATGTGGTCAGGATCATCCGTGACGAAACACAGAACATAGATATTCTTTACGACTATGACCCTAAATTTGGAGATAAACATTTTCGCGTGGTCCTGGGCGATAGCTATTCGCATATCTCCTTCAGCATCCCGGGAATTGGCATAAACGACGAATGGCATACCATCCGGTTAAAATTTGACCAGCAGCGGGGAATGCTCACGGTTGTGCGTGACCGGGAGATCGTTAGTGAAAAAGTAAATTTCCCGGAGAAAGCCTGCTATAAGATTTTCTTTGGCGCAAACGATTACCAGTCGTTCCGTAACGCGGATGTGCCACCCATGAAGATCCGCAATGTACAGGTAAAACAAAATGGCGCCCTCCGGTATACCTGGCCGCTGAATGAGGAAAACGGTACGGTTGCGGCAAGCGCTCATGGTAATCGCCCTGGCGTTGTAATAAATCCACTCTGGATAAAAAAGATGCACCGCAACTGGCAGCCCTTACAGCATTTTTCTGTGAACGGCCCCGCCACAGTAGCTTTTAACCAGCAGAAAGGTATTCTTTATATCGTTACCCGCGATTCCTTATTCAGCTACTCCGTAGCCTCCAATAAAATAACGCCGGCCGCTTATACTACCGGGCCACAGCATATATTCAGCGCCTATCAATCGGTATATAATCAACGCGCCAACAGTATTCTTACCTTTTCCCGCGACCTCCTGGTACTGGGTAGCCTGCAGCCTGACTCGCTCTCCTGGAATAAATACCTTGATAACCCCGGCCGCTCTCAGGGCTATAGCCACTTTAATAAATACCTGCAGGGCGATAGTATTCTTTATACTTTTAACGGCTATGGTTTCTTTGTGTATCAGAACGATGTTTTCAGTGCACGATGGCCATTTACCGGCAACTACCAACGCGATTCCACCGGTGGCACCATCACGCCGCGGTACCTGGCGGCAGCGGGGGGCGACAGTAACGGGGTATACATCATTGGCGGGTACGGCAACACTTCCGGCAGGCAGGTGCTGAACCCTAAAAATTTATACGACCTCCATTACTATGATGCCTTCCGGCATACCTTTAAAAAATTGTATACGCTTAGAAAAGATACAGAGGAATTTGTGTTTGCCAATTCCCTGGTGATCCGTAAAGAGGACAATGCCTTTTATGGATTGATATTCCCGAAAAATAAATTCAACACAACACTGCAGATGGTCAAAGGATCACTGACCCAACCGGAGCTTCAGCCGGTAGGAGACAGTATCCCCTATGAGTTCCTGGATGTAGACGCCTTTGCGGACCTGTTTTATAGCCCGGCCGACAAACGTTTTGTGGCGGTAACCCTCTACAGCCCGGATGATCATAGCCATACCAGGGTAGGTATTTTCTCATTGTACGATCCGCCGTTCCCGGTTACACCGCCTGCTGCGCCGGCTGCCGGTGTAGAGAAAAAATGGTGGCTGGCCATTGCCCTGCTCACCGTTATTTTATTACTGATAAGTATTGGCGCCAGGTTCCGCAAAAAGAAAACACCACCTGTTACAGGCCTTACCACAGTGCCGGACAACAATTCTCACATAGAGGCTGCCCCCCCGCAAGCAAGCGCAGTATACCTCTTTGGCGATTTCCAGGTATTTGATGCCAGCGGCGCCGAGATCACGAAGTTATTCACCCCACTGATCAGGGAATTATTCCTGGTGACCCTGCTGTATACCTTGAAGTGGGAAAGAGGCATCAGCGCGGAAAAGCTGAAAGAACTGCTCTGGTTTGATAAGTCGCCGGAAAGCGCGCGTAATAACCTGGCGGTGAATATTGCCAAGCTCAAAAGTATCCTTGATAAAACCGGTGGCTGTGAGATCTCCAAAGACACCGGATACTGGAAAATAAAAACCAGTGGGGTATTGTATATCGATTACCTGGCTTACCTGGCAGACGCCCGGCAGGCAGTAAAACCAGACCGTGCTGACATTACGGCAATGACCGGCATTATCCGGCGTGGCAGTTTTTTACCGGCTGAAGAGCATGAATGGCTGGATCCCTTCAAATCCGATATTTCCAATGATATCATCGATCGCTTCCTCCGTTATGTGGCCATCACCGACCTTAAAGAAGATCCCGCTTTCCTGGTGCAGGTGGCCGACTACCTCTATGCATTTGATCCGGTGAATGAAGATGTGATGCGCGTGAAATGCAAGGCGCTGGTAGCGCTGGGAAAACACTCCCTGGCTCGAACAGCCTTTACAAATTTTACCCGGGATTACCGGAAATTGTATGGGGAAGATTACCAGCCGGACTTCCAGCAAACCATTTCCTGAACTTATCCTGATCTTTTCCTGAAAGGAAATTAGTGCGCTTATTAATGTGTTAACCGCTTTTTTTTTGTCTTTTTTTTCCGGAAACGGCCGGATTAATCTTTTATTAATCATTTATTATCGCTTCCCGCTTTACTTGCATTGGCATTACCAAAAATCAATCAACTGGTTGTATTTTATAAAAACTGTATGACGATATGAAACGTTTAGCTATTCCGTTTTTTTTAATGATGTATGTGATGGGTACCGTTAATGCCCAAACGAAACCGGCTGCCAAAAAGTCGCCTGTAAAAACTACTCCTTCCGCCAAAACCAAAGCAACAGTGGCGCCGGCCATTAAACCACAGGATATTGAAGAAGGCAAAATGTTGCTCACCAAATCCGATTGCCTGGCCTGTCATAAAGTGGATACCAAAGTGGTAGGCCCTGCTTACGCCGATGTGGCAAAGAAATACCCATATTCCGCAGCTAATGTGGAACTGTTGTCGTCCAAGATCATTAACGGCGGCTCCGGTAACTGGGGTGCAGTGCCCATGGCAGCACATCCTTCGCTGGCGGCCGCGGATGCAAAAAAAATGGTGACGTATATTCTCTCTTTAAATGCTAAATAAAGTTCCGCGTTCATGAAAAGAAACTCATTACTGCTACTGGCACTCGCCGGGTTCAGCCTGTTTATCTATCAATGTAAAGTATCCAGCAAAACAAGCGGCATAAAAAAAGATGCGGCCGGGAATATTATCGTCAACCCCCATCCTTCTCCCGCTTATCAAACGGTAAAGGAGAGTATGAAGTCCATCCAGGTGCCGGATGGCTATCATCTGCAGCTGGTAGCCAGCGAGCCGATGATCAAGGAGCCCGTGGCTATTGTATGGGATGGCAACGCCAGGATGTACGTGGCGGAAATGCGTACCTATATGCAGGATATCAATGGTACCGGTGAAAACCTGCCCATCTGCCGCATCTCGTTACTGGAAGATACCAATGGCGATGGTACCATGGATAAAAGCTCCACGTTTATCGACAGCCTTGTGTTGCCCCGCATGATGCTGTGCATAGGACATAAACTGCTGGTAAATGAAACCTTTACCTATAACATCAGGAGTTATGAAGATACCAACGGCGATGGCGTAGCAGATGTGAAAGAACTGGTATACAAGAACGACAGGCCCGATACCCGTAACCTTGAACATCAGAAGAGCGGCCTGGTGTGGAATATAGACAACTGGATCTACGTAAGCTGCGACCCTGTGCGTTACCGTTATGTAGATGGTAAACTGGTGCCGGATAGTTTAACCAACTCTCCCGGCGGGCAATGGGGATTAGGGAATGATGATTACGGAAGATTGTTTTTCTCCAGTGCAGGCGCCGAAATTCCGGCGCTGGGCTTCCAGATCAATCCTGCTTATGGTTTCCTGAATCCCAACGACCAGTATAACCGCGATTTCCTGGCGGTATGGCCTATCATTGCCACCCCCGATGTACAGGGAGGTATGAACCGGCTCCGCCCCGATACCACGCTTAATCATTTTACAGCCAGCTGCGGGCAGTCGGTTTTCAGGGGAGATGCGTTGCCCGCTGATCTTAAAGGCGACCTGCTGATCTGTGAGCCGGTAGGCCGTTTGATCCGCCGCGCTAAAGTAACCGATGTGGATGGGAAGATCACACTGAAGAATGCTTACGATGGTCAGAAAGAATTCATCACTTCCTATGATATGAACTTCCGCCCGGTGAACACTGCCACCGGCCCGGATGGATGCCTGTATATAGTAGATATGTACCGCGGCATTATCCAGGAAGCCACCTGGACAGCCGAAGGCAGCTTCCTGCGCCCCCGCATCCTGCAAAAGGGACTGGAGAAAAATATTGGCCGTGGCCGCATCTACCGCCTGGTGCACGATGGTTATAAACCTGACGCCAAACCCAAACTGCTGGACGCTCCCGGCAGCACTCTCATTACTTACCTGGATCATGCCAACGGCTGGTGGAGAGATAATGCACAAAAGGAAATAATTGCCAACGGCGACAGGTCGGTAGTGCCCGATCTCAAACTCATTGCCACCGGCAAACATGCCACCATCGGTAAAAATAACGGTGCACTGGCGCGGATCCATGCACTGTGGACACTGGAAGGGCTGCATGCTATTGATAAAGCAACCCTGTTCGCCGCCCTCGGCGATACGGATGCCCAGGTGAGAAAAGCCGCTGTATGGATCAGTGAAGCCTTCCTGAAAGAAGACGATGAAGAAGTGATCGGCAAACTGGCTTCGCTGCAAAATGATCCCGCCGCAGCAGTGCAGGTACAGTTGGTACTGTCATTGTCCGTGAGCAGATCTGAAAAGGCAAAAGCCCTGCAAACCGCCATGGTGAGCCATTCCGCCTATACGAAAATGCTGAACAGCGTTGCCGGTAGCGTGGAAGTGAACAACAATACCAAACTGTTTGGCAGCCGCCTTGCCAATATGCCGGCAGCCCACCGCAATCTTATCCTGAATGGCGCCAACATCTACAAACAGCTTTGTTCCACCTGTCATGGGCCGGATGGAAAAGGTATCGTGGTAGGAGGCGGCAGTGCGGCTGCACCGCCATTTGTAGGGTCCAAACGGGTTAACGGCGACAAAGCCCTGATGATGAAAATACTGCTCAATGGATTGTCTGGCCCTATTGATGGTAAAACCTATACCGATGTGATGGCTCCTTTCGGCGCTACCAATACCGATGAATGGGTAGCATCCATATTAAGTTATGTACGTTATAATTTCGGAAAAGCAGAGAAAGGAAAATCACCGGTGGTAGATGTGGAAAGCGTAAAGAAGATGAGAGCCGCCACCGCCGGCCGTGATAAATTCTGGACAATGGAAGAGCTGGAGCAGTCTGCCCGGTAAGCCCGTTGACAATACCGCAGTGATCCCCCGCTATCCGGCGGGGGATCACGCTATTAATGCGGAATATATACCGGATACCCGCCTTTTGCCTGCAGGTATTGTAAAACAATCCCTATTTTCAGTTATGAACAGCCAATTATAAATTGTATTTTGATGCGGTCATACACCGGATCCCAGATCATCATAACACTCAGGAAAATTTACCGCTTCGTTCCGGCATCTTAAAAGAAGGCGCCCCGAAATAATGATAGCGGTAAAACCCATAACCAGTCCGGCGTTTTAAAAGAAAACCCGGAGAATTATATTCCACTTAACTGTAAAAAACTCATGCGAAGGAACACACACAGTATAACCGTTTGCGTTATAGCATTCTTCACATCTCTTCCTGCATTGGCGCAGCGCACGGAGCTGAAGCTAAAATACAACCACCCCTCAGGCAAGGTGTGGGAAGCCGCCCTGCCGGTAGGCAATGGCCGCCTGGCCGCCATGGTGTATGGCAACCCGGAAAGCGAACTGATACGGCTAAACGAAAATACGGTATGGAGCGGAAGCCCTAACCGCAACGATAATCCCCATGCGCTGGCGGCATTGCCGGAAATCAGGCAGCTGATATTTGACGGCAAAATGAAAGAAGCCAGCCAGATGGCGGCAAAGAATATCCAGGCGGAAAAGATCAACGGTATGTGCTATCAGCCGGTCGGAGACCTGCAGCTGGATTTCCCGGGGCACAACCAGTACACCGGCTATGCAAGGGAACTGGATCTGCAAACTGCCGTAGCCGCCACCAGCTACACGGTAAACGGCGTAAAATACACCCGCCAGGTATTTGCATCCATACCAGACCAGGCGATCATTATACAGCTTACTGCCAGTAAACCCGGCAGCATTACTTTTAACGCCGGCATGAAAAGCCCGCAGAAATCGAACGTGGTTACCAGCGGTAATAACGAACTGGTGTTATCCGGTATCAGCGGCGATAAAGAAGGCGTGCCCGGCAAGGTGAAGTTCCAGTCGCAGGTAAAATTTAAAACCAGCGGCGGTAAAACTGCCGCTGATGGAAGCACTATCAGCGTTACCAACGCAGATGCGGTGACCATCTATGTTTCCATCGCCACCAACTTTGTAAACTATGCAGATATAAGCGGCGATGAAGTAAAGCGTACCACCGCATATATGCAAAAGGTATGGCCAAAGCATTTCGCCGGTTTACTGAAAGATCATATTGCCGCTTACCAGCATTTCTTTAACCGGGTACAACTGGATCTTGGTACAACTGATTCCATCAAAAATCCAACAGATATCCGTGTAAGGGATTTCAGGGAAGGTAATGACCCGCAGCTGGTAACATTGTATTTCCAGTTTGGCAGGTACCTGCTCATTGCCGCATCACAGCCGGGAGGCCAGCCAGCCAACCTGCAGGGTATCTGGAACCCGCTTATGAACCCGCCCTGGGGCAGCAAGTATACGATCAACATTAATACAGAAATGAATTACTGGCCTGCGGAAGAAACGAATCTTTCTGAGATGCATGAGCCGCTGATACAAATGGTGAAAGACCTGTCTGTTACCGGCCGGGAAACCGCAAAGGTAATGTATGGCGCCGGTGGATGGGTAGCCCATCACAATACGGACCTGTGGCGTATCACAGGGCCGGTAGACGGTATCTACTCTGCCATGTGGCCCATGGGAGGCGCATGGTTAAGCCGCCATACCTGGGAGAGATACCTGTTTAACGGCGATAAGCAATACCTGCAAACGGTATATCCTGCATTGAAAGGCGCCGCACAGTTTTACCTTGATTTCCTGGTAGAAGAGCCGGTGCATAAATGGCTGGTAGTATCCCCGTCCATGTCGCCGGAGAATAGCCCCAAAGCCTATCCGGGCATATCTATCGCGGCCGGCGCCACTATGGATAATCAACTAGTATTTGATCTCTTTACCAATACTATTCATGCAGCAGAAATATTACATACTGATGAAGCATTAATAGAAAAAATGAAAGCTGCGCGCAAACGCCTGCCACCTATGCAGATAGGCCAGTACAACCAGTTACAGGAATGGCTGCAGGACCTGGATAACCCTAACGACAAACACCGTCACGTATCTCATTTATTCGGGTTGTACCCGGCAAACCAGATCTCTCCTTACCGTACGCCCGCCTTATTCAGCGCTGCCCGTACCTCGCTGCTGCAGCGCGGCGATATTTCCACGGGTTGGTCTATGGGCTGGAAAGTGAATCTCTGGGCGCGTTTGCTGGATGGTGACCACGCATGGAAACTGATCAAAGACCAGCTTACGCCTGCAGGTGTAAACAAAGGAGAGAACAGTGGTGGTGGTACCTATCCAAATTTATTTGATGCGCATCCTCCTTTCCAGATCGATGGGAACTACGGCTGTACAGCAGGTATTTGTGAAATGCTGCTGCAAAGCCAGGATGGCGCTGTTCACCTGTTGCCGGCGCTGCCGGGCGACTGGAAGAACGGCCGTGTAAGCGGCCTGCGTGCACGTGGTGGTTTTGAGATCAGGGAAATGGTGTGGGAAAATGGCCAGTTGAGTAAGGTCACCATCCGCTCCACGCTCGGTGGCAAATGCCGTTTGCGGGTACCCAACGCACTGAAGGAAAATGGCCAGCTGAAAGCGGCTGCCGGCGAGCAAACCAATCCTTTCTTCCAGCTGGAGCCAACAGCGCCTGCCCTGGTAAGTGAAAAAGCAAAAGTGGAGGAGCTGCCACTACCCAATACAATATTGTATGACCTGGAAACGCAGGCGGGTAAAACTTATACGTTTGTAAAGAAGTAAGCGCGGATTTTGTCTGACTCAGGATTAAACTGATTACACTGATTACGCTGATTTGATTTTGTCAATGATTAAAAAAGATTCGGGGAGATAGAAGCGAAAATATCCGCTTAAATCTCCCCAAATCATTTAAATTCCAAAGTAATCCAATCAGCGTAATCAGTGTAATCAGTTTAATCCTGAGTCAGACAAAATCCGCTTAGAGCACCAGCTGCTCATGCAACCGCATCAGCGTGTCTTCCGGGTTGGCGCTGCAAAAGCCCGGGTGTACCCTTGAGGTTTGCACCACGCTGCTGCGCATGGCGGTAAGCCAGCGGAAACGGCTGGCCATATCCAGCGCCCCGATAGGGCCGCCGGCTTTACTGCCTTTGGAAATTTCCACGAAGGCATCCAGGTAGGGGCGGATGGTATTAACATCTGCCTGTGGAGACAAGGCATGTAATTTTTCTTCGTTTAATGTATACACTGCCCGTAAAAATTTTTGTTGCCTGCAATAAAGAATGACACCAACATTCAGAAACTCTTCCCGCTCCACGCTTGGTACCACCCGTATTACCGCGTACTCATATAAGTGATTCTCTTGCATGTTGTGCTTCTTTTACAAATATCCCGGAGTGGCTGATCCGGTTAGTTAAAAATTCAAAATATACCTGGCGCCTTTCTTCCGGTGTAACATCGTTGCTGTCTTCACTTTGCAGCCATGCTTCCGGGATGATGTTTACCACGGCGCGAATGCGTTCGGGTGTGAGTATTAAGCGGAAGGCGGTATCCACCTTTTCCAGTTCACCGGCCTGTGGCAGCAGCACATGATCTTTTACCTGTACAAAGGGACGTAGCGATTGTTCGCGCCAGTTTTGCCAGGAGTGGTGAAAGTAAAGCGATGCGCCATGATCAATCAGCCACAGCTCATTGCGCCACATCAGCATATTGGTATTACGCGCGGTGCGGTCTACATTGGTAAGGAGACAATCGAGCCACACGATCTTGGATGCCGTTAACGCATCAATGGTATTTACCGTTGGATCGTATGTAGTAGCGCCGGATAAATAGTGAAGGGCAAGATTGAGCCCCACGCTTTTCTTCAGCAGGTCCTGTATTTCCTCATCGGGCTCTGTACGGCCAAAGGCAGCATCCAGGTTGGCAAATACCAGCTCCGGTATTTTAAGTTTGAGTATCCTGGCCAGTTCGCCGCCAATTAATTCTGCGATGAGCGCTTTTACGCCCTGGCCTGCGCCCCTGAACTTCAGGGCATACAGGAACCCGTCGTCTGCTTCGGCAATAGCCGGCAGCGAGCCTCCCTCACGTAACGGCGTTACGTAGCGGGTTACATTCACCGTTCTGAGCTGAAGCTGTATATCTTCTGTCATCTGATATCTGGTTCGTTTGCTTAATATAGATCTATACCTGGGCAAAGTAACCAAATATCTTTTATACGGAGACGATCTCCTGCAGGGGTTTGCCCATAAAAGCCGCGTAGGCGGCAGCTGCGGGGTTTATTTTTTTAGCGGGGACCATCAGCTCCGTGGTAACGGTGAGGTGCCGGCTGCTTTCTTTCCGGCTCCAGGTACCGCTTATCTGCCCGTTAACCACAATTACAGGCTTAAAGATACCATAACCGGCAGCCGCGGGATGTCCGGCGGGGAGAATATCGCTGCGGTCTTTATAGGCCACGGCATATTCATCGTAGCAGGGGAGGAGGAAAGTGGAAGAGATGCTGCGTTTACTTACCGGGGCCGCTGCGGCAAACCAATAGGCGTTACCGTTAGTAACGGTGTGGGTAAGATGTTGGCTGTTGAGATGTAATCCTTTTTTGATGTCTGCCATATTCAGCCCGCTCCACCATTGGAAATCCTGCAGGGTGGCGGGGCCCCGGCTGCTGAAGTAGCAAAGCGTAAGCCGGGCAATGGCTTCGTCCCGGCCGGGCAGTGGCGCTGCAGGCGCACGTTCTGAAAGCAATGCGTAAGTGAATTGCTTTCCCTGCCGTGGCCCGCTGCAGATAAGTCCTTCCAGTTCCGCTTCCATCAGGAAAAAGCCAAGCCGGATATCGTCGGTATTGATCTTTGCTTTAGCCAGCAGCTGGAGGATGGCTGTACGGGTAAGGAATTTATGATCGCTGAGCGCATTGGTAATAATGGTATTGCTGCGTTTAAGGTCTTTATCCGTGATGCCCAGTTTAGTATGCAGTCTTTTATTAAAGGCTTTTATCTTAGGGCCGGTGAGCTGCAGCATCCAGCGGATATCTTCCGGCGCTACAAAGTGCCAGGTGGGGCGCAGTACATGGGTGCGCAGGATTTTCCCATCGTTAAAATCCTTTTCAATGGAAGCATCAGTGCTGCCTTTGATACGGTTGCCAATGGCCCATTTGGCGCCGGCGTAATCCTGCGCCTGTATACAGCCCATCCAGCGTACCAGCGCTGCCGGCTGCGTGAAGCTGGAGTGGAGAAGCTGCTGTTGTTGCAGCCGGTGTTGTGCGATCTGCTGACTGTTCATATTTCAAAATTACCGGTGGTTTGTGACAACCGTATGTCAGTTGGAAAAACCCGCTCAAGAAACTTTTTTCAGCATTTCCTTCAGCCGGTCTTTTACCAGTGTTTTAAGGGACGCAGGCGTAACAATATCGGCCTGGTCTGCAAAAGTGATATACCAGCGGGAAAAGGCTTGTATACAGGGCGCTTCAAACTCCATCCGGGTATGCGTTTTCCCCGGCTTTTCCGTAATAAAGCCATAGTTATATTTCTGCTCTGTAAGATAGCGGGCCATATTGTTGTGTACATTGATCACTACCGGGAACGATTGCCCCTTATCTTTGGGTTTGTTTGCCAGGTATTCGTTAAGGGAGATGTGCTCCTGCAGAAATGGCCGGTTCGTATCTTTTACAGACAGCATTCTTTCTGTTCTGAAGGGATGATATTTTTTCGAGGTATTGCAAAAGGCGATCGCATTCCAGGTACCGTTTTCCCGTAGGATGCCTATCGGCTCTATATCCCGCTCATTAATACCGGTTTCGGTAGCGTATTGGATATGGAGTATCTTCTTTTCGCCTATTGCCCTGATGAGCAGTGGCAGCGTATCGTTGAGCAGGTAATTATGTTCAGATACCTTATGGGTCACGATATTTTCCTCCAGGTCTTCCAGCACTTTTTTCTGCGCGTTACGCAATACAGCTTTTACCTTGAACATAGCGCCTTTAAAACGTTCGCTGTTTTGCAGGTCGGCATGCTGTTCCAGCATTTTCTCCGCCATCAGGAAGGCAATCACTTCTTCTTCGGTGAACATTACCGGCGGCAGGCGATAACCTTCCATGATGGAATAGCCCAAACCTTTTTCGCCAATAACGGGCACCCCGGCCTGTTCCAGCGAGCGCACGTCGCGGTATACGGTACGCAGGCTAACATCAAAGCGGTCGGCAATTTCCTGTGCCAGCACCAGTTTTTTGGATTGCAGATGTATCAGAATAGCGGTTAATCGGTCGAAGCGGTTCATCATCGTAAACAGTTAGCTGGATTCAGGTAACTAATTTAATGTTTTCCCTGCATATCGTTATTACGTTGCGTGTATTACCTTTGACACAGATAACAGCTTACACTTTATGATGAAACGTTTGTTTGTGATGGCATTGCTGCAAACAGGACTGGCAGCCGCCTGTTATGCCCAATCCGATGAATACCTGCAAAAGAAAAATGTGCCCGATACCATTTTACAACCTCGCAACCTGGTGCTGGCAGGAACTTTTAACGCCCAGAAGGCCCTGCTGCAATTGTTTCCCGGCAAATACTATCATCTCAGCAAGGAAAAATACCGCAATGAACTGATCAACTGGGAATGCAAAACCTGTAAGCCCAAATCCTACCCGGATGTAAACGGCGACGGAGATGCGGTATTCCCTTATTCCGAAGGAGTAGCCACCCGGCTGATCAATGAAATGGATTTTAAAGATGCTACAGGTTTACAGTACAAGGTGATCAGCTTTAACCATTCTGTATTTGATGAGGAAGGGCTTCAGACCTCGCGCTTTACCGGCGGGCTGCTGGGCCTGGCCAAGTTTGTGCTTACAGACGGAGGCTGGAAACTGCGCATGTTTCAGCCGGCTATTAAAGCTTATGGCGCGTTTTCAAATTGCCCGGCACCTAAGCCTTTGCTGATAGGAAACGACCAGTATGCATTTATGATCAGGCATAGCAACGGACCTGGCGGTGGCCCGTTCGACGGCGCCCTTTTCCTGGTGGCCGGCATTAATGGCGGCTACCAGCAGGTAATGGCCGCTTATGGTACAGAAAGAACAGCAGTAGGAGCGGAAGAAGGATTATCCAGCTGGACCAGCGAGTATACGGTACCAGCGGGTGATAAAAAATACTTCCGGGATATTGTGATCACGCTGAAGGGAACCGCTACCGCCAAAGATACAGAGGGACTTCCGGAGGAAGTGAAAAGCCTGCTGAAAGGCAAAAATAAAATACGGTTCACTGCCGTGGAAAGATATGTATACATGGGCAGCAAAGGCTACCAGCTGCAGTTGCCCGTAAAGGCCACTTTACTCAACTGATTCCGGTTGCAGGGCGGGTATATCCATACTGCGCCCTGTAATTTTCTGCCGGTGCATTTTTCCCCACACGGTTAATGAATGAAGCACATCCCCCAGGGTGTCGCTGTAATCTGTCAGCTCATATTCCATGATATGGCCGGCATCTTCCACCGGTATTCTTCTCACAAAACCATTCAGCTCCATTTCTTTCAGCTCATTAGAGAGCACCTTGGCAGAAATACCTGTTACTATACGCTGTAATTCATTAAAGCGTCTTCTATTGCCTATAAGCCCTACAATGATCTTCAGCTTCCATTTACCACCGATGGCATACAGCGCATCTCCTACTGCCGTAAGGGAGGCTGCGCAAGCCTCCGCCGAAGGACGTTGATGTTTATTCACGTTTAACAATTTTAACTTACCAAAAGGTTAGCAGTAACAAAAAAGTAAGGTTGAACTAATAGTTACCAAAGGTAAGTAGTTTTGGAAAATTAAAACTGAAATGTAACATGGGTAGAATATTGGTAACAGGAGCCACGGGCCAGCTTGGCAAAGTGGTAACGGAAGAATTACTGAAAAGAACGGATGCGGCCAATATCGCCGTATTGGTAAGGGATCCGGAAAAGGCGGCTGCCTGGCAGGCAAAGGGAGTAAAGGTGTTCAAAGGCGATTATAATGATTACAACTCCCTGGTAACTGCTTTCCAGGGTACTGATAAACTGTATTTTATTTCGGGCAACGATGTAACGGGCCGTATTTCCCAGCATGAAAACGTGGTGAATGCAGCGGTAGCGGCTCAAGTGAAACATGTATTCTATACCAGCTACCAGCACGAAGCGGAACCGGGTGCTTCAGCGGTGGGCATTGTTGCAGAAGCGCACCTGGCAACGGAAAAGCTCCTGAAGGCCTCCGGTTTGGCTTATACCATTCTTGCACATGCACTGTATGCGGATGTACTGCCTATGTTCCTGGGAGAAAAGGTATTGGAGTCCGGCATCATTTTCCTGCCTGCCGGCGATGGAAAAGCGCCTTATGCCACCCGTTACGACATGGGAGTGGCAGGAGCCATCCTGCTGCTTGGCGCAGGTCATGAAAATAAAACATACAACCTGGCGGCAGATACCAGTTATTCTTTCGGCGATATTGCACAGCAGCTGAGCGAACTGTCGGGTAAGCCAATAAAGTACATCCCCGCCTCCACGGCTGATTTTACCGCACAGTTAACCCAGGCGGGCGTACCGGCGGAAGGCATCCATATTCTGGCAGGTTTCAGTGGAGCAATAGCGCAGGGCGAGTTCGATTTCCCCGACACCACACTGCAGCAGCTTCTCGGCAGAAAACCGGAATCGCTGAAAGCGTTCCTCAAAGCGGCTTATGCGGAGTTTGTCTGACTCAGGATTAAACTGATTACGCTGATTACGCTGATTTGATTTTGTAATGATTTAAACAGATTTGGGGAGAACTAAGCGAAAGTATGTACTGCCCCCTAAAAGTTAGACACTTTTAGGGGGCATTTTTTATGGATAAACGCAGGAAATACAGTTTTGAGCAAAAATTAGCAATTGTGAGGGCAGTTTGGAATGATCATCAGTCCGTTAGTTCAGTGGCCAGACGTTATGGATGTAGTCGTTTTTGTATCCAACAATGGCTTGAGCATTATCGAATCGCAGGTAAAGCAAGCCTAAAGTTGCAGGTTGGTTTAAAGGTGTACACGAGTAGATTCAGGGTCAAAGTAGTTGAGGAAATTTTAAATAAGCCCTTATCTTTGATGGAGGCCAGCGCTATTTTCGGTATCTCAAGTGCTCCTACCATCTATAACTGGTTATGTATATACAAGCGTGAGGGCCGCCAGGGATTACTAATGGTGGGAAGTGGTCAAAAGAAACAACCCATGAAACGTAAAACATCGAAAGTAGATCAGAACTTAACAACTGAACAACAAGAATTAGCAGCCCTGAAAGCGGAAAATGAATGGCTGCGCACCGAAAATGCGTACCTAAAAAAGTTGGATGCCTTAATGAAGGAAGAACAAGCTCAAAACAAAAAGAAAAAAGAGCAAAAGCCATCAGGGAATTAAGGCGCGATTACAACCAGGATCTGCTTTTAAAAGCAGCAGGGATGGCAAGAAGTACATTTTACTATTATCAGAAAACGCGACAAGACAAAAGAACAAATCTAAAAACTCAAATCCTGCAGATTTATCATCATCATCAAGGCAGATATGGCTATAGACGAATTATGCTGGCTGTAAGAAAACAAGGCATCATTGTTAACCATAAAACTGTACTGCGAATCATGAGAGAATTGGGGATTAAGTCATTGGTAAAAGTAAAGAAGTACAAATCCTATAAAGGGGAACTTGGTAAAATAGCCCCCAATCTGCTACAACGTAATTTTTATGCTGCCAAGCCCAATCAGAAATGGGTAACAGATGTAACGGAGTTTAGTGTAGGAGGGGAAAAATTGTATTTATCACCAATCATGGACTTATATAACGGTGAAATAATCAGCTATACATTGGATAGACATTCCAGAGGTAATCAGACTGTAGAAATGCTAAAGAATGCCTTGACTAAGCTGCCAAAAAAAACAAAATTAATCATTCACTCTGATCAGGGATGGCAATACCAAATGAAGGCCTGGCAACGATTATTTAAGGGCAATAAAATCAGGCAAAGTATGTCTAGAAAAGGGAATTGCCTCGATAATGCAGCTATGGAAGGCTTCTTTTCAATATTGAAGTCAGAGTTGTTTTATCTGAAAAAATATGATTCCATAATTACACTGGAAAAGGATATTCGAGAATATATAGAATATTATAATAATGATAGAATCAAATTAAAACTAAACGGCTTGAGTCCAATACAATATCGAACTCAAGCCGCCTAATCAAAAAAAGTCTAAACTTTGGGGTGCAGTACAAGTATCCGCTTAAATCTCCCCAAATCCTTTAAGATCCAAAGTAATCAAATCAGCGTAATCAGCGTAATCAGTTTAATCCTGAGTCAGACAAACTCCGCGTCGCCGAAGGCGACCATTACGCGCTCAGCGCGGCGAAGTCCTCATCAGACAGATCGATGGCTCCGGCTTTGAGGTTTTCCTCAAGATGGGCAATGCTTTTGGTGCCTGGGATGAGGAGGATGTTGCCGGCACGTTTCAGCAGCCATGTCAGGGCGATCTGGGCGGTAGTGGCGTTGTGACGCGCAGCGATTTTCCTGATCTTTTCTTCCAGTGCCTGCGGACCGGAAGCCAGCGGGAACCAGGGAATAAATGCAATACCTTTTTCCACTGTGTAATCCAGTACAGATTCCCACTGGCGGTTGCCCAGGTTGTACAGGTTTTGTACAGATACAATGGGCAATATTTTTTCCGCCTGCTGAATTTGCTCTATGGTTACTTCAGAAAGCCCTACATGTTTGATCTTACCGGCTTTCATAGCCGCTACCACCGGCGCCAGGGTTTCTTCCACCGGTATGTTGGGATCAATGCGGTGCAACTGCCAGAGATCTATCACGTCTGTTTTCAGGAATTTAAGGCTGTTGTCAATGTCCTGGGCAATCCATTCCGGGCGGCCATCGGGCACCCACTGGTTGGGCCCGGGACGCTGGAACCCGCCTTTGGTAGCTATAATGAGGCCCTTTTTGTATGGATGCAGCGCATCGGCAATAAGGCGTTCGTTAAAACCAGGACCATATGCAGCGGCGGTGTCAATAAAGTTTACACCGGCATCTACCGCATGTTGTAATACCCTGATCGCGTTGGGGCGGTCGGCCGCTTCTCCGAAAACGCCGTTGCCGGTTAATTGCATGGCGCCGTAACCAACGCGGTTAACAGTGATGTCGCCACCTAAAGTAAAGGTGGATGTGGAGGATATTTGTGTTGTTTCCATGTTTTATAATTTGATGGATCAAAGGTAGGGCAAGCAGGATATCCGGAGTTGTGAAAATAACAGGAAGAGTTGTATAAATCAAAGAATGGGGACCGTTATCTTCCTTTTTCCTCCTTATCCGTCAACGCATGAATAAATGCAATAATGTCCTGTATCTCTGTATTGCTCAGGTTCAGCGGTGTGGGAGAAAGGGTTTGATACGGATCATTCATACCCAGCCCGTTGCCGCCTCCTGCATTATAGAATTCCATTACTTTTTCAAGATCCCGGAAAGCGCCGTTGTGCATATAAGGCGGGGTCATGGCAGTGTTGCGCACGGTAGGCGTTTTAAAGGCCCGCTGGTAATACGGGATGGGGAAAAACTCATACCTGCCGGCATCGGTATCGGGGGTTGGATGAAGGAGGTCGTCACTGGCAGTGATCCCGAGGTTTTCAAACTCGGTGAACTGGTAGAGGGGTGGTGTAAGCCCGTTGAACAAAGGTGCGAAATGGCAGGTGGCGCATTGCGCTTTGCCGGTAAATAAATTGAAGCCACGGATCTGTGCGGGTGTCATGGCGTTTTTGTTGCCGGCAAAGTATTCGTCCATAGCGCTGTTCATAGGCGCCAGGGTGCTAAGGTAAGCGGCGATGGCGGAAGCCAGGTGGGGCATGGTTACTGCCGCGCCGGTATCGCCGGGAAAAGCGTTGGCAAAAGCAGTACGGTAATAGGCGCTGTCATTTAACCGGTGGATGATCACTTCATGATCACCATCCATTTCCTGTGGATTACTGATCACGGTCAGTATTTGTTTGGCCAGTGTGCCGGCCCTGCCATCCCAGAATTGCGCGTATTGGAAAGCAGCATAGGTGAGCCCCGGTGCATTTCTTCTCACCGGGGTTTTATTATCCAGCGCCATGCTGGTACGGAGCCCGTCGCTGAAGTATAATTCCGGGCGGTGACAGGTAGCGCAGTTGCGCGTATTGTTACCGGAAAGCGCTTTTTCAAAGAATAGCTGCCGGCCCAGTAGTGTTTGATTTTCCGTATATACGGCGCCGTTAGTAAATGCTTTAAGGGCTATGGCATCTTTACTGAACAGGTGAGGGGCATTATAATTCAAGGCGCTGCGGGTATGGAGGTCCAGTTGCAGATCACGGATAAGCGCGCCCATGCTTTCCTGCAGCGGAAGGCCGCAGGTGGTAAGGAATTCCAGCCTGTTGAAATCGTCGAAGCCGGGATGCGCTTCCAGGTATTGTACACATTGATCCAGGTAACGGGCTACGGGAGAAGTAGTGCTGATCCAGGGCTTTAGCACTGCACGGATGGTGCGCATGGATTGTGCTGTTTCTGTGATGCCAGTTTTTAGTTCCGGTGCATCATAACCGGTAATACCACCAGCATACAGGCGTACCAGTTCAAGACGGATACTTTCCATAATGGCTTTGTCGCTGGTGTTGAACTGGTAAAGCAGTGAAGGCAGGTCGGCGGCAGCCGTGCGGATCACCAGCGCTTCTGTTGCCAGTTCTTTTTTCCAGGAGAAAGGATCTTTGTCAGACAGGAGTACGGCTATCTGCTGTAACCCTGATGGGGCCTGGTATTCCATGTAAGGCTCGTCTATCTCCGTTTTGGCGGGACGGTTATATACCATCGACGAAGAGAAGAAAAAGTAATCGAGGAAAAACTCTATCCGTTTATATTGCAGGCGGCATTTTTTCAAGGCTGTTTTTGCAGTGTTAATGCAGGCGGTATCATTTTTCTGAATAGCCTGTACCGCCTTTTCCAGCTCCAGGGAGGCTGCCGCAAAGCCGGCGGCGCCTTCCCTGAAAATGGCAATGGTATGAGCAACACCGCGGTCATCGGTGGAGGGCGTAAAGCTGTACGCAACCAGCAGCAGGCTGAATAACAGCCAGATGACCTTATTTCGATGCATCTGCTTTTACATTCTTCATCATGGTAAACTGGTCGCGGATCACGCCATCTGCGCAGATCCATTTCAGATCGAGGCGGTTGCCCTGTATTTCAAGGATGCTGGAGCCGCCATGATCGGCATCTGCAAAGTACATGGCATTGTGCGGGTAAACGGTTTGTTTACCTCCCAGCTTGCCGGCAGAGCCGCTCACTACGTATACAGTACCAATAGAATTTAGGCTGTTCTTGATATACGGCGCTGAATTCCTGCTGCCGTCGTTTCGGCCGGAGGAGTTGCTGACGTTGTGTTTGGCAGGATCAAAACTATTGGCGGGGCCATAATGACCGCTGATCATCCTGGATCTTTCATAATCGTGGCTATGCCCGTTCAGGACCAGGTCAACCCCGTTGCGTTCCAGTATACGGATAAAGTTCTCGCGGATATGTACCAGCTCATCTTCTTTGTCGGAATTATGAGAGCCCATCGTGTACGGCGGATGATGCCAGTAGGCAATTACCCAGCCTTTATTTTTATTGGCGGCCAGGTCTTTTTTTATCCAGGTAACCTGCGGGCCGGTGGTATCATACAGGCGGTAAGCGCTGTCTTCTTTGCCGTAGCTGTCGAGCGACAGGAAATGGATGTTCCCTATATCAAAAGAATAGAACGCAGCGGTATGGGAGGGTACTCCGCCGGACTCACCTTCCGAGGGCATGGAAAAGTTCTGGTAGTAGTTGGTTTGATGGGTTTGCTGCGCCATGGCGGCAGAGATATCGGTATCATGATAATCGTGGTTGCCCGGTGCGGGGAACAGGGGATATTTCTTCAGCAGGTCATCTTTATAAACATTAAAAAACTTGCTTTGATACTCCGCATCCGTACCGTCGGGATAAGCGTTGTCTCCCAGCAGCAGCCATGCGTTCAGGTAGTTATCGCCAATATATTTTATCAGCTGTTCCTTTACCAGTTGCTGGTTCGGAGAGCCGTCGCCGCAATCGCCTAATGCTGCAATGCGGTACAGGCCTTTTTTGCCGGCTTCAGGCAGGGTCATAAAGTAGTTGTCGGCGTTGCCCTGCAATACATCCCTGTAGCCACCAATGGAATAATAATAGCGGGTGTTGGGTTGCAGGTGGGTGAGCAGTATTTTATGCTCTGTTACCAGGCTGGCATCATCTGCCTGCTGATCCAGCTTATCCGGTGAAGTACCATATTTCACACGGCTGCGGGCAGAAACATCGGTACGCCAGCGGATCATCATTTGCTGTGTGCCGGCGGCCTGCAGGTAGGGCCCCCGGATCAGCTTTGCAGCGATAGGTGCTTTCTTAACGGCGGCATCCTGTGCCAGCGCCGGGTAAAAACCGGCAAACAGGCACAGGGATGCGAGAAGGATGGATTTCATATATGAGATACTATTTTTTTGTTGGCGCTGATTCCAGCTCTTTCCCGGCAATATCTTCCCAACGGTAATAATGGAAGGTGCGGTCATCACTCATCACTACAAATAATCCATGTTGAAAAGTATTATTCAGCGGCACGTTCACTATGTCGGAGCCGTCGCTGTGACCGGCGCTTACTTTCACCACTTTCAGCAGTTTATGGGGAATGCCTTCCCTGCTGAAGATATGAAATTTGTTGGCTCCCTGGTCGGAAACCAATATATAACCTTTGCCGGCGGATGTTTTATAAATGGAGATGCCTTCATGGTCTTCTGTAAAACCGGTAGTGCCGAAAACGGATAATTCCTCATTACCTTTTTCGGGGTCAGCATAATATTGCCTTACGCCATATTGCTCATCGGAATAATATACATAGCCGGCTTCATTATCAACTGCAATGGATTCAATTTCTTTTTTACCGCTGTAGTGGCCAAACTTGCGCACCAGCGTGGCTTTTATTTTTCCTGCGCCGTTGTCGGACAGGCGGTATTGCCACAGGTAGGTGCCATCCTGCGGACCGGTTTTACGGCCTGCAATCACGTATTGGTCCCCGCTTTTACTGGTGTATACAGCTACGCCCATAAGGTCGCGGAACTGTGTGCCGGTTTCTCCTTCAAATGCAGGGATACCGCCATCGTCGATGGGCTGCATATCCGGCAGGGAAAAAAAGCGGAGCTTATGCGTGATACGCTCGGTGGTAACGGCATAGTCTATACGTTTTCCGTTGAGGACCAAGCCATAGGCGATGTCTACGTTATTAGGGCGTTGCAGGTTGGGCACTACCTGTTTGATCTTCCCCTGGAGGTCAAACACATACAGGGCTCCCTCCGCCGATTTGTCGGTACCTATTACAAGGCTTTGGGAAGGGTCCTGCGGATTAACCCATATGGCCGGATCATCGGAATCGAACTTTACCTGTTCGGTGATCACCACGGGCCGGATGGCGGCAGTATCCGTATATGCCTGCCCGTTAGCAGGCGCGGATTGCTGTGCGCAGGCGGTAAAACACAGCAGTCCCGGAAGAACTGCTGTGGAAAATAATATATTACGTGTAGTCATTACTGTGAGATCGCTGTTTTAGTTTTTAGCACCAAAAGCGCCAATGAAGGAAGACGGAGCGGGAGAGGCATAGTTAATGCCGTTCAGCTCCAGGCCGTTGGGGAAGTTACGTGTAAAGGCAGTAGTACCGGCGCCCAGCGCAGGTGAACCGGCCAGTAAACGGAAATCCCAGCTGCTGTTGAAATCGGGATTATCCATGGGTGTATTCAATGGATAATTTACGAATTTCGGATCATTCTCGCCGGCTTTGGTGCCGATCACATCATGAGTGCCACTTAGAATATCCTTTGCAGGCTGGAACTGGTCTACCGTTACCTGGTTAAAGCCGTAATAAAGATTGTTACTTACAACAGAGCGTGCATCTTCTGCTTTTTTGGTATCTCTCTTGATGCCAAAACGCGCGTTGGCAAACAGGTTGTTGTGCAGCTCTGCAAATACGGTGGCTTCCAGCCAGATGGAACCGCCTTTTACTGTAGGTCTTCTCCAGCCGGTGTTGAGCATGGTATTATTATAGGCAATCACATGCGCCTGCGGACTGCGATCGCCCGAGTTGGATAATTTAAGAGCATTGGTATTGGTGGAGTAGAAGAGGTTGTAACTTACGTCCGCGATACAACCGGATTTAATGTTGATGCCTTCTCCGCCGGTGATACCGGTTGTATAAAATTTATTATTGGAGAAGATGATCTTACCGCCTTCAATATAGGTACAATCTTCATTAAAATACCTGATAATGGAATTGTTCACCACCAGTTTCCCATTTACATTGCTATACCATAAGGCAGGCACAGCTTCTCCGCTTACTGCTTTATACAGGCCCATTTTTACAGACGCGGATGATTCGGTGGTAACAGCGCCGCCGTATTCCAGGATGGTATTGTCGAGCAGGAGCTCTGCACATGATTGTGCTGCCAGGATACCGCCCCATTGCTTACCGAATTTACGGCTTTCGGTACGAAGGTTTTCTTCAATGGTAAACCGTACCGGTTGTTCAGGCGTTCCCATTGAATAGAGATTACCTTTTACGATCACTTCCGGTTTTACGAGCGTATCCATGATCACCAGCACACCTTCTTCAATCACCAGGGTTTTGCCTTCAGGAATTATGATATCGCCGGAAACCCGCTGTATACTGCCTTTGGGCCAGATGCCCCAAACGTCGCCATGCACATCGCCGGAACCAATGATGCCCTCGCTGAGATCTACATCGCTGTTTGCTTTTTTACAACCGCTGATGATGGTCAGGATCAATGCAGCGTAAAAGAGAATGTTTTTATATTTCATGAGATGAATATTTTAGAATGAGCTTATAATTTGTAGCGCAGGCCGAGCAGGTAGGTTTGTTTGTAATATTCTTTCCTGATCAGTGTTTCGCCTGCTTTACCCTGCCCGGGCATGTTGTCGTTTTCAGGGTTGGTACCTTTGATAAATATTTCAGCAGGCGTGTTCAGCAGGTTGCCTGCTTTGGCGAAGATGCTGAAGTTGTTTTTAAATCTTTTTTCTACAGAGATATCCATCTGTACAAATCCTTTCTGCCAGAGATCATTGTCGATGTACTGGGCAACGGTAACGATACGCGGCCCGGTGTAAGCGCCTGCCAGCTGCGCATCCCAGCCATGTTGTATATCCTTGTACAGGATAGAGAGGTTACCGATATGCTCTGATTGCCCGTACAGCGGGCGGGTTTGATCTACCGCAATGGTTTTGATGTCTCCCTTGTCGTCCCTGATCTTCAGGCTTTTGGAGGTAGTGATAGATGAATGTGTATAAGTATAGTTGGCCTTGAAGCCTATTTTGCTGAAAAATTTGATATAGTCTATTTCCAGGCCGTAGTTACGGGCGGTTCCAAAGTTACCGGCAGAATAGTACTGGTCCTGCGGACGGGTAGCATCAGCACGGATGGTATTTTCAATAGGATCCTGGATCCTTTTGTAAAATACGCCAAACAATAACTGGTCGGAGTGATTAGGGAACAGTTCATAGCGCAGGTCGAAGTTATCGGCGATGGCCCGTTTCAGGTCCGGGTTACCGCGTTCCTGGTAATCTTCCAGTACAATTTTGGAAGGCACAATTTCAAAGAAGCCCGGACGGTTCAGGGAACGGAAATAAGAGCCCCGTAAGTTCTGGTGTTCGGTTAATTCATACTTCAGGTTCAGGCTGGGCAATACATCGGTATATACCTGGCTGCCGGTGGGGCGGTCTTCCCCCTGAGGGAAAAACATATGATAGCCCTGGTTGGTATGTTCTACGCGTACGCCGCCGGTTACTTCCAGTTCTGATACTTTAAATCTGAACATGCCATACCCGGCGCTTGTTTTTTCGGATGCGTCGTAGGTAAGCGGGTTGCCTACTGCACCGCCAGGGTTCTGGATATCCCATACAATATCTGTATAGCTGGTAAAGTCCTTGCCATACAATGCATTTACATTGGCAGGCCGGAACGTATAGTTATTATAGAAGCTGCTGCGCTGTTTGTCGCGGTACAAACCACCTGCGGAGAAGTCTACCTTCGTACCGGCAATCCTCGCGGTATAGGTAAGGTCTATATAGCCTGCAATGTCGTCGTCGGTGTTACGTTCCCAGCGGCGGCTGCTTCCATCGATCGTAGTGTGCGTTTCCTGGAAGTTGTTGCGCACTCCGTTTAAGGAGATACTGGTATTATCCGGTACTTCATTTTTAGCAGAAGAGAATACGGCAGACCATTGCAATTTTAATTTGCCCGGAACGATATGATGATCGCCATGCAGGGTGGAATTATAGATCTGCTGCGTGGTTTTCCTGGAACGGCTTTCATAGGTAAGTTGTGCATTACCGGCTACAGGATTAAAAATACCATCGGATAAGTTGGTAGTAATGCCTTCGCGGGTCTGGTAGCTTTGCAGGTTCATGTAGGCATTGTAGAGCGACAGCTTATTGTTTTCATTGAACACGTAGTCGATTTTCCCGTGAATACCGCTGCGTTGCTGTTGCTCGCTGTATTGCCTGTTTTGCATGCTGGTGAGCACCGCGTACCTGCCGGTATCCATATCATTTTTGTAGAAGGTGCTGGTAGTACCTCGATAGTTATTCTGGAAGCTGCCCGCCAGGATCACGCCCAGTTTGTTATGCAGGAAACGCTGGCCTATGGATAATCCCGCCACCAGGTTGGGGGCAAAGTTCTTGTTTTTATAATCCAGGGTACCGGTGGCAAAATCTGCCGGGGTAGCCTTGAAGTTTTTGCCATTGGCTTCATACGGTGATTTGGACTGAATGCCGCCCGCATCGAAGGAGGTAAAGCCCTTGTCCAGTACCATCTGGCTGTAACCGGTAGCTACATTGGCGTTGAGGGAAAACCTGCCGGGGGCATCTTTCATTACCATATTCACTACGCCGCCTACGGCATCGCCTTCCATGTTAGGCGTTAATGATTTGTATACCTCAAGGCGGTCCAGCAGTTCGGATGGAAAAATGTCCAGTGGTACATAACGGAATTTATTATCCGGGCTGGGGATCTTCACCCCGTTGATGAGGGTGTAATTATATCTTTTATCCATCCCGCGGAGAATAGCGTATTGTCCGTCGCCATTGCTGCTGCGTTCTATGGAAATGCCGGAAACGCGCTGGATCACGTTGGCCACGGTGAGGTCCGGCGATACTTCTATGGCCTGTCCTGATACTACGTTCATTACCTGTACGGACTTCTGTTCCAATTTGCGGGCGGTACTTTCGGAGGAGGCTTTGGTGCCGCCGGCAATCACCACTTCACTCAGGTTTTTGCTGCTGCGCTCACTGAGGTAGATATTGAGGGCGGGATTATCACTTTCCTGTACGGTAACTTCTTTTGTTAATGTCTTGTAGGTAAGGTGGGAAATGTGCAGGGTAAATTTTCCCGCTGTGATCTTTTTAAATTCGAAGGATCCGTCAAGGCCGGTAAGGGCTACCAGTTTGGTTTGGTCCAGTACAACGGTGACGCCTACCAGTGGTTCGCCCGTTTTCTGGTCATACACGTGCCCTTTCAGACTGCCGGCGCTGGCAAATGCGGCGCCCAGCAGCAAACATAAAAGCGTTGTTAAAAGTGTCTTCATCTTTTGGTGAATTTGATACCGTTTGACTTTGTGTCGAATGGCATTGCAAATGTGTGCTGCTGTGAAAAAAAATGCAAAGAAGCAGCGTAAGCAAAACGTAAACAGCGTTAACAGCACCGTAAACAAAGCGTGATCAGCGTATACAAACAGGATGTAAGTTGTTGGTAATTAATTGATTGGTTGTAACAGGAAACGCCATTACCATTATGTTACGGCAATATTACCGGAACGTTATGCATTAGAGGCTTTGTACAAAAGTGTTGAGCGTATCGCCTTCCGGGATGTTTAGTTTCTTCCGTAAACGGTATCTTGCCACACGTAAACTATCAGGTGAAATACCAAGAATGGTGGCCATATCTTTTGAGTCCATATTCATTTTATGGAGCGCCAGTAATTTGATGTCGTTGTTGGTAAGATCACTGTATAATGCATTGAGTTTATCGAAGAACACCTGGTGCACCTGCTCAAAGATGCCGGTGAATTCTTTCCATTGTTTTTCGTGATTCACATTCTGGTTTATTTTCAATACCAGTTGCTGCAGTTGTTTTTTCTGATCCCGTTTATCTTCCTGCACCATTTCGGAAAGGGTATTACGCAGTTCATCGAGGAACTGGTTCCGCTGGATCACATCCAGTGTATGGGTAGCCAGTTGCCTGCTTTTCAGTTCCAGCTGGTCTTTTTGTACGCGGTTTATTTCCGCATTCCGTTCAGATACGGTTTGTGCCTGGCTGATCTTGAGTTTCTGACGGGAAATGGTGAGCAGGCAGAGAATTACCAGCAGCACTACCACAATCACTACCGCGGTATAAATAATGCGGTTTATTTTATGACTGTTTTCAAGCTGGAGGATCTCGTCATTCTTTTTATTGGTATCGTACAGGATCTGCAGGAAATTCATCTGCTGGTTGTTTTGGGCGGAGTAGATATCGAGCAGGCATTTGCGGCTGTATTCCATATAATAATAGGCGCTGTCATTCCGGCCCTGCAGATGGAAGGCCTTGGCAATGTCTTTACAGGCAGCGGCTTCCTGGTATTTATTATTGGTTTGTTGTGCAATGGCCAGTGCTTCTCTTGAATAGGGCATACTGTTTTTGATATCGCCGGTTTTACGCAGCACGTCTCCTATATTATTGAGCACTTCTATGGCGGCTATCCGTTCATGGCGCACTTCATAAAACCGGAGCGCGGTGCGGAAGCAGGAGAGGGCGGTATCGTATTTTGCAAGGTCTTCGTAAATAGTGCCGAGGTTTTCGTAGATGCCGGCTATGCCCAGGGTATCGCGGGCGCCTTCGTATTGTGTCAGGGCCAGCGTCTGGAAGTAACGGGCGCTGTCGTATTGCTGTTGCTTTTCGTAGTAGTGCCCTATGTTGCCGTAAGTGGCTGCCATACCGGCCGGATCGTTTACCTGCCGGTAAAGCGCAAGGGCTTTATCGTACTGCATTTTAGCGCCGGGCTTATTGATATTGCGGTAATACAGCTGGCCCATATCATTGTGCACGGCGGCTTCCGCTGCTTTATGGCCGTTACTGGTAAACAGGGTAGCGGCCTGCTGGTAATACTCCAGTGATTTGGCATAGTGGCCCAGGGTGAAGCAGATCCTGCCCATCTGGCGCAGGCACTTGCCGGCGGTAGCCTCATCTTTGTTGGCGATAGCCGTATCGTGCATTTTGCGAAGGGCGAGGAAAGCGGCATCCGGCAATTCCTGGCTAAGCTTCCCGGCGGCGGCCAGCTGCATTTCCAGCGAGTCCTGCGCTGTTGTGTTCATTACCTGGAAAACGGTTAAGCAGAGTACTAAGAACTGGAAAAAACGTTTCATTTTTAATAACAGCACCTGTTAATTAAGCATAATCAATCCGCAAAGAATGTTTTTTAGTGTTAACTGTATGTTACCAGATTGCCTGCCGCCGGTATAAAAATGCTTGCTTACCGATACTATTTTATATATTATTGTGTCGCCGGTTACATTTTATGACCCATAAATTAGTTCCAGTTAAATATTGATTATGAAAAAGAGATTTTTAGTTACCATGCTGCTGGCTGGCGGATGCTTCGCTGCCAACGCCCAGGAAAAAGCAAAGCCTGAAGATACAGAAGTGTACACCCCGGTGCCGCCTGAAGTGAAGCCCGGAAAGAAATGTGGGGATGCTCCTTCGGATGCCATCATCCTGTTCGACGGTACCAACCTGGATCAGTGGGTAATGACCGACGACCGGGAGAAACCTGCGGAATGGCTGGTGAGTAAAGGAGTGCTCACTGTAAATAAGAAAGCAGGAAATATTGAAACGAAGAAAGCTTTTAAAAATTACCAGCTGCATATTGAATGGCGTGTTCCTGCCAATATCACCGGTACCGGCCAGGGCCGGGGCAACAGCGGCGTTTTCCTGGCGTCTATAGGTAAAGGCGATGCCGGCTACGAATTACAGGTGCTGGATTCCTATAATAATAAAACATATACTAACGGACAGGCCGGAAGTATTTATAAGCAGTCGGTGCCATTGGCCAACCCTACCCTGAAACCGGGGGAATGGAATACCTATGATGTAATCTGGACAGCGCCCGTATTTGGTGCAGACGGGGCATTGGTATCTCCTGCAAAAGTAACCGTTACCTTTAACGGCGTAGTGGTGCAGAATGGCTTTGAGCTGAAAGGCCCTACCCAGTACATTGGCCAGGCAGCTTACCGCCAGGCGCATGGTGCAAGCCCCATCAAGCTCCAGGCACACGGTGATAAGAGTGAACCTTTGAGTTTCCGCAATATCTGGGTAAGAGAGTTACAATAATAAAAACGAATTTCCTGGAAGGGCCGCCGGTAATGGCGGCCCTTTTTTATTTATTTTTCCCGCTGTTCCATCATTTTCTTTACTTTTAATACAACGACGTTATGTAAAACAATTCCACTTTACGCGGTTTCATGGAGCAGGTACACATTGAAAAGAAATTGTTGCTAAAGGCTGCGGCAGGCCATGAGGAGTCATTTACGCAGCTGTTTTTCCTATACAGGCATAAATTGTACAGCTTTCTTTTGCGGTTAACGGAATCCCCGGAAATGACAGAAGATGTGATACAGGATGTATTCCTGAAATTGTGGAAAAACCGGGAGCAATTAGCGGACGTTGAACAGTTTGGTGGGTATATCTACCGGATGGCGCAGCACCACGTGCTAAATGCATTCCGGCGGATGGCAAAGGAAGCCCTGATCATGGCCGAGCTGACCCGGACCACCGAAGCCGCATCGGCGGATGCAGGGGAACAGTTACGTATCCGCGAGGTACGGGAAAAGCTGCAATACGCGCTGGATCATCTGCCACCAAAACAAAAACTCGTGTACACCCTGAGCCGGGAGCAGGGGCTGAAACACGAAGAAATTGCCCGGCAGCTTAATATATCCCCCTCTACCGTCAATAATCATATGATTGCCGCGCTGCGCAGCATACGCCAGCAGCTGGGGCCACATTTGCAATCTATTACAGGCGCTTCCTGCCTGCTGCTGGTGGTGGATAGTTTCCTGTAAAAAATATTTTCCCTCCCACTAGTTATATCCTTTGGCCCATGTGTCTATAATAGTACAGCTTCCTGTATAAAGTAAAAACCGCATGATTTCAGCAAGGATCAACTACCTGGCAACACGCTACTTCGATAATACCTGTACACCGGCAGAAAAGCTGGAACTGGCAGAATGGATCTGCAGGCAAACGGATGATGCCGTGCTGCAGCAGGTATTGGGCGATGCCTGGGAGTCGCATGTACCGTTGATACAGATGCCTGATGAAATGTCGGATCGTATTGTAGCAGGCATGTTTGGCCGCACAACGGGAACGGTTGCTGTAACCGGAACATCCGGAGCAGAGGTGGTTCCTATGCGCAACCGCCGCAAAATATGGTGGGCAGCTGCAGGTCTGTTTCTAATGGGGGGCATTGGCATGTGGGCCTGGCAGCACCAGCCAGCGCCGGCGCCTGTGGCGGAAAGCAGGCAACAGCGTTACAAAAATGAAGTAATGCCCGGCAGTAACCGCGCTATACTCACCCTGGCCGATGGCAGTACAATTGCGCTTGACAGCGCCGGCAACGGCCTGCTGGGCCGGCAGGGTGCAGTAAAAATCATCAAGCAGGCAAATGGTGAACTGGCTTATATAGGCAACGGCAACAGCGAAGCCATGTACAATACCATGAGCACCCCACGGGGCGGGCAATATCACCTCACTTTGCCGGATGGCACACAGGTATGGCTCAATGCTGCTTCTTCCATCACATATCCTGCTGCATTTACCGGCAAGGAAAGAAAAGTAACCGTAAAAGGGGAGGCCTATTTCGAAGTAACCCCCAATGCCCATATGCCTTTCCGGGTAGCTGCAGGGAACACGGAAATAACGGTGCTGGGCACACGCTTTAACGTAAATGCCTATACGGAGGAACCAGCCATACGCACCACCCTGGTGGATGGCGCGGTGAGCGTGGCTGTGGGGGAAATTAGTATGATGCTCCGCCCGCGGATGCAGGCGAGAGTAGGAAAGGATAATGTATTACACGTTACTGAAAATATAGATACCGATGAAACCATCGCCTGGAAAAACGGCTTCTTCCAGTTTACCGATGCAGATATGCCAACTGTAATGCGGCAAATAGAAAAATGGTACGACGTCAATGTTTCCTATGAAGGGGCTATTCCTGAAAAGAGCTTTGGCGGCGGTATACAGCGTTCCTTACCTCTAACCAAAGTGCTGGGAATACTGGAAGAAAATGGGGTGAAATTTAAGATAGAAGGGAAAAAAATTATTGTTTTAAAATAAAACCACGTTACTGATTCACTGCTAAAATGAACACTAATTCCACTGTATAAACTCCTGTAGTTTATAGTTATTGATTGTTATGCAAAACAAAGCCGGAAACGCTGATAACATTTCCGGCGGCGTCTGGATAACATAAACAAAAAATCGGCGAAGACTCCTTATTCATTCAACCAAACACTGCAAATGTATGCAAATTAATTGTATCGCTCTTTGCAGCCGGACTACTGCTGCCATTACCCCGTGGGCTATTTCCCCGGCTGGCAGCAAAACTTCCCGGCATCGCACGCTATGCTCAACCAAAATGCTGTTAGCTATGAAGTTAACGATCCTGTTCACCTTACTACTACTGAACGTAAGCGCCACCAGCCTTTCACAAACAGTTAGTTTTTCGGGTAAGTCTGTGTCACTGAAATCCGTTTTTGCCGCTATCCAGAAGCAAACGGGATACGTTGTGTTTTATGATAACCAGCTGCTGAAAAGCAGCAGGCCGGTAACGCTTTCCGTGGAAGATGCGCCGCTGGAGGTTTTATTGAAAGCTGCGCTGAAAGACCAGGGGATGACCTTTACGATCCTCGACAGAACCATCGCGATCAGAAAGCAGGAACTGCTGACATTGCCCCCCATCCTGAAGCTGCTGGTACCCGGGTGGACAGTCACCGGCCGCGTTACCGACGAATCCAATACACCATTGCCCGGTGTTACCGTATTGCAGAAAGGTACCAGCAACGCTACCGTTACCAACGAAGCAGGAGAGTTCCGGCTCGCCAATGTGAACGATGGCGCCGTGATCGTTTTTTCGTACATAGGATTCAATAAGGAAGAAGTGACGGTAAACCGCCAGTATAACCTGAATATCCGCCTCAGCAAAGCCGCCAACACTGCGCTGGACGAACTGGTGGTAGTTGGTTACGGTACCATGAAGAAAAGTGATCTTACCGGCGCCGTATCCACCGTAAAAGGCGATGCCCTTGCCGCCCGTAAAACCACCCAGGTATCGCAGGCATTGCAGGGCGCGGTTCCGGGTGTAATGGTAACCCGCACCAATAACGCACCGGGCGCCACTGCGCAGATCCGCGTGAGAGGGATTACCACTATTACAGATGCAGGCGCTACACCGCTCATCATCCTCGACGGCGTACCTGTAGATGACATCAACTCCATCAACCCAAATGATATCGATAATATTTCGGTGCTGAAAGATGCGGCGTCTGCCTCCATTTACGGCTCCCGCGCTGCTGCCGGCGTAATCCTGGTAACCACCAAGCGCGCCAAAAACGGGCAGCTGGATCTGAACTATACCTACGAATATGGTGCGGAAAAACCGACCAAACTGCCGGATTATGCCAATGCCGTACGTTATATGCAACTCACCAATGAGCTGCGCTGGAATGATAACGGCAATAACGCCAACGAATATCCTACCTATACCAAAGATATTGTGGATAACTACGCATCACTCCATGCAGAAAATCCTGACCAATACCCCAACACCGACTGGAGAGGTTTGATCCTTAATAACAGCGCTCCGCGCGAGAGCCATGCGCTCAGTATTTCCGGCGCCGGTAAAGCCCTGCGCTCCAGGGTTTCGCTGGTGTACGATAAAGTAGGCGCACTGTACGACGACCGCTCCTACGACCGACTTACTACCCGCATCAACAATGACATCACTATCAATAAATACCTCACCGCCAGTGTGGATGTGAACTATAAACGCACCATCGTTAAACAACCTACCATTGACCCGATGTATAAAATGGGCATCATGCCACCTATTTATGCGGCTATGTGGTCGGACGGGCGCATCGGCGCTGGAAAAGATGGCGCCAATATTTATGTGCAAACCAAATATGGCGGGTTCGATAACGACTGGTTTAACCAGCTGGGAGGAAAAGTAGGGCTCGACTTCACTCCAATAGAAGGATTGAAGATCTCCGGCGTGGTAGCGCCTTTCCTTAACTTTGATAAAGGCAAACGCTTCACCCGCAAAGTACCTTATACTTCTTTCAATAATCCTAATGCCATTTCAGGTTATATCGAAGGCCTGACGGAAACCAAGCTGGAAGAAGGACGCAACGACAGCTACCGTTACACTACCCAGTTCATCGTCAATTACAATAAACAGATCAAAGATCACAGCTTCAGCCTCATGGGCGGCTATGAGTATTTTAAGGCATTCAATGAAGACCTGGGCGCTTCCCGCGGCCAGTATGCCCTCACCAACTATCCTTACCTGAACCTGGGCCCGCTGGAGTTTCGTGACAACAGCGGCAGCGCTTATGAAAATGCCTACCGCTCCTGGTTCGGAAGGATTACATACAGCTATAAAGACAGGTACCTGTTCCAGGGGAATATCCGCTATGACGCCTCTTCCCGTTTCGCAGCAGGTTACCGCTGGGGCTCATTTCCCTCATTTTCTGCCGGCTGGGTGATATCAGAAGAGAAGTTTATGAAGTCAACCGCTCCCTGGCTATCCTTTGCAAAGCTGCGTGCTTCCTGGGGCTCATTGGGTAATGAACGTATCGGTAATTACCCCTACCAGGCATTGCTGCGGTTTGAAAATAATTCCCTGTTCTATAAAGGCAATACCGCGGTATCTGCACAATCTGCCGCACAATGGCAATACGCCATCCGCGATATCTCCTGGGAAACCACGCATTCCTGGGATCTGGGGGCAGACCTGGACTTCCTGGATAACCGGCTGCGCTTTACCGGCGATTATTTTAAGAAAACCACCAATGATATCCTGCTGGAACTGGAAATTCCCGATTATATAGGTTTCGATAACCCTTACCAGAATACCGGTAAAATGTATACCACCGGCTGGGAAGCACAGGTAGGATGGAGTGATCGCATCGGTGATTTCCGTTATAGCGTATCTGTGAATGTATCCGATTTCGTATCAAAAATGGGCGACCTGGGCGGAACACAGTTTATTGGCGATTCCATTAAAAGACAAGGCAGCGAATTTAACGAATGGTACGGATACGTATCCGATGGCATTTATCAAACCCAGGAGGAAGTGGATAAATCAGCCAAACTCAACGCCAACGTGAAGCCAGGCGATATCCGCTACCGGGATATCAGCGGCCCCGATGGCGTACCTGATGGTAAAATATCACCTGAATACGACCGTGTACTGCTGGGAGGCTCACTGCCCCGCTACCAGTACGGTATTAGCCTGAACGGCGGATTCCGCAACTGGGATTTTGGTATCGTATTCCAGGGCGTAGGCAAACAAAACTCCCGCCTCACCACCGATATGGTACGGCCGCTCCTTGAAAACTTCGGCAACTTCCCGGCCATACTGGATGGCAACTCCTGGAGCAAATACAATACACCCGAACAGAACAAAGCCGCCAGGTTCCCGCGCTATACCAATACTTCCGCGGGTAATAACTACGCTATGTCCGACTTCTGGCTGATCAACGGGGCCTATTTCCGCCTGAAAAATATCAGTATAGGCTATTCCATGCCTAACGACTGGGTAAAGCGGATCCATATACAAGGTGTTCGTATATACGGTAGCGTTAGCGACCTGTTGTCGGTGCACAACTTCCCGAAAGGATGGGACCCCGAACAACCAAGATTAGGTTATCCTATCACCACCAGTTATGTTATTGGCGCATCAGTTAAATTCTAAAATTCCATGAACATGAAACAACTTACGCTTATAGCCGGTATTATACTTTTCAGCGCCTGTGGCAGCCTGGATCTTAATCCGCTGTCAGACGGCTCCAGTGAAACCTGGAATTCCAATGCGGAAGAAATAGAAATGTCGCTCAACGGATTGTATAAAAATAATTTTTGGATGAAGGACAGCGACGACTGGACCGACGACTGGGTATACCGCGATGTTACTACCCCTGTTACCGGCGCTACCATCAATGGTGAAACAGATTTTGTGAAAAGCTGGTGGACAGATACCTATAAAGCCGTAGCCCGCGCTAACAATATCCTGCAAAGCATCTCAAGGGCAGATAAGGTATTGTCGGCCGACCAGATCGCCAGGTATACCGGTGAAGCAAGATTTGTAAGAGCGTGTATGTATTCCCGTTTGTTGTCGCACTACGGTAATATTATTTATACGGATTCCATGCTCGACATTGAACAAGCATTACAGCTGAAACAAACAGACAAAGCTACTGTACTGAAAAAGATCTATGAAGACTTTGACTTTGCCGCTGATATCCTGAAGCCAACCTATAGCACATCAGAATTAAAACGTGCCACCAAAGGCGCTGCACTGGCCATGAAAGCACGTATTGCCCTGTATATGGGCGATTGGGCCGTGGCCCGCGATGCAGCCAAAGCCTGTATGGACCTGGATGTGTATAAGCTGCACGATAATTTTGGTAACCTGTTCCTCCCGAAAACAAAGAACTCCGTGGAAACTGTTTTTGGCTTACCAAGATCAGTTACATTGAAAGTTACTTTCGACGACTGCCAGAATTATGTGTCGCGTAATGCCGGTGGCTGGGCTGCCAAGGATCCGTCGTGGGACCTGTTCTGTAGTTTTTTATGTAAAGACGGATTACCGGTAGATGAATCACCTTTATTCAATCCCCGCCGTCCGTTCGATAACCGCGATCCCCGCTGTGCCGCCACCATCGTTGAGTTCCAGACGCCGCACCTTGGATACATCTTCCAGCCGCACCCGGATTCCGTGAAGGTACTGTCTGTAGCAGAGAATAAATATGTGGAGAATAAAGACACCCGCTCCGTTGCGCAGTATGCATCCTTTAACGGGCTGTTGTGGAAGAAAGGAGTGGATGGCGACTGGCTCCTCAACTCCTGGAAGATAGAACCTGATAATATCATTATCCGTTTTGCTGATGTACTGCTTATCTATGCAGAAGCAAAAACAGAACTGGGTGAAACTGATCAGACCGTGCGCGATGCCATCAACAAAGTGAGGGCGCGGGCATACGGTACCGTATATACGAATACGGCTGCCTATCCTGCAGTAACTGCTACCGATCAGGCTGCGCTGCGTAAAATTATCCGTACGGAAAGAAGAATGGAATTTGCCATGGAAGGCATCCGTTATATGGATATCATCCGCTGGAAGCTGGCAGAGAAAGTGCTGAATAAAGCCAACTATGGTTTACTGGAGCCTGCGGATTTACGTACAAAAATAGTGCAGCCGGGATTGTGGTTCTTCCCGCAAACCCCCGCGGTTGATGAAGATGGTATTGCTGACTTTACGGCGATGTATAACGCGGGCCTGGTAAAGCAGATCACTGTGCGCAAGTTCGACGCCACCCGCCAGTACCTGTGGCCCATTCCCTCAACAGAAGTACTCACCAGTCATTTAACCCAGAATCCAAACTATTAAGCGATAGCATGAAACAAAGGAATTATCTGGCAGCAGCACTGGTTACAATTGGTATGATGGGCGCTGCCTGCAGAAGTGAGAAAGCAACCGCACCACGTTCGTTCAGCGGCATTTACCCGCAGCTTGCCATGTATAACAGGGAAGGCGAATGCGGCACAGGGGCTGTAGTACCCTGGGCCGGAAAACTTTGGGTGATTACGTATGGTCCCCATCTGCCTTTCGGATCGTCAGACAAATTATATGAAATTACACCGGACCTGAAACAGGTGGTAAGGAAAGAAAGCATAGGCGGCACACCGGCCAATCGCATGATTCACCCGGAAAGTCACCAGTTATTCATAGGCCCTTACGCCATAGGTGAAAACGGGGACGTGCGTGTAATACCCTACACTGCCATGCCCGGCCGGCATACAGGAAATGCGCGCCACCTTACCGATCCTGCCGGAAAAATTTATTACGGCACTATGGAAGAAGGTTTTTATGAAGTAGATGTAAAAACCCTTCAGCCCACTTTATTATATGAAGATGGAAATGTAAAGAACAGGAAAGGTGCAGATACTACCGCCAACACAGCTTCCGCCTTATTGCCGGGAGCGCATGGTAAAGGCCTGTACTCCGGCCAGGGGGTACTGATCTATTCCAACAATGGAGAGCCCGGGCCTAAAGCGCTTACACAGTTTGATATTGAAGCGGGATCATTATCGGAGTGGAATGGAAAAGACTGGAAAGTAGTGCGCCGGAATCAGTTTACGGAAATCACCGGCCCGGGGGGCATCTCCGGAAATAAAAACCCGGCCACTGATCCTATATGGGCTACCGGGTGGGATCATAAATCTGTGTTACTCGGCTTGCGCGACCAGGGGAAATGGAGCTTTTTCCGGTTGCCCAAAGGCAGTCATAGCTACGATGGCGCGCACGGCTGGAATACAGAATGGCCGCGTATCCGCGATGTAGGCACTGAAAATAACCCGGATTACCTCATGACCATGCACGGCATGTTCTGGCATTTCCCAGGCACTTTCTCTACCGGGCATACTGCGGGTATCCGTCCCCGTAGTGCCTACCTGAAAGTGATCGGCGACTTTACCCGCTGGCAGAACCAGCTGGTATTTGGCTGCGACGATGCTGCCCAGAAGGAATTTCTCAATAAGCGCACCGCTAAAGGAAGCATTGAAGGCCCTGGCCAATCCAATTCCAACCTCTGGTTCACTTCCCTGCAGCAGCCGGATGCACTGGGACCCAATACCGCTGAAGGCGCCGTATGGCTCAATGAAACAGTAGCGGCATCACAACCATCGGAACCCTTTCTTTTTGCCGGCTGGCCCCACCGCAGCGCACGGATCACGCATAACGGCAAACAACCTGTAGAATTCACTTTCGAAACAGATAAGGGCGATGGCAACTGGAGCGTGGCGCAAAAGGTAACCGTATTACCTGGTAAAACCGGCGATATTGTTTTTCCTGAAAATATGCACGGAGAATGGATCCGTATTACTGCCGCACAACAGGTGGTGGCCACAGCGCATTTCTCCTACGCAGGCAGCGATACCCGCAAAACTGCGCCAGCTGCTATTTTCAACGGTCTGAGCAAAGTAACGGACGTCAACTCCAACGGCGGTTTATTATATGGCCTGGGCAACGATCGCCGCGCACTTGGCATACTGGCACAATCCTATAAAAACGCGGATGCCACTGTGGAAGGCTATTATGAGCTGGATGGCGATATGCGCCTCGTGAAAAAAGAAGATCCTGCCACAGCGGATTTTATCCGGCAGAAATTTGCCATCCCTCAACAGGCCGTGACCATTGAGCCCGGCAGCGTGCTGATTGTAGACGACAAAGGCCGCAGGTGGCGGCTGCCCCTGGGCGATGACGCCTTTACAGGGCTTACAGGCAAAGCCGCCTTGCGCATTTGCCGCGAGGTATCTACCGAAAGGGACCTGTTTAACTGCATGGGCACTTTTTACGAGCTACCTGCGGAGAATGCAGACGGGTATGCAAAAATAAGACCCGTGGCGTCGCACCCTTTCCGGATCAACGATTACGCTGCTTACCGCGGCATGCTGGTAATGACGGGCATTGTGCCGGAAACAAAAGCCGGGGCACATATCATTGTATCGGACGATAAAAAAGCTATGGTATGGGCAGGCGCTATTGATGACCTCTGGCAGCTGGGCCGGCCTACAGGACATGGGGGACCATGGAAAGATGCGGCCGTGGAAGCCGGTAAGCCTTCAGATCCTTATCTCACCGGATTTTATTCACAACGGCAGTTGCAGCTATCACATAATGCCGGTACGCCGGTTGAATTCATCATTGATATAGACCCTGTAGGCACCGGCGCCTGGATGAACTATAAAACCGTAACAGTAGGGCCGGGCGAAACGTTTAAGTGGCAGTTCCCCGATGGCTTTGAATCACGCTGGATCCGTTTCACCGTCAATAAAAACTGCCGTGCCACTGCATGGCTGGACTATAAATAAACAGCGAACATGAAATACGCAGTGGCTTGTTTACTGATATGGTGTTGGCAGGTAACCAACGGGATGGCTTTTGTTGCCGATACCGGCGCCGTGAAAGACGTGCTGGGTAACGGGGCATTATTGCCGCCGGCGGCCACGTATAAAACCTATCGCGTGAGCGATACGGCGGCTTACGAGCTACAGCTGGCGCTGGACCAGGATAACAGGCCACTGTATTACTATCGCCATATCTTTACACCGGTTTGTTATACGGGAGAATGTAAACCGGTATACATCAATCTTTACTGGGACCTGCTGGGCAATTATATCCGCTATGATCTGCCTGCAGGGGAAGTGCTGACCAAGCTGGATCACAAAGAATTTAAACCGGAAGATTACGCAAAATTGCAGGAGATATTGCTGAAGCCTAATTCATTGCTCGCAGATCTGGCCATTACCGACCTTATTGTACCCGGAACAGAAAACCTTACCGACTCAGTGGATGCCCATACCGGCGCCACCCTGAAAACAATTAAGAATGAAGTGATCTCCGGAGCGGTGTATACCTGTTATACGTTATGGCACATGGCACACGGACCGGTAACAGATGAAATAATGCGTATCACAGATACGTATATCAACCCCGCATTGCTGCATCGCTTTTTGAGTTCAGGGAATTATGCATACCAGTATAAGGCGCTGGAACGGGTAATGGATAAAAGCGGGAAAATAAAGCCCGGTTTTGAAGACGATATCCGCGCACTGATTAATGGTAAGAATATTTTTATTGCACGGCATACATTGCAACAGGTACATCCCGGTTTTATTACCGGCGCCAAAGCACAGGCATGGTTATGGGATACGTATAGCCGTAGCAGTTATCCATTGCAGCTAACAGTACTGCGGAAGTTATCCACTGTGCCGCTGAGCGATGCCATGGCAAAACATCTTGTAACAGCCTGCATTAGCGCTAATGAAGAACAGTTCCGCCTGATAATAACTGCCTTGCAGGCAACGCCGGGGCTGCCGGAAACTGTTATGCAGCAGCTGGCGGCCCAGCTGAAAAGTCCCGATACCGGCAAAGCGGCTGCTATCCATGCTTTCCTGTTACAGCACCAACCGGTAAATCATACTATAAAAACAATGATCTATGAATATGAACAAACGCATCCTTCAGCTGAAAAATAGCTGGTTGCCCTTGTTGCTGCTATGCGTATGCACACAATGGCTGCAGGCGCAGCAGCGGATATTTGTGGAAACAGAATCCTTTGCAGAAAAAGGAGGCTGGGTAATTGACCAGCAGTCGTTTCCCGTTATCGGTTCTTCCTACCTGATGGCCCATGGTATGGGCCGGCCCGTGAAAGACGCCGTTACCACTGTTAATTTCCCGGAGAAAGGCACGTATCATGTATGGGTGCGTACCAAAGACTGGGCGCCTTTCCCGAAAGGACCGGGGAAGTTCAGGCTGGTGGTGAATGACACACCGGTTAAAACAGTGTTTGGCGAAAGCGGCAATGATAAATGGAAATGGTACGATGGAGGCGAGATCACACTTCCTGCCGGCCCCGCGAAAATAGCATTGCATGACCTTACCGGTTTTAACGGCCGTTGTGATGCACTGATGTTTACCACCGGTAAATTTACCCCGCCCGATGATGCGGCTGCGCTGGGCGCATTGCGTCGTGAACTGTTGCATTTAACGGCTGCGCCTAAAGAAGCAGGGCCTTTCGATCTGGTAGTAGTAGGCGGTGGTATTGCCGGCACCTGCGCTGCTATTTCCGCTTCCCGCATGGGGTTGAAGGTAGCGCTAATACAGGACAGGCCTGTGCTGGGTGGAAACAACAGTTCAGAAATACGTGTGCACCTGAAGGGCGATATCGACAAAAATTATTATCCCAAGCTGGGCCGCATTGTAAGGGAAATGGATAACGGCGATCCCGGTAACGGTAATCCCGATGCCCAGGAATATGGCGATGCCCGGAAGATTGAGATCGTTAAGGCAGAAAAAAATCTCACCCTGTTTCTCAATACCCATGTATTCAAAGCAGAAAAAGAGAAAGACCGTATCATAGCAGTTACAGGCCGCGATATTGCCACCAGCCAGGAAACGCGTTTTACGGGTACTTATTTCTCTGATTGTACCGGCGATGGCACCCTGGGATACCTGGCCGGCGCGGCTTTCAGGATGGGACGGGAAAGTAAGGCAGAAACAGGCGAATCGCTGGCAGCCGAGAAACCCGACAGCTTTACGCTGGGTACCTCCAACCTTTGGGCATCCCTGCCAACGGATACCATAACCAGCTTCCCTGCTACGCCATGGGCGCTGCAGTTTTCAGACGAATACCATATTGACGCATCTAAAGCCGACTGGGAATGGGAAACCGGGTTTGGTAACTTCAACACTATCACCGAGGCGGAGCAGATCCGCGATCATAACCTGCGGGCCATTTATGGCAACTGGTCGTATCTTAAGAACAGTAAACCCGAAAAATACGGGAAGCAGCAGCTGGCGTGGGTTGCCTATATCGGCGGTAAGCGGGAGTCCCGGCGGCTTATCGGGGATCATATCCTAACGCAAATGGATATCCAGGAAGGTAAAATGTATCCGGATGGCGCAGTAACCGCTACCTGGACTATTGATTTGCATTTCCCGGATCCTGTTAATAAAAAATATTTTGAAGGACAGGAATTTTTTGCCGGCACCAAACATATCAGAGTAGCACCGTACACTATTCCGTACCGTTGTCTTTATTCAAAAAATATCAGCAACCTGTTCATGGCAGGAAGGAATATCAGCACTACGCACGTAGCTTTTGGAAGTACCCGTGTGATGCGTACCTGCGGTATGATGGGAGAAGTGGTAGGCTTTGCTGCCTATGTGGCTAATAAGTATCACGGCAGCCCGAGGAGCGTATACACCGATCACCTGGATGAATTAATGAACCTGCTTAAAAATTAAACATGTACGCCGCTTATTTCCTGCTGCTGTTGCATATTAGCGTAGCGCCTTCCATGATACACCTGGAAGGCAGCGCGCAGGGCACTACCTGGCATATTCAATATGAAGATGCACAGCAGCGGGATTTTACGCCGCAGATCACCCATATTCTCCAGGATATCGATCAGTGTTTATCCGTTTACCGGAAGGATTCAGAGATCTCTTTATTCAATAACTCCCTTTCCATCGAATTCCAGCTGCCTTATTTTTACCCGGTGCTGAAAAAATCGGCGGAAGTATACAGCGCTACAAACGGTGCTTTTGATCCTACGGTGATGCCGCTCAGCGCTGCTTACCGCCAGGGAAAACGGACGCATACCCCCTGGTGGGAAAAGGCCGATTCCCTGTTGCAATACGTAGGTTTTTCCCGTATCCGCTTTGATGAAACCGGTGTAAGCAAACAAAAGGAAGGTGTGAGCCTTGACTTTGACGGTATTGCCCAGGGCTATACCGTAGACGTTTTAGCCGCGTTGCTGGATAGCAACGGCATCAGCAACTACATGGTAGAAGTGGGAGGAGAAGTGCGCTGTAAAGGGCTTAAAAATGACGCTCCGTGGACCATCGGAATCGATAACCCTTTGCATCCGTCAGTAAAACTGGCCACGGTGCAGCTGCATAATATGGCCGCTACCACTGCCGGTAATTACCGCGATCATTATGCGCTGAACGGCGCTGTATCAGGGCATATCATTCATCCCCAAACGGGTTATTCCACACCGGATTCCCTATTGAGCGTTACGGTGTTTTCAGCTGATGCCATTACTGCCGATGGATATGATACTGCTTTTATGGTAATGGGCGTAGCCGGAACAAAAGAGTTCCTGCAGCAGCGGAAAGACCTGGATGCGTATCTTGTGTACATAGGCGCAGACGGGGAAGTGAAGGTGTGGATGACGGAGGGAGTAAGGGAGCTTATTAAATAACGATAGTACCAGATTTTTATGAAGGGCTGCCAGGTAATGGCGGCTCTTTATGGGCCTGCCATATGTTCCGATAGATAATATCTATTCTCATGGGCTTTCCAAAGAAGAGAAATCCGTTCAATATCAGCAGGTCAATATCCCTCAGGATAATAACCTGCTGATACCAGCATATTCATCAAATAGCTTTAATGTATTTTGATCACCTGTCCTGTACCCGCTCCCAATATACTTTTAATATACCCATTAACCACCCGCTCCATGGATACGGGGATCTGCCCCGGAAAGTAAGGGAAATACCCGGGAGAGTCTTCCACTACAGTCGGGCTCACGGCATTAATGCGGACCCCGTTTTCCAGCTCAATGGCGGCTGCGCGTGCAAAAGCGTCGATCCCTCCGTTGGCTACGGAGGCATTGGCCCCGCTCAGCACCGGATCTTCTGTAAGTGAGCCGGAGGTTAAAGTGAATGAGCCCCTGGGATTGATGTAATGCTGCCCGATGAGCACCAGGTTGATCTGTCCCATTAGTTTGCTCTGGATACCAATACTGAATTCTTTTTCGGTGGCCGTTTTCAGCGGACCGAAATAAGCATCTCCCGCCATAGATACCAGTGCATCAAATGAACCGGCCTGTTTGAACAGGTTTTCTATGGAAGCGGGCGAGGTAAGATTTGCCTGGATATCGCCACTTTTAGAGCCTACCTTAATTATTTCGTGGTCTTTTTCGAGGGCGTTTACCACACGTTTTCCGATTGTACCGGAAGCCCCTACGATGATAATTTTCATATGCCTTGCTTTTTTATTTATTAAGAGAAAGTACATTATACTGATCTTCCTGGTATATCCTCCCTTAACCAGAAACTAACGGAATGATCTTCCGGACTTAAGCCGTATTTCTTTAAAGACGGCTTATATATGGCTTATATATGGCTTATATATGGGGGAACTATGGGGGAAACGGGGAGTATCCATACTGTAGCTATACTGTGACCATACCATAAGCCCGTATTTTCAGCCATCACCGCTTCCGTCCCACAAACCTCACTACGGCGCCTTTTCCTGTATGATGAATACCTTCTTCCAGTAAGGTTTCAGCTTCTTCCAGCATGATGATGTCATAATTCTCAAAATCGGCTGTTAGTTCTGCCTTGGAGAACAACATATCAACATCTTTTGGACCGCCAACCTTTGGGTCTGCAAGCTTCAGGTGGATGTGCGCTTTGCTGAAGGCTTCGAAGATAACTATTCCTCCTGGTTTAAGAAAGTTATTTAGCTTCCTGTGGAGCAGGGATTTTTTGCCTGCGGCGAAATGTGCATAAATAAGGGCAACGGCATCAAAGGATGCTGGCGGAAAAGTTAGCTGTTCCAGATCGCCCACGATATAATCTATTGTAACATGCTGTTCTTCAGCCAGCAGCAATGCCTTGGAACGCCCTTCCGCACTCAGGTCGGTAGAGGTAACCCTCCATCCCAGCTGCGCCGCAAATACACCGTTGCGACCTTCGCCGTCGGCCGGAAGTAAAATGGAGCCCGGCTCAAATTTCTCCAGCCATTCTTTGAAGAACAGGTTAGGTGTTTTGCCATAGGCATACTCCGTATTTTTATACCGGTTATCCCACATGTTTTTGTATTCCTCATCCCAGGATTGATTCATGTTCCTTTGTTTTTTATGTTAAATGAAACAAGCCTTCCCGCTGGCTGCTTTCATCTTCACAAAGGTAAGCCGGTAAGTAAATGCAGGGATAGGACAAAAATACAGTTATACAGGACTTATCTGAAATTGTGCCTGAATGCTTCGGGGGAGTGCCCGGTGTGCTTTTTAAAGAACCTGATAAAATAGGAAACGTCTTCGTATCCCAGGCGCCAGGCTACCTGGTTCACCTGGTCGGATGTTGCCAGCAGGGATCTTTTGGCTTCCAGTATGATATGTTCATTGATAACATCCGAACAGGTTTTTCCCAGGGTAGCTTTCGTGATGGCATTGAGCTGGTAGGGCGAAAGGTTTAGCATACCTGCATATTCAGACACCTGCTTGTGCTCAAAGACATGTACTTCCAGTAGCGACAGGAAATCGTCCAGCCGCTCCTGTGCATAAAGGTTATTATTCCGGGATGCGGCGCTGTTATTATCGCGCAGCAATTCCACAAACAGGATGTACATACTTGCCTTCATCACTTCCAGGTGCCGTTCCTGTTTGGCAGTGTATTCCTGGAAAATGGATGTTAATATGGTAAACAGTTTCTGGAATTTAGCGGCGTTAAACTGGTAGTGGTTAATATGACTTGTTTTGCACAACAACTTATTAGAAGCCTTATCGGGGGAAGTATAGAATGCGCCGTGAAACTGCATCAGGTAGCCCGTGCTTCCCGCTTTCAGCGCCAGTTGATGCACCTGCCCCGGGTGCATGAAGAAAACGGAATGATCGCTCACCTGGTAGGAGGTGAAGTCAATTTCATGGACGCCTTTGCCTTTTTTTAAGGCAAGCAGGTAAAAGAAGTCGTGGCGGTGAAGCGCCTGTATCATATCTTTTCCTGCAAGCATGCTTTCCACATCGCGGATGTGGAAACTGGCTGACCGCTCCGGCGCTCTTCCGGCGGTGTTAATATGCCTGACTGGTATCCCTTCCATACAAAAACTATATTCATCAAAGGTACTACAAATACCTTTTCAGCACCGGGATGCGTCTCAGCAGGGATACCGTTCCCCAGCCCAGCACTGCCGATACAATAAATGTAACCAGGAACTTAGCGATAGCAGGCAGGGGTATATCCAGCAAATAATACTGGCACCAAACAATGAAAATATAATGCACCAGGTAAATACCATAGGCATTGGCGGAAAGGGATTTCCACCAGTTGTTTGTTTTATTCAGCAGGCTTTTGAAGGTGGTAAGGAAAGCAATGCAGCTCATGGTGCACGACAGGATCCATACCGGTCTGTAAATAAGGTTGGCCTGCTGTTCAGTAAGCTGTTGCCGTTGGATCATTTGCAGCAGGGGCGCTTCGCTGCACTTCAATAAGGCATATATCGCTAAACAGCTGATCATCCAGAGCGGCCATTTTTTTACAAAAGCCGCGCCGTCTGCAAATATGCCATTGGCAAGCCCAGGGGCGCCGATCACTATTCCCAGCAGGAAATAGCCTGCGTACAACAGTGCCCTGCTCACCTGGAAATCGAATGGGCCGATGCCGGTCCATGCATAGGGCGATACAAATTGTATGATGGGGATATAAAGCAGCAGGGTATATACATACCATAACAGGCATATTTTTACCGGCAACTGTTTTTGCGCTGCAAGGAAATTACCTGCCTTGGTAACGGCGTTCTTTACAAATGGGTAGCATGCAGCGAAAATGAGGTTAAAGACGAACAGTACCCAGATGAACCAGGGCGGTCCTACCGGCCATGCTTCTACCGTAAAAAAATCTATCACATAGGCCTTTACGTTATGCTGCCCGGTAGCCAGCAGGAAAGAAGGGTAGTAGGCAATCAGCATCAGCAGGGTAACGCCGGCCATAAAGGGAATGAACAACCGGTAAAACCGGTCGCGGATAAATATAGCGATGGTTTTGTTTTGCAGACTGCCCATCATAAAAATGCCGCTGATCAGGAACATCAGCGACATAAAAAAGATATCGTTAAAGTCTTCGAAGATATCCAGTCCTTTCCACCGGGCAGTATCCACAACAGGATTGGTAGAAAGGATATAGGCGCTTTTATTGAAAGATGCAAACGTAGTATATGCCAGCGACGAATGATGGGCCACCACCAATAGCGTAATAAACGAGCGCAGGTTATCTATCCAGCTGTTCCGGACTGTGGGCATATGCGTATATTGCTTTGCCCGCGAAGATAAAGCAAAAGTTGCAGGGGGAAGGCCCTGCAACTTTTCTGGTTTTAATACCCCGGGTTCTGCACAATTTTCGGGTTACGATCTATCACATCCTGCGGTACCGGATTCAGGAACATTTTTGGAGTGAACACATGTGGATGATTGAGCGGCACAATTTCATATTTCCATACGCCTGCATTGTTGTTGGGAGAAGTATTGGAGATCTTCATGGCATGCTTATCCACATTCATGACGGTACTGGCGGTTTTCCAGCGTATAATATCATAGAAGCGTTTATTTTCAAAACACAGCTCCACCCTTCTTTCATGATGAACAGCGTTTCGCATTTCCGCCTGTGATAAGCCCGGCGCCAGGTCCGGCAGGCCGGCCCTTCTGCGCACCTGGTTGACGGCGTTGTATACAGTGGCATCCGGACCGGCTGCTTCATTCTGCGCTTCTGCATATCCCAGCAGCACTTCTGCATAGCGGTAGTAGATGAAGTTGGCGCCGCTTACTGCACCGCCGCCGGGGCGTACCAGGGGATTAAGGCGTTTTTTAAAGTAATAGCCGGTGTTGCTCACATCATCGGTACCAAAATCGATCTGGTTTTTGGAGGGGCGTACTTTATCGATGCGGGTGTAGATGGTATCGCCTTTATCCATCCAGGCCATTTTATAGGGAGCGCCGTCATATACGATCCAGTCGTAGAAACGCCTTTCGCGGCCTATGTAGGGATGCTGCGGATCATAACCGGAAGAGGGATCTGTAATGGGTTTGCCGTTGGCCATATTGAACTGGTCTACCAGCTCCTGTGTAGGACAGTAGTTGCCCCAGGTGTAATAAGCGCCATTGATCCATACCGGGCCGCCGTACTGCTCAAAAGATGATCCCATGATGTTGGCTACCACCTGCCGGTCCCACACCACTTCCGAATGGTATTCATTGGCTTCATACCAGATAGCGGAAGGATCAGGAAACAGCTCATATACTTTACCGTTGCCATAAAGATCGATGAACTGTTTGAAAGTAGCAGCGGCAGTGGCCCAGCGGCCGCCATCGAAGTTGTTGTAGCCGGCTATTTTGTTGGGATCATTACCGGCGGCAGGCTGTGCGGCGTTGAAGGCAGGGCTGGCGGCGTACAGCTCCACCCATCCTTTCAGGGCCAGTGCGGCGCCCAGGGTAGCGCGGCCTGCATCTGCATCGCCTTTGTTATATTTAGGCTGCAGGTATCCATCTTTGGCAATAGAGTCCAGCTGCGTGGTAATAAAGGTCACAGTTTCGGCAAAGGTGTTCCTTGGCGCATAGATCATGGAGCTGTCCATGGTACGGCGGTCGGCCGCAATGGTGATGATGGGGAGACCACCGATATGCATCCACAGTTCGCTGTAAAAGAACGCGCGGATAAACCGGGCTTCATCGATACGTTTGTTTATCCATTCCGGTGAAAAGTTGGCGGCATTTTTACGCACTTCCGCGATGAAGGTATTGCATTTACGGATGTTGGTATAAATGGTGGTCCAGTTGGTAAGGTCGCCGGAACCGGTGATGCCTCCCCATATGGTATAGTCGTTGGAAGATGCTTCCACGATACCCTGTTTCCAGTTGTAGGAGGTGTAGTAAAAACCGGCGTCGTTATCGTCGGTGAAATTATCCAGGTTTTCCGGCTGGTTCCAGTAGTTGGGCAAAGCGCTGTAGATATCGTTGAGGAAAAGATCGGCATTGCCTTCCGAGCCCCATTGCAAATCGTCGGTGAGCTTTGCCTTGTCGGTGTTTTCCAGGAATTCTTTTTTGCATGACAGGATACCCAATAGTAGTGTACCGGCGAGCAATGATAATATAAAGCGGGTCATAGCAGTTTGTTTTAAAAGGTTACGTTTAGCCCGAGCACCATTACTTTCTGGTTGGGATAGGCTGTTTCCAGGTCGGTGTATCCTACTTCCGGGTCCATGAACTTCATTTTGCTGAAGGTGAGCAGGTTTTGGCCGGAGAAGTAGCAGCGAACGCTCTGCATCTTCATTGCCCTGGAAATATGGGCGGGTAGCGTGTATCCCAGCACCGCTGTTTTTAAGCGGAGATAGCCCGTTTTCATCATCCAGAAATCAGAGTTCTGGGTGTTATTTGCGTAGGGCGACTGGTTAGCGCGTGGATACTTTGCATCCGGTGTACTGGGTGTCCAGTGGTTGTTATAGTATTCGTATGCGGAGTTACTGTTGTTGTTGTTAAACGGTACTGTCTGGAAGCCGCGGATGTTCAGGCTGGCCAGCGCGGATCCCTGGAAAAAGAGGCTCAGGTCAAATCCTTTCCAGGAGGCGCTGGGAGTGAAGCCATACGTGATGAACGGGTATACGGGATTACCGATCACCGTTTCATCATAGGAGTCTATTTTGCCATCGGGCTTGCCATCCGGTCCGCCTATATCTGCATAGCGGATATCGCCGGGATGCAGCACGCCAAACTGGGTTACATTATATCCGTCGTCGATGTTGATGATGCCATCGTTGTTCTTATCGTCCGACAGGGAAAACAATCCCAGTGCATGATAACCGAACTGTGTACCGGTGGGCCGGCCTGTTCTGCTACGATTGGGATTATTGCGTGTGGCAGCCGTTTCAAATACCTGTACCATTTTATTTTTGGCGTAGCTGAAATTGCCGTTCATACTCACCTGCAGCCCGTTGGAAAAACGGTGAGAGGTTCCTGCGGAAATATCGATCCCCCGGTTTTCCATGATGCCCTGGTTTTCATCGGAGAGGCCCAGTCCATATTCCACCGGTACGGTTACTGCGGGTGGCAGCAGCATGCCCGTTCTTCTTTCATGGAAATAATCCACTTCCAGTGTAAGTAAGCCTTTCCATAAGGTAGCGTCTATCCCGATATCTGTTTTGGTGGATATTTCCCAGGTAATATTGGGATTGGCTTCCCTGATGATGTTAGAGCCCTGTACCATAGACCCGTTGCCGAAGGCATAGGCATTACCGTATAAATTATACCCGTTCAGGTATTGAAATGCGGTGCCGGCAAGATTACCGGATTTACCCCAGGATCCTCTCAGTTTAAGATAGTTCAGCGCGGAGGGATGATCTTTCATAAAGTTCTCTTCAGAAATGATCCATCCTGCGGAGAAGGCGGGGAAATAGCCCCAGCGTTTGCCCGGTGCAAAATAGTAGTGGCCATCATACCGGCCGGCTGCTTCCAGCAGGTATTTGTGATCGTAGATATAGCCAACGCGGTATACAAAACCCAGCTGGCTGCCGGTGGAAGTGGAGCCGTTGTTATCAAAGTCATTTTTGTTGGAGCTGCCCATACCCAGCTCGTCGATGCCTACCGCGAAATTATTGCGCCTTGCAGAGAACCCGGTGGAGTCGTTTTTACGTGCTTCCGCTACCAGCAGCCCTGTAAAGTCGTGTTTGCCAAACGTGTTATGATAGTTGAGGAATCCCTGGAAGGTATAGTACTGGTTTTTCGAATACTCCTGGTTCAGCCACGTGTAAGGCGCCGCACTTCCTTCAGATGTAGAGATCTGTTTCGTATAGCTGTAAGGGTTAGTGGATGTATTCTGTGAGTAAAAGTAAAACGGCGTATGCCATCCTTTGATCGTATAGTCGTTAGGGTCATAGCTGAAAGTACCTTTCACACTAAGCCCTTTGATAAACGGCAGTTGTTGTTCTACTCCCAGGGTGGTTAGCAGGGAGGTGGCATCGCGGTGGGAGTAGCCTGCTTTGAGGATCCCTACCGGGGTGTTGCCCGCAAACTCGCCCCAGAGGCCATTACTGTAGTACAGGTTGGTGATGGGGATGAGCTTATACGCACTGCGGAATAACTGGCCGGGCGTGGTGGCGGCATCTACGCTGTTGGTTTTTTCGATGGCGCCGATAAGCGCTAAAGACACCGTGGTAGTAGGCGTAGCGCTTATTTCCATATTTACATTATAATCGTAGCGTTTGTAGTTGATCGGGTCAAACATACCATCCTGCTGCAGGTAGCCCATCCCTGCATAATAGCGTATGGTATTGGTACCACCGCTTAATTGCAGGTTATAATTCTGGATAGGCGCGTGCATGCGTACCAGGTCTTTGGTATTGCTGATGGGATATTTGTCGGGATCTTTTGCGTTCAGGCTGGCGTAGTTGCTGATAAGATCTTCGCTGAAAGGTTGTTGGGTGCCGCCCGGGTTTTCATTCATATACGCTTCATTACGCAGGCGCATATAATCCTGTGCATTCAGCATTTTAGGATAATAGGTAGGCGTTTGCATTCCGTAATAGGCATTCAGCGAGAGGGTGGGCACACCGGTTTGCCCGCGTTTGGTGGTGATGAGGATAACCCCGTTGGCGCCGCCTAACCCGTAGGGAGCTACGGCTGCGGCGTCTTTCAGCACCGTTACAGAGGCAATGGAGCTGGGCGCAATTTCGTTGATATTATTACGGATGATACCATCAACTACAATAAGCGGTGAGTTATTACCGGTGGTAGCGATACCGCGGATGTGGATATCGGGGTTATCCCTGCCTGGTTGGCCGCCATTAGGGCGCATACTGATACCAGACACATTTCCTGCCAGTGAATTGGAGATATTGGTAACCGGTGATTTAGCCAGTTCCTTTCCCTGTACGGCTGCTACCGCAGCAGTGGAAGATGTTTTCTTCTGCGTGCCGTAACCCACTACCACTACTTCGTTCAGGCCGCTGGCGCTTTCTTTCAGCACCACGTTGAGCGGACTGGCAGAACTTACTATTTCGGTTTGTTCATATCCTACATAGCTGAACACCAGTATTGCGCCTGCGGTAGCCTGCAGTTCAAAGCGGCCGTTTTCATTGGTAACGGTACCAATGTTGCTGCCCTTTACTTTTACGGACACACCGATCAGCGGATCGCCGTGCTCATTTTTTACGGTGCCGGTAAGTTTGGCTACGCGTACATTTTCCGGCGCTATCACGATGGCATTGTTATCCATTACCGTATAACGGAGAGTGGTGCCGGTTAATACCTGTGTAAGCAGTTGTTCTACCGTGGCGTTTTGTGCATGAACAGACACGGGTGGTTTTTCTGGGAGAATATCGTCGTTGTAGATAAGCCGGCAACGTGTTTTCTGTTGAATGGTTTTCAGCACTGTTTTTATGCTGACTTTTTCCAGTGAGATGCTGATCTTTTCCTGGGTGAAGGAAGCGGCGCCTGCCGGTATGAACCCGGTTATCAGCAGCGCCAGAGCAAGTATGGCCGGTAACTTGCCATGCAGACTTTTACTAAAAGCCCGTTGGAACTTAATTTTCATAACATGGAATGTAAGAGGGTGATGGAAAGTAAATGAGTGCGTTTTTTTGTAGATTTTTTTTAGGTCATAACAATTGTTTTTTGGAAGATGGATAATGCGGCGTTAATTACTAACCAGGACTTCTTTCCCATTGATCCGGAAATTAAAGGGGCGCGATAGCTGTAACATTTTCAATGCCTCCTCCAGTGATTCTGTATCAATGATGCCGGAAAACCGTAGTTGTTCCAGGCCGGGAGATTCAAAATGGAAAGTAACGCCGTACCAGTTATGCATTTTAACGGCCAGTTCTCCAAAGGTTTCGTTGTCGAATGCCAGTTTATTATTGAGCCAGGATATGCCGGGAAGTTGGCCGCTGCTGTCTGTTTCCAGGTGTTGTTGCCGGAATACCGGTATAACCCTGGTGAGCGGTATGGTAAGTTTTTCTTTGGGTTGCAGCACTACGGTTTGTTCATGGAACGACACTGCAATTTTCCCGCTTACCAGCGTGGCGGAAACGGTGCTGTCGCCCGTATAGGCTTTTACGTTAAAGGCAGTGCCCAGCACACGGATGTTTACCTTTCCTGCATGGATAATAAAAGGAAGCCCTTCGTTTTTCGCGATATCAAAAAATGCTTCACCGGTAAGGGTTACTTCGCGGTGTAGTTTGCCGAATTTATTTTTTTCGTAGTTGAGTTGTGTGCCGTGGTTGAGCCAAACAATGGAACCGTCGGGAAGTATCACCTTTGATTTTCCGCCGGGGGCGGAGCTGAGTTGCTGCAATACGGGTGCAGTTGGCCGTACAAATTGCCATATTCCCCATGCGGCGGTTAGCAGGGAAGCTGCCGCCGCCACCGCCACCAACCTGCGTATTATTCCATGGGATGTGGAAGAAGTAAGCTGAGGGCTTACTTTGTTCCATATACGGGTTTTACTGTTAGCGGAGGCGGCTGTTTCCCGCAGCGGGGTATGCCAGATGGCCGCCACCATTTCAGGTGAGGCGGTTTCCTCCGGGTGTTCCTTCAGCAGGGCATCCAGTTCCGACAGTTCTTCCCGGGAAATTTCACCGCTGGCCTGTTTCCCGAGTAATACCCATATACGGTCGTTGTTCATGGCAGAATAATTTGAATGAAGGTCGCTTCCGGCGTATAAGACAACAAGAAGATGATAATACCCCCAAGAGGAATGGAATTTTTTTTTGAGAAGGAATTACTGATTGCCGGGGAGGGGGGAAACCAGGAGCGATTTCATTTTAGTAAGTTTTTTCAGGGCGATGCCTACCTGGTTTTCCACGGTTTTGATGGAAACGTTGAGCAGCGCGGCTACTTCCCGGTATTTGAGGCCGTCTTCCTTTACCAGCCTGAAAATCAGCCGGCATTGCGGGGGAAGCTCGCTGATAGCGGTGTTAATATGCCGCATCATTTCGTTGCTGATGAGTTGCGCTTCGGGGTCTGTTTCGTATTCGGGCATTTGCGCTTCATCGAGATGGACCGTTTTTTTATGTGCGTATTTACGGAGATAATTAAGGGAGATGTTGCGGGTAGCCGCATAGAGATACCATTTCAGGTTGGCTACCTGGTTAAGGTCATTCCTTTTTTTCCATACCGAAATAAATACATCCGCTACAACTTCTTCGGCCATTTCCCTTGTATGAACAATTGCCATTGCCAGTTGCAGCAATGACGTGCAGCAACTATCATATAATTCTTTAAATGCCTGTGTATCACCGGTATATATTCTGCGTTGCAATTCGGGGATATCGTCGTGCATAAAAGTAAAAATACCCAAATTATATAAATGTGCAGATAATAAGTGTCGGCATGACAAAAATATGATTTATCAAGGATATTTGCCCTGAACAGGTAGTGCGTTTTACCAGGTGGGCGACAAATTTTCCTTCATCTTCCGTTTTGATGATTATACCGGTACCAGCCCGGTAAAATAAAACGTGCGGGTACCGATATTTTTTTCTAAATTAATTGGTGTGAAAACGCTTATCTGTACCACTCCCGGCAATTTTGAATATGGCCTGCAGGCGATGCCTGCATTGCAGGCTGGCCAGGCTATTATCCGTATCCGGAAAATAGGGGTTTGCGGCACCGACCTCCACGCTTTTGAAGGTACGCAGCCTTATTTTAATTACCCGCGTATCCTGGGCCATGAGCTGGCAGGAGAAATAGTAGCGCTGGATGCCGCGGATAGCAGCACTTTCCGTGCAGGTGAGCTGGTAACCGTGATCCCCTATGAAAATTGCGGCGTTTGTATTGCCTGCCGCAACGGCAAGCCTAACTGCTGTGAGCAGATAGCGGTGCTGGGCGTACATAAAGATGGAGGAATGGTTGAATTTCTTTCCGTTCCGGAGCGGTTGCTGGTGCATGGGAACGGGCTTAGCGCTGAACAGCTGGCATTGGTGGAACCACTGTCCGTAAGTGCCCACGGTATCCGCAGGGCGGGGGTACAACCCGGTGAATTTGTAATGGTAATGGGAGCGGGGCCTATAGGGCTGGCTGCCATGGAACTGGCCCGCATTGCCGGTGCAAATGTAATTGCCACTGATATACAGGATAAACGGCTGCAGTTTGCGCGCGAAACGTTGGGCATTCCCTTTACCATTAACGCGGCCACGGATGTAGCCGGCAGGCTGCGCGGGATCACGGGCGGCGATATGCCCACTGTAGTGATTGATGCCACCGGTAACCAGAAAGCTATCAACAACGGAATTTATTTCCTGGCGCATGGAGGCCGGTATGTGCTGATAGGATTGCAAAAGGACCTGCTGCAGTTTCCCCATCCTGAATTTCACAAAAGAGAATCTACGCTGATGAGCAGCCGTAACGCCACCCGCGAAGACTTTGAACAGGTGATCCGCTATATCAGGGAAGGGAAGGTGCAGCCTGAAAAATATATTACACACCGCGTGAAATTCGGGGAAGTGAAACATACATTTCCTTCCTGGCTGGACCCCCGCAATGAAGTGATAAAAGCGATCATAGATATCTGACCTATCAAAAACAGTTGAATGATGAGATCATGGCTATTCTTACTATTGCTGTGTATCGCCCATGCCGGTGTGGCGCAACAGGTTTCGCTGCAACACCTGTTATGTGAATACCGGCAAAACCCCGCAGGCATTGATGCCGCCCGGCCCGCACTCAGCTGGCAACTGCAAAGCAAAGGAACCAATGTTCGTCAGACTGCCTACCGTGTACTGGTGGCAGATAATCCTGCTACACTGGAGCGTAACCGCGGACGGATATGGGATTCAAAGAAGGTATTGTCGGATCAGTCCGTACAGGTGCTTTACAGCGGCAAACCACTGTTGCCCGCTACTACCTATTACTGGAAAGTAATGGTATGGGACCAGCAGGGAAGGCCATCTGGCTGGAGCGAAACAGCGCAGTGGCATACGGGCTTATTTTCCCGGGGCGACTGGCAGCAGGCGCAATGGATAGGGTATGAGAAAATGCCGGACAGCGCCCGCATTGTGCCGGCGGTTACCAACGATAAGAATTATGGCCCGCGGAAAGATATACTGCCCCTGCTGAGAAAAGTATTTCATATTGCCAAGCCACTGCAAAGGGCCACTGTTTACATCAGCGGACTGGGTCAGTTTGATCTTCATCTCAACGGAAAAAAAACAGGGGATCATTTCCTGGACCCCGGCTGGACAAAATACGATCAGCACGCCCTCTATGTTACGTTTGATGTAACGGAACAGTTACACAGCGGCGATAATGCCATTGGCGTAATGCTGGGCAACGGTTTTTTTTATGTGCCGGGAGAAAGGTACCGCAAACTCACCGGTGCGTTTGGTTATCCACAGCTGATTTGCAGGTTACACCTGCAATACCGCGATGGCAGCGCAGAAAATATTATCAGCGATACCAGCTGGAAAGCTGCGCCCGGCCCTGTTACTTTTTCCAGCATCTACGGCGGGGAAGATTATGATGCCAACCTGGAACAACCCGGATGGGATACACCTTCTTTTGATGATGCAGGCTGGAAAAATGCGGTAGCTGTAACCGGTCCGCCGCAACTGGATGCACAAACCGCCGCACCACTAAAGATATTTGACCGCTTTACCCCTGTTAAGGTCACACAAACCGGGCCTGCTACCTGGGTGTACGATATGGGCCAGAATGCATCCGCCATTCCCGCCATCTCCCTGAAAGGGAAAAAAGGAATGGTAGTGCGTATTACGCCCGCAGAACTTATTACAGACAAAGGCCTGGCAGATCAATCTGCCGTAGGTAGCCCGGTATTTTTTAGTTATACACTCAAAGGGGAAGATACAGCATATTGGCAACCGCAGTTTATGTATTACGGCTTCCGGTACATACAAATTGACGGCGCCGTGCCGGCAGGCAAAAGCAATCCTGCAGGGTTGCCTGAAATTCAAACGCTGCAAAGTTTGCACACCCGTAATGCAGCAGCTACTATCGGGCAATTTACCTGCTCTAATGAATTATTTAATAAAACTTTTAAGTTGATCGACTGGGCCATCCGCAGTAACACCGCCAGCATATTCACTGACTGCCCGCACCGTGAAAAACTGGGATGGCTGGAAGAAGCGCACCTGGTGGGCAGTTCCATAAGGTACAACTATGATATTGCCGCGCTTTGCCGGAAAGTGGTACGTGATATGATCCATGCGCAAACAGCAGAAGGGCTTATTCCCGATATAGCGCCGGAGTATGTGCATTTTGAAGATGGTTTTCGCGATTCGCCGGAATGGGGAAGCAATGGTATCATTTTACCCTGGTATATGTACCAGTGGTATGGCGATAAATCAGTACTGGAAGAAAGCTACCCGATGATGACCCGTTATGTAAGCTACCTGGCGCAAAAATCAGATCATCATATCCTTTCCCATGGGCTGGGCGACTGGTACGATATCGGCCCGAAATTCCCAGGTGAAGCGCAGCTCACTCCAAAGGGTATAACGGCAACGGCTATATATTATTATGATCTCAGCATCTTATCCAAAGTAGCTGCGTTGTTAGGAAAAACTGCAGATGCGCAAAAATACCTTTCCCAAAGCGAAGCGGTAAAGCAAGCGTATAACCGTGCTTTTTTCAACGACAGCACCAAACAATATGCTACCGGAAGCCAGACCGCCAATGCCATGTCGGTGTACATGCAGCTGGCAGATCCCCGTTATAAAGCCGATATCGTGGAAAACATTGTGGCAGACATCCGCCGGCACAACAATGGTATTACCGCCGGTGATATCGGCTACCGTTATCTGCTCCGTGTGCTGGACGATGAAGGCCGTTCGGATGTGATTTATGATATGAACAGTCGCACCGATGTACCCGGCTACGGCCTGCAATTAGCTCAAGGGGCCACTGCGCTTACCGAATCCTGGCAGGGATACCGCGACGCTTCCAATAATCATTTCATGCTGGGTCACCTGATGGAATGGTTCTACAGCGGGTTAGCCGGTATACGGCCTGCAGCAGGCAGTATTGCTTTCCGTGATATTGTAATAAGGCCGGAACCCGTTGGGGATGTTACTGCTGCTAAAGCCAGTTATCTTTCTCCCTATGGCGAAATTGTGAGCGACTGGAAAAAAGAAGATAATACTTTCACATTGCGTGTGCACATACCGGCAAATGCGCGTGCTACTATTTATATGCCCGCGGAATCGACGTCGGATATTACAGTGAACGGTGTGCCGATGGCAATAGAGAAGGGGTATAAAGAAGGCCGGTACATAATGGAAACCGGCTCCGGGGATTATGTGCTGCATGTGGTGAATCGCAGGCCGGTGACTACGTCGGCGGGTAATTATGCGGTGAGGTGATGGTACTTCCCGGTTGCTGCGTGTGTATACTATTTGCACGTCGCACGCAGAGAAGTTACTCATCCCCCAAATAATCATTATGAATGAAACATTGCTTAATGTGATTCAAAAGGATTTACCCGCATTCCTGCAACAGCTGGATAAAAAACGTATTCCTCACCCGGAAACTACGCTGGAAAGAACAGATATTGCTTACCTGGAAGCCTTACAGGGCAACAACTGGCAACGGCAGGAGCAGGTATCGCTTTACCTGGTATTGGCATACAGTAATTGTGAGATAGGTGAGCCCAGGGCGGCAATTCATTATTTTGAACAAGCCTTTACACTATCCGACGACTATTTTCCGCAAGGTGCTTTACTGGCAAAAGTTTACCTGGAGGCATTGCATACTGTGGTGGCACAAACCGGGGATGTGTCCCTGCTGAGTAATGGCCTGGAATGGGCAGAGAAATTTGAATTTATCACGTTGAATGTACACAGGGAGCTGGCAGCCATCTATTACCAGGCAAAGGATAATGATACCGCTGTAGCTCTCTGGACGCAACATCTGCAGAATGATCCGCACTGTATAACTACTTCCCATATACTGATGAGCACCTTATTGGGCCTGCATCGTTATGAAGCTGCCGTTGCAGTTTACAAACATGCACCGGCAGCTGTGCAGCAGGTATCTTTTTTACAGCTCCTGGCGGGGCATTGCTATAAAGCAACAGGAGAATATGCAGAGGCGGAAAAGCTGTATAAAGCGGCGATGGCAGCACCTTACAGCCCTAAATGCCTGCCTATGTGCGCACTTGCTGCGTTGTATGCGGAAACCAATACTGATCATAGTATAGCGCATAACTGGTACCGGCAGGCGGTAGAAGAGAAGGGGAGCAGCTATGACATGCTGCATGCTAAAATATGTTATCTCTGTTTCCTGGCTGATCAGGGACAGACGGGAGATGCGTTGTCGCTGCTCCAGTTTATGGAACAGCAGCTTAACTTTAATTATCTCCGGCTTACCCCTCATGACCTGAACTGTGTAGCCTGGCGCCTGTACCTGCTGAATACCCGCTTAGACCTGGCCCTGAAATTTTCGCGGCGGGCTGTTGAACAGGCCCCATATGCCAGGGATTATGCGCATACATTGGTAGCCCTGATGGCCCGTTTAAGAGAGTGGGAGGCAATACCGCCCTATGTTGAGCGCTGGTTGGAGCTTTCTGACGACGATATTGTAAAATCAGCCTGGAACGATTACAGCCTGGTATTCCAGGAAGCCATTATGCAGGATCAGCAGGTAACCCTTGGCGCACTGCTTACCGAACAGGTTTCAGACTGCTGGCGGGCAATACGGTGCGCCTTATACAAGACTTCGGAGTTTGGGGAGATAGTAGAAATTCCTGAAGATATTTACCCGGTGGCGGAGCAACTTTATAAACAGTTTATTTTCCGGGATACACCACGCATATTTCCTTCATGAAGAAAGGCCCGGTATTTTACCGGGCCAACTTTTTTAAGACAGGAACAGATCCCGCTGCAGTTTGCCGCCCGGCACCACTGCATACTTATCAAAATTGGTGATGCCCGCCGCCTTCAATACCTCTTCATCAATCAATGTATGGCCTGAATAAGAAGCTGGTTGCTGAAGGATATATTCCACGGCATCTGCAATGATTTCAGGGGTACGGCTTTTATTGATCAGGGAATCCCCGCCCAGCAGGTTTTTCACTGCTGCGGTAGCGATGGTGGTAGCCGGCCACAGGGCATTGGAGGCAATTTTATATTTCTCCAGCTCATTGGCCCAACCCATTGCCAGCATACTCATATTGTATTTGCTGATGGTATAGGCAACGTGTGGCCCAAACCATCTTGGGTCCATATTCACCGGTGGAGACAGTGTAAGGATATGCGGATTATTTCCTTTTTTCAGGTAAGGAAGGCAATGTTGTGTTACCAGGAAGGTGCCGCGTACGTTGATATCATACATCAGATCAAAACGCTTGGCAGGGGTTTCTTCCGTGTTTGTAAGTTGTATGGCTGATGCGTTGTTAATCACCACATCTATACCTCCGAATTTTTCAACGCCTTGCTGCACGGCAGCGGCTATCTGTGCTTCTTCCCGGATATCCACCTGTACAGCAAGCGCTTTACCTCCCGCCGCTTCTACTTCTTCGGCGGCAGAATAGATAGTGCCTCCCAGCCTTGGGTCCTCTTCTACGCTTTTGGCGGCAATGATAATATTAGCTCCTTTACTGGCAAGGCGTAGTGCGATGGCTTTGCCTATGCCACGGCTTGCGCCGGTAATAAAGATGGTACGTTGCTGAAATGACATAACCCTTGCTTTTAGCGGTGAGAAAGAAAGAGGAATTTAAGGAATCTTTTTCTGACCACAAAAAGCAAGGGTTATTTTGAGGGATAGTAAATTGCCGGACCATGATTGATCTGGCATATTAACAACCTAAAAAATCAAAATGGGGAATATTCAATCTCTTCATTGACTATTACGGATGATAGCGAAGGAACAGTTAAAATAGGATTCAAAAAGGGTAGTGAATTCTTCTACATTGTTCATTGCTATAGAAGCACAAATTTTTTCCAGGGGCTCTGCAGTGGTTACGGCCGTGCTATATGCCTGCATCATTTGCCGTTGCAGGTGAAAGCGTTCTGGCGCTATATAAAAGCTATCCACGAAGGCTTCCTGCAGTTCCTGGATACCCAGGTCGAGCAGTACCGACATTTTAGCTATTGAGAATTTTTCGTTGGTAGTATTGACGAGGTATTTAATGGAGTCTTCCAGTTTTTCGGATACATATAGCGGGAACACCCGCATGGGTTCCTCTTCCATTTCATCCTGTGCGGCGAAATTCATGTACAGATCCAGGCAGCACCTGTGCATGAATACTTCTGCCTGTTTACCTATAAATTTACAATTACAGATGGCATCAATCAATTCTGTACAGGCCATGTTAATATGATAGGGTTCTATATTAACGGGAGCGCTTCCTTTCCCGGATGTTTTTTTCGCTATAGTGGCGAGCTCAGGATATTCCTTTGCCATTTCGGCCATATCTTCCGGTCTAATATCGATATGGAAGCTGAACATATTGTCCCATGCTTTCATAGGCGCTCTATGCGAGCTGGGTTCCAGTTTGAACAGGGTCATTTCCCTTTTGGCCATCATATATGGGCCCCGGTCTGTGATTTCGGCCACTACTTCACCTCCGGCCATAAAGTGGAGTGTCAGTAGTTCGACCCTGGTATAGGGTATTAACATGATATCCTGCTCCTTATTGAATACTTCATGTGTACGGAGCGTGAACCGGCCAAGTTTTATGGTTTGGCTAACGATATCCACGTATTCATCACTTCTGAAAGAGATTTTAGCGGCGGGCATGGCCAGGTGTTGATATTCCTGGGGTAAACTCTCAATTTTAACGAATACCTGGTCATCTTCATCGATCCTTAATGGTATACGGGGTAAATTACTGGGCCTTTTCATAACATTGTTTTTTTGTAAAAGGTGGTGTAAAAAAGTCTGTTATATTGCCTCCTGACCGGGCTGACTGAAGAGTTTTAATAGGATAGTAACAAACTATTTCAATCAGGCCTTTTCAGTTTTGAATCTTTCTCCTTTATAGTACACCGGTAAATTTGCCGGCGTACTAGGAATATGAATTTTTTTTTGGATTTTTGGAAAAAAGGGTCACTAATAAGAATACTAGCGACCGGATGCATGAGTGCGTAAGGGGTGTAAACCATCCACCCTCTTACACCGCGTAGAGATTAATTATTTTGAGGCCATGTGGGGAGGCCGGCTTTCATTTTTTGGAGGGCGTCCGTGTAGAGCTTTTCATCAGGGGCGCCTTTTTTTAGTTTAACTGCTTTTTCTTCCCAGGGAATGGCCTCGCTTGTTTTGTTTAGTTTATGGAGAAGATGTGCATATGTGTCAAAGGACTCCGGTGACTTATCCCATTTTTCAATTGCATATTTCATTACACCAAGAGCAAATTCTAGTATTTTAGGATCATTTTCATTCTCATATATAAACCAAGTCATATTATTGATCAGATATTCAGGTCGTTTTAATGCTCTTTCAAAATAGAGAACATAATACTTCGAATACTTTTTCCAGTCTCTGGGATTTGCATCAAAGCCATAATATATCATTTGTTTGCCAAATACCAGTTCTTCCCCAATAGCTCCATATTTACCTGCAATTTTATTTTGAATTGCATCCCAATCCGGATTTGACCGATAAGGAGCTATTTCCTCCGCATCAATTATAGATTTTACTTTGCTGATTGATGTATTTTCTCCAAGCACTGAGTCTACTTTTTGTGATTGCGTCCGAAAAATTTCAAACCCTTTGTCATTACTCCTTTTGGTAATTTTCCAAATGAACAATAGATTCTCTTTTGAGAATGGATTGGTTAATATGTTAATATAACTATTTCCAATAATTGTTGTATTAGTTTGATCTTTTTTGCGAATTGACATTAGAACGAGCCTCCTTAAAAAGATGGAATCGCGTTTACCTTTCACATAATCGTTGATGTAATCTTGGTATCTATCATCATTGTCATTCGTATTTATATTAGCTGCAATGACGAAATTGGTGTCAAGAATGAATCCATTGGTCTGACGAACAAATTGTTGATGAATGTTTCTCAATTCTTCTACTGGAATTTTTATTATTTCGCGATCGTAGGTAAGTAATCCATTTTCTTCACCTTCTACATCAAAAGGTTGTGTATAAATAGATGCACTCAATCCTTCTGACTCCATTTTTTTTAAATTTAGCATCATGTTTATATACTGTTTCTTAAAATCTGCTGGAGAAACTTTCATATATCCCCAACCTTGCATATCGTCCCATTCATGTGAAGGAACTGAGACTCCAATACCTCCGAATTCACCTATAACCTTCGCTTTGTTAGGTAAAGAAGGTGCATTTCGTGGATTAGGATAAGAATGTATATCTGTCATATCACTTCCAATCCATGGATTGGAGGCTGGCTCACGTAATTGATTGTCCACATATAATAGTTCACCAGAATGACCGTTAACTATTCGACTTGAATCATATCTTTTTATCCAATTTGTTAATCTTTCCTGATCATATGCACCCCAGCGTTCATTAAAAAGAACCCATGTTATAATACTCGGATGGCTATGTAGTTGCTCCATGGTCTGTTGAACTTCCTCTTCAAATATTGATCGAGAACCTTCAGGTAGGCCATGTGGAGGGTTTACGAAATCTTGCCACACTAGTATTCCGATTTTATCGGCATGATAATACCATCTTTCAGGTTCTACCTTAATGTGTTTTCGAATTGTGTTAAATCCTAAGGATTTGATTGTTTTAATGTCAAAGGCTAGTGCAGCATCGGTAGGAGCAGTATAAAGGCCTTCTGGCCAAAAACCCTGATCCAGAATGCCGAGATTATAGGTATATGTATTGTTAAGGAAAATTCGATCTGCTCCTTTTTCATCCTTTTGTATATTTACCTTACGCATACCAAAATAACTTTTTATTTCATCTCCCGGTTTTTTCCCTCTTAGTATTTTTATTGAAAGATCATATAAGAATGGGTCATCAGGGGACCATAGCCTAGCATGAGGTATTTTAATTGATTCTTTTTTATTTTTTTGAGTCATGGGAGTTTTTGTCGTATTAATTACTTTTCCATTCTCTGAGATAATAATCTCAAGATTCGTATTTTCCAGGTTACCAATTGTGCTAACATCAATATTCAATATCCCCTTATCAATATCGGGAGTGGTTTTTAATTTGCTAATATATGTATTGGGAACTGTTTCTAACCAAACTGTTTGCCAAATGCCACTAGAGGCTGTATAGTAGATATTCTCAGGATTAAGTACCTGTTTGCCATGAGGGTTTAACCCTTTGTCACTTGGGTCGTAAACTTTCACTAAAATTTCATTATCTCCTAATTTAAGATAATCAGTGACATCAAATGAAAAACTTAGATACCCTCCACTATGCTCTCCAACATATTTATTATTAATAAAAACTGTGGCTTGCCAGTCAACAGCACCGAAATTTAGAAGTATACGTTCTCCATTATTTGTACGAGGTCGTTGAATTTTCTTTCTGTACCACAAGAGCTTATCTGGCATCAGTTTCTTCTGTACACCAGAAAGGGCAGATTCGATTGGATAAGGTACAAGTATATTCTCTTCAAATTTTATTGGAGGCGATATGATGTTGGAATCTGTAATGCAGTATTCCCATAAGCCGTTAAGAGAAAACCAGTTCTTTCGTTGTAACTGTGGACGGGGATATTCATTTAATGCATTTGTTACGCTAACTTCCTTTGCCCATCTGGACTGCATTTGAATAGGCGGCATATGATAGTTGTAAGAAGTGTCTGTTGTATATTGTGCAGAGCAGGTTGTCGCTACAACAGCCAAAATTCCTAATCCTACAATTTCTTTTTTCATTAGAGTGTTGTTTTGTCAGATATTTATTTAAATTGGTAAGAATATTCGTTATTAATAGCCTGGGTTTTGATATAGATTTGAGTTTGAAACAATGTCATACGAAGGAATTGGGTATAATTTCCAGTTTGAATTCCAGTTTCCCCCTTTTTTAGGAGTTACTTGATTCATTATTTCATCGACCATATTAGTTCTTTTTAGATCCATCCATCGATGTCCCCATTCTGTAAATAACTCTACTTGTCTCTCATGAAAAATGGCGGTGAGTAGTAAATTTTTTTCGGTTACATTTGACTTTTCCAACCCCGCCCTTTTTCTGATGATATTAAGATCATCTTTTGAACCGCTAAGGTTGTCTTGTTGGGCTCTGGCCTCCGCTCTAATTAGATATTGCTCTCCCAAGCGCAGTATAGTATTATATTCGGATAACGGCTCATCTAGTTTCCCTATTTTATATTTATATGAATAGTAGTAAAGGGTACCGGAAGCTGATACTGTGTTTATCCATACTTTTTTCCGTTGATCATTAGCTTCGAAGCTATTTATCAGTTGCGAACTGATATATACAGGCGTTAGAAAAGATGGTCCGGTTGAAGGTATAATATATGTTTTTGCATCTTCCGTATTGGAGCCAATATTAACAGGTTGGAGTTGCCAGATTGCCTCACTATTATTCATCAAAAACGATTTGTCTAACGAGTCCAACTTATAAAGATCTGATTTAGAAATGACTTCTGTCGCTTGTTTTTCAGCGTTTTCCCAATTTTTTGTGTATAAATAACATCGTGCTAACAGTGCTGTAGCAGCCCACTTTGTAGGTCTGATTCGTTCGGATGTTTCATGTTTAATAGCTCCATCAAGGTAGGTGGATGAAAGTAATTCTTTTGCTTCTTCCAAATCCATAATGATCTGGGACCAAATCTGATTAATAGGACTACGGGCAAGCATATTATTTGTTATATAATTTGTGCTCGTTGTTATTGGGATTTCCCCATATAAATTAACCAAATAAAAGAAACAGAATGCTCGAATAAATTTGGCTTCTCCGAGTAATTGCCGTTTTACTTCAGAGGTTAGCGATGTAGAATTATTGAGGCCTTCAATTGAAAGGTTTGCCGTATAGAGTATTTTATAGACTTTTGTCCAGAATTCTGTAGAGGACGTTATATTCCTTAAATTATTTTGATAATAAGACTTAAGTCGTAAGTCAGTAGAACCACTATAGAGAGTGAGTTCATCGCCGGAAAGGCCCGTTATGAAACCCATAGCAGATAGGTCACTATTTGTTATACCTGTAGCGCTGATATTAGTATATATACCTGTTAAAACTGCTGCAGCAGTTTGATCATTTGTATATACATTGTCTCCATTTATGCTTGTAGTAGGAGGATTAATCTCTATAAGTTTTTCGCAACTTATGCCAAGTAAAGTAAGGCTAAGTAATGAGATTTGTAATAATCTCTTTTTTAAGAATAATTTTTTTTTTATTGTATATGGCATAATTTAAACATTTTGATTTATCCTTTTAAATCAGAGAGTAACTTGTGCTCCTACAACAATTACTCTTAAAGGAGGTAATGAAAGGCCACTTTCTGGATCTAGGTTTTTACAGTTTGTAATCATAAATACGTTTTGTGCATTGAAGAATAATCTAGTATTTTCCGTGTGCAGCTTCTTTTTCCATCTATCGGGTAGCTGCCATGAGAGTGATATATTTTTCAACCTTATATAAGAATTATCTGCAACGATTGCTTCGCTGTGGAGAAGGTTGTCAAGGTTTCCAATATTCTCAGTGCTGTATGGCTGAAGTTGTGCTTTGTCTCCATTTTTATACCATCGGTTCATAACAACTGCTGCTTGGTTACCGGCTCCTGAGTTAAATTGACCTGGATAGACAAGCCCCCTTAAACTGTATGTGACGTTATCTATGGCAGATCTTTTCGTGTAAGCAAAAAAGATATCTAGTGAAATGTTTTTATACGTGAACGTATTTTGAAGACCACCATAGAATTTGGGATCTGTGTTGAGCGTCACGATTTTGTCTGAGGGATCTGATGGTGAATAAGTGTGGTTTCCTTTTGCGTCGATAAATTCATAAATTCCAGTAGTGTCGTTAAGCCCGTGGTATTTGAAATAGGCTATAGTTGAAATAGGAGTACCCAGATATATATATTGGTTTTTATCTTTCCCAAAGTATGATTGTAACTGATTTTTCGGAATAGTCAAATTGAAGTTAGTTGACCAATAGAAATCTCTCGTTTTTATATTGGTGCTTGTTATAGTGAACTCCCATCCAGTGTTTTGAATTGTTGCTGGGAAGTTCAGGTTAATTCCGCTAAATCCGGTGACTGTAGATAATCTTGATGATGTCAATAGATTGCTGGAACGGTTACGATTATAGTTTGCAGTTAAGATAATTTTGTCGTTTCGAAATCCTAGATCAATTCCGATCTGTAATTTTTTTGTTTCTTCCCATTGTAAGTATGGGTTTGTTAGACGATTAGGAGAAAGCCCAATTGTTCCTTGATATGCGTTTCCCGTAATATATATTGGTTGATAGATATCCATAAATGTGTAGTCCCCAATTTGATCGTTTCCAGTGGTACCATAGCTAGCTCTAAGCTTTCCGAAACTTAATAGCTGTAAGTTGTTTTGAAGGAGGGGTTCTTGTGAAAAAATCCAAGCACCACCAATAGCTGCAAAATTGTGGAAACGATTTTCTGGACCAAATCTAGAGCTCCCATCTCTTCTTCCCGTAAGATTTAATACGTATTTATCTAACCAATTATATGTAATTCTGCTATATAGGGCATTGTATTTATATATAGAATTAATGGTTTTTCCGGAGATGCTAGTAGCGGACGCGAGGTCTTCCATTACTAGCTCATTGTTGAAACCACTAGCTGTAATACTTTGTTGATCATTGTTTTGCTGAGTTACTGTACTCCCTAGTAGTATATTTAAATAGCCGTTACCAATTTTTCTTTTGTATTCTAGCTTAGGTTCTACTATCCAGGAATTGATTCTATTTGTTAAGAATACTGTTCCATTGGGAAAGAAGGCCGCAAACTCCGGAGGGTAAACTGAGGCGGGAGACCTTGTTATTTCATTTGTTAGGAGGCTATTATAGCCAAAACTGCTTTCAATAGTCAGGCCTGGCAAGATTTCATAGCTTAGAGTAGCATTGCCCGTTAAATTAGTGGTTTTATTGGTACTTTTTAATTTATTTGGCGCAATTGGATTGGTAAAATATGTGCTTGCTCCATTTTTGTCAGGTGCCCAGTTCAAAGAACCGTCGATGTTATATGGATCTGGAGCAACAGGTGCTAGTGTTAGTGCGCTAGTCGTTAGATCTGTTAATGGTAACCTATTATCATCAAAGAGGAAAAAACCTGAAACTTGAATTCTAAATTTCTGATTAGCGGAGTTACTGTTTAAGTTAATGTGTATAGATCCTTTTGTATCTGAGAAGGATCCCGGGAATACAGTTGTTTCTTTGTGATATCCGGCGCCAAACAAGTACTGTGTATAAGCATTCCCACCGGATACACTTAGTTGTGCGTCTGTTTGTTGCGCTGTATTCCCAATTAGTTTTTCCTGCCAATCTATATTTCGTGTGGTGTCCCATGTGCCATTTAGATCCCAGTCAAATTCGGAAGGAGTAAGGCCGTCATTTATTAATGCTTCGCGGCGCATCTGAAGATATTCTTTTGTATTTAAAAGATTCATTTTGTATGGAACTTTTGACCATCCTGATTGAAATAGAAAACTCACTTTAGTTGGACCTACTTTCCCCTTTTTAGTTGTAATGAGAACTGCCCCATTTGCTGCCCTTGAGCCATAAATAGCCGTTGCATCTGCATCTTTTAGTACTTCGATGCTTTCTATGTCCGCCATGTTGATATACGCTAGTGGATTTCCATATGTACCACGTGTTCCAGATGATCCCCCGATTACATTTGTAGTGGGTAGTAATTGTGAGATATATGGAACGCCATCTATCACATAGAAGGGATCTCTTCCTGCTGTAAGGCTATTTACGCCCTGAATACGTACTGTTACGCCACCGCCTGGTAAGCCATTTGATTGCTCAATAAAAACCCCAGGAGAACGCCCTTGCAGTGCTAGTAGAGGATTGTTAACGGGTTGCTTTTCAATATCTTTCGCTTTTAAACTGCTTATATTGCCCGTATTTAACCTTCTTGTCGTATTTCCATAAGCGATTACCACTTTTTCATCTAAAACATTTGTATGTGTCTTTAGAAGTATTAGGAACGTTTTTTTATCGGCGATGATTTCTTTTGATTCGAATCCGATTGAACTAATTACGACAACGCTACCTTTTTCAATTTTTGTTAGACGAAAGCTTCCGTCACTATTGGAGATTGTTCCATGATTATTTATTTTGGATTTTACCGATGCCCCAGATATTGGGTTGCCCTCAGTATCAGTTATTTTTCCTGTTATTTCATATACGTTTAATATTGTATCTTTTGTAGGAAGTGTATTATACTTATTATATTTATATATTAAAATATTTTTATCATTTATCTTGAATCCTAAGTCATTACGATTGTCATTTAGGAGAAATTTCATGACTTCACGTATTTCCGTTTGAAAAAAGTTAACAGTTACCCTTTTTTTTTCATTTAGCTCAGTTGCATTAGCATTATTGGAAATGGTAATCCCTGTTTGTTGATGTATTTTTCTAAAGACAGTTCCTAATGGGATGTTATTTGCAGATATCGTGACTCTGGATGTTTGGCAGATTGTTATTCCAAATGAAAGAGTTGTGTTAAAAATGCCCATTATGATTGTCAATAATGAAAGTCTAAAAAGGCAATTTACGAGTAGCATTCTAGCCATATGAAATCAAATTTGTCCCTGTAATGAAGCTAATGTCTTGACATACTTGTAGTACACCTATTTTGGAACTAGGGTACCATTGTGGTTTAGTCGAACTTGTGAGGCATTAGAATTAGGCTTTGGTACGTTTAGGTATTATATAGTGTAATCATACATTATTTACGCTCTGGAAGGTGGATTAAGCTAGTTCAATAAAGGTTGGGCGTTTCTGAAAAGGGCAGGTATTTTTTACTGACTTAAGAAATATAACAGATTAAGCACACTGCTTCAATTCCTTTTATGCAGGTATATTGCGCTGAAAGTGTTTAATTTAAGGTACAATGGGTTATGCAAACTGCAATAATTTAGACCAATTGATCATATCATGATTTAACGACTAAATCCTCTTAAATGAGAAATATAATATTGTTATTTATTTTTATGTGCGTTCCGGTTGAAAATTTTGGCCAATTGGGTTTCTCAAAGACCAACGATAATAAATTGCAATCTAAACCTCGAATTGATTCAACTGCTTATGGTAGATGGTCATTTGTAGATGGGCCGAAAATTTCGAATGATGGAAGATATATGTGTTATTATATTAAAAGTAGGCTTAAGGGGATGGATACGACTGTTATAAAGGAATGTGAGGGAGTATGGGAAAGAAAGATTTGTGGAAGCATTTACGTGCAGTTTACCAGTGACAGTAAGATAGCTTTGTTTAAGGTTGGCGATACGTTGAATGTCATAACATTGAATAAAAATGTACTCACACAGTTCCCAGGGGTGAAATTATTTAGAGTCCCAAGTAATGGAAACGGGGAGTGGATTGCACTTACTAATTCTGAGGGGAAGCTTGAAATGAGAAATTTCCGGAGCGGAGAGCAACGAATTTATAGATCAGTCAAAAAATATTCTTTTAGCAATAATGGTAATTTTTTGATAATTGAAGATGAACAGATGGCTGACAGTGTGATAAGTCAAACAATAAGTTTACTCGATGTGTCAAAAAATAAAATCGTAGATATTTGGAAAGGAGTGGGTCTAATGCAATTAATGTTTGATCAATATGCTACTGTTTTTGCATTTGTACTTTTAGATAGGATGACGGATAAGAAGTCTTTATGGTACTACAAAAAAGGGCAGCATATACCTGTTTTAATTACTTGTGATTCCTTAATTGATATCAAGGGAGATCTGAGTTTGGATAATATTTCGGAAATTAGTAACGATGGTAATTGTGTGTATTTTACTGTAAAGAAGAAGGCGAGAAAAATTGATAGTGTTAATGAAAAATCTTTGGTGACTATTTGGAGCTATTTGGACTCGAAACTACCAACTGCACGAACAGTTGATAGTCAATTTCCACAGTCCTATTCGTTTGTTGCTTTCGTTAACGATCGTTGCATTGCCCAGACTAGCTGGGATAATGAGTTGATACTAAGCAGGAGTAATGATGGGAAAAGATATTTGGTTGAACATATGTCTGGTAATTCAAGCCCAGGGGATCAAGTATGGAGCTCATCTGCTCAACGTTCATACTTGCTGAGAACAGTCGGAGAAAAGGCATCAAGGGATATAAAATTTGCAGGATTTGATATGATTGAAATTTCTCCATCAGGTAAGTATGTAATATACTACGACAGGGATTCACTTACGTACTTTAGTTTTGATATTATGTCCGGTATTTGTCGAAATATAACAACGCAGATAAAGACCTCTTGGATCAGCTATTACAGGGAAGATCTCTTTCGTGCTCCGCGTGGAATTGCAGGTTGGTTAGATAATGATATGTCTGTAATGATTTATGATCGATTTGATATTTGGGTAGTTGATCCATTGGGAAAGAGAAAGCCAGTTAATCTTACTAATTCATATGGTGCTAAACACAAAATTGTATTTTATTTGGGGCTATCCAATTCATTAAATCAGACATTTTCGAAAAATGAGACAATTGTATTGAATGCGCTTAATCTCATTAACAAAGAGAACGGATTTTTTCAAAAAGCTATAGGATTAAGTGGGGACCCTCAACTGCTGACAATGGGGAATTATATATATCATCTTATAGATAACCCGTATACAGACAATGGGGGACGCTATCCTATTAAGGCAAGAGATGCCAATAAATATATAGTTTCGAGAATGCGGGCAAATGAGTCCCCTAATTTTTTCTCTACTTCTGATTTTAAAAAGTTTACACAAGAGAGCCATGTTTTTCCTGAGCGTGATTATAATTGGTATACAACTGAATTGCATAGCTGGAAGAAATCGGACGGGACTTTTTCGCAGGGCATTCTTTACAAGCCTGAGGATTTTAATGACAAGCATTGTTACCCTATTATATTTTATTATTACGAAAAGAAATCCTTTGGATTGAATGCTTATATTTTTCCAGAGAGCCTAGCAGGAATGTGTAATTTGAATATTCCTACATTCGTAAGTAACGGGTTTTTAGTCTTTTCTCCTGATATTGACTATGTCATTGGAAATCCCATGCAAGGGACATATGATGCAGTCGTTTCATCAGCTAATTACATTTCTAAATTGCCTTATATTGATGGTAATCGTATGGGAATTGGGGGATGTAGTTTTGGTGGGCTGCAAACTAATTATTTGGTGACTCATACTAGCCTATTTGCCGCCGCATACTCATCATCTTCGATTTCCGATCTGGTTAGCGCCTACGGGGATGTGCCTGCCAGATATACTAGTCTGAATAGTTATTTTGAAGTTGGCCAGGGAAGAATTGGGGGAACTTTATGGGATAGAACAGAATCCTATCTCAGGAACTCTCCTATTTTTAGTGCAGATAAAGTAACCACACCGCTATTATTAATGCATACTACAAATGATGGTATTTGTTCTTTTTCTCAGGCGTTAGAATTTTTTACGGCTCTACGACGATTAGGAAAAAGAGCATGGTTATTGGAGTATCCAGAGGGAAATCATGGAATTGGTGGTAAATCAGCAGATGATTTTAGTATTAGACTATTTCAATTTTTTAATCACTATTTGAAAGGTACTCCGGCACCTATTTGGATGACCAGAGAGATTTTGGAACCTGCAGGCAATGAAAAAGGGTATGAGTTGGATTTTGATATTAGAACTCCCACCAAAGGACTATTGATTAGATCAAATAACCGATAGGCAATTTATTTATTCTGAAATCGTATGTATCTTCTAGAGATCTCGATGGTATAAATATTCTTGTGATTTGACGGAGTGGAGCTTTTGAAGATCCAATTGGAGACTAGTAGTTTGAGATCTGATTATGTCTAAGCATTGTAAGGTAGATTATCCAGATTTTATTTTAACTATAAGCATTAGTTTGCTACATGGAGGTTGTCACTCTTGCGGTGCAGGTATTTGTTTGTTCTGAGAATGCCGATGAATAGAGTGTAGTTATAAACCCACCTACGGGAACGGCAGTCAATCTTAAGGAAATGCTTAGTACACAACCTTGGAGCTCTTCTCCAGATTTAATTGTTGTGCCGAAGGAATAGAAGATGTTATATGTTCTAGATGCTTTGAATGCTAATGAGCCACCTACGATGCCCATAATAGCAATAATTGATAGAATAATTTTTTCTGGTTTCATATTTTTTATGTTTTATTTTAAAATGTGTTTTTCATTTTTTAAGCATTCTTTTAACAGGAAGGAAGAGTTCTACTGAATATCATCCTCTGCGAAGAGTAATGTTTGTAATAGAATAAAATATACTCATTTGACTTAAACCTGCTACAGTCTGAAATCAGAATGAGTGTTTAGAGGCTGTGTTCCTTATAAAATCATTGCCATATAAGTTTAAGTTGCCTTAGAAGTTCGTTTTTATAGCCAGTTGCAGTTGTTTTTAAGGGTGGCTAAATTGCTAGATTATTAGTTATAATCGAGGATATTGAACAATATCATGAGTCTTCATCCTTTGTTATATCTCTTATAAGGAATCGAGCTGTCTAATAAACCTTGGGTAATATTGAAGTATATTATCACTGCTTCAAATCTACAAACAATCGCTGCTATTTGTACGCAGGCCCCTGTTTTTATTGATCCATGGAGATTATTGCTGACACCTCACCTTTTACCTAAGAAATATGAGAAACCAATAAGAAAGAAACGTTGTAACGAATTTGTTCTAGTATCTTGAATATAGTTATTTTGTACAATGCGACTTATATTAGTATTTTGCCTTAATAGATCAAATCCTTGCAGTTTGATAATACCTTGTTGATGTGAGAATAAAGATTTGGAGATCGATGCATGAACTATAATAGGATTTAAATTATAACCTTCCATTCTTCCAGTTGTCCATCCATAGTTGACATTGGTTGAAATGACAATTTTGTGGGGAAGATTGAGGTCTCCTGTAAAGGAAATCGCGCCGTTAAAATAATGGAAGCTGGTACTTTGTATAGTAGAGTAAACTACTTGATTATAATTTAAGTTACCTGCAATATTACATTTGAAAAGTTCTTTATATTCAAACTGAAATCCAATTGATTGGCTAAAAGTGAAATCTTTATGAAATATTTTTGTCCCATTTGTATAGTTCATAGAACGGTTTATCACTCCTTTTGTGGAAAAATTAATTGAAGACTTTTTCGATTTTAGAGGTGTGTTATTGTCTATGTTAATACTTATTGTATAGCCCCCATTTATATTTATGGGCTGGTCGGTTTGCCTTCCAAGAGAATCGTACCATGAGGCGTTTAGAATCTGATCACGTAGAATCCTGCCATTGACATTTACTGAAAAACTATGCAGAGATGAAATATTAAACATGTTGTATGTGATATCTATATTATGTATGCTCATCGGTTTTAATGATTGGTTGCCGATTTTTGAATTTAAAGGGTTGCTATTGTCTCGGATTGGTTGTAATTGAGATAGTTGGGGGAAGTCTTGATTCTTTCTATATGAAAAGCGAAGCTTTTTGTTTGTGTCTAAGAGATAGTTGAAATTTACTTCCGGTAATAAACTTTTAGACTGGGTTGAATAGTATTCTTTCTGCGTAATGTTGGCATTTTTCATGTTAAATAATAGTGAGGCTAGTGAAACCGAGTAATCAAATTTGTCTTTCTTATATATCCAACTTAGCTTGGCATAATGTTGAACTGGAGTGCTTCTAAAACTGTTACTTAAGCTATCAGTTGGTATGTCATATAATTTAGTATGATTATTAAAGTTCGATACCTCTATATCGGATGTATTATGACTATAGTCTTCTACGAGCGAAAGCTCAAGCAATCCATTATTTGAAATAGGTTCAGTGTAGTTTATCATTAGAAACAAACGTTTACTGTTCTTTTTTCTTAAAGTATTTTGATTAATGGTATCAGAAATAGTTTCAGAATTAATAGGGAAGTATATATTTTTTGATATTGCGACTCCATCATCTTCACTATAGCCTTCTCCGGATGCTACTGTGATGCTTAAGAATCTATTTTTCTTTTTGAATTTTTTATCATATCTTAAGCTCGAGGAAAAATTTGAAGATCTATTTAGATCTGCATTTAATATGGTTCCTATATTGATTTTTCTAGAATGACTTCCCGTTGATTCGTAGCTACTGGAAAAGTGATTGCTTATTTGTTGAAGGGATATTTGTTGTGAAATGGTAATACTTTGGAGAGAATCAATTTTATAATCAAATTGCAAGGATCCATCATGACTCGTATTTTTTATTTCGGTGAATGTTTCCTGGTTGTATAGAAGATTTGAGTCGTTAATAATGGTATTCCTTATACTTGAACCTTTCTCAGTCACTCTGTTATCATTTATTAGATAGTTTAGACCAACTGTCATTTTTTTGCTTACCTCATTGCTATAGCTTACACCTCCATTATAACTTCGTTGAACACCGTGACTTCCCATGTTTTTTGAGTCTGGTACTCCATTGACATTATTTCCATCTCCTAATATCATTAGTTGTTGATTTTCATTAAAGCGGCTTAAATTTACCTTTGTGGCAAATCTGCCAGCAGTTCCAGCAGAGGCACTTATTTCCCCGGATAGCAAATTGTGCTTGCTCTTCTTAATTGTAATATTAATGATATTTTCATTTTGTGTGTTGCTCAACCCAGGGCTGTTTTTTTGATCTTGTATTCTATCAATTAATTGCACTTTATCTATTAAATCTGCTTGGAGATTTTTACTGATTATGCTAGGATTTCCACCACTGAAAAGTTGTCGACCATCAATCATAATATTTTGCACAATTTTTCCATTTGCCCGGATCGTGCCATCATTGTCGATCTGAATACCGGGTATTTTTTTCAAAAGATCTTCTACGACGGCATTTGCTTTTGTTCTAAAGAGGCTGGCATTAAATTCAATTGTGTCTTTGGTGAATCGAACTGGTACCTTTGTTTGAACAACTTCTATTTCTGCTAAAGTAAGGCCTGTTCTCTTCATTTCAATTAAGCCTATTTTTTTGATACTGTCCTCTGATGTTACTGTTATTGGAATGGACTGCGATTCATAACCGAGGAAAGTTATGTGTAGTATATAATTATTGATTAAGAGATTGTTAAGGGAGAAGATCCCACTTTTATTGGTAAAGACTAATGTTTTCTGAGTTGAGTCTTTTGCGAGTAGACAGTTAACTGTAGCGGCAGATAGTGGATTGTGGGTTTCCTTGTCAATTATTTGTCCGCTAATATTAACCCTGTTGGATGTCTGGGGTAGAGCTTTTAAAGCTGTCACAATTACAAGTAATAGGATTGCTAATTGCTTCATATGGCGAGTATCGATGGCACCTAAATTCAATCTTTTGAATGCATTCAAATGGCAGTCGTAAATTCTACTAGTTTTAGCTTTTTTATGAAAAATATATGTGCTGTCGAGGAATTGCAGTGAGGAGATTTAATTTTGATATATAGTGAATAGAATTTTGGTAGGTATATATGTATCGATCTTATTTCACAGGCAACTACAGTAAGTGTAGAGATTGAACCCTCAAAATTTCATTAACCATGTCTGTTTTTTGTTCCTTTAAGATGTGCCAACATTAAGTACTATGATGCGTGACTATGCCTTAATATTAGAATTATGTGTCAATTAACTGTTGTGCAGAGGCAAAATTGCTTTAGAGCGAGCATGGTATCGGTTCATCTGGTCTTGTAGATAAAAAATAAGGTTTTATTCTTTTGGTTATAATTAATAAAGTGATATACTAAGTTTATGACTCTAGATAACCCTAACAGAAGTTCTATATTGGATAGAAGGCTTGATGACATACATGAAGTTAGAAGAGATGGTTTCCCCGAAATACGATTTACAAAGTATTTGGTCAATTCGCTAGAGAACAGATTGTTTCTAGTTGTTGGGATTTTGGTTATTTTCTTGCAACTAATTATTTTTAAGATATTTTACCCCTTTGCTGGGTTTATAAATGGTGACTCATATATCTATTTGGAGTCTGCATATCATAATTTTGTAGTCAATACATATCCGATTGGATATTCAAAATTTCTCCGCTTAATTAGTGTGTTTACTCACTCTGATTCAGTTGTTGTTGCGATTCAGTATTTGTTGATAGAGGGGAGTACTATGGCGCTGGTATTTACGCTGTTTTATTTCTATAATCCAAGGAGAATTACTAGAATACTCCTATTCTCAGTTATGATAATTAACCCCGTATATCTTTATCTTGCTAACTATATTTCTAGTGATGCTTTCTTTTTAAGTCTCAGTTTGATATGGTTCACATTGTTGATATGGATTATGAATAGACCAACTAAGAAGTTGATTTTTTATAATTCATTGATACTTTTCATTGCATTTACTGTTAGGTATAATGCTTTATTTTACCCTGTAATAAGTGGGATAGCCTTATTATTAGTTAGACGAAAGGTGGTGATGAATCTTTTGGGATTTGGACTCAGTATTATATTGATTACATTGTTTGTACAGACAACAAGTGAGAAGTACAAAGAGATAACTGGACGGAAACAATTTACACCTTTTACAGGTTGGCAAATGGCAAATAATGCCTTGTATGCCTATCGATATGTTGATAGCTCTCAGAGGAAGTTGGCCCCTCCCACCTTGGAGCGATTAGATAATATGGTCCGTAACTATTTTGATTCGAGTCGAGATATAAAAACTCATCCTGCTGAGGCGCTTGTTGCAAGTACAGTTTATATGTGGGATCCAGGATCACCGCTTTCTAAGTATATGGAAATGCAGTTTAAGAATGACTCAACGGCTACTGCTTTAAAGAAGTGGTCCACCGTGGCACCTTTAATGAAAGAGTACGGTGAATTTCTTATTAAATCATATCCTAGAGAATTTGCACACCACTATCTAATTCCAAATGCAGTAAAATACTACGCTCCGCCTGTGGAATTTCTGAATCAGTATAGCACTGGAGTTGATAGTGTAAACGAAACGGCGAAGGTATGGTTTAACTATAAAAGCAATAAAATCACTTGTCGTTTTAATGATTTCAAAGTGAGTACACTTGATTTTTATCCTATTTTGACTGGAACCATGAATGTTGTTTTTGTTTTGAGCACAATTAGCTTTTTAATACTAAGAGGATATAAACAGTCTCCCCAGTTGAAGAATGCTTTAGCGCTTGTGGTTTCATTATGGATAGTGAACTTTGGATTTAGCGTTTTCGCCTCACCAATAGCCCTTAGATTTCAACTATTCCCCATATTGATATCATTATCTTTTACATTCTTACTGGTTGAGTTTCTTGTGAAAGCGGCCCAAGGATCTTCTATGGATAGTTCCAACGGGGTAGTAAGAGTTATGGAGTCTAATGAGAAATATACGACTATTTAACCTTTAAATACGTAATATGATTGTATGAAGGGAAAGATTTTTTTTGTCATTTTAATCATTTTTCTTTTAGGTTTCCTGATATACATAGGAGGTAATTCGATTGTTGATAATCCAGTAATAAATGGTAAAGGGAAAAGTTACATTAAGGAATTGGTAACTGGACATGAAGGAGAACTATTACCTGATATTGAGTTATTGCTTCCAGACAGCAGTACGGTTATTAATATCAGAAGCATGCTATCAGATAAGCCAGCAGTGCTGTTCTATTTTGGACCTTACTGTGAATATTGCCAGTTAGAGATGCTTGAGATAGTTTCAAACATGAAATCTATGGAGAATATACAATTCTATTTGATTTCTCCATATCATATTTTGGATATAAAACGATTTTATGATGCCTATAATTTGAAAAGGTATCCCAATGTGATAATTGGAATGGATGTGGGATATAAGTTTGGTAAGTATTTTCAAGCTCAGAATATTCCATATTTAGCTATATATGGTAGCAATAAAAGACTGAACGCTGCATTCATTGGTAATGTGAAATTCGATCAGATAAAATCAACTGCTGAAAAATAAGTTGTTGCGCAACATAGGTGGGTCCATGCTCGTAGAGGACCTACTAAAAATGGAGAAGCCGAAAACCATTATAAAAGAGTAGGCGAATTTGTAAAAATTAAGTTTAGCTTTTTGATTTTAAAAAGCATCTATCATTATGAAAAAAGCAAAATTTGCATTAACAGCTGTTGCCGTTTTGGCGGTTATTGGTGGTGCACTGGCATTTAAAGCTAATAGGCAGGTTAACCATTTTTATTCATTGGGTCAGGCCGTAATTGATGGTCAACCTGTTAGCGGTTGTGTTGTCGATAAGACCTTACAGCTGACTCCCGTTGCAGCAGGTGGTTTTATTACTACTCTGTATTCCTCTACAATTAGTATTGGTGCCACTACTTGTACTGCTAGAGTTACAAATAATGGTTGATCAAAAAGAAGTATCTAAGGACATTTTGAATCTGTCTATTAGACCACATTGATAGAGATGCCATCTCCCAGTTTGTATAAATTGGGAGATGGCTATTTAGGCTGAAATTAGAAATTATATTTTGAAGAAAGGAGAAAGGGGATGTGTTCTTGTTATACATTCTGATTTATGTTGACCAACTTAAATTATTGTTTTTGTAAGTATCTGAACATTTGATTCTGGAATATTGATTCGCTTTGATCTATTTTTTCTAATGATATAATAGGATTGTCATTTGGGCATATTGACCCACTTGGAAATTGATTATTAGTTTGAGTTTTTTTTGTTGACATTTGCTCTTTAAAAATACGCGAGTCTTGTGCAAGCGCCATACGGTGGTGCAATTAGAGCAGTTTTGCAACTTTAAGGATGATTCCTTGTTTAAATATTAGTCGCAAAAATACCGCAAATACCTATTCTTGCCAACGGTCGATTCTGCAGAAGATGGGATAATCTTGATGATAAATCACTTGCTGGTAGAGCTTCTCGTAAAGAGAGTATTGCCCGTGACATGTTATCGTTTAGAGCAGTTGAATGTCCATTTTGATATGCGTATCGTGAATTAGGAAGGTTGTGTACTACTCGTCAGTTATCCTGGCATGAGTATTTATGATAGTATTCGTATAAGTATACTTACAATCATTACTGCTGAATAGCTACCTTGATAAGGCCTGAGAAGAGAAGCAGGTACCTGATGATGTGGAAGAACAGGGCATGGAGGTATGGAGTAATCTGCAAAGGCATATATCGCCACCGCGTATTCGCGTATGGCGCTATGCTGCAGCGGTATTGATATTGGTTGCGGGCGTTGCAACGTATAGCTACCGATTTGCGTTGCAGAACTGGCTGGATCCGCATTGTACCGGCTCAGTATTCATAAAGACAAACACGGGACTATCATCATAAAGTAGCGCTACACATAAGGCCAATGCTAACAACCATCAGCGGGCTGCTGATGGTAACGGACACTCTTTTTTTAATCACAAACGAATGAAGGAAAAGTTTTTACACTGATGTATGTTGATCCTGCAGTCTTTTGCTTTGCCGGTAATGGCACAAGAAAGCTTCTTGCAGAAAAAGATCAGCATCAGTTTCAGGAATGAGCCTATCGCAAAGTGTTTCATGACAGTGTAACAGAAGGGAGGCGTTACCTTCTTCTATGACCCGGCTGAAGGCGGTGGAAAGAAAATATAGGGCCGATCTCAGCAACGAAACCGTGGCAGAGGTGATCGCCTGGTTATTACAGGATACAGCTTTTATAACAGCGATATAGGTTTCCTGGGACAAAAGGTAAAATCAAAGAATTTATCACCGGAATTCAGAGAGCTGTCTAACCAATACTCAAACAGCCTGGGCGATATACAGCGTAAGATCGCCAACAGCCACAACGATCCGGCTATGTGTGAATAAGGAAGGGAATATTTATATAGTGGAGCGATATGGAAAAGCTGTGAGAAAGATAATGCTGCAATAAGTTTTCAACATAAATAAAAAGGGCTGACCAGGTTAATGGTCAGCCCCTTCGTTATGAATAAGCACCCGCGCTTAATAACCCGGGTTCTGTTTCATATTCGGATTACGTTCTACTTCTGCATTCGGCAGCGGGAATACCACCGCATTATCATTCCATGCCTGTTCATCAACACCACCGTGAGCAGGAATGTTCCGGTGTGTTCTCAGGAAGTCGAATTCACCATGTCCTTCGAAAGCCAGTTCTATCCTGCGCTCTGTGAGGATGTCGTTGATCAGTGCGGCCTGTGTGAGGGGGGCAAGTACTTTAGCTTTAGCCCTTGTTCTGATCTTGTTCAGCAGGATGATGGCCTCCGGATCGGCAACAGCCGGGCTCAGCCTGGCCAATGCCTCTGCTTTGGTAAGCATCACTTCTGCCAGGCGCACTATAGGTACCCAGGCATCTACAGTGCTGGCGCCAAAGAATTTCTTTGTATAGAAAGCAGTGGTGTCGCCATTACTGATAGCATAGGTGAACAATGGTTTGGCACGCAGGTCGGTGAAGCGATCAAAATTAGGAAGCTTCAGGTAGTCCTGGCTGATGGTGATATCACCACGGCCGGAACTGCCGTAATGCTGGCCAATTGCATTGTTGGTGTTAGGGTTATCGCCGGAGCTCATGGCTACAGAGAAGATACGTTCCATGGAGCTCTGGTAGTTGCCGGAAGACCATACATCTGCAGGAGTGGCATCCAGGTCATATCCATAAGACGAGAGGAGCACGCTGTCTGCATAATCACGGGCTTTGGCCCAGTTGCCTTCATACAGGTAGATGCGTGACAGGAGCGCATGCGCGGCTCCTTTGGTAGCACGGCTGCGGTCATTGTAGTCATCACCGGAAGTAACAGGCAGCGCGGCAGCTGCTTCGGTGAGGTCTTTGATCATCTGGTCATACACTTCCTTTACTGTATTACGGGGAACCTTATTCTTAGGATCTATGGCTTCGCCGCCGTCTTTCGCAGCAGTAAGGATCAGGGGAACACCTAAATGACCCGCATCTGCCTGGAAAGTATAGGTTTGCGCATAAGTATTTACCAGGAAGAAATAGGTAAGCGCCCGGATAAATTTGGCTTCTGCGTAATAGCCGGCAGCTACCTGGGGCCCCACTACGCTTTCATGGTCCTTTAGGTTTTGTGAGAAATAGTTCGCTTCAAAAATAGTGCGGTATCCGCCTGACCAGCAGTTGAACGCATACACATTATTAGAGAGCATATTGAAAGTAGGCACATTACCAAAGTAAGAGGAAATGTTTACATCAACAGATCTTACATCTGAGTAAATAAGCACACGGCCACCCAGGAACTCTGCGTTCTGCAGAGCATCATACATACCGATAGCCGATTTCTCTATCCTTTCCGGTGTGCTGAACGCCTCATCAGGCGTTAGTTTGGAGAAAGGGATCTGGTCATTTACCTTGGAGCAGGAAAACAGCATCGAGGAAGCTATTGCCACCGCGCCAATGACCAGGCTGATGTTTGTTCTTTTCCGGAAGTTCGGTTTATATTTTAATTCCATAATTCAGTTTTTTTAATCGCTAACAATTAGAATCCAACATTTAAGCCCAGCATGTATATTCTTGGCAAAGGCATACCCCTGTTATCAGTACCGTAGTTGATATTGCTTTCACGGTTGGTATTGATCTCAGGATCTGCGCCTTTATATTTGGTGATGATAAAGGCATTCTGAACGAGGGCGTATAAACGCAGGCTGCTTAAACCGATCTTTTCCTTGATACCAGGGAAGGTATAACCGAGGCTGATCTCACGCGCTCTCAGGAAGTCGCCTTTTTCCAGCCAGCGGGTAGACGCCTGGTTGGTAGGTGCATCGGAGAGTACCAGTTTTGGAACGTCTGTGTTTTTATTTTCAGGAGTCCATCTGTTTTTGATCTCTTCCAGGTTGTTCTGGAAATAGTTGCTCATAAGGGCAGCTCTGGTTGCATTGTATACATAGTTACCACCGCTGTATTGCAGCAGGATGCTCAGGTCAATGCCTTTGTAGCTGAAGGTGTTATTGAAACCGCCATACCAGGTAGGGTAGCCGGATTTATCCATGTATTGCGCGTCGGAAGCAGTAACAGCAGCCATTTGTTTGGTGCCGTCGGGAGAGGTCCATTTTCTGGCGGTAGGTACGTTAGGATCCAGGTTATACATTACCAGTTCGCCTTTAGCATTGTAGTACATCGGGTTACCGTTATCCGGGTTTACGCCGCCCCATTTGATCAGTTTGAAAACGCCCATGGTTTTACCCACGCTCACCCTGTTATTGGTTTTGATGATGTCTGATCCATCGGCGGTAGCTGTTACCCTGTTTTTGATAAAGGTGAAGTTGATGCTGGAGTTCCAGGTGAAATCCTTTGTAGCGATGTTCTGGGTATTGAGCGTTAATTCAAGCCCTTTGTTCCACATGGTACCAATGTTGGTGGTGAGGATAGAACCAACAGCGCCGGTAACGGGATCCCATGGAGTACCCACGGTGGCCAGGATAGGCGCATCAAGGATCAGGTGGTCGATGTTGCTGTGGAAGTAGTCTGCCACAAAAGTGATCCTGTTTCTCAGCAGGGTAACGTCAACGCCTATATCCAGTTTCTTTGATTTTTCCCATTGGAGGTTAGGGTCACCGATCTGTGCAACGCCAAATCCGTTTATATCACCGTATTGTCCGCCTCCATACAGGGAACGGAAAGCATAGGCGCGGATATTGGAGTTACCTACCATACCGTAGCTGGCCCGGAGTTTCAGGTCGCTGATCACAGAAATATTGTCTTTGAAGAAACCTTCTTCAGAAATCCTCCAACCCACGGATACACCAGGGAAATAACCACGGCGGTTATTGGAACCAAAGTCGGAATAAGCATCCGCTCTCAGGGTTGCATCAAAATAATATTTTGATCCGTAGTTATAACCTACTTTACCGAAGAAGGATTCGAAGGAGTTGGCATTCCTGCCGCCACCGGTATAACTGTTATCTGAACCGGCAAATAAACCGTCATAGATCTCTTTAAAATAAGAGTCTGCCAGGTTACCCTGGCCGGTGTATAATTGTTTCTGCTCGGTATGCTGCGATTCCTGGCCTATAGTAGCACTGATGAAGTGCAGATTGTTGATAGCTTTCGTATAGGTGGCGAAGTTAGACCAGTTCCACAGGTTCTGCCGGAAGAGGTTTTCCTGTACCAGGCCGTTGTTGCCTAATCCCAGACCTGCCTGTAAAGGACCGCTGTACTGGTCCTCAAAGTTCTGGAGTAAGTCAACCCCAAAACGGGAAGTGATCTTTAAACCGGCAATAGGTTCAATTTCCACGTAGGCGTTGGAAAGCACACGGGTGGAAGTGTTGTCGTTTCTTCCGAATTCCAGGTTAGACAGTGGGTGGAAGAAGCGGTTCAGTTTATTGGTAGTGATGTTGTTACCATCTGCAAGGTCACCGTTGCTGGACTTAATATACAGGTTACCGTTTTTGTCGTAAACCGGTACGTTGGGCATTGCGTTGTATGCAGAGAAGGTAGATCCTGCAAGATATCCGTCGGACAGTACGCCGTTGTTCAGCGATTTGGAGCTGTATACGGAGATACCTGATTTCAGCCATTTTTTAGGTGTAACATCCAGGTTCATACGGATGCTCCCCCTGCGCAGGCGGTTAACGAGCACCATACCTTGCTGGTCGGCATATTCACCGGAAGCATAAAATTTTGCTTTCTCGGTACCGCCTGTTAGTGATAACTGGTGATTCTGGATAATACCGGTGCGGAACACCTCATCCAGCCAGTTGGTGCGGTCTGCTTTACCATCGCCATTGAGGTCAATGTCTTTAGCCAGGATAGGTGCAGTACCGCCTGTTTTGGTGGCATTCTTTGCTTTTTCATTCTGGATAATGGTAAAATCGTCGCCGTTCAGCAGTTTAGGTAAACGTACTGCGGTGCTGGCACCTACATATGCGTTGTAGTTTACATTGACAGTGCCGTTCTTACCTCTTTTGGTGGTAATGATAATAACACCGGCAGCAGCGCGGGAACCATACAGGGCACTGGCGGCGGCATCTTTCAGTACGTCTACAGACTCGATGTCGTTCGGGTTGATGTCTGCCAGCGGGTTATAACGGGTACCGTTACCACTGTTGAAAACGTTCAGGTTAGTAACAGAATTCACCGGTATACCATCTACTATTACCAGTGGCTGAGAGCTGTTAGTAATAGAGTTGATACCCCTGATGCGGATGTTCACGTTATCGCCCAGCACACCGGAGTTGGTGCTGATATTCACACCGGCAGCGCGGCCGGTGAGGGCCTGGTCAAAGCTGGTGGCAGGGCGGTTATTTACAAGTCCGGCTGATACATGGCTCACAGAAGAGGTAACATCTTTTCTTTTCAGTTCTCCATAACCGGTTACCAGTATTTCGCTCAGTACTTTATTACTGCTGCTTAAAGCAACCTGGATGTTCTGGCGGTTGCCTGCTTTTTCTTCTCTTGTTTCATAACCCACGAAAGAAAATTGTAAGATGGCACCGGCATCTGCCTGGATGGAAAATTTACCGTCGGGGCCAGATACCACGCCGGTTTTGGTGCCTTTGATAATAACAGATACGCCTGGCAGTTCCATACCATCCGATGCATCTGTTACCTTACCTGTAATCGTTCGGGTCTGGGCATAGGCATGCACCACACCGATGGCTAGTAAAAGCCATAGTAGTAAACCTTTTTTCATACGGTTTCAATTTGGTTTAGATATATAAGAAATATTGTGGCGGGCAGCCTTGCCTCAGATTTTGGTTTATTAATTCATCGGGTATTATGTAGCATGGGCGCCCGCCTTATTCATGTTATTCAGATTTTGGTTTAAAGATGATCTTGTTGTTCAACAGAAATATTTCCCGGAACCTTACAGGAACCAGTGCATTGATCTGTTATGTAAATGACTTAATAAAAGAAACCCGGCCGTAGCTGGCAACGCCACCACCATGGATATCTACGGTAAATTAATCAGCAAAAACAATCAGTACAGCATGTTCAAATTTTGGTTATAGGGTCCATGTTCAGTTACAGCGGGTAAAAGCTGCAAACAAACTGGATGATTCTCATTAGCAGCATAAAAGTATACCGTTTTTGGGATAAAAACAATATTACGCAGGATGTTTATTTTGAAATATAATTACTTACCTCCGGCAGGTTGCCATTGGGATCCCGGAAGTAAATAGAGCGGGTTTTACCGGTGGCACCCGTGTGGTCAACAATTCCGGCTTCCGGGATATCTATTTGCAGCAACTTAACTCCGCGGAATTTCTTCCGCGGCAGTATCTGCAATAAAACACAGACCAGCCGACCCCCACAGTGGGAGCGAGCGCCTTAGGATCTGGTTAGTAAAAACGATGGATTTCCATTAACTTGCTGTATGGATAAAAAAGCTGCTCCCAACAAGCTGACTGTATTCTTTAAAAAGCTGGGCCCCGGGCTTATTACCGGCGCCAGTGACGATGATCCGTCCGGTATTGCCACTTATTCGCAGGCCGGCGCACAATTCGGGCTGGCTACTTTATGGACTTCCCTGCTCACCTTCCCGCTGATGGCGGCTATCCAGGGCATGTGCGCCCGCATTGGGCTCGTTACCAGCCAGGGCCTGACCGTTACGCTTAAAAATAATTATCCCCGGCCGGTACTGTACATTATGCTGCTGTTCAGCTTCCCCGCTATTACGCTGAACATAGGCGCCGATATCCAGGGCATGGGCGCTGTTTGCAACATGATTTTCCCGGCAGTGCCGGTGTCAGTTTTTTGTGTGGTGATCACTGCTGCTATGATGTTCGTGATCATACAGTTTTCCTATGAGAAAATTGCGATGATCCTGAAATGGCTTTGCCTGTCGCTGCTCCTGTACGTCATCGTACCCTTTATGATAAAGCAGGACTGGGGCGATATTGCCAAACATACTTTTATTCCCACTATCCAGTATAACAAGGATTTCTTTTCTATCATCGTGGCTATTCTTGGCACCACCATCTCGCCTTACCTCTTTTTCTGGCAAACCACTATGGAAGCAGAAGACCAGGCACACAACGGTAAAGGCATTGTAGTAGATAAAAGGGTACTGGGCGAAATGAAAACAGATGTGAATACCGGGATGTTATTCTCCAATATGGTTATGTTCTTTATTATCCTCACCGCCGGCAGCGTGCTGTTTCCCGCCGGTGTAAGGGAAATAGATACGGTTGACCAGGCCGCTAAAGCACTGGAACCACTGGCAGGTAAGCTTACTTACCTGATCTTTGCCACCGGGGTGCTGGGTACGGGGCTGCTGGCCATCCCTGTATTGGCAGGCTCTCAATCGTATATGCTGGCAGAAACACTGGGGTGGCAGGCCGGCCTGGATAAAAAGTTTTCCCAGGCCAAACCGTTTTATATTTCTATCATCATTTCCCTGATAGTAGGGCTATCGCTCGATTTCCTGGGTGTGAGCCCCATAAAGGCGTTGTTGTACACCGCTATTGCCTATGGGCTTACAGCCCCGGTAATGATTGTGATGATCATGCATATAGGTAATAATAAGAAGATCATGAAAGAACATACCAATTCGAAGTTGTCCAATATCCTCGGCGGGCTTACCCTGTTACTAATGACCGCCGCCGCGGTAGCCATGATCTGGTTCCTGTTCTGATTTCCCGTTTTTGATATTTTTAATCACTGCCAGCGAAATGAATATTTTAAGAAAGGTATTTACCGGTACCGGTATCGTGTTCTCTTTAACCGCTATCTCACAGGAACGTATACACGTAAATAGTTTTGGTCTGGCGCCGAATACTTTTACAGACGCCACCACGCGCGTGCAGCAGGCCATTGCAGCCTGTAAAGATAAACCCGGGGCTATACTGGAGTTTGCCCCCGGACGTTACGACTTTTACCCGGACAGCGCCGTGAAGAAAGTATATTTTATTTCCAACACCTCCAGCGAAACAGAAGTGCCTGAGAAAACGAAGACCATCGGGTTGTTCTTTGAGCACTTCAAAGATCTTACCATTGAAGGCAATGGAGCGGAATTTGTTTTTCATGGAAAGATGACTACCTGGGTATTTGACCATTGCGAACATATCACTATGCGGCATGTAACCATAGATGCGGAACGTCCTTCCATGTCGGAGATGACGCTGAAAACAGTCACTCCCCAAATGGTGATTGCCACCATACATCCCGATTCCAGGTACAGTATTATTGATCAGCACCTGGAATGGCATGGTCCCCGCTGGGGCATGAAGATATTCCATGCAGTACTGGCCGATACGGCTAAAGGTGTCTACTCCTATTCTTCCTGGGCCCCGTTTCAAAAAAGTAGAGCCGTTACCATAGCTCCCCATACGGTGCAGTTCACCGGCGATTTCTCCGGCTTCAAAGGCGGGCCCGGCAATATATTTACGGTGAGAGATGGTATCCGCGACCAGGTAGGCGCCTTCATCAATCATTGCCGTAACGTTCAGCTGGAACATATCAATATGCGTTATATGCATGGTCTTGGTATTGTATCGCAGTTCTCTGAAGATCTTAACTACAGTCATATACAGATTATGCCGGGTGAAAACAGCGGCCGCGTGATGGCTGCTTTTGCCGATGGGATGCACTTCTCCGGCTGCAAAGGGGATATTACTATTACAGATTCGCATTTTAAAGGGCTGCACGATGATCCGGTGAATGTGCATGGCACTCACCTGGTCATTACCGGCAAACCTGGCCCACGGGTACTGAAACTGCGTTTTATGCACCACCAGACGTATGGGTTCCAGGCATTCTTTGCCGGCGACAGCATCAGTTTCGTACATGCGGCTACGTTGGAAGGATACGCCAAAGGCCGGGTGACCGCAGCCCGCATGATCAATGAAAGGGAAATGGAAGTAACGCTGGACAAAGATATGCCGGAAAGCATCATTACCGGCGACTGTCTTGAGAATATCACCTGGGTGCCATCGCTCACGGTACGGAATTGCCTGTTTGAGGCGGTGAATACAAGGGGATTGCTGGTAACTACCCGTAAAAAAGTGGTGATAGCGGGGAACCGGTTTTACCGGACAGGCATGCATGCCATCCTCATTGCAGATGATGCGGCCAGCTGGTTTGAATCAGGGCCGGTAACAGATGTGGAGATCAGCGGCAATACCTTTGAAGGATGCGGGTATAACCTGTCGCCGGATAATAATTATGTGATTGCCATCGCACCGGAAAACCACCAGTTACTAAAGGGCTACATGGTGCATCATAACATCAGGATAGAAGATAATGAATTCAGGATCTACGACTACCCTGTGTTAACAGCCCGCAGTACCGGCAATTTATCGTTTACCCGTAACCGTGTTACCTGGCTGAACAACTTCCTGTCCACGGGCGCGCCACGGCCTGCTTTCCGGCTTACCGCCTGTGAAGGGGTAAAAATAAACGGCAATGAATGGCAGGTACCTTTTAAACCAATGGTATTGTTGCAGGACATGAAAACTAAAACGGTGAAAACAGACTTGCCGGTGGAAGTAAGGCCATAATTATTTTACCGTTCTGAAACCCTGGTTGCTGAAAGAGGCCCGTTTATGCACACGGCCTATATCCACAGAGTTGAAGAAGGAGCAGGAAGCCTGGCTGCACCACCAGGACCCGCCGCGGGCATGGGCCAGGGCAGGGCTTTCATCCGGTTTTATTTTACCGGAACAAAATTCGAATACATTCCCGTACATATCATACAGGCCCCAGGCATTGGGCTGAAAGCTGCCAACGGGCGCCGTGTACAGGTAGCCATCTGAACTGTCGGCCTGCAAATGGTCCTTTCCATGCCATATGTTGGCATAGCGGCCTATGGACGCTTTTTTCTCTCCGAAAAAATAAGTAGTGGCGGTGCCTGCCCGGGAAGCAATTTCCCATTCATCCAACGTGGGAAGCCTTACCCCGGCCCATTTGCAATAGGCTACCGCATCGTTGTAACTGATGCAGGTAACGGGATGCTCCATTTTATTTTCAATGCCACCGGCGCTTACACCATTGGGAAACCGCCAGCAGGCGGTAGAATCATTGTTCCATTCAAACTCCCGCAGGCCCGGGGCAAATACCAATGCATCATGCCGTTGCTCTGCATCGGTGATATAACCGGTAGCTGCCACAAAAGCAGCAAACTGCCGGTTGGTGGTTTCGTATACGGAAATATAAAAGCTATCCACGGTTACCCGCCGCGCCGGGTTGAGCATATGCCGCTGCCCGCCAACATGGTAACTGCCGGCAGGTACCAGCACGTAACCACCCGGCGTTTGCGCAAAGCAGCAGTAGCTGCCCAGCACCAGTAATGCAGTACTAACCTTTTTTAGGAAGCCCATTGTAAAATGCAGTAGCCCGCTCAATGATCAGCGCTTCATTGGCAGCGTTGAAGTTCAGGAACGCCTGGTAACTGGTACTTTCATCGGCATACAGTTTTTTGTAGGAGGAAGAGGAGAGGAAAGGCGCATATTCATTATTCTTCATCAGTATCATCAGCAGGGTAAGTATATCATGATCTTTATGATCCTTGTTATAGGTGCTGATGAGCAGCGGGATCATTTCCCGGCCATTGACCTCAATGATCGCCTTCTTATAATTAACGCCTACCCGGTTGCTTCGCTGGACGGAAGCGCTGATGAGCGCAATGGCGGAATCGCGGTTAGCCGCCAGGAAGCGCGATTGGCGCTGACTCCAGCTGTATTCGCCGAAGGCATCCGGTAGTTGCGCAAAGATCTTTTTATGTTCATCCGGGACAGGAGGCATGGCATCACAGTTCTGACTATACGATTCAGCATGGATCAGGTGATAAGTGAGCTTTTCCCGCATGGATAACGCCATATATTCCTTTTGGGACAAAGCAACATTGTCGTTTTCATCTGATCCGGCTTTGGCCACCAGGGCCAGTACTTTTTCCAGTCCATCCGGCGGTCTGCTTATTTTCAGGCGGTATTCGTGATAAGCCTGGCTTTCCTTGCTGGGCTCTACCCAGGTTCCATCTTCCTGGGAAAAACAAACGCTGTAGGCAAATACGGATAAAAGAACCGCTGCGATCTTCTTCATACAATACTTTTGGAATTAAAATTTATGGAAAGATACGCGGATTTTGTCTGACTCAGACAAAATCCGCATCACGGCGCCAGCCTCAGCTGCATAGCCTTTTTATGCTCCAGTTCCCGGTGATGCCGGAAAACGCTTTTTGTTACAAAATGGCCTAATGCCAGGCCTACCCATACATCGCTGCTCCAGTGCCGGTTCTCGTACAGACGGGTGGCGCCGGTGAGACCGGCAATACCATAAGATACCCACGGTACCCAGGGATGATCTTTTCCATACAGCTCTGCAAAGGCGGTGGCTACGGTCATTACGGTGAGGCTATGGCCTGAAGGAAAGGAGGTATGTTGTTTATCTTTACTGAAAGGAGCGTTAAAGCTGAACGGAGAATCATAATAGGTAGGACGCCCTCTTCTTATGATACTTTTCAGGGTAGCATAAATGGCAGTGGAGATGATCAGCGATTTAGCAGCCATCAGTCCGCCGTGCTCCAGGTTGCGGTCTTTTATAATAACGCCCGCTACATACATGCCGGCTACAAGATAGGGGGAATAGGCATTGCCAAAGGGCTCTATCTGGTCGGTTACACTGGTAACAAAGTTCGACTGATGACGCACAAAGAACTGTTTTGTACCATAATCCCCTGCCAGCAACACGCCCGTTACACCGGCCACTACGCCCAGCCGGATATAGTCCTTTTTCTGCCAGTGCGCAGGCCTTGCCACTGTGTATTTTAAATCCTGCCAGATGCTGCCCAGGTAAACGCCGTTTATGCGGTACCGTATCAGGGTATCGCCGGATTTGATATTTGTATGGTTGCTGTCTGCCTGAATAACGGGCAGGCTGCTGTCGGACTGCGCCTGTAGGCAGGAAGAAGAAACAAACAGTAAAAGAAAAATAAGCCGGAATCCCATCAGTGTAAATACTTTGCAGAGAGCACGAATGTAGTATTTTTTTAAAGAGGAGCAGCGCCGGAATTGTTTAACTTTATGGCTATAATTATCAGTAGTATGAAAAACTGTTTCTTCGCACTTTTATTATTGCTTGCCACCGGCAATGCCATGGCACAGAGAGTTACGCCAGACGTGATCTCTACCTCTAAAGGCCCGCTTACCATCCAGCCCGTTAATCATGCGGATCTTGTGTTGTCAGTAGCCGGTAAAACCATTTATGTGGACCCCGCGGGTGGCGCTGAACCACATAAAGGCCTGGCGGCGCCGGATATCATCCTGGTAACGGATATTCATGGCGATCATTTCGACCCGGCTACCATCAATGCCCTGAAAAAGGCTCACACACTTATTATTGCGCCGGCAGTGGTAACCGCCAAATTGGAAGGCATCCCTGCTGCCCAGGTGATTACCCTGAAGAATGGTGAGTCAAAAAAGGTGGAAGGAATTTCCATCAACGCCATCCCGATGTACAATCTTCCTGAAAGCGCCACTGCCATGCATACCAAAGGCAGGGGTAACGGGTATGTGCTGAAAGCAGGTGGCAAATCCATTTATATCTCCGGCGATACCCAGGGCATTCCTGAAATGAGGGCGCTGAAAAATATTGACGTGGCTTTTGTGTGTATGAACCTGCCCTATACAATGGATGTAACAGAAGCTGCAGATGCTGTACTGGCCTTTGCGCCCAAGGTAGTATATCCTTATCATTACCGCGGTAAAGACGGGCTCAGTGATGTAAATAAGTTCAAAAGCCTGGTGGATGCGGGCAACAAAGGAATTGATGTGAGGCTGCGCGACTGGTATGCAAAATAATTGGGGCTTTCTTTCTACTTTTATCCCCTTAATCAATTATTGTGAATGATAAGTTACGCTGACCTTGATGATGCATCGCTATTGGAGTTGATGAAGAAGGATGATCAGGAAGCCTTTACCACTATTTATAATAAATACTGGTATCCGCTGATGCAGCATGTAATGAAAGCGGTGAGGATCTATTCGGAAGCAGAAGATATTGTCCAGGAAATATTTGTTTCAATCTGGAAAAACAGGGCCCGCCTGGAAATCCGGGCGGCCCTTAGTACCTACCTCTTTAACAGCGGCCGCTACATGGCCATCAGGAATATTGAAAAGAACCTAACCCGTTCCAATTACCTGCAACGGTTATCTGACCAGATAGACAACGGCGGGGTACCATCCCCTGAAACCCTCCTGCATATGCGTGAACTGGAAGAAAGAATAGAACAGGCTATTGAAAGCCTGCCGGGGAAAATGAAGGAGATCTTTAACTTAAGCCGGAAACAACAGTTGTCGTACCGCGAAATAGCAATACAGTTAGGCGTTAGCGAGGAAACTGTAAAAAAGCAGGTCAGTAATGCGCTCAACCGCCTGCGCATACAGGTAGGATATGCCCCTGCCGGGCTTGTCTTCCTGCTGTCTTTAATACCGCATATTCACAGCTGAAATTTTTTTTCCTTCCATCTACCACTATTCCTTCCCTCACGTCACTAACTTAAAAGGAAATGTATTGTCATGGACAAAAATGAGGCAGTAAAGTTGTTGAACAGGTACCTGGAAGACCGCTGTACACCGGAAGAACGGGAGCAGGTGGAGCAATGGTATACCGGTTTGCTGGAAGAATCCGGCTGGAGCATGGAAGGCGCCCGCAGGTTGGAAGCGCAGCAGGCTATGAAATTGCGGATCGACCGGCAGCTGGGCTTTACACAGTCCCGTCCTATTTGGCAACGCAGCTGGCTGCGTTATGCAGCAGTGCTTTTTTTCCTGGCAGGTGCATCTGCACTGTTCTTTTTAAGGAAACAACCTAAGCAGGAAACAGTACCGGTAGCGGAAATTATGCCCGGAAGCAATAAAGCAGTACTTACACTGGCCAATGGACAAACTATCCCACTGGACCAGGCCGCAGAAGAGAATATTGCCCAACAGGGCAGCAGCCGTATCAGTAAAAGGGCCGGGGGGCAGCTTGTATACCAGGCCGGAGGTACAGCCGGTAATGAATCTGTAGCGTATAATACCCTTACCACGCCAAGGGGAGGCCAGTACCGCCTGGTATTGCCCGATGGCTCTGAAGTATGGCTGAATGCAATGTCGTCTATAAAATTCCCCGCCACCTTTACCGGTAATGAAAGAAAGGTGAGTATTACGGGAGAAGTATATTTTGAAATAGCTGCCAATGAACGGCAACCTTTCCAGGTGGCTGTAGCCAACAGCAATACCCGCATAGATGTATTGGGCACCCATTTTAATATCAGCGCCTATACCGATGAACCGCTTATCCGGACCACCCTGCTGCAGGGAAAAGTGAGAGTGAGCAATGAGGGAGCTGTATTGCTGCAACCGGGGCAACAGGCGGTATCCGGCAGCGGGGCGGGTGAGCACCCTGTATCCCTTCTGAAAGATGCTGATACAGAAGCCGCGGTGGCCTGGATGAACGGCTATTTCCGGTTCAATCAGGCGGGTATAAAAACAGTGATGCAGCAAATTGCACGCTGGTATGATGTGAACGTGAGCTATGAAGGAAAGATACCAGAAAAGAAATTCAGCGGGGAAATTTCACGCGCTTCCAATTTATCTGAGGTGTTAAAAGGATTGTCTGTCAGCGGAATTAATTACAGAAGAGAAGGCAGAAATATTATTATCGTTCCATAAGTTTATTTTAAATCAACCATTATGAAACATTAGCCAACATGCAATGACCCTGCGGGGCATTGGAAGCGGCTGCCTGTTAAAAAACCGGAAGTGCGCGAACACTTCCGGTATATGAGTGGGTTTGCCAACAAAAAACGTGTGTGATTTTTATTTCTCTACCCAAACCAAAATTATGAAATTATTGCTTATACCGGTCAACCCCGGTATCGGGATCGTTTCCGGCTTTATCCCGGTTTGCCGTTCACGGCTTTTCAAAATTTTATGGCTTATGAACAAGATTGCCTTTTTAATGCTGATCGCCCTGCAGGTAGCTGCCGGCAGCTATGCACAGCAGGTGAGCCTTTCCCTCCATAAAGCGCCGTTTCAGCAATTATTCAGGGAAGTAAAAAAACAAACGGGGTATGTTTTCTTTTATGATGATGCCCTGCTGCAACGGGATGCCACCATTACCGTATCACTACATAATGTGTCGTTGAAAATGGCGCTGGACAGCTGTTTTAAGGATCAGCCCTTCACCTGGGAAATGGTGAATAAAAACATCTACCTGCGGCGTAAAACAACGGCAGGCCCGCTTCGTTTGCCTGCTGCTTTTACCTTACAGCCGGTAACCGGTACAGTGTTGGATAATACCGGCCAGCCGTTGCCGCAGGCTACAGTGAAGCTGCTGCCGCTGGGGAAGGGCGCCATTACAGACGAAACCGGCGGCTTTAGTTTTAAAGATATTCCCCCGGGGGCGTATATGCTGGAAATTACTTCCGTAGGATATGAACGCTTTACGCTGTCAGTGGAAGTAGGTAACAATGAAGCATTACAACTGGGTAACCTGCAGCTAAAACTGTCTGTAGCAAAGCTCATGGAAATAACCGTGGTGAATACGGGTTACCAGCGTCTTCCCCGCGAACGCGCTGCGGGGTCTTTCAGCGTTATTAACCAGGCGAGCCTCGATAAAAGAAGCAACTTTAATATACAAACTTATCTGCAGGGCCAGGTACCGGGGCTGCTGACCAATACAAACGGCAGCATGACCATCCGCGGTACAAGCACCCTGCATGCCGATGCCTCTCCACTTATTGTGATAGACGGCTTCCCGGTAGAGCGGGACCTGAACACCGTCAACCCCAACGATGTGGAAAGCATCACCGTATTGAAAGATGCATCAGCCGCTTCTATCTGGGGAGTAAGAGCCGCCAACGGCGTAATTGTGATACAAACAAAAAGGGGGGCCGCTTCCCGTAAATCTATCGATGTGAGCTTTAATTCTTCTGTGTCTATTGCAGCAAAGCCTGACCTGTCGAAGCTACCACTTGCATCTTCATCTTCCTTTATAGGTTTTGAAAAATATAAGGTAGATAATAAGCTTACTACTTTTTTCGGGAAGCCCCGTAATGCGCTCACTCCTGTTGCAGACGCTTATCTCAATAACCCCGCGAATGCAGATCACATCGCTGATTCACTGGGCCGGTATAATGCTTATGATGATTTCAACCGCTTGTTTATGCGCAATGCCCTGCGGCAGCAATACGGCATTTCTATAGGCACTAAGGGAGAGAAGAGCAGCTCCCGCGCTTCCTTTAATTACGATAACACACCTTCCTATATGAAAAGGACGGGTGATGAGCGCTTTTCGGCAGACCTCTTTCAAACCGCCGCCATCACAAAGCAATTGCACCTGGATATGGGCTTCAACTTCGTGATGATCAACAGCGCTGACAACGGTCTTGCGCTCAATGATATGTCGAAGTTGCTGCCCTACCAGCAATTGCTGGATGCCAACGGTAATTACCTGCCGCAGCCACGCACATTTTACCAGGCCGATAAAGACGCCCTTGTAGCAGCAGGCTATCCCTACAACTGGGATTATAACCTGGTACAGGAATTCCGTAACCAGGATAACCAGACACGTAGTCGTAACATCACGGCGATAGCAGGGATCACTTATCTTATTTCAAAGGGCTTTGCTTTTAATACTTCTTACCAGTATGAAAACTATGGGAGCACCAATACTGTTCTGCAGAATGAAGAGCTGTATGATGTGCGTAACCAGGTGAATTTTTCCACGATAATTAAAAACGGTATGCCTGTGAGCGGCCTCCCTAAAGGAAGTATTTATAGCCTGGCGGAATCAAAGCTGCAAACACATACGCTGCGGAGCCAGCTGAAATTTGACGGGGACCTGGGTAACCCGCTACATCAGCTCACAGCCATTGGCGGTCTGGAAATACGCGAAGTGAGCGGCAATACTTCCAGCCAGATGAAGTATGGTTACGATCCCGAAACGTTGCAGTTTGCCAACCTGGATTACATTAACGCCTATACGAATATCCTGGGCAGCAAAGTGTATATCCGCGATGCTTCCGTTTTTACAGATACGAGGAACCGCTTCGTTTCCATATACTCTAACGCGGGATATACGTTCAATGATAAATATTCGCTAAACGCGTCTGCAAGACTGGATAAAACCAACCTGTTCGGCTCCAGCGACAAGTACCGCAATGTATGGTTATGGTCGTCTGGTGTGAGCTGGCAGGCGCATAAGGAAGACTTTATGTATAACAGCCCGTTCAGTACGCTGATCGTCCGGGCTACCTACGGTATTAACGGTAACGTGGATCGCAGCACCAGCCCCTTCCTTATTGCCAAAGTGGCGAAAGACCCGCAAACCAACCTTAACTACGGCTACATTTCCAATCCGGCCAACCCTTTGCTGCGATGGGAGAAAACCACCGTTACAAATATTGGTATCGATTATGCATTAAAGAACAATCGCCTCAGGGGTAGTATTGAATACTACCACCGCTATAGTACTGATCTGCTGGGTGATGCCACTATCAATGGTACCTACGGTTTTAACAGCGCTTATGTGAACTATGCGAGTATGCGTAATAAAGGGCTGGATGCCACCATTTCAGCGCTTATCGTGAACCGTGCCGTAACATTTACCACCACGCTGAACTATAGCTACAACGCCAATAAAGTAGTAGCGGTGGATTTCCCTAACCAAACAGTAGGGGCTTATACCGCGGGGGTGGCACAGGCCGGCCTGCCGTTGCATTACCTGTATAGTTACCGCTGGGCAGGATTAAGTAACACCGGCGCTCCGCAGGTGTTTGACGAGAAAGGTAACGTAACAGGATATACGAAGGAAATGAATAATACCGTGGCCCTGGTGTACCAGGGAACCACCGTGCCACCGCATTACGGCGGGTTGTTCTTCGATGTAGGCTATAAGGGACTGATGCTCACCGCCGGGTTTATTTATAAAATGGGAAACCATTTCCGTGTGCCACAACTGCAGTACAGGACGCTGTTTGAGAACGTGGCCCAGGTACATAAAGACTGGGATGCCCGGTGGCAGAAACCTGGTGATGAGCTGCACACCAATATACCGGCTATGCCGGCCAGCCAGACGGGCCTGAATATATACGACAGCTATACGGCGAATGCAGATATTAACGTGGCTACGGCGTCGGCTATACGTTTTAACGAATTGCTGCTTAACTATACGCTGCCCAAACAGCTTGCTTCCGGCCTGCATGCCAGCCGGATCAACCTGGGGTTACAGGCCCGGAATCTTGGCGTATACCTCTTCAATAAACAGAAAATTGATCCGGAATATGCTACAGATCTGAGTACCGGTAATTATCTATTGGCGCCTCCTGCTGAGTTTACATTCAGCATCAAGGCTAACTTCTAAAAAATCAGACTGATGAGAAAGATATGCTATTTCCTGGTGTGTGGATGGCTCATGGCCACTGCAGTTTCCTGCAAGAAATATCTCGATATAAAACCTAAAGGGGCCTTTATTCCGGAGAAAACATCAGACTACCGGTTGTTGCTGGATGCAACGTCTGTCACTGAAAAGTCGAATGGCTTTTTTACTACCTATGGCATGGATGTTATGCTGGATGATGACATGTCCATCAATCCCTTTTCCTTAACTTATTACAATGCCAACGCATTGAGCGCCTTCCGTTTTGCGGAACATATCTACCTGGACTATGAATCGGATAAAGACTGGGAAGCGATGTACAACCAGGTTTATACCACTAACCTGGTTATTGCACAGGTAATGGATTCCAAAGGCGGTACTGATGCGCAGAAACGGCAGCTGATGGCGGAAGCAAAAGTGCATCGCGCCTATGCTTATTTTATCCTGGTGAACCTGTATGCCAAACAATATACCGCAGGTACCGCAGCGACCGATCCGGGTGTGCCTATACGAAAGGGACTTGATTTTGAAGAATTGTTACCACGGGCCAGTGTAGCCGAAGTCTATAATTTTATTTCGGAAGATCTGAACACCGCGATACCCGATTTGCCCGCTACGCCCGACGCAGCCGCCACCAACAGGCCGGTAAAGCCCACTGCATTTTCATTGCTGGCTAAAACAGCGCTGTTTAAAAATGATGCAGCCGCGGCATATGCCAATGCGGATTCATCGCTGAAGTATTATCATACATTGGTGGACTATAACACCCTACCACCAAATGCCGCTTACCCGGAGGTATTACAGTACCCCAATAATTTCCAGAACAAGGAAACACTGATGGAAAAAACAGGCCCTATGCTCAGCCCTGTTTGTTATGCTTCCGCTTCTTTGCTGGAGATGTATGATGCCGCCAGTGATTTGCGTTACGGCACTTATTTCTTTAATGATGCCGCTTTCGGGCTCAACTTTGGCCGCTTCAGTAACGAATGGGCAGGACGGCAACCTGCCAAAGGCCCGTCTGTACCCGAAACGTACCTGATCCGTGCAGAAAGCAGTGCCCGGCTGGGAAATGCGGGTAACGCCATGGCCGATGTCAACCTGTTGCGGAGCATGCGCTATAAAACAGGCATCAATTATACGCTCAGCGCCGGCAGCCCGGCGGAAGCGCTTACCATCGTAAAGGCGGAGCGCAGGAGGGAGATGGCTTTCCGTGGCAGCCGCTGGTTCGATATCCGCAGGTATAATGCCGTGGATAACGCCGGTATAACAGTAACGCATACACTCAGCGACGGCACTTTCGCGGTAGTGCCCAACAGTAACAGGAGCACATTGCCCATTGGTAGAAAATATATTGCATTAAACCCGGAAATCATACAAAACCCAAGATAACATGAACCACATACGCAACAAAAAGTACCAGCCCGTGATCCTTATCATGGTGCTGGCTACCTTCCTCTTTGCTTTTAAGTACGGGGGCAATTCGCCGGTGTTTGACCTTAAAGGAGAAATAAAAGAGGCGGAGGGATTGGAAATAAAACTGGTACGGGATCCATATGGCGACGCTGAGACCCTGGCTACAGATACGGTTCGTAACGGGCATTTTCACCTGCAATGCCAGGTAAAGGAAGTAATGAATATTTCGGTGGCTTACCGGCGTAACCGGGAAACATTTCACTATCCCGTGATCCTGGAAAAGGGAAAGGTAACTTTCCGTGTTACATCCACCGGTCTTTCACAGGTAACCGGCGCCCACTATAATAACTGGCTGCTGGGCTATCAAAGGGATACTGCTTACATCCGCGCCGATAAGGCCCTCTGGGAATCACGGCAACCCGGCGCTCCGAGGGGAGGAGAGGCGGAATGGGCATCTATACAGGTCTTTATGGAACGCTTTGATATCAGGAGCCGTTATCTGCAGCAGGTGCTCAACAACGGCAAAGACCAGACCGCAGCCGTGATCGCTGCTGTTTTGCTGGAGCTGGAACCCGACCGCGAAAAATCGATGGCCATTGTAAATGCTGCTGCCAGACGTTTGGGCGACAGCAGTTTTATAGTTCGCACCGCACGCCGGATGGACAAAGAGCAGGCGGCTGCTATTGCCCGCCGCCAGGGAAAAATGATCAACGAACCATTTATTGACTTTACAGCGCCGGCGGTAAACGGCGAAATGCTTCGTTTAGGCGACAGGGTGAAAGCAAGTAAATACACCTTGTTGCAGTTCTGGGCCTCGTGGTGTGTACCATGCCGGGCAGAAATACCAATGCTGAAGCAGCTTTATGCTGATTATCACGCCAAAGGCTTTGAGATCGTTTCGTTTTCGATGGATAACAGCCGTATTGCCTGGCAAAAGGCTTCCGCGAAGGAGAACATGAACTGGCCCAATGTATCGGATCTGCTGGCCGATAAAAGCCCTGTTATTAAAAGCTACCCGGTACTGGGTATTCCCGCCAATGTAATCATCGATCAGGAAGGAAAAATTATTTCCTCTAACCTGATAGGCAATGAACTGGACGAAAAAATAAAATCACTTTTCAGGTAAACATTGTATGAAGAGATTATTCCTGGCCATATGCTGCAGCATTGCTTTGCTGCACACAGCGGCACAAACGAGGGTGCAATTGGAGGCGCCTCCGGAGGCAGGCCATTCCGTGAAAATGACATATGCTCCAGCCGGTGCTTTGCTGGCAGGGGAGCAGCAGCTGAAAGCGGTATTGGCATGGTTTGACAAAGACCGGCAGCTTAGTGAAGAAACAGTTATGCTGCAACGGGATGGGCAACAATGGAGCGCTGCTATAACGGTGCCGGAGAGAGCGGTGTTACTGCAGGTGACACCGGCAGCCGGCAAAGAAACCGATGACAATAACGGCAAGGGGTATATGTTCCCGGTGTATGCAAATGGTAAACCCTTGCCATTTGCTTACTATCGAATGTCGGTGCTGGTATCCGGCGCCTCGTCATTGAAGAAAGATCCTGCGGGAGAGCTGATGTACCTGAAAAAAGAGATAGCTGTTAATCCCGTTGCGGAGCCGCAGTTGAGAGGCGTTTATTTCAATATGCTGGCCAACTCCCCTGAGCCGGAAGATAAAGCTCTGCTGCTGCATAAGCTGCTGGCCTGGAAAACGGACAATGAGGCAGAACTTACGCTGAACCAGCGTTACTTTCTGTTCCTTGGTGAAAAGCATGCGGCCGATTCACTGGCAACATTGTTACGCCATAGGTTCCCCACAGGGATATTTGTGCGGGAAGAATATATACTGGCCGTGAACCAGGAAAAAGATTTCGGAAGAAAAACAGCGCTGTTCAACCAGTTTATCAAACAGTTCCCCGAGCCTGCTGCTAAAGGGAAGCCGGATTACCAATATACACGGCTGTACCAGGAAATGGGGACGGCTGCCATTGAAAGCGGGAACGAGACGGCCGCTGAGAAGTATATTGCGCAATTGCAACAACGGAATGACAAAGTTGCTTTCTTCGCCCGGACCGCCCGGTATTATCTTTCACAGCAGCAACTGCAGGCGGCTGTGAAATGGGCGGAGCGTGGTGTACAGATCACGGATACCAGTTCTGTTTATGGCTGGGATGCTTACCTGGCACTGGCCTCTGCCAGGCTGGAACAGCAACAATATGATAAGGGGCTCCCACTGGCAGCTACCGCATACGCACATACGAAAAACAAAGAAGCTGCCATACTATACGTGAAACTGCTGGTGGCAGCCGGTAAGCCTGCCGTGGCGCAAGCGCTGATCGAAAACGCCGTTCAGCATGGAGAGGCCTCCGTAGAAATGAAAGCACAACTCAAAGAACTATACGAAAAAACGGGTAACATACTGCCTTACCAGCAATACTTGGCAGGTTTGATGCCACCGGCAGGTAATAAGGAAAAGCAATCGCTGAAGGAAAGTATGTTAAAAGAATCCGTGGGGGATATCAGCCTGCTGGATACCGGGGGCCAAACCGTACAGCTGTCGGATTTCAAAGGGAAGATCATAGTACTTGATTTCTGGGCTACCTGGTGTAAACCCTGTATACAGTCGTTTCCTGCTATGCAGCAGGTAATGCAGCAGCACCCGGAGGTGGTGTTCCTTTTCATTGCCACGTTTGAAACCGGCGATGCATTGCAGAAAGTAAAACAGTTCAGCCATGAAAAGCAATTTCCTTTCCGATACTTAATAGACGAACCCCTGAAAGGAGAAACCAATTTTAAAGCATTTACCCACTTCAGGGTGCCAAGTGTACCCTATAAAGTAGTACTTGATAAAAAGGGGAACATCCGTTTCCGTTCCGGTGGATTTGCCGGTAATGATGATGCCTTAATAACAGAATTAAATACCATGATCGGGTTGCTGGAAGAATAGATCCCGAACTACAGGATATTTGCATAGTTTTGCGGCTCATTATGCATTTATCTTTTTTCTTCGAAACAATTATCACATTGGCCGTTATTATCGCCATCGCCCTGCTGTGCGTGAAAAAGCGTAAGCTCACTCCCGGCGGTGGCGTAATGGCGGCCGTTGTGGGCCTGCTGGTGGTAGCCGGTACCGGCTATGGCGGGTTATTATTGCTTGGCGCCTTTTTTATAATGGGCGTAGCCGCCACCTCTCACAAAAAACAGCTGAAAATATTACCCGGGCAAACCCACCCGGAGCAACGGAGCGCCGGCCAGGTGTTTGCCAATGGAGGAGTAGCCGCCATCATGGCTTTGCTGGCATTAATAAATCCCGATATCGACGATATGTACCAGATGATGCTGGCGGCCAGCCTGGCTGCGGCAACCGCAGATACGTTGTCGTCAGAGCTGGGAATGGTATACGGCCGTAACTTCTACAATATCCTTACCTTTAAAAAAGAAGCCAAAGGATTGGACGGCGTGGTTAGCCTGGAAGGCACCCTGCTGGGTGCAGCGGGAGCGGGTATCCTGGCACTGCTTTACGGTATCTGTTTTGGTATGGACGAAAGCGTATGGTTTGTAGCCATTGCAGGTATTGCGGGCAACCTGGTGGATTCCCTGCTGGGTGCTACACTGGAGCGGAAACACATCATTGGCAATGATACAGTGAACTTTGGAAATACTTTGTTTGGCGCTATTACGGCCATGCTGTTGTACCTGTTGTAACAGGTAAGTGTCTTTTACCGGGCCGCACTTATAGGAAGGATTCCTGCGTAATTATAAAGTTAATTTCCCCCGGTAAAAAATTTACTAAACCTTTTACCGGTTTTATTGTTGTAATGGCTGTAAGGTACTCTTCAGGTTGCTATGAAGGTATCTTGCGTTGCTGTACGCAAAACAGATTGGTAGCTCATATTCTATGGAAGAAAGGCAAGTATAACTATTATTATCCTGAAAGATCTGATGAAAAGAATGCTGTCGGCCAAAAGCAGCATAGTGAACTTCGTCCCCATTTAATACCCCGAACGAAGATGGCGGTTTCAGGATGTCCGGACTGAAAAGACCTCAATAATGATATTACTTCTGCATACTGAAAGAATGTACAGCACTGTTAGCAGCACCCGGTTACCTGGGTCATTTTTTACTTACTGATATCTTAAAGGATTTCGTATGAGCATGAACATGACGTCAAAGTTAATGCTGTTGTTGATTTTTTCGGGGCTCCTGTATAAGCCGGTATTAACCCAGGCGCAGCAGAACTTACAGTTCAGCCAGTATGTTTTTAATATGCTGAGCGTGAACCCCGCCTATGCAGGTTACAAGGAAGACCTGTTTGCCAATGCCATTTACAGGAAACAATGGGTGAATTTCCCGGGTGGGCCTCGAACAGGTGGCGTATCTTTAGATGGCTCCCTGAACGCTTCCAGGGATAACCGGGTAGGACTGGGCCTGCAGGTAATGTACGATAAGCTTGGCCCGCAGGACGCTACCTCTATTTACGGGATGTACTCCTACCGTATACCGCTGAATGAAGACGGCGACAAACGTTTATGCCTGGGGGTGGGAGCGGGTGTTACCCAATACGCCATTGATGGCAATGCCCTTGTATACAACGACGACAACGATCCTACCATTCCTATGGGCAAGGCATCTACCTGGGTCCCTGATGCAAGGTTTGGCATCTATTACTTTACCCCTAAATTTTACGTGGGAGCCTCCGTAATGGACCTTTTTTCTCTTTACACGGATGCGTCCCGCTACTACTGGAAAGGATACCAGTATAAAACCATCCGTAAAACACAGCACCTCTATGTAAACGCCGGTATAATGTTCGACCTGTCTGAAACGGTAAAGTTCAAACCATCTATCCTGGTAAAAGAAGATTTTAAAGGACCTACCAATGTGGATCTTACCGCGTTGTTCCTTATTGCCGACCGGCTATGGGCGGGCGGCTCTTACCGCACCGGTGTGAAAATATGGAGCAAGCCGGCGCTGGATAAGGACCTTGAACAGCTGGACGCGGCCAGCATATTGGTACAGTTTAATATCACCAATCAATTCAGGTTAGGATACGCCTATGATCTTACAGTAAGCAAAATGTCGTCTTTCCAGAGCGGATCACATGAACTATCCATCGGTTATTTATTCCCCGGTAAAAAAGCCAGGGTGATCAGTCCGAGATACTTCTAAAACAGGCTATTCATTTAAACAGACGCTATGAAAAAATATGCTGGCATAATACTGCTTACTTTCTCCATACAGTTTTTACAGGCACAGGAACAATTATCGCTGGATAAGCAGGCGGCTGTTTATTACGATAAATACGACTATGCGAAAGCGGCATCCCTGTATGAAAGGATTGCCGCAAAGAAAAAGGATAAAACCAGCACCCTGGTGCTGGAGCGACTGGCCGATTCCTACCGGCATATAAATGAATATGAAACCGCCGCCGGCTGGTATGCCAAACTGCTTGCCCGTTCCGATGCCCCGGCGGATGCAAGGCTGTATTATGGTGATATGCTGAAAAGCGCCGGTAAATACGCCGAAGCAAAAGCCGCTTACACACAGTATGCACAAACAGGTAACCAGGAACGGGTGAAAAACCGCATTGCCGGATGCGACGCCGCACAGGAATGGATACAGGCGCCCACACCGGTGGCCATCCGCAATGTGGAAAGGCTCAACACTGTCGGGTCCGACTGGGGCGCCACCGGTTATCCCGGCGGCATTGTGTTTGTATCGGATTCATTGTACCGTAACCAGCTGCAGAATGGCAGCCATTTCAACAGGAATGTATACGGCCGTACCCGTACCGATTACCAGCGACTTTATATAGGCGATACAGCCAATTACGGGAATGTATATATCAATGATTTCTCGCCGGCGTTTAACCGGTCGAAATACCATGTGGGGCCGGCTGTTTTTGATAAAGATTACCGCACTGCGTATGTAACCATGACAAACGCCGACCGCCGTATTCCTGCCGTAAAGGAAAATAAGGTGAGGTATGGCTACCGCCGCCTGGAATTATTTTCCTCTGTCAAAGACGCAAACGGCAAATGGGGAGAACTGATCCCCTTTCCCTATAACAAACCTGATGAATATTCTGTAGGCCATGCCGCACTCAGTAACGATGGCAACACGCTTTATTTTGCAGCTGATATGCCCGGCGGACAAGGCGCTACGGATATCTGGTACAGCGAAAAGCAAGGGGATGGGAAATGGGGAGCGCCGGTCAACTGCGGGCCAGGCATCAATACACCTGAAGCAGAAGAATTTCCCACTATAGCGCCCGATGGCAGCCTGTACTTCTCCAGTAAAGGGTGGCCAGGCATGGGTGGTTTTGATATCTTCCATAGCTCAGGTAGTAAAGCACAGTGGAGCGCACCGGAAAATCTCCGTTACCCGACCAATTCCCCCGGCGATGATTTTTATTTTGTAGCCGAAGCTAACGGGAACACTTACTTTGCTTCCAACCGGACCGGCGGCAAAGGAAGTGATGATATCTATAGTATTACCACGCCTCCCATATATACGTATACGCCTAACCACGTATCTCCCGGCCTGGTGATCCCCTTCACAGGTACCGTTTGTGCGCCATTGGCCGAAGCGTGTATTTATATCTATAACAAACAACGGCAAATTGGCTGGTGCTTTATCGGGCAGCCCGGCCGTGAAATCACGCTCACGCTGGAAAAAGATACCGACTATGAGATCCGTATCCACTATCCCGGTGGCCGACGCATGGAAACCATTCCATTCACTACGCGTGGCATGAAGGAAGGGGAGATATTAAAGAAAGATATTTGTCCGGTACAGCAGTAATTATTTTACGGGAGATGTAAGTGCGGCAGGATTATTTCTTTGAAGCATTCCTGCGCGGGGCTATCTTTGAAAAATGAACCTGCTGATCAACAGTATCCTTCAACATGTATCGCTGAGCGAAGCGGATATGAAACGTATTCCCGGTTATTTTGAGCCTGTGCGTACCCGGCGCCGGCAGTTCCTGTTGCGGGAAGGCGATGTTTGCCGGCACGAGTTTTTTGTATTGAAAGGTTGTTGCCGTCAATACGAAAGAGACGCTGCCGGCAGGGAAAATGTATTACAGTTCAGTATAGAAGGCTGGTGGATCACTGATCTCGACAGCCTGCTTACCGGGGCTCCCTCCCTGTTTAATATCGACGTGCTGGAAGGGGGCGAGGTACTTCGTATCACCCGGCAGCAGCTGGAACAATTGTTTGACGATATACCCGCAGTGGAGCGTTATTACCGCATTATTTCCCAGCGTGGCTATGTCTCCCTGCAGCGCCGTATCCTGTCGCTGCAAAAGCCGGCCATAGAACGGTACCGCAGTTTTGTAAGCCGGTACCCTTTCCTGGAAACACGCCTGCCCCAGCACCAGGTGGCGGCGTACCTGGGTATTACCCCTGAATCATTGAGCCGTTTACGGCATAAGATCGCAAAGGAATCGTTATAACCACGATTTCTTATCATTTATCATTTTTCAGAGGTGGGGGAGTGCACAACTTTGCCCTAAAGTTTTTATATATGAGCACACATCCGGTATTGGCGCCGCTTACGCTGGCGCAGCAAACCATTAAGAACAGGGTTGTACTGGCGCCTATGAGTCGCGCCAGCGCTACATTGCAGGGTACTCCCACCGCGGCTATGCACGATTACTATGAACGCTTTGCTGCCGGTGGCTTTGGGATCATTATCACGGAGGGATTATATACAGATACAGTAGCCAGCCAGGCATATCCGCATCAGCCGGGATTGGCCACTCCCCAACAGGTGGCAGGCTGGCGGGAGCTGGCAGGGAAAATAAAGGCGCATGGCAGTTTATTTATTGCGCAACTGATGCATGCCGGCGCCTTATCACAGCATTTACAGCATACGCTGGCGCCTTCTGCAGTAGTACCATTGGGCCGTAAGCTGCGCTCCTATGGCGGTGGCGATGGCCCTTTCCCGGTGCCTGCCGCTATGACGCATGCTGATATTGCCACTGCGGTGAAAGGATATGCCGCGGCGGCTGTTAACGCGGTAGCTGCCGGTTTTCACGGGATAGAGGTACATGCCGCCAACGGGTACCTGCCCGATCAGTTTTTAACGGCATACACCAACCTGCGGCAGGATGAATACGGTGGATCGGTAGCCAACCGTTTCCGTATCATAGCCGAAATTATCACTGCCATCAGGCAGGTGGTGCCTCAGCAGTTTATTATCGGGCTGCGCTTGTCCGAAGGCAAAGTGAATAACTTCAGCTATCGCTGGCCGGATGGCGCCGTTACTGCTACTGCCCTGCTGGAAGAAGTGAAAAAGACGGCCCCGGATTATGTGCATATTTCAGGAGAAGGCAGCACCTGGGAAAAGCTGGGCGCCTATGCGCACGGGGAAACCCTTACGGGAATGGCTAAACGTATAGTTCAGGTGCCGGTAATTGCCAACGGCGGTATGGAGGAACTGGCCGTGGCCGGAAGGGCATTATCGGAAGGGCATGCTGATCTTATTTCCCTTGGAAAGGCGGCACTCGCCAACCCCGATTGGCCGGCACGTGTAGCCGCCGGAACGCCGTTCATTGCTTTTGAGCGCGCCATGGCAGAACCTTTTCCGCCGGTACAATGATAGGTTCTTTCGTGGAAAGGGGGAAATTCCGGGTGCATTAACAGGTGCTTTCCCGGTACATTGATCAGGTTGCCCGGGACCTGGTAAATTTCCCCGGCAGGGGGAAATTTTAACCGCAAAAAGAGGCGACGGCTTATTCGCCGTTGTTCAGCATTTCCATTTCGAGGAGCTTGCTGCCTCCGGCAAAGTCTGCAGCGGCATCCGGGCACAGTACCATGCCCAGTGAGTTCATCATCTTCTGGGCTACGAGATCTATATCTTCTGTAGTGGTAGCCAGAAATGGCGCCTGGCTTTTCAACCGCTGGATCAGGGCGTTTTTCTGGGCAACAGAAATATCTACCAGCTTATTAATTCTTTCTACAGCAGCTTTGTATAATTCGTCGTAATAAAAAAGCATGTTCATGTCAGCAGGTTATTTGTATGGCTCAAATGTAGCCCTTAGCTTATAATCCTGGCTATATGAAAATATTATGACCTATAATTAATAATTATAAATGGACCTGGCCATTTTGATGAAGCGTTTATTGAGATCGCTGGTTTCGCCTTTGCGCTGTATAAAATAAAAGCTGCGTTCTATCCGCAGTGTATCGAAGCTGAGGATGGTCAGTTCCCCGTGCTGCAGTTCTTTTGCAATAGAGCGTGTAGAGAGGAATCCTACACAGCCGGATTCCAGCAGGAAATTTTTCAGGGCTTCGGTTCCTCCCAGTCTTACTTTTATTTTGAGATCGTTCAGCCGGATCCTGCTTTTCTGAAGTCCTTTTTTGAGCGCTTCCAGTGTGCCGCTGCCACGTTCCCTGATGGCGACGGGCATTTGCAGGATATCTTTCAGCGGGTAGTTCTTTTTGCGGGCCAGGGGGTTATCATGACTGCACACGGCTACAATCCGGTCTTTCAGAAAAGGCTGGTAGGTGATATTGCTCAGTTGTCCTTTTTCTTCCGTAACGCCGATATTGATTTCTTTGTCGAGCAGCGCCTGCAATACTATTTCACTGTTCCGGTTGAGCAGGGAAATATCCACCAGGGGGTATTCCCGGTGAAAGGCAGACATCACTTTGGGTAATATATACAGTGCGGCGGTGGTGCTGGCGCCCAGGTTGAGCATGCCGGTAGCCTGTTGTTTGTCGTGGATCACCGAAATATCAAATTCCGTTTCCTGCTGAATATGGCGTACTGTAAGCAAGCGGTTGTACAGCAGCTGGCCTGCTTCGGTCAGTTCTATCTGTAATCCTTTTCTTTCAAACAGTTTGGTTTTATACTGTTCTTCCAGTCCTTTAATATGGGTGCTTACAGCGGGCTGGGAAATGAATAAGGCCTGGCTGGCTTTTGAAAAGCTTTTCTGGTGGGCTACTTCCATAAAGATCTGGTGACGGTTAGATAGCATGTGCGCAAATTTTATGGAGCATATAAGATCTCTCTCCGGCGGATAAAGCGGACTTTGTCTTTATAATCCGTTACTTTATTATTCATGATCTCAACTTTTTCTATCCAGTTGTGGTGGAGGTCGTAGGTAAATTCATACCGGTATACCGTTCTTTCCACCGTACCGGAGGTAGTGATCCTGTCGGATATTTTTGTTGTGAGATGCCCCTGTTCATTATACTGGCAGGTAGTGGTTTCCACGGCATTGTTATCGTCAAAACCGGTAGTGTCCTGGAATTTATATTCCTCCAGCAGTTGCTGGCGGGTATTGTATTTACACCTGGTGATTTCCTGCAATGCGCCGAAGGAGTAATAGCGGGTAATTTCTACCCGGCATCCATCGGTATCCGTATGGGTATTGGTTTCCCATTGCTCGTTGTATGGATCTTCCTCCGGCGGTATAGGGTCATTGTTTTCCATTTGTTGCAGTACATTGCCGGATTCATCGTACCGGGTATAATAGGTATCTTCCCCATAATACTCTGTACAATCTTTCAGCTCCCCGTTTTCGAAGTAACTGTTTTTATAGATAGGGCCTTTGGTGGCGGAGGTCAGTGTTTTTTCCAGCAGGTTGCCATTGTCGTCAAAAGTATACAAGAGGGTTTTATCCAGCTGATGGCTTGCGGTATAATCCTCCCATTTGAGCAGTAATCCTTTTTCATCAAAAAAGGAAAGCTCATACCCGTAGTATTTGCCATCGGGGTCTGTGGTAGCATATTTCATTTGCCTTACCGGCCCGGTGAGCTCAGTATCTGCCAATGTTTGTTTCATGGTACCTAAAGTTATTGGAAACAAAATAAACTTCCACTATCCAGGTACTTATTTCTGTGTGATATTTTTTTGAGCGGTTATTTTTCCGGGAGAAGACGGGATGTGATAGTCCCTGAAGATCCAGGCAGCCGGCACGGGGGCTGCCTGGCGGGAGGAGGGTTATTTATCAAAAGTCATATTTTCGAATTTGTCCAGTTTGGCCATGATTCCCCAGCCGTAAAAATCGTTGGCCAGGCCAATCAGCACTTCGTTGTTGCCGGCAACCAGCGGCAGCGCAAAGGATGCGTTTTCAACGGAACAACGGCCATCCGGTTGTTTTAGTATCGGGTAACCGTAGAGGTTTTTATCTGTATACAGCGGCTTATCGTTTACAAACACCCATACTTCATCACTAAATCCGAGTTGTACCTGCCGTGTTTGCGCCACGGTGGAACGGATATTTGTTTTCAGCCACACGATGCGCCGGGCGCGGTTTTCTGCGCTGCCAAACTTCCGGGTCACATTGACCAGTCCCCTTCTTTCGGCCCGGATGGTTTCCCAGGGAGCATCCTTACCTGGTATCCAGGCCTTGCTGAAATCTATTTTTTCAGGGGTGGTCATTGGCTGTGTGATTTGCCAGGTGCGCAGGTAGGAGGGATCATTGTTGGTGATATCGGTTCCTTCGCCGGGGGGCAGTCCTTCCGTTTGATCAGGCTTCACTACCACGTTTGCAATAATGGCCTGCCCGTCGAATGCGATGCCGCCATGCCAGGTATTGCCTTCCAGGTAAGGCACTTCCAGCGCCGGCTTCCCGGTATCATTCACATATACCCGCATCTGCCTGCCGGAAATGACCAGTTTCACATGGTTCCAGTCGTCCTTATTGATCCATGCGGCGGTTTGGTATTGTGGCAGCATATCCCACATGTTAATAGCATCCAGGGTGGGAGCATACTGCACGGCATCGCCTTTCCCTGATGAAGGGATACGGAAATAAAAGCACTCATTCTCTTTACTGCTGATGCGCCTGAAGTAGAACGAAGAGAACGGCGATGTGGCCAGCACATCGTATTCGATGGTACCGTTTGCGAAATCAAGTTGTTTCGACACAACGGTATCGCTCCTGTTGAGCAGCTTCATGGCCGGGACCGACTTATAGGTGATAAACTCCACGGTGCCTGGCTGGAACGACCAATGTTCGGCCTGGAGTGGTACCTTGATAACATCCTGGGGACCGTTTTTCTTTTTTTGTGCTGCTGCGCATAAAGGGAGCAACAGGAATAGGCACGCGGTGTGGGTTTTTGTCATGACGGTTGTTTTTTATTTTAAATGCTCCGGCAAATCTGAATAATAACTAATTTCAGGGCGAAACATCGGCGCATCAAGTATGTGCAAATCCGTGCAAGCTTCTAACAGATTACCTGGAAATGAATAATAGTTTTGAAATAAATTATATAAGAAAGTGCCTGGAGCTGGCAGAAGCCCGGTTAAACCGTGGTGACGGCAGCGAGTGGACCACCTATGATTTTGAAAAACTAAGTGAGGCGATAGAAGAAGCCACCGGGGTAATGCTGAGTGTTACTACCCTGAAACGGTTGTGGGGGAAGCTGAAATACACCAATATGCCGGCTACCACTACGTTGAATACGCTGGCGCAGTTTGCCGGGTATACCGACTGGCGGGAGTTTAAACGCCTTATAGTGCTGGCGCCGGGGGCTTCCCTGGCAACAGGGGATGCTACACCGGGGGAAGCCGGTGAGCAGAGGTCATTGCCAGGCGATGCGGAAGCAACGGCCAATACGGTGGCCGGGCCATTACCCGGTGATATTGCAGCGGGTAATGATGCTATGTTGGCTAATGATACGTTGCATATTGCCGCAGGTGCCGACGCTAATAATAAGGTGGCTGATACGTCATATATTGTAGCAGGTACCGAGGTCACATCGGCCAATACGTTGGCTGGTGCAACATCCGGTCATATTTCGGCAGGGATTACTACAAACGGCCACCAAACAACCGGTGCCGGCATTTCACCGATTGCAGCACCGCGAAAACACCGCAAATGGACGTACTGGCTGCTGGCCCTGTTACCGCTGGGCATCCTCGTATATGCTTTACTGTTATCCAATACCAAACCCGGGAAACCGCTTAACACCGCCGATTTTTCATTCAGCAGCAACAAAATAGTGAGAGAGGGAGTTCCCAATTCCGTTGTTTTCAACTACAACGCTGCTGCGGCAGGAAAAGATTCCGTTTTCATTTCGCAAAGCTGGGACATAAGAAGGAAGGTACCGGTACCTGCAAAAGAAAACACCTTTACCACTATATACTATACACCAGGTTATTTCAGGGCGAAATTAATAGTCAATAAACAAATTGTAAAAGAGCATGACCTGATGATAGGCTCCGGTGGATGGCTCGCATTGGTAGAGCAGCAATCCGGTACCCCATTGTATTTCCGGAAGAACGAAGTGATGAAAGGAAATGGTGTGGAAGTGGAGGAAGCGTTGTTATCACAATACCATCTGCCCCTGCAACCTGATCCACCGGCACTGCGTTTTTTTTATGTGCAATCGTTCGGCGACCTCCGGAATGATGACTTTACTTTTGAAACTACACTTAAGAGTGGTTTCCGGCAGGGCACTGCCGCCTGCCAGCGGGTGGAAGTGCTGATCCTGTGTAAAAATGATGTGATCTTTATCCCCTTGTGTGCGCCTGGCTGTGTAGGAGAGCTTTCCCTGTTTGCCGCAGGCACGACCATCGACAGCCGGAATACCGACCTTTCTAAATTTGGCGCCAACCTCGCACAGTGGGTAAAGCTGCGTGTGGTTACCCAAAACAGGCATATGCAGTTTTATGTGAATGACAGCTCCGCCGCTGAGCTGACCTTCTCCAATCCACCTTCCGATATTGTAGGCGTACAATACCGGTTTTCCGGCACCGGCGCCGTAAAGGATACCCGCTTTACGAAAAACGGCACCGTGATTGAACTGCAGCAATAACTGCTGGTGGTTTAATCCACGCAGTGCGGAGAAAGCAAGTATCGGCGTTATAAAACAGGCACCGGCTGTTACCTTTACGCCGCCTGCCACCGGCGCAGGGAACGACCGGGTGCTGGTAGTAGAAGCAGCACATTGAGGCGCTATTTGTTGTTGGCGTTCAGCACTTCCACATAGTGAGGGTTGTACATGATGCCCAGGATATTGCCAAAAGGATCTACAACAGAAGCCGTTACAAACCCATGGCCCCGTTCCGTAACAGGTTCAAATACGGTAGCGCCTAAGCCAAGCAATTTTTCCAAACCTGCCTGTATATTATCCACATGCCAGTAAGTAATGGCGCCACCGGGGCCTTTGCCGGCCTGAGCAGGCGCATATTTACTGTCGATGATACCCAGTTCATGCTGGTAATCGCCCAGGCGAAACTCGGCATAGCCGGGCCTTTCAAAGTAAGGTGGGATACCGGTTAGCGCTGTATACCATTTTTTTGCAGCTTCATGGTCGGCGGCAAAAAACGTTTGTGTGGCAAATCCTCTTAGCATATTTGTATTTTTATGGTGTGATGTAAAAGTAGAATGAGGGAATGACAACCTTATGTCAGCAGCAAAGAAGAATAAATTTAAATATCTATTTTTAGGTCCTAATCTGTATATCATGAAAAAGGTATCCTATGACCCGAATGGCGGAAGACTATGGATAAGGATCGAAATGACCGGCATCTATTTTATTACTTACATTTACCAGATGTGGGCAGCTACCGCCGATGAACTGCCTATTTTAACAAAGCCCCTCCGGCAAAACAGTAACGAACTTCCCCAGCCGGACTACTACCTGGTGCAAAATGATTATAAACCCGGAGAACCGTTGATAAATTTTGATAAAAGAGTACTGGATATCTCTTTCAGAGTGAGAAGATATAAGGATGATAACGGGTATAAGTTAAAGGTAAGCGTGTTACAGGGAGATGATTTTGATACTGCGAAAGTAATAGGGAGCGACCAAATTGGTTATGGCGCTACCGCTATTTTAGGCGACGATGTTACCGGTAAAACAGAAGATATCCTGCTGCAACTGTCTGCCAAAAAAAATTGATTCCATTTCTTTAAAACCCTTGTATGTTACCATTTAGAAAGATGTGCCTGTTACTGCTGCTTGTGTCCTTCCAGGCATCCGCGCAGTTTAAAACAGATAGTACAGAGTATTACCTGTTGAACTTTTCCGTTCCGGACATGCCTGCGTTTAAGGCGCTGGGCACTGATCCATCCAATGTGTTACGCCCTTCAGATATTCAAAAGTTTGCCCTTAGCTTATCGCCGTTTTATTCAAACGGACAGGGCGTGATTCCCCGCAATTTTGCCGTGGAATTTTCTCCCGGAAAACTGGCCAGCAAAAACTGGACACTGGAAGATTATGGGAAAAGAAGATTCTGGTATAACTCCTCTTTTAGTATAGGCGCTATCGTTGATTCGGGGAATGTATCTTCCAGGCTGGCTGTCGGCTACCGGTTTTCCATTGTCCGGAAAAGGGACGACCTGTTATTGAATGCCGCCAGAAGAAAGGAGGTATTTATTGCACAACAACAGGAGCAACTGGCGCTAAGAGAGTTTAAGAATAACTGGATCATTATTGTTCACAAAGAAATACCTCCGGCAGAACGCGCGCAGTATGGAAAAGACCATGATGCCGAATTCTGGGATTTCGCGGAAAACAAAGCAGAAGAATATCTCAAAGAAAACCCGGATACCGCCTTACAGGCAAGTTATGATGCCTTTAAAAAAGGATATGACAAGGATAAGAAAAAATACTACACTGCTGTAGATAGTCTTATAGAAAAGTTTAAAAGCGAGCATTGGAACACCAGCCGCCTGGATGGCGCTATTGCCTGGGTGGGACAGTCGCGCGATTCACTGATCAAGAACGCCGGCTTTGCCTCTTTCAACACCTGGGTCACCTGGGCATTAGGTATCGGGAAAAGCAGCCAGTTATTATTGGGCGGTAGCTTCAGTTTGCCCCGGTCGGAGTTTAAAGACACTACCGCTATCAATGCAACTGTGAATGTGCGTTACTACCTGGGCACCGCCAGCTTCAGGGGATTTGCCGAAACGCAGTTTAAGTACCAGAACTACGACGGCTTTGAAAAATCCCTGTTGTTTAATTTTGGTACCGAGTTCCGGGTCTCTAAAAGCATCTGGATCGTGGCGGAAGCGGGTATTGATAATTACCTGAAAGAGAAAGATCCTTTCAGTGCGTTTATAGCGAGTATTAATTTGAGATATGGATTTAACCAGGTCATGAAGTAGTGGCCGTGGCAGACCTCTTATTCCTCTTCACTAACAAAAAACACACATACAAAAACACCATCCACACCGGGATCAGTTCCACCGGCAGTTTCATGCCGGTGATCCACATCAGCGCCAGTATGCCTACCAGGAATACCAGGCAAATGTAATTAGAGGCAGGGTATATAAAAGAAGGGAATTTAGTACGGATGTTATCTGCTTTTTTACTTTGCCTGAATTTCAGGTGCACTACGGTGATCATCAGCCAGTTGATGATGAGTGTTGATACCACCAGCGACATCAGTACCTCGAGCGCTTTTTCAGGGATCACTTTATTTATCACTATGCAGATAGCAGCAAACAGTCCTGATACCAGGATTGCTTTTACCGGTACATGATTTTTGTTCAGGTGAGACAGGAAAGCGGGCGCGTTGCCTTGTTTCGACAAACCATATAACATCCTGCTGTTGCTATATACGCAGCTATTGTACACAGAAAGCGCTGCCGTGAGAACGATCAGGTTCAGCACATTTGCGATAAGGCTGGTGAAATAGACAGTTTTACCAAAGAGGCTGAACTGAAAGCCTTTCAGGCTTTCAAATACCATTACAAACGGGCTGCTGTTTGTAGTAATGCTTTTCCAGGGCGACAGTGAAAACAGAATGACGAGAGCGCCTACATAGAAGATCAGGATGCGGTAAATGACCTGGTTGGTAGCTTTGGGTATGGTTTTCTCCGGCCGGTCGGCCTCCGCTGCGGTGATACCGATTAATTCCAGTCCGCCGAAAGAAAACATGATGAGCGCAATGGCGGCAAATAATCCCTGGAAGCCGCCCTTGCCATCGGCGGCTAATAATCCCCGTGGGAAGAAGCCACCGTCGTTCCAAAGGTTTTGTATACTGGCTTGTTCGCCGCCGCTGCCGCTTACCAGCAGATAGATGCCAAAAGCGATCATGGCTATTATAGCCACTACTTTTATGATCGAAAACCAGAACTCGGCTTCTCCATATACTTTAACAGAGCTGAGGTTTAATGCATTAATAGCCACAAAAAAGAAAAGGCTGGAGCACCATAGGGGAATCTCCGGCCACCAGAAATGTACATATACACCTATGGCTGTAAGTTCCGACATGCTCACCAGGATATAAAGGATCCAGTAATTCCACCCGGAAGAAAAACCTGCAAATGAGCCCCAGTATTTATAGGCAAAGTGACTGAAGCTGCCGGAAACCGGTTCTTCCACCACCATTTCGCCCAGCTGGCGCATGATAAAGAAAGCAATAATGCCGGCCAGGGCGTAGCCTAAAATCACAGAGGGGCCTGCCAGTACCGCGGCAGGGCCTATGCCCAGGAATAAGCCGGTGCCAATGGCGCCGCCGAGGGCGATCAACTGGATATGCCTGTTCTGTAATCCTCTTTTAAGGCTTTTTTCTTCGGTTGTTTGGTTTGTGCTGGTCAATGTCTGTTAGGTGGATAAGGCTGCAATTTGGGGTAATTTTGGCAGAAACCGAAACCCGGATATATTTCATCAGTAAACACCTGTTTTCTGTAATTGTCGTTTTCATTAATATACCTGTTTTTTTCTTTCCGGGAAGACAGATCTGTTGCTTTATGGATTTGCCTGGATGGTTGCCAAATTTGCCTGCTGAAACCATATCCCGGCTATGGCCATCTTTTTTCTTTTAAGGGAGATGTAAAAGAAAATAATAAACTGGTAGATATTGAAAAAGGATTCCGGAGTTTGGATATTTATTATAATTTAGTAACGAATTGAAGTGTAACCCCTGGTGCTGTGTGTAATAGAATATATTTAGCGGAGGACAGATGGAGAATCAGTATAATAACCTGGCTATGAAGTATTGTTTTTTATCAGTGGCGATATCTATAATATTCGTGATCAGGTTAATTGGTCAATTATTACTGCGTTAATTCAGCTTAATAAGACGGTGGATACCAGGGAGCTCTATTATTGGGTTGATATTGACAGAACCTGTAATGAAGGATTTACCTGGAAATATTGTCCTGTTTCAGGAAAGGAGTTAATACTTTTAGGAGATAATTATCCTAACAAGAATTCTTTTACATCACCTGAATATCCTCTTATATTCCCTATTTGAAGAGTAATATACAAATCTGAATGGTCTCATGAGAAGTACCAAAAAACGAGATGGACCAGAGTATGAATCCGGAAAAGTATATCCCAGTCCTAAAACAATAATTCAATATGCTAATTTTTATTAGTCTTTATCAGATTGCGATAGGTATTGTCAGTTTATTTCTATTCATCCGATCGGTTATAGAAGCCTATCGGGATATGACAAACGGCCAGTTATTTATTGCGGTTTTGGTAACTGTTTTTTTGGTATATTATCTATATACTAATTTTTGCATGCTGTTTAGTAAAGTGGTTAAGAAGCTCCATTTGCAGTTTAATATCTGGATGAACTTTGTCCAAATGGTACAATTGACGCTGTTAAGTATTTCTTTTAAAATAGTATTGGGCATGGAAGTAGCGCTTTACCTGTTGTATAGCGAGAAGGTGAGCCTTGGGGTTAAATATGATATTTTTAATCTTAGGTTTAATTTATCATACGACAGTACCCGGCATGATCTGAGAGTTGCGGTTAATATTATTCCGTTGATCATTTTTCTGATACTCAATGCCCGGTATAATAAAAAGGAGTTCAGCTCTGAAAAGGAGAATATCATAGCCGAATAAGCCGGAACTGGATAAGGTTACGAAGATGTTTTGTTTACCGGATTCTTATAAGTTCTCTGCAATATGAAACTTATAAAGGATGTTACGATTTGAGAAGTCTCATGGCACAATTCTCGATAGCATCCCCTGTTAAGAAAAAAGTCAGTTTATGCAACCCACATCCAACAACCCAATCATCCGCCATAAATTCACCGCCGACCCTACCGCGCTGGTCCATAACGATACCGTATATCTGTACACCGGCCATGATGAAGCGCCGCCCGGAACGGAAGCCTACATAATGAACGAATGGCTCTGCTTTTCATCGGCCAACCTCGCAGAATGGACAGAGCATCCGGTACCACTGAAAGCCACCGATTTCTCCTGGGCCAGTGGCAATGCCTATGCTTCAAAGGTAATAGCACATAATGGTAAGTTTTATTGGTATGTAGCCGTGGCGCATGCTTCCATTAAAGGTTCTGCCATTGGCGTAGCCGAAGCGGGTAACCCATCAGGTCCGTTTAAAGATGCCCGCGGATCGGCGCTGGTTACTCTTGATATGCTGCCTTCCCACGTGCATGAAAAAGCTAACCTGGATCCGTCTGTAATAGTGGACGATAACGGGCAGGCATATATCTTCTGGGGCAACAAACAATGTTTTTATGCAAAATTAAAAAGCAACCTGGTGGAGTTGGATGGTCCTATAAACACATTGGATCTGCCTGGATTTGAGGAAGGCGCTCACATACATCAGCGCAATGGCTGGTATTACCTTTCCTATGGCTACCAGATGCCGGAAAAAGTAGCTTACGCCATGAGCCGTAACATAGAAGGCCCCTGGGAGTTTAAGGGAATACTAAATGAGCTCGCAGGGAACTGTGAAACAAACCGGCCTGCAATCATTGATTTCAAAGACAGGTCTTATTTTATTTATCACAATGGAGGGTTGAAGAACGGCGGCAGCCACAGGCGTTCTGTATGCATCGATTACCTGTATTATAACGGCGACGACACAATGAAACGGGTAATTATGACCTCCGAAGGAGTGCAGGTGGCACGCTAAATGCGATGCTTCTTCATATGAAAACGATATTCTTTTTACTCATCAACTTGTTCCTCATGGCTACAGCTACTGCGCAGGATACCACCCGCTATGTTAAAACCGGCACAGGCTACCTGATGGTGCTCAGGCAGGGAGATGATATCTTTAAACAACTGGAAGCCTTTGCTGAAAAGGAAAAGATCCCTTCTGCCAGTTTCACAGGCTTTGGATTTGTGAATGTTACTTTCGGTTACTTTAACCGGGATACGAAGAAATATGAGCCTAAGGAATTCAATAATATGGAGCTGTCAGGTATGAACGGATCTATCGCATGGCAGAAGGGCAAGGTTTCACTGCATACACATGGAACCGTTACCAGTAAGGATTTTAGCGCCTTCGGGGGGCATATGCTCGGCGGTACCGTGAGCACCGGATCGCTGGAGATAACTATTATTGTACATCCGCAGCGGCTGGAACGGGTATTTGAAGAACCGTTGGGCGCTAATGTGCTGAGCCTGGAATAATCATTTTACAAATCCCAGTGGAATGCGGCTTTCACCAATGCTTCATTGCTTTCCGCAATGGCGCCGGAGGGGTCGTGCAAAGTATCTTCAAATCCTATCCTCAGATCGTATCCCTTATATTTGGCTACTTTCAGTATTTCCCAGCAGGTGTTATCTACGCCATGTAACACCACTGTTTGATGAGGTAGTTTATCCGTCAGTTTGTCTTCAATAGCTTTCACCGTTGCCAGGGCTATGTTCAGTTCCTGTTCTTCCGGTTCAATCAGCAGGCGGAAGCATTCCTTCAGTAAACCCTTGCTGATGAAGTTTTCTACCGCCTGTGCACTGTTAAGCCCGGCTTCCACACCGATCTGTTTTTTCAGTATTTCCTGTACAACCTCTTCAAATCCGGGTTCATGTCCGTTCACGGATACAAAATTGGGAAGTATTTCCCATTGGCGGATAAGCTCCACTCTTTTACTGATATCCGGTTCTATCCAGGCCCCGGTACTGATGCCTACCGGAGTATCGGGCACTGCTGCCTTTACCGCCTTCACCTGTTCATTTACGAAGGCTGCTTCCAGTGTTTCTTTGCCATCGCGGTCGCGCACGTGAAAATGGATGGCGTTTGCACCTGCCAGAACGGCGTTCCTGGCGGCGGCCACCAGTTCATCGGTAGTAATGGGTATGGCCGGATGGTCGGCCTTGGACCTGGAACCATTTAATGCTGCTTTTATAAACATATGCCTGTCTTTTTTGGGTGATCACTGCATAAATGATACCTGTATAATGAATAGCTATAAGGGGCGGTTAGGAGGAAGGGTATTGTGGAACAGTTTGAGCAGATTGCCGGATTTTTTCCCTGATATGGGTAACAGCAGGTACTTCCGTTAAATAAAAATAGCCAGGCAGGATCTCCTTAATCCCACCCGGCTATCTCCTTAAAAAATAATTATTTCGCTGCTACCGCCGGCTTTTCATAGCCATCTTTCTTCGCTTTCTCGGCCATGGTGTTCATTCTTTTCTCTGTATCGGGATGAGAAGAGAATAACTGGGAGCCTTTCTTTTTTTCACCACTGCTTTCCTGTGATGCTTTCCACAATTTTTCAAAAGCCATAGACATGCCCCATGGATTGAGCTTCGCCGCTTTCAGGAATTCATAACCATAACTATCCGCCTGGCTTTCCTGGTTACGGGAATAAGCGGAATTGGCCACTGCTTCTCCTAAATCGCCCAGCTGGGAATCGCTCAGGGCGCCCGCGGTGCCACCCTGTGAAGAAACACCGTCTTTCAGTGCGGATGTCATCAGCGCAGTTTTGAACGCATCTTTGGAGTCCTTGTTTTTTACATGCCCAATTTCATGTCCTATTACACCCATTACTTCATCGTCCGTCATGGTTTGTAATAGGCCGGCACACACGCGCACACTGCCATCTGCACAGGCAAAGGCATTGATATCCCTTACCAGGTATACCTTAAAGTTAAGGTTCATGCCCTCATAACCGGTTACGGGGTCGGTTAATTTTTTCAGGCGCTGTGCCATCGGATCATCGGAGGGGGCTACGGGGTTGTGCTCATCCATCCACTGGATATACTCTTTGGTATACCTGATCACATCATCGTCGCTAAGCGTGGCAGCTTTCACTGCTTTAGCGCCGGCGCCAAGTGTTTTAGTGTTTAATTTTAATTGTGCATTCGAGGTCAGGGCAAATGACAGGCTTGCAGCGCATACGATGCCGAATCGTGCATAAACAGACATAAATAAAGGTTTTTATTATTGAAAAGGGTTAAACTGTATTGATGATTGCATTCATATTACGCCGCGAATATAGTTATTGTTATAATTCCGTACAAAGAAATCCGGATTAAATATGGGGATCAAAGTCCGCTTCTTAACTTATCTTCGGGCAATTATTTTAACAGGGGTTAAAGGCCTTTAGATTTTTTATAAGATGATAAACTTATATCGTAAAACAGCGCTGATCGAAGGGATTTCTTATCTCATTTTATTATTTATAGCCATGCCATTGAAATACCTGTTCTCTTTTCCTGAACCGGTAAAATATTTCGGGTGGGCGCATGGCGTACTATTTATCCTGTTTGTTGTACTCCTGCTTGCCTGCTGGATAAAATACAAATGGAGCATCCTCCGCGTGGCAGGCTTTTTCGTGGGATCGCTGTTGCCTTTTGTGCCATTTGTGTTTGAAAAAAGATTGAAGAAAGAATACGGTAACTGATATAAAAATTGCCTGCAAGTGGCGGTAACCGGCTCCGGGGGTGTCTAGTTGTAAAGCAGATGTATAAACAATGCAGTTACCACGTATCAGCAACACCCGCCGGTTGTTCACTATTTTATTTTGCAGTTCCACGCTTGCAGTAACGGCCCAGCGAAATGAGCTGGTGTCTTACGCCAATACCTTACAGGGAACCAATTCTGAGTTTGCGCTCAGCAACGGTAACACTCATCCTTCCACAGCATTGCCTTTTGGCATGCATGCCTGGTCTGCACAAACAGGTAAAAACGGCGATGGCTGGAAATACCAGTACAAAGCAAATACCATCCGGGGTTTTCAGCAAACGCACCAGTGCAGCCCATGGGTAGGCGATTACGCCGTGTTCAGCCTCATGCCGGTTACCGGGAAACTTACAGTAGGGGAAAACGAACGTGCCACCGCGTTCAGTCATGCCAATGAAATAGCCCGCCCGGATTACTACAAGGTAACTTTGGCCAATAATATTACCACCGAATTATCGCCCACTGAAAGAGGCGCTCACCTGCGTTTTTCCTTTCCCGCCAAAAAGCCGGCCTATGTGGTGCTGGATGGGTATAACGCATTAAGCGGTGTACAGATATTCCCGGCAGAGAGAAAGATCACCGGGTACGTCACCAACGGGCGCTTTATACCAAAAGGGTTTAAGAATTATTTCGTCATCGTGTTCGATCAGCCTTTCGAAGGCAGTGGTACCTGGGAGAACGTAAACAACCGGGTTTTTGCAGATAGCCTGTCGGCAGAAGGAAAAGGCGCCGGCGCATATATCCGTTTTAAAAACGGCGCTACGGTACAGGCGAGGGTTGCATCTTCCTATATCAGTCCGGAACAGGCGGAGCTTACCTGGCAGCAGGAGCTTAAATCCTTTACGAGGCTGGAACAAACAAAAGCTGCAGCTGCAAAAGTATGGAATACCCTGTTTGGCAGGGTACTGGCGGAAGGCGGATCGGAAAAAGACAAAGCTACTTTTTATTCCTGCCTGTTTCGCGCAAATCTTTTCTCACATATCTTTTTTGAATACAACAGCAAAGGAGAACCTTATTATTATAGTCCTTATGACGGTAAAGTGCATAACGGCTACATGTACACCGATAATGGTTTCTGGGACACTTTCCGCGCACAGTTCCCTTTAAACACTATCCTGCATCCCACCATGGAAGGGCGCTATATGCAGGCGCTGCTGGATGCGCAACAGCAATGCGGCTGGTTCCCGGCCTGGTCGTTTCCTGGTGAAACAGGCGGTATGCTGGGCAATCACGCTATCTCACTCTTAACCGATGCCTGGGTAAAAGGTATCCGGACCTTTGACCCCAAAAAAGCGCTGGACGCCTATTTTCATGAAGCCATGAATAAGGGCCCCTGGGGTGGCGCCAATGGCCGCGCCGGATGGAAGGAATACTACCAGCTGGGCTATGTAAGTTTTCCGGAATCGCATGGCAGTACCTCGCAAACACTGGAATATGCTTACGACGACTTCTGTGGTTACCAGTTGGCGAAACTCACCGGTAATGATTTCTACCAATATGTTTTCGGCCGCACCATGTATAACTATAAGAACCTGTATGATTCTGCGACCGGGTTTATGCGTGGCCGCAAGCTGGATGGCAGCTGGCTGGAAAATTTTGATCCCTACGAATGGGGTGGCCCCTACACGGAAGGAAATGCCTGGCACTGGCAATGGTCGGTATTCCACGATATACAGGGCCTCATTCGCCTGATGGGTGGAGATGCGCCTTTTATCACAAAACTGGATTCCGTATTCAGCGCGCCCAATAAAGTGAACGTGGGCTGGTACAAACAAATGATCCATGAAATGACGGAAATGGTAAATGCCAATATGGGGCAGTATGCACACGGTAATCAGCCTATACAACATATGATTTACCTGTATAATTACGCGGGGCAGCCCTGGAAAACACAGGCGCATGTCAGGAAAGTAATGGAGAAATTATACAGCGCAGGTGAAAACGGGTACCCGGGAGATGAAGACCAGGGCCAGATGTCGTCGTGGTACGTCATGAGCGCCATGGGCTTCTACAGTGTATGCCCCGGCACGGATCAATATGTGATTGGCAGCCCACTGTTCCCGAAAATGACGGTGACACTTGAAAACGGGAAACAGTTTGTAGTGGAAGCCCGCAACAACAGCCCGGAGAATGTGTATATCCAGTCGGCCACGCTCAATGGCAAGCCCTGGCCGCATAACTGGCTGCGGCATGCCGATATCATGAACGGTGGTATACTCCACCTGGAAATGGGCAGCCAACCGGCGGTTAACCGGGGCACAGCCAATGAGGATAAACCCTTTTCACTGAGCAGCCGCTGAAAACGCGGCTGCCGGTAATTTTCGTACCGGCATTAAGAAAATAGTGGCGAAACGATTAAATTAGCCCGTAGTTCGAATTGATGCCGATGCGAAAAGATTTTTCCACGTATACAGATGAAGAGTTGTTCCTGCTGGTGAAGCAGGGGCACAAAGACGCGTTTGAGGATATCTACAAACGCTTCTGGCAGGAGTTGCTGGACGCCGCCTACCGGCGCGTAAAAGTGCAGGAAGCGGCCATGGAGCTTGTTCAAAACCTTTTGGTAGACCTTTACCTGAAAAGGGATACCATTTCCCTTAATACCTCGCTTCGTAATTACCTGCATACCTCGCTGAAAAACAGGATACTGAATAATATACGCTCACAACTGGTGCGTAACACTTACCAGCAGCATGTGCTGAACGACAGCGGTCTTTACCAGTCCGACGCCGCCAGCACCCTGCAGCTGAAGGAACTGCAGCGGCATATCGATGAATCCTGCGCCAGCATGCCTGAGAAGTGCCGCGAAGTATTTTACCTGAGCAGGAGAGAGCAGCTCTCGTACCAGCATATTGCCCGGCAGCTCAATATTTCGGTGAATACAGTGGAGAAGCATATGGTAAAAGCCCTGAAAATATTACGCTCGCACCTGAAGCAATATCATTATTTACTGCTCTGGTGCCTCGTGTCGCTGTTGCTGATGTGTGGGCAGATTTCAAACTATTTTGGCCTGTAATGGCGGTAAGCCATTTTTCAGGTGTCTAATGTTAGAGAGACTTATGGATATGAATAACACCCGGTTAAAAGAATTATTGGATAAATACCTGGACGGTACTGCCACTGATAAAGAAATCAGTAAGGTGGACAGCTGGTACAGGTCTTTCGAAAATGATCCGGGCCTCACTTCGCAATTCAGCCCCGAGCAACGCACCGCGCTGGAACAACTGATCTTCCTGCGTATCAGCCGTCAGGTGGAGGATGCTGAACCGCGGATGAAGGTGAGCCATAGGTCTGTTCGCTGGTTGGTAGCCGCTACGATCGCCCTGCTCATCGCTGCAGGAGGTTTTTACCTGGCCCGCGAGCGCAGCGCCCGGCCTCAAATTGCAAAGGCAATGGTAACAGCGCAAACCGGGGGAGACGGCATTAAAAAGATCACCCTGCCGGATGGCAGCCTGGTATGGCTGAATGTAGACAGTAAGGTAAGATATGATGAACATAAAGCCCGGGAGATCTGGCTGGAGGGAGAAGGATATTTTGAAGTAACTTCCCGCCAGAATGATCCTTTCCTGGTGCATGCCGGTAAACTGGAGGTGAATGTGCTTGGTACCAGTTTTAACATCGATGCCTATACGCCGGCGGCAAAAGTAACCGTAACAGTAGCCAGTGGTAAAATAGCCGTAGGCAATAATGGGCATAACACTGCCACGCTTGTTGCCAACCAGCAGGCGGTTTATCTCACTGCAACGGACCAACTGGAAAAGAATGATATCGCAGCAGCAGATGCCAGCGCCTGGACACAGGGGCAGCTGATCTTTAAAAAAGCCCTGTTCCGCGATATCGCCTATAAACTGGAACGCCGGTATAATGTACGTATCCGGTTTGCCAGTGAACAGATTGCCAATTCACTGATCACCGCACGGTTTGATGCCAACGTACCGTTTAAGAACGTGCTGGGCATGCTATGTGAAATTTATGGGTGCAGCTACCGGCAGGAGCCCGGCAGCAACGAATACCTGGTATATAAAAAAGGGACAACCAAATAAATAAAAACGGATGGGGTTAGCCTTAGGGCGTGATAAATTCGGGTTATGAAAGTGAAAACAGCGGAGTGCCTGCACATGGTGCCCGGGTGGTTTACCTGCCTGGTGCTGGTATTGTGCTGCCTGTACCCGTCGCGCATAGCTGCGCAATCCGGCGTAACCGAGGAATTGAAACACACTGTGGTAGATGTGCATGTTACCGGCGAAACGCTCGACAAAGTGTTTGAACAGGTGGAAGCAGCTACTACATTCAGGTTTGTATACAGCCCCTCCGACATCACAAAAAGTGGAAAAGTAACTGTTAATAAAAGAAATATTTCCGTGGACCAGGTGCTGAAACTTCTGCCGGCAGGATTGCAATATGAGTTACGCGGCAGGAACATACTTATCACACGGAAAGAACCGCAGCCTGCAAACCAGGCCTCGATACTGACAGGCAGGGTCACTGATACCAACGGCAACCCCTTGTCCGGTGTATACGTGATGCGGAAAGGAGCGCCGCCCCGTTTGATGACGGATGCGGATGGCACCTTCAGTATCCATGCAGAACAGGGAGATACCCTGCGTTTTGCCCTCCCGGGTTTTGGTGAACAGGAAGTCCCGGTGGAAAGAGTGAACATGTTGTATGTGTCCCTCTCGCCGCGATATTCTTCCCTGAAGGAAGTAGTGGTGATCGGCTACGGTACTTCCAGCAAGGAAAAGCTTACTACCGCCATCGGTACGGTAAGCGGCGATGCCATAAAGGAACGCCCTACTACTATGAACCTGATGCAGGGGCTGGCGGGAAAAGTAGCCGGGGTAAGCGTGATGATGAATTCCGGTAAACCAGGCGGGAATCCCATCGTAAAAATAAGAGGCACCGGTTCTATCAATGCCTACAATGGCCCGCTATACGTGGTGGATGGCATAGTGGGGGCCGATCCGCTGATCATTGATCCCAACATCGTAGCATCGGTGGATGTGCTGAAAGATGCTGCCGCCTCCGCCATTTATGGGGCAAGGGGATCCAACGGGGTGATCGTGATCACCACCAGGAAAGGCACCAAAAGCAGTCCGGGTGTTACATTCCGCAATACAGTGAGCTTTGGTACGCTTGCCCGCAAAGTGAAACTGATGGATGCCGGCCAGGCGCTGGAAATGTTTAAGCGGGAATACGAATACCTGCCCGGCCGCACAGCGCCGCACCTGGATCCGTCATGGCAGTTTGTACGGAAGGAAGAATTGTTTAACGCCGACGGCTCTCCGAAATATAATACCGACTGGCAGGAGGAAGCAAGCCGCCTGGCAGTGTCGCATGAGCATTCCCTGTCGCTGTCGGCCGGAAAGGATGGCTTCTCCGCACTGGTCAATCTTTCTTACAACGATCAGCAGGGCATTCTCATCAACAGCTACTCACGGCAGGTGAACGGGTTTATTAACCTCGGCTGGGATGTATCCCGGTGGCTGCATGTACAGGCGGTGATCAACAGCGGGGCATCAAAACAGAATAATGTAGACATCAATACATTCGGGCTGAATGCAGTACGGCAGATCTATGAGTTCCTGCCTTTTCTCCCGGTGCAATATGCCGACGGTACCTATTCCCGCAAAGGGGATTATCCCGGCGCAGAAGAATCTGAAAACCCGGTGAGATTAATGAGGGAAGTGAAGTCAGTAGCAGGGAAAACATATACCATGGGCAACCTGGTAACAACCATCCGCCTTAACAGCAAACTGCATATTACCGCAGGGTTGAGCGGACAAACCGGCGCTACCTACAACCTGTATTACTCCGGCCGTGATATCCGCGGGTATTCGGATACACAACAGGGCGTGGCTACACGCACAAATGGGAACTCAGGTTCCTGGACTACGGAAGACTATCTGACCTGGAACAACCAGTATGGTAAACATAAGGTAACAGCCGTTGCCGGGGCCAGCTGGTATTATTTCGGGAATATGAGCACCAAGGCGGGAAGCGAAGGTTTCTTTGATGATTTCTTTTCCTATAACAGCCTGCAAACAGGGCTGGTACCGCAACAGCCGGAATCGGGAACAAGTAATACGGCGATGAACTCGTATTATATGCGGTTCAATTACGACTACGACAGCCGTTACCTGTTCGGGTTTTCTTTCCGCGCAGATGGCTCCTCGCGCTTTGGCGCCAATAACGTATACGGCTATTTCCCCAGCTTCTCGGGGGCATGGCGTTTATCTTCAGAACCGTTCCTGCGCGATGTGCACAGCATCAGCGACCTGAAGTTGCGCGGCAGCTATGGCATTGTGGGTAACGCAGATATTGGCGATTATGTAACGCAGGACAAGCTGAAAAGCAGCCAGGTGGCATTCAATGGCCAGGTGGCGCCGGCAGTTACATTGTCCGCGTTGGGCAACAGGAACCTTAAATGGGAAAAAGCCCACCAGCTGAATATAGGATTGGATGTTTCGTTGTTCGACAACCGGCTGCAGTTCACCGCTGATGTATATAACCGCGTAACAAAAGACCTGCTGTACTACCGGCTGATGCCCGCCACCACCGGTTATGAAGGCGTGTTTGACAATATCGGCTCCATCCGGAACAGGGGCCTGGAATTATCGCTGGTCACCAACAATATCCGGCGTAAACAATTCTCATGGAATACCTCGCTGATCTATTCCATGAACCGCTCCCGCGTACTGGAACTGAATGGCGACATCATGTATCCCTGGGCAGGGCGTATCATGGAAGGCCGTCCGCTGAATGAATTTTATGGTTACCGCCGGCTGGGTACCTGGGGAACAGATGAAGCAGCGGAAGCAGCCACCTATGGTAAAAAGCCCGGGGATCTGAAGTACGCAGATCTGAATAATAATAAAGTGAAAGATGCCAACGACCGTACCGTGCTTGGCAACGGCATGCCAGATTTTGAAGCTGGAATGACAAACACATTTACCTATAAAAAATTTTCCCTGCTGGTAGATCTGCAAACGATCTATGGCCATAGCCTGGCAAACTTTACCAGGATGATCATGGAAAACGCTGCGCCCACTACGAATAGTTACAGCAACCTGCTCAACGCATGGACGCCGCAACACCAGGGAGGCATGAACGCAGCACTGCGGCTGCCACAGGACGGGCTTGATAATGAAATGGACAGTTACTATATAGAAAAAGGCACTTTCCTCCGTATACGCAATATTGCACTGGCGTACCGGCTGAAGGAAGACTGGCTCGCACGGTATCATATCAAATCTGCCGTGATCACTGCCAGTGCGGAAAACTATTTCCTGTTCACAAAATATAAAGGGTACGATCCTGAAGCCTCCTCATTCGATGGCGACTTTAACCAGGGAGTGGATCTGTACCAGTATCCGAAAGCAAAAACGCTGTCGTTTACACTGAATGTTACATTCTGAAAAGGAGCTGAAATATGAAACAACTGGTAATGTTGGGGATGATACTACTGGTTTCTTCCTGTAACAAATTCCTGGAAGAAGAGCCCTCCGGTTCTCTCAACCAGTCGCACTACTATAAAACGCCTGAACAGGTGAGCGCTGCGGTGAACGGTACATACGACGGCCTTGCCACGCCCTTTGTGATCAACATAGGCGTAGCAGTAAGCCCTGTGTATTCGCTGGAATATATCACCGGGTACAGCCGCAGGCCAAGGCCATCAGGGTTTGAAGATGACCAGTTCCTGCGGTTAGACCGGCTCGATAACGCCAACTCAAGATTGCAGGGATGGTGGAATGCCACCTATTATCCCGTGGAGAATTGCAACAGCGTGATCGAAAACGTAAGCATCACTTCGGTGGTTGATGAAATAACCAAACAACGTTATCTCGGCGAAGCGTATTTCCTGCGGGCATGGTATTATTTCCAGGCAGTACGGCTTTTTGGCGATATCCCCCTGAAACTTACCACTACCAAAGATATCAATGATGTAAGGATACGCCGTTCTCCTAAAGAAGCAGTGTACGAACAGATCGTGAAAGACCTGAAAGCAGCGGAAAACGCAGGGCTTCCGTGGATAGACCAGAGCGGGCATGTAAGCCTTGGGGCAGTGAAATCACTGCTGGCAAAGGTATACATTACCATGGCCGGCTACCCGTTGCAGAAAGGGAAGCCTTATTACCAGCTTGCCTACGATAAGGCGATGGAAGTGGTAGACAGCCACCAGTTTTCCCTGTTTGAACAATACAGCGACCTGCGTAACCCGGTAGTGCAGAATACGAGGGAGCATATCTTCATGCTGCAGCGCCACCCCACCGTGGCGGTGAGCAACATTCACTGGGCATACCTGCCATATCCCAGTCAGCCCATTTCCATACAGTCGGCCTACGGCGGGGCAATGGCGCCCACTGCTGCATTTTATAATTCATTCACAGCTAACGATGAACGTAAACAGGAGCAGGCTTTTTTCTATACCAAACATACGCGTTACGGTAATCCGGCAGAAACAGTTTTCTTCCCCGATCCTTATGTTTTTAAGTTCTGGGATGATGAAGCAGAGAAGACCGGCCGCTCCGGCGCTAATTTCCCGCTTATACGTTATGCAGATATATTGCTGCTGTGCGCAGAAGCCAAAAGCGTTGTTGACGGCGGTACTACATCAGATGCTACTGCGATCGATGCATTTTATGCGGTACACCACCGGGCATTTCCTGCGGAGCCTAAACCAACTACATTAACAACAGATGATATTCTGAAGGAAAGATACTGGGAACTTTGTTTTGAATTCCAGACATGGTACGATATGCTGCGTACCCGCAAAGCCTTTGATGTGGCGCGTGGCAGCATGACAAGCCTGGTTGGGTACAAAGCCCCGAATCACCTGCGGAGTTTCGAAGAAACAGATTTTCAATTTCCATTACCATTAGCTGAAGTTCAGAAAAACCCGGACTTGGCCCTTTAACAACAGCATGAAACTGAAGAATATTTGCCTGGCGGCTTTACTCACCGCTGCGGCACAGACATCTTTTGCCCAGGAGCATTACTTTATTGATGGCTATCACGGTGGCGTTTACGGGCACTACCCCCATGGGTATACGCAATTTGTAACCAGCCAGCTGAAGGCAAACCCTTACTGGAAAATTAACCTGGAAATAGAGCCTGAAACCTGGGACAGGGTAAGGACGGAAGAACCGGAAGCATATGCCGGCTTCAAACACTTGTTTGCCGACCAATCGGCCGGCGGCCGCATTGAATATGTAAATCCTGCCTATGGCCAGAGCTATTTGTACACCGGCTCGGGTGAAAGCATGATACGGCAGTTCAGCTATGGTATACAAAAACTGAAAGAACATTTCCCCGGCGCCGTATTCACTACCTATTCAAGTGAAGAGCCCTGCTTTACCAGCGCCCTGCCGCAGGTGCTGCGCTCATTCGGGTTTAAATACGCTTCCCTGAAAAACCCCAATACCTGCTGGGGTGGCTACACCCGCGCCTTTGGCGGTGAACTGGTACAATGGCAGGGCCCTGATGGGAGCCAGCTGCTCACCGTGCCCCGCTACAGTTCAGAGGCTCTGCTGCCTAATTCCACCTGGCAAACCACTGCCTGGAATAACGGCAGGGAATATATAAGTTCTGCCCGCGCTGCGGGTATTGCACACCCCGTAGGCATGTGCCTGCAGGACGCCGGCTGGCGCAACGGTCCCTGGCTGAAACAACACGCGAAATATGAAACCTGGAGGAATTATATCGGCAACATCGCTAACCACAGTAATGTACCGGTATGGAAAGTAAGCCAGGAAGATATACAGGTAAGCCTGGTATGGGGCGCACAGGTATTACAACGTATTGCGCAGCAGGTGAGAGCCGCAGAAAATAAACTGGTAAACGCAGAAAAGTATGCGGCCATCGCCACGCTCTGTGATAATACTGCCTGGCCCCGGCAACAACTGGATACTGCCTGGAAAACACTGCTGCTGGCCCAGCACCACGATTGCTGGATTGTTCCCTACAATGGCCGCGAAGGTGATACATGGATCGATAAAGTACAGCATTGGACAGATAATACCCTCTTCGTAAGCAATAACATCTTACAACAAAACAACCGCGAAACAACATACATCCGTGTATTGAACACTACCGCACAGCCCCGCAGTGAATGGGTGCAGTTGCCGGAAGGCCGGCAATGGGAAGTGACCAACAGTAAGGGCAAGCCGGTGGAAACACAGCAGGGGCGAATTAAAGTAACGGTGCCCCCGATGGGGTTCAGCGTTTATAAGCTGCAGCCGGCAACGGGAAAAAACAGCCAGCCGGTACGCGAAGAAGATCATCTTCTTCAAATAGAAACAGATCTCTACCACGCAGAAATAGATCCTGCAAGGGGTGGCGTTATCACCAGCCTGGTAGTGAAAGCCACCGGCAAGGAAATGGTAGACAAAAGGAACAGCCGCGGATTCAATGAACTGAGAGGATATTTTTATAATGAAAACACATGGCGCACCAGTATGGACACCGCTGCCGCTGTGCGTATCACGGAACACAATAAGGCATGTACATCTGTAGAGATCGATGGTTTTATTGCCGGGCATCCTTTTACACAACAGGTAATATTCACCAACGGCCAGCGAAGAATTGATATGAAAGTAAAAATAGACTGGAAAGGCAATCCAGGTATAGGTGCATATTCACAGGCAGATAATTACAGTGCAGAAGCATATCAGAAAGCATTTTATAACGACAGTTGTAAACTGCAGGTATTGTTCCCGCTGCATCTTACAACCCAACAGCTAAGTAAAGACGCGCCTTTTGATGTGACCAACAGCCGCCTGGAAAGCACTTTTTTCAGCAGCTGGGACAGTATCAGGAATAATGTGATCCTGCATTGGGTGGATGTAACCGATGGTAACAATGGCCTGGCCTTGCTCACCGATCATACTTCCAGCTATGTGCACGGGAAGGATTACCCGCTGGGCCTTACCCTGCAATACGCCGGCCGGGCGCTCTGGGGCCGTAATTACGATATTACCGGGCCTACGGAAGTAAGCTATGCCATTGTGCCTCATAAAGGCAACTGGGAAACCGGCGGCATCAGCAACGAGGAAACAGGCTGGTGCGAACCGTTGCAGGTATTGCCGGCAAAAGGGGGCAGGGATTTTTCATTACTTGCTTTGCAGAATAAGCACTGGCAGGTATCTGCCCTGCTCATGGATGGGAAGGATCTGCTGATCAGGTTGTATAACCCTGGTGGGAACAACAGCGAAAGTTTGCTCACCTTCAACGGCGCTGCCACAGCAGCTGTGATGGAACAACTGAATGGGGATGCAGGAAAAATACTGCCACAAAGAAAAGCCTCCGGTAAAACAATTATCCGCCTGGGCATACCACGTTTTGGTATCCGCACCATCCGCCTGAAAAATGTATCTGTAAATTATTAAACTACTATATGAAAAAGCTATTGTATTCCTTTGGGTTAAGTGTTGCTGCCGTGTTTGCACAGGCGCAGGTAAAACCCTTTCAGCAAAACGATCGCGTGGTGTTTGTAGGTAACAGTATTACCGAAGCAGGCGCCTATGTTTCTTACATCTATCTCTACTATATGACCCATTTCCCGGGTAGAAAAATGGTGATCATGAATGGTGGGATCGGGGGAGATAAAGCATCAGATATTTACCGCCGCCTTGAATATGATGTACTGGCTAAAAAGCCGAGTGTGCTGGTGCTTACTTTTGGAATGAATGACACCGGTTATTTTGAGTTCAATAACAGCGATGCGGCTAAAACCGCCGCGGAGCGGATCGCAGCTTCCCGCCGCAGTTACGGGCAGATAGAACAACGGCTTTTGAAATTACCGGCCATACAAAAAGTACTGATGTCTTCGTCGCCGTATGACGAGACTTCTAAGTTCAACGGGAATATTTTTCCCGGTAAACATAAAGCCATGCTGGAAATCGTGAAATTCCAGGAAGAGGCGGCACGGAAAAATAACTGGGCCTTTACAGATCTTTTCCGTCCTATGACTGCCATTAATGAACAGCTGCAACAGAAGGATTCCACTTTTACCATGATAGGTTCCGACCGCATACATCCGGGTAATGCAGGCCACCTGGTAATGGCCTCCCTTTTCCTGAAAAGCCAGGGCCTGAGCGGTAAACCGGTGGCGGAAGTACATATCAACGCAGCTAATGGTAAATTACAACAGGTGGTGAATTGCAATATCAGCCAGCTGAATGCCTCTGCCGGTAAAGTGAGCTTTGGTTACCTGGCTGCTTCATTGCCTTTTCCAATTGATACGGTGGCCCGCATCTGGGGCAACAACCAGAAACAATCCGATGCGTTGAACTGGATCCCTTTCACAGAAGATTTTAACAGGGAAATATTACAGGTAGATGGATTATCTTCCGGGGATTATACTTTACTGATAGATGGTCATGCTGTTGGTAAATGGTCCGCCGGCGCATTTGCACAGGGCATCAACCTGGCTACCGTTCCCGAAACGCCGCAGTATAAACAGGCGCTGTCTGTGATGCAGCTCAACCTTCGCCGTGCAGAGGTGGAAAGCCGGTTCCGCAGCTACTATTGGGTGCAGAGCAACTTCTTTGATAAAAAGCATTTACTATTGCAGGATAATGCCGCTGCACTGGATAGCGCCCGCGCCTATACGAAATCAGACTGGGCATTGCGGCATCACGAAGAAATTTACGAAACCGCCATGTATAAGGAACTGCGTGCTGTATGGCAGCAGGAAATTGATACGATCATTCACCTGATCTACACCATCAATAAACCGGCCCTCCATAAAATTGAGATCGTTAAATTGTAAAGATGAAAACTGCTTCTATATTTTTTTCAGCCCTTTTATTTGCCGCTGTCAGCGGCCAGGCACAGGGCCCGGCTGCATATGTGAATCCCTTTATAGGTGCCAGCACCAGTGAAGGCGCAGCAGGTATTTATCACGGTCTTGGTAAAACTTTTCCCGGGGCCGCCACGCCTTTTGGCATGGTGCAGCTCAGCCCCAATACCATTACCGGCGGTGATAATGGCTCAGGATATAGTTATGAGCATACTACCATAGAAGGGTTTGCCTTTACGCAGATGAGCGGCATAGGCTGGTTTGGCGACCTGGGTAATTTCCTCGTGATGCCCGCCACCGGTCCGTTGCAAACGGCTGCAGGCAGCCGGCAACATCCGGAAGAAGGCTACCGTTCCCCTTATTCCAAACAAACGGAAAAAGCCAGCGCGGGGTATTACAGCGTTAAGTTAACGGAACACAATATTACCGGGGAAATGACTGCCGCTCCACATAGCGGTATCATGCGCTTTACCTTTCCAGCTAATGGGCAGTCGCGCATTCAAATTGACCTGGCCCGCAGGGTAGGAGGTACTTCCACCTGGCAGGAGATAAAAGTGATCAACGACAGTACCATTGCCGGCTACATGCAGTGCACACCGGAAGGTGGCGGCTGGGGCAATGGCGATGGAAAAGCCAATTACACCGTTTACTTCTATGCACAATTCAGTAAACCGCTTTCAAAATATGGTACCTGGAGCGCCGATATCCCCGACGGATGGTCGCGCAAACGCGAAGATGTTGAAAGCGCCCGCTACCAGCAACAAATCGCAAAGGCCGCTGTAACGCCTGGTACGAAAGAAAAAGCAGGTAAACATCTTGGCTTCTACACAGAGTTTTCCACCACGGAACAGGAAGCCGTACTGATGAAAGCAGGTATTTCTTTCGTAAGTATTGAAGGCGCAAAAAGTAACCTGGAAACGGAAATAAAAGACTGGAATTTTGACAGGGTAAAGCAACAGGCGTTTGATTCATGGAACAAAGCCCTGGGGAAAATGATGATCACCGGTGGTACGGAAGAGGAAAAGAAAGTGTTTTATACAGCGCTGTATCATACCATGATCGACCCACGTAATTTTTCTGATGTGGATGGAAAATATATTGGGGGAGATGGGAAAGCACATGCCGTTAAAAACTTCAGCAAACGTACCATCTTCAGTGGCTGGGATGTATTCCGCAGCCAGATGCCGTTGCAAACCATCATTAATCCGCGTGTGGTGAACGACATGCTAAATTCGCTGGTAACGCTGGCAGATGAAACCGGCAACCACTACCTGGAGCGCTGGGAATTCCTGAATGCTTACAGCGGCTGCATGATTGGCAACCCTGCTGTATCTGTAATGGCCGATGCCTGGGCGAAGGGAATACGGGGATTTGATATCAATAAAGGATATGCCTTCGCCAAAAATTCCGTGGAGAAATTTGGCAATGGCAGCAAGGGATATTCCGCTGGCGGGTTAAGCGTATCGCTCACATTGGAATATGCTTACTTCGACTGGTGCCTGGGCAAACTTGCCGGCTCACTTGGTAAGAAAAACGATGAGAAAATATACCTGGCCCGTGGCGCCAATTACAGGAATGTATTTGATACCGCAAAAGGCTGGTTCCGTCCCCGCAACGATGATGGCAGCTGGCAACCCTGGCCGGAAGATGGCCGCATGAGGCAGGGTTATGGCACTATTGAAAGCAGCCCCTATCAGCAAGGCTGGTTTGTACCGCAGGATGTACCGGGTATGGTAGCCCTCATGGGCGGAAAGAAAAAAGTATTGTCCGACCTGGAGTTGTTTTTTGAGAAAGTACCGGAAAATATGATGTGGAACGATTATTATAATCACGCCAATGAGCCGGTGCATCATGTGCCTTTCCTGTTCAACCGCCTGGGCGCGCCCTGGCTTACCCAGCGATGGACCCGTGAAATCTGCGCCCGCGCTTATCATAATTCCGTAGAAGGACTGGTAGGAAATGAAGATGTAGGGCAGATGTCCGCCTGGTATGTACTGGCCGCCAGCGGATTACATCCCCTGTGCCCCGGAAGTCCCCGGTATGAGATCACCAGCCCCGTGTTCAACAGCATTACCATCTCTCTTGATCCTGCTTACGCAAAAGGTAAACAGTTTGTGATCAGCACCCGTAATAATTCACCTGTTAACCGTTATATCCAGCGAGCCTGGTTAAACGGGAGACCATACCCTCACTGCTATATTGATCATGCTGATATTATCGCCGGTGGAACCCTGGTACTGGAAATGGGTAGCCAGCCCGCGGAGAATTGGGGAATTAAATAAAAAAATTATTGGAAGGATGGCGGTACCGCTTTTCTAAGGTGTCATTACCATAGGGACTACAGTAACCAATCAGAAAATATCCCGCGTCGCCCCTGCTGCAGAAGACTGCTTCTGCAGACAGGGGATGGCATGCCACGTATGTAAATTTTATCACCAAAGCCGGATGCAAACACGTATTAACGTTATGAAAATGAAATTCGCATTCACTGCTCCTGTATGCCTATGCATAGGAATATTTACCCTGGTTTCCTGTGGTAAAAAGAACTTCCTGGACCAGACGGAAACAACTAACCTGGACGAGCAAACGGTATTTTCCGACAGTGCCCGTACAGTTGCTTTCCTTACCAACATTTACATCGACATTGGCTTCGCGGAAAGCGCCACCCGTTTTGGTAACGGAGGCCTCGACGCGTCCTGCGATGAAGCCGAACCGCAAAAGTCTGCTACAGTCACCACCTCTGTCCAGTTTGCCACGGGCACCGTTAATCCTTCCATCATCAGCGCTGATGCCTGGAATACGCCCTATACCAATATCCGCCGGGTGAACCAGCTGCTGAAGCACCTGCCCGGCTCGCCCATCCCGCCGCATATCCGTACCGTGATGAGCGCGGAAGCCCGCTTCCTGAGGGCCTGGTATTATGCCGACCTATTAAAGCACTATGGCGGTATTCCACTGATAGGCGACTCAGTATATAAGGTGGAAGATAAGATCCCTGCCGTGCGCAATTCCTATAAGGAATGCGTAGACTATATCGTATCAGAGTGTGATGCCGCTGCTGCAGCATTGCCGTTGGTAAGGATCAGGGAAGACTATGGCCGGGCCAGCGGAGGCGCTGCTATGGCCCTGAAGGCAAGAGTGCTGCTGTACGCCGCCAGCCCGCTCTTCAACGGCGGTGGTATTAATAAGGCCGATGCCGCCACCTGCTATCCCGACAATGTACCGGAACGCTGGAAACTGGCTGCTGATGCCGCTGCCGCGGTGATGAACACGGCTGCCTATTCCCTGAACGAAGACAATAGCACTGCTCCCGGTTATGGTTTCTATAAAGTATTTACCCTGAGGGTCAATACAGAATATATCCTCGCTAAAATGCAGGGTGGTAACCGTGAACTGGAATCGGCCTGGCAACCTCCATCACGGAACGGCGCCCAGGGCGGTTTCCCATACCAGGACTTTGTAGACGCCTTCGGGATGGCAAATGGTAAAGCCATTACGGACCCGTCGTCCGGTTATGATCCGGCCAACCCATACAGCAACCGTGATCCCCGTTTGGCTTACTCCGTGATCCGTGATCAAACGCCGCTGATACAGAACACCGGGCTGAAAGAACCCGTGAATATTTTCCTTGGACCTGATGGCAAGGGCGTGAGCCAGGATGCCGTACACGCGGGAACGCCTACCGGTTATTATACCAACAAAATGCTTGATGAAAATATTGCTGCCAACTTTATACATGGTTCGCAACGCTGCTTCCCGCTGATGCGCTACGCAGAGGTATTGTTGAACTACGCCGAAGCACAGAACGAATACGCCGGCCCGGTTGCCGAAGTGTATAACGCAGTGGCACTGGTGCGTAAACGTGCAGGGTTGTCGCCTTACGAACTTCCGGCAGGACTTACAAAAGAACAGATGCGGGAAGCCATTCACGCGGAAAGAAGAGTGGAGCTGGCTTTTGAAGGTCACCGCTTCTGGGATGTGAGAAGATGGAAAATAGCCGCACAAACGGAAAATAAACAAATGACGGGCATGGAAGTAAGACGCAATGGCGCTAATGTAACCTATACCATCTTTCCTGTACGCAAACATAATTTCCGCGACGCCATGTACCTGTGGGCCATCCCGCAGGGTGAAACAGCCAAATCTCCCGAGCTAAAACAAAATCCTTCCTGGTAAAAAGTACAAACATGAAATCAAGATTCCTGGTATGTTTACTGATGCCGATACTGGTACTCATCATCAACTCCTGCCACCGCAATGAAATAATGGTGCCTGAACCGGTAAAAGATATAGCCGGCGAGTGGCGTATTGTTAAGGCAGTCCGCAACGGTGTGGATATCACCAGCCTCACCGATTTCACCAAGTTCAGGATCCGCTTCACCACCGATCTGCAATACACCATCGAGAATCCACTGCCCTTTGTGGTCAGCAAAAATGGCAGCTATTCACTGGATGATCCAAAATATCCATTCCGGATCAGCTTCAGCCAAACAGGTAACAGCACACCGGTAAGCACTACATTTTCCTACCCGGTGGTAAACGGGAAACGGAATATGAGCTTTTCGTTCAGCCCCGGTTGCACCGCCAATACCTACCTCTACACTCTTGAAAGATTAAATCCCTGATCCAACACAATGCAACGCGTTATGAAAAAATATACTTACGGTATCGTCCTGTTCCTGCTCCTGCTGGCCGGTTGCGTATTCCTTGATGGTGTGGACCAGCCCTCCTCTGCGAAGGCAGACCAGGAAATGACCATCACCATGCATAACCGCATCGATGTAGCGGATGGCGGACGCTCCGGCGTACGGCTGATCGTCGGTTTCCTCGCGCCTAAAAGCTGGGCAGCCACCGCTAATTCAAAAATTACTTTTACCACTCATTCATATGGCAACGGTAAAATGGTGCCCGTGCCCTCAACGGTTACCGTTAACGGGAAAACATGGCCTGCCGCACTGAAAGACCGGTTCGGTATGGGCGGCAACTACATGACAGACGACCTGGAATGGGTAGTGTTCTGGACAGAACAGTCCTATAACGTACCACAGGGCGTAAAAGATAATATCGATGTAACGATGGTGATCAAACCCGGCCCGGAAAATATGCAGTTTAAAACCGGTTACTTCCTGGGCACCAGCAGCGACGGGCTTAGCGATGTATTCGGTTCCAATAACGTATATAAGTGCCAGTTCAAAGACTGCTTCTCCATTACAGATGGCCAGGGCGATCTCATCGATTTCTGTAACCCGCAGATAGCGGCAGTAACGCCAGGTTCTGCTACGGACAACGATTTCCTCACTGTGAGCTTTGACCCTGATGTGGTGCAAACCGCCCTTAATGGTGCAGGTAATATTTACCTGTGCGCAAAAGGCTATACCAGCAACGGGCAGGTGCTTGAAGTATGCACACAAACAGACGGTACCAAACTGATACCATACACCGGTAAAAAATCCGCCATCACCTTTTGGCCCCGTGCATACTTCAACCTGCAGGAAGGACAAACACTGGAGAAGATCGAATACTTCTTTACAGATGCCACCGGCACCGTAAAGGTAGGATTTGGCAACACCACTGCTCCTTTCGTGTATACATTCAAATGTCAATAACCTCCGTTCCATAAAACTGATACAATGGCTCACAGCTACATCAAAAAATATATCCCAGCCTTTGCCTGTTTTGTACTTGCTCTTTGCGGGAACGCGCAGGCCCAGCAAACCGGCGCCATCTCCGGCAGGTTGATAGATAATTATGGCCAGCCGCTCGCAGGGGTTGCCATCTTCATAAAAAATACCGGCGACAGTACCAGCACCAATGCCAATGGCGTATTTACCATACGCGCTGCACGGAATACCACACTGGTTTTCCGGCGTCCCGGCTACAGGGAAATAGAACAGAAGGTGCAGGATACTACGCTTACCCTGCGTATGGATGAACTGTTTATCCCCCTGCCGCAACGTATACCCGTGCTTTACGGGGAAGCATCTCCGAAAAGCTCAGTAGGCTCTATCGCTACGGTATATACAAATCAGCTCTCCACTACTCCCGCTACGTTGTATGCCTATGCGTTGCCTGGCCGTTTGGCGGGCCTGTACACGCAGCAGGTAAGCGGGTTCCGGAACCCGGGTACTGCCAATAATTTCGATGTGGATATCTTCATCGGGAACATTCCAAAGCCCGGCGCATCGGAACCAAGCGATAATACAGAAATGAATTTATCATTGCGCGGGCAGGTACCGGTTACTATTGTAGACGGCATACAACGCGACCTCTTTTCTATAGACCCTGAAAATATAGAATCCATTTCCGTACTGAAAGATGGGCTATCTACCATCATGCTGGGGCAGCGCAGTTCCCGCGGCGTATTACTGGTAACCACCAAACGCGCCCGTGCCGGTAAGCCACGCGTTTCTTTCACCGCGCAAACAGGTATCCAGCAGTCGCTCGCACTGCCAAAGCCGTTGCCCTCCTGGCAATACGCTTACCTGCTGAACGAAGCCCTGCAAAACGATGGAAAGGAACCTCTATATAAAGAAGCCGATTTTATCGCTTTCCGCGATCACTCAAAGCCATATACCCACCCGGATGTAAACTGGTACGACGCTGTCCTGCGCGATAACGCGCCCATGTCGCGCTACAACCTGAACATCAATGGAGGCAGCAATACCGCACGCTATTCCGTATCGCTGAACTATACCGGCCAGCAGGGTATTTTTAATACTTCTTCTGCCAATAATTATAACACCAACGCCGGACTGAAACGTTACCTTATCAATACGGATGTGAATATTGATGTGAGCAGGAACTTCAATGTAGGCATGCAGCTCTTTGGCCGCCTCCAGGAGGGAACACAACCCGGTGCTGGTATTGGTAATGTATTGGGCGGATTGCTGTCCACACCTAATGGCGCTTATCCTATTTACAATCCCAACGGCAGCTGGGGCGGCACCAATAACCTCACGACCAACCTCCTGTCGCAAACATTTAACAGCGGCTATATCCAGGACAATAGTAAAGATGTAATGGCCAACGTGGACCTGCGCTATAACCTGGGCGACTGGCTGCCGGGGCTTTCTGTAAAAGGCAAGGGCAACCTGTCTATTCAATCGGCCAATGCAATAGACCGCAGTAAAAGGGACCTGGTATACAAGGTGTCCATCGACCAGGAAGATACGCTGTATGCAAAGTACGGCGATGCCATGGCACAACAGAATAATTTCATCTCTGTTTTTAATGCACAGTATTTTTTCGGTCAGGTATCACTGAACTACGAGCGGCAGTTTGGCCGTCATGGTGTGAACGCCATAGTGCTGGCAGATACCAGGCAAACTATATTTAACTATGACCTCCCGGGCAAGTCCACCAATCTCTCCGGTAAAGTGGCATATAACTATGCAGATAAATATTTCATAGAAGGCGCTGTTAACCGGAGTGGATTTAACCGATACCTGCCCGGCAAACAGTATGGTACTTTCTTCGCCGGTGGCATCGGGTGGGATCTTGCACAGGAAAGCTTTCTCAAAGAAAACAGCAGCTGGCTGAACCAGTTGAAACTGAGAGCCACCTATGCACATACCGGTAATGGGATCGATAACTCCGGCTATTATCTCTGGCGCCAGGATTTTAGCGAAGATAATGGCATAGGAGGTGGTATATACTCGCAGGGAACGGCCCGTTCCCCGGCTTCCGGCTTTAAGGAAAACGGTTTGGCCAATGTGAATATCTCCTGGGAAACTGCCCGCAAAATGGATGTGGGAATAGATGTTTCCCTGTTTGGTAACAAGCTGCAGGTAACAGGTGATTATTATCACGATCGTTACGGGGATCTTTTGCAGATACGTGGAAAAAGCATCGCACTTTCCGGCGCCGCTTACCCGCCTGAAAATATAGGTGTTAACCTGTACCAGGGCGGAGAGCTTACTGTTACTTACCAGGGCAGGGTGAAAGACTTCAATTACTTCATCACCGCCAACGGCAGTATAGAAGGCACCAAAGTGGTGTTTATGGATGAACAACGCCGTGATTATGAATGGAACAAAAGAACAGGACAACCGGTAGGTATGCGCTTCGGCTACATTGCGGACGGATTTTTCCAGTCGGCCGAAGAAGCCGCAGGCAGCGCCACCATTGCCGGCTACAAACCGTTGCCCGGCGATATACGCTACAAAGACCTGAATGGCGACGGCACCATTAACCAGTTTGATGAAGCGCCTATTGGTACATATAAACCACGCATCTATTATGGTGTTAACATTGGATTTTCCTGGAAAGGAATAGAAGCAAGCGCATTACTACAAGGTGTGGCCAACAGGGTTAATTATATAGATAACGGCGCTACCGAAGCAGGGTTCCAGTTTATGAATTTTACTTACGGTCAGGCTTATGAGCAGATCACCGGCCGCTGGACGCCTGAATCGGCTGCTACGGCCACGTATCCGCGCTTAACTGCTGATGCCAACAATACCTATAACAAGGTGGCATCTTCTTTTTGGATACGTAACGGCAATTACTTCCGGCTGAAGAATATAAACGTGGCGTATAATCTTCCTTACAGGTGGACAAGCCGTGTGAAGCTGGGCAGCGTAAAGGTGTTTGCAAATGGACAGAACCTGTTTACACATGCAGCATATGATTTTGTTGATCCCGAAGTAGGCGTAGGAGCATATCCTATCCAGCGGGTATTGAACACCGGTATCAACATAAAATTCTAAACAAAGCATCATGAAACATTTCCGCATATTGATCTTCCTGGCCGGCTGTATGACTGCTATTATCAGCTGCAGGAAAGATTACGAAGTTATTCCGCTTGAAAAGGTGACTATCGAGTATGTATTTGACCAGGATGATTCCCTGGGCACTTATGCCAATAAATTTCTCAACAGTATTTATTCAAAACTGCCCGGCGGCTATAACCGCGTAGGGGGCGATCTCCTGGATGCTGCCTCTGATGATGCCATCTCCGGTCTCACAGGTACTTCTTCCGTATCGCAGCTGGCAACGGGCGCTTATACTTCGTATGCTACTATTGCAGATGAATCGCCCTGGAACAATTGCTACGCTGCCATCCGTGCTGCCAGTCTTTTTGTGTCCAACATCGATGTATCTCCTGTGAAGGAAAAATTGCCCAACGGCGCTTCCATCCGTTATGCCTGGAAAGCAGAAGCCCGTTTCATCAGGGCGTTGTTTTATTTTGAACTGCTGAAGCGCTATGGAGGTATACCGTTGATGGGAGATAAGGTAAGGGAATTGGGAGATGATGTACAGATACCACGCAGTTCTTTTGCAGAATGCGTAAGCTATATTGTAAACGAATGCGATGCTATTAAGGACAGTCTGCGCCCCAATCCTGTAGTAGCGCCGGAACTGAACAGCCACCGTGTTACAAGAGGCGCCGCACTGGCATTAAAGGCGCGTGTGCTGTTATACGCAGCCAGCCCATTGTTCAACGGGCAGAATATAGAAGCAGGCAATGCGCTTACTGGATATGCCAGCTATGATAAAGAACGGTGGAAACTGGCGGCAGATGCTGCCCGCGACCTGATCAATGAAAAAACCTTTTCGTTGCTGCCTAATTTCAAAGACGTATTTATTACTCAAAACAACAGTGAGGTGATCTTCTTCCGCCAGGGGGGAAATACTACGGAAATTGAAAGCGCCAACGGACCGGTAGGTTTTGCCGCGGTAGCGAGAGGGCGCACCAATCCCACCCAGGAACTGGTAAATGCTTTCCCTGCCAATACCGGTGTGCCTGTAACAGATCCTGCATCGGGTTATAACCCCGGTAATCCTTATGCCAACCGCGATCCGCGCCTGGCAATGACCATCCTTTACAACGGCGCCCGTTGGCTGAATACAGAGCTGCAAACATTTGAAGGAGGGCAGAACCGGCCAGGGGGTGCAGAACCAGGCACCAAAACATCGTATTACATGCGCAAGTTCATGGGCAACTTTGAAAACGCTACACAATACAGCAATACCAGCCACGACTGGATCATACTGCGTTACACTGAAGTGCTGCTCAATTTTGCCGAAGCGGAGAATGAATACAACGGCCCTACTGCAGCCGTATACCAGGTGCTGAAAGACCTGCGCGCCCGTGCCGGCATCGCTCCCGGTGATAATGGTATGTACGGCCTCAGGGAGAATATGTCGGCAGATGAGATGCGCAATGTAATACGTAACGAAAGAAGGATAGAACTGGCTTTTGAAGAGCACCGTTTCTGGGATATCCGCCGCTGGAAAATTGCGCAGCAGGTATACAGTAAAGCGCTCCACGGTATGAGCATCATCAAGGAAGGACCGGGCTTTAACTACAATGTAACCGAGGTGTTCAAACCTGTTTTTATTGCGCCAAAGATGTACCTGTACCCGATCCCGTATGATGAAGTGGTGAAGAATGATAACATGCGTCAGAATCCAGGCTGGTAAAGTCATATCCCTTACAAGAAATTTAACTGACTGAAGATGAAAAATAGTATACTGTTTCTCCTGCTGCTGCTCACTGCACCGTTCCTCGCAACGGCCCAGCAAAGAATTGTAAGCGGTACGGTAAAAGATATGAACGGCGTACTGCCCGGCGCTTCCATTTCGGAAAAGGGCATGCCCGCAAACGGTGTGATAGCCGATGCCAACGGCCGGTTCAAACTCACGCTGAAAGGTACTTCCCATACGCTGATCGTAAAGCTCATCGGGTTTTCCGCCCGGGAAGTGGATGTGGCCGGCCGCGATGCCGTTGATGTAGTGCTGCAATCATCCACACAGGGCATCGATGAGGTGGTAGTGGTAGGTTTCAATACCGCCAAGCGTATTACCAGTACCGGTGCGGTAAGCGCCATCACCGGTTCGGAAATCCGCAACGTGCCTACTGCCAATGTGCAGAATGCGCTCATGGGAAAACTGCCGGGGTTCGTATCCCAGCAGCGTTCCGGCCAGCCGGGAAAGGATGCGTCCGACTTCTTCATCCGCGGGGTTAGCTCCCTGAATACTGATGGTAATAAGCCGCTGATCATTGTAGATGATATTGAATATTCCTACGACCAGTTACAACAGATCAACGTAAACGAGATTGAAAGTATTTCCATCCTGAAAGATGCATCTACTACAGCGATCTATGGTATCAAAGGTGCAAATGGTGTACTGGTAGTGGCTACCCGTCGCGGTAAAGCAGGGCTTCCACAGGTGAATGTGCGCGTGGAGTCCGGCCAGCAATCGCCTGTTAAAACGCCGAAGTTCCTGAACTCCTATGACGCGGCCACGCTTGTAAATGAAGCGTACAAGAACGATGGTCTTGCGCCTAAGTTCACCGCGCAGGATCTTGAACTGTTTAAAAGCGGCGCCGATCCTTACGGTCATCCTGATATCAACTGGTATGATGCGGTATTCAAAAAGCATGCATACCAGGCCAATACCAACGTGGATGTTTCCGGTGGCACGGATGCCGTGAAGTATTTTATCTCCGGAGGTTTCCTTACGCAAAACGGGTTGGTGAAAGATTTTTCTGATCCCAGGAACGAGGTGAACACCAACTACTTCTTCCGCAGGTATAATTTCCGCTCCAACCTGGATATGCGCGCTACCAAAACGTTAACGATGAGGCTCAATCTCACTACCCGCTTTGGTGATATTAACCAGCCCAAATCGGCCAACGTGGTATCTGAGGTATATAATTTCGAAAAAATACATCCCTACTCTGCGCCGATGATGAACCCCAATGGCAGCTATGCTTATGCAGCAGATACAAAGGATGCGCTGCCAACGCTCAATGCAAGGCTGGCCAACGGCGGTTATAGCCGCACTAAGAGAACAGATTTTGATGTGCTGTATGATATAACGCAGCAGCTGGACTTCCTCACAAAGGGATTGTCGCTTACCGGCCGTATTGCATATGGCGGTATAGAACAATACGCGAGGAACCTGTTCCGTGAAGCGGAGCCGCCTTCTTACTATTACAACCCGGCAGACCAGTCGTATACCCTCGATCCGCGCGGCAACTACCGCCTGCAGAAGTACCGGGTTACAGGCAATACGGATCTCTACAGCCGGAATGTAAATACACAGGCTTTCCTCAGCTATAACCGTATTTTCGGTGATCATTCCTTTAACGGGCTGGCCCTGTATAACAGGCAAAGCTATACGTCGAAGGCAGATATCCCTGCTAACTTCAGGGGCTTCTCCTTTAAGGTGGGTTACAACTATAAACAAAAGTACCTGCTCGATTTCAACGGCGCATACAATGGGTCCGACAGGTTCCAGGCAAAAAAGAGGAACGGCTTCTTCCCGGCTGTGGGCGCAGGCTGGAGCATTTCCGAAGAGCCCTTCTTTAAAAATAATATCTCCTTTGTAAGCCTGCTGAAAATACGCGGGTCATACGGTGTGGTAGGTTCCGATGTTACTTCAGGTAACCGTTACCTGTACCGCCAGGAGTATGTGAACGGCGGCGGTTATTCTTTTGGTGAAAATGATACGCAGAATGGTTCTATCTACGAAGGCGATCTCGGTAATATGGATGTTACATGGGAGAAAGCAAAAAAAGCAGACATAGGGCTCGACGTAAATCTCTTTAAAGACAAACTATCTTTCACGGTAGATTATTTTCACGATATCCGCTTTGATCAGCTGGTACGCAAAGGCTCTGTGCCAAATATAATAGGTATCGGGTATAGTCCTACCAACGTGGCCAGAACCAGCAACCAGGGCTTCGACGGGCAGATTAACTACCGCAGTAATATCCGCCAGGTATTTTTTAATACAAGCCTCGTATTCCAGTATTTTAAAAATAAGGTACTGTTTAGAGATGAAGCACAGCCAGCCTATCCATGGCTGCGGCAAACAGGTCTTCCCATCGATCAGCCATTCGGATACACTTTTATCGGTTACTACACACCGGAAGATGTTCAGAAGATCCAGGCCAATACACACGATAAACCTGCTACTCCGCTCAGTGAATATCCTATCCAGGCGGGTGACCTGAAATATAAGGATATCAATGGCGATGGGGTGATCGATAACAACGACCAGGGACCTATTGGTAAACCCAACCTGGCCAGCACGGTACTGGGACTTACATTGGGCGCCAGTTATAAAGGTTTTAGCGTAAACCTCCTGTTCCAGGGATCGTTCGGGTATAGCTTCAGCGTGGTGGGCACCGGTATCGAAACATTCCAGAGCCAGTTCCAGCCTATACATCAACAACGCTGGACGCCGGAAAATGCGGCGAATGCACAGTTCCCGCGGCTTACCAGCAACCCTACCACTATCAACAGTGCACGCACATATATGTCGGATTTCTGGTTGATTGATGCACGTTACGTGCGACTGAAAACAGTGGACTTAGGCTACCAGCTGCCCAGCCGCTGGTTGCCTGCACGGATAAATAATGCCCGTCTTTACATGAGCGCATATAACCTGTTCACCTGGACCAACTACGATAAGTACCAGCAGGATCCCGAAGTAGCCAGTAACTCCGCAGGAGATGCATATATCAACCAGCGGGTGATCAACCTGGGTATTCAAATCGGCTTTAAATAATATCCTCATGAATAAACTGCTATTGCTGTTGATGACCAGCGGTATTTTCTCTTCCTGTATGAAAAACCCGCTCAATGGTTACAAGAGCCAGGAACGGGCCATCATTTCCTTCCGGTTGCCACAGGGCCAGGTAGGCGCATCAGAAATTGTAAACGGGACAGATTCCGCCACCGTTACCCTATGGGTGGAGGATGATGTAGACCTGAGTGCGGTTAGTCCGCTGGTAACCGTTTCCAAAAGCGCTACCGTGCTTCCTGCGCCGGGCGTGAAAGTGGATTTCGCGAAGAACGGTAACCGGTATACATACCGCGTTACTTCCGAAGCAGGTATACAGAAATACTGGTATGTGCGCATCCTTAAAAAAGCAAACGAGGCTGCCGGTCCGCGGTTGCAACTGCTGCCTAACAATGGCCGTTGGGACCCGAATGTAACTGTGTACAGCGACCTGGATTATAACGATTACCTTACCCGTTACCAGAACTGGAACGGCGGCGACGGATGCTATTCTGCCCTGTTGCCGGACGGCCGCATTGTATGGTCATTCCAGGACAGCTTTTTCGGGCAGGTGAGCGCCGATCGTAACCGCACCAACAACGTAATGCGCCGCAATGCTGCACACCTGCAGCTGGATACGTCTTTACAGAGCTTCATCCAGCTGAACCCCGGCACCGGCAGCGCCAGTGAAACCTGGATCAAATATGGCAATGCCGCGGAAGACCAGGACTGGTACTGGCCAGGAGCCGGGCAGGTACATAATAATAAATTCCAGATGCTGCTGAGTCATGTCAGGAAAACAGGTAACGGCACCTGGGATTTTGCACATACAAGCACAGACCTCGCCATTTTTGATTTGCCCTCCATGCAGCTTAGCCAGATAATAAAAGATAAGGATGTGCTTAGCAACTATAGCGCGGGGAGTATGAAGGCGCCGGACGGCTATACGTATATGTACAGCACGGAGAATGGTTTCCTTACTTCTTCCATGTATGTGGCCCGTGTAGCTGGACAGGACCTTACCGGCGCCTGGGAATATTACAACGGCAGCGGGTGGAGCAATACCCCGGTGAAGTATAATGTTTGCAATGATATCAGCCAGCCTAACGTATTTTATAAAGATGGAAAGTATTACCTGGTATCGCAGCAGATCATTTTCGGGCTCGATATCTATATTCTTGAATCCAGTACGCCTGTTGGCCCCTGGACCAACAAGCGCACCATCTATCACATACCTGATCAATACACGGGGGATATGATCACCTACAACGCCTTTGTGCATCATGCGCTAAGCAGGCAGGGAGAACTGGTGATCTCTTACAATATTAATCCTACTGATTTTGCTACCAACTTTAACAGTCCTGGTAGTGCAGACAGGTACCGGCCATATTTCGTACGGGTATTCAATTGGAAATAGTAAATCATGTTCAATAGCAAAGGAAAAAAAATGCTGGCCTTGTTGATGATAACAGGGCTGGCATTAAAAGCACAGGAAAAGACGTTCAGCTTAAACAGCAGTAACAAAACTGTGCACTGGAAAGTAAAAGCCGCATCGGAAGTGGGGCAGGAGCCGGGTATTTATACGCCCGGGTATAACGATAACAGTTGGGTAAACGGGGTAGTGCCGGGCACTGTATTCGGTGCGTTTGTTGAAGCGGGCCTGGAAAAAGATCCCAACTTTGGTGATAATATTTACCAGGTGGATAAGAAAAAATATGACCGCGATTTCTGGTACCGTGCCACGTTTACGCCTACACGTAATACTGCGGAAAAGCAGTGGCTGAATTTCGAAGGGGTGAACCGCAAAGCGGAAGTATACCTGAATGGCCGGCGTATAGGCGCGCTGGATGGTTTTATGGACCGGGGTAAATTTGATGTAACGGATCTGTTGAGATATGATCAGTCTAACGTGCTCCTGTTACTGGTGCGCTGGCCGGGTACCCCTATTGTGAATTATTCCAGTCCAACTTATATTTCCAGCGCCAGCTGGGATTGGATGCCTTATGTGCCTGGTCTTAATATGGGAATTACAGACGATGTATATCTTAGCAGCTCCGGGCAGGTTACCATTGCAGATCCCTGGATACGTACAGCTTTGGAAGATTCATTACGCGCAAAGCTAAGCATCAGCATGGACCTGGATAATCATTCCACCGCTGTGCAGGAAGGAGAAGTGTCAGGTGTTATTCAGCCCGGTAATATCCGTTTTTCTAAAAAAATAAAATTACCGGCAGGGCAATCGGAGCAGGTATCGTTTCACCCGGAAATAGCAGATCCGCAATTGTGGTGGCCGAATGGTTATGGCAGTCAGCCGCTCTATACCTGCCAGTTACAGTTTATATCCGGTGGAGAAACTTCCGATAGTAAAAAGATAACTTTCGGCATAAAACAATATAGTTACGATACCCTTGGCGGTGTGCTGCACATCAGCGTAAATGGTAAACGCATATTTATAAAAGGGGGTAACTGGGGTATGTCTGAATACATGCTGCGTTGCCGCGGCGAAGAGTATAATACGAAGGTGCGCCTGCACAAGGAAATGAACTTTAACATGATCCGCAACTGGATAGGCAGTACCACCGACGAAGAGTTTTATGATGCCTGTGATAAATATGGTATGCTGGTGTGGGACGACTTCTGGCTGAACTCACATCCCAACCTGCCTAAAGATGTTTTTGCCTTTAATAAGAACGCAGTGGAAAAGATCAAACGACTGCGCAACCATCCCAGCATAGCTGTATGGTGCGGAGACAATGAAGGCTATCCTTTACCGCCGCTGAATGGCTGGCTAAAAGAGAATGTAGCCACGTATGATGGCAACGACCGTCTTTACCAGGCTAATTCACATTCGGATGGATTAACGGGCAGTGGCCCCTGGGCTAACTTTATGCCAGCCTGGTACTTCACAAAGTATCCCAATGGCTTTGGCGGAACACCCGGCTGGGGTATGCGCACTGAAATAGGTACTGCCGTTTTTACTTCTTTCGAAAGCTTTAAAAAATTTATGCCGGACAGCAGCTGGTGGCCGCGTAATAAAATGTGGGATCTTCATTTCTTTGGCCCTTCAGCCGCTAATGCAGGCCCGGACAGGTACGACGATGCCATCAACAAAAGTTACGGGAAAGCCACCGGCATTGAAGACTATTGCCGCAAAGCACAACTGGTAAATATAGAAACCAACAAGGCCTTATATGAAGGCTGGCTGCATCATATGTGGAGCGATGCTTCCGGTGTAATGACCTGGATGAGCCAAAGCGCTTACCCGAGCCTGGTATGGCAAACCTATGATTATTACTACGACCTCACCGGTGCTTACTGGGGCGTTAAAAAAGCCTGCGAGCCATTGCATATTCAATGGAGCGCAGCAGATAATTCCGTAAAAGTGATCAACACCACGCGGGAACAGTACCAGGGCTTACAGGCAGAAGCGATTGTGTACAATATGGATGGAATGCCCGCGCCAACATTCGGCAGGAAGGCAACCATTGATGCTGCTTCCAACACTGCCACACCCTGCTTTGATTTAAACTTCAATGTAGATAACCTGGCGTTTAAGAAACCGGCAGTGGCCTCCTCTTCTTCGCCGGAAAGCGCTGGTGCGGGCGCCGTGGCGGATGGCAGCACCGGTTCAAGATGGAGCAGTAATTACACAGATAATGAATGGGTATATGTTGATTTAGGCACTGCGGAAAATATCAGCAGCGTAATGCTGCATTGGGAAGACGCATATGCCAGCGCCTATAACCTGCAGGTATCTGATGATGCAAAGCAATGGAAGGATGTGTACACCACCGACGCTGGTAAAGGAGGCATTGAAACTATTACCATTAAACCGGTGAAAGCACGGTATGTACGTATGCTCGGCCGCAAACGGGCCACTTCATGGGGCTATTCCTTGTTTGATATGGAAGTGTATGGCAAACGCAGCAAGTCGTTAACCGATGTGCAGTTTATCCGCCTGTTGCTGAAAGACGCCCGGGGAAAATTACAATCGGAGAACTTCTATTGGAGAAGCAGCCGTATGACTGATTATACAGCGCTGGACAAGCTACCGCCTGCACAGCTGAAAACAGCTTCCATATTGGAACAGCACGGCGATAGTACCCGCATTATTGCTACTATCACCAATCCCGCTTCTGTTCCTGCATTTGCCGTGCATGTGCAACTACTAAGGGCAGATAACAACGAACGCGTATTACCTGCAGTGATGAATGATAACTATTTTACCTTGTTGAAAAGGGAGAAGAAGCGGGTAGAGATCGCATTTGAAAAAAAATTGTTGAAGGATGGAAAGTATAAGCTGGTGGTAACGCCTTATAATCATTAAGTACATTTTCAGCTATAAGGATGAATTGTTGAAAGCCTTTACCTGCCAGGTAAAGGCTTTTTTTGTGGGGTGAGATATGTTGATTATGACATATGTTTTCTCAATCTACCATGCTTTCTTTAATTTAGCGGAAGAAAAGAAGCAATTTGATAAGCGGCAATTCGTATAGTGACCAGGAGCTGATTAGTCTGCTGAAGCGAGGTGATGTGACTGCATTTGATCTGCTTTACACCCGTCATTGGCCTGGTATGTACCAGGCAGCCTTTTACCTGTTGAGAGACCAGGATGCCTGTATGGACATTATACAGGACATTTTTGCATGGTTATGGGAAAAGCGGGAGCAGCTGGATATACAGGCAGTTCCTTCCTACCTGCGGAGCGCAGTGCGGTTTAAAGTAGCCAATTATATCCGTTCCGGGAAGGTAAGGGAAGAATTTTATGCGGCGCTGGCAGGTTTATCCTTACCCGAAACTCCCGGTCCGCAGGACTTTATGGAGTTAAACGACCTGAAATCGATCATCGGACAGGTGATCAGCAATCTGCCGGAAAAATGCCGTGAAATATTTCTCCTCAGCAGGGACGGACAGCTTACCAATCAACAGATAGCAGACTTACTTAATATTTCAATAAAAACCGTTGAGGCGCAGAAAACAATAGCGCTGAAGCGTATCCGTGCGGCAGTGGACCCCCATCTGCTGGCTTTGTTGCTACTCCCCGTGGTAACCCATTATAGTTAAAACGACCTGTCTCAAAAAAAATTGAGATCCTTTTTAAGGGTATGTCCTTTTAGAACTGCCTATGTATATGACAGGCTGCATATGACAAAAGAAGAAGCAATATTATTGGCGGAAAAAGTGGTATCCGGTACCGCTACCGACGAAGAGCTGTTGCAATACAACCAGCTGTTCAATGCTTTTCAGCAGCAGGGCGGCTGGGATGAATCTTTGCTGGGTAACAAACAGCAACTGGAAAGCGCCATCCGCCAGCGGTTGCAGCCGGTGCTTGAACGCAGGCGATCCGGGTGGGTGACAGGTTGGTATAAATGGGCAGCCGCAGCAGCCGTAGCGCTGTTATTTGGCACAGGCTACTACTTTTACGGACATCGGCAACCGGCAGTACTGGCGCCGCAGGCCATCCGCTTTAAGAATGATATTGTTGCCCCTGCTGGTAATCATGCAGTGCTTACGCTGGGGAACGGTCAGCAGATCCTGTTGGATACTGCCGGCAATGGCACTCTTGCTATACAGGGACAAACCAGCGTTTCCAAAAATGCCAATGGCCAGATCATTTATAATGGTGCGGGTAATGATGTTGGTTTCAACACCATACAGGTACCCAATGGGAGTAAACCACTCGCCGTTGTGCTGGGCGACGGTACCAAAGTATGGATAGATGCAGGTTCTGCGCTTACTTATCCCGCTGCCTTTAATGGTACAAAGCGCGAAGTGTCTGCTGCCGGACAGGTTTATTTTGAAGTAACACAAAACAGTAATCAACCTTTCGTAGTAAAATCGGCCACCAGCAAAACCACCATTGAAGTATTGGGAACCGCCTTTAATCTCCGTTCCTTTAAGGATGAAGAAGAAACGAAGGTGACACTTGTTAGCGGTGCGGTGAAAGTAAACACCGCCGGCGCTTCACAACTGCTGCACCCTGGAGAGCAGGCTGCAGCAACAACCGGAGGCGCTATACAGCTTATAGCCAACGCAGATTTACAACAGGTAACCGCCTGGAAGGAAGGAATGTTTTTCTTTAATGGCGCTGATATCACTACCATAATGTCAGAACTGCAACGATATTATAATATAGACGTCGACTTTCAGACCGATGTTAAAGACTTTTTTGTCGCAAAAATTCCGAGAGACGTTCCGGTATCTCAGATATTGAATTTACTGGAGATGACCAATCTCGTTCATTTTAAAATTGAAGGACGGAAAATTACCGTAATAAAATAGTACATACACCAACCAGGATTTTGGATCCCTGCGGGGCTGGCCACCTTGCAGGAAAGAAAAGGATTGTTATTAGTAAACCGGTCCGTCGGGGCGGTATTTATTCATCAAAAATCAACCAGAACCTATGCTTTCAGGAAAGCTAACTAACGCGCTATACCTTTCGAAATTAAGGGATAGAAGATGGGGCGCGAACTTCTTTGGGACTATTTTATTGTTGGGATGCCTGCTGATAGCCTCCCAGAGCTTTGCACAGAAGGTATCTGTGGATATGAAATCCGGTTCCCTGGAAAAGGCATTCCAGGAAATAGAAAAGCAAACCGGGTACAATTTTATTTACGGGAAAAAACAAATCAGCCAGGCTATACCTGTAAATATTTCTGTTAAAGACCAGGAGCTGGATGTAGTGTTAAAAATGCTGTTCAGCAATCAACCATTCACTTATTCCATGTCCGGTAAATTTATTGCCATCAGGGCAAAGAATGCCCCGGGCAATGAAACAAAACCTAACAACGATATTACTATCCGGGGGAAAGTAACGGATGAGAAAGGGAATCCTGTTCCTTCAGCATCCGTGGTGATCCCGGGTACTCCTTTCGGGGCAATGACCAATGAAAACGGGGAATATGTGATCAACCGGGCCCCGGCAGAAGCACAGCTGGTGGTATCCTATATTTCTTATGAAACACAGCGCATAGCTGTTAAAGGACGCACTGTTGTGGATATTGTTTTAAAACAGCAGGTAAATTCATTGCTGGAAGCAGTAGTGATCGGGTATGGTACTACTACCAAAAGAATGAACACCGGTTCTGTGAGCAGTATTACAGCAAAGGATATTGAAGCGCAACCCGTTTCCAACGTGCTTGCAGCCCTGCCCGGACGTATCCCTGGTGTGCAGATCACACAACAGAATGGTTTGCCGGGTAGTGCTGCTGTTGTGCAGATCAGGGGCCAGGGTTCCCTCAGCTCCGGCACTTTGCCTTTGTATGTGATTGATGGAGTGCCCTTCACGAACTATAACGGCTCTTATCCGCCTACAGATAATCTTAACGCATTAGGCACTACCGGCGCAAACGGCGGTATCAGCCCTTTCAGCATGATCAACCCGGATGATATTGAAAGGATGGATATCCTGAAAGATGCAGATGCCACCGCTATTTATGGTGCAAGGGGCGCGAACGGTGTGATCCTCATCACCACGAAGAAGGGCAAAGCCGGCAAAACAAGGGTAAACCTCAATGCCTATACAGGATCGGGAAAAGTGGGCCATTTCATTCCTATGATGAATACGCAGCAATACCTGGACCTGAGACGGGAAGCTTTTAAAAATGATGGTCTTACTCCGAATACAGCGAATGCGCCGGAGCTTACTGTATGGGACCAGCATGCTTATACCGACTGGCAGAAACTCCTGGTAGGCGGAACCGCAAGAACCACTGATGCGCAGGCTTCTGTTTCAGGAGGAGATGCCAGGACGCATTTTATGTTCAGCGGCGGTTTTCATAAGGAAACCACCGTGTATCCTTCTGATTTTAACAGCCAGCGCTTTACCGGCCGTTTATCTGCAGATCATACTTCTTCCAATGATAAATTCTATGTGGCTGTTACTGCCAACTATTCTAATGATAAAAGCGTTTTGCCGTCATCTGATGTTATTTCCATGTACAACCTGCCGCCTAACATGCCATTGTATGACAGTACCGGCAAATTAGCATGGTCCAGCGGCTTTAGTAACCCATTGGCGCTTCTGCAACGCCGGTACACCAGCACAACGGGTAACCTGATGACAAACGCCAACCTGCGCTATACCATCATTAGAAACCTGAACTTTAAGGTAAATCTCGGCTATACGAATACATCGCTGGACCAGGTAAACCCGCAGCCGGCGTCTACACAAAACCCGGTCAACAATCCGCAGTCACTGGCCACTTTTGCAAACACCAGGTCGCAGAACTACATCGTAGAACCAACCCTCGATTATAGTATTGATATGAAACAGGGCAGACTAAGTTTGCTGGCAGGAGGTACGTATCAGCGGAGCCTCAGTACCGGTCAGAGTGTAGATGGCCGGAATTACAGCAATGAAGCTCTTTTAGGATCCCTGGTGGGCGCCGGCACTATTGTGTTGAATTCCAGTAATTACTTCGATTACCGCTTTGCCTCTGTGTTTGGCCGTATCAATTACGATTACAAACAGAAGTACCTGTTGAATGTAACTTTCCGTCGCGACGCATCTTCCAGGTTTGGACCGGATAATATATACGCCGACTTTGGCGCAGCAGGCGCCGCCTGGTTGTTTTCTGAAGAGGATTTCATTAAAGAGGCACTTCCGTGGCTGGGGCTTGGTAAGCTGAGAGCCAGTTATGGAACCACTGGTAACGACCAGATCAATAATTACCTTTATCTGCCGTTATTGTCGTCGGCCGGCACTTACCTGGGATCTTCAGCGCTCTATCGTGTTACACTGCCTAACCCGGGCATTAAATGGGAAACTACCCGTAAGCTGGAATTTGGCCTGGAGCTGGGGTTGAAGAATGACCGGGCGTCATTTACCGGTAACTACTACCGCAACCGTTCTGCCGATCAGCTCCTGTCGGCTGCGTTGCCTACCCAGTCGGGGTATAACAGCTATAACGTAAACCTGCCCGCACTGATACAAAACAGTGGTGTAGAACTGGAGCTGAATACCCTTAACCTTAAAACATGGAACTTCGGTTGGAGATCCTCGCTGAACGTAACATTTTACAGGAATAAACTCGTGGAATTTCCGGGGATTGAAAAATCTTTTTATGCCAGCAGCTATCTTATAGGACAACCTGTTGATGTGGTGCGGAGATATGTATATACCGGCTATGATCCCAATACAGGTATTCCCCGGTATGTTGATGTGAATAAAGACGGGGCTGTTGATTTCAACAACGACCGCCAGGTCATTAAACCCGGCAATCCTTTCTTTGGCGGATTGAACAATAGTTTCAATTATAGGAACTGGGACCTGAGCTTCTTCCTGCAATTCCATCACAGGAAAGGATCTACCAATACTATCAGTACGCCTGTTGGCAGCAGCAGAAGTAATCAGAATACCTCCCTGCTCGACAGATGGCGTCAACCTGGAGATAATGCTACCTATCCCGCAGCTACTTCCACCCCTGGAACGCCTATCTATCTCGGCTATACGCAGTATTCCAGCTCCACCGCTTTGTGGGGTGATGCCAGCTATATGAAACTGAGATCAGCTTCTCTTTCCTATACATTCCCGAAAGCATGGATCTCGAAAGCCCGGATCAGTAATCTGAAAGTATATGCAGAAGGACAGAACCTGTTTACCTGGGCTAAGAATAAATACATCTATGATCCCGAAACCAGCGTTTCCGGAGGCCCTCCGGGACTCGGTACCGGTATGATCGCCATGCCGCCTTTGAGGACTATTGTATTTGGTATTAACTGTTCATTCTAAATCTGATTCTGATGTTTTGCTTCACAATAAATAGAAAGATAACAACAGCCATATTACTGACAGGGATTGTTTTTTCTTCCTGTAAAAGACTGGTGGAAATAGGCCCGCCAACCACGCAGGTGGGCCTCGACCAGGCTTTTTCCTCTGATGCTACGGCTACCAGCGCGGTGCTGGGTATTTATAATGCCAGTTTTACGAGGGATGTACTTTTCCCGTTGAGCGAAATGCCAGGTCTTTCTGCCGATGAATTGCAGAATAATGTTTCCAGCCCTGCGTTCGATGAATTTAAAACAAACAGTATATCTATCACTAACAGTGTGATCAGCACAGTGCTCTGGGGATATTCCTATTCCACTATTGCGCAGGCCAATGCCATGCTGGATGGTATTACCCGCAGCACGGCATTGTCGGCTCCTGTGAAAAACCAGTTGATGGGAGAAACAAAAGTGTGGAGGGCTTTTATTAACATGTACCTGGTAAATATGTTTGGCGATGTGCCCATGCCGGTGACAGATGATCCTCTTGCCAACGCTACGCTGGCACGTACTCCGGCGGTCCAGGTATGGGCGCAGATCATCAAGGATCTTACAGAAGCACAGGGAGTTTTAACAGATGCCTACCCGGCCGCATTGAGAACAAGAATTAACCGGCAAACCGCCAATGCCCTGCTGGCAAGGGCATACCTGTACCAGAAACAATGGGCCAATGCGGAAACTGCCGCCGGTAATGTGATCAGTTCCGGTGTTTATAGTCTCAATAAAGACCTGAACACCACTTTCAGTAACACCAGCAATGAAGTGATATGGCAACTGGCCACCCTTACAGGAATATCTACCTATACCACCAATAGGGATGCCAACGGCGGCAGCTACGCGGCTGCAGCCGGCACCATTCCTGCAGTAACGTTAACGGATACACTATATAACTCCCTGGAAACCGGAGATCAGCGTAAAACCAGCTGGATAGCTGCAACTGATATCGGCGGAAAGAACTATAAGGTGATCACCAAGTACAAACTGCGGGTCCTGGCATCAGGCGCCAGTACCGGTAATGAGTTCAACGTGATGCTTCGCCTGGCTGAACAATATCTTATAAGAGCAGAAGCGCGTGCCCAACAGGGAAATCTCAGCGGCGCCATTGCCGATGTAGATACCATCAGGGCAAAGGCTGGTCTTCCTGCGCTGGATAACAACATCTCCCAGGCTAACCTGCTGCTTGCCATCGAAAAAGAAAGAAAGGCAGAACTGTTTGGCGAGTGGGGGCACAGGTGGTTTGACCTGAAGCGCACACCGGCTATTTCCGGGGCAGGCAAAACCCGTGCAGATGAAGTGATTGGTGGTATGCGCCCTGCAACATGGAGCAGCACCGACATACTGTACCCCATTCCTGACGGGCAACGCGTTGCCAACCCGGCATTGACACAGAACCCAGGTTATACAAACTAATCTTAAACCAACCATCCGTATTATGAAAAAAGTTCTCCCGGTTATGCTGAGCGCTGGTCTTTTTGCAGCAGCCTTGCCATCACAAGGCCAGGCAAAAATCAGCCAGGACTCGCTAATGAGATATTACGCCAGGCTTGCGCAGGGCAGCGATACAGACAAAAGCCTGCTGGCAGATAAAATGTATGCACTCACCAAAAGTAAAAAAGAAACCGAATGGCTCACCGCTTCCCGTTTCTTCTACCAGTTGAAGATGGCAAAAGTGTCGGACTCCATCACCCTGGCAGCTGAAAAGAAATTCCCCGCAGGCATCACAGTCAGGGATAAACAGCTACAAACAATCTATGATGAAAGTGATCCGGTGAAGAAGGAAGCGCTCTATAAAGCATGGATTAAAAAATTCCCCCAGGGCAAACTGAATGATGATATGATCATTTACGATTATGCCCGTAATAACGTAGGTATTGCATATACCCAGGTGGATAATGTGCCTAAAGCGCTGGAATATGCCAATAGCATCGTTTCCCCTTTCTGGAAGGGACAGGGATGGGTAGGAACGGCAGAACGTCTTATCAAAAAAGGACATAGCGCTGAAGCAAAAGTACTGCTGAAAAAGGCCATCGATGATGCCTGGGAATTCAGAACAACCCGTAAGAATGAAATGGGAGCAAAATTCGCTGCTATAGGCTATCCCGGCTACCTGAGCAGCTATGCGCAGTTGCTGTTCAATGATAAAGAATACGATTCTGCACTGGTATACCTTAAACGTGCTGAACAAGCCGAAACACCGGTAAGACCACAGGTAAACGAAATGTATGCAAAGGTGCTCATCGCAAAAGGAAGCTATAACGAAGCATACACCCGTATGAGTGAAATTGCTGCACAAGGCAAACTGAACAACAGTAATAAAGAATTGCTGGCCGCCGCTTATGCCAAGGTTCGCAACGACAATAACCTGGAAGGCTATATCGACTCACTGAAAAGTGGTTTGGATGTAAAAATGCGCGAGGAGTTCGCAAAGCAGATCATTACAGAACCAGCTCCCGGATTCACCTTGAAGGATGTAGATGGTAACACTGTGTCCCTGGCAGATTACAAAGGGAAAACAATTGTACTGGATTTCTGGGCCACCTGGTGCGGGCCATGTAAAGCATCATTCCCTGCCATGAAGAAAGCAATGGAAAAGTATAAGAGCGATCCTGATGTGAAATTCCTGTTTGTGCACACCTGGGAAAAAGAAGCAGATGCAACCGCTAAGGCTAAGAAATTTGTTACAGGTAACAACTATCCGTTTGAAGTACTGATGGATTTGAAAGATCCTGAAACCGGCGTGAATAAAGTGGTAGATAGCTATAAAGTAAAAGGTATTCCTACCAAGTTTGTGATTGATGGAAAAGGTAATATCAGGTTCCGTTTCACCGGATTTAGTGGTGGTGATGATGCAGCTGTGGCGGAGGTGTCAGCGATGATTACACTGGCGAATCAATAGGAGGGAGATATAAATTTTTAAGGGGTGTCTTCGTTTGGAGGCACCCTTTTTTTGTTGTTTTTATCTGAAGTTTTCCAGGTAGATTTTTTTGATGAATTTTTCTCTTTTTTTTGCTAAATTCATTAACACTATAAGTTAATCCAGTTCTACAGTTTCCTATTTCTGATAACTTAAATTACTCCTGTCAAATGGCGAAAAGTGAAATTACTGTTCTGGTTGTAGGGATATTGATGATCGTTATTGGTATGGCGTTCCGTATTTACGTCAGCAGAAATCGTTTTTACAGAAGAGGAGAAGGTGGATTACAACGCTTTAGTTCCTACCGGAAATCTGTAATCATTCCTGCTTTTGAAACAATGCTGAGAATAATAGGAACTTTATTGGTGATAGGCGGGCTTTCATTTTGTTTTGCTGTTTGGTATAATTCCCGCGGGGTGAAGCATAACAATTCCAGGAAGATTTCAGATACCACAGTTGTTACTTCAAAGAAATCTTCAAAGAAGTCCCGATAGGCTGAATTAAGCTATACTTTAGTTTCATAAGGGGGCTTCTCCATTTGCAAAGAATATTACCTCTTATTCCATATTGGAATTGAAATATACGAGGCCGTTTTGTTTAGCTTAGTTATCAAAAATGGTTAAGTGATCCCCATGTCCGCTTTTTACCTGTTGTCCTAAATTGAATGAAATTTGTCATTTAAGACAAACCGTACAAAAGTTACCTTTGTCATACAGACTAAAATCAAATAGTATGATAAAAGTTGCAATAAACGGATTCGGAAGAATCGGCAGAATGACATTCAGGAAACTGTTTGGTAACAATGAAGTGGAAGTAGTTGCATTAAACGATCTGAGCACCCCTGAAATGCTCGCATATTTACTGAAATATGATTCCGTGCATGGCGTATTTCCCAATACTATAAGCAGCACGGAGAAATCACTGACGGTTGATGGAAAGGAAGTAGCGGTATATGCAGAAAGGAATCTTGAGAACCTGCCCTGGAAAAAACTGGGGATAGATGTGGTACTGGAGTGTACGGGAATCTTTGAATCGAAAGACAAAGCAGCACTGCATTTAAAAGCGGGCGCTAAGAAAGTGATCATATCAGCACCTTCCGACAAGGATGTGAAAACGATTGTATACAATGTTAACCACCAGCTGCTGAATAAGGAAGATGTATTGATCAGCGCGGCATCATGTACTACCAACTGCCTGGCGCCTATGGCTAAAGTATTAAATGACCATTTCGGCATTATTACCGGCCAGATGAATACCATTCACGCCTATACCAATTCACAGCCCCTGATGGATACACCTGATCCTAAAAATGGCTTCCGTAAATCGAGAGCAGCGGCCGACAGTATTGTTCCTTATACCACGGGTGCAGCCAAAGCCATAGGCCTGGTAATACCTGAGCTGAACGGAAAACTGGATGGCGCTTCCCAGCGTGTTCCCGTTCATTCAGGTTCAGTGGTGGAATTGTATACTTTATTGAGTAAAACAACCAGTGAAAAAGAAATAAACGAGGTAATGAAAGGCGCAGCCAACGAATCATACGGCTATAACGAAGATCCCATCGTTTCGCAGGATATAGTGGGAATGAGTTATGGTTCCTTGTTCGACGCTACTCAAACCAAAATTACGGGGATAGGGGATAAGCAACTGCTCAAAACCGTTTCCTGGTATGATAATGAAATGTCATTCGTTTCCCAGTTAACAAGGTTATTGATCAGCTTCGGCAATATATAAATCAGGCAAAGCTTTTCCGGTAGGCAGCCGGGGTGGTATTAAGGTGGCGGATAAAAAGCCGCCTTAAGCCGTTGGCGTCGCCGGTTCCGCATTCTGCTGCTATTTCTTCGAGGCTTAAACGGGTTTCTTCCAGTCGGCGGCGGGCAGCTTCCACCCTGGCTTTTTCAACGAACTTGGCAGGCGTTACCCCCGCCTCCCGGTAAAACACCCGGGAGAAATTCCGGGCGCTCATGGAGGCCCTGACTGCCAGTTGTTCAACAGATAGATCTTCGTCAAGGTGTTCCTGGATCCACTGCAAACTATCTTTTACCGGCCTGTAATCTGTTTTTTGCGTCATGAGGATATTGCTGAACTGCGACTGGTTACCGGGTCGCTTCAGGTATAATACCAGTATCCTGGATACCTCAATGGCCACATCTCTTCCCAGGTCTTCTTCTACCAGCGCCAGTGTAAGATCAATGCCGGTGGATATCCCCGCGGACGTGTAAATATTTCCCTGTTTGATGTAGATAGGATCTTTCTCTACCCTGACCAACGGAAATTTCTCGGCCAGTTTCTCGTGTAGCTGCCAGTGAGTGGTGGCGCGCCTGCCATCCAGCAGCCCGGTTTCCGCCAGGATAAAAGCTCCTGCACAAATAGAGGCGATGCGGGTTTTTGGTTTGTTCTTATTGATTTTTTGAATCCATTTCAGTACATGGGCCGGTCCTCCCTTCCTGTATTCTCCCCTGCCGGCAATGATCACGGTATCTATCGGGTAGCGGATCCCTGAAATACCCCCTTCGCAAATGACCGGCATTCCGGATGAAGTAGGAACAGCCATCGTATTATCCATCGATACCAGGTGTGTAGTATAGCATTTATCTTTTGCCTTTCTGTGCCTTGCCATATAGTCGGAGGTTTTGGAAAAAACTTCCAATGGGCCCGCTACGTCTAACAATGAGGTTTGCGGAGGCACCAGTATTACGATATGTCTTGTTTTATCCATGTTGGCTGAAAATGAATATTTGTGTAAAAATAAGACATTTTATTTTCAACTGAAAAATCAGCATTTGACAGGACTGGGTAATTGCAAATAAAAGCTTAAAGCTATGAAGTGAAGAACAAATTCTATGTAAAGAGAGAGTTAGCAGTTCAGGATAGGAGAATAATAGGGACGGTAATCCAACACTTAGCTATAGCTTTTCTTTAATAAGAGTAGCTGTAAAGAACAGGTTATGATATTCTGCATGATATTACTTTCGTGTATCCGTTCCAGTGATTTCAGCTATAAGCAAAAAAAGCATCGCTCCCGCGGTGCCTTTCAAAATTTAAGAGCGTCCGCTTCAAAAGTGCGGGGAATGTGAATTCAATGGAACCGCTTCCTCGCGCAGCTGATTTTATTTTTTGTTTAATGTGTTTTTAGTTTGACATTTACTAACCAACCTGGTTACCTGATTTTCCGGATCACTTAAGACTCCACTTTTTGAGAAACTCCATTGAAGATCTGATTATTCCTTTGTTTTTATTTATTTACAACCGGGCCAACGATTTTGTAAACAAGTTATCTTGAGCACAAACGAGGTAAACCTGAAAATTGGTTAAATTATTTAAGTTCTTAAGAGCTCTTTGCAAATACTTTGGAATTTGAGGAAATTTGTGTTAACAGTATAAGTTGCTTGTCCGGGTATTTTGAGGGATCGTATGAAGATGGATGGTTAGGAAGTGTTTCCCTTATTTTCCTCTTCCATTCTCCATAATGTCGTATCAACGTGCATTTTAGCCCGTTATAACGTTTATTGTAAATTTACCGTAGTTTGCATTTCAATAAGAAGATAGTCTATTGTCTACTAACGAATTATATAAAGAAAGAGAACTGCTGCGGCGACTTGCAGAAGGGGATGAGCTGGTGTTCCGGGAGCTGTTTGATCAGTATCGGGACATGGTGTATGCAAAAGCACTTCATTTCATGAAAACACCAGTGCTGGCTGAAGATATCTTACAGGATGTATTTCTTCAGATCTGGCGCTACCGTGATCGCATGGCAGGCATCCAGAATTTTAAAGCCTATCTTAATACCGTTTCCCGTAATCTGATTTACAGCCATTTCCGGAAAATGGCCAATAATTCCCTACTGTTGGAAAAAATAGAAGAACAGCAGGAGAGTGAAACCGGCCCGGATGTATTCAGTAAAGTGGAGGCTAAGGAGCTGCAGGAGGCTCTTAACACAGCTTTGGGGCTTCTGACGAACCAGCAGCGAAAGGTATTCGAATTGAGCCGGATACAGGGGTTATCACATCCGGAGATTGCCGAAATGTTGAATATGCAACGGGAAACTGTAAAAAAACACATCAGTGATGCTTTGCGTACTATCCGGGGGAATCTCCATCGTTTCCCAATATTGATGCAAACCGGCATTTTACTGTATATCTATACGCGTTAAATTTTTTTTCCTTTTTTCTTCCCCTATTTGATTGTTCGTGCGTCATAGTTAATATGGCCAATGAATATCTTAATTATCTATTAAACCAATATCAACATGGTCGGCTAAGTCCGGAAGAACGTCAGCAATTGCTAATGGCTTTTGGTGACCCGGAGAATGAATTAGACGTATTCAGCTGGATAGATCAGGAGATGGAATTTGCGGATACATCCGTTTTAATATCAGAGCAGCGTGCTGAAGAAGTTTTTTCTGCCATACTCGCGAAGAGACAGACCGGAACAAAAGGATCCCGGACACGCAGTATTGCCTTCTTCCGCGGTTGGTGGGCCGCAGCCTCCGTTTTGCTGGTCATGGGGGTGGGACTATATTGGTTACTACGTCCGCAGGCGCCCGTAATGCTGGTGTCTAAAAGCGAAACGGATATAGTGGCACCGCAAATCAATCGTGCGCGGATCACTTTATCGAACGGTAATAATATTCCTTTGGATAGCCTGAATAACGGCCAGGTGGTTTTGCAGGATGATGTAAAGTTGACTAAGCAGTCGAACGGGCAGATTACTTACCAGGCTGATAATTCCGGTTCGCCGGGAACTATGCCATATAATATATTAACTAATCCGAATGGAAGCCGGCCCGTTTGTGTCACATTATCCGATGGGACGAAAGTATGGGTGAATGTAGGATCTTCTATTACTTATCCGGTTGCTTTTACTGGCAATGAAAGAAAGGTGTTCCTTACAGGTGAGGCCTATTTTGAGGTAACGAGACAGCCTGAAAAAAAATTCATTGTTCAATCAGGGCATTCAATAACGGAAGTATTAGGTACCCACTTCAATATACATGCCTATAAAGATGAACAGGGTATCACTACTACATTGATTGAAGGGGCTGTGCGTGTTCTCACTGATGGCCGTACACAGCAACTGGCACCAGGCCAGCAGGCTATTGTTGATAATGGAAACATAAAAATGAGAACAAATGTGGATGTAGAGCAGGTATTGGCATGGAAGAACGGGATATTCAATTTTAACCAGGTGGATGTTCCTGGTGTTATGAGTCAATTATCCCGCTGGTATGATGTGGATGTAGTGTATAACGGGCCTGTGCCACAGCGTAAGTTCTGGGGAAAGATCCAGCGGGAGCTTAAACTGGTAGAGGTACTTGAGTTTCTGCAGGGATCAGGATTGAATGCAAAACTGGAAGGTAAAAAGATCGTCGTATCGCAGTAAGGGAATAGCTATTCAATTATATGCCGGTAGCATTGCTCCGGAGAGTTCTTATTCAATCAACCAAAAAAATATGTACAATATCTGACAGAAAGTATCAGGCAGGTGAAAAATACCGGGAGCCGATTAAGACCTGTACCACCGGTGACAGTTCCAGGTTGTAACTGCTACAACCCTCTAAAAATTGATTCATTAAACCCAAACACTGCAAATTTATGCAAATAAGGGCGCTTTTAAGGTGCCGGGATGAAGGCTTTTGTGAAGGCCCTTCCACCCGGGCTCCGGGACATCGTTTCTCTTTCAAAAAAATAAGGCAGATCAGGCGGATCGCTTTTTGTCTTCTTGTAATGGTGGCTTGTCTGAATGCAACAGCCACCAGCTATGCACAAACAGTTAGTTTCTCCGGCCGGAATGTACCATTACAGAAAGTATTCACCAGTGTGGAACAACAAACCGGGTATGTTATCTTTTGCGATTATACCTTGCTGGAAAATGCACGCGAAGTATCCCTCAATACCAGTAGTATTCCGCTTCGCCAGTTCCTGGATACAGTACTCAAAGGCCAGTCGCTGGAATATCTTATCCGCGACAGATCCATACTTATCCGAAAAAAGGCTGCAGGCCCCGCCCCCGCTGAAGTGCATGGAGATATCCAATCACCGGTTACAGGGATCATTGTTAGCTCATCCGGCATACTGTTACCCGGCGCCAGCATAGTGGTGAAAGGCACTCAAACAGCTGTAATGGCGGATAGCGAAGGGCGGTTTTCCATCTCTGCAAATTCTGGTGACGTACTGGTCATCTCTTATGTAGGGTTTCAGAAGAAAGAAGTGAAAGTGACAGGGAATTCAATAGGTAAGATCATCCTGCAAAGAAGTAATAATATTATCGACGAAGTAACGGTGATAAGCACCGGTTACCAGACACTTCCCCGGGAACGGGCAACCGGGTCTTTCGGTTCGCTGAATAGCCGGCAGCTGGATAAGCCTTCAACAAATATTTCACAACGACTGATAGGCACTATCGCCGGTATTCAATCGAATATGGATGCAGATGGAAATCCGTCATTTGAGATACGTGGGAAAACAAGCCTGTTCGCTAACGCAGGGCCGCTGATAGTGGTGGATGGGTTTCCTGTGGAAGGAGATTTTTCTACGATCAATCCTAACATCGTAGAAAGTATCACTGTATTGAAGGATGCGGCCGCTGCATCTATCTGGGGAGCACGTTCAGCCAATGGAGTGATTGTGGTGACTACTAAGAAAAACAAAGGCGAAGCACTGAAAGTAGAATTAAATTCCTTTGTGCGTGTAGGCGGAAAGCTGGACCTCGACTATGTAAATCCACTTGCAAGTTCAACAGAAACCGTCGCTTTCGAAAGGCAGGCGTATGGCAAATGGGGCGCAAAAACCAACTCCGGAAGTTTAGCCAATCTCGATTATATCAGGGCATGGTCCCAGGCTTCTACCGCACTTAATGAACAATTTCTTGGGTTTATGACCAGCCAGCAGCGGGATGCGCTCCTGGCGCAACTTGCAGCAAGCGATAACCGGCAGCAGATCCGCGATAACTTCCTTCAGAATCCGGTAGATCAGCAATATAACCTTACTATCTCCGCAGGCGGGCAACGCAGCTCTCATATCATCTCGTTCCTGTTCGGTAACAGCCAGTCCAATTTCCGGGAAATGAAAACCAATCAATTCCTGATCAACTATAAAACATCTGCTAATATTTTCAAATGGCTGGACTTTAATTTTTCCGGTATGCTGCAACAGATCAAAGCGGATAGCAGCGGATATGGATTGGATTATATCAAGGGATTGTCTCCTTACGACATGTTGCTGAATACAGACGGATCTTATACAAACGTGATCAACGATCTGTATCAGCCCACATTGAAAAGATATGTGCCAATGGCGTCTTTTCCGTATGCGGACTGGACGTTCAATCCCCTTCGTGAAATGAAGAACCGTGATATTGGCGGCAAAGCCACGAACGCAAGATTGCAGGCGGGGCTGACATTCAAAATACTCAAAGGTCTTACGCTCGATACAAGGGCACAATACGAGATATTTAATTCCAGCAGGAGAAATTTGTATAATGAGGAAACCTACAAAGTACGTAGCCTCCTGAACACTACCTCTTCCTGGACGCAGAGCACGAACGCTATCAAAGCAAATCTTCCGAAGGGTAGCATCCTTGATCAGCAACGGGCAGAATTGCGAAGCTATAATATCCGCAACCAGCTTAACTTCAGCCGTACCTTTGGCGATCATGATATAAATGCCATTGCAGGGATGGAGCTCTCCAGCCGTAATATGCAAACCTTTGGTTCGCCTACTGCATATGGCTACAACGATAACACGCTTACTGTAGGAACATTTCCCAATGGCCCCGGAGGCACGTTCTTTCCGTTGAAAGACTGGATGGGGAATAACCTTGTATTTAATTATGTAAATACGTTCAGTTATACTACAGATCGTTATTCTTCCTGGTTTGGGAATATTGCATATACCTACCGTGATAAATATACGATCTCGGGAAGCGCCCGCACGGATGCTTCCAACCTTATCTCAGATGATCCTGCATACCGCTATTCTCCTTTCTGGTCAGCAGGTGCAAGCTGGCAGCTGTCAGAAGAAACTTTTATGCGGCAGGTGAACTGGGTAGACAGATTGGCGTTGAGAGCTACTTATGGTTATAATGGGAATGTCGATAAAAGCACAGCATTCATGCCATTGATATCATTGAATGCTTCGCCAGACATCTATACACAGCAATATACGGCTACTATTGCCAGCTTTGGTAATCCTACACTGCGTTGGGAAAAGGTAGGTACTATCAACATAGGCATGGACTACAGCCTGTTTCACGGAAAGTTGTCCGGCAAGCTGGATGTTTATCGTAAGATGGGGATGGACCTGATCGCCAATATTTCCATTCCTTCTGTGAATGGAACTACCCGCCAGAAGTTTAACAATGCAAGGATGCTGAACAGGGGTATTGAACTGGAGATAGGAAGTTCGTCGAATATCCTGGGAGACAAAATACGCTGGCGTGGCAATCTGAGCTTTGCTTATAACGATAACCGGATCACTGATCTGTATGTAGCCAATTACCTGCCGTCCGATCTGACGAATGGCGGAACAGCAGCGTATGTGCAGGGAAAAAACTCCAATACATTATGGGCTTATCAGTATGCCGGCATTTACAACCTCGGTACTGATGCTGCACCCAACTGGCAGCCGATGATCAAAGGCGCGGATGACAAGACCCGCTATGCATTGGCATCTTACCCTACCGGAAATCCACTGACCTATATGGCAGCTATGGGAACTACAGTAGCGCCTTATACTGCCGGGTTTACCAGCCAGTTCTCTGTGTACGACTTCGATCTGTCTTTTATCATCACCGGGAAATTCGGGCATGTTTTCCGGCATAATTCCTTTAATTACCCGATCCTTTGGAATGGAAAATTACTGCCGAATGCAAGGCTTTCAGAAGTGATGAATGGAGACCCGATGAAGATCGTTCCCCTGCCGATGAACGCCAATGAGCCTTCTTATTATTTCTGGGCCAACATCGTGTCTTACATGGATTATCTCACTGATAATGCCGGGCATATAAGGATGCAGGAGGTCAATCTCACGTACAACGTTCCTCCCACTGCACTCCGGAGAACAGGCATCCGCAATGCGCAACTGTATGCACAGGGCAACAACCTTTTCATCCTTACATCGAACAGGTATCATGAAGATCCGGAGTACCCGCTTGGCACCATCCGGCCACAACCGAAGTTCACCTTCGGATTCAAACTGACATTTTAATATGCTGATGATGAAACGAATGAACAAACGAAGTATAGTGACCTGCCTGCTATTGGGAAGTATATTGGGCTTTGTGTCGTGCACAGACAAATTCCTGGATGAATTGCCATCCAAGAGTAGCTCGCTGCCATTGACCAATACAGCGCAGCTGGATGCGATACTGGCTAATTACCGCGACTTTTGGGCGGAAGCTAACAAGGCCAATATATATGCCAGTGATGATGTGGCTTTGTTGACCGGCTTGTATAAATCTGCTCCCGGCTTTTATTCCGGCGCTGCGATCGTTGGTTTGCAAGCTGCTGTGTGGGATTACAATAACCTTATCAATGCACAGTCCGACGACTTCTGGTCCAAAGAATTCAGTAAAATATTCAGAGCGAATATGGTATTGAATGCAATAGATAAAGTGAGCGGTATGGAAGATGAAAAGGCGCGTCTCAAAGCAGAAGCGCATTTTATCAGGGCTTACAGTTACTGGGTACTGGCTAATACCTACTGCCTGCCATACACGGAAGCGAATAAAGGAGAAATGGGCCTTCCCCTGAAAACATCTACCAGCTTCGAAGAACCTGTTGGCAGAGCAACGCTGGAAGATACATATAAATTTATAGAGGCTGATCTGCAGGAAGCGCTGAAAAGCAAACAGGCGTTGGTACAGAATGGCGCGGCCCAGCATTGGAGGGCAAATACTGCCGGTATCAATGGGTTTGCCGCAAGGTATTATCTCAATCTTAATAACTACCAGGTGGCTATGAAATATGCAGACGCCGCGCTGGCAGAATACAATACACTGGTAGATTATAATACCGGCGTGAACTTCGGGTTCACATTCAATATAAACGTTCCCGGTCAGGGGCCGATACCATTGCAATTCCCGTCAATGTTCACTACGAGCCCTGTAGATTATACCACGCGCATCGCATGGAAAGAGAATATGTATATCCGTGTGCTCGATGGAAATTTTAGCTTTCCAAGCAGTGATCTCCTCGCAGCATACGATACGGCAAATGATCTGCGGTATAAATATAACGTGGTAGAACATCTTTCTTACATGGTAGGAGCGGTAAACCCGGCTTTTGATTACCCGGGATATGTATTTTACTACATCACAGCATTACCCAGCGGCATCACAACAGGAGAAATGTATCTTGTTAAAGCAGAATGCCAGGCACGGCTGGGTGATTTTAATGGAGGTATAGCCACTCTGAATATATTGCGTGCCAAACGCATGAAGCCGGGACCATGGGTAAACCTTGCTGCTGTAGATAAAGCAGATGCGATCAAAAAAATATTGCTGGAACGCCGTCGTGAGATACCATTTACGCAGCGTTGGTTCGATCTGCGCCGCTATAACAATAACGATGATCCGAATGATGATGTGACAGTTACCAAATCGTTCTTCAAATTCACTGCAACTGCTATCAGTGGCAATGAACCCCCCATCAATTATACGCTGGAGAAAAATTCAAGAAAGTACGCATTGCCGATCAATAATGTAGATATAGTGACCAGCAATGGTATCATCAAACAAAATACTTACTAACATGAATGGACAACATTATTTGAAATGCCTCGCATTTTGTTTACTGGTATCGATCACATACGCCAAAGCAGGGGATACGTTGAGGATAGGAGATCCGGCACCCGTCATCCAAACTGTAAAATGGCTCAAAGGAACACCGGTTACACGTTACGAAAAGGATAAGTTATATGTGCTCGAATTCTGGGCTACCTGGTGTGGGCCTTGCAAAGCTGCAATGCCTCATCTGTCTGAACTTGCGGCAAAGTATGCCGGGAAGGCAGTGTTTGTAGGAATAGACATTTGGGAGAAAACGGGAGACAAACCATATGAAAGTGCGTTGCCGGCAGTGGAGCAATTTGTAAAGAATATGGGAGATGATATGGCATATAACGTAGCAGCAGATAACAAAAGCCAGTATATGGCTAACCGGTGGATGAAAGCCGCTGGCCTTTCGGGGATACCTGCTACGTTCCTCATTAAAGAAGGAAATATCATATGGATCGGGCACCCTTCCAACCTGGAAGAAGTAATGGATAACGTGATCTCCGGGAAGTTCGATGAAGCGAAGTTTGCTTCTGAATATTCAAAGAAGGCAAGTGCCAGTGCTGCAGCTATGGCCGGGTATATGGCTATTCTGCAACCGGTGAACGATGCACTGGAGGCAAAGGATTACAAAAAGGCGATCGCAGAGATAGACCGTGCGCTCACCAGGAAAACCATCATGGATACAAAGCTGCGTTATATGAAATTCACCACTTTGCTGGAGCATTTCAGCGAACAGCAGGCACTTGATTTCGCGAAGGAGTGGAGGAAAGAACAACCGGCTGCGGAAAATATATTGCCCGATATTATTTCCCGTCTTTTAGGGCTCTCTAAAGATATGTATACTTTTGCACTGGAATGTGCAGCAGGATCATTGAGTAAACCGGGAACGATCATTCCACAGGCTTACCACCTGATGGCTACGTTACATGCTGAGAAAGGTGATTTTACAAATGCGGTAGCCTGTGAAGAAAAGGCCATAAAAGAAGGAAAGGATGCACTGGCATCCGGTAAATATGCCAGCGCCATTTTACCGGGAACTATCAAAGGGTTTGAGGATGCATTGCTTGCCTATAAAGCCGGTAAACTTCAATGATTACAGGACAGGGAGATAGGGCCTATTGTGTCCGCAGTAACCGTGATCTGAAAGAGGCGCTGCCTGTCTCATACTTGAAGCGGGACATGGAATCAACTTATTACATCCGGCTTAATGGCTAACTACCTGGATATAAAAGAAAAAGGCTGCTCAAAAGAGCAGCCTTTTCTGAGTTTTGCCGAAAACTCTAAATGTACCGGGAACGGAGATTTATTAGAACCGCTTTTTCACGCAGCTGATTTTGTTTTGCAGCTTTATGGAGAGAATAATACTATAATAGTTGTAATGTGATATATTTATCATATATATAATTTAAATAGTATTATACTTAAAAAAGCTGCAATTTGTTGAAACAGTCGCTCACTACTTTTTTTATCGGAAATATAGCCACTGATGGTCAATTTTGCTGATGACCGGAATGTTTGAGTGCGTGTACTCACACATACAAATAAAATGATGACAGGTCCCTAATGCTTTTTTCAATTGACATCGATATAAATTGAATTGTCATTAAGTGGTGACCTCTAGTCTGCCGGGTTCTGAAATGAACGGCCATAAAGGAGGAGGAATAACCGCGGCAGTGATTACCAGAGCATGGATTTAAATGAACAAAGCACTGATGAGATCATCTGTGCTTTACAGCTAAAACCATATCTATTTTCATTTTTCTGTACGATTAGCCAAATCGTTATTTATCCTATATTGTCCTAAAAGGTTAAATAAGGGAGGACCGAGAATTCATGTCTTCCGGATCAAACCAATTAAGGTTGTTGCCTATAATCTGTCTATTTATGCTACTCATACATAAGATACATCGACATCATTTTTTTACCCAGTATGAATCAAAATTTATTTGTGATTAACAATTAAGTAGTTAGAAAAGACCGGATGAAGAATTGCCCCGGCCGTTAGTTCAGCTATCGCCGCGTCTGTTGTTATGCAGGCAAAACACGGAAATAGCTGGAGTTTGGGGTATCAAAATCCACAACTTTTCCTGGTTGATTAGGAATGCAGAGGTAATAGCACCCCTTTTGAGCCATCAGGCCGGTATCAAGTATTAAATTATAATAAATGACAATTTGTTTGTTTGGTAAAACGGGCTAGTCATCCGACTATCCCGCTGCAGCTATTGGGCATCATTAATGATTTCTCTTCACCTGTTCAGGTGTGGGGATCGATTACCCAGTTGTTGATGTATTATTGAAACGGTCAGATTCATGTAATAGAGATACCTTTTCCCCTTCAACTATGCTTATTCCGGAAATAATCAGATCTATCAATCTTGTTAATGTAAGATCAGAGGAATGGAATAAGTCGTTGAATGCTGGCCGTGCAGGCATGCAGTCTGTCACACAGGCCATCAAGCTTAACAGTCCCCTTAATTGGTATGATTTCACGGTCAGCATTCCAGGGAATAAGACATATATCGGATAACACTGAAAATTGTTCTGACTATTTACTTCTTTTTCAGAGATTCCTTTACAAATGTTGTAGAGTTTCCTGAAATTCGTTGGATGTTGTGCATCTACCGTTCTGGTTTGTATAGTTACTCACCTGGACGCTGTTTACTAAATCTTCACTTATCTTGTCAGAACAACTTTGTTGATAAATACTCTTTTATCTTTAGCCTGCAAGGTGAGTATATAAATTCCTGCCGGTAATGATGGTGGCAAATTAATAACGTTAGAGCTTACTTTGGAATGATAAACCTCTGCTCCGGAAGCATTTCTTACAGAAATCTCCGCATCCTGTAAAGGAAGGTTTCCTTGTAATGTAATCCGTCCTGTAGTTGGGTTAGGCGACATGGCCAGCGTTTCTTTCACAGAAACAGTTTTCATTTGCTTTGACATTGATGCCGGAGCTGTGATTGCCGTGTTGGTAGATATATGATAGGAGTTTGCCAGCAGGGATATTTCCGGTTCGCTAAGGGCGCGGTTATAAATAGCCAGCTCGTCGATATCCGCCCGGTCGAGGACAATTTTAATCTTTTTATGATTGATTCGTTCCTGCTGCATCCATACAGTGCAATTATCGTTTCCGTCGCTTAGATATCCGTTAATATAAATGCAGGCATTGTCGATCTGTGGCTGTTCCTTTAATACCAATACACAATGAACATGGCCCGTTGCATTTTCCATAATTTCCCCGCCGTCCGGTCCCTCCTCTTTAATCAGGATGCCCTGATTAGTCATCTTGAACGTTTGACTAAAAGCTTCTAGCTGAAGAAAAGGTTGTGGCCTTGTAGGAGGAAGATACTCTCCGGGATTCTCCGGATCTGGAATAAGCGGATCGCCATCTCTAATATCAGCCCAGAAAGCGATGGTAAGGTCTCCGGAATAAAGCAATGGCGAGATATCGGGGCTTTCGAGCGTATAGGATGAAGTGGTTGAGGTAAGGCCTTGGTTGCACGCTATATTATATTTGTATTCGGGAAAAGGCGTAGATGCAGTAAGGTTAAATCCGGGTTTTGTACTATTGGTATTTCCATTAAAGGAAAAATAATAAAAGGGATCAAATGGCATATTTTTACAGACGTCAAGACTATACTCTTCCTGATAAGCATAATAAATTTTTAAATCTGAGCCTGATCCAGTGGAGTCGCTCAGCCAAAGTTCGACGCTATTATAAGGTACGTAAGTCGTTAATTCTATTGTTCCCCTGTAGGGATTTTGAGGATCTGGTTTTATCTTGAAGAAATGGAACCATTCCGTTGTCTTAATTGTCAATCCTGTCAATTGTTCAATAGGCTTATTATCGCTGCCAACACCAATCACAAGTTTTGTATTAGCTTTATCGGCAGGAAAGAAGAGCGTTTGGCTGGCATATGGGATCAACTTCGAGAAATCATTTTCATTGGGGCCTACTGCGTTCTGTGGATTTTGAATATTACCCACATGATCTTCTCTGTTTGCATAGACTCTTTTATCCAACTGATAGGCATAATAAACATTAAGCCCTCCATTGAGGTTCAGGAGTCCTGCATTGAGCGTTATTTTGATCCGGTCATAAGGTTTGGTTGTAGAAAATTCAATATTGCCTTGGCTCGAGCCCGGACTTAGTATTCTAATTCTGAGCATTTCACTGTCCACGATCCGGTAGTCGTTATTTGACGTGTTCCCGTTAAATGTTTCCACGGAAACTCCTGCCAGTAATTGTGCAGATAACCCGGACTGGTTTGTGCCTATGCCAATGACAACTTTTGTGTAATTTTTTACAGAAGGGAAAATCAGTGTTTGTTCAATTCTTCCAATAAGTCCTATGGGAATTTGCATGGAAGAATAATTGAGTTCATCAGGGCCGACAGCATTTTGCGGATCTTGAACAAAACAGCCTATACATAATCCATAAATTTGAGTACCCTGACTGCTGACATAGACTTTTTGTGCGTAGGAAAACGTAGTCATAAGGAACATGAACAGAGCTAACAGTGGGGCCTTCCTAAGTAGGAAGCCTGCTAACAGATGTGTTTTCATATTTTGAGGGTTTTAGTCTTTCTGGGTATACTTGCATATAAAATGTAAAATCAGCGTTGTTTGGCTTTATGCCAGGTGCGCCGCTCTCCTTCATAATGCAGATGGTTAAATGTAGCGTTTTTTTTTGGATTACCCTAATATCAAGGTTAGGCTGCATTGTACGTATTGCTTCCTGGCTCTCAAACAGCAACATGTAGTCCGTCCTTTCTTTGAACGCGGCTATTGCTTTTTGCCGGTTGCTGATAATAACTCATTGGAAGTTTATATAAATGGAGGTTTCAAATCGTCACGCGACTAATTTATTCTGAAATACTGGCGAATCAGGATTTTCAAAGAAATGACTATTATTCTTAACGAAACACTACTGATCTCAAACATCAATCCAAACGACCTTGAGAATATTAGCGTTCTCAAAGACGTGGCGGCCGCTTACATATGAGAACCCGCGCCGGGAACGGTTTTATTGTCATTAGTGGAAGGAGCTATAATGAAAGTTACATCATTCTTGAAGCCATGTGCTTCAAACATACGAACTCATAAGAAAAAAGATCAAACATGCTTTTGCTTAACAAGTTGCGCTATTGATGAATCCATTTATACTGCTTCAATGCGCTGACGGCGGGGAAACCGTCTGTACTATTATATCGCGGCAGGTTAAAGGAGATGGATTTCCAGCCGCTTAGGGTCATGCTTATATAGTGTACCCGGTTAACTACCGCATCCTGCCAATTGCCAAAATCCGGCAGAAACGACTGAAGATAAATAAATTCCCGCAGGTATTCGCTATGTATGCGCAGATCCTCCATACAGGCATCTTCGAGCGAAAGGTTGCGATTATGCTGAATTGCCTTTACCAAATTGTAATAGATGCCATCCGTGGCTTCATCTTTTGCTACAGACTGTACTTCATTAAAGCATACCATCATGCGGATAGCAAGGGACATGAGCCGTTGCATTACCGGGTGATGATGTATTTCATCGGGCAGTGGTTGCCGGGTCTCTATGTCCGCCAGCTCAAGGAAAGGACGAAGACAGAGCGAGCTTTCCCTGATGGCCAGGCAGTCTTCTACACTCGGAAAAGCCTTCCTTGCCTTATAGATCATTTCCTGCTCAAGGCCTGTAAAATAACCGCTGAGGGCAGTCACAAAACGGTGTAATGATTCCGGGGTAAGCAACGTTAACAATTCTGCCCTCAACGAAGATAATAACCGGCCAAGCGGCAACCCGGATTCCTCTGCGGTTATCTCTCCTTTCAATATGGCGACCGTATTTTTGTGCACCAGGCTTATCTCTTCCGGGGTGGCTTCTTCGTACATGTCATCGTTATAGAGTGTCCATAGCATAAGCCGGCAAACAGGCTTTAACCGTTCATAGTTTGCAGTGGGAAACCATTGCGAAGCAATGTGCGCGGTTTTGGTTTTCTTATACTTTAACCTCGTGGATTCATCATCCTGGTATAGCCAGCGGTATTCATTGTCGATCCACTCATTCTCTGTCAGCTCCTGGAGCGCCTCAGCAAAGGGGTTCTTCAGCGTCGGGAACGGGTAGCGAAACATGGAAAGTATTTGTTGGGTCATAACCATGAAAATATTTAACAAGTCAAAATAATGATGCGTAATGCAAAGCATTCGCAGAGAAAAATGTTCCTAACTATAAATCTGCCTGCATGTGAATTGCAGCCTGCTTAACTAATTTGGACAGGTGCCATTGGTGAACAAACAGCGGATAGGAATTTTTACTAAATATTGAATACATGAAAAAGCAATTTAATGTACCCATGCCGGTATACCCCTGGTCAACCGCTCAAAGCCCTTTTGTCGGAAGTCTTTATGAAGAAGAAAGAAATTGGTATGATCAGGACTATCAATTTCTGTCACCGGAGGCGCTGGTAAGCTATCACAGGCACCGGTTGGTTGATGTTGGTGCTTTTATGGTGCCTACTGTTACCGACCGGAAAAAAGTAACCTCTGTGGCGCGTTTTGTAATTTATATGACAGTAACTGACGACTATGCAGAACTTTTACCGGTAAAGGAGATAGCGGCTTTCGGGGACCGGATATTTGAAGTGATGATGGGAGACGATCCCCGTCCGGGCGAAAAAGGGATATTTCGTCAAATACAAACGAACAGAAAAGAATGGATTGAGTTTGGGATGCCCGACTTCTGGATTGAACGGATTGCTAAAAATTATAAGCACCACTTTGTTATTGACGGGATCATGGGAGAATCGAAGTATAAGGCCAGTATGGAGGCTCCCCCAATGTCCCTCTTTCATCTGATCCGCGCCAACTCCATAGGCATGATACCATTTGTTGACCAGATATGTCCTTTGATTGGTTTTGCTTTACCTGACGATATTTATAATCATACCATTATCCAGCGGCTGGTCTTACTACAGTCAATCATTGTTGCGCTTCAGAACGATTTTGCGACTATAGGGAAAGAGCTATCGATAGAATCAGAATTTCTTAACAGCATCATATTATTACAACGTCACTATAAAATATCTTTTGATGAAGCCTGTACAGAGGCAATGAGGGTCCATGACGAGTTTGTAGATGAATTTGTGACATTATCAAACCATCTGCCGGATTTTAGCCCCTACCAAAAACAGACAGAAGATTTTATTTACCACATAAAACAAATGATCAGCGGTTTAAATGATTGGTATTATAGAAGCGGAACGGGCAGATATGACCCGGGGGCATTTCCTGTGCCGCCAAATGGGAAAGGCGAGACGCTGGAAAGGGTAGAGATCAGGCATTTTCAGGCTAATCGGGAGGGCAAGCTGAAATGATAGCCTGGTGCGTGTTGTACTGTTAAAAACGGCTGACGAAACACCCTATTCTGTGCCTGGTTTGGGCTGGCGCACCCCTCTGATAAACCAGGCGGCCGGAGCACACGTGATGACGGGAAACGCCTGAACACAGGGGCTTTTGCCGCCTCATTTATTACCGGACTATTGATAACTAACAACATATGAATTCCCTCAATGACCTGATAGTACAGTATAACTCATGTTGCAGCCAGCTCAACTTTCCGGAAGAACCTCATAACCTCTATAGCGCCATCCGTTATTTTTTAGAAGGAGGTGGAAAAAGAATCCGGCCTGTATTATGTCTTTTGGGAAACGAGCTGTTTGGAGACATTCACCAGGATAGCTTTCATGCAGGCAACGCCATTGAATTATTTCATAATTGTTCTTTGGTACACGATGATATTATGGACCATTCTCCCTTACGGCGTGGCAAACAAACAATACATGTCAAATATAATGTACCCACGGCAATACTGACAGGAGATGTTCTTTTGGTCAATGCTTTCCAACACATTAGTAATGTGCAGGAGCAATACAAACAACAAATACATGCACTATTCTCTGCAACCATACTTCAAATTTGCGAAGGACAGCAAATGGATGTTGATTTTGAAAAAATGGACCTGGACCAGATTAGCTTTCCGGACTACCTGAAAATGATCATCCTTAAAACATCTGTTTTGCTGGCTGCCAGCATCAAAATAGGAGCTATCATTGGCGGAGCAGATCTACAGCAACAAGCCTATCTCTACGACTTTGGTAAAAATCTTGGTATTGCTTTTCAGATACAGGATGATTACCTGGACGCTTTTGGCGAACCGTCTGTAACCGGTAAGCAACCTGGTGGCGACATCCTGGAAAATAAGAAAACGGCATTATTGATTAAAGCCTGGGAAAGGAGTACTTCCGTACAAAAAAAAGAATTACTGAACGCCATGTCGAAAAATAAAGGTGAGAGAGTAGCAGCAGTATTAGAGATTTACAAAGGCTGCAAAGTAGACGAATGGGCAACCGGCAAAATTTCGCAATATACTGCAACGGCTTTCAATTGTCTGGATATGGTGGACGTACCATTCAAGCGGAAAGAAAACCTTCTTGCACTCACCAATAAATTGCTGGTGCGCCAGTCCTGAGTAATTCAAGAAAAGCGACACATTTTATTATGTTTAGGTATGCCCATCCGGAAACAAATTCACCGCAGTGCGGTGATGACAGTAACCTACCAGCCTTCATTCTGTTTAATACCCCCTTGCTGTTATCTATCTCACGCTGTGGCACTAACCAGATATCATGCGCTTTAGGGTCAAATCTGCTCACAGCCCATATCACTTTGCCTTTGGAATCATGGAGCGGTTGCGCATAGGTGGCTGCGGCATCATTCCAGCGGACCAGATCTCTGTGTCTGTTGGCAAATTCGCCTGCAAGCTCACAGCGCCCTTGTTTCTTCAGTTCGTCCATTCCTGATCCTTGCAGCTCAGGCAGGCCGGCACGTTTCCGGATCAGAGTTAAAGGGATATCCCCGGCCCCATTCCCACGAAGACTGATAGCTGCTTCAGCCTTAATCAATAAAAGCAGGATGGTCATATTTTTCCCACAATACATCTTTCGGAGAGTTAAAAGCAGTAGTAAAGTAGTTTTTTGAGTCAAATGCGATCAAAGGAGTTTCTTTATGACACTTCCAGCATTTTCGATTGTCCTTTGCAACAAAATACGGGTATTTAATAATACAACCTCCGAATGATGGCAGTGGCAGCCATGGTTTAAATGGATTTATATTCCCGATACTATCAGGAATAGCCCAGATCTTTACATCTGGGATCTATATAGCACCTAAATTTTTTGCTTCATCTTTCTGATTAAAAGGTACATTAAGTTTAATGGGCATGATGGATGATTTAATATGGTATAAAAAACGTAGTATTTGTTTTCTTCTGATGTAGTATAAAGGCAACGTTGGAATGCACTTTCAGAACGAAGTGCGTTGATATTGAGATTATCAACTTAATGTTTCAATAAGTAATATAAACAAAAAAAGGCATCGATGCAAATCGATGCCTTCTAAACGCGTCCGCGTTGTACCCCAGATGGGAGTTATTCGGAAAATATCATCTCTTTGTTATCCAAAATACAGGATATTATGATTACCACTGCAGATACTTAATGTTTCCATTCTTCCTGCCATTTCTTGAATTCGGACGGGCGTACCATATACCTTGCGAAATTTCCCTCATGTAACGATAGTAGTTCGGTTTCCACTACTTCGATTAATTTGTGTCTGTCTGTTTCAGGTAGCTCTCTTGCTTGATCTTGTAGAAACGGCTCTACTTGAATTCTTGGCATTGCCTCAGATATTATTTTCCGGATGATGGACCGGATTTGATCGCGGTATTTAAGTCGGAAGGGATCTGGCTCGCCCAGTGATTGTCTGAGTACAGAGTATTGGGCTGCTGAACGTTCATAAGCCCAGAGAAAGACATCTTTTAGTAATTCAACTCTATTTAGTTCGTAAACCCCAATCAGGCCTTTGGTATACAATTCATTCGGTACATCAATGAAGGATAAAGGAGCCAGGTTGTGTTTATTCAATGAAATGTTAGACGCTAATCTGGATACTCTTTTATTTACATCATCAAAAGGCTGTAAATAAGGTATATGTACCATGATGAAAAATGCCTGTTCAAAAGGATTCTCGATTCGAGAGGCTTTGTCAAGCATTAGGTCAAACATTTCTTCAATGAGCTGAGGAACAGCCAATGGAGTGTAGACACTATTTTGAATGCCAACAGGAATATGCCTTAGCCTTCCTGATGCGGCAGGGTTAGCCAATAGATTATTGGACAGCAGAGAATGAAGGTTTAACAGGGTATATCTGTTAAATCCAATTTCATCTGCTAACTGTACTATGAATTCAATGGCATCCTTGTGATTAAGAATCATCTGTGCTTCCTTGGCGGACTTATTATCTGCAACCTGTCCTGAAGAAATCAGTCGTTCGGTGTCCAGAAGAGAATAGGTGTTACCTTCCAGGCGGCTGGAGTTCCAGGACAAGTCGATTAATAGCCTGTTTAGGATTTCTTTTGCATAAGTACCCGCAGGTTCGTTTAGTCGGGCAGTATTACCTAACGCTGCCAGCTTTTGGAGTTCTGTTGGAGATAGATAATTAGTAATATTAGGTTGGTACTTCTCCAGAAATCTGCGATTATATCCAACCGGGCGACGTTGTTGTACAGGCTTTTGGATAATTGTAAGAATTTCCTGAGCAGGATCGGATAATAAAACATCAGTCAAATTGCCTCCATTCTCCAATTTATTTTGACTGGCCAGATGATAACGAAGTCCCCGGGTTTGGCCTGTAGTTGTGATATGGCCGGCTGTACGTAAATCATTCAGCCGTCTTTGTAAGGTGCGGGTGTTTAACTGCAAACCACTCCGGGAAATGATATCCTCAATGGATGCGCCATTCTGGAATTGACCAATTGCATTTAATAATATATCATTTATAGCGCGAATTTGGGCCATAATTTATTACGACATTTTTGGGCGATTTGCGACAATATTACGACATTTTTTGGCGTAAATTATATTTGACAGGGAAAAACTTTAATTTATTCTCGTATTGTTGCTTCCTATTTACCTGACTCTGTGGGCGGAAGATTGGTGGGGGCCCCGCCCACAGATGTCCGGTATTGAAGGTGAACAACTAATGATTTAATCTTCTATATCATCCCAGGAGGAAATTCGTTTGGGGGCCTTGCTGGCGCGACGTATAGTCAATGTATCTTTTGCAACTGAGATATAGTGTAAAAATGATCGGAAAGGATGCAATGCTACCACTTCAAAACATTGCTTTCATGCTTGTTTTCCGCGATCCTAAACGGAATAACGAGTTAACAACGGAAATGATGTATATCATTCCAGATAATTCCAGTACGCCTGACAAGTTCAGTGGAGTTACTATGGTCGAAAAATGGGATGGCACTATTCTAAGAGGTTATCAGCACTTTGGTGGTCAAATTTCCCGGCTGGCAATGGAAATTACCGCTCCAAACATGTATGCCAGAGGGACTGTATGTGAAACTATTGATTGGTATACGTGTACCCATATGGGTAATTACCCTGAGATATGCCAATATAATTATTCCTCTACCAGATGTATTGAACTTCCTGATGGAGGCTCCAGCGGGAATCCCGGAGCAGGAGATCCTGGTGGAGGGATGCCTCCCAGCACTGTAGCTCAAAGAGTAGACGCACATGGCAATCCAGTATACACGCCACCTTCAAGTGGCGGGCGTCCCCAAAGAGCGGATGCTGAGCCACTTGGGGTTCTGCAGATTTGCTCTAAATCTTTCAAGTTTTCAAAGGTTATTGACCTCGATGCGCAAGGTAAAGGTGGATGGCAGATCGCAGCTGTGATGGGAATTCACATGAATCTACTCGATTCTCGCGGGCAAGCCAGAATTATTTCACCTGGTCCGGTTCTTTATTTTGGTTTTCCGGTAATAAGGAAAGACGGCACATTCTATTCCAAGGACAAAGCCGCAGAAATGGCCGTTGAAATTGATAAATTGGCGCTTGGTGATGTTATGCAATATTATGAACTTAACAGAGTGGATATTGACTGGGAGGGAATGAATGTTGCATATAGGAAGGCATTGAATAAATATGCCGAGCAAAAAGGAGGGAAGGTGACTATCACACCTGGTTTGGGTAATTCAATTGGTGATATTACTCCCAGCGTTGCCCAATACAGCGGAGTCTTTGGCTGGAACTGCGACTAATAATATTTCCGGAGTAGCAAATAGGGTGCTACTCCGGTAACTAATCAGATGTTACTGGAATGAAAATATATTTTATCATAGTTACGTTGCTACAATTCACTTTATTTATGGATGTAAGTGCCCAAATAAAAGGAAACGGAATCGGTAGATTGGAACTCGGAAAACCAATTAGCGCCTATCAGGGAGCTGTTAAGTTTAACGAGTATTCGCAGGAGAAGTTATTCTATGCAAGCCCCAAAGTAAACTTCTATAATATCCCTCTCAGTAATATCAAGGATTCGGGCACTACAGTGAGATATGCTTTTGCATATGTCGATTCAAAAGGTACCATCAAAAGAATTATTCTTATCATTGATGATTCCACTGATACCTTGATTGACACATTAAAAGAACGAATCGGTAATGAATATACAACCGGGCAGACATCCATTGGGCGCATGTATGGATATGCAGCATATTCCTGGGTAACTGCTGGCGATGATTATATATTGATGATTAAGGATGTCGCAAGTGACAAAAACTTGAATTTTCCTGTAACCAAATTGGAATTCACAAAAAGATCGGACCTGGCTGATTTAATTGAAATATCCTTTAGAGTCAAAACCCTCAACGATAATTAATATTGATTTTCAGTAAATTACGGAATGTAACAATTTTTATATTTATTCCATTATCTGAAAGCTAAATAATTTAGCATAAAATTGCTACAATATTTAGTGATATTTTATTTTATGAGAGCGATAGAAAAATAGCTCTTCTTGTATGTGAGATTGCTATGAAAGAAATTGAGAAACCTGACTCTAATTTGGATATCGAGCAGTCGGATACTTGCGAAAAATGATGGTCAGTTTTCTATGGCTTAATTTATTAAACCAACATAGTAATACAAACTGAAAGCTACATCACCATTTGGGACTTGGAAACCCAATTCAAATCTATAACTCATTGAATACAAACAAAAAAAGGCACCGCTCTCGCGATGCCTTTAATAATTTCAGTGCGCCGGCACTGCATTGTACCCCAGATGGGATTTATTTGGAACCGATTATGTCATTTTTGTCAGAAATCCAGAATATCACGAACGTGAAACTTGAACTGATGTGAGACTTTGGATAATGATTATCTTTTTCTCATTACCAGTCATATGTTCATGGAGTCAATATAAAACAGTTTATGTATTTACTGGGGATAACGGTATGTAATTATTGTGTTCAAGAAGGATTTTGCTCTTGTACCTTTTTATTATGGTCGTTTAAAATATTAATATACAGCTTGGGAAAGTGATCCAATAATTCTCGCTTTTCAGACTCACTGAGACCTTCAAGGGCCATGACTTCATTTTTTATTTTCTGCATAGTCTCCTTATTTTTTCCTAGATCAGAAAGCTCCACCCTTAAGCCTTCAGGCAGAATAGGGAAATAGTTTATGACAATTAAATCGAGTTTCTTTTTAAGGTCGGGGTTTGAATTTATTTTTTGTTTTAATGAATCATTCATCTGTGACATTTTCTGATAAATATACTTAATATTTGAAGGACTATGAAATTAAAGAATAACGTTTTAGGATTCTTTAAAACCAATAATAGATATCGTTTGAGTAGTTCATATATCTATTTATGTGTAATTATTTTATAATGTTTTTGTGTTCTAGAACTGACAACATTTTCTAAAAATCATTTTTTAATGGTATAAACCCTTCAGAGCGTGATATAACAAATAACTGGAGTTTGTAATCATTTTTATGACCTCCAATAATTAGTAGTATAGGCTCTGGGCAATTATACTCTGCTGCTTCAGAAATTTTAGACATTGCTAGTTTGTCTTGGAAGCTGGGATCAGGGCTGGAAAATGGATGAAAATGCCATTCGCCTAGATAGTAAGTTTGCTCCTCCTTTTCCCATTGTCGATTTAGCAATGTCTGAAGACCTAATTTTCCACGCTGAAACCAATTGAATCCTGATTTTGAGTCTTTTGGAGGGCCACTTACATATGACACAATTGCGCATGACCTATCTAAAGAATAGCTGCCAATAATGATACCGCCGGTTTCCTTTTTGCCAGCTGCAGCTATCAGACCAATAATTTTTGTTATGATTTTAGAAGGCAGTTGAACTTCAAACCGTTTATCATTGGAAATAAACTTTCTCATGTTTAAATGGATTCAATATGAACTCCGGTAAATTCAGTCTTTTCATTGTATGTCTTATGGATGACAATCAGCGAGTCCACAGAATAGTTCTCAATTGCATTTTCCATAGGTTTAATGGCAGCACCCAATAGCATTTGAATATCATCGAGCCGAATTGGAGATATAGGATTCCAGCATCCGATACTTTCTTGTGGAAGTTTTTTTCCTTCCAACGTATTCCTATCTTTAACTAGAAAAGCTTCCATTTTGTCGTAAAATGTATAAATCGATTTTTGAGTATTTGCTCTAGTTGTTATAAAGCAATACAGACGATCTCCAAATGCGTCCGTTGATATTGACACTAATTGCTTTTGTGGGTCGTCTGGTAATTCCTTTAGAATTCTTAGTACTTCGTCAGAACCCGTGACTTCAAATATTATTTTGGCTTCATCTAGTATTGAAGGTTTTTTCATTATGACTTGCTCAACAGAAATGCTTTCGTGAGATACTTGGGCAAACGGAAAGGTATTATTTAGCTTCTGTGCCAATGCTTTGGCTTTCTTCATTCCAGTTTCTTGCATTGTCAGAGTATGTCTGGCAATATTTCCGGCATCAAGTACATCTGGATCAATGAGTAATAAACGTTCGCATCCTAATCTGATCAATGATTCAGCTAACTGCGACCCTATGGCTCCTACACCGATAATGGCTTTAAGTTCAGGACCGCTAATGATTGGCATTCGGCCTCTTGTAGTAATTTGATCTTTATGCCAGTTTATAGTGTTTATCCATGGAATGTTTTTGCCGGTTGCACACTGTATATTTACGGTATGTTTCAAAATTGCATGTTGGGAATGAAACCCTTTTGCTCGAGAGGGGACTGTTAGTTCAATTGCATACCAATGAACCACAGATTCTGGCGCCCCTATTTTTTCTGGAATGTTGAAACCGATTAAAAGTACAGTTGGGTTAAGCTTAATGTTTTTTGTCCAAAGACTACATAAGATTTCTTTAAGATCAATATTCATCTCTTGGAGTATCTCTAGTAATTCATTCCATTTTTTAGGGATCTCCCATGGTTGCTTAACAGGAATTTTAGGCAACTTCAACCAAAGGCCATGAACTTCTTTTTTTGCATGATTAATTGCATTGCCCCAATGCAAAGTGACTTTTTCTTGTCTATTGCTAAATTCGGTAATGACAAGCATTTGCGTATTTCCTGGTAGTGACTTTAACTTCAGTAAACCTCTATCGGGCATGTGCTGCCACTCGATATAGCTAGCCGCAGATTCGTTAAAGGCGATGTAATAGTTATATTTAGAAGTTGGAAATGGAGGAAGCTCAAAATAGTCTCCATTGTTAACAAGCCTTCCTTCACTTGCAGCTTTTATCCAGTCGATGGCTCGAATTATATGCCAACGAAGTCGTTCTTCTGGTTCGAATGACTCGTTACGCATATCAACTCTACTCCAGATATTGCCGGGAACTTTTAAACAGATTAATCCATCTCTCCAAGGCAGAAGTTTATTGCCATCTGAATTATAGCTCTGGTGTTGGAATGTGGCAGTAATACCAGCTACCTTGGCCGGGAAAACATCGATATCACCTTTAGGATAATTATTACTGACTAACGCACACCAAGCTGTGGATTGGGGGATTAGTGGATGCGGTTGACTATCAAATTTTAAATTAAATTGTAATAACCAACCGTTTTCCGTCGGATACCATACAAAATCTTCTATTAGCTCAAATTCATGGAGATCTAGTATTGCCCTTCTCGCTGTTCTTAAATCATCATTTACTACCATCACGCGAATCTTGGTGTATCACCCAATTTAGTTGCAGATGTTCGTTCGGTAAAGCCTCCATTGGAATTAGTTTCCTTCTTCTCTGCTGGCGGATCAGGAAATTTTGATCCAAAAAACCCTTTCCATAATTTTACTTGCTCGCTGATTGATTCTGCATCAAAGGCTTTTCTTGCTAGGTCAGATGCACTTTTAACTGCATCGTAGAATGCGACAAAATCTTCATTACTAATCCGTTTCCATACGTCATGGGATGGAACACCATGGTCGGAGAAAAATGGACATGACTGTGCTTGCCGATAAGGTAAGTTTGCCGATAAAAATTTTTCCAAGGATAAAACTACTCCTTCGGGAACAGACGAAATAGTGCTTGGGCAATAAATACTAATTACATGTTCTAAAGGATATCCTTTTGGATGTTTAGGGTCTGGTAGTTTAACAAGCTTCCACCACTTTAGAGCTTTCACGACATTTATATAGCAGCCCTGAGTCTGAGCATTTAGATCTCTACTGTATTGTATTTGTGCTAAAGGATGAGTTTGAACCCATTGTTTTGCATCTCTGTCAGGGATATATAGAGGTTCAAGCTTCCATTCAGCTTCTTTTCGAACTGCATCATTTAATGCAAGAGAATTATAAGCTTTTGAAATATCTGGTTCAAGCCATGATTTATTTAATTTCCACGGCCAGGTTGCTGAAAAGTCGTCCAATGACAATTCTGTTTGGACACTTCTAGAATTATATGCTGCCTTATCGACTTCTGAAGGCGCGGATGTTACAACGATATCTAGGTCTACATATGAAAGCTCAATACCAATCGATCTGCCTTGTATTTGGTATTTTCCTTTGTAATGTTTCTCCAAAAATGGTTCGAAGTATCCAATTACTTCTTCCGGAGTAACTTTATTACGATCAAGATTAGTTACAACGATGACATCCACATCTGCTCTTTTGTCGCCTACTGGACGAATGGCGGTACCACGTTTATAGCTTCCTTGGAGAAAGGTGTTTACAATTATCTTTTTCAGCGTATCATCTGCCCAAATCCGGTCTCTCAAAGTATTATGGCCTTTTTTAAGGTCAGATTTTTGGTTTTGTGTCAGCCGTATATCGGCCAAAAAATCATTAAAATAGCCTACAATATTCATATAGTTTTGATTTATAGTGGTAATCGAACTCCTGGGTGGTAACCTCCGTCACGTTTGGATTGAAAGTCAAACTCATAAACTATAAGTTTGCTCAAGGACATTGACTGTTGGCCAAGAGAAAATGCAAATGATACAGGAGCTGCCATGAAGATATGACAAATACCACCTCTCATTTTTATAGAACCTTTTTGTTTGCGAACTTCTTCTATTATATCCTGCGCTGCTGCAGCTATGTGACTCCCATTTTGAAATACAGTACTGGATGGTTTGGGTAGAGCATTAAATACAAGTAAACCAATTGCATCGGGAAGGGAGGTAGACACATAGTGTAGAACCTCATTTGTGATATCATGAGTTGCCCCAATAGCTACAGCTAAATCTTTCCCATCAGGATTTAGAGGTATAAAATTGGACCCCCATATTGGCCGAGGAAATTTTTCAACCTCAATAGGGGCAGATTGAAACAGAAGCTCAGCGTTCAAAGTACGTTGTACAATAGATACCTGAGCGCCAACTTTAGGATTAAGTTCATAGCCTAACACAAATGCAAGGGATAGGTGAGTATCGAGATACAGTTTAAGCGGCTTTTTAGTTGCGAGTCCAGCGTCTGCCAGTGCCTTTACTTCTGCAGATACCGCTTCCCATGTATGGGGAGGCTCTAAAAACCTGTCATTGAATTTATTGAGATGGCAAGATAAGGTGTGTACCTTATTAACGAGATCTTCAGCTCCTTTACGAAAGCTACGTAATCCAATGATGTGAAATTCTTGTGTCAGCGACTCTTTTACTATTATCAATCCTTCTTTGTCGCAGATTTCGTGCAGTTTTTCTTGTGTGAAATCCTTGACCCCTTCAGCGTGTAGCCGCTGTATTAGTTCAACATACCCGGATGCCCTTTTGCCCGCATCCATAGTTTGGAAATTAATAGCTTGCAATTTGTCATTAACACGATCTACAATCCTAGTTACGTCATCGTAGGACGCGGAGATTCTCAATGGACGCAATACTTCTTTTAAGGTGGTGTCATCTACACCAATATGCTCTCGGAGTGCTTTACGGATTATACCATGTTTAGAACCGTCGGTCGTTCCATCAAATAATTTATCTAAAATGATTTGACCGGCGTTGCTAATTAGCTTACAGAATGGGTCGTTTAAGTCAAGCCCCCAGGTATTGATCATATGAAAAACGGTATGCGAGGCTATATTGGGGTCTTCTTTATAAGCGTCAAATAAGCGTGACAGGATAGTCGATTTTTGGGAGTTGATGAATGATGGATCAATTAATGCCCTATAATCGAAACCGCGCTCATTACTTACGTGATGTTTAACTGATATACATTCTCGAATAATTGGTACGCCATGTAATAGGTGACCCTCTCTGTAATGTACTATTACGTCATCAAAACCTCCTGTATTATCGGCCTCCCAGGATACCTGGGTGACATATGTATGAGGTTGAAATAGTTTTCCTGCATTCAGCCAAAAGTGCATAGCCTGATAGGCGTCGCCCTGTTGCCTTGGGACCACGTTATTACCCATAAGTTTATCAATTTTACTAGAATATTTGTTTTTAATCGGGGTCCACAGTTTTTGCACAGGGGACATTCTTGAATGATTTGAAAGTATTCAAATGGCAGGCCAGTTAACAGGCTTATCCTTTATTTGACTTAAGTGTTTGACAATCTATAGATTGTGTAATTGTAGGAATGGCAGTATTTGGAGACAAGAATGCAGTCAGATGCAATATGTGTGTGTCAATCGAATGCAAATGCAATTTTGACAGTGTGTATTTCATACACATTTATTTTCTTCTTACGACATTGAATAGTTTAACAATTTACCTGTGGCTAGCCTTTGTAATTAAGGTAAAATCATTGTTATGAAAAATTCACATCATTTTGCCATCGGCTACGCCCGCATCAGTATCAAAGACCAATCAAGCTATTCCCTCTTATATCAAGAGTATGCCATAAAGCGTTACTGTGAACAAAATAATCTAACTCTTGTCGCCTTTTTCCGTGACGATGGTGAGAGCAGTGATACTTTTAATCGCCCCAACTGGAAGGCTTTAGAAGAATTTATTCAAAAACATAAGGATTTGGTTCAATTCCTGGTTGTCGCGGAGCTGGATCGCTTCAGCAGGGATCTAATTAAGGCTTCCCAAAAGATCGATGAACCATACCAAAAGTACAAAGTCCGTGTGGTGGCGGTGAGTGAGTCGATATCACAAGATACTTCATCTTCCAGTAGCTTTCTGGTACGTGGAATAAAGCTGCTTGTTGCGAATAATGAGCTAATCCTTATACGAAGCCGTACAGCTAATGCCATATTGCAGGCCAAAGAATCAGGGCGGTTTACTCATCACGCTCCTTTCGGTTATAGAAATAAAAAGGATAGGTCAGGGTTACCAATACTGGAAGTTGTAGCTAAAGAAGCCGAAATAGTCAGGTTAATTTTTCAACAGTATATAGCAGGTGTCCCATTTTTTCTGATTTATGAAGAAGCCAGGAATCAGGGGTTCAATCGAACAGGTCATAACAGCATCCAACATGTTTTGGAAATTATTGTGTATGCAGGCTTTATCAGGATATCAAAGAGCGCAAGCCAGCCGGAGAGGCTTATAAAGGGGGTACATCAATCAATAATATCGCTATCAATGTTTAATTCAGCGCAGGATTTATTGAAAAGAAGGCATAAGCCAATTGCCAGTAAACATAAGCAGATTATTCCTTTGCGTGGCCTGTTAAGATGTCCATGTGGTGCTGCAATCTCTGGGAGCTATTCTGGTGGCCGTAATCGGCGGACGTATCTATATTATTTCCGTTCAAAGGAGCGGACCTATAATTTTCCTGGAGACACCTTACATCTGATGTTTAATAAAATTCTAAAGCAACTTTCCTTCACACCCGCCGACTTTGACCTGATTCGAAATAAGGTTGTGACCTGGTTGCGGGAATACCGGAAGAATCAAAGTACACAGATAAAAATGTGCGTTGATCGGATAAAGGCAATAAATCAAAAGATTAGCTATCTCCAAATTGCTCTGGTAAATGGGGTGATTTCAACCAGTATATACAATCGCGCCTATGCCGATTGTGGTCTGGATAAGGCACATTGGGAGGCTGTAACGAATATCCTCATGAAGGAACAGTATCTTAAAGTGGAGACGCTCAATAGGGCAGGGGAGATGATGATGGGGCTGAATGAGTTTTTTGCTACATGTGGAGAGGCGGAGAAATTTAAATTGATGAAACTGATTTTTCCTGAGTCACTGGAATTCGACGGTAAACTGTTTCTTACTTCGGCTATCCATCCTGCTTTGGCTGTTAACTATAGGAAGGATTTGTTTCAAGATCTTCTCACCCTAAAATAGTTCAGATATGAAAGCAAAAGCAAAATTCCGCAAGATAGACAGCAGTTATCTTGACTGTTACGATAATCATACAATTGCCTTGTTGCAAAGTATATCGGATGAATCCTCTAGTCCTGACCTTGAATTCAACCTATACAAAACGATGGCAATTCAAAGGAGTAATATTAAGCACCTGGCAGTACAGGAAATGATCGACAGTGATGAAATGAAGGAGTTGCTTATTGACCGGTTGCCAATCCCTAAGCATATTACATGCGATGTTTGTGGCTTACCTATGCGGTTCTGTACCTACTTCTTTGATATGGAAGATCATCCGGTCTTATTTGTTTTCGAATGTGTAAAGAATTATCTACCTAGAGTGGTGGTAGATACTGATGGAAGGCGCTATGATACGCCTACACAAAAGTGTGCTGATTGTGGATTTGATATGACAGTATCACTGGAAGGGCTAAACGATGAATTAGCCGTTACGCATTCATGTCATTGTTGTGGTAAAAAAGTTGAAGATGCCGTAAAAGCTGACTGGACGGACTTCTCAAAGATCAGAGAGAAAGACAGAAAAAAGTATTGCTATTCATTTGTAGGACAGGATCTATTCTTCCTTAGTTTATTTCAGCTGGGAGAGCATTTAAGCCAGATGGGAGTTGAACGCGTAAGTGGCTAGAAACGAAAATCATGTGTATAAAATGAGAGAAAAGCTCGAAAAGTTGAAGAATAAAAAAACCGCCATAATCTACTGTCTTTCAAGTAGTTATGACGGTTTCAAGTACCCCAGATGGGAGTTGAACCCACACTCGCATTGCTGCGAACGGGATTTTAAGTCCCGCGTGTCTACCAATTCCACCACCAGGGTTTGTAGGGAATAATCAGAGCGAAAGACCGGGCTCGAACCGGCCACCCCGACCTTGGCAAGGTCGTGCTCTACCAAATGAGCTACTTTCGCATTATTTTAAGAACTTTTTTCGTTGGGATTGCAAAGATAGCAATCTTTTTGAAGCTGCAAAATTTTTCTCCCGTTGAATTAAAATATTTTACGAATTCCTTTTTTTTTAACTGTATCTAAGGATTCAGCTCATAGGCATATTTCACCATGCCCATTAACTCTTTCCCTTTGCCATAGCACGTTTCACGCAAAGGTAAGCCATTCGGCTGATATTCATATTGCCAGATCGTATACGACGACGTTTGTGCGTTCACGGTAGTCATTTTTACCAGCTTTCCCTGCGTATTATACTCAAAAATATAGTCTGGCAACATACGCTTTTTCGCAGGCTGGTAACGGTATACATCTGTTAACCGCCCTGCTTTGTCGTAGTTATAATATACCCGTGTACCACGCCGCTTGTCCAGCTCTTCAATCACATTGCCGGCGCTGTCTGTTTTAAACATTACTATAGTGGAATCGCCGCCCTTGCGCTGTATCAGCTGCTGCAAATGTCCTGCACTGTCGTAACGGTAGGTCCGGCTTTCATCAAAACGCAGCTTGCTGTCGCGCGCTGCAGAGGTACTGCTGATATACTGCAAACGTCCGCCTTCATCATAACGGTACAACGTAGTAGTAATACTGGCGCCGGAGCTGTCTACCGTTTTTGTTAGTTGCCCTTTGGTGGAAAACGTAGAGGTCATGGCGGAGTAACCGGTGGAGCTGGATTGTGTTTGCGCTTTCATCTGCCGGTAAGTGGGGCTCAGGGTGCGTTCACAACGGAAATCCCGGTCCGGCTGCATATCGGCGTCCAGCGTCAGCACCTGTTGGGTCTTTACCTTGTTTTCTTTCAGCAGCGCCATGGTAGCCACTGTTTGCTGTGTATTGTAAATATCCTGGAAGTAATATTGACTAAAACCACTGGTCGCAAATGCCAGTATACCCAGTGCCAGTAGAATCGTTTTCTTCATGCCGTAAAATCGCTGATTTTGAAATATTTAAAGTATCCCGCAAAGAGCCAAAGATTATTTATTAAGCTTAATAATTTCCTTTGCTCCTTTTCCCTTTGCGAGACCCAAGGTAAAACGCAAAAATCATATTAAAATTTTTTAACCGGACTTTATCCGGGTATATTTCCTCCTGCGCTTATTATCAAAAATATTCAAATCTCCCGGAATTATTCCTTTGCAGCGTTTTACAGGTATTGACGATATTTCTTTAACTTTAAAAGATGCAACCGGAATTTATTATCATACACCAGCAAGTGGCGCCTTATGTGGCCCACATCCAATTGAATCGGCCCAAAGAACTGAACGCATTGAACTTACAGCTTATGGGCGAGCTGAGAGATGCCCTGAAAATGCTTGATGCGGATGATGAGGTACGCGCAATAGTGCTCAGTGGCAACGAGAAAGCCTTTGCTGCCGGTGCCGATATCAGGCAGATGGCGGGGCAGTCGGCCATAGATATGTACAATATCGACCAGTTCAGTACCTGGGATACCATCAAAAAAATAAAGAAACCCATTATCGCCGCTGTAAGCGGCTTCGCCCTTGGCGGCGGTTGTGAGCTCATGATGCTTTGCGATATGATCGTCGCCAGCGAAACAGCCCGCTTCGGCCAGCCGGAAATCAAGCTGGGCATTATGCCCGGAGCGGGTGGTACTCAACGCCTTACACGCGCAGTGGGGAAGGCCCTGGCCATGGAAATGGTGCTCACCGGCCGCTTTATTACCGCGGAAGAAGCTCTCCGTGCCGGCCTCATTAACCGTATTGTGCCCGTAGAGATATTTCTTAAAGAAGCCATTAAACTGGCTACAGAAACGGCTGCCATGAGCCCGGTAGCCCTTAAAATGGCAAAAGAAGCCGTTTTAAAGGCTTTTGACACCAGCCTGGAAGAAGGATTACATTTTGAACGTAAAAATTTTTATCTTCTCTTTGCATCTGAAGATCAGAAGGAAGGCATGCAGGCGTTTATTGAAAAAAGAGCTCCTGTATTCAAAGGAAAATAGCACAGAACTTTATTGAAAACCATTAAACTCTATTATTATCTGATTTGTTGACCTTCCACTGATAAAACTATGTTGTTAACTGCCGGGAAAGTGGAGCCCGATAGTTGTTGTTCGCCCCGGTTGTATAAAATTAAAAATTTAACCATGACTGCGAGAAGGATTCCTGTTGCATCACTTTTATCATTCACTTTCTATGCGTTCGCCTGTAACAGCCCCGCCCAGAAAGCAAGGGCCATCATACTTGCCGACCAGGCCAACCTGCCGCCAACTGATACCATGATCGCCGGTGGCGATACTATCCAGACAGATATGGTAGCTTCCTGGAACAGTTTCCTGCAATTCAACGGCAAATACGCCCCGGAAAGTGGTCTCTTTGAAACTGAGCCACTGAAAAGCAGGCTCACTGCATTGGTAGGCAAAGCGCGTAAATCTTTTTTTGAACGGTTAAAAGTAACGCCGCCTATAGAAGTGGAAAATAAAATACTCTTTAATGAAGGTTATATGCCGGGCAAATCAGGCTACGATGAAGCCGTTATTGCCATCGATATGGACCGGGATATTATTTACATCGGCTTCACAGTGAACAGGGAGCTGATGCTCTTCAGCGAAAAAGGAGATACCGACTACCCGGAAAAATTCCTGCAGTGGATGCAGAAATATGAGCGCTGAAAATGGCAAGGAAGACCACCGGTCTTCCTTGCTGCTTTATCTTAATTATCAAATTTATTCTTCAATGCTGCCAGCTTAGCCTGGAAATCGTTCAGCGGCGCTTCTTTTGCCGCCGGCCTGTTCGGCCTTTTCTGCTGTTGCTGTTCGCCGCGGGAATCTCTTCCTCCCTGCTGACGTGCACCGCCGCCGCCTTTCTCATTATCTTTCATCGACAAGGAGATACGCTTACGCGCTACATCAATTTCCAGCACAGTTACCTGTACTTTCTGATTCAGTTTTACCGCCTCATTCGGATTGCTGATAAATTTATTGGAAAGATGGGAGATATGCACCAACCCATCCTGCTTCACGCCAATATCCACAAATGCACCAAATGCAGTAATGTTGGTCACTACGCCCGGTAATACCATACCCGGCTTCACATCCTCTATTTTATGAATGCCTTCGGCATATTCAAAAATAGAGATCTCGTCGCGCGGATCGCGGCTCGGCTTGGCCAGCTCCTTCAATATATCTTCCAAAGTAACCAAACCTACTTCCGGGCTTACATAATCTTTTGGATTGATCTTCTTCCGTAATTCTTCTTTCGCCATCAGGTCCTGCACAGTGCTGTGCTGCTTGTCGGCCATTTCTTTGATCAGATCGTAGCGCTCAGGATGCACCGCGGAATTATCCAGCGGGTTATCGCCATTTTCAATACGCAAAAAGCCCGCGCACTGCTCAAATGCCTTTTCACCCAAACGGTGTACTTTCTTCAGCTGCATACGGTTGCTGAATGCGCCGTTTTCTTTACGGTACTTCACAATGTTCTCCGCAAGAGATGGTCCCAAACCGGAAATATAGGCCAGCAGGTGCTTGGAAGCAGTATTCAGGTTCACGCCTACATTGTTCACGCAGCTTACCACCACACGATCGAGGCTTTGTTTCAGCGACGACTGGTTCACGTCATGCTGGTACTGCCCTACGCCAATCGCTTTTGGGTCTATCTTCACCAGCTCTGCCAGCGGGTCTATCAGCCTGCGGCCAATGGAAACGGCCCCGCGTACGGTTACATCATGATCGGGAAACTCTTCACGCGCTACTTCCGATGCGGAATATACCGAGGCGCCGCTTTCATTTACCATGAATACATTGATCTTTTTACCAAAATCAATTTTCTTCACAAACTCCTCCGTTTCCCGGCCCGCGGTGCCATTACCAACTGCAATGGCTTCGGTATCGTACCTGGAAACCCACTTCTTCAGCAGGGCTTCGGCATCATCTCTCTTGTAATTTTTTTCCAGGGGGAAAATAACATCGTTGTCCAGCATGTTGCCTTGGTTATCCAGTGCCACCACTTTACAACCCGTTCTGTAACCAGGATCAATGGCAATAACGCCTTTAGGGCCTAGTGGCGCTGCCAGTAACAGCTGACGCAGGTTTTCCGCGAATACTTCAATCGCTTCCTGGTCTGCTTTTTCTTTGGCCGCTGCCCTGAATTCATTCTCGAGGGACGGGCGCAGCAAACGCTTGTAGGCATCCGCTGCCGCTTTGGTTACCTGCTCTGCCGCTTTGCCTTTGCCTGTTACAAATTGCTTATTGATCAGCGCATTCGCCTCTTCTTCCTCCGGTGCAATAGAGCTGAACAAAATACCCTCGTGCTCAGCGCGTAATATCGCCAGTACACGGTGGGAGGGCATCTCCCGCAGGTCTTCTGAAAACTCGAAATAATCTTTATACTTATCGCCTTCGGCTTCTTTTCCTTCTACTACTTTAGATGTGAGTTTGGCAGTATTGGAAAACAGCTTACGCAGTTTATCACGGCACTCCGCATTTTCGTTGATCCATTCCGCAATAATGTCACGCGCGCCTTTTAATGCTTCCTCAGAAGTAGCTACCTGCTCATTGATAAATGTTTCCGCCGCTGCAATATCGCCGTCCTGCTGCTCAAACAACAGGGTGGCCAGCGGTTCCAGCCCTTTCTCAATGGCCACGGTGGCGCGGGTTTTACGCTTGGGTTTATAAGGCAGGTAAATATCTTCCAGCTCAGCCAGCGCCCATGTGTTTTCCAGTTTGGCCAACAACTCAGGCGTCATTTTTTGCTGCTCTGTGATCGTTTTGATAATAAAATCACGACGGTCATCCACCTCCTTGTAGCGCTTCTGCAGGTCTTCAATACGGCCTATCTGCACCTCATCCAGGCTGCCGGTCACCTCTTTACGGTAACGGCTGATGAAGGGAACCGTAGATCCTTCAGATAACAGGGCCATTGTATTTTCTGCCTGTTTACCGGAAATACCCAGCTCCGATGAAATAAGCGCAATGTGTTTCGGATTCATAAATCAATACATTTTGGGATTTTTTGATGGTCGGACAACAGCTTTCGTAACTACAGATCACTGCTCCCCGGATCATGAAATCGCTACCTTTTAATAGCTCGCAAATGTAATTAAAATGGCCTTTTTACCAAGAAAAAGTATTCCCCATTTTTATACGCCTGCATCTGGTTCCGGGGGGCGGTTCGGGTCCGGATTAATGGCTGAATATCAAAATCCCCAAATGATCCCTATTTTTACAAAATATGGAAAAGACAGCTACATTCGATCGTCTCCTGCAGATCATGGACGATTTAAGGGAAAAGTGCCCCTGGGACCGCAAGCAAACCATTCAAACGCTTCGTCAGCTCACCATCGAGGAAACCTATGAGCTGGCGGATGCCATTACGGATGAGGACTGGAAATCTATCAAAGAAGAACTGGGCGACATCCTCCTCCACATTGTGTTCTACGCCAAAATAGGCTCGGAGCAACAAAAATTTGATATCAACGACGTTATCAACGGCGTATGCGATAAACTCATCCACCGCCACCCACATATTTATGGCGATGTACAGGCGGAAACAGAAGAACAGGTAAAACAAAACTGGGAAAAGCTCAAACTGAAAGAAGGAAAGAAATCCGTGCTCAGTGGCGTTCCGCTGTCGCTGCCCGCCCTGGTAAAAGCCATGCGCCTCCAGGAAAAAGCAAAACAAACCGGTTTCGAATGGGATAATACCGAACAGGTATGGGATAAGGTAAAGGAAGAAGTAAATGAACTGGAAACCGCCGTTAAAAGCGGCAACATCAATGATATGGAAGATGAATTCGGTGATGTGATGTTCTCTTTGGTGAACTATTCCAGGTTCCTTAATATCGACGCGGAAAATGCCCTCGAACGCACCAACAAGAAATTCCAGCGCCGCTTCCAGGCAATGGAAGCACTGGCGCTCGAACAGGGCCGCACCCTCAACGATATGACCTTAACGGAAATGGATACACTCTGGAATAAGGTGAAAGCCACAGAGCAATTGTAAATCTTTCTTTAATACACCCGCATTGATCGATACTAAAGAAATACGGCTTTTTTTCCTGCGCCACGGCTATCTCCTGATCATTGCTGCCTGGTTGTTCACCTTCGCCTTCCTGTTCAGCAACTACTGGTCTTACTACTCCTCCCCGCAGGGCGTGAAACGCAGCATGGAAAAAAGTATCCATCAGCGGGAAAGATCATTCGAAGAACTGGCAGAGGATACCGCTATCACCAGCTCCCTCTTCCAGCGCAGCTACGACCAGAAAACACTGGACAAACTCACAGGCATGGAGTATTACCTCTTTGCCTACGATTCCAACAGCACCGGCGCCTGGCTTACTTTCTGGAACACCAGCCAGGTGCAGCCGGAAGAGCTTCAGGCCACACTGGAAGAAGGCGACCGGTTCATGAAGCTGAAAAACGGCTACTATGAGGTCATTACCCGTAAGGTGAAATCAGGCCCCGGCCGAGCCCAATACCTGGTGGCAGCCATCCCCGTGCGCATGGAGTATGCCATTAAAAACAACTATCTGGTCAATCACTTCTACAATAAGGAAGAACTGGGGGAAGAGTACAGCATCCTCCGGGAACAACCACAGCTGCTGGTATCGGAACATATTACCCTCCCGGTGAATAACGGGAAGGGCCAAACGTTGTTTTACCTGGACTATAACTCGGGTATGCACGTGCATCCTTCCAATAACCTGAGCATATTGCTGCGGGTATTAGGCTGCATCTGCGTGCTCATATTCCTGAACCTCTTTGCCACCCTGCTGGCTAAAACCACCAACCCGCTATATGGCTTCCTGTTCCTGTTCCTTATCGTATTCGGTATGCGGGTGCTCAGCTACGTATACCCGTTCCCATTTAACCTGAAAGAGCTCAATATCTTCGATCCCAGGATCTATGCAAAAGATGAGATCTTCTACTCGCTGGGCGATCTGCTCATCAACGTATTGCTTACCTTCTGGATGATCCTCTTCTTCCGGGAGCATGTAAAAACCATTAACCCCCCGGTACTGAAAAAACGATGGGCGCAAAGTCTGGTGATCATCGTTGCCAGCCTCATACTCTATATCGTGGAACAGTTCCTGGCAGATCTTATTCAAAGCCTTGTAATAGACTCCAAGATCTCTTTTGATGTAACCAATCCTTTCAGTCTTACGGAATACAGTATCATCTACAGCATTATCGGCTTCATGGTACTGGGCTTTATCTCGTTCAGCTTTTTATTCTTTTCACAGATCATCAACTACCTGCTGAATGAGCTTACCAATTTCCAGTACCGCACCAAATACATATGGCTGGCCGCTGTAGGCATTATCTGGCTGCTGTTCCGTATCCATAACCCGGAACTGCCCTTCTCCGTTACAATGGTGATATGGCTGCTGCTGTATATTGTGCTGCTCGATTTCCTGGCCGACCGTTTTGAAAGCAGCATGGCCACTGTACCTTTTTTATTCTGGCTTTTCCTGCTCACCATTACCACCTCCGGGGCACTGGTACATTATAATAATCATAAGGAACTGTATGCGCGCCAGAAGCTGGCGGAAGACCTGTCCAAACAAAAGGACCCTTACCTGGAAATGCTGCTGAATGATATTGGTAAGAAGATAGAACATGATGAGGCTATCCAGTATTTTTTCCAGGACCACAGTAGCAGGAGCCATCGCAAATCGGCATTCGACAGCCTACTGTTAAAGTATTTCCAGGGTTACCTGAGCCGGTTCCGCGTAAATATTTATGCTTACGATGAAAACGGCGCCTCGTTGTTTTCTGCAGATACCGTTAGCCTGCTAACCTTTAACCGGCAGATATTTACCGAATCAGAAGCCTCTCCGGCACTGGTGCCTGGTAACGATCTTTACTATTATGAGCGCAGCTTCAACGATTACAGCTATATCGCCAAAAAAGAATTTCATAACGCCAACGGGGAAGTGACCGGCTGGCTGGTATACACGCTGGCGCCAAAGCCGGTAAGCAGTGAAAGACTATACCCTGAACTGCTGGTGGAAGGTGATATGGGCGATCCCGGCCGGGAATATGCAGGCACCTATTCATACGCTGTATATGATAAAGGTATCCTTGTAACAAACAACAATGATTTTCCTTTTCCTATCCGTTTATATGCACATGAGCTGCCTGCGGCAGATGTTAGCATAAAATCCATCAAAGGCTACTCGGAACTGATCTACAAGGCCACTCCTGAAAAAGTGGTGGTAGTGGTAAAGGAAAACAGGATGTTCGTGGAATTCATCACGTTGTTTGCCTACATGTTCTGCTTATTCCTGCTCATCATTGCAGTATACAAGGCATTCGACCTGCTTATCAAAGCAAGGATGCGGCTCAGCAACCTCCGTGCGCTGATCGATATCAGTATCCGTAAAAAGGTACATGGCACTATCATCTTTGTTGTTATCTTCTCTTTCCTGATACTTGGTATCACCACCATCAAATTCTTTATCTACCGCTCTGAAATGCAGAACCGCGAACGGCTCAGCAAAACAATGAGAGATGTAGCCAAAGATGTGGAGAAGGTATTCGAGAATCAACGCGACCTGGACCAGGTAGGGGATATGTATGATTCGGAACTGGTGAAAAGGCTCACTTCTTCCCTGTCGGATATAGCCAATGAGAGGGCGCTGGACATCAACATCTACGACCGCGATGGGAACCTGCAGCTCACCACTCAGCCCATGATGACCGACAAAGGCCTGATCTCCGCCAAAATTGATCCGCAGGCGTTCTACAGCTTATACCGGATGGAGCAGATCCAGTTTATCCATACGGAGTATATCGGGATAATGCCTTTCCTGTCGGGTTATATGCCTTTGCGTAATCATGATACGCATGAAGTGATCGCTTATCTCAACGTTCCTTATTTCGCAACACAAACGGAACTGAACCAGCAGATCTCCAACTTCCTGGTAGCCCTGATCAATTTCAATGCTTTCATTTTCCTCATTGCGGGAATGGTGGCGCTGCTGATCACTAACTCCATTACCCGTTCCTTCTCGCTGGTAACGGAGAAGCTCAGGCATGTGAACCTCGGCCAGCGTAATGATGAAATAGAATGGGATAAGGATGATGAGATCGGTGCGCTGGTAAAAGAATATAATAAGATGGTACGCAAGCTGGAAGTGAGCGCCGTTCGGCTGGCGAAGAGTGAAAGGGAAGGGGCCTGGCGTGAAATGGCGAGGCAGGTAGCCCATGAGATCAAGAACCCGCTTACGCCTATGAAGCTGAGCATTCAATATCTCCAGCGCGCTATCGCCGGCGATTCGCCGAATGTGAAGGAGCTGTCGCGCAAAGTGGCCGGTACGCTTGTAGAACAGATCGAGCACCTTTCAAATATTGCGTCTGATTTCTCGGCCTTTGCCCGGATCGGTGAACCGAACAATGAAGAGTTCCTGCTCAATGAAGTATTGTATTCCCTTACCTCGTTGTACCAGGGACATGAAGACTGCGAGGTAACCTATGTGCAGCCTGCGCATGATTTTTATTTATACGCAGACAAAACACAGATGAACAGGTTGTTCACCAACCTGCTGCTGAATGCCATCCAGGCTATTCCTGAAGACCGCAAAGGGCAGATCGTGGTACGTATGCAGCTAACATCCGACAGCCACGTTATTGTGAGCGTATCTGATAATGGGGAAGGCATTTCCACAGAAGTGCAGTCCCGCATTTTTGTTCCTAACTTCACCACTAAATCATCCGGTACCGGCCTGGGCCTGGCTATGTGTAAAAATATCGCCGAACAGTCGAGAGGAGAGATCTGGTTTGAAACCAAGCTGAATGAAGGCACTACTTTTTATGTGAAGCTGCCGTTGCTGGGGCATTAATGCAGCGCGAAGGTTGTCTGACTCAGGATTAAACTGATTACGCTGATTACGCTGATTTGATTACTTTGGATTTAAAATGATTCGGGGAGATTTAAGCGGATACTTTCGCTTATTTCTCCCCTAATCTTTTAAAATCATCTATAAAATCCAAAGTAATCAAATCAGCGTAATCAGCGTAATCAGTTTAATCCTGAGTCAGACAACCTTCGCGCACAAAAAAAAACGCCCCGGAATCCCGGAGCGTTCGTTAATAATTTCCTGATGCTTTTATTGTGCGTCATCCTTCGACACTACAAAGCTTTCTTTAATTTTTTCCAGCAGTTTGCTTTCGATCATTTGCTGCGACAGCTGTATCATGTTTTTGAAGGCAGTTTCCTGGGAAATACCATGACCAATAATTACTGGTTTGGAAACGCCCAGAACAGGAGTGCCGCCATATGATTCAGAATCAAATTTCTTCATGTAATCATCCTGGATATTGCGTCTTAAAGCAATATCGTGGAATGATTCGGCCATTTTAAGGACAATGTTCCCGGTAAAGCCTTCACATACAATAACATCCGCTTTTTCGGAGAAAATGTCCCTTCCTTCGATGTTGCCGATGAAATTAATTTGTTTGCTTTCTTTTAACAGCGGGTAAGTTGCCTGCGCGAGCAGGTTGCCTTTGCCTTCTTCTTCGCCGATATTCAGTAAACCAACTTTAGGATTGGGTACCTGAAGAATATGTTTGGAATATAGGGATCCAAGAAGGGCAAATTGGGCCAGGTTTTCAGGTTTGCAGTCGGCGTTGATACCTACATCAAGCAAAAGGCCGTACGTACCGTTTTCACGGGGTACCAGAGTAGATATAGTAGGACGTTGCACTCCTTCTATGGCTTTAATGGAATAATAGGTGCCCACCATCATGGCGCCGGTATTACCTGCGCTGATGAAAGCATCTATTTTTTCATTTTTCAGTAAATGAAAACCGATAGAGATGGAGGATTGTGGCTTCTCTTTCAGCGCCTTGGTAGGGTGTTCATCCATCCCGATTACCTGGGATGAATGAACAACTGAATATTTTGATTGGTCCAGCTGTGCCGCTGCTAATAACGGAGTTAACTGTTGCTCATCTCCAATTAGAACCAGGTGCACTTCAGATGCAACAGTGTCTAAATATAATTTTACTCCTTTTACTGCTTCTGTGGGCGCGAAATCGCCACCCATCATATCAAGCCCGATTCTCATGTAACTCAAGGTTTGTCTTGTTAGCTCGGGTAAAAATAGTAAAATAATTATTTAGCTGCGCTCTGTTTTTCCAACACTACTTTTCCTCTGTAGTACAGTTTGTTTTCCACCCAATGAGCACGGTGTCTCAGGTGCACTTCACCGGTTGCGCTGTCTGTGCTTAATGTATCCGCTACCGCCTTATAATGCGTTCTTCTCTTTGCTGATCTTTGCTGAGAATGTCTGCGTTTAGGATTTGGCATTTTATTTAATTTTTAATTGTCCTTAAATTTATCCAATCCTTTCCAGATTGGGTTATCGTTTTCTTTTGCCTGCTGGTTCATTTGCTCCAGCATTTCAATCACTTTCGGATTACAACCGCTTTTGCCATTGGCATCGTCGGGATGTATCCTTTGCATTGGAATGCTCAGGTGAATGAATTCGTATATATACGCTGCCACGTTCAAATGGCTTTCTGTTTTCTGTATATACGATACATCCGGATCTTCTTCTTCACTTGCCAGCTCTTCAGGGTTCTCCACCAGTTTTACAATCTGGTTAAAGTCATCCCACAGCTGCATCTCAAAGGGCTCTCCGCACCGGTCGCAGGTAACAGTTACCTTGCCGCCTATCGCAAATTTCAGTAAGAAAAAGTTACTCTTCTTGTCTAAAGTGAGATTTACGCTCACTTCACAGTTACTGAAATCCCTCGGCTCCTCGAAATTATCAAAGAAACGCTCTCCGATTGCATACTGAAATGAATGTTCCCCTGGGTGTAATCCTACAAAGGCTATATCAAATTCGCGGAGTGGTTTCATATCAATATCCTCACTTTTAGAGGGATGCAAAGGTAATTAAATATTTGCAATTGCAAAAATTTCATAAATTTGTTCACTAACGATATCTTATTTATATATATATTTATATCATAAAATATCAGCCATATTGATGTGGTGAACATCCAGGCGTGAGGCGCAAAGGTACGTAATTAGCTTTTATCTTATACCGGATTTTCACAATTAATGATTTATTGAAAACCCGTATCCCCATTCCATCAGCAAAATGAAGGCCACAGGAAGATACAGTAAGAAAATAACTGCTACTGATAGTACCGGCCTGCCGCTAAACGGGGCCCCGGATATCTTTTCCCTGCCCATAACGGCCTGGCTCAACAGCAATAGCGCCGGGTTATTGGTAACCAATGAAAAACACCGCTGTATATGGGTAAATGAAGCCTTCAGCCGTTATATGGAAGGGAATACCCCTCTCAACTGCACTTTCCCTGAACTGATACGCTATTTTAAGCCCATGGTGGCCGAGCACCTGCCCCTGGAATCAAAAATGAAGTCCCTCCGCCGGGAAAAAAAGCCCTGGTTCGGGTGGGAAGTGCCTTTCCGCAACGGGCAAACCTGGGAAGTCAATTATCTTCCCGTTTTCAACGGCAAAACTTTCAGTGGCAGTATCTGGCAGGCGGTAAATATCACCCGCCGGCATAATGTTCAGGAGGAAATAAAACGAAACGAAGAAAAGTTCAGGGTGATCCTCAATAACCTCAACGCGGCCATGTGCGAAACGGATGTACAGGGAAATATAACCCGTGTATACGAAAGTTTCTGCCGCCTCTCAGGGTATAAAGAGGAAGAGCTTATCGGTAAAAATATCACCGACGTATTTGTGCCGGAAAATAACCGGGCCTATGCCCGCGCCCTCCGCAAAAAGCGTCTCGAAGAGAACATGCCCCTTGTGTACGACATGGAAATAAAGCTGAAAGACGGCTCCAACCGCTGGATCCTCGCCAGTTCCGCCAATATATATGACCGTCATGGCAATATCACCGGCGGGGCAGGTATCCATATGGATATTACGGACCAGAAAAAACTGCAGCAGGAACTGGAAACAGCGCGCCGCCAGGCGGAAGATGCCCAGCGCGCCCAGAAAGATTTCCTGGCCAGTATGAGCCACGAGATCCGGACCCCTCTCAATGCCATCATCGGCATGGCACATCTGCTGGAGGAAACACAGCTGGACCCGCAGCAGCAGGAATATGTGAATATCCTCAAAAATTCCTCAGGCATACTGCTGGGCATAGTCAGTGATATTCTCGATATTTCCCGCATAGAAGCCAGGGAAATACAGGTTAACCAACGCGAATTCAACCTTCGTGAACTGATCCAGTCTTTACGCAATACCTTTGAGCTCAAACTGGGCCGCCGCCCGGTGAAAATAACCGCTGAACTGGATGCCGCCCTCAATACCTGGCTTATTGGCGACGACGTACTACTGAACCAAATACTAATCAATTTGTTAGGTAATGCAGAGAAGTTCACCAATGAAGGTGAAATTGCTATCACTGCCATCCAGGAAAGCTGGCAGGATAACAAGCTCTGGATACGCTTCCGGGTAAGTGATACAGGCATCGGTATCAAAAAGGATAAACTGGAACTCATCTTCAGGAACTATAAACAGGCGGAAGGCGATATCCGTGAAAAATATGGCGGCACAGGCCTGGGGCTCGCCATCGTAAAACAACTCGTGGAAATCCAGGGTGGTACTATCACCGTGGAAGAGCTCCCCGGGTTTAACACCTGCTTCAGTTTTAATATCCCGTTCCTGGATAGCCGCCGGCCGCTTACCGTAAATACCGGTAAACTGAGCAGGAAACTTCTGCAAAGGTCATTCGAAAACGCCAGGGTACTGGTGGTGGAAGATAACCAGATGAACCTGCGCTATATTATGAGCCTGCTGGAAAAATACAGGATCAATTACCAGCTCGCTACCAATGGCCCGGACGCTACCTGGTTCCTGGAATCACGGCAATACGACCTTATCCTGATGGATATCCGTATTCCCGGCATGAATGGCATGGAACTGGCACAAAAGATCAGGGCAGATGAAGCACAGCCCAATGTAGCCACACCGGTGATCGCTACCACTGCGGTAGCGATGGAAAGTACGGCTACTATGGCAAGGGCTGCCGGCATAACAGACATACTTACTAAACCTTATACACCGGATCAGTTACTACAGATTTTTAATAAATATCTCAACGAAGAAGAAACAGAACTAATAATGGAAGAAGTGCAGAATTTAAGCGGATTTGAGTTTAATAATGATTTGGACGTCAAGTATCTCACAGATCTATATGAGAGCAATATTTCCTATGCCGCTGACCTGTTTGAAATTTTTATCAGAACTATCCGTGATGAAATCGCCAAACTGCAAACAATGGTGGATAACCATGAATGGGAAGCTATGAAATTCCAGGTGCATAAGCTAAAACCAAATTTCGCGATGGTAGGCCTCACCTGGATCAGCGCCAAAATGCAGGAGCTGGAAAATTATCTCCGTATCAACCAGGACCTGCATAGTACCGAGATCTGCCGGCTTTTTGATGAAATCACTGCAGATGTAAACCGTTACTATCCTGTAGTGGAAGAAGAATATGGTAAGATGCGCGATTTTATTGATACGCACGGGGAATGATCAGTACGATTGCAGCACCTCTCTGATACTGTTGTAATAATTACCGCCAAATAAAATGAAATGTACCATCAAGGGGTATAACTGGCAAACGCCAATCCGTTGCTGCCATCCCGGCTGCAAAGGATAAGCGGCCTGGTAGGCATAATAGAACCTCGTGTCAAAACCCCCGAAAAGGCGGGTCATGGCCAGGTCCATTTCCCGGTGCCCGTAATACACCGCGGGGTCAAAAATGCAGGCGCACCCGTTGCTTCCCACCATAAAATTGCCCGACCACAGATCGCCATGCAGTAATGCAGGCGCCTCTGCCGGGAACAGCTGTGGCAGCTGCCGGCATAGCCGCTCTACCTGCTGTACCAGCTGCCTGTCAACCAGCTGCTGATCGTACGCCATCCGGATCAGCGGCAACAAACGGTTAAACGCATAAAATACAGGCCAGCTGCTGTAAGGCGTATTATACTGCTTCAGGCTCCCCACATAATTTGTTCCGGCATACCCATAGTGGGGCTGTGTTACACGATGCTGCTTCGCCAGCGATACGGCAAAGTCGTCCCAGAAATCAGCCACAGCCTGCCCCTTGGTCAGGAACTCCTGCAACAGGTAAGCCCGTCCGCTTACGCTGCCATATGCCAGCGGCTTTGGTGTATGCAGCGCTTTGGCGCCCTGCAGCTCCAGCAGGCCCGCATGCTCCTGCCTGAACATATCCGGGTATTTCACCGCATCGTTCATCTTAATAAAAAAATAACCCTCGTTGGTGGCTATACGAAAAGATTCGTTAATATCGCCACCATGCACGGTTTTTGCTTCATTAATATGTATTTTTACTTTCAATTGTTCGGAAAGTGCCGCGCTTAACTGTTTTTGTAGAATTTCATCTATCATGATCCGCCACATTATATGGAGACAAAAGTCCGGATTAAAAAGAAAATCGTCCGTATTGTACTAACACTTACGGCTATACTGTTGTTGAAAGGATTATTCGCCTGGAGTAACCGCTTCGGCGATTTCTACTTTCACAGGTGGTACAACTGGAGTAGTTTGGCGTTCAGACAAGTAACAGGTATAGTTCCATTTAGTATTGGCGATGTAATATATACTGCCTGGATTATCGGAGGAATACTCTATTTGTTAAAACTATGTTATAAACTCATCCGTGCCCGTTGGGAGGACCTGGGTTTCCAGCTGCTCCGCGGGGTGCAGTTCCTATTGAATGTTTACCTGGCCTTCCTGGTGCTATGGGGTTTTAATTACGGGCGCAATTCCCTTGCCCGCGATACCCGCCTGGTTACCGGCAACTATAACACGCAGCAACTCTATCAATTGTCGGACACCTTGTTACAGCTGGTTAACCTGGAAAAAGCCAATACCGGCGATACAACCGGTATCATGAAAACAGATACCACCGGCAAACCCGTTTTTGAGCGCGCTGTTGCCGCTTACGACGCTGCGGCAAAAACGTGGCCTGCCCTGCGTTACAGGGCGCCCAGCATCAAGCCGGCCTTATTCGGGCACTGGCTTAATTACCCCGGTGTTACAGGTTATCTTAACCCGTTCACCAACGAAGCACAGGTGAACACTACTGTTCCGGATGTATTGCTGCCATTTGTTTCCTGTCATGAAATTGCACACCAGATCGGTTATGCGCCTGAAGAAGAAGCTAATTTTGTAGGTTACCTGGCGGCTACCAGTATTCCGGATAGCCATTTCCGTTATGCCGCCAATTTTGATATGTTCCTTTATAGTGTGCGTCAGCTGGCGCGCCGGGATACCACGCTTGCCCATAATATCTGGCAAAGGGCGCTCCCGGGCGTAAAGGCTGATTATAAAGCTATCATCGATTTCTATGAGCCTTATACCGGGAAAGTAGATGCCTACTCTTCTTTCCTGTACGACCGCTACCTCAAAGCCAACAAGCAGGACAAGGGTATACGCAGTTACAGCGAAGTAACCGGCTGGCTTATCGCCTATTTCAAACTATAACAAGCTTTAGTTCATCATCAGCACGTTCACGCTGCGCTGCAGGATATTAAAGGCTATTTCCGCCATCAGGTTTTCCCGGTCCAGCGTAGGATTTACTTCCGTGATCTCAAAGCAGCAGATCTTGCGGTGCTGCATGAACTTGGCGATCAGATCTTCCGCCTCCCGCTCGCGCAGGCCGTTACTTACCGGCGTGCCGGTGCCTTTGGAAATAGAAGCATCCAGGCTGTCCACATCAAACGAAACATAGATATACTCGCAATCGCTCAGGTAACGGAATACGGAACGGGAAATATTTTCCGGTCCTTTGCGGCGTACTTCACTGGTAGTGATCACCTTCATTCCATATTGCTTGATCAGGTAATCTTCCTCTTTCTCATAATCCCGGAGGGAGATGAACACAATATCTTCAGGAAGCACCTTCGGGGCTATTTTCCCGATGTTCTTCAGGGCATTCCACATTTTGGCGGTATTTTCATCCAGGTCGTGCACCTTGCAGTCCATATTGTCTTCCGCAATAGCTGTAGCCAGCGGCATTCCATGCATATTGCCGGATGGCGTGGTATAAGGCGTATGCAGGTCGGCATGCGCATCTATCCATATCACCCCCAGCTTGGCCTTTGGATGTGCCATCTTTAAACCGGCAATGGTGGCGCCCGCCGTGCTATGGTCGCCTGAAAGCAGTACAGGGAACCAGTTGGCCTTTACCGTTTCGCATACACTTTTACTGATGCGCTCATACATGTTAAATGTGCCTTTGATCCTTTTGGCATAAGGCGATTCAATAGGTTCAAACAACAGTTTATTTTCCGTTTCAATTGCTTCAGTGGGGAAGTGTACAAAAAAGTTGCTCATAAAGTCCAGCGCGGCAATCTTAATCGCATCTACTCCCAAACTGGCGCCACGCGTACCTGCTCCTATTTCTGATTTTACTTCTATTATTTTAATGTTCTTCATAAAAATAGCATTAAAGGCAAGCTACAGGATTTTATGTGAACGCCCAAAGCAGCCAAACATGTAATGGTGAAAAACTTGCATATAATATCTGAACCAAATCCAATACAGTAGCGTTATTGTAGCGATTTGTTCAATATTTACCCGGTTCTGGTTGACAACATTGAATTTTAACAGGGCTATTTTTTTAGCTGCTGATTTATAAATAATTTGAGTGGATTACCTTATAAAATTATACACCATGGATTTTCAATTGACGGAAGAACATCTGATGATACAAAAGGCAGCGCGTGATTTTGCTGTCAATGAGCTGTTGCCCGGAGTAATAGAAAGAGATGAGCACCAGAAGTTTCCTGCAGAACAGATTAAAAAACTGGGAGAACTTGGTTTCCTCGGTATGATGGTAAGCCCTAAGTATGGTGGGGCCGGACTGGACGCGATCTCTTATGTGCTGGCAATGGAAGAAATATCCAAGATAGATGCTTCCGCCTCTGTGGTTATGAGCGTAAATAATTCCCTGGTGTGCTGGGGCCTCGAAACTTTTGGTACAGAAGAACAGAAACAGAAGTACCTGGTGCCCCTGGCATCCGGGCAGATCATCGGTGCATTCATGCTCAGTGAGCCGGAAGCCGGATCGGACGCCACTTCCCAGCGTACCATCGCTGAAGACAAAGGAGATCACTACCTGCTCAACGGTACCAAAAACTGGATCACCAACGGCAACTCCGCCAGCGTATACCTGGTAATGGCCCAAACTCACCCCGAAAAAGGAAGTAAGGGCATCAATGCTCTCATCGTGGAAAAAGAAATGCCCGGTATCACTATCGGCGCCAAGGAAAATAAACTGGGTATCCGTGGCAGCGATACCCACAGCGTCATGTTCCAGGATGTAAAAGTACCCAAGGAAAACAGGATAGGAGAGGATGGCTTCGGGTTTAAATTTGCTATGAAAACCCTTGCCGGCGGCCGCATCGGTATCGCCTCCCAGGCGCTGGGTATCGCCAGTGGCGCATATGAACTGGCCCTTAAATACTCCAGGGAAAGAAAAGCATTTGGTAAGGAAATATCCCAGCACCAGGCTATCCAGTTCAAACTGGCCGACATGGCCACCCGCATAGAAAGCGCGCGCCTGCTATGCCTCAAAGCGGCATGGGATAAAGATCAGCAGCTCGACTATACCCTCAGCAGCTCCATGGCTAAGGTGTTTGCCTCTGAAACCGCTATGTGGGTAACCACCGAAGCAGTACAGGTGCACGGCGGCTATGGCTACGTAAAGGAATACCACGTGGAGCGGCTTATGCGCGATGCCAAGATCACCCAGATCTATGAAGGCACCTCCGAAGTACAACGCATCGTTATCAGCAGAAGTATCCTCGCATAGTTTACGCGGATGTTGTCTTGGAACACTGATTACGCTGATTTTGATGATTTCATTGATTTTATTTTTTGAAGTTTGATAAATAATTAAGGGAGATAAAAGCGGATTCGCTTTTATCTCCCTTACCTATTTTAAACAACATCTAAAACAACAAAAAATCAAAAGTAAAAATCAATGAAATCATCAAAATCGGCGTAATCAGTGTTCCAAGACAAAATTCGCGCGTATCTTTGCGCGATGGCAATCAATTTAGAAGCATACCACGAAGTACTCAGCCGGCTAAAACCATTCCATGCCCGGCTGGTGGCCGTTTCGAAAACGAAACCGGCAGAGGATATTGCTGCGTTCTATGCAGCAGGACAAAGGATCTTCGGGGAAAACTACGTACAGGAACTAACTGAAAAACAGGCGCTTTTACCGGCAGACATAGAATGGCATTTTATTGGTCACCTGCAATCCAATAAGGTTAAGTTCATTGCGCCGTTTGTACATACCATTCACGCGGTAGATAGTTTAAAACTACTGCAGGAAATCAATAAACAGGCCGCCAAACATCAACGGGTCATTCACTGCCTGTTACAGGTACATATTGCGGCAGAAGAAACAAAGTTTGGTATGGATGCAGAGGAGTTACAGCAACTGTTGCAAACTTACCAGGCCAACCCATCTGCTTTTGCACAGGTGCGCATTGCCGGAATGATGGGCATGGCCACCAATACCACCAATGAAACACAGATCCGCGAAGAGTTCCACCAGCTCCACGAATTATTCGGATCTGTTAAAGCCACTTATTTTAATAACGAACCGTATTTTAAAGAACTGTCCATTGGTATGAGCGCCGACTATCACCTCGCCCTGCAGGAGGGGAGCACCCTGGTACGTATCGGCAGCCTGCTCTTTGGAGAAAGGAACTATTCAAAATCGTAGTCTTATGAGAAAATTATCCATCTTCATGGCCGGTATGGGCCTGGCTTTCACCGCCTGCAATACCGGTCATACCGCTAAAAGTCTTGCCAATGGTGTGTGGCAGGCAAAACTGCACCGCAACGACGGGGCAGACATTGTTTTCAATTTTGAAGTAAAAGATACCGCCGGCAAAAAAGTACTCTATGTACTTAATGCAACAGATAAATTACTGGTAGATGAAGTGACCGTAACAGGCGATTCACTCCTGATCAAAATGCCTTTCTTTGATTCGGAATTCAAGGCAAAGCTTAGCTCCGACAGCGCCGCAGAAGGCCTCTGGATCAGGCACCTGGCCGATAAGGATGTAAGCATTCCATTCTCCGCCATAGCAGGTAAATCAGAACGTTTCCCGGTTAACACACCGGCCACGGCCAACGTGTCCGGCCGCTGGGTAACCCGGTTCGTATCTTCAAAGGACAAAGACAAAGAGCCGTCCACCGCTATCGGTGAGTTCAAACAATCCGGCAATACGGTACACGGTACTTTCCTCACCACCACCGGCGATTACCGCTTCCTCGACGGGGTAGTAGACGGCGATAGTCTCCGTCTTTCCACCTTCGATGGCTCCCATGCATACCTCTTTACGGCCCGCGTGGAGAAAGACAGCATCACCGGCGGCCGTTTCTTTGCCGGCATCGGCGATGGGCTGGAATACTGGACCGCCGTGAAAAATGATACCGCCAAACTCCAGGATGAAAGGACCATTGCCACTATGAAACCAGGCCAGCAGCAACTGGATTTCAGCTTCCCTGATCTTAATGGCAATAAAGTAAGCATCAAAGACGACCGCTTCAAAAATAAAGTGGTTATCATTACTCTCATGGGCTCCTGGTGCCCCAATTGCATGGACGAAACCGGCTTCCTCAGCAAATGGTACGAGAAGAACAAAGACCGCGGCGTGGAAGTGATAGGGCTTGCCTATGAACGCACTACGGACTTCGACAAGTCCAAACGCGCCCTGGAAGGCTTCCTGAAACGCTTTGATGTGCGCTACCCGGTACTGATCACCGGTGTAACGCCCGCTGATCCTGAAAAAGGGGAGAAAACGCTCCCGCAGCTTACCGGTATCAAAGGCTTTCCTACCACCATCTTCATAGATAAAAAAGGAAACGTACAGGAAGTACACACAGGCTTTTCAGGTCCCGGAACAGGTGAGCATTATGAGCAATTCCAGGCCGACTTTAACCGCCTGGTTTCCAATATGCTGGATGCAAATTAGTACAGATCATGTCCACCTCTGGCCCACGTTAAATGCACGGGCTGAGTATGACATAAGCAAAAGCTAAGCTACTGCCAGGTATCAGCTACGCGGATCTTGTCTGACTCAGGATTAGGATGATTATGATGATTACGCTGATTTTTATTTTTGAGTTTAATTTAAAGGTTTGGGGAGATAAAAGTGGTTATTCACTTCTATCTCCCCAAATCTTTTAAATCAAAAATGATCAGATCATCATACATCATCCTAATCCTAAGTCAGACAAATTATTTTCCTGTTAACATTCCGTTTTCATACCTGGTGTTTTTCAGATATTCGGGCTAAAAAGATATTATATCGAAGATATTGTATAATTCTATAATATTGTGCCGGAACACACGAATCCTCTCTGGTATTTGTTTTCCGGGGAGGATTCACTTTTTAATAAAATTTATTATTTCATTTCTTTCAAAAAGGTTTGAAAAATACCAGAATGTAATTATTTTACTGCTCCGTTTGACCTTTTATAAATTCCATTATCTAATACGCTTATCTTATCCACCTGCCGGGACAATGTCAACTCTGATATTGTCCTGGATAGCGTTCCTTCGATTTTTTCACGATATTGATACTGGTACATTTACTCTCCTTTAGCAGGTGGTTTTCTTCCCTCTTCAATCTTACTATAACATTTCCTTATGATCGGATCTTCTCTTGCCGGTTTTTAATGGCCTGATATTTGAAAAACTAGCTTTGCAGTGTGAATGAACCATGCACACCGATCATTTGTTAAACCATAAAAATCCAGAAACTATGTCTACAACGAAATTTCTTGCAGGTGCTATAGCCGGTTTAACTACCGGTTTGGTGATCGGATTATTGACCGCCCCCGATAGTGGTGATAAAACACGCAAAAAAATTAAAACAACGGCAGATGACTGGCGTCATAAGATCAACGGCCTGGTTGGAAAAGGAGGAGAGGATTTGTCTGATCTGAAAGAAGTATTCGAACATGAAATAACCGGTTTGCAGGACGATGTACGCCAAAGGGTGCTCAAATTGATCAATAAGAGCCAGGGCGTATACAACAGGTTCAAAAGAGAAGCATTATCATAATGATGGTTTACATAAAAAAAGCGGAGATAATAAACATATAGTTCATTATCTCCGCTTCCTTCTTCTCTCAAATTATTTAAGGATTTCGCCGGTTTCCATATAGTTTTTAAAACGCCTGATATCTTTCACCAGCATATTTTCAAACGCCGGATTCAACAGCCAGGCCAGGCCTGAGCCTACATAACCCGCTGGTGGCCGGTAGGTGATCATCACATCAATTTCAGTTCCGCCATTAAAGGCCTCGCGGAAAGTAACCCTACCCGCCGTAGCGATGGAAGATCCCGGCAATGACCGCCAGCCAATCAGTTCTCCCGGTACCTCTTTCACAATTTCAGCGTCCCACTCAAGTGTACCAATGCCTCCCGGTCCTTTTACTACCCAATGGGAGTGGAATGGATCTGTTTCTTCTACCGACTGCAAATGCTTCATAAATACCGGCAGGTTGTTCAGCTGCCGCCAGAAATAATATACTTCTTCCTTCGGATTATCAATGGAAATGGTAGTCCTGATATTTACAGAGGAAGTATGCCTGTCGGGTTTCCGCTTACCGAGAAGGCCGTTTACCAGGTCGTTGCCACTGATGCCCCTGTACAACAGGTAACCGGCTCCCAGCAGTTTAAAAAGGCTGGATATGGGCGATTTGTCTACCTTGCTGATCGCATTGCCTACCAGCCATGCGCCAGTGAAAATGGACACAATCCTGCCTTCGGGTGTAACATTGATGATATTAGAGCTATCATATAAGGACCCTGCTTTTGGTTGTTGTGGATCTTGCAATTGAAGTTGTTGTGTTAAGGAACTCATATATACAGTTTGGGGAACTTACAGCTAAAACCCTGCACTTTTATTAAGAATGTAGTAATTTATTGATTTTTAGTAAGATAAATATTAAAACAACCATTATGATCCTGTGGCGCATCTGTCACGGTGCGTAATTTCTTACACAGTGGCATAAATAATGTTTTCCCGGCGGCATAGCCTACAGGTAGCCGTAGAAACATTTTTCACCGGTAGGAAGCCATCAACACATTAAAAATCTGTTGTCCCCAGTTAGGCGCCAATGCACTATCCGGTTTGAATGCAGCAAACCGGGCAGCTGTAATATCAACAGTGGGCTTGGCCCGTTGCTTACCGCCGCCGAAAATAGCCGGGGTATAATAGATATTCAGTGCTTTTACCAGCCAGGCCCTGGGGTTGGTGGAATCGGCCACTATCGCCTTTTCTGCATAACTCCTGCTTTGCGCGCCCAGGGAAGCTCCCCGGGATGGGGAGGCGTTGATCCTGGCCGACAGCCAGTAGCCCATCAATGCTAGCGTTTCGGTATTACCCGGCTGCATTTGCAATGCCTTCTTTACAAAGGGCCCGGCTTCCTGGCATAATGCCTCGGCTTCTTTTTTATCTGATTTGAAGGATAACTGTGTAGCTGCCCAGCCGGCGTAATATTGTAGGAGCCATTCTTCCGGATGCGCTTCCGCCAGCCCGATAAGCGTATCTATCCTGGGGGGCCAGGCTGCGGGTTCTGCAGATTCCAGTACCTGCAGCTGCTGCTCCAGCACCTGCTGCCAGTTGTTATTCTCCTGTCCGTAAGCAGCTGGGGCCACCAATACCCAGAAAAGGAAAGGTAAACGTAATAGTGTTTGCATAAGAAAGTACGTCAGTTTCAGCTGTTTTAACGAATTATATGCCAGATGCGTCTTGCATTTCTCTGGGCGAAGGGGTATCTTAACCCTTTAAATAAAAGAATACATGAAAAAAGTATTGACCGCGTTACTGCTGCTGGCCGGCCTTCAAAGCTCAGCGCAAAAGGAAATTGCCCCTGATAAATGGCTGAAACTCTTTAATGGCAAGGACCTGAAAGACTGGGACATTAAAATAACCGGGCATGACCTGAACGATAACTACGGCAACACCTTCCGGGTAGACAGCGGCATGCTGAAAGTAAGCTATGATCAATACGATGAGTTTAAAGAACAATACGGGCACATCTTCTATAAAAAGAATTTCTCCGCTTACCTGGTAGTTGTGGAATACAAATTCACGGGAGAACAGGTGAAAGGCGGCCCCGGATGGGCCTTCCGCAACAGTGGTATCATGCTTCACGGGCAAACCGCAGCTACCATGACCAAGAACCAGAATTTTCCCATCTCCCTGGAAGAACAACTCCTGGGTGGCAATGGAAAAGATCCCCGTTCTACCGCAAATCTCTGCACCCCTGGCACTAATGTGGTAATGAATGGAAAACTTATTACAGACCACTGCATCAGCTCCACTTCCAAAACCTATCATGGGGATGTATGGGTACATGCAGAAGCCCTCGTATTGCGCGACTCTGTGATCAAACACATTGTGGAGGGAGATACCGTTATTGTATACAATAAACCGCAGATGGGTGGCGGTGCTGTATCCGATCCGCAACCGGGGCTGTTACAGGAAGGCAAACTGCTGACCGAAGGCTCCATTTCCCTGCAAAGTGAAAGTCACCCGGTGGCCTTCCGGAAAGTAGAACTGTTTGACCTGTCGCCCTACATCAATGATCCCGTTAAACTGAATAAGATCCTCCACCTGCTGCAACACCGGCCGGGAGCGAAGAAGGCAAAATAACGTGATGATGCGGACGTGGCGGCTTCGGTGGCCGGGGTGGTCTTCTTGGCGGTACACAGCTTGCCGCCACAAACAACAGGAAGACAGCCAGTACAGACAATGATCGCTTACTCATATAAAGGCGTTTATAGCTGGTAAGGCAAATCGGGTACCATTTTTCCATGAGCGGAGTTTGTCGCGGAGGTTGTCTGACTCAGGATTAAACTGATTATACTGATTAGACTGATTTTATTTTTTTGAATTTTATAACTGATTTTAAAAGGATTCGGGGAGATATAAGCGAAAAAATATCCGCTTATATCTCCCCGAATCTTTTTAAATCCAAAGTAATCAATCAGTCTAATCAGTATAATCAGTTTAATCCTGAGTCAGACAACCTCCGCGACAAACTCCGCTTAAAGCATCAGCTGGCGGATATATTTCACCGGTGCGCTGCCATAGCTCAGGAACTTTTCATTAAATGTTTTCAGGTTGTAATCCTTGCCCTGCTTTTGTTTATAGGCTTCGCGCAGGTCAATGATTTCCTTGTAACCGGTGAAATAGCTGGTGAGCTGCACACTTGTTACACTTACCCTTTTCCATTTGCCTTCTGCTTCTGCGGCCTGCTGGAAGGCTTCTTTGGTAAGCAGATGAATGGCATCTTCCTTACTCATATCTTTTACATGCACACTGTAATCCAGGATCGTGTTACATACCGTGCGAAGGTTCCACTTGTACCACATCAGCCACATTTCAGGCGCATTGTTTCCATAACCGTTTTCAAGCATCATCTGCTCAGTGTATACAGCCCATCCTTCAATCATAGCGCCATTGCTCATGAGCGACTTAATCAGGCTGGGTGATTGATTGGCATACACCAGCTGTGTATAATGGCCGGGGATAGCTTCATGGATATCCAGGATCTGGAGGATATAATGATTGTATTCACGCAGGTAACTTTCTGCTTTATCTTTTGGCCATCCTTCCAGGCTGCCTACGTTGTAGTAGGTATTGCCGCCTTTATCGTAGGGGCCGGGCGCACTGATAGATGCACCCGCCACACCCGCCATGTAAGCAGGTTCTTTACGCACTACCAGCGGCTTGGACGGATCAATGTATAACAGGTCTTTTTTCTTGATAAATGAGATGAGCGCAGGCAACTGTTTTTCTATGGCCGACTGGAATTCTTCCGGCTTCACATGTTGTACAGATAGTGTATCGATCATGCGGCCTATAAGTTCCAGTGAATCGGCAGGCATAGGCGTATTGCCAAAATATTTCGGCCATAACTGCCGGCTGATCTTTGTCATTTCGCCATGTACAAACGCCTTGCGTGCAATGGCTGAATCGTAGATCTGCCCTGCGGTAAAGGACGATTGTATGTCGTATTTGAATTTCTGATCGTACAATGCTTTACCTAAACGGAAGCTGCGCGGATGCTCCGGTTTCAGTGCTTTCAGCCATGAGGTATACTCACGGATTGCCGTGGTAGCCGTTTTTGTACTGGCCAGCATAGCCGCCTGCTCTGCTGCCGGAATGCTGGTTTTCTTCAGGGAATCTGCAAAGTCTTTTTCAAATACCGATAAGCCGCCGTTGTTCTGGTCTATAGCCAGTGAAGTAAGTTCCGGTACCGGATCCTTGATCTGTTTTTTTGCGGCTTCATAATAAGCCGGGATGTTCTGCAACCTGCTGCCAAAGCTGCGCAGCCTTGTTTCCAGGGGAGCGTAGTTTTCGTTCAGGATAAAGGCAAACGTGTTACTTACGTTATAGGAAGATGGATCCCATTCATTGCTCTTCTGTTCCTTAATGTTCCATTGTACTGATTCCAGGTAATTCTGTATCAGCTGGTAATCAATTTTATTGGCGTCGCTCAGCGAAGCCAGGTCGTATGACTTCAGCGAATCCAGCTGCTGCTGTGCAAATGCCAGGCGGGCTGCGGTTGCTGTGCTGTCGGGTACCACCAGCACGGAATCATACTTATGATAACCTACACTGGTAGCCCAGTCGGGGTTCTCTTTCCAGAGGGCATCAATAAAATGTTCCTGGTATTTACCGAAAGCATTGTTCAGCGTACTGTCGGTACTACTGGTTTGGGTGCTGCTGCTGCCGTTGTTGCAGGCTGCAAGCGCAGCTGCAGCAGTAGCGCAAAGGAGGAGTTTTTTCATTGCAGAGGATTATTGTTGTTTTTTCAAAAGCCTGTGTAATATACTATTTAATTATTTTCTTTACTTTTGCGGCTCATTAATTAAACTGCAAACACTTGCGCCATGTAATGTCACAGGCATATTAACTTATTCCTTTCGCCGTTCCTTCCCGGAACAGGCCTGTGAAACTATTGTTTTAATTTAAACCCTGATAACATGGCAATTTCTCAGAAATATGGCCGTACCTGGCATTATCCGTTTTCACCCGGTACTACAAGCGATGACCGTATCCGGCATGAATACTGGCATTCGCTGCAGCAGATACCGGTGCTGATCCACACGGAAAAACTGGACGGTGAAAATAATTGTTTATCCCGCTACGGGGTATTTGCGCGCTCTCATGCAGCGCCCACTACTTCTCCGTGGACGGAAAGTATCCGCCGTTACTGGCAAAGTATAAAGAACGACCTGGGAGATCTGGAGATCTTTCTTGAGAACCTCTACGCTGTGCACTCCATTGAATATCATAACCTGGATCATCACTTTTATGTGTTTGGCATCCGGGAAGGCGATCAGTGGCTCAGTTGGGAAGAAACCGGTTTTTATGCGGCTATGCTCGGCCTGCCCCTGGTGCCGGAAATCAAGCGGATAACGCCGCCGGCTATACGCCGCGACTTTGAAGAGGATCTGCTTTCACTGGTGAATGGTCACGGCGCTTTTGATCCGCATGATGTGCATACCGGCCTGCCGGCTACTATGGAGGGTATCGTATCCCGCAATGCCAACGGCTATGCCGTGAGCGATTTTGCAGATAACGTGTTTAAATATGTGCGTAAAGGGCATGTAAAAACAGACCGGCACTGGACCCGTAATTGGCGCCGTGCCAGGTTAAACAACGAAGGAGGTAATTATGTGGCAGCTCAGTGAAAATAAAGACTGGAAGCACCTGGAACATACATTTGAATGGGTGCGGGTAATGCAGGAAGTGCCGCAGGATGCGCGGCACCATGCAGAGGGTAACGTAGCCGTACACACGCAGATGGTACTGGAAGCGCTGCAGCTGCTACAAGGCTATAAAGAATTGCCGCCGGCAGACCGGGAGTTGATGTGGGCAGCGGCATTGCTGCATGATGTGGAAAAGTACAGCACCACTGTAATAGAACCCAGTGGCGCTATCACCTCTGCAGGCCATGCCCGCAAAGGCGAAGTACGTGCCCGGCAGATCCTTTACCGGGAAGTGCCGGCGCCTTTTCCTGTACGTGAACAGATCGCCAAACTGGTGAGGTATCATGGCCTGCCGCTCTGGATCTTTGAAAAACCGGATCCGCAGAAAGCGCTGATCACGGCCAGCCTGGAAGTGAATACGCAGCTGCTGGCGTTGCTGGCACGTGCCGATGCGCTGGGCCGTATCTGCACCGACCAGGCGGATTTGCTGTACCGGCTGGATTGCTTCGAAGAACTGTGCAGGGAAAACAACTGCTGGGGCCAGCCACGTCCGTTTGCCAGCCCTCAGGCCCGGATGGAGTACCTGCTCAAAACGGGCGGCTCGCCGGACTATGTGCCTTTTGAAACGCTGCAAACGCCGGTGATTCTGATGAGCGGCCTGCCGGGCGCAGGAAAGGACACCTACATCCGTCGGCATTACCAGCAACTGCCGGTCATCTCCCTGGATAATATCCGGCAGGCTATGAAAATAAGCCCTACCGATAAAAGTGGTAATGGCACCGTGATCCAGGCCGCAAAGGAACAAGCCAGGATATATCTCCGGGAAAAAAGATCCTTTGTGTGGAACGCTACCAACATCACAAAACAGATGAGGGAACAATTGATCAGTCTTTTTACAGCATATGGGGCGGCAGTAACGATTGTATATGTGGAAGTGCCGGCGGCGAAGTTGTTGCAGCAAAACCGGCAACGGGAAGCAGTGGTGCCGGCGGCAGCGATGGAGCGGTTGATCAGGAAGCTGGAAGTGCCTACCAGTGCAGAAGCGCACGAACTGAAAATAGCGGTCAGCAGTTAGCCATTGGCTACTGCTGACCATTGCTTTTATTAAAATTCATTCCGCCACATCATGCTTTCCACCGGTTTTACCGTGCGGCCATTGTATTTGGCGTTTCCTTTTTTATTGTAGAAAGTTTCCACTTCGCCTTCTACCACGAAGTAGATCAGCTGGCCTACCGGCATTCCTGCGTATATGCGTACAGGTTGTGCACAGGAAATTTCCAGGGTCCAGGTGTTGCAGAAGCCCACATCGCCCTTACCGGCAGTGGCATGAATGTCGATACCCAGCCGGCCCGTACTGGATTTACCTTCCAGGAACGGAACATGTGCATGCGTTTCGGTATATTCCTCTGTTACGCCGAGGTAAAGGGTGCCGGGCTGCAACACAAACCCTTCCTCCGGAATCTCGAAATGATCGATTTCATTGTGCTTGCGCGCATCCAGCACACGGTCTTTGTAGGTAGCCAGGTATTTACCCAGGTGTACATCATAGGAATTGGTACCCAGGTATTTCCGGTCATAGGGAGCAATGACGATAGTGCCTTTTTCAATTTCCTCCAATATCCGTTTGTCTGACAGAATCATGCTTAGGTTCGTTTAGTTTTAGTGAGCTGTATTGTTAGCTATTTATTTTCAGCTGTTGGCATTTAGTTAAAGACCTGTTGCCAAAAGCTGTTTTTTCTGCTTTTTTGCTTTAATTTGGCAAGATATGCCATTAATACGAACGATACAAATTGATCCGGAAACGAAGCTGGGTGTATGGAAGATAACAGAAACGGAAAGCTTTTTCCAGGAGAAGGTGAATATCAGCCGGGCTATTCACCATCCTCATAAACGCCTGCAGCATTTTGCGGGCAGATATTTGCTGGTAACGCTTTTTCCGGAGTTTCCCGTTAAGGAAATTATGGTCACCAATAGCCGTAAACCTGTACTGGCCTGTGATAGTCATCATTTTTCCATTTCTCATTGCGCTGATTATGCCGCTGCTATTGTAAGCACCAAAGCTGCGGTAGGCATCGATATTGAAGAGGTGAAACCTAAAATTGAGTTGGTGTCGCATAAGTTCCTGTCGCCGGCAGAAAGGTCGTTTATTGATCCTGCGCATGAGCTGTCGCATAAAACGATCTGCTGGAGCGCCAAAGAAGCGATGTTTAAATGGTATGGCCGGGGAAGCGTTGATTTTAAAGAGAATATGAAACTGCATCCCTTTGTTTTTCAGCAGGCTGGTTTCATCACTGCCGATTTTAACAAACAGGATACAAATACCCGTTTATATTTGCAATATATTATGGAAAATGACCTATGCCTGGCATGGACTCATCCTGCGTGAGGAAAGATTTTATTAAGCACTGTCGCGTTATTTATGAAGATTTATTTACTCGGTTTTATGGGTGCCGGAAAATCCTATTGGGGCAAGCAACTGGCAGATCACTGGCAACTGCCTTACTACGACCTGGATGAGGTGATTGTAGAAGCGGAAGAAATGGCAATTGCCGATATCTTTGCTACCAAAGGAGAAGATTATTTCCGTGAGAAGGAAAGCCAGCTGCTGCGGGAATTATCCAAACAGGATAACTTCCTCATCTCCTGCGGGGGAGGAACGCCCTGTTTCCAGGAGAACATGGATTTTATGAATGAACATGGCACTACCGTGTGGATCAATCCTTCCGTGGAAACCATGGTAGAGCGCCTGCAACGCAAAAAATCCAAACGGCCGCTGATTGCCGACCTGGAAGATGAAGACCTGGTGGGATTTGTGGAAAAGAAGATGGCGGAGCGACTCCCTTTCTACCAGCAGTCAAGGCATATAATTACATCGGATAATATTTCATTGGATACCTTTACGCAAAATTTCTGATATGCATAAGAGTTTTTTAGTTTGGGCAGCGGTATTAGGCGCTTTGGCAGTGGTTTTAGGCGCATTTGGCGCGCATAAACTGAAAGAGCTGGTGCCTCCTGAAACCGTATCTACTTTTCAGACGGGCGTTACTTACCAGTTCTATCATGTATTCGCATTAATTGCTACCGGCATCTTATTTGCTCATGTGCCCGGCAGCCAGCTGGTATGGGCAGGCAGATGCTTTATTATAGGAATCCTGTTGTTCTCCGGCTCGCTGTACCTGCTCACCATGCTTAAAGCTACCGGCAACGTAGGTTTAAGAGGTATAGGTATTATTACGCCCATTGGCGGCGTATTTTTTATAGCCGGTTGGATCTGCCTGCTGGCAGGTATTTTAAAGTTAAAAGCATAAAGCAGTCTTCTATATGTATAGCCGTTTATGGGTGTTGATAGTGATTTTACTGACCGGTTCAGTGACGATGGCACAGGATAATGCAAATATTGCCGGTAAATGGTATGGCACCTTCAAACTTTATTATGGCGATAAATACCGTATGATCATTGATCTGCAGAAAGACGGGGCAGGCTATAAGGGTACCCTCCAGTTGCCGGAGATGTCGGACAACGATTACTTCGAACTGGAAACGGTGGTATACCGGAAAGACACCCTGCTGCTGCGTATTGATGCATTGCGTTTTTCCTTTACCGGCGTATGGGATCCTGCTGTGAATCAATTCAGGGGTATTACCGGTTTTGCAGATGATCAGAGTCATTCAGACCTTGGCCGGAAAGAAATTACTGCTGCTGAAATGTATAAAAGGCCACAGGAGCCTAAACCACCGTTCCCGTATTACACAGAACAGGTAAAGTTCAATAACATAAAAGACAGTGTTACCCTCGCCGGAACGTTTACCCGCCCCGCTGCGCAGGGCAAATACCCGGTGGTACTGATGTTGTCTGGCTCAGGCCCGCAGGACAGGAACGAGGAAATAGCAGGTCACAAGCTGTTCCTTGTACTGGCCGATTATTTTGCACGGAATGGTATTGCCTCCCTCCGTTATGACGACAGGGGTTTTGCCGGTTCTACGGGGGATTTTGACACTTCTGATATTTATGATTTTTCGCACGATGCCCTCACAGCATTGAAGTATCTGAAAACGAGGAAGGATGTGGATCCTGCGCGTATAGGCTTACTCGGCCATAGTGAAGGCGCTGTGGTAGCGCAGATCACAGCAGCAAACAATCCGGCGGTGGCTTTTGTAATATCAATGGGAGGTGTGGGCGTGAGCGGCCGGGAACTGATAGACCAGCAATCGGCTGCCAAAGGAAAAATGGCCGGTAAATCGGATAGCCTGATCCTGGCAGACCAGGCACGAATGAAACCATACTGGGATCTGCTGGCAAGCGACAGCGATATTGCTGTCGTTACCCCCAAAGCGCAGGAAATTTTGCGGAATATATACCGTAATTCAAGTGAAGACGTTAAGAAAGGACAAACAGAAGATGAACTGGTACGGGCATCCGTTATGAGACCCGAAACTATATCGTTATTAAGATACAAGCCGCTGACCTACCTCAAACAGATCAAATGTCCGTTTATGGCGATCAACGGTACGGCAGATATACAGGTGGATGCCAACGCAAATCTGAAAGAAATTGAACGCGCATTGAACGAAAATGGTAATCTGCTCACAACAATCCGTAAGTTTGATGGATTAAATCATTTGTTTCAACGCTGCAAAACATGTGAAGTGAACGAATACGGAGAGCTGGAGCAAACCATTGATCCCCTGGTCCCCGCGTTTATGGCACACTGGATCTTACAGTTGCCGCCGCAGGAGGACAGGTAGTCCCAAATCTGAAATTATAATATGTCCAAGAATAAACTGAAAACTGAAAAACCGGAAAGCAAAAAACCACCTAAAGCCCCCGCAGCGAATCCTGATGTACTGAAGAAGGACAAGGAGCCCGAGGTAAAGGTGAAAGAGCTGGTGAAAGATGAACGCACTCACAAAGTACTGGGCGTGTTCTTCCTTTTACTGTCTGTTTATTGTTTTATAGCTTTCACTTCCTATCTTTTTACCTGGGAAGATGACCAGGATAAAATTTTCCATTATTCTACCAGGGAATTATTTTTTGGAGATGTAAAAGTAGATAACCTGCTCGGCCGCCTGGGCGCTTATGTGTCGCATAACTTCTTCTTTTATGGAGTAGGTATTGCGGCTTACCTGTTCTGTTACTTCTTTTTTATTATCGGTGTAAATTTCATCGTAGGCCGCCGGGTATTCCGTATCTGGCGCAGCATAAAATATATTCTGTTCGGGTTGCTGTTTATCAGTATGACCATGGCCTTTGCCGTGGGTGGCGGCGATTTCCCCTGGGGCGGCGCCCTGGGTGATGCACTGAACAAATGGACTACCGGTTTTGTGGGTAAAACGGGAACAGCGCTGCTGTTGCTCGTGGTGGGCCTCTCCTGGCTTATCTGGAAATTCAATTTCGATTTCAAATGGCCTGAGAAAAAGGTGAAACCGCCAAAGCCCGTTCCCGCAGCGGCGCCGGCCGCCCCTGTAATGCAGCCTGCCACTGCGGCAGCCGCACCTGCCGCTTCAAAGGAAGACCCGCGCAGGAATGGCCTCCGCGAAGAAGGCGGCGTAATGGTGATCCCTCCCCATGCAGAGGAGGAAGACAGCGAAGAGCTGCCGCCTATGCAACTGGTGGAAAGGGAAGACATTACCGTGATCCCATCCGCACACGCTGCCTACCTGCCACAGGAAACACCGGAGCCTTCCTATGAAAACGAGCTTCCGGCTGAGGAAGAAGAAGAGGAGGAGGAAGAGGAAGACCCGGGACCATTGCTGTATATAGAAGAAACACCTGAGCAACCACTGGCCCCCACAGGCAAAAAGAAAGGGGAGCCGGTAGAAGTGACCTTCGAAATAAAACCTACTTACCAGGACGAGGAAGACGAAGTAGAAGAAATAGCGCCGGTAAGGCCGGTGGAACCGGTGGATCCTTACGATCCGTCGCTGGACCTGAGGGATTACAAATTCCCGACGCTGGACCTGCTGGAGAATCATAATGCAGATAAAGTGATTGTACAGGATACCTCAGAACTGGAAAAGAATAAGAACCAGATCATTGATACTCTGAAGAATTACGATATTTCTATCCAGAAGATCAGCGCCACCGTAGGGCCTACCGTTACCCTGTACGAAATTGTACCAGCTGCGGGTGTTCGTATCTCCCGTATAAAAAACCTCGAAGACGATATCGCATTAAGCCTGTCGGCCCTGGGGATCCGTATCATTGCGCCTATTCCAGGAAAAGGCACCATTGGTATTGAGGTACCTAATGTGAAGAAGACCATCGTATCTCTCAAAAATATGCTGGCTTCGGAAAAGTTCCAGACCAGTACCATGGATCTGCCTATTGCCATCGGCAAAAAGATCGACAACGAGAACTTCATTGCCGACCTGGCGAAAATGCCACACCTCCTGATGGCAGGTGCTACCGGTCAGGGTAAATCCGTTGGTATCAACACTTTGCTGGTATCTTTGCTGTACAAAAAGCATCCTTCACAGCTGAAGTTTGTGCTGGTGGATCCGAAGAAAGTGGAGCTGTCGCTCTACAAGCTTATTGAGAAGCACTTCCTGGCTAAATTACCAGGCGAGGACGACGCTATTATTACCGATACGAAGAAGGTAATCCATACCCTGAATGCGCTTTGTATTGAAATGGACCTGCGTTACGACCTGCTCAAGGAAGCCGGTACCCGTAATATCCGTGAATACAATAATAAATTCACCCAGCGCCGTTTGAACCCGCTGAAAGGCCACCGTTACCTGCCGTTCATTGTGCTGGTGGTGGATGAGTTCGCGGATCTGATCATGACAGCGGGTAAGGAAGTGGAGATGCCAATTGCCCGTTTGGCCCAGCTGGCCCGTGCCGTGGGTATTCACCTGATCATTGCCACGCAGCGCCCGTCTGTAAACATCATTACCGGTACTATCAAGGCCAACTTCCCGGCCCGTGTAGCCTTTAAGGTATCTTCCAAAATAGATTCCCGTACTATCCTGGATATCGGCGGCGCCGAGCAGCTGATAGGGCAGGGGGATATGCTGGTTTCCTTCAACGGGGAGCTGGTGCGTCTTCAATGCGCCTTTGTGGATACGCCGGAAGTGGAAAGCGTTGCTGAATTTATCGGCAACCAGAAAGGTTATCCCGATGCCTTCCTGTTGCCGGAGTATGTGGATGATAAAGACCCGGATGGCCGTGAATTAAGCATTGCCGACAGGGATCCGCTGTTTGAAGAGGCCGCCCAGGTGATTGTTTCCACCCAGCAGGGCTCCACTTCGCTGCTGCAACGCAGGATGAAGCTCGGGTATAACCGGGCCGGACGTCTTATGGATCAGCTGGAAGCCGCCAATATAGTAGGCCCTAATATGGGGAGCAAGGCCAGGGATGTGTTGGTAAAAACGGAAAGCGAGCTGAACGAAATCCTTAATAATTTGTTATAATATGTTAAAGCCGCCTGAATTTATTACCCTTTTTCAGGAAATATGATCAATTTTGCACCCTGTAAAAACCTACACGGCTATACCGGCATGGCATTTGTCTTTGTTGGATAGCACAAACTAAAAAAAACTACGATGAAGAAATTTGTATTAACCGGAATGTTGTTGAGTGGTATTATTTTCAGCGGCATGGCACAATCCAGGGGCGCTTCAGATCCAAAGGCAAAAACCGTTCTGGATGGTGTTAGTAATAAATTCAAATCATTAAAAACAGTAGTCGCTAATTTTGTATTAAAGATAGAAGGCGCCAATAACAGTGTAACTGATTCTAAAAAAGGGATCGTTTATCTAAAAGGGGCCAAATATAAAGTAACACTGCCCGGACAGGAAATTATCAGTGATAACAAAACCTCCTGGACATATGCGAAAGATGTGAATGAAGTAACCGTAAATAACGTGGATCAGAGCAGTGGCGCTATGACACCGGCCAAACTGTTCACCAACTTCTACGACAAGGATTACCTGTATAAACTGGAACCTGAAAGTATTGAAAAAGGAAAGGTATTACAGAATATAGAGCTTACGCCTACAGATAAATCCAAGAACATTTTTAAAGTGATTGTTTCCGTAGATAAAAAGAGTCAGAGCATTGCCAAAATGAAGGTGTTTGAGAAGAATGGCAATCATTATACCTACGAAATCACCAATTTCACACCAAATACCAACCTGAGCGATGCTACTTTTACTTTTGACGCCAAGAACTATCCCGGCGTGGAAGTGGTAGATCTCCGCTAGTATAAGATTTTCATTATAAAGGCCACCGGAGCGCAGATAACCGCGGTAAATACAACAAATTACCGCCGTTGTTTCCGCTCCGGTGGCTTTTTGCAATAGGCTTTGTGCTTTCTGCTTATTTATTTACCTTTGGCAAGTTCAATTTAAAATTAAACAATATGGCATACGACGTAATCGTAATTGGTAGTGGGCCCGGCGGATATGTGGCTGCTATCCGTGCTTCTCAGCTGGGATTTAAAACTGCAGTAGTTGAAAGAGAGAGTCTGGGTGGTATCTGTTTAAACTGGGGCTGTATTCCAACGAAGGCTTTGTTAAAAACGGCACAGGTTTTTGAATATACGCAGCATTCAAAAGATTATGGTATCACTGTAAGTGATGCAAAGGTGGATTTTGAAGCGGTGATCAAACGTAGTCGCGGTGTTGCCGATAAAATGAGCAGGGGCGTTCAGTTCCTCATGAAGAAAAATAAGATCGACGTGTTAATGGGCAATGGAAAGGTAAAATCCAAAGGCCAGGTGGAAGTAACCGATAAAGATGGTAAAGCCACTGTACACGAAGCAAAACATATTATTCTCGCTACAGGCGCACGTGCACGTGAACTGCCTAACCTGAAAATTGATGGTAAGAAAGTGATCGGCTACCGTGAAGCCATGGTGCTTCCGCAGCAGCCTAAATCCATGATCGTTGTGGGTTCCGGCGCTATCGGCGTTGAATTTGCTTACTTCTACGCTACCCTGGGCACTAAAGTAACCATCGTTGAGTTCCTCCCACGCATTGTACCAGTGGAAGATGAGGATATCTCCAAAGAACTGGAAAAAATATACAAAAAGAAAGGCATCGAGATCATGACCAACTCCTCTGTGGAAGCAGTGGAAGCAAGTGGTAACGGTGTAAAGGCAAAAGTAAAAACCCAGACCGGCGAAATCACCCTGGAAGCAGATGTGGTACTGAGCGCGGTAGGTATTGCTGCCAATATTGAAAACATCGGCCTGGAAGGATTGGGTATCAAAACCGACAAGGGCCGTGTACTGGTAGATAAATATTACCAGACAAATATCCCGGGCGTTTACGCTATCGGTGATATGGTTCCCGGCCAGGCGCTTGCACACGTAGCTTCCAAAGAAGGTATCGTTTGCGTGGAAGCCATCGCATATAATGAAAAGAAATATGCGCACAAACCAGAGCCACTGGACTACATGAACATTCCGGGCTGTACTTATTGCGCACCTGAAATTGCTTCTGTAGGTTATACTGAAAAAGCGGCAAAAGAAGCTGGTTACGAAGTGAAAGTGGGTAAATTCCCCTTCTCTGCTTCCGGTAAAGCTTCAGCAGCCGGCGCTACTGAAGGTTTTGTAAAAGTGATCTTCGACGCTAAATACGGCGAGTGGTTAGGCACGCACATGATTGGTGCCAACGTTACTGAGATCATCGCTGAAACAGTAGTAGCGCGTAAGCTGGAAACTACTTACCAGGAGGTGCTGGATTCCATCCACCCTCACCCAACTATGAGCGAATCTGTAAAAGACGCTATAGAAGTAGCTTACGGCGAAGCAATTCACCTGTAATTTTTACCTCATTGTAAGTATAGAAACAGCTGTTCCGGTTTACCGGAGCAGCTGTTTTGTTTTAATGGTATCATTAATCCGTGATGATGAGTTTCCGGGGTGGCCGTCTGATTGCTGCCGCTTGCCCGCAGATAATATACACCAGGTGTGGTACTCCGGTTTTTCGCCCGTAAAGTGGCGGTCCTGTAGCAGTGGATGCTACTGTAGCGCTGTTGACTATCCATCCGCCGCCATGAGTATTATGGTTCGTAGCCTATTATTGAGGGCTTATTGCCCCGGGAACTTTAACCGTTACTGATGAATATTGCCTTTTAAAGAGAGCTGGAAGTTTAAAGGCGTGGGAAGAAACGCCTGGTACCGGACATGAGCATTACAGCGGCAGTGGATTTTCGCATGCCTGCAGCCGCTAGTTCTGTTTCACCACTTGTGTGGAATAGATCCGTTTATTATCTGCATAAATACTACAGTTATAAATACCATTCGCCAAACGTTGCACTTCTACAGTTTCCTGGGTGGCTTCGAGGTTTCGCTGCAATACTATCCGTCCGCTCATATCTGTGATCACCAGCCTGCGGCTGCGCATGGTGCCATCCAGAACAGTGAACTGGTTGCTCACAGGGTTGGGGAAAAGTAGAATATGGTTATCTGCAATAATGGTTACCGTTACAGGATCCGCATAAATAGCCTGTCCGCCGCTGGTAAGTAGTTTTACACGATAGCGCAGTAACCCTTCCGGCGCGTTGTTGTCGAGATAATTAAAGTTCAAAGCATTGCCAACAGGCTGTTGCTCCAGCGTTACCCAGCCTTCCCGAGTTAACCGTTCCCAGTAAACCGTTTGTAGCTGCCAGGTGCTTCCGAGTGTAAGGGATAACGCCACTTTATTGTCGGTGGTAGGATCAGCCAGCAGGGTTTGTACATAGCAGCCAACGCCCTGTTGTGTATAGTTAACGGCATAGCTGCGAAGGCCGGTCCACCCGGCAGGGGCAACCGGGCTTACCGCAAAATATAGCGATGAAGCGGTTGCTTTGGGAATAAAGATGAAGGTATCGCGTACCTGCCGGTAAGGCTTCAGTTCTGTATTGCCCATGGTGTACAACTGGTAAGCTGTAGCGCCGGGCAGTCCGTTCCAGTATAGCAGCACCGTATCCGTACAATTGAATCCTGCGTGCATGGTGAGCAGCGGTGAAACATACAGGGTTGGGCTGATAAACGAAGTATCCGTTAACGTTAGTTTCAGTATTACCGGACCGAAAATATCCGGCGCCACCCATTTATATTGCCCGTTTTCCACTGCAATGTTTTGCACAACAGGCAGCCAGGTATGGCCACTGTCGCTGCTGTAGGAGAGGTCACTGTTACCCTTATACGTAGTTTGCCATTGCAGTGGCAGCAACTGGCCGGCGGCCGTTACAGCGCCGTTTGCGGGGTTTTGCCACTGGAAGGTGCTGGCAGGAACCATTTCATAGGCCAGGTAAAAAGATTGTGGACCAGCTGTCACCTGTGCGCCGGATACGCTTATCCGCATATTGCCCGCTGCGGGATGTTCAATGCTGATCTGTTCTGTATTGTTGATGCTGTCCCTGCCGCGCGTTGCGGGCAGCTTCAGGGAATCGGCCGATGGATAGGTGCTCAGTATCCAGGGCTGCCACGATTTACCATCGGAAGTAGTGGCGGTGATATCAAGATCGTTTATAAGTGCTTTAACGGCGTTTACTGCGGCTGGCGGATCGTTCCAGCACAAGGTTACTTTTACTTCCTGTATGCCCTCCGGAATGGCGATATTGAAGGTGGTAGCTGTATGGTTGCTTACATTTCCCTGCAACAACCGGTTATCCTGTATCGTTTTTATGGCAGCGAAGGCATGGAGGTTGCCATATCCGCCGCCAAACGACGGATGTACATCTGCCGCCCGCGATGCACTGTTAATAATCACCGCTTTAAGAAGGGCAGAAGGGGCGGCGCTGCCATGCAGCATGCGCCAGGTATCCTGCAACAGGGCCATTACGCCGCTGGTAAGCGCTGCGGCACCGGAAGTGCCGTCTTCACCATATGCAGTAACATGCGGCACTATACGGCCATCGTAAGCAGGGCCTTTGGAGCTGAGGCCCATTAGCCGGGCGGCATCATCAGTACCGCCGGCTATAAGGATATTTTTTGCCTGCTTGAAATTGCCGGATAAATTAGCGTAGCCGGCAATGCCCTGGTAACGGCCGCCTGTCGCGGGCGACGTTCCAATATTACCGGAAGAATATACATGCACGATGGTATCTGATGTATAGATCTGCTGATCATAAGCCGCTGCTTCTGCACCATAATAGTTTTCGATGTCGGTACCATAGGAATGGTTTTGCACGGTGGCGCCGGATTGATGATAATAAGCGTCTTCATCAGGGAATAAACTGCTGTTGTAGTCAGATGAACTGAGCTTTACCCCAGGCGCGGCACCTTTGCCGCCGGCGCCGCTGTTGCCCGCACCGCCAATCAGCGTGGCCATGATCAGGGCGTGGGCGGTTTTAAGCGTAGAATTATAGGAAGATGAAATGTACCGTCCCTGTAAATCGATGTCTGTTGTATCAAACATATCCTCTTTAACGGAAACGGTTACACGCTCACCTGTGATAAGGGGAAACTGCTGTTGTGCAAATGTGATCCTGTTCAATACCATGTTGCCGGTATTGATAATGATTTCAGGAGAAGGGCGGCGGATAAGGTCTGCAAACTGTATAGCCGGCTGACTGATGAACAAGGGCCAGTCCTGCTTTTTAACCTTTGCTACAGCCACATGGTATCGGGTGGAGTACGACTGTACCCGTGCATATGCCGGTTGTTTTTCTGAAGGCATGTATGATACCTGTATGAGGATGCTATCCTGTGCAGCTGTTTTTTCCAGTTGTTGTAACAGGGGAATACTTGCTTTGAAATTATAACCCGCGCTGTAACAATACAGGATGGTGCTGTCGTTTGGCGCATGTTGTAATATATAATGGTAACGGGAAATCGGTTGCATAAGTCCCCATTGCCGGAGTTGCCGTTCGTCCGGCAGCTTTGAAAACTTCACCAGGAATGGCCCGCTTTTCCGTTGCATCGAAAAAGTATCTGTAGCGTATCGTTGCACCATGCTGTCTGTATAGTACTGCTGCTGCGCTTTTGCATAGCAATAATAACATAACTGCAGAAGCAGCATTAGCCATATTTTGAAGGGTTTTATCCGCATGGAGGCGTTGAAAAATGGTATGTGATCCTGGTTTAGTGTTGCCACCTAAAGCTACTGTATTTAGTTTTTCAACACAATTTTTTATCATCTCTACAACAAAAATTTTTTTTAAGTAAAACGAATGTTGTAATATTGAAACAGGAAATCCTTAGGATAAAATTCAACAAAATCTGAGCAACGATCTGTAAACTGTTTCACGAACAATCAATTTATAGCGCAAATCTGAATCACCGGAACAACCGGTATTACTGAATCATTACCAAGCCATTAAAATCTGATGCTATGCTATAGCAGGGCAAATTAGCTATTGTATGTACCCGAAAACGAGAGTACTGTGTAATTGTAGTTTTCAGGAAGATAGTCAAAGCTAAACGATTGCATCTGCAGCAGGAGAATGAAAAGCAGCTGTGTCCCAGGATACAGTGTTATAGCTGTTTTATACCTGATCCGGCTGCAGAGTAGTATGGGCATTTAATGTTGTTAACAATTGCTTGTTTACAGGAACAGGCGAAAGGATATCTTTTTTTAAAAACCTAAACCAAGAGTCTGAATTTTTTTTCTAAACAAAACCAAAAATCTGAACTATGAGAGCACAATCAATTCCTGTACTCTGCTGCATGGCAGTAGCTTTCCTCTTTGCGTCCTGTCAGAAGAACGATGCAAAAAAAGAAGTGCAGCCAGATCCTGTATCAGCAGAAGTATTAGCCCAGATCAAAGCAAACGGCTTCAGTACAGAGAACGTGGTAAAAACCGAAGATGGTTACCTGGTGGAAGGTGACATACTGCTTACAGCTGAACAGCTGAAAGAATCAGTTAGCAGTCCTGTTTTAAGAATAGCCAAAACAGAGCAGTACCGTACCAATTACCTGGTAACAGCATTGCCCCGCGTTATCAGGATTAAAGTAACCGGTCTTGGTACCGCTTTTATTGCCGGTACAGACACGGCTATTGCGCGTTACAACAGGTTAGGATTACGTATGACCTTTCAGCGTGTAGCCAGTGGCGCTGCTGAAATTACGATCAAGGGTTTCAACCAGGGACCAAGTGGTGGTTACATTACACTGGGCTCTTCCGGGTTCCCTACCAGCAGTGGCAACCCTTACAGCACGATTAAAATGAACACTAACCAGTATGCGTATGGATCTAATCCAAACGTACTGTATGTAGGCTCTGTGATCCAGCATGAAATTGGTCACTGCATTGGTATGCGCCATACCGATTACATGGACCGTTCCTACAGCTGTGGTGGTACTCCAACAAACGAAGGTGCAAGCAACATAGGTGCAGTGTATATTCCGGGCACCCCATCCGGACCGGATGCCAACTCCTGGATGCTGGCCTGCTCCAATGGCGGAAACCGTACGTTTAATGCCAATGATATTATTGCGCTGAATTATCTGTATCACTAATCGTTGCATGAGTTAATCTGTTGACGTATTTCCGGGGCCGGAATTTTTTACTGCAGGGAAAGGATTTCCTCCGAATTCTTTGAATTAAATTTCCTGTGGTCATCTGTTCTGCCCCGGAAATACTATTCTCCGGTACATAATGCCTGTTCATCTATCTTTTTTGCTGATCTGTTACAGAATCAAAATCTTTATAACAGATCAAAAACGATAAGATGGAAAACACCCGTAAACAATTCCTGAAACAACTGTTCATCAGTGCTACGGCCGTACTGGTACTGATTGAAGCCTGTAAGAAAAGTGATACCACAGACGTTGACACAACCAGCAGCGGCAGCTGCACCGTTTCCCCTGAAGAAACAGATGGCCCTTATCCTTTGTTTGCCAGCAGAGGATCCTCTATCCGGCGGGTAGATATCACCGACGGTAAAACAGGCACCCCATTACATATCACCATCAATGTACTGAACACGAACAACAACTGTAAGCCACTTGCCAATGCGAGGGTCGACATCTGGCATGCCCGGTACATGGGATACACACACGGCAATATACAGTTGCCGTTTGAACGGCACCAGTTTAAAATAATCAGTTCGAGCATTCACGACAGGCAGCAGCACAAAGTGGCCATACTATATGATACCACAGATACGTTCATTTTAAAACTGAACGACGATATCTCTATCTGTAATTATAGTGAGGAATCCTGAAATTAAGATCAAACTAATCATCATAACCCTGGGTCAGACAAAATCCGTTCTTCCATTCGCGGATAAAATCGCTGTAACTATCGCTCACCGGCAACTGTACCGATGAGCTGAGCCTGACTTTGCGGTTAACTACTGACTTCACCTTATCAACAGCAACAATATAACTGCGGTGTATCCGCCGGAAGCGGGACGCCGGCAGCTTCTCCTGCATCTTTTTAAGTGTCATCAGCGTTAGCACCGGCGCCTGTTGGGCGAGGTGTATCCGGACATAGTCCTCCAGGCTTTCTATATAAATAATTTCGTGCAGGGGAATTTTCACCATGTGATAAGATGAATGTACTACGAGACTTTCTGTTTCCGCCGGCAGCAGTTGTTGCTGGCAATGCTGTTGTGCTTTCTGCACAGCTTTTTCAAAACGCAGGAAAGGGATGGGCTTAAGCAGATAGTCGATCGCATCCAGGTCAAACCCATCGAAAGCATATTGCTTATAGGCGGTAGTAAAAATAATCATGGAGTGGGGATCCAATCCCCTGGCCAGATCCAGCCCATTGATGTCAGGCATGTTGATATCGAGGAACAGGAGATCCACCCGGCTATGCCTCAGATATTCTGCTGCGGAAATGGCATCAGTGAAAGTATGCAACAGTTTCAGCCAGGGAAATTCCTGCGCATAGGTTTTGATAACCTGTATAGCAGGCGGCTCATCATCTATCACTATAAATTTAATCTCCATCAGTTATACCTGTAATTGTAAAGAAATAGCATAGGCGCCATTGTCTTCGCTGATCTGCAATTCATATTTGTCAGGGTAAAGGTGATCCAGTCTTTGCCTGGTGTTGGCAATACCAATACCGGTGCGGTTTGTATCCGGTGTTATCCTGAATAATTTATTGCTGCAGTAAAAATGGATGCTGTTATCTGATGTTTGCAGCAGGATATTAATTTCTGAAGGTTCATGATTGCTTACCCCGTACTTGAATGCGTTTTCGAGGAATGGCAGCAGAACCAGCGGGGCAATGCATTTGATGCCCGGGCTGCCGGTAACAGCAAAATTGACTTTTGTTTTGGTAGTGAGCCGTAGTTTCTGGAGATCGATATAATCCCGCAGACATTCAATTTCGCTTTCCAGCAGCACATAATCATCCCTGGTATCTTCTGTTACATAGCGCAGCATGTTGGACAGTTTCATGATGCTCATAGCGGTGTTATCGCTGCGTGTGATAGCGAGGGAGTAAATATTGTTAAGGGTATTGAACAGGAAATGCGGATTGATCTGGGCCTTGAGGAACGATAGCTCCGCCTGGGTTTTCCGGGTTTCTGCGTACAGTGCTCTTTTTTCGGTTTGGCGCCAGCGATGGGTGGTTTCAATGGCGATACTGAGTGCAATGGTGAGCAGGAAAAGGAAATCGCTCACAATATCCACCCGCACGGGTGGCTCTATGGCTTCCGGCCTGGGGCCTTCCGGGGGCATTGGCGGGCGCCACCTGGTTTCCCCGTGTGGATGCCGCAGCCTGGAAAACAGGTGGTCGTAGGGGCGCATATAGTTCACCATTACCAGTAACAGCAGCACAGAAAGGAAATAAAGGATGTACTGTTTCCGGAAATACAGCCTGGGAAATAGAAAAGTAGTGTGAAAATAGAACAGTGCTACATACGTTACCAGGAACACCAGGTAATCTGTTGAGAATAAGATGGAGAGCGCTTTACGGTCGCCTGTTTGCCCGCTGATGAACAGCAGGGGTAAACCCAGGCATATCAGCCACCCCGTGATGTGTGCGATTACTACCGAAGATTTTAAGCGGAACATTTGCGACAGATAGATATAGGGCTGAAATTCAGACTTTCTTACCGGATAGCGATTGCTTTCTCTGTAAATCGCTGGTTTATGTCGATGAATGATCGGAAACACCGGGTTATCTTTTCACCGCTGCCCGAATTATAGTAAATTGCCTCTTTTATAAAAAGAATATCAGATATGTTGCAACGAATCATGAAACCGGTGCTGTTAGTGGTACTTCTTCTCGTACTGGCCAGGCACACTTATGCTACGGAGGGAATGTGGCTGCCACAGCTGCTTTCCGGTCTTAATGAGAAAGAGATGAAGGGAATGGGTATGAAAATTACTGCCGCGGATATCTATAGTATCAACAAAGGCAGCCTGAAAGATGCCATCGTGAGCTTCGGCGGTTTTTGTACGGCGGAGGTGATTTCCGGACAGGGATTGCTGCTCACCAATCATCACTGCGGCTATGACGCCATCCAGAAGCACTCCTCCCTGCAGAATAACTTCCTGGAAAACGGTTTCTGGGCAAAGTCGGCAGTGGAAGAGCTGCCTAACCCCGGTTTATTTGCCACCTTCATTGTGCGTATTGATGATGTTACCAAAGCTGCGCTGCAGGATGTAACGCCCGGTATGAGTGAAAGAGAGCGGCAGTCGGCCATCGACAGGCGCCTGAACGAGATCCGGCAGCAGGCCCGCCACGAAAGCTGGCAGGAAACGATGATTAAACCTTTCTACGAGGGCAACCAGTATTTCCTGTTTGTAACGGAAACTTACCGGGATGTACGCCTGGTAGGCGCACCGCCTTCCTCTATCGGTAAGTTCGGGTCCGATACGGATAATTGGGTATGGCCGCGTCATACAGGCGATTTCTCGATGTTTCGTATTTATGCCGGTAAGGATGGTCGCCCGGCGCCTTATTCAAAGGATAATGTGCCTTTAAAGCCCAAATATGCGCTTACGATTTCCCTGAAGGGAGTAAAACAGAACGATTTTACCATGGTGATGGGTTTTCCCGGCCGCACCAGCGAATACCTGCCTTCTGAAGGCGTAAAGCAAACGGTGGATGTATTGGATGCTGCTAAAGTTGAAATGCGCGACGCCGCTCTCAAAATCATGGATGGCTACATGCGTAAAGATCCACAGATAAAGATCCAGTATGCCGCAAAATTTGCCGGTACTGCCAACTACTGGAAGAAGTGGATGGGAGAAATGCAGGGCGTAAAACAAACCAATGGCGTAGGCAAAAAGCTGCAGTACGAAGATGCCTACCGGCAGCAGTTGGAAACCAATCCTGCATGGAAACAGCAATACGGAGGTGTACTGGATTCCCTCAACGGCTACTACCAGCAGATACAACCTTATGCCCAGGCCCGTGATTACTATAGTGAATTGGTAAGGAACGTGGAGCTGTTCACCGTAGGCGATCGCCTGATCAGTTTCCTCAACGATGTACATGAAAGAGGGGAGGCGCAATATGAAACCATGCGGCAACAGTTCCTTGCCTCCATGCAGGGATTTTACCAGAACTATAATGCCAGCGTAGATCATGATGTGGCGGTAAGCCTGATCGCCCTCTATGCCAAAGGCGTTCCCGCACAGTTGGCAGGAGCGGAGTTTGCGCAGATCTGGCAGGAGAACAATAAAAACAGCCGTGTGCTGTCTGATAAGCTGTATGCGGCATCAGGACTAACCTCTATGGATAAACTCACCGCTTTTGTGCAGCAGCCATATAATACGGTGGTGGCGCAGATGTGGAAGGATCCTGCTACGCGGCTGGTGATGGCTATGCGTAAAGGTTATGTGGATAATATAAGTCGCCCCCTGGCTGATCTTCAATCCAACATCAACAACCTGCAGCGCATCTATATGCAGGCACAGATGGATGTAATGGGCAGCAAAAAGGTTTTTTACCCCGATGCCAACAGCACGCTGAGAGTTACCTATGGAAAGGTAGACGGGTACAATCCGCGTGATGCCATTCACTACGATTTTTATACCTACCTCGATGGCGTCATGGAAAAATATATTCCGGGTGATTACGAATTTGATGTGCCGGCACGCCTGATTGAGCTTTATAAAAAGAAAGACTACGGCCGTTACGGGGTGAATGGCAGGATGCCGGTTTGTTTTATCGCCTCCAACCACACTACCGGTGGTAATTCCGGCAGCCCTGCACTGGACGCCTATGGCCGCCTGATAGGATTGAACTTCGACCGCACCTGGGAAGGCACCATGAGCGATATTAATTTTGACCCGGCCATTTGCCGTAATATCATGGTGGATATCCGCTATGTGCTGTTTATTGTAGACAAATACGCTGGTTGTACGCGATTGATCGACGAAATGAAATTGCTCTAAGCGGAGTTTGTCTGACTCAGGATTAAACTGATTACGCTGATTACGCTGATTGGATTACTTTGGATTAAAATGATTTGGGGAGATTTAAGCGAATCCGCTTCTATCTCCCCAAATCTTTTTTAATCATTACAAAATCCAATCAGCGTAATCAGCGTAATCAGTTTAATCCTGAGTCAGACAAACTCCGCGCCGAAGGCGAGCCGCGTTATATTTTGCACTCGTACACAATAGAACTGCAGCGGTCTACTGTTTTCAGGCCTTTGCGATAGGAGCGGAACCCGTGAAAGAACCCTTGCAGCAACCGGCTTTTACCGGTTTTGTATTTTTCGCTGAGAAGACTTACATAGAAACCGTCGAACACCATAGGGTGCTTTTTTGACAGTTTAATGTGATGTTGTGATAATAGTTTTTCCATGGAGCCGGGAGAGAAGTGATAAAGATGCCTGGGCACATCATAGGCAGCCCAGTATTCTTTATAGTAGTCGGCGTCGGAGGAGGTATAGTTGGGAACGGCGATGAGTAAGGAACCGCCAGGTTTCAGCAGGGTGCGGATATGATCCAGGTAACCGTGCAGGTCGTGCACATGTTCCAGCACATGCCACATGGTGATAGCATCAAACTGCTGCGGAGCCAGAGCGTATAACTGTTCAATAGGCAATGCTTCCACTCCGTAAATTTCTTTGGCGTTCCTGCGTGCGTTTTCATCTGGTTCCAACCCTGTTACAGTCCAGCCGCTGGTTTTCATATAGTGTAGAAATGCGCCGGTACCGCTGCCTATATCCAGCAGGGCGCCGGTTTTGATGCCGGAAGCATTGCGTACCCAGTTTTGCTTGGAGCGCAGCGTAATTTTCCTGACACTGTGATATAAGCGGTTAATAAGTCCCTGCTTTGTTTCAGAATGGGAAATATATTCCTGTGATTGGTAATACCGCCCAATATGCGCGCTGTCGGGCACATTTTGTGTAAAGCGGCCGCCACAGCCCCCGCAGTGGAAGATGTTGAATGTTTCCTTTGATACGGTGTAGTCTTTGGCAGCAATCGCTTCATGTATCTGCGATGATCCACAAAGCGGACAGGTGTTGTGATAAATTAAACTCATTTGACTATTGAATACGCTTATACAATTATTTATATTCTCCCCATACATCTCTCAGTACATCTGCAATTTCTCCGAGGGTGCACAGGTGCTCTACTGCTGTTACTACCAGGGGCATCAGGTTTTCGTTGGTACCGGCGGCCTGCCTGATCTGCGCCAGTGCATTTTGCACAGCGGCGTTATCACGGCGTTCCCGTAAGGATTTCAGGCGTTCGGATTGTACTGCCCGGATGCTGTCGTCTATACGGAATACCTCCGGAGAGGCCTGATCTGCCGCTGTAAATTTATTGACGCCAATGATTATTTTCTCATTATTTTCAATTTCCTGCTGGTACCGGTAGGCGCTCTTTGCTATTTCATCCTGGATGAAGCCCTGTTCTATGGCGCTAACAGCGCCACCCATAGCGTCAATTTTATGGATCAGTTCCCAGGCTTTATTTTCCACTTCATTGGTAAGCGCTTCTACATAGAAGGAACCCGCCAGCGGATCTACGGTATCGGCCACACCGCTTTCATAACCCACAATCTGCTGGGTGCGGAGGGCGATGCGCGCTGCTTCTTCTGTAGGTAACGACAGTGCTTCGTCGTAGCCGTTGGTATGTAACGACTGGGTACCGCCCATAGTGGCAGCGAGCGTTTGAATGGCTACGCGTACGATGTTGTTCTGCGGTTGCTGTGCAGTAAGGGTGCTGCCGCCGGTTTGAGTGTGAAACCGCAGCATCTGCGCTTTGGGATCGGTGGCGCCGAGCGATTGTGTAATATTTGCCCACATGCGCCTTGCCGCACGGAATTTGGCCACTTCTTCAAAGAGGTGGTTGTGTGCGTTGAAAAAGAAAGACAGGCGCTTGGCAAATACATTGATATCCAGGCCTGTATCCAGTGCCGCTTTCAGATAGGCCTTCCCGTTAGCCAGCGTGAAAGCCAGTTCCTGTACGGCATTGGCGCCGGCCTCGCGGATATGATAGCCGGAAATGGAGATGGTATTCCACTTCGGCACCTCTTTGCTGCAATACGCAAAAATATCGGTGATAAGCCGCATAGAAGGTTTGGGCGGATAAATAAAGGTGCCCCTGGCGGCGTATTCTTTCAGGATATCGTTCTGGATGGTACCGGAAATCTTTTTCAGGTCGGCACCCTGCCGTTTGGCCAACGCTATGTAAAATGCCAGTAGGATAAACCCTGTGGCGTTGATGGTCATGGAGGTAGAGATCTGTTCCAGGGAAATATCTTTGAACAGTATTTCCATATCTTCCAGGGAATCTATGGCTACGCCTACTTTTCCCACTTCGCCTTCAGACATGGGGTGATCCGAATCATAGCCGATCTGCGTAGGGAGGTCAAAAGCCACGCTCAGGCCCATAACTCCCTGGCTGAGCAGGTAATGATACCTTTTATTCGATTCTTCCGCGGTGCTGAATCCTGCATATTGCCGCATGGTCCACAGTTTATCGCGGTACATGGTAGCATGTATGCCACGGGTGTAGGGAAAAGCGCCGGGCAGTTCTTCCATCTTCACCGGTTGTGTATATACCGGTGCTATTACAATGCCTGAATCGGTTTGAATGGTTTTTTCCATGGTATCTAAAACTAGCGTTGCAATGTTACATAATTATTATGGTACTTCGCCGCTGAGAAAAATATTGATATTTTGTGTTAAAGTTGACAGGATACTATGGTCATTTACTGTTTATTAGGCGCAACGATCGCACTGGCATTGTATAGCTTATATCTTGTCTGGAAAGCGGGAAGCCGTCCGCTGGCCGCTACTTACAGCTATTTGCTGCTGGGCCTTTCACTGGGAGGGTTCCTGTATTTATATGGCACCTGGGTGTACCTGTCTATTTACACCAAATATGTTTTTGGCGGATTGTTAATCCTGAATATGGCTGCTTATACCATGCGTAAGCATGATCATGCAGCCAGGCCCACACCTTTATGGAAGCGCCGGAGCAATGGCGTGCTTACTTTTGTTTTCGTGGTGATGTCTGTGTTGTACTTTACCGGTACTACTGGTAAACCCGATCGGGTGGCACTGGCATTCCCCTTTAAGCCAGGTAACTATTTTGTATTGCAGGGCGGCAAAGGATTGCCTACCAATGTTTTCCACTTCAGTTTACGCGGAGCCATTTATGCGATGGATATTGTAAAGCTGAATAATTACGGCGGTCGTGCAGGGAAGATATTTTCCCGTCGCCTGGAAGATTACCTGATCTTCGGGGATACCGTATATGCCCCCTGTGATGGCCTTGTGATGAGAGCCTACAGCAATAACCCCGACAATATACCGCCTGCAATGGACCGCGGCCCGAAGAACACCAACCAGGTATTGCTGGAAACCCCGGGGTACTATGTGTTCATGGGACATCTGAAAATGGGCAGCGTGATTGTACACGAGGGGCAGTATGTAAAACAGGGTGAACCGCTGGGTTGTGTGGGTAATTCCGGCTTCAGCTCAGAGCCTCACCTGCATATCCAGGTACATGCAAAAAAGGAGGGCATCCCATGGTACCAGGGTAAGCCGTTATATATCCTGTTTAACGGGAAAAGTTATTTGCTGAATGAAGTGATAAAGGCGAAGTGATTACCGCATCAGTCTTTTTGCTTCCGCGTTAATGATCTGCGAGGTCAGTTCAGCAGGGGATTCGCCCGCCTGTAAAAATACTTCCAGTATCTGTTTGTTCAGTTCCATTGCAGGGGCATCCGGCGGCAGCTGCACGGCCACCTGGTTGATCACGGAAATGGTTTGTTCCTTCAATGTTTTCACTGCTTCCCATGTCATAGCCGATACATAGATCTGCTGGGTAACATTATGTTCGTATTCCGCTTTGATCTGCTGTACCATGGATATCTGCATGTCCACTGCGGTTAATCCCGGCTGATAGATGCGTCCTATCAGGCTTTGAGGGGTGATACGGTCCACATAAAGCGCCATTCTCTCGTATGCCTGCAACTGTAAAGGAAGTACGGCCGGATTTACCGGTTGTTCTTTATTGTCTGTTGTTGTGCCGGTTGTTTTATTTTTCTTAAAAAGATCTTTTATTGTTGGGTAAACAATAGCCACTGCACCTACGGCGAGCGCTATGTATAGTAGTGTATTCAAGTCAAGGCTGCCCATCTTATTTCTTTATGCGCACAAATATATATAAAGATATTTATATATTGTATGATAGTGTTTAAAATTAAACGATTACCGGGAGATGTAAAGGTAAACATCTGCCGGTAATCATATTAATCACGGAGTTGATTGTTTATTAAGCGAGTTTCCCCAGCCAGGTTTTCATTCTTTCCACTCCTTTTTCCAGTTTGTCCATGCTGGTGGCGTACGATATCCGGATGCAGTTGGGCTGCTGGAAAGCGCTGCCGGTAACGGTAGATACGTTGGCCTTATGGAGGAGGAACATGCAAAGATCGTCGGCGTTTTTGATGTGCATGTCTTCAAATGATTTGTTGAAGAACGCGCTCATATCAGGGAACATATAGAAGGCGCCTTCAGGGTCATTTACCTTTAAGCCGGGTATGGCTTTCAGGGCTTCATGAATAAACGCGCGGCGTTTTTTGAATTCAGCTACCATTTCCACTGCGGTGGTCAGTTCGCCGGTAAGGGCAGTGATGGCGGCGCGCTGGGTGATAGAACAGGTGGCAGAGGTAAATTGGCTCTGTATCTTATCGCAGGCTTTGGCAATGTCCAGTGGGGCAGCGAGATAACCAAGGCGCCAGCCGGTCATGGCAAAGCCTTTGCTCAAACCATTGATGAGGATGGTGCGGTTAATGAGGTCTCCGAATTGCGCAATGCTTTCATGTTTGCCCTCGTAGTTGATGTACTCGTATATTTCGTCGGAGATGATAAAGATCCCGGGATGCTTTGCAAATACGGCGGCCAGTGCTTCCAGTTCTTTTCCGGAATATACAGAGCCGGTAGGGTTGCATGGGGAGGAGAACATGAACAGCTTTGTTTTTGGTGTGATGGCTGCCTCCAGTTGCTCTGGTGTAATCTTATAATTGTTTTCAATACTGCAGGGAACAAATACTACTTCACCCTGGCAAAGGCTCACCTGTTCTGAATAGGTAACCCAGTAAGGGGTGGGGATGATCACTTCGTCGCCGGGGTTCACAATGCTCAGTACTGCGTTGGCCAGGCATTGCTTGGCGCCTGTAGACACCACTATCTGTTCCGGCGTATAGTCAAGACCGTTATCCCTCTTTAATTTGTGTACTATTGCTTTTCTTACTTCCGGGTAGCCTGCCACGGGGGTATAGTGTGTAAATCCTTCATCTATCGCCTTTTTGGCGGCTTCCCGGATATGTACGGGAGTATCAAAGTCCGGTTCTCCGATGCTGAGGTCTACGATATCTATGCCCTGGGCTTTTAATTCACGGCTGAGTTTAGCCATTTTAATTGTTTGCGGCTCGGAAATCCGTGACAGCCTGTCTGCTAGTTGATTCATATCATTACATTGAATTGACCGGAGCAAACGTACAGAAAAAAACCAGATAATACATGGAAAGATCGTTCCGGGCTGCTGTACAAACGCAGAACGGGCCGGTTATCCGGCCCGTTCTGCGTTTTATGTTGTTGCTTTTTACAGCAGCCTGTTTGTTTAGTAGAGGCTGAAAATTGCGTTGGTTACCAGTTTATCGGTACCGCTGCTTCCTTTAACACCCATGAGATAAATGGTGTAGTAGTAACCGGTATTGAAATTACCGATTCTCAGATCAGCGCCGCTAACTTTGGCCAGTTCATTGGTGGTACCGGCTTCCTTAATGGAGATAGAAGAGCCTGTGCTGAAAGAGCTGTAAAGTTTGAATGCACTGGCGGCGCTCACATTACCGTCAAAATAAACACGGTTGCTGTCAATCTTCTCTGCACCGATATACACATCTACCGGACCTGCGTTCTGGCTCAGGTTCAGGAAACGGATACCAATTTTATCGCGGCTGTAGTTGGATTGATCAGTTTTGATAATGGCAGACCTGACAGGGGCTTTATCCCAGATCAGGTAAGTATAGTATTGTGTAGAGTCGAAATTGTAAGTAGTGGAAGTAAATAAGCTGTCGCCTCCTTTCTTCTTCAGGTCAAATTTGTGCAGGCCTCCGTAAACAGCGTACCTGGCGTAGAAATTATAATTGAATTCAGTTTCGGTTACTTTCTGGTCGTTATCATAGAAAATACCCGGGATCATGCTGGTGGAACTGCCCAATATCGCAATCTGCGCCTGTGGTCTCTGGGGCGTATAATTGTTATCATTCTTCAGGCAGGAAGAAAATCCGATGATTCCTGTCAACAGGGCCACAACTGCCCATACGCGATTTTTCTTGGTTAGCATTTTGCTCTCAGTTTTTAAATTGTGTTATTGATCGGTTGTTTTTTTATCATTTGGTTCAAAGCGTGACAGGTCCGGTAAGATGTTCTTTTGACGCCCTGCTTCGGATTCGTAAATAACTTCCCCCAATGTTTTGAGAAAAGGTTTACCTGTTTTTTCAAAAGCCTGCTGATCATCTCCCAAAATACCAGTGGTGTTTACAAAAATACTGGCAGACAGCAGGAACTCTGTTTTGTTGGCAAAATCCACAATATATGCTGTATCAGTCAGAAATCCGTATGCCCATCCCGGTTTGTTGAATATCCTGATATGTGCCGGTATCCGGCTGTTCCGGTCACCCCCAAAAAGTAAGAACCTGGTATATGCCTGATAGTATTGTTCCTGGTCATAAGCCGGGTCCGTTGATTCGTCCGGGTGCTGGGACATACATCTGTACAAAAAAAGGTAATCTTTCCCTGTTAAACGGAAACGTTGACGATTTGTTACAGCTTCCGGAAAAATTATGCTGCGCATAATGTTATGAAGACTGGAAAGGGGAAGTTTATTGCGGTGGGAGAAGTTCATGGGCCGATGTTCCAGGCGGTCGAGGTGATTGTACCAGGCTTTCCCGGCGAAATCTTCCCGTGGTGCAAACTCGAGGGGGCTGTACGCTGCGGGCTGCTGGTACAGGATCCGGTCTCCCTCCCGGAAGCTTACGGCATTTGTATGCCTGTTGGCCTCTTCATAGAGAGGAAGCCCCACCCGGTGGCGGATTTGAGCCTCCGTGTACCCCATTTCCCATAACCTCCGGTTAAACGGCTCCTGCCCGATGAGCTCGTAGAGCCGGTTATAGGCATCGTTATCGCTGATAAGGAATATTTTTTTTATATAATGGGCAACCGACGGAAGGCCGGAGGCGGCGGAACGGTCGTGGCGCACGCCGGTGTTGATCCCTGTGAGGGGGGAAGTAAAGAAAGGGGTATCACGGTCAAGGCCCGGGATCTGCAGGTCGTTCAGCTTTTCCAGCGCCAGGGCGGCAGCCGGCAGTTTTATGGTAGACGCAGGGTAGAAGTAGGTATCAGGGGAAACGCCATAGTAATAGTCCGAAAAATGAGGCCGCTGCTGCTCGTCCCGGTCTATACGGGTAAAAATGATCTGTAAACGGTAAGTGGAAGGATCGCTGAATATGGCGCCTAGCCGGCTTTTTTGACTTTTCAGCAAAGCTTCCAGGAAATTATCTGTTGCCGGATAATGTTGGGTTTGCATATATTTGTCGTTGTTATAGATTGTAAAGCAAAGGAATATACATAAAAGACCAGAATCCGGGAGCTGCAGATTTAAAAAAAGTGTGCCAACCAACCTGCAAAGGCAGGCGCATATTGATTTTGCGCGTCTTTTAACTAAGACTTTAATATATCGATTTAAATTCTATCTTTGCAACTCTTAAAATTTTTTTTTATAAACCCGAAACAAACAGTATGCAACTTAAAGGACTGGTAAGATTTTTTGCCATCGCACTGATCCTTATCTCTTTGTACCAATTGTCCTTCACGTTTTTGGTGCGGAACTATGAGAAGAAGATAGAGCAGCAGGCCGAGAACGATGTGGCCAAGCAATACCCTACACCTGAAAAGAAATATCCAGGCAGTTCGGAACTGCAGGGCTTCTACTCAGATACCCTCAAAGGGTTTATTAAACAGAGGAGACAAGAGATTGTGGACAGTACCAGCAGCACAAAGATTGCAGGCTTCCCATGGAATGTTACCTATACCAAGGCCAAAGAGAAAGAACTGAATCTCGGTCTGGACCTGGTAGGTGGTATGAACGTGGTACTGGAAGTAAGCGTGGAAGATGTTATCCGCGCCTTATCCGGTCAATCCAAGGATGCCGCTTTCAACAAAGCGCTGGAAAGAGCAAATGAGCTGAAGAAAACTAACCAGGCCGATTTTGTTACCTTGTTCGGACAAGCATACACCGAGGTAGCACCACAGGGCAAACTGGCGTCTATTTTTGCAAATGCCTACCAGAAGGATATCACTTTCAATTCCTCCAATCAGCAGGTGCTGGACATGATCCGCAAGGAATCACGGGTTGCCATTAAGAATACCTATATCGTACTGCAAAAACGTATTGATAAATTCGGTGTGGCACAACCCAACATCAGCCTGGATGAAAATAAAGGACTGATCTCCGTGGAACTGGCCGGTGTTGATAATGCCGCCCGCGTGCACAAATACCTGCAGGCAACTGCCAACCTGGAATTCAGGGAAGTATACAAGAACTCTCCCGACTTTATCCAGAACGTATTGTCACCGATGAACGATGCGATCAGGAATTCAAAAGCTGCGGTTACCGCTGCTCCTGCTACATCCTCTGCTGCAACAACTGATACAACTGCTGCAGCTACTGCAGCGACTGCAGCTGCCGCTAAAGATACCAGTAAAGATGGCAGCCTGACCGATTATCTCTCTAAAAAAGATACCAGCAAAAACGCCAGCAAAGAACTGCAGCTGAAAGAACAACAGCAGCAGAACCCACTGTTCATGGTGTTGTTCCCTAACGTAGACCCACAGTCCGGCTCCGTTTTCCCCGGCCCGTCTATCGGAAGGATCTTACCAAAAGATACCGCTACTTTCAACCGTTACGCAGAACTGCCGGCTGTAAAGGCTATCCTGCCTAAAGACCTGGTTTTTGCGTTTGGTGCTGAAAATAAAGAAGACAAACACGGCCCCCTGGCCGTATATGCGCTGAAAGTAAACCCTGCTAATCCTGAGCCCCGTGTTGGCGGCGCCAGCATCGTTGATGCCCGCCAGGACATGGACCAGAACAACCAGCCGGAAATCAGCATGACAATGGATAACGAAGGTGCCCACCAGTGGAAAAAACTGACCGGTGAACTGGCTCCAACCAATCCAAAAGATCCCGCTACATTTAACTACGTAGCAGTAGTGCTCGATAATATCGTTTACTCTGCTCCTTCCATACAGGGTGAAATTGCCGGTGGCCGTTCCTCTATCAGCGGTAGCTTTACCATTGAAGAAGCAAATGACCTCGCCAACATCCTGAAATCCGGTAAGATGCCGGCTCCTGCGCAAATTGTACAGGAACAGATCGTAGGACCAACCCTGGGTGCTGAATCCATTGCAGCCGGCGCCAAATCCTTTATGATCTCCTTTGGCGTTATCTTCGTGCTCATGCTGGTGTACTACAACACCGCCGGCTGGGTAGCAAATATCGCACTGGTACTGAACCTGCTGTTTACCTTTGGTATCCTGGCCTCCATGGGCGCCACGTTAACAATGGCCGGTATTGCCGGTATGGTACTCACCATCGGTATGGCGGTAGACACTAACGTAATCATATTTGAAAGGATCAAAGACGAACTATCGCATGGTAAGTCGTACCACGACGCGGTGGCAGACGGTTATAAACGCTCCTATGCACCGGTGCTCGATGGTCACGTTACCTCCCTGCTCACAGCCTTCATCCTGTTCTATTTCGGTTTAGGCCCTGTACTCGGCTTTGCCACTACCCAGATCATAGGTTTGTTCCTGTCACTGTTCTGCGGTATCCTGGTTTCCCGTATGGTAACCGATTTCTGGATGAAGAGAAAAAGACATTTTGAATACTTCACGCCTATTTCGCGTAAGGTATTTAAACATGTGGCTTTCGATTTCGTAGGCAAACGTAAATATGCTTATATCATTTCTGCGATCGTAATGGTGGCAGGTGTTTCCTCTTTCTTCCACGGTTTTGACCACGGTATCGATTTCTCCGGAGGCCGCAGCTACACTGTACGCTTCGAGCACCCGATGAACCGCGAGGAAGTGGCCGACGTACTGAAGAAAGAATTTAACTCTGAAGTATTCGTTAAAACCATTGGCAGCACCAACCAGCTGAGCATTACTACTGCTTATAAAATTGAGCAGCAGAGCCTGGCCGTTGATAAGGAAGTAGCCGATAAATTATACAATGGCCTGAAGAAGTTCTATGACGCTTCCGTAACGCCGGATGTATTTGCTTCCCGTTATATAGTGGGATCACAAACAGTATCGCCTACCATTTCCGACGACCTGCGCGCAGGAGCTGTGAAGGCAACCATCCTGTCTATCGTGGTGATCTTCCTGTATATCCTGCTGCGTTTCAGCAAATGGCAGTACTCTATCGGTACTATCTTCTCTTTGCTGCACGACGTACTGGTTACACTGGCAGTATTCTCCTGGTGCCGGTCTTTTGTACCGTTCACACTGGAAATTGACCAGCACTTTATTGCTGCGATCCTGACAGTGATCGGTTTCTCCATGAACGATACCGTGATCGTGTTTGACCGTATCCGTGAATACTTCAGGACCGGCGCTCATGGCCGCGACAGGAACACCGTGATCAATAAAGCGATCAACGATACCCTGAGCCGTACCATTATGACGTCTCTGACAGTGTTCCTCACTATCCTGATCCTGTTTGTATTCGGTGGTGAAGTAACCCGCGGTTTCGCCTTTGCAATGCTGATCGGTGTGATCACCGGTACTTACTCTTCTATCTTTGTTGCGGCGCCTGTACTGGTTGACTTTGACAAGAAGAACCAGCTGTCGAATGAAAGCGATTCAGTGGAAGTAACTGCAAAGAAAACAGCTTCTGCTGCCAAATAAGTAAGACGTTACTGAAATAATGTTTGATAAATAAAAACCTCCTGGTAAGCCAGGAGGTTTTTTTATGCAGTATCTTTTATGAAGATGAGGATTAGCCGGCTGGCTGCCTGAATACAAACCCTGTGGCATCACTTCCCTGCTGGTAATCTATTTCCATTCCCATAAGGTACATGCCATGGGCTTTTTTCATGATCACCGGGATACCTGATACCTCAAACAGATCGTCATCTTCCATGAGCGCATCAAAACCCAGCATATAAGCCACCCCTGAGCAGCCTCCGCCCTTTACGCCTACCCGTAGGTAGGGAGCTTCTGTATTACCCTGTAACAATTGCTTCACTACTTCTGCCGCACCGGGGGTGAGTTGAATGGGACTTCTGTTCGCGCTATCCATTATCCATGTTTTTGCCAAAGTTAGGGAAAACCATGGGTGGTTGGGCCATGTGGTATACAGCAGGTAACTGGCGGGTATATGCAAATAGCCGGGCACCAGGAGGGCGCAGGCTTTGTTTTTGCTGTGTTCCTGCCTGTGAGGTGGACTTGAAGCGGTATTACTTTGTGGTGGCGAGTTCCAGGAAGCTTTTGTGAAGGGCCAGCACCTGGGGGATCACCATATGCTGTTCATCGTTATAGATCACGTAATCGCTCAATTTCATTTTAATGGTTTCATCAATTTGTTTGTGGATGCGCGCCAGCACTTCATTGCGGGTTACGTTGTCGCGCTTCATAACGCGGTGTACACGTAAGGGCTGGGGGGCAAAAACGGAGATCACCTTATCGAGATGATGAAACGATTCTGTTTCAAATAGCAGGGCGGCTTCCTTTAATACATAGGGTGTGCGCTGCTGTTGGGCCCAGTTATCTGAATCGCGGATGGTGGCGGGATGTACGAGCGAATTCAGGAGGGCCAGCTTGTCTTTGTCGTTGAATACAATATTTCCCAGGAGTTTACGGTTCAGTGCGCCCCCGGCGTCGTATACTTCTTCGCCAAAGTGGTGTTTTACCTGTGCGGCCAGTTCCGGGTCACGGACCATGATATCTTTCGCCCGGTCGTCCGCGTAGTATACGGGAACGCCGAGTAATTCAAATATTCTGCTAACGGTGCTTTTGCCGGAGCCAATTCCCCCGGTGATTCCAATCTTTAACATGGTCCCAATTTATAAAAAATTACGAACTACCCATATGAATTACGGAGTTACGGGCAGATACCGGGGGACCTGGATCCCTGCCTGTTATCTGTCTGTAACTCCGTAGCAGTAATTACTTTAACGTAATCCTTATTTGGTTTCAGCCGCTTTTTGCTGGGCTGTAGTATATTCCATGCTGATGGCAGAACGCTCGATGGTGAAGCTGGTACCTGGGCTTACTTCCATGAGAACGGTGTTGTTATCGTTCATTTTCTTCACTTTACCATGGATACCGGCAATAGTGACGATTTTATCACCTTCTTTCAGGTTATCGATAAATTGTTTCTGCAGTTTTGCCTTTTTAGTTTGAGGTCTGATCATGAAGAGCCACATGACAAGGATCATACCGCCAAAGAACAGGAAAGAAACCCAGGAGTTACCACCGCCTTGGGCACCGCCCTGGGGCGCCATTAATAAAATGTTCAGGATGTTCATTTCTATAATTGATTTAATAGTTTAGTCCGGACTATTTGGTAATGATATTGCACTGGATTTTTGGTCCTACCACATAACCGTCATTATTGTTGATTTTAACAGAAATTTCTTTTTCAGTATAACCTGATTTTCCGTGACTGTCGAAAACTACCTTCATATAACCGGATTGACCGGGTTTGATAGGTTCTTTTGGCCATTCCGGTACGGTACAACCGCAGCTGGAAATGGCGTCTTCAATGAGCAGCGGGCTGGTGCCTGTATTGGTGAATTTAAAGGAATATTCCACTTTTTCACCGGCTGTAATTTCTCCAAAGTTATGCACCTTTTCTTCAAAGGTAAGCGCGGAAGATTGCCCAGCTTCATTTTTTTGCCCGTTCCCGGCTGCAGCGGCAGCGGTATTGTTTTTTGCATTATTGTTACAAGCCGCCACCAGCAGGCTTCCACAGGCGAGTAAACAGAACAGTTTTTTCATGGCTTACTATTTTACCGTAAAAATAACTTTTCCCACTTACTTTTTCGGACGGTCCTGTTTTTGCACCAGCTGTTCTTTTTCAAGGTCTTTCAGGATATTATCCAGGATACCGTTGATGAACTGTCCGCTCTGAGGGGTGCTGTAGGCTTTCGCCAGGTCTATATATTCGTTGATCGTTACTTTGGTGGGAATGGTAGGAAAATAGAGGAATTCACATACCCCCATTTCCATCAGCAACATATCCACTGCGGCGATACGTTCAGAGTCCCAGTTTTGTAACTTAGGCTTGATCAGTTCGAGGCAGTATTCCTTTTTGTCTGTTACCGTGAGCAGGAGCTCCTTTGCATAGTCCAGTTTTTCCTTACTGATCAGCTGGAGGAAATTGAAGAGATGCGGCTTATTGAAATAGTTATTTATCAGGATGCCCATCATTTCTTCGTCGTCGCCCCAGTGAAGGAAAGTATCCTCCATGTGTTGCTGGAACGGCTCGCTTTTCGCCAGTATTTCTTTATAGATGAATTCCAGTATTTCCTTTTCACCTGCTTTGGTACGGCTACCGTCTGCTATATAGGCTTTGTAGGTATCTGTAACAATGAGTTGGTTATAAAGCTTTCTGAGCAGATCATCATCTGTTTGCAGCTTCATTTTCCATTGCTCCAGGTTTACCTGGAAACCTTTGTCGCTGGTTATCTGGTAAATAAATTCATTTCCTGCAATTTTTGTGTTCACCTGCAGGTCCTCGGCAGAGGGTAAGTGTTTGGAAGCACGGGTTTGCGCGTCAATTTCAGCGTACTGTGCTACCTGTACCACTGAGTTAAGTAAGTAGGTAAAGATCTGGCAGGTTTGGTCCAGCTTTTCATTTAAAAGTCTGGTGGCCGTACCTGGCTTAATACTGCTTTGCTCCATCGTTTCCAGGGCGTAAAGTGTTTGCATTACTTTTACCCGGATATTTCTTCTACTGATCATCTTATAAAAAAGAACTGGTATAAGGGCGCAAAAGTAGAGAAAAATTTTCATATTCGCGGATTTTGTCTGACCCAGGATTATGATGATTTAAATGATTATATTGATATTTTTTAATTTCTTTTAAATGCAGTTAACGGAGATAAAAATGAGTATATCGTTCATATCTCCCTTTATTATTATAAAACTCAAAAAGATCAACGTAGTCATTAAAATCATCATAATCCTGAGCCAGACAAACCCCGCGTCAGACAACCCTTCGCTCAAAGAATATCCGGCTAATAATTAAAATCATCATAATCCTGAGTCAGACAAACTCCGCATTCCTGTCATTTTTTCGGGTTGCTCGTCATGATTTGTCAGTGTGAAAGCAAGTCGATACCTTCGTGACCTGCAAATTTGACCCGAAAAGGCCATTGGCATAATTCTCGTGGACGGAAGAACAAAATTCACAAACATCTTTTTTAAATAAAAACTACTATGGCTAAACAATTAAGTATTAAACCTTTAGCTGACAGGGTAATCGTGAAACCTGCAGCAGCAGAAGAGAAAACAGCTGGCGGTATCATCATCCCCGATACTGCGAAAGAAAAACCTGTGAGAGGCACCGTGGTGGCTGCCGGACCCGGTAAAAAAGATGAACCCATCACTGTGAAGGTAGGCGATACCGTACTCTATGGTAAATACTCTGGTCAGGAACTCCCTATCGAAGGCGAAGATTACTTAATCATGCGTGAATCTGATATCCTGGCAATCGTTTAAGCGCTGTCCGTGATATGTATTAATTCCTAAAAGAAAAATCTTAAAGTATTATGGCAAAACAAATCTTCTTTAATATAGACGCCCGCAACAAAATGAAGAAAGGCGTTGACACTCTGGCTGATGCTGTTAAAGTAACCCTGGGTCCTAAAGGCCGTAACGTAGTAATCGAGAAAAAATTCGGTGCTCCCGGCGTAACTAAAGATGGTGTTTCCGTAGCAAAAGAAATTGAGCTCGAAGACGCAATCGAAAACATGGGTGCACAAATGGTGAAGGAAGTAGCTTCCAAAACTGCTGACCTGGCAGGTGATGGTACTACTACTGCTACCGTTCTGGCACAGGCTATCATCGGCGACGGTTTGAAAAACGTAGCTGCCGGTGCAAACCCAATGGACCTGAAACGCGGTATCGACAAAGCTGTAAAAGCAGTTGTTGAAAACCTGAAGAAACAGTCCGAAAAAGTAGGTAACGATACCCGCAAAATCGAACAGGTGGCTTCTATCTCTGCCAACAACGACGCTGAAATCGGTAAACTGATTGCGGAAGCAATGCAGAAAGTAACCAAAGATGGCGTTATCACCGTTGAAGAAGCAAAAGGTACTGATACTACTGTAGAAGTAGTGGAAGGTATGCAGTTCGACCGTGGTTACCTGTCCCCTTACTTCATTACCAACAGCGAAAAAATGCAGGCTGAGCTGTCTAACCCTTATATCCTGATCTACGACAAAAAGATCAGCACTATGAAGGATATCCTGCACATCCTGGAAAAAGTAGCTCAGCAGGGCGCTCCGCTGGTTATCATCTCCGAAGATCTGGAAGGTGAAGCACTGGCTACCCTGGTGGTAAACAAACTGCGTGGTACCCTGAAAGTAGCCGCTGTAAAAGCTCCTGGCTTCGGCGACAGAAGAAAGGATATGCTGCAGGACATCGCTACCCTCACCGGTGGTATCGTTATCAGCGAAGAACAAGGTTACAAACTGGAAAATGCTGACCTGACTTACCTCGGTAAAGCAGAATCCATCACTATAGATAAAGACAACACTACCATCGTAGGTGGTAAAGGTGAAAAAGACGCGATCCAGGCCCGTATCGGACAGATCAAAGCGCAAATCGAAGTAACTACTTCCGACTACGACCGCGAAAAATTACAGGAACGCCTGGCTAAATTAAGCGGTGGTGTGGCTGTACTGTACGTTGGTGCTGCTACTGAAGTAGAAATGAAAGAAAAGAAAGACCGCGTAGACGATGCTTTACACGCTACCCGCGCTGCGGTTGAAGAAGGTATCGTACCTGGTGGTGGTGTGGCTTACATCCGCGCTATCGAAGCCCTGGGTTCACTGAAAGGTGATAACAACGACGAACAGACCGGTATTTCCATCGTTAAACGCGCTATCGAAGAACCATTACGCCAGATCACTGCCAACGCAGGTATCGAAGGTTCTATCGTAGTACAGAAAGTGAAAGAAGGTAAAGCTGATTTCGGTTTCAACGCACGTACAGAAGTTTATGAAAACTTACTGGCTGCAGGTGTTATCGATCCAACTAAAGTTACCCGTATTGCACTGGAAAACGCTGCGTCTATCGCTTCCATGCTGCTGACTACCGAATGTGTAATCGCAGACAAACCAGAACCAAAAGCTGCTGCTCCTGCTATGGGCGGTGGTGGCCACGGTATGGGCATGGACTACTAATCTCAGCTGATAAAAACATACAAACTCCTGCAGACCTGGTGCTGCAGGAGTTTTTTTATGCGGATCACTTTTCCGCTGTAACTTTATCACCCGATCTCCGTTTAACAACGAGATAGTAAACAGAAGCGGATGAATACAGTTGTAAAAATAATTTGCGTAAGCCTGCTTTTAATATCAGGAGCCTGCAGAAAAAGCACCTCCAATGAACTGCTACAGGCGGATGCCGGGGCCGAAAACACCATTCAGCGTTACCTGCTGGATCATAATGAAATTGCCACCAGGGACGTTTCCGGGCTCTATTATACCGTGCAGAAGCCGGGCGACAGCACCCATTTCGTAAAAGCGACTTCCATTCCCACTGTTATATACACCAATTATTTAGTTACAGGCGAAATAGTGGGTACCTCCCTGGGACCTACCGATTTCGATCACCGGATGCTGAAGAACCATATCCCGGGCTGGCAGATAGGACTGCAGAAAATATCACAGGGAGGAAAGATCAGGTTATATATCCCTTCCTACCTGGCTTACGGCACCGTAGGCATTGCAGGTATAATTCCCCCTAATGCCATCCTTATTTCTGACCTGGAGCTGGTAAGTATCCGGTAGATGTATTATCTTATGCCCATTGTATCGTCACCTTTTAATTATCATAAAACTGAAACCGTAACTGTATGAAGAAAGTTTTCCTGTTGGGAGGGTTATTCCTGTTAGTGCTTGCTGCCTGTTCAAAGAAAGATGACGCACCTGCCTATGACGCTATTGCACAGTATGATGCTGATTCCGCAAAAATTGTAGCATATATAGCCGCCAATAATATTACCAATGTACAACATGAGCCCCGCGGTATTTTTTACCAGATCGTTACCAAAGGAACAGGCGATTCTGTTAATGCAGCTGCCAATGTATGGGTATCCTATAAAGGCCAGTTGCTGGATAAAACGGTTTTTGACAGCAGCGACAGCGCCAGGTTCGACCTGAACAGAGTGATCTCCGGATGGACCATCGGTATCCCTAAGATCCGTAAGGGAGGCGAAATTAACCTGATCCTGCCTTCTATCTATGCCTATGGCCCGAGCGCTTACCCTAAGATCCCTGCGAACTCCGTGCTGTTGTTCAATGTAAAGCTGAAAGATTACGTTAATAAATAATTAACGCCCACATACTGAAAGCGGTACCGGTTATGCCGGTACCGCTTTTGCATTTGTATTATTCCCCCGCTTTCCGTTAATTTTACAGATAAATAAAAAATTAGTGGCACACGAATGTATTTCCGTATTCGACATTTTTAAGATAGGCGTTGGCCCTTCGAGCTCCCATACCCTCGGCCCCTGGCGCGCAGCCCTGCATTTCCTGGATCAGCTGGAACAGGCAGGCAAACTGGCGGCTGTAAATAAGATGCAGGTACTATTATATGGCTCCCTTGCCAAAACAGGCCACGGCCACGGTACAGACATTGCTGTACAGCTGGGCCTCTGCGGGGACGATCCGGTAACCTTTGATGTGAACCAGATCAATTCCAAAATGGACGATATCCGCCGCAACCGCAGAATGAAGATAGCAGGTAAGTATGAAATAGATTTCGACCCTGTTGAAGATATTGATTTCCTTTTTGAAGAATCACTGCCTTTCCATCCCAACGCCCTTACCTTCCTCGTTACTTTTATGGATGGTGAGCAACTGGCTTCCACCTGGTATTCCATAGGTGGCGGTTTCGTAGTACAGGAAGGAGCTGCCGGCAGTAGCGCACAACAGGTGGATCTGCCCTTCCCGATTGATACTGCCCGTCAGCTGCTGCAATGGTGTATAAAAACAGGATACAGTATTTCCGAACTGGTACTGGAAAATGAACTGGCCTGGCGCCCCGAGGAACAAACCAGGGCAGGACTGCTGAACATCTGGCGCGTGATGCAGGAATGTACCTACCGCGGCTGTCATACCGGCGGGGAATTACCCGGTGGATTAAAAGTGGGCCGCCGCGCTGCAGTGCTCAATAAAAAATTACTGAAAGGCCGTACCTATACAGATTATGCCTCATGGATTGACGCCATCAGGGCAGGCGGAGAGCATTTCAGCTATACGCTCGACTGGGTGAGCTGTTTTGCACTGGCCGTAAATGAAGAGAATGCATCTTTCGGAAGAGTGGTAACTGCGCCTACCAATGGCGCTGCGGGCGTAATTCCGGCAGTTTTGCAGTATTTCATCGCTTTCTGCGATGGTTTCCAGGAAGAAAAGATCCAGCAGTTCCTGCTTACGGCTTCAGAAATAGGCAGCATCTTTAAAAAGCGCTCCACTATTTCTGCCGCGATGGGTGGATGCCAGGCAGAAATAGGAGTGTCATCCGCCATGGCGGCAGCTGCCCTCACGGAATGCCTGGGCGGCTCCCAGCGGCAGGTGCTGATGGCAGCGGAAATAGCCATGGAGCATCACCTGGGCCTTACCTGCGATCCTATCGGCGGCCTGGTACAGGTGCCCTGCATTGAAAGGAACACCATGGGCGCTATCAAAGCAATTACCGCATCCCAGCTGGCGCTGCAAAGCAACCCCGAACTGGCAAAGGTTTCCCTCGATGCTGTGGTGAAAACCATGTGGGAAACAGCACAGGATATGAACTCAAAATATAAGGAAACTTCCGACGGAGGCCTGGCAGTGAATATTCCAATCAGTCTTCCTGAGTGTTAAAAGATACCTGGTAACGAATTACAGATTTAAAAGCAGATTACAGCGAATATCGGTTATAATATAAGGAAAGAACCATATTTTCGTTTATACGTTATCATCATCTGCTTTAGATCCGTAATTCGTTATTTTTTATGCGTCTTCTTCTTGCCATTACGCTGTTTTCCTTTTCCCTTTCTTTATCGGCGCAACAATTCGGAGGTAACCCACCTTCGCTGAAATGGCAGCAGATCAACACCGATACGGTGCGGGTGATCTTTCCCCATGGCATGACTGCCCAGGGAGAACGAGTGGCCGGCCTGGTCCACTATCTTAACCGTTATACCCGTTCCTCCATCGGCGGGCTGCAAAAAAAAGTAAGCATCGTACTACAGAATCAAACCCTGCAATCCAACGGATATGTACAACTGGGCCCCTTCCGTTCTGAATTTTATCTTGCACCACCGCCTAACTCGCTGGACCTCGGCTCCCTGAACTGGGTAGATCAGCTGGCAGTACACGAATACCGGCACGTGTTACAGAATATGAACTTCCGGCAGGGAGTATCCAAAGTTTTTTCTATTCTCGGCGGACAACTGGGACAGGCGGCCATAACCAATATTGCAGTACCTAACTGGTTCTGGGAAGGAGATGCCGTGGTGATGGAAACAGCGTTGACGCCACAGGGCAGGGGAAGGCTGCCAGGTTTCTTCGATGGCTTCCGCAGCCTTTCACTGGCAGGTAAACGTTACGCCTATATGAAAATCCGCAATGGTTCCTATGTGGATTATGTGCCGGATCACTACCCACTGGGCTACCTGATGACTACCTACGGCCGGGAGCATTACGGCCAAACTTTCTGGAAAGATGTGACCAGCGATGCGGTCCGTTTCCGCGGGGTATTTTACCCGTTATCGCATAGCCTGAAGAAAAGAACAGGCATGAACGTAACCGGCTTTTATAATGCCATGCTGAAAGAATACCAGCCGCTGTGGAACAGCTACGCCGCAAGGCCGGACACTACACCGGCGCAGCCTCTGCTGCCGGTAGCAAAACCGGTGACCAACTATAACTATATATACAGTGCCGGAAAAAACGAATGGGTAGTATTAAAAAATGCCTGGAACAAAGTACCGGGTATTTACCGCCTGGATGCTACAGGTAAAGAAAGCCTGTTGGTACGCCCGGGTATTTTATATGACGATTTCTTCAGTTACCGGAATGGGCGTATCGCCTGGGCCGCTGCCCGCTTTGATGCCCGCTGGGGTTGGAAGGATTTTTCAGTGATCAGGGTATGGGATAACGCTACCGGGCATACGAAAACAGTTTCTCCGAAGGGGAAAGTCTTCTCCCCGGACATCAGCGAAAACGGGGAGCACGTAGTAGCCGTATCTATCACCACCGCTATGAAATACAGCCTGCAACTGATCAACACACGTACTGCAGCAGTGGAGAAGCAACTGCCCAACCCGGAAAACTGGTACTATACCTATCCCCGTTTTGCTGAAAGAGAACAGGCGGTGATCAGCGCGGTAAGGAATAGTAAGGGAGAGATGGCGCTGGTACGGCAATCGCTGGCTACGGGAGAAAGCACAGTGCTTACGCCTTTCAGTTATACCGTAATAGGCATACCGGTGGTGAGCGGCGATACGGTTTATTTTACCAGCGGACTGAAAGATGTGAATAACGTATATGCCATCACGTTATCAGACAGGAAAACATACGAAGTGACCGACAGGGACAACAGTGCGCTGCATATGGCAGTAGACCAGTCCGGCGACAGCCTCGTTTTCAGTGAATTCACCGTGAAGGGATACAAGCTGTATCATGCAGCGCTGAACAAGGCGCCCTGGGAACCGGTAGATGTAAGCGGGAACAGGCGCAGTGCCTGGCTGCAGCCTCATTTTAAGGAAGGCGGTAACATCCTGGAGCTGGCGCATGATTCCCTGCCAGTAAAAAAATACCCCCAGTTCACCCGCCCGTTTAACTTCCACAGCTGGGTGCCCTCCTTTAATGATCCGGATTACAGCATATCACTGATAGGGGAGAATATACTGAGCACTACCTCTACCAGTATCGGCTATACGTATAACAGGAATGAAGGAAGTTCTGATATTGCCGCCGCCTTTACTTTCGCGGGATGGTTCCCTGTACTGTCTGTTGGGGCGGATTATACCATTAACCGTAACGGCCTTGATCAGAACCGGCAGCGTGTGTACTGGAATGAGGCCACCGCGCATGTGGGCTTCAGCGTTCCGTTGAATTTCTCATCGGGCCTTTACAGCCGTAGTCTGTCTTTCGGCAGTAATTACAATATCCGTCATCGTTATCTCGATGCCAGGTATAAAGGAAACGACCTGCAATTCCTGACTAACACCATCATCTTCAATAACCAGCGGATCAAAGCAGTACAGAACATTTATACACACTTCGGGCAGTACCTGGCGGTGCAGTATAACAGCTCCGTAACGGGTCTGTATGCAGAGCAGCTGTACGCCAGGCTGGATCAGTATTTACCGGGATTATGGCAAAATCACAGCCTGGTGTTGCAGGGTGCTTACCAGCAGCGGGACAATGCCTTTAATTATACCTTCACTGATAATTTCGTATATGCGAGGGGGTATAATACACCTTTGTACACCAGTATCTATAAGCTCGGGGCAAACTATCATTTGCCGTTGGCGTATCCCGATTGGGGATTTGCACAGATCCTGTATTTTAACCGCATCAGGGCTAACCTGTTTTATGATTACAGCATGGCCAGGTTTTCCCGTAACAACGTGAATACCAATACCCGCTTTACTTCGGCAGGAACGGAATTGTTTTTTGATACCCGCATAGGGAATGCGTTGCCTTTTACATTCGGCGTGCGTTTCAGTCACCTGTTCGACGAGGATCCGGCAGACAATGCGCAGAACCGGGTGGATTTTATTGTACCGATCCAGCAGTTGTTTAATTATTAGGAAGACAGATCACTTCACGTTTATCTGGATGGATGGGGCTTTGTATAACTTGTCTTCTGTGTATTTGATGATGATCTCATCGAAGTAAAGCACGTCTCCCGTTTGCAGGGTTTCTTTCAGGCTTTTGCTCCATGCGGCAGGCAGGGCGGCCTTCTTGAAATTATCGCCGGTAAAATCTTTGTATATAGCGGGTTGCCCGGTAGTATCATTAAGATAAGGCTCATGTCTTTCATAGGTAAAAGCGAAAGACTGCACCGGGTATTTGATATTCTTTTCGTCGCGCACTATCAGCGCAGAGTCCAGCAATTTAATCACTTCACTTTTTGGGAGGGTATCGCTCAGGTAAATGCCCCAGCTGCTGCGGAGTTTCATGGGTCTTTTACTTGCTGCGGCGGTAGCTGGTTTCTTTGCGGATTGTGCAAATACCGGTGCAACAGCAGTGGCTAATAAGAAACTAAGTAACAGATGTTTTTGCATGATAGTACCGGAGATATAAAAAGATCGCCCGGTATAGTAACGACCGGGCGATCTTAAAAATTATAAGGTCTTTAAACTTTCCTCTATAACAGCAATCTTTGCTTCGGCATCTGCTTTTTTCTGACGCTCTGCGTCCACGGCTTCTGCTTTAGCGTTCTGTACGAAGCGCTCATTGCTGAGTTTCTTTTCTACAGAGGCCAGGAATCCTTTGAGGTATTCCAGGTCTTTGGTGAGTGCTGCTTTCTGGGCGGTAGTGTCCAGTGCGGTTTCTGTTCCCAGGTAGAATTTATCTTTCTGGATCACAAGGGTAATGCAACCTGGCACGGGTTCCTGTACATAATGAATGGCTTTTGCATTCACCTGTTTGGCGAGCATGCTTTCAATTTGTTTGAACGCGTTATCGTGTTTGGTTTCAATGTGCAGTACGATCGGATCTTTTGGTTTTATCTGGTGTTTATTACGAGCATCGCGGATGCTGCTGATCACTTCCTTGGCCAGCGTACCTTCCAGCAGGGTGGCATGTACCGGCGCCTGCGGTGTGGTGAACTGCTTCATCATCAGGGAATCATCTTCCGCGCGGGTGGTGAGCTGCTGGTATATTTCTTCTGTAATAAAAGGCATATATGGGTGCAGCAGCTGCATCAGCTGTTCGAAGAAGTAAATGGTTTTACGATAAATGGACGCAGGGATCGGTTGTTCAAAACCCGGTTTAACCCATTCCAGGTACCAGCTGCAGAAGTCGTCCCATACCAGGCTGTAAATGGCTTTGAGGCCTTCGCTGAGGCGGAAATCCTTATGCAGTGCCGCTACTTCCGATTGAACTTCATTCAACCTGCTTTCAAACCACTTCACAGCGAAGTTATCTGCAGCGGTGTTGTTATCTTCTTCCTGGCGTTGTTCCCACATCTTCACCAGTTTCAGGGCATTCCATATTTTATTACAGAAGTTGCGCCCCTGTTCACAGCTGGAATCGTCGTACAGGAGGTCGTTACCGGCAGGAGAGGAGATCATGATACCGAAACGAACGGCATCTGCGCCATAGGCATGGATAAGCTCCAGCAGGTCTGGTGAATTACCGAGCTGTTTACTCATTTTACGGCCTTGTTTGTCGCGCACCATCCCGGTGAAATATACGTCGGCAAAAGGTTTTACCTCCTTGTATTCCAGTCCGGCCATGATCATACGGGCTACCCAGAAGAAGATGATATCCTGCCCGGTTACCAGTACGGAGGTAGGGTAGTAGTAATTGATATCTTCATTATCCGGTTGGGATATGCCATTGAACACTTCCATTGGCCAGAGCCAGGAGCTGAACCAGGTGTCCAGGCAATCCTCGTCCTGTTTGAGCTCAGCGGCAGACACGGTGATGCTGCGGGCAGCAAACTGCTGTACTGCTTCGGCTGCGGTGGCGGCAACCTCAAAGGAGCCATCAGGCGCATACCAGGCAGGGATTTGCTGGCCCCACCAAAGCTGGCGGGAAATACACCAGTCTTTCACATTTTCCATCCAATATTTGTAGGTCGCCAGGAAGCGGTCGCCGGGATGGATCTTCACATCACCGTTTACCACTGCATCCAGGGCCGGTTTGGCCATTTCCGCCATTTTTACAAACCACTGGGTGGAGATGCGGGGCTCCACTACCGTGTCGGGATTACGCTGGCTGTAACCGAGGCGGGTGGTATATTCCTGCTCCTTTACGAGCAGCCCCTGTTCCGCCAGGGCGGCTACTACTTTTTTACGGGCAATGAAGCGGTCTTCCCCTACAAATACTACAGCGGCCGGACTAAGCGTACCGTCGTCGTTGAGGGTATCCACTATTTCCAGGTTATGTTTCAGACCCAGGTTATAGTCGTTGATATCATGCGCAGGTGTTACTTTCAGCGCACCGGTACCGAATTCTTTGTCTACGTAGGTATCAAATATAATGGGCACGCTGCGGTTCACCAGCGGCACTACAGCAAAGTGTCCTTTGAGGTGGGCGTATCTTTCATCATCCGGGTTTACGCAGATGGCGGTATCGCCCATGATGGTTTCAGGGCGCTGGGTGGCGATGGTGATATATTCGCCGGTAGCAATGCCTTTAGCATCCGTAATGGCGTATTTTACGTGATAGAGCTTACCCTGCAGGTCTTTGTATTCTACTTCTTCGTCGCTCAAAGCTGTTTTGGCCTTGGGATCCCAGTTGATCATGCGCGCGCCTCGGTAGATCACGCCTTTTTTATAAAGATCGATAAAAACGGTGATCACAGCTTTGTAGTAGTGATCGTCCATGGTAAAGGTAACGCGGTCCCAGTCGCAGCTGCAGCCGAGTTTTTTTATCTGGTGATAGATGATATCTCCATATTTATCTTTCCATTCGAAGGCATATTTGAGAAATTCTTCGCGGGTGAGTTGTGATTTTTCGATGCCTTTTTCCTGTTTGAGCATATTTACCACCTTGGCTTCCGTGGCAATGGAGGCGTGGTCGGAACCTGGAACCCAGCAGGCGTTGAAGCCGCTCATACGAGCCCGGCGCACCAGGATATCCTGGACGGTTTCATTGAGGGTATGGCCAAGATGCAGTACTCCGGTCACATTTGGCGGGGGGATGACGACAGTAAAGGGTTGGCGGCCATCCGGTTTGGAGCGGAAGTAGCCTTTGTCCATCCATTGTTGATACCATTTTTCTTCAACCGTTGCAGGCAGGTAATTTTTCGAAAGTTCCATGCTATTCATAATATAAGGTGGCAAAAATAACGGAGATTAGGGAGAGATGGAAATTTAAAGGGCAGGAATCCTTGCCCTTTAAATTGTGTTATCGTTTTGGTTATGCCATCTCTGCGATGATTTCGCAGGTTTGCGCAATCATTTCCGGTGTAACATCGAGGTGGGTGACTATCCTGACCTGTGAGGGGGAAATAGGCATAACGAGGATGCCTTGTTTTTTAAGGTAGTCGGCAAAGAGCTGCGGGGACCAGTCGCCGGTTACTTCAAAAATGAGGATATTGGTTTCCACCGGGAGCATGTGGCCGATGAAGGATTTTTCCAGCAGGGCCTGGGCAATTTGTTTGGCGTGGAGATGGTCTTCGGCGAGCCTGGCTATATTGTTTTCCATGGCATAGATACCGGTGGCCGCCATGAACCCGGCCTGGCGGAGGCCGCCCCCCAATTTCTTGCGGATACGTCTTGCGGCTTTGATAAAGGTTTCGCTGCCCAGCAGAACAGAGCCCATGGGGCAGCCCATTCCTTTGTTGAGGCAAACGGAAATGCTGTCGAACAGTTGCCCGTATGCCTTAGGGGCCTGGCCGGTGGCTACCAGTGCGTTAAAGAGACGGGCGCCGTCGAGGTGCAGTGCTAGCCCGTGTTTTTTGCAAACGTCGCCGATCTTTACCATTTCGTCCCAGTCGTAGCAGCATCCGCCGCCGCGGTTGGAGGTATTTTCAAGACAAACAAGGCTGGTGCGGGCTTTATGTACATCATCCGGGTTGATGGCTGCTTCTACCTGGGTGGCGCGGATCATGCCACGGTCGCCGACGAGGGCATGTACCTGGGCGCCGGAGTTGAAGGCGATGCCGCCTCCTTCATAAATATATACGTGGGCGAGGTTACTGCAAACCACTTCATCCCCTGGCAACGTATGTACTTTAATGGCGATCTGGTTACTCATTGTGCCGGAAGGACAGTACAAGGCTGCCGGTTTGCCAAAGTATTCTGCCATCATGGCTTCCAGTTTGTTGATGCTGGGGTCTTCACCGAAAACGTCATCACCGGTTTCTGCCTGCAGCATCGCCTGTAACATGCCAGGGCCGGGACGTGTAAAAGTGTCGCTTCTAAAGTCAATCATTTTATTGAAAAATTTGCAACGGCTTAACAATTAAATTAGTTAAGATGTTAATTTAAATATGATTCTTTATCAATTGTTAAAATTTGTATAAACCAGCACCGCAGAGGGACTAAAGCACTATAAAATTCCGTTTTAAAACTGTACTTTGTTATATGGCTGGCAAATATAAGAAGGATTTGGTAGAGTGATTGGTTAGCACGATCTTTGCAGACTTATTTCGAAACAAACAATAAAGCGCGGGAAACTTTGTAAGTTAATAATTTTAAAAGTTCCGAACAAAAATTTTCTTTCGCTGTTATTTATTTATAAACCAATACAATTTTTCATATGAGGCAACTTAAAATTGCCACCCAGATCACCAATCGTGATTCGCAGGCGGTAGAAAAATACCTGCAGGAAATCTCGAAGATCCCTTTGTTAACACCTGAGGAAGAGACCGTTTTGGCGCAGCGCATTAAAATGGGCGATCAAAAGGCTCTTGAAAGATTGACTACAGGAAACTTACGTTTCGTTGTTTCTGTTGCGAAGCAGTATCAGCACCAGGGCCTTAGCCTGAGTGACCTGATTAACGAAGGTAATCTCGGCTTGATCAAGGCGGCGCAGCGTTTCGATGAAACCAAAGGTTTCAAATTTATCTCTTATGCAGTATGGTGGATTCGCCAATCCATTCTGCAGGCATTGGCTGAACAGGGTCGTCTTGTTCGTCTTCCGCAAAATAAAATTGGCACTTATAACAAAGCTAACAAAGCTTATATGGCATTTGAACAGGAAAACGAGCGTGAACCTTCTACCGAGGAACTCGCAGAAATCCTGGAGATGTCTGAATCAGAAATTAACAATATTTTCCAGAGCAACACCCGTCACATGTCGCTGGATGCACCCGTGCACGAAGCAGAAGATGTAGCCATGGGCGATTTGCTGGAAGGTGGAGATATTACTGACGATGACGTGATGAGAGATTCACTCCGCGAGGAAATACGCCGGGTATTAAAATCCCTGAGCCCACGCGAAGCTGAAATTGTGAATGCCTATTTTGGTCTGGATGGTGAAAATGGCGCAACAATCGAACAAATCGGTCAGAAATACGATCTGACAAAAGAAAGAATCAGGCAGATTAAAGAACGCGCTATTAAAAGGCTGCAAAAAGCCCGCTATAGTGGCGCCCTGAAATCATACCTGGGATAAAATACCTTTATTCGCTGAGTTAACACTAACGAAAGAATAAATCTACTAATCCTCTTTATTCTATAAGAACACCGGCCTTGTAAATACATGGCCGGTGTTCTTATTTAGTGAACAGCCCTTATTTTTGCACTCATGCGTATACCGCTCTTCTTTATCATGTTCACCATGATCTTTGCCGCCTGCGAGAAAGATATCAGTGTTGCCCTGCCGGTGCAGGAGCCGCAACTGGTAGTGGAAGGCAGGTTTGAAAGCGGGTCTTATCCGGTGGTAATACTCACGCATAGCCTTAACTATTTTTCACAGATAGATCCGGCTGCATTATCAAATGTCTTTGTACATAATGCTACTGTTACCGTTTCCGACGGCAATAGGACCATGACACTGAAAGAACAGTCGATAGATACCGGAGGCATGAAGTTCTTTGCATACCTGCCGGATCTTTCACAACCATCCGGTAACTTCACCGGGAAAGTGCCGGGTACCTATACCTTACGCGTTAACGCTGACAATAAGGCATATGAGTCCGTGACAACTATACCGGCGCGTGGCATGCAGCTGGACTCCCTTTGGTGGACATTAGTGACAGTAGATGATTCTGTAAAGGCCCGCTTATGGGTGAAGATAACGGATGCTCCTGCATTTGGGAACTATGGAAGATATTTTACAAAGCGGAACAGTGAAGTGTTCCTGCCGGGACAGAGCTCTGTGATAGACGATAAGCTGGTGAACGGCACAACATTTGAAATTCCTGTGGACGCCGGGGTAAATAAGAACCTGGACCCGGATGACAGGGAGGATCAGTTCTTTGCACCGGGCGATACCGTTACCCTGAAGTTTTGTAATATTGACAAAGCAACCTGGGATTTCTGGAGAACACTGGATTTCGCTTTCAACAGTAATGGTAGTCCTTTTGCATCGCCCACAAAGATATTAGGGAATATACCCGGCGCATTAGGCTACTGGGGCGGCTATACAGTAACCTATAAAACAATTATTATTAGCAGGTAATTATACATACAGCAAACAAAATGGAAAACAAGCAACAGGAGCATGTGCATTTATTGATCATCGGTTCCGGCCCTGCCGGTTATACCGCTGCTATCTATGCTGCAAGAGCCAACCTTAAACCAGTATTATACCAGGGGATTCAACCCGGCGGACAATTAACCATCACTACTGAAGTCGAAAACTATCCCGGTTACCCCGAAGGTATCCAGGGACCGGAAATGATGGTGGATTTTGAAAAACAGGCTGTCCGTATGGGCGCCGATATCCGCTATGGAATGGCAACTTCCGTGGATTTCAGTAAACAGCCTTATAAAGTAACGATCGACGAAGAGAAGGAAATCACCGCAGATGCGATCATTATCGCTACCGGCGCTTCCGCCAAATGGCTTGGACTTCCTTCAGAGCAACGTTTGAATGGCAGCGGCGTAAGCGCCTGCGCTGTTTGCGACGGGTTCTTCTTCCGTGGTAAAGAGGTGGCTATTGTAGGCGCCGGCGATACCGCAGCAGAAGAAGCGCTTTATCTTTCTAAAATGTGCAGCACCGTGCATATGCTGGTACGCCGCCATGAAATGCGGGCTTCCAAAGTAATGCAGGACCGTGTACTGAAAACCTCCAACATTATCGTGTACTGGAATTCTGAAACAGATGAAGTATTGGGCGAGAACAAAGTGGAAGGTCTTCGTATCCTGAATAACAAAACAGGTGAAAAGAAAGAAATACCGGTGAGCGCGTTCTTCGTGGCTATTGGCCACCAGCCCAATTCCGGTATCTTTAAAAACTACCTGACCCTGGATGAACAGGAATACATTGTTACAGAGCCAGGCTCCAGCCGTACCAGCGTGGAAGGCGTGTTTGCCTGCGGCGATGTACAGGATAAAATTTACCGCCAGGCGGTAACTGCCGCCGGCAGCGGATGTATGGCCGCGCTGGATGCAGAAAGGTACTTGTCGGCAAAAGAACACCACCAATAATAAATTGTAAATGAATAGTGGATCTGTGGGAAAGATATCCCTGCAGATCCATTGCTCATTATGCCTAATTTCCTTTTATGCTTACGATCGCACTCGAACAGGCCACTTTCTATGCTTACCATGGTTTATACCCGGAAGAAACCATTATTGGTAACCACTTCGTGCTGGATGTGGCAGTTCGTATACCCGGTACCGTGCCGGTGGATGATTTATCAGAAACAATTAACTACCAGGGTATCTATGAAGTAGCTAAGGAAGTGATGGCTGTTCCACGGCCTTTACTGGAGGAAGTGGTATATGAGCTAACCGATGCGCTTAAGCAACGGTATCCAGGTATCCAGCACAGCACAGTTACCCTCCGTAAAATGAATCCCCCCATGGGCGCTACTATCCGCAATTCGCTCGTGTCGCTGGAGAAAGACTACTAAGCACTATTTTTTGGGATATGTATGATGTTTCCGTAAATTTATAGCTATAAGTTAATCAACAAATTCTTACGCTGTAAAAACCTGTCCTATGTTGAAACGGATCATGGCAGTTTGCTTTTTATTATCAGCGGTACTGTATGTACAGGCCCAGAGTGTCAGTGAAATGATGGATGAAGCCAGGCAGCTGGAGAAACAAATGAAGGAAAGCGAAGCATTTGAAAAAGATAAGGAAATCCTCAAAATACAACCTGCTGAACTGGATGCCCTGAACCAGGCCAGCCAGCTATGTTCCCGCATCGGCAACCGGCAAAAAAACAAGGAAGATAAAATCAGCTATTTCAATCTTGCTAAAAGCTATGCCCAGCAGGCGCTTAAGGTAAATCCCAACAGCCCCGAATCTAATCTGTCCATGGCCATTGCCATGGGGCGCATGGCATTGATCTCCGGCGCAAAAGATAAAGTAGCTGCCTCCAAGGATGTAAAGAAGTACGCAGAACTGTCTATTAAGTTCAATCCTTCCCTGGCACAGGGTTATCATGTTTTAGGCAAATGGAATTTTGAAGTGGCCAACCTGAATGCCTTTGAAAGAGGTGCAGCCAAAATGCTGTTTGGAGGCTTACCCGATGGCTCGCTGGCAAATGCCATCAGCAATTATGAAAAGTGCCGCCAGCTCGACCCCGCTTTTATTCTCAACTACTACGAACTGGCCCGCGCCTATAAAGCAGATGATCAGCAGGAAAAGGCCATTGAAGTGCTGAAAAAAGCGCTTACGTTACGTAACATCACCCAGGATGATGCCAGCATCAAAGCGGATTGCAAAAAAATGCTGGACGATCTGCAATAACACGGATCTTGTCTGACTCAGGATAATAATGATTTCGCTGATTACACGGATTTTGTTTTTTAAATGCTGAAATTTAAGGGAGAATCAGAAGTTTTTCAGATCTCCTTTCCTTTCCACCTGCCACTGCGAAGGTACCAGTAGCTTATGCCGAAGATAATGATCCAGTAGATGAAATCAGCTCCCCAGGCCCAGTGCAGCTCGCTGCGCATTCTTTCAATAACGATATCGCAATACAACAGGTAGCCGAGAACCGCGATTATTTCCGTTACCAGGTTAATTCTTGTATTGCCGGTACCTACCACGCCACTCATTACCACCGCTGCCACCGCCATAAGTATTGTGCTCAGGGTAATCACCCTGATAGATGGTATAGCCATGGTGATCAGGTCGGCGCTGTTGGTATAGATATGAAGCAACGTATAAGGGAACAGGTTCACCACAATACACATGGCCATAGCACATCCGGCACTGATGACCACAATTTTCCGGATAATGGGAAATACCTGTTCGGGACGCCCCTGTCCTATGATATTGCTCACCATGGTATTGCAGGCTGCTGCCAGCGCCCAGGTGAAGATGCCAAAGAAACCAAAGATACTGCGGAGCATATTGGATACTGCCAGCGGACGCTCGCCCAGGTGCTCAATAAAAATAAAGAACACAAACCACCCGCCTATACTAAAGAGGAACTGAACAATCAGCGGCGCCGATACATTCAGTATATTCCGGATAATGCCCCAGTTGAGCCGCAGATAACTGAACAGGCTGTACTGCAGGTGATACCGCCGGATGAACAGGATACTGAACGCTACGCTGCAGCCGGTGATCTCAGCAATAACCGAAGCGGTAGCAGCGCCGTTGAGCCCCATGGCAGGCAGCCCGAGCTTTCCGAAAATAAGTACATAGTCAAAAAAAATGTTCATCATTTCCTGGAAGAGGGAGGTAACCGCGAGCACCTTTGAATGTCCGCTGCCTATATAAAATGCATTGGCCATATTCAGCAGCATAAGAAAAGGAAGCCCCCATATACGGATACGGATAAACGAAACAGCTGCCGAAATGATTTGGGTGTCGTGGAGGCTTTTGGAAAAGAACCAGGGAGCAGCCAGCAATGTGAGCAGGATGGCCAGCCCGGAAAAAAAGAGCCCCACCTGTATACCGTTGGAAAACAATTGCCCTATACCGGCATATTGCTGCTGGCCGGCCCTCCGGGCAATAAGTACCTGCATCCCATTGTTAAGGCCATAGGCAATCATGTACATTACCAGGTAATAGATACCCGCAATCCCATTGGCGGCCAGTTCAAATTCGCCCAGGCGCCCTACAAAGGCAGTATTGGTAATGTGGTTGATCTGCGGGATAATAAGCGCCAGGCATATAGGTCCTGCTATTTTGATAATCTGCCGGGTGTTGACTTCCAGTTGCATGAATCGTAGGTATAGGACAAAGATAGGTGTATCTGCTGATCATCTCCCCTATATAAAACAACAAAACGCCCTCACCAATTAACTAAAAAGAGTATTATTGTAATTCATTTGAAAGGTTAAATATGCCCGTGGCTTATAACATCCATCCTGCATTTACAGTAGACGATGAAACACTGCTGGAAACTGATCTCACTGCCTGTAATTTACTGGTACTGGTAGGAAACGGAACATTCAGCTATGTAGTGTTTGATCCGGCTACAAGGAAATTCCTGGCGTTGAAATCCTATCATTTTACCCCCAGGAAGCTGGCCCTGGCCGACCTGGAGATGATAGAACAGGTATTTGACACCGACAAACTGCTATTTACTGCCTTTAAATCTATCCTGCTGGCCTTTAATACCGGCGGAGGCGTGCTGGTGCCGCATATGTACTATACGCCGTCGATGAAAAAGGATTTTCTGCACCTGGCTGTACCGGAAAAGATGCAGGAAGCGGTACTGTCTGACCTGCTGCCGTCGTTGCCGATGGTGAATGTGTACAGTGTGGATAAAGACCTGCTTGGCTTTTTACGCAAAGAGTTTTCTACAGACCTGGTGATACATGCCAATTCCGCCCTGTTGCAGTCGTACCCGAAGGACCTGGATTTCCAGGCAAAAGATGGCATTGCCTTCGTGGAAGTAGACCAGCAGCGGTTTACAATGACGGTTTATGCCGGTGGTAAGCTCCTGATCCAGCAGGAAGGCGATTACCAGTCGGGGCTGGATGTGGTATATACCCTGGTGAGCACGCTCCGTCAGCTGGAACTGGATGAGCAGCTCGTAAAAGTGAAGTTGGGAGGGGCAGTAGCTACTGATGCCGGTGTATACCAGGAAATGTATAAGTTCATACCGCACCTGGAGTGGATACAGAGGATACCTGGCTTCAGTTATATCACCAAAATGCAGGAAATACCAGGCTATTATTTTCATAACTTATATGCGTTAGCGCTATGCGTATAATAGGAGGAACGAGAGGGGGACGAAAGATACAACCACCTGCAAAAATGCCGCATACCCGACCTACTACAGATATTGCGAAAGGAGGGTTGTTTAATATCATCGAAAATAACCTGGATATTCCATCTTTAAAAACACTGGATATTTTTGGCGGTACAGGGAGCATCAGTTTTGAACTCGCTTCCAGGGGCGCAACAGATATGACCATTGTGGAGAAAGACCCGGCAATGGCTGCTTTTATTAGTAAAACAGCCCTGGCATTGGGAATAGAGCACCTTAAAACGGTGAAAATGGATGTTTTCAAATACCTTCAGCAATGCACGGAAAAGTTCGACTTCATTTTTGCTGATCCTCCCTATATGATGGAAACGCTGGATCAGCTGCCCCTGCTGGTGTTTGAAAAAGAGTTGCTGAACCCCGAAGGCTGGCTGGTGGTGGAACACACGCAGCATAAGAAGTTCCAGGATTATTCTTACTACCGCTCTGAAAGGAACTATGGGGCAACGGTGTTCTCCATATTTATTAACCGGGAGGAATTGAAACGCTGACCACTTACCGATAACTTAATTACACTCATATGAGGACTTGTTTATTCCCAGGCACATTTGATCCTATTACACTGGGCCATACAGATATCATTCATCGCGGGCTTGAACTGTTTGACCGGCTGGTGATAGGCATCGGCGTAAACAGCAGCAAAACGCCTATGTTTGCACTGGAGGAGCGGATGAGCTGGATCAGGGAGATGTATAAAGATGATCCGCGGGTGGAGGTAGCCTCTTACTCCGGGCTGACCGTAGATTTCTGCAGACAGTTAAACGCACGTTTTATTTTAAGGGGGATCCGCTACGTGAGTGATTTTGAATACGAGAAAGCGATTGCCGATGTGAACCGCACTGTGGCGCCCGAAATTGAAACCATCTTTTTAACAACGGTTCCCCAGTATTCCAGCATTGCCTCCACGCTGGTGAGGGATATTTATAAGTATGGAGGTGATGTAACGCCATTCCTGCCACAGGCGGTACTTGAAGGCATCAAACGTTTGAAGCAATAATTTTTAAAGCAGATATTATGAAAACGATCTGGCACAATACCAAGATCTCACTGGACCAGTTAAATGAAATGGGAGGCACCACCATGGCTACATGTTTGGGGATGGAGTTTACCGAAATAGGTCCGGATTATCTGAAAATGATGATGCCGGTGGATCACAGAACCATACAACCGTATGGTTTATTGCATGGCGGCGCTTCTGCGGCCCTGGCTGAAACCGTGGGCAGCATGGCATCCGGCCTGATCATTGACCCTGAAAAGCAAATATGCGTGGGTATAGAGATCAATGCCAACCATATAAAAGGTGTGAGGGAAGGCTATGTACATGCCTGTGCCCGGCCTTTGCATATAGGCAGTACCAGCCATGTATGGGATATCCGTATCACGGACGACCAGCATAAGCTGGTATGTGTAAGCCGGCTTACAGTGGCCATTCTGGCTAAAAGATAAATGGCATCAGATATCTGCCGCCCTGAAAACCTCTCTTATATTTTCATAGGAGTATTTAAGGTATTTGTCCACGTTTCCCGGTTTGATCCATTGCAGGTCCTGGATATCCTCTTCTATCTGCGGAACGGTTAATTCGGTGCCGGTAAACAACATCCGGTACCAATAGGTATGTTTCAGTACTTTTTTATTTTTCATGGGATAGTAGTGGAACGTTTCCGTGATCTTATGTTCCAGCGAAACGTTGTGAAGGCCTGTTTCTTCGGCTACTTCACGTAATGCGCAGGTTTCGAGATCCTCCCCCGGATCCTGTTTTCCTTTGGGCAGGTCCCATTTGCCGCGACGAAACATCATCAGCACTTCGCCTGCCGGGTTGGTTACCAGGCCGCCCGCCGCTACCAGTGTAGTGAAATGAAGAGATACTTTTTTGAAGAGCTGTTTTATATCCGGTGCAATAAACACTGCTGCGTCTTTTTTCCCATCTTCCAGCTTTTGTAATACATTTTCCATCTTTTTTGTATCCGGGTTATCGTATACTTTGGCGCCATTGAGGCGGGCCGGAATGGAGGTGGTATCAGCACTCAGCAGGAGCGGACGTTCGTTGAGGTAGATCGTAATATTTGCTTGCATGCCGCAAATGTAATTACGAATTGTGAATTACGAATTGAGAATTTAGGAAGATGTAAAACCGGTTCAAGGCGCGCTGCCTGAATTCGTTTGGCATAGCTCAGGCAGAATAATGTTATTCCAAAATGTATGTCCGTTTATTCCAAAATGATAGTACTTTTGGCGCTTGTATGAATAAAGTAAGCGAAAAACAAGTTGCAGAAAAATTACTGCAGGTGCAGGCCGTTAAATTAAGCCCTGCCCAGCCTTTTACGTGGGCATCCGGCTGGAAATCACCGATCTATTGCGATAACAGGAAGATTTTATCTTTCCCTTATGTGCGCGACTATATTAAATCAGAGTTGTGCAACCTGGTGTTTGAAACTTTCCCTGATGCCGCTGTAATTGCAGGAGTGGCTACAGCAGGTATTCCACACGGAGCGCTGGTAGCGGATCAGCTGAAGCTGCCATTTATTTATGTAAGATCCAAGCCGAAAGAGCATGGTATGGGCAACCAGATTGAAGGGGTATTACAGCCAGGGCAGCCTGTGGTGGTAATAGAAGACCTGATTTCAACGGGTAAAAGCAGCCTGGAGGCCGTACAGGCCATACGTGCCGCTGGCGGTGAAGTAACAGGCATGGTATCTATTTTTAACTATGGTTTTGATGTGGCGGTGAAAGCCTTTGAGGCGGCGGGCGTACCATTTTATTCGCTTAGCAATTATTCTGCGATGATTGCGCTTGCTGAAGAAAAAGGGATTGTATCTGCCGATGAAATTGCCACGTTGCAGGCCTGGAGAAGCGCACCGGATCAGTGGGGTAAGTAGTGAAAATTGTATATCACTTTTTTTGTATATTCGGGTAATAATATTACAACTATGCGTATCCTAAAATTAGTAGTGTTGTTCCTGTTTGCCGGCGTTGGCGTGGCAATGGCACAACAAAAGCAGAAGGCTGTGGAAACAGCGAAGATCAGCACGCCAACTGTGCAATGTGAATCGTGCAAGAACCGCATTGAAAGGTATATGTCGCAGGAAGAAGGGGTTCAATCAGTGAAAGTGGATTTCAAAAAGCATATTACGACGGTAAAATATTATACCGACCGTACCAATATTGAGAACATCAAAACAGGTATTGCAAATGCGGGGTATGATGCGGATAATGTAACTGCCAACCCTGAATCATACGCCAAACTGCCTACCTGCTGCAAGAAGCCGGAAGACGGAGGTGGAATGGATCCGAAGAAAAAGCATTAATCATACTGTTTCAGCCTTTGGTGCACGGCGATGGCCGGGTTTGCCAAAGGCTGAATTGTTTCCGGTTGTGTATAAAGCCTGCTTGTTTACAGGCATTAAAATGAAAGTCCCTTTTCCTGCAGGCGCTAAAGTGGAGAATGCTCCGGAATAAATAAACACTTTCTACCGGTGTTTCCCTACACCGGCATCCCGGAACAGTCATTAACTTTGTTTTCCCCGGTATCTCTGTTGGCATCGATTAGGCCGGGTCTGTTTCTGCAGTTTCCCTGGCAAAAATGAAAGCCGTTTAATATTTAAAAAGCTTACCACCATTCCGATACTGTTTAATCCGCTGAAGCATCATTTTTCTACGCTCAGGCAAATGCTTGCCCAGTCAGATCCTACTGAAATGAATACGCGCCTGCTTTCTCTTGGAGGCTCGCAGATGGATATGTATACTGGGTCGCTGACGCCGGAGGCAATTTTCAATGAAATAAGGGGGCAATTAAGATTGGCAGGGGTGAATACGAGAGCGGACTATGAGGCACTGTTGGCTAAAAATGGTGGTTATATAGAAGTGGTGTTATCGGATGCTTCTGTGTGGATTTTGCGGTTGGCAGAAGATAAGGCCCACTATATCCACCTGCATCCAGGGCGTTATAGCCCGCATACTTTCCGTGTAAAGGCATCGGCGCTTAAAACAGCGCTGGCTTACCAGGCAGCGGCACAGCATCATTTGCTTACAAAAGATCTGCTGGCAGATCTGAACCGTGTAAGAAAAGAGTTACGGTTGTCCCCGTTAAGGAGCATCAGCGAAAGCGGGCATATTCTGGAAGTTATTGCCTTATTGAAGCAGGACTAAAAGAAATTCAGCGCCTGCCTGGTTTCACATTTTATCGGGAAAGGAAGAAAAATGCCAGCCTTACCCACTTTGCAATTTCCGGTGGCTTTGATAGTTACTTCTTTATTGGCGAAAGCGGTAAGTGCATTTTTAAATACATTGGCCATATTTACCTCCAGTTTCACCGGGAAGTAAAAAGTATCTCTTGCCGGGATGGAAATGGTGGTATCCTGGAGGGAGTGGCCTACCTGGGTGTCGTCAAAAAAAAGGTCGAAGTTGGCATCTTTTAACTGGAGACGATAGTTGTTTGGATTATAATATGCCAGGGTCATCCGTACAATACTTTTGGACATACCCAGCTCATCCATACTAATACCGGCTACTCTCACAAACTGGATATCCTTGTTTTTTTCGCAGGAGCTTGCTACTCCCCAGATGACAAAAACAACGGCTAATAATCGGAACACTTTCATCGGCTGACCAGGTATTTTAATTTTTGTAAACCTACAGCAAAGCATTTAGTTATCAAAAAATCAGGGTTGAATTGGGAAACTTTTAACGGAGGCAATATTAAGAACGGGGGAGACCGCTTAAATGGGTAATGCATAAAACACATATAAATAAAAGATTTCTTTATAGAAAAGCACTATCTTTGTTTTCCTTCCTGAGCCCGCTAAAATTGGGCAAGAAACTCACTAATTTCTTTAGTATTTTTGCACTTCGGTGATTTTTTACCGGAAGTACTATGTGCTAATTTATTTAGCATATGATTAATAATTCTATGAATTGTTTCTCATCTACTTAAAATTAATTGTTAAGTATTTAGGTATAAGTGATTGTCACGTGAAACAAACGGAATTTCAACATCTGCATCCAAAATTTTGACATTATGACAGAGAACGCGAAAGAGAAGATATTACTGATTGAATCTCAATATTTTCCGCCAATTGATTCATACAAAGCTTTAGTTAAGCATGATATATTAAAGATAGAGAAATATGAGCACTATCAAAAGCTCAGTTACAGGAACCGTTGTTACGTTGCCGGGCCAAACGGCCGTATGATTTTAAGCGTTCCCCTGGCAAGAGGAAAAAATCAGCGGACGGTGATGAAGGATGTCAGGATCAGTAACGAGGAGAAATGGCAGGGCTTGCATTGGAAAACGCTCGTGTCTGCCTACAGGCGTTCGCCCTGGTTCGAATATTATGAGGAAGATCTGCAGGGCTTGTTTGAAAAACCATTTCATTTTTTAATGGATTGGAACATGGCATGCTTCGAATGGATGAACAGCAAGCTCGGCATTAAAGTGCCGGTGATCTATACGGAGAGCTATGAAAAGGTAGTGCCCGGTGTAACAGATGCCAGGGAAAGCATATTGCCGGGGCCGGTAATACAAGGCGAGCCCGGCTATACGCAGGTGTTCCAGGAACGTACTGGTTTTATCCCCGGACTGAGCATTCTTGACCTGCTTTTCTGTGAAGGGAAACAGTCTTTGGAAATATTGAAAAATGACCGGTAAACCTGTGAATAATATTATTTAACTTGTTGACTTGTAATTGTTTGTATATTTGCCCGGGTAATTGTGCTTTTGGAGCCTCTACCTCCCGAAAAAAATTAAAGGTGGCAATCAACAAAATCTTTAGATTTGCAACCTATTTTGCTGGGGTTCGAACTGACGTAGGTGTGTAAACCAGGAGTTTCCCAGTGAGGGAAAAATGGATTGTTATCCTGTTATTTTTTTCTATTACTAATTCCTAAAATTCATTTGCAGTACTAAATGAACAACACCTACACAGACCTGGTAAAACAGACCTTTGAGTTTCCCCAGGAGGGCTTTGATGTAAAAGACAACTACCTGGAATTCAATGGTTTGGATATTAAGGCATTGATCGACAAGTATGGAACACCGTTTAAGCTGACCTTTCTTCCCAAAATAGGGATGCAGATCAATAAGGCGAAAAAAATGTTCCATGACGCCATTAAGAAAAACAGGTACGAAGGTGAATACTTCTACTGCTATTGTACTAAAAGCTCGCATTTCTCCTTTATTATGGAGGAAACCCTGAAGCATGGGGTACATATTGAAACTTCTTTTGCTTACGATATTGATATCGTCAATAAATTATACGAGCGCAAGAAGATAAATAAAGAGACCTATGTAATTTGTAATGGCTTTAAAACCAAGGCATATACCAGGGCGATAGCAAGGCTGATCAACAGCGGGTTCAGGAATGTGATCCCGGTGCTTGACAATAAGGAAGAGCTGGAAGATTATAAACGGAATATCAGGAGCAAGGATAAGGTGAAACTTGGGTTGAGGGTAGCTGCAGAAGAAGAGCCAAGTTTTGATTTTTATACTTCCCGGCTGGGTATTCCTCCCCGTGATATTCTTGAATATTATGTGGACAAGATAAAAGGGAATGAGAAGTTTGAGCTGAAAATGCTGCACTTTTTCATGAACAAGGGGATTAAGGACGATATTTATTACTGGAGCCAGTTTAACCGTGTAATAAACCTCTACTGCCAGCTGAAGAAGATCTGCCCTGAACTGGACAGCATCAATATTGGCGGTGGTTTCCCGATCAAACACTCTCTGGGCTTCGATTATGATTACAATTATATCGTAAACGAGATAGTTGCCAATATCAAGAGCATGTGTAAAAAGAACAAGGTACCTGTACCGAACATTTACACAGAGTTTGGTTCCTTTACAGTTGGAGAAAGCGGTGCGGTAATATATAGCGTAATTGGAGAGAAGATGCAGAACGACAGGGAATCCTGGTATATGATCGATAGCTCTTTCATTACCACGTTACCTGATACCTGGGGGATCGGAGAAAAGTTCCTGATGTTGCCAATTAATAAATGGGACCAGGAATACCAGGAGGTGCATCTTGGCGGACTTACCTGCGACGGATACGATTTTTATACATCTGAAGAACATATTAACGCAGTATTCCTGCCAAAGCAACAGGCATCCGGAGAACCGCTGTATATCGGATTTTTCCATACAGGGGCCTATCAGGATCAGCTCAGCGGATACGGCGGCATCAAGCACTGTCTTATTCCTTCACCCAAACATGTGATTGTGGGATATGACAAGAACGGGCAGTTGAAAGATTGGTTATATGCCAAAGAGCAAACCGCCCAGAGCATGTTGAAAATTTTGGGTTATTAAAAAAATGGGTTAGTAATCCTACTGAAAGCCCCCCGATTATTCGGGGGGCTTATTTTTTTTCATTTTTTCTTCTCTCAGTATGATAAAAAAAGGCTTCCATTACTGAAAGCCCTATCATGGCATAGGTTAGATGATATTCATCCGGCATAAGGAAAATAGGAGATGAATATTTGATGCGCCAAAGATAGTGTTATCGCGAAGCATGGGTAAGCCCTAAAAGTTGTAATTTTTTCTAATCTGTTTTTGGGCTGATTTCCTGAAGAATGATGAATTTATTATCATAATGCCTGAAAAAAATGCAATTGCTAATATTTACATATTAGTATAGCAGGAATAGTATCAACCCGGCAGCATTCTTTTATAACACCTATGTGTAGGTATTTATTTGCCCTGGGAATCATTGAGATAATCGATGGCTGAGCCGCAATGCTTTTCAATTTCACTGAAGCAGCTGTCGAGCAGCTCTGTTTCTCCCTTTATAATAGCTGTTTTCCCGGATGCAGAAAAGCCCTTCACCAGCAGGAACTGTTTGGTAAGGTGCTGGTTGATCAGCGATAAATGCTGTTTTTGTTTTTCGGCTGTTCTCATTTGCTCCATGGAAATAAGATTGCGGTAGTATTGGCCCAGTGCCCTGATGAAGAACCATAGGTACATTCCCACTGTAAACGGATTGGCCAGGTATTGAGAGGCCGATGAATAGCCAGGGGTGACGAATATCATTACATTATTGATCTTGATCCATGCAACGGCAATGAGGTAGGCGCAAAGGATCAGGCTCCATATAAGGGCTGTGAACAGGTTTACGGTAATGTAGCAGATAAGGATGCTCATTACCCATATCAACGTGTATTTGGGCCCAAGGTCCTGGTTATTCAGAAAGGAGGAAAGCATAGGAAGTACCAATGTGGAAAAGGAGCCAAACAACCCTACTGTTCTGGCATTCACCCCTTTTCTCAGTAGTAGCAGGCAAACGGCCAGGTCGAGAATGATCATGGGAATGATGATCATATTTACTGTATTCCTGCTGAGCATATTTACAAACAGGAAACTAAGCAGCAGCACGATATAAAAGAATGCGTAATCAAAGATCAGTCTGATCTTCGCCTGTTCGTATGTATTTTCTGTATGAAGAAGCATGTTGCCGATCACTGCTTTTTCAGTGACCAGGTAAATGCTTTTTATGAGTAACCAGCCTTTCGGGAAGCGCTTTGTCATGAGTGCGTGCTTAGACAGGCAAATTATTGTATAATAAACAATAGAAGATTCAACGTTTGTGTGAATTATACACTAAAAAAGGGACGCCTTTACAGGCATCCCTCTTAACCCTCATGTTACTACAGCTGACTTCCTTTGCAGGAAGCCTGCTTCCCTTATTCCACTACTATTTCTTTCGGGGCATCCTGTTTGTTTTCCTTTTTACCAAGGGTCACTTTCAGGATTCCATTCTCATATTTTGCATTAATCTTACCTGCGTCTACCAGTTCACTGATAGTGAAGGAGCGTTTGAAAGATCTGAAGTTGAATTCACGGCGTACCTGTTTATCACCTTCATTCTTTGTTTCTGCTTTTTTCTCAGCGCTGATGGTAATTGTCTTGTCATCTGCACTGATCTTGAAGTCTTCTTTCAGGAAACCGGGTGCTACCACGTCTACAACGAAAGCTTCAGGAGTTTCAACAATGTTTACCGGAGGATGAGTGGTAAAGAAATCGTTGGTCAGAAAATCATCCTTTACATACTTATTTAATCCTCCATTGAGAATATCTTCTACTAATCCACCAAATGATTTGGGAAGCGGGCTGTGGTTAAATTTAATGTGTGTCATAGTTGCTATAAAATTTTTTTAGTGTGAAATCAATTTTATTGTCTGATATCCGGTACAGATCAAATGGGATACCATGCCATGAAAACTGCTATTTTGTTAGTAAAAAGGTTACAGATTATGACATTATGACGTATTAATTGTATTCTTTGTGTCAAAAAGTCTATTTGATCATCCAATTGTTTACTTTTTGGGTACATATGACTAACTTTGTAAAAAATACAAACAGAAAAAACTCAAATTATATGTATCCAGCGGAACTAGTAATGCCAATGAAGGCAGAATTAACAGATAATGGCTTTGAAGAATTGCTGACACCGGAAAGCGTTGATAGCACATTGCAGAAGGAAGGTACCACGCTTGTTGTGATCAACTCTGTATGTGGTTGTTCTGCAGGTACAGCCCGTCCGGGCGTATTGCTGGCAGTAGCGCACAGCGAAAAGAAACCCGACAGGCTCACTACCAGCTTTGCAGGTTTTGATGGTGAAGCGGTAAAACAGATCCGTACTCACCTGATGCCTTATCCTCCTTCTTCTCCGGCGATAGCCCTGTTTAAAAATGGTGAACTGGTGCATTTTATAGAGCGCCATATGATCGAAGGCCGTTCTGCGCAAATGATTGCTGCAAACCTGGCTGACGCTTTTGAACAGTATTGCTAAATATTCACATTTCTAAATTCCGATTTAGAAATTCGAAATTGCATCGTACTTTGGTGGTTTGATTTTCCTTTTGATTAAATTCGGCTTTGTTCATAGGAAGATTCAGATCACCAATTTTTTTTCGGCTATGTATCCTAATCTATATTACGCGTTCAGAGATCTGCTTGGCTTAGAGATTCCGTTTTTAAAGATTTTCCAGACGTTTGGTTTTTTTGTTGCGATAGCCTTTCTGGCCGGCGCCTATATTTTAACGCGTGAGCTCAAACGCTATGAAGCGCTTGGATTGCTGAAAGGAATACCTGAAAAAATAGTTACCGGGCTTCCGGCTTCGCAGGGAGAACTGATCGGAAACGCAGTAGTAGGGTTTATAATAGGATACAAGATTCTTGGGATCTTTTTTCAGTGGGATACTGCTTCCCAGGATTTGCAGTCGTTTGTATTTTCAGGCCAGGGCAGTTTTGTTGCAGGTATCCTTGTGGCTGCAGCCATGGCGGGATATAAATATTATACGAAAAAGAAACAGGCACTTCCCAAACCCAAAGAGGAAACGGTGATGGTAATGCCGCACCACCGGGTGCCGGATATTATTGTAATGGCCGCCATCGCAGGGTTAATAGGCGCCAAAATATTCCACAACCTCGAAAACTGGAGCGATTTCGTACAGGATCCTGTTGGAGCTTTACTGTCGTTCAGCGGCTTAACCTTCTATGGTGGCCTGATAGTAGCAGCTATCGTGATCATTAGCTATGCCCGCAAAAAGCAATTCAATATCCGTGCGCTGATCGATAGCGCAGCGCCTGCGCTGATGCTGGCTTATGCGATCGGAAGAATGGGTTGCCATTTTTCAGGTGATGGCGACTGGGGAATTTACAACAGCGCGTATGCTGTGGACGCAGCAACCGGGCATACTGTGAAAATGGCACCAGCCACATTCCAGGATATGGTTCAGAAAAATGCAGGTTTTTTTCAGCAGCAATATGCAGCAGCAGAGAAGATCCCGCATGCAGCGTTTGAAAAACCGGCGGCATTGGGATTTCTGCCAGACTGGCTCTTTGCCTACGGTTATCCGCACAATGTTATTAAAGAAGGCATACAGCTTGCCGGCTGCGACGGCCAGTATTGTAAAGTGCTGCCAATTGCCGTATATCCTACACCGTTATATGAAATTATTGTTTGCCTGGTATTGTTCGGAATTCTCTGGGCCATCCGCAAAAAAATAAAGATACCCGGTGTTATTTTTGGTATTTACCTGATATTAAATGGAGTGGAGCGTTTTTTTATAGAGAAGATCAGGGTAGATACCAGGTATGACATTTTTGGTTTTCATCCTACACAGGCCGAAATTATTTCCACGCTCCTGGTTATTGCCGGTATTATATTGATTGGCATCTATCGTAAAAATAATACTGCTGCAAATAAGCTTTCCTGATTTAGTCTATGCAACGTCACACTTCATTAGTGCCCTTGTCGCACGAGCACAAGCGTCTTCTCTTTGTATGCCGCTATTTAAAAAAAGATGCCGCGCCATACGAAGGATTTCCCCTCGAAACGCAGGCAAGGTTTGAGTATATCGTAAAAGTATTCCATGAGTTGATGGTACCGCATATTCAAAAGGAGGAATATCTTTTTGAGAAGTGCGCCGGCAGGCATGAAGCAATTGACGCAATGATCCGGGAACTGCAGGAAGAACACCTGATTATTTCCCGTATGTATAGTACCCTAACAGACAGCGCAGATATGGATGCCGCAATGGATATACTGGCCTGCAGCCTGGAAGCGCATATCCGCAAAGAGGAGCGGGAGTTTTTTGAGCTGTTGCAAAATGAGCTGCCGCATATACTTGATGATCTCAAACTGGAGCAACCATAAATGTATTTAACGTGTTATTGACACTTTTTGAATTAAGCACTATTTTTTCGGTAGAGTTATAGTAGCGTTATGTATCTGTAATATAGCCTCAATAATTATCTGTAAATTTTATAGCGGTTTATCCTGTTTGTTAGGCTGGTAAATAACCTTGGCTATTTAATTGGTGTTATGCGTACGTTCTTTTGCAGTGTGATTGTATCGGGTTGCCTGGCTGTTAGTTTCAGCGCCCTGGGTTTATCCAGGGAAGACAGCCTTAGCCGGTATGATAAGCTGGATTCGTCTGAAATGGTGGCTGCTTCCTTTCATTATAAAGCAGGTGAACAAGAGTTAGGGCAGGGTACAATATTAAATGTACCTGAAGGCTACCGCCTGCTCGATGCTGCACAAAGCCGTGTGCTTGTAGAGCACTTGTGGGGCAACCCGGAAAACCCGAATACCCTCGGAGTATTGTTGCCCGACAGGATGGGGCCTATGGATAAAGATTTCCGTGGAGTTGTGATTTCCTTTGAACCATCTGGTTTTATGGAGGAGACGGAGATCCGGAAAATCGATTACACGAAGTTGCTGGCGGAAATGAAAGAGGAGTTGAAGAACGAAAATCTTTTGAGAAGCAGAAAGGGCGCCGGGCCGATTTCAGGTATGGACTGGGCCTTTACTCCTTATTATAATAAAGGCAATCACTCCCTGTGTTGGGCGCGCATTTTACATTTTGGTAAGAACGAAGCACCTATGCTGAATTATGAATTAAGGTTATTGGGCAGAAAAGGAGCCCTATGCTTCACGGCAATAGGCAAGGTGACAGAGCTGGAGCAAATTAAAAAGCAATTGACGGTAATAGCCGGTGCCGCCCGTTTCACGCCGGGAAACCGCTATGCTGATTATAATCCACGTACAGATCAGTTTACCCGCTGGACGCCTGCAGCAGCTTCTTTATCTGGTAAAATGCTATCGATTGACAACCTGCTATCTGGTTTAAGGAATACGCTCTCCATGTTATCGGTGCTTTTTTGCACAATGTTATTTGCTTATGTAATGAATCATTACCATCATCGCCGTAAGTCCGGTTACCGGAAAATTATCAGGGTTGATGAACGGTTGAATTAAAGAATGGCTGGCCCCGTTGAATATCTCCCTAAAAAACGGTTTATTCTGTTAATCCAATAAACAGCTCTTCCGGATGGCTCGGGTATACCTCAACCGTATGATTCCATTTCAATACCGGCGGCCTGGCTTATCGTTCTTTCAGTAATCCCGTTGGTCTGAAAACAAGAAGCCGAAGAATTAGTCATGTTATAATACCGGTCATCCTCTATTAACACCACTATTTAATTTAGGCCCAATCCCCATGAAACATTCTTTTTCCCCAGTCGTCTTTTAATCGTTCCATAGCTTTTTACCATTCGTCCCTATCTATAGACCGCTTGTGTAATGCTATGTACTGTGTAATACATAATACCTACTTTTACATTGTAGTTGATGATCTACTGTAGTAGTTTAACTACTGTAGTATATAAACTAAAGAACTAAAGAAATCTGAATCGACAACCTTTAAACTCTAAATCACCCATATATGAAAGCAAATTTTAAAGCTATAACATTAACAATGAGCGTGTTAGTTACTGCTTTGACTTCGTTTGCGCAAACTGCCCCAAAAGTAACCGGACAAATAACCCAGCCCGGCAACAAACCTGTAGAGTTTGCTACTGTAACCTTATTAAAAGCCAAAGACTCCTCTTTAGTAAAAGGAGCCATTGCAGATATAGATGGCAAATATGAATTTGAACAGGTAAAACAGGGAAAATACCTGATCGCTGCGGTTTCAGTTGGTATGACCAAACGTTACAGCCCCGCATTCGAAGTAGCCGCCAGCTCCGTAAAAGTGCCGGCTGTAACACTGGAAGCAGCATCCAAAACATTAAAAGGAGTGGACGTAACTGCCCGCAAACCTTTTGTAGAGCAGAAAGCCGACAAAATGGTGGTGAATGTGGAAAACAGCATCACCGCATCCGGCGGCTCCGCTATGGAAGTACTGGAAAAATCCCCTACTGTAACGGTAGACAAAGACGGTAATATTTCCATGAAAGGTAAAAGCGGGGTGGTAATTATGATAGATGGCAAACCAACCAATATGAGCTCCCAGGACGTTGCCGAGCTGCTGAAAAGTATGCCAGCTACTAATGTAGACCAGATAGAGCTGATCGCTAATCCTTCCGCCAGGTATGACGCAGCCGGCAACGCTGGGATCATTAACCTTAAACTGAAAAAGAATACAAACTACGGTACTAATGGTAACGTAACCGTAGGTGCAGGCTATGGTACCTGGCCCCGCTGGAACGGCGCCCTGAACCTGAACCACCGCAATGAAAAATTTAATATTTACGGTTCGGGCAATTACAGTCACCGTGAACAACAGCAAGATATTGGCCTGTTCCGCTCCCTTACTGAAAACAACCAGTACCGTGTATATGACCAGACAAACAATATGCACACGAAATCCAATTACAAAGCCGGTAAAATAGGAGCCGACTACTTTATCAGTAAAGGACATACCATCGGCGTAATGGCTGATCTATCCGGCGGCGACCGCAACATTCCCAGTTTTGCTACTACCCGCATTGGCAACGGCAAACAAGTGGACTCGGTGCTGAAAACCCATACAAATGAAATCAGCAGCTGGAACCGTAATGCGTTTAACTTAAACTATCGTGGTATCCTGGATACAACCGGTAAGGAACTGAATATTGATGTGGATTATGCAAAGAATACACAAAAACAACTGGCCACTATATACGCCGTATCCCGCGATGGAGGAGAGAAGGGAATTCTGGGCAGCGACACTTCCCGAAATAACCAGCCATCCAATATTGACATTAAAACGGCAAAAATTGATTACACGCATCCACTGAAAAACCAGGCCAAATTTGAAGTGGGTGCAAAAGTAAGCTTCGTGAAAACAGATAACGATGCACGCTTCGACTCACTCAGAACGGGTAACTGGATTTTGGATGAGAACCGTTCTAATCACTTTATTTACAAGGAGAATGTAAATGCAGCATATATTAATTACAGCAGGCAGTTTAAAAAAGTGCATGTGCAGCTGGGATTGCGCGGTGAACAAACACATATTACCGGCATCTCCACTTCCATGAAAGATCAGCAACAAACACAGGTAAAGAATGATTCCACTTATTTCAACCTGTTTCCAAGCATGGCGCTGACCTATAAACTGAATAAGGATAATACACTGGGGCTGACCTACAGCCGCCGTATCCAGCGCCCGAGCTATGAAGATCTGAACCCTTTTGAATTTTATCTGGACAGGTATACCAAGGAGTCCGGTAATCCTAACCTGCGGCCACAGTATTCCAACAACTTTGAAATCACGCATACGTTCAGGGATTTCCTGATCACCTCAGTAGGGTATTCACATACCAAAGATATGATGACAAGGATACTGGAAGCAGACGTGGATAAATCTACCGGTGATACGTCTATCCTGCGGTACAAGTACCTGAACGTGGCAAAATCAGACAACTTTAGCCTGAATGTAACGGTACCGATGCCCGTTACCAAATGGTGGATGAGTTTTACCACGTTTTCCGTTTCCTATGTAATGTTTGAAACAGTGGTAAATGATAACCAGGTAAAATTATCTTCTGCCGGCTTCTTCGGACGTACCCAGCAAACATTCACCCTGAGCAAGGACCTGTCTGCCGAAGCCGTTTTCTTTTATGTATCCCCACAGGTAACGGAAGAAGGCCTGTTTAAAATGAAATCTATGTGTTCCCTGGACCTGGGGGTATCAAAGAAAGTGCTGAAAGGAAAAGGATCGGTGAAGCTGAACGTAACGGATGTGTTTAAGACCAATTATTTCCGCGGCGACTTTGACAATGCGGGCAAATATACTTCCGTTTCCAGCAGGTGGGATGCGCAGCAGTTCAGGATAACTTTTAACTATCGCTTCGGAAATAACAATGTAAAAGCGGCCCGTAACCGCCAAACCGGGCTGGAAGCAGAACAGAATCGTATAAAACAGGGCGGTAACTAGGCCGGACCTGTTGTGAAGATGGTTTTTTAGGTATATAAGGAGGGAAAAACGTGGCCCTTTACCGGGCTGCGTTTTCCTTACCATTTGCACCGGATAAAGATGTGCCGGTTTCATCACAGGAAATGGCAGTTTGGTAAAATTTGAGACAGGGCGACAGGCCATTACAATAATTTTGAAAAAAATTTACCGGGGCCCCGCTTTCATCCATTCTCTATAAATAATTAATAATTAATAAGATAACGGAGTTTTGCTGTTGATTAAACGGATAAAGTCGCACTAAACCGGAAATTTCCCCGTCAGCTTCATGCAACCTTTTTTACAATTACTGTCTTTATAATGAAAGTATCAGCCACTAACTTGAATCAGACGCCACTAGCAGCAGATATAGTAGAACGCTGCAAAAAAGGAGATGTCCGTGCATTTCGTGAATTGTACGAAGCCTATTCGGCTGCGATGTATAACATTTGCCTGCGTATGACCAATAACGTGAGTGATGCAGAAGACACTTTGCAGGAGGCTTTTATCCAGGTACATAAAAGCATTAATAAGCTGGAACAAGCTGCCAGCCTCAGTGCCTGGATCAAGCGGATTGTGGTAAACCACTGTTTGAATGCGCTGCGTAAAAAGAAAGTGTATTTTGAAGAAGTGGAAGAAGTGGAAGTGATGGCAGAAGAAGGCATTGATGAGGCCCAGTTTACCTGGACCGTTGCCGCGGTAAAGTCGGCCATTCACGGACTGCCACAGGGATACCGTACCGTATTGAATCTCTATCTTTTTGAAGAGTATTCACACCGGGAAATAGCAGAAATGCTGGGTATCACCGAATCCACTGCCAAAACGCAGTATATGCGTGCAAAGGAGAAGGTAAGACAAATTGTAAAACAGCAAAATGTAACTCGTTAATGCCAGACAATTTTGAAGGGTTTATCCGCCAGCACCGGGACGAATTTGAGGAACAGGGGCCTTCACCGAGGGTTTGGGCCGCACTGGAGCAGGAGCTGACGGGCAGTAGTAAGGGCAAGGTAATTTCACTGTTACAGAAAAACTGGTTCAGAGCGGCCGTGATAGCAGTATTGCTGGCCAATGCCGGTGCTCTTTTTTACTTTACAAAAAACCGTCAGCCGCAACAGCAGCAGGACCTTGCTGTATTAGCGCCCGACATACAGGAAGCGGGTGTTTACTATACTTCCCGCATAAACGAAAAACTACAGCTGATAGAGGCTTATCCCGATTCAACGCTGGGGCTGGACAGCACTGCCCGTAAGGAACTGGAACTTCGCAACGATACTTATAAAGCACTGGAAAAAGAATTAAAAAATAATCCGGGCAATGAAAGAATCCGTGCTGCCATGGTGCGCTATTACCAGCTGAAGTTGGATCTGTTGGATAAAATTTTGGAGGAGTTACAGACAAAACATGCAACTCCCGGTCATACAAAAAAACGATATGAAGCTGAAATTTAAATGCTTGTTATTTCTGCTGCTGCCTTTGATGGCACAGGCCCACAACGGAGCTACTGCTTACAAAAGAACCATTGTAAAGGAGTTTAATGTAAATGATAATGCCACGTTAAACATCGCTAATAAATATGGTAAGGTTATTTTTCACGCGTGGAACAAAAGTGAAATTAAAGCGACCATTACCGTAACAGGCTTCGGTAAAAATGACGAGCAGGCAAAAGCTGTTGCAGAACTGGTAGAGGTGAACGCGAGCCAGCTTAACAATATGGTATTGCTGAATACATCCTATAACCCGTCGAAGAGCAGTTCCGGCTGGTTTTCGTGGGGAGGCAAGATGGATTCCAAAGACTATGTGAACATTGACTACGATATTTATATACCGCAAAATATGCAAAGCCTGATGGTGAAAAACCAGTTTGGGGATGTGATTGCAGATAAATTCAGTTTCCCGGCCACCCTGGAAATGAACTACTGCACCTTTGATATCCGTGAAGCGCAGGATCTTGTCTTAAAAATTAATTACTGTGATAAAGGTAAGATCGGCAAGGCTGGAAGGGTTTCTGTGAAAGGGAACTATTCCGATATCCGTGGCGAACAGCTGGAATCGCTCGATGCCAATTCCAACTATAGTGAGTATAATTTTAACCGGGTGGGCAACCTGAAGATATCTTCTAACTACGATGATTATAAAATAGACGTTGCAGGAGCTGTAGGAGGCCGGAGTACTTATTCCGATATAAAGATAAAAGAACTTCAGCAGCTGATAGATCTGAATATGACCTATGGAAATGTAAAGATAGAGAAGGTGAGTAACGGCTTTAAGCAGGCTGATTTCCAGCTTACGTATTCAGATGTTGATATCAGGTTTGGTTCCAGGCAGCCGCTGTATATAGAAGCGAACCTGGTAAACGGGGACCTGAGCACCGGTGGACTGGAGCTGAAGAATGTGGTTTCGAACAAGAGGAATTCAACACTGCATTATACCGCAGTGGCGGGAGGAGGGAATGAATCATCTCCCTACATAAAAATACGTGGTACACACACTGATGTAAACCTGAATAATTATTAAACAGATCAGAACGCCATTCTAAATCTTTTTAAATAATACTGACTATGAAACGAATTGCTGCTTATTGTCTTATTGCCTTGCCATTGTTATTGGCCGCCAGTGTGCTTCTTTCCTTTACACGCCCATACGAGGAAACGATAAAAGGAAACGGAAATGTGAAACAGGAGTCCCGGGAAGCATCTGCCTTTACAGATATCAGTACTTCCGGGGTTTACAAAGTGATCATTGAACAGGGAAATACCCATAGTATCCGGGTAGAGGCAGAAGATAACCTGTTGCCATATATCATAACAGATATATCCCGTGGCGAATTAAGCATTCATTCAAAGAAAGGCTACAATATTCAGCCTACAAAAGAAGTCAGGGTGTATATCACTTTGCAGAAAGTAGATAAGTTATCGGCCAGCGGAGCCAGTGGCTTTACCAGTAAGGGTAAGCTTACCAGCGATCGCATCCAGCTGGCATTTAGCGGTGCTGCTGATGCTAACCTCGATATCCGTACCCGTGAACTGCAGGTTGGTGTTTCCGGGGCAAGTAATATTATCCTGAAAGGAAATACAGACAAGGCAGACTATGGCATTTCCGGTGCAGCTGATATTTCAGCGCTGGACCTGACCACGGATGAGGCCAAACTAGGTATTTCCGGTACCGGTAAAGCAGATGTGTTTGTACAGAAGAACCTGAATGTGGTGATTTCCGGTATGGGAAAAGTAAAATACAAAGGAGAACCCAGTATTACCCAATTCATATCCGGAATGGGTAAAATCAGTAAGATATAATAACAAGTTAGATTTAGAGTATATAGCGGCAGGTAGTTCTCTACCTGCTTTTTCTTTTTTATATTTGTTGTTCGAATATAAAATTTTTTATTATGCCGTCCTTTGATATTGTTAGCAAAGTAGATTTACAGACACTGGATAATGCTATAAACACGGTGAAGAAAGAAATTACCAACAGGTTTGATTTCAAGGGTTCACATGTGGAGATTGAGCTGAACAAGAAAGAACTGGTGCTGAACATAGAAGTGGAAAGCGATATGAAGCTGGGCCAGGTGCTCGATGTACTGGTAAGCCGTACTATGCGCCAGGGACTGGATGCCAGCATTTACGATATGAGCAAGGAACCTTACCAGAGCGGAAAGGTGTTTAAGAAGGAAATACCCGTACGTAACGGTATCAAACAGGAAGATGCCAAAAAGATCGTAAAAATGATCAAGGATGCCGGTTTAAAGGTACAGGCGGCTATTATGGATGATATTGTACGGGTAACAGGGAAGAAGATCGATGATTTACAGGAAGTAATACAAAAGGCCAAGGAATCCAACCTGGGTATACCTTTGCAGTATGTAAACATGAAATCCTGATTTTTTTTAAGAATAATCTTTGGGTGTTAAAGAAAATTGGTTAACTTTGCACCCTGTATTTACAATAATTTTGATATGAAACAGGGAATCCATCCAGAAAGTTACAGATTTGTGATATTTAAAGATATGTCAAACGGTGAGAGCTTTTTAAGCCGCTCTACCGCTCCTTCCAAAGAAACTGCAAAGTGGGAAGATGGTAATGAGTATCCGTTGATTAAGTTGGAAATTTCCAATACTTCTCACCCTTTTTATACTGGTAAGAATGTATTGGTGGATACTGCAGGACGTATTGATAAATTCAACAAGCGCTACGCTAAGAAAGCATAGTTGTTAGTAAAATATTTTTAGGGAAATCCCATCGGCTTATCGATGGGATTTTTTATTTTAGCCCCTTATGGAGCGTAACTACATTCTTTTTGACACGCCCGTACGTGAGCTGTTATACCCCTTTACACATACAAGACCCATTGCCGCCTGCAGGGTAGGGATACTTACTATACAGGAGAAATGGGAGCATTGGTTGGGTACAGGTATCAGTCATTTCACCGTACCGCACCTGCAGGATAAATTCCCCCTGTTGTACAAAGACAGCCAAACCGTTAACATCTTACTAAGTGGACATATACTACCGGACGCTGCACTGGTAGCTGCTATCCGTGAATTGCAGCCGGAGGAGGAATTGTATAAAGACAACCAGTTACTGGCAAAAGCGGTGCTGGGAGAGGGTGGGGCATTACTGTCTCCGGGCAACCGGAAAAATTATCCGGGGGAAGTACTGGGAATTTATAAGCCTTGGGATATCTTTGCGCTCAACGATAAAGCGATCAGGGCAGATTATCAGCTGCTTACAACCGGCAGGGAATCTGCCACCTTATCACACACCAATCAACAGAACAATCATACGGACATTTTCGTGGAGCCTGGCGCTAAAGTAGCGTATAGCATACTGAATGCGGATACAGGACCGATTTATATCGGGAAAAACGCGGAAGTGATGGAAGGATGTATGATCAGGGGGCCTTTTGCGATGGGAGAGAGTGCGGTATTGAAAATGGGAACAAAAGTATATGGGGCTACTACGTTGGGGCCATATTGTACCGGTGGGGGTGAGATCAAGAACAGCGTGATGTTTGGTTACTCCAACAAAGGACATGATGGTTACCTGGGGGATGCGGTGATAGGGGAATGGTGCAACCTGGGTGCCAATACATCAGGTTCCAACCTGAAGAATAATGTATCTGACGTGAAAGTATGGATGGAAGGGCAGGGAGAAGCGGTATCCGCAGGCAAAAAATGCGGGGTGCTGATGGGAGATTACAGCAGATGCGGTATTAATACCATGCTGAATACCGGTACGGTGATAGGGGTATCCTGCAATGTGTTTGGCGGGCATTTCCCACCAAAATTCGTGAAGTCTTTCAGCTGGGGGAGCGACGGAGTTTACCGTTTGGCAGAAGCCCTGAAGGATGCCGGCAGCTGGATGGCGTTAAAAGGCCGGGAACTAACGGAAAAGGACAGGCAGGTATTGGAAGCATTATATGTCCAGATAAATCAGAAAGACCTTAAAACTTAATATCACAGTATGAGAAAGAAAATTGTTGCAGGTAACTGGAAAATGAACCTTACGCTGGCACAGGGTGAGCAGCTGATCAACGATATCCTGCAGGCAGGACTGAAACTGAAAGAAGGACAGGAAGTAATTGTGGCTACTCCGTTTCCTTATTTACAGAAGGCGAAGTCGCTGCTGAAAAATTACCCGGGTTTTTATGTGGCAGCGCAGAACTGCTACAGTGAAAAATCAGGGGCTTTTACCGGCGAGGTATCCGCAGAGATGCTGCAATCAATAGGGGTTGATTATGTGATCCTGGGACACTCAGAAAGAAGGGAATATTTCCAGGAAAGCAATGCCATGCTGGCTAAGAAGATAGACCAGGCGCTGGCTAACGGCTTGAAGCCAATTTTCTGCTGTGGCGAGCCACTGGAAATCAGGCAGGCTGAAACCCAGAATGCTTATGTAGCCAGGCAGCTGGAGGAAAGCTTATACCATCTTACTGCTGAGCAACTGAAAAATGTGGTGATTGCATATGAGCCTATCTGGGCTATTGGCACCGGTTTAACAGCAAGTGCTGCACAGGCACAGGATATGCACGCGTTTATCCGTTCGCAGATTGCTAATAAATTTGGCCGTGAGGCAGCTCTGCATACAACTATCTTATATGGAGGCAGTGCGAAACCCGGAAATGCAGCCGAATTGTTTGCCAATGAGGATGTTGACGGTGGTTTGATTGGTGGTGCTTCCCTGGTGGCGGCTGATTTTGTGTCGATTATTGAGAAGCTGTCTTAAGTAATTGAGAGATACGCAGTTGTAGTAGCTGCGTATTTTTTTAGTAAATAATGCTAAAAAAATTAGTATTTCTGAAAAAAGGTTGTATATTCGTATTGTCATTCTAACAGGGAGAATTAAAATATCAGGTTATGAATACGAATTATGAAATTTCGGAAGAGATATTTGATTATTTGGTGGTAGTGAATCCGGATGCATTGGTAGCGAAAGATGTTACCCGTATCCGTCAGTTTATAGCAACTGAGCTAGGCGATACGAAGATGTCTGCTGCACCGGTTCATGTGGCTTTGTTCAGGTCTGCTTTTCCTGAGCGTTTCCAGGATGATTTTGTAGATATGCTGGAAGATGTAGCGCGTAAGCAGGCTGGTTTTGCTATTTATACGGCAAAGATGGACGCCCTGAGACATGCAGACGGACATAACAGCGTTTTCATCAATGTGGCTAACCCCAAACCGCTGATTGATTTGCACCGTAGTATTATGCAGGCTTTTGAACTGAAGCCGCAGATATTCAAACCGCATATTATGCTGGCAAGAGGTCTGCAGGATGCAGAAGTAAATATGGTGATGCCATTACTGGCGCAACAGATCTTCGTACGCAGCTTTAATTGTCACTGTTTTAGCCTGTTGAAAAGACCGGCGTCCGGTGGTAAGTATGAGCGGGTAAAAGATTTTGTGTTTGGAGATATTGAGCACATGGTAGGTTCATTATTTAATTATGCTGCTGCTTAGGCAGTGAACTATAATCTGATGCAGGAATTACCGGATGGTAGATTCGCAGGATTGGTGAAATGTTACGGGTAAATAATTTGTTATCCCCTATATCAATTTTCATCAGTGTTTGTTTCCCTCAAGTTAACCATCCTTTCATACTGTTGCTACTGCAAACTTTCAGCTGCTGTTACAGGTTAGTTATAAAGATGCAGTGGTTATTAGATCCGTAGGCGCATTTCATAGGTTGCTGCGAATCATAAATCCGGTAAATCCTGGTTCAGAGGGTTGTTTGTTTAACTGATTCTTCTTTTTTAGTATGTCCTGAATTACCCCGGCTGTAATAAGTTTTCCGGTTGTTTGTATCTTTGACGAATATTTAGTATGTTTTGTATGGGGGCTGTATTCATGTAATATAACTCCATCCGAAGAAGAACATTACAGGGAAAATCGTTATAAATTTATGGCAACGAGGACAGTTGTACACAAAGAAATCATTGTGAAAGGCCGGGTGCAGGGAGTAGGATTCAGAGCTAATGCAAAGCGGGTAGCTGATTCAATGCATATAAACGGACAAGTAAAAAATCTGCTGGATGGAAGTGTGTGGATCCTGGCAGAGGGAACAGCAGAAGAAATGGAACGGTTTATTGCGTGGTGCAGGTCCGGACCGGCAATGGCCGCCGTGAAAGAACTGGAGATCACCGATGGTGATGTACAAAATATCAAAGGGTTTACTATCCTTTATTCATAAATCCCTGGTCCGGTAACAGCTGGTGCTTCGTTACCTATGCCAATCAATCGCAGATAAAGTTATCCGTGACCGGCAGACAACAGGCGCAAAGAAATTTTACGGAGCAAAGCAACTGAATACAACCGTGAAAATTTCTTTGCGCTTTTGTCATGCATGAACTAGTTGGTGCTGGTGTACTTCTTCTGGAAGGACTTATCCAGTGCCGCTTTGGGAACAACGATTGTAATAGTGTTTACAGCGAAATAAGCTTCAGACACATTCATGTATCCCCCAAAAGGACTGGAGTTTTTGCCCCATGAGTTCTTTACCAGGAAGAAGGTTTTACCTTTTGGCGATTTTTCAATACCGGTTATGTGCATCAGGTGATCATCCTGTGTAACCAGCTCTTCGTATAGCTTTTGCCGTGAGTCCTGTGTGTAAGCGGGTTCTGCTACATCCGGATCGATACTGTCTTTTTTTAACGTGGTTCCAGGGGAAGTAAGCAACGCAAATCCTTTGCTGCTGGTGAATCCATGATTGCTTACATCTGCGTCCCACAATACAGTATAGCCTTTTTGCAGGGCTGTTTCCGTAATACCGGTAAGTTCCGCCAGTGGCACGTTATAGTAGGCGCCATTGGAAAAATTGTCGGGTACTTCAATGATGAAGGGCTTGTAAAATGGATGATGTGTAAAGGAGGTCAGGAAAACATAGTCGTCTTCATTGAACTTTACGACCTCTTTAGCAAAGCTTTGCGGCGTATAAGTTTTACCGTTATATTCAAAGCTGGCAGGAGGGGCTCCCATGTATTTATCGAGGATGCCCGTAAACTCTGATACCCAATTGTCTGGTACAGGGGATACTTTGATGATACTATCGAGATATTTTTTCATGGTCACCACCATTTCCGAGTGGTTATGTGTGGTGGCATTGCCTTTTAAACCGCTGTAAACGCTTTCCGGTTCGATACCATAGGTGGCAATGGAGTGGATCACATCATGTGCCAGTCCGCCTTCGTCGAAGCGGGCAAAGCCCTGGCGGCGTACATAATTTTTGGCTTTCTCTATGTAGATATTACGGGCGGTGAACATTTCAGACAGATCCAGCTCAGGTAATCCTTTGCGTAAACATTCCGACTCTACCATGGAAGTAGAAGAGAACGACCAGCAGGTACCGGTCATCCCCTGGTTTTTAACCGGGGTGGCTGCATTGATCTTACCGCTGCCCAGATTACTTATTACAACACCCTTCTCCTGTGCCCCCGCTGCTACGGCGATGAATATAGTAAGGGTTAAACAAAATGCTTTCATATATTATCTCGTTAAATAATTAACCTAAAGATAAGTGAACCCGTATAATAAAAAATACCATTACCGTATGAACGGTAATGGTACGGATGCAATCTGCAATAGAATGGCAGTAAATTAGTTTTGTACCTGGAAATTGCTGGAGCTTTGCAGGGTAATCTGTTTTCCCTTCAGGTATTTCTGATATTTATCTACTACATTGTCGGGTTGCTTAACACCGTTGATAAACAGGCCATTTTCATTTTTTTCCAACTTATAGCCTTTTTGGGTATCGAGGAGTTTATCTGCCTCCATTTGGGAGATCATTTCCTTATAAAAGGCCTGGGTTGTCCGGACTCTTTCCTCAGCTTCTTTTGCTCTCCTGGCGCCTTCTTCCGCTCTTTTAGCTCCTTCCTCTGCTCTTCTGGCACCTTCCTGGGTCATTTTTTCTGCAATTCTGGCCCTTTCAGCTCCTTCTTTTGCTCTCCGTTCTCCTTCGGCAACTCTTTTGGCATTTTCCCTGTCCCTGGCTATATTTTCCCGTATCCTGGCAGCATTGGCAAGTGCTTCCTCCCTGTTTTTACGGGCCTCCTCCAGGGAAGTGGCGGCGTGTTTGAGGCTTTCTTTTGTTTCCTTGCTTACTTTATCGTAGAAGGCTTTTGTGTTCATGTTGGCATAGGCCATTTGCAGGTTTTTATTGAGCGTAGTAAAATCAATCTTTTTCAACGCTTCAGTGGCTTCTTTCTGAGCATCATTGAGCTTACTCCAGTCTATATTTTTCAGGGCATTCAAGCTCTCTTCCTGTGCTTTGCGGGCTTCGGCGGATACTTCTTCCCATTTAATATTTTTAGTGGCCTCGGCTATGTCTGCCTGTACTTTTTTCATATTCACATCATTCAGCTGCTTCATGGCCTCCTGTATGCTTTTCTGCGCATCGCGGATCTGCTGGCGTACTTCATCTTTATTAAACTGGTAATCGAAGTTGAATACCTGCGAATGGTTGGTATTTACCGTGTGTTTGGTATTCTTATTTACGTTTACCCTGGTATTTACATTGGTGGAAACATTGCCCTGGCCGGATACCTGGATATCAGAAAGATCCATTGACAGGTCCTCTTTTAATGGTGTAAGCGGCGCCAGTGGTGCAGGAGCAGGAGACGGTGATGGTGATGGTGCGCCTGCTGGTTCGGGTGTATTTGCCGGAGCCTCAGCCGGAACGGGTGCTGGTGGTGGTGCCGGGAGCACAGTGTCACGGATAGCTGCAGCCAGTTGTTGCCGGAATTTACGGGTAGTTTCATCCGGTTCAGCCACGGGTACTTTTTCCTGTGAGGTACCGGTTGTTGCAGCGGTTTTTACCTTAGCCGGTTTCTGCTGTTCATTATTGTTTTTTCCTTTGGCAGGGTTTAGCCATGCAATGGATATCAGCCCGGTGGCAATGATCAGTACGGCTAAAAATTTCTGGCTATAGTTAAGATGTTTAGTTTTCATTTCCATGATGCGTTTAATGCGATTAAACAGATGTTGTTTATTGTCTGCAGCAGCCATGGTGAGCCGGTTAGCGGTAAGACGGTATTCTTCCAACGCTACCAGTGCATGTGCATATTGCAGTGGTTGAACGGTACTGGCTATGACCAGGTCGTCGCAACAATGTTCCCTTTCCATACGGATGATCTTGGAAATCAGCCATACAAAAGGATTGAAGAAAAGAATGGTTTCGACAATTGATTGGAAGATATTCAACAGGTAATCATTGCGTTTGATATGGGCAAGTTCGTGCAGCAGCACGGCTTCCAGCTGGGCTTCTGTAAGATTGTTCACCATAGCTACGGGCAGGAGGATGAGTGGTTTTATAAATCCCAGCATCACAGGTACCTGTACATGCCTGGAGATGAGGAGCTTCACCTTGCGGGGGATCTGCAGCCTTGCAGCCAGTTTATCCAGGTGTTTGTCCCACGCCTCTCCCATAGGCTCTATCCGGGTGGTACGGATCTTACGGAGTTGAAACAGGTCGGACAATAACTTAATGATCATGCCCGTCATGCCTGCAATATATAATGTTACCAGGAAAGGAAAACAAAGCTCCAGGTTGGGAAACAGCCATATCAGCGGGTCCTGGTTGGGATACACGGCTGCAATATGCACCGGTTCCTGCATGGTGATGGTACCACTGAGATGTTGTATGGCTTCTCTTGCCTCCTGCAGCCGTTGTACATGTATGTACAGTGTAGCAAGGAACCAGGTAAAGATGCCCGAGAGCGACAGCAGCGACAGGTTATACTTTATCCGGGCGCCCGCCTGTGGCCAGAGCTTTAATACTATCCGCAAGCAGGCGTAAATAAAGAATGCCTGCCACATGGAATGAAGGATGGTCCAACCCAGGGCGCGTACAAAATCGCCCGTAATAGGTAATACATTCATAGTACTAGATTTACCTGTTGTCCTTTTGTTGTTTTTCTATTGCAGTGAGATATTGCCGGATCTTTTGGAGCTCTTCTTCCGACGACTGATGATGGCCCAGGGCCTGCATTACCAGTTGGGAAGCGGAACCGCCAAAAACGGTATCTATCATTTTGTCAAGTAATTGCTGTTGTGTTTTCTGCTGTGAAATGGCGGCTGTATATACATGAGTTTTGCTGCTGGTATCGCGCGCTACCAGTTCTTTTTCATGCATGATCTGCATCAGCTTAAGGGTAGTGGTATAACCGGCATCTTTCGTTTGAGACAGGATATCATGTATCTCACGAACGGTGCTGGGGCCTCTTTCCCAGAGTATACCCAAAATTTCCAATTCACTTTCTGTAGGCCGGATCTGTTTCAAAGCAATGAGTTTGTAATGATGATTACTGTTGTACGAATGTCTTCGTAAACAAATGTACGATAGTTTTCGTAATTGCAAAATATTTGCACATTTTTTTTCGCGGATTTATCCTGGAACAATACTTAAACCTGCCTCCTCCGCAACTGCCGGGTGGTTTTCCGGCTGCCGTCAGCACTCCAGCCGGGGGCATCAAAAATATAATGCATGGCTTCACGGGGCGAACGGGCATGCGTCACATCCCGCCAGATATTCAGCCATTCGTGCGTAGCAATACGGAATGGATTATAGGTGTGTATATTTTGGGTAAGACCATAAACAGGCCGTTGTTTCTCCGGCGTGAATGTGCCAAACATGCGATCCCAGATAATAAGGATACCCGCATGATTACGATCCAGGTAATCAATATCGGAGCCATGATGTACACGGTGATGAGAAGGCGTATTGAATATATGCTCTATGGGCGCCGGCAATTTATGGATCACCTCTGTATGGATCCAGAACTGGTAGATCAGGCTGATAGCCTGCATGCTCATCACCATTACCGGGTGGAAGCCTACAAGCGGCATCCAGAGCCAGAAGGTAAAGGTGCCTGTTAAATTACCCGTCCATGTTTGGCGAAGGGCGGTAGCAAGATTGTATTTTTCAGATGAGTGATGAATTACGTGAGAGGCCCAGAAAAAACGGATTCCATGACTGCAGCGGTGAAACCAGTAGTAACTGAAATCATCTGCAAAAAAACAAAGTACCCATGCCCACCAGGTAAAACCTAATGTAAACAGCCGGAACCTGTAGAGGAAAAGATAGATGCCAAAAATAACAGCTTTGGTGAAGATCCCGATAAATACGTTGCCAAGTCCCATGGCGATGCTGCTGAGAGCATCTTTAGGCTCATACATATTCTTTTTATCGATCGCCGTAAAAATGATTTCCAGCAATATCAGCAGCACAAATCCGGGGATGGCATATGTGATCAGTTCGGGAGGCATACGTGGTAACTTTCTGTTACGGAAGTTAACGATTTTTGCGGGGCTTCCCATGGGAAATTAAAGCAAAAATGCCACGGGAAACTTTTCCCGCGGCATTTTCAGATTAAAAAACAGCTACTATTTAAACGTTCTTTCAGCGCGACTTACAGCAGATGTACCAAACCATCCCAGGATCCTTGTTTTACCCGAGGGAGTGGTGTTATGAACATTGCTTTTTACATTTTCCAGTACTTTGGCAAATAATCCGCCGGAGTTTACCTGGTTATTTACCTGTGTCAGGAAGTCGTAACTCGGGTGGGTAAGGGAAAGCATCCTTACAATGGCCTTTTCATTTGCCTGGAAAGGTTTATCGTAATCCGTGATGCCCTCCCTTATCGGTAAAATAAAGGTATTGCCATCAGACACGCCTTCGTCGTAAGAACCATCAATGGAGAAGTTATCTTCCAGGCGCCTGAGCGTATCATTACGGTAAGAGCGGATCCAGTAATAGTCGGTTGCACCGGCCAGGTCTTTGGCGTGAAACTTCGCATAGTAGCCTTCTTTACCGCTGATAGATTCCTCTTTTGTTTTGAATTCATAGGAGATGGAATCTATTTTTGTTACCCTTTTGATACTGTCGAATGCTTCAAATATTTCACCTTTCAGTTCTACATGCAGTTTATACCCATGGCCTATAACACCAATGGCTTTGGCGGAAGCATCGTAGGTGTATTTATTGTCTTTGAACAAGAAGGGATACGATTCGCCGCTGGTCAGGTCAAACAATGTGATCTTCGCATCATCGATGATGGGAGCGGGGCTGTTATCCGTATAAGGTACCGACATGGTAAACCTGATGGTTTGTACACCTGTTTCATTGGTAATCCATGCATCCAGTACCGGATAGGATATTCCCTTCGCAATGTTCAGGTCAATCTTGTCTTCGCAGGCGGTAAAACCTGCAGCAACAGCAAACAATATGAGGAATAATGACTTTTTCATCTGGTCTTGAAATTTGGACAATTAAAACTTGAAGTTATATGTGATACCGGGAATAATGGAACCTATGATAGACAAACGTACCGCTTCCCGCTTGGTTGGGTCGTCTTCATTTTGTTTAAAGTAGATGGTGTAGGCATTTCTGCGGGCATATACATTATACAGGGAGAATACCCATTCACCTTTCCAGCGTTTCAGCTGTTTGCCTTTCAGCGTCACAGACAGGTCCAGCCTGTGGTAAGCCGGCAGGCGGTAGTTGTTGCGTTTTTCGGTACTGTTATAAGGAATATCCCAATCCTGGAACTCCAGTCTGTTATCAGCGAAGGTGCCGGGCGTACCGGAGGCAAATACCCAGTTGGCCGACAAGGAAGTGCGTTTTGTAAAGGTATGCGTTAATACCAGGTTCAGGTTGTGTGTACGGTCGTAGCGGTTCAGGAACCATTCATCCATACTGATGCCGGTGGTTTTTCTTTCGGTGCGGGATAAAGTATAGCTTATCCAGCCTGTAGTTTTACCGATATCTTTTTTCGCGTATAGTTCCAGTCCGTATGCGCGTCCCTGTGATGGCAGGAGATCTGCTTCGATCAAAGGATTCAGCTGCAGGTTGGCGTTATCGATGTAATCCAGCTGGTTGTCTGTTGTCTTATAAAATACTTCAGCCGACAGTTCATAAGCGTCGTTCGGCGCATTGTAGAAGTAACCTGCGGTATACTGGTCAGACACCATCGGTTTGATATTGTTGGTGCTGGGCGTCCAGATATCCAGCGGAGTAGGGGATGCCGTATTGGAGAGCTGGTGCATGAACTGCGTGGTTCTGCTATAGGCCACCTTTACAGCATGCTGATCTGTAAATGCGTAGCGTGCGCTCAGCCTGGGCTCGAAGTAGTAATAGCCTTTGATGAGATCGTTGGCGCCGTATTCTTTAGTGCCGATCAATGTTTTGCGGATACCCGGTGTGGTATCGTTGAAGTAATAGGCAGTTCCTTTTCCTATAAACTGGTAAGCGGAGAAGCGGCCACCGTACTGGATACCAAATTTCTTTGTGGGTTTCCATTCATGATCCAGATATACGGCTGATTCCAGGGCATGCTGGTCCGGCAGTTCTTTTACATGCTTAAGGTCGCCTTCTGTGCTGGTACCTGTACCGGGCTTAAAGGTATAATAGATGCCTTGTACGCCGAAGTGCAGGGTATTGGTGGAATTGATGTAATAGGTAAAAGATGGTTTCAGCCCGTAGTTGATGATGTTGGAGGTCCAGTCGTACCCCTGTGCATCTTCATTGGCGCCTCTTTTGGAATCGTTGCTGAACTTCAGGCTGTAGTCGTACTTACTATAATAAGTAGTGAGGTTCAGGAACAGGCGGTTCGTGAAAACGTGGTTCCATCTTACAGTGGCGGTGCTGTTGCCCCAGTTCATGTTTATATCTTTCCCAAAACCGAAAACATCCCTGCCGAAGTATCCGCTGACAAATATGGAGTTGTTTTGATTGAATTTGTAATTGGCTTTGGCGGTGATGTCGTAGAAATTGAGCTTGGTATCTTTCATATCTCCCTTAACAAAAGGTTTCATCAGCAGGTCTATATAAGATCTTCTGGCAGCCACTATAAAGGAGGATTTATCTTTTACAAGCGGGCCTTCTACAGACAGGCGGCTGAAGATGTTACCAATGCCGCCGTTTACGTTGAAGTCCTGGTTATTACCGTCTTTCATGCGGATATCCAGTACAGAAGAGGTTCTGCCGCCGTATTCGGCCGGGAACCCGCCTTTGATCAGGTTCAGGCTTTTAACGGCATCAGGATTGAAAACAGAGAAGAAACCGAGCATGTGAGTAGAGTTGTATACAGGAGCTTCATCCAGCAGGATAAGATTTTCATCGCTGTTACCTCCGCGTACGTTGAACCCCGAAGCGCCTTCACCCACGGTATTAACCCCCGGGAGGGTCTGGATCGCGCGGAGCACGTCTACCTCACCCATGAAGGTGGGCATCTTTTTCATTTGTTGTATATCCAGCTTATTGATACTGGTATTCAGGGTATTAACGGTTCTTTCCTGTTTCTGACCATTCACCGTAACGGTGTTCAGCTGGCTGCTGGTAGCTTCCATGCTAACATCCAGGGTGATATTCTTTTTCAGGTCAACGGTGGTTTTATAGGTACCGTAGCCCATATAGGAGAACTGCAGTTCATGTTCTCCGGCCGGAAGCGTAAGGGAATAAAACCCATACTGGTTACTTACAGTACCCAGGCTGGTGCCGCTTTTGCCAATGGAGATGCCTACCAGGCTTTCTCCGTTCTTTTTGTCTTTTACATAGCCGCTTACGGTATATCGTTGCTGCTGTGCGTTTGTTGATTGTCCTGCCAGGATCATAAGGAGCAGTGACAGCAACATGGTTGCCTTAGTTTTCATAAAAGTCGGGTACAGTTTTATAGAATGTCTATTGCGTTTTTGTAGCATGCATATAAGACGCCGCAAAAATATATTACCCCTACGGGGATAAATTATTTTTTTGCATCATAACGTGTTATAACATGCTTAAACGAAAAAAAGGAAGGCTGAATGCCTTCCTTCTTAATAAATACGGAGCCCTCTTAGTCCAGGATGGCACAGTTAAACCCGAGCCGGGTTACAAAATCTATAATAGTTTGTTCTGCTAATGATTGAGGGCTTACAATACGTAATACTTTGTCACAGTCTTCCAGGTCCACGCTACAGGCATTTACGGTAAATTGTGCTGAAATGGCGCTGATGACATTGTTTCTATCCTGAACAGTTGTAATATTGGTACGGAATATTCCCAACATAGATGATAATTTTTTGAGTATTCGGAATATTTTTATGCAAATTTGCTGCTGTTATCCCATATAACTGTTACACGAGACGGATTATCAATTACACGAAACGGATTTTTTTATGGGCGTAGTTATTACTGATGATGCCAACCAGGTATTGCTTTCGGAGGAATTTCCTTCTGATTACCATAAGATCCGTTCCAGGGGAATGATTGAAGAAACCCAGGAACTGCACAAGGATTTTGGCTCCGCAACGGTGCACGAATATAATTTCGAAGGCACCAGTATTGCCTGTTGTAAGGCGGAAGTGTACGAGAATATCCATGTTTTTGCGGAATACCTGGAGCCCCGTGTAATGATGCTGTTCATGGAGCAGGGAGATATTACCACGTCGCTGGGGGGCATTTCAGACAAGTTCAGGTTTTCCACACAGGAACATAATCTTATGTTTAGTCCTGCGCAATCGGAGAATGTGGCGGTAAAGAAGCAGCGCGACATTCTTTTTTTCGGTATGAGCTTTACCACTTCCAGGTTCCTGGAGCTGGCGGAGAATAACGGGAGGGTGCTGGACGGACTGGCCAATAATGTGGCAGGTAACAAATCCGTTACGCTGACAGAGAAATATAATCCCCGGATCACCCCGCGTATGCGGATGGTGATGGAAGAGGTACGCCAGTGCAAATTCCAGGGAGGGTTGAAGAAACTGTTTTTACAATCGAAGGCCATAGAATTGCTGGCGCTGCAATGTGAACAGATAGAAACGGTGCAGGCAACCGGTACGCCCTTGCGAAATAAGATCACACCGCAGGATGTGGAAAAGCTGCATTACGCCAGGGACCTGGTGCTGCAGCATATACAGCGGCCGTTGAGCCTGGAGGAATTGTCGCGTAAAGCAGGATTGAATGAATTTAAACTGAAATCGGGCTTTAAGGCCATTTTTGATACTACAGTGTTTGGTTATTTAAATGATCATCGCCTGGAACTGGCCAGGAAACTGATTGTTGACGGGGATTTGCCTATGTCGCTTATTGCAGAGCAGGCGGGATATTCCTCTCCACAGCATTTCTGTACTGCTTTCCGTAAGAAATTCGGAGTAAGCCCCGGGAAAGTAAGGGGTTAAAAAGAAGAGGAGCAACCTGTGTTGCTCCTCTTCTTTTTTATCTTGTTAATAAGCCAAAGTAAAGCGTTGTTTGATATGCGCTGGTTGTTCCAGTTCATCCACTAAGGCAACTGCGTAATCCGCAGAAGAAATTTTACTCTCTCCTTTATCATTGAATACTACCTGGTCTTTGCCCAACCGGAACTTACCGGTACGTTCCCCTGGTTCAATCATCATAGCAGGACTTATTACGGTCCAGTCGAGGTCGGTAGACTGTTTGATCACATGAAATGCATCGCGGGTGGCGGAAGCACCGCCTTTCCATTCTGCAGGGAATTCAGGGGTATCCAGCAATTGCACACCAGGAGCTATTTCCAGGCTACCGGCTCCGCTTACCGCGATAAGTCTTTTGATGCCGGCCTTTTTGGTAGCATTAATAATAGCGTTGATGGCCTTTACATAGGTAGCGGAATCGTGTGCGCTGTAGGAGCTGATCACTGCTTCATTGCCCGCCAGCAGCGGGGTTAATTCCCCTTCGTTGGTAACATCTCCCTTTTTAACCGTCAGGTGCGGATTGGTAACCGTTATCTTTTCAGGGTGGCGAACAATAGCGGTGACTTCATGTCCCCGGCTCAGTGCTTCATTTAAAATGGCTGAGCCTATAAATCCGGATGCTCCGATGATGGCAACTTTCATGGTTTTAATTTTTGTAGTGAATAATAATACAGTCTGCCCGTGCTGATTGTTTAATTGTTATAAAAAATATTACAGTTATGAAGATAAAAAATACAGATCTCTTGATCTGTAATAAAAATAATTACAGTACAAAGATAGGGAAGATATTTTAATTACCAACGCGAAAAATAAAATCCGTATTGGATTAAAAAATTTAGGGGAGATATAAGCATCACTCGCTTACATCTCCCCTAAGTTTTTTAATCATCAAAATCCTGGAAAAGATAAATCCGCACTATTTCTTTTCCACCAGGTAGGCCGTTGCCTTATTGGTTACTGTTTTAGCAGCAGGTTGCACGGTTTCTGTTCTGACAGTAGGCGGCACCGGCGGTTGTTTGGTATGGAACATTTCAGCCAGGGTAGGCGCAATTACCAGCGACACGATAGACATCAGTTTAATGAGGATGTTCATGCTGGGGCCGGAGGTATCTTTAAACGGATCTCCAACGGTATCGCCGGTTACGGATGCTTTATGTGGCTCAGATTTCTTGTAGTAGGTTTCACCGTTGATTTCAACGCCTTTTTCAAAAGACTTTTTCGCGTTATCCCAGGCGCCACCGGCGTTGTTCTGGAAAATTCCCATCAGCACGCCGCTGACAGTAGCACCAGCCAGGAAACCACCTAACACTTCCGGACCAGCCAGGAAGCCCACCAGTAAAGGGGAAATCAGTGCAATAGCACCAGGCAGCATCATTTCACGGATAGATGCCTTGGTGGAAATGGCCACACATTTATCGTATTCCGGTTTGCCGGTACCTTCCATAATGCCGGGTATCTCACGGAACTGCCGGCGTACTTCCTCCACCATAGCCATGGCTGCACGGCCTACTGCTGCAATAGCAAGGGAGGAGAAAATGAAGGGGATCATACCACCTACAAACAAACCTGCAAGAACATTCGCTTTATAGATATCAATACCCTGGATCCCTGCTACACCTACAAAGGCGGCAAACAGCGCCAGTGCGGTTAATGCTGCAGAGGCAATGGCAAAACCCTTACCTGTAGCGGCGGTGGTGTTACCTACTGCATCGAGGATATCTGTTTTCTCTCTTACTTCCTTAGGCAGTTCACTCATTTCGGCAATACCACCGGCATTATCCGCAATAGGGCCAAAGGCGTCGATAGCCAGCTGCATGGCCGTAGTGGCCATCATACCAGCTGCCGCAATGGCTACGCCATATAACCCCGCCAGGGAAAAGGAACCGGCAATACCGGCTGCCAGCACCAGGATAGGCAGGGTAGTGGATTCCATACCTACAGACAAGCCGCCAATGATATTGGTAGCGGCGCCGGTAGCAGATTGGCGGATGATTGATTTTACCGGGCGCTTACCCATTGCAGTATAATACTCCGTAATGATACTGATCAGCGTACCTACTGCCAAACCTACCATGATGGCGCCAAATACCTGTCCACGGGTAAATTCATGACCACGCAGGGTCATAGTGCTTTCCGGCAGGATCCAGTTTACCAGGAAGTAGGAAACAACGGCGGTTAATATGATAGAGCCCCAGTTGCCCATGTTCAGCGCTTTTTGCACTACGCCGGTATTCAAACCTGCGTCTTCACTGATGCGGACAAAGAAGGTACCTATAATAGAGAAGATAATACCGGCGCCTGCAATGATCATTGGCAGCAGGATAGGAGCAATACCCCCGAAAGCATCCTGCGACACGGTTTCAGAGCCCAGTACCATGGTGGCCAGTACCGTAGCTACATAAGAGCCAAACAGGTCGGCGCCCATACCGGCTACGTCGCCCACGTTATCACCTACGTTATCTGCAATGGTGGCCGGGTTCCGCGGATCATCTTCCGGGATGCCGGCTTCCACTTTACCTACCAGGTCGGCGCCCACATCGGCGGCTTTAGTGTAAATACCGCCACCCACACGGGCAAACAGGGCAATACTTTCCGCGCCTAACGAAAAACCAGTGAGCACCTCGATGGTCTTGATCATTTCAGCAGTATTGGCTTCCGCCCCGAAATATGATTTCAGTATAATAAATAAGGAACCCAGTCCGAGAACAGCCAAACCGGCAACGCCCATTCCCATTACAGAACCGCCGGTAAATGATACCTGCAGGGCTTTGGCCAGGCTGGTACGCGCTGCATGCGCGGTACGCACATTGGCTTTGGTAGCTATCCGCATGCCTATAAAGCCTGCAGTGGCTGAAAAAACCGCTCCGATAATAAAAGCCAGTGCAATAGACCAGTGGGAGTTGGCATGCGTGGCGCCCATGTATCCAAGCAACAGGGCAGCAATAATCACAAAGTAAATAAGGACTTTATACTCAGCCTTCAGAAATGCCATAGCGCCTTCAGCAATATGCTGGGCTATCTCTTTCATCTTGTCGTTACCTGCATCCTGGCGCGATACCCAGGAGCTTTTAACAGCCGTAAACAGTAAAGCCAATAATCCAAAACATGGAACGAGGTAAACTATATTCATGTAAGCGAAATTTATAAATACGTGGTTGACGAAAACGTTTAGTAATAAAAAATAATAGGATTCCAAAAAAAAATATTCAAATGAATATAAAACATAAATTATTAATTGTGTACGCGGTAAATAAAATTATTGTACACATGAGCCATGAGTAAGTATTTCAGCCGAAAAAAAATAAAGTGCTCAGATCCCTTCCCGGAAGGCTTTGCCCAGTGAGGTAATGATATCTGATGCCGTCATGGCTTCCTGCGACAGCTCCGTTGCTGCCAGGTCGCCGGCATAGCCATGCAGCCATACCCCCAGCAGCATGGCGGCTTTCGGGGTATAACCCTGTGCCAGCAAACCGGTCAGGATGCCGGTAAGCACATCCCCGCTGCCGCCGGTGGCCATACCAGGATTGCCGGTATGGTTAAAATAAACCGCCCCGTCGGGGCAGGCAATGGCAGTGTATCGTCCTTTTAATAAAATGTACAGTTGCAGTTCCACAGCTTTGGCTGATAATAATTCCAGCCGCGCTATATCGTTGGCAGTTTTACCAAATAACCGCTCAAATTCCTTCGGATGGGGCGTGAGCATCGATCCTTTTGGCACCTTGTATAACAGGTATGGATATACGGAAAGCAGGTTAAGAGCGTCAGCATCTATCACCATAGGGCCTTGCCAGGCGTCCATCAGCATTTCCATTGATCTGGCAGTTCCCGGTTGCCTGTCTATACCAGGGCCTATACCTATGGCCTTGTAGCCGGCAGTGCTCACTCCTTTGTGGAAATGAGTGCTGTAATGCGGATCCTCGTCGGTGATGCACATGGCAGCCGGCTCGCTGATCTGCATGATCTGGGTGCCACACTGCGGCACATGACAGGTAAGCAAGCCCACTCCCGCACGCAAACAGGCGCGTGCGCTCAATACTGCGGCACCCATTTTACCATAGCTGCCGGCTATCAGCAATGCGTGGCCATAAGTGCCCTTGTGGGCGAAAGGCTCACGGGGTTTGTAAATAGTGCGTATTATTTCCCGGTCGGTCAGGAGATATCGTACCGGCGTTTGCGTTATATAACCGGGATGCAGCCCTATAGGCAGTATATGCACTTCTCCCGTGCAGGAGGCATTTTCCGGTAACAGGAAGGCCAGCTTATAAAATTCAAAGCTTAACGTAGTATGCGCCTGTATAACGGGGTTATGTACGCTGCTTTCATCGGCCATGAGGCCGGATGGCATGTCTATGGCTATAATGGGATGCTTATGCCGTTGTTCATTTATGCGGTGAATGATACCCGCTATCCATCCGTCTACCGGCCGGCTCATACCGGTGCCAAAAATGGCGTCTATTATGATGGCATGGGGAGGTAATTCAGGGAAGTCGGATACATCACCGATACTATAAATTCCGGTGGGATAAAGTTCTTGCAATGTATGGAGCTGATGTTCATGATCAGGGCTGGCTTTGCTGCTGTGCTGCAATATGCAGGTGTGTACCTCGTAACCATGCCCGAGCATTAAACGGGCAATCACTAATCCATCTCCCCCGTTATTTCCTTTCCCGCAAAAAATATAAACAGGATGAGCAGGAGAATAATGATCTTCCAGCCAGGCTGCACAGGCGCCGGCGGCCCGTTCCATGAGGCCGGTACTGCTAACCGGTTCATGAGCGATAGTGAAGGCGTCGGCCTCCCTGATCTGTGCAGCGGAGAAGATTTTCATATCCGTTGGTTGAACACTAAAAATACTTCAAAATAGGGAACATAAAAAAACGGACCATGCTTGCCTCATGATCCGTTTGTAATGAAGTGGTCGCCGGGGATTAAAAAGTATATCTGGCAGACACACCGCCGATCTCCTCACCAAGATAGTTGGTGGGTCCAACAAACTGTACGTAAGGTTTCAGATCGGCACTGATATTTAAAGGAATTTTCTTGAAAGTGTATTCGATACCAATGATACCGTCCAGGCCCGGAGATACATATGTGCCCTTGCCTTTGTCGACATAACGGTCCCAATCGTAATCGCGGCGGTCGTAGAAGCCTACGTGTGCGCCACCACCTGCATACATATTCAGTTCAGGTACGCCAATATTCCAGTTGTATTCATACAACGCGGTGAAAGTAACGTTTGTTTTATGAGAGTGGTTGGTAGTTACCAATCCTTCAATGGCATGAGGCCCCTGGATAAAATGTTTGATGGTAAAGCCCACCACCCATGGATTCAGGCGAACACCCAATGCAGTTTCGTAATTGGAAGGATCGCTGCTCTGGTAACTTTTTTTCTTCTGCGCGTTTGCCTGGACTGCGACGATAGCAATAAGGCTGAAAAGTAACACGACTTTTTTCATAGATCTGTTGTTTGAATGAAACTTAAAAAATACGTGAGAAACGTTGGCTTATTCTCTAAAGTATATACACGACGAAATTAATTTCAGGGTTGCTTTGCAAGAACAATGCCAACCGGTTTGATCAGCCGCAGAAAAATAAACCCGGCAATACCCGCAGTAAGAGAAGCAACAATTACAGACATGATAGCTATGATCTGTAATTCCCTTTCCTGGTAGGCCAGTGAAGAAATAAAAATAGACATGGTAAAGCCAATACCGGCAATGAGGCCAACGCTCAGAAGCTGCAGCCAGCCCGATTTTGAAGGCAGTGCCGCCAGCTTAAGCTTTACGGCGGCAAAGGAAAACGCGAAAATACCAAGTGGCTTTCCCAGTATCAGTCCGGCAATAATGCCATAGCTGATGTTATTTGTCAGTGCGCCTGTAATATCTGCAGGTAAAAGGATGGCAGTATTGGCCAGTGCAAACACAGGCATGATAATAAAATTCACCGGGTCATGTAAACTATGCACCAGTCCGGCGATACGCTCCTGGGGAATACAAAACGCCAGCAGCACACCGGCAATAGTGGCATGTACGCCTGAATTAAAGAGGCAATACCAGAGCACCACACCGGGGATATAGTAAAGGATGAGCCGTTGTACTTTTAAAAAATTCAGCAGCAACGGGATCAGTAATACGCCGCCGCCAATCAGTAAATATTTTACATCGAGGTGTGGAGTATAGAAGATGGCAATGGTTAATATGGCGCCAAGGTCGTCGATAATAGCCAGGGCCATCAGGAAAATTTTAAGGCTTACCGGCACCCTTCTGCCCAGCAGAGATAAGATACCCAGTGAGAAAGCAATATCAGTGGCCATCGGGATTCCCCAGCCATGTGCATAAGGAGTGTTCTTGTTGAAGATAGTGAAGATCAGTGCAGGGAATAACATGCCGCCTACAGCCGCCAGCACGGGTAAAACGGATTTGCGCAGGGAGGATAGTTCCCCCACGGTAAGCTCTCTTTTTATTTCCATGCCCACCAGGAAAAAGAACAGCACCATCATGCCGTCGTTTATCCACAGCAGCCAGGAGTTAGGCAGGTGTAAAAAGCGGTATTCATAATGATGGCCGCCTGCAGGATCAAATAATGTATTCCAGAACCCTATATAATCTTCCTGTGCACCGGTATTGGCCAGTACCATTGATACAATCGTACATACAATGAGTACTATTCCTACCGCACGGCTATCTTTCAGGAAAGTATGAATAGGGGATATCAGTGTTTTCCGGATGATGTTAATAGAGTTTTTGATCACAGCATTTCTTTTTGGTAAAAAAATATTTCCGGGAGATATTATATTGGAAATGGCTGCGGTGAAGCAGCCATTTCCAGGTATCCTCACAACGAAAATTATTGCATTAGCTCGTATTTGGTTTTGGGCTGCCGTTTAATGTCCCATTTAAAGTTTTCCAGCAGCAGCTGGTCTTTGGGACGTTGTGTAAACGGGTAAACGGTGCCTTCCGGGTCTTTGATCAGTACTACTTTATCTACTTCCCCTTTTTTGAAAAAGATATTGATAATGGCGCACTGTGCCTTGTTGACGCTCATATAAGCCCCGGCCTTGTCTTTGATATAATTAATGGTTTCCGCATTTCCTTCCACGTGCATCCAGTCGAGCGTTTCCGCCAGTACATAGCCTGTGATCACATTGCCCTTGATCTGGTTAAACATACCCGGTCCGGCTTCATTGATAATAAAGCCGTTGTTTTTGAGCAGCATTTTATCTGCTGTCTGGTTTTTGGTGAACATAAGGATGGTATCCCCGCTGAGCTGTGTGGTATTGTTGGACCACAGCACGGGGTTGCCATAGAAGCGGAATACAGAGTCTTTTGATGTATAGTATACGCTGTCTGCCACACCCTGCAGGGAATCTGAGAATATTTTTACATGGTGGTAGGCAAGGATATAGCGTTGTTCACTGGTATCTTTAGGGGCAGAAAGTGCCATACTGTCTGCATGATGTTTAATACCCGGCAGGGAATCATGCATCACCACATCGGGTATGGGCGCCACTTTTATGTTCTTTACCGCGGAGTCCAGCTTTTGCCTGGTTTGAGCGAGGGTACTGTCGGCGATGAACATCATAACGTTGGCGGCTACACTATCCTGTTGTCGCCGGGCGATGGAGTCGCCCCGTGTGACCGGCGATATAGTGGCGGTGAATTTCTCCGGAGGCCGTATATTTTTCAGTGACCTGAGATTTTTGGTGGGAGATTCCGGGAGGCGTTTCAGCCCGGCCACGGAAGGAATAGACAGGCTGTCGTCTGGCCTGATCACGCCTGAAAACAGGGTGTCGGCTGCCATATACATAGTGTCTTTATTTTTTTCCATGATAAGCAATGGCTTCTGGGTGGCGAGGACTGTTTTTTCGCGTTGGTTTACAATGCCTTTGTTGGCCAGCAGCGACATTTTGCGGGCGGTATCCTTATACACCATGTTACCGGTGGCGTAGGCCATACCGGTGAGCTTATCCATTTCTATATTATCGGCGGTGATAGTGCCGGTACTGTCTTCAATAGTGGGGCGGTTACCGAAATTGCCGTATCCTTTTTCCGTATCATAATAGCCGCTGGTGGCGTACATCACGCTTTTATCGTTATTGTTGATAGTGGTAGGCGCTACAATGGTGGCTATTTTAGTGTCGGTGTTATAGAGGAGTTCATCTGTGCTGAGCGTGTATTCAGGATCTACCAGTAATACGTTCCGCATGAAATGCATTTCTTTGGTATCGGTGTAATAGTAGCCTTCATCGCTGGTGAGCACACTTTTACCGTTTACCAGTTTCCCGGTTTTAACATAGGAGCCTATTTTGGCATTCATGTCGTATTGCAGTTCCGGCCCGGTGATGGTCACTTTACCATCTGTCAGTTTTGCATCTTCCCTGAGGATGGCGATGCGGGTATTGGCATCGTAGTTCAGGTAATTACCATAGATGTGGATACTGTCGGCCTGGTTAATATGTATATGGCCGTATGCGTCGATAATATTGGTTTTATTATTTTTTTACGGCACTGTCGCAGTTAAACAGGGTAGTGCCCTGCTTAAAAATGGCGTTACCAATGAAGCGGGTAACACTGATCGAATCTTTTTCATTCATGATCAGTGTATCGGCGTGAATAATTTCAATTACAGACCCGGTTTTCGGCGCAGGTTGTGCCGGAAACTGGGCGCTGGCCGTAACTGCCAGCAGGCAGATGACGGCCAGAAAGATCCCTGATTTTATATATCGATGCATTGATTCTATTATTGTACCGCTGCTGTGTCTGAAGGTAACGGTTTCGTTTTATCTTTTCTGCCAAACAGGGAGAAGTGTACATAGCGTTTCGGATTCACCCGCAGGTCTTCCAGCAGCTTATTCAGGTTACCCAGGGAGTACTGAAGGTTGTTATACACTTTCTTGTCGTTCAGCAGCATACCTGCGGTACCATCGGTAGTATTCAGTTTACTGATGGTTTGGTTAAGGCTGTTGGCAGTTTGCTGCAGTTGCTGCAGTGTTTTATCGATGTTGCCGTTAGCCAGGGCGCCGGTAGCTTTTTCGGCATTGTCGAGTATCCCGGTAATTTTAGCGTTATTATCTTTCAGGTTGCCGGTAACGGCGGCCAGGTTATTGAATGTTTTCTGGATGTTACCGTTGTTGGGATCCAGCATACTGTTAAGTGATGCGGAGGTATGCGTAAAGTTGCGCATGGTGGTATTCAGGTTGCGGATAGCATCCTGGAGGTTTCCTTTTGCGGTGGTATCGAGTATAGCGTTTACCGACATCAGTACGGAGTCGATATTAGACAGGGTACCTTCCAGTTTTTTTACCAGCGGGTTAAGCTGTTCTTTCAGGGCATCGGTCATAGAGCCATCTACGGCAGCGTAGATGGTATCGCCGCTTTTCAGATATTCGCTGGCGTTACCCAGGTCCAGCTGTACTGTTTTGGTACCCAGCAGGTCGCTGCTGATACGGGCCACGGAATTACGGGGGATTTCTATTTTTTTGGTGATAGTGATGGCTACCAGGATACGGGAAGCATCTCTGTCCATTACCTCCAGGTTAGCAACATTACCTACCACCAGGCCATTTACCTGTACTGCATTGGCTGGCTGTAAACCATTTACCTGGTGATAAACGGCATAAATGGTTTTATTATGTGAAAACAGGCTTTTTCCTTTCAATAAATTAAAGCCCAGCACAAGTAAGGTTATACCCAGCACAGTTAATACACCTACTTTGGTTTCATTAGATAATTTGAGCATGAGATTCGTATACGTTCACGCAAAAATAATCAAAAAGCATGCACGGGAAGTGATCGTACGAAAATGTTAGTAATAAAAAGAGGAAAGGGGAGGGGTAAGGGGGAGGCAGTGGTGATTAGCAGGCGGTTACGAAAGCGTCTTTAAAGCCCAGTTTGCGGGCTTTGCGCATGGCGCCGGAGGCTTGTTGGTCGGTTTTAAACCGCCCCAGGATATATTTGTTGAGTTTTTTTTTATTCATCACCACCGGTTGGCGGTTAACGTCACCGTGGAGCTTCCTGAAAATGGAAGCTCCCGGTTTATAGAATTTATCTGTGATCATGAGTTGCACGCAATAGCTGCTGGCTGATAAGGGCGCCTGCTTGCTGCTGCCATTGCCGCTGTTCAGGTATGCGCTGGTATTGTTACCGCCTTTGACTGATACCCTGGTAGTAGAAGGCTGGGTATTACGGTTTGTGGTAAACCTGTCGAGTTCATCACGGTAACGCTTGATGGCTTTATAGATACAATTGGCCAGTTCCTGCTGCCCGTTATTGGAATTGAGGTAATCTTCCTCTTCAGGATTGCTGATAAAACCCAGTTCCACCAGTACGCTTGGCATTGCGGTGGCAGACAGTACCCAGATACCTTTTTCATTTCTTTGTCTTGCGCCGCGGCTGATACGTCCTACCCGTGTAAATTCATCCTCAATGAGGGTAGAAAGGCGGAGGCTCTGGTCAAAGTAGGCGTTTCTCAGTGTATTCAGCAGGATGAAGGTTTCAGGATCTGTATCGTCCATCAGCTGTTTCGTTTCTTCTGAGTTGGCGTCCAGCACGATCACGGAGTTCTGTTTCAGGGACTCCATCTTCGCGTTGTTTTTACTGGTGGCCCATATATACGTTTCCGTGCCTTTGGCATTGCTGGGGTAGTAGGCGTAAATAGGCTGTTTAACGGCTATTTTCCTTTTCCCTTTCTTACGGTAAACGGTTTTGTAACCGGTTACCTTGCGGATTTTCCCGGTAGAATTACAGTGGATGGATACAAAAAGTTCCCCTTTGTTATCGTTGGCGATCTGGGCTTTTTTACGGGGATCGTCGAAGCGGTCTGTTTTTCGTGTATACACTACCTTTACATCGGGCATATTTTCTTCGAGGATCTTTCCCAGTTTCAGCGCTACCTCAAGGGTCACCTGTTTTTCGGTAGAGTAGCTGCCTTTGGCGCCGGGATCTTCACCGCCGTGGCCGGCATCAATTATAATCGTTCGTATTGGCTTGTCCTGTTTATCGGAAACGGGATTTGTTTTGGCCTGAATAAATAAGGTACAGGTGAGTAGTGTTCCCAGTCCTAAAATCCAAAATCGGTTCCAGCGCATGATTCTCATTTTAATGGGTGCTGTTTTTCACAAAAAATAAAAAAATAAGTTTATCTGTTAAATTAATAATCCGCTTGTTCCACGCGAGTTTCCGCCAGCTTTTATTATATTATATTACAAACAATACAAGTTACCATTTGTAATAAATTGTATAAAATCTTGTAGGTTTGCCGCCATAACACATGAACGCTAGCTACAAAAATAATTATAAAAAGTTTTTTCGGCATACATACCTGGTTTTTGCCGGTATGTTCATCGCCATTCCCTTTATTATAGATGCAGTTGCGGGCGCAAGGCCACAAGTTGATACGTATTTTAACAAAAGTTTGGCAGATACCACGCCGCCGGCCCGGAAAGATACAGGTAAAATACCCAAACCTGCTGCTATTTCCCCTGATTCTGCCGATTCCACCCAATTAATCAAAGGTGTGGATACCACCGGGGAAGCAACCGTAGATACCCTGTTTGTGCCAAAGATATCAAAAGACACGCTGGATGCACCGGTAAATTATAAAGCGAAAGACTCCATTATCCTGATGGTGCCTGATAAGCGCTTCTATTTATATGGTACTGCCAACACAAAATACAAAACGATTGATCTTTCTGCCGAAAAAATGAATTTCGACCAGGAAACCGGTATTCTTGAAGCCACCAACGCTAAAGATACTGCCGGCAAGCTATTCGGGGGCCCCGTAATGAACGACGGGGGACAAAGCTTTGAATCGGACACCCTCAAGTACAATTTTACCTCCCAGAAAGCAAAGATCTACAATACCCGCTCCCAGTATGGCGAAGGCTACATTCACAGCCAGCAGACCAAAAAAGCGGCAGATAATACCATTTTCGGCTTTAAGAACGGGTATACCACCTGTAACCTGGATACACCTCACTTTAGCTTCAGAGCCCGTAAAATAAAGGTAATCCCGGATAAACTGGTGATCTCCGGACCGGCTAACCTGGAAATTGAAGGCATTCCCACACCGCTGTATATACCATTTGCCATATTCCCCATCACCCAGGGGCAACGTTCGGGGATACTTCCACCACAGTATGTGGTGAACCAGCAGAAAGGTATTGGCCTGGAAAACGGCGGTTACTATATCGGGTTAGGCGATCATTTTGATCTCACCATGCGGGGGGATGTGTATTCCTACGGAAGCTGGAGCCTTACTGCCAGCCCTACCTACCGGAAACGCTATAAATACAACGGAGGGCTTAACCTCAGCTTTGCCAATACCCGCTTTGGCGACCCTGCGGTTAAATCGGAGTTCGCTACTTCCAAGGACTTCCGTGTTACCTGGAACCATAGCATGGACAGTAAAGCCCGCCCCGGTGTGAACTTTGGTGCGGCAGTGAATTTCGGAACATCTTCCTATAACAAATACAATGTGTACGACTACAATACCCGTGTAAATAATAACATCGGGTCGTCTATCACCTTTTCCAAAACCTGGCAGGGCAAACCCTATAATCTTACCATGGGTTTGAACCACTCCCAGAACCTCAGTACCCGCGATGTGTCTATCTCCTTTCCGGACGCTACCTTCACGGTGAACACCATTTACCCTTTCCAGCCAAAGGAAATGGTAGGCGCGCCAAAATGGTATGAGAAAATAGGTGTTTCCTATAATACCATCCTGCGTAACCAGGCTAATTTCAAGGATTCCCTGTTTGGCAAGCAGGCCATGTTCGATGCCATGCAAACAGGCATGCAGCATAATATCCCGATCTCGTTCTCCATCCCGGTATTTAAAACTTTTACCTTATCGCCGGGTATTAACTATACAGAGTATTGGTACACCAAGAAATTTGTGCGTAAATGGGATCCCAACAAGTGGAACCCGGGGCTTGACACATCAGGCGCCATTGACACTACTTATATTCCGGGTTTTTACAGTGCACGTGATATCAGTGCCAGCATGTCGTTATCGACCGCTATATACGGTATGTACACATTCAAAAAGACCTCTAAGATAAAGGCGATCCGGCATGTGATGCGACCCACGCTGAGCGCCAGTTATCGTCCGGACCTGTCCAGCAAATATTACCATGAGCTGCAGTATAATGCTGCGGGCGACAAGCAAATGGTATCCGACTTTGATGGTGCCATCATCGGGGTACCGTCTCCGGGGGCATTTGGAGGTTTGAACTTCGGGCTGGATAATAACCTGGAGATGAAAGTGTTTTCGAAGAAAGATACCACGGGAAACCATGAAAAGAAAATAAAGCTGCTGGATGGTTTCGGGATCACCGGTAGTTACAACCTGGTGGCCGATTCCTTTAAGCTGTCGACCTTCAACCTGTACGCCCGTACCAACCTGTTCGACAAACTGAATATCTCTGCCAGCGGGAACATTGATCCATACCAGGTGGATGCCCGCGGCCGCCGCCTCGATAAATACGTGTGGCAACAGGGCAAGATCAGCCTGGGCCGCCTCACCAACGCCAGTATTTCCATGAGCACCTCCTTCCAGTCGAAGGATAAAAAGAGCCAGCAGAAGGAACAGAAGATAGATTCCCTGGAGAATGCGCAGAACGCAGACGCCGCTTTTGCTGCACAACAGCGGCAGCTGCAGATGGTACGCAACAATCCCGGCGAATACGTGGATTTTGATATCCCGTGGCGGGTGGATCTTTCCTATAGCTTGTCTTATACCAATACTATTATACCGGATTCCGGCGGTGTAGTAAAGCGTATTACCCAATATGTAAGCTTTAATGGCGATTTCAGTCTTACGCCTAAATGGAAGATAGGGTTGAACAGTGGTTTTGATTTCACCAATATGCAGATCGCCTATACAAATATGTACATCTCACGGGATCTGCACTGCTGGCAGATGTCCATTAACCTTATTCCGTTTGGTACGTTCAGGCAGTTTAGTATCACCATTAACCCGAAGGCGGGTATTTTGCGTGATCTGCGGATAAACCGATCGAGACAGTTCCAGGATCTTTAACTTAAAGGGGGATGGCTATTGGCCATCCCCCTTTAAGTTTGCATTATTTTATATTGTTATCCCGGTAATAATCCCACATCAGGCGGAATACTTTTTCTTTGAACGCGGGAAGGTCATCTCTTGTCATTCCCGCAGTTGGTAATGGAGGCAGGAAATGATAATCGATACGATGAGGCCATGCAAAGAATTTCTTTCCTACAGGTAATATTTTTTTTGTGTGAAAGAGCAGTGATGGCATCAGCGGTGTTTGTGTGTCGATAGCCAGCGCAAAGGCGCCGTCGTAAAAATTCTTTAAAGGCTGATCTGTACGGTTGCGCGTGCCTTCAGGATACAACAGGATGTGTATGCCCAGGCTGAGCGCTTTTTTCATTTCTACAACGCTTTGTTTGCGGCTGGCTTCACTGCTGCGGTCTACCAGGATACCACCTATGCGGTACAACACTCCAAACAGGGGTACTTTGGCAAGCGATGCTTTAGCAAGTGTTTTATTGATACCTGGAATTTCTGCAGAAGTTACCGGAACATCGATCAGTGAATTGTGATTACATACTACAACATAGGTTTGACCGGGCGCAAAATGTTCCAGCCCTTTTTTTCGTACAGGGCAGCCGATCAGCGGCATATATACCTTCATCCATAATCTTCCGAAGAAAAGAAATCCCTTTGTTCTCCGTGGTTCCGGCATATAAGAAATGATCCATACGGGAATGAATATTACCAGCATCGTGAGCGCAAACATCACCAGCATCCATGCTGCGAATATTCTGCCGAAGATATTTTTAAACATAGGCTTGGTTTTTACAGTCTCCAGTCTACCGGTGCTATGCCTGCTTTTCCGAGTATTTCATTGGTCCGTGAAAAATGCCTGCATCCAAAAAAGCCTTTATCTGCGCTGAAAGGAGAGGGATGTGCGGCCTGCAGTATATGATGTTTTGTTGCGTCTATCAGGTATTGTTTATCCTGCGCGAAGCGGCCCCAGAGCAGGAATACGACATCACTGCGCAGATCGGAAATTTTGCGGATCACCGCATCTGTAAAATCGCCCCATCCTATTTTGCTGTGTGAGGCAGGCTCTCCTGCTCTTACGGTAAGAAAGGCGTTCAACAACATTACGCCGTTTTCTGCCCATTTGGTAAGATTGCCGCTGGTGGGTATTTCCAGGCCAAGGTCTGTTTTCATTTCCTTGTAAATATTCACCAGTGAAGGAGGTGGCTTTACGCCATCAGGCACGGAAAAGCTGAGCCCATGCGCCTGTCCCGGGCCGTGGTAAGGGTCCTGGCCTAGTATCACTACTTTTACTTTATCTATCGGCGTTTTTTCAAAAGCATTAAAGATCAGGTTGCCGGCGGGATAGATCACTTTACCCAGTGCTTTCTCATGTTTAAGGAACATTACGATCTGATCGAAATAAGACTTGTGAAATTCATCTTTCAGCGCTTCCTTCCAGCTTGATTCTATTTGTACGTCCATAATGGTATTTAAAGAAAAATAAATTAAATTTGATTTATTGGGAGTTTTTTGCATAAATTTGCACTCCCAAAATGCGAGATAAATATAACATTTTATTTCACATTTAAAGATAAGTCTCGGTAGCTCAGCTGGATAGAGCAACTGCCTTCTAAGCAGTAGGCCATTGGTTCGAATCCAATCCGGGACACGAAAGAAGAGGAAAATTGCGAAAGCGGTTTTCCTCTTTTTGTTTAGAGTGTTAAATGAACCATTATCAATGGCTATTGTCTTTCATTTACCTTAAAAGAAAAGGGATCAAGTTGAAAAGTTGGGGGATAGGATAAAAAGAGGTGAAGTACGTTTAATGCCATATTTGTAGTATTTTAAAGTATCTATTAGCTGTTTAATAAAACTTCATAGAACGATGGTGGAATAAGAGAGATATTTGAGAATAGAATTAAGATTGAACCCACGGTTATGTCAATCGAGAGCCTATTTAATAATCCTGACCGGGTTAATAATACTAACTACAAACCATTCTATCAACGGAACTATGTTTGGGATGATGAAAAAGCAACGTACTTTATCGAAAGTATTTTGATAGGTACAGAGATACCTCCATTAATTTATTACCGTAATTTGAAAAGTGTGGAAGTTGTAGATGGAAGGCAGAGATATGAGACGATATTACGTTTTATTAATGGGGATTTCAAACTTAAGAAAAATGGATTACAAAAACTAGAGAATATTCGAATAGCCAATAGAGGATTTAAGGACCTTGGACAAGATTTACAGGATTTATTTTGGGATACCAAGCTTAGGATCATAGAGTTTAGCTGGGAGAAACAACTTACTATCTTCAAATCTTTATTTATAGCCTGTTTTCTAAAAATAATAAGGGTAACTCGAAATGTGAGACACTCTCATTATTTTATAAGCTTAATCTATTATTTAGACAACTCATTGGGAAGCCCCCATTTACCTAACACCTCTTTCGCTGCTTCAACTTTTTTTACAAAAAAATCCTCATTGCTATAATCCTTCATTGACTTGCGGACTTTAGCACTTCCCCTTTTGAGAGCTTTTTCTTTTTTCTTCTTTAAAAATTTAGAAAACATAAAACTCCTATTTTAACCCAGGTAAAGTTAACATTATTTTTTAACAACCAGAAATGCGTCATAATTGAAGCCTGGTTCAAATGTTTTCCACACGCCATTAAAAAGCCCATATACAATGAACAATTTTTCTACTTCCACCAGATGTGCGTTAATTCCCATTTGATAAAGCCTGGTTCTGGCAGGGGAGCTCCCTTGAGCGAAGATTGGTAGATTTCCGTGCTTATCACAATAAGAGATTATTGTACAAGCAACTGTTGCAAGAACTTTATCCCTATCCTGGTTGTTAGAACCCGTCGAGTCATCTACTTTTTGTTCTTCCTCATTCCAATCTCCAAATCCTAAATTAATAACCTGCCTGCCATCGGGCCACACAGCATCAGGGATTGGTTGGTAGTTCACAATTTTTTTTATTGTGCCATTGGGGCCAATACTGTCAAAAGAGAAACTGGCATATGCTGTATCTGTAAAACAATCATATTTGTCAAGATTCATCCCTGGATTTTTGATAGGACGCAATATAAATCTAATTGCGATGCAGCTATTGTTTACCAGTAAAAAAAAGCGAATAATAGTGGTCAGGAATCGAAAATAGACTACGCAACTTTTTCTTTTTATCGCCGCTTATGTTGCCATGTTTTTGTATAAGCGGATGAACACTAATAATGAATCAAAGCAAGGATCTCATCCTTGCTTTGATATGCACTACCTCGCCGTATCCTTCGCCCACGGCCTTCTCCCAGCCTCCAGTATAGGCAAATTCGCTTCTGTAGGCACATAAATCACCGCCTGTGGATTTTTCTCGATATTATCGATCCACAACCAATGCAGGTAGGCTTCATTGTTGCGCAGCGATTCGCCGATGATCTGGTTGGAACGGGCCACACCATGTGCGCGGATGGTATCTGCGGCGGCGAGCATGGCGGCACTTTCCATTTTGGCGCGGGCTTCCGCCACGGCCACTTCTTTAGACGCCTGCGCATGCGCCAGCAGCGCTTCCCCTTCCATGCGCTGTGAGTACACTTTGTACTGGGGGCAGCCCCATAATCCAAGTATAATCAGGCCAGTCAATACTAAAAGAACAAAGGTGGAGAGTGAAATAATTGATCTCGTATTCATATGGGTATATGTTCTGCACCGCAGAACGGGGTTTGGGTTCAGTCTCAAATATAGGCATATAATCATATACAGACAGGCGTTTTCACGGTAACGCATATCCCGGTAAACAGGATTTTCCACGTTTGTATACTTCTTCACCTTCTTCACCGTTTATTAAAATTATATTTGTAGCGTTTTATTTTGCCAATTATGATCGCATCCATATTAACCAGGCTGGAATCCTCCCGGAAGGAATTACTGGATTTGGGCCTCAGAAATCCATTGTTGAATTACAAGTTGCCGGCCGGCAAAGGTTTACATATAGTAGAAGAACAATCTGCTGCCATTTATGACATACTGGTGCGGGAAGGTAAAACCATGTCATTTCTCGGCCGCCCCGAAAAGAAACAGGAAGAAGAAACAGTACAGTATAATGAACCCGTGTCCAAAGACGCACTGACCGATACCCGTTTACAAACCAACGAAACCCAGGTAACCCTGCATTCCCGGCTGCTGAATACCTATTATGCAGCACGGATGAGCATGGAAGAACAAGGGGTGAACATCCTTTACATTTCCCTGGGGATGCTGCAATGGTACGAAGCCGCCGGTAGTGAAGAAGCGCGTTTTGCACCGCTGATCATGGTGCCGGTGCTGCTGGACCGCTCCAGTGCAAGGGAACGTTTCCGGGTGAAATACTCCCTGGAAGAAGTAGCCGCCAATATTTCACTGCAGGCGAAAATGAAGGCGGATTTTAATATTGATATCCCGGACCTTCCTGATACAGAAGATTTTGACGTGAACGCCTACCTGGCAGAAGTGGCTGCGGCAGTAGAACCCATCCCGGGGTGGAAAGTAGCCCCCGATGCAGTGGAGCTGGGCTTTTTCTCTTTTGGCAAATTCCTGATCTATAACGACCTGGACGCCTCCAAATGGCGGCAGGAAGACGATATACTAACGCATCCTATTATTCAAAGCCTTTTTGGCGGCGGCTTTTCGGATACTGCTCCACAACTGGAGGACGATGTGTTCATCGACAATGAAACCAATGCGCATGAACTGTTCCAGGTTGTGGATGCAGACAGCTCCCAGATCATGGCAATGCTGAGCGTGCAGGAGGGCCGTAACCTGGTGATTCAGGGCCCCCCCGGAACAGGTAAATCACAGACTATTACCAACATCATTGCTGATGCTATCGGGCGGGGGAAAAAGGTATTGTTCGTGGCGGAAAAGATGGCGGCGCTGGAAGTGGTGAAACGCCGGCTGGATAACATACAGCTGGGGGAAGCCTGCCTGGAGCTCCATAGTCATAAAGCCAATAAAAAAGAACTGCACCAGGAGCTGAGAAAGGTGCTGGAACTGGGGCGGCCGTCTATCCGTAAGTTGCAGGAAGAAGTGCTGCTCCTGGATAATTACAAAAAAGAACTGAATGATTATTGTCTTGCTATAAACGGGGCGATAGAAAAAAGCGGTTTAACCGCCCACCAGGTAATAGGCTACCTGTTACGGTTAAACGAAGAAACCACAGGCATTACATTACCCGCTATACAAATACCGGATATCACACAATGGGATGCCGCTGCTATGAACAAGGCCACTGCCATGGCATTGAGGATACAGGCATGCCTGCAGGAAACAGGCGTACCAGCCAACCTTGCCTTTCGTGGCAGCCGGCTTACTGTACTGTTGCCGCATGAACAGGCTGCGTTTACGCAATTGCTCAGGGAGGCATTAACGGCACAGGAAGCATTGATGCAAACAACTTCCGCTATCGCAGGAAAGATGCGTATTCCATCTCCCAAAGATATTACCGCTGTACATATGCTTATTGATATCTGTGCATTGCTGGCCCAACAACCCGATCTGCGCGATATAGATGTAGCCAATAAGGCCTGGCTGCTGCAAAAACAGGACATCACGGAATGGCTGGCTGCAGGTGCAGCGGCTACCGCTGTGCAGGAGCAGTACCAGGAGGTCTTTATTCCTGAAGCCTGGGAGCAGAATGTAATGGAGATCAGGGAGAACCTGCTGGTACATGGTCATAAGTGGTACAAGTTCCTCATAGGCGCTTATAAAAGAAGTAACCGGCAGCTGGCAGCGTTATGTAAACAGGAGCTGCCACGCGATAAGGAAGATAAACTGCAATATGTGGATGCGATCATGGAGTTCAGGCGACATGACACACTTTTAAAGGAACATGCCGCCCTGGGCCGTGAGTTGTTTGGCAGCAGGTGGCAGAAGTCGCATACTGACTGGCAGGCATTGCAGGAAGCCACGGGGTATATAACGGAACTGCATACACGCGTTTCGGCAGGTACCTGCCCTCCGCAGGTAGTGGCATGGCTGCATAATAACCGGAATGCAGCGGAAGCCCTTGCGGATCAGCAGCAGCTCACCCGGCAGTTACAGGAGCAGCAGCAACGCAACAGTGCTGTGCTTAACCGGTTGGAAATGCCTGCGGGCCAGTTCCCTGTGCAGCTGGATGCACAGCAATGGCAATTGCAGACATGGAGCGATAAACTGCCGGAGATACATCATCTTATTGCATGGAACAATATAACGGAAACGGCTATACAGGAACAGCTTGGATGCCTGCTTACACCGGTACAGGAATGGGAAGGAGGCGCCAGGTTACTGAGAACAGCGCTGGAGAAAACATGGTATGAGTACCTGGTGGAAACAGCGGTGAAGTCGCAGCCGGCACTGCGTAAGTTTGAACGTGCAGGCCATGAGGAAATAGTGGAGCAGTTCCGGAAACTGGACCTGCTGAATCTTCAGTATAACCGCGCCCGCGCTGCCTTGCAGCATTGGGAACAAATGCCGAGGGTAGATGCAGGCGGACAGGTAAATATCCTGCGCACAGAGTTTAATAAAAAGGCGCGGCATATGCCTATCCGCAAACTGATGCAGGAAGCGGGACTGGCAATACAGGCCATTAAGCCGGTGTTTATGATGAGCCCTTTATCTATTGCCAACTTTCTACCGCCCGCTACACTGGAGTTTGATCTCGTAATTTTTGACGAAGCCAGCCAGGTAAAGCCTGTAGAGGCTTTGGGAGCTATATTGCGTGGCAGGCAGCTGGTGGTAGTGGGAGATAACAAACAGTTACCGCCTACCAGTTTCTTCGATTCCCTTACCCGTGAAACAGATGATGAAGAAAATGTAACCGCAGATATGCAGAGCATACTGGGCTTATGTGATGCACAGGGCGCGCCGCAACGTATGCTGCGCTGGCATTACAGGAGCAGGCATGAATCGCTGATCACTTTATCGAATCATGAATTTTATGATAATAAACTGGTGATCTTCCCTAGCCCTGGTAATAAAGAACGGAAAGGACTGGTATTTCATCATTTGAAAGATACCGCATATGATCGTGGTAAAACCCGTACCAATCCAAAGGAAGCGGAGATAGTGGCTGATGCGGTGATGGAGCACGCCCGCAGGCATCCGGAACTCAGCCTGGGTGTAGTAGCTTTCAGTACCTCGCAACGGCAGGCGATCAGCGATGCGCTGGAATTGCGCCGCCGCAAATCGCCGGAACTGGAATCGTATTTCATAGCGCACCAGGACGAGCCTTTCTTTGTAAAGAACCTGGAAAACGTACAGGGAGATGAAAGAGATGTGATCTTTATATCTATCGGTTACGGTCGCACGGAGGAAGGCTATGTGGCCATGTCTTTTGGCCCGCTGAATAACGAAGGTGGTGAAAGAAGGCTCAATGTACTGATCACCCGGGCAAAAATGCGTTGTGAAGTATTTACCAATATCACTGCCGATGATATTGATGTGAACAGGACAAAAAGCTATGGCATACAATCACTGAAGAACTTCCTGTATTTCGCACAGCACGGAAAGCTTTATATGACAGAGGAAACAGACCTTCCTGCCGACAGCCCCTTTGAAGAAAATGTAGCGGCAAAGCTGGAGGCCCTCGGTTATACCGTCCGTAAACAGGTAGGGTCAAAGGGATTCTATATTGACCTGGCTATTGTAGATGCAGAAAATCCGGGTCGTTATATATTGGGGATAGAGTGCGATGGTGCGGCTTATCATTCCGCCCGCTCTGCCCGCGACCGTGATCGTTTGCGGCAGCAGGTGCTGGAAGCTATCGGGTGGAAAATTCACCGGGTATGGAGCACCGACTGGTTCCGCAACCCTGAACGGGAGCTGAACCGCCTGGTGGCGGCCATTGAAAAAGCAAAAGCAGCGGTGGCTATCGACGATCAGGTGGCTGCAGATGTAGAAAAAGAAGCAGCAGCAATATTAACCAGGGAAGCAGTGCCTGAAACAGAAGAGGAAGTACCCGATTATGAAATGGCAGTGCTGCCCGATGAAATCAGGGAGCAGGAATTCCATCTTTCCCCGATCGGTAAATTATGCAACTGGATAGAACAGGTAGTTACCGTGGAAAGCCCCGTGCATTTTGATGAGCTGGCGCGGCGTATGGTAGAAGCGGCAGGCATTACCAGGGTAGGGCCCCGCATCCGTGAAATACTGCGTCATGCAGTACGCCATTCTGATGCAGGCAAGCGGATAAAGATCAAAGGACAATTCCTCTGGCATACTTCTTTGCCAACACCAGTAGTGCGTAACCGCAGCCAGCTGCCGGCTTCCGCCAGGAAGATCAGCTATATCGCAGTAGAAGAAATAGGTGTGGCACTGGAAAAAGTAGTGAAAGATGCCGTAGCTATCCAAAAGGAAGATGCAGTACCTTTCATTGCCAGGATGTTTGGCTACAGCCGTGTTACTGAAGAAATAAAAGAAGAGATCCTCAAAGCTATTGATATCAGTATAGCCAATAACCTGGTGCAGCAGGAAGGAGAACTGCTGAAGGTGTGATACCGTACAGGTAATGTACTGAAACCGGACATATGTGATTTGTTGATATGCGTTTGATGCTGGTATATAATATACGCCCTGGATGGCATGTTTTTGCTTTTCATGTGTGGAGAAGAGAAAGTGTGAGATAGTCATCAACTTAAAAAATTTCTCCCGATGTTTCGAAATCATCTCCTGATAGCATGGCGTAACCTGGTAAGGTTCAAGTATTATTCCCTGATCAATATAGCCGGGCTCTCTATAGGCATGGCAGCTTGCTGGCTGCTGCTGCTTTACGTACAACGGGAAACCAGTTATGATAATTTTTACCCGCAGGCAAATCGTATATACAGGGCCGTTAACCATGCCACATGGTCCGGCGGCAACCTGCACCTGGCCTCCACCTCCGCACCCTTTGCCGCAGTATTGAAAAAAGATTACCCTGAAATAGAGCAGATCACCAGGGTAGAAGCAGACGGCGGCGCCGCATTGAAATACGGACAAAAGAAACTGGAAGTAGGGGACATGTTTTTCGTAGACACCACCTTTTTTGAGGTGTTCAATTTCCCGATCGCGGCAGGAGATGCTGCTGCTGCCCTGGCCCAGCCTAATTCACTGGTGCTTACACGCAGCCTCGCCCAAAAACTTATTGGCGGCCCTGAAGAAGCAGTAGGAAAGACTATTCTTACGGACGACAGCACCGCTTATACCGTGAGCGCTGTAATGGAAGATGTTCCGTCTAACTCGCATTTTTCTTTCAGCGCACTGAGAGTAATGCCTCCTGATTATAATGCCAACGGCTGGCAGAATTTCGACGTATATACTTACCTGTTACTCCGGGACGGCGCAGATGCCAAAGCGCTGGAAAGCAAGCTGCCGGCGTTCTTTGAACGTTATATAAAGCCACGCATGGGAGAGGTGACCTATAAAATGGAATTACAGCCTGTAGAAGATATTCACCTGCATTCGCATCTCGATTATGAAATATCGGCCAATGGAAATATCCTGTACATCTATATTTTCCTTTGCATTGGTTTGCTCACATTGCTGATTGCCTGTATTAACTATATGAACCTTGCCACCGCCCGTGCCAGCGCACGTATACGGGAAGTAGGCGTAAGGAAAAGTATGGGATCAGGCAGGGAGGAAATTGCACGCCTGTTCCTGACAGAATCCATGCTGCTTACTTTTTTTGCAGCGCTTACGGCAATGGGGCTGGTAGCCTTATTACTGCCCTGGTTCAATAGCTTTACCGGGTCGCAGGTGCAGCTGTGGCAGTTCGGCGTGTTAAAGACCATCGTGGTGATGTTATTGCTGGCTTTATTAACGGGATTGCTGGCAGGAGTTTACCCGGCGGTATTTATGTCTGGCTTTAAGGTGATCAATTCCCTGAAAGGTAAGCTGGGCAACAGCGGCCATGCTGGTTTCCGCAAAGGACTGGTTACTTTCCAGTTTGTGATAGCCATTATTTTAACGGGCAGCACCATGGTAGCATATGACCAGCTGCAGTACATGATGCATAAGAATCTCGGCTTCAATAAAGACCAGGTATTGTCTTTTCACTTACCGGATCAACAGATGCGGAATAAGATCCCGGTGCTGAAAGAACAGTTGTTGCGCAATCCGCAGGTACAGCAGGTAGCTGCAGCCAGCAACCCCATTGGCCGGAACAACATTGGCGGCCATGGCTTTTTCTTTGAGCAGAACGGTAGTATTTCCGAGGCTTCTGTTATTGCGCAGAACTATATGGTAGATGCGGATTACCTGAAAACACTGGGTATTACCCTGCAAAGCGGTCGTAATTTTTCAGATACCGGTGAGTCCGATATGCACCATGCAGTACTGATCAATGAAACACTTGCCAAAACACTGAACTGGGACAATCCGATCGGAAAGCGCGTACAGTTCAAAATAGACCAGGAAGGCAACCGCGCTGAGCGTGTAGTCATAGGCGTTATGAAAGACTTTCATATCTATTCCCTGCAGCATAAAATAGCGCCGCTGGTACTGGAAATGCCTCCTTTCCCCAGTATGGAGGACAATATATATGTAAAAGTGAGCAAGACCAATATTCCTGCTACCGTTGCCTATATCGAAAAGGTATTCCATTCCTTTGATCCGGGCCATCAGTTCGATTATAGTTTCATAGACCAGAATTTTGCGAAACAATATGCCGGAGAGCAGAAACAGGAAACCATATTTATGTTGTTTGCTGTGCTGGCATTGTTCATTGCCTGCCTGGGGCTCTTTGGCCTGGCTGCTTTCACTGCTGTACAGCGGACAAAAGAAATAGGTGTGCGCAAAACGCTGGGTGCCAGTACCGGTAATATTGTGAAATTATTGTCGAAAGATTTCCTGCAGTTGTTGCTCATCGCTGCAGTAGTGGCGTTCCCTGTTACCTGGTGGATCATGGACCGGTGGCTGAATAACTTTGCCTATCACGCGGGCATCAGCATCTGGGTGTTTGTGCTTACCGGCGGCGCTGTGGTAGTAATAGCACTGGCCACTGTAAGTTTTCATGCAATGAAAGCAGCGCTGGCCAATCCAGTGAAGAGTTTAAGGGCTGAATAAAAACAGGGGCAGACCTAAAAGTATGGTCTGCCCCTGTTTGCATTCCTGCCTTATGGGGCCATCATTTAAACGAATCCCAAAGCCTTCATTTTGCGTTTTAATCGGTTTCTATGGTCACTTAAGCAGTTTTAAAGCATCGCATGCTGATACTGCCGTTTTGTATTTCTTCGTAAGTAAATTTTATTTCCTCGTTTTTACCGACCAGTCCCAGTGTATAGATCATTGGGAGATAATGATCGTTGGTTGGAACCGACAGTTGCGCTTCCCTGCCCAGGGAATGATAATTCACCAGATCGGCGAATGCGCCCTGTTCCAGTTTGTGCTTCACGGTTTGGTCAAAGGAAACGGCCCAGTCGAATGGTTTTGCATTATCCGTGAACAGTACCTGCCGGAGGTTATGCACAATATTACCGCTTCCCATGATCAGTACGCCTTTATTCCGCAGTGCTTTCAGTTCAGCAGCCAGTTTAAAATGATATTCCGGTGGCTGGTGATAATCGATGCTTAACTGGAACACAGGGATATCCGCCATGGGGTACATATGTTTCAGTACCGTCCATGAACCGTGGTCCAGCCCCCAGTGATCGTCTTCTATCACGTTGGTGGAGGTAATCAGTTCTTTGGTTTCCCGTGCCAGTTCCGGTGCGCCGGGCGCAGGGTACTGTACGGCATATAACGCCTCCGGGAACCCGCCAAAGTCGTGGATGGTTTCCGGTTGGGGCGCTACCAGCACGTGGGTGCCTTTCGTGAGCCAGTGGGCGGATATTACCAGGATGGCACTGGGCTTTTGAGGTAAATCCTGTCCCATGCTACCCAGCGCCCGTGTAAAAGGGTTATCCATGATACCGTTCATTGGATTTCCGTGCCCGATAAACATGACGGGCATACGGGCGCTGTTTTTAAATTCGCCGGTGATATTCCTGAGATCGTTGAGTTGCATGCTATTCCTCCTGGTGGCAGCAATGCCTTTGATGATAAAATTTATGCGAACTGGCGTAAGAAGTCGGCCAGGCTCATTTTTTCCAGTTTATGCAGCAGGGCGCCCTCAATTTCCTGGTAGAGGTGGTCCAGATGCTGATTGATCTGTTTTCCTACGGGGCAATCGGGGTTAGGCTTATTCTTACTGTTTCCCAGCAGCGAAGCCTGTTGTACGGCGTGGTATACGTCGGCCAGCCGGATCTTTTCGGCTGGTTTAGCCAGTGTGGCGCCCCCGTTTTTACCTTCCTTGCTTTCTATAAGCCCGTGGTTGCGAAGGTTGCTGATTTCCTTCCGTACCAGTACGGGGTTAATATTAATGCTGCCGGCAATATAGTCGGACGACAGGAGTTCCCCTTCCGCGCTGGCCAGCAGCGTGAGAATATGCAGTGATATGGGAAATCTTCCGTTGTTCATTCTGTAATCTACTTTATTACAGTACAAAAGTACAATAATAGGAGGGAACGGAAAAATTTATCTGTGGGTATAGAAGTAAACGATGCTGGCAATGATGAGCACAAGTATAATAAGGGCGATCACGCAACCGTTCCGGCTGGGCTGTTTTACGGCGCTGGCCACTCCACGGGCGCCAATCAGGGCTTCCACGGCTTCTTTGGCTTCCAGGAGGCCGATATTGGTGCCCGGAAGCTTATTCATTTCTGTCAGGTAGTACTTAATGGCGTGCAATTTCCCGGAATGCAGGCTCAGTTGTATGGTTTTTTCTTCTATGGTACGTTTAGTAGCTGAATTTTTCCGTTTCTCCGGGGACGTTTCGTCTATAATTACCTTTTGACAGCTTTGGCAGATAACCAATACGTTAAAAGGGTCTTTTTCCGGTATGGTACGGATAATATCCGTGCTCCCACACCAGGGACATACTTGTACAGTGCTCATTAATGGTGGAACTTTTTATTTAACTGCTGCATAAGTTAATGAAAGTTTTCCAGGTTTCAGCTATAACTATAAAGGCAGTAAGAGGAAGATTATACCTGGGTGACAAATAATGATCCGACGTAGATAAGCCGTATTTATATAGATACAGGGTATCTACGGCGGAAATATGGCGTATCTACGGCGGAAATACGGCGGAAACCGGGAGTATCCATACCGGAGCTATGCTCTATCCATACAGTGACCTGCCGGTGTTTTAGTACTGAAAACCTTACAGTTGACGTATTAAATACAGCGTAAGCTTTACAGTTAGCTTCCCCTGGTTTTATTACCTGGAAAAACCGGCGGGTGCTGTAATGCCGCTTCACGGCTGCTTTTTCAGATGCCCCGCAAACGCTTTTTTGAACTTTTCCAGCTTGGGCTTGATCACAAAGGTGCAATATGGCTGGGACCCGTTCTGGTTATAATAGTTCTGGTGGTAGTCTTCCGCCTCATAAAAGGTAGTAAGCGGCGCAATTTCCGTTACAATGGGTTTGTCGTATGCCCCGGATTCCTGCAGCTTCTTCTTATAAAATTCCGCTTTCTCTTTCTGGTCCTCATTATTATAGAAGATCACGCTGCGATACTGTGTTCCCACATCATTCCCCTGCCTGTTCAGCTGGGTGGGGTCGTGGCTTAGCCAGAAGGCCTGGAGCAGTTCCTCATAGCTGATCCTGGCGGGATCGTAGGTAACCCGGATCACTTCTGCATGGCCGGTGGTGCCGGTGCACACCTGCTCGTAGGTAGGATTGGGCACATTACCCCCGGCATAGCCGGATTGTACTTTAATTACCCCGTCGAGGTACTGGAACTGGGCTTCTGTACACCAGAAGCAACCGCCTCCGAAGGTGGCTGTAGCCGTTTTTTCATTCTTGCTTACTTCCATATCTCCTGGCACTTTGTCTTTTTTTTGCTGGGCGCAGGCAGAAAACGCCAGGGCAACCAGGCAAATGAATATTGAATACTTTCTCATAAAAATAATATTTCAAAGATGCAGCTTTTTTTTATATGTCCGGAATCCCTGCTGTTAAGGCGTTGCAGCTATTCCGGGCATCTTTGAAAAGCCTTTCCTTTTTATAATTTACGTAATATATGATGGAGGAGACGGACAAGTTAAGTAACTTTAACATTCTTTTGCAGTTTCCGGGAACTTAGGAGCGCCCCGGAAAACGCTTAGAAGCATACGTCAGCAGCAGCAGGAACCGATAGTAAGCCGGAATTGCCGGATAACGTTTGATAGCATAATGACAATAAAGATGAACAAGAATTAATCAATTTTCCCGGATCAGCTTTCTCCGCCACTATATTGGCAGCGCCTTTGCGCGCATATGAACGTAAACCTTTTACGCAGACACGAACAATACCCGATTGTTGGTGCCTTTTTACTTTAAATAAATAACACTTGAAATATTTTCCTGAATCTGCGTTGATGCAGTTGGAATTCGACAAAGTACAGGCTTTGCTGCAAGAGCATTGCAAAACTGAGCTGGGCAAGGAAATGGCCGCAGCGCTCCGCCTGCACACGCATATAGATTACGTAAAAACTGCCCTGCAACAGGCACATGAATATAAACAACTCACCCTGTTACAGGAAAACTTTCCGAACGATTTTATACTGAACCTCAAAAGGGAACTGCGCCTGCTGTCTATCGAAGGCGCGGTGCTAACCGGGGAACAGGCCATGCTGCTGCGTAAACTGGCAGAAAGCATGCATAGCATTGTCCGCTTTTTTGACCACGACCGCCGTACCCAGTATCCCGCATTGTTTGAGGTGATCAAAGAAACCCATTATGAAAAAAAGATCACTGCTACCATCGATGAGGTGCTGGATGAAACCGGGCAGGTAAGGGACAATGCTTCCCAGGAACTGGCCCGTATCCGTATTTCGCTGTATCGCAAGCGTACGGAATTACGGCGTGTGTTTGACCGCATCCTGCAGAAGCTGCAGAAACTCAACTACCTGGCCGACCAGGAGGAAGCTTTCCTCAACGGGCGCAGGGTAGTGGCCATTTATGCGGAAAATAAGCGCATGGTAAAGGGGATCATTCACGGGGAATCTGACACACGTAAGACTTCCTTCCTGGAACCCGAAGAAACCATAGAGCTTAATAATGATATACAGTCGCTTGAAAGGGAGGAAGGCCGCGAGGTATACCGTATCCTCAAAGCCATGACAGCCGCCTTAAGCGGGTTTTCCTTCCTGTTGAACGGCTATCATGAGATACTTGGCACCTTCGATTTTATCCGGGGAAAAGCCAAACTGGCGCTGGATATGGATGCCAATTACCCCATGCTGGTACCGCATTCTCAGCTCAATCTTATACAGGCCTATCACCCGTTGCTGCTGCTTTATAACCGGAAAAACCAGAAGCCTACCATCCCGGTGAGCATTAACCTGGATAAGGATGCACATATCCTGGTGATCAGCGGGCCTAATGCGGGCGGTAAAACGGTGACCCTGAAAACCATAGGGCTTATCCAGCTGATGCTGCAGTCGGGCCTGCTGGTGCCGGTACACCCGTCGTCTCAGATCGGCATTTTTAAACAGCTGATGATCCATATCGGGGACACGCAATCGCTTGAATTTGAGCTGAGCACCTACAGTTCCCATCTCAAGAACATGAAATACTTCATGGAAAACGCCAATGGCAGAACCCTGTTCTTTATAGATGAGCTGGGAAGCGGATCCGATCCAAACCTGGGCGGTGCTTTTGCGGAGGTGATCATGGAGGAGCTGGCGAAAAAGCATGCGTATGGAGTGGTTACCACGCACTACCTGAACCTGAAGGTAATGGCCAACAAGGTAAAAGGGATCGTTAACGGGGCTATGGGCTTTGATGAACAAACCCTGATGCCTATGTATAAACTGATGGTGGGTAAACCAGGCAGTTCCTATACATTCTCCATTGCTGAAAGGATCGGTTTGCATCCCTCGCTTATTGCGCGGGCCAAGAAACTGGTGGATGAAGGCCATTTCCAGCTGGATAAGCTGCTGAACAAAGCTGAACAGGATCTGCAGCAAATAGAACATAAAGAGAAAGAGCTGCAGAAATTACTGAAGGAAAATGAGCGTTTGAAAAAGGAATACGAGATCCTGGCAGATAAAGAACGTAAGCAGCAGCAGTATACTTTGCTGAAATTACAGAACCAGATCAAGGAAGATGACCTGCAGTACCTGAAAGATATGGAACGTAAGCTGAAGCAGATTGTGGTAGAGTGGAAACGCGCCGATGACAAGGAGAAAGTAATGAAGCAGGCGGAGATCCTGTTGTTCCGCCGCCGCGAGAAACAGCATACAGAACATCTCAATAAAAAAGTGCAGGACAAATTTGAGGAGATCAAAGGACAGATAGAAGTAGGTACCCAGGTGAAGATAGTTACCAACCGGCAGGTAGGTAAGGTGCTGGAGATACGCGACAAGCGTGCTATTGTAAAGATCGGTAATATTCCTATCAATGTGAAGCTGAGCGATCTTGTACTGGTGCAGGAAAAACCTGCGGAAAAGGTTGAGGAAGGGAAATGATATAGAAGGAGGCAATATAGAAATTATCTATAAGCGGTATAGTTGGAGCAACCATGTTTATTCAACTACCTTTACTCCTCAAATTTTAATGGTGGTCACCTATAAATTAGTAAACCAATGGAACTATTAGAACGTGTTGTAACACGAAATTCGGATGTACAGGTTTATAACTGCGACTACGCAGAAGGGGCTAATTTTTTCATGAGTGAATGGAACGGACTTGAATGTATGGGTGATATGAATGTTCCCCATCGTCATAACGGATATAGCATAGATATATTGATAAAGGGCAGCATACGGCAGTCGATCGATTTTAAAAGATATGATATGACGGCGCCGGCGCTGATGCTGATGGAGCCTAACCAGGTACACCAGCATGAAATGAGTGAAGATGCGGAGTTAATTAATATATATTTCACCAACGACTTCCTGGTGCCCGAAATGCAGGGAGTGGTGAGTTGCTGGCGCTGTGTGTTCAGTTCAGGTATGGTGCCGTTGAATGAGGAGCAGCTGGAAGAAGTATTGTCGTATGCAGACCTGATCAGGAAAGAATACAACGGCGACAAGCTGCGTAAGGAAGCGATTATCCGTAATCTGTTGAATGCCTTCGTTATTGCATGTGGGCGTATTTCTGAGCCATCCGGTAACTGGATGAATGCAGAAAGTTCACAATATAATATGGCGCGGCAGTTTAAGATACTGGTTGATCAGCATTTTCATGAAAAAGCGCAGGTATCTGACTATGCAGAAATGTTGTACGTTTCACCGGGACATTTAAATGATACCGTAAAAGCGTTGCTTGGAAGAAATGCAAAATTCATCATCGATGAAAAGCGCATTATGGAAGCAAAACGGCTACTGTATTGGGGTGAGCACTCTATTAAGCAGATAGCAGCGCGGTTGAATTTTGAAGATGATGCCTATTTTAACCGTTTCTTTAAAAAGCATTCCGGATTCACTCCTGCATCATTTCAAAAGAGTATCCGTGAAAAGTACAATTAAACCCGTAATAATTTAAACGTCCGTTAACTTTAAATATCTATTTTTGCATTGTGTTTAAAATAATGATGTCGCCCGTGCATCATTCAAAATTTGAAAACCGATGAGAATTTTTTAGCGGCCAACCGCAAATCTTCAATTTCTTTTTACAGTAGTAACAAATTGCTGTGCTCAAACGTATAATGTGCTGTAACATTATAGGTGTCTGAGTATTGCGGGCTACCTACCTGTATTTCACAACCCGATTGCTGTCACTGATATTGATTGCTGCGAAGCAAGGCTGCCGTTACCTGCCTTGACCGCACGGGGGAATTTTATTGTTAGTAATTTAAAACAAAGTAGTAATGAAACCATTGAAATCAACATTTACAAATTTGCCGGCAGGCTTACTTTATAGTTTTATAGTTCTTTCCGTATTGTCTGCCTGCAGCACATCGCAGGCGAAGAATGAAGCACCGCCACCAGCATCTTTACCTGTAATTAAAGCAGTTACATTACCTGCTACAACGTTTCAGGATTTCCCTGCTTCGGTAGAGGGAACCCGTGATGTGGAAATAAGACCGCAGGTAGACGGCTATCTAACGAATATTTCGGTAGATGAAGGTGCTTACGTCAGAAAAGGGCAAACACTTTTCACGATCGACAGAAGACCTTATGTAGAGCAACTTAACAATGCCACTGCAAATTTACAAGCTGCAACAGCGGCATTAGAGAATGCAAAAATCAACGTTGATAAATTGAAACCGCTACTTAGTAATAATGTGGTATCGGATGTTCAATTAAAATCGGCCGAAGCAAGTTACAATTCAGCGAAAGCTACTGTTGCCCAGGCACAGGCCCAGGTAGAAGCCGCCCGCATTAATCTTGGGTTCACAAATATCAGCGCACCCAGCGATGGTTATGTAGGTACTATTCCCTTCAAAACCGGAAGTCTTGTTAGCAGGGGAATGGCAGGCGCATTGACCACTATTTCTGAAGTAAAGGATATGCGTGTTTATTTTTCTTTGAGTGAAACCGATTTCCTCAAATTCAAGGAAAAATACCCAGGTAACAGCGTTGCTGAAAAAGTAAAAGGAATGCCGCCGGTAGAATTAATCCTGGCAGATGGAAGCGTTTATCCTGAAAAAGGAAAAGTTGAAATAGTGGAAGGGCAGTTTGACAAAACTATTGGTGCAATTAGTTTACGTGCCAGCTTTCCTAATGCCCAGGGAGTACTCAGAAGTGGTATCACCGGTAAGGTCAGAGTACCTACTTTACATGCTTCTGCATTGGTAATTCCTCAGGAAGCCACGTTTGAATTGCAGGACAAAGTGTTCGTTTATACCGTGGCCGATAGCAATAAAATCGTTACAAAACCACTAACCATTTCCGGCAAAACGTCTAATTATTATTTTGTTACTGATGGCGTAAAGGTGGGAGATAAGATTGTATTATCTTCTCAATCTACCATGATGATGGGTGGTTTAAAAGATGGCGTTGTTATTCATCCAGAGATGGTATCTATAGATAGTTTGTTGAAAGCAAAGCCGCTGCTTTAAAATAATTAAGCGTGAAAACACGCTGGTGTTAAAACGTTTACACAAAACATTATTCAAATTGCGACGCAGGCAGTGTTATTACACACATGCACTGTCTGTGCTCGTGCGGACATACCGCAACCCATAATTGATATTTATGTTAAAACGATTTATTGAAAGACCGGTATTATCAACGGTTATTTCTATCATATTGGTTATACTGGGAGGGTTGTCTTTATTCTCCCTGCCTACGGCTTTATTTCCTGAGATTGCGCCGCCATCTGTACAGGTTATAGCCAATTACCCTGGCGCCAACGGGGAGGTGATAGCCCGTACAGTTGCTATCCCCATAGAAGAATCGGTAAATGGTGTGGAGAACATGACATACATGACCTCCAATTCCAATAACGATGGTAGCTATGTTCTGACAGTTTTTTTTAAACAGGGAACGGATCCTGATATTGCAGCGGTAAACGTACAAAACCGCGTATCCAAAGCTAATAGCCAGCTACCTCCCGAAGTATTACAGGCCGGGCTTTCTACACAGAAAGTGCAGAGCAGCTTCCTGATGTTTGTGGCGATATATAGCGAGGATAGCGTTAAGTACAACGAACTGTTCTTAAATAACTATGCAAGGATTAATATCATCCCTCAGTTACAACGTATACCAGGGGTGGCTCAGGTACAGCCATTTGGTTCAAAGGATTATTCGATGCGTATCTGGTTGAAACCAGACAGGCTTGTTGCTAATAATCTTTCTACAGCAGAAGTGATGAATGCGATCAGAGATCAGAACGTAGAAGCTGCACCAGGCCGTTTGGGACAAAGCAGTAAAGAATCTTTCGAGTATATTATTAAATACAAGGGAAAGTTAAATAAGCCTGAAGAGTATGAAAATATGGTGATTAAGGCAAAGAACGATGGTTCTGTTCTTCGTCTTAAAGATTTGGCCAGGGTTGAACTTGGCGGCTATACTTATACTGCCTCGAATTTGCTCGACGGCAAACCGGCTACTGGTTTTGGTATTGTGCAGACACCGGGTTCCAATGCCAATGAAATTCTTACAGAACTGGAGCGACAGATTGGAGAATTTGATAAGGCGTTGCCCGATGGTATGAAGTTTAAGATCATGTATAATTCGAAGGAATTTTTGGATGCATCTATCGACCAGGTAAAAGAAACACTGATCATTGCGTTCATCCTTGTGGCCATCGTGGTTTTCGTTTTCCTGCAGGATTTCCGCTCTACATTGATCCCGGTAATTGCTGTTCCTGTTTCAATTATAGGTACCTTCTTCTTCTTACAATTATTCGGTTTTAGCATTAACCTGCTTACATTGTTCGCATTGGTACTGGCTATCGGTATTGTGGTGGATGATGCCATTGTGGTGGTAGAGGCCGTGCACTCAACGATGGAACGTGAGCATTTGCCGGCAAGAGAGGCAACAGTTAAAACGATGAGCGAGATATCCGGTGCGATTGTTTCGATCACATTGGTAATGGCAGCGGTGTTTGTACCAGTGAGCTTTGTACAGGGTCCTGCAGGCGTATTCTATAAACAATTCGCCTTTACACTGGCCATTGCTATCTTTATTTCTGCGGTGAATGCGTTAACGCTAAGCCCGGCGTTGTGTGCTTTATTCTTAAAGAACCAGCATATAGGCGAAGGTGGAAAGAAAAAAGGTTTTGGCGCCCGCTTCTTCGATGCGTTCAATACCGCTTTTAATGCCATGACGGCAAGATATATACGGAGCATCAAATTCCTGCTGAAAAACAGATGGGTGGCCATTACCGGATTATTACTTGTGGTGGTTGCAACATTCTGGCTGATCAAAACGACACCCACCGGGTTTATTCCGGATGAAGACCAGGGGTTTGTAGTTGGTATTACCCAAACACCTCCCGGTAGTTCACTTAGCAGAACGGAGAATGCAACGAGCCAGATCAGTAAAATTACGATGAAAGATGAGGGAGTGAGCGATGTATGGGCTGCAAATGGGATGAACTTCGTAACAAATGCGAACGCTTCCCCTAATGCTGCGATATTTGTGAGGTTAAAAGATCGTAAGGAGAGAGGTGTTATAAAAGACCCGACTGCAATTGCAGGCGGCTTGTTAGGCAAATCAATGCAAGTACATGATGCCCTGACTTTTTTTGTTGGTTTTCCAACAATACAGGGTTTCGGTAACGTGAGCGGGGTAGAAATGATGTTGCAGGACAGAACAAACGGATCGCTGGAGAAATTAGCGGGAACTGCATGGGGTTTTGTTGGTGCATTAAGTCAACGGCCGGAAGTGGCAAGTGCGTTCACTACTTTTAATACGGGGAATCCACAATACACCATTGATATAGATGAAGTAAAAGTGAAACAGTTGGGTGTATCTGTTGGTGATTTGTTGAGTACGATGCAAACATATTATGGTAGTAGTTTCGTTTCGGACTTTAACCGTTTCGGTAAATATAGCCGCGTAATGGCGCAGGCCGATATTTCATACCGGATGGATAAAAGTTCATTGGATGCTATTTATGTAAAGAACAACCTGGGTACGATGGTACCGGTAAGTACAGTGGCCAAATTCACACGTGTATATGGTCCGGAAACAGTTACACGAAACAACCTGTATACTGCTGTTACCATTAATGCTACACCCAAACCAGGTTATAGTACCGGTGATGTAATTAAAGCCATTGGAGAAGTATCGAAAAAGGCATTACCACAGGGATATGCCTACGAGTTTACAGGTATTACAAGGGAAGAGATAAGAGCAGGGAACCAAACTGCGTTCGTGTTTTTATTGAGTGTATTGTTCGTATTCTTCCTGCTGGCTGCACAGTATGAAAGCTATATCCTGCCACTGGCAGTAATCCTTACCGTACCTACGGGTATATTGGGTGTATATAGTTTCATTGGCCTTAGCGGCATAGAGGGCAATATCTACGTACAAATTGGTATGATCATGCTGATAGGATTATTGGCTAAAAATGCGATCCTGATCGTGGAGTTTGCCATACAACGGCGAAGGGCAGGCTATAAGCTTGTTCAGGCAGCTTTGGAAGCAGCACAGCTTCGTCTTCGTCCGATATTGATGACTTCCTTTGCCTTTATTGTTGGTATGTTGCCATTAATCTTTACACAAGGTGCATCTGCCAAAGGTAATCATTCAATTGGTTGGAGTACTGTAGGTGGCATGTTTACCGGGGTGGTCCTGGGGGTATTCATCATACCCGTGCTGTTTGTAATTTTCCAGTTCCTGCAAGAGAAAATCAGCAGTAAGCCGATAGTGGAATTGGAAGCAGAACATGAGGCAAAACTGGTACACTAAAATATTATCTATTATCAGAATCAGAAAAAAGACAAATGAAAACAAGTTATAGCTCATTTTACTTTTTGTTGTTCTCCTTAGTTGTAGGGTTAGCAGCATGCCGGGTAGGCCGCAATTACGAGCGGCCGCCGGTGGCGCTGCCACAGCAGTTCAATAATGACACTGCGCCTTCAGACACCAGCAGTATAGCAGAAATAGAATGGAAGAAATTTTTTACAGATGCTACCTTACAGCAGCTGATCAGCCAGGCACTTACCGGCAACTATGATCTGCAGCTGGCAGTAAAGAGGGTAGAGACGGCGCAGGCCTACCTGAAACAGGCGAAAGTAGCCTGGTTACCGGCTTTTACAGCAACGGCATCGGGTAGTACCAACTTCCCTTCCAAGAACAGTTTCAATGGATTGAACCTTTCCGTTAATAATCTTGGTGATCATATTGAGGATTTCAGTATAGGTGTGGGTATGTCGTGGGAGATAGATATCTGGGGTAAAATAAAGCGTCAGAAGGAAGCGGCATTAGCTACCTATTTGCAGTCGTACGAAGGCCAGCATGCGGTGCAAACCGGGCTGGTGGCAGCTATTGCCAACAGCTACTTCAACCTGCTGATGCTGGACAACCAACTCAGCGTAGCGCGCAGGAATCTTGCACTCAGCGATACCATTGTGAAAATGATCCGCCTGCAGAAAGCAGCCGGCGATGTAACAGAGCTGGGTGTTCAACAGGCCATTTCACAGCAGCAAACTGCCGAACTGCTGATACCTCAGCTGGAACAGGGTATTGCTATCCAGGAAAATGCCCTGCGCATTTTAACCGGTGAACTACCGTCAACGATTACACGCAGTACTAAACTGAGCGATTTACAGGTTACCGATTCATTGCCGGCAGGTATCCCTGCGGCCATGATCAGCCGCCGCCCGGATGTACGTGCCAGCGAAATGGGACTGGTAGCCGCCAATGCACAGGTAGGCGTGGCACAAGGTAGTATGTACCCTACGCTTACCATTACCGGCAGCGGAGGAGTGAATGCTTTTAAAGCCAGCAACTGGTTTAATTTACCGGCCTCGCTGTTTGGTACAGTAGCCGGAAGCGTGGCCCAGCCTATCTTCCAGCGCCGCCAGTTAAAAACACAACTGGAGGTAGCGAAAATACAGCGTGAACAGGCGGTGATCCAGTTTAAGCAATCGGCCCTGAATGCAGTAGGAGAGGTAAGTGATGCACTGGTGAAACTGGATAAAGTGAAAGTGCAGCAGGAAATCGCCATCCGCCAGGTAAATACTTCACAGCTGGCAGTGCAACAGGCCCAGCTCCTGTTCCGCAGCGGTATGGCTAATTACCTGGAAGTAATTACGGCACAATCACGCTCCCTGCAGGCTGAACTGGCCCAGGCAGATATAGACCGCCAACGCCTCAGCGCTATGGTAGATCTGTACCGCTCCCTGGGCGGTGGCTGGAAATAGCCTTTGCAAATGACGGATCCAAGCGGGTAGACCATCAGCAGAGCAATAGAATCATCAGATCGCTTAGGTCCGTCATTTTCATCATATCATCCCGGTTTACGGTCAGTAAACCGGGATTTTTTATTGCTGAAAGCCTTGCTGGTGTGGGGTTTGAAAAATAATGGCTCAAATTTTTTTTATTTTCAATTTCTTTTATACTTTTGCGTCCCTGGAGAGTTGGCAGAGCGGTCGATTGCGGCAGTCTTGAAAACTGTTGACTGTAACAGGTCCCGGGGTTCGAATCCCTGACTCTCCGCTGTGAGGGATAACTGAAAAGTTATCCCTTTTTTTTCATACATGAGATAGTTTTTCTCCTTCATTTCCAGTGCGTTATGAGCGAAAATATTTAACATTGCAGGGGTTCGATAGACACCATTTGATAGTACAAATTGCTGTCGAACACGATCTTTACAAGATCTCTCTTCTCTAAAACATCAATGTTTTCATAGACATATCCCATATCAGTTATTAGCTCAATGTTTTTATTTAGAATCTTCCATACCTTGTTTGGATCTTGGCTGTACCGTTCGATAGCTGCATTTATATTTCTAATGTTATTGGTTATTGAAGCGTTCCATCTCTCATAAGTATCACGGCTTATTTCGTTTGCAATGTATTTGCCTTCTAGCGATACCATATTAGATTGCTCTTTTTCAAGTTCGACTTTTTTAATCTTTATCTTTTGGTTGGTTTCACTTAATTCTTTTTCAATTAATGCTTCCGTATTCTTAAACATAATTTTCACGATTTTTTTTGGAACACTCATCAAGCGCCATGCACCTAAAAACTGCTCATGTGATTTTAGGGCGCTAATGTTATTGTGGCCGCTGTGTTTACATTTATAGTAGTAAAATAAGCCGCCATGCCGCCCACGGGAAGGAGCGCGGGAAATAGGATTACCACAATGACATTTGAGAACTCCCCTTAATGGCAGATTTTCATCTAATGATGTTCTTGGTTTTTCTGCCCGGATCTTTTTCGATTGGGCAGCTTGCCATATTGGAAAGTCTATTATCTTTCGTTTAGTGCTGGAAATAGCCCACCCGGATACCCTTTAAATGCCTTGGTATAGTTTAAGCCTGCATAAACGGGTTCGCCAATACCCTTTCAACTGCCATGTTACCTTTGCGCAGAAAGCCCATTGCCTTCACCTTATTTTTAATTACTATTAATGGGAAATCTTTTAGATACATTTCATAAATAAGCGGATGACTTTAGCTTCTTCTTCAACGATTTCTAAGCCAGTTCATTTTTTGAACACCCGCTTAAAGCCGGTAGACTATCACGGTACACTTACCCATCCAATTTATGTAAGGGTGGTTTTTAAGCGATATAACGCAGTATTTAAATGCTATTATTTCGACCTCTTTTCCAAAAAGAAATACCAGATCAATTTTGCCGGGATGGTTAAATTTTCTACTGTAGCGGAGAGTATAGCCTTCGAAGAAAACGTTATTACGCTGATAAGCGATAATCTGAGTGAGGATTTCGCCTTAGCCAGATTCAAGGCGAGTTATGAATATTACACAAAGGACATCTGTTGATCAGACAGAAGAACTGTTTAACGAAGACTTATTTACTTTTTTTCAGATGAAGGGCTACCGGATTTTGCCTCCATTTTACGGTCCGGCTTAAGTTCAGTAATGTCGAGTAAGTTTATCTGTGATCTGGAGCTTGCTCTTAGTCCAGATCTTTATGCAAAGCTCATAAAAAATGCACTATATTACGCCCCAACCTATCTTGCACTGTATGGTTTTATAGTGAACATAAAGAAATATCCGGCGGTATTTACCGCGATGGACTGGGAAACAGTTACAACCAAAGAGAAGTTTTATCAATATTTAAAGCTGGAATATTCAGGACATGAAAATGATATCATGGAGCAGTGGAGCAGCTGTTTATCTCCAATAGGACTTTGGCAGATCTTAATATACTTCCGGAAAACGGGGCGTAGTGCGGGGCGCTTATTATTAGTTTGTCGACATTAAGACCTTCAAAAATCTCCCGTACATCCATTTCAGAGCGAACGGCTACTAAGAGCTCTTCCTTCCGGAGTGCAGGTCAATTCCAAATAATTTGGTATTATAGTTACACTCATTTTTACAAAAGATTTGACATGCAACCCCGATAGTGTTTGGGGCTGCTTTTTTATTCGAATCTTGATTATTTAAAAGTACTTGAGAAAACTTTTCAATTTATCGTTCAACCGCCACAATCCCCCATTTGGCTAATTGTTTCCCAATAACAAAATTATCATGGTAATAATTATACGGTATAAAAAGACGGGTTAGTTGTTTTATAAAACGAAAACCATTTATCTAAAATTTGAGGAAGGTTACCCCCTTTTCTTAATAAACTTTTTTACCCTAATACAAGTAGCAATTATTCACTAAACACTTATTTCTATGAAGAGAATCCATTACCTGTTCCTTTTTCTGAGCCTGTTTCTTGTCAATTCTTGCCAAAGAAACAGCCTAAATCAGCCTGATGGCCTGGTTTTGTTAACCAAATATCACGGAAAAAACAAATCCATCAAGGACGTTATCGCCCAGCTATCGACCAACAACGTCATTAGAGATCTTAGTAAATTGGATCCTACGGAGCAGTTGAAATGGGATAATTATGTGATGTACGGTTCGATCGGGGATACTTTAACCCATTTGCTTATTCCAATTACAGCATCGTCGGACATTGTTAGCAAATATATTCATATTAGCCTCAAACCAAACGATTCACTGTTTTATGCTGGTTTGTATAATCTTGCTCAGGATTATACACGAAGTAATAACCCATCCATCAAGACAACTATCGCTAGGGATTTGCTGATGCTATCTAAAGCCAGGGTACATCTGCCCTCTGAAATTCGGATTGATTCTACAAAGAAACTTTTAGAAGACGCGAGTAAAGCACTATCCCAAAGGCCGATGGTGAGACTCAGTCGCCTAGGGTCAGATACAACATCAAACAAAAGGAATCTCAGCACATTAACAGGTGAACAAACTTGTACGATGCATTTCCAAATTTCTTACCTGCTGTATGCTAGTGCCATTTATCCAACCTCAGCACAGGTAAATTCTGCATTCATGACTGAGCTTCACAATTTTCTTGATCTGTACCTTCCAGGAAGCTGGACATATTTGAACGGGCCTTATTATGGTACCTCAGCGGGCAACTATAATATAATCAAGTACAGCAGTTATCAAATGGATTATGCAACATTAGCTGGTGCAATTTCTCAAATATGGAATCAGACAGTCTTAATAAATAATGGGTGGGACTTTGTTGTGTCAACGCAAACTGAGAATTACATAGATTATGGATGTAATGATATTGCCCCCGGTGGAGGCACTGGCGGTGGGGGGACCGGTGGTGGGGGGACTGGCGGTTCAGGTGATGGTGGAACTTGGGGATATGAACCCGGAGAAGCAGATGCGCCCGCCGGAACTGATTGTGGTTCGTTTAATTTTTTGAAAACAACAACAGCAAATTGGCAGGAATCCGGCATGAATAATATTCGGTTAAAATGGGTATGGAAAGGTGGTTCAACAGGAGGATTAACGAGGACTGTTTGGGTAAATCATATCGTTTATGGACTTCCAATTACTTACGCAAATGGGCAGGTGGTGTCGCCAGGTAAAGCAGCTGTTATAGCCGCCCGTGCTACACAATCCGCAAAGTTCGATACCTATCTGGAATTTGACGAAACCCCTAGTGTGCCTAGTGACGCAACCGTAATAGCCTATTTCAAAACGAGGGTAAATGCTTATATGCTTCAAAGCGGCGGCACAGCGGGGGTTACAGGTAGCGGCGCACCGACTATCCTTTTTATGGAAGAAATTAGAAGTGATTATTCTGACCCATATGATTGCGAGTAGATTTTAGCTAAAAATGATCGTAAGTTTGCTTAAATCAAAAGCAAAATGATGCCAAAAGCCTTGTTGTTGTTTTTTCTCGTCACTTTTCAAGCTTATAATGTGTACTCACAGTCTGATACAACAACCTTTATGGAAATAGAAAAAGTAATATCCAATGAAATCGATATCCGCGAGTTTATAAAGAATAATTTTTCGGAGACATACGTGAGTTTGGCCGATCAGTTAGCACAAAATCACTCTTTGTATGGTTATAAATTCAATAGGGTCCTAAATAGCTTAAAGGTTCCTTATTCCATTTTCGGATTACCTATAGATCGCGTCTACGCGTATGTGGACAGTCAAAATGTTTCAAGCCTTTATCTGGTTTTAAATACAGGCAGCTCCGGGTTGAATTCCTTAACGAAAGGATTGGGGATGCCGCGAAATGTTAACCAGGAAAGTCTCGACGGTGGCGATTTTGATTTATTGTATTGGAAAACCAATGGGTTCAATATATTCCTGGGTGATGATTTTTATCCGGGAGCATCTTTTAAACACCGAGGTATCCTGATCATATCAAACACAGACATAAGAAACCTTCATTCAAAAGAACGTTTAAGATAGGGTTGATATTTTAGATTTACCATAAGTATAATAATTAAGCTGAAGCCGTCTCCAAAATGGGACGGCTTTTTACTTTTGAACATCAATCCGCTTCTACATGGTATCTCAGATTATTGGTCTGTGTATTTATGTTGATCAATAGAAACGTACCTCGTAGCCCCAGTCTATACCGGGGTACTTCATCAGATTGGAGAACCCTGTAAAATCGCCTGTTTCTTTGGTGAAATGTTGATGACAGCGTAAACATAAAATTATTACATAAAGAAGCAGCAGGAATTTATCCGACGAAATACATGGGATGGTATTTGCCTCTAAATGCTATCGCATATTTTTCGCAAGGTATGCCACAACTTTACAGTCGTCTTGTTTAGCGTTTCGTGCGTTGAAGAAATTCAACGTCTATAACTCCTGCGTGAAAGTTATAAAGCAGGACTGATGAAAGTGGTTTCCTGATAAAAGTCAGCATACAACTTTAGATATACTTGCACTTATATACAAATAGATTTAAAATACTGTAGAGTATCACATAATTCACTCTGTAGAATATTATAGGATCTAAATTGTAGAATATCACTACATCATTGTAGTAGTATAGCTACAAGTGGTTTGATGCTTTTCGTTTAGATTTGACGGCATGACTATAAAGATTGTTCCGTAAAACTATTCCTATGTGATAACTTTTACATTCCTGTTATAAACTTTGAGAATTAACACGTTCCTCTTTCGCTGCGACGCCGGCGATAGTGATTTCATTGCCATATTCATATCCTGTATATAATGAGAAAATTTATATCGTTCTCTATCCTGTTGATGTTGTTATTTTCCCGTGCTTTTGCCACTGACTTTTATTGGGTAGGAGGCGCCGGTTCGTGGAGTGATCTTAACCACTGGTCTACCACCTCGGGTGGGGTTCCCAATCAGTCTATTGTTCCCAACCTGAACGATGATGTGCATTTCGATGCCAATAGCGGGTTTACCAATACCACTAACGTAGATCTACCTACTTCAAGCCCGGCCTACTGCCGTAACATGACCTGGACAGGGATAACTGTTACCGCAAGGCTAATTAATCGGGGCCAGCCATTATACATTTATGGTAGCGTGGAGCTGGCAGCTTCCGTTTATTATGGTACGCAGGGGTTAAACTTTGTGGGTAGCAGTGCGGCGACTTTGAAAATGAATGGAGCGGGCAGGTATCCTGCTGCAGGATGGTATAATCCGATTTCGGTCAATAAACCGGGGTCTTCCCTTACCCTTTTGGATGGTATTCCGGATGCGTTAGTGGTTACTACAGTCACCCTGACGGCCGGCACCCTTGATATGTCTGATTTTACGCACACAATAACCGATTTTGCCGGTAACAACACTAACACAAGAAACCTGGATATAAGTAATGCTACGATAATTCTGAGGGATACCTGGGACTATAGAGGCACTAATAACACTATCAATACAACAAATTCCACCATCACTGCACAGCGGTTCTTTTCGGACCGCTTCAGTTTTCCTAAAGTGGACGTGACTGCCGCGGGCAATGCCTCGATGGTGATCAATAATACCACATTTGGCGAGCTCACGTTTACGAGCACGCTATCTCCTTCTCAAACTGTGCGGATCGGTGCAGGCAATACGATAGACCGGCTTGAGTATAAAAGCGGGGGCTCGATTGCGGGTGGCGGAAACACTATTAAAGACCTTTACATTGCACCAAGCAATCCGGGATTTTCATTTGTAGGCAATAATACGATCACTGGATCCCTGCATGCTAACACACCGGATTGTAACGCCCTGTCGCAGATACTTGGTTATGGTGCCGGCGCTACTATTACCTTCGCCCCCGGTGCAACGGTAGATATAAGAAATGTATTAATGACCAACCTGGCCGCGGCAGGTAGCGTCACGCTTCCTATTACGGTAACCGGCGCAGATGGCGGCGGCAATACAGGCTGGGATTTCCAGCCGCGCTCAACAGGTACTACATTGTATTGGGTGGGCGGCGCCGGAGACTGGAATGATAAGGGCCACTGGTCATCCTCCAGCGGCGGCGCTGGTGGTTATTGCGTGCCGTTCACCGGCGATAATGTTATATTTGATGCTAACAGCGGCTTCACAGCGGGCAACAATACGGTTACTGCTACTACTGGTACTGCCTGGTGCCATAATATGACCTGGACCAATCTTACAGGTTCCCCGGTATTTGACAACCGTGGAGCCTTCCTCTATATATACGGCTCCCTCGCGCTGGATCCTACGCTTACCATGTATGGCAATTTGTCCTTTAAAGGAACGGAAGCCGGTACATTGACCGCCAACGGCTTCAATCTGGGTAGTCCTGTTTTCCGCGTTGAAAGAACCGGCACTAATGGAGGAATAACTTTAGCGGACAATATTACTCATACCGGATTCCGGATCTTCCACAATTCCGGTAAGTTGCTGCTGCCTAACCGTACAATGCATATTTCCCAGCTTAGTACTGAAACCAGTGGCGTCAGAACTTTGGATATTTCCAATTCAACGATCACGTTGGAGTATGAATGGCTGACTAATTCCAGTAACAATACCTGGGTGAACAACGGAGCTGGATCTTTTATCATTGCAAAATCCCGGTTCGTTACCAATGGCCTCACTTATCCGAAAGTGCAGATTGACGGAGTTGGCAATAATATAAGCATTGTTAACGCCAATATAACTGACCTGTTATTTACCAATACCGGCCTCGTTTTCGGTATGATTGCGATTAGCGGTGGTAATACCATTGGTACACTCGAATTGAAAGGAGCAGCGGAGATACGGGGGAACAATACCATTACAAACTTGTTGCTGGCCCCGTCCCGCAATTATAATTTCAGGAATACCCAAACAATCAACGGCATTTTCCGGTACAACAACCCGGATTGTTCCGGCTTGGGAGAAATGAGAGGTCTTGGAGCAGGTACTACGCTCAATTTCGGGCCGTCTTCGACTAAAGATATACAGAATGTGCTGCTGGAAAATATGGCCGCAACTGGCACGGGTGTACCCGTTACGGTAACCGGCGCGGATGCAGGCGGCAATTCCGGCTTTAATTTCACCGCTACTTCCGGCGGCGCCCGCTATTGGGTAGGAGGTTCCGGCGACTGGAACGACGCGGCGCATTGGAGCACTACCAGTGGGGGATCGGGTGGAGCATGTATTCCTACAGTGTCCAATGATGTGTTTTTCAACGCAAGCAGCTTCAGCAGCGGCAGTAGCGCCGTAACGATCAACCAGGGCAATGCTTACTGCCGCAATATGGACTGGACAGGAGCCGCTTTCGCCCCTACATTTACTAAAAATCCCTCCTTTAACCTGGAGATCTGGGGCAACCTCGTAATGAACCCAGTTGTCACGATGAGTACGCCCATTTCCGCCGCGCAAAGACCCGTGGTGCTTTTTACCGGCACGACCAACAGTACTATTACTTCCAATGGCGCCGGGCTGGGCAATTTCGATTTTGCCATCTTTAAATCGAATGGCGCTAAGGTAACACTCACCGATAACTATATCAATGCGAATACGAACATGGAAGTACGCGGCGGTGGTCTCGATCTCAGCGGCCGTACAATAACCATGGACTGGATCTCGGATAATAGCGCCAGTACACCCGAGAATCCGGTCAATTTAAATATTACCAATGCCACCATCAACGGCGGATGGCATGCTTTAGGCGCCAGCACTGCTGTGCAGGCTGCCGGCTCCACGATAGTCGGTGATATATTCAGGGTCAACAAGGGGGTATATAACAAAGTTGAGATGACGGGCGCTGGGGATACCAACATGGATATCGGCAACGCCACTATAGACAACCTGTTGTTCAGTAATACCAGCACCGCTTCCCAGGCGTGGATCCGCGGCAACAATATCATCAACAGGCTGGAGTTTAGGGGAAGAGGAGCCATCCAGGCCACCGGCAATATCATTGATACGCTGATATTCGCTCCCGGCAAGATCTACACGTTCGCGGCAGGCACCAATACCACCATCGCCGAGGCATGGTATGGCAGCGGCTCACCCTGTAGTCCCACGCAGATCATCAGCTCATCAACAACTGCGAACGCTACGGTCACCAAAACCAGCGGTACGGTAGATTTCGATTATATCCGCCTGAACCGCATAACCGCGGCAGGTGTTACGCCCTTCAAGGCAAGGGAACATTCCGTTGACCTTGGTGGCAATGTGAACTGGGATATTTCACCATATGACAATTCTGCTACCATCACCGGCCTCGGCCCTGACCGTACAGTTTGCGCCGAAGGGTTTCCCATCGTGTTGAACACAGATGGTTTTTTTGCCGGCCCTTCCGCTACTTACCTGTGGACTGGTGGCAGCACTGGTAAAACGCTGTCTGTTACCAATGGAGGTACTTACAGCGTAACCGTAAAATATCCTGACGGCTGCTCCATTTCAGATGCCATTGTCATCACTAAGAGCACCGTAACGGTAAACCCGGTTACGGGCACCACCGCTGTATGTGAAAGAAAAACCACCACATTGCAGAGCACTACCGCCGGCGGCACCTGGAGCACCAGCGATGCGGCCATTGCCACAGTGAATGCCAGCGGGGTAGTGACCGGCGTTACGCCCGGCACCGCCACCATCACTTATACTGTTACTAACAGCAACGGTTGCAGTGCCAGCCAGACAGCCACCGTTACGGTAAATGCAATACCCGCGGTAAATAATATCACCGGTACGCAGAAAGTATTCCAGGGCGGCACCACTACCCTGAGCAATACTACACCCGGCGGCGTATGGAGCAGTAGCAATACAGCCATCGCCACGGTAAGCAATACCGGTGTAGTGTCCGGCGTAACCGCCGGCGTTGCCGACATCATTTATACTGTTACCAGCCCACAGGGTTGTGATTCAGCACGTAAAGTAACCGTTACAGTAGACGGGTTCACACCCGCCAAACGTGTGCTGTCCGTTTCTAAAACAGCCGATGCACAGGAAGGTTCCTCCAATGGTGGTTTTACCATCAGCCTGCCGGCGGGCGTAATGGCTGCTGAGAACATCACGGTCAATTATACCGTTGGCGGCACCGCCGGCGCATCAGACTATGCACCATTAAGTGGTACTGCTACCATCATTGCAGGACAAAATAGTGTTGCCCTGCCGGTAACCGTTACCGACGATTATTTCATTGAGCCAACAGAAACCGTTCAGGTGACGTTGAGCGGCGCCACAAGCAGCAATTATACATATACCCTCAGTACGACCAATGGCAATGCCATTGTAAATATAGCGGATGACGATAATACCACTGCCAGCAGAGTGTTGACGGTAGTCACCTCAAGTTCCGTTACCGAAGGTCCTTTCCCGGCCCTGATCCGGATGAGATTGTCGGCAGGGGTAAAGACTTCCGAGGACATAACCATTAGCTATACGCTGGGCGGTACTGCGCTCAACGGCACAGACTATAATACGCTGAGCGGCACCGTTGTTATGCCAGCGGGTCAGGATTATGCTGAATTCCTGTTGAATACAATAGACGATAAGATCATAGAAGGAACTGAAAACATTGTTGTAACGATCACGGGTGGCACTACGGCCACGCTTGGCAATTTTACACCGGCGGCCACACAGAGCAGCGCTACCCTGCCTCTCAATGACAATGATAATACAGTCGCTAACCGCACACTTAGCGTTACGGCCAATGGCAATGCCGCGGAACCATCTACCAACAGCTCGTTCACGATCAGCCTGCCGGCAACCATTACCGTTACAGAGCCGGTTACTGTGAATTATACCATAAGCGGTACTGCATTGAACGGCACCGATTATACTACCATTTCCGGCACTGCAGTGATCCCCGCGGGCCAGAACAGCGTGGTGGTACCTGTTACTGTTACGGACGATGCCCTCGTGGAGGCAGATGAAACAGTGATCCTGACAATAAACAATGGCACTTCGGCCAGCTTCGCATTCGCGGCAAGTACTACGGCTGGCAGCGCCACGGTGAATATTGCGGACGATGATAACACGACAGCCAATCGTGTGCTGAGCATCTCCAAAACCGGCGATGCAGCGGAACCAGCTACATCCGGTGGATTCCGTATTAGCCTTCCCACAGGCGTGATGGCTTCAGAGAATATCACAGTCACGTACAATGTAACGGGCACTGCTACTCCCGGATCAGACTATAGTACATTATCAGGCACTGCCACTATAGCCGCCGGAACAAACGGTACAGACGTTGCGGTTACTGTTATTGACAACCTGGTGATAGAAGGCACCGAAACGGTTATAGCCACCTTGTCTGCCGCTACATCAGCCAGCGTTACTTATACCCTGAGCACTACAGACGCTAGCGCAACTATCAATATTGCAGACAATGATTTTGCAGGTAACAGCAACATCGTGCTGTTCACAAAAGTATCCGATGCCATAGAGGGTGATACCAAAGGGCAATTCCGCGTTTCGCTTCAACCAGGTGTTACCAGTGCGGAAGATGTGACGGTAAGCTTCAGTGTTGCCGGTAGTGCAACGAGCGGCACAGATTATAACATACTTGGGCTCAGCGGCGGTAATATTGTAATACCGGCAGGGGCCAATGAAGTATTTGTTGATATTGACGCCACAAATGACGGCGTGGTAGAAGGACCTGAGAATGTGGTGCTCACACTCACAGGCGCTACTTCTACCAGCCATCCTTTCGTTATTGATCCTTCCAGTAACGGCGGTACTGTAAACATCATTGATGCCAACGCCGCCAGCAGCACACCAGTGCAGGTAATTGCCGGCACCAATGCTGCGGAGCCTTCAGTGCCTGGTACCTTCACCGTGAAACTGGCAGGTGTTGCTACATCTGCATGGCCGGTTACCATTGGCTACACCCTTTCCGGCACTGCTACGTCAGGCGTAGATTATCAAAATATTGGAACGATCACCATCCCGGCCAACGCCAACAGCGTCACCGTGAATCTCAATGTGCTGGACGACCAGGTGATAGAGCCTACCGAAACAATGACCTTTAAACTGCTCTCGGGCGGAACCTATGGAGGAGGAAATGCCTTCATCTTCCCGCCAGACCCCGCGAACGGAAGCATCACAGTAAACATAGCCGATAACGACGCTACCAGCGCCAACCAGGTACTGAAAGTGGTAAAGACATCTGATGCAGCCGAACCCGCTACACAGGGCAGTTACACTGTTAGCCTGCCAGCAGGTTACACCGCCGGTTCGGATATTACATTCAGTTATGTGATGAGCGGCACCGCTATCCGTAATACGGATTACCAGGTAACAACGGTAACCCTGCCTGCCTACCAGAACAGTGTGACCATCCCGCTGGCTGTAACAGATGACAAGATCATTGAAAATACGGAAACTGCCATCCTCACGCTGAATGCTACTGCAGGCACCGATGGCAATAGCTTTAGCTACACCCGTGATGTTACATCGTTCCAGGCCACAGCTGATATCACAGACGATGACAATATACCGGCCAACCGTATGGTAAGAGTGGTGAAAAATCGTGATGGTACAGAAGATGGTACTTCTGTCAGGTTTGATTTCGGGTTCCCATCGGGAACAGTGGTTTCTTCAGAGCCGGTAACGATTAATTATACGGTTACAGGTACCGCTGTAAAAGGCACGGATTATAATGGTATCACTCCGGCACATTTCAGCGGCACAGCAATAATTTCAGCGGGTGGTTCAGGTACTGCCGTTGTAGGTAACATTGTAGACGACGCGATCATAGAAGGTACGGAAAACATTATCGTTACCATCACCAGCGCTTCATCCAGCAGCTTTACCTTTACCCCTGATCCCTCAGAAGGTACGGCTACAGCCGACATTCTGGACAATGATGATGTGCCGGCCAACCGCGTATTAAGCGTGGAAAAAACGACCGACGCGGCGGAAACCGCTACCAAAGGTACGTTCACCATTAGCCTGCCTGCAGGTGTAATTGCTGCAGACGACATTACCGTGAATTATACCGTGAGCGGAACAGCCATTGCAGGTACCGATTATACAGACATTGGCGCTTCAGTGGTGATCCCGGCCGGGCAGAACGGCATAACGGTAGATGTTCCGGTGATAGACGACCAATTGATAGAAACCACCGAAACTGTAGTATTAAAGATCACAGACGGCGCTTCCGCCGGTATGGCATTCACTGCCAGCAGCACAGACGGCGAAGCAACCGTGGACATCCTGGATAATGATAACGTTGGAAGCAACCTTATTGTAAGCGTAACGACTACGACCGATGCCTCAGAACCAGGCGCCAACGGAGCAATTACGGTAAGCCTGCCTTTTGGCTATACCGCTTCAGAAGATATCACTGTAGCTTATACAGTTGGCGGCACCGCTACAGCCGGCAGCGATTATAGCGCTCTGAGTGGTACGGTAGTAATACCCGCCGGGCAAACCAGCGTACCTGTAATAGTCAGCGTAACAGATGACGCCATCCTGGAACCCGCTGAGACCGTAATGCTGACAATATCAGGCGCGACTTCCGCCAGCTTTACGCTCGTACCCAGTACGACCAACGGCAGCGGTACCGTAGTGATCAATGATGATGATAATACAGCCGCCAACCGTATCCTCACCAGTACTAAAGGTGCTGACGCAGCAGAGCCGGGCACCAACGGCAGCTTTACGGTTAGTTTGCCTACAGGCATTCAGGCTGCTGAAGATATAACAGTGAATTACACGATAGACGGCACTGCTACCGCAGGCACGGATTACACAGCACTGAGCGGCAGCGTGGTGATCCCCGCAGGCCAGAACAGTGTAAGCGTTCCCGTTATCGTAACCGATGATCAGACGATAGAAGTGACAGAAACAGTAAGACTGACGGTCACCGGCGGCAGCTCTGCCAGCTTTACCTTCACTGGTACAGGCGATGCAACATTGGATATTGCAGACAATGACAATACCACCAGCCTGTTACTCGCTGTCAGCAAAGGTGCTGATGGCGCAGAACCCGGCGCCAACGGCAGCTTCACTATCAGCCTGCCGGCAGGCATATCCTCTGCCGAAGATGTAACGGTGAATTATACTGTCAGTGGTACTGCTACTGCGGGCGATGACTACGCCGCCATCACCGCAGCCGTTACAATCCCTGCGGGACAAAATAGTGTAACCGTTCCCGTGACCATTGTTAACGACCAGGTGATCGAAGGAACAGAAACCGTGATCATGACGCTGGCAGGTGGCAGCAGCGCCAGCTATACCTTTACGGGTACAGGCAGTGCAACAGTAGATATTGCAGACGACGAAAGCACTACGCCGGCCAACCTGGCTTTAAGCATTGCCAATAGCGGTGATGCGGAGGAACCTGGCACAGACGGCAGCTTTACCATCAGCCTTCCTGCGGGTATTACGGCAACTGAAGCCATTACAGTGAACTACACAGTGGCAGGCACGGCCACTGCAGGCACAGACTACGTTGCGTTCACGGGTACAGCGGTTATTTTGCCAGGGCGGAGCAGCGTGAGCATTCCGGTAGCTATAATAGATGACCAGCTGATAGAAAACCCGGAGACCGTGGTCGTATCACTTAACGGCGGTAACAGCGCCAGCTTTACTTTCACCGGAACCGGCAGCGCACTGGTTCATGTTACAGACGACGACAATATTCCGGCTAACCGGGTGCTGAATGTGACAAAAACTACCGATGCAGCAGAACCCTCCACTAATGGAGCATTTAATATCGCACTGCCGGCAGGTTTGACTGCACCGGAAGATATCACGGTTAATTATACCATCACCGGTACGGCCATTAGCAACCAGGATTATAGCTCGCTATCCGGCGTAGCAGTGATCCCCGCAGGAAGTAACAGCGTAGATGTGTTGTTGACAGTAATAGATGATCAGTTGATCGAGAACACAGAAACAATAACGATTGGGGTTACCGGCGGCAGCAGCACCAGTTTCACTTTTACTGCCGGCAGCAACGCAACGCTGGATATTGCGGACGATGACAATGTACCGGAAAACCTGGTGCTCAGCATCAAGAAAGCCACGGATGCAGCAGAACCTGGCACTAACGGTAGCTTCAGCATCGGTCTTCCTGCAGGCGTGACGGTGCCAGAGGATATCACTGTTAATTATATGATATCAGGTAACGCTACAGCGGGCGTGGACTATACCACCCTTACAGGCACCGTAACTATTCCTGCAGGCCAGAACAGCGTGAGCCTTCCTGTTACCGTGACGAACGATAATATTCTTGAATCAACAGAAACAGTAATAGCCACCCTCACCGGTGGCGCCAGCGCAAACTTTACCTTCGCAGGCACGGGCAATGCCATAGTGAACATCACAGACGATGAAAGCACAGTGCCAGCCAATCTTCAGCTGACAGTCAGCAAAGGCGGCGATGCCTTCGAATCAGGTGCCAATGGCAGCTTTACTATCAGCCTGCCTGCGGGTATTACGGCAGCTGAAGCTATAACCGTGAATTACACCATCAGCGGCACAGCAAATGCAGGCACGGATTACGCGACCCTCAGCGGTACCGCTGTGATCCCGGCTGGTCAAACCAGTATATCCGTTCCGGTTACCGCAATAAATGACCAGGTGATCGAATCGCCTGAAACAGTAATACTCACCCTCAATGGCGGTACATCCGGCAGCTTAATCTTCACTGGTACCGGCAACGCTGTGGTGAACATCGTGGATGATGATGCGACATCCGCCAACCTTGTGCTGAATGTAGCCAAAGGAGGGGATGCATCGGAACCGGGTACCAACGGCAGCTTTACGGTTAGTTTGCCTACAGGCATTCAGGCTGCTGAAGATATAACAGTGAATTACACGATAGACGGCACAGCTACCGCTGGCTCGGATTACACAGCACTGAGCGGCAGCGTGGTGATCCCCGCAGGCCAGAACAGTGTAAGCGTTCCCGTTACCGTAACCGATGATCAGACGATAGAAGTGACAGAAACAGTAAGAATGACGATCACCGGCGGCAGTTCCGCCAGCTTCACCTTCACCGGAACAGGCAATGCGACATTGGATATTGCAGACAATGACAATACCACCAACCTGTTACTCACTGTCAGCAAAGGCGCTGATGGCGCAGAACCGGGCACCAACGGCAGCTTCACTATCAGCCTGCCGGCAGGCATATCCTCTGCCGAAGATGTAACGGTGAATTATACTGTCAGTGGTACTGCTACTGCAGGCGATGACTACGCCGCCATCACCGCAGCCGTTACAATTCCTGCGGGACAAAATAGTGTAACCGTTCCCGTGACGATTGTTAACGACCAGGTGATCGAAGGAACAGAAACCGTGATCATGACGCTGGCAGGTGGCAGCAGCGCCAGCTATACCTTTACGGGTACAGGCAGTGCAACAGTGGATATTGCAGATGATGAAAGCACAGTGCCAGCCAATCTTCAGCTGACAGTCAGCAAAGGCGGCGATGCATTCGAATCAGGTGCCAACGGCAGCTTTACTATCAGCCTGCCGGGTGGTATCACTTCTTCTGAAGCCATAACCGTGAATTACACCATCAGCGGCACAGCAAATGCAGGCACGGATTACACGGCCCTCAGCGGTACCGCTGTGATTCCGGCTGGTCAAACCAGTATATCCGTTCCGGTTACCGCAATAAATGACCAGGTGATCGAATCGCCTGAAACAGTGATACTCACCCTCAATGGCGGCACATCCGGCAGCCTTACCTTCACCGGTACCGGCAATGCTACGGTGAACATCATGGATGATGATGCAATACCCGCCAACCTTGTGCTGAATGCAAGCAAGGGAGGGGACGCGGCGGAACCAGGTACTGATGGCAGCTTCAATATCAACCTGCCCAACAATATCACTTCATCAGTTGATATTACAGTGAATTACTCTATCTCCGGTACCGGAACTAACGGTACTGATTATACGAATCTGACTGGTAGCGTGTTGATACCGGCAGGCCAGAATGGCATCAGTATACCGGTGGCCGTAACAGATGACAAGATTATAGAAGGGGATGAAACAGCGGTCCTGGCTATTACGGGTGGCAGCGATGCTACCGGGCTAGTCTTCACAGCAGGTACCAGTGGCACGGTGGTCATTAAGGATGATGACAACAATGCAGATGTAATAGTTAGCGCGGGTATACCTGCTGCGGCAGAAAACGGAACGAACGGCGCGTTTACTATCAGCGTAGCAGGAGGTAAGGTGCCGGTTGCGGATATTACCGTTACCTATACTATCAGCGGTACTGCCACTGCGGGTTCGGACTACACGACCCTGACTGGTACTGTGGTGATCCCGGCAGGCAGCAACAGCGTTAGCGTGCCGGTGCATGCACTGGATGATGACCTGATAGAACCTGTTGAAACAGTGATCATGAATCTTACAGGTGCATCTTCTTCCGGCATCAACTTTACCATAGGCGCTGCCAGCAGTGCAACGGTGAATATTGCGGATGATGACAACACGAACCTCAACCTGCAGGTAGCGGCCACTACACCTGCTGCTGCGGAACCTGCCACAAACGGCGCTTTCACGATCAGCCTTGCAGGTGGTAAACGGACTGCAGAAGCACTTACTGTTCATTATACCATCAGCGGTACAGCAACTCCCGGCGCCGACTATACGACGCTTACAGGGTCAGTTACGATACCGGCCGACGCAAGCTCGGTTACTGTTCCGGTACAAGTGATCGATGATAGCAGCGTAGAATCTCCGGAGACAGTAATACTCCGCATCACCGGTGGTGAGTCTGCCGGTTATACCTACACCGTGGGAGCGGCCGGCCAGGCGGAAGTAACAATCACCAGCGAGGATATCGAAAGCGGTGACCTGATGATAACCAAAGAGATCGTGCAACCGGCAACAGGACCTTACCGGCTGGGACAGGATATCACATACCGTATCAGGGTAGCTAATATTGGTGCGGGCCTGGCAACCGGCGTAGTGGTAACAGATTCACTACCGCTGCAGCTGGCGGTTCCTGCACGCACTTCGGCGGAAAGAGGAGCGGTGTCAGTATCTGCGGCAGACAGGAAAGTGATATGGACGATCGGAGACATTGCGCCCGGCGCCACTGTATACCTGGAGGTAACCTGCAGGATAACAGAAGGCGGCCAGATGGTGACAGGCGCCGTTGCAACGAGTGGAACTACAGACGCCGACCTTACCAATAATAAGGCAGTATTAAGTGTGGCAATAGAGGGCTCTGATGTTTCATTCCCGAACGTTTTCACTCCGAACGGAGATGGCAAGAACGAGAAGTTCATTATCGGCGGGCTGGAAAAATACCCTGGCTCGGCGCTCTATATCTTCAACCGATGGGGCGGAGGAGTGTACCAGTCTAAAAATTACAATAATGACTGGAACGGTTCGGATCTGAATGAAGGAACCTATTTCTATATCCTGGAAGTGAAGAAACCCGATGGTATCAAAAAGTATAAAGGCTGGGTAACCATCATAAGATAATTGACACCTTATTAACTGCTGATCTTAAAAGTGAAAAAGATGCAAACACTACGCAACGCAGGCATTATGGTCTTGCTGCTCATCATAGGAAGCCGCGCGATAGCGCAACAGAATATACAGTTCAGTCAGTATGTGTTCAACGGGTTAAGTGTTAACCCGGCATATGCAGGGTATAAGGAAGACCTGTACCTGAATGCCACCTACCGGCACCAGTGGGCCGGCTTTCCCGGTGCGCCCCGCACCGGCGGGATATCCCTGGACGGGGTCACGCCCTCCAGTGACAACAAGGTGGGGCTGGGGGTGCAAATGCTGTTTGATAAGCTGGGGCCGCAGGATGCTTTGTCGCTATATGGATCCTATTCATACCGGATACCATTGGATGATGAAGGTACGCGCCGGTTATGCCTCGGTATCGGTGGCGGGGTTACCCAGTATTCTATAGATGGGAATGCGTTGCAGTATACTGATAATGATGATGTGGCGTTGCCTTTGGGGAAGAAGAGCGTTTGGGTGCCGGATGCACGTTTCGGTATCTATTACTTTAGCCCCCGCTTTTACGCAGGAGCCTCCATCATGGATCTGTTCTCACTCTATACCGATGCTTCGCGTTATACATGGAAAGGCAATAACTATTCCACCATCCGTAAAACCCAGCATCTGTATGTAACCACAGGGGCCATGTTCCCGCTGGGTGAAAATTTTCAGCTCAAACCCTCCATCCTGATCAAGGAAGATTTTAAAGGACCTACCAATGTAGACATCAATGCTTTCCTTCTGATAGGAGAGAAGCTCTGGGTAGGTGGTTCTTATCGCACGAACGTTAAACTATGGAGCAAAAATAATCTTCCGGCTGATTTGAGCGAACTGGATGCCGCCAGTGTCATGGTAGAGTTCTATGCTACAGCACAACTGCGCATTGGATACTCTTATGATCTGAGCATCAATAAAATGGCAGGCTATCAGGGAGGCTCGCATGAAATATCGCTGGGCTTTTTACTCCCATCTAAAAGGTTTGCCGTACAGAACCCCCGATATTTTTAAACTCTTAGCTCTTTTGCGTATGATACGTCGCACAATAATTGTCGTCCTGCTGTCAATACTGATCACTTCCAGCTCGTACAGCCAGGAACAGAAAACCGTTCAACAGTCAGCCGGGGAAGCCTATGTAAGGCAGGAATATGCCGTAGCGGCTGCGCTCTATAAACGGATAGCGCGCGCCAAAGGAGATAAGATGCCGGTAGACCAGTGGATGAAGATGGCGCGCAGCTACCAGGAGATCGGCAACTTCAAAGAGGCAGCCGGTTACTATCAGCAGATCATCGCAAGACCGGATCGGCCTGCGTCAGCGTATTTCGCCTACGGAGAAGTGCTGCGCCAGCTGGAACAGTATGATATTGCAAAGCAGCAATACGCCCTGTTCTCCACCTCCAATGCAGACAGCCTCAAACTGAAGGATATTGCCATGCAAAGCTGTGATAGTGCAGTTTTATGGAAAAAACAACCTGCTAACATACAGATCCAACCTCTTAAAGAGCTGAACACTCAGGGTTCTGATCTTGTGAGCGGAGTGATGGATAAAGGCCTGCTGCTGATGTCTAACGGGTATCGTTCGCTGTCGTTGAACGGGCGCTCAGAATCTAATCCCCGCACCGATAAGCGCACGGAGCAGCCTTATTATAAAGCATATGCCTACCAGCAGTACAGCCAGGGCAATACCAGTATGTACCTACGGGAGCTGACACCGTCCCTGTTGGGTGATTATGACTATCACATTGGCCCTGTATCTCTGAATAGAACAGAAGATACGCTTTACGCCACTATTAATATACAGGGCAACGATATACCGGTTACCAGCAAAGGCCCGGCAAATGGCGTACGCCAGTTACAGATCTATCAATCTGTAAAGAAGAATGGCAAATGGGAGCAGCTCACGCTTATACCGGGCATCAATCTCGCGGGTTACTCTTCCAGTCATGCAGTACTGAACAGCGGCGGTAATGTGCTGTACTTTGTATCTGACCGCCCAGGAGGCTATGGAAGCACAGACCTCTGGTATTGTGAAAAGCAGGCCGATGGTACCTGGGGCGCACCGGTCAACTGCGGTGATAAGATCAACACAGTGGCGGCAGAAACCTTTCCCACTGTCAATGAAGAAGGTATTCTGTACTTCTCCAGCAAAGGTTATGCAGGCATGGGCGGTTATGATATTTACCGCGTAAAAGGAGAGCGGGCCGCCTGGGGAATACCGGAGAACATGAAAGTGCCTTTCAACTCCGGTGCAGACGATATAGGGCTCATCTTAAAACGCAATGGTTATGAAGGCTACCTGGCTTCCAATAAACAGGGAGGCATGGGCAAAGACGATATCTATTACTTCACAGATCCCGGGTACTTTAACCGGGTCAATCATGTAACACCTTCATCTCCTGTAAGAGATCGTACTACAGCGCCCATCGCCGTCACAGATGAACAGCCTCATGCTGTGGAGAAGCTGCATACCGCAGAGGAGCAGCAGGACAAACAAGAACTGGAACAGCTGAAGTTCTACTATGATTATAATAGCGCATCGCTGCTAGCCGAATCACGCAAGATACTGGACCATATAGCCACGGTACTGAAGCGTCATCCAGACTGGAAGATCATGGTCGCTTCCTTTGCTGACAGCCGCGGACCTGACCAGTATAATACGGATCTTTCTGCACTGCGTTGTTATGCAGTGATAGATTACCTGGTTAATAAAGGCATTGACCCCAGGAAACTGTATTACAACAACCAGGGCGAACGCGAACCGGTGAACGGCTGTAAGGATGGAGTGCCCTGCCGTGAAGAGGAACACAAGCAGAACAGGCGCTCGGAACTGAAAGTGAAATGGTAACATCGGAAATTGATACCGGCACTTAGCTGAGAATGAAGTGAAATGCAGGCATGATAAATTTAAAGTGGTTTTGCTGTTTAGCTCACTTGTACTTTTTCTGAATCATACCAGTTAACAGTTTTATGAAGTATCTCTTCGAATTTAAAAATGTCGTCGAGGGTCATAATCTCTGTCTTTGTTTCTTTTTTTTGCTCATCAAAAGTGCCTATATATTTTCGCGAACCATTAAAATACAGCCTGCATATTGTTTTCCGGTTATTGTCGTCCAGTAATATGGCAAAATAGGATTGAGCATCCCTGTAGGCTACCCTGGCAGGCTTTATTAATTGGCGGAGAATTGTTTTTACAATCATATAACCTTCTTTTTCCTCTTCGGTAGTTTCAATTACCGCACTCTTTTCCTCGGTACCTGTGGGCGCTAATTCTTTTTCAGGATCAGATGGCTCAGCCTCATTTTCCTTTTTTAGCGCAGATTTAAGTCTGTCGGTGATCAGGTCATTAATGTATTGTTGAATCGACTTCCTGGTAAGAGCGCCGAACTGCTCAACCATTTTTGAAGTTAACATACCCTTGTATATCTGTTTGGCAAAGAGTTTAATCAATCCTTCTGAAGGGTTTTGAAACTCAATGTTTATCAGCGTTTTGAGCTCATTCATATATTTTAGCTCGCTCGCGGTGGTTTGAATATTTTCCAGGTTGAAGTATGACTTGTGGAATTTCTTTAGTTCTTCGATCTGGTTGTCTTTTATATCCGTAACATTAAATTCAAAGAACGGTTTCTCATCCATTTTATTCTGTTCTGCAAGATCTGTATAAAACCGGTAGATGATCCCGTTGGATAACAGGCCGAACTTGGCGGCGTGTTGTATGGAAGTAGCGGAAAAGCTGGGAATTGTGCGGGTCCAGGCTTTCTCCCCAGTGTTTACATTCGATGAGTATGGAAGGCTTGCCTTCTTTCAGGATCGCATAGTCCACTTTCTCACCCTTCTTGATCCCGATATCCGCAATGAATTCCGGCATTACTTCAAATGGGTCAAATACATCGTAGCCCAGTACTTTAATAAAGGGCATGATAAAAGCATTCTTGGTTGCTTCTTCTGTCAGAATCTGGTTTTTGAGCTTTTCGACTTTGTCGCCGAAGAGTTTGATCTCATCTTTAAAATCCATCGGAGTTTATTTTTGATATTAATGTTGTCAGAAATTTTATCATTCAAATCCTTTTCCAAGGGCATCGAGCCGTCGTATTTGTAAGTTCATATGATGGAGCACTACTTTTTCGTAGTCGTTAGACCTGTCGCCCAACTTACTGAATAACACCAGCATCTCTATGAACAGGAAAAACAGGATCCACAGGGCCCAGAAGCATAATGCAACGTGCGATGCGGATAACATCTGCTTCATGATGGTTAACTCATCCAGGAAACCTGTACTGGCTTTCATTTCTTTTTCAAGTGCAGGTCTGATATGAAGCAATTCGTTTTCCTTTTGAACTCTTTGTTGCCGCATATCCCCAATGATGGAGTCAAGTGCCGGTAGTAATGCTATTTTAGGATTCGGCAGCAGTACTGTTCCAACAGTGCGATCACTGATCGTTTTCCAGATAATGGTATCTTTTCCTGAAGATGTTACTGTTTGCACAGGCATTCTTTTTGTTGCCATTGTTGTAGTTGTGGCAGTTGCAGTTGGATGTTTAGTAATATCTTCCACGTAATTATCTTTCTCCTGTTCTTTTTTGCTAATTGCGGTATCCAGCGCGGTAATCTGTTTCCTCAATTCCTCCGTTTTCGAGGGTAGTATCTTGTTCACTTTTTCTGAGATGTAAAAATTTTTCTCTGTCTCAATATCTTTTTCGAACAATATCTGATCGATGATCACCGCGCCCAGGATAGACATCATGAAAGCCAGGCAACCCCTGAAAATCAGCAGCAGCCGGCTGGGATGGATGGATAGGACGATCTGCTTTTCGACCTGTACAATGATTATAGTTGAGAGGGCCCCGGCCAGCAGGCAGCCCGGCATGCTTAGCGACAGGTAACGGTGCGCAAAAGTAAAACCAATAAAAAACCACAGGATGCAAACGATCAGCATAGCGGCAGTATACTTCTTCACAGATTTAAAAGCAGCTTCACTGCAGTTTTTCAGGATGTTGTAGTTATACCCGGTGATGAAGCAACCGAAACGGATCCATAGATGTTTCATAAGACCGGATTTAGAAGTTTTTGTTAAGGATGATATGACTTGAAATTGCCGCAAGACCATTCCTGAATCCGCGGGTATAGCTGATAACAATACCATGACCTACACCTTCGTTTAGCTTTGCCTGCTCTTCGATTTCTTTGACCTGACTGATATGGCTCTCGGCAATTTCCTTTTTAACAACAAGCTCTTCTACCGTATCTATCATTCCACTTCTGCTTCTGCTGGTGATGTGAAAATTGATTTGCCGGATAAAATCTTCGTAGAACGTTTTTACTTTCCTGATAGATCTTTCCAGGTCGTTTTTCAACGCAACCACATTCTGATTCAGATGAGTTGCATCTGGATTTATCAATGCATCGTTATACCCCTTGGATTCATAATTCTTGTCGAGAAAATCGTACAGAAGATGGATGCCACCATTGAACGGAACTGCAGTTTTTTCGCCAGGTTGCTCTTTTTCCGGCGCCTCTTTTTCAATAAAAGTAGTTTCGGGGATATCGGGTACTGCGTTTTCGATCGCCAGGGCGTGGGAATGGCCATTTTGGCGTTGCCGGTTGAAAATATCAAATAAGCTCATAGATATTTTATTAAATGGTGATTGTTGGTACTTTGTATTTATTATGTCCTTTATTATGACAGGATTCGCAAAGCGTGATCAGCAGGTGACCGGGGTAGTCCCAGGGGAGGCGGAATTTTTGCTCGCTTGCTATGAAGTGATATTGCCGGTGATGTACCTGCAGGTCTTTGTGGCTATGGCAATGTACACAGCGATACATATCGCGGTGCAGTATCTCCTTTCGTTTCATTTTCCAGTGGGGATGAAACAGAAGCGCACCATAACTGCCATGGGATTTGCTATTCAGGAAATCCTGTTCCGGGGTTTTGGCTGGGGGAGATTGAGCAGGAATATCCTCCCGGATATACCTGCTGTAAAACTGATCTCCCTTAAATTGCAAATATCTGTACGGCACATCGTTTGGAGTTGTCATAATAACACAGGTTAGCATTTATTGAAATATAGTTACAATTGCATCCGGTTCATTGCTCCCACTTACAAAGGGTTCTGGTTGCCATTGCTTTCTCAAGGTTAATACTGATGATTTGATGCTTACAATTACTTAATCCACGGCATTTTGAATTATAATGATATCTTGTAGCACTTTTGCTGTCGCAGATATATACTGTTACCTGGTTACAGTGGATATAACTTATAAGCAGCCAGGCGTATAGGATTTTCATGGCTTGATGATTCGGGAAAGAAAGGGGTTACAGAACAACTGGTTTAGCGTTTAACTTGTATGGCAGGTGCTGCAACAGGTTAAACAACCATTTGCCTTTTGATGATGTTTCTTTGCTTCACGAATAGCTTCCTGGCAGGTTTCAAATTCTCCCAAATAGATGCGGTTGTGCATTCCGGCAAAGTAATAGCAGGTGCTGACGTGAACTTCATGATCGCCATTCGGCTGTTCATTATTATTTGCATAATACAGCTGTTTCATAGTGTTATTTTTAATTTCGAAAAACAAAAATATATTTCGTTAACCTCCTTTTTTTACGGGAAACCGTAATCTGTTTTTTTCTTTTTTAATTGGTAAAAAGGATGTCCAATCTATATTTTCCATCTTTTTTTAAATACGGTTTTCCGTATTCTGCAGTCTGTTCCCATACTTAACTTGCGGGAAATATTCATTCCGATTAATCAGTTCTACAATCTCATTTATGACAACAATTTTTCGTGACTACCAGCAACTGGTCATGCGCACGTATGAACGCAAGAAGGCTAACAATACGTTACCACACGGCCTGATGCATCTCACACCTGCGAAGCTCAAAGATGAATGTATGAAAAGATGTACCAAAGATGTAAGCAGGCGGGATGAAAAGGTTATCAGGGATTTCTGTGGTGATTTAAACGAATCGAGAAGCTATCACGCCATCATTCAACGGTGCGACACGGATAAGTTCAGACCACTGGTGAATTACCTGAAAGGGAAGTCGGACAGCACGGAAGAGAAGAATATTGAGCTACTGGCATGGCTGATTGACTTTCGTGACAGGCCCTGGGAAATAGGGAAGGAGATTTCGGGTGATGATGATATGGATACAGGGCCGGTGTTAAATACCGCCCCGGAAACGGGAGGTGTGGAAACGACCACCGTTGGCCCGCCTTTAACCGGAGGCGTTGAAAAGGACCCGGTAGTTCCGGGGGAGAAGGAGAGTGATAGCCCTAAAACCGGAAGAAAATCCACGAAAACACTGGCTGCCGCAGTTATGTTATCGCTGGTGCTGGGCACAGGCAGTATGTGGTGGTGGAAAGATAAAACGCCGGGCTCGGGCGATTGTATGTATTGGCATGAAGATCATTACGAGCCTATACCCTGTAACGAAAAAATACCCAATACGATGATCATAGCGTTAGATGACATGAGGTTGAAGGGCTTCAGGAAGATTACCAGGCCCGATACTATCACCTACCAGGCTATAGGAAAGGTTTGGTATTCTAAAATTAACACGAATATAGAATACTTTACATCGGGAGGGGAGCATCCGGTAGTTTTTGGTCGCCAGCTGAAACCAATTACCCCCTACATTATAGAGAAGCATATTCTCACAGGTGTGATCAGGAAATAGCAGCGCTGTTACCTGATGTTGATGACAACCTTACCTTTTGCCCGCCCGCTCTCAACATAGGTCAATGCCTCTTCTGTTTTTGCGAATGGGAAGACCTTATCAACAACGGGATTTATGATGCCGGCATCAATAAGCGCAGTGATCCTGCTTAACTGGCTGCCTTCCGCCCGCATAAAGAGGAAGGAATAATCTACGCCCCTGCGTTTTGCTTTCCTGCGTATGCCGAGGCTCAGGAGCGCCATGAGCATTTTCAGTGGCCAACCCAGCCCGATCTCTTTGGCAAAACCGGTGTCGGGGGGACCGGAAATAGAGATAAGTTTTCCACCCGGCTTTAGCACCCGGAGTGACTTTTCGAGTGTGCTCGTATCCTGGCTGTTCAGCACTACATCATAATCGTGCAGGATGGCTTCAAAATCTTCCTTTTTATAATCGATCACTATATCAGCGCCGAGTGCTTTTACCCAGGCAACATTTGTTGTGCCGGTTGTAGTTGCCACGGTAGCGCCGATATATTTAGCCAATTGAATGGCAATAGTTCCTACACCGCCGGAGCCAGCCTGGATGAAAACTTTTTGCCCTTTTTTCAGGTCTGCTTTTTCAACAAGCGCCTGCCATGCTGTTAGGGCAACAAGGGGGATAGATGCCGCTTCTTCCATGGTAAGTTTTTTAGGTTTGAGCGCTATGTCGGCTTCATCTACAGCAATCAGCTCGGCAAAAGTACCGATACGATGATCTGCTGGCCGTGCGTACACCTCATCACCTGCTTTAAAGCGGCTGACATTCGCACCCGTTTTTATGATCACACCTGCAACATCGTGCCCCAGAACAAGTGGCGTTTTGTAGGGTAGGATAAGTTTAAACTCTCCATTTTTGATCTTTGAATCCAATAAGTTCACGCTGGCGGAATATATCCTGATCAATACGTCATTTTCCTTTATAACGGGTTCCGCAATCTCCTGCATATGTAATTTTTCTTTCCTGCCGTAACGATCTATAATAAATGCTTTCATTTTATAAAGCTTGTTTTAAGTTATATTATAGTGCACCATTAACTCTTTTCAGAATAGAGTTTTCAAAAATGCTGTATGCAAAACGTTGCAGTGTAAGAATAAGGGAGGAGCCTTTGCCCACAGGAGCATTGAATTTTGGATCTTCTTCATCTACAATTTTCAGAACAGTATTTATGACCGGCTCCGGCCCGGCTGCATTATCAAATTCCTTTTTTGTGAACACTGCGACTTTTTGCCGGAATATATCGTAATCGTTAATTTCCCCATGAGAGGTAACTGCATTTTCCCCGATGTTGGTTTTGAAGCCCATAGGCTCAACCATACTTACTTTGATATTAAATTGCTTTAATTCAAACCGCAGTGATTTGAAATATCCCTCCAGGGCGTGTTTGGAAGCTGAGTAGTAAGCAACATTGGGAAGCCCGATTAAACCAAGGATAGAGCCAATGGTAATTATTTTGCCCTGCTTTTGCTTTCTGAAATACGGCAGCAGTTCATTGGTGAGCTTAATCGTTCCCCAGAAGTTTGTTTCAAATTGTTGTTTCCCCAATTCAACAGAAGTCTCTTCAGCGAGCCCTCTTACCAAATACCCTGCATTATTTATCAACACATCGAGGTGATCGATCTGACTGAACAGTTGCCTGGCAAAAGATACAATCGAATGATCGTCGGCAATATCCAATGCTAATAATTTAAATGGCAGCTTATCTTTATATTTATCCGGGTTGCGGCTGGTGCCAATCACATGGTAACCATTTTCATGCAGGCGGTTGGCAATAAGAAGGCCGAAGCCTGAAGAAGCTCCCGTTACTAAAATTGTTTGTTTCATTTTATGTTGTTTTGTATTTTTACTTGCATTTTACAAGTGTAAAGATAGTAATTACTTTCAAAATGCAAGTGATTTCTAAAAATGTTTTTATGCCTAAAGCCAAAAAGAGGTCAGATTGCCCGGTTAGTTGTTCACTCGATATATGGGGAGATAAGTGGTCATTATTGATTGTCAGGGACTTGTTGTTCGCAAAGGAGTGCACTTATGGTGATTTTTTAAAGTCGGCGGAAGGAATATCCACTAATATCCTGGCGGCCCGTTTACTGGCGCTGGAGGAAAACAGGATCATCGAAAAATTACCTCATCCGGATAGTAAAGCCAAAGTGTTATACAGGTTAACCCGCAAAGGGATTGACTTGCTCCCCTTAATGATTGAAATAAATCTGTGGGCTGAAAAATACTTTTCTATACCGGAAGATAGAAAAGCGATGCTGAAGGAGGTGAAAAAGGATAAGACCGGATTTATTAAAGCCCTGACTAAAAAACTGGAGAGTTGATTTAATATTCGCAGCCAATACCTTTTCTTATTGGGCTGTTTTTTATGCGGGTTTATGATTTAAAATATTGCAACCCCAATATATATACTATTGGGGTTTAAGAGCACTCTTTTTTTGTTTTGACCTCTTATTTTCCCCTCACAATACCTATATTTATTGTATATTAATTACCGGCTGGTTTTAGCAACTTTTGCCTGGAATTCCTGAAGGCCCGATTTGAAAACCTTTTACGAACAATGTAATAAGCAACCAAAATCTAATGTAACAATCTGATAACATTACCTTCTGTTAATTCAATAACAACATTTTTAGCTTTACGGGCTGATTTGCTTTTGGGATCTGCCATAAATTTATTTTAAAACATCACTTAACGAATGTTATGCCATAGGCTTAGCGTAGCCCGTCATTTAATCAACAGCAACGACCAATTATCACTAATTAAACAACAAATCACTTAAAGATTGCTTTATGAACAAAATCTATTATTGTAGGTTTTCATTACGATTTCCCGTGAAATTGCTGACTGCTGTCCCTTGCTGGATAGTATGCCTGTGCTTCGCCTGCTTACCGGCGCTGGCGCAGGACAAATTCAGGGTTCAGGGCAGGATCACAGACGACAAGAATCAGCCCCTCCCGGGTGTAAGTATTTCTGAAGTTGGCACACGCAACGGTGTGGTGTCGGATGTGGAGGGAAATTACCGGTTAGAGGTTGCCGGTGGTAACAGTACCCTGCATATTGCATTTGTAGGGTACGAAAGCAAAGAGGTAAATATAAACGGGGCACATAGCCTGGATGTATCTTTGAAGGCGCAGCTCAAACAACTGAACGATGTAGTGATCACAGGTTACGGTAAAACCAGTAAAAAGAATGTGATCGGGGCCATCAGCTCCGTTGGATCAGGAGAATTTACACAGGGCGTTATTGCATCTCCGTCGATGTTACTGCAGGGTAAAGTACCTGGTTTAACGATCACAAAAAGTGGTAACCCCAACCAGAACCCCAGCGTAATACTGAGAGGACCATCTACCTTGCGCAGCGGGGCACAGGAACCGTTTTACGTGATCGACGGGGTGCCGGGAGCGCCTATCGACATGGTGGCGCCGGATGATATCGCAAGCATCGACGTTCTCAAGGACGGTGCTTCCACCGCTATCTATGGGGCCAGGGCTGCCAACGGCGTAATTATGGTAACCACCCGCCGCCCTAAAATGGACCAGCTGCGTATTGCCTATAACGCTTATGTTGGTCTTGAAAAAGTATCCAAACGGCTTGAAGTGCTTACCGGCGATGAATTACGCAAATACCTGGCAGATAATGGCCAGGTGCTCGCGGCTGCCAATAACGACGTGTACCCCGGTACAACTACCCCGGTAAATACTGACTGGCAAAAGGAAGTGCAACGGGATGCCGTTTCTCATAATCATAACCTGTCGCTCATGGGTGGTTCAAAAAGCACCACCTATGGATTTAGCATCAACTATCTCGATAACCCCGGTATCATTGTAGGCTCATCGCTGAAAAGAATGGGGATCCGTGCCAACATTGATCAGCGCGCATTCAACGACCGCCTGCGGTTGGGAGTGAACATCTTCAACTCATCTACTACACAAAACAATGTGCCGGATGCCGTGTTGTCGAATATGCTGAACTACCTGCCCACGGTGCTGGTAAAACGGCCCGACGGCAGCTATACAGAAGACTATGCAGGTAATATCCGTGGCTCCAATAACCCGGTATCACTCATCGATAACAACAGCGATGAAACGAAGATCAACAAGTTCCTGGGTAATGGTCTTGCAGAAGTAAAAATACTCCCCGGTCTTACCTATACGCTGAGCCTTTCCACCCAGCGCGAACAGGTAACGAGAAATGTATATTACAACAGCTTGTCTGTGCTCGCAAAAGGGCTTAACGGTAAAGCTACCCGCCTGGCCTGGACAAACACCCGTAATATCATTGAGTCTTATTTTAACTATGATAAAACGGTTGGCAAACACAATTTCAAGGTGTTGGCCGGTTATTCCTGGCAGGAAGACCACAACGGCGACGGCTTTGGCGTGAGCACACAGGGCTTTGGCAGCGATGCGCTTTCCTGGAATAATCTCAGCCTGAGCAACCCACCCCCCGGCACCGTTGTATTCGATAACTCTGCTACCAGCACCCTTACCACCCTGCGTTTGATCTCTTACTATGGCAGGATCAATTACCAGTATGCCGATAAATACTATTTCCAGGCCTCGCTGCGTAATGACGGATCTTCTGCCTTTGGTAAAAACAACCGATGGGGTTACTTCCCGGCAGTATCAGCAGGATGGCGTATCAGCCAGGAGCCGTTTATGCAGAAAAGTGAGTTTTTTGATGACCTCAAGCTGAGGGTGAGCTATGGAGTATCCGGTAACTCGCTGGGCTTTGATCCGCTGGCGGCGCAGCTGCAATACAGCAACACGGGCCGTTATTATGATAATGGTAACCTGATCAATGCCATCGCTCCGGTACAAAACCCTAACCCCGACCTGAAATGGGAACGTACCGCCATGTTTAATGCCGGTATCGACTTTGCCATCTTTAAAGGAAGGCTGAGCGGTGCGGTAGACTACTACGATAAACAAACCTCAGATCTTATCTGGAACTACCCGGTATCTACCACTCAATACATTACCACCACCTTACTGGCAAACGTTGGTAAAGTAAGTAACAAGGGCGTGGAAGTAGTGCTGAATGCTGAACCGGTGAGCAATAAAAACTTCTCGTGGAAAACTTCCATCAACGTATCACATAATACCAACAGCATCAGCGCACTTTCCAGCGGAAGGTTTACGTTGAAAGATATTCCCACCGCCATCCTGGGTGGTAAAGGGCAGTCCGGTAACTGGAGCCAGAAAATACTGGAAGGACAACCCATTGGTACATTTACCCTGTTTCATTACCTGGGAAAAGATAAGGACGGCGTGTCTACCTACCAGAAAGCTGATGGTACGGTTACTACCTCTCCCAGCATCGGCGACCTGATGCAGGCCGGCAATGCGCAGCCCAGTATCACTTACGGGTGGAGCAACACCTTCACCTATAAGGGGTTTGATCTGAATATCTTTATCCGCGGGGTATCCGGCAACAAGATACTCAACGCCACCACTGCAGCGCTAAACACGCCAACAGATGCGAAAATGACCAACATCCTGAAGTTTACAACCGGGGAGTCCTATAACGATAAGAACTCTTTCCTTATTTCCGACAGGTTCCTGGAAAATGGTTCCTACCTGCGTTTGGATAACCTGACCCTGGGGTATACTTTCAAGATCAGAAGTAACTACATCAGTAAACTGCGTATATACGGTAACGTTAACAATGTATTTATTATTACCGATTATACAGGCATAGATCCTGAAATTGATCTCGGTGGCCTCACCCCGGGCATTGACGCCAGGAACTATTATCCTAAGACCCGGTCATTCATCTTTGGTCTGAATGCTATTTTTTAATCCATCTGACTGTTTAAAAATAAAGATATGAGCTATAAAAGAATCCTTGGCATTTTCCTGCTTGCCGCAATGGCATTTACCGCCTGTAGCAAGCTGGATGTAGATGTAGAGTCGAAATATACGCCTTCCAACTTTCCCTCCAATAACGCTTCCTATGCAGCCGCCATTGGAGCCGTGTATTCACAGCTTGCCAATACCAAATCCGGTGATGCTACCTACTGGATGAATGGTACCGGTTTCAGTTACGGGGTGGACTACTGGATGTTGCAGGAGTTCTCTACCGATGAGGCCATTATCCCGGCCCGTGATGGTAATTACGACGATGGCGGAAAATACCGTTTTATGCACCTGCATACCTGGGGCAGCAGTCATCCATACGTGATCAGTTCCTGGCAATGGGGTTTTGGCGGCATTAATATTGCCAACAATGCCATCAACCTGGTAAACGGGTTACCCGCCGGGGATTATAAATCCTCTTCTCTTGCGGAACTGAAGGCTATGCGTTCGCTCTTCTACTTTTTTATGATGGACCTGTATGGAAATATTCCCATAATCGATACTTTCCCGGTAAACACGCTCCCGGCCACCAAGCCGCGTAAGGAAGTATTTGCCTTTATTGAGAACACGCTGAAATCGGCCTTGCCGGACCTTACTACCAAAGTGGATGGCAGCACCTACGGGCGCGCTACCAAATGGCTGGCCTTTGCATTGCTGGAAAAAATGTATCTCAATGCTGAGTATTATACAGGTACACCGCGTTATACTGATGCGGTAGCGATGGCAGACAGTATCCTCCTGAATGCGCCTTATTCACTGGATGCCGATTATGCGTCTATCTTTAAACCGGATAATGGCCCGCAGATCAAGGAAACCATTTTCGCCATTCCTTATGATGCGAATCTCATTCCCGGTTGTCACTTTACCCGTTTCTGCCTGCATCCCTTCCTGAAGGAGCGCTTTGACCTGCCGGCGGCATTCGGGCCAAGTGTGGCGCTGAGCACTATTCCTGATTTCTATGCTTATTTTAACCAGCCGAACGATGTGCGTAACAATACCTGGCTATCCGGTAAACAGTATAACAAAGATAGTACCCCCAACATTGTTCATACCACTACCAAAACGCTGGATGCATCTTCTCCCGGTGCTGATACGCCGATCGACTGGTGGGTGGAAATTTTCCCTGCTTTAACGCTGAAACCGGGCGGAGAAGCCAAACTTGATGTAGGTAACGATCTTAAAGGACAACTGAAAGGCGTGCGCTCCATCAAATACTATCCCGACAAAAACCTGAATACCGCCACCCGTTTCCAGAACACGGATCTTCCGGTGCTGCGCCTGGCAGATGTGATCATGATGAAAGCAGAGGCTATTCTCCGTGGCGCTGCGCCTACAGTGGTAAAAGGAGAGTTGCAAACCGCCGATGTACTGGTGAACAAGATCCGCAGCCGTGCAGGCACCACCCCATTGGTGGGCACTACACTGCCTATGATCCTGGATGAGCGTGCCCGCGAATTTGCCTGGGAAGCCTGGAGAAGAAATGACCTGATCCGCTTTGGTAAATTTGAAGGCAAGTGGGGCTTCAAACCGGCTGATAAGGATGTTTTCCGCCGTGTGTTCCCTATTCCGGCAATAGAGCTGGCACTGAACCCTAACCTGGTGCCCAACCCGGGATATTAAACGGGTTTTTCCACAAAAAATAAATGATATAACAACCGCATTGATCGAAGGATCGATGCGGTTGTTTATCTCAATAAATATTTCCGGATTCTGGAAGAGGGCTGTTAAAAAAATAAGTTCAAATGCCAATTTATTGTTACATTCAATTTTCCTAAAAAGATCTTCTTATGTTATGGACTTTACTCATTGGCGGCATTGCAGGATGGCTTGCCGGTAAATTAATGCGTGGCGATGGATTTGGAGTGCTCATAGATATCCTGGTAGGTGTTGTTGGTGGCTGGCTGGGCGGCTGGTTATTCGGCAGGCTGGGCATCCATATTGGAAACGGCTTTATTGGTTCCCTTATAGTAGCATTGGTAGGATCAGTGATCCTTATCTGGCTGGTGCGGCTTGTAAAAGGGAAATAACCGCCTTCCGGAGCTAATGCCCGTTCGCGTTATCAATGCGTTTCCATTCTGCATCTTTGCCGGAATCGTTATAAGTAACCAGTAGCATACCTCCGTTTGCCTGCTTCAATAATTCAAATCTTATAGGAGTTTCTTTTGTATAAAAATAATTCTCTCTCAGTGCATATAACCTGACATCAGGAAGACCGGCTTTGGGACAGCGTACATACAAATCACTTCCTTTCATGGTAAATATCATCTGCCATTCCTCATTATGCCTATAGGTGCCGGCATATTGCCTGAGCACCTTTTCGGGTAGCTGAATATCTTCCTGCAGTGGCTTATCCATAGCAAGCCTGGCTATATCATTCGTAGCCATCACCCATTCACGGTCGGCCTTATAGCAATTGAACAGGGTAATGATGCGTATATCCTTTTCGGGGATATAAATAAGGTCAGCCTGGTACCCGTCCGTTGAGCCGCTATGCTCAATGGTGGTCATGCTATCAAGGCCTGATATGAACCATCCATAACCGTATTCCGATAAGCGGCCATTTTTTAAAGTAAAAGGGCTGGTTGCTTTTTTTAGCATTTCTTTGCTTATTAATTTTCCGTCAAACAGCGCCTGGTGCCAATGTAACAGATCCATTGCGTTGGATAGCAGTCCGCCGGCTGCATAAATGGACGTGATTTCCTGTAACGCGGCGTTCTCTGTTTTACCATTAAACCTGGAATAGCCGGTTGCCAATTGCGACCGCCGGTCTGAAATCTGTCCGTAATAAGAATGCGGCATGCCTACCTTATTAAAAATATGTTGCCGGATAAAATCAGGATAAGTTAACCCGCTCACCTTTTCGATAATATAACCAAGCAGGTAGTAGTTGGAGTTGCTGTACCGGTATTGTGTACCCGGCCCGAACTCCAATGGTTCATCTTCAAAATATGAAATTGCTTCGCGTGGGGTATAATGTTGCCTTTCCTTTGCCGGATTTTTTATTTCGAAATAATTTTTTATCCCGGATGTATTGGTGAGCAGGTGTTCTATCGTTACCGGGTAGGTCTTAACCGGGAAATCGGGTATATATTGCTGTATAGTATCATCCAGGCGGATCTTGTTCTCTTCTGCCAGCATCAGGATGGCGGTAGCAGTAAATGGTTTGGTGAGAGAGCCGATCCGGAACACAGCGTCTTTTGCCATTTTTGTATTCTTTGTTATGTTGTCTTTACCAATGGCTTCATAGTATGATATTTCTTTCCCCCGGGCCACAAGTACTACCGCCCCCGGAGCAATCGTAAAAAGGTGCGTATTCACAAACTTATTGATCCTGTTTTCCCGATTTTCAGATCTTGCTGATTGGGCAAGACCGGGTGTAATACCCAGGCATACCAAAGAGATCAACAATAAAAAGAAAGCTTTTACCATATGAATAATTTGCCGGTGAAGGTAGCGCGAAATCAGTAGCCGAAGCTGTAAAGGGGAGCTATCAGACCTCTCAAAAACCGGATTTGAGCATAAATTGAGCAGCAGGACATAGCCAGGTTGACCCCTTCGGTATGTTGAAAGCTAAAAATTCCTGTGCAGCAGTAACCTGTTAGTTAGCGGTGCTTTTTAGTTATTAAATAATGAGTTACTTTTCACCTGAAATAAGATTTATGAAGAAGATAGGATTTTTATCGTTTGGGCACTGGTCTAACCATCCTGCCTATAAAACCCGTACGGCAGGTGATACTTTGCTGCAGTCCATTGACCTGGCTGTTGCTGCCGAAGAAATCGGTTTAGACGGCGCCTATTTCCGCGTACATCATTTTGCAGCCCAGCTGGCGTCGCCATTTCCATTGCTTTCAGCAATAGGCGCCAAAACAAGCAAAATAGAGATAGGAACGGGGGTAATTGATATGCGGTATGAAAATCCCCTGTATATGGTGGAAGATGCCGGGGCTGCCGACCTGATCTCGGAGGGGCGGTTACAATTGGGGATCAGCAGGGGCTCGCCGGAACAGGTAATTGACGGATGGCGGTATTTTGGATATGAACCGGCCGAAGGAGAAACAGACGCAGATATGGGGCGCCGCAAAGCGTTGGAATTCCTGGATAAGCTAAAAGGTGTAGGGTTTGCACAGCCTAACCCGTACCCGATGTTCCCGAATCCACCGGGTTTGCTGCGACTGGAACCGCACTCGGAAGGATTAAGGGAACGTATCTGGTGGGGAGCCGCCTCAAATGCAACTGCCGTTTGGGCTGCCGAAAATGGAATGTACCTTCAAAGCTCTACCCTGAAGCAGGATGAAAGTGGTAAGCCTTTCCATGTACAGCAGGCCGAACAGATCAGGTTGTACAAAGAAGCATGGAAGAAGGCGGGGCATCAGCGAGAACCAAGGGTTTCTGTGAGCCGGTCTATTTTCGCATTGGTAACCGACCAGGATCGCTATTTCTTCGGACAGGAATCCGACCGGACCGATAAGATCGGGGTGATAGAACCGGGTAAGCGCGCCATTTTCGGGAGAAGCTACGCTGCGGAACCGGACCAGCTTATAAAGGAATTAGCCGGGGATGAAGCCATCCAGGAAGCAGATACAATACTTCTGACAATACCCAATACCTTAGGCGTTGATTACAATGTGCATGTGCTCTCCTCTATTTTAGAGCATGTGGCGCCGGGGTTGGGATGGCGTTAAGACCAGGTACAGGTTACTACCTGTTCATGGCAGTAACTTGTACCTGATATACGCTGCTATGGCTGTAATAGCTTCTTTGCCCTGATCTATTACACCTCCCATTTGTACGAACCCGTGTATCATTTTCGGGTAAAGTTTTTCCGTTACCTGCACATTCGCGTGGCGAAGTTTTTCGGCATAGGCCATCCCTTCGTCCCGCAGCGGGTCGTACTCTGCGGTGATAATAAATGCATCAGGCATGCCTGATAAGTCATCGTTGAATATAGGCGCCGCCCTGATCCTGTCTTCCGTATAATATTCCCATAACTCAATCCCTTTCTCTAAAGTTAAAACAGGGCCTTCCGCAAATGCGCGCCAGGAGGGAGTATCAAGCGTGCAGCCGGTAAGAGGATAGATAAGTATCTGGCATGCCAGGTCCTTTAACTTACCTGCTACAGTAGTAGCCAGTGTACCTCCCGCACTGTCTCCTGCCACCGCTATATAACGGCTGTCTATATCCAATTCTGCTGCATGTTGCATGATCCATTGCGTAGCATCAATACAATCATTCAACCCATGGGGAAATGGGTATTCGGGAGCAAGCCGGTAATCGACCGAAATAACCACTACTCCTGATAAATTAGCCAATTGCCGCAAGGGGCGGTCGTGCGAATCAAGACTGCCTTTGAAGAAACCTCCGCCATGAAAAAAGACTAATACGGGTAATCTTTTTTTATCATCAGGCCGGTAGATCCTGATATTAATTGCCCGGCCGGTAAGCGCAATGGTTTTGTTCTCAACTGCAAACACTGCTTCCTCTTCCCCGGCAAGCGGCGCCAGCTCTTCATAGAGTGCTCTTGAAGCCAGCAGCTTGTTTTCGATGTGGGTAACATTAACAGACTTAACATAAGCCAAAACTTCCTGTACCTGTGGTAATATTTCCATTTTATTATCTTTTGAAAACAAATTTCCACAGAAGTGCGATATAAGTAAAATAGCTTATTTTATGAGCGCTCATAAAAATAATTATAACTTTATTACATGGTTAATCTGGAATGGTACAGAACATTTAAAGCCGTTTATCAGACAGGATCGCTAACAGCTGCATCAAAGATCCTGTTTATATCACAGCCTAATGTGAGTCAGCATCTTTCTTTACTGGAAGCCCATGTAGGAAAGCCGTTGTTTGAACGAAAACCCAAGCTGTTGCCTACCGATTATGGTAAATTGTTTTATACCCAGGTAGTGGAGCCATTGGAGAAACTGGAGAAAGTGGAGTCTGGTTTCAATGCGGCCGGTTTAAAGAAGCAGCCTTCCCTTGTGCGGCTGGGCGTTGTACAGGAATATTTCCAGGCGGTGTTAGCTGAAAGAATAAGCACCGTTGATGCCAGCCTTGTTTTGTCTTTCGGACGCACCAAAGAGTTGCTGGGAAAGTTGCACAGAGGTGCGCTGGATTTCGTGGTAGCTACGAAGCTGGCCGATTACAGACACCTTGTTTTTGAGCCTGTCCGCCAGGAACATTTTATTATCGCAGGCAGTAAAACAATTGACACCACGGAGTTTGATAATTTCATTAAGAAGGAAAACTGGGAAAGCGCCGAAGCCTGGTTATTGTCGCAACCCTGGTTTGCCTATACCACGGATCTTGCTATTATACGCAGGTTCTGGAAAAAGAACTTCTTCAAACGCCCCGTTATGAAACCACACTGCGTGATACCAGACATGAGCCTTATTGTAAAATCACTTAAGCACAGCAATGCTTTAACAATAGCAGCGGATTACCTGGTAAGCGATGACGTAAAGATCATCTGGCGTGGCAGGGTAGCTACTGAGAACACGTTGTACCTGGCTTATGATGAAACGAAGATGGCATCAGAGCAGGTAGGATTAATGAAGCGGTTTTGTCAGTAGGCTGATTTCTCCCTTACGCCAAACCGGTAGCTCAGGCCTCCCATAAACACACGGCCAGGTTGGGCTGGCATCAGGTAGTTGGTATAATTGCCGATGTTATCTACGGAAAATTTAAACAGCAATTTTTCTTTTAACAGGGATTTTTGAACAGAGAGATATAGTAGTGTATATCCTTTTACAAAGATGTCGTAGTTATCGATGTACCCGTTATTATCGATATCCAGGAAACCGTATTTGCTGCGATAGCTGGCACGCATGGAAGTATGCAGCGCCCAGGGGCGGAAAGTGTAATATACCTGCAAGGTGGCCATATGCCTGCTCCTGTTGGGGAGACCAAAGTAATCGCCGGAAGCTGCAGTACGGATGCCATGATCAGAACGCACCTTGCCGTAGGCGCCTGTGCCGTTTCGGATGCTGTCTTCCACATCACGGCTTTTAGCCACCAGGTACTGGTAACCACCGGTTACTTTTAATCCCGGCAGCGGGCTTAGTTCCAGCGATGCTTCCAGGCCTGTGGTGTAGGCTTTACCAAGATTGAGATAGGAGAACAGCTGCTGCCCGTTCCGCATAATGCCCACCTGTTCTGTATTGATGAGGTGACGGATGTTGTTGTAAAAGCCGTTCACAGAAAACGTATAGCCTTCACTGATAGTGAACCGGTTGCCCAGGTTCCAGGATACAGATGTTTCTGCCTCCAGCGCTTTCACAGAAGCAGCATTGCTCCATACGGATTGTACCAGGCCCGCTTTCTTCAGATCTTCAGCAGCGGTATTGAAAATATTGGCGCCTACCACGGTGTATCCTTGTGTGATATTGGTGAACACCTGGTATGACTGTGCATAGGTGGGCGCTTTAAATCCCTGGCCTACAGCGCCTTTTATCTGCCACCATTTGAATGGTGTATATTCCACGCCGGCGGTGGGATTCAGCTTACCGCCATATAGGCTGTTGCCGTCGTAGCGCAGGCCCGCTATCAGTGCGTATTTCCGGTTGGAATTAAAGTTGGCCTGCATATACCCGAAATAGTTCTGCTGATCCGGAGCGCCGGTTACCGTACTGTTGTTCATATGCAGCAGTTCCCCACCAATACCGCCGGTTATACTCAGGCGGCCATCATACCACAACCTGCTGCCCTGAACTTCCAGGCGCTGGATCTGTTGGGAAAACCTGTTTTCCTGGAGCAGCTTCCCGGTTTCTATGATCTGCACATCCTGGTTGGCACCATAATGGGTGAAATAATAGCGGGTGAGTAACCGCGTGTATTCGTTCAGGTTAGTACGTAGGGATAATGCTGCGTTTACATCTGTTTCATCCAGTTGATCGCGGAAGGGTTGTGTGCCATAGGAGCGCGTCATGATAGAATGGCGGTTGGCCGCTCTTGCACTCAGTTGCAGGGTATTGCGGTCATTCAATTGCCAGGACGCACGTGTCTGGCCGCTGAAGCTATGATAGGGTGGGGCCGTTTGTCCATCTTTCAGGTATTCGGTATTCACATTAAATCCATCCGTCCGGTAGTAATCGGCTGCCAGGTGAACAGACCCTTTTTTTTGTGCGAAAGGGGTTTCCGCAGCAGCGCTGATATCTGTGGTGTTATAAGTGCCATACAGGGCCGACAGAGAGGCTTCCGGCTTGTGCACATGCTGCCGGGTAATGATGTTGATCACACCGCCTAATGCTTCGCTGCCGTAAAGACTGCTGGAAGCGCCTTTAATAATTTCTATGCGTTCAATGTGCTGCACGCTGATACGGCTGATGTCGAAGTTTTCGTTGAAACGCCCCGAAAGCGGTAAGCCATTGAGCAGTACCAGCACATAGGCCGAGCTGAAGCCCTGCATCTGGATACCAATGCTCCTGTTGCCAGCCCCGAGGTCGCTTACAACGGCCATCCCGGCCTGTTCACGCAGCACTTCATCCAGGCGCCGGCTACCCATCCGCTGGATGGTTTTGCCGTCTATAACGAGGGTAGGGGCTGCAATTTTTTTTATGTCAATAAGATCATCTGTTTTTTTATAATAGTGGGAGTGTACATCAACGCCATTCAACTGCTGCACCCTTTGTAAACCTGTTGTGTCGCCAGCGGGAGTGGCAGCATAAGTATTTCCTGTGAGCAACAGGAAGGCGGGAAGAATGAATCTGGTACACATTTGTTCTCTGGCGCTTTTAAGATCACGCAAGATGCAGTATTCTATCCTCCACAGATGGAGAAAGTATTACCCGTTACGGAAAGCGTCCGAAGAGCGCGGCCATCCCCGGAAGGAAAAAAAGTTACCACAAACGGAAAAAGAGAATTGTCAGATATCGTATGACAAAGGGTCTTCCCGTATTCGTAAAAGAAGTTCCTGTTTGCGCAAATGCTTTGAATGGTCAATGATTTAATATTGTTCTGTTCTTGTATTCTGAAATTAATAACAGTACCATTGTCTGCACCAGCAAACACCCACAACAAACTATTCAATCCCTGCCCGTTCAACATCCTCGGTGAGGAAACGCTCAGGCAGCGGAAGCGTGCACTCAGCCAACACGGACATATTGGTACCATCCAGGAAATGTACAGCCCCGACGGTATTACGCTGGGTTATTACAGCCTGAAATCTGAAAAAGGTGGAAGCGTAGTTTTCAGTAACCAGCAACCTTTTCTTCAGCTGAGCTATACGCTCAGCGGCAGTAAAAGTTATCATATAAACAGTGGTAAAACGATGCTGGCCAGTATGGGCAGGCAGCAATACAATTATCTTTTCTTTCCTGAACAGGAAATACAGCTCAGCTGGCAACCACAGGAGCAGTTGGAAATATTTGAGTTGGGTGTAAGCCCGGGGCTGTTACTCAATTTTATGCCGGAAGAGCATCCATTGTTTGATGTTTTCCAGAAAAGCGTACAGGAAAATACGCCGGTACCGCTCAGTAAGAATAATTTTCCCTTACAGGCCAACATCAGCACCATTCTTTTCGATATGCTGAATTGCCCGCTGGAAGGGCGTTATATGCAGTTGTTTATAAAAGCCAAAACCATTGAACTGCTGGCTATACAACTCACGCATTATGAGCAGATGGCGGGTGTTTCAGCAAAAGATTCATCTCTCAGGAAACTAAAGAAAGAGGATATAGACAGGATGTACCTGGCAAGGGATATTATCACGAAGAATATTAACAGCCCATGTACGCTGATCGACCTTTCCCACCAGGTGGGCACTAATGACGCTTATCTTAAAAGCCATTTCAAACAGGTATTTGGTACTACCGTATACGGCTATCTGCAGAATATAAAAATGACGCATGCCAGGGAGCTGCTGGCGGAAGGAAAGAGTGTGTCGGAAGTGGCTTATCTCTCGGGATACAAGCATACAGCCCATTTCACCAGGGCATTCAAAAAGCATTTCGGATTTTCACCGGGTATAATGAAAAGGTAAGTCGCACAGACTTACCTTTTCTTTTATTGCCATATTTACCTGGCAACCCAGTATATCAGGTACAGCCAGAAAAGGCCTTTCAGGAGAAAGAATATAAATCCCCAGAAGCCAAGGCGTTTCAGCCATTTGATCAGTTGTTGTTTTCTGGATGTTGTTTCCATTATTCGCTGATTATCTGGTAGATCTTAAAATCGCTGCGCATCGGGGCAGGTTTTCCTTCCGCCTTTGCTTTTGCCAGGTCTTCAAAGCCTCGCTTATGGCCGGCTATAAAGGCTTCTGATCTGGTCCAGTCTTTAAACGCCTGTTCATGTTCCCAGTAGCTTACGATCAGGTAATCATCTTCCGGTTTGGCGGGCCTTAATACATGCATGTTGATAAACCCTGGCATGGTGTCGATAGCATGCGCTCTTGAGGCAAAGAGTTGCTCAAATCTTTCGGCATAATCGCTGTTACATTGTATGTAATTGATAGCCACAAAATGCTTGTTCATAGTCAGTTTATTTTTTTGATACATCAAAAGTAATATTGTCACGATTATGTCATGCACCTATTCGGGAACATCATTTACCATATCGGGAAAATAACTGCCGTAGCGGTTTTTTCCTTTCGTGGTTGCTTTTTCTCCGGTCATGGTCACTGCTATTATTCACCTTTGCATCATCAATTACAGCTATGCTGATGAAGAATTTTTTAGGAAAGATGTTGTTGCCATTTACTGCTGTGTGGCTGATGGCTTCCTGCTCGGGCAAAGACAATGATGCAGTGCAACCGGCTGATGCCGCTGTTACTATACGCGATCTGCCTGCAGATACGGCCGCCTCCATGGGAGAAGGTGTAGATGGGAAAGAGAAGCGGCCTTTTTATACGGTTACCTTCAGTTTTAAAAGTCAGCAAACACATATGATACGTAATGCAGCTGATTCAGCGAAGTATCTCCTGAATGCAGACTGGGACATTGCCTTCTCCAAAGAGTACAATTCTTTCGTGGTGATCAATAATGGTAAGATAGCCGGAACACCGGGGTATAAAGGGCCGGGAGCGGGCAACCTGGTAATAGTGGAGCAACCATTTGATAATGTTACCACAGCGCCTTCTGATGAAGTGTTCCAACAACAGGGACTGGCGGGCGTTGGCTGGGATAATGGCAACGGCCTGGGATGGTTCTTTTATTCGCTGAATAATCATATATGCGTGCCCGTGAGAAACCGGACTTTTGTGCTGAAAACTGCAACAGGTGATTTTGCAAAACTGGAACTATTAAATATCTATAAAGGTAATCCACCGGTAGTAACAGACCTGTTCTGGCCGGCGCCTTATCTTACCTTCCGCTATTTTGTACAAACAGACGGTAGCCGGAACCTTAAAAACAGGTAAACACTTTCAGAAATTCCAATCATTATGATTTCGCACACTTCATGGCGGACAGCTATTGCTATGCTATTAACTGCCTGCTTTCTTACAGCATGTTCCGGGAGCGGCAACAACGACAGGGTAGATCCCGGGGGCACAGATCCCGGCTCAGTAAAAACGGGCGTTTACCAGGTAGTGAACCTGGTAGCCGATACCAGCGCCACTTCCGGCGGCAATGCCGAGTCGCTCTACTACAGCCTGGAAGAGAATAAAGTGATCCCTGCTTCTCTGAAGCAGACGAACAAATGGGATATTGTTTTTTATGGCATCTACAACAGCAGCATTTATCCCAATAATGGCGCTTCGGTTGGTTCCCCGGGATATGGGGGCCCCGGCAACGCGAAAATCTATGTAGTTACCGACCGTAAGTTCGATGCACAGTATTATGATACCATCAACTTCAAGCCAAAGGTACTGCCCATCGCACGTGACCTGTGGACAACCGCATTCAGGTCGGTTAAAACAGTACCTGTTACAGATGGGGAAATGGGAGTAAGGGATGCAGGCCTGGATCATTTCCAGAATAATTTTGACGGCTGGGGATACTATGATTTCTATGGCAGTCTTTTCCCGGATAATCCAAGGAAGGCACATGTAGTGTATGCTATGCCAAGAGTGATCGTTGTAAAAACCACCAAAGGTCATTACGCCAAAATCATCATCGAAAATATTTATAAAGACAATCCGCTGGATCCCAGCAGGGATAACAAGCCCGGATATGTCACCTTCCGTTACGCTATCCAGATGGATGGCAGCAAAAACCTGGACATTCAATAATCCCGAGATGAAAAAAATTTACTGCATACTATTGGCAGCTTTTTTTGCACTGCCGGCCTGTACCAAAACGGATATCATCCCATTTACACCGGAAACGGGCAACCAGTTACTGGAATATAAAATTGTGAATGTGCAGGGAAGCCCTATTTATGGGGCTATCAGTCAGCCCGACAGCTCCATCACCGTGTACCTTCCATTTTACCTGCAGCTGATCACGCTGGAACCGGAGATAAAAGTAAGCGAAGGCGCCACTGTTACACCAGTTTCAGGCACCATGATAGAAGACCTGCCGGAAGTTTTCCACAAAGGACGCGAGATAAAATATAATGTGAAAGGGAAAGACGGGAAAGTAAAAACCTATATGCTGCATATCCAGGTACAGCAACCGGATCTTACCCTGGAGGAGGTAAGCACTGATCCTGCCAATCCGAATACCTATTCCATTAATATGGATCTTGACTTTGATTCCTTCTCCTTTGGGCTGAACGGCGCTGGGTTTGCACCCGATCCCGACCTGATCAGGGTGATGCTGGTAGACGAACAAAACAAAGAGTATGGCCCGCTTAACATCAGTACATTCAATACCACCGATCTCACCCGTTTAGACTTCACCGTTATACGGTATAAGGAACAGTCGGACCCTATCCTGGCTAAGCTTCCCGCAGATGGACTATACAGGATCAGGGTGTATTCCTATGCAAAAATGGCCACCACGAAAAACCCGATCCGTATTCATCTTCTCAATAAGAAATAATTATCAACGAAATGAATCAAATTGTCAGGCTCATATATTTGGGATCAATCGCCGGCATGGCGCTGATAACCTCCTGTAAAAAGGAAACAGAGCATGCTCCATCTCCCTATAATAAAATAGAAAGCTTTGCTGTAACTACCGATGGCAACGGGACTATCAATGCAGCGGTGAACGGCGACAGCATCCTGGTTTACTGGCCCGCTTATGCGACGCTTCCTGCAACAGTATCGGCCCGGATCCGCGTTTCGGATAATGCCAGCGTTGCCCCGGCTTCCGGCACTGCCGTAAAGCTGGTAACAGGTACAAAATTTACCGTTACATCACAAAGCGGTGCTGCCAGGGACTACTTCCTGAAGCTGGTGCTCAATCAACCCGGTATCCGGTTTAATGAAAATGTTTCCTACGCAGTGCTAAAAGGCGGTACATTCTCCATTAATACCAACAGGGATGTAAAATACCTGGTAGAAGATGCAACCCGCACAAAAGCATACCTGGTTAATCCGGCCGGCAAGGAAGAAGTACTTAGTATATCCTTCAACGTTAGGAATAATATTCACTATGTAGATGTGACCGTTCCTGAAAATATCAGTTTCAGCGAAGGCGCGTATAAACTGAAGTTTACCAGCGACCAGGTATCGGCTGTTACTGCGGAAGCGGTGATAGGCATTATCTACCCGGAAAGCAAACGTCCAAAGGCTGCTCCTTTAACTTCCGCTGTTACTATAAAACGGAATGGTACCATTACTTTTTCAGGCGCCAGCTTTATAGATATGAAGGATGCCCGGGTATATGGCTACAATGCCGACTGGTCTGAACGGGAGATCGGCACATTTACCCTGGAAGGCTTTACGGGAACAACAGCTACTTACAAGGTACCGGCCGATTTCCCGAAGGGAACCTATGAACTGGGCGGTTTCGACGATAAAGGCTTGGGCATACAACTCCGCACCAGTGATTTCTTTTCTTTCTGGAGCTGGATGAATACGCGGAAAAACTATGTGGAGATAACCGGCGCTGTAACGATCACCATTACTGATTAGTCACAAACTTATTATAGCAGTATTCCATTTTTTATCATTATTAATTTAAACCCTATCGTAATGACCAGATTAACCAGAAACCTTTCAAAATTATCATGGATGTTGTTGGGAACCGGAGCTATGTTCCTCGCATCCTGCTCTAAAAACAATGATGTTGCCGCTCCTGATCTTCAGTCGCTGGGCGGCCGGACACAGGCAGATGTTGTAGTGCCTGATGGCGGCAGCGTTAATATTACCAATAACAATGGCCAGGGTAAAGTATACCGCAGCGGCAGTGTTTACCGTGTTGAAAATTTTAAGCAGGTTTATTCAACCGATCCCGGACAGCCGGCTAACGGCACATTCTTCTGGCGTTTTTCAGATAACGACGCCGGAACCCCTGCCAGCTACAATATCAAATTCTCCGGTGTTGCTACCGGCGATATTACCGCTGGCGGCACAGACGAACTGCGTTTTGTGGATAAGGCATTTTCAAGCGTAGTGGCCGCCGACTGGACCACGGCAACAGTGCCTGTTGCCAATACTATTGGCATGAACGCCGTGGTAGGAACAGGCATACCTCCGGCAGTATCAGCGCTCGCCAATGGCAAGGGCTGGTATATTTATAACTGGAGCGCAGGCCACACGGTTACGCCTGTAAGCGGCCGTACGCTGTTGTTCAAATCCGGTACTACCGTGGTGGCATTTGAGATCATCTCAATTTACCAGAACCAGGTTACCGGCGGTGCTTTCCCGTATTATCACTTCCGTTACAAAACACTGTAACAATCAATGGGAATACCTGCTGTAATGCTTCCTTTACAGAAGAAAAGCGACTGTGAAAACGGTCGCTTTTCTTTTTCCCTGAACCGGCTTAATTGAATTTATAAGCGCTCAGGAAAATGATCATCAAAAGAAAACCCAACTGCAGCAGGTGGAAGGTCCGCAGTTTGCCCTTTAAATTTATCAGCTGCTGAGCCAGGTCCGGCGCATCCAGGCGCACAACTGCCCTTAGTCTGGCACTAAGCCTGTTTCCATAGAAAATACTATTGAAGATCAGGAGAAGAACAAAGATCATCTTGATCCTGAACCATAATTGTTGCGCCCATACACCATGCGTCAGGGCAATCATTCCCACCCCTGTGATGATAAGGAACCCTGCACCAATACCTATCAGTCCTGGAAACTTCGCTGAGGCCGACAGGATGCCATCAGCCTGTTTTCTTTGATGGTTAAACAGCTTCCAGAACATCTGATAATTAATAAAATCGATGAACGTAGTGCCTGCCATCAGGATGAGCGCCAATAAATGTAACATCAGTAAAGCGGAAAGCGTTGACATCTTACAAGTTTTAATTGATGGATAAGTTGTTTCACAGTTATAAGGATCGGGAAGATGGAAATTGGACAAAAGGCGGCACTTTTTTTTGGGGATGACTGCTGATTTTATCTATGTTTGGATATGGAAAATTTATTGAGATATATTCATTCTCTTACCCCGTTTACGCCGGAAAACTGGCAGGCACTGAGGCCGGCATTAACAGAAGTTACCCTGCCTAAAGATGAGTACCTGTTAGAAACCGGCAAGGTATGTGATGCGTTATTTTTTATAAGCAATGGGTACTGCAGGGCATTCCAGGATAAAGACGGACAGGATATCAACATCGCCTTCTTTTTTGAAAACGATATTGCCACCAATATCCACAGTTTTGCCACCGGTGAGAAGTCGTTATTCACCATCCAGGCATCGGAGCCGTTGACGGTTGTCCGGTTTGATAAAAAGAAGTTGCGGGAAGTGTCGCTGAGGGATCCTGCTATAGAAACGCTGGGAAGGAAATGCCTTCAGCAGATCGCCATTAAGCAGGAAAAACATGCGGCCATGTTTAAACTAATGAGCCCGCAGGAGCGCTATGAATTCCTGGAAACACATGATCCTGCCCTGTTGCAACGGGTATCACTCACGCAGCTGGCATCGTATCTTGGGGTGGCAAGGGAAACGTTGAGCCGTATCCGCAGCAGGAGGTAGGCAACTGTTTTGTGACGATTGTCACAGGTTGAAACGGTTAGATCTGCCGACCTTTGCAGTATCAGTTTTTAACCATTTAACAGCAGAGTATATGAATGCAACACAATCAACAGAAACGGTATCACGCTTTATTAATGCGTTGAATGAAGAAGATTTTGAAACAGCGCGCGGCTGTGTAACAGATGACCTTACGTTTACCGGTGTGATGGGAGTTCGTAATGGTGCTGATGCCTATTTCAACGACATGAAGCGGATGAAATTAAAATATAGCATCAGGAAGATGTTTGCCGACGGTGATGACGTGTGCCTCTGGTATGATATTGTTATGGAAAACAAGTCCATATTAAGCTGTGGCTGGTATCAGCTGGAAGAAGGGCGCATAAAGTCTTTCCAGGTTGTATTTGATCCGCGGCCGCTGCTTGGCTGATTGCATAGCGGATATAACTAAAGAAGCCATCCCTTAAGGATGGCTTTTGCCTTATTCAAACATCCACTAGTTATGGGAAATATCTCTTTTGTTGATTTGTTTGCGCATATCTTCCAGGATGGTATTTGCTTCCTCAAGGTGTGTGTTGAGCTTCGGTAACATGTTCCTGGAAAAGTTGCTGATAGCGGTGTCTTTTGAAGATGTTACATTGTTGAACTCAAAAATTGTTTTCTTATGATCATCGATCATCTGCTTAATATATGCCCGGTCAAAATCTTCTTTTCTGATGTTGGTCAGCGTTTGTTCAGCAGCTTTGGCATCGTCTGTAAGACCGGCCGGCATGGTTACCCCTGTTCTGTTGGCAATAGCCTGTAATTGCTCATTGGCAGCAGTATGATCTTTCTCCATCATAGCGCCGTATTGCCGGATACGGTTGTCCTGAGCTTTCTTTTTTGCAAGCTGTCCGAGTCTTATTTCCTTTAGATTGGCTGCAGCTGTGGTAGTAATAAAATTAACAGTAGCTGAAGGCAGGTGGTCCATACTTTCTTTCATCGCCTGTACACTGTCTTTTTCTGTTGTTTGTTCTGGTTTTTTTTGTTGCCCGCAGGATAGCAGGGCAGCCACTGCCACGCTTAGAACAAGGTATGTTTTCATCATTACAGTTTTAGGAACGGATATCAAAAAAAGCGCCATGATGATGTTTAAGCATCATATGAATTATTGGCCGGCTTACGGGCATACCAGATACCGGCAACGGCCAGTGCAAAGGCTCCGGCCAGCAGCCACCAGCGCGTGTTGTTGGCCGGGGGGATATATTCCACACCATTAACGCCTGCAACGGCTGCTTCTTCAACATATCTTCCGGATGTTGGCCTGGCGGCTTTTTCAAAATTCTCTGCCAGCAATAATAGCTGTCGTTGCATGGCCTGGCCGGCCAATGGTTTACCATGCCCCGTAGCTACTGTACGGGGTTGTAGCGCGGCCAGTTTTTTTACGCTGCTTTCAGCAGATATCCAGTCGGGTGTGAAATATTTGGGTGGCCCTGATATTTTTTTTGATTGGGTGATTACATGCGACAGCGCTTCGGATTGCGTGGTAACAAACGCGTCCCCGGCCAGCAGCACCTGGTCGTGTTCGCGGTAAAGACTTATATGCCCCGGTGTATGCCCGGGCGTATGAATATATCTCCAGCCTTCCAGACCCGGTATGGACCCGTCTTCAGGAAGCATGAGCAGGTGCCCGTTGAGGTTGATCCCCTGCCTGGGGAATGTCCACGACAATAAAGTCATTAACCCACCTCCGGCAGACGGATCCGGTGGCGGATAAGCGGATCTTCCGGTAAGATAGGGGGCCTCCAGGTAGTGCGCATACACAGGTACATCCCATTCTTTCAGCAAAGCGGGGAGCGCACCAGTATGATCAAAATGCCCGTGGGTAAGAATAATAGCAGATGGTGTTACCTGCGGCCAGAAGAGGTGCCTGGCTACCTGTATAATTTTATGAGCTGAGGTTTTCAGGCCGGCATCTACCAGTACCCAGGAATTATTGGCTGGCTGATGAATGAGATACATATTTACTAACACATCATGTATCCCCCATACGCCAGGGGCTACAGCAAACCACTTCTTATAAATTTTTTCATCAATTAATGTAATTTTTTCCATACCGGTTGTTTTCCTTTTCTACAGCAATTACTGTTCCCTGATGCCGCCGGCATTTTCAAATGAGAAAGGACATTACGTGTATTCAATAACGTTAGTCACATGTGTCCTGTTGGTGGGGTTTTATATATATCCGGAATCGGGTACTGGCGCGCGATTGATGAAATATTTCTTAAGAATGTGTAATACTTTGCTCATTGCCCGGACACAATGAGGAATTGGTTCATGTTGCTGCTGTGGCTGGCAGAAGATGAAGACACTGTATGCGGCTGCCGTTTGTTGTTTGAGATTGCTTCAGCAGTATTTGAATTCAGTTATGGATTCTCATTTGCGTGTAAAATCATCAGATCCAAGTATTCTTCACTCAAAATAATGAAATATGTTCTATCATGTAAAAGACCTGCAGTTTAATGCAAGGGTGTCAAAACCGGACCCTGCATTCGCTACTTTGTTATTGGAACAGTTTGGAGGTGCAAACGGGGAATTGGCCGCTGCACTGAGGTATTTCGGACAGGCATTTGGCGCCAGGAACCCTTTCCCCGATAAGTATGATCTCCTGATGGATATTGCCACGGAAGAGTTCAGTCATCTTGAGATAGTGGGCGCCACTATCCAGATGTTGTTACAAGGTATTAACGGCGACCTGAAGAAGGCAGCTGATGAATCGGAGATCATGCAATTGCTGGATGGCAAAAAAGCCAAGGAAGAGTTCATCCACAAATCGATTGTAGCGCCACAACTGCTGGTATCCTCCGGTGGTGGCCCTGCCTATACGAACAGCCAGGGCGTTCCATGGTCGGCCGCCTATATCAATGGAGATTGTAATGGTGACCTTACTGTGGATCTCCGGTCCGATATGGCCGCTGAGTCACGCGCAAAAATTACTTACGAATACCTGCTGCAGTTCACAGATGATCCTTATGTAAAGGAGACCCTGAATTTCCTGATGACCCGCGAAGTGGCCCATTTCCAGATGTTTGAAGCAGCTCTGGATTCCATACAGCCCAATTTCCCTCCGGGCGTATTGCAGTCGGACCCACGGTACAGCAACCTGTATTTTAATATGTCGAGCGGAGCCGATATCCGCGGGGCATGGAATGAGGGCGAATCTTCACAGCTCGGGGAAACATGGCAGTTTATTGAGGACCCGGTTAAATATGTACTGGAAACAAACGGATTGCTGGAGGTGGAACCGACTGGCACTAACAGGACCCTGGAAGGTGTGGATGAACTGGATAGAAGCATGAGCCTGCAGCGGAGTGAAGAAATAAATATGGCGGTGCAAATAGGGGAGCAATCATGGAGTGAGCACAGCAAAAACGACGGGACATCAAAAAAGACCAATGGAAAAACAAGCCACGCTAAAAAGAAATAGGAAGAAGGGTATACCTGCTGATAGTGGTTGCCGACTGGAAGCTGTTTACTATACTGATCCTCTTTGCTGCTGGAGCTGGGCATTTGAGCCGGTTATACAACGCCTGGTAAATGAGTATGGTGAGCGGTTGTCTATGCGCTATTGTATGGGAGGAATGTTGTCGGGCTGGAATAACTATCATGATACGCTGCATGCAGTAAGCCGCCCGATACAAATGGGCCCTGTATGGATGCAGGCAAGGCAGTTGTCTGGTGTAGAGCTGAATGATACTATCTGGTTTACAGATCCGCCGGCTTCTTCATATCCTGCATGTGTAGCGGTAAAAGCTGCGGCCTTGCAGTCGGAACATCTGGCTGCACAGTATCTTCTCAGGCTGCGTACTGCGGTAATGCTGAAAGCAAAGAATATTGCAAAGAAAGAAGTATTGATATCGGTAGCTGAAGAACTGTCTGCAGAGAATCCATTATTTGATACCGGTAAATTCCGGAAGCAGCTAACCTGCAAGCAGGCAATTGATGCCTTCAGGGCAGACATGCAGGAAACGAAGTACCGTGGTATTCACCGGTTTCCTTCGTTATTGCTGCAGGCGAAAGGTACAGGGAAAACCCTTCTGCTTACCGGTAACCGGCCATTTGAGTCCATCTCTTCCTGTATAGCGCAATTGCTATCGGCATAAAAATAAAATATCCGGATTATTTATCCGGATATTTTATTTTCCACTGCTCAAGTAATTCTTCTGCTTTTCCCGGTTCCAGGCGCCTGATAATAAAATCAAGTTTTTCTTCTCTCCGGTCATCACCTTCTTTTGATTGAGGAGAACCGCAATACCAAAGAAAGGATAATCCCACAACCTGCCAGATAAGCTGGAGAAATTCTGATTGCCAGTTTTCCATTGTTTCACGCATCATCTGCACAATGTATTCCGGTACCTGTGGAGCCTGGGAATGGGCCATTTGCTCATTCACGTAGTCTTTCCAGCCGAAATACCAATGTAATACAACAGATGCAAGGAACAGGGCCAGCGTTATCAGGAAGTATGCTTTACGCTTCAGGTAAGATGGCTTGTTTTGATTCGTTTTCATACCCGTAGAAAATTGATGAATGATTATACTGGTATTATATCAAAATCAAGCCAATGCTTATACCTGCTATATCCTGGTTTTACGTGAAATTATTGAGGAAATTGTGAAACAGTTTGCCGGTGTAATGTGGTCACTTATTACCGGTGTCTTTTGTTTTCCTGCCGGACTGCATTACCAGGTAAACAATAACTCCTATAACAACTACGAGCAATGCAATAAATGGTACTAACATAACAGCAATTTTCTGATATCCCTTCATTAACTATGCCATGTGTTTTCTTGTGAAGTGCTTATTGCTGCTGCGTTTGCTGGTATTGGCTGGCATGATTTTGTAAGAAGGATTAAGAAAGGAATGAAACAGATTTACTCATTCTTAAACCAGGTATTATGGAAAACATACTGAACCAGCAACATGATGAAGGGGAAGTAGCGTGGGCGGTGCCTTTCCTTCTTTTTGGGATCTACAATAAAATCGTTAAGGTAGAAGGTAACGATTAGTTACATGGTGAATGTAAGGTGAAAACAGCAGGCGCCTGTTCAGGCTACCTGCTGTTTTTTGCGCTTAAACAGATTGGTTGACAGGAAGTAAGCTGCTGGTCATAAGGTTGCAGCGCCAGGGTTGTTGTAAGAGGAACAGTACTAATGCGGCAATATCTTCAGGGAATAGCATTTCCTGCTTCTGTTGCATTTCCTCTTTTTTCTCCGCCGGCATTTCCAGCAGATCGGTGCCCACAAGCCCTGGCTCAATCAGAGATACTTTAATATTCAATGACTGCACTTCTTTTCGCAGGGCTTCCGAAAAAGCCTGGATACCTGCCTTGGTGGCCGTATATACCGAACTGTTGGCTGATCTTACGTCTGCGCTGAGAGAGCCAATGAATACAATCTGCCCGCCATTTTTTTCTTTCATGCGCTTTACCGCTTCATTTGAGCAGGCCAGGTAAGCCAGTAAATTAGTGTTGAGAACATACTGCCAGTCTTCATAAGTACCTTCCTGTATGCCCTTGAAGGGTAGCGCCGCGTTATTGATTAGCACATCAAGTTTTTCAAAGTGTTTATCTACCTGTCTGAAGGTTTCTTCAATACCTTTCTTCTCTGCAATGTCTGTGGTGAATCCGTAAACCTTATCTTCCATACCGGCATCTTTAAATGCCTTTAAGGTATCATCCAGTTCAGGTTGGTGCCTGCCAAACACCATTACACGGGCGCCGTATGCTCCGAGCAGCAGCGCGGCAGACCTTCCGATTCCCGTAGTGCCACCGGTGATCAGGATATTCTTTCCTGCTAGACTTTCAGGTTCGTACCTGGCGATTGATGAAAAAGATTGCTGCATAAGAATATATTTTAGATGGTTTATTTCCAGCTGATGACGATCTGCTGGTTTCCTTTAAGTTTAAATTCAAGGTGCCCGTTATCGCATACAGTGGCATTCAGCACATCCCTTCCGTCTGTTACCGTGATACGTGGCAATTCCTTACGCTTTTTAATGGGCATAATGCGCATATGACAAGCGCCTTTTTTATGTCCGAGCAACCGGAAGGTGGCTGTTTTCCCCCTGGTGCTGAAACCCGCAGCGGGGTAATCAATGTATACAAGAAGTGATTCACCCGGGATAGTGTAATAATGATGAGGCACCAGTGTAAAAGGCAGCCCTGCCCCGTATACTTCCTGGCCTACGGTTCCGGACTCAGCCCATCCATCCTGGAGATCTTCTATGGGAAGCCACAACTCTTTTGCTACTTCCCCTGTTTTGGTTTTTTTTGCAATGCAATCAGCGGGTAGCATGGGAGGATAGTAATAGTTTGCCCGGTTGATATAGTAGCGTATAAACTCTGCCAGCAGCAGCCGGATAGAAGCTGGTATTGAAATATCCTCTGCCAGTAACAGGTAATCGCTGAAAGAAGCAAAACATTCCGTTTCCTCATAAACAGCGATATATGGTGCATCCCGCAGCGGAAACATGGCGAAAAAAGTAGCATAGTTTTCAGCAAACCCGTAATTGCAATTCCACAACCACACGTGCTTAAACATATTGGCCAGGCAGAGGTAACTGATATTTAAGTACACTTCGTTTTTGGTAAGCGTGAACAGTTTCAATGCAGTGAATGCAGAGAAAGCAGTATTATTGGCCTGGTAAAAAAGCTCAAATCCTTCTCCCTGTAATGACAGGCAGGCTGTTTTAGCTTCTTCCAGGTATTCCTCTTTTTGAGTCACCTCCCATGCCAGCAGCATCGTTTTGGCATAAATACCCGGCACATCTTTTTCACCTCCTTTACCAGGTTCTGTTTCTGCTTTTATTATTTCCAGTGTTTCCATATTATAGAATACCGGCCACTTATAGTTAAAATGATGCGCTACCCTGATAGCAAAATCCAGCGAATGGGAAAGCTTGTCCATAATGCCTTTATGACCCTGCTTTGCCAGGCGGATAAGGTTTAACAACGGATGATGGAGATACCAGCTATCCATAACCAGCGGATGCTTATGCTCTTCTGATTTATCAAGCCGGTGCGCAGCGGCAGGCAGCCATCGCACGAAGGTGTTTAGCTTGTTGTCATAGAAGTCCGGTATTATGTTTATGAGGTCATTTATGATCTTCATTTCCCGCTTACTCCATTTCCGGTATTCCGTTAGTGGAAGTAACACCGCCATTTGCACCATTAGCTCGGGAGGTGTTTTATAATCGCATACATAGGCATTCAAAAAGGCATGGCCGTTTACCTGGCACCAGCTGCCCGCACTGTGCTCCAGGTCGTGCCATGCTTTTTCAGCTATATCCGGCCAGTGATGATATTGTGTGTTGGGCTTTGGGAGACGCAGATAGATCTCCGCCAGCAGGTCCATGAACTGTATGGACATTTCGGTTTCATTTGCAGGTATTTTGGCATCCATAACTATAAAGGCGTCGCTGATGGTGTAAGTTTTACCTGCCTTTAAAAATTGCTTATCCGATGATGGCAGCATAAAGCCGATATCCGGCCAGGTGCCGCCAACTGTGTTGCTGAGAGACGTTTTCGTTTGCCCGCAATAGTTACCCAGCGCAGAAAAATTTTGCAGGTACAGTACTGCGCCTGAGTGAGGGGCCTTTATACCAAAATAGATCATCCCGGTGCGGGGGCCGTTCTGGGAAGCATAAATATCACCTTCAGGAAACCCGCTGCTGCCGGCGGGATTCAACGGCATTATGTCACGCGGCCAGTAATGAAAAGCAAGTGCAGCTTTTGGTGTGACAGTAGTTCTGCAGCGAAAACAGGGATACCCGTTGTGATAAAGATCCAGGGTGACCTGGTATGTGGCTGCCAGCGTGTCCAACTGGAAAACGGCCTGGTTCCTTTTCTTTGTAGTACTTTTTATTTCAATTTTATCATGCGGGGCATATACCGCCCTGAAGGTAATACGTGCGCCTTCAGGCCATTCGGTCATTACCCATAATGCATCTCCCACGCAATACACATAACAGTTGCTGTTACCAAGTTGCTGGTAAAAAATTTCTTTTAATTCAGGATTATTGAATATGCCGTCAATTGCCGCCGCCTGAGGGGAAACGCCTTCCATATCTGTGAAATTAGGGTTAGAATATATTTATACACCACAATGCAATTAATAAGAGCTGAACGCATGCATCCAGCAGATAAATTTTTGATATTACTTTTTTTACGACATATATGATGTCAATAGTTAACAATCCCAGGGCAGTGCCAGCGCCAATAGTAAAAGTAAAGGCATCCACCGGCCTTCTATCCATCACTGCAATTAGCAGAGCTGCGCCGGTAACCGCCAATAGCATTCCCACAGTTTTGACCAGCCATACATCCGTTTTGTGACCGGTGATTGCTTCAAAGCTGCCATAATGCACCAGCGGCCACATACCGGTTGCCAGGAAATAAATTCCCTGTGTCCACAAAATTGTCTCAAGCAGTAGCGTCATTTGCACCTGTTACTGTTAATGAGTTGTATAACCCATAAGAATGCGTATTAAAATTTATACCAATGTTGAATCCGAAACTAACACCTGCTGTAAGTATGGCTGTGATGGCCTTTGGACGGATGAGTTGATGCATGTAGAAGACAGATGGCTGTAAACCTCATGTACAAAGATGTTGTAAACGTGGATGAAAAGCCACGGGCTGATATTCGGGGAGAGGTGTTTTTAGGACAGGTTGTAATGTACGGCCTGCTTTGTTTAATGTATCCAGTGACGCTGGATGTCTTCCATCGACTGTCCCTTTGTTTCCGGTACCAGTTTAAATACCGTTATAAAAGCGAACACACAGCATAAGGCGAAACACCAGAATGTTTGAGGCGTTCCTGCGAAAGCCAGCATAACCGGCGTGAGCTGTCCCATAATCGCATCGGCGGTCCACATCACCATAATGCTGAGCGACAATGCTTTTGCGCGGATGCTGTCGGGAAATATTTCTGCAGCGATCACAAATTTCAGCGGACCGATGGAAAACGCAAAGCAGGCCAGGAAAGCAAGCACACAAAGCAGGAGGTATATGCCATTAACGGCGCCGGTGTAAAAGCAGAAGCCTGTAAGCATCAGGCTGATAGTTGCTCCGGCTGTTCCCCATAGATACAGGGGGCGCCTGCCAAGGCTGTCTACTTTCCAGATGGCGATGAAGGTAAAGAGCACATTGGCTGCACCGAAAAATAACTGGCTGATGAGGGAGTTATCCAGTGTAAGACCGGATTGGTGCAGAATAGTAGGCCCGTAATAAATAATGGCATTGATACCGCTGAACTGTGAAAAGAACGGGAGCAGGACCGCTATCAGCAAAGCGCGGCGGAAACGGGGCGCCAGCAGTTGCGTATAGCCGGCAGCGTTACCTGTTACGGTAGCGTGCTGTTGCTTTGTCCAGCGGGGGCTTTCAGGGATAAAAATAATACCCAGCAAAAAAAGCAGTGCAGGAAAAATACCTACCCCGAACATTTTACGCCAAACTTCCAGGTGGCTGATCAGCGGCCATCCGTTTTGGGAAGGCGTTGCGGTATACTTCAGCAGCAGTGCATTGCTGGCATAAGCGCAGAAGATGCCAATGGTAACGGCCAGCTGGTAATAGGTAACCAGTCTTCCCCGCAAATGATCCGGGGCAATTTCTGAGAGATAGAGCGGCACCACGCTGGAGGCTATGCCTACGGCCATACCGCCAAGAATGCGTGCAGCAATGAGCCAGGAAAATGCAGGTATAAAAGTGCAGCCCAATGCAGTAAGCACAAACAATGCAGCCGACAGGAACAATAGTTTTTTCCTGCCGAAGCGGTCGCTGAGGTCGCCGGCAAAAATAACCCCGGCAATACAGCCTGCAAGCGCAGATGATACAAACCATCCCAGCTGTGCCGGCGATAATAAAAACCGGTGTTCCACAAACGGGAGGATGCCGGATACCACCGCCATATCAAAACCAAAAAGGAAGCCGCCCAGGGAAGCTACCAGTGTAATGAAGCTGAGATGTTGACGCTGTTGCTGCATATCAGGTGGATGCTATTTGGTTAAAAACCGGGTGCGATGATTTTAAGAACGCTTTGATCAGTTTCACCGGGCCTTCATTATTGCAGGTGATCCGGCAGCTTACTGCTGCCGCCGGTATTACAAAAGTTTCAGCGTAATGATAGGTAGTCGTATGCCCGTTAGCGGTAGTAACCGTTACGGAACTGCCTTCCACCAGCATCATCACCAGGCATAGGCCATTGGTAGTAATATTAACACTGCCGCTGAATTCCAGTCTGTGTACATCATAAAAATGTTCGGCATGTGTAGGAAGGTGTACCAGCTGGTAGTTTTCCCCCTTATCTATTACGGCGGGCTTGGATATCAGTTGATCTTTCACTGCTTTACCCTGCCTGCTGAAGTCCAGGTTATGAAAGGCATGGTCGATGTTGATAGCCCTGGGTTTTCCATCCAGTCCAGGTCGCAGCCAGTCGTACATTTTAAACGTGAAAATGTACGGGGTGGCGCTGATTTCCAGTACCAGGTTGTTGGCGCCTGCGCTGTGCACCGTACCATTAGGAATCAGGAAAAGGGTATGTTTATCTGCCGCATGCTTTTGTACAAAATCCGTTATTTCTACCGGAATACCAAGATCCCGGCTGTTTTCCAGTTTGGTTTTAAATGCCTCCGGATCAATTCCCTCCCGGAAACCCAGGTACACAGCGGCATCGTCTTTACAATCCATGATATAATAGGTTTCATCCTGTGTAAAGGTTTCTCCGAAATGCGCCCGGATATAATCCATTGAAGGATGACACTGAATGGAAAGGTTGCCGCCATCAAATGTATCGAGGAAGTCGAACCGGATAGGGAATTCATATTGAAAGATGTCTGCATGATCCCCAAGAATGGCAGTATGCTGTGTATACATCATCCATTCAAAGGGAATTTCCATCAGGTAACCATCGCTCTCAAAAAGTACCCCGTTCTCCGGAACAATCATCTCAAAAGACCAGGCATAATTTATTTCTTCCGTGTTAATGCCGTTGATATGTGTTTTCAGCCACTGCCCGCCCCAGGCGCCTGCTTCAAACCAGGGCCTTACCCGGAAAGTGCTGCGCGCCAACCGGGAAATACCTTCCTGCAGATCATGGTTAAATGCCCACGCTATATGATCTGGCCATTGGGTATCTGCCATAATCCGGATGCGCTGCTGCAGGGTTTGTTTGTAATTATTCAGCACTACCCAGTCTACGAAATAAAAGCGTTTGTACATTTCAGCGCTGCCACCGGCGGTGCTGTTGCCAAAGTTGGTAATAGTGCCTGCACGCATACGGTACTGCAGTTCGTTTTTGGGAAGATCCAGGTAGATAACCGGGGCAGTAGGATGTGCGAGTGCCGCCCCGCTTCCGTATATGATATGCAGGTCATAAGGACCTTCGGGCAGCAGTGCCGCGATCTTCTCTTCATCAAAAAAATCAGTGATGTGCAAAGAAGTTTTTGTGCCCCATACATCGCCTTCGTTACCAATAAAAGGGGCCACCAGGTCTTGTATATGCCGGCTGTCTTTTAAACAACAATGCATATCGTACCACCTAACGTTAACGCCCATACGGGCCAGTTCCAGCTTCAGGGACGTGTATATCTTTTCCCAGAAAATACCTGCATAGCCATCTATTACCACCACCGGATGCTGAACAATCCAGTTGGCCAGCGATGTGTAGCCGGTCTGTATCTTACCATTGCCGAGCGGATGAGCCGGGTACCTGTTATAGGTACCCGGGAGAGGAGCTGCTGCATGTTCCGGCAGCAGGGGCTGTGCTGAATCTCGCCAGATCATAATCTTATTTTTTTGCTACGCGGATCATTATTATTCCTTTACCGGGAACAGGGAAACTATCCGGAAGTATGCGCTTGTTTGTTTCCAGTAAGTCGCTTTCTGAAATATTTAAAGCGGTGGATTTATTTTTTGAAGATAGTATAGCCGTGGCCGTATGAGCGGCTGTATTTACCAGTTGCATGATAACACCGTTACCGTCTGCCGCAGGGTAGAGATTTTCCACATATATATTATCGCCGCTGATGTTGAAGAACAGGCTTTCTGACGGAGGACCGTCTGCTGCTGCAACTACCGGTGGCTGATGATTTTCCAGGCCTTTGCTGTTCGCTGCGGCGGCATCAAATGCGCCATGTACCTGCAGGTAGTAATGAAAAACCGTGATCCCTTCCTGGTCTCTGCGAAAATTGGTATGCCACAGGTTGTTCATTACCCATGAAGAAATAAGCGGCTGCTGTTCCATAAAGGAAATCCAGCGGGGAGAGTTATGCAGCCCGCCGAGTAACCCCGCTGTGGGATATTGTCCTATTTCAAACAGGGGCGCATCGGGGCCCGACCAGGTAACGCCCGTATTTTTTCCTGACACATCTACCCATCGCTGCTGCGTATACCAGTTCCTGTTAGTATGTGGCAGCTGGTCTGCTTCCGCGGTTATACTTCCCCAGGGTATATTGTATCGTACCTGTGCGCCGGGGATGCGGAAGGGGAATACAAAGTGTACACTCTCCTTACTGCCAACAGCCGTTTTATCTATTGTATTCACCAGTGCCACCTGGTCGGTACCCGAGGCAAGCTCTATTTCACGGGTGAGGGAGCGGGCGCCCGGCGCTGTGCTGGTAACAGACAGGCTTACCACCAGCGGTCCTTTCTCTTTGATATGGATGTTGGCGGGGCCGCTGTATAGTATTTTTTCGGCAGAGTCGCCAGGCATATAAGTGTATTGATTCAACCCGGCGGAATCGGCAAGGTTCCCGTTATAACCTTTTTTTACGAGTTGAATGATATTACCGGTATATGGATCTACCCGGATGGAATAAAGGCCGTTGTCCAGGCTGTTATCCTTAACGGTGGCCTTTTGTGCCGGTGTTCCGGCAGCGCCGGGATGAATGGTGAACCGCTGTTTGGAAAAAGGCGGCAGCGATGTGGCGAGAAATGCAAGTTCGCCCGTGCTGAGCCTTTGCGAAGGCAGTATCCTGCCGTTTATATCTTTCACCTGGTTGCCGGCAGTGCTGAGCACCGCAGGAACACGAACCAGGGCTGTCCGGGTATGCCCAAGCGTATTGTATACATCAACGGCCTGTGTTGCCGTATTGGTATATCCGTTACCGTTAGTGCTGCTGTGCAGCAATGTTTCAGAGCGGGTTTGGGCGTTCAGCGCAAAGGCCTGTTTGTACTGCCACTGAGCGATAGCTTTCGGATCCTGGGGGTTGGATACGCTGTTGAAAGCACCCCAGGTATGTTCGTTGAACATAATGAGGTCGGTCCAGGTATGTTGAAAGGAATCTGCCGGGTAGCCGGTTTTACCCCTGATGGCCCAGATGGCGCCTGCCTGCTGTAGCCGGTCGGATGCATTCCGGTTAATGGCGGTTTCTTTGGCACCGGAGGCGACGCCGTCTGTCCAGTATTCGGTATAGTCGCCTGCAAATACCGGGATCTTATCCTTCCACCCTGCTTCAAAGTCCTGGAAAAATTGTTTAACGGAAGTGATAATGAGTTTGGGAGATGTATAACGTTCGTTCCATGCCTTTACTGCGTCCGGCAGTTCGGGGTCTATGGGGGCATTATCGCTCATGGCCCAGGTGAGGAGGGTCATGTTGTAGGGAAATTGCTGATGTTCCAGCTGGGACAGATAATCGAAAAGATATGGGTTGAGAAAGTTTTCACTTGGCTTACCGGTATAGTAAGGCTTTGGATCTTCTACAGTAAAGAAGTTGGGTATTTTGCTTCCTTTCAGCGTATAGCCGATAGAGTAGGGAGATGATTGCCAGAAGAGCACCTGTTGTTTTCCCGAAGCGTCCTGCCAGTAGAAGGGCTTATCGCGCCATTGCCCCGAGCTGCCGATGCGGTCGTTGGCATTGGGAGCGCTGAGGAAATACCGGATACTGGTAATGGCTGCCTGGCTGATCAATCCCCAGGAGGCCCCGGGTACGTCTCCCTGGAACATGGTGTTGATAGGAATACCATAATCTTTTGCAAGACGGGCGCCGGTGGCAAACAGTTGCAGCAGCTGTGCGGGTGAGGTAGCGCTGGTATTGGTGTTAGCATAAGCGCCGTCAAGGTTGATCCATCCTTTTGTAACGGCTTCGCGGAACCGCTGTTTCTTTTCATCGCTGGCGGCGGCCAGGTATTTATCTACCACCCAGAGGGCTTCCGTATTCCATTTAAAGCGGGCTTCTGCCGGGTAGTTGGCTGTACGGGCGGCTATCTTAATGGCTTCATCGATATTGTTCATGTGAATGGTCAGCACTTTTGCCTGTACGTTGGTATATCCTACGTCTACGTGGGAATGAGGCATGATATACACATTCCATTGCCGGGTGGGCGACACAATACAGCGGGCAGTGTAGGTTTGCCCGCCGCTGCTGACACGTACAAACAGCTGGGCGTCTTTATCTACCGGCGCGCCCGGCAGGGGCAGTTCTACTTCTCCGAGGCCGTCCTGGCTGGCTGCCAGCGTCAGGCTGTCCTCCTGTCCGTTAAAATGCATATATACCACTGCCGGCTGGTAGCTTTTGCCGCCATGAAAGCGCATCCTCACCATACGGGCGGGGGTGCCGTGATGGTTGAGGTAGGCTACGGTAGGCTGTAGCTCAATACTGGTAAAGGGTATGGGCTGTTGTTGCAATACATGATACTTTGCAGCCAGGTGCTTATTATGTGTGTGTGCGTTTAACGAACAGGGCAATACCCTGTTATATGTAGCGGAAAACCCCGCCCCCAGGGCATTTACACTGGTTGCGATCCCAGCAGACAAAAGGAGTTTGACTACTATATGTTTCATATGTACAAACATACATACATAATTTAGCATTCCGACGTTTCAGGACTGGAAAGAATGGGGTTGTTGGTAAAAAATATTGGTATTCCGAAGTATCGGTTGGGAGAAATAATAATAACAGCAGATATCCGGGAGAAGAACGATGTGTTTGTAATAAGTACAATGGCAGGCATCTCACAAAAAAAGACTCCGGGCGGATGTTTGCGCCCTTATAAATAAGGCTGCCTCAAAAGAGACAGCCTTATCTTTCAAATAAAAAATCTCTACTAGAATCCCGGGTTATTGGGCAATAAATTCGGGTTCACATCACTTTCCTGTTTAGGTACAGGGAACAGTAATTGTTTTGCTGCGAAAGTAGCGCCGAATACCGTTTTATGTCCAACAAAATCATCCCAGTTGCCCGTTACGTCGTTGTGTACTTTCCGGGTCCGGATCATATCAAACCACATTTTGTTTTCAAAGCATAGTTCAAAATACCGTTGCAGCCATACTTCATGTTCAAAATTGGCTTGTGACATGGCGCCTATAGGCGCCAGTTTAGCGCGGGCCCGGATGGCATTTACGTATTTGATGGCATCTGCATTCGGAGCGCCTTCTGCACGGTTGGATGCCTCTGCATACATCAGGTATACATCTGCCAGGCGGTAAAGTGTATAGTTGAGATCGGATTTTGCGGTGCTTACAACAGCAAGCGAATCAAACCATTTGTAAATATACCGGCCTTTAAATGTAAACGTATCAGTAGCAGGTTCTTTCTTCTTGTATTTGGTATAGAAGAATTGTCTTTCCTGTACACGTTTATCTCCTGCAGGGAATGATGCAATAAACTGCGGGGTAGGATATACGGATCCATACTCATCAGAATATTTGGAGATACCTGCATAGTTTGGAATGGTAAGTGGTGTAAGCGGGTTAATGCTTGGTACGGAGGCTGCATACTGTACCTGGAAAATGAACTCCCCGAGATTTTTATTGTTGGGGTTGATCATATTGGTGTATTCCGGGAACAGGAAATAGCCGCCGTTCGCAATCACGGATTTGGATGCGGCGGCCGATAGTGCATAGTATTGGTTACCTCCGTTAATGGCAGCGCCGGCATAAGTAAGATATACATCTGCCAGGAGCGACTGAACGAGTCCCATAGATACCTTGCCGGTTCTGTCTGCCCAGGGCAGCGTTGATTTTGCCGCGGTTAGCAGATCGGGGATAATGATCTCATCATAAATAGCCTTTGCTGCTGTGCGGGGCAGGTTCAGGTTCAGGTCTTTTGGCACCTCGGTCACTTTGGGAACTGCGCCGTATAGCCGTACAAGATGGAAGTAATAAAGTGCCCGCAGTGTATGCGCCTCTGCCAGCATATTGGTTTTATCGGCATCTGATACTGCTGCCTGGGGCAATTTCTCTATGGCCAGGTTACAGGCGCCTACTCCCATGTATAAACGTTGCCACCAGGTATCCACATAGAAGGAGGTGGTATTATAGCTAAGGTTCTGGAAAGTGGCAAACCCGGTTTGACCAAGATCGCTGTTGGCCTTTCCTGTCATAAATTCCATCAGGTTGTAAACGTTACCGCCATAGGAAGAAGGCTGCCCCTGTAAAAATCCCTGGAGGTACTGGTAAGAACCGTTTGCCAGCGCACGCGCCACTTTGGGATCGGACAGATCGGCATCCGGCGGAAGAAAATTCGTGGGTTTTTGTTCCAGGAATTTTTTGCAGGAACAGGCGAATAACACCAGCAGCGCAAGTATGATATGTTTAGTCGTTTTCATTTTCATAATTTTTAATCACTAAAAAGATTATCACATCAACGGGTATACGATTTCATCAGAAATCAAGATTCACACCCAGGTTCCACACGCGTGGGCGGGGATAAGGGAAGAAGTCGATGTTCTGTGAGAAACCGGTGTTGGCGCCATAACCAAAATTGAAGGTGTCTACTTCAGGATCATAACCGGTGTATTTGGTAATGAGGAAAAGGTTTTGCACACTGCCGTAAATGCGGAACTTGCGGATCTTGCTTTTCTGCATCCATGATTCAGGGAAAGTATAGCCGAGCGTGAAGTTTTGTCCCCTGATATAGGAACCATCTTCTACCCACCAGGTATCGAAATGGGAGTCCTGTGTAAATTTATAGCTGCGTACCTGTGCAACATGGGTGTTCTGGTTTTCCGGGGTCCAGGCATTCAGTACGGTAGCCAAACTGTTGGCCAGTGTCTGGCGGTCTTCCGTAGAGTGTTTAAATGCAGCGGCTGTATTTACGCCCTGTACAAAACGGATATCGAAACTAAAGTCCCATCCTTTGTATTTGAGGGTGCTGCTGAAAGTACCTGTCCATTTCGGATAAGCGCGGCCTATGATATTATATACCGGATTGCCGTTTGCATCATATTCATACTTCCTGTCGCCGGGCAGCAGGGAGTACTTGGCTGCTTCGGCGGCTTCATCGGTGCCCCAGATGCCCAGCCTGTTCATGCCATAGAAAGAACCGATAGGCTCACCTACACGCAGTACATTGGTTTGACCCAGGAAGTTAGGACCGGGGAAGATATCTGCATTACCGTCGTTGAGGGTGAGGATCTCATTTTTATTGGTCGCAAAAATGAAGGTGGTCGTCCAGGTTAAGTTTGGTTTCTGAATGTTTACGGTACTGAGGTTTACTTCCAGACCGGTATTTCTTACCTCGCCAATGTTTTTATATACGTTGGGAGTATACATACCTGCGGACCATGGAATAGGGGTGGCCAGCAGCAGGTCGGATGTTTTACGGTTGTAATAATCCACATTCAGGTTGATGCGGTTATCCACCATTACCAGTTCCACACCTGCATCTATCTGGTTGGAGCGTTCCCATTTCAGATCCGGGTTACCTATATAACCTGGTACCAGCGTAGGCTGGTTGGCGCCGCCTATAACGGTTTGATCAGGACGGTACTGTGGAGAGTATTGGAACTGACCAATTTCCTGGTTACCGGAAGTACCGTAGCTGGCGCGGATCTTCAGGTTATTGATGGTTTTGCTGTTCTTCAGGAAGTCCTCCTCTGAAACGCGCCATGCGGCTGCTACGGAAGGGAAGAAGGCGAACTGGTTGTCTTTACTGAATTTAGAAGAACCATCGTACCTGGCAGTGGCGGTAAAGAGGTATTTATTCTTCAGGTTATAATTAACACGGCCATAATAAGAGTTCATAGACCATGGCTGGGTTTCTGAAGTGATGTTGTTACGTACCGAACCTGCGGCCAGGGAGTTCCACTGGAAGTAATCAGACAGGAAATTCTGTGTTTCCGCCAGGGCGTTTTCATTACTGAACTCCAGGAATGAAATACCTACTACCGCGTTTAGGCTGTTATTATTTTTGAATTGTTTGTTATAAGTAAGATAGTTTTCCGACTGCCAGTACTTGCGATAGTCGGTGGTGACCCTGGCTACACCTCCCTGGTCCTGCGACAGGTGGGGAAGATCGCCGGCAGAATAGAAATTGGCTTTGTTGCTGATCTGATCGTAACCAAAATCGGTTTTGAAATTCAGGTCTTTGGTGATCTGGAATTGCATGTAAAAATTGCCCAGGGTATGCATCTGGTTATTGAGGGTATACCTGTTCTGTGCTATCTGTACAGGGTTTGGACCGCCCTCCAGGCCAGGTATATCATAGTTACCCGCCCAGCTGCCATCGGGATATCTTACAGGTACAATAGGTACTTCTTCCGTCACCATCCTGGGTACGTTTAAGGAACCGTTACCATCGGATACCAATCTTTGTGTACTGGATACGATGTTAAGGGCGCCGCCAATTTTCAGCCAGTCTTTTACCTGGTCATCAAAAGTAGCCCTGGCAGAATATCTTCTGAACCAGGATTCTATCATTAAACCATTCTGATCGAGGTAACCGAGGGAGGCGCTATAGAGCAGTTTGTCATTACCACCCTGGAAGTTCACCTGGTGGCTGGTAGACACGGCCGGTTTATAGGTTTCCTTCTCCCAGTTGGTGTTGTACAATGGTTTATCGTTTTCATCGAACAGCAAGGGAAAATGTTCATGATCCAGTATGGCTGTTGGGGTCCAGGTGCCGTGATCCGGGTCGAACTTAGTAGCATTGGCAAAAGCTTCGTTATATACTTTTACAAATTGCTCTGAGTTCAATGTAGGAAGGTGGCTGGCCAGAGTGCTTACGTTCACATCTCCCTGGTAGCTTACCTGTGTGGGACCTGCCTTACCGCGTTTGGTGGTGATCATAATTACACCGTTGGCGCCGCGCGCACCATAAATGGCGGTAGAGGAGGCATCTTTCAGTACTTCAATGGAGGCGATGTCGTTAGGGTTGAGGGCATTCGCATCTACACCCGCCACACCATCTACCACGTACAACGGATCCACAAAAGAGTTGATAGAACCGATACCACGTACGCGTACTTTAGCCGCCTGGCCGGGCGCGCTGCTGTTGATGTTTACATCTACACCCGCCACTTTACCCTGTAAGGCCTGGGAGATGTTAGGAACGGGTTTGTCCATCACCTGTTCACCTTTGAGAGAAGCTACCGCACCGGTGAGGTCAGATTTTTTCACCGATCCGTAACCAATTACCACGAGGTCGCTCAGGGTGTTTACCTGTACTTCCAGTGATACGTTGATAGTGGTTTGATTGCCTACAACCACCTCTTTGGTACCAAATCCCGTGAAGGAAAATACCAGTACAGAGTTTTGGTTGGGCACTGTTAAGGAGTAAACGCCATCTACATTGGCGATGGTACCGCTGGAAGTACCTTTAATGGCCACCGTGGTGTTGGGAATTGCAGTTCCGTCAGCGGCGCTGGTGACCTTACCGCTTATTTTAATCTGGGCCGTTGCATGCATGGAGAGTAACAGGCATGCAAGCACATAAAATAGTTTTGCTTTCATAACAAGTCTTTAGTGATGAGGTAATAATAGCCGGTAAATGTTTCAGTTGATAGTGATCAAGGGGATGCTGCGTGGAAGCCCCTTTGATAACAAGCGAAATTTGGTTTTTAAGATGATGGTAATGATATGTTTTTTAATAAGATCCGGTTGATGAATAAATAATAATAAATAAGCAGCCTTAATTGTTTACTTCCTGCTGATGAATTGCCCATTTTTTCAGAAGTGCGATGGCGTCCAGTAAAACGCCTGCTTCCCCGCGAAAATCTCCTGATCCTTTTGGCGTGCCTGTCTGAACATCATACCATTCGAAAAAGCCGTTATGAGCAATGACACGGTCGGTCATGGGTTTAAGCTCTGCTACGGCTTCCTGTATAAATCCGTTTAAAATTAAGGCCTGGATCATCCGTCCGCCAAACCAGGTCCAGTCGCCCCCGTTCTGATATACATAAGGATGCATATTCGGGAACTCCTTTGCCGGGTAGGGAGGATATACCGTGATACCTATGGTAGCGAATTTTTCTTTAGAGGCGGCCTGCATCATTTGCCTGTTGATAGCCGCTATTTCTTTGGATGTATGGAATCCTGCCAGTATTGCACAGGCTGTGCCTCCTGTGTAAAGGATCTCCTTTTCGTTGAATGAGGGGGAAAACGGGCTTCCGTTCAAATAAAGATGTGGTATATATTTCTGCGCCCGGTCGTCCCATAAGTATTTGCGCACATTGCTCCGTATACCGGCTGCTACTTTGCTCCAGCTCCGCTGTGCCTTGTAATCCGGAGGTTTCATTGCCATGAAATCCTGTATAGCCATCACAAACATGGCGTTGTCATAAATATCGACCGCCCATTTTGTTTGCTCATTGATGGCTACGCCCCAACCGGTTTCCGGCTGCACATCGCCCCAGTCGATAGTGGTGGCGCCTTTGATAAGCCCGTTTTTTTCCGACCAGCGCTCTTTCAGCAGATAGGCCATAGAGGCTTCCATCCGTTGCAAAATCGTTTTATCATTTACAGCCAAAAAAAGAAAGTCCTGGTCGCCGGTAACAGCAACATATTTTCTAACCGCCTGGATCAGGGATGATTCCTGGTCGGTTTCCACGGTATTCTTATGGGCAGCCCATTGCGGGGCAAGGCCGGAATACCTGTATTTGTAGCCCACATTGGCTTTCTCCTTTGGAATAACGCCATCGGGAATATTTCCATCTTCCCCCTGCATACGGAAGAAAAGCAGCAGCATTTCCTTTACCTGGTCATGTGGTAATACCTGTAAGGAGCCATTAATAAAAGTGTTGAAGTCCCTGATCCATACTTCCCCATAGGAAGTACCGGCAGAGAAACCGGTGAGTAGCCGTAGTGCCCGGGCCTGTACCGTATCCAGCCTGCTGTCTGCCATTACAGTTGCCGCCAGGGAGCTGGCGCCCGCCTGTGCCGCCAGGTTTCCCGGAAGGAAAACAGGAGCAGTGATACCGGCAATAAAGGGAATTATAGAAAAGTATTTTTTCATAATGTGGCCCCGGATATTATGTACAAACATATAAACATAATTTAATAAACGCAAGAAAAGTTTTTAACAAGGCCTAAATAGTTGGAGGGGTGGATAACATGTTGATTATTTGATGTTTATGTGAGCGCGGCTGGTATAGTTGGGATACTTTGTTTTGATACTGTTTTTCCGGCCAGGGCATACATACTCCCAAAATAAGGGGGGCTAAAATTGTTTTTCTTGTTTATTTCCAGTTGCTTTGCAGGCATGAATTTGAGTATAGATCATAAAAATCCTTTACCACTTCATATACAGGCGGAAAACCTGTTGCGGAACATGATAAAAGATCCACAGTACAGTGGTGGAAAATTTTTACCTAACGAAGTACAGCTGGCAAAGCAACTGGCTATTTCCCGATCTACTTTGCGTCATGCCCTGAATAAACTTGTTTACGAAGGACTGCTGACCAGGAAGAAAGGAGTGGGCACCAAAGTAGCCGAAGCTGCTATCAGCTCCAAATCAAAGAACTGGCTGAGCTTTACCCAGGAGATGACTGCACGCGGTATCATCATCAAAAATTTTGAATTGCATGTCACCTGGGTATTGCCCGATGAAACCATTGCCAATTTCTTCGAGATCAGCCCAAATAAAAAAGTGCTTAAGCTGGAACGCCTGAGAGGAAAGGCGGAAGGGCCCTTTGTATATTTCATTTCGTATTTTCATCCCCGGGTGGGCTTAACCGGTGAGGAAGATTTCAAACGCCCTTTATACGATATCCTGGAAAAGGATTACATGACAGTGGCTACATTGTCCAAAGAAGAAATCAGCGCAAAATCAGCCGACAAATTTATTGCCGCCAAACTGGAGCTTGAAACCGGGCATCCCATCCTGCTGAGGAAGCGGTTTGTATACGACCAGGGCGAACGGCCTATAGAGTATAACCTTGGGTATTACCGGGCCGACAGCTTCGTGTATACCGTGGAAAGCAGAAGAGAATAGTTTACATATTTCACCAGATACAACGGCTCAGCATTCATACAGAATACTGAGCCGTTCCGTTTTTACGGTTGAAGGCAATGGTTATGGCTTAGGAGCAGCCGCCACATCTTTTGTAACTACCGGCCATACGCCTGGTGCAGGGAAGCTCACTCCTTTGTTGGAGCCTCTTACACCTGCATCCTGTCCGAAGTAGTACAGCGGCCATCCTTTGTAGGTCAATTGTTTTTTACCGGCAACGGTGATGCTGCCAAATAATGTTTTATCAAGCGTAGAAGGTACCACTATCTGGTCTGTTTCATAAATAGGCCAAACAGCATTGTTGGAAAAATCAGCTTTGGTAAACTTGTTGATGTTAAAGCTGTCTTTATTGAAAGAATAAAGCGTGATGCCTTTACCATCAGTGAAGTACAATGTTTTGCCGTCGCCAACGGTATGGTCTGCCTTGTAATTTTTACCATCGGCGCCTACCAGTTGCGCGTTGATCAGTTGTATGGTATAATCGGGTTTGGCTACATACCAGACGTTATTCACGCCTTCACCGGTTGTTTTGCCGGGCGCTTCACGTACGTTCACTCCACCTACCGCAGGTGCGAAGTAGTACAGCGGCCATCCTTTGTAAGCAGTTTGTTTTTTACCATCAATAGTGGTGATGGTAGTGAAGTCTTTAATGTCCAATCCTGTTCCCAGCGCAGCCTGTGCCAGATTGTCGCCGGCGTAATAAATAGGCCATACCGCAGCACATCCGCCGCTGCAGTTGTTCTTGCCATCAAAATCATTGGAGAAATAATAGAGGGAATTACCGTCCACATCTGTAAGGTGATTTCCCAAAGTAGCGTCGGCGCTGAGTTGCACCAGGGGCTTAGGTGCAGGCGTGTCGGGGTGGTCGTCATTTCCGCCGCAGGCGCTGAAGGAAACGATACCGCTAAAGGCTATCAATGAAAGCAGGGTGTTTTTAAAGCAGTTCATGCAGTTAAAATTTTTAGAAATTTGAAATAATACACTATTACGGGTTGTTGGTCAGTAACAACCTGGTTTGCTAAACCGGTACCTATGCGTATTCGGAAAAAACCGGGAAAAGGTTGTCTGCCTCCCAAAATATTTTCAGCTATTTTTGTTGCTATGGTCGATGAAAGTTTCTATTTAAGGCAATATGAATTACAGGAAAGGGATACCCGGCTGGTGATAGATGTGATGGCGCTATACCTGTACCCGCTGGAAACATTTACCATTACCGACGCGGTGAACTGCGTGGAAGAAATGAAGGGGCTCAGGGTCGGCGAAATATTGAAACACCTGGTGGCTGCCGGATTGGCCATTAAAAATGTAACCGGTAATTACTCCCTGGTGCCGGAGATGGGATTTTTGCTTTTCCCGGTAATTATAAAACAGCCTGCCTATACAGCGCTGCTGGAAAGAACGAGGTATGCTGTACACGCATTTTACAGCATGAGCGCCCGGCTGCAGGATCTGCAGCAGCTGCTCACTGCCTACTTTACCGGTAACCGCTCCCTGCTGTTGCCGCCGGTAAGGAAACTGGAACTGGAGCTTAATGAATACCAGCCCTATCTTTCCTACCTGTTGTATTACCCCGCCTACGAGGGATTGTTGCCTTTTTTCAGCCGGGAGAGCCTTGATAGAATAGTATCTTTCGCTTTAAAATATAACCTGCTGAAAATGCCCCCGGTGCAGGAACTGGAAAGTTTCCGCCGGCAATATGCCGCCGGTTTTCCGGAGCTGTTGCTGTTGCAGGGGCATCTTGATCTGCCTCCGGCAGATAATACAGCGGATGATTTGTATGCGCAGGCAGTGACGCTGTTATATAGCGGGCAACCTGCAAAGGCGCTTTCCTGTTTTGAAAAGGGAATCAAACGTCAACGGCGGTACGATAAAAAGCATACCATGCCACTGTCGCCGTTGTTTGCCTTTTATTACGCCTTTACACTGGCGGTATTGCCGGGTGAACAAACCAACCCGCTGATCGCTAAAATCATAACTGCTTATGAGCGAAAGCTGTTTCCTGCCATCACTCCCGCGGTTTGCCTGTTGCATTTTCATGCAGGCCGGAAGGAGAAGGGAGAACAATTGCTGCTGCTGATCCTGGAAGGAGGAGAGAGCAACCTGCTGAGTTACCTGTCGGTATTGTGTTTGCAGCTGCTCCACCCCAAAAGTAAATTATTGCGCACTTTCAGTATTAATGCAGCGCGTTTGCTGACGCTCGGCATGGAACGTCACTACTGGTTACTGACCTACGAGTATTTATATTTATTTAAAGGAGATGATTACCAGGGATATGAAAGCGTGTACCAGGAAGCTGCCAACATGATCAGCCATCCGCCTGTTTTTTCACAGATGGAACAAACGCCGGACTGGGAGCGGTTATTAAACACCCTGCTGGGCGCTGATACCTATCTTGCAAAAAAAGAAAAGAATGCAGCAACTTCCCGGTTAATCTACCTGATAGATTTTGACCGGTATAAGATCCAGCCGGTATTACAAACCTCCCAGGGCAATAATACGTGGAGCAGCGGTCGTAATGTGGCACTGAAAAAGCTGAAGGAAGGGAAGGCGGAAGCCATGACAGAACAGGATTTCAGGATAGGCGCTACCGTGCAGAAGGATCATTATTATAACTACGACGGCGAATCCTATTCTTTCGCGGAAACAGTATGGGAAGAAATTGCAGGCCACCCGCTGTTATTTTCTGCAGATGATATTTCTGTTTCCGTAGAAATTATAAAAGCACAGCCGGAGCTGAGCGTGAACAGGTCAGGGCACGGATACACTTTCAGCGCCAACATAAACGATTATGTCAGCGAAACGGTGTTTGTAAAGGAAAGTAACACCCGCCTGAAGATCATCCATCTTACCGCCCAGCAGCGCCGTCTATTACAAACACTGGAACAGATCCCTGTAGTGCCGGCAGCGGGTAAGGACAAGCTGACCCAGGTATTGAAAAGTATTGGCGCACACCTTACCATTCACGCTGATATGGGAGATATTGCCAATATCAGCAAACGTCCGGGCGACAGCCGCATTGTTGTACAGCTTTTGCCGCTGGGCGACGGGCTAAAGGCCGGTATTTATGTAAAACCCTTTACCAGCGATCCGCCGTATTGTAAACCCGGCACAGGAGCATATAATATTATTGGTATCAGTAACGGGGAGCGCTGGCAGGCAGTGCGGGACCTGGCTAAGGAAAAAGCCAATGTAACCACCCTGCTGCACCTCATCCAGGGCGCTATAGACCAGGACCTTTCCGACGATACCATCATTTTTGAAGACCCGCTGGATTGTTTGCAGTTGCTGGAAATAATTCACCAGCATCCCGAACTGGTGCGGGCAGAATGGCCCGAAGGAGAACGGTATAAGATAAGACAGCAGGCCGGCTTCCCGCAATTGCACATTTCACTGAAAGAAAAAGATCACTGGTTTATGTGTACCGGTGAATTAAAAATAGACGAGGCTACCGTACTTGCCCTGAAAGACCTGCTGGATACTACCCGTACGGTAAAGAAAAGGTTTATTGCGTTACAGAACGGGGAATACCTGGCATTAACGGGCGACTTACGCCGGCGGCTAAACGAAATGGCCAGCGTGGCTAATATTGACCGGGATAATATAAGCATTCAGCCATATGCCCTGCCGGTGCTGGATGAGCTACTCGAGCACGCCGGCAGCGTTGTTACAGATGCTGCATGGAAAGCCTTTGTAGATAAAAGGGATGCTGCCATGGCGCTGGATATAACGGTGCCGGTTACACTCCAAACCACTTTACGCCCTTACCAGGAGGAAGGCTTCCGCTGGATGACCCACCTGGCCGCCTGGGGAGCCGGCGCCTGCCTGGCAGATGATATGGGATTGGGTAAAACCATACAGGCCATTGCATTGTTGCTGCAACGGGCAACGGAGGGTCCTGCATTGGTTATTTGCCCGGCCTCTGTGGTGAACAACTGGAGCAATGAGATCAGCCGCTTTGCACCTACACTGAATGTAATATTCCTGCACAACGGCCGCCGTTCTGCTTTGATCAAAGGCGCCGGCCCTTTTGATGTGGTGATCACTACCTATGGTTTATTGCAATCAGAAGAAAAGTTGCTGGCCGCAGTAAAGTGGCCCACACTTGTACTGGACGAAGCGCATATGATCAAGAACTTCCAGACAAAAACTTCCAAAGCGGCCATGTCGCTACAGGCAGGATTTAAGCTCATGCTAACGGGAACGCCTATACAAAACCATATGGCAGAGATCTGGAACCTGTTTAACTTCCTCAATCCCGGGTTGCTGGGCTCACTGGATCATTTCAATAAACAATTTGTTTTCCCTTCGGTGAGAAACCCGGAAAGCACGGTGAAGCAGCACCTGAAAAAACTGATCTCACCGTTTATATTACGACGTACCAAAACGGGCGTGCTGGATGAGCTGCCGCCTAAAACGGAGATCGTGAAGCTGGTGAGCCTGTCGCCGGATGAAGCATCGTTTTACGAAGCCCTGCGCAGGAAAGCGCTGGAAAATATCAAGGCGCAGGAGGGTAGTATGGCGCAGCAGCATATCCGCGCACTGGCGGAGATCAGCCGGTTGAGGATGGCGGCCTGTAACCCGCAGCTGGTGGATGCTGAGGCCGATATTCCATCTTCCAAATTAACAGTGTTCCGGGAAATTGTAGAAGAACTGGTATCGAACAATCACCGCGCGCTGGTGTTCAGCCAGTTTGTAAAACATCTCGACCTGGTGCGGTCGGCATTGGATCAGCAGGGAATTACCTATCTCTACCTGGATGGCAGCACGCCTATACCGCAGCGGGATAAGCTGGTAAAGGAGTTCCAGGCAGGTAGCGGGCAATTGTTCCTGATCAGCCTCAAAGCAGGGGGACTAGGACTTAATTTAACGGCAGCAGATTACGTGATCCATATGGACCCATGGTGGAACCCGGCTATTGAAGAGCAGGCATCCGACAGGGCGCACCGCATTGGTCAGACCAGACCGGTAACCATTTACCGGCTGGTGGCGCAATATACAATAGAAGAAAAGATCATTGCACTGCATAACAGCAAGCGGGATCTGGCCGATCAGTTGCTGGAGGGCAGCGATCAGTCGGGGAAGCTGAGTGCAAAGGAATTGCTGAAACTTATTGCAGAACGGTAGCCCGGAACGCCTGTAATGCACTTTCCAGTAGGGCGGCCCGGGCTTATCGCAAAGCAGCAGCTCAGAAAGGCGAAGGACTGATACTGGTCCATCCTCCATCAATAATAAGGCTTTGGCCGGTAATATGCCTTGCCTGGCCGCACACCAGGAATAATGCGGCGCTGGCAATATCCTGCGTATAGGCGGGGCGTCCCATAGGGGTGAGACCCGACCATGTTTTTTCGTAAGAAGGATCATCCAGCGTACGTTCTGTGAGCGTAGCGCCGGGAGCAATGGTGTTCACGGTGATTTTGTAGGGGGATAATTCAATCACTAAATTTTTGGCGAGCATTTCCAGCGCTGCTTTGCTCATACCGTAAGCAGCAAGATCTTTATGCGCCTGGTGGCCGGTTACGGAAGACATGAACAGAATGGAGCCGCCTTCAGCCTGTTGTTTCATCTGGTTGGCGGCAGCCTGCGCCAGGAAAAAAGTGCCGCCCAGGTTTACCTGCATCACACGGTTAAACGCTTCCGGTGTGTAGGTGAAAAAATCACCGAAGAGGGTGATCCCTGCGTTGGCAATAACGATGTCCAGCCGGCCGAATTGTGTAACAGCGGTGCTCACCATTTGCCGTATAAAGCTGATATCGCCGGAATCGCCGGGCAGCGGGATGCAGTATCCCTTTGCAGCGGTAATGGCCTCTGCTGCCTGTTGGGCCAATGCGGTATCAATATCATTCAGGATAACGGTAGCTCCCTGTAATGCCAGTTGTTTGCTGATCTCAAACCCGATGCCCTGGCCCGCGCCGGTAACAATAGCTACTTTCTTATCAAATGTCATAAGCCCGTTTTTTTAGTGTGAATCCCTGGTTACTTCGCTGCCGGAGCTTCCTTTGAGAAAGTCGAGGTCGGCGCCGAGATGTGCCTGCTCCACATGTTGCTGGTACAGCTGTACATAACCCCTCGTTGATTGCGGGTAAACCGGTTGCCATGCTGCTTTCCTGCGGGCAATTTCTTCGGGGGAAACGGCGGCTTCCAACCTGCGCTGCTGCACATCCAGCGTAATGATATCTCCATCGCGAAGGATGGCGAGATTGCCTCCTGCAGCGGCTTCCGGCGATACGTGCAGTACTACGGTGCCAAAGCCGGTGCCGCTCATCCTTCCGTCGGAAATGCGCACCATATCGGTAATACCTTTGGCCAGTAATTTCGCCGGCAGTCCCAGGTTGCCTACTTCAGGCATTCCCGGGTAACCTTTGGGTCCTACATTTTTTAGCACCAGCACACTGTTTTCATCCACATCCAGTGCAGGGTCATCGATCCGTTTTTTGTAATCGTCTATATCTTCAAACACCACCGCCTTGCCGGTATGCTTCATCAGGTGCGGGCTTGCGGCCGATGGTTTGATAACAGCACCCTGTTCGCAGATATTGCCTTTCAGGACCACGATGCCTGATACCGCGTTAAAAGGATTATCCATTGATGAAATGACATCTTTGTTATAACTGACGGCATTCGTATAATTTGCCTCAATGGTCTTGCCATTGACGGTGATACAATCTTTGTGAAGATGATCCAGCATGGCATTGATCACAGCGGGTAATCCGCCGGCATAATAAAGATCTTCCATGAAGTAACTGCCGGAGGGCTGGAGGTTGGCGATCAGCGGGATGTTGGCGGAAAATGTATCCATGTCCTGCAGGTCCAGCTCCACGCCTATACGGCCGGCAATGGCCAGTAAATGCAGCACGAAATTAGTGGAGCCGCCGATGGCTGCATTTACACGGATAGCGTTTTCAAAGGCTTCCCTAGTAAGGATATCTGTTAAGCGCCTGTTTTCCCGGACCATTTTTACTATCTCGCTTCCCGACAGGTGTGCCAGTATTTTACGGGCGGCATCCGGTGCGGGGATCGCTGCGTTCTGCGGCAGCGACAAGCCCAGGGATTCCACCATACAGGCCATGGTAGATGCTGTGCCCATTACGGCGCAATGCCCGTCGCTGCGGCACATGCCGGCTTCAGCCATAGCCAGTTCTTCGTTGGTCATCCTGCCGGCCCTTACATCTTCACTGAACCTCCAGATATCGCTGGTGCCAATACTATTGCCCCGGTGCCTGCCTGTAAGCATCGCTCCCCCGGATACCACAATAGTAGGGATGTTTACACTGCAGGCGCCCATTACCAATGCCGGTGTGGTTTTATCACAACCGCACAGCAGTACCACGCCATCGATGGGATTGGCGCGGATAGATTCTTCCACATCCATGCTCACCAGGTTGCGGTACAACATGGCTGTAGGTTTGATCAGTGTTTCGCCTAACGACATCACCGGGAACTCCAGGGGGTAGCCACCGGCTTCAATCACACCCCGCTTCACGGATTCTGCCAGTTCCCTGAAATGGGAATTGCAGGGCGTAAGTTCGGACCAGGTGTTACAGATCCCTATAACAGGCTTGCCTTCCAGCTCGTGTTGGGGAATGCCCTGCTTTTTCAGCCAGGCGCGGTATATAAAACCATCTTTGCCTTCACGGCCAAACCAATTGGCGCTTCTAAGTGAGTTTTCGTGCTTCATAACGGGAGTAGATAATTTCAAAAAGATACAATAAAATATGGATTTCAAAAATGAAGCTGCATGATTATCCCATCTTACTACCGGTTAACTTTTTATTAATATTCTTTCTCTACATGATAAGTAGGGTGTCCATTTAACAGATGTTTATCACACATGGCAACATAAGTTCAATTTTTATTATGGAATTTTAATTTCATAGCATCTGTACCCAATAACCTGTATACTCCACAAATGAAGAAACTATCAGGACTGATTCTCTGTATGGTCATTATGCATTGCTGCCTGGCGCAGCATGCCTCCGTTAAGGGTAATGTATCAGACACACTTAATCACGTGCAGTTATCCAGATCAGTAGTAGCGCTGCTACAGGCAAAAGATTCCATTTTATATAAATTTACCAGGAGCGATGAGAAAGGGCATTTTGAATTAAAGAACCTCAGGGCAGGAAAATATCTGCTGATGATCACTTACCCTGCTTTTGCGGATTACGTAGAGCCGTTAACGTTGTCGGACACCTCCACGTTAGAACTGGATAAAATTATGCTGACGCTGAAATCCCGTTTATTGCATGAAGTAGTGATACAGCAAAAGGTAGCTGCCATAAAAATGAAGGGGGATACTACAGAGTTCAACGCCGACAGCTACAAAACCGCCCCCAATGCGTCTGTGGAAGAATTGCTGAAGAAACTGCCGGGTATACAGGTAAATGGTAAAGGACAAATTACCGCCCAGGGGGAAACGGTAAAAAAGGTATTGGTAGATGGAGAAGAATTTTTTGGAGATGACCCTACGCTGGTTACCAAGAACCTGCGGGCGGATATGGTGGATAAGGTTCAACTGTATGATAAAAAAAGTGACCAGGCTGCATTTACAGGTATTGATGATGGGGAGCGGTCGAAAACCATTAACATCCAGCTAAAAGAAGATAAGAAGCGCGGCTATTTTGGAAAAGTGGCAGCAGGTGCTGGTGATAATGGCTTTCACGACAGCCAGGGTATGCTGAATATATTCCGGGGAAAAAAGAAGCTGGCTGCCTTTGGCATTGTGTCCAACACCGGTAAGGTAGGGCTGGATTGGGGCGACCGGGAGAAATTCGGCTCCGGCAACGGGGAGATTTCTTTCAATGATGATGGCGATGTGGAGTTTAGCTTCCGGGGAGATGAGCTGGATAGCTGGGATGGCCGTTACCGGGGAGACGGATACCCGTTGGTACAAACCGGAGGATTGCACTATTCAGATAAATGGGACAGGGACCGGCAGAATGTGAATGGCAACTATAAAATAATGAAGCTGTATATAGATGGGAACAGTGAGAACATGTCGCAGAATATCTTACAGGATACTATCTATTACAATCATTCCAAAGAAAATTTTCATAACAACATTCTCAGGAACCGTTTGAATGGCAGCTATGAGCGGCAGTTTGATTCTACTTCTTCCATCAAGTTACAGGTAGACGGGGGCCTGGATCACAAAATATCCAATATGCTCAGCTCCAGCGGTATGGAGCTGAATGATATGGTGGTAAACCGCGGGGAACGTAAAACCTCGAATGTATCGGACGTTGGAAGCATGAACGCCAATTTGCTCTGGCGTAAGAAACTGAAGAAGAAAGGACGCACCCTGTCGCTAGACCTTGCGGAAAATTATTCCAGGACCAACGGGGAAGGAATGCTGGATGCCTATACAGAATATTATAAGCAGGGGAAGCTGGATTCTGTACAGAATATTGATCAGCTTAAAACTACCAATAATGAAAGCATCAGCATTATCAGCAATCTTACTTATACAGAGCCTTTGTCGGTGTCGTCTTCCCTGTTGTTTAACTATGGCATTAACATAGATAACAATCATTCCAACAGGAACTCCTATAACAAACGGACCGATGGTAAATACAGCGACCTGGACTCTTTATACAGTAACGACTATGCTTTTAACATACTGACCCACAAAGGTGGTATCCGTTATGGCTATACGAAAAATAAGATCCGTATTAATATAGGCGGCAACGTGGGACTTACCAGTTTCAGCCAGAAAGATATGTTCCGGAATAACGAAGTGAAGCGCGATTTTGTTAACTGGTATCCCCGGGCGATGTTCCGGTATAGTTTTTCGCAGCAGCGCCGCCTTACCGTGGAATATAACGGTTATACCCGTCAGCCTGGCATTGAGCAGCTGCAACCTATCCGCGTGAATGATGATCCGCTTAACCTGCAGATTGGTAACCCATCATTAAAACCATCTTTCAATAATAATTTCAATATTAATTTTTCCGATTTTAAGGTAATGACAGGCAGGAGCATCTGGGCGTCGGTGTCGTTTGAATCTACCACCAACGCCATCAGCGACAGGAGTGTGGTGGATACATCCGGTGTAAGTACCAGCCAGGCAGTGAATGTGGATGGAAACAGGAGTGGCCGGTTTAACTTGTATGTAGGCTGGAAGATAAACCCATGGGACCTGAGAGTGGGGGCAAATACCAACGGTGGACTGAACAGGAACGTAAATTATGTGAATGGGTTGCTGAATGTCACAAATTCTTCCAATGCAGGACTGGGTATTAATGTGAATAAGTACAAGGACAAGAAATATGAGTACTCCTTTGAGGCGGAGGCTAATTTTAACAACAGCGTATCCTCTGTGAATAAAGCATTACGTACCCAATACTGGACCTATAGTATCTCACCCAATGTGAGCTTCTTCCTGCCGCTTAAATTTGTATTGCATGCGGATATGAACTATAATATCCGCCAGAAAACACCTGTGTTTACCACCAACAATAATGTCGCTATCCTGAATGCTTACGTGGCGAAAAAGTTTGGAAAGAAGGAACTGGTGCAGCTTAATTTCTCTGTGAATGATATCCTCAACCAGAATATAGGTTTCAGCAGATCAATGCAAACGAATACTATCGTTCAGCGGACATACAGTACTATCGGCCGTTATGGCCTGTTGTCTTTTATCTGGAACTTTAACAAGTTAGGCGCCGGCGCCCCTAAACAATAGTTTTATGAAAAATACCAGTATGAAAATTCGTATGCTCCTGACCGTTATACTATATGTAGCCGTGGCTTTTCCTGCCCGGGCGCAGCATACCACATTTTTAGAGCAGGGCCGGATAGAATTTGAGAAGCGGGTGAACCTGTTTGCCCGTATGGATGAACAGAGTAAGGGACAGGAAAGTTCATGGACAGATATGTTGAAAAAGGGAATGTCGCAATACCAGGTCACTTATTTCGATTATTCATTTTCACGTCAGACATCATTGTATAAACCAGGCAGGGAGAATCCTGATAACAAGAAGCCGATATGGGAATCAGCCCCGGCAGAAATAAACGTGGTGTATTCCCGGCTGGACAGTATGCAGAGTATTTCACAGAAGCAGGTATTTGAGCAGATGTACCTGGTAAAGGATTCAATGCGGCAGATCCGTTGGAAGATCACTGATGAAACCCGTAACATCGCCGGGTTTGATTGCCGGCGTGCAAATGCCATTATCATGGATTCTATTTATGTAGTGGCATTTTATACGGATGCGATTGTTACGCCGGGCGGTCCGGAATCGTTTAGTGGTCTTCCTGGTATGATCCTGGGGGTAGCCTTGCCGCATGAGCATATCACCTGGTTTGCGACCAAAGTGTTGGTTGATGATATCAGAGAAGAAGCGCTGAAGCCGCCGGTAAAAGGGAAGCCCGTAGATAATAATGGGCTTTCCGAATCCATTTCAAAAGTGCTTGGTAAATGGGGTAATTATGGAAGTGCGTATATCAGGGCAATTATGTTATAATTGCATATTGATTTGAACGGAGAATGACACCCATTACCCATATTCGTACTTCATATGCGCCTGTGCAGCCGTTTGCAGCGCAGCCGGAAGAAACGGTTGTGTACCGGGAATTTTTACCGGACCTCCGGTTGCAGGAGTATATTTACTGTTACTGGCAACTCAATACCACCTGCGCACTTACGGCGCCTTTCCATTACCGGGTGGTGGCGGATGGCTGTATGGACATCTTTTTTGAACTACATGATCCGCGGCAAAGTTTTATCATGGGGTTCAGCGATGCTTATACCTCTTTCCCCCTGGAAGGGAATTTTAATTATGTTGGCATCAGGTTTTTACCGGGCATGTTTCCCCGCTTGTTCCCGGTAAATGCTGCTGAATTAAGCAGGCAGGCTACTGCCCTGGACAGCGTAGCGCCGGCGATAGCCCGTTTCCTGGCAGACCGTTTTCATGAAGAAACAGGTATGCCTCAGTTGAGATCTTTGTTGGATAGCTTCCTGCTGGCACATATCAGTAAAGCATTGCCGGCAGATAATCGCCTGTTGGAAGCGGTGGACCTGATCGTTCAGCAGGCAGGAATGATCACTCTTGAGAAGGAGCTGCCCCCGGGAATCAGTTCCCGCCAGTTGAGACGCCTGTTTGAGTGCTATATCGGCGATACGCCAAAAGCGTTCAGTAAGGTGGTAAGGTTTCAGAAGATCCTGCAATTCACCCATTCCCCCCTGCATATCCGGAAGAACAAGCTGTACCTCGACGCCGGTTATTACGACCAGGCTCACTTCATCCGCGAATTTAAAAGTCTTTATGGCCTTACGCCCGCTAAGGTGTTCCGTAAGTAAGTTGTCCGTTTTTTACAATTTATGGTTTCGCAGCAGCCCTAACTTTGCTGTCATAAAACTGAAACCTATATGAAAAGAGGGCTGTTAGCGTTTATTTTCTTCTTTTTTATATCCAATATTTATTCACAGGAAAAAACCGGCAAAATGAAACTGAATGCAGGCATTATTACTGCTAAATTAGCGGAGAGCAGGAAATTTTATACCGAGATATTAAACTTTGGCGTGTCGTTCGAAAACGAATTTTACCTGTTGCTGCATACACCGGATAAACAGGCGGAGATCAGTTTTTTACTGCCGGAGCATGCGTCGCAGCAGCCCTTGTTTAAAACGGCCTTTAATGGGAAAGGGGTATACCTGACCATTGAGGTAGATGATGTGGACAAAGTATATGAGGCGATCAGGGCCAAAGGAGTTGAGATAAAGATATCGATCCGCAACGAGCCGTGGGGCGACCGGCATTTTGCCATACAAGACCCTAACGGCGTGGGTATAGACGTGGTGACGTATTCCCGGCCATGACCCTGTTAACATAATTTTAAGTTAATGAAATCTTAAAAAGCCTGCGGTTGACAGCACACAGGAACCATTTTTGTTTTCAAATGGTTGAACTAAAAATTTTAACCATGGCAAAGCAAAGCAAGGAAGCAGTAAAACAAGAAATCCAGGTATTGGCAATTGGCAACTACAAGAGTTATCCTGACGATTACGAAGTAGCATCTGCCACGGTTTCCCGTAATATAGAATCATTGGCAAAAGGTTATTGGGACAGCCGGGAGTATAAGGAAATAGAGCGGGATGAGCGACTGGGCATTAATCTGGAAGATTATCAACATTGGACAAAAGAAGCATATGATGCATTTATGAAATCCAACCAGCAGTCCCTGAACTAGATCCATTCTTTTTAACCGGGCCGCCTGAAAGTACGCTTTCAGGCGGCCTTTTTATTATTTGGTATCATCTGCAACCATTTATAGCCGAGTATTGTTTATATAAGACGGTAGATTCGCTGCCATAATATAGTGGGCACCCACACCTGCTTTTTATTTTACTACACCGTTCCGAGCTGGTGTCCGTTACCACCTGAATGCAAAGGCTTGTGGCTGAACCTGCCATTAATCCTAAATTTTCAGTGCATGAAAAAGCTTATCTGTTTGTTCATGATCCTGGGTGCTGCCTGGCGGTTAACGGCCCAAATTACGCCCGCAGTAGCCACTTTGCCTAATGAGGATCTTGTAACACAAATTTTCGGCAAGAACAAAGAATCGTTGTTGAATGATTTTTTGAAGATTTCTCCTTTAGAGGAACGGGCGTTTCAATCTGCATTCCTGGAATATGAAACGGAGAAAAGTCCGTGGTTAACGGAGCGTATTGCGTTATTGAAGATGTACAATGAGGAGTTTTCCTCTATTGATGAGAAGAAAATGAACTCACTTACCAGGCAGTTCATTAATAATGACCTGGAGTTCGGTCGGTTACAGATGCGGTATTTCCGGAAGTTTAACAAGCTGCTGGGGGCCACCAGGGCAGCAAAATTCTTCCAGCTGGACAATTACCTGGAGCAATCCACGAGGGTGTATCTGCAAAACCAGTTGCCGTTTATTAAAGCGCTGGAATCTGATAAACTGGCAAAGCCACTTACGGCGAGATAAGGGAGCGGATTTTCGTCTGACTCAGGATTATGATGATTTCGGTGATTTTGTTTTTTTGAATTTTGTAATTAATTAAAGAAAATGTGAGCGGATTCGCTAGCATCTCTCAAAAATATATTCAAACTCTAAAATAAAATCAGCGTAGTCACCGAAATCATCATAATCCTGAGTTAGACAAACTACGCTTCTTCTACGAAATCTTCGCTGCGGGGAATGGCTTTGAATTTTTCCATGAGCTCAGGAGGAAGCCCTGTAAGCTTGCGTTTACGGGTATCAATCCATGCGCCGTCTACCAGGATAGTGGCGGATTTTGTGCCGTCGCCCCGGAAAATTTCATGCCTGATAGACCAGCGGGAGCCGTCTGACCGGCATTTGGTCATTTCACAGCTCACCCGCACTTTGTCGTTAGGGCTGATTTCCCTGTGATAAAACAGCTCCTCCCGGAAAAGAATAGGCCCAAGTTGTTGCTGTATAAACTGAACTGCGGTAAGTCCTACCTGCTCCAGGAGGCTTAACCTCGCCTGTGCAGCAAAGTCGGCATAAGCTGAGTGGCGTAGGTGCATATTGGCGTCTATCTGTGACCATAATACTGGTCCTTCAAAGAATATGTTCATATTTAAATTTACGGAAAAGCCATGTAAAAATGTGACGCCGAGCAGGGATGAGACAGCCGAAAGGGACCTGTTACAGTCAGAATCATTTATGAAAAGACAGCCGGGAGCTCCTAAAACAACAAAGCCTTCAGACAACGTCCAAAGGCTTTAGCTACTTGCGGAGAGTCAGGGATTCGAACCCCGGGACCTGTTACAGTCAGAATCATTTACGAAAAGACAGCCGGAAGCTCCTAAAAAACAAAGCCTTCAGACAACGTCCAAAGGTTTTAACTACTTGCGGAGAGACCCCGGGACCTGTTACAGTCAGAATCATTTATGAAAAGACAGCCGAAAGCTCCTAAAACAACAAAGCCTTCAGACAACGTCCAAAGGCTTTAACTACTTGCGGAGAGTCAGGGATTCGAACCCCGGGACCTGTTACAGTCAACAGTTTTCAAGACTGCCGCAATCGACCGCTCTGCCAACTCTCCATGCCGCGAAAGTATAAAACGAATTGATTCTAAAAAAATTTGTTTTACTTTTTTTTATAGAAAAATTTCGTTAATACGCAATCCCCTGGAGGTATCCCGCTACCCGTTATCAACTGCGTATAGTCATTGCAGGTAGGCATATCCTTTAGCATGTGAAGCGGGAGTACTGCCGGGAAAAATTAAAGCCTGCTGATTAGAGCAGGCTTTACGATTTTAAAGATCTTATACCATAAGTGTATAACGGAAAATCTACTTTTCAGGTTTAAATAACTTAATTGTATAGTCTAGTAATTTTTTGTTACCGTATTCTCCGTGGCCCGGGATAATAATTTTTACGTTTGGAAATTCCTTTTTAATTTTTTCAACTGTATCGGACCAGGCGTCTACATTTGAATCTCCCAAATAACCTTTATTTGCATTGAGCTCTTTTATTAAACAACCACCGAACATTATATTTTCACTTGGAAAATAGCCTACTATATTATCTCTTGTATGACCTTCCCCCAGGAATTTTGCAATAATGGATTGATTACCCACTTTGAGGATCAAGGGATCTTTGAAACTGTTTTTGGGAATGGGAAAATTATTTTCCCTGGCGAAATCTATTGTTTTAAAATAAGCATAGGAAGGAATATTATACTTGTCAAATACTTTTAGCCCACCTAAACAATCGTTGTGGAAGTGAGTTGGAATAACCGCATTTATTTTGTAGTGAAGTGTATCTTTTAACCATTTAATTAATTCTTCTGAACCTTTGTCGCTGGTTGGTGTGTCAAAAATAATTGCTTCATTGCTATTACTTACAATCAGACCGTTACAAGGAACGTTACCAAAATCCTGGGTCTGTAAATACGAAGTGTGCTCAAACGAGTTTTTGGAAATCTGGGTTATAAGCAGATCATCCGTTTTGTAAACTACTCTGGGTTTAAATGAAGTGCTTTTTTGCGCGCTGCAATTTAATATTGCTAAGGAAAAGAGGATTATTAATGATGTTTTTATGATGACTTTCATGTTATCTGCATTTCTGTAACAAAAAAATATTGGTAAAATACGGGCTAAGTGGCCTTCACTCAATTCCCTGCCGGGTGAAGCCCATATTTGTATTGTCTAAGGTAGTAAAAAAACAAGGCGAAAAGCGGCAGATACAGAAAATGCGTCTTTTTTCAGCTTCAGTTGCCCATTCCATGCTGCGCTGCCTGCCGGGGGGTATTCGCCTGAAAGTACACCGGTGAACATTTTTTTTGAAATTATTGCCCGGTTTTACGGGGGTGAAAATGCCCTGTAATTTTTGATTCCAGGAATATTACTATGAGAGCGTTTTGGTCAACAGCCTGATCGCCAGCCACTTTTTTACATAGAGGAGCGTACTTTATCTGGCTGCTATGTGTAGTTATATAAGAACGCTATATGTTTTTAACCTAAAAACCGGTTGGATATAATGACACGTGCAATATTTATGCTTGGTCTGTTTTTGTTACCCCTGGTAGCAATGGCGCAGGAACATCCGCCAGATACTATACCCAAAACAAAAAAACTGAAGGAAGTAACTATAAAAGCGCGTTGGAAGGACAGGCACCTTGCGTTAAATAAGCAATATGTTGTTAAAGATGAGTTTAAACCTATTGAACATTACACCTTTGATCTGAGAGACCCGGTAAATCCCGGAAGGGAATATTTTGTTTTAGATTTTCTGAATAAGGAGCTCCCCCGGGGATGGGGCTCCAATAGCTTGCTTTCCTGTTCCGGAGGTATACAATATTTTATAGATGAGGTGGAGGTAAGCTATAGCTATGTTGCCAATTGCCCGCTGTCTGCCTTTGCCTATGCTAAAGTTTTCCAGGATCTGCACCCTCCGTGCCCGGCTATAGTATTATATACCAGGAAGGGGCAGGATGTGAAGCGGCGGAGGTAAAGCCGTTACGCCCATTATACTCAAATTTACAGATGGAGTTGCCGGAAAATGAATAATGTTGTTCTTTTGCTGAACATATCATTCAGTAATTATGAAGAAGGCAGCAGCTACCCGGTTAAATATCCTGCAAAAGGCTTTTGAACTGATATATGTTAAAGGCTACCAGACAACAAGCATTGATGAAATTTTAGCGACCACACAGGTTACTAAGGGCGCCTTCTATCATCATTTTAAAAGTAAAGATGAAATGGGTGTAGCTATCATCAATGAGTTACTGAAGCCCAATTTCAGAAATACCTTTATTACCCCGCTTCAGCAGGGAGGTAATCCTCTGGATGATATTTATGCAATGATGTACAGTATCCTGATGGAAAACGAATTCCTGAAGGTTGAATACGGCTGCCCTGCATCCAACTTTACCCAGGAAATGGCCTGGAATAAGGATTTCAATAAGGCACTGAATGACCTGGCAGCCCAATGGGAGCAGGCTATTGTTGATACTATTGAAAATGGCAAAAAGAAAAAGCTTGTAAAAAACACTGTGAGTGGCAAAGAAGTGGCCATTTTTATCATGTCGGGATACTGGGGAATACGAAACCTGGGCAAGCTCGAAAACAGTAAAGCTGTTTATCTTATCTACCTTAAACAACTGCAGTCCTACCTTAAAACATTAAAATAAATAACCCGCTGAACTTCCCGCTCAGGCAGCAAAATATTTTTATCTAAAAAAACATACTAGTTAGTATGTTTTTGATTTATCTTTGCGGCATACTGATAAAAATTCAAAAACATGGATACAAATATTCATCCCGGGGAAACATCTGCATGGCCGGCAGCCCTGTTGCCACACGCATTGCACCGGTTCTCATAATAATTATACTACTGGTATATAAGCCGTACCGGCATTACTACAGGCTCGCTTATCATCAGCCGGATGTGCTGTGCAATCCGGTCTTTGCCTCCTGGTTTTTCTCCAGGCCCTGCTATTTAATGTTTTTAAAAAAACGGTAAAGCCGTCATTAACATGTATCAATCACTTACATTCCTGCATTCCCTGTTCCGGTGGCTGGTGCTTATCAGCCTGATCTATGCGGTGTTCAGAGCAGCTAAAGGGTATTTCAACCGGGCAACATTTTCAAAAGCAGATAACCTGACCCGTCACTGGACGGCCACCATTGCACATATTCAACTGTTCATTGGTATTACGTTCTACTTTCATAGTCCCGTTATCAGGTATTTTCTGAACAACTTCAGTACAGCCAGAAAATCATCTGATATGTTGTTCTTTGGTATGATCCATAGCACGCTGATGCTTTTCTCCATAGTACTTATTACCATCGGCTCAGCACTGGCAAAGCGAAAGCCAACAGACAACGGGAAATTTAAAACAATGCTGGTATGGTATGCCATTGCGCTGATCGTTATTTTCATAGTTATTCCCTGGCCGTTTTCACCCTTTGCCAACAGGCCTTATTTCAGATAGGCGCACTTTGTTCTGTTAAATAATTTATATGAGAAATTTAATCATAGCCGGAAGCGTATTGCTTGTTATCTACATGAGCTACCGGGTTTACAGGTATAGCACACTGGACAATGGCCTTGATAAGCTCGTTAAAGAAGGCGCTGTTATCCTGGATGTAAGAACGCCGCAGGAATTTGAAACGGGGCACATTAAAGGGTCCATAAATATTTCCCTGGGTACTATCCGGGAAAGATATGTGGAGCTTGATTCCTCGAAAACCTATATCACCGTTTGCTCGCATGGGCTCAGAAGTGTGAAGGCGGAGAATATCCTGAAAGAAAGAGGCTTTAAGCATGTGTATAATGGCGGCGCCTGGAGCGATCTGCAGAAGACGCTGTCGGCGGCCTTAAAATAAAAGACGCCTCATTGTTGAATGAGACGTCTTCTTATAATTAGCGACAGATTAAAACTTCACTGCAACATTGCCGCTGAAATTACGCGGCGTTTGCGGAATGGTAGTGCTCCATCCCACCCAATAATCCTGGTTGCTGATATTATTAATCTTAAAAGCCACTGAAAACCGTGGCTTGTCGTAAGAGAGTGCGGCATTTAATACGGTATATGCGGGCAACGCATACTCACCGGCAGTACTCAGGATCACTTTATTGTCCGACGCATAATTTCCGCCCAGGCCCAGGCCAACTCCTTTTAACGCACCACTATGCAGGCGGTAACTAAGCCATGTATTCACGGTATGCGCAGGACCTGCACTTACAGGGCGTAAGCCATCCATAGCAGGATTGCTCTTTTGTATTTTGCTGTCGTTATACGCATAGCCGGCTACAATATTGAAGCCTCTAAACGGAGTAGCTGTTATCTCTGCTTCTATACCCCTGCTGTACTGGGTGCCGTTTTGTACAGTATAAGTGGGGCGTTCCGGAACATCCATACGGGTAATATCGCTTACATTGATACGGTAGTAGCTGATGCTTCCATTCAGGTTGCCATCGAGCAGGGCGGCCTTAACGCCGCCTTCCCACTGGTTCGCCTGACTGGGTTTGAACCTGCTGAAGGTGCCATCGGGCTGCAGTACAGGTGCAATATTCTGGAACCCGTTCATATAGTTGGCAAACAGGGAAAGTTGATCCTTTATTACCTGGTACACCAGCCCAAACTTCGGCGATACCGCTGTTTGTGCATATTTGCCGGTAGTTGTATCGCGGGTGATATTTTGGGTGCCGTGGTTATCAAATCGGTCAACGCGCACAGCAACCATTGCCAGGAAGCGATCTGTGATGTTCAATACATCCTGCATGTACACGCTGTAGATGTTTTGCCGGGCTACTGATTTGGTATAGGCCATTTCTTTAAAGCGGTCCAGTAATGCCAGCCGGGTTAGCCTGGTGTATGCCGCGCCGGGCTTCACAGCACTGATCACATCAAATGCAAGTGTGGGAGAGCCGCTGGACCTGGTAGTTGCGCTGTAGATGTCAATGCCGGCTACCAAACGGTTCCGCATACGGCCAATACTAAAATCGCCGTTAAAATTCTGCTGGAAATCAATAGCATTGGCATTGTTGTATTCCGTGTGGCTCATATTACGGATCAATGAATCGTTGCCGGGTTTCATGCTCAGGTACCCGCTTAAACCATTAGCAGTGGAGCTGAGGTAAGTAAAATTGGTATGACTGCTCCATTGTGTGGAAAGCTGCCTGTCCAGTGTAAGATAAAGGTTGGCGGCTGTGTTGGCAGTGGTGATATCATCGCCGCTGAAGCGTTTGCGGAAATCCAGCTGAAGATCCTTCGGACTGCGTACACCTGTGGCATAAGAGCCGTCTGCGAACATGCGGTAGAAACTGTTGCCTTTTTCATTGCGATATTCTGCATCTACCGTTAGCGTAGTTTTATCATCCATTTTATAGGTGAGCACAGGCGCCAGGAAAACATAGTTCTTAAAGCCTGCATCCTGGAAACTGGCTTCATTATGTTTGGCGGCATTTACACGTAACAGCAGCGTTTTTTCCCTGTTAAGCGGAGTGTTTACATCAGTGGTAAAGCGGCTGAGCCCATAGCTGCCGGCGGTATATCCTACTTCGCCTTTGAAATAATCGAATGGTTTTTTGGTAACCCGGTTAAATAACCCGCCAAAGGAAACAAAGCTGCTGCCATACAATGTGCCGGACGGCCCTTTAATGGCTTCCAGTGTTTCGATGTTAGAAGGATCAATAGTGCCGCCGCCAATATTACCAGGTACGCCGTTGCGGAGAAAAGATTGTGTGGAGAATCCCCTGGAAGTAACGGTACCGCCTGCGCTGTTGTTCTCCAGCTGCATCACTACACCAGGTACATTCTTAATTGCATCTGCATAACTTACCACCACCTGTTCCTGAAGTAATTCTTTGGTAACGGCAGTATATACCTGCGGGTTTTCTATGTTCTTCAATGGCATCTTTGCTACATATTCACTGCTAACCGGTGTAAGCCGGTGTTTATTGGCCGTGATAGTAACAGATTGTAAGGCTTTTACAGGAATACTGAGCGTAATGACAACATACGCCGGCTGTTCTTTTTCCACTGTTACTTCCCGGGTTACCGGCTGATAGCCCGTGAGGGATATTTCCAGTTCATAACGGCCTGCTTCCATATTGCGGAAAATGAAATTGCCGGCTTCATTGGTAGTGGCGCTGCGCCGGGTGTTTTTCAGAACTACAGTTACAGCAGCAGCAGGCTGGCCGTCAGAGGTGGTTACCTTCCCTGTTATGTTTGCTTTATCCTGGGCATAAAGCCATGGCCCCTGTAACAGAATGTATAATAGCAATAGTAAATGTTTGTGCATATTTTATGGTTGGATTACGGCGATCAAAGATATGAGGCCCGCATACTACTGGTTTTCACGATCAGGAAATTCATTTACGCAATCGGGAAATATTGCGGGGCCATGCTTAGGGAAGGGCCTCAATATTGAGAGGGCTTATCAAACAATGCCGGATGAAATTGCTAACGGTATCAGGCCTGTTTTTGCAGGGCGTTTGTAACTCTCTCCAAAACATATAAATTCACAAAAAGTAATCAGCTATGAATCAAAAGGAAAGAATGTTGGCCGGCCTGCCTTACAAAGCCTGGATGGATGGACTGGCGGAAGAACAGCTGGAAAATAAAAAGAGGATCTACCAGTATAATCTTTGTCCGCCGGATGAAACGGAAAAAATAGAACAGTATATAAGAAACATTCTCGGCAAAGCCGGTAAGAATGTATTGATACTGGCGCCATTTCATTGCGATTATGGCAAACATATCGAAGTAGGAGATAACTTCATGGCCAACTATAACTGCATTATCCTGGATGTGGGAAAAGTGCGTATTGGCGATAACGTTATGTTTGGCCCCAACGTTTCATTGTTCACCGCCGGGCATCCTATCCATCCCGACTCACGGAACTCCGGCTATGAATACGGGATCGGCATCACTATTGGCAACAATGTCTGGATTGGAGGGAACACCGTTGTAAATCCTGGTGTTAACATTGGCGATAACGCGGTGATAGGCGCTGGCAGCGTGGTAACCAGGGATATTCCTGCCAACGTGGTGGCGGTAGGGAACCCCTGCCGCGTAGTGCGTCCCATCGGGGAGGAGGACAAACATTTCTATTATAAAGACAGGAAATTTGATGTGCAGGATTACTGATAAAAAACTGCCGGGCCCGGATTGTAAAACGAGGGCCCGGCAGCAGTAACTTATTTCGTAATAATTTCTATGTTCCCTCCCTGTTTAAACAGGTCGTGCGGCACAAAGTACCCTTTGTTGTCTTTGCCATTTACTTTGATGGCAGTTAAGTTCCGGCCTTTACCCGGTTTGGATATAGTGAGCAGCTTGCCGTTGCTGGTTCTCCATTTCACTTCATCAAACAACGGAACGGTAACCAGGTATTCAGGATCGGTAGCGGAAAAAGTATACAGCCCCAGTGCATTGAATACATACCACGACGACATTTCCCCTGCATCGTCCATACCACAAAGGGCCAGGCCATTATCACCGATGCCGTATAATGTATTTAAGATAGTGTCAATGATTTTTTGTGATTTTTCAGGCTTGCCGATAAAATAGTAGGCGAAAGGCGCTTCATGATCGGGCTGATTCCCGTGGCAGTACTGGCCAATCATCGTTTCCACATTCCTGGCAATATAGCTGGGGTTCCAGGGAACGGTGAACAGGGAATCCAGTTTTGATTCGAAGCCCCGGGGGCCGCCATACAACGCTATGAGGCCCGGCATATCATGTGGGGCAAAAAAGGATACCTGCCACGCATTGGCCTCGCGGTACATGTACTCATAATAGGGATACTGTGGATTAAAGGGCTGAATCCAATCTCCGTTCTCCAGTTTTCCCCTCATAAACCGGGTAGATGGATCAAACATGTTCTTATAATTCTTCGATCTCGCCATCAGCATACGGTAATTGGCCGTATCCCCCAGTTTTTTTGCGATCTGTGCAACGGAGTAATCGTCGTAGGAATATTCCAGCGTTTTGGATACGCCGGCCCTGCCTTTCGTTTCTACGTGGGGGTTAGTCACGTCCGGATCGCTGATAAACCCTTTCTCCATATATTCTTTGATAAATGGCCTGGCGCCCCCTTCTACAGTGGCGTTTTTCAGCAGTATCCTGTAAGTGTCTTTTATATCGAAATCATCAATGCCCCTCAGGTAAGCCCCTGCAATAGAGGAGGAACCATGATCCCCATGGAAGAAAGTGGGAATAAAACCGGTTTTATCTCCCACATCTTTCATCGATTTAATAACATCCAGTGTTACCTGCGGCGATATAAGCCCTAACAGCACATCCTTATTGCGGTAGGTATCCCATAAAGACGGCTCGGTGTAATAATTGAAATCAGCTTTTACCACGTTCCGTTTGGCGTCTGTATACTGGCCGTTTACATCGCTGCGAAGTGCGGGCCACAGGAAGGAGCGGTAAAGACAGGAATAGAACATCTCTTTTTGCTTACTGGTGCCGCACTTTACCTGGATGGATGACAACAGCTTTTCCCATTGCTGCGTAGCCGCTTTACGGATATCATTGAAAGACCTGTTGCCGATTTCTTTTTCCAGGTTTTCCCTGGCGTTTTCTGAGCTTACGAACGATATGCCTATTTTCAGTTCTACCGGTCCTTTATTGCTATTGGCTATGTGCACCAGCGCAAAGCCATCGCTTTTTCCCTCATTTTTCTTTTCCAGTTTTTCAATACCGGCGTTAAGCACCGCGTAGAAGTAGATCCTGCCGCCGGCCTGCTGGTAGCCCTGCACCGCTGAATTGCCCACCTGCTCAATGCTCCAGCCGTTTACCCTGTTATTGGCCTTTGCCAGGTCGAAAAGGATCTGGCGGTTGTCGTTATTTTTATATTCGTATTGATGATATCCGCATCTTAATGTGGAGGTAAGGTTTACATTCACATTATAATCATCCAGGTACACCTGGTAGAAGCCGGGCGCTGCGCTTTCTTTTTTATGGGAGAAGCGGGAACCGAATTTTTCACCCGGGTTTGAAACCGGCAGCACAGGAATATTACACAGGTTCCAATGCCCCTTATTGGTATGTGTGAAGCCGTAAATCACGGAGTCTTCATACTCATAACCGGCCCCGGAGCCATATTCAGTCATAGGGCTTAACTGCACCATGGCATTGGGCAGCGAGCTTCCGGGAAAGGTAAGCCCGGCCCATGATCTCCAGCCCTGCGGTAACTCATAGCCGAGTATTTTAGGATCCGTCATTGGCGCCGTGCCTATAAAGGTGTTCACATATTTCGTATAGGTTTGACTGTTACCTGCAAGGGAAGTGAACAGTATCATCAATAACGTGGCTAAAGTTTGTTTTCTCATTCCAGTGTAATTTTATTATTGCGGTATTTCATCTGTGTACCTGATGTCAAAAAAGGAGAATGCGGCATTTTCACCGGGCATGCCCTGGAAGTTCAATCCCGGGCGTGGACTACGGTCCCACGGTGGAAGGAAATTAACGGGATAGGCTTTTTTACCCGGGGTAAGCTCTTCCCATCCGCCCTGTTGCTTCCAGTATACCCTGCAGGTGAAGTCTGGCAGCATTGCCATTTTCAGGTATACAGGAACATTGGCAGCAGCAATTTTCTGTTTGCCGGGTATACTCCTTTTGCCATCTTTTATCACCCAGAACTCAACAGTATCATTGCGAACCGCAATACCTGCGGCGGCAGATACATCTCCATAAATAACCAGTCCTTTGCCGGCCTTGTTATTGTTCGTTACCGCTGTAGTGATTTCATAAGCCGCTGCATAAGGACGGAGGGTAAGCGCTATCCCGGCAGGATGATCACTGTTGTATGTCCCGGATAATTGCAGCGCCCCATCCTTTTGCCGGAATACGGGCCTCATATTCCTAAAATCCCATTGCCAGAAAATTTCCCCGGTAGTCCTGGAAAAGTCGTAATGGAGATGAATATTTTCTTTGTTGCTGCCGCTAACAGGAACAGGGTGCAGTTCCGGCCACTGGTCTGGTTTCCACGACAATGACGCAATCAGCGCCTCCCTGCCGGTGAATACATTGCTGGCTTTGTTATAAGCATGATAAATATAAAAATCGTTACCGGTCTTGTCTTGTACGAAAGTGCCATGTCCAGGGCATTTCCAGTTGCCGCTATCGGTGAGCACAGGATTATCCGCGCCCTCTTCCAGGTATGGGCCGGTGATGTTTTTTGCCCTCGCTACCCGTACCTGGTAACTGCAGGATACGCCACAGCAATTACCTGCAGAATAGAAGAGATAATAATAGCCATCCTTTTTTAAGATGCTTTGCCCTTCCATGCCGTTGCGGGCATCATCTTTCAGTAAAGTGAAAGGTTGGCCTTCAAGTGAAAGTCCGTCATTGGAAAGTTTGCTGCCCAGTATTTCAATAGGCCGGTTATCGAGGCCATAGGCTTTCCAGCTAATGTACAATTGCCCGTTGTCGTTAAACACAAAGGCGTCAATAGCTTCCTTGCCATGTGCTATGATGATGCCATGATCTTTGAAGCCGTGATCCGGATAAGAAGAGGTGGCTACGCCTATGCAGGAAACGCCGTCCGATTTTCTTTTCGCGGTATAATAAACATAGTAGGTATTATTATGAAAGAAATATTCAGGCGCCCAGAAGGAAGCGGTAGTCCAGGAAGGCGCTTTATCAAACAAGAACCCGGTTTGTTCCCATTGCTGCAGGTTGTTCGACCGGAAGATGGGAAAATGAGGCCCCCATTCGCTGGAAGTGCCTATGGCATAGTAGCTGGTTCCCTTCCTGATAATGGAAGGATCTGCAAAGTCGCCGGGAATATTGGCCCGCACCTGCTGGGCTATGGAAGGTTGAATACCTGACAGAAAAGCGAATAAGGCCAGTGCCGGAAGTTTACATCTCATCTTTATCTCATTTATGGAATAGCCGGCTAGCATAGACGGGAAACCGGTGGGAGCAAAAATAGAAGGTTAAGCGGATGTTTTTTCGATAAAACATCTCATTCCTTCATTGTAAAGTCTCATTGTGTGGTGTGAGCCGGACCGGCTCACCGGCGGCGGACGTATTTTATTTTTAACATCTCCTTCAGGATTATCCTTTTAAGCCCCGAACCACAAATTATCTTATTTCATTATTTTTGCCGGGAATCAGTTTTCTTAACCCTGGTTGCTGACACGCTATGTTCCCATTTTGGAGTGACTATTATTATCTTGTTATTATACTGCAGATTGTATGTGTTGTACATGTTCTCAGATCGGGCAGGAGCAGGGAGTGGTTATTTTTTATCCTGTTTATACCTGTAATAGGGATAGTGGTATATTTTATCCGGGAAATTCTGCCGGGTATAACCAGCGGCAATACAGGCGAAAGCCTGATGCGCTTCCTGTCGCCCAACGGGCGGATCAGGGAATGGGAAAAACGGGTGCGTATATCCGATACCGTTGCCAACAAAATGCAGCTGGCAGATGCCTATGCCCAGCAAAAGCAATACGATAAAGCCATTGAGCTCACCCTGGAATGCGCCAACAGCTTCACCAAGGATCCCGGTATTATTTTACAGCTGGCGCGGTGGCAGTTCCTGAACGGGCAGTATGCGGCCAGTATTGTAAGTTTCGATAAGCTGAATACATTCAGGGGCGTGCGGATGAGTAAGGCAGATGATGAACTGATGTATGCCCGCGCGCTGGAAGCAACAATGGAAACAGCCAGGGCGGAAGAAGAATACCAGAGAATAATCCGTGTGCACCATTCACTGGAGGCGATGTATTATTACGGGTTACTGCTAAAGAAACAGGGCCGGAAAAGTGAAGCGCGGGCTCAGTTTGAAAAAACAGGGCAGGAACTCGACCTGCATCCGCGTTATGTGCGGCGAACCATCCGCAAATGGGTATGGTTATCAAAAAAAGAATTAGCTACGCTGTAGATGTGGCCGGCTATTGCTGCCTGCTTAGCTCTTGTGGGATCAGGAAGGTGGGCTACATTATAAAGAAAAGGCCCCGGTTGATACCGGAGCCTTTGTCTTAACGCTATAAATTACGGCCCTTTTTGGAGAGGGCGCCTTAAACACAAATCAGCTTTAAAGTACGTAGTAAGAGGGTGTAGGCACCTGCTCTTCCTGCGTGTTTTCGATCTCCTGCTCGTGCAACATTTGCCGGAGGTCTTTTTCAATATTCCTGGCAATAGTTGTTACCGGTGTATCTGTAGGTTTATTTTCAAACGGGTCCTGCAGGTTGATCGCCATTTTTTCAATCAGCAGGAAAGAGGAGGCAATGGCTACCACTAGTGGTATTTCCATAAAGCCCAGCACATCTATTAAGGCAAATGGCAATAACAGTATAAAGAAGATCACGGTAAAGTGTGTATAAAGACTGTAAGTGGCCGGGAACACGGTATTTTTAATACGTTCGCATTTTCCCATGGAGTCACAGAGCTTTGTAATGGTCTGGTCCAGGGCAATTTGCTGGTACTGGTTGATCCATCCCTGCTCCATGGCATATTTCAGGTCTTTTCCATGTAAAAACAACAGGGCAGCCGGTACGTTGTCATATCTCATCACATAGTTTAATTCCCTTCTTGATAATAATCTGTCTACACCTTTGAGCGGATCTGTCTTACGTAACGATTGTCCCAGGCTATGGCACCATGCTGCCTGTCGCTTTACAAAACGCTCCTGGAAAAGAGTGAGGTCTTCCGACTGATAAGTAGCATCCATCAAGCTTAGAACCTGTCTTGTCAGTGAGCGTGAATCATTTACAATGGCCCCCCAGATGGTCCTGGCTTCCCACCACCGGTCGTAGGCCTGGTTCGATCTGAATGCGAGCAATAGTGATAATACCGTTCCCAGCACCATGGGTACCGCTATCGGGATCGCCATGTTGGTGAAATCGTATTGGTAATAAAGTATATTGATGGCCAGTGAGTAGATGGTCACCAGCAGGATCTCTACCTTAATTTTACCAAAAACATATTTTAAGGGGATATTATTCTTGAGTAACATAACCTTTCTTTTATTCTGTTGGCAGCAATAGCGCTGAGATGGTAGACCTGTCTACCACGTATTTCCTTCTCTGGAGCTGGATCTTCATCTTTGGATAGTTACATTTGCTGATCAGCTTTTCCGGATTGTAGCTTCTTTTTGAAGGGGCATTAAATTCATGATCAACAGGCTGGATGATCAGGTCAATATTTTGTGCCAGCAGGAAATTGCGTAATGCTGCACGGGTATTGCCATGAAAGAATTCAATCTTCAGCTGGTTAATGGAAGAAGAATATTTGTTACGGATAATTTCGCAGCCATCCTGGAAGTCGGACGAAATGAGCTCTATATGCCTGCTGTTACGGGTGTATGTCATCAGGTCAAATAAAGAGTCGGGCATTTCCAGCGCGTGCATTAATATAATGTTAACCTGCTCGCCTGGATGTTGTGCTACAATGTTGTGAACATAACTGAGTGAGCGGATGGAGAAATCTGTTGGTATGAGTATATTTTTCATATCTGGTAGCTTTTATAACAACAAAATTATTGTTGTGAAATAAGTAACCAGTAAGAGCAGCGTTAAAAGGTAGTAAGAATGTGGTAAGAATTTGGTAAGAAAGCGATCCCTACAGTGGAAGCTCCACCCTGATCTCGGTTCCCTGGTTCACACGGCTGTTTACAATGATGTCTCCCTTGTGCATACGGATAATATTCATGGCCAGTGGAAGCCCGATCCCGTATCCTTTAAAGCGGCCGGTATTGGAAGCGCGGAAGAATGGGGAAAAGATGTAGGGCAGATCTTCCGGTGGAATACCGATGCCCTGGTCTTTTACGATAATAATATTTTTCTTTTCTGTAGCGGCGAGCGCAATGGATACAGGTTCATTGTTGGAATATTTCACCGCATTCATTACAATGTTGCTGAGGGCCAGTTCCAGCAGCTGTTCGTTGCCCGGTATCACCAGTTTTTCTTCTTCTTCAGGAAAAAGGCTGTAGTCGATTTCTACTTTATTACCGGGATGCAGTTTATCGATGGTGTTTTTTACCGTGAATAAAAGCTCATCGCTGCGGATCTGTCCCCATTCCTGTTTTTTACCGTCGAAACCGGTTTGCGCCAGGTGCAGCAGGCTTTTGGTGATATGTTCCAACCGCCCGGCTTCATGCAGTATATTTTGCAGGGAGTAGATATATTTTTCCTGGGTGCGTTCTTTATTAAGCGCCAGTTCTGCTTCACCAATAATAGCTGTAAGCGGTGTGCTCAGTTCATGCGAAGCATTGCTTACAAAGTTGTTCTGCGTTTCAAAGGCAGTTTCCAGGCGATCCAGCATATTATTGAAGGTGCCCGCCAGGTCATTGATCTCGTCGCCGCTTTCTTCTACGTTTAGCCGCAGGTGCAGGTTGCGGGAGCTGATGCTTTTTACCTGCACCATCATTTGCCGGATAGGTTTTAAAATATATTTGGAGAAGAAGATACCGGCGCCCACCAGGATCACGCTGGAGGCCACAGAGCATATAAGGAGGATTTTCCGGAGCCAGCTGAGGTACTCTACATTGTATTTATTGATGGCAGATACAATAACGATATACAGACCCTGTTTGCTTTTATACAGTACGCCTTCGTAGAAACGGTCGCCTTCGCGGTGAGTGGCCTTGCTTTCATTGAGCACCTGTTGATAAAAAGAAGGAGGGAGCGTTAATTGTTCATCCTTATGTATAGTGCCGTCGGCAGCTACCTGGAGAAAGTATTCCCTTTCAGCAGGCAGTTTTTCCAGGTGCTCTTCCCGGATCTCGTTATAGATGATGGAATCGGATTCATAATAGGGAAGGGTAGCTTTTGCAGTAAGATAGGCGCGTATTTCCAGCCGTTTGTAGAAATCCTCGAAAGAGTGCTGGTTGGTGAAATAATACACCAGCCCACTCATCATGAGGATCGTGGAAATGGTTAACCCCGCGAACAACAGCAATATCTTAGTGCGTATCTTCATCAGCTTTGTTTTCCCTGATCATGTAACCCAGTCCCACCACGGTATGTATCAGTTCTGCCGGGTTATATTTATTGATCTTTTTCCGGAGATAGTTGATATAAACGTCTACCACCTTGGTGTTCATATTGAATTCGATGCCCCATACCTGCTCCAGTATTTCCAGTCGCGACAGCACCTTCCTCGGGTTTTTCAGTAAATATTCCAGCAACCTGTACTCTGTGGCAGTGAGCTGGATATTTTTCCCGTTCCTGCTGGCGGATTTGGTATCTGTATCCAGTTCCAGGTCGGCCATACTGAGTATGGAAGCCGGGGTAACGGGAACGGGTATATCTGTATTATTTTTTCTCCGCATAAGGCTGCGGATACGGGCTTCCAGTTCCTGCAGTTTAAACGGCTTCACCAGGTAGTCGTCGGCGCCACTGTCGAGGCCCATTACTATATTTTCTGTTGTTCCCAATGCGGTAAGCATCAATATAGGCACTTCCAGCTGCGCTTTGCGGATGGAGCGGCATACTTCTATCCCGTTCATGCCGGGCAGCATTACATCGAGTATGATCAACCGGAATGATGGGTTATTAAGGGCCATCTGCAGCCCGCTGTTGCCATCAGGAGCCACGCTCACTTCGTAGCCTGCCTCTGAAAGGCCGCGGGTAATAACAGATACTACAGCAGGTTCATCTTCTATCAGTAATAGTTTCATGAACAACAAATATAATCCTATTCAAGGTGGCTTACACAATTAAACAGCTCACATTTCCAGTTTTCATCGGAAAACTGAAGCCTCGTAAAAGAAGTATTTTTCATGGCGGGAGTAGGGTGCATTTGCGGAAGAAGGGCGTCCAGCATCTGGCGGATAAAACTGCCATGACTTACCAGCAGGATCTTTTTGCCGCTGTTTTCAGAAAGAAGGTCCTGCATAAAGGAGAGCCCTCTTGCTACTACAGCTTCATTGCTTTCCATGCCCAGGTCCATCAGTTTCCAGCTGGGGCCCCAGCGGAGAAGACGTTCTTCTTCCGTAGTGCCTTCAATGAGTCCGCCGCCGGCTTCCCCGATGCGGCTGTCTTCAATGACGCTTTCTATGTTGAGCTCCTGCGCAATGATAGCGGCAGTTTGCCTGGCGCGGAGCAGGTGGCTGGAGTAAATAAGGTCCCAGGTTTCGCCGCTGAGCCGCTGTCCCAGTTTAAGGGCCTGCGTAATGCCTTCCTCATCCAGTGGGATGTCTGAATGGCCCTGCAGTTTGCCGGCTTTATTCCAGGAGGTGGTACCATGACGGATAATAGCGATCTGGGTCATATTGGGTCTTTTAATCTTTCCGGGGAACAAATATATATAAAAGGGAGCGGGGTTAATAGTTAAAAATTCCCGGGCGTATTCATCACATTTATACCTGTTTACAAGTAATCAGTACCTTTGTTATTATGGAAATGAATATTGATCCCAACGAAGAAAAGCCAGTTGAGAAAGAAAGCGAAATAAAACCGGAACCCGTTATCCATGATGGTTCAGGAGGCGCATTTGAAGGCACGGAAATGGTCACAGAGGAAAGGGAAGAACAACCCCGTCCGAAAGGCCCCACTCCATATTGAACGGAGGGTAGCCGTTGCCGTATTAAATCCTTAAATTAGGTATATCAAAAAGTCATGCTTATGTTATCCTTCGAAAAAATCAGCGAACTGCTGGGCAAAGAAAGCCATACCCTGCTGCAACATGAATGCAAAACCATTAGCAAAGACCTGTTGCATCTGCCGGGACCGGATACGGTGAACAGCATTTACCGGGCTTCCAGCCGTAATCCGCAGGTGCTGCGCAGTTTGGGCCAGCTGTTTGGCCATGGCCGGCTGGGGGGCACCGGTTATATGTCTATACTCCCGGTAGACCAGGGCGTGGAGCACAGTGCAGGCGCGTCTTTTGCCAAATATCCCGCTTATTTCGATCCGGAAAATATCGTGAAGCTGGCCATTGAAGGCGGTTGCAATGCAGTAGCTTCTACTTTTGGCGTGTTGTCGGCTGTAGCGCGCAGCTATGCACACCGCATTCCTTTTATTGTAAAGATCAATCATAACGAACTGCTTACTTATCCAAACCGGGCTGACCAGGTGATGTATGGCACTGTGGAAGAAGCCTGGAACCTGGGCGCGGTGGCAGTGGGCGCCACTATTTATTTTGGCTCCGATCAGTCGGACCGGCAGATCGTGGAAGTATCCCGCGCTTTTGCAAGAGCGCATGAACTGGGAATGGCCACTATTCTCTGGTGTTACCTGCGTAATGATGCTTTTAAGAAAGATGTGGATTATCATCTCGCCGCGGATCTTACCGGGCAGGCCAACCACCTGGGGGTAACCATACAGGCAGATATTATCAAACAGAAACTGCCGGTGGTAAATGGCGGCTACAAAGCGCTGAATACCGGCTCATCTTCCTATGGTAAACTGGATGAGCGCATTTATACCACGCTTACTTCAGATAACCCGATTGACCTGTGCCGGTACCAGGTGGCTAACTGTTATATGGGACGTATGGGGCTCATTAATTCAGGCGGCGCTTCTGAAGGAGAGGCAGATCTGGCAGAAGCCGTGCGCACCGCCGTGATCAATAAAAGGGCCGGTGGTATGGGATCTGATCTCGGGGCGTAAAGCCTTCCAGCGCCCTATGGCGGAAGGAGCAGCGCTGCTGAACGCCATCCAGGATGTATACCTGAATGAACAGATAACGATCGCTTAACTACAGGAGGAGTGGAGGGAAATGCCCTCCGCTCACCTTACCTGGCCATTGCCACGCACAAACCATTTTTCCGTTACCAGTTTTTCAAGAGCAAAAGGCCCCCGCGCATGAAGTTTCTGCGTGGAGATCCCTATTTCCGCGCCCAGGCCAAACACGCCGCCGTCTGTAAACCGCGTAGAGGCGTTCACGTATACGGCTGCGGCATCTACTTCGTTGAGAAAACGTTCGCTGAGGGCATTGTTACCGGAAACGATCGCTTCAGAGTGACGGGAAGAATATTGCTGGATATGCGCCAGCGCCGCATCGATGCCGGGCACCACTTTAACGGAACATTTCAGCGAAAGGAATTCCCTTCCGAAATCTTCCGGCTGTGCCGCAAAAAGATGCGGGTAATTATTTTTCTGCAGGATGCTGAAGGCTAACGGGTCCGCATATACGTCCACTCCGTAGTGCTGCAGCTGTGGCCCCAGCAGGGCGAGGAAATCAGCAGCCACTGCTTCGTCTACCAGCACCGTGTCCAGCGAATTGCATACCGACGGGCGGGATACTTTTGCATTGGTAACAATAGCGGCCGCCTGCGGCAGATCGGCGGATTTTTCCACGTAGGTATGACATACTCCTGCACCGGTTTCAATGACAGGTACCCTGGAGTTGGTACGCACAAACTCTATCAGCTGTTCAGAGCCACGGGGAATGATAATATCAATATATTTTACGGCAGTGAGCATTTCCATTACCAGGCTGCGGTCTGCAGGCAGCAGCTGCACGGCATGTTCATTTACCTCATACTGTTTTAATACTTCCTGTATCAGCGATACAAGTATGGTATTGGTATAAAAAGCATCGGTACCGCCGCGCAGCACGCATACGTTGCCGGAGCGGATACAGAGCGCTGCCACATCTACCGTTACGTTGGGTCTTGATTCATAGATCACGCCCACCACGCCGAGAGGTACGGTTTTCTTTTGTACCAGCAGGCCGTTGTCCAGCGTTCTTTCCAGTACCAGTACATTCGCCGGATCCGGCAGGCCGGCAATATCTTCCAGGCTGGAGGCCAGGTCGCGGATCCGCGCTGCGTTGAGCAGCAATCGATCCTTTTTGGGATCATCGTCTGCCATGCGGTCCAGGTCTTTTTTATTCTCCGCTATAATATCTTCCGAACGGATCAGGATCACGGATGCCAGTTTGCGCAGTAATGCCTGCTTCTGTGCATCAGGGAGCGTACGGATGGAAACGCCGGACTGCTGTGCTTTTTCCAGTAAAGGTTGTATAGTTTGCATGGTTGTTTTTCTTTATAACAGCACAATATCATCGGCATGGGCCACTTCAATATTCTGTGCCTTAGGCTGGGTATCGAGCAGGTCTGAAGCAATTTTTGCCCGTCCTACTGCAATGGCAACATTTTCTTCATTTACAATTTCAATCACTTCCCCGCATTCAAATTTCTCCAGCACTACCTGCACGCCTACCGCAAGCAGGCTATGGCGTTTTTCCAGCGCCCGTTGCGCGCCTGCATCCACCTGTATCCTGCCGGTAACCAAGCTGCCGCTGGCCAGCCACTTTTTCCGGGCCGGCATGCTGCAGGGCTGTGGCAGGCACAAGGTACCTGTTTTGCCCGCAATGGCATTCAGTATCCCGTCTTCAGTGCGGATGCCGAAAATAACCACCCTGATGCCCATCCTGGTAGCCAGGCGGGCAAAGGTGAGCTTGGATACCATGCCACCTAAACCGAGGGCGGATTTTTCTTTATCGGCCAGTCCAAGCGCGGCTTTGTCAATCACATCTATCTGCGGCACTACCTGCCCGGCCCTGTCCAGTACACCGGCAACAGAAGTGCTGAACAGCAGCAATGATGCGCCAAAGCCTACGGCAATGAGTGTGGCCAGTTCATCGTTGTCGGAAAATTTCAGTTCCAGGCTGCTCACCACATCATTTTCATTGGCAATGGGAATGATGTTGCTGGCCCATAGCTCTTCATAAGTACGTTTTAACTGGAGGAACTGGTTCCTGTCGGAAAAATGCTGGCGCTCACAAAGACTTTGCGCTACAGCAATGCTATATGGTGCGAAATAACGGCTGTATTTATTCAGCAGCAGCGGATTACCCACTGCGGCTGCGGCTTTCCGCTCGCTGATGGTGCCGTTGTACTGGCGCAGGAACTGCTTCCCTGCGGCCACCGCCCCGGACGATACCAGCACAATATGATAGTCTGCATGCAATTCTGCCACCTGCCGCGCTATACCGGCAATCACGGTCTCGTCGAGGTCACCGTTCTGATGGGTGATCGACGCTGTTCCAAATTTTATAACTAATATCGGTTTGCTCAATTTCTGCGCTATTTGGCGCCTAAAATAATATTAAGGCGGCGAAATTCTAAATGAATAATTTATCCCGGTTGCCGGAAATGCCTTTTATTTGATTTTTGTATTGATTAAACACGCTATATGATAAAGCACGTTGCCATGTTTATAGCGGCCACAGTAGCCGCCTCCGTTCTATATCTCCCAATGACCAGCGGCCAGCAAACACTCCGTCAGCAAATTACAGGCATCGCCGGAAATATATCAGGAAAAGTTGGGGTATATGCGGAAGTCCTGGAAACAAAGGATACGGTTTCGTTTAACCGCGACGGGCATTTCCCTATGCAGAGCGTATACAAGTTTCCGATCGCTATGGCTATACTTCACCAGGTAGACCGGCGCCGGTTCCGCCTGGATCAATCCATTCACGTTGCCAAAAGCGACCTGATACCGCGGAATGGGGCCAGCCTGATCCGGGATCTGCATCCCGAAGGGAATTTTGACATGACATTATCGGAGCTGATCAGTCATAATATCCGCGCCAGCGATGGCAGCGCCTGTGATGTATTGTTACGCTTACTGGGTGGTACTGCCAAAGCTGATGCCTATGTGCATGGCCTCGGTGTGAAGCAGATGGTTATCGCTACCACGGAACAAGTGCAGGTGCCCAATGAAATGATCCAGTATAAGAACTGGGCCACGCCTATGGCCATGACGCAGCTGCTGAAAATATTTTACAAGGAACCGGTATTGTCAGACAGCAGCAAAAACTATTTGATGGATCTTATGATCACATCGAAGCCGGGTGCAAAGAGATTGAAAGGATTACTGCCTGCAGGCACAGTGGTAGCGCATAAAACAGGAACCTCCGGTACAAAGAACGGGTTAACCCGCGCCACCAATGATGTTGGTATCATTACCCTGCCAAACGGGCATCATTTGGCCATCACTGTATTTGTGTCTGATTCCAAAGCCAGCGAAGAAGAGCGGGAAGGGGCCATCGCAAAAATTGCTAAAGCGGCATATGATCACTGGAGTAAATAAAAAAGCAGGCAGTTTCAACAATGAAACTGCCTGCTGAAAATCATTTCATATATTTCTTATACTCGTTTTCAATATCCATTATATCTATTTTATGGAGTTTGTCGCCGTCAAATAACCACATTTCCCAATTGTATTTTACATCGCTGAGATTCAATGTGGTGACGTCTCCTCTGGCAGAATGAAAACTGATCTTTCCCCCGGCTGGCTCAATGATCTTTACGCCTTTTTCTTCCAGGAAAGCACGTGCATCTGTCATGTAGCTCTGGTAATCTTCATTGATGGTATAAAAGGCTTCTTCCCCGTTATCTTTTTTAAGATGTTCCAGCTGGATACTGTCGGGTGTATGCAATATAGCGCAGGGATGTGTAATCCGGGTGGCGCTTCCTGCAACGGTTTGCACCGGCGGTGCGGCGTCTGTGGAAACTTTTTCCTCGGGTGGTTTACTTTCGTGGCAGGCAGCAAAAGTGAGGAGCGTTACGGGTAAGATAAGGTGCTTTTTCATGGTTTTCATAGCAATAGTTGTTTGGCATATCCCTTACACTTTACTGCAGGGCAGGTACATAAAGATAATATAAAATATATCGGGTCCAACTATGGTGATATGTTCATACATGGGTATAAAATGAGGCAGGGAAAAAAAAATTCATCGAAATATTTCGATATTTCAAAAATAGTATTACTTTTGTTCTATGGATTTAGCAGTTATAGAAAAAGCAGCAAATGCCATCGCCGACAAACATCGATTATCTATTATAATGGAGGTTGTTAAGAAGGGAAAGCTGGTTTGTGGTGATGTGTGCGGGTTTACGTGTTTATCGCAGCCTACGGTGTCGCATCACGTAAAGATCCTGGTAGATAGCGGAGTGCTGCATTCCATAAAAAATGGAAGATCACTGGAGCTCACGCTCAATAAAGAGATGATGAAACAGTTATCGATGTTCTTTTTACAGTTGAGTTAGATACAGTACAAAGAGGCTGAGGTACTACCGGGCGGGTAACCAACAGCTTTTTTTATACTTTTATATATTGATACTTTTAAATTAATAGATTGATTAAGAGATGTTTTCTCTTTTTTTTTGAAAGTTAAACATTGATAAACTTAAATAAATCAATAGGATGGGACAGTTACAAAACAAAACAGCTGTTATCACGGGCGGTAACAGCGGTATAGGATACGCAACAGCAGCAGATTTTTTGGCAAAAGGAGCAAAGGTATTAATTACAGGGCGCAAGCCGGAGGCCGTGCAGCAGGCCGCGGCAGCGCTGGGAAAGGCAGACAGCTTTATTGCAGACCAGGGCAGGACAGAGGATTCACAGAAACTGGCAGAATACGTACGCGACCGTTATGGTAAAATAGACATCCTGTTTGTGAATGCAGGGGTGGCGGCACTGGAGCCATTTGCCAGTGTAACGGAAGCTTCATTTGACACGGTAATGGACATTAACCTGAAGGGCGCCTTCTTCACTGTGCAGCACCTGCTGCCGCTGATCAACGACGGTGGTACCATCATTTTACTGTCGTCTGTAAATGCATACGCAGGTATGCCCGGTGCATCGGTATACAGCGCCAGCAAAGCCGGTCTTAATTCGTTGGGACGAACCTTATCAAGGGAGCTGGCATCCAGGAAGATCCGGGTGAATGTTGTGAACCCCGGACCGGTAGCTACACCTATTCTTGAAAAGGCAGGTATTCCAAAAGAAGCGATCAATGAAGAACAACTGGCTAAAGCATTACCAATAGGCAGGATAGGACAGCCGGAAGAAATAGCCAAACTGGTTTCCTTCCTGGCATCAGACGACGCATCTTTTATCACAGGTGCAGAATATAATATCGACGGAGGGATCATTACTCATCCATTAATCGGTTAACCTTTTTTCAAACAAACATCATTCATGTCATCTCTGAAAGATAAAATAATTGTTATCACTGGTGGTAACAGCGGAATAGGATATACAACAGCAAAGGCATTTCTGGCAAAGGGAGCAAAGGTTTTGATAACAGGTCGTCAGCCTGGTGCGGTACAAAAGGCCGTACACGCACTGGGCCACCCTGCCGAAGGTTTTAAAGCAGATCAGTCGGACATGAATGATATACGGCGCCTGTATGAATACCTGCAGGGCCGTTTCGGGAAAATAGATTCCTTATTTGTAAATGCTGGTGTGGCGAAATTAGCACCGTTTGAAACGGTAACAGAGGCACAATACGATGAATTAATGAACATTAACTTCAAAGGTGCTTATTTCACCATACAGCAATTACTTCCCCTCATTAACGATGGTGGTTCTATCACACTGCTGTCTGCATTGAACGCATACACAGGAACACCCAATGCTACCGTATTATCGGCCAGCAAAGCAGCGCTGAACTCATTGGGCAGAACACTATCGAGGGAACTGGCGTACAAAAGGATACGGGTGAACACAGTGAATCCAGGGATTATCAGTACGCCGCTGCTGGAAAAAGCGGGGCTGCCGGATGAGGCAAGGGTGCATCTCAGCAACATCACGCCCCTGGGCAGGTTAGGGCAACCGGAAGATATTGCCAGCCTCGTCACTTTCCTGGCATCAGCGGATGCCTCATTTATTACAGGTGCAGAATATAATGTAGACGGCGGCCTTATGGTGCACCCGTTGATCGCTTAATAAATGATCCTGGCATTGCAGTGTGCAGCATTGTGCAAATGCTGCACCGGCGGCAAGGACGCGGATTTTGTTTTGGAACACTGATTACGCTGATTATGATGATTACTTTGATTCTATTTTTGAATTTTTATAAAATAATTAATGGAGATATACGTCTCAACTTACATCTCCATTAATAAAAATCAAAGTAATCATAATCATTATAATCAGCGTAATCAGTGTTCCAAGACAAAAACTCACGATTTACAGTTAACGGTTGTTTAGGATGTTTGCAAACCCCATGGGTTGTTCTGCCGGGTACCGCTTGCTATACGGGTACCTGGCGGCAACTTAAAAGATATAAAAAGATATAAGTTGTAGGTTTAACAGCGGCCGGAATAGTCTTATTCCGGTCTTCGCTTTTTTAGCTCATCTTCCTGATCAGTTTTCCCAGCGTTTTCAATCCTTCATCTACCTGCCTGCTCCATACAGGGCCAAAGCTGATGCGTAAACAGTTGTTGTATTTATTTTGTAAGGAGAAGATCCGGCCCGGGCAGAAACTGATCTTATGCTTCAGCGCCTGCTGGAACAGTTCGAAGGTGTTAATGGATTCATCCAGTTCTACCCAGAGCACGCAGCCTCCCTGTGGCCGCGATATCCGTGTGTTTTCGGGGAAATACTCACTGATGGCCTGCGAATACCGTAAACACTGCGTGTGCAGCACCTTCCGCAAATTGCGCAGGTGGAACTCATAGCGGCCTATCTCCAGGAAATGTCCCACTGCCGCCTGTGGCAGTGAAGCGCAGGCAATAGAGTGGTTTTGTTTCATCAGCAATACCTTTTCCTTGTATTTGCCAGGCAGTGTCCAGCCAACGCGGTAGCCCGGCGCCAGCGATTTTGAAAAAGAATTGCACAACAGCACATGACCGTATTTATCAAACGTTTTGCAATTGGCAGGGCGTTGTTTGCTGAAATAAAGGTCACCGTAAATATCATCTTCTATCAGCGCAATATCATACTTCACCATCATATCCACCAATGCCTTTTTATTTTTATCCGGCATACAGGAACCCAGGGGGTTGTTGTAATTGGTTACAAACAAACATGCCTTGATCTTATGACGGGGAATGGCTTTGTCGAGGTAATCCAGGTCAACGCCGGAAACCGGGTGGGTAGGCACTTCCAGCACTTTTAGCCCCAGGCTTTCGGCCAGCTGCATGGAGCCGTAATATGCAGGGCTTTCAATGGCAATCGTATCGCCGGGGCAGGTGATGGCCGACAGGCACAGTGTGAGCGCATCCATACAACCACTGGTAGTGATCACATCGTCTTCCGTGTAAGCGCCGCCCCATGCGAGCGACATACGCGCTATCTGCCCCCTCAGCAGCCGGTTGCCCTGTAATTCTTCATACCCGATACCATTGTTGGGCAATTCCCGCAGGGCATGTACCACTGCCTTCGCCATTTTAGCGGCAGGCATCAGTCCGGGCGGAGGCGTAGCCACAGAGAAGTTCAGGATATTCGGGTTTCTCATATGACTGAACACTTCCATCACCATATCGCTCACCGTTGCTTCGCTGGCTTTCTTTACCGGCGCACAGGTACCAGGCATCGCAGGCATACGCCTGGAATTAAAGCGGATATAATAACCGGACTTAGGCCTGGATTCAATCAGCCCTTTGGCTTCCAGGTGATAATAAGCCTGGAACGCCGTGGTTAAACTGATCCCCTGCTGCTTGCTCAGCATACGTACAGAGGGGAGTTTCTCCCCGATTTTCATCACATCTTTTTCTATCAGCTGTTCAATATTATCAGCTACCTGCAGGTACAGGTGATCGGCAGTTTTTATCATGGCAATATGATCTGATCTGGTCAAAAGTACGAAAATTAGATCTGTTTGTGCGCCTTCGGCGCTCTCATCGCCCCCGGCGATGCAATTGCCCGCCTATCAGTCTGCCCAGTGTTTGGATCGCCCAATCCTGGTCCTCGTTCCAGGGATTGGCGTTAGTGAGGCGGATGCAGTGGTGGTAACGGTCCTGGCCGGAGAATAAGGCGCCCGGCGTAAAAGTGATGCCCTGCTCCACGGCTTCTTCATGCAGTTGCCAGGTGTTTATCTTTTCAGGAAGCACCACCCACAGGCTGATACCTCCGTTGGGCCGCGTCAGTTGCGTATCTTCCGGGAAGTATTCCTGTATGGCTTTCGTGATCTGCATGGTTTGCACGCTCAGCGATTGCCGCAATGATTTCAGGTGAAGGTCCAGCCGCTGCCGATCCAGGAATTTGCTCAGCACCAGCTGCGGCAGCATCCCCGTACTGCCGGAGGTAATGAATTTCAGCTGCGCTATCTTTTCATGGTAACGGCCGCCGATAACCCAGCCGGTGCGCAGGCCTGCGGCAATGGACTTGGAAAAGGAAGAGCAGTAAAGTACCAGTCCTTCTTCATCGTACGACTTCACCGTTCTTGGCCGCTCGGGTGCAAAATGCAGATCGCCGTATACATCGTCCTCAATCAGCGGTACCTGGTATTTCTTGAGCAGCTTTGCCAGCTGCTCCTTGCTGTGATCAGGAATACAACAGCCCATGGGATTGTTGTAGTTGCTAACAAAAAGACAGGCCTGCACTTTCTTTTGCTTAAAGGCATCTTCCAGCTTTTCCAGGCTTACGCCGGTTACAGGATCGGTAGGGATTTCCATGGCTTTCATGCCCTGGCTTTCGATGGCCATCAGCAACCCGAAAAAGGTGGGCGACTCAATAGCTATAGTGTCGCCGGCTTTGGCCACAGCGCGCAGGCAAAGACTGACAGCTTCTATGGCCCCATAGGTAACAATAATATCCTGCGGCGATACGGCCCGGCCCCAGTTGAGGCAATGCCTCGCAATATGTTTCCGGAAAGGCTCATGACCATATATATCACCGTAAGGGATAAACGAAGTATCCAGCTCACGGGCAGCCAGCTGCAGCGCTTTCTTCAGTTTTACCGCAGGGAGCAGCGTAGTATCCGGCGATGCGCCTATCAGTGAAATGGTTTTATGCGACCCGCTGGTTTTGCGGAACATCGCCAGCTTTTCATTGATCTGTACCTTGAATGCGGCAGGGGACGGATTGGTGACCGGCGGCAGCTCAGGGCGCAGCTTCTTTGAATAATGCACAAAGTATCCCGATTTTTCCCGCGGTACTACCCAGCCCTTCTTTTCCAGGTGTGTATACACCTGCAGGGCAGTACTGATGCTGATGCCGTGTTCCTGGTGCAGCGACCTTACCGAAGGAAGCTTATCGCCCACGTTGTATACTCCTTCGCTGATCATATGCTGGATCTTTTCGGCCAGCTGCAGATATATAAACCCGTTAGTCTTTTTCATCTTTCCAAAGTTAATCTGTTATGGTTCAATATCGATAATTCTGTATCTGCTTTGGTGCCGTTTTTTGCTGTTATTTTGTAGCCTCTAAATCCACAACCATGACTGTTGTTAAACAAATTGCACAAACGCTGGTACAACTTTGCAGGGCATGGAAGTTCCCCGAGGCGCAGGCGACCCTGTTTCATAAAGATGCAGTGAACCAGGAACCTGATGGCCGTACCACTACCGGATTAGCAGCCATCATGGCCAAAGAAGAGGCGTTTCTCAACAGCCTCACCGAAAGGCATCTGCTGGAGATCTCGGAACCGGTGGTGGCCGACGATTATTTCGCGGTACAGCTGCTGATGGATGTTACGATCAGCGGCATTGGCCGCCGTACAAGAAATGAGCTCTGCGTTTATAAAGTGCGCGATGGCAAAATTATTCATGAGCAGTTCTTCTATTAAACCATCATCTTAAAAAAATATACTTACGGAAGCAAGAATGGATGTCTATAAACTGTTGCCCGATGAATAGATGAAAGCGCGCTGCGCTGGCGCTTACAGAAGCAATAACCCTGGTAAGTGAGTTCCGCGTACCGGATGAGAAATATAAAGTAATATTTTACAGGCAGCCATGGTAGCGGTTTTATGGCTGCCCTGGTTTTAGCGGGCAACGGGGAGGAACTTGCTTTTTATCCACCCGGTAAAATCAAAATATTTCCGGAGCTGCATTTCAAATTTATCTTTTTCAATAGCCATCAATACAGGTGATATTTTCTCCCACAATAATTCATTCTTCTTTGGAGCATTCATCTTCGGGCAGGCCTTTATTGTTTTAAAGATCATATTTTCCACTTTCAGCCGTACCCCGCTGTACTGGAACGCGCGTTTGAACGACCTGATCTCGTAATCGAGATACTCCATGTTATTGGCCTCATAATGAATGAGGATGCTCAGCAGCCGCGATACCCTGTAAATGACCGACTGGTAGCTGGCCTTACCTATCAGCACAATTTCATTGATATACTTTTGCGCCTTCTTAAAATCGCCATTCCTGAAATACGCCAGCCCGAAGCAGAAGAATAACTCGCATTGCCTTTCTTCATCTACCAGGCCATACGCTTTTAGCAACGCAGGGTCACTGTTTTCAATATAGGTTACTGCAGCGCTTAATTGCCGCGTACCCATTAACAGCACCAGCTGGTAGATCATCGCCGATTTGCGGACCATATACCTGAAGTACTCAGGATAATTTTTATCGTCCAGCTGCTCCAGTTTCTGCACATAAAAGGACATTTCCTCATAACGGCCGGTTGTACGCAGGCTGTCGAGGATGCCATCCAGCGCGGAGTGATAGTCCAGCGGCGGATGATGCCACAATACCTTATTCTTTTCAAACAACCCGTTCAGCTGGTAAAAAGTTTTTAAGGCAGATTTATAATCGCCGATGTTGGTAAAGAAAGACGATTGGAAGAGGAGGTGCAGCTTTCTTGATTCCAGGCTGTTCTTCGTTTTGGCGTTAACGATACTCATTTCACTTAACAGCAGATCGTTCAGCTGTTTCTTTTCTTCCTCCGATATCGCTTTCCCCGTATGCAGCAGCCGGTATTTAAGCAATTCATATAAGGAGTGATGTTCGTGCGTATTGCGGATATCCTTGATAGCATTCCTGGCTTTCATTTGTATTTCCACCAGTTTGTTTTCTGTCATCCCCGGGAAGTTGAATTCTGCCAGGTAATTAAGCTCATACCGGTAAAAGAAATATTCTATAAACTGTTCCTGGGAAACGATGGCCAGCTGTTGCAGCTTCTTTAATTCCCTGTATCCTTCTTCCGGCAAATTGCGCTCTTTCAGGATATTCACCCGCAGCATACCATGCAGCAGCCGGAACTGGTCGTCTTCTTTTACACGCGATTGTATCAGGCAATCGGTCAGCAATTGCAGTAAATACCTGGCAGTGTTATCAACGGAAACGCCTGTATGAAAATGATTGAATTTTTCATCCAGCAGTTCTTTGGTGATCATCTCATGCTGATCTATCAGGTCAAACAGGGTAAGGTATTCTTTATCGCCGTCATGTTTACGTGAGTAAAGTTTGAAACGGCGTTTTTCAGATTTTGATAAAGACTTCACTAAACGTATTACTGCTGCCTGCGACATAACGGGATATTTTGAAATTAATGGAATAGCTGTAATCTGCGTACAGTAAAATGGTTGATTATCATTTATTTAAGCGAATCGCTGCTTGTTCACATGATCTGGTAGAATTCTGGAAAATAATAAAAAAAGGTCAAAATAGAAATCCTTAACCGGATATTTTTACTTCAACAAACAGAAAAATTTCACGTATGGATATAAAAAAAATCGTTGTTGTTGGCAGCACAAATATGGACATGGTGGTAAAAACAAGTCATATACCCGTACCTGGTGAAACGGTGCTGGGAGGCTCGTTTTTAATGAACCCGGGCGGTAAGGGAGCTAACCAGGCTGTAACCGTAGCGCGTTTGGGAGGGGATGTGCTTTTTATTTCCAAGGTAGGCAACGATGTATTCGGTAAACAATCTTCCCAGTTATTTGAAGAAGAAGGCATCAATACTTTCCATGTATTGTCAGACGATGAATTGCCTTCGGGCGTAGCGCTCATCACGGTGGATGAATCCGGGGAAAACAGTATTGTAGTGGCTTCCGGCGCCAATGGCAATCTATACCCGGATGATCTGAAAGACGCATTAACGGAAATCGCAGGCGCCGGTTTCCTGCTTATGCAGCTGGAGATCCCTATGGAAACCGTTCATTTTGTGGCCGGTTATGCGGCGTCCAAAGGAGTGCGGGTGATCCTGAACCCTGCACCGGCCAATACACTCAGCCCCGGGCTGCTGGCAAATACAGACATTATTACACCCAATAAGAAAGAAGCGGAAATGATTTCCGGTATTAAAGTCACCAATATTGAAAGCGCGAAGAAGGCCGCCAAAGCTATTTATAACATGGGTGTAAAAAATGTAGTGGTTACTATGGGCGCCATGGGCGCAGTTATTTGCCAGGAAGGTAAAACACTGGTGATCCCTGCGCAGCAGGTAGAAGCAGTAGACACCACCGCAGCAGGAGATGTGTTTAACGGCGCGCTGGCAGTGGCTTTATCAGAAGGAAAAGTGTTTTCCGATGCCGTGGAGTTTGCCAACATCGCAGCAGCTATTTCTGTCACCAGGATGGGCGCTCAATCCTCTATTCCATACCGAAATGAATTTATTGCCAGTAGCATGAAAACAGAAGGCCTAAAGAAAAAATAAAGCTCCGATCAATTTCCACTCTTAAATCAACCAATTCTTCCGTTATGAAAATAAAACTACATTGGAGGTTTATCAGCCTCGCCATGAGCCTGCTTCTCGTTGGTCATCTGCAATTGTATGCACGGGGGAAATATACGCCCCCAACAGGCCAGGGAACCATCATACCAAACAGGGCAGATAAAGTTACCGGCCAGGTAACGGACAACCAGGGCAAACCTGTGCCCGGCGTTACAGTGGCGGTGAAAGGTACTACTACCGGTACCACCACAGATGAAAAAGGAAATTTTACGATCCAGGTAAACGACCAGCAGGTACTGGTGTTTTCCTATATCGGTTTTCAAAACCAGGAAATTCAATACAAAGGCCAGCGTACCCTGTCGGTAGTGTTACTGGCTTCTTCCACGCAGTTAAATGAAATTGTAACGGTAGGTTACCAAACGCAGCGTAAGGTAGATCTGACAGGGGCGGTGTCTGTAGTAGCGATCGACAATCTGAAAAATGCCCCCACCAGTAATCCTATCCAGTCGCTCCAGGGCCAGGTGCCCGGGCTGTTCATCACCACCAGCGGAAACCCCAGCGGCGCTTCTACTGTGCGGATCCGCGGTGTGAGCACGCTCAATAATAACGACCCGTTATATATCATTGACGGGGTGCCCAGCAAATCAAGCGCATTCCAGATACTCACTGCGGAAGATATTGAATCCATCCAGGTGCTGAAAGACGCTTCATCCGCAGCTATTTATGGCGCCCGGTCATCGAACGGCGTGATCATCGTCACCACCCGGCAGGCGAACACCAATAAAACCATCTTCAACTTCAGCTCCCGCGTTACACATTCCGCGTTCGTAACTGCGCCAAAGTTGCTGAATGCTGAAGAACGGGCCAGGGTACAGTGGCAGGCCACTATCAACGATGGACTGAACCCCGATGATATTCCTTTTGTGAAGTACGACTGGTCCCGCAACCCCGATGGCACCGCTGTGTTGCACGGGCTCACTATTCCTGATGAACTGGCGCCCGGCGTGCCTTCTGCCAATACCAACTGGTTCGATGCTATCACCCGGAAAGGGCTGATCCAGGAATACAACCTCTCGCTTTCTTCAGGCAGTAAAAATGGTGGTGCGTTTATGTCTGTCGGTTACCTGAAAGATAAATACGTGGAACAGTTCAAGGATTTCCAGAAGCTGTCGCTCCGTGTCAACTCCCATCACCGTTTTCTCGATGGAAAGATCAAGATCGGTGAAAACCTCGCCATCTCCAACGGGATAGATAACGGCGACGGCAGTACGACGGCCTTCGCCGATGCCCTGCAGATCCAGCCGGTACTGCCGGTGAAGCTGCCCAACGGCGAATACTCAGGCCCCGTAACAGGCAGCTTCGTGGATCATCCCAATCCGCTGATGACACTGGACCTGAATAAATGGGACCGTGTAAATTCCCTGAATATTTTTGGTAATATCTATGCAAATATATCTGTCCTGAAAAACCTCACGGTAAATGCTTCCCTTGGCGTAGAGCATTCCAATACGGAGATACGCGATATCCAGCGCAAATTCTCCACGGGTTTCATCAGCCGCACCGTGAACTCATTGAAAAATTCAAAATCGGAGGAATTCAACTGGAACCTCAACACCACTATCCAGTATAACCTGGAGACCGGAAAGCACCGCGCTACCTTTTTGGCGGGAAGTGAAGCAGTGAGAAATAAATATGCCATCAATTCTACCTATAAAGAAAACTTTGCGCTGGAAACACTGGATTACTTCGTGGAAAATGCCGGTAGCGGTAACCAGACAGTAGGCGGCAGCGCTAATGGTTTTTCACTGCTCTCTTACTTTGGTAAGGTCAATTATTCATACAACAGCAAGTACCTGCTATCCGCTACATTGCGCTACGACGGGTCATCGCGGTTCGGGAAAAATAACCGCTTCGGCACATTTCCCGCTATCAGTGCCGGATGGAGAATTAATGAAGAGAATTTTATTAAAGACAATACCCGGATCATCTCCGACCTGAAACTAAGAGCAGGATGGGGCAGAACCGGTAACCAGGAAATTTCCAGTACCGCCAGGTATGAACTGTATGAAACCTACTATGGCCTGGGCGCTATGCCATTCACCTCTGATAACGGTACCGCATACGATATTGGCGGCGCAGACTCCGGTCCTTTATTATCCGGCTTCCGGCAGATACAAAAGGTAAACGACGACCTTCGCTGGGAATCTACCACCGAAAAAAATATAGGACTGGATGTGGGTTTGCTGGATCAGAAGTTAACCGCTTCTTTCGACTACTTTAACCGGGCTACCAACGATATCCTGATTTCCCCGGCCTACCTGGCCGTGCAGGGCGAAGGCGGTACCCGCTATGTAAACGGCGCTTCTGTTAAAACAAAAGGCTTTGAAATTGCCCTGGGCTATAAAGACCAGGTGGGCGCCTTCAACTATTCCGTGACAGGAAATGTAGGGCATTACAGCGACAGGATCACCGACCTTCCCGATAACGTAGTACATTCTTATCCGGGGAACGCTGAACAAACTATTCTGGGACGTTCCATGAATTCTATTTTCGGCTATGTTGCGGATGGCATCTTCCAGAACAAAAAAGAAGTAGACAACAGCGCAGAACAACCAGGTAAAGGCATAGGCCGGATCAGGTATGCAGACCTGAATAACGATGGTGTGATCAACACGCTCGATCAGCGGTACCTGGGTGTTTCTTCCCCGCAATATTCATTCGGGTTAAACCTGCAGGGCGAATACAAAGGATTTACCCTGAGCATCTTTTTCCAGGGAGTAGCCGGCATTTCCGTATATGACGAACGTAAAAGATTTTCAGACTTCACCAATCTCTGGGCTGGCACCAATTACGGCAAACGTACACTGGACGCATGGACGCCACAGCATCCAAATTCCACTATCCCCGCCGTTACACTGGCGGATAATAACAATGAAGGAAGATTGTCATCCTATTTTATAGAAAACGGCGCTTATGTAAAGCTCCGCGAAGTAAGCCTGGGATACCTGATTAAGAACATCAAACACCTGAACCCCATCAGGGTGTATGTAACCGGTCAGAACCTCTTGTCTTTTAAAGATAATTCAGGCAGGGATGCTTATGTTTCTGCAGACCCTGAAGATTCCGGCTATGGATTTCCACGCCCGCGCAAGATCACCTTTGGTTTCAATTTATCATTCTGAATTTTAAAACAGCAGCGTTATGAAATACTATATAAAGTTTAGTTTACTGTTGATGTGCCTGGGATCTTTGCTCACTGCATGCAGCCGGTTCCTGGATGTGCCGCCAAAAGGCGTAGTGGGCGCTGATGACCTGAATACGCCTGAAAGCGTGGAAAAACTGGTGATAGCCGCTTATGCCAGTTTGGGCAACGACCACTGGGAAGTGCCCTACACCAGCGCATGGGTATATGGAAGCGTGAGGTCAGACGACGCCTATAAAGGAGGACTTGGAACAGCAGACCAGGGCGAGTTTACCCAGTATGAAGTATTCTCCACCATCCAGGAAAACCAGAGCCGTGGCAACCTGTTATGGACAAGATTATTCATGGGCGTGCAGCGCGCCAACCTGGCCCTGAAAGGGATCAACCAGTTAAGCGATGGCAGTTACCCCGAAAAGAAACAACGCAGGGCGGAAATGCGTTTTATCCGCGGGCACTTTTATTTCCTGCTGAAAAACCATTTCAAAAAAGTACCTTTTATTGATGAACTGATCTCACAGGACAGCATCAATACCGTTTCCAATGTGCAGTATACCAACGATGAGCAATGGAGTAAAATTGCTGACGACTTCCAGGCAGGAGTGAATGACCTGCCGCTGCAGCAGGAACAAATAGGCCGGCCCAACAGTTACACCGCAAAGGCATACCTTGCCAAAGTGCGCCTCTACCAGGCCTATGAACAGGACGAACAGAACAACGTAACTCATATCAACCCCCAACGCCTGAACGAAGTGGTAACACTCACCAGTGATATCATCAACAGCAGCGGGTACAGGCTTTCCGGCGATTACGCGGAGAATTACCTGTGGCAGTTTGAAAACGGGAAAGAATCCATTTTTGCGGTGCAACGGTCTTTGAACGACGGATCAGAAGTGGGCAGGATAGATATGTCTACCGCCCTGAATTACCCCATGTACCCGGCTTATGGCTGCTGCTCTTTTCACCGGCCCAGCCAGAACCTGGTAAATGCTTTTCAAACCGGCCTGGATGGACTGCCGAAATTTGAAACGTTCAACAATGTGGAAATGAAAAATGAGGCCGACTTCAAAAATAATTCCTTTGATCCACGCCTGGATCATACCGTGGGATTACCCGGCCATCCTTTCAAATACCAGAACAATATCATATACCAAACCAGCTCCTGGACCAGGGGCCCTGAACTGTACGGGCCTTTCTCCGGGATGAAATCTGTGGTGCAGGCAGATTGCCCCTGTCTTACTACAGCCAAAGGATACGCTTATCCTGCCAGTTCCATGAACAACGACATCATTAAATTCGACGATGTGCTGCTCTGGAAGGCAGAGGCGTTGATAGAACTGGGCCGCCAGGATGAAGCCCTGGGTATCATTAACCAGGTGCGCCAGCGTGCAAAGAACAGCACAGCAAGATTGATGGATGCTAACGGTCACCCCTACTCGAATTATCATGTGGAACTGTATAAGCCAGGGCAAAACATTGCCTGGACCCAGGCTAACGCCCGCAGGGCTTTGCAGTGGGAACGCCGTTTGGAATTTGGTATGGAAGGCGCCCGCTTTTTTGACCTGGTGCGATGGGGCATTGCAGCAGAAGTACTGAATGACTATTTTGAGGTAGAAAGCAAACGCAGAACTTACCTGCAGATCGCTCATTTTACAAAGAACCGCGATGAATATTTACCGGTGCCTACGCAACAGATAGATCTGAGCAACGGGCTCTATAAACAAAATAATGGCTGGTAACAGCAATTAAGTTCATTAAATATCAACCTATATGAAATTCCACAAAAAGCAGGCATTAGCAGCGGCGCTGTCATTTGCCATGATCGGTTTTTTAGCGTCCTGCGCTATGTCGGACAAGGCAAAGGAAACCGCCGGGGAAAAAGCAGCTATTATCTTTGATTCCGACATTGGCCCCGACTATGATGATGCAGGCGCTATTGCCCTGCTCCATGCCCTGGCCGATTCCGGGGAAGCAAAGATCCTGGCTACCATTGCCAGTAACAAGTATGAAGGTATTGCCGCCGTGTTGAATGTATTCAACACTTATTTCAAACGCCCCGATATTCCCATCGGCGTGCCTAAAGGCGCCGGCGTGGATATGCGCGACAGCCAGCACTGGACGGATTCCATCCTGGCCAGATATCCCCACGCCATTAAAAGCAACAGCGAAGCAGAAGATGCCGTTACCCTGTACCGCAAAGTGCTGGCCGGCCAGCCCGATCAAAGCGTAACCATTGTTACTGTTGGTTTTCTTACTAACCTGGCCAACCTGCTGAATTCAAAAGGCGATGATATTTCCCCGCTCAGCGGTAAGGAACTGGTTACACAGAAGGTAAAGCTGCTGGTGAGTATGGCCGGCAAATTCCCGGAGGGAAGGGAGTTTAATGTATACTGCGACTCCACCGCTTCCATTGCAGCCTTTGAAAACTGGCCTACAAAAGTGATCTACTCCGGCTTTGAAATAGGATGGAATATTAAAACCGGTCTGCCTTTGTCGACGAACGAAAGCATTCAGAACAGCCCTGTAAAAGATGTGTTCAGGATCTGTATCCCCCAATCGCCGGACGATGCGCAGGGCAGAATGAGCTGGGACGAAACCGCTGTATTGGTGGCTGTTCGCGGCTATGAGCCTTACTACACTTTACAGGGCGGCAAAATAAAAGTAGCGCCCAATGGCAGTAATACCTGGGATAGCAGCGGCAGCGGACAGGATTACCTGGTGGAAAAAATGCCGCCACAACAGGTGCAGTCGGTGATTGAACAGCTGATGGCGCATCAGCCTAAGTAATAGAAGAGGTACGCATCATTTCAAACAATAAGAATTACTACGCATGTTTATTGTACAAGATTATGGAACGGCCGTCTGGTTATGCGTGATCACTATGCTGTGCTGGGGTTCCTGGGCCAACACGCAGAAGCTGGCCGGCAAAACCTGGCGCTTTGAATTATTCTACTGGGATTATGTGATAGGTATCTTACTGTTTTCGTTGCTGTCGGCTTTTACTATAGGCAGTAATGGCAACGAAGGCCGCAGCTTCCTGGAAGACTTGTCGCAGGCCGCCGGTGTCAACATTGCCAGTGCCTTGTTAGGCGGGGTTATTTTCAACGCCGCCAATATCCTGTTAACAGCAGCTATTGCCATTGCCGGTATGTCTGTAGCTTTTCCTGTTGGTATAGGACTAGCCCTGGTATTAGGTGTGGTGATCAATTACCTGGGCGCCGCAAAAGGAAATCCGGTATGGCTTTTTGCGGGTGTGGCGCTGGTAACGGTGGCAATTGTACTTAACGCGGTGGCCTATCGCAAGGCATCGGGCGAGAACCGTAAAGTGTCGTCAACAGGGATTATACTATCCATAGTTGCCGGCGTGCTGATGTCGTTCTTTTACCGGTTCATCGCCGCTTCTATGGACCTGCAGGATTTTGTGCATCCCGCCGCAGGAAAAATGACGCCTTATACTGCCGTTGTCATTTTCTCCGCAGGAATTTTTATCAGCAACTTCCTGTTCAATACCATTTTGATGAAACGTCCTTTTACCGGGGCGCCCACAGGGTATGCCGACTATTTTGCCGGGAAATTTTCCACGCATATGGTAGGTGTGCTGGGTGGCGTTATATGGGGATTGGGTAATTCCCTCAGTTTGATAGCCGCAGGAAAAGCCGGCGCCGCTGTTTCCTATGGACTGGGGCAGGGCGCTACGCTTGTTGCTGCTTTGTGGGGCGTGTTTATCTGGAAGGAATTTAAAGCCGCGCCAAAGGGAACCGGCGGGCTTATAGCAGGGATGTTCCTGTTGTTTGCTGCCGGACTGGGACTGATCATTTACTCAGGAGGATAACCGGGTAATGGCTGCCTCCGGCGGATTTTATCTGACACAGGATGATAATGATTATGAGCAATTTATCCTGTGGTTGATATTATTGCCGGAGGCGCCTTCGGGAATATATATTATCTTCCCCGGAGGTAATTTTTACAGAGAGATGATTAAAAGAATAATGCCTGATAAATGGAAACATTTCTTCGTGGGTATCCTGATGGGAGCAGTACTGCAGGTGGCCGGAGAACTGGTATTCCCGGGGCGCCTCCTGTCGGCAACCCTGATGACACTGGCTGTGGTGGTAGCTGTCAGCTATGGCTTTGAACTGTTGTCGCTGATCACCGGGAGAGGGCACTACGACATTATGGATGCGGTGGCCAGTATTATTGGCGGCATAACCGGTATGTTACTGGGCGGCGGTATTTACCATTGGGTGTACCTGTCATAAAAAACAACGCATAATAAGATCATCCGTCAAATCCGCAAGAAAGCGTAAATCAATGATCCCCACTTTACGTATTTTCGCAACATGGCTTTGCAGAAAATAATGATCCCCATTAATGACCCCGCACATTTTTCCTTTGAAGAATGCCTGCGTTTCCTGGGGAGGTCGGATAAAGAATGTTTGCATTACATACATGAAGGAAAAGTAAGGAGGATGTTGTTGTCCGGAGGAGAACCTGTGGTAGTGGAAATTGCGCCCGGCTCAAAAAAGGACTTCCTCGAAGTAACCGTGCTGGCGCCTGCCGGCGTGGAAGTAGCAGAAGCGCCCATTGTAAGGTATATCACCCATTGGTGGCACCTGGATGCCGACCTGCAGCCTTTCTACCGTTACACGCAAACAGACCCGCTGCTGAAAGGATTGGCCCAAAAATACAATGGCCTTCGCCTCATAGGAATGCCCGATCTTTTTGAGGCCATCACCTGGCCGGTAATAGGGCAGCAAATAAACCTTGCCTTTGCTTACACGCTGCGGCAACGGTTTATTACTCACTTTGGTTACCATGTGAACATACACAATACCGATTTCTATTTGTATCCTCATCCGCGGGTGATTGCCGCTTTAACACCAGACCAGCTTACGCCCATGCAGTTTTCCCGCAGTAAGGCGCTGTACCTGGTGGAAACCGCCAAACAAATGGCCAGTGGCGCGCTCAGCGAGGCAGGCCTGAATGCCATGAGCTATGAAGCTGCCCGCGAAAGCCTGGTGGCCATGAAGGGGATAGGCAACTGGTCGGCCAATTATGCGCTGATGAAGTTCCGCCGTTTTCCTCAATCTGTTTTACTGGAAGATGTTGGTTTGCAGAATGCAATAAAAAACAGGTTAAATTTGGAGGCCAAGCCTTCAATGCCAGCGTTACAGGAGTATACAAAGCCATGGAAGGAACATGCAGCATATGCCACATTTTATTTGTGGAGGTCATTATTACCCCAATAGATTATTTTATGGAAGACGGATTGTATCATTTACGTATAGACACCCCCGTTGGACCGCTACTGATCAGCGGCACCACACAATTTATCAACGCTGTTTCCTTTACAGATGAACCCGTAGTGGATTTTCCCCAGGCACCGGCGCTGTTGCTGGATTGTGCACAACAGTTGTATGAGTATTTCGCAGGCGACCGCAAAGTATTTGAACTGCCCATTTTCCAGGAAGGAACAGCATTCCAGCAAACGGTGTGGCAACAGCTAACTGCCATTCCATTCGGCCATACTATTTCCTACCAGCAACTGGCGCGCCGTATCAACAACCCCAAAAGTATCCGCGCAGTAGGTACCACCAATGGTAAAAACAGGCTGGCCATCATTGTGCCCTGTCATCGTGTAATTGGCAGTGATGGCTCGCTCACGGGCTATGCCGGTGGCCTCTGGCGCAAACGGTGGCTGCTGGAACACGAACGTACTGATTTATTTACCGGTTTAATGTGATCTCATCTGATATGGTCTATATTTTAAAAACTGCATCTGTTTTCAGATAATAATTTATCTCAATTTTGTTCCTGAATTACAACCCGAAATACTATCAACAACGCGTAATCATGGAATTGAAATTGCAGGAAGACCTGAAACATACAGATCAGTTATTACAGTTAACCAAAGATTTCAGCAGCAGGTTTTTATCAGCAATAGATAAACTGGCAGCCGATAAACAGGTGCAGGTTAGCAGCCGTGCATCCGTTCCCGTTACAGGGTTAGGCGGGGTCGCAACACTGGAAGCCTTCCGGCAGCAATATGGTAATAGCATTACTGCCGCCGCAGGGCCGCGCTACTGGGGATTTGTAACAGGCGGTGTTACGCCTGCCGCGTTGATGGGCGACTGGCTTGCTTCCACCATGGATCTTAATTCATCCGATAAAAGCTCGGCTGCATTTTATATAGAAACGGAAACCATTGCTTTACTGAAAGCGCTGTTCGGACTACCGGAAGCATTCCTGGGATGTTTTGTATCCGGCGCTACCATGTCCAACTTTACAGGGCTTGCCACCGGCAGGCAATGGGTGGGGCAGCAGCATGGAGTAGATATTGCAGCAGATGGCGCGGCCGCATTGCCGGGGCTGAAAGTAGTGTCGGCTGTACCACATTCCAGTATTGGTAAAGCGATGTCTATGCTGGGAATCGGGCGCAACAACCTGGTGCGGGTGCCGGTATTGCCAGGGCGTGAAAGCGTGGATATTGCTGCTTTGAGGCAATACCTGGAAGCGCATAAAGGAGAACCTGTTATATACGTAGCCAATGCAGGCACAGTGAACACGGTTGATTTTGATGATATCGCCGCGTTGGTGCAGCTGAAAAAGGAATATGGCTTCTGGCTGCATGTGGATGCCGCTTTCGGTGGTTTCGCCGCCTGCAGCGATCAGTGGAAACACCTGCTGAACGGATGGGAACAGGCCGATAGCATTACCATAGATGCACATAAGTGGTTGAATGTACCTTATGATGCCGCTATGATCTTTTGCAGGCACCCGGAGTTACAGTCGGCCGTATTCCAGAATGCAGGCGCAGCCTACTTAGGCGATCCTGCCACGCAATTCAATTTCATTAACTACATACCGGAAAACTCGCGCAGGCAGCGCGCTTTACCCGCCTGGTTCTCTTTAATGGCCTATGGGAAAGAAGGCTATCGCTGGCTGGTGGAAAACGATATTTCATTAGCCAGGCAACTGGGCAGCCTGCTGGAAACAGATCCCAATTTTGTGGTATTGTCGCCGGTACGGCTTTGCGTGGTGTGCTTCACATTACAGGTGGCGCCGGAAGCTGAGGAGGAGGCCGTGCAGGAATTCCTGGAAGCGCTGAATAATAGTGGCGTGGTATGTATGACGGCTACTACCTATGCGGGGCATTCCGCCATACGCGCAGCGTTGGTGAACTGGCGCACCGGCAGTAAAGATGTATTGATGGCCTATGATACCATGAAGGTACTGGGAGAGGAAATAGTGAATAAATATACTTATGCGTAAATCAAATACAAATGCTTACATCGCGCTTGCCATTGTAAGTATTTTCTGGGGAACCACTTACCTGGCATCCAGTGTGGGCGTAAGGCACATGCATGGGGTGATGCTGGCAGGCATAAGACAGGCAACAGCCGGATTCCTGATCACCGGCTTCTTTTTACTGAAAGGATATAAGTTACCGGGAAAAATAGTGTTGTCGAAATTGTTCGTGATCGGTACGCTGATGTTGTGTGGCGGAAATGGTTTGCTCACCTGGGCATTACGATATATTCCCAGTGGGCTGGGCGCTATCATTGCGGCTACTATTCCCATCTGGATCACCATTACCAGTTATTTCCTGGTACAGCGCACCCGGCTTAGTTTACAGCTCATCATTGGGATGATCCTGGGTTTTGGCGGCGTAGCAGGGATCTTTTATAATTATTTGTCCAGTCTCATGAACCCCGATTTCCAGTTCGGGATCATCATTGGTTTTATCTCCTGTATATTCTGGGCACTGGGTTCGGTATTAACCGCGAAGTGGTCGCTTGGTGTGAATTACCTGTATGGAGCGGGGTTCCAGATGTTTTTCAGCGGCGTTATCATGTTGCTGGTGGCTACCTTATTCCTGGGGCAGCATGTGGAAATACAAAGCTTCACTACGGAGTTATGGGAAAGTTTGCTGTACCTGGTATTGGTAGGATCGGTGTTTTCCTATTCTGCTTATGTGTTTGCATTGAATAACCTACCGCCGGCACAGGTATCCATTTATGCGTATATCAACCCTGTGGTGGCTGTATTGCTGGGATGGCTGATCCTGCATGAAAGTCTCACCTGGTTAACGGGTATCTGTTCGCTGGTCACTATCGGCGGCGTGTACCTGGTGAACAGCGCTGTTAATAAAAGTAAAAAAAGTCTTGCAGCAACTGCAGAATTGTAATAGCTATAATTTTTTAAGGTAGAAGTTTATAGACAGATGCTCACCCCGGTGTTTACCGGAAGGAGCATCTTTTCTTTTATAAGGGAAATGAATTAAATTGAGATAGATTACTAAACCAGTTATTTTATGGATGTTATTCAGGCAACGGAGTTACATACGAATGAAGTGGCGGTATTGTTTGATGCCTACCGCAGTTATTACGACCAGGCGCCTGATTTCAAGGGAGCGCTGGAATTTATTTCAGAAAGGATTGCGCAAAAAGACAGTGTAATATTTGTAGTGTTGCTGGACGCTGAAATTATTGGTTTCACCCAACTGTATCCCATCTTTACTTCGCTGGGCATGAAACGTGGCTGGCTGCTGAACGACCTGTATGTATTGGAAGAGCACCGCGGCAGGGGCGCCGGCAAAGCCTTGCTGGATAAAGCCGCCGCGTATGGTAAATCCACCAATGCAGCCTGGCTCATGTTGCAAACGTATATTGCCAACACCGGTGCACAAAAACTTTACGAAAAAGAAGGGTTCAGGAAAGACACGAACTCCTACTATTATTATAAAGCACTTTAAAGACGTGGAATTTGTCTTGGAACGCTGATTACGCTGATTTGTTTGATTTTATTTTTTTGTTTTTATTTGATACAACGTACTTAAAAAAGCGGATCGCCCTCGCGGAATTTGTCCTGGAACACTGATTACGCTGATTATGATGATTTGTTTGATTTTATCTTTTTGGTTTTTATTTGATAGTTGGGAAGGATGTTGATAATTTGTCTATATCTCTCCTTAACATAAAATCAAAACATATCCATCAAACAAATCATCATAATCAGCGTAATCAGTGTTCCAGGACAATCGCCGAAGGCGATCCCCTCCGCTAACGAGCATGGACACAACAAAGAACCCCTGGACCATTCACTCCCGGGACCTCAGATATGATAACAACTGGATCAGTGTATGGCATCATGAAGGATTAAACCCTGCCGGCAGCGCCGGTATATACGGGGTGGTACATTTCAAAAATCTTGCAGTAGGCGTGGTGGCGCTGGATGACGATATGAATATTTATCTCGTAGGCCAGTACCGTTTCCCTTTAAAGCGTTTTTCCTGGGAAATCCCCGAAGGAGGTGCGCCACTGGGGCTGGAAACCGCGCTGGACACAGCGAGAAGGGAATTACTGGAAGAAACCGGCCTGGTAGCATCTCAATGGGAGGAAATTACGCGCATAGCGCTATCTAATTCCGTTTCCGATGAGGAGGGAGTAGTGTTCCTGGCCCGTGGACTGGAACAGCGGGTGGCCGAACCGGAAGAAACAGAGCAGCTGATCGTTAAAAAAGTACCTTTTGAAGAAGCCTACCGGATGGTGAACAACTTTGAGATCACTGATTCCTTATCGGTAGCGGCCATACAAAAAGTAAAGCTAATGGGCTATGAAGGCTTATTAAACAAATAAACCCGTTACCTTTGCAGCAAATGGAAAGGAAATTTAACGCTTTCAAAGGTGAAAGAAAAGAGGGGCAGCGAGGTCCCAAAAAATATGCAACGCAGCGGCCAAAGCAATCTACCATGATTATTGGCCGGCAGCCGTTATTGGAAGCCCTGAACACCGGGAAGCCTATTGAGCGCATCTTTATGTTGCGCACCGCTACCGGCGACATTATCCCGCAAATAAGGGAACTGGCCCAAACCCAGAACATTCCCATTAACTATGTGCCGGTGGAAAAGCTCAACGGGCTTACCCAGGCCAATCACCAGGGAGTGGTAGCCATTGCCGGCAACGTTACTTACCTGGACCTGCAGGATGTGATCTCCCATGTAACAGAAAAAGGGGAAACACCGCTGTTCCTCATACTGGATGGTATTACCGATGTACGTAATATAGGCGCTATTGCCCGCAGCGCCGTATGCTGCGGCGCCCAGGCCATCATTATTCCTGATAAAGGCATTGCCGCACTGAATGAAGAAGCTGTGAAATCATCCGCAGGTGCACTGGAGCGTATCGCGGTGTGCCGGGTGAACAGCCTGAACAAAGCGATTGATACCCTGCATCTCAATGGTATCAAGGTAATGGCCAGTGAAATGGAAACGGAAATAAAGCTGTACGATTGCGACCTGAAAGAACCGGTGGCAGTGATCATGGGTTCGGAAGATAAAGGCGTATACCCTGCGCTGATCAAGGCTTCCGATGTGCTGTTCCGTATTCCCATGGCCGGCAATTTTGAATCTTTCAATGTGTCTGTGGCCGCCGGTATCATTTTATACGAAGCGCTGAAACAAAGAACGGTAAATATTTAGCGGACCCGCGGGCGCCCGCCACGAAAATAGTTTACTATGCTAAAATTAGTTGAATGCCCACGCGATGCCATGCAGGGCTGGCACAGGATGATCAGTACGGATGAAAAAGTACAATACCTGAATGCCCTGTTAAAGGTTGGTTTTGATACGATCGATTTCGGCAGTTTTGTATCTCCCAAAGCTATTCCACAGATGGCAGATACAAAAGACGTTATTCCCCGGCTGCAGCTGCCGGGCTCCGGAAGCAAGCTGCTGGCCATTGTGGCTAACCTGCGGGGAGCAGAAGAAGCGGTGGTGTTCGATGAAATTAATTACCTGGGCTTTCCCTTCTCCATATCAGAAACTTTCCAACTGAGAAATACCAATAAAACCATCGCGGAATCACTGGAACAGGTACATTCCATGCAGGAACTGTGCATTAAGAACAGGAAAGAACTGGTGATCTATATTTCCATGGGATTTGGTAATCCTTATGGGGACCCGTACAGCCCGGAAATTGTGCTGCAATGGGTAGCTGAAATGGTGAAGATGGAAATAGGCGTTATCTCCCTCGCTGATACAGTAGGTGTAGCAGATCCGGCTACTATCAGCAGCCTGTTCAAACACCTTATCCCGGCTTATCCTGATGTGGAGTTCGGTGCACATTTCCACGCAGCCCCCAATAAGTGGGAAGAGAAGGTACAGGCTGCTTATGAACAGGGCTGTAAACGGTTCGACAGCGCCATTAAAGGCATAGGTGGATGCCCCATGGCCAAAGATGAACTGGTGGGCAACCTGGCCACCGAAAACCTGATAGCCTTCTGCCACCAGCGAAAAGAACCGCTTACACTGGATATGACCGCATTAAGAGGCGCACAGCGACTGGCAGATGCTGTTTTTAAAGATTAACTGAATTACATGCAATTTCATTTAAGCTTTCCCGTAACGCCGTTGCCGGCTCCTATCCGGTATGATCATGAGCTGTTGCTGATGGGCTCCTGCTTTGCGGAAGAAATAGGTGGAAAGCTGCAGGAACACCGGTTTAATACCCTGGTGAACCCGCACGGTATTTTATATAACCCGCTCAGCATCACACAGGCCCTCACCACTTATCTGGACGGGAAAGTATATACGCGTGAAGACCTGTTCATGCACAATGACCTCTGGAACAGCTGGGATCATCACAGCCGTTTCTCCGCTCTTACGCCGGAAGCCACGCTGGAAAACATTCACCGGGCGCAGGCCGCCGCCACAAAGGTTATTGAAAGCGCCGACTGGCTCATTATTACGCTGGGATCTGCCCATGCTTACATCTTAAAGGAAAATAACCGCCTGGTGGGTAACTGCCATAAGGTGCCTGCCGGCAACTTCTACAAACGCATGCTCACGGTAGATGAAGTTGTTACCGCGCTGGATAATGTAATGCATCGCCTGTTTTTCCGTAACCGGAAAATTAATATACTCTTCACCGTTAGCCCCGTGCGCTATATCCGCGATGGAGTAGTGGAAAATAACCTCAGTAAAGCCATTTTATTGCAGGCAGTTCATCACCTGGTAAATAAGTTCAACAGGCTGTTTTATTTCCCGGCATATGAGCTGGTGATAGATGATTTGCGGGATTACCGTTTTTATAAGGAAGACATGGTGCACCCCAATGAACTGGCGGTTAACTATGTATGGGAACAGGTGATAAAAGCCGCAATAGGCGCGGCCAGCCAGGAACTGCTGCATAGCATCGCTGAAATAAACCGGGCCGCCAACCACCGGCCCTTTAACCCCGAAAGCCCGCAACACCGGCAGTTTTTAAATCACTATGCTGCAAAGGTGCAGCAACTGATGACGGCGCATCCGCAGCTGCAGTTGGATGACCTGCTGCAACGTTTTCAATAACCAGGCAAATTAAAAAGGTACATAAAACCGCGTTTACAACGGCTTCATGTACCTTTTTAGCCAGTTCCATCGCATTTACAACGGGATACCTCTTTTATCTTTCAGATAAATAATACCAACTACAAAACAGATCAATGCAATACCGATCGGGTAAATGAGCCCGGCCAGGTGGTTACCGGTATTGGTAACCAGGATGGTGGAAATAGTGGGCAGCAACCCGCCGAATACACCGTTACCAATATGATAGGGCAGCGACATAGACGTATACCGGATGCGGGTAGGAAATAACTCTACCAGGAAAGCCGCGATAGGTGCATACACCATGGTTACAAACAATACCTGGATAAATATCAGGATCACCAGCCAGGCAACATTTGTGCGGCTTACGGTTAATTCTTTCTTATCCGCTGCCTCCCTCAGGATGCTGCCATCGGTGTAGCTGTGTACCCGGAAGGATTTGAGCACCAGTTCGCCCGATTCACTCCGGGTAGAATTGCTTTCTATCCTGAAAAGTTCGGTCTGTTCCTGTTTCAGCTTTACATTACCGATGTTGTCCATGGCCTTATAGATGGGGTAGTAGGCAAGTGCTGCCAGCAGCATGCCGGTGAGCATGATCTTTTTACGGCCTATACGGTCGGACAGTGAGCCGAAATAAATAAAGAACGGGGTGCCCAGCAGCAGTGCAATGGCTATGATGATATTGGACTGCACAAATTCTATGTTCATGGTTTTCTGGAGAAAGGAGAGCGCGTAGAACTGCCCCGTATACCATACCACGCCCTGGCCCATGGCGGCGCCAAACAGCGCAATCAATACCAGTTTCAGGTTTTCCTTATTGGCAAAGCTTTCTTTGATGGGATTGGCGGATGTTTTGCCCTCTTTCTTCATTTGTGCGAACAGAGGGGATTCGTGCAGCCGTATCCGTATGTAATAAGACATAATTACCAGCAGCACCGACAGGAGGAAGGGGATACGCCAGCCATAGTTGTTGAAATCGTCCGGCGACATGAGCATGCGTGTCACCAGGATCACTCCCAGCGATACAAACAGCCCCAGTGTGGCCGTAGTTTGAATAAAGCTGGTGTAGTAACCACGGCGGTTGTCCGGCGAATGTTCCGCTACATAGGTAGCAGCACCGCCATATTCACCACCAAGGGCCAGGCCCTGCGCCAGCCGGAGGATCAATACCAGTATGGGCGCCAGTATACCAATGGTATGATAGCTGGGAATAAGACCGATGGCAAAGGTAGATCCGCCCATGATCAGCAATGTAAGCAGGAAGGTATATTTACGTCCTACCATATCGCCGATGCGGCCAAATACAATGGCCCCGAAAGGGCGCACAATAAAGCCAACAGCAAAGGTGGCCAGCGTGGCAATGTAGGCCAGCTGCGGATTACTTGGGGGGAAGAACTTTTCAGCAATGATGGCCGATAAGCTGCCAAAGATGTAAAAGTCGTACCATTCAATGAGCGTACCAGCCGACGAAGCCATTATAACCTGCCAGATGTTTTGCGTAGAGAGCGAGTTTTTCATACGTGTTAATTGTAAACGCTTGCTTTTGTTAGTTAGCTTTTTGTGGGGAATAAGATAACGAATATTTACTATGGGAGCAAATGTCCAACTAAAAATCTCTTGTGCTTAACATACCCGAATGTTTATAAAGCCTTATCTTTAATAAGGGCCAATTATTCAAAATGAAGCAGGGATCAACAGCGCACATCAGGCGAAGTACCAGTTTATTGTTGTTAGCTTTTATGTTGTGTTACTATACCGTGAAGGCTCAGCAAACGATCAGCAACAAACCTAAGATAGGATTAACGCTCAGCGGCGGCGGGGCCAGGGGGCTTGCGCACATCGGTATCCTGGAAGCGATAGACAGCGCCGGTCTGAGGGTGGATATGGTCACCGGTACCAGCATGGGAAGCATCGTAGGATCTTTATATGCCATGGGGTATTCCGGGAAGAAGATTGAAGAAGTCGCCCGTAAACTGAACTGGAACAGCCTGTTCTCCAACCAGCCCGTTCTTACTGATATTTCTTATGAAGAAAAACGGGAGTACAATAAATACATTATCGAAATTCCTTTTGAATATGGTAAGCCCAAGCTGGCTTCCGGCGTAATTTCCGGCGAAGCGCTGTGGCTGGAGCTGGCAAAACTTTGCTGGCCGGTGAAAGATATCAAGAACTTTGAAGACTTCAATATCCCTTTTAAATGCATTGCCACCGATGTGGCTACCGGCGATATTGTGACGCTCGACAGCGGGGAAATAGTGACCAGCCTGCGCGCCAGCATGGCTATCCCGTCTATTTTCACCGCCGTGAAGATCGGCGACCGCAAGTTGGTGGATGGGGGCGTGGTCCGCAACTTCCCGGTGATCACCGCCAAAGAAATGGGCGCCGATATCGTGATTGGCGCCAACGTAAGCGGCGGCCTGCGTAAAGCCGATCAATTGCTTACTCCTATTGATATCCTTTACCAGCTGGGTTTTTATAAAGATGCAGACGATTTTACCAAAGCCATAAAACAGTGTGACATTTATGTGCCGATGAACAAGGAGCTGGAAAATTACTCGGCCGCCAGCTTTGGCAGTGTGGATTCTATTATTGAAGCCGGTCGCCGGAAAGGGAGGGAGATGTACCCGGTTTTCAAACACCTCGCAGATTCCCTGAATGCACTATATCCTCAACCACCTTTTGCAGCAGACCGCTTGCCATTCGCCGCCGACATAGAGCTGAGCAGCGTGCATGTGAACGGCCTGGTTCATTCCGATCAGAAATTCTTTTTACAACGGCTGCATCTCAAACCTGGCGGATGTTATACGTCTGCCCAACTGAGAAACGCCATCCTCAATGTATATGGTACCCGTTTCTATAAAATGATCACTTATAACCTGGTGCCGGAAGGATACGGCAAGAGCCGGATGGATATACAGGTGGAGGAAAACCCGCTCACCTATGTGAAATTTGCGCTCAATTATAACACCTTTACCGGCGCCAATGCGATCATCAATTTAACACAGCGGAATTTCATTGTGCCCAACTCCCGCTCCTTTGTAACAGCGGTGATCAGTGAAAACCCACGCCTGGAGGCAGAATACTTCAAGTATCTTGGCCGCAGCCGTAACTTTGGCTTCGGGCTGGGCACCTATTATGAAAATAACGGGCTTACTTTTTATGATAACAATTTCAACAAGCAGCAACCCTACCGCAGCAAGTATGCCAACATAAATATGGACGTGCAGTATACCTTCTCCCGTAATATGTTTGTAGGAGTGGGAACGCGCTGGGAGTATATTAAATACAAACCGCAGCTGTCGAACTTCAGGGAGGTGCGTGGAAGCACCAACCAGCTGAACTCCTATATTAATTTTGGCATCAATTCCCTCAACCAGAAAATATATCCTACCAGGGGATTGTTGCTGGACCTGGAAGCCGGGCATATTTATAACCAGCACCCGGGCATAAAGGTCAGTTCACAGGGTGTAGAGCAGGACTATGACACGCTGGGTGTAAACTTCAACGACTATCAACGCCTGGCGCTGAACATGAAATACTATATTCCTATGGGGCGTAAATCGGCCCTGGAACTGGATGGTAACATAGGGTATACTATCAACTACAGGGAATCTGTGGTAAATGCGTTTGTAGTAGGGGGTATGACCAACATCACCCGCAACCAGGTGCCTTTGGTGGGCATATACGAGGGAGAAGTGATTGCGCCGAAAGTAGGCGTAATGCAGATAGCCTGGCAATATGAGTTCATGCGGAATCTTTTCGCCATTCCCCGTATAGGCGGAGCGGTATATGATGGCGTGATTTCCGACGGCAACAAGTACGAATATCTCGCCGGTTACGGCATTGGTGCTGCCTACAGCAGCCGTCTCGGCCCAGTGGAGGCCACCATGATGTACAACGACAAGTCAGGCAGGCTGAAGTTCTATGTAAACCTCGGGTTTAACTTTTGAGGGCTCGCCTTCGGCGAGATAAATTGTCTTGGAGCAGGATTAAACTGATTAACCGTGATTACCAGGATTTGATTGTGTTGTGATTTTATGATTAATAATAATTAAGGGAGATAAAAGCGGATGAATCTATTCGCTTCTATCTCCCTTAATCTTTTAAAATCAATAATGATCAAATCCTGGTAATCACGGTTAATCAGTTTAATCCTGCTCCAAGACAATTTTCATCGCCGAAGGCGATCTAGTGCATCCTGTCGCCGCGAACGGCGATGTTCTGCAGTATTTCCGCTTCCTTGTTTAGCCATTCCTGCCAGCGGGTGCGCACTCTTTCTTCGGGGAAATATTCGTTGGCCAGGTCAATAAAAAGGCGGTAGTGGCCTGCTTCAGATACCATGAAGCGGTGGTAGAAATCGCGCATATATTCATCTTCCAAACCTTCGCTCAGCAGGCGGAAGCGCTCGCAGCTGCGGGCTTCTATCAGGGCAAAGATCAGCAGGGCATCCAGGAAGCTGTCGTCCGGATGGCCGCCTTTTACCCTGTTATCCATGAGGGCATTTACATAATCATCTTTCCGTTGTTTGCCTAAGGAAAGGCCCCGTTTCTTCATTTCAGCAAGCACCTGCCGGAAATGGCCCCATTCTTCTGTAACAATAGGCGCCAGTTCTTCTACCAGTTTTGTTCTTTCCGGGTTGCGCTGGATCAGGGAGATAGCGGAAGATGCCGCTTTTTGCTCGCAATACGCGTGGTCGGTAAGAATATCCTGTAATGAAATGGCGGCCAGGTTAACCCATCGTGGATCAGTAGGCAGTTTTAGTCCGAGTATTGATACTTTGCTCATAGAAAAAACAGCGCTTAGGCTGTGGCTTTTTTGCGAAGATAACAGCAAAGTTTAAATTGTGCGCTGATAAACGCAGATCCATGGATAAAGACAATACTTCTTTTTTAACACGGTTGCTTGATGAGCGCCGGGAACAGCAGTCGTTCCGCGAGCTGAAGCTCCCTGGAGATAAAGTGGATTTTTGTTCAAACGATTACCTCGGTCTTGCCCGGAGTGCCGCTGTGAGGGAGTATATCCACACCCTAATGGAAGAAAGGCATCCCGCGCATGGCAGCACCGGGTCCAGGCTGCTGGCGGGCAATTACGAATGGATTGAATCAGTGGAAAAAGACCTGGCCGGTTTTCACGGGGCTGAAGCCGGGTTGCTGTATAACTCCGGTTATGATGCCAACCTGGGCGTATTTTCCTGCCTGGGCCGCAAGGGTGATACGATCATTTACGATCAGCTGATCCATGCGTCTGTCCGCGATGGGGTACGTTTATCGGCTGCGCAGTCGTTTTCCTTTGCACATAATGATGTGGACGATCTTGAAAAAAAACTGAAGCACGGGCAGGGAAATATTTTTGTAGCGGTGGAATCCGTCTATTCCATGGATGGCGACCTGGCGCCGCTGGCCGCAATTGCCGCCATCTGCGAACAGTATGGCGCGCATCTGATAGTGGATGAGGCCCATGCCACAGGGGTTATCGGCAGCAGGGGAGAAGGGCTGGTACAACAACTGCAGCTAACAGCCGCCTGTTTTGCGCGCATTCATACCTTCGGGAAAGCAGTAGGTTGTCATGGCGCCGTGGTGCTGGGCTCGCGGATATTGCGCGACTACCTTATCAACTTCTCCCGTTCATTTATCTATACCACCGCATTACCACCCGCTGCCCTGGCCGCCATAGAGGCGGGTTACGCCACTTTCCCCTATATGCAGGCAGAACGGGAGCATCTGCTGGCGCTCATTACACAGTTCCGCGCCGGCATCGTAAATACGGAGCTGTTGCCGGGCACCACGCCCATCCAGGCAGTGCTTACACGTGGCAATGAATATACCCGCAGCATCGCGCAGCGTTTGCAGCTGGAGGGCCTGGATGTGCGGCCTATCCTGCATCCTACAGTGCCAAAGGGCTCAGAACGACTCCGCATTGTGTTGCACAGTTTTAATACCTCCGCAGAGGTGGCCCATCTCATAAAAGTATTACAGGCATAACTGGTTATGATACAAATTTGATGTATTTTACATATTACATCCGACTTGTAATATGAGAATCATCCCCGCAGTTATCACCGCAGCAGTTACCTTATCGCTTACATATGCTTTCAGTCATAAACTGGGACAGATACCGCCACTGGGAAAGTTGTTAAGCCCACAAACCGGCTTCTGGCAAAATGCAGAGCCTATCGGTGAGTTTCCCCATGAGCAGCTGGTATTGCCTGGTTTATCAGGTAAAACGGAAGTTTGGTACGACGACCGCATGGTGCCGCATATTTTCGCGGAAAATGAAGGAGATGCCTATTATGTGCAGGGGTATGTAACCGCGCGCGACCGCCTCTGGCAAATGGAGCTGCAAACATATGCTGCAGCCGGCCGTTTATCCGAAATACTCGGCCCTAAGCTGGTGCAGTACGACCGGAAACAGCGACGCCTGGGAATGGTATATGCGGCAGAATACACGGTAAAAGAAATGCTGGCAGACCTGGCTACCAAAGAGGCGGTGACGGCTTACGCCGCTGGTGTTAACGCCTATATTGCCACACTTACTCCCGCTACTTACCCCGTAGAATATAAAATCCTGGATTATAAACCAGAGAGATGGGATATCATCAAGTCGGCCTTATTACTGAAGTACATGGCGCATGATCTTGCCGGAGCCGCTAACGATCTCGAGTCTACCAATGCGCGCCGTTTATTTTCCCTTCAGGACTTTGAGCTGATGTATCCCGACTTTAATGAGGCTACAGACCCGATTATACCGAAAGGCACGGCCTATCCTAAAGCTACATTAAAATCAACCGCTCCGCCTGATAGTGTGCTTGCCATTGCAGCAGCATATATGAAGTTTAAAACAGACAAGCCAGATCCGGACAACGGCAGCAACAACTGGGCGGTAGCCGGTAGCAAAACCCGCTCGGGTGCGCCCATCCTTTGCAATGATCCGCATCTGGGCCTGTCGCTTCCTTCACTCTGGTATGAAGTACAGATCCATACACCTGCTATGAATGTGTATGGGGCTTCCCTGCCCGGTGCGCCCGGTGTGATCATCGGTTTCAATGATCATATCGCCTGGGGCGTTACCAACGGGGAAGAAGACGTGAAAGATTACTACAGTATGCAGTTCCGCAACGGCCGCACTGAATACCTGTATAACGGCAGTTACCGCAAGGCAGACCTGCGTGTGGAGAAAATAAAGGTAAGAGACGGCGCCGCGGTATACGATACCGTTGCCTACACCACGTTTGGCCCTGTTATGTTTGATAATACGTTTCCCGACAAAACAACCGGTCAGAACTTCCTGGCCATGCGCTGGAAGGCGCTGGACCCTTCCAATGAGCTGGCTACATTCATCAAGCTGAATAAAGCCCGTAATTACGATGATTATTTAAGCGCTATTAACGGGTATACCTGTCCTGCCCAAAACTTTATATTCGCCGATAAAGCCGGCGATATAGCCATCTGGCACAATGGTCAGTATCCTTTGCGCTGGAAAGACCAGGGCAAATGGATCATGCCCGGCAGCGACAGCACTTATGCCTGGCAGGGATATATCCCTCATGATGAACTGCCGCATATAAAGAATCCCGAGAGAGGGTTTGTGAGCTCCGCTAATCAGCGCCCTACAGACAGCACTTATCCGTATGCGCTGTACGGTGAATACGATCTTTTCCGTGGTAAGCGCATCAATGAAAGATTAACTGCCATGAACGCTATCACCACGCAGGATATGATGCAGCTGCAGAATGACGATATGAACCTGTTTGCCGCCACCGCGATGCCTGTAATAAGGAAACATATAGACACCAGCGCTCTTACAGCACAGCAGCAGCCTTACTGGCAGCTGTTATCATCCTGGGATTTTATGGCTACGCCCGACAGTAAAGCCGCCAGCATCTTCAACACGTTGTGGGCGCACCTGGAAGATACTATCTGGCAGGATGAGCTGCATCCTAAAGACGCTACCATCCTGGTTTATCCGCAATCTATCACTACACTGCAATTGCTGCAACGCGATACTGCTTTCCATTTTATAGACAACATCAACACCCCGCAAAAAGAAACTTTATCGCAGCTGGTTCAGGGTGTGTTTGCTACCACAGTAGCACAGCTGTCCGAGTTAAACAAAGCAGGCAGGCTGGAGCTGGGGAAAGCGCGAGGTACCGATATCAACCATCTTTCCCGCGGTATTCCCGCTTTTAGCGCATTGCATTTGAACACTGGCGGTGGACAGCATATTGTGAATGCAACGAAATCAACGCATGGTCCTTCCTGGCGTATGGTGGTGCAGTTGTCGGATAAAACGGAAGCATACGGTATTTATCCCGGCGGGCAGAGTGGAAATCCGGGTAGCCCGTTTTATGATAACAGCATAAATGACTGGGTAGCGGGTAAATATTACCTGTTGCATATTTTCAGTGAAGAGGAAAAAGATGACCCTGTGATCCGCTACAAGCTTGTGTTTACAGGGAAGTGATAAAAATAATTTCAACAAAATTTGGCTGGAAATAAATAATTCCTATCTTTGCACTCCGTTAAACAAAAAGACGGGGTAAAAAGATTCCCTAGCTCAGTTGGTAGAGCAATACACTTTTAATGTATGGGTCTTGGGTTCGAGTCCCAAGGGGATCACTGGAGAAACTTGAAACCTGCGCGCCGCGCGGGTTTTTTGTTTTTGGTCTATTTGTTAGTCTATCAAAGTGCGGATTCGCTGTTTCGGTTTACTTGGTTTTATGCGGATTGGCTTGTCTATACGAATATAGCATTTTATTTCACGAATTATGTGATCCCTCGATGAAGCTATTTTCGATTCTCTTGTTCGATCAATCTTAAGCATAGATGTATTGTTGATAAATAACAGTAAAAAATCCAGGAGTGCCATAAAGGTTTATCATATTCGGTTTTCTGGCGAACGTTGTGATGCCTTATCCCAAAAGTATTGGCAATTTCAAAAAGTTCATTTGTATCCTTATTCATCAAGAGGTTTTTGATCTGTGGTTTTAAGTATTCTAAAACATCTGCAAGGTCTCTTAAGGCATCTCGTCTTTCATCTAAACTGGCAGTAGCTCTTCTAAATTTAATTCTAGCTGCAGATATTTTTGATTTGATATTCTCTTCATCGCTGGTCGGTATGGGAGCCGCAAATAAATGCTCGAACCCCTCTTCTATACTTTCTAGAATTTCTCCTTTCTCTGAAAGTTCTAAATTTTTGTAGCGCTTTAATAATGGATTGAATGTGTTCCTGAATTCCAATCTGCCCAAAGCGTCATCAGATTTTGTAACATGTGTTCCGCAATCATTCCAATTGTGATAGAAACTTTCTGTTGGCTTCGAACAACAATCATGTAGGACTTCTATTATTGTAAAAAAGTCTACATCGGAATAACTTTCAAAATAAGTAAAAATTGGCCAAAGCTTATCTTGTCCTACTTTGAGGAAAATTGCAGTTGCAACGTCATCCCCAAGTGTTCCAATGATACTTCCGTCACTACATTCAAAACCAAAGTATTTCTGGAAATAGCCCGCATTATCTAACTGTCGGTACTTTAGAAGAAATGCTTTCTTGAACATTTCCGAGCTTACCTCTCCAAACTTTACATGCCCTTTCCTTATATTATAGTATTCTCTATCTTCCACGGATAAAAATATTTTTTCAAGTAATATTTACATTAACTTAAGAACGCCAAAAAGAGTTAAACTTAAAAGCTTTGATATCAGGTCGTTCCATTCTTATAGATTTGCTCGGATTATACTTTTATATGGCATTTTACCCAGTTTAATGGTATCCAGAGCATATAAAATCATAATAATGCCTATAGCTAATGCTGAATTTTCTGTTCGTTTATGAATTAATGTTGATTTACCTGGAACAAAAAATGGCGAATCATAAGATATTGTATTTGTCGATGACAAGCCAGGGAACAAAATATCGTTTTGTCCCATAACGATCAGGTCAGGAGGACAATCAGGTGGGATTTCAATATTATCTACTGATTTAGCAGGGGTAGTATCAAAATTACAATCGGCAGTATTATCAACTACAAATCTCGATATTATTGCAGTGAACATTGGATTATCATGGTCTGGCCAATTTTCACGATTTAAAGCTTCTTGATCTTCCAGTGTAGTATAAGGATCAATTGAAAAAATTGATCTTTTTTCTCTTTGGAGGGATTTTATTTGCCCCACTTGCTCAAGTGCTTTATTCAAACTTTGCCCCCCTGTGTCTGCTCCTAAATATAGAGTGTGTTTTGCTTCAATGTAACAATAAACGGCTTCAATTGGAATATGCTCTTTTTGGGCAAACCCACTATATTCCAAACTTCTAATTGTAGGAAATCTATCTCGTGCATAAATAATTACATCATCTCCGGCAAAATTCCCGTTCTCTGTAATAACGAATCCCCTGCAAATTCCATATTTTTCAGGTAATATTTCCCTCAATAATCTGCATAGTGCAATTTCAAATTCGTCGCCAAAATCAAAATTGTATTTGGCTAATATTTGATCAAACTTACCGTTAATTGATTTAGCGATGTTTTGAATCATGTCTCTGTATGCCATACTGACTTTATTTTTTGTAATAGTCTGAAATAGTTCCTTTAAATCCATTGCATTTGAGATATAGGTTTAAGCAAAATACACTTGGAATTAAATGTATTACATAGTCATCCTCGGATTTAGAATACCTGAATATCTCATTAGTATGTCCCCATTTTATTATATTTAGTCGTAGGCCGTTTATATGTGTGATCAGTGATTCTAAATAAGTAATATCACATTCTCCCGTAAATTGGAAAAATTCTTTCATATATAAGCTTTTTCCTGTTGTCATTGGAAGATTGCCATTGGGGAATGAAACTTTGCAATTCTCACACATGAATTTTATTATCCTTGCCTCATGTAAAGTGATCTCTTTTAAAAGATTTGAATATATTAAGTTTTCCTCAATTGGATTATTTGACATCGACGATACAAATAACCCTGCCCATAAATCTTGAATTTCCGGCTCTCCTTCATTGCTAGCATTGGACATAATTGACAATGCAACTTTCGGATGGACAGAGAGATTGGTAGTTATACCGTTATTATCGCAAATATCTAAAGCTTTGCCAATAATTTTTTTAACATTGGTAGCCCTCCATTGTCGAAGATTGTCGATTTCCATGAACTCGATTTCCATATCAGCAGGCGCACAAACGACCTTTAGAAAATTCTTAATATCTTTTTCTGTATTCACGTTGAACTATTTTATCGAGATGTATTGATTAGGTGTGGTCAATTTGGTTGGGTTTATAGCAAGGAAAGGCGGATTACTGGGATTTGGGAGTTATATAGGTGTCATATAGTTAAAAAAAGTATTTTATTGAATTGAAACATTGTCGTAATTTAATAAAAAGGATTTGTGTATGAAAAAGAACTTGCAGCGTTTGGCATCCTTTGCCACTTTTGATCTTCCTCTTAATGTAGGCTATAACCAGCTACTACTCCGTACAATTCACAATGAACAGATAGCGACTATTCCCCGTTGGAATATTGAAGGCACACGAAGAAAGCTAATTGCCCATTATTGGTATAGGAATGTGCTTTATCACTTCCTTTCATTGTTCGGCATTGCCCTACTTATTATTTTACCCTTTAGCCCTTACTTTAATCTACTTTACTTATCTGTACTATGCACGATGGGGGCCATAAGTTTTTGGATAGCCTACTTTTTTATCTATTTACCTTTCTTTTCGTCAGCTTTTCTTCCGCAGTTGGAATCATTGATTGCAAACCGCAAAAAGGTGCAGATTGAAATACCACAGACGAAGAGTGCTAAAACCCAATCTAAAATTCCAGCATTAACCACTATTCTCTATGTACTTTTCAAGATGGCAGGAGCCAATAGAATCGCTTGCGATGCTTTTTCCGCTCAGATGTTCAATAGAATAACTGGTGTGGATACAGATAGTATTAAAGAAAATATTCATAGGATTCTTTATCCCGAAACTTTGACTCTAAGGGAACGGGCAGAAAGAGCAAAAGGTATGGCAGTTGCAAGGACTTACTTTGAAAAATTGGGCTATACACCGGCCATCAAGTTATTGGATGAATTGGAAACCCCAAAAAGAAAGAAGTAAAGCCTCTTTTTGGGTATTAATACCCAGTCTTAAGTATACTTAGTTTTTTTTAGCTTGCCTGTAGACGTATGTTTGTCGCCTAAACAGTAAGTGTATGAAAGAAAATGTGCAAATTGAAAAAGCTGTAACCCCCATGTTGTTTCCCTTTGACCCCGACCAGTATTGGCAACGGATTAGACTCATTATCCGGGAGGAAGTTACAAACGCCGAAAAGAGTAAACCCACTCAACCTCTTTATGAAACTCCCGGAATGACCTACAAGCCCCTTTTTAAGCTTGCGGAAGTCTGCAAGCTATTCCAGGTTACCAAACCCACCATTTACCAATGGATCAGGCATGGGAGGCTAAAGCGGTACAAAATCGAATCCCGTGTATTCTTTCTCTGGAATGACATACAAAAACTATTACAGCCCGAACAAGACAGCAAAGATTAAACGTTCAGCTTTGCTGCCCGTTTGCGATGATTGAACAGACAGCTTCGCTATCTGTTCCGTGGAGATTGAACTAGCGGCGTTGCCACCAGTTCGTGGAGATGATACAGGCAGCTTCGCTACCTGTATGCGGAGATAAACCGGGCGGCTTCGCCATCCGGTTGCGGAGGTCGAACGGATCTTCGCTCCGTTAGCGAGCGGTGTTTTTGCTGCGCAAAAACCGCTCGCCCCCTCGCTCCCGTTGGTCGCAAGGGGGAAGTGCGGAGATCTTAGCGGAGAATGACGGGCAGCTACGCTACCCGTCTGCGGAGAAAGTACAGGCGGCGTTACCACCTGTACGGGAAGATCGGGCAGGGCAGCAAAGCTGCCAGCCCTCAAAGATTAAAATGTAGCAGATATGGAACAAACGCAGGAGAAAAGGAAAAACAAAGGCGGCAGGCCGCCTAAAGCCGTTAGAAAAGAAATACGTACAGGCGTACGGTTTACCAAAGCCGAGTATTTTATCGTGAAAGAAAAGGCCACTAAAGCGGGTTTGCGCTACACTGGCTATATCCGTCAGATGGCATTGTTTGGCGGCGTTATAGCCCGGTTAAACGATGAGGAACGGGCATATATCAAACAGTTAATAGGGATGGCAAATAATATCAATCAGGTATCGAAACAAGCCCACAAAGAGGGCATGTTGAATGCTATGCTGCTTTTTGAAAGTTATCGTGGGCAGATTGATAACCTATTAAACTGGTTAAGACGTGATAAGTAAAGTAATTACCGGTAAATCCTTTTATGGCTGCTGTCGTTACGTTTGCGCAGATGAACATCGGGCGGAAATACTGGAGTCAGAAGGGGTAAGAGATTATAGCTACCGGCATATGGGCAATGATTTTGAGATGAGCAGGCAACAATTACCAAACAAGCAAAAGGCCGTTTTTCATGGCATCCTTAGCTTTTATCCTGGAGAACAACTAACCAATGAAGCATTGATGCAGATAGGGCGTGAATACCTTGAAAAGCTGGGCATAACTAACACTCAATATGTGATAACAAAGCATACTGATACCAATCATTTGCACCTGCATATTATTGCTAATTTGGTCAACAATCGGGGTAAGGCAATCCGTGATAACTGGATAGGGTTACGCGGGAAGAAGGCCGCCGTGCAGCTTACCCAAGAATATCAGCTTGTTCCAGCCATCGAAAAGAGAATAGCCCTTACCAATCTACAAGCCCTTAATCATGAAGAAACGGCGCGTTATGAAATTTTCCAGGCTATAGGAAAAGCATTGCTTCGCTGTAAAACCTTAACAGCATTGGAAAAGGAGCTGGTGAAAAAAGGCATAGATGTACAGTATAAGTACAAAGGGGATAGCGAGCAATTACAGGGCATTAGTTTTAAAAAAGGTTTGTATGCTTTTAAAGGTAGCAGTATTGACCGGAAATATTCTGTAGTGGGCTTGCAAAAGACAATGCAGCAGCAGATAACACTAGAACAGCAGCAAGCAAACAAACGTGGTTTGGGCTTGTAGCAGTAAACCTATTTAAGAATGAATTAAACTATGTTTTATGAATGAGTTGCTATTACAGACAATTGTAGACAAGTTAAATAAAGTTGATGAAGGTATCCGGCATATGAATAGCGGAGTAGTACAAATGCCGGACTACATAGAACAGTTAAAGAATGTAGATACTTCTTTAGAGCAGATAAAGGAAGATGTAGCAGGAATGCCGGAGCGCCTAAAGTTCCCTACAGCGGCGGTTTATGCGCTATCGCAGAATCTTGAAATAAATAACGATCTATTGAAACGTCCGCCTGTACAGGAAATAAGACATCACCATCATGTAAGGGCAGGGCTGATTGTTTCCGCTTGCCTGTTCCTGTTAGTTGTCTTAGTGACTGTGTGGTTATTCAACATGCGTTCCCTATTACAGGCTTATAAGGCAGGAGATATAAAATACCGTTATATACAGCTACAGGCAGGAAAGCCACTGCGCCCGTTCCTGTCTACGATAGATAGCTTGTATCATGTGCATCCGCAAGCCTTCCGGGATAGCGTTGTACAATGGGAGGAGGAAAGGCAGCGCATAGCAGCTATGTTACATGAAGCAAGGGAAAAGGAAGAAGAAGCAATTTGGCTAAGGAACAAGGCCGGAAAGATTCGGTAGGGTTGGTTTGTGCGGGGCGGGCGCAGCCGCCGCACCATCCCTCGCGCCCCTGCCGGCGGGGCAAACAATAGTAATTGTCTGATCTCCGCTGCCGCGGGCTTGCGCTTTGTTCCAGGATGATTTTTGCAGCATTAGTTCCCTGTTGGGCTTTTGTAGGAAAAATCATCCTGGAACAAAGCGCATTCCTTTTAATCCTCTTTCAGAAATTTAAAATTATGATCCAACAAGTGCTTGGGGTGGACATTTAAGCCCTTTGCGATTTCAAGAAATGTTGTAAACGTAAAATCTTTTTTTCCGTTTTCGATATTACTGATATTTCCTTTAGTAACATCGCATCTTGATGCGAGTTCATCAAGGCTTATCTTAACTTCTTTTTCTCTAATTTTACGCAAACGCTCCCCAATTTCCTGTAATCTATTTTTATCTCTTTCCTCATTCATTTTCAGAACTTTGGATAAATTCCGCATTTTTATTTCAAAAAATCGTTACAAGATCTTGCAACATTGAAAATGATTTCTTACTTTTGATAAAGTATAAATCTAAATGCTCCCTATTAGGGTATTTGGATTACTGCAACGTAAAATATAATTTTGCAGATCAAATTTTCTGCATTGATTACTACGTTTCTGCGTGCTTTGGAGAGGCCAGAATGTAGTGCAGCAATGCTCATGCCATAGGCGTGAGCTTGCTTGTAAGATCTATTCGGCCTCTCCAAAGCGCGCGGGTAGAACACTGCAAGTAAGCCACGCCTACGGTATTTTATATAATACTAATGACGTCTGGCAACTTCCCGTTGTTTTCCCATTAATAAACATTTTTCTATATCAAGGCTAATCGGTTGCAATGACCGATTCGGGAATCATTTGTCAAAATCAGATTAGGCAGCTTATTCTTTTGGTATCCATATATGGATATGCCTTGTTATGCAAGTTATCAGGCAATATTTCACCACTCGATTTATAATTACTCTTAAAAATTGAATGTTATGGAGAATCTACTAATTACGTTGAACCAAATTACGCCATGCGGCACCTCATCCGGCTTTGTCGAGCTACTTGAGTACGAGCTATCTTCTGTTATTGGCAGTAATGCTGCTGATAGCTGGTCAGCAGATCAACGGGCCGATTTTATGATGTTTTATGCTTTGTTCAGCGCGAATACTGTCGCGGCTTTTAATGTTCGGGATGCACTGATACGAGAGAATATTGAGGATTTAACTAAGGAGCTAATAACTGAGCTGGAAAGTGATTTGTACGAATTGTCAAGTTTTGCATCTGGGATTGAATTGTGTGAATTGGAGGAAGCTTTAGATAAGTATATCGAAATATTAGTTGACGGCGATACGGGGATAGATAGTACAATAGCGGCCATTACCGGCAATTATTTTAAGACATTTTTCTTGACGCTTCATTCTTTAGACATAGAGAATCGGATTAAAACAGTAAAAAGTCCAGTAACCTTTAAAATGTGATTTATGAGTAATAATAAACAACCAACAAACATGCTGCTCGCACTGCATTCAGAATTTTCTAAGCTACCCGTAATTTTCAGGGAGCAGGTTTGCGAGGAATGTAATTATAGCACCCCTACGTTCTATAGGAAGATGCGAGGTATTGACAGGCGTGTTGATGGTAAGTTGATACCAGCATTGAGCAATGCCGAAAAACAGAAGATCCGCGAGATCGGGGAGGGGGTGACAAAAGCACTATCTGCCTCTATTTTGGGAGATGCGGCAAAGTAAACATTTGGGGCACGATGATTTAATAACAACGGCGCTTGATTTCTCTTGCGCCGTTTTTAATTTTCGCAAGATTTGTGTCTTTTTGACTATGGCGCAAATAGAGTGCGTATTGAAGGTTTACATTTAGAAAATATTGTTAACCTTAAAAAAATACTATGATAGTTCAATTAATTTCTGATTTAGCGACGGTTTCTGGTGCCCAACAAGGAGATGTTTGTGTGGTGCTAGGTTATAATGATATTGGTGATGGCGGTGGCGGGCAGTTTTATTGGGATGGCGGGAGTTCGGCAAATCTTGATGGTGGTTTGGTATTTAAAGGGTCTTTACCTGCGGGTAGGTGGATAAGATTGTATTCGGAGCTAATTAGTGTAAGGTGGTTTGGAGCAACAGGGAAGGACAGTGTGTCCGATACAGCAGGATTTCAGAAGTCAATAGCACGCTCAAGAACTGTTTTTGTACCATCTGGTAGTTATTCGATTAATGAAACAATTGAAGTGAATGTACCTGGTTTTTCCTTCATTGGAAGTGGATCTGATTCAACAATTATTTACTTTGTTCCCAGTTCTGATAATAAACCCTGTTTTTTATTCAAACCTCTGAATGATGGTGCTGGAAAATTAGTTGCCAATAAGTTTTGTGGATTTTCTATTACAGCTACTTCTGGTAGCTCTACAATGAAATTGACTGCAGTTCAGCTTTTAGGGAATTCTGATAGTACAAGGAAAAGGATCACCAAATTTTTAATGCATGATATCCATGTATTACCAGAGTTTACCAATCAGAACGGGACTTGCATAGGAGTTGATATCAATGGCTGTGAGACTTCTACATTTAGAGAAATACAAAGTTGGGCAGATTTTCCACTTGTTTTAGGATCTGATATTGCTGGTACAATAACAAATGGTGGGGGAGATATAGACGTTACTACCTTCCGTGATTTATATTTGGTTTCTAATGGTGCTCTAAGAAGGCCATGTGTTTATATACGTCCTGGTACGTCCCTTTCAAATGTTGTGTTTGAAGGAACACATGACTATGCGGGTGGGTCACATGGTGTCTTATGGGATAGATCGCTGAATTCAAGTGCTACAATATCTGCATCTAATGTTTCATTTGAAAATATAAGAGTGGAACAAAGTAGTAATGCAAATAACTATGCGTTATACCTACATGGTGGTAATACTATGATAGATAGGGTAACAGTGAAGAACTGTGTTTTAGGTAGCCAAAATGGTATTTTTTTGAGGAATGTGAGGCATGTATCAATTGTGGACAGTACTGTTGGTATAGCATATGGCAGTGCCGTTCCTCCTTTAGTAGGTATTAATATTGATGGCTGTGAAACTCTGAAGACATTTAATGTAATACCCCAACAACAGGCAACGGCTGTTATCGCGAATATGGTAATCCGATCAGCTGATGTTGTATACTATAAGGGAACAAATTTTCCAGTAACTGCTGAGTATATTTTCCCTCTTATGGATGTGCAGGAGAATATACCAATTTACTTAGGACAAAAGAAAAATGCCAAATCAATAATTCTTGGAATAGGTGGTTCTTATCGTTTAAATTCAATATCTGTAAGCAGAACATTGAGCTTTATTCGAATTATTGCTTCCAATGCTTCCAATACAATTAACGAATGGGGTACAGCGGCCATTTTTGGAATAGGTAAGGTAACAAAAATGAGTGGATCAACTAATTTTTTTGTTGGAACTACAGCTTCTCCTAATGGTGTAGGGCTACTTTATGATAGTACTGGTTTTACTATTTCAAACGCTACCGGGCAAAATATAACAATATTATTCTATGAGGATTATGCGTTAATCTAGCATAGGCAATAGTAAATATGCTAATTTAATATTACTGATAACAATTACGATTATTCACATGATTGTTATCAGTAATGTTTATTTAGTCAAGTTATGTCCGAACCATTTTATCTAAAGTAGGTCTGCTTTCCCAAATTTCCTTAATTTTTCGCCCTGCTTCTTCGGGACTGATACGGATATATTTATAGAAATCCTGTAAACTCTTATGACCGCTGATTTTCATGATTAACTCTACTGGTGTGCCTGAAAGAAATTCGTTGGTACAGAAAGAACGGCGGCAGGTATGGGAGGTTATCCATCCATATTTTGGCTTTATTACCTCAATATCCTGATTCCCTTTTTTATAGGAGAACTTGACCGTTTCACAAATGCCTGCCAATCGGCCAATTTCTTTAATATTTACGTTGAAATCCGGATTGTTTACGATGGGGATTACCTTTTGAAAGCGATTTATAAGGATCTCATTGGCTACGTTCATTAATGGGATTACTACCCAGTGGTCCGATTTTTCCTGCTTTTTCCGGATCATCCCTTCCCGTATATCTTCAGGTTTTATATTGGAAAAGTCCGAGAATCGAAGCCCGGTAAGGCATCCCAAGACAAATAAATCACGATAGGGCAGGAGAGAGGGGCAATCCGATAGATCAGTATTATATATCTGGTTTATCTCCTTCCATGATAGGTATATGGCGTCTGAATCTTCATTCAGTATTTTAAAATCCGACAAATCAATAGGAGGGATGATTTTACGGCGTACCCTATCCCGGATGAATATACGCAGCTGTTTAATGGTTTTTCCTACTGTAGCCGTTTTAAGACCTTTTACAACAGTTTTTCGCCTGCGTTGGGTATACTCAAATGTCAGGAAATCAACCAGTCCTTCATAAAAGTTAAAATCAAGACAGTTAAAGGTAATGGTAGCCTTACGATAATCCTGATACGCCTGTAAGTGGTCTTTCATGTTTTTATATACCCGCAACATGCCAGGCGTAACCTTGTTGGTCTTGCACCTAATGTAATCATCTATTTGAAAATAAAAGTCCAGATTTGTTTCCGGCTGTTTATCTGCAACTTCCTCCGCAATAGGGGAAAGAGTTTCGGGGTTTAAGTCCGGTTTGAAGGTGCTTTTAACGAAGGCCAATACGTCTATTATTTTCTTTTGTACCGCATGGGATATAATGTCCTCAACTAAGCGTAGCATGGCTTTAAGCCTTTTGTTTAGTACTTCGGAATCGCCAAATGCTTCCGGCACGTTTGCGGCTACTCGGGATCTTTTCCAAAAGGCGGGGGGAATGGCGATTTCGGTATTAAGTAATGCCCTTTTTTCGGAATTAAAACAATACTGGATGAAAATAAGGCTTGTTCCATCCCTGCGAATCTTGCTACTTTTGCACACTAATTTTAATGGTAACAACATAACTAGTCTATTTTTTAGTCTATTAAAGTGGGGCCAACTCTAATAAAATTAAGAAATAGAAAAGCGAATCGCTGTTGTAGAATGCTTAAAATCAACTTGTTAGTGTTGTTTTAAGTAAGCTTAGATAAGACTAAGAAATAGATCGGAAATCCCAAGGGGATCACTGGAAGATTTGAAGACCTGCACTTGGTGCGGGTCTTCTTTTTTTGCTCTATAATTTACTCTATAAAGATCGTGTTTAGCGATTGAGTTTACATGTTAGTACAAAAGCAGAACTATCTTGACTAAGATAGATTTTTTGTTTGTAAGTTTATCAATTGATTAATTTGTTTTGAGATTCAGCTGCGTTACTTACCAGAATTCGCCCTTAAGAATCTTTTGTAGTCTATGATTGCGAAATTCTACATTCTTAACTACGAGATCCATGTACGCGTTTTTTGCATATTGTTGGGGTTGGGTGATAAAAGTAGGATCTACACTTTTGAAAACCTGCCCATATTTTACCGCTTTGGATTCAGCAATGTGAATACGATCTAGGAAACCATCAAGACGATGTATTTCCGAAAATCGAAACCCCTGTAAAATGATGTGGAGCTCCTCATTGACGATAAGAAGTGCTTTCACGGCGCGTACGATTTGCTCAATATCTGTTGTGTTACGTTGCATTTGGCAATTCATGGTCAGCAAATGAATATGCGGGTTGCATTTTAACCATTCTCGGTACTTGGTAATATGAAAATCGTTCACAGCATACACATGTGGAATAGTAAAAAGGCCGTTTTCCTCAATCAACATCGAAGAAATTAAGCTTTTCTTTTGATTCAAGTGTTGCGCGACAGGACACTCCCCCCCAAACACCGAGAAATTAAACCCTGTAACCGCCCAAAAGCCCATCAAGCTAAGCTGTTGAAATAGTTCACAGGATGAGCGTTGATGCCAGATCGTTTCAATCAAAACATCCCTTCCCGTTAGAAACAGCACAACTTTCTTATGTAAACACAAACGGCGAATAGCTGCGGCATCGCGGAATGCTATACGTTTGATAGTGTAATGCCCAGCTACTATCTTCGGAGGTATTGCAAGAATATCCACCAATGTTAAGCCTACAATATTAGAGCTAACTTCATAAGCGAGATCTATTGTGCGATAGTCAAAGATGGGAATATATCGATCGTGAAGATGAATAGTATGGGACGGAGAAACATTCAAAGCTAGTCCATCTACCTCATTTAGGAAAGATTGAATGCGTTGATCCCGGCAAGTCACTATATTGGTGCCTAAAGGATTTGTACAATTAACAAGCACGGAATCAGCCTCGGCTGGCTTAATGTACGGCAGGTAAACTCCATTACGTACCTGACAGTGGTATTTAGGCAAAAAGATATTATCAAACAATCCTTGTGAAGCGTGCATACATTCCGTTTGATTTTTTAATAATCTTGCCCACATAGTTGACGCCTAAAAGAGCACATGTTTCAATCATCTTTGATTGTCTAGTACTTAACTTTCCAATACTTGATGCCAATACCAATATATGGTAATGAGTTCCTGACTTTTTGATGTTTATAGGAACACCTATTTTCGCCAAGGGCGATTCTTCCAACTTGACATCAAAGGAAATTTCACAGACATCTGCAACTTGATCCTGATTTGATTGGCTGTGGCCGATATTTGGTACAATCGGCTCGCGGATAATAACCGAATCTTTTATATTTCGATCCGGTGTTGTTCTTGATCCCATTAAAATAAACTTTATTGATTTAAATTGGACAATACATGTCCTTGCCAGTTTTTACGTACTAGCTAACTATATAAAGCCTACTTGATCGGGAGAAATTTAGTTTTTTTAAACCCAAAAAATGTATCTTTGGGGCCCTGAATAAAAGAAACTTAGTTTCTCTGACCGGTAAGCGTGCTTATCGGTTTTTTTGTTAAATCATAGATTTGATATTTTGATCAATTTATATAATTCAAGAGTTCTTTCATCTGCTATTTCTCGCATTACTTCATCCCATTTCTTATGATGTACACCACACCTGTCGCATATGTCGGAAAGGAATAGATCGTCATCCGATGTAAGCACAATTAGTGGCGGATTTTTCATAGCGATGTAAATCGTACTTAGATCACCATCACTCAGCTGCAGGTTTTTCCCCGAACGCCAGCTTTCAAACAATTCTAAATCATCTATGGATTGTTGTTCTATTTGTGGATAATTTAAAAGTTGCCGCTTAGTGGTTGCCCCGTAGTCAAATATTTTGAATTTGGAGATCACAATAGATCCGCTTGGCAACAGGTCAAGTAACCTGAATTTTGCTAGGCAGAGTAATAGGCTCATATCGTTGACGATATACATTTAATTCCGAATCTCCAGTACGGCTGAACCGAACGCCATTTTAAGTGTATCAATATTGGAATGCATTATTTGGGCGGCTTTAGACCACATGATCCTTTTCTCTGCCAACGCACGTATCAAAAGATTTTCTTTGCGTATTGGTTTTTCTCGTGCAAGAAAATTTCCTGAACCGATTATCTTCATTTCATTATTCTTCCAGTCTTCATAATTATTCAGCCAAGAACTCAGATCGCTTGAAGAAATATATCCTGTTTCACTAGCCCGAAAAATGATTGCTTGAATAGATATTCCATAAGTTTCTTTGATCCGCTTTAACTCACTGAAAGATATTCCTAGGCGCTTTTTCCCCAATTCTTCCCAAAGCATCTCTTCGGGAAGTAAGACCGCACCTGCAAAATGGTTACAATAGCGTTCTATTGTTTCTTCATTGAGGTGCTTGGAAAACTTTAGAATTAGATGCCCCAGTTCGTGAATCGCCGTCAAACGCTTTCTCTCAATTGATTTTACGTTTTTGTTCAGAACGATCACCGGAATTTCATCATTCATCATTGTGCTTAATCCGCTGAATTCTTCATTGTGTTGAACTTCGACTACGTATATGCCTTTGTTTTCTAGTGTTTCCACAACATCTGCAATTGGAACGCTACCGAGTCTCCATTTTTTACGTAGCTGTTTTGCAGCCTTTTCTACATCCTTTTTATTATTTATTCCCAAATCTGCCAAAGGGTTTTCAAACGTGCGCTCAATTCCTAGCAAATTTTCCAGGTTAATAAAATAAGTAACCTCATCAAGTATTTCTTGTTTGATCTCGAGGAGTGTTACCAGTTTCACCTCCTTTTCACTGTTATGTCTAAAGCATATTTGTTCAAGTTGATAACGCTTATCAATATTGTCGCGGAAATATTCATAGGGTTTGTTGAATATTTCACAGACATTTAAGAGCAGTTCGCTGCTGGGTTTCATTTCACCACTTTCGAGTCTATGTACTGCCTGTTTAGATATGTTCAGCTGATCTGCAAGTTGTTGCAGAGTCATCTGATATTTTTCTCTTAATTCTTTTAAACGTATTCCAAAAGCTTCCATAAAGCATCGTTACAGTACAAATATATAACAAAAGTCAATCAAAAAAATATTTTTACAAAATTTGATTGACTTTCTGAAATGGATTGCGATGTCCTACGTAAACCGTAATTACGGACTTTGGAAATTGCTATCATGATAATTTGGAGGTAGGGTTATATGGGAAGGTCAGATGATTGGATGATACAATACCGACTTTTTAGTACTTACGGGATTCGAATGTGTATAATAGTAAAGTAGTATTTTAAAATCATAAAAATGAACATTAGAAGGCGTTACGAGATAGCTGGTCAAATATATTACGCTCATGTTGGATATCCGTTAGGCGCACATCCAGATGAAAGATTCGAATATTATCGTCAGACAAATCATGAATCAAATCCTAGTTCCCAATAAAGCTCAATCAAAGCAATATTGAAATTCGCAGCCGCCTTTAGTTGAGCTTGGCGTACTTTGTTCTTTAATTCTAATAGCCAATCTTTGTAAGCCTTTTCATTCATAAATTTTTTGTTATTGTCGTTCAACAACGGTGATTATACCTTTATCATTGAGCTGATAAGTTAAAAGAACAGACATGTTGAAGTGAATCAATCAACAGAACAAAAAGGGATTAACCATCTGATAACATTTGGGCGTATTAGAATGGTAAGTCTTGTGTCGGATTAAGAATAGGCGGGCTTCGAAACATTAGCGCCGGGGATTTAATGACCTATAGACGGTAATGCTTACAAACAATATAATAAATAGTTCGATTTCTATACAGGTAAAGTTAAATAAATTACTAAAAGTTCTAAACGAGGTTAAATAATCATCACTCCATTGGGTGATTATATTCAGATTATCTTATTGAATTTATTACGGTAGTCACCCGGCGTCATTCCTGCAATTTTTTTAAAGGTTTCGCGAAAAGCTTTAACATCGCCATAACCCACTTCGTACATTACTTCGCTTATCTGCATACCGGTCGACTCAAAAAGCCGCTTGGCGCTTTCCACTTTGATACGCTGTACGTAATCGGCGGGTGACAATTGGGTCGCTTTCTTGAAGCGCCTGGTGAAATTAATGCGGTCCATTGCGCTTTGTGATGCCAGTTGTTCCACAGTCAGCCGGTTGCCAACATGCTCCTCAATAAAATCCTGGATACTGCGTATTACTTCATCCTTGTGATCTTTCAGGCCTTCAAATATCATAAATGGCGACTGGGAATTACGATCAATATCGATCTGCAAAACCCGGGCGCAGTACAAAGCTGTTTCGCGGCCGTTATATTTCTCAATGATATGCAGGGCCAGGTTCAGGCTTGATATGGCGCCTCCCGCAGTATAAACACCTTCCTGGTCGGTTACGATCTTATTTGTATGCAGCTTTAATTCCGGGAACAACCGGCGGAAATAGGCCGCCGCTTTCCAGTGCGTTGCACAAGGTTTCCCTTCCAACAGACCCGTGGCGGCCAGCAGGAATGTTCCGGTGCACAGGCTGGCAACCTCAGCGCCGGCCTGGTATTGCGTGATGACCCAATCCAGTGCCTCATGGCTTTTGCGGATGGCAAAGTCGTCCTGCTCGGCGAAGCTTGGAAGAATAATCAAATCAGCTTTTTCCGCCGTCTTTAACGGCTGCACCCGGAGAGTGAATATTCCGTTCACTAAAGGCTGCTCCAGATTGGTTCCTGCAAGCCGGATATCATAATAAGGCCGGCCGGTCTGCTGTTCCGCGAACTCATTGGCTTTCTCAAATATCTCGATGGCGTTAAAAAGACTGCTTGGTTTTAAAACACCGTCCGCGATCAAAAAGGTTACCTGTTTCATCAGGCTAAGATAGCATTCAAAATTTGTACAAAAGACCCCTTAAATTGCTAAATGTACACCCCATTGAAAAGCTGCCGGCGTTCTAATTTTGCCTTCATGAAAAACATTAACATCCTGGTCAGCGGAGCAGCAGGCCAAAGCGGTACCCTGATCCTGCGGGCATTGGCTGCGCGGCAGCAACCGGTTCGTGCCCTGGTGCGCGATGCGGTCAACGCAAAAGATCTGACAGCCCTTCCCGGTATAGCACTATATCCCGGCGATATGCTTGTGAAAAATACCTTGAAGGCCGCGCTGGACGGCGTGGAGCGCGCTTTGCTGATCTCATCTGCAAATGATCGTATGGTAGAAACCCAATGCGCTTTTATCGATGCCTGTAAAGAAGCAGGGGTAGACCATGTGATTAAATTTTCCGGTGAAGAAGCGCAGCAGGGCTACGATCCGCAGCGGTTCCGTTTTACCCGCGAACATGAGGAGATCGAGGATTACCTGGAACAGTCAGGCCTGAAGTGGACACACCTTCGCCCTGGCCAGTTTATGCAGGTATATCTCCGTGAGGCAGCAGCTATTGGCAGAAGTAATGAACTGCGTTTACCCCTGGAAGCGATCCGTATGTCACCAGTGGATCTGCGCGATGTGGCAAGGGTTGCTGCAGCCCTGCTGGCCGAAGGTGGACATACCGGAGTCTCGTTCCGTATTACCGGCCCTGAAGCCTTATCTATGTCAGATATCGCCGGCATCCTGTCCGGTGTAACAGGTAAAGTGATCCGTTATGTGCCGGTCAGCTGGAATGAAAGGAAAGCAGCGCTATCGGCTGCAGGCTTACCGGGTTACTTCCTTGATGCGCTTGCAGCACAAGCTGCTGAGCGGGTCCGTAACCCCGAAGCGATCGTTGATACCAGCACGCATCAGCTGTTCGGCTTAAGGCCAACTACCTTTTCACAATTTGCGGAGCAGCACGCAGCAATCTTTAGCCAACGATGAATGGGACGGGCAGCCCGGTGCCATCCTCTGTTCTTGCTATCCCCGGTAAACAGCGGTGCTGCCGGAAATATCGGTGAGTGCCGGCTATTATGCGGGATCATTCGCGGAAAATATCTTCATATCTAAAAATAAAATCAATGGGAAAGCTTATTTCACTGATCAACGTTACTCCTGATGGCTTTTTTGACAGCCAGTATGTTAATGCTAATGCCGAATTTCATGAGTTCGTACACATGCTGCTTGCCGGTGCGCATAGCGTCGGTTTTGGCCGCAACAGCTTTGAATTATTCCAGCAGATCTGGCCAACGGTACTAGCCAATCCGGATAGCCCCGAATCGCAAAGCCGTATGGCACAGGCGTTGAATGATATCAATAAAATTGCCTTTTCAACAACATTGAAAGAAACCACCTGGGCAAATTCCTCCATTGAAATACTGGATGTTGCGCTCATTGATAAAATGAAAGAAGACCAGGATAAAAACCTCCTGACGATCGGAAGCCCGGGCCTTGTTGGTGAGCTGACCCGGCTCGGGCTCGTGGATGAATATTATTTTTCAGTACAATCCGTGATTGCAGGAGGAGGTAACAGCCGTATGTTTGCCGGACAGAGTTTGCCTCAGCGACAACCGCTTCAATTCGTAGACAGCCGGTCGCTGGCTTCAGGTGTGCAGATCCTGCATTACCGCAAGCCATGACCTTTACTCAAAACAATAACCTTCGCTATGGTTACACTTGTCCGGGGAATGTGATAATGTAATGCGATTGAATATTATAAAAATTAATTTACGCCGATCGGAGTTCAAATTGTTTCACAGTGCCAAACTACTATTGGCTAATTATCATACAGGCAATCCATAACTCCGCAACTGGCCATCACCGGTGGTCAGCAGCAGCTTGTCGTGCACAATCATTACATTGATAATATTACTGCTGTAATCAAAGATGTAATCAGGGTTGGTAGTAGGATTTCCATCCAGGTTATATGCCGTAAATTCAATGCCCTCCGGCATTACCTCTGCCTTGCAACGTAAATCTTTTCTGTCAAGTAATAACAATCTTCCAAACTGGGAAACTACAAGGATATTATTATCATCAACAAAAAATACACTGTAGTTGATATTATCCGGTTCAGCGGCGGGAAAATCTTTACTGCCATCGAAAATACTCTCCTGATCCTGTTCTGCTACCCTGGCAATTTCAGGGAAGGAGTAAATTACTAACGGTCCATCTTCATGAGGAGCCATGATAAACTCTTTTCCTGATGGCGCAAAGTTGCCCATGATCACATCCTCACACTGGGGAAGTTCAGTAAGGGAGATGGTACCGTCGTTTAGCTGTAGCTGCATCAGGATGGATTTCTCCTGGCCGGCAGCTGCTTCCAGGAGGATGGTGTTATTGCCTGGCGTTGCATGAAATGCATAGGTGTATTGCTGGCTTTCCAGCAGCGGGTGAGAAGCTGTTACTTCAAAAGTAGCTATATCCATTACCTGCAGCTCGTCTGGGGCGTTTTCATCACCTGGCAATACATACCAGATCGTTTTATTATCCCTGGCGAAATAACAGGCAGCACCCAGGAACCAGCTCCAGGAGCCATGTTCCACGGTATGTAATATCATACTGCCTTCCGCATCAAGAATGCGTATATCGGTCATACCCGCAATAGCGATCATGCGCCCATCAGAAGAAGCCGATAGCCTGCTGCTAACATAGTTTGCATTCCGTCCCTGGATAATTTTCTCCCAAACAATTTCGAGGTTGGCATTGAGCTTTGTAATCAGCGGCTGACTGGCAAAGTTCATCAGGATCTCTCCGTTGGGCAATGGCACTACGTTTACCGGGTTGGCAGTAAATGTCAGTTTACTCTGTAATGGCAGATTTATATGCGGAAATTGACTCATGTATTTTATGTATATCGCCGCAAAGGTAATACACAACAGCATTTTTGGCAACTGTATCTTTACCTGGTTTTTATCTGCCAGAGCCGAGTCGTAGTTTTCCTTTCAGCAATATATGCCATTCAGGTATTTGAAACCTTTTGTATATTTGAGAAACCAGTTGTAAACACGTCATACAACACAACCAAATGGCAACCGAGCAATTTTTCAAAAAAATAAGAACCTACACCAACCTTTCAGAAGGAGCCGAAAATGCCTGGCAGAGCCTGCTCGTAGAAAAGACCTATGAAAAAGGAGATTACTTTGTACGGATAGGGCAAACCCCTCAAAAAGTTGCATATGTTGTAAAAGGACTTTTTGCACAATACTACTTTAACGATAACGGAGAAACAGTTATAAAGTACTTTTTCCCGGAAGGCAGAATCGCCGGCTCAATCCCCGCAACATTAACACACTCAGAAAGTTTATTTGACATTATTGCACTTGAAGAAACCACTGTTCTTGAATATAATTATAATGAGTTTAAAAGACTGGTTTCAACATTTCAGGATATAGCAGCGTTTTATATCCGTTACCTGGAACAGCATTGGGTGATAGATAAGGAACCTTATGAAGTTTCGCTGCGAAGTGATTCGGCTAAAGTCCGCTATGCCGATTTTTTACGAAAATACCCCGACCTTGTAAAAAGACTGAAGAAACATCAGATCGCCGCATACCTCGGTATTACCCCTACACAACTAAGCCGGATTTTTGGTTACAGCAAATAAATTTTCACTTTCTCAACATTTGTAAAGGCTTTTTCATTTTTGCCTTTTCATCTTTGCATCTGTAACCAATACTAAACTTCAAAAAAATGAAACAGGTATTTATCAATCTCGCAGTGAAAGACGTTGAAAAATCAATGGGCTTTTATACCCAACTTGGGTTTGAAATCAATCCGCAGTTTTCGGATGACCAGGGCAAATGCATGGTTTGGAGCGATGCCATTTTCGTGATGATTATGAGCCACGAAAAGTTTAAGACATTTACGAAAAAACCAATAGCCGACACCAGGAGCAATATTGCCGGCCTGTTTGCTTTATCAGTGGAAAGCGTAGACCAGGTAAATGAAATTGTTGAGCATGGATTAAAAGCAGGTGGAACAGAACCTATGCCTATGACCGACTACGGGTTTATGCAACTACGGAGAATAGAAGACCCCGACGGCCACACCTGGGAAATATTTTTCATGGACCCTACCCAGATTCCAGCCCAGGATTAACCACTTAAAACAGGAATTTTTAACCCGGAACAGACAGGCAAAAGCCTGGGGCTATACTAAGAACTACATCATTACAGGCATTGCAGGCGGACTTATAACCGGTGTGCTTTTTAGTGCAGTCATTACAATATTCACAATATTAGCAAGATAAATAAAATGAGTATGGCGAACAAAATAGACGAGTTTGTAACCAAACTCAAACACCCGCTGAAAGCTGAAATTGAAGAAGCAATAAAAGTAATCCGTGGCGCAAGCAACAACCTGGAAGAGGATGTAAAATGGGGCGGCCCCAGCTTTGACTATAAGGAGCCAATGGCCACAATGAACCCAAGGATAACCGATTATGTTGTTTTCATTTTCCATAAAGGTGAATTGATAAAAGATAAAAGTGGATTACTTGAACCGGCGCCTAAAGGCAAAGCCTATTTGAAGCTTCACTCTATGAAAGAAATAAAAGATAACAAAACGAATATCCAGAATATTGTGAAGACCTGGATAAAGATCATGAATGCTTAGCAGGGTAGTGGCAGCAATGATTATGGCATGCTGTATCAAGGCCGCCTAAACCAAAGGATTTAGGCGGCTTTGCTTTTTGAATAATTATTTCATCAGGCTGATATTGGTAAGACCACCATCTGAAAGAATTTCGGTGCCCACTATAAAAGCCGAATCATCCGATGCCAGGAATACAGCAGCCTTGCCAATATCGGATGGAAGTCCCTGCCTGCCCGCAGGTGTAATATCTATCCAAACTTTTTTCACCTGTTCCACCTGTTCCTGTGGTACAATTTTGCCAAAAACAGGAGTATCAATGGAGCCGGGAGAAAGCGTATTCACCCGTATTTTTCTTGATAACAGATCCAGCGATAATCCTTTCGCCAATGATATGATGGCTGCTTTTGCCGCACTGTAAATGGCCATTCCCGGCACTGCACGATGCGCAGCGCTGGATCCGATCAGTATGATGGAAGCGCCGTCATTTAAATATGGAAGTGACTTTTGTACAGTGAAGTAAACACTCTTTAAATTAAGATCCATGTAGCGGTCATAGTTCTCTTCCGTAACATCGTTGATAGCTGCCAGGGGAAACCCGTCCACAACGCCGCCTGCATTCACTACCAATACATCAATTTTCCCAAATTTATCAGCGGTTTCCCTGAATGTTTTATTGAGATCGCTGATGTTTGTAACATCTCCTTTAATGCCAATAAAACCGCCGCCCAATGCTTTTGCAGCACTGTTTAATGTGGCCTCATTTCTGCCGGTAATGGTACCAACCGCGCCTTCGTTGCTGAACGCTTCTGCAATGCCGAACCCGATACCACTATTGCCGCCTGTAATTACGGCTACTTTATTTTTTAGCTTATCCATTTTTATCTTCTTAAGTTCATTAATTATTTATACACCGTAAATACCTCCTGAAACGGAAATTTTTTCTCCCGTGATCCATGCCGCATCATCGGAGGCAAGAAAGACAGCTACTTTTGCAATATCTTCAGGTTGCCCGGTGCGGCCAAGCGGTGTATTAGCCACTAATTTTTTTTCAGCATCACTACCAATAAAGCCCGCGCTGTGCGAGCCTTCTGTTTCCACAACGCCGGGCAGAATAGAATTGATACGGATGTTTTTCCCGCTGAATTCCTTCGACAAAGAAATCGTAATGGCATCCAGTGCCGCTTTGGTAGCAGAGTATACCGATCCTGTAGGAAGCGGTGTTTTACCCGCCTCTGAGCTGATATTGATAATATTGCCTCCCTTATCTCCAAACAATTTTAATGCGGCCTGGATAGCGAACACAGGCCCCAGTACATTGATGTTGAATTGCCGTAGAAATGTTTTTTCCGATACCTGCTCAATTGGTTCGTAAGTATATATGCCGGCGTTGTTTACCAGGATATCCAATGCGCCGAAAGCATTTTTCGTTTCTTCAAACAGCCTGGTTATATCGGCTTCTTTGGCCACATCGCCCTGCACTGCGATGGCCGTACCCCCGTTATCTGTTATCACCTTAACAACTTTGTCTGCATCTTCTTTGCTTGTGGCGTAATTCACCACCACTTTGGCTCCTTCTGCCGCAAAGTATTTAGCAATAGATGCTCCTATCCCTTTTGATGCACCTGTTACTACGGCTACTTTATTCTTTAGTTTGTCCATTTTCTAATTTTTTATTCGTGAGCAGCAAAGTTAGATCAGGTTAATTTATTTTAGTTACTTTGTATCCAAAAGTAACAGTAACCTCGGGGTAACAAAGTAACTTATTATGAACTGCGAAGATTTTGAAAAAGACCACAAAAAAGAGATGAGAGCCGTCCAGGATTCAATGGACGTATTAAACGGAAAATGGAAAATATCCATCATCTCTTCTATCTGCTATTATAATAAAAGAAGATTTTCTGATATTCTGGGAGATATAGACGGCATTTCCAACAAGATGCTGAGTAAAGAATTAAAGGAATTGGAGTTAAACAAACTGGTGAAGCGCACCGTACTGGATACACAGCCGGTAACGGTTCAGTATGAGCTTACTGCACACGGAAAAACGTTGCAGACTATTATTAATAACCTCACAGAGTGGGGGATAAAGCATCGCAGGGAAATTATAGGGAAATGATTTTTGTATGATTAATTGAGACATGAAATTCCTAAGCCTGTAAGAATGTGGCGCCTATTTTATAAGTGAACAATTACTGTATCAAAACCGAACATATATTTATTTTAATAAATCCATATTCTTCTATCTCTCATTATAATAAGTAAGTGGCATTTTTATTGGCGCCCTGGCAAGTCATTCTTACTCAATGTTTAATATACTCCGCTATGTTAAAAAATTATTTGAAAACCGCATGGCAGAACCTGCGCGGCAATAAAACTTATGTCGCAATTAATACTATAGGGTTGGCCGTAGGAATTGCCGCCTGCCTGCTTATTTTCTTATTGGTTCAATATGAAACAAGCTTTGATAATTTTCATAATAACAAAGAACGCATTTATAGAGTAGTAGCAGCCACCAAAACCCCGGAGGGGATGAATTATTCAAAAGCCAGTGCCTATCCGGTGGCAGAAGCTTTACGGATGGATTATCCGCAACTGGAACATGTAGCACGTGTATATGGAAGGGATGCTCAGCGGATAACCGTATTAAATGATAAGGCTGATGCACCGGAGGAGAAATTTAAAGAGAATGTTTTTTTTGCTGAGCCTGAATTTTTTGACATATTCAATTTTCCTTTTCTTGCCGGTGATGCTAAAACTGCATTATCAGAACCTAACACTGTAGTACTTACACAGGAAATAGCCAATAAGTATTTCGGAGATTGGCATAATGCCATAGGTAAATTTATTAAGTATAATAATGAAGTGGTTTGCAAGGTAACTGGCATTCTCAAAAATACGCCTGCCAATACCGACTTCCCCCTGCAAATTGTGCTTTCCTTTAAAACTAGCAGTCACGAAGACATGCTAACGGATTGGGTAGGCCAGGATGGATCTTTAAACACTTTCCTGGTGCTTCCGGAAAATATGTCGGCGCAGCAATTCAATAATAACCTTGAAACTTTCGTAAAGAAACATACCCCTGTTGAGTACGCGAACCAGGGCTATATATTGCAGCCGTTAAGTAATATACATTATGAGAGCGAGTTTGGAACTTATAGAGGAAGCACCTTTAGCAGGGTGTTGATCACCGCGTTAAGTTTAATAGGTTCGTTTCTTTTAATTATTGCCTGTATCAACTTTATCAATCTTGCTACTGCACAGTCGGTAAACCGCTCAAAAGAAGTAGGTATCAGGAAAGTGTTGGGCAGTAGCAAAAAACAGCTGGTTATTCAGTTTTTAAGTGAAACCTTTCTCATCACACTTGCTTCGGTGGTTACAGCAATATTGTTTGCATTTATTGCATTGCCGTTGCTTAACAATATTTTACAAACACCGCTGAAAATACAGTTCAACCTGGCTCTGGTGGCATTTCTATGCGGCATTACTATAATCGTTACGTTTTTATCAGGCTTCTATCCTGCCATCGTGTTATCAGGATTTAATCCAATCACTGTGCTGAAAAGCAAATTTACCAATAACACTACAGGCGGACTTTCCATGAGAAGAGCGCTGGTTGTTTTCCAGTTTGCCATTGCACAGGCGTTGATAATGGGCACATTGATTATTGTGAGCCAGATGAACTATTTTCAGAATGCACCTATGGGTTTTGATAAAGATGCCATTGTTATGGTGCCTTTCGCGCATGATACTGTGGGCCAGTCCAAGATGGAGGCCTTTAAAATGGAACTGATGCAGCTGTCGGGGGTGAAAAATGTAAGCTTCAGCGCATTTAGCCCTATGGATAAAGCGGGGTGGGACAGTGATTTTAAATTTGAGAACTCGGTGAAGAAATCGGGCTTCAAGGCCGATTTTAAATGGGCGGATGCTGATTACTTTAAAACGTATGGTATCCGGTTCATCGCAGGAGCACCGTATAACCCGGCCGACACAGTAAACGGGTTTGTGGTAAATGAAATGATGACAAAGAAATTAGGGTTTAAAAATCCCGCAGACATCATTGGTAAAAAAGTAAGTTTTTGGGATGGAAATATAACTGCGCCTGTTGTGGGAGTAGTAAAAGACTTTAACGGCTATTCACTGAAAAGTGAAAGGACGCCTATAGTGCTTGGTTCATTCAAAATGGTATACCGGTTAATCAACATAAAACTGCAACCGCAACATATGAAGGAAACGCTGGCAGCAATAGAACGGCTCTGGACCAAGGTAAATCCTGATTTTGTTTATGAATACCAGTTCCTCGACGATAAGATTGCCAGCTTTTACAAGCAGGAAAGTCAGCTTTCACAATTATATAAAATAGCTGCAGGCATTGCCATATTTATTTCCTGTCTTGGTTTGTATGGATTTGTTTCATTCATGGCTGTGCAGCGTAATAAAGAAATAGGCATTAGAAAGGTGCTGGGCGCATCAGTAATCAACATTGTTCATTTGATGTCTAAAGAATTTACTCTGCTTATTGGTGTTGCATTTTTAATTGCTGCTCCACTGGCCTATTATTTAATGCATCAATGGTTGGAGCATTTTGCCTACAGGATAAATATTGGTGCCGGAATATTCCTGCTAACTATTCTTATTTCCCAATTGATCGCCTGGCTTACTGTTGGTTACCAGGCAATAAAAGCAGCAGTTGCCGACCCGGTGAAAAGCTTGAAAATGGAGTGATCACTTATTAAGTGCTGCCATGGAGTATTAGGATTTCAGGATATTGTATAGCTACTCCCGGGCCACGGTATGGATACTCCCCGGTTTAGCCGTATATACCCCATATTTACGCCGTATTTACGCCGTATATATCCCGTATCTTTTAGATATGGGTTAACTGCGTTTTATGCCTTTGTATAATATTTGATCCCTCTGAAGAAGAGATAGCTTCTATAGGGGAGCCTCTGCATTTCCTTGTTTTTCAATATGCAAAATAGCTGCTCCGGCAGCATTTCGGGGATATTTGTCTCCGCGATAGCAGCAGGTTACAGTTGCCCCATTGCATAGGGGCTTGCACAATTGGAAATTAATTGTTAAATTGACAATTATTTCCACGTGTATATGAAAAAGTTATTCATTTGCCTTTTGGCATATATCCCTTTTATTGCTGCGGCACAGCCCACTCAATTGCAAACATTTGCTCCCGGCGAAGTCAGGCTGCTACCCGGGCTTTTCCTTGATGCCCAGCATACGGATGAAAAATATATTTTATCCCTTGATCCGGACCGCCTGCTGGCGCCATTTCTGAAAGATGCCGGCATTCCTGTAAAGAAGGAAAATTATGGGAACTGGGAGAGCTGGGGCCTGGACGGACATATAGCAGGGCATTACCTCTCGGCCCTATCACTGATGTATACAGCCACCGGTAAGCAGGTGTACCTCCAGCGGTTACATTATATGCTGGACCAGATGGAACAGTGCCAGCTAAAGAATGGTAACGGATACCTGGGTGGAGTTCCTGACGGGAAGCAACTCTGGAAACAGGTAGCGGAAGGCAGGGGAGATGCAGTTACAAAACGATGGGTGCCCTGGTACAACGTGCACAAAACATTGAATGGTTTACTCGACGCCTGGACGCTCACCGGCAGTACACAGGCCCGGGATATATTGCTGCGGCTATGCCGCTGGAGCAAGGATGTTACGGCCAATCTCAGCGATGAGCAAATGCAGCTGATGTTGCAGACGGAATTTGGCGGCATGAACGAAATTTTTGCTGCCGTAGCGGAACAAACCGGTGATACCTCCTGGCTTTACATGGCCAGGCGCTTTACCCATAAAAAAATACTGGATCCGCTTATCGCGCATACCGATGCCCTCACCGGGCTGCATGCCAATACCCAGATCCCCAAAGTGGTAGGTTTCATGCGAACCGGTATAGTTGGCCATGATGCTGCCCTGGAAGATGCTTCCGCTTTCTTCTGGAATACGGTGGTTCAGCGCAGAAGCATCTCTATAGGCGGAAACAGCGTACGCGAACATTTCCATGCGGAAAATAATTTCCGCGCTATGCTGGAAAGCCCGGAAGGACCGGAAACCTGTAACAGCTATAATATGCTGAAACTTACCCGGCTGCTTTTCCTGAATGATCCCAGCAATAAATACATGGATTATTATGAGCGTACATTGTATAATCATATCCTGGCATCACAGCACCCTAATGGCGGATTTGTATATTTCACTCCCATACATCCTATGCACTACAGGGTATATTCCACCTCTCCAAATGCTTTCTGGTGTTGCGTTGGCACTGGGCTCGAAAACCATGGGAAGTATGCGGAACTGATCTATGCCCGGTCAAAGGATTCGCTTTATGTAAACCTCTTCATTCCTTCTGTGCTGCAGTGGAAGAACAAATCACTGCAGCTGACACAGGAAACCAGGTTTCCTGAAGAGGACGCATCTGTACTGAAGCTCTCTTTGAAAAAACCGGAACTGCTGACCATTGCCATACGTATCCCCACATGGGTTAAGGATAGTATGGCCGTTACTGTTAACGGGCAGCACGCCGCCAGTACCAGTGGCGCCTCCGGCTATATGTATATTCGCCGCACCTGGAAAAATGGTGATGTTGTAAAGATCCATCTTCCCATGGAGGTGCGCACGGAAGGATTACCCGACAGCACCCATTGGGTATCTTTCCTGTACGGCCCGGTTGTACTGGCCGCCGCTACGGATACACTCAATATGCCTGGTTTGTATGCAGACACCAGCCGCTGGGGCCATATTGCCCGCGGGAACCTACGCCCAATGTCGGCCGCACCGGAACTGCAACTGGATGGCCCTGGTGTAGTTGCATTACAAAATACAGGCAGGCCACTGGAATTTACCGCAGGGCAGCTGATCTCCCAGCCGGTTTTCCGTACACTTAAACTGGTACCTTTTTATCGCATACATGATACCCGGTATATGCTCTACTGGCCTTATGCAGGTAAAGCGGCATCCAACAAGCAGCAGGCGCCGGAGGAGGCGGAAGTGCAGCGCCTCGATAGTCTCACTACCGACCGTGTGTATGCCGGCGAACAACAGCCGGAAACAGACCATCAGCTGGAGAGCGATGGCAGCAGTACCGGAACATTAGGCGATCAGCACTTCAGGGTAACCCGTAACTGGTTCGCCTATACGCTGCAGGCAGCAGCAGCAGGAAACTATAAATTGTATATCCGTTACCGTTATACCGGTGCGGGCGACTGTGGCAGCGTTATCGTAGGGAACAAAACCCTTGCGGAGCTGTGCGCTAACGCCGGCGGGCCAACAGAAGACCTTACTACAATTGTGGATATACCAAGCCCGATAACAGCAGCCGGTACTGTAAAAGTGCTTTTCAGGGCTGCTTCCGGGAAAATAACACCGCGCATTATGGAGGTACGTCTTCTTAAAGCGCCATAGTTTACCAGTGATTATCATCTTCATAATAATATCTTCAGTCTTATGTCGTATGCCAGGAAAGTATATACCGTATTATTGTTAATACTATACATCCCATTGTCAGTAAAATCCCAGGCCAATCCATTTGGGAATGCGCTTATTCCCGATATGGTAGCTGATGTGAGCATCCAGGAAATAGACGGCATGTTTTATTGCTATGTAACCACAGATGGGTATGATGCCGGTCTTAGTTCTTCTGGCCCTCCCGTAGTCTGGACCTCGAAGGATTTTGTGCACTGGAGCTTTTCGGGAACCTGTTTCCCATCTGCTGTGGGCCAGCTGTATTGGGCGCCCAGTAAAGCTATTAAAGCCAATGGAAAGTATTATCTGTATCCGACGGTTAACGGGTACATGTATGCCGCCGTTTCCGATTCGCCCAAGGGGCCATTTCATCTGGCCGAAGGCCCTGATGTTTTTATCAAACCCTATTCACCTAATACGCTGTTAAAGAAAAAAACGCCAAAAGGACCTGTTGGTATTGATGCAGAAGTTTTTGTGGACGACGATAAGCAGGCATATTTGTTCTGGCAATTAAGGCATGCTGCGAGGCTTAACAGTGATATGACTACCGTGGATACCAATACTGTTACTATTCCTACTTCCAGGAACGGATATTCTGAAGGCCCCATTTTTTTTAAGCGCAAGGGTATTTACTATTATTTGTATACACTTGGCGGAGACGAAGCCTACCAGTATGCTTATGTTTCAGGCAAAGCATCTCCGCTGGGCCCTTTCAGCTTTCCTGTAAAGAATGACATCATTGCTACCACAAATCACCAGCGCGGGATTTTTGGCCCCGGACATGGATGTGTTTTCAATGTGCCCGGCACCGATGATTATTATTTCGCCTACCTTGAGTATGGAAGGGGTAGCACCAACAGGCAAACGTATGTTAACAGGCTCCTGTTTAATGAAGATGGGTCTATCCGGCCTGTAGACCTTACAATGACGGGTGTAGGAGCGCTTCACCAGGTGAAAACGGATCAGCCTCTGAAAGTAGTAGAAGCATTGGCTTCCAGTACTTGTAGTGAAAGAAAAATTAAACCGGCAAAAGATCCTTTATTAAACCGGGTAGAATATTTTGTACCATCGTTTGCATTTGACGGATCAAATGGATCGCGCTGGATGGCCTTACCGGACGATACCGCATGCTGGCTAATGGCCGACCTGGGCAAAATAAAACGCATAAAGCGGAGCGAAGTTTATTTTGTGAGGCCCACGGCGGGGCAGGCTTATGTTTTAGAGTATTCTGCAGATGGTATACATTGGTCGTTGTGCGGTGGACATGATGATCTTAAGATCCAATCTCCCCATTCAGATATATGCGGCATCAAAGCGAGGTATTTAAGGATCCGCATTACCAGGGGAGTTAAAGGCGTGTGGGAATGGAATATTTATTAAGGAACAATGTCATGAATTATACCAGGCAGGAAAGGTTTGTAAGCGTTGATCCCCCGGCATTTTTTCACATCAACCATTAGTTTATTGTTCCCTGGCAGTTTATAAAAAGCGAATGAGTATGTTAGGAAAATTGGGTCAGATTATCGGTAGTCTTACCTGTGAAACTATATTTACCTACAGAAAAGCAATAGGATGCTGCGGGTATATAACAAAGCTCAGTATTTTCATGAGTTTTGCGACTGACCTTATCTATACTTGTTACCCAAACCACTTTCTTTTTATTCTCCCTGGCATATTTTAACAGAGATTTGAGTTTGCCGGGATTGCTGACATACTGGTTGCTCCATTTAATTTCTACTACAAACAATGGTTTCTGAGATGGAGCAACCATCACAAGATCGACATCCCCACCCGCCCATGCAGCAAAGTGAAGCGGAACATCCCCTCTGTGCATCCATTGGGCAACAATGGCTGTTTCCACCATTTGTCCAAAATGGTCGTCCGTAAAAGTAATCGGGGCAAATAGTGCACAACGCATGCTCGGATTGGTAAGATAAATTTTAAACCTGCTGTCCCGTTGAAACCTTTTTGTATTGATGCCCACCGGGTAAAGGATCTTTATCAGGAATGCGGCCTCCAGGTATTCCAGGTATCTTCTGATAGTTTGTTTATCAACGCCCGATTCCTGGGAAAGACTTTCCAGGTTAAACTCATTACCTGAATTATAAGCAATAACATTGAACAGGGAGTTGAGTTCCTGTACATCCCTTATTCCATATAAACTTGGGAGATCCCGCAACAGGACTTTGTCAATAATATCACTCCTGATAAACCTGCCTGGATCCTGTTGAATATCTTTATTGAAAATGACTTCAGGGTATCCGCCAAAGTTGATATAGGCCAGGAAGTGGGCATTAAGTGTATCCCAGTCATCTGTAACATCAAACCAAAACGGAGGAGCATCTGGCAGCCAGTGATAAGCCTCCCGTTTGTTTTTGATGTAGTTTTATATGCTTATATTTATATTAGTGTGTAATGTGTTAATTTTCAACATATTGCCCGTGTAATAAAAACTCATGGTCCATAATAAGAAATGACCTGCTCATGGCAGGTCATTTCCTGGTTAAACCTTTATACCTTAATTTATTCCTGGTTATCCATTTTTGTTTCCAGGCTGTCCTGCAGGCTTACCCGCAAATTGGAAAGTAAATTATAACCGGTGGCGTTTTCAATATTGCGTACTGTTGTTCTGTACTGGGTCCAGTCGGAATTTATGCTGTTAACATTAGGGGTATTTATAGCAATTACCCGGGTGGACCCGTTAATCCTGTTTAAATCGTTATTACCGGCCGGCAGCACTACAACCACTTTCCAGATATTGGATGGAACGGTTACATTCCCGTTGTTAATGGTGGTGGTAACACCTCCCAGGGAACCGGTGCCTCCCTGCCCATAACAGCCATCTATCACGTACACTTCATTGCCGGCGTTAACAAGGCTGCGGGTATAGTTCTCCAGGTTGGCCCATGTTTGCTGATTGTTGTTGGGAGCCTGGGGCATCATATTGGTCATCAGGAAGGTGGCTGAATTGGCGTCGGTGGTGGCGGTTCTGTCGCCGGAAGGGCAGTTATGCCCACGGTCAAATCCTGAGCCGCTGTAGCTGCTGCTCTGCACCTGGTACCACCCGGCGGGCAATGTATTGTCAGCCCTGAAGTCATCACTGCGGGATACGGAACCGAGGTCTGACGATTGTATGTGCCAGCTTACCCAGTTGGGGGTACCACGGTTGCGGTTATACGATAAAGCATAGTAAGTTTTTACCATCAGGTAATTATTCTCTGCGGAGATATCTGCCGGTGCATTGCTGGGATTGCCCAGTAACATATTGTCGTTATCACCGGCAGCCGGTGGAGGATTGCCGCCACCGTCGCCGGCTGTAATGCTGATATCATCGATGTTGATCCTGGAAGAGCCGCCTGAAACTTTCCGGATACTGATGCGCATACTGGCCGTGGCAGTGAAAGTAAAGGTAGCGGCCTGCAGGGTGCCGGAAGTGGTAACGTTACTGCCCTGTTGCTGCCAGGTTTGACCGTTATCGCCTGAGGTCCACAATTGCCAGCTGCTGGCAGCGTCGGTACCATAAGTGCCATGATATACCGTAACGGTAACGGCGCCTGAGCCACCGGTGACATTAAAATTGGTAGTGAGTGTACCGGTGTTCCGGATGCGTACTGATTTGGCGCCTTTTTTCAGGTCGGCAGACAGGTTGCCGATCAGGGCGTCGTCCAGTGTCCAGGCGCCGCTTGACAGGGTGGCTGTTCCGCTGGCATAGGCTGTTTTAGTGCCGGATTCAAAGTTTTCTGTTAGCAGGGTGGTCAGTTCTGTAGTAGCTTTACGATCCTGGGATTGGGTTTCCACGGGTTGGATGGCGGCTTCCTTTTTACAGGAAGCAAGCAATACACCGCCAAAGCATATAGCAAGGATATGCCTGATGAATGGTTTCATAATGCAGGTTTTTTATGGGTTATCGGAAATGCGCTAGGATTCGATTGCGATAGTTGTCAGGGCAATACAGTTGCCATCAGCCTGGTGACCGGTAATATAAATGGGAATGCGGGCGCCTGCTTCTACGCGGGTTACTTGCAAGCCGGTGAGGTTGTCCTGCAGAAATTGCCGGAGTGCATTGAACTTTTGAGCGTTGGCTGTAATTAGTGCATCATTTGGATCGGCAGCTGCCATGATATGGTTAAAAAATACTTCCTCATCCACAAATTTTAAAACCTCCGGGTGAAACATTATTCAATGCGGCTATTTTGCCCGGCACTTCAGCAGCCGGTAAAACGCCCCATTGCTCAATGGTTAACGGGTATTCAGATTCGCTGAAATATAGAATACCATTGGTTTTATTAGTTAGCTGGACTAACAAATTGTTGTTTTCCATGGAATGAAATTAGAAATAATTGCAGCATATTTTTATCATGAGGGGAATGATAATGATACCTTAATATTAAGGTAGAAGAATATGATGGCAGCGGGAAGTAATGCCGGTAAAAGATTTTATAATAATTTAGGAGCGAAAGAAAACGGGAATGACTAAATTATGAAACGGATAATAAAATATTGAAATGGATAATATTATAGTAAGAAAAGTAGTACCGGCTGATGTTGTTCAACTGCAGAAAATAGGCAAAGAAACTTTTTCTGAAACCTTTGCAAAAGGTAATATGGCAGAAAACCTGGAGAAATACCTGGAAGAAGGATTTTCCCTGGAGAAGCTGACAGCTGAAATCAATAATAAAAATTCAGCTTTTTATTTTGCTGTACTTGACGAACAGATCATTGGTTATTTAAAACTAAACTCCGGCTCATCTCAAACAGAATTGCAGGATGATAATGCTCTTGAAATTGAAAGGATCTATGTGCTCAGGGAATTTCATGGCAAAAAAGCAGGCCAGATCCTTTATGAAAAAGCAATAGAAGTTGCTTATAGCCAAAACGCGGTTTATGTATGGCTGGGAGTGTGGGAAGAAAACCAAAGGGCAATCCGGTTCTATGAAAAGAATGGTTTTGTTACATTCGATAAACATATATTCAAATTGGGAAACGATGAGCAAACCGATTTAATGATGAGAAAGAAATTATAATCAAACGACCTTTAAGCAACGATGGAGCGGAAATATCTTTTTTTATTCTTATTAATTCTTGGAACTGCATTCTGGGGAATTTCATTTCCCGTTACAAAAATGGCTGTTGGAACTGTTTCCCAGTCTACATTTTTGCTCTACCGGTTTATAGCGGCTACCGGTGTCCTGGCTTTGGTTTTATCTAAACAGTTGAAGAAAATAAACCGGCAGGCCATAGTTACCGGAGCCACGCTCGCTATACCGCTTATATTGGGTATTTACTTTCAGACCCTGGGTATCAAACATACTTCTGCTTCCCAATGCGCATTTGTAGCAGGTACCTGCGTAGTGATCATACCGCTGTTAAAAGTGTTTATCTATAAAACATCTGTAGCGCTTAATATATGGGCGGCTGCGCTCCTCTCGCTTGCCGGGCTTCTTGTTATCTCTGTTAAAGAAAACCTATCTGTCGGTATAGGTGATCTCTATACGATCATTGGTGCAGTCGGTTTTGCTGTATACCTGATCAAAGTTGAAAAGTACAGCATGGCAAATGATATACTGCCTACTATCATCCCTATGTTTGCAACCTGTGCCCTTATCATGTTCTTTATTGCGATAACAGATACTACTGCCAACTGGCTTCCTGCAGGCCAGGGCTTTTGGATAGGGATTGCATATTGCGCATTGTTTTCAACTGCCTATATGTATACGGTATCCAATCTTTCACAACGTTACATACAGGCAGAGAAGGTAGCCATCATTTACATGTTTGAACCGGTTTTCGCGGCGCTGGCTGCGATCTTTATGTTGGGGGAAAACCTGTCCTGGCGTTTATTTATCGGCGGGCTGCTTATTTTCGTCGGCACTCTTATTTCAGAGGTTAAATTTAAACGCCAGGAACAGCACGGGTAACATTTCCATTTTCAGGAAGTCTGCTCAGTGAAAGACTACGAAAGAAGTTTAAAAAAACACCTGGCGTTAAATGGACAGTAGGCAGCAGCTAAAATAAATCAACATCTCACCGATCATGAAGTACAATGTTTTTTTTCGATGATTTTTTATTGTTAAAGTAACACTTATTTTCTGTAGCTTTCAGTAAGATCTTCCTGAACAGGGGATTGTTCCAGCAAAGTAAGTCCGTTATGAAAAAAATGATCATCATCTTCCTGCTTATTTTTATATCAGCAGGACAAACATTGCATTCATCCGGCACTCATGTTCCTCTTAGCTCCCGGGAGGTTACCATTAATATTTTCTTCGAAGGATATAATCCCAAAATGAACACTTTCAGGTTTCTGAAGCTGATCTGCTTTCCGCTCTATAATGGGGTTAGCACCGCGGTAATATGCGGAATAGACAGCAGCGGGAAAGGCAGCGTTACCTTCCCGTTGGTAATACCACAGGAGATCATGCTGCTGGCAGACGGGAATTTTGCTATGATGTATGCTTCTCCGGGGCATACCACCAATGTCTGCTTTGACATGGCCGCATTCCAGGCCCATAAGCAACTGCCCGTTCCAACCGCCTTCCCGCTTCGTTTTTCCGGTGGCTTTGCGCGTTTTAATATGCATTTTAATGACCTCTGGCCCAAACTGATGGCCATTATTCCTAGTGACAATCAAAAGAAGATGATTGATTCACTGGAGCAACCAGCTTATAAATCCTATCGCCTTACAGTGATGCAAACCATGTTGGACACCCTGCATGAATTTAACCGGAAATGGAATACCGGCAAAGATTTCCACGATGCGATGCTGGAGTATATACATTACTGGGCTGCTGAGGACCTGGTAAGATATGGCTGGTTGCACCGGCAAGGTAAGCCGGAGCGGCTATCGGAAAACTATCTTGATTTTTTAAACGAAATTCCCATCAACAATTCCAACGCACTGGTAACAGGAAAGTACGCTGCTTTTTTAAGGGAATACCTTGGGATGTGGCAACGGCAATGGCGGTATATACCTGTGGAGCTTACGGATGAACAACTATATACTTTTATTGAAGCAGATGCCAGCCCGGTTTCAGAGGGAGAGAAACTGGCGCTTAGAATACCCGCAAAAAAAAGAAGTGCAGGCCAGGAGGCAATGGTATCGAAGCTCTTTTCCCTGTACGAGGTTAAGTATAGTAATTTCAGGAATAACTTAAATATGCTTGACTCCCTGGCGAAGCAGCTACCACCGGGTATCGGAACGGATATTATGCTGGCAAGGATCATCAGCGATTACCTGAATCAATTTAAGCAACCCCTTAGTTTGCGGAACATGCAGCTCATGAACTGCCATATTGGTAACCAGGATATCTGTGCCCTGGTAAAGCGGGACAATGAGCAGTTAAAACATAAGCTTGCCGGTACTTCCACGGATAATAATGAGCATGGCGAATTTAAGCTGCACCAGGAACAACTTTACAGGAAGCTGGTTGCGCCGTACAGCGGAAAGGTAGTATACATCGATTTCTGGGCGCCATGGTGCGCTCCCTGCGTAAGCGAAATACCGGCTTCCAAAGCGCTGGCAAAAAAGCTTAAAAACAAAGACGTCGTATTTCTTTACATAGGAGTGGAGTGTGACAAAAATTTATGGGAAGCGGCTGTAAAGAAGATGTTTGATAGTGGAGCACATTATTATGCAGATAAGAATGAATCTATACTGCTGGAAGCAAAATTCAATTTTTCCGGCATACCCCGCTACGTTCTTATTGATAAGACCGGGAAGGTGAAGGATGAGAATGCACCCAGCCCGGGAAGTGGTGCTGAACTACAGGGTGAAATCCTGGATTTACTGGAAGGCAGCGGCAACTGACCCGTTTTTCTTTTTAATATCCCACTACTGTAAATTTCCGGAAATCCGGAATATATTTGTCTGTATGACAATAAATAAATGAATTGTCATTATTCAGGGCCCTGAAACAGAAAGGGGGAAGCTTCCGTTTTCTATACATGCCTACCGTTATGGAAGGAAATGTACCAAAGTATACTTACCGGCTGAAAAGCGGCATTACTACCAACAGGCAGGGAATGGTGGTTATTGAAAACGAAGGGCTGATAGCGCTGATCAGAAAAAAGGTGAGTAGTTAACAGACCGCCGCTTATCTTTGCCGCGTGAAAAACATAATTACCGGCTTACTGTTCGCGATGTTATGGGCATCGGCGTCTGTAGCAACTAAGATAGGCATCCATTCGGCGCCTCCGCTTGTTCTCGGCAATGTCCGTTTTTTTATTGCAGGCTTTGTTTTACTGGGCTTTTGTTACCTGGTGAGCAGGGATAAAAGTTACCGTATGCCTACTCTCCGGGAATGGCGGCAACTGGCCATATTTGGTTTTTTAAATACTACGCTTTACCTGGGCCTGTATGTTTATGCCATGAAATATATTGCCGCCGGAATTGGTAGTCTTGCTACCTCCACCAATCCATTACTGATCGTGTTGCTTTCCTCCTGGCTGATGGGGCGCAGGCCCGAAAAGGCGGAGCTATGGAGCATCGTGATCGGGATGGCCGGCATAGGGCTGGCCACCTATCCTTTGCTCCACAGCGGAGGAACCAGCTTGGGAGGGCTGGCCATACTGATGACCAGCATGGTAGCGATCTCTTTTGCCAGTGTATATTATGCACGTATTCAATGGGCGTTGCCTAACCTGCTGATCAATGGCTGGCAGGTTACACTGGGCGGCGTTTTCCTGCTGCCGTTTACCCTTGCTTTCAGTGATTTCTCCACCGTGCAGCTGGATCACCGGTTTATTTATGCCGTATTGTGGTTAAGTCTGGCGGTTTCTGTGACCGGTCTGATCTGCTGGTTCTACTTATTGAAAATAGACACCGTAAAGGCTTCCCTATGGCTTTTCCTTTGCCCGCTTTTTGGCTTCTTCTATGCCTGGTGGCTGCTGGATGAGCCTATAACGCTATACACTATAGCCGGTACCCTGATGGTGGTTGCCGGGCTGTATATCGGGCAGCGAAAAAAACTGGGTGGTGAATTACAGTAATCGATGTATTTTCGGGATAGTATTTTTAAGATATTAGGGATAATTATATTTTTCCGGTGAATGAATAAGAAGATCAGCCATCATATTTCCTTTTTATTATCTTTTGATGTACTGATATAAAGCTCGGTTTATTTTTATATTCTTGTGGACCATTCCCAAACGCATGAATCGGTACCAGGCACAAACTGATGTAGAATTGATAGCGTCCTTACGCGGGGGCGACAATCATGCTTTTGCCGAAATTTATCATCGTTACTGGAAGAAATTACTGGCCATCGCCTATCATCACAGCAAGGATAAGATCATTGCAGAGGAAATTGTACAGGAAGTTTTTATCGGCCTCTGGAACAGGCGGGATGAGCTTTATATTGATCATGTGAGCGCCTATCTCGCCACTGCCGTAAAGTTGTCTGTTTTCAAACAATATGTGCGGCAGAAACGGAGGAATGAAATAAAAGAACAGACCGCCGATCCCCTGTTAACCAGCTGGGATGAAGAAAAGATCTACAGCAGGTTCCTGCAGCAGCATATTAATGGTATTGTAGACGTTTTACCCGAAAAATGCCGCCTGGTATTTAAACTGAGCAGGGAAGAAGGATTGAGTATTCCCGAGATTGCACAAAGAATGGGGATTGCCGAGAAAACGGCGGAAGCGCATCTTACCAAAGCATTAAAAGTACTGAAGCTCAGGTTGAACCGCCCCTATTTGTGGGTGCTTATACTCGCCTATACATTCCTCCGTTAAAATTTCAAAAAAAATATTGCCCCCACTAAGGGTAACAGATATGCTTGTGGTACATATCCATGTAGCCATAGTGTTTATGTAATGTCCATGTTATGAAGAGCAATGAATCTGGCCTTAGCCACGCTTTTGCCGGGATCTATCAGCGTAAGATCCTGGTGTAATAAAATTTTCAAAAAAAATTATCTGTCCACTAAGGGTAAAAGATCTGCTCATGGTACCTCTTTGCATAACCATAAAATCTGTCCGTTGAAGAACAACATATATCACCTGATCGAAAAATACCTGGACGGTACCATTACGCCGGAGGAAGAGGAAACGTTAATGGCCTGGTACCAGGATCATAACGAAACAGAGGTGGAGTGGTTGTCGGAGAATGTGTATGAAGAAGAGGAGGTGCGCGCGCGTATGCTACTGCATTTGCAGCAGCAGATCAATGTACCTGTAACCAGGCGCAATGCTGCAAAGCAACGCTGGTATTATATAACTGCCGCGGCGTGTATTGCAGTAATACTGGGGCTTGCCGGATTTTTTTATTATCAGCAGCAACAGCAGCCCACACAGCAACCCGCTATTGCCAAAGCAGTTAACGCTATTGTTCCCGGTAGTAATAAGGCCATTCTGATGTTGGGCAATGGTGATAAGGTAGTGCTGGAAGACGCGGAGAACGGTGTCATATCCCAACAGGGCAAGGCGGCCGTAAATAAAACCGACAGCGGAAGCCTGTTGTATAATACACTAAGCGGTAATATGGGCGGCGACGTTGTTTATAATACACTGGTTACGCCTTATGGCGGTCAGTACAGGATCACGTTGCAGGATGGCACCAATATATGGCTCAATGCGGGTTCTTCCCTGCGTTTCCCTGCCTCATTTCCCGGAAACGAAAGAAACGTAACGCTTACCGGTGAAGCCTATTTCGAAGTGGCTAAAGACAAATCCCGTCCGTTTTATGTAACGGTGAACGGGGCATCGGGCGCGCCAATGACAGTGAGGGTATTGGGAACACATTTTAATATAAATGCTTACCCGGATGAGCAGCAGCATATTGTTACGTTGCTGGAAGGCTCGGTAAAAGTAGGTTGCGGAAAAGCAGATGCTTTGCTGGCGCCTGGCAAGGAAGCCATATTAAACAGGGCTTCCGGTAAGATCAATGTAAAAGAGGGAGATACAGAGGCGGCTATTGCATGGAAAAACGGCTATTTCTTATTTGATAATGAAAAAATAGAAAGCATCATGAAACAGATCAGTCGCTGGTATAATGTGGAAGTGAGCTACCAGGGCGATGTTTCAGGAAAAGCAATCGGCGGTAGTTTACCGCGCTCAAAAAATGTTACGGAAGTATTAAGTATGCTTGAATTAACCGGTACCGTTCACTTTAAAATAGAAGGAAGGAGGATCATCGTTATGCCATAAAACACCTGCACAAAAGGGAAGCAATAAAAAACCGGGAGCGTTCCAGCGCCCCCGGACAGTTTGAGCTTACCCTGTGAAAGACAAGTTTCTAAAGTCATTGTAGCCACAGTTATCTGATTATTAAACTCAAACATCCAAATGTAATGAAATTTTACATACCTGACGTGCGCCCGGTAAAAGCCGCCGCCACGTATAAAAAAATCCTGTTGATGATGAAACTGACCCTTGTTTTAATGATCGCAGTGTTAATGGAAGTCAGCGCCGCCAGTTATGCCCAGAAGGTAACCCTGTCGGCAAAGCAAATCACTCTCCGGGAAGTATTCCGCCAGATCCGTAAACAAACCGGTTATAATGTATTGTGGGATGTGGACCTTTTAAAGGATGCCAAACCGGTAGCCATGCAGGTAACCGATGCCACCGTGGAAGAAGTACTAAAGAAAAGCTTCGCCAATCAGCCCTTTACCTATACGATTCGTGAAAACACCATTGTGGTAACGCGTAGCCCCGCGCCAACGGTGGTAGCCTTTCCTATCAAAGGCCGCGTTACCGACAACAATGGTGAGCCATTGATCGGAGTGGCGGTACGACTTAAAAACTCCAAACTGGGAACCGCCACACAGGCGGATGGTAGCTATACGCTCAATGTGCCGGATGAAAACGGCGTACTGATATTCTCGTATCTTGGTTATACACCAAAAGAAGTGCCCATCAATGGACAGGCTGTTATCAATGTAAAGCTGGAACAAACCTCTTCACAGCTGACCGAAGTGGTAGTAGCTTATGGTAAACAAAGCACACGTGAAATTGTGGGCTCGGTGTCAAAGCTGTCTGCCAGCGATATGAAAGACCAGCCAACCGGTACCTTTGCTGAAAGGTTACAGGGCAAACTGCCAGGTGCACAGGTGGCGCAAACCACCGGCCGCCCCGGGCAGGGAATGGACCTACGCATACGTGGCGCTGCCTCATTTACCTCCAACGTACGCCCGCTGGTAGTAGTAGACGGGCAACCGATGATAGGAGATCCGGACAATATCAATAATATTAACCCCGACGAAATTGAGTCGTTTACCATTCTGAAAGACGCCGCAGCCACTGCATTGTATGGTTCACGTGCCGCCAACGGAGTGATCATCATCACTACCAAAAGAGGAAAAGCCGGCGCTACACAAATAGATTTCAATTCCTACTACGGTACTGCCTCCATGATGCGGGAACTGATACCGCCTGTAATGAACGCCACCCAGCTGGCTACTTACATGAAGGGTTTTTATGAAGACAAGATCAAATACGAAGGATATACCGGTGGTATACCAGCTGTGTATCAAAACCCGGAACAATACGGAGAGGGAACCGACTGGTTCAGCGTACTCACCAGGAACGCTCCTGTGCAGAACTATAGCCTGGCTATCAATACGGGTAACGACAAGGCGGCTTTCAGCCTGGTGGGCGGTTATTTTAACCAGCAGGGTATCCTGTTAAACACCGGTTATAAGCGTTTCTCCCTGCGTGCCAATGGTGATTTCAACATCAGCAAACGCGTAAAGGTGGGCTTTGGGGTTGCGCCGTCTTTCCAGATGGATCATAACAACAGGCAGGGAACCGGTTTTAACGTGGATGGGCAGCGGGCCATTTTTGCTTCCGCCTCCATGATACCTACCATGGGCTCTCCCTACAACCCGGATGGGTCACTGGCCCTGGGTATTTCAGGGTTTACCAACCAGTTTGTATGGGCCAACCCGTTAAGACAATTACTTGAAGTAAAAGACGATGCTAACCGGTTACGCGTACTGGCCAATGTGTTCGCAGAAATAAAGCTTACCGATAATCTGACTTTCCGCACATCAGGTAGCACCGATCTTGGCAATATGACCCGCAACAGGTTTATTCCATCCACTTCCATGGGAGGCTTTAACGCCATACCTATAGAAAATCCGCCACCGGGCAATAATACTGCTTTGGGTGAATCAATGATCACTAATGAATATACCTGGCTGAATGAAAATACGCTGAACTACCAGCAGCAGTTTGGTAAAGATCATTCATTAGGCGTATTGGCAGGGTTTACGGCTCAGCGGTCAACCCGTTTTTTAAGCGATATGGTAGGCCGTGACTACCCGGATAACAGCATTAGCCTTTTAAGCGCAGCCACCAGGTTTACTACCAATACATCCAGTTTTTCTGCCTGGACAATGGCCTCCTTCCTGGGACGTATCAACTATAGCTTTAAGGAACGTTACCTTTTACAGGCAACCCTGAGGAGAGACGGATCCTCACGTTTCGGCGACAACAACAAATGGGGTACTTTTCCTTCTATAGGCGGCGCCTGGATAGTAAGTGATGAGCCTTTCCTTAAACAGGTATCCAACCTGAGCTTCCTGAAATTAAGAGCTTCCTACGGTTTAACCGGTAATTCTGAAATGGGTGGCAGTCCTAACAGTAACTATTCCAGTATAGCTAATATTGGTATTTCCAATTATACTTTTTCAGGCGGCCTGGCCCCGGGTAAAGTGCAAACCAGTTTGGGTAATCAGAACCTGGCCTGGGAGCGCAACCGGCAGTTTGATGTGGGCCTGGAACTGGGATTGTTTGATGGCAGGATTAATTTCTCTTACGACTATTACAGTAAGATGACCACCGGATTGTTATTTGTACTGCCTGTTCCGCAGTCATCCGGCTTCTCCACCGTACAGGATAACCTGGGCGATATTAAACAATGGGGACATGAGTTTACATTAAGTACAAAAAATCTTACCGGGAAACTTAAATGGAACACCGACTTTAATATCTCCTTTAACCGCAACCTGGTTAAAAGGATCGGTTTAAATAATATTTCCTTTGCTGCTGATCCGACGACTACGTTATCAGAATTCACCGATTACCGGACCCTTGTTGGCAAGCCTATTGGCCAGTTTTACGGGTATGTATTTGATGGCATCTTCAAAAACCAGGCGGAGGCAGATGCCGGGCCTAAGTATTATGGAACCGGTACTACTACGCTCTCTCAGGCAGGAACAGTAAGGTTTAAGGATTTGAACGGCGATGGAAAAATTACTTTCCCGGATGATCAGACCGTGATAGGTGATCCCAATCCCAAATTTATATTTGGCCTTAGCAACACCTTCCAGTACCGGAATTTTGATCTGAACATTGCTGTATCGGGCACCTATGGCAACAAACTGAAAAACGGTATGCAGGAAAGTACCTATAACCTGGATGGTGTGTTCAATGGTCCGCCGGAACTGCTGGGCCGCTGGCGCTCCGAGGCCGATCCGGGTAACGGAAAGGTAGCGCGTACACTGGCTAATACTACTGCGGCTTATCGCACCGATAATACGCTGTTTGTTTACGATGCTTCCCATCTCACTATCAACAATATCGCGCTCGGGTATACGCTGAGAAAATTCAGGACACCTGTTATCAAGAGTTTAAGAGTATATGCGTCTGCACAAAATGTATACATCTTCACCAGTTACCCGGGCAACCCGGAAGTGAGCGCCGGCGGACTCGCATTTGTGACACAGCAGGGACAGGACCTGGGCGCTTATCCACTGCAAAGAACATTTACGTTTGGCTTGAACCTTGGGCTTTAAAAATCTGTAAAAATGAAAAAGATCTCTTGTATAATATTAGTGGTACTGAGTTTGGCAGCTATATCCTGTAAAAAATTTCTGGATGAAGTCAATCCGAACAATGTAAACCTGAATAGTTATTTTAAAACCCAGAACGATTATGACCTGGCCGTGAACGGCGCCTACGCCCAGTTACGCGGAATGTATAACAACAGGAGCGCCTGGGTAATGGGAGAAATGCGTTCGGACAATACGCACTACGACTATAAATCATCCGACCAGGCAGTAGCCACCATGAACCGATTGGCGGTGGCCGATTTCCTGGATGATAAATATAATAACCAGACGCCTCCGAAATGGAATCTTGGTTTCAATGCGATATCAGCTGTCAATGTGATCATTGATCATATTGACGATATCAAACTATCGGATGCCAGCCGTAATTCCATCCTGGGCCAGGCGAAATTTATCCGTGCGCTTGTGTACTTTGACCTGGTGCGTTTTTATGGCGGCGTGCCCATTTATAAGCGTGCACCGCTTAGCCGTGAGGAAACCTATATTCCCCGCGCTTCTGTACAGGAGGTGTATGACCTGATCATTGCTGATGCTACCGATGCGGTGGCTAAGCTGGGCGTGCCTTCTTTCCCGCAAACCGGCCGTGCTACCAAAGGCGCAGCGCTTACCCTGCTGGGAGATGTATATCTTACCCTGAAAAAATATGATCTCGCTGAAGGCGCCTTAAAACAGGTAACAGCCATGGGTTATAGCTTGTTCCCGAAATATGGGGATGCATTTGAACTGGCTAACAAGAACGGCAGGGAATCTGTATTTGAGATCCAGTTCAATACCGGGCTGGCAGTACCGCAGGCCAACACGGAAGCTTCTATCTACAACTTTCTGCCGCGCATGGTGAATACTACCGTAGTAACCGGTGTAAACTTCAACAGTGTTACCACCGTTGGCGGTTTTAATACGCCTACGCAAGACCTGATCGATGCCTATGAAGCAGGCGATCAGCGCCTGGATGCGTCTATCGCTATAGCTGAAGGCACCTTCAATGCCACAGATGATTTTACCGCAACCGCTGTTAAGTCAGTAGTAGGTTATGTAGCGCCTCCGGGCAAAGTAGGCCGGCCGTTTCCAAAGAAATACCTGCACGCACATACGATCGGTAACCAAACCAACGACGACTGGCCGGTGTACCGTTATTCGGAAGTGCTGCTGTTGCTGGCGGAAAGCCTGAACCAGCAAGGCAAATCAGGCGAAGCATTGCCTTACCTGAACGCCGTAAGGGAACGTGCTTTTGGCGACGCTACCCATAACATTACCGCTACTAACCAGGTGGCGTTACAAACCATTCTTTTAAAGGAAAGACGCGTGGAGCTGGCCTTTGAAAATAAGCGCTGGCTGGACCTGGTACGTACCGGTAACGCCATCACCATCATGAATGCCTTTGGCGTTAAACAAAAAGCGCAGTACAGTTACCTGCAGCCGGGCAGCTATAATGTTACACAGGACCGCTTGCTGTTCCCGATACCAAATGCAGAGATATTACTAAACGATAAACTTACGCAGAACCCAGGTTACTAATCACTAAAAACTCACCCTCATGCAAAACACTATGATGAAAGCAGGTAACGCCTGCTTAAGATCTACCTGTGTGAATTGGATGGCGATTGTATTGGCTTTAACGGTAGTTTCCTGCTCCCGGCAGGCAGATCAGCTGCAACACCCGGAAGAGGCAGCGGGAAAAGTACAGCCCAAAACAGAACTGGCTACCTGTTGCTGGGTGGCGCTTACCAACGAAGTAGGAAATACCATCGAGGTATATGATCCTGCTGATGCTTCCTGGACTTCCACTACAAGGAAGTGGAGCTGGAAACCCAGCACGGCATTGTCTTACAATGCCACCAGTGAATTACCGCTCTGGACTGCGCCCACCGATATTAAGGTGAGGAATAATACAGTGTTTGCGAATACCGCGCAGGTGATCACCGCCACTTCATACAGGCTGGCTACTATCGCGCGCTATACGGGCACCGGTTTAAAGGGAGAAAAACTGTGGGTAATGGGTTTTAATGACACCACCAGTTTGCATGCCATGGAAATATTGCCTGATGGCAATTGCGTGGTAGCGAGTGCGGGCAAAGAATGGCCGCAGGGGTGGATCCGTATCTATTCATCATCGCAGCCTTCGCCCAATCATGGAGTAAATACGCAGTACTATTTCACCTCCGCTCATGGGGTGCTTTGGGACAATACGCACCAGGTGCTTTGGGCATTGGGAAACCAGCTGAGAAAATATAGCTATAATCCCCCCGGATCCGGCGGGACCATTACCAATCCCAAGCTGCGTTTAGATACCACTTATCCAAGTTTGCCAAGCGCCTGGGGCCACGACCTTTCTGCTAACCCTGATAACCCGGATCAGCTGTTGCTTAGTACCAATGGAGGTGTGTATACTTTCCATATTTCCACCGGTACCTTCGACTCCATACCAGGAGCGGCATTCAGAACTTTTGTAAAATCCGTTAGCCGTCAGCCGGATCAGAATATATTAATAGAAACACAACCCAGCTCAGGATGCCCGCTGGCTCCTGGCAATAACTGGTGCACTTCCGTGGTTAATTTTTATAATGCCAGCACTGGCGCTGCTGCCGGTTCCCGTACCGTAAGCGGAGCTGCTATTTATAAAGCGAAAGCATTCGATCCAAACTATTATTGATATGATAAGAAGACTAATACTGTCAGGTGTTGCAGTTGCTTTGGTTGTTTCTCAAATGGCCTGCAGTAAAAAACAGGGAGCAGATACTCCCGGTCCTCCAACTAACCCGCCAGTTGTAACCCCGGTTCCTTACCCGGGGTTACAACTGGCATTAACCAACGACGCCTCTAAACAGATAGAGCTGTATGATCCGATGGTGACAGACTGGAACACCACAGAGGCAAAAAAGTGGGCCTGGTCGCCCACCACAGGGTTGGGTTTCAGCGCCAATGAAATCAAAAGCTTCGGAGGTGGTACCGATTTTAAAGTGCGGAAAATGAAAACCCGGCAGGACGCCACTTATGCAGCTATCAGCGATAACGGTATGGCTGCTTTGATAGCTTATCCGTCGGGGCAGCGGGTGTGGTCAAAATTGATCAGTGGCAACCTGCATTCGGCAGAACTGCTGCCCAACGGCAATATCGCCCTGGCAGCTTCTGATGGTAACTGGATCAGGGTGTATGCTGCTTCGCAGGGTGCGGATAACAATACCTATGCGGAGTTTACTTTGGGTGCAGCACATGCCGTGCTGTGGGACCCCGTGATTAATGGATTATGGGTTACGGGTCAGGATTTAACCAACAATGCGCATATCCTCACAGCGCTGGCAGTTGGTGGCACTGATGCCAACCCGGAGCTGACCGAATTAAAACAGTACCGGGTTACATTGCCCACTGCCTGGGGGCATGAAGTAAGCGCGTATTACGGCAATACTAATTTGCTGTGGGTTACTACCAACGGAGGGGAATACGTCTTCAATAAAACTACGAAAACCTTTTCCATGGCCCCTACCAATAATCTCACTTTTGTGAAAGGAATGGGAAATCAACCCAGCGGACAAATTGTACTGGTGCGCCCGGATGCCAATAAAAATCCACGCCCTGCAGTGAGTTGTTCGCTCAATAACTGGTCGTCCAGCACAGTTGATTTCTATACATCAGGTGGCCAATGGCAGGGATCAAGAATAGTGAACGGCGCCTGTTTTTATAAAGTGAAAATAGTTTACGACAATTATCAGTGATGTACTTTAGCAAATATGTAAAGATATATACCTGCTGCCTGGCTTTACTTGGCTTTTGTGCCGGGAACAGCGCCGCGCAACAGGCTGGGCCAGCGCTGATCCCCATGCCGCGCTCCGTAAAAACGGATACCGGCAGTTTTATTTTCAATGCTGGCACATTGATCCGGACCGATGTGAAAGAGCAGCATGCTGTTGATTATTTCACCGGCCAGCTTTTTAGTCGCTGGAAATTTAACAACAAAGTAGCAACGGGTACCACAGGAGATGGAGGGCTGGTTATTACTACCAATGGTGCAGAACAATTACCGGATGAAGGCTACCGGTTATCGGTAACACCTGCCGGCATTACTCTTACAGGCCGCAATGTGGGCTTGTTTTATGGTATGCAAACCTTATTACAATTATTCCCCGAACCAGCGAACGGAGCTGTTGCTATTCCCTGCGTTACAATAGAAGACGCTCCCCGTTTTGGTTACCGTGGGTTGATGCTGGATGTTTCCCGGCATTTCTTTACAGTAGAACAGATCAAAGACCTGCTGGACATGATGGCTTATTATAAGCTGAATCGTTTTCACTGGCATCTTACCGACGACCAGGGCTGGCGACTGGAAATCAAAAGCTGCCCGGAGCTAACACAGGTGGGCGCCTGGCGTGTGCCACGTATTGAATTTGGAGGAAATACATTACCGCCCCAGCCCGGCGAAAAAGCCACTGATGGAGGATTCTATACACAGGAACAGGTGAAAGATATCATCCGCTATGCGGCCGAAAGACATATTGAAATACTGCCGGAAATTGATGTGCCGGGCCATTCAATGGCCGCTATTGCCGCATATCCGGAGTTGTGCGTAACACGTAATAAAGATATTAAAGTAAACCCCGGCAGCAGTTTTGCCAAATGGTTTCCCAATGGCAGCTATGAAATGTATGAGGACAATTCACTCAATCCCACTGATGAACGGGTGTATACATTTCTCGACAAAGTATTCGGAGAGGTAGCTGCATTATTTCCCTACCTGTATATTCATATCGGTGGAGATGAATGTTATAAAGGATTTTGGGAGAAAGATGCCGCTGTGCAGTCCTTTATGAAAATGCATCATATCAAAAATACCCATGAACTGCAAAGCTATTTTATTTTAAGATTGAATAAGATCATTCAGTCCAAACATAAAAAACTGATTGCCTGGGATGAAGTAGCAGAAGGTGATGTGAAAGACAGTATTACAATAATGAGCAGGTTTGGCGAAAAGGCCGCCATTTCGCAAATCAGGAAAGGGCTTGATATAGTGCTGGCGCCGGGCGGCAACGGGCTTTATTTTGATTATGCCCAAAGTACATCGGACCAGGAACCCTCCAGTCATGGCGGCGATGCGCCGGCCTGGAAAGCGTATCAATATAACCCCGAATATTCTTCATTGTCTGCAAAAGAACGTAAACATATTATGGGCGTGGAAGCCTGTATATGGACAGAAAACATTCCTGATGTTTCCAAGCTCCAATATATGATGCTTCCACGTATGCTGGCGCTGGCCGAAACAGGATGGTCGGATGAAACGGCAAAGGCCTATCCTCGTTTCGCCGGCACAGCATTACCATTGCACCTGGAGCGTTTCGACAAAGCCGGTATCAATTACCGTGTGCCCACGGTTTTTAATTATACTGATTCTACTATTGCAACCGGCAGTTTCCGGTTTGAGGTAGCGCAGCCGCCGGTACAGGGCGCCAGGATCTATTACACGCTGAACAACCGGCCTCCGGGTGATTATGATCACGAATACACCGCACCGGTAACTATCACCGTTCCCAAGGGGAAAACCATTACCCTTAAAACCGTCGTTATTACTCCTGCCGGCCGCAGAAGTATTGTTACACGCACCGTATTGGATAACAGTCATAAATCTGAAAATAAATAATAACCTATGCACAAGAGCATCTGCCAATTCCTGTTTCGTGTTTTAACTATCGTTGCTGTATTTGTTGGTTCCGGTGTAAAAGCACAGCAGCCATTAGAACGCTTTGAAAAGGTAGCTGCCGGTTTTAAAAGTCCTGGCCGGGATTATGGAACGGTACCATTCTGGGTATGGAATACGAAGATCACCAAAAGCAACATCGATTCCATGCTGAATGACTACCGGAAAAATGATTTTGGTGGCATCATCATTCATCCCCGGCCGGGGCTGATTACCGAATATTTGTCAAAAGAGTGGTTCAACTTATTTGAATATTCCGTACAGCAAGGGAAAAAGCTGGGGCTTAATATCTGGATCTACGATGAGAACTCTTATCCCACCGGTTTTGCCGGTGGATTGGTAGGAGAGCAAATGCCTGAAGCTTACAACCAGGGGCAAATGTTGTATATGGAAGATACCACGCAGTTGCCCGCGGATGTTTCCCCGTTTTTTTTATGTTTGAAAGAAGAAAAAGGAGTTTATAAAGATATTACCGGTCATGTACAGGAAGAAGCCGGAAAGAGAGGGCATTACCAGTTGTTCAGGAAAGTAAATTATCAAAGGTCGAACCGCGGCTCGGTAGCAGGCCCCATTGGTGTGTCTTATGTAGACCTGATGGCGAAAGGCGTTACGGATAAATTTATTGACGTTACTTATAAAGGGTATGAAAAAGTGGTTGGTAAAGAATTTGGGAAGACGATCAAAGGCGTTTTTTCTGATGAGCCTACCATCATTAATGAAGGGCGTAACTGTGTACGCTGGACCCCAGATCTGTTCGAACGGTTTTACCAGGACTGGCATTATGACCTAAGGTTACATTTGCCGTCGTTGTTTAAAGAAGTGGGCGACTGGAAACGGGTACGCCATAATTACTACCAGGTGTTACTGGAGTTGTTTGTTGACCGCTGGTCTAAACCCGTGTACGCCTATATGAAGGATCATCAGCTTACATGGACCGGGCATTACTGGGAACATGGCTGGCCAAGTCCTTATCATGGCCCGGATAATATGGCCATGTATGCATGGCACCAGATGCCGGGTATTGATATGTTGTTTAACCAGTTTAATGAAGATAAGCCCGTGCAGTTTGGCAATATCCGCGCGGTGCGTGAACTGGGAAGCGTAGCTAACCAACTGGGTAAAACACGCACCCTGTCTGAAACCTATGGGGGCGCCGGTTGGGAGCTTACTTTTAAGGATATGAAACGCCTGGCTGATTGGGAGTTTGTATTGGGGGTGAACTTCCTGAACCAGCACTTATCGTTCATGACGTTAACGGGTGCACGTAAATATGATTATCCGCCAAGCTTCTCTTATCATGAACCATGGTGGCCCTATTACCGTTTCATGAATCATTACTTTACACGTCTTTCTTACCTGTTATCCCAGGGGCAGCAATACAACAACATCCTGGTGATTGAGCCCACTACTTCTGCCTGGATGTACTACGCCAGGGATGCGGAACATAAGCGTTTCTTCGATATCACCAAGCGGTTTAACGATTTTGTGACCATGATGCAGCGATCCTACCTGGAGTATGACCTCGGTTCAGAAAACATCATCAAAGATAACGGACGTGTGGATGGAAATAGTTTTGTAATTGGAAAACGGGCATATAAAACGGTAGTGATACCACCGGGGATGGAAAGTATCAACAGCGCTACTTTCCGTTTACTGAAAGCATTTGTTGCCGGTGGGGGAGAAGTGATTTGTTTTGAGCAATTGCGTTTGGTAGACGGTGCTGCTAATGAGGAACTTGCTGCTATCAAACAGCTGGAGAGGATCCATGAAGTAAACCGGGATGAATTGAAGGCGTTGTTTCATAATAAGGACTTTAGCATTGAAAACAGAGGTGGCAATATTTATCACCAGCGCCGTAAGCTGGCCAATGGAGAGTTGCTACTACTCACCAATGCCAGCATGACGGAAACATCTTCAGGGGCCATTAGTATGCGGGGGCGGGATGTGCTGCAGATGGACCTGAACACCGGGAATATTTCCCGCTATAGCTATTCAGAACATAGCCAGGATGTGCATTTCAGCTTTGATGTTCCGCCTGCAGGTAGCCGGATGTTCTTTATTGCGGATAAAAAATTATCGGGTTATAAACCGGCTGCATCACCGGGGAAATGGACTATCGTAAACGCCTCTACGACAACTGTGAGCAGATCGTCGGATAACAGTCTTACAATTGACTTCTGCGATCTTCATCTGCAGCGGCCGGATATTGTTTATACACATATGCATGTTGGCCTGGCTTCCAATACTGCCTTTAAACATCATGGGTTTGCAGATGGTGTAGGCAATCCATGGAATAACCGCACCCAGTTTAAAGATGCGATCGTTAAGCGCGATACTTTTTCTACCGGAACGGGATATACCGCTGTTTATCATTTTACGGTGAAAGATGGTGTTGACGTCAGCGGGTTCAAAGCCGTAACAGAACAACCAGGGCTTTGGCATGATGTAAAAATTAATGGTGTAGCCATCAAAAATGAACCCGGGCAGTGGTGGCTGGATCGCTCTTTCGGCGTATACCGGATAGGCCGTTATGTAAAAGCCGGGGATAATGAATTGGCCATTACAGTTTCGCCTATGAGCGTTTATGCAGAAATTGAACCGGTGTATATCTTAGGTGATTTTAACCTGGAAGCCGCAACGCAGGGCTGGGGCATTGTTAAGCCACAGCCATTACAGCTGGATTACTGGAATAAGCAGGGCCTGCCTTTATATGGTAACGGTGTTACCTATACGAAAACATTTACAGCAGATACGCCGGCTAAATCATATGCCGTGGAATTGGGCAAGTGGAAAGGTACGGTGGCCGCTGTAAAAGTGAATGATGTGTTTGCAGGTGTGATCACTGCCGAACCTAACACACTCGCCATCGGGGAATTTGTAAGAAAAGGAACGAATAAGATTGAGGTCACCGTAATTGGCAGTTTGAAGAATGTTTTAGGGCCCTTTTATAACAAGCCGGCTCCCGGTTTGGTGGATCCCGGTAAATGGTATAATATTAAAACCCAGCCTCCCGGGAATGAGTATGATCTGTATGAGTATGGATTGACAGATGATTATGAGATTAAGGTGGCGCAGTAAACTACACGGCACCAATGTATCGGCTTCCGGCGACAACAAACACCAGGCACTTTTACAATTCCCTGGTGTTTGTTGTCGCAAAGAGCTACCAGTACGTGGATAGATGCTGGTTGGCTATAGACTTTATAATGAAATATTGCTTTCCTTATCCTTCATTTACTCCTTATCATACGAATTTGCGCTCCTGTCCCGGAATTTTCAGATTTATCCATTTCCCCGGAATGTTTCCGTTACCAATTGTGTGTCCATATATTCCCGCAGCTCATGCAGCTTGCCGGCCGAGAGGCGGCATACCCAGCAGTATTTATTATTGTATACTTTTCCATCAGGTGTGGTATTTTGCCCGATGGCTTCTACTACTACGTAATCGCCATCCGCAATAAACTGGTTCGCCACTGTTCTATAGGGTGGTTTCAGGGTAGTTCTTACTGAAGCCCACAACTCATCAAGAACGGATTGTTTGCCCTTAAAGGTCCGGGACCATGGACCTGAGCCCATCCATGTCCATTGCATGTCGTCTGCCATGGCGTCAAGAAAGGGCTCATCGTTGCCTTCTGACAGTTCCCGGAATATAAACTGCATGAGTTGCTTGTTATTGGTGGTATTCATTTTATTTTTTTCTAAATGTCTGATTTTTTACGTTCTGCAAAGGGGGGCATTCGTGTCAAAAGAAAGTGGGTTTGTGCCAATTTTATTACATTTATAGCCAAATGGGGGATTCCACGAACACTGAAGCAGAATACCTGGAGCGGCTCCGGAAAGGGGATGTGGCCGCATATATGCAGCTGTACGACCAATACAGTGCGCACGTCTATGGATGGGTGCTGCGTTTTGTAAAAGTGCCTGCCTATGCGGAAGACATCGTGCAGGATGTATTCCTGAAAATATGGGAAGTTCGTGACCGGATTGATCCTACGCAATCATTTCCCGCCTATCTCTATAAGATCAGCCGTAACAAAACCTTTACTTTCCTTAAAAAGAATGCTTCCGATGAAGCTACCCGCCTCCGGATCATGCAGCGCATCGGCGAAATAACGGAATCGCCCTATCACCAAACGCTCTGGGCGCAGTACCAGGAGATGCTTAACAACGCAGTTACGCAGTTGCCTTACCAGCGTCAAAGGGTATTTACATTATGCCGGCAGGAGGGCAAAAGTTATGAAGAGGCAGCAAAGGAGCTGGGCATTTCCCGCAATACCGTGAAAGAACATATGGTGATGGCACTTAAGGATATCAAGGCCTATTTCTACCGGCATGGGGATCTTTCCCTGGCCGTGCTGCTTTTGATGCACGTTTTTTAAGAGGCTACATATTATGATGAAATTTATTTATCAACCTACCCACCCTTTTTTTTCCGGCAACAGTATATAATAAAAGCGGGGCCACGTACCGCATGCATAAAACTGATACATGTCAAAGGAAAAGGATCATTACCGGCAACTGCTGCAACGTTTTCTGGATAACAACTGTACTCCCGCTGAAACCGCGGAGCTGCTCGACTTCCTGCAACAGGACGCTTCCAACCGCGTGTTGCTGGAAGAAATGAATGCCTCCTTTGGCCGGCCCGCAACCGGGCACACAGGTTCCTGGCAGGAGAGGGTAAAGGAAAAACTTCTTCTTGCCACACAACCGGTAAAAGTGGTTTCTTTCTATAAAAAGTGGCTACCTGTAGCGGCAGCGGCGGTGCTGCTGCTGGCGATTGCTACTGCCGGCTGGCAATATTACCACACAACAAAGAATACAAGGCCGGTACCTACCCTGGTGGAAGCCCACCGGGATGTATTGCCTGGGGGAAACAAGGCAAGTCTTACGCTGGCCAATGGCGCCACCATCATACTGGACAGTACTGTAAATGATGCGATTCCCAGCCAGGGCGCCACAAAAGTGATCCGGATAAACGGGCAGTTAAAGTATGATGCAGGCCAGGCAACCAATGCTGCCGTGGTATATAACACCCTCGCTACACCAAGGGGCGGCCAGTTCAAAATAGAACTGCCGGATGGCACGCTGGTATGGCTTAACGCAGCATCATCCCTTCGTTTTCCCACGGCTTTTAATGGTAAAGAACGTACCGTAATACTTAACGGCGAAGGCTACTTTGAAGTGGCGCACAGGGATAATATGCCCTTTAAAGTGCAGTTAGGCAATGGTATGGTGGAAGTGCTGGGCACACACTTTAACGTGATGGCTTACCCGAATGAAGCGAATGCAAAAACCACCCTGCTGGAGGGCGCGGTGAAAGTGACCCATCAGTCGCAAACAGTTCGCCTTGTCCCGGGGCAGCAGGCCAGCTGGGAGGCAGATGGCAACATCGTTACAGGCCGGGCAGATACAGAGGAAGCTGTTTCCTGGAAAGAAGGCTACTTCCAGTTTAACAGGGCGCCGCTAACCGATGTAATGAGGCAGTTGCAGCGATGGTATAATGTGGAGGTCCGTTATGAAGGCAATATTGTTAAAAGGGAGTTCTGGGGTAAAATACCGAGGAATGTGAAGCTGAGCGAGGCGCTTAAAATACTTGAACTAAGTAATATTCCATATTCCATGAGAGGCGATACAATTATTATTCATCATTAAAAACAACCAACTATTTCCACTTATGAAATGACAGCAGTGGTAATATAACCAAAAAACGGAGGTGTCGTTACCACCTCCGTTATGTCCAGGTTATCATTACAATATTCCGTGTATGAAAGATTGATTATCTCACCTAAACAAATCGAATTTATGCAATTATCAGGTCTCGTCAAAAACCTGAACGGGAAACATTTGCCTTTTACAAGGCGATTCCGCCTGTTACCAGGCAGAAAAATCAGGCTCATTATGAAACTGACATACTTTCTTTTGCTGGCATGCTTTTGCCAGGTCCACGCCAGCAGCTACGCGCAAAAGGTCACGCTTCATGAAAAAAACGCATCGCTCGAAAACCTGATCAGGAAAATCGAACGGCAATCCGGCTACGTATTTTTCCTCGACTATGCTCTTCTCGACCAGTCGAAAAGGGTAAATGTCGATATTTCGGAAGGTACCCTGCAGGAAGCCGTAGAGCTTTGTTTCAGGCCATTTGAGCTGACTTACACCATCCTGGGAAAAACTATCGTTGTAAAGCAAAAAGCGCCCGTGGCGGCCGATCCCGCCATTGAGGTACGCGGTAGAGTAACAGATGCGGATGGAAAGCCCCTTCCGGGTGTAACCGTTTCGGTGCCCGGCGCTTCAAAAGGAGCTGTTACAAACGACAACGGTGAATTTGTGTTGTCGGTACCGCCTACAGCCATACTGCATTTCAGCATGATCGGCTACAAGGCGATGGATGTGGCGGTGAACGGCCGGAAAACCTTAGCGGTAACGCTTGTAATGGAAAACACGGCGCTGACGGATTTCATAGTAGTAGGTTATGGTACACAACGCCGGGGAGATGTAACCGGCGCCATCGCTTCAGTGAACACCAAAACGCTGGATGGAACGCCTATCCGTTCTGTGGACCAGGCCCTGCAGGGCAGGGTGGCCGGTGTTACCTTTGTACAGAACTCGGGCATGCCCGGCGCAGGGTCTTCTATTCGTGTGCGCGGCGGCAACTCCATCAACGGCAGCAATGAACCTTTGTACGTAATTGATGGAGTGCCGGTATTTGCTGACCAGGGCAGTGATGGTACTTCGCTTAATCCTTTGAACAGTATCAGTCCTACCGATATAGCATCTATTGAGATTTTGAAAGATGCATCTGCCACGGCTATCTATGGTTCCCGCGGCGGCAACGGCGTGGTGCTCATCACCACTTCCCGCGGACAACGTGGCATGTCCCGCATTACTTTTGATTCTTACTACGGTACGCAGCACATCCTTAAAAAATATTCGTTGCTGAATGCGTCGCAGTTTGAGCAGCTGGCCAACGAGGCGAGTATTGCTGAAAACGGCCCCGAGCTGTATGACCTCAGCAAAACCCCTGCTACCACCGATTGGCAGGATGCCATTTTCAGAACGGCTCCTATTCAGAGTTATTCCCTGTCGTTTTCCGGTGGGGATCCGAAGACCCGTTTTCTCGTTACAGCCAATTATTTCGATCAGCAGGGAATTGTGCGGGCGTCTGACCTGAAGCGGTATTCGTTACGGGCTAATCTCGATAAAGATATCCGGGATAATATTAAACTGGGTAGCAGTCTTACCATCAGTAATGTACGCACCAACCGGGTGAACAGCGGGTCATTGTTCACCATGGCCACTACGGCGCCTAATCTGCCCATCTACCAGCCGGACGGAAGTTTTACGGAGCTGAATAACCAGGGCGCGCCGTTTGATAACCCCGTGGCGCTGATCGGGAATTACAAGAACTTTAATAACGTTTTCCGCACGCTGGGAAATGTGTATGCGAGTATAGACATCGTTAAAGGACTTACTTTCAAAACGCTCTGGGGCGCTGATGTAAACTTCGCACGCAATGATATTTATCTTCCGCAGGCGGTATACTCAGGTTCCCAGGTGGGCGGAAATGCATCCGTATCCACCAACCAAACCTTTACCTGGCTGAATGAAAATACGCTGACCTACAACCTGAACAAAGATGAGCACCAGCTTAACCTGCTTGGTGGTTTTACCCAGCAGAGCTCTTCGTACCAGTCGCTAGGCGCTGAAGCACAGGGCTTCCTGAACGATAACCTGGGTACCAACGCACTGGGCAATGCGGCAGCTGTACAGCCTTCTTCTTCCAGCATTGCGAGATGGGCGCTGCTCAGCTTTTTGGGCAGGGCCAACTATAGCTTCAAAAATAAATACCTGCTCACGCTTACAGGCAGGTACGACGGCTCTTCCCGTTTTGGAAAAAACAACCGCTTCGGCTTTTTCCCTTCAGTAGCCGTTGGCTGGAAGCTGGACCAGGAGCCGTTTATACGCAGCCTGCATGTTTTCAGCAACCTGAAATTAAGGGTGAGCCATGGCCTTACGGGCAACCAGGACGGTATAGGCAATTATCCTTCCCTGGATCTGATGGGCAAAGCCAACTATTCCATCGGCGGGGTGAACGTGATAGGGCTTATGCCTTCACAGGTAGGGAATCCTGATCTGCGCTGGGAATCCACCGCGCAATCGGATATTGGTCTTGAGCTGGGATTTTTTGACAACAGGCTCAACTTCATCACGGATGTATACTACAAAAAAACAAGCGACCTGCTGCTGTATGTGAAAATTCCTACTACATCGGGTTTCTCCACTTCATTGCAGAACAGGGGACAGGTGGAGAATAAAGGGATAGAGTTCACCGTAAACGCTACTCCCATAGAGCAGGGCTTACGTTGGGAAACAGGTTTTAATATTTCTTTCAACAGGAACAAAGTGCTGGACCTCGCCGGTGTCGACCGCCTTTTCGCAGGCCAGGGCCCTAACCAGAGCACCGTTGTGCAGGTAGGCCAGCCATTGGGCTCCTTCTTTGGTTTTGCCAGCGATGGAATTTTTAAGTCGAAGGAAGAAGTGGATGCCTCGGCTCAGAAAACCGCGAAACCAGGCGATATCCGGTTCAGGGATGTGAATGGCGATAAAAAGATCAACGACGACGACCGTGTGCTGTTGGGTAATGCCCAGCCGAAATTCTCTTTCGGTTTCAGTAATACTTTTTCCATGAAAGGATTTGACCTGATGGTATTGCTCCAGGGCGTTTACGGCAACAAACTGTATAACGTAAATACCGCTACGCTGGAAAATCTTACCGGCCTGCAAAACCAGAGCACTACTACGCTCGACCGCTGGACGCCTGATCATACCGACACCAATATTCCGCGCGCTACTACGGTAAAGCCAACTTCCCGTTCCTGGGACCGGCTGGTGGAAGACGGCTCTTACCTGCGGGTTAAAACAGTACAGTTAGGATACAACCTGTCGAAGGAAACACTGCACCGCATTAAACTCGCGGGGCTTAAAGTATATGTGAATGTACAGAACCTGTTCACCATCACGAACTATTCGGGGCTTGATCCGGAAGTAAGCCGTTATGGGTCGGACAATGTAAGTCCCGGCTTCGATTCCGGCGCTTATCCCAATGCGCGCACGATTTCTTTTGGTATCAATGCCAGCTTCTAATCAAAATCATTTGTCATGAGATCTGCAGTTTATTTCATCATCATATTTTTTACGCTGGCGGCAGTGGGCTGCGCCAAGCTCGACGGCGTTCCGGAAGGCACTTACACCACAGACAATTTTTACAAAACGGAAGCAGATGCCGTATCTGCCGTTAATGCTGTGTATTCCGGCCTGACCAGCTCTTACCTGTATAACCAGTTTATGGAAGTGATACAGTCGCAGGGAACAGACGACTGCGAATGGGGATTTGGCCGCAATACCAGCAACACCGATAAAACGGCGCTGGATAAATTCAATTTTGATGCCGGCACCAACCTGTTCTACCAGTTCTGGAGCACTTCCTACCAGGTGATCAACCGTGCCAATGCAGCGGTGGAAAATATTGGTGCGATGACCGCCGTTGGCACTGAAAAAAAGAAACGCATGCAGGGAGAAGCCCGTTTTGTGCGGGGGCTGATGTATTTCAACCTGGTACGCCTTTTCGGAGGAGTGCCGTTGTTGCTGCAGCCTACTACTTCGCTGGATAACCTTGCCATAAAAAGATCTTCAGCAGAAGAGATATATGCCCAGATCATTGCCGACTTCCGGTTTGGCGAAGAAAACTTACCGGAAACATATGATGCGGTTAATGCGGGAAGGGCCACCAGTGGCGCTGCCATGGCCATGCTCGTAAAAACATACCTTACCCGGAAGGAATATACAAAAGCCGTGGAAGAAGCAAGAAAAGTGATGGCGCCGGGCCGTTATTCGCTCTGGCCTTCCTACCAGGATGTATTCCTGATCGCCAATGAAAACAAAACTGAATCCATCTTTGAAGTGCAGTTCCTCAGCGGTTCCGGTAATATCCCCAGCAGCTATGCGGGCTTTTACCGTCCTTCATTTGATAAACGGCCGGGGTTTGGCGGCAACGGCGATAACCCGGTTACAAAAAATCATTATGATGCTTACCCTGAAGGGGATCTCAGGAAAGATGTAAACGTGATAAAGTATTCCTATACTACAGATCCCAAAGCGCCTGCCACGATTAAAAATCCTTACTACGTGGCCAAGTTTAAAGATCCTGCGGCGCTGAATGTGAACGATGGTGGTAATAACTATTACATTGTCCGTTATGCCGACGTGCTGCTGATGTTTGCAGAAGCGTTGTATATGTCGAGCCCCGGAAGTGCAGAAGCGCTGGAAGCATTTAACCAGGTGAGAAGACGCGCCTATGGCCTGCCACTGAATGCGCCTTCTGCAAGGGATCTTGCGGGAGGTTTGAGTGCCGCTGCGTTCCAGGATTCTGTGTTGAAAGAGAGAAGACTTGAATTTGCTTTTGAAGGGCAACGGCGTTTTGACCTGCTGCGCACCGGTAAACTGAAACAGGCCATGAATGCACAGGATCCTACTATCACTGTAAGGGAATCAGACACGCTTTTCCCTATCCCGTCGCAGGAAATGGACACCAATCCTTTGCTGGAACAGAACCCGGGATACTGATCAGAAAAATTTTTCCGGCTGGCATGAACAGGATGTATCCTGTTCATGCGGCTATACTCATGCTTAAATAATGATGAAAATGAGGACTTCAATTATCCGCAGCCTGGTAGTAATGATCGTTATACTGTCTGGCAACCGGTTACCGGCCCAGCAGCGCTGGGACGTATGTGTGTATGGTGAAACGCCTGCAGGCATCATGGCGGCTATACAGGCCGCAAAAATGAATAAACAGGTATTGCTGATCAGTAATACCGCTCACGTGGGCGGTGTGGCCACTTCGGGCCTTACGGCCACCGACCTGAATAATTTCAGGAGCGCCGGCGGGCTTACCCGGGAATTTTTCCAGCGCCTGTATACTTACTACAGTGATAGTAGTGCGTGGCGCAGCGAGTCGAGGGATGTGTTTTTTGAGCGCTCCAAAAAACGCACTTTCTCCGGTAAGAACGACTCCCTGAAAATGCAGTGGGTGTATGAGTCCCGCGTAGCGGAAAATATTTTTAAAAAAATGTTACAGGAAGCCGGTGTGACAGTGGTATACAAAGAAAGGCTGCTGCTGAAAAAAGGGGTAACGAAGAAAGGCGCCGGTATTGTTTCCATTCAGATGGAGAATGGCCATCGTTATCATGCAAAGATCTTTATAGACGCTACTTACGAAGGAGACCTGATGGCAACTGCCGGTGTTTCCAGCATTACCGGGAGGGAGGCAAACAGCGTGTATAATGAAACGTTGAATGGTATTAAGCTCAATGATATTATCGGTAAAGGGAACAGTTCTATCGATCCTTATATTAAGAAAGGTGATCCTTCCTCCGGTGTGCTGCCGTTCCTGGAACCGAAGATCCCGGGAGCCAACGGGGAAGGCGATCACCGCACACAATCGTATTGTTATCGTATGACGCTGACCGACGATCCGGCCAACAGGATCAGCATTGTAAAACCTGCGGGCTACCAGCCGCTCTGGTATGAATTCCTGGCGCGCATGCTGGAAATGAACCCTGGCTATATGCTGAAAAATATTATCTCTTTCACGCCTATGCCTAACAGGAAAACGGATACCAACCAGGCTGATTTTGTGGGCGCCAATTACGGTTGGCCGGAAGGTAACTATGCAGAACGCAGCAAAATTGCGCAAATGCATAAAGACTATGTATTGGGTTTACTCTGGTTCCTGGGCAATGATCCACGGGTGCCGGATTCCCTGCGCACAGAAATGAAGCGCTGGGGTTTACCCAAAGATGAGTTTACTGATAACGGCAACTTTCCCCAACAGCTGTATGTAAGAGAAGCGAGAAGAATGGTGAGCGATTATGTGATGACAGAAAAGAACTGCAACGGCGAAGAGCCAGTAGAAGATGCGGTGGCAGTGGCCACTTATCCGCTGGATTGCCATTATGTTTCCCGCGTAGTAGATGCGGAGGGAAGGGTACATGCTGAAGGCAGCTATGGTAAACAGAAGAACACTTATTACACGATCAGTTACCGTTCATTACGTCCCAAAGCCTCAGAAGCCGGTAACCTGCTGGTTCCGGTATGCTTGTCTGCCTCGCATGTGGCTTACAGCTCTATCCGCATGGAGCCGGTATTTATGGTGCTGGGGCAATCGGCCGGCACTGCCGCCGCGCTTGCGCTGGATCGTAATATGAGCGTACAGGAGTTGCCTTATGAGGTGTTGCAGCCGGTGTTGCTGAAAGACGGGCAGGTACTTTCTCTTGACAGGAAATAAGTTATAGCAGATGACAAATATGAAACAGTCAAACAAAGGCGCCATACTCGCCGCAGTGGTGGTCGCATCTCTCGGGTATTTTGTGGATATCTACGACCTGTTGTTGTTCAGCATCGTGCGGGTGCCCAGTCTTGAATCGATCGGGCTGCGTGGCCGGAGGTAACAGACAAGGGCATTTTATTGCTCAATGTACAAATGACAGGTATGTTGCTGGGCGGTATCCTGTGGGGAGTGCTGGGCGACAGGAAAGGACGGCTGTCTGTTCTTTTCGGGTCTATTTTCCTTTATTCTGTTGCCAACATCGCCAATGGTTTTATAAACAGCGTATGGGCGTATGCGTTATGGCGCTTTGTGGCCGGCCTTGGTTTGGCTGGTGAGCTGGGCGCCGGTATTACCCTGGTCGCGGAATTAATGCCTAAAGAAAAAAGAGGTTATGCCACTACTATTGTAGCCGCCGTAGGTATCAGCGGCGCCGTGGCGGCTTATTTTGTAGCACAGCATTTCAACTGGAGAACCACTTTTTTTATTGGTGGGGGTCTGGGGCTTTTGTTGCTGCTGCTACGTATTGGGGTAGCAGAATCGGGTATGTTCGGCGCAGCGAAGCAATCGGAGAACCGGGGAAATTTCCTGGCGCTTTTCACCAACGGTAAGAGATTTTTTAAATACCTGCGCTGCATCCTCATTGGCGTACCGCTGTGGTTTGTGGTAGGCGTACTGATCACGCTTTCACCGGAATTTGGTAAGGTGCTGCATATTGAAGGCAATGTGAATGCGGGTGCCGCAGTGGCCTGGTGCTATGGCGGACTGGTGGTAGGAGATATTTTCAGCGGCGCCCTCAGCCAGCTATTGAAAAGCCGGATCAGAGTGGTGTATGTGTACCTGTTTTGCTGTATGGCGGCGGTAAGTATTTATTTCCTGGCTGCGGGCATCAGCCTGCAGCTCTTTTACTGGATATGTGCGCTGCTGGGATTTTCTGTGGGCTATTGGGTAATTTTTATGACCATTGCCACCGAACAATTCGGCACCAATATCCGCGCAACGGTAACCACTACCGTTCCAAATTTTGTACGTGGCGCAGTAGTGCCGCTCACTTTTCTATTTCAATTTATGCAGGTGCTTTTTAACGGCTCCCTGATACATGCCGGTATCAGCGTTGGCGTGATATGCCTGGCACTGGCTTTCTGGTCGCTTACCGGCATGCAGGAAACATTTCATAAAGACCTGGATTACCTGGAGGAATGGTAGATGTAGATATACTCACACTTTAAAACCACGTTCCACTTATGAAAAAACTGATACTTATGATGATGATGCTTGTTGTTGCGGGCAACGCAATTTCACAGGCTGTCAAAACCACGCTGAAAGATTCCGCGGGGGTATATACCCTTTATCGCGGTGGTGTGCCGTACCATATCAGGGGAGCGGCCACCAATAACTTTTATTTACAGGTATCTGCCTATGGGGGCAATACCATCCGTACCTACAGTATCAATGATTCCACCGGTACCTGGCTGGACAGCGCCAACACGTATGGCATCACTGTTTGCCTTGGTTTAGGCGTGAAGAAATTACAGGAAATGAATTATGCAGATACTGCAGCCGTAAGGGTACAATTTGAGAACATGCGGAGCCAGGTGCTCGCTTATAAAGATTATCCCGCGCTGCTGATGTGGGCCATCGGTAATGAAACAGATGCTAACTACAACCCATTGGACACCGCTTATAACATTGCTTACTGGGATGCGCTGAATGATATTGCACGGATGATCCACGAGGTAGACACCAACCACGTCACTACTGCTGTATTTGTAAACTCGGATCTGAAGAAAATGCAGTTGCTGAAAGAACGGTTTACTGAGCTGGACATACTTTCCATTAACAGCTATGCGCCTAATCTTCCGGGGGTATTGGGCAACCTGCAAACTGCTGGCTGGACAAAACCTTATATGATCACAGAGTTCGGGCCCAGAGGCACCTGGCAGATGAATCCTGAGCCTAAGCGGAAGATGCCATGGGGCGCTTTTGTGGAACAAACCAGTACGGAAAAGGCAGTGGTGTACCGCCGGTCGTATCTTGACCATATTGCCGCAAATGCGCCTGATAATTGCCTGGGTGGTTTCGTGTTTGTATGGGGGTATCAATCATCCGGCGACGTAGTTACCTGGTTTGGCTTGTATAACCGGCTGGGAGAGGCTTTTGGCGCTGCCGATGAAATGCAGTACGTATGGACGGGGGCATATCCATCCAATCATGCGCCCGTGATCCGCACCAGGGACTCATTGCTTTTCAACGGCAAACGTGCAGAGGATACCGTTATTGTGGAAGCGAATTCCATCAATACCGGCCGGGTGCGTGCCAGTGACCCTGATAATGATTCGTTGCGTTACGAATGGCTGATCATCCCTGAAAACAGCATTATGGCCGGTGGAGACCCTGGGGCCAGTTTACCGGCACTTCCGGGATTAATTGTTTCGCAGCAGGCAGACAGCGCCCGTTTTATGGCGCCAGCCGCATCGGGCAACTACCGGTTATATGTATATGTACACGATCATCGCGGGAAGATCGCCAATGCATGTGTGCCGTTCAAGGTAATCCCTTCTTCCACTGGGAGGCTGATAAGATCAACTTCCACCGGTGGCAGCTGGTCGCTGGCTACCAGCTGGCAGGGCGGTATAGTGCCCACGGATGCCGATACAGCGGTGATCGTTGCCGGCAGTACTGTTACTATCAATACACCCGTGAAAGTAACGCGCACGGAAATAGCCGGCACACTGGGCTTCAACACTACCACCACGAATACCTTTACTACAGGCAACCTGCTTGTGGAGAGCGGAGGCACCTTTTATGCAAGGAATGGTACCATCGGCAGAACAATTACAGTTAATGGCAGTCTGCAGAACAACGGCGTTGCCGATTTCTCAAAAGCAAGCACCATCCTGGTCATGGGCCCGGCGGCAGATAGCACCACTATTGGCGGAACAGGGACTTACTCAAATGGCATCGTCCGTAGTCTTACGATAAATAATCCCGCCGGCGTGGTATTGCAAACACCCATCAGTATTCCCTCGGTGCTCACGCTCGGCAGTGGCATGTTTTATAACAGCACCTATCTCACTATGGACAACACGAATGTAGGCGGCAGCGCCAGTTCGGTTAACTGCCAGATCAGGCGCTCGCAACATGCGTCACTTGGAAGTGATTATACATTGGGCAATACGGCTGCATTATACGTGGTGTATAATCACGATGTAAATGCGCCTGCACAGGTGATGACAGAAGGCCATGAGATCCCGGTTTCAAGATCGCTGTTCAATATCACCGTTAACAACCCCGATGGTGTGATGATCAGTGACAGTCTTACCCTGAAATCAAGCAATGCAGCGATAACACTCACAGATGGGATCATATATCTGCCGGCAGGCAAAAAACTGATCTGTACCAATACCTCCTACAATGGAACGCCGGGCAGCAGCAGTAGTTTCGTGAATGGCGGGGTAGGGCTTACTGCGGGCGCTACGCCGGTTACCAAAACTTTCCCTGTCGGATCTGCAGGGCAATACAGGAAAGTGGTGTTAACGGGGGTATCATCTGTTAGTGGCGCAGTAACAGTAGTAGTATCTACTGACAGTGCAGCCGGTACGCCGGGTACAGGTATGAGCAGTTTGTCGGCTTCAAGGCGCTGGCATTGCGCCGTGCGCAGCGGCAGCCTCGCCGGCTTTACCGGCATTAGTATCGGCTATGGGGAAGATGATGGGGCGACGCAAAACAGGCTGGCATTTTCAACTACCTATACGGGTGCATATGATGTAATACCCACCGATAATAGTACCGCTGATGCAGTTACCAGTTCAACAGGTAACTATGGTGCAGGATGGTACACAACAGGGCTGAGTGAAAGTTATATACAGTTAAGTAATAAGCCTGCGGTGGTTACCGATGCCTTCATTTACCCCAATCCCGCATCAGCTCTTATTTACGTAGTTTGCCCGCAGGCATTGAAACAGAAAGTGCAGGCCAGCCTGGTGGATTTGCAGGGGAAGGTAGTGCAGTACTGGATGCTATCGCAGGGACAGGTACGGCAACCGCTTACGCTTGCTGCTAAAACCGGAAGTGGCGTTTATGTGCTGGTGCTGGAAGGAACAGGGTTCAGGCGAACGTTTAAAGTGGTGGTGGGGCAGCAGGGGCAGAGATATTGAATGGTAAAGGGCTGCCTCTCTTATTTATGAGGCAGCCTTTTCATTTTACTTTTTATTTAAGGTTTGCTCAATGGCGGCTAATCTTGCTGCCAGTACTTCATTTCTTTTATTTTGTTCGATGATATACAGCGTAAGCTCTTCTATTTTCTTTAGTAAAACGGCTTGATTATCACCGAGGTCTATTCCCTCTGATTTTACAACTGCTGCAGAGGGTACTTCCGGCAGGTGTTTGTGATTGGCAATGTAATTTTCTACCTGGGGCAATGGCATTAACCGGTAGGCAGAATCAAATACATAGTCGGCCCAGTCGACCTGTGTAACTTTCACCCTGCGGGTTTTAATATTTCCGTTTACATCCAGTTGCTTTTGTGCTGCGGTTGTTCCAATTACAATACTGCCGGTAATATTTCCACCAGATAAGGGCAGGTACGCAGCCGGGTTAAAGTTGCCCGCGTGCCAAACGGGTTTCCCTGCCTGTGATAGTACACCGGAGAAATTCCCGGTGCCAGCCACGTCGAGATTATAAGCAGGGGTACTTACTCCTATACCAACGTATCCATTTGAAGATAGTATACTTAGTATACCCCGGATGCCTGTATTATTAAGCCGCCATGAGCTGTCGAGTGCAGCGGCTCCCCAATCCCAGCCTTTGCCGTTTACATTATTTCTATATCCAACCTGGGCTGTTGAAACGATGAAGGTAGAGGTGGTATTGCCGGCAGTTGTTACTGTTTGGAGCGTTTGTGCTACAGCGTTGTAGCCGAACAAGATAAAGAGGATGAAATAGGTTAACTTTTTCATACAATAAAGGGATTTTAATTTTAAAGAGATGTAATTTAAAGATTAGAGAGAAATTGGGAGATTTTATTTTAGATTTAAGATCTTCATTTATGGTAAATATTCTGGGCAGATGGCCCGCAGCCCTGAACATAATACCTGCTGCAACGATAAATCGATAGAGATTATTACCACGCCCCGGCAAAATGATGCGGAAGACGCTGCCGGTGTTATCAATATCATTATAAAGAAAGGAAAGTAATAGCGAACAATGATAACAAAGTGCAGGGCAAAGGATAGATACCGGTGTTTTACCAACAGCTGGTATCAAACCGGCCGGAAGCCTGCTGTTGTACCTGTTTCCAGGTAGAATAAATACCATGTTCGCGATATTGGCATGACAGGATCGCACCGTTATTCCTGGCTGAATCACACTGTTACAATAGGTGTAGGCCGTTTCCCGGCGCCTGGCAAATTAATTTACCGGATATATACAATTAAGTAAAAGCAGGTCTGTTCCGCCAGCTTAACAAGGTGGTAAATCAAAGCACGCTTTACGCATTAAACTGCCGCAGGTGATGATCAAAGTGTTTGTATACGAAAATGCCGATTTCATCCATCTTCATTTTGCCGAAGAAATCGTGGATAAAGCCTGGATTCGAATAGTACCCATATGCAGCTACCTGTTCTGCCCATATCCTTTTCTCCAATTCTAAATCTCCTGTCTTTTCTTTGGTAAGGAACGCGGGGCCGGATGGCATGCCTTTTTTCATTGGCCTGTCGTTGTTTACCATGCCTTTTAGGGCCATTTTACCAAAGACCCTTCCGAGGAGCCCTTGCGTATAGGTAGTATGACCTCTTCCTAACATCCAGTTGTTCCATATGGTGCAATGTTTCGTCATCTGGTAAACATTCATTTTACCCCATTGCGCAGTATGTTTTCCGGTCAGTGTGTTAATCCTGCTGATGATTTCTTCTCTTGTTGCGTTATCGAATATTGTTTTCATAATAACTTTTTTTGATTGCTGATGTAAAATTAGGGAGGGGCTGAAAGGTCATCACTGTGCAAACGTGACATTGAGCAGTGCATTTCGTGCCATTTTTTTGTATATTTTTGAGGAAGCAATGCAGCACCAGTTATGAAGCATATTTCGATAATTATATATAAAGATGTATTGCCAACGGCAGTTTCCAACACCACGGCGCTGTTGATGAGCGCCAATGAAGCCGTTGTAAAAAGAGGCGGGTCCGCTCCTTTCCAGGTGGAGCTGATTGGGGCGGGGAGTAAAAATGCACAGCGGGAGATACCTGTGCAGTTTTATTGCAGCAAAACCATATCGGATGATTTTGATACAGATATTGTGATCGTTCCGCCTATGAGCACAGGGCCGGGGAATATCGACGAATTACTTTCCAAAAACGCGAAGCTGATTAGCTGGATCAGGCAGAAATACGACGAAAAAGCGCAGGTGATCAGTCTTTGTACCGGGGCTTACTTCCTGGCAGAATGTGGCTTACTGAACGGAATGCCGGCTACTTCCCATTGGGGAGCCATAGAAGACCTGCAGAAGAGATACCCGTTAATCGATTTTAAAGCCGATCATGTTGTCACCTATTCAGCATCCATTGTTACCGGTGGGGGCGGGTTTTCTTCATTAAATGCCTTGTTGTATTTTATAGAGAAAAACTGTGGCAAGGACATCTCCATAGAATTAAGTAAATTTTATGCCCTGGATTACGGGAGAACTTCACAAAGTATTTTCACCATTTTTTCAGGCCGGCGTCTTCACAATGATGATGAAATACATAAAGCCCAAAGCTATATTGAGAAGAAGTTTGAAACAGATCTTTCCGTAGAACAGATTGCACGGCAGGTGAATATGAGCAAGCGCAACTTTATCCGCCGGTTTAAAAGCGCCACCTCATTAAGCCCTATTGAGTTTATTCAGCGGATAAAAGTAGAAGCGGCCAAGAAGGCCTTTGAAGATGGGGAAACGAATATTGCCGCCATTACTTATAAGGTGGGATATAACGATTTAAAAACGTTCAGGACAATATTCAAGAGAATTACAGGATCTACGCCGGTGGAGTACCGGAACAGGTATAAAACCCAGGCGGCGGTATGAATATAATGGAGGCATTAAAGCAGATAACTGTCATACAACTTATACTGCTCAGCATAGTAATAAATCTGTTCCTGTTTTTTTTATCTGTCGGCTGCTATATGCTGTTCAGCCGGTTTAGCCGGAATACGCCTTTACAGGGCGGGTTGCAAAAAGTGACCAGCGGGGATATTCGTTTATCGGTGTTGGTGACGGGGTGTAACGCCCTTGTATTTATTGTGGGCTATTCCTTGTGGCAAAGGGATATACTGAGCGTAGGCGATAGCGCCAATGTATTTCAGATCATTATGGAGGTGATTTTTCTTGTTATCGCCATGGACTTTTTGATGTACATTTTTCATCGCGTAGCTCATCTTCCCTTGTTTTATAAACTTTTTCATCTCCGGCATCATCAGCATGAATCCACCAACGCTATCAGTTTATTTGTACTACATCCTGTAGAAGCGCTGGGTTTTGGAGGCTTGTTTGTATTGGTGCTTTTTATTTATCCATTCTCTTATCCTGCTATCTCCATTTACCTGTTTATTAATTTACTTTGGGGCACCATAGGTCATTTAGACAAGGAGATCTTACCAAAAAGAATCTCCGTTTTACTGCAATCAGGCTTCCTGGGCACCACCAGGTTTCATAATGACCATCATAAGTTGCCCCATTATAACTATGGTTTTTATACAGTGCTATGGGACCGGATTTTTGGTACCCTGTTTCCCGGTAATGCCGGTGAAAAGGCGGGCGGTGGGCATCGTGGATGATCTGCTAATTCTGGTTCCTGAAATGGCTGGGAGAAAGTCCTGTTTTATTTTTAAACAGCTTGGTGAAATGGGAAGGATGTGCAAAGCCAAGGTCATAGGCAATTTCACTGATGGGTTTTTCGGTGCTCCACAATAATGTTTTGGCTTTGTCTATAAGTTTGAAGTAAATATGTTCCTGTGTGGTGTTGCCGGTATATTTATTCAGCAGATCCGACAGGTAATTGGGAGACAGGTGAAGTTGTGATGCAAAATATTTTACATCCGGCAAGCCATTTTCAATTAATGATTCCTGGTTAAAATAATCTGATAGCAGCCTGTCGAATTTCTGTACAATATCATTCCCGGGCTTTGTTCTTGTCAGGAACTGCCTATCATAAAAGCGGGTGCAATAAGCAAAAAATAACTCCAGGTTGCTAATAATCAGGTGGTAGGAATGTTTGTCGAGGTTCAGGGCAATTTCCCGCTGTATATTCCTGATACATCCTTCCAGGATCACCTTCTCCGAATCGGAGATATGCAGCGCTTCATTGGCATCGTAGCCAAAAAAGGAAAGCTCCGTGAGTTTACGCCCCCTTGGATCTGCATTTAAAAAATCGGGGTGAATATACAGGCCCCAGCCTTCCATCACTTTAATATCCGGATCGGGAGATAAAGCCTGGTGGGGTGCGGTAAACATCAGGGAGCCTTCCGCGAAATCATAATTGGTACGGCCGTACCCGAAATTTCCCTTTATTATTTTGCAGGAAGCAGCATAGAGGTTCAGCCTGTATACATCGCCGGGTTGCCTGTGGGAGCGGTCTATTTTAGCCAGATCAACAATACTGATCAACGGATGCACCGGCTTCTCACAGCGAAAGAATTCGTGCAATGCTGAAATGGATGGAATATCTATGTATTTCATGTTTAGTAAGCGGGTTTGCTATGTTAAATTAACGCTTTTTGAAAAGCCGTGCATCCGGTGGCCGATCATATAACAATGCCGCCGCTAACCTCGATACGTTGTGCATTCAAGAAACGGCTGTCGTCTGAAAGGAGGGAGGCCACAAAAAGACCGATGTCGTCTGCCTCCCCGAGGCGGCCGAGGGCTGTCATATCAGCAATTTGCCGGCGATGGCTTTCGTCGCCTTTTCCTCCTCCAAATTCCGTATCAATAGCACCTGGCGCTACCGTATTAACGCGGATCTTCCTGTCGGCGTACTCTTTGGCGAAGTACCTGGTTAATGCTTCCACGGCAGCTTTGAGCGCCCCATACACTGCCACGCCCGGAAACGCGAATCGTGCCAGCCCGGAGGAAATATTTATGATCTGCCCGCCATCGGCTATCAGCGGGATCAGCCTTTGTGAAAGGAAAAACACCCCTTTGAAGTTTACATTCACCAATTGATCAAAGATCTCTTCGGTGGTATCCCTGATAAGTGTACGTTGGGCTATTCCTGCATTGTTTACAAGGTAGTCGAAGTTATCCCGGTTCCATTCATTCTTAAGCACCTGCTGTACCTGGCTGGCAAAATCGTTGAAGGAGGCTACATCGGCGGAGTCCCATTTCAGGGCAACGGCTTTACCGCCATTTGCCTTGATCTCATTGGCTACTGCTGTTCCTGCTTCCGGGTGACTGTTATACGTTAGTATTACGCCTATGCCACGCTTGGCTGCGTTCAGTGCTATACTTTTGCCTATGCCCTGGCTTCCGCCGGTGATAAGGGCAACTTTTTGATTGTCTGTGCTCATAATATTCGGTTTTATGAACACAAAATTCGGGTTGTTTACAGGCACCGGCTTTTACATCTTAGGGGAAGATTTATACTTTTCACTGATTTTTAGACAGGGCAGCGCATAAGGATATCCTGTGCGCCTTTATGCTTGTTTAACGCGGCTCCGGCATATAGATGAGCTGCATTTGCACACTATCATCTCCCAGCATTCCTTTAAACCGGAGGTTATGACTATGGCCCACAGGCATTAAAGTACCGTCAAACCGGAGACTGAATTTTTTGGGATATCGCCATTGAGTACTGATACGCTGTGTTTGCGGATCATAATGGTAGGTGCCTATATACCTGTTGTTATAGTGATTGAACTCCAGCACCATATCATCCTGCAGATCCATGTATATAGCAGTGAGCACACTGTCCCTGTAGTTGCCAGCCTGTTGGGGAATATTATTAACAAAGAGATCAATGACCTTGTATTTGCCAGTAAACTGCGGATGCTTATCAGGATAATGATAGGTAAGCAGGAGGATAAGCGGAAGCAGCAGGATGATGATGCCGGCAGCCTGGTGTGTTTTTTTTCCTGTATTCCATTTTAATATATCGGGGGAGATGTAAAAGAAGAACTCTGTTAACACTGTTTTATACTGGTATAACAGGTAGATAATCCCGGACATGAGCACAATAGCGTGCACTAATACCCATGTATGGAGATGATAGTATATGTCGATAAGGATGATATTAAGCAGCACCGGCACCAGCATAATCAATCCCAGCAGGCGGGTACGTTTGAATAACAGCATGATGGAGCCCGATATCTGCGCAAGGGCAATGGTAACTGTAAACGGGTAAGATCTTCTGAAATACGCCCAGGTGAGGGTTTCTCCATCGAGATTGTTGAACGGCAGATCAAGTATTCCAAGAGGTACTACCATCTGGAGATGGAAGATCTTTTGCCAGCCGAAGGAGTAGAGATCAAAGGCCAGCAGGAAGGTGATGATGACATTAAAAGTGCTTAGTATCCCGCTGATGTGGCTTTCAGACTTCCGGTACCGGAAATAATAAATGATTGCGTAAGAAAGAGCGCCCGGCAGCATCAGGAAAGACAGGAGCCATATGAACGGGGCAGGCGCCCAGCCTGATGCGTAACGGGACAGCATGCGGTATAAAACAAAACAGGCGATGAATCCGGTGAGTGTGGCAGCCAGCATAGCCGGCCCAAATTTTAGTTGCTTCATAGTATTACGTTTTCTGCAATACTAGCTACGGTAGAGGGCTTTACTGCCCGCCTGCATCCATCCGTACCACTAAATCCCTGAATTCCCGGGGTGTCATACCCACCATTTTTTTGAATGTACTATTGAAAGTTGTTTTGGAATTGAAGCCTGCATCAAAGCCGATGGCCAGTATGCTTAAATGCAGGTGCCGGGGAGATTGCAGCAATTCTTTTGCCTGTTCTACCCGGAAGTGATTGATATATTGATAGAAGTTTTTTCCTATTTCCTTGTTTAGCAACCAGGATAGTTCGTGTAGCGACAGGTCCAGTTTTTCAGCCAGCTGTGGCAATGAAAGCTCCTGGTCAGTATACAGTTTTTCATCCCGCATCAGTTTATCCAGTTGTGCTTTCAGTACTGCTGTTTCATTTTCGTGTAGCCGTGGTGGTCCGGTACAGGTATCGGCGGAAAGTGGCTCCGGCGTAGTTAGCGGTGGAAATATATTGTCTTGTTTGAGCGCATAATAGCAGGAGAGATAGATGGCTGCCAGGTAAATAACATAAGAAAAAGAGGCGCCGGCAGCATACCGGAAGAATGAAGATAATAGCTGGTTAATGATCATGATACCGGTGAGCAACATCAGGTTTTTTAGCCAGGAAAGATCTGAGGGGCTGGTATTTGCGGTGAAGTTTGTGATGTGTTGCCCATGTTTCCGGAGTTGGAGGTAGCCGGAAATCCAGTACAGGATGATCTGCAATTTTATACTTAGTCCTACTACGATTCCCATCCATGGCGGCAGGTACCGGCTTGCCCCAAAGAGTATGGGAAGGAAAAGTAATGCAGGGATAAAGTGAAGCAGGTCATTTTTCCGGAAACGATAGTGGATACTGGTGTAATGGAGGATGGCAAAATAATGCGCCGGCGCCATGGCAAACCGGGTCGACTCCATTACCGGGACCAGGAATGGCCATTCATTGCCGGTATTGGTTTGGCCGGCAATAAACCCCAGCATGGCAAAGCCTGCAAAAAGATAGAAAATTCCCATCCAGCGGTTGGCAGCGGTGTTGATTCCCTTAACATCACTCAGCAGGATAAATGCCAGTAAGAAGATGCTGCCGCAGCCCAGGTAAAATAATAGCAAAGCCCGGTGTTTTCAGGAAAAGATGCAACGGGAGGAAAATTCCATAAACCGGTATACAATATGTGTCGGATAACTGTTCCATACTTCTCAACAATAGTGATTTCCAATGCCGGCCCCTGGCAGGTACCATTCCCGGGGACAGCCATTCTTTCCCTTATCTTTATAAAAGATAAAAGGAAAATATGCATGGAGAAACAAATAGTTATTAATGGAGATGTGATCATCGATATCCCTTCCTTTTACAGGGAAATAAACAGGGTATTCATGAGCGGGGAGAACTGGCAGTTGGGGAACAGTCTTGATGCCTTTAATGACCTCCTCTATGGCGGATTTGGGGCCATAAAGAGCAATGAGCCGGTAAAACTGATATGGAAGAATATGGAAAAAAGCCGGCAAGCCCTGGGTTATACTGTTACGAAGCAATATTATGAAGAGAAGTTGCTGCCGGGTTCTCCTTTTAATAAGGAGCACTTTCGTGAAAAACTGGCTGCACTGGATAATGGTACCGGGCAAACTTATTTTGATGTATTGATGGAAATTATTGCGGAGCATCCCAATATTGTCCTGCAGCCGCTTAATGAGGAATGATGTCTGAAGCCGGTAAGTCTTCAACAGGGGCCGTTTTCTTCTTTACATTTTTCACAGCCGCCCTGGTAAGCCACTCCCTTACCGGCTCATCATAAAAACGCAGCGCTATATACCCCAGTAAAACGGATCCCACGAATACAGCAGTGGCGGAAAGATATATGTCTGTTTTACCCGGCTTCACGGTAGCCAGGTAATTACCAAAAAGCCATACCGCCCATATATGGGTCATGTAAAGGGGATACGACAACCGCCCCGTGAATACGCAGAAACGGCGTATCCAGCCATGGGCAGTGGTGCCGGCGCCGAGCGATAGCAGCAGGGGAAAGGCAAGCATTACCAGTATCATTTCAGTGATCCAGTCGTTGGTATAGTGAGGGAACATAAATATACCCAGCAGTAAAATGCCCAATAGCAGGAAATTCAACCGGTTTGGAATAACCAGGTTAAAACGATAAATGGTTAGTCCTGCCAAAAAGGAAAAAGTTACCCTTGCAAATCCATCGGTAAAAGTCGGGGAATCCCAACCGGTGATGATCCATCCCCTGTACCTGGCAACTGCTGCGATCCATATGGCCGACAGCGACAGCAATACCAGCAGCCAGCGTTTGGAGATACGTAAGAGCACCAGCCCGTAAACGATATTAATAATATACTCCATGAATAGTGACCAGGCTGGCGTATTATAAGGGAATAACCCGTTAAATCTTCCTGGCAGCCAGGGGAAGGGCAGCATCAGTAAGGAACACAGGAAGGCCAGTATTATTTTCCCTGTACCTGCTTCCGCAATGGAAGCCGGACCAATAAAAGGATCGAAAATAAAGCCCAGCAAGCCAATCACACTGCCCCAGATCACCATAGGATGCAGGCGTATTAAACGGTTACGGAAAAAAATACGCAGGCCAAGTTTTGGCGCACGCTCATCATAGGCATAACCAATCACAAAACCCGATAGGCAAAAGAAGAAATCCACTGCCAGGTAACCATGCCCGATAGGGCTTTTAGTGTAATCAGGAGTGATGAATTCATACAGGTGGAACACTACAATGGAAAGGGCTGCAAGCCCTCTCAAACCATCCAGTACCTCAAAATGCTGCTTGGATTTTAACAGGCTGTTTTCCATAACGTTTGTTAAAATAGCCTATGAGGTGAGGAAAGAAAAGTTACAGGTAAAATTGACATAGTATTGGTGAAGAATATATCATATAGCAGCAACTTCCATGAAATTTTGTTTATATTAAAAAGGAAACGGACCGGTTTTGAGGTAAAGGTCATATAAAAGAAAGAGAGGAATGATTGTAAAAATTAATGCTGTAGCTGATGCAGATCTTTTAGCCATGGATGCCTTAGCCATCACAGTAGTGGCTATAGAAGGAGCATTGAGCCTTGATAAGATAGCGATATTAAATCAGTACCTGCGGAAGAACGGACAAATAACCCTTGTGTTGGTGGTGGATCCCGGCGTGCCGGGGAAGGACCGGCATTTTACCAACCTGGATATTATCGCGCAACTGGATAACTTCCGTTATGTAAAGCTGCTTTGTACCGGCGGGCAGCCCCTTGAAAGCCTGGAGCCGCTGGGCCGCGCCGGTACACTGGAAATGCTCCGTTTAAATGGTTTCTACAAAAAGGATATCGGCCTGGAACCATTACTGGCCTCTAAAGGTTTGAGGGTGCTGGAACTGGAGTATGGCATTGCAGATAAGCAGCAGTCCGCCGTTGTTAATCAGCTTACAGGGTTACATGAGCTGAAGGTTTCCCGCCTGGATGCAGGGCAAATGAAACCGAATAACGGGCTTACAGATCTTACTGTTACCAATACTTTGAAACAGGCAGCGATGCTTGCAGCAGTATACCCCCATATCAGCAGATTCAGTATCAGTTACGCTAAGGGAGTTGAATCTTTTGATTTCCTTACTTCTTTTGAAAAACTGGAAGAATTATCTATCGGGTATACAAAAAAAATCAATCATCTCCCGGTTACAAAAAATCCGCAAAACATCCGCTCCCTGGCATTCCTGCATACCTCCGCGTGGACTGATCTCCGGCAGGTATTTCAATATGAGAACCTGGAAAGCCTGGTGGTTACAGAGTTTACCGGTATCCCGGTAAGTGAGGTAAGCATGCTGGGAGAATTAAAGAAACTGAAAAGAGTGGTCCTTAATTTTAAAAAGGAAACAGATCAGCAGCAGTTTGAGGAAATAGCTGCCAGATACGGATGGCGCACGGATATATTATAAGGTGTGATTTTACTTAATTTAGCAGCCATATTCACTAACCCAAATTCAGCATGAATAAAAGATCAGTCGTCCTTTATTGTTTCATTTTAACCTCATTGAGCAGCTGCGGACAGGCTAAGACCGGGCAGCAAGTACCGGTTACCAGGTCTGTATATAACAGTATTTCCCAATCTGTCAGAACATTTGACTACAACCCAACTTACCAGGTACGTTTCACCAATGTATCCTGCTCTTACGAGATTTTTGTTAACGATATGCTGGTCACCTTCTCTTTTAGCCCAGGTAATACTGCCGGGGAGCAAAGTGCGGATATCCCTCAATATATCCTTAAAAGCGGCCCGCAGGAGCTAAAAATAAAACTTTACCCCGAGGCTGGGGGAGATGGGAATCCCGGTAATGCTTTTAATGATAACTCCTCTTGTACTGCCAGGATTGTACACGGTGATTATGAGAAAAATATCCGGGATAATTATAAAGAAGTATTAAAGATCAAATCTCCGGTATTGAACCCAGGAGTACCTGGCCGGGAACTGAAAGGCAGTTTCACTGCGAAGGTTCCATATACGCTGCAGGGCTGGAGTGCCGGGGCCGACCTGAAGCAGGAAGATAAAGCGGCTTTAACAAAGGAAGTTGTGGCGGTTTATCAGCAGTTTATCAAAGCCTTTGAAAATAAGGATGTACCGGCAATTGCGTCTATGATCTATAACCGCGAGAAAGAAATTGCGCAGGCATTTTTCTTTGTGCCCGGTAAGCCCAACAGCTACGACCAGGGATGGGAGAAACTGGAAAAGGAAGTAACGGCCATTAAAAGTATTCAGCTGGTTAAAGGTTATGAGCTGCGCTATTCAGGAGATGGCAAAGTAGTGGCGCTGCTGCAACCTAAAGGAACGGATCGCGATTACCCGGCTATAGAAGCAGAAACAGAGGATAAATATTCCTATTACGCATTATACCTGTACCGGCCCGCACCAGGATCGCCGCTCCGGGTTATACGTTAATCCCATAATGCAAGATTTTTATGAACAATGCAATAATATTGATCCTTCTTTTTGTGCTCGGGCTGATCCTGGTCACTATTAAATTAAAGACCGGTAAGCAACGGCTGTTGTTATGGCTGGGTATTGTTGCAGGTATTCCCATACTGTTGATACTTTGGTATAAATGGGCGGTATGGAAGGGGGAAAAAGATCTGGCAGCGGCGGAGCTGCAATGTAATGAAAAGACCCTCGTAGATGAATTAACCCTTTATTTCAGCGATTTTAAGTTAGCCGATTTCAGGGACAGCGCATTTACCATCCACCGGAATGCAGCAGGTATAATGCTTGATAGCGGAAGGCAGGCGATTGTTATTGATAAGAAAGAAAAGAACCGCGCCTGGGCCACTTACTTTTACAGGCATCCTTTTGCCACCAATGATGTATTGGAGATCCGGTTAGGGAAGAGGAAATATGTGCTTACTGATTTCAGGCTTACTGTACTTGCACACGGGGTTATGCTGGGCGCGCCGAAGGCTCATGGATGTATGATTGGCAATGCAAGTATCAACGGCAAACGTACGCCTTTTGAGCAAAATATGTTCATCAGGAGCGAAGACCGGTATTAGGGGTTATATATCTTTTTCTTAATTTTATTAAATGATAAACCTGTCTTTAGTTGTTATAAAAACAAATAAATTACACAAGCAATCTGAGTTTTATTCAAGCCTGGGCTTTCAGTTTGAATACCATAAGCATGGTAATGGCCCATATCATTACGCCAGTGTTGGTGAGAAGCCTGTTTTGGAAATTTATCCGTTGCCTAAAGGGACTGAAGTTGCTGATCATACAACAAGGCTGGGGTTCGTTGTTGATAATCTGAGCCAGACTATTCAAACCCTTATTGATATAGGGGTTAAAATAATTTCTGAGCCTGCACATACAGAATGGGGATATACAGCCGTTGTACAGGATCCTGATGGAAGGAAGATTGAACTTACAGAAAAAGGGGAGTAAAAAAACAGCGGTACTGGAAACCTTTTTATTGTTTGTTTCCGGTACCGCTGACAGCTACCTGTATACTAAAAAGCAGTATTTAAAATTTAATCAACAACTTTTCCGCAACCAGCTTATTATCTTTATAATATTCAAAATACCAATCCCCGTTCTTCTTCAGCACTATTCCATTAGATACGCCATTATTGGCAATGAAATATTCTGCTACTGAGGTTTTCAGCAGTGTTAAAACTATTTTTGGGCTGGTATCAATTAGCTGGTACCCATTGGCTGTTGCCTGTGCATACAATGTACCTGCAGCTTCTTTAGCTTCCGGTACCGGTGTTGCAGCAGCAGGCGGAGGAGGCGGCGCCGGGGCGGCGGCAGCGGGTGCTGCCACTTGCTGTGGCCCGGCAATGGCCGTTCCGTCATACGAATACGGAACATCATTCAAGGAGGTAAAGGCATCTCTCAGGGCAAGGTTATAGGCGGGAGCGAACTCTTTCTCCCTGCTTTTACCTTCTTTACTTTTGAAGATGATATTGCCCTTGCAATCCTTCAGTAAAAGGGTAAGATTGGTAACAAACAACCCTTTTTTCTGCACTACCTCGGTGTTGAGCGCATTACACCTGTTGCCGGCTATCTCTTTCGGTATTTCCGAATTGTCGAAATAAACGGTGAATCCTTTTTCCTCAAGCAGCGATTTAGCCACGGTGTTTAATCCATACTGGTTGTCTTCTTTGGAGAAGTTGAACCTTTCAGGCACCAGCACGTATTTGTAGTTATTGATAGTTCCCTGGGCATACCCGGAAAAAGATGCGAATAAAAGAAATAATAAAGTGTATCCTTTCATATAGGTTTTGTCTTCTGATTTGGACGAAAATATACGAAATACTTGTTAAAACCAGTACAAATCAGCTAATTATCTGTCAGCCTCTGCAGCTCATCGTCTTACACTCAACTATTTCTTTTTGCTATGAAAAATATTACCCGGTATTCTGTTTGTAGTATATGGATGATGATCATCTTTGTTTGATATTTGTGCTGCTATGCTCGGCGAGTTGTTCAACAAGCATGTTGCGCTTATTAACCGGAATCAAAAGTATACTGACAGCGGTTATTGCAGTGCCCTATCCTCACAATTTTAATTTATTGAAAGAAAAATACCTGCCGGATATTATATCCCGGGATATTATATCGTATGCTTTTCCGGATCAGTATGGATACCTGTATATTCCTTCATTCAGCGATGGACTGACGCTGGCAGACATTGATATCACGTTGGAAAAACAGGTACATGTTCAGGCTCCCCCAGGCCAAATACCTGGAAGCCAGGAATAGTATCCTTGCGGGCAAACCGCTGCTGGTACTAACAAACAGACGATGCTTCAGCTTCTGCAATGATTTTGTAATGTATATGTCGGAGCTGCCTGATGTACTTGTAATAGGAGATCAGACCGGTGGCGGGGGTGGCACCCCATTCAACTATGAGCTGCCCAATGGCTGGAGGTTGAAATACTCCGCTTCTATGGCTGTTTCCGCGGCCGGCCTGAATATAGAAGACGGGATTGCCCCGGATTACTTCGTTTCCAACAGTCTGGAGGATGAAAGTAAAGGGAGGGATGCTATTTTTAAATTTGCATTGGAACACCTGCAATAGTTAATACTGTAAAAGCCGCTTCCATTAGCATTAAACCAGTAGTTTAATGCTAATGGAAGCGGCTTTTGGGATTAACAGGTATTTATTTTTCAGCTGTATATCCTTTAGTAGTGGCTACCCGGATGATGGACTGGTTGATCGCAGCGCCCAGGTCATCAGTCGTATTGTTGTTCTTCATCGCTTCATCAATATATTTTTGTCTTTGTTTTCCCAGTGCGGCCATCTCCTTCTGAATACTATCTCTTTCCCTGCTTTTGGCCGCCACCAGCGTTTGCAGTTCAGCAGGGCTTTTTTCTCTCAGTTCCCCGGGTAATTCATTTTTGCTGATGTTCTTCAATACCTCAGGATCCTGTTTGGCGCGGTCTACCAGGTCCCAGCTATCATTTTTGTATACTGATTTTGATTTACTCACATAACGTTCTATGGAGTTGGCGGAAGAAATATCCCGGGCATTCTTATCCTGTATTACCTGGTTGTTTTTCTTTGATTCCCCATGGGCGCCATAAGCGATATAGGTTTTATTGATGCGTACATTACAGGCTTCAATACGGCTGTCGTACGGTGTTTCAATAAAGTCCACCTTCCGGTCGGAGTCAATATTGAAGTACTGGCCCTGGCCTTTGTCGGCCCCGTCTTTCCAGTTGGTGGCAATGCCTTCCCGTTTACTGCCACAGTAAATAGTGTTAATGAAGATACTTTTACGGAGTGCCTGTTCCGTGGCAGTTCTGTAATTCACCGGTCCCTGGGTGAAAGGTTCGTTGCCTGCAATATAAATGAGTTTCATGTCTGCCTCATCATGTCCCCATTCGAGTGATTTTACGGCGGCGTTGATGACCGCGCCGCAATATTCAGATCCGCCATTGGTGCGGAGGGAAAACAGTTTTTCAGAGATGAGATCGAGATCGGTGGTTAACGGGGTTACCTGCCGGATATAAGCAGATTCAGGAGAAAGGCCATCATTGCCATACTCATATAATGAGATTTCAATTGCGGGTGTTTTACCCTTATACTTCAAAGTGGTAAGGGTATTGATAATATTCCATAATCTTGATTTGGCCTGGTCTATCAGGCCGTCCATACTGTTAGAAGTATCCAGGAGTAAAGCTACCTGTATACGGGTATTGTCTGCGGCGGAAGGAGAAGCAATAACCGGTGGAGGGGCAGCTGTTTTATACTCTTTTTCAGGGAGATGTTTTACAGAACTGTATTTCCATACCAGGAAACCGGATACCAGCAGGGCGCTGGCGAATAGTGTCGTTTTCATGATGTTTGATTTAGAATGACGCCATGAAAATAAATGGTCTTTCCCCACCGGGAGGGCGCCACTTGGTGAAATACCGGGTTGAATGGGTGAAATGGCGTCTGCCCCGTTCTGAAAAGTCTTATTTTGCAGCAGAATCAATGATCATGGCACGTTACTGTATTTGCATACTTATCTTGACGGGGTTGCTGTGTGCGGGCGGAATGGCTGTGGCACAGGGAAAAAAGGGAAGTGCGTACCCGGTATCCAAAGCAGCAAGGGATCTGAAAAAATCACTTTCCAGGGATGATAACGATCTGCAAACCGCCATTCATTACGAGGCGCTGGCAAAAGAGCTTACCGATAAGAATGAATATGCCAAGGCAGAGGATTATCTTAAAAAAGCGCTGGAGATCTACACCCGGTTAAACCACCAGGATGCAGCAGCGGCAGGCCGGGCACTGGCGAAGGTGCAGGAGATGCAGAACAAAATAATACCGGCCATAAAGAATTACCAGTCGGCCGGCGACCTGGCCGTCGACAAAAGCCTGGAGAACGTGAACTTCAACGATGCTAACCGCCTGCGTAACACCAACCCGCAGGTACAGTCCAGTTATGCTCAAACCAATGCCGCCATTTTTGAAAAGGAAGGGAAGAAAGACGAAGCGGCAGATGCCTACAAACAACTGGGCAACAGCCAGCTGCTGCAAAACAATACCTCCGATGCTATTGTGAGCTTTAAGAAGGCGCTGGAGAAAAGCGATAACGCCCGGGAAATTGCCGCCATCAGTAAAAAGATCTCCGGGGTTTATGTAGCCGGTAACAATATTGATGAAGCCATCAATATAAATGAAGCCATCCTGGAAAAAGCAAAGCAGCAGGGGAATATTGAATTGCAGATAGACCAGATACAGGAACTGGCCCGGTTGTACACCAGCAGGCAACAGCCGGAAAAAACGGGTAACCTGCTGGAAGAGGCTTATGTACTGGCATTTAAAAGCGGGAATACTTCAAAAACAAAAGACTGCCTTCTTGCACTGACGCAATACTACCGGGAGCAGCGGAAAGAAGCCGTTGCCCTTAAACGGTATGATGATTTCCTTCATAACCTGGATACGCTTATCCGTACAGACAGCTCCCTTGTGGACGCCAGCCTGTTCGATATTACAGAAGAAAAGATCAAAGACCTGGAAAAGGAAAAGGCATTGCAACTGGCGCTGATCAATAACAAGAATACGCTTAACTATTTCCTGATCGCTTCTGTTATGGCAATGGTAATATTGTTGTTCTTCATTGTCCGCTCACTGCGCGCCATCAAGGTCAAGAATAAAAAAATTGCCCTGCAATCACTGCGGCGCGAGATGAACCCGCATTTCATCTTCAACAGCCTGAACAGCGTGAATCAATATATTGCGGAAAACAACGAGATGGAGGCCAACAGGTATCTTACATCGTATTCCGGCCTTATGAGAAATGTGATGGAACATTCCAATAAGGATTTTGTTTCCTTATCCGTAGAGGCAGAGCAGCTGAAAAGCTACCTTGACCTGGAGCAGCTGCGCTTCAGTGATAAATTTGTGTATATAATGGATATAGATGAAGCCCTTGATACCGATGCGGTGATGATCCCCAACATGCTGATCCAGCCCCACCTGGAAAACGCGGTATGGCATGGGCTCCGGTATAAAGCCACGAAAGGGCTGCTCCGGGTTACCTTTCAGAAGCAGGCGCATTGTATACGGGTAGTAATAGCGGATGATGGCATCGGGCTAACGGAAAGCCATAAACTAAAAACAGTTCACCAGAAAGCGCACCAGTCCAGGGGTATTACCAATACCATGGAGCGGATCAGTTTACTGAACGATATTTACCACCTGGATATCCGGATGCAGATGGAGGAAATAACAGCGGATGGCGTTACCGGAACAAGCGTGGTACTGCAACTTCCCTTAATGGATAAGAATGATGTTAACAGGAAAAATCACTTCAGTTATCGTTGAAGACGAAGCCGCTGCTCTGGCAGCCTTGCAAAACTATCTGGGGAAATTTTGTCCCCAGGTGGAAGTAACCGGTACGGCCCAGAACAGCAGGGAAGCCATCGCGTTATTGCATGAGCTGCGCCCGCAGCTGGTATTCCTTGATGTGGAAATGCCTTTTGGCAATGCCTTTGATGTGTTGGAAGGATGCCAGGACCTGCAGTTTGAAACTATTTTTGTAACGGCTTTTTCAGAATATTCCCTGAAAGCGTTGAATCAGAGCGCTGCTTATTACCTGTTGAAACCGGTGAGCATAGAAGAACTGATCCTGGCTGTAAATAAGGTACAGCAACAGTTACAGCAGAAGCACTGGCTGAACAGGAACCGTATCATCATGGAAAATGCCAGGGAGAATAATCCTGGTATGCAACAGGTGATCCTGCCTACACTGGATGGATTTGATGTGGTAAAGATGAATGAGATAGTACGCCTGAAAGGGAATGGTAATTTTACAGACGTTTATTTGACCAATGGCAGTAAGAAGATGGTATGCCGTTTTCTGAAGCATTTTTCTGAGATGTTACCGCATCCGTTTGTGCGGGTGCATAAATCGCATATCATTAATATCCATTACGTGCAATCGTATCACAAGGGTGCCGGCGGCTATGTAAACCTGAACGACGGCACCGCGGTGGAAGTGTCGCCGGCGTATAAGGATAACCTGTTGAAAGCGTTTCAGTAATAGTGCTGTTGCGCATAAATCACACCAGCGCGGCTATATTTTTCATATACAAAATATTAGCGGTTGCATTTGCCGGATGTAAGTTATATTTTAACGGTATTATGACTGACCTATCATTTAACCGCAGGCATGCGTTGAAAACGCTGGGCTTAACTGCCGGCGCTGCTCTGTTGAACCTGCCGGCATCAGCTGAAGCTGATGCCGGAAAACCTTCTCCTTCTTTTAAGTACTCGCTGAACATGAGTACCATCCGCGGACAGCGCCTGGGATTTATTAAAGAGCTGGAAACTGCTTCCAAAGCCGGTTTCAGATCTGTGGAAATATGGATAGATACTTTCCAGCAATACCTTGAGCAGGGCGGAACTGTAACAGAAGCAAAGAAGATAATTGACGATTTAGGCATTGAAGTGGAAAACGCCATCGGTTTTGCCAAATGGATAGTGGATGATAACGCCATCCGCAAAGCAGGGCTGGAACAGTTGCAGCGTGAAATGGAGCTGCTGGCGAAGATCGGTTGTAAACGGGTGGCCGCTCCTCCGATGGGAGCTAACAGTAAAGACGCCGCGTTAATTAACCTGGATGTTGTTACAGAGAGGTATATAACGATATTAAAGATGGGAGAACAAACCGGTGTGATGCCCATACTTGAAATGTGGGGCGGATCGCCCAACCTGAAGAAGATAAGCCAGATATTATACGTAGTGGCGGAAAGCGGTCATAAAGATGCGCGTGTGCTGATGGATGCATTTCATATTTTTAAAGGAGGCTCCAGCCCGGAGAGTATGGCGTTTGTAGGTAAACCCGCCGTAGAAGTATTTCATATCAACGATTATCCTGCGGGTATTGCGCCGGAGAAAATTTCAGAGCCGGATCGTATTTACCCGGGAGATGGGATTGCCCCATTGCGGCAGATGCTGCAGTATATAAAAGATCCCAATAAACCGGTAGTATTATCGCTGGAAGTGTTTAACCCGGAGTATTATAAACAGGATGCCTTGCTGGTGGCGAAAACGGGGCTGGCAAAGATGAAGGCGGTTACGGAGGGGGTATAAAAGTATCTTCGCAAAGCAGCTGTATGGTATGAATAATGGTTTGCTGCCTGAGAAAGAATTGTTGTTATCCCGGCTTTCTTTTTGTACCAGCATCCCCGGTACAAAACATTTCAAATGATACAACCATTCCAGATACACATCGCCCAGACGGTACTGGACGATCTCAAAGCCCGTATCCTCACTGCCAGGTGGCCGGATGCCATAAATAATGAACACGGGATGAGCCTCTCATTTATGAAAGAGCTGGCAGATTATTGGGCTAATGATTTCGACTGGCGCAAAACAGAAACAGCCATTAATGCCTGGCCTGGGTTCATAGCAGAAATAGATGGCTATAAGATACATTTCCTGCATATAAAAAGTAAGCATCCCAATGCCATCCCGGTTATTATTTCCCACGGATGGCCAGGCTCCTTCCTGGAGATGCTGAAAGTATTACCGGATCTTACGGGTAATGCAACAACACCTTTTGATGTGGTAGTGCCTTCTTTATTAGGTTTCGGCTTTTCCTCCAAACCGGTGGAAGGAGGGGTAAATACTTCGCTGATGGCCAGCCTCTGGGTAAAGCTGATGGATGTGCTGGGATATCATAAATTTATTGCCCAGGGCGGCGATTTTGGCGCCATTATCTCCACCAGGATGGCTATGCAATACCCGGAAAAGCTGATCGGGCTGCATATGAACTATATTCCTTTCAACTATAAGCCTTTTATGCCACCCGGTGAAAAACTCTCAAAGGAGGAAACAGATGCGCAGCAGCAAATGTTTCGCTTCTTTCAGGCAGAAGGCGCTTACGCACAGGTGCAAACCACAAAGCCGCTCACGCTTTCCTATGGGCTCAATGATTCCCCTGTAGCATTGTGTGCATGGATCCTACAGATATTCCGTAGCTTTTCGGACCCGGATGTACCACTGGAGCAATTGTTTGAGAAAGATGAGTTACTGTCAAATGTGACACTGTACTGGATCACGCAAACGATTCACTCTTCCATGCGTTTGTACAGTGAGGTGCAGAAAGAGCCTTTGGATTTCGGGGAACATGATTTTATAAACGTACCTGTTGGCATAGCGCATTATCCTTATCCCCGCAGCTTTCCTGCGCGGAAATATGTTGAAAGGGGATACCAGGTGCGCTATTGGAAAGATATGCCGGCAGGCGGCCACTTTGCAGCCATGGAGCAACCAGCGCTGTTTGCAGCAGATCTCCGGGAATTTGCGGGCACTATTTACTCCTCCGTGCGGTAAGATATTTACGCACGGGGATATCATATGCTACCATTACCAGGTAGGAAAAGCCCGTCAGAAGAATGGTGCCGCCAGTGATGATGACCGCCAGCTGCACTGTTCCCGGCTTGTGCGAGGCATAATAATTACCGAACATCCACATGGCTGCATAATGTGTCATATAGAGCGGATAAGATATCTTTCCGGAAAAAACACAAAGCTTTTTAAATCCTGCAGTGAGCCTGGCGCCGGCGCCAAGTGCAATCAGTAAAGGGAAATAGCATAACACCACTAACAGCTCTGCCAGCCAGTTCCATTGAAAATAGGGCATTACAAGCGCCAGTAACAATAACACTGATAACCCGGCAAAACCCAAACGGTTTTTAATGATCCAGTTAAAGCGGAATACCAGCAGCCCGGCTAAAAAAGAATAAAAGATACGCGCACCACCATCCCAGAAATTGCCTTTTCCCCAGCCTCCCATCAGGTTGCCGGCCTTATATGCTACCACGCTCAGGACGGCGGCTGCCAGCAACGCAAGTATTACCAGGTATCGCCGGTTGATCCTGCAGAGAATAAAAGCGTATACAATATTGGCAATATATTCCCAGAACAGGGACCAGGCGGGCGCATTCAGGCCAAACTGGTTAAATGCCCTGTCGGCCATTACCGGCCAGGGAATAAGCAGTACGGAGGCAAGAAACAGCAACAGTATCTTACCGGCTCCATATAGCTGGGGCTGGCCGCCGAAAGGATCAAAGAAAAGCGCCAGCAGGCCCAGTACCGACCCGGAGATAACCAATGGATGCAACCTGATGAGCCTCGACTTAAAAAATTCCATTACGCCAATTTTCCCGATACGGTTATCATAAGCGTATCCTATAACGAACCCGGATAAGCAGAAAAAGAAATCCACCGCCAGGAAGCCATGCCCCACAAAGTTTTTACTGTAGTCGGTATACACTATTTCCATAAAATGAAAAACAACTACTGTGAGGGCGGCAATGCCCCTTAATCCGTCTAATATTTCAAAATGTTGTCTGGTCTTTAGCAGGTCCGGGCTCAGTTTGTTCACGTTCATTGGTTACTGTTACAGGTAAATAGCCAGCAGCCATCGTTGTGGCAGCGGGACCGTAAATAAATAACATTATTCCCGGATTTCCTAACCGTTTAACAGGCTGGTGTATCTTTTGTAACCAGTGAACGATAAACTTATTTATATGGAAACAACAGATATCACCGTTTATATCGACAACAAGCCTTACCGTTTTCACATCGACGTAGATTATGAAAACGAAAAAACAACCTACCGTGTTTCAACAGATCCTGAACAGGGGGAAAAGCTCGACTTTATGCCAGCCAGCCTGCATTTTAATGAAGATGGGAAAGTTACTATAAAAGAGCGCCTGCGTACAGTGGAACAGGAGCAGATTGCACGGTTGATATGGCAGGAGATCCTGGATAAGATGAAACCATGAAACGATTTGTGGCTGGTTTGCTACAGCTATCTGTTTCCGTTCTCAGCCATAAAAAAGAGGGATGCCAATATAGTATCAAAATTTGCTAATCACTTTGAATTTTTTAGCAGATGATATTATAATTTGACCTCACTGTATTCCCGTTCTCCACAAGGTGGTTTTTAAAGAAGTGAGGTCATTTAATGAAAACAACTGAAATCATCAACGAAGAATATTACGCTATCCGCCTGCAACAGGGCGATGAAACGGCTTTCCGGTACATTATGAACCGGTATTTTGCGGTGATCACCAACTTTGCCAGGCGTATCGTGGTGAATAATGCTGTGGCGGAAGATGTGGCGGAAGAAACATTTATCAAGTTATGGAACGATCATAAAAAAGCTGGTTCCTTTCAATCTATTAAGGCATTCCTGTTCATAGCAGCAAAAAATGCCTGTATCAATGAACTGAGAAAAGAGAAAAACCTGCAGTACCGTCATCATGCCTATGCTGCCAGTATGACCAGCGAAGCGGATTTCATTGCCAATGAAATTATCCGCGCGGAAGTAAAGGCGGAAATATTAAGAGCAGTGAACAGTTTACCTGAAAAGATGAAACGGGTATTCCAGCTCGGCTTCCTGGAAGGATTACCCAACCGAAAAATTGCGGAAGAATTAAAAGTGTCTGTTAACACCGTGAAATCCCAGAAGTTCCGTGCACTGGAACTGGTAAAAGGAAAGCTCCATGGCAAAGATATCCTGCCTTTTGCTTTAATACTACTGGCGGCCCTTCACAAGGAGTAGCTCCCGGAAAAATATCTCTCCCGGAAAAAATTTTTTCTCCTCCACTCACCCGAAATGATCCGGGCAGTGTATCCACTATATAACGGCAATATTTTTTTTCAGTAAGCAATGCAGTTCGTGGCCCTGTAATGTGTGGTCACAGTGGCCACGGCTGCATACTATTATTTTCTATGGAAGAAAAAGACGTACAACAGCTATTACAGATAGCACAGCTTATTTACCGCCAGCGATCGGGTGAACTTGATGAATCGGAACAGGAAACGCTGAACAGCTGGCTGGCGGCCAGTGAACAAAACCGCAGCTTATTCGCGGAGCTTTCCAGCGGGCAACTGGAAGCCATTACGCGTGGTGAGGCGGACCAGGAAAACCTGAAGGCATCTATTGAAAGAGTGTACCTGGCCACCGGTATCAAACCCGGACCGGCAAATATATATATGAGTAAGTGGAGAACATGGCGCTGGGCAGCAGCCGTGTTGGTGCTGGCTGTTGCAGGTGCATGGGCACTGCGGCTGGTAAAGGAAAATAAACAACCGCCATTGGTGGCTATGCATACAGCAGATGTGGCACCGGGCAGCCGCAAAGCCACCCTGCAACTGGGAAATGGCAGCACCATTGTGCTGGATGATGCACAGAACGGCGTTATTGCCAACCAGGGTAAAACGGTGATAAAAAAATCTGCCAACGGCCAGCTGGTATATGATGCTTCTGCAGCAGTTGCAACAGAGGTCACCTACAATACCATTGCTACCCCCAATGGTGGCGAGTATGAAGTAATACTACCCGATGGATCGCATGTTTGGCTGAATGCCGCTTCCTCTATCCGCTTCCCGGCAGCATTCACCGGTAACACCCGGCGGGTGGAAATTAACGGGGAAGCCTATCTTGAAATAGTAAAGAACGCCAAAGCTCCTTTCATTGTCGTTTCCGGTAACCACTCAGTGGAAGTGCTGGGAACCACCTTCAATATTCACTCGTATCCCAAAGAGGATAATATCGCCACTACGTTAATAAAGGGCAGCATCCGTATCGCTGCAGGTAAATACACCAAGGTGCTGCAGCCCGGGCAGCAATCGCTCGTGAACAGGAACGCAGGCGATATCCGGCTTGCCCCTGAGGTGAATATGGACGAGGTGCTGGCATGGAGGAACGGCAAATTTATTTTTGACGACACCAGTATGAAAACCGTTGTGAGCCAGCTGGAACGCTGGTATGATGTAAATATTGATTATACCGGTATGGAAGACTATCGCTTCAACGGGGAAATATCAAGGAATGTTAGTCTTTCGAAAGTATTAAAAATGATGGAGCTCACCAGCAATATCCACTATAAAATAAGCGACAGGAACATCTACATGACAAAGTAAGAAAAGCAATAAAGACAAAAAACCGGAAGCGCGGGAACGCTGCCGGTTACTGTCAGGCTAATGGGGACTTCGTATCAATAAAATCCTTCAACCTTAACATCGCAAATGTATGAATTTTATCATTCATCGCAAGGACCATCTGCGCCTATCCAAACCGGTGCCATGGAATTGCTTTATCAACCATTCCAAAGTACTCCTGGTTATGAAACTAACTGCTCTACTCTTAACAGGTATCTGCCTGCAGGTCAGTGCAACGGCCTGGTCACAGGAGGTCACACTTTCAGAGAAAAACGCACCGCTGAAAAAGGTTTTGCAGCAGATCAGCAAACAAAGCGGTTATACTTTTTTTTACGATGCCCGCTATCTCAACGAAGCCAAACGTATTAACGTAGAAGTAACTAAAGCGCCTGTTGATAAGGCGCTGGATGCCTGCTTTTACGGTCAGCCTTTTACATACGAAGTACTGGACCGTACCATTATTGTAAAACGAAAAAAGATTGAAGAGAGAACACCTGCACCAACAGCCGCGTATAGCTGGGTACTGTCCGGTAAAGTGATCAATGAAAAAGATGAAGCGCTGCCCGGCGCTACCATCAAGGTACTGGGCACTTCCAAAGGCGTGGTCACCGATGTGTACGGAAAATTCCTGATAGAAATCGGCAACGAAAATGATTCCCTGTCTGTTACCTTCATCGGTTACAAAACACAGATCATCCATCCGGGCACTCAGAAAACTATTCTCATAAAACTTCTGCCCGACCTGGAAAACCAAAAGCTCAATGATGTAGTGATTGTAGGATTTGGTACACAGAAAAAAATATCCGTTACAGGCGCCGTATCCACGGTAAAGGTGAGCGAACTGCAACAATCTTCTACCGCCTCATTATCCAATACTATCGGCGGAAGACTGCCAGGTATCATTACCCGGCAGAGCTCCGCAGAACCCGGCTTCGATGCGGCCAGCGTGTTTATCCGCGGTCTTGGTACATTCACCGGCAACAAATCCCCCCTCATCCTGGTAGACGGTATTGAGCGCGATATGAACAACCTCAACGTACAGGAAATAGAAACTTTCTCGGTACTGAAAGATGCATCAGCCACTGCCGTTTATGGTATCCGCGGCGCCAATGGCGTAATCCTCATCAACACAAAAAGAGGAGCGGAGAGCCGGCCCATTGTATCGTTCCGTACAGAAACGGCCCGCCTCACCGGGATGCGCTTCCCCAAATATATCAACAGCTACGAGTATGCCATCCTGGCCAATGAAGCCATGAAGAACATTGGTAAACCTCCTTTTTATACAGATGAACAGGTACAGAAATACAAAGACCATTCAGATCCTTACCTGTACCCTGATGTAGACTGGATAGACGTGGTGCTGAAAAAACATACCATTCAAACCATCAATAATCTCAGCGTAAGAGGCGGTAACCAAACATTCCGCTACTATACCAATGTTGGTTATACGTTTGTTGACGGACTTTATAAAGAAGATAAATCCGTTCCCTATAAAACCAATACCAGCTTAAAACGTTACAACTTCAGATCAAACGTAGACGCCAATCTTTCCAAGAATCTGACGATGGACCTCAGTCTCGGAGGTATCATTGAAAACGGGAACGCGCCTGGTTTACAGGGCGGCGCTCCTGAATTGTTTGACGCATTGAGATGGACGCCCAATAACGCCTACCCGGTGAAAAATCCCAACGGGTCCATTCCCGGATTAGGCACTTTCCTGAATGAAAATCCATTTACAAAAAGCACGCAAACGGGCTACCAGAAAAGATTCCGGAATACTATCCAAAGCTCTCTGGGCGCCACCTGGGACTTATCATCGCTGGTAACAAAAGGATTGAAACTACGAGGTCTCTTTGCTTATGATTACTATGGCGCCATGACCACCGTTCGTGTAAAAAGCCCGGCTTCTTATCAATATCTCGGTCCCGATGCCAATGGCGTAGACCAGTACCAGCTCATTAAAACAGAACAGGCGCTGGGATACTACACGAATTCCGGCGCCAACCGCGCGGCTTACCTGGAAGTTTCCGCCAACTACGACCGCTCCTTTGGAGATCATCGCGTAGGAGGCCTGATATTGGGCAACCGCCGGGAGTATGTAGACCTGATGGCAGGAAGCTCCATCGGCAATATTCCCTTCAGAAGGCAGGGGCTGGCCGGTCGCGTTACGTACGACTACAACTCCAAATACCTCGTGGAGTTCAACGTAGGATACAACGGCTCGGAAAATTTCCCCAAAGGAAAACGATACGGCTTCTTCCCCTCCGCTGCTGCCGGGTGGCTGGTGTCTAACGAAAATTTCTGGAATAAAAATATTATCAGCTTCCTGAAAATAAGAGGTTCCTACGGGCAGGTTGGTAACGACCAGATAGGCGGCGCCAGGTTCCTGTTCCAGACAACTATCGATAAAGCCCCCGCCCACGGCTGGTTTGACCCGTACTATATGTTCGGCGCCAACCAAACTTACCAGACCGGCGCTTTCATGGAAAGCCGCATCGGCAACCAGAACGTTACCTGGGAAGTGGCTACCAAAGGTAATCTTGGAGTAGATATGGAACTGCTTAATGGTAAGATCACACTCACCGTAGATGCCTTCAAGGAACGCAGGAACGGCATCCTCATTGCACGGCAACAAATACCCATATCAGCAGGTTACCCGTCAGGTATCATTCCTTACGCTAACCTGGGAATAGTGAACAATCAGGGCGTAGATGGCAACATCGAGATCAAGAACCGGACAAAATCAGGCTTCTATTATTCCGTACAGGGCAATTTTACTTATGCTCATAATGAAATAGTAGAAGATGATTCGCCCGTAAGGCCACTGGCTTACCAGAACAGCCGGGGGCAAAGCATTGACCGCCCCTTTGGTTACGAGGCCCTCGGCCTGTTCAAAGACCAGGCAGACATCGACAAAAGCCCTTCGCAAACAACCCTGCAATCCGTAACACGCCCCGGTGATATCAAGTACCGCGACCTGAACGGGGATGGTAAAATAACCCCGGACGACAGAACCTATTTCGGTTATGCACGCAATCCCGAAATCATGTACGGCTTTGGCGGTACCGTAGCCTGGAAGGGAGTAGACATGAGCATCTTCTTTACCGGCGCTGCCAAAACAAGCTACCTGCTCAGCGGCCGCAGCTCCTACGCATTCTCGGGCGGTGTAGGTAATTACAACGTAATGCGCGAGGTGTACGATAACCGCTGGATACCCGGGGCCGACAATACCAACGCAAAATATCCGACGGTCATCGATATCAATAATACCAACAACTACGTAACCAGCACCCTCTATATGAAAAACGGCAACTACCTGCGCCTGAAATCAGCAGAGATAGGATATACGTTTACCAAAACACTCACAAAAAGAGTAGGCATCAGCAGTGTACGCGCATTTGTAAACGGCACTAACCTCGCCGTATGGGATCATATCAAAATAGCAAATCCCGAAATCGATAACGGGGAAAGCCTCTACCCGCTGCAAAGCAGCATCAATGCAGGCGTTCAGGTAAATTTTTAAACGTATTAAAATCATTAGGATGAAAACGATCACAAAATATAGTGCGTTCCTGTTCCTTCTGCTGGCAGCAGTATCCTGTAAAAAAGATTTCCTGGATAAAGCGCCGGACGATGACCTGACCATTGCCAACGTGTTCTCTAACCGCGATTACGCGAATAATTATCTTACCAACGTATATTCCCATCTGCCGGATGAAATGGTATGGGCAGATAACAAAGACAATCCCTTTCACGGCGCCGCGGATGAACTGAAACAATTCTACCCGCCATCGTTCTGCAACAGTATGACCTCCGGAGCATGGGATCCCAACTCCACCGTGATCAACCCCTGGGCAAGGAACTACGCGGGCCTGCGTAAGGCAAATATCTTTATCGAAAACATCGACAAGGTACCACTGGATCAGTTCTATACCAAAGAGGCGCGGGACCGGCAGAAAGGAGAAGCCATTTTCCTGAGAGCCTTCTATCACTTCTTACTGGTACGGCTATACGGACCTGTACCGATTGCAGATAGCAGCATATCGCTGGACACAGATTTCAAAAGCATCCGGCGCCAGCCCCTGCAGAAGTGTGTGGACTATATCGTATCGCAGTGCGACCAGGCTGCTGCATTGCTGCCTCCGCGCATTACTTCTGAAACAGAATACGGCCGGCCTGCGAAATCAGCCGCACTGGCCCTGAAAGCCCGCGTGTTGCTGTATATGGCCAGCCCCTTGTTTAACGGTAACCCCGACTATGTGAATGTAAAAGATCATGAAGGCGTACAGTTGTTTCCCGCTTTCGACGCAAACCGCTGGCAGGTAGCCGCCGATGCTGCAAAGGCCTGTATCGATCAAACGCAGGCGGCAGGGTACGCCCTGTACACATCTCCGGGAAATAACCCGGTGAAAAACTACCAGGAAATATTCTACATGAACAATAACCAGGAAGTGTTCTTTGCGTACAATGATGGTACTTACGATGGCCTGGATGTTTACAATGAACCGTTAAGTCTGGCTGGCTTTACCTTACACGCCCCCACCCAGGATATTGTAGACCAGTACGAAATGGCCAACGGGCAACGGCCTATTACCGGTTACACTGCCGATCATACACCCATCATCAACGCTGCATCAGGCTATACGGAGACCGGGTTTACAGATGCTCCCGGTCCGGATAACCTTTATGTAGCCGGTACCAGCAATATGTATGTGGGCCGGGAACCGCGGTTCTATGCCAGTATTAATTTTTCGGGATCGGTATGGAAAACGCGTACCGGCGGACTGGAATTCTGGTTTAAAGGTGCAGATGGAAAACTGCGCGCCGGCGGCGGTAACTACAGTGTAACCGGTTACCTGCTGAAGAAATTGTCTGATCCGAATTTTGTTTTTAAACCACAGGAGAAGAGAACGCTGCGCACCTGGATCTTTTTCAGGCTGGGAGAACAATACCTCAACTATGCAGAAGCGCTCAACGAAGCACAGGGCCCGGTAGGGGATGTGTATAAATATGTAAACCTGATCAGGAACCGTTCGGGACTGCCCGCGCTGCCAGGCGGTTTAAGCAAGGACGAAATGCGCGAACGCATCCATCACGAACGGCAAATAGAGATGGCGTTTGAATCGCACCGCTATTTCGATTGCCATCGCTGGAAGATTTCTGAAACAACAGATAATGGCAACATGTATGGATTGAATATTTATGCAGGGGAATCAAAAACAGATCCGGCGTTCTTTAAAAGAACCGTTTTCGAACGCAGGGTTTTTGAGAAGAAACATTACCTGTGGCCTATGCTGAAATCAGAAACAGACAAGAATCCTAATCTCCTTCAAAACCCCGGATGGTAACAAAATAAAAGGCATGAAAATATTACTGATGATGTTAGTCCTCCTGCCGCTGCACCTGGCGGCGCAGGAGCTGTATAAACTACCCGCAGATGCAGACACGCGCTGGATCAGTTTCGAGAACCGCTCTGGCGCCAAAGGGCAGGCCGGTATGGAAAACAAAGGCGCCAAAGGACATGCCTGCGATACGCTCAAAGCCGGCGGCAGTGTAACACTGATGGATTACAGCGGCGCCGGTGTGATTAACAGGATATGGCTTACTACTTCGCAAAAGCCGGAAGCGCTCCGCTCTATTCATATCGATATGTATTGGGAAGGCGCTTCCAAACCCGCCGTATCCGTGCCTTTGGGTGATTTCTTTGGTATGGGGCTGGGGAGAAAAACAGCTTTTCAATGCGCCCTGTTCTCCGATCCGGAAGGCAGGTCGTTCAACTGCTATATCCCTATGCCTTTTAATAAACATGCAAGGATAGTGCTGGTGAATGAATCAAAAGAATCGCACCTGCTGTTTTATGATGTGAATATTACGGCGCTGAAGAAGCCGCAGAAAGACCTCCTGTATTTTCATGCGTACTGGAGCAGTAACAAACAAACCAAACTGGGAGAGGATTTTGAAATGCTGCCCGCCGTTAAAGGAAAAGGGCGCTACCTGGGCAGCAACATGAGTGTAATAACGGATACCATATATGGCAATACCTGGTTTGGAGAAGGAGAAGTAAAGATGTATCTCGACGATGACACGCAATACCCCACGCTGGCCGGTACCGGTACAGAAGATTATATAGGCACCGGCTGGGGGCAGGGCGTGTTTGCACATATGTACCAGGGATGTCCTATTGCAGATACCAAAAAGAAGCAGTTCGCTTTTTACCGGTATCATATTCCTGATCCTGTTTATTTCCGCAGCAGCTGCCGGGTAGCCATACAGCAAATGGGCGGTGGCGGCAGGGGGCAACTGAGAGCTGCTGTAAAGGCCGGGGCGCGGTTGAAAGTGGTTACCGTAACCACGCCGGCTACCCTCGTTAAAATCCTGGAAGGTCCTTCTTACCCTGATCTTTTCGACGAAAAGTTTCCCGATGGCTGGGTCAATTTTTACCGGCTGGATAATTATTCCGCCACAGCTTATTTCTATCTCGATACACCTGACAACAATCTGCCGGCGCTGGCGCCACTGGCTGAACGCCTGACAGGAATACTTTAATAAACCCAACGGGTAAACGAAGTTTTATGAATTGGAACCAACTGGATCTGTGGATAGTGATCGGCTATTTATTGCTCATGCTGGGTATGTCGCTCTGGCACCGGCGTTTCTCAGGTTCCAACCTGGAAAATTTTTTTCTCGGCGGCCGGAAAATTCCCGGCTGGCTCAACGGCATCTCCTATACCGCGGCGCTGGTAAGTCCCGACGCGGCTACAGGCTATGGCGGCCTCGGCGTGGTAACAGGCGCTTTTATTTCCTGGTGGTACCTCAGCAGGTTTGGGCTTGCCTTATTTTTTGGCGGGGTGTTGTTTGCTGTTTTCTGGAGAAGATTAAACCTCTTTACCACGCTGGAGTTTTACGATCTGCGTTTCCGGCCACGCGCGGCAGGAGCCATGCGCTTATGGATCGCGCTCCGTACTTCTATGATCGCCATGCCGGCATGGACGGGTATCACGCTGCTGGCGGCGTATAAGATCATGGGACCGGCCTTCGGGCTTACCAAAGCGGAAACGCTTTACCTGGTAGTGCCCATCTCTTTCCTTTTTGTTTTCTTTTCAGGATATAAAGGTGTAGTGATTTCCAACCTGATCCAGATGGTGATATTTTTTGCAGGCACGCTCACACTGGCAGCCCTTACGCTGGCTCATTTTGGCGGCGCAGCTGCTATGACCGCTGCATTGGGACATGCTTTCAACAGCACGCATCCTGAAGTATTACAGGTAATGCCGCCGGCCCAGCATTCCGTATTCCCGCTGGCGGCGGCCATGGCCTGGATGGTAGGACAAAGCATTGGTTACGGCGGCGACGCCGCCCCCATGGGAGGAGCCATGGAAGGGCAACGCATCCTTTCTACCCGCACACCGGCGGAAGCCCTCACCATGTATGTAGTAACGGCGTTGAGCATGTTCCTGTTGCTGCTGTTAGTGACCCTTCCCAGTATATCCGCCGCCGTTATATGGCCGGAACTGCGCGTGGAAGGGGCCGACCGGGAACTGGTGTATGGAAAGCTCATGAAAACAATGCTGCCCGCCGGCGCCATGGGCTTACTGGTAGCAGCCATGATGGCTGCTACGATGTCTACCGTGGGAGATAATCTCAACTTCGGCAGCCAGGTGCTGGTCAGTGATATTTACCGCCGCTGGTTTGTGAAAAACGCCAGCGAAAAACATTATATGCTCATCGGTAAACTGGGCATGGCACTCATTCTTTCACTGGCGGTAGCCGTAGTGTTTAACGTGAGCATTATTACCGATGTGGCCATTTTTATGCTGCAGCTCAGCGCGGCGGAACTACCGGCCAACTGGGCGCAATGGTGGTGGTGGCGCTTTAATGGCGCCGCGCGCATTGCTGCTTCATTTGGTGGCGCTGCTATTTTCTGCCTCGTTGTGCTGGGGCCCAAACTGCTGATGTACCTGCATGTGCCCCTGGCGTCGCAACTGGTGCTGCCCTGGTGGTGGCAAACCCTGGTAGTGATGGGGCTTACCACGGTATTGTGGATAACGGTAGCGCTGCTTACACCGCCTGAACCGGCAGCACTGCTGCATGCCTTTTATGAGCGGGCCCGCCCGCTGGGCTGGTGGAAGCAACGCAGAGGTAAGGCAGCCGCGCCTGTTTTATGGGGAATTGGTATTGCAGTAACAGGTTTTGCTGCTACTGCCATGCTCATCACCGGGCTTACACAGGCATGGTTTGCCCGTTATGGACAATGCGCGGGGTTATTATGCGGTTCCCTGTTGCTCTTTTTTGTTTTTAGAAAGATGGCCAACAGGTACCTGTTGTGGCTGGCCAATCGTGCTACGGTGAAGAGATCGCCGCTTGAAATGCAATCCTTCGAATCTTTATCTCAAAAAGTATAAAAAGATCATTATGTCTGTTAAAAAAGAAGTCAGGACAAAAGAAGAACATGTACTGTACCTGGGCGATTGGGTATTTCACCTGGGCCCTACATTTATAGAAACACCTTTCGGTACGGAAACAAAAGATGCGGACCTGCATTTTTATGGGGAGCGCTTAACCGAAGCACTGGAACATGTGGCAGATGTGACTACCCTTGCCAACTGGGAACTTTACCGGCTGGCGCCAGGTAAGCTGGAAACCTTCCTGGAGGAATCAGTAAGCCTTATCATCAGCGATGTGGAAGCGAAATGTTTTCATTTATATCCCAGTTTTTTTGACCGCGCGCGTCGTGAAAACAAAGTGGTTACTTTCCCCGACAGGCTTACTCTTATCAAAGATTGGATCAGCGCCGGCGGCGGCCTTATGATGCTCGGCGGCTGGCTGTCGTTCAGCGGGGTACAGGGAAAATCAGGATGGGGCAGGTGTACGCTTACGGATGCGCTGCCGGTGAAATGCCTGGTAACGGAAGACCTGGTGGAATCGTCTGCAGGGTTCACTGCGGAAGTGGTGATGCCTGACCATCCTGCTGTGAAAAACCTTCCCTGGCATAGTTTCCCGCCCATTTTCGGTTACAATGAAGTAAGCGCAGGAAATGGCAGTGAAGTATTGGTACGTGTAAAAGAAACGGGCCACCCGCTGGTGGTAGCCGGTACTTATGGCAAAGGGCGTATACTAACCTACATGTCGGACCCCGCCCCGCACTGGGGGATCAACTTTGAACTATGGGAGGGATATGATGCCTTCTGGCAGCAATCGCTGCAGTGGGTGAAGAAACAAAACAAGTAACTGATGAACCATTTTACATTGCGTGCAGGCACAGCTGTTGCAAATATTACTCCGCCGCTGGAAGTGGGCCTGCTCACTTCTTCGGTGCATGGTCTTTATGCGCCTTTCACTTCGGTGCGGTTGCCGCTGAAAGCCAGGGTGCTGGTGCTTTCCGGTGGCGCTGCTACTATAGCGCTTGTGTCGCTTGACCTCTTGGCGCTCAGCGATACCTCCACTGGTGGATGGGAGGCATTTAAAGAGGGGATGGCTGGAGATGTGCCTGCGGAGCATATCATTATAACGTGCACGCATACACATAATGCACCGGAGTCGGTGGCCCTGTCGGCTTTGTATTTAACGCCGGTATACCGTACATGGCTACACGAAGTGCAGCAACAAATACGCGGGGCAATAGCTATGGCCCTGAAGTCGGCGAAGGAATGCACGGTAAGCATTGGCAGCAGTGTACTGGAAGATTACTCGCTGCAACGCCGTATCCCCACACCGCAGGGCATTGTCATGTCCGATTCCCTGCAGCCCATTTCGCCTGAACTGATGCGCCGTGAACCGGTTGACCGCCGGGTGCATACTATCCGTTTTACTGCGGGCGATACGGTGATAGCTACAGTAGTACATGCCGTTTGTCACCCGGTACATGAGATGTGCCTTCCGCATATATCGCCGGACTTCCCAGGAGAACTATGCAATAAGCTGGAAGCCGCTGGTGGTAATGGTATGGCCCTGTATCTGAATGGCGCCGCTGGTGATATTAACCCGCCTACGGTGTCTGAAGGCCCTGCTGCCGCAAGGGAACACGGCGAAGCATTGGCGGCGGTAGTCCTGCAGTCAGTGTATACGGCGCCGTTAGCAGGCGTGCCACTGGCATTTGCCCATCATGATATTACTTTCGGGATACGTTGCCCGGCCGTTACCAATCCCGCAGATGCGCATGCAAGGGTGAACGCCATTGCCCTGGGGCAGCTTGCCATCGTTTTTTTGCCGGGAGAACCGTTTACTGCAACAGCCCTGGAAATAGAAAACGCATCACCTTTCCCATATACTGTTATCACGGCATATGCGGAAAATACTATTGGCTATATCCCCGATCTCAAAGGATTTGCTGAAGGAGGATACGAAGCCGGGCCGGGTAAATGGTCGTTCCTGGAAACCGGTGCGGCTGCTAAGTTACAAGCCGCCGCTCTTCTTCTTCTGAACCAGTTAAAAAACAATGTATGAAAAAGAAATTACTGCTGCTCTTCCTGGTGTGTACCTGCATACAGGTATTCGCGAAAGATAAAACCCTGCTGTTTTGCGGCAGCAATAAGAACGGGCTCTATCACCTTTTAACACAGGAGGGATATAAAGTGAAACAGTTCACCACCCCTGCTGCGGCCATCGCCGCAGCAACAGATGGGGCGGCGGTATTCATCGTGTCAGATACTTACCCGGAGTTGGATACAAAGCTGCGTATTACCAACGATCTCCTGGCAAGCGCCAAACAAAAGCACCTGCAGCTGTACGTGGAATATCCGGCTGCCTTTCCCGGTTTGGATATACCTGCAAAGCCGCTGGAAACAAGGTTGGAGCGGGGCGTGGTAACCACCGGGGATTTTGGCGCACCCCTGCAGCCTATGAGCTTACTGGGCATTCACAATTGTTATATACTGCCTGTTAACGCCACTGATCCGCTCATCGTACTGGCTAAAGTGGTGGGCTTCGATAAAGCTGAATATGGATTAGACAGTACCAAAACATACCCGTTGCTTTTTAAGAAGGATAATGTGTTTATTGCTGCTACTGCGTTGAGCAATTTTGAAAGAGGGAGGTATGGCCCCGCTGCTTCCATGAAACAGGTATGGACGTATATCCTTGCCCGTATGACCGGTGATCCGCAGCTTACCCTGAAGCACTGGCCAATGGATGTAAAGCCTATGTACAGCCGAAATGCCCCGCTGCCGGCTGATGCCAGGCTCAACGCCATCCGGAAGGGGACCGCCTGGTTTTTCCATGGCCGCTTTTTTGTACACCCGGCCTGGCAAAAAGAATGGGAAGAATACAATTCCCGCGAAATGCCAACAGGACCGCCCATCAGCGCAGATAAACCCGATGGCAACGGCTCCCTTGGCATTATGGAAGGACATACCTCTACCATCAACTACGATGGCACACAGCAATACCGTTACTGGATGCGTGCAGATGTACAGGGAGAAGTAAGCATGGCGTTATCTGCAGCGGGCAGGTTGCTGAATAATAAAAGTTACTGGCAGAACGCCGTGAACCTCATTAACTATACGCTGAAAACTTCCAACATGAGAGCCGGCCCCAAGGCAGACCCCAACAGTCCGGCCTATGGCCTCATCGGCTGGGCTACGCCCAATCCCACAACGTTTTATGGGGATGATAATTCAAGGGCTATCCTCGGCATCCTCGGCGCTTCCGCTTATATGAGCACCAGCCAGTGGGACCAGGAAATGGCCGCCGCCATACTGGCCAACTTCCGCACCACAGGGAAGGAAGGCTTCCGTGGCGAACGGCTGGAAGAAAAAGACATCATTAAAAATGGCTGGCAGTTTTACAGCAACAGGTCTTTAATACATCCGTCTCCGCATTTCGAATCCTGGATGTGGGCGCTGTACCTGTGGTTGTATAACAAAACCCACTATGAACCGTTGCTTACCAAAACGAAGAATGCCATCCGGGTAACTATGGAAAGTTATCCGAACGACTGGCGCTGGGGAAGCAGCATGCAAACCCAACGCGCCCGTATGATCCTGCCGCTGGCGTGGCTGGTACGCGTGGAAGATACGCCGGAGCACCGGCAGTGGCTCGATAAAATGGTGACAGAGATCATGAAGTACCAGGACGAAAGCGGCGCTATCCGCGAAGAACTGGGCGCAAAGGGAAAAGGAATGTTCAACCCGCTGAACACCAACTCCGCTTATGGTTCAGATGAAGGCTCCCTCATTTTTAAAAATGGGGAAAAAGTATCCTGCCAGCTATACACCTGCAACTTTGCACTGTTTAGTCTCAATGAAGCTGCCCGCGCTACCGGTAATAAAAAATACAAAGAAGCCACTGATAAATTGTCGGCCTACCTTACCCGTATCCAGGTACAGAGCCGTAAGCATAAAGACCTCGATGGCGCCTGGTTCCGTGCATTCGACTATGGGCGCTGGGATTACTGGGCTTCCAATTCAGATGCCGGATGGGGCGCCTGGTGCACGCTGAGCGGCTGGATTCAAAGCTGGATCATAACTTCACAGATACAGGTAGAACAGCAGCAAAGCTACTGGGAAGTAACGCAGCACTCGAAGATCAGCGGCCCTGCTCAATCACTGATCAATACCATGCTTAAATAGTTGTATGAAGAGGACGGCGTATTTACTGTTAGGAATGCTTACCTATTTTGGGGTATCATTACATGCGAACATCCGTTTGCCAAAAGTGATCAGCAGTAACATGGTGCTGCAGCAGCAAAGCCAGGTAGAGTTATGGGGCTGGGCGGAGCCGGGAGAACGTATCTCCATTACCACTTCCTGGGATCGGCAGGTATATCCCGTAACTGCCGCCGGCGATGCCCGCTGGATCACCACCATTACCACGCCCGCTGCCGGCGGCCCTTTTACCATCATGTTAAAAGGGAAAAATACCATTGAGCTGGTGAACATCATGATAGGAGAAGTATGGATCTGTTCAGGGCAAAGCAATATGGAGATGTGCGGCAACTGGGGCCTGAAAGATATCAAAGCCATACAGCCTGCTGCGTATAATGCTAATATCCGTTGTTTTAAAATAGCCAAAGCTGCAGCGGCATATCCGCAGGAGGATGTTACTGCGCAATGGGTTACCTGCGACAGTGCCGTGCTCAATACTTTCAGTGCGGTGGGCTATTTCTTCGGAAAGAAACTAAACGAACAGTTGCAGGTGCCCATTGGCCTTATTGATGCCAGCTGGGGAGGTACTGCCGCGGAAGTATGGACACCGGACAGTGTTGTTACAAACAACCCGGTATTAAAAGAAGCGGCGGCACATATACTGCCCAACGGAATGTGCCCTCACCTGCCGGGCGTAGCCTGGAATGCCATGCTGGCACCGGTTACAAACTACAGCATTGCCGGCGTTATCTGGTACCAGGGAGAAAATAATACCAGCACCGCGGCTACCTACCGCTTATTGTTTACTTCCATGATCAACGCATGGCGCAATGCCTGGCATCGGCTGCTGCCTTTTTATTTCGTGCAGATAGCCCCGTTCAATTACCGCGAAAAAAATGTGGGCGCATTGCTGAGAGAAGCACAGCAGCAGAGTATGCAACATCCGAATACCGGTATGGTAGTAACCACCGATATTACCGGCAACATATATGATGTACATCCCGCCAACAAGCACGATGTGGGCTATCGCCTGGCCAGCTGGGCATTGGCGGAAACCTATCACCGGCGTGAATTCGTATACCGGTCACCGTTATTTAAGGAAATGATGGTAAAGAAAGATAAAGTGATCATCTCCTTTGAAAATGCTTCACAAGGCATCACTATAAAAGGCGATAGCATTGCAGAACTGTTTATAGCCGGAAACGACCGGCAGTTTTATCCCGCACAGGCTAAGATGAAAAATAATTCACTGGTGGTATGGAGCAGGGAAGTGAAACAGCCGGCAGCCGTGCGCTATGCATTCAGTAACACCGCTATCGGTAACCTGTTTAGCAGGAATGGCTTGCCTGTAGCGCCTTTTCGCACCGACCAATGGGAGGTGCCCACAAAATAAACAATACTACATGAAACATCTCATTTGCTTATTACTTCTTATATCGTGCGCCCGCCTATCCGCACAAAACCTTGCGGACCTGGCACAGATCAGGGAACATGTTACCACAAAACGCATCAGCAGTTATGATAAGGCCGGAGGTCCCAACGATAACCTGCAGCATATAGAAAACGGCGGCAGGCGCACACTGGTGGATATTAAAGGCGCCGGTATCATCAATCACATCTGGATCACCATGTGGCCGGCGCCGGATAAGCTCAGCAGGAACGATGTGATCATCCGCATGTATTGGGACGGTAAGCCCTATCCATCCGTGATATCGCCCATCGGTCCTTTCTTCGGGCAGGGCTGGAATGAATCGTATCCTTTTACTTCACTGCCCCTGGCAGCTGCGCCTATGGATGGCACCAGCCTGGTGAGTTATTTTTCCATGCCTTTTTCCAATGGCGCCAGGATAGAAATTGAGAACCAGTCCGGTACAGAAATACAGCCCTTTTATTTTTGTGTGGATTATGTAGAGATGCCCAGGCTGCCTGCCAATACCGGCCGCTTTCATGCCTGGTATAACAAGCAGCTCATGGGCTCCCAGGATAGTATAGAAAATGAGCACTGGATCTTCGGCCCTGAAGGGAATAACACCAGCGGGCGCAATAATTACCTGGTGGCGGATATCAAAGGAGAAGGACATTTTATAGGTATGAACTATTATGTACAATCACCTTCACCGCTTTGGTACGGGGAAGGGGATGATATGATATTTATAGACGGAGAAACAACGCCTTCTCTCAACGGCACCGGTACGGAAGATTATTTCAATACTGCCTGGGGCCCAAAAGTATTGTACACGCATCCTTACTTCGGATATGCCAGGGTGAATAACGATATTGGTACACTGGGCCGCACTCACCTGTATCGCTTTCACATCACCGATCCCATTTATTTTAGTAAGTCGCTCAGGTTTACCATAGAACATGGGCACAACAATGAAATGACGCTGGACCTGGCCAGCGTGGCCTACTGGTATGCAAAGGAAGCATCGCCTGTGCCTGATATACCGGATGCCAAAGCCCGGAAACCCATGCCCCTCATCAACTCCTACGATATTCATCGCTGGCGTAATGAGTGGCGGAAGAACAGGGGCAAAGATCCGAAGTTATGGAACTAACTATTTCCTCATCATATATCTTACTAAATGAAAAATATATCCTGGTTATTACTGCTGGTTTTTAGTATATCCTGTGCAGGTAAGGGAAAAGATTCCACGGTAGCGCCGCCGCCTGTTAATGCAGATACTACATTCTCCAATCCGCTGCTGGATGGTGGCGCAGATCCGTGGGTGTACAAAAATGGTAACGCTTATTATTTTCTCTGCACCAATGGCGGAAATATCAGCATCCGTAAAACAGGTCTCATGTCCGCATTGAGAGATGCCATCCCCAAAGTGGTTTGGGCACCGCCTGCCACAGGGGCTAATTCAAGGAATATCTGGGCGCCGGAGCTGCATCGCCTGGATGGCAAATGGTACCTGTACTATACGGCCGGGGCATCGGCGGACTTGTCCACGCAGCGTTTGTTTGTGCTGGAAAACGAAGCGGCGGAGCCACTCGACGGGGTTTGGAAAGACAAGGGAAAAATATACGATCCGCAGGCAGATTGTTTTGCCATTGATGGTACGGTGCTGTCGTACAAAAACAAGAACTATTTTATTTGGAGCGGGCAGATCTCCAATAAAGACATCACCCAACGTATCTACATCGCTGAAATGGAAAATCCCTGGACGCTCAAAACCGCCAGGGTGCAGATTTCTATGCCGGACTATGCCTGGGAGAAAAATGGTATACCGGTAAATGAAGGACCGGAAATTCTGCAGGGGCCGGATGAGCAGATCTTCCTGGTATATTCTGCAAGCAGCTGCGGAACGGATGATTACGCACTTGGTATGTTATGTCTGAAGAAAGATGGCGATCCGCTGAACCCTGCTCACTGGACTAAATCCGATAAACCGGTATTTACAAAAAGTGTGGACAATAGCGTATACGGTCCCGGTCATAACGGTTTCTTTAAATCAAAGGATGGAAAAGAAGACTGGATCATTTACCACGCCAATCCACATGCGGGCCAGGGCTGTGGCGGCGCCCGGAGCCCGCGCATGCAACGGTTTACCTGGAATGCCGATGGCACGCCGGATTTCGGCGAGCCACTGAACCCTTATTATAAACTCAGAAAACCCTCGGGAGAATAATATTATGGCTGTTTATTTAAAAGAAGGAAGAAGCGAAGCGGCGTTAAAAGCTACTGATGCCGGTGTAAAAGAGACAGTGGAGAAAATGATCAGGGAGATAGAAGCACACGGTGATGTTGCCGTAAGGAATTACTCTGCTACCCTGGATCGCTGGTCGCCGGCTGCTTTCCGGTTAACGGCGGAAGCCATACAGGAAATCCTGGACCGTACACCGGAACAGGTGATCCGCGATATCCGCTTTGCACAGCAACAGATCCGTTTCTTCGCAGAGCAGCAACGGGCTTCTATTCTTGATATTGAAATTGAAACGCTGCCCGGCATTTTCCTTGGGCATAAAAATATCCCGGTGAACAGCGTGGGTTGCTACATACCAGGCGGAAGATATCCTATGGTGGCATCCTCGCACATGAGCATTCTTACCGCGAAAGTAGCCGGTGTGAAACGGGTGATTGCCTGTACGCCCCCGATCAACGGGCAGATACCGGAAGCCACTGTATGCGCCATGCACTTTGCCGGTGCAGACGAGATCTATATTTTAGGCGGCGTACAGGCGCTTTGCGCCATGGCGATAGGCACCGGGTCCATCCCGGCGGTTGATATGATCGTAGGCCCCGGCAATGCCTATGTAGCGGAAGCCAAGCGCCAGCTCTATGGCAGGGTGGGCATCGATCTTTTTGCCGGCCCTACGGAGGTGCTGGTGATTGCAGATGAAACCGCCGATGCAGAAATGGTAGCCTGCGATATACTGGGCCAGGCGGAACATGGCCCCACTTCCCCCGGTGTGCTCATCACCACTTCGGAACAACTGGCAAGGGAAACCCTGCTGGAAATAGAAAGGCAGCTGGCTGTATTGCCCACGGCAAATATTGCCCGGGTAGCCTGGGAAAACAATGGGTCTGTAATACTGGTGGAAGATGAAGCAGAAGCCATCCGCGTAGCGGATGAGCTGGCCAGCGAACATGTGGAAGTGCTTACGCGCAACCCCGGTATCTTCCTGGAAAAAATGACGAACTATGGTGCATTGTTCCTGGGGCCGGAAACCAATGTGGCCTATGGCGATAAAGTGATTGGCACCAATCATACGCTGCCAACCCGCAAGGCGGCAAAGTATACCGGCGGTTTATGGGTGGGCAAATTCCTGAAGAACTGTACTTACCAGCGTTGTACACCGGCGGCCAGTGCTATGATCGGCGAATATGCCATGCGGTTGTGCGAGCTGGAAGGGTTTGCCGGGCATAAGGCGCAGGCAGCGCTGCGGGTAAAACGCTACGGTAAACGCTAACCCGTTTTTGCCTGTACGTATACCTTCTGGTATTGCAAGGGCGTTTTCTGCGTGAGCAGCTTGAACTGCCGGTTGAAATTGGAGAGGTTGTTGAACCCGCAGGTATAACCTACCTGCGACATAGGCAGGTTGTTTTCTATCAGTAGTTTGCAGGCATAGCCGATACGTACCTCCATCAGGAACTGCCAGTATGTTTTCAGCGTCCTGGATTTGAAGTACCTGCAAAAGGAGTTGGGGCTAACGTTAGCCGCGGCGGCTACATCTTTCAGCGTTATTTTCTGCTGGAAATTATTAAAGGTATAATGATAGATCTTATTGATATTATCCGTGTTAATGATATTGTAGGTATTGACGAACCCAACACTGGACAGCAGGGTACAGTCTTTGGAACCGGCAATGGTATCCAGGATACTGAGCAGGGAAGTAATCCTTTGCACCTTGCCAGCTTTCAGGATGGCTTCCATTTTCCGGCTGATCTGTTCACGGGTGGCGCCATGTATCCTGATACCATGCCTGGCTTTTGTAAGCAGTTCTTTTATTGCTTTCATTTCCGGCAGGTCCAGGAAACCGGCTCCCCAGAAGTGATCGCTGAAATGAATAGCAATGGCCTCTATCCGTAGCCCGGGCTGCTCCTGGAAGTAAATGGCATCGCTCCGCCACATGTGCGGAAGCTCGCTGCCCAGCAGCACCAGGTCGCCGTCTTCAAACCTTTCTGTACTGTCGCCCACCAGGCGCATGCCGCTGCCTTTACGGATCAGCGTAAGCTCTATTTCCGGGTGGTAATGCCAGTGATTATAAAGGTAAGGGTAGATGTCTTCCCGGATGCTGAATGAATAATTATGGCCGGTATCAACCTTGCGCAGGATCGGTTTCATACAACGGAATTATTGAATGAAGCTAATACAATTTATGATAGTTGCAAAACACATACTGCTGCTGAAAATATACCTGGTAAAGTATTCCGGGTATACCTGTTTACTGGTGATGCTCCTGTGCCGGTCATCGCTGCCGCTGCAGGCGCAGCGCCTGCCCGTTATACCCGCCGGTGCAGATGCCTACCTGAAATGGGAACAGTGGCCTATGCAGCGGTTCGGCATGCGAACTTATATGAGAGGTACCTACGACCGTACCGGCGGCAACGATGCTGCCGATGCCAGCCATTATCTTTTTATGAATGGGGAAACAGATAATGTTACGCTGGATATAACGGGAACGGGTATACTTTATTTCTTCCGCGCCAACCACTGGCATGGAAGCCCCTGGCATTTTATTACCGACGGGCGGGAACACACCATACAGGAAACCGGGACCGCGGATCCTGCAAATGCCATCCGGGATATCAAGGCAAGCGTTTTTATTCCAGCGTCACCATTTCCCAAACCCATGGCATGGACCTGGGCCGATACCAAAGGGGCGGACCTTATCTGGACACCCATCCCGTTCCGTGAATCCCTGCGTATCGCTTACTCCCGCACTCACTACGGTACAGGGTATTACATCTACCAGTTGTTTGCTAACCCCGGTAAACTTTCCCGACGTATCCGCAGCTGGGATATCAACAAAACGCCGGAGAAAAAGATGGTGAACCTTATCAGTAAAGCGGGGCAGGACATCGCGCCGGCGCATATTCCCACCCGCAGCGGCATAGTAAAGCTCAACAGTGAAAAGATAACACTTACGGATATACGTACTACTGCTGTAGTGAGAGCGCTGAAGCTAACCATACCGGCTGCAGATGCGGAGGTACTGGAAAGGATCCGCCTGCTGGTTACCTGGGACGATGCGTTGCAACCATCCATAGATGCACCGCTTTGCCTGTTCTTTGGCGCCGGTACGCTGCACAACCGCGATCACCGCGAATACCTTGTAAAAGGCTTTCCTATCAATATCCGTTACGATAGCACAACACAGCAGCTAACATTGGCCTGTTATTACCCCATGCCGTTCTTTAAAGCGGCGAAGTTTGAGCTGGCAGGCATCACACCGGGCGAAACATCCGTTAAATACGAGGTCCGCTATCAGCCACAGAAAATAAATCCTGCATTCAGCAGCTATTTTCATGCAACGTACCGCGATTTTCCCACACCGGAATCTGGCAGGGATCTAACGTTGCTGGATACACGCGGAATAGAAGGTAAAACGGAATGGTCGGGTAACTTTGTGGGCACTTCCTTCATTTTTACACACAACGGCGAACTGGGCACGCTGGAAGGGGATCCCCGCTTTTTCTTCGACGATAGCCAGTCGCCGCAGGCACAGGGCACCGGCACGGAAGAGTGGGGCGGTGGGGGCGACTACTGGGGCGGCAGGAATATGACCCTTCCTTTTGCGGGGCATCCCTGTGGCGTAGCCCGCAAAGACCAGGCAAAAGACAGGAAAGACCTCATCCACTCGGCCTACCGCTTCCTCCTGGCCGACCTGATGCCTTTTGGCCGTAATGCCCGCATACAACTGGAGCATGGAGGCGATAACCGTTCCACTGAACATTATGAAAGCGTTACCTACTGGTATGGCTTGCCAGCCCCTTCATTGATAAAAACAGATGAACTGGATATAGGCGATGTAAACAGTGAGCAGCAGCATGCATATCATTCTCCACAGGCATCTTCGGTGGAAACCATTTTTAGCCGTTATGAGCTGGGGCCTGATTCACTGAACGTTAAAGACAAAGGAAAAATTGAAATATACCCTGCTCATGCTGAAGATGGCCGTTATACCACGGGCGTATCGGAATTCAATATCCGGCTGGATCCTGCCAACCAGGGAGCGCTGTTGCGCCGCACGCTGGATTACAGTCACCCTAACCAGAAAGCAGCAGTATATATTGCAGACAGCTCCGGCAGCAAATGGAAATTTGCCGGCACCTGGTATCTCGCGGGCGCCAATACCTGTATGTTCAGTCATCCCCCAAAAGAAACAGATAAAAGGATGTACAATGTACAAACCAGCAACCGCCGTTTCCGCGACGACGAATGGCTGGTACCGGCCGCACTTACCAAAGGCCGTAGCAGTATCCGGGTAAGGATCGTGTTTGAGCCGGTGGAGCAGGAACTGTACCCTGGATATAAATTTCCCGGGAAGAATGCCTGGAGCGAACTGCGATACACCGCGTATAGCTATGTGGTGCCGGCTGTAAAAGATTAAACATCTTCCAGCAGGATCTTCAGCATGTTTTTGTAGTTGTTGATAAAATGGTACGAGGTCTTATAATTTTCTGTTTCCGTGTAACTGGTTTTTTTGATCCCGTTTTCTGTGAGCTGGTAAATGGTGGCATCTGGATAAGCCATTACAATAGGAGAGTGGGTGGCAATAATAAACTGCGATTGCCGCCCTATCAGCTGGTGCATCCTGGTGAGCATGGCCATCTGCCGCGTTGGGGAAAGCGCGGCTTCCGGCTCGTCCAGGATGTACAGGCCGTTACCGCCAAAACGATGTGAAAGCAAGGCCCAGAAGGATTCCCCGTGCGATTGCTCATGCAGGGAAACACCGCCGTAGTTATCAATTACTTTCGGCCCCATATTCTCTTTATCCAGTTCTTCAATATTGGTACCCACATTAAAAAAGCTTTCGCTTCTCAGGAAAAAGCCATCCTTTGCCCGCACCGCTGCCCTGGCCACGCGGATGTACTGATGCAGTACGGAATGCGATGCACGGGTGCTAAAGTTGAAGTTCAATGACCCGCCTTCGGGGTTGAAGCCACAGGCCACGGCAATAGCCTCTATGAGGGTGGATTTTCCCATCCCGTTTTCACCGGAGAAGTAGGTTACTTTCGGATGCAGCGGTAAAGTGGAGAAATTTTTTAGTGCCGGGATATTAAAGGGGTATATCCCCGGTGAACTGATCTTGTCCCTGTTGAATGTAACTGCGGTTAATCCCTTTTGCGAAAGCATGGCGATAGCTGTTTGGCTATGAAAGTAAAGGATTTTCCGGTTTTCACAGGCATTCGCGATAAATATGCGCAGGAGAATCGATAGTTTTTCAGACATCTTCATAAATTTTTTTTATAAAGATGAACAAACTGGTTTTGCCTATAACAGCTATGAACACAGCAGGGTTGGCGCTAAGCACCAACCCTGCTACTTATCAGGATAAGTTATGGTTTAAAAAAGCGGCGTAGCCAGCTTGATAAAGTACACCGTGTTAAAATCCGTTTTACCGGTGAGCGGTAAAATTTTCTGGATATAAGTATTGTTTGCGGGATCGGGAGGAATAATTCCAAAGTCATCATCATTGCTCACTGCCAGCGTAGTACTGTTCACCAGTACAATGCCTTCCGGTTTATCATGCGGATAAGCCGCCACGTCTTTCAGCAGATCCACCACCAGCGATTTGCTGACGGTTTTAATGCCGGCAGCCTGCAGCTCTTCATCCGTGAGCACTTCCACTGTTTTGCCATTTACCAGTTTACCGCCGGCGCCATCGGTAGCGTCGGAAATATCCGTGGCAGCAGAAAGGTCAATTTTATAGATCTTTTTGATCAGCGAAGGCTTGGTGGCATCGCCGGGAAACTCCCCGTCGCGCTCCAGTACCAGGAAGGTGTTGTTGCTGATCACGGTGATTTCGCTGTTGGCGGTATTTTTATTATCCAGTTTGTAAATGTATTGTTTGCTTTGACCGGAAGCGATATCATAGGTAAGGATGCGGGTATACAGGGAGTTCTTTACCGCATCTTTGCTGGGATTGTATAAGGGCGACTGCATAATACCTACCAGCGTTTTGCCATCGGGGGTGATGGTGAGCCCTTCCATGCCACGGTTGGCGCGGCGGTTGGCAAATACTTTTGGTATTTTCCGGCCGCCGGTACCGGTGCCGAAAGGGTTGATCCTTTCCAGTGTTTTACCGCTTCTGTCGAGGTGCACCAGGTGAGGCCCGTATTCATCACTGATCCAGAAAGAACCGTCGGGCGCTACGGCCAGGCCTTCACTGTCAATACCATCCGGATCTTCGGGAAGCGTTTTACCATCTTTATCCAATGCAGTTTCGCCGGTGCCGCCTGATCCTGCAGGGTTGGGAAGCCCTGTTACCGGCGTGTTGGCAGCAGATTTAATATGAATGGTTTCAACCAGTACCAGTGAATCGCCGTTCAGTTTGAACTTCCCGATCTGTGGGTTAAAGCCCGGTACAGCAAAAACTTTGGAATCTTTGATAATGCCATCTGCATTAGGGCCGCGGTCTGTCATCAGGTAGAAGTAACCCGGTTGGCCTGGTACATTGGCAATAGATGATCCATAACCGCCATTGTATACTTTTACGCCGGCAGCGTTGGTGGTCATTACCACAGCGCCGGCCAGGGTAGCTTTAGCGGGGTAGGAAATGTTGTTGTCAGTAGGGTTGTCGTTTTTCTTGCAGGCAAAAAGGAACACAAAGCCTAATGGAGCGAAGTAGCGTACTACGGTCATAGTGGTTGATACGTTTAGGGCGCAAATGTGACCTTTCCGTATAAAGACTATGTTACCGAAATATTATCAAATCGTGAAATTGTTGGGGCGGTTATTCTTTTTTAGGCTCCCTTTCCACGGTAATGCTGCATTCGCCGATCAATGCTGCCAATGCCCCAACGGCGGCGAAAACAGGCGCCAGCAGAGCGCCTACTACGCCTATGGTAAGCGGGAAGGTCATCAGTTCTTTACCTTCTTTATCTGTGATGGTGATTTTCCGTACGTTTCCTTCAGCGATCAGTTCCTTGATCTTCTTTAACAGGTTTTCGCCATGGAGGCTAAAGGTTTCTTTTGTGGTCATAGTAAACGGGTTTATCTTTTTAAGATACTAAGAAATTGTAACATAGGCATATTACTGTTAACCGGGCCGTATAGCCATTGCCGTTGTCAGGCATCCGTGAGCTCTATCCATACCGGCGCATGATCGCTGCTTTTCTCCCAGCCACGCACGTTTCTGTCTACACCGCCGGCTACAAGCCGGCTTTCCAGCTGCGGGCTCAGCAAAAAGTGATCGATGCGCAGGCCGGCGTCGCGACCGTAGGCATTACGGAAATAATCCCAGAAAGTATAGATCTTTTCATCAGGATACAGTTTCCGGATGGCGTCTGTCCAGCCCTGGTCCCTTAAATTACGGAACGCCTCACGGGTTTCCGGGCGAAAAAGCGCATCGTCTACCCAGCGTTCAGGTTTGTATACATCCAGTTCAGTGGGCATTACGTTATAATCGCCTGTAAGCACTACCGGCGTTTTGGAGGCCAGCAATTCTTTGGCGTGCGCAGTGAGGCGTTTGAACCAGCTGAGCTTATAATCGAACTTAGGGCCGGGAGCGGGATTGCCGTTTGGTAAATAAAGACAGCCGATAGTGATATTGTTGATTTCGGCTTCTATATAGCGGCTATGGATATCTTCCGGATCACCGGGAAGCACCCGCCTTATTTCCCTGGGCTCTCCAATGCGGGAGAGGATGGCTACACCGTTCCAGCTTTTTTGTCCGTGCCAGATAGGCTGATAGCCGGCATCCCGGATGGGCTGTTCGGGGAATTTCTCAGGCGGGGCCTTCAGTTCCTGTAAACAGGCTACATCAGGCGCCGTTTCCTGCAGCCAGCGGAGTAATACCGGGAGGCGTCCGTTAACGCCATTAACATTGTAGGTAGCTATTTTCATGGATGCTATAAATTCATTTGGGTTCTGATTAAGCGCACAATTATCTCAACGGCAAGATCGGTATTTTCTCCTTCACAAGCATCAGGCAGTTCCGTAATGTTATGGGCGGGGGAAAATATTTAAGCGCCACTTCCGTTTGCCCCGGCAAACGGAAAAACCTACTTTTGTAACGCCTGTTGCGATACGATAACAGGCTTTATAAATTACGGCATACCATGGCAAAGAAGAATGCATTACAACCTCGCATACACCAGTCCGGCTTTAATTTTTTAAGCAAATTAAAAGAGAACAATAACAGGGATTGGTTTAATACCCATAAACCAACTTACCAGCAGGAACTTGCGCTGGTGGAAGAATTTGCAGAAGCCCTCCTGGCAGAACTCTCCACCCACGACGTGATAGAAACGCCTTCCGGTAAAAAGAGTCTCTTCCGCATTTACCGGGATACCCGTTTTTCCAACGATAAAACCCCTTATAAAACGCATTGGAGCGGCAGTTTTAAACGTGCCACCAAATTCCGCAGGGGCGGGTATTATTTTCATATAGAACAGGGTAACAGCTTTGTGGCCGGAGGTTTCTGGGGGCCTGTTCCGGAAGATCTGAAGCGCATCCGGGATGAGATCGCGTTTGATCCCGCACCCCTGAGAAAGATCTTAAATAGCAAATCCTTCAAAACTTATTTTAAAACATTGGAAGGGGAGCAACTGAAAAAAATGCCCAAAGGTTATCCTGCAGATCATGAAGCCATCGACCTGTTGCGCTATAAGCAATTTGTGCTGGTAAGAAGGTTTGCTGATAAGGAAGTATTAAGTGATAATTTTCTGAAAGAAGCCAATCTTACTTTCAAGGCCATGCGTCCTTTCCTGGATTATATGAGCGAAGCGCTTACCATGGATCCGAATGGCCTTACGGAGTAACAATTCCTTATATTTGTTACCTAATCCTTTCACTATGGATAAAATGCAGCAGGTAATCAGCATTTTTGATAAACGCGCCGGCCTATACCAGGAAAGGCATATGGATGTGTCGCGTTATCATGCGTCGTTCGATTTGTTTTGTAACAACATCACGAAGCAGGGCGCCGCTGTGCTGGAGATAGCGTGCGGTCCCGGCAATATTACGAAGTACCTGCTGCAGCAACGGCCGGACTTTCGCCTGCTTGGCACAGACCTGGCTCCCAACATGCTGGAACTGGCCCGCACCAATAACCCCCAGGCGGAATTCCGGCTGATGGACGCCAGGGAAATTTCCGGGCTCGGTAAAACATTTGACGGCATCATGTGCGGTTTTTGCCTGCCTTACCTGAGTAGGGAAGAGGCGGTGAAAATGATTGCCGATGCCGCCCGTTTGCTTACGCCTGGCGGAATGCTTTATATCAGCACTATGGAAGATGAATATACAAGGTCCGGTTTCTTCCACACCGATGGAAACGATGAATTCTATATGTACTACCACGAAGCGGGTTACCTGGTAGATGCGTTAAAGGAAAACAGGTTTGAGCTGATGGATCTTCAGCGGGAGCAATACCCTGCTGCTGATGGAAGTACTACAACGGATCTTATTCTTATTGCAAGGAAGTGAGCTGCCTCACGGAATATACGGCCCCCCTGGCTCTCCCCATCCCCATTTCGGCATAGGCTCATCCGGCTTCATGGGCACTTCTCCTTCCCGGGAGTTGATCACCGCTATGCGTGTGCCCCATTCAATATACGCTACAAAGGCCGACCTGAACTCAGGGTCATCCGGCAACTGCAGGGTGTCTGCAGTTTCAAGCAGCAGCGCTACCCACCTTTTCCGGTGCTGCTCCGTAAGATGCCTGCCCAGGTGCTTCTGGATCATCGTAAAATGTGAGCCGCTGTCTTCTCCACTGTACATTTTCGGCCCGCCAAAAACTTCAGCAATAAAATGTGCTACGTGCAGCTGGTGCGCGGGCGACATATGCCGGAATACAGGCGCCAGTAATTCATCCTGTAATACCTTATCGTAAAAAGCATTCATCAGCTTTTCAAATACAGGCATGCCACCGGCCCATTCGTATAATGTGGGAATCTTTTTTTCAGAAGTCATTATAAGGATGCTTGATTATTTTAAAGATAATAATTAAGCAGCCAAGTTAGCGGGAGGAAAAATGTAAAACAAGCGCCTACCAAAAAGTAGGTGGGGTTATTCACCCGGCGCCGGGATGAAACAGCACCGGGTGAACCAGGTTTAATCAAGCAATTGTTGAATTGCATTATATAATGTTGTCCTGTTAAAAGGTTTCTCCAGGAAGAGGTCGGCCCCGTTGGCCAGCGCCACATCCCTTGCGGCCGCATCCATCCCGGAGATCATAATTATTTTTGTGGAAGGGTATTTCTCCCTGATATAACTGATAAAATCCAATCCAAACCCATCTGGCAGCCGGTTATCAAGCAGTACGATGGCTGGCTGATGCTGTTGAAAATATTCCACAGCATCGGAAATGGTTTGTACATGCTCTATCTCCATCTCTTTACCATCCAGCAGTAAATTGATCAGCAGGCACATTTCTCCTTCATCTTCAATAATGAGAAGCTTCTGTTTGGACGCGGTGTTTGTAAGATGTTGTATCATAAAACGGTTTTAAAAGTAATAGTTGATGAACAGTAGCTGATAAAAAAACCGTACCAAATGAAATGGCTGTTCCGGGCACAACATTTAATACACGGGAAAATCTATCTTTACAAATACTTAATAATTATTTCAATGGAAATAAAAGATCTTTCACCAAAACAATTATGGCAACACTTTGCTGAGTTGAACGCAGTTCCCCGCGCTTCCAAAAAGGAAGAAAGGGTAATTGCTTTCATGATGGACTTCGGGAAACGCCTGGGCCTTGATACGGCAAAAGATGCCATTGGCAACGTGGTTATCAAAAAGCCGGCAACACCCGGTATGGAAAACCGGCAAACGGTGATCCTCCAGTCGCACCTCGATATGGTGCACCAGAAGAACAGCGATACCGTATTTGATTTCGACACCCAGGGTATTGATATGTATGTGGACGGCGACTGGGTAAAAGCCCGCGGCACCACGCTGGGCGCCGACAATGGCATTGGCGTAGCCGCTATCATGTCGGTACTGGCCGCAAAGGATATTGCGCATCCCGCCATAGAAGCTATGTTCACCATTGATGAAGAAACCGGTATGACCGGCGCCAAACAACTGGACCCGGTTAATTTTACCGGTAAAATCCTGTTGAACCTTGATACGGAAGAGGAAGATGAATTAACCATCGGCTGTGCCGGTGGTATCGATACCAATACCAGGGGCACTTACAGGGAAGTGCCTGCCGATAAAAACGCCGTTGCCTTTGTTATCAGTATCAAAGGCTTACTGGGCGGTCACTCCGGTATGGATATCCATAAAGGCAGGGCCAATGCCAATAAACTGATGAACCGGCTGCTGTATAAGGCAGCGCAACAGGTGAATATACAACTGGGGAGTCTTGACGGGGGCAGCCTGCGTAACGCCATTCCGCGCGAATCACAGGCGGTTGTTACCGTTCCTGCCGGCGATAAGGAAACGTTTACCCGTTTCATCGGGGAATTCACAACTACTATAAAAGAAGAATACCATACTATAGAACCGGGACTGGCACTGGAATGTAAAGAAACCACCCTGCCTGCACAGGTAATGGAGCCGGCTTACCTGGAGCAACTGCTGCGCGCCGTTTACGCTGCGTCAAATGGTGTATTCCGGATGAGCCCTGATATTGCCGGGCTGGTGGAGGCATCTTCCAACCTTGCCAAGGTACAGGCGAAAGACGGCGTGTTTATTACACAATCCCTGCAACGCAGCAGCGTGGAAAGCACCAAGAACGATGTAGCCAACGCAGTAAGCGCTGCCTTCGAAATCATTGGCTGTGAAGTGGGCCAGGACGGTGATTATCCCGGCTGGAAGCCCAATGCCGATTCTGCCGTGCTCCGTTTATTACTGGCGCTGTATAAAGATCACTTTACCCATACGCCCAAAGTAGGGGCTTGTCATGCGGGGCTGGAATGTGGTATCCTCGGGGCACACCTGGGTAATCCCGATATGATCTCTTTCGGGCCCACTATCCGTGGCGCACACTCTCCGGATGAACGAGTGCAGATCTCTTCTGTAGCTAAGTTTTACGACTACCTGCTGCATATTCTACGGGAAATACCGGCTAAATAATAAAGTGCTGAGTCAGGGGATTCGCGTTCAGGGTATATAACGGAAACGGATCATCGCATTTTCTGTTTCTGAAGAAGTAACCCTCAACTCATAACGTTTATCACTGGTAATAATAACCATTTTGGAGGTGTTCGGCGGGATATCTCCAAGGTTATTGGCATGCAGTATCAGCTCCTGGTATTCACGCTCCGGGTTTGCTGTAAGATGGATGCGCAGCGGGCTGCTGGTCAGTTCCTGTCGGTCGGCCATTTTTATCCCGTTAAAAAATACGGTGACGGTATCATGGTCAATGGTACCGTAATCATACAGGCTGATGTCGATCTCCGGGTTGCTGATATTGTAACTTCCCTGTAGCCGGTTTTTACGGGGCGCCGGCGCGGGAGCGGCGCTTAGTACAGGCATGATATCTTTCCGCGGTGAAGGAAGAATGGTATCTGTTGCCGGTATCGTTTTCCGGTGGCCGGGAATCTGCAGGGCGGCTATTTCCGTGGCATTAAGCTTCGATAACCGTAGCACTCTTTTACTGTGTACTTTCCCGGTGTACTTTGAATAGCTGATCATACTTCCCTGGAGCACTGTTTCCCCGTCAATATCGAACAGTCGCAGGTTCATTACCGCCAGCCGGGCGCTGTGATTCCTGGGAATGGTGATCTCATTGAATTTTATTTCCTCAAAACGCCAGTTATCGGCGCTGTCGTTTCGTTGGCCCTTCACCGTTAGCTCTCCGTAAAGCTGTGGGGTTTCATAAAACCATGCGGTGCCGCTGTATTTCCCGGCGCCCGTTTGTTTTATCTCCATGATGTAACTGCCGGTACCGTAATACCATCCCTGTGATTCTGCGGCGGCATAGCCTTTCCATATACCTTCCAGGTTTTGCGCATGGAGTGTGGTGAGCAGCAGGAGGGTGCAGCAGGTTAACAGCGCTATCTTTAGTTGACTGGTTAACATATTATGGGCTTAAAGATAATGGTTTCCCTGTAAACCTTCAGATATGCGCCGGTTGCCCGGCCATCGTCTGTAATTGCTGCTGCCGGAAAAGCAGTCCGCCGATAATAATAGTGACCACACCCTGCAATAGCACCGTATTGGGTGTTCCTATCCATTGGGAAATGGCGCCTATCAGTAATCCGCCCAGTGGCTGCATACCAAAAAATGCCATGGCATAAAAGCTGATCACCCTGCCCCGCATGGCCGGATCTACGGTTGTCTGGATCAGGGTGTTACTGATAGTGATCTGCGACATCATGCCGAAGCCCGCCATCGTGGCAAATACCAGTGCAATGGGATAAATGGTGGAATGGGAAAATAACACGAGCCCTGTGCCGAATATGAGGGTGTTAAGAGCCAGTATCCTGCGAAGGTTTTTTCCTGGTTTCAGCGACGCAAGGAAGATAGCTCCGCAAAATGCGCCCATCCCGATGGCGCTGTCTATAACCCCGAAGGTAGAAGCGTTGCCTTTGAAAATATCTTTTGCATACACAGGCATCAGCGTGGTGTAAGGCAATACCAGCAGGCTCACAGATGCCAGGGTAATTAGTATCAGTGAAATAGCGGGTGTGGCGCGGATATATGCAAAACCCTCTTTCAGTTCGCCCAGCATATTTTTAGTACGAGCTTTCTGGGTGTAGGCGGGGAGCTTCATTCGTAATAAGGATCCTATCACGGCAATGAAGCTGAGCGCGTTTAAGCCAAAACAGATGTCTTCCCCGAATTTCTCCAGCGCCAGGCCGGCAATGCCGGGGCCAATGAGCCTCGACAAATTCACCATCGAGGAGTTCAGCGCCAGCGCATTGGGAAGGTCTGCCTTATCGTCTACCATTTCATATACGAGCGATTGCCGGGCCGGCACATCAAACGCGTTGATCAAACCCAGGAAGGCGCTCAGTCCAATGATCTGCCATACCTGGTAATGCCGGAAGTAGATGAGCACTGTTAATAATATTGCCTGGAGCATGGAAGCCAGCTGAGTAGCGAGCAACAGCTTGTACCTGTTATACCGGTCGGATGCCACACCGCCCACGAAGGAGAAAACAAAGGAAGGGAACATGCTGGCAAAAAGAGTAAGCCCCAGCATAAACTTGGAATGCGTTTGTGAATAAATAACCCAGCTCACGGCAGTTTTCTGCATCCATGTGCCTATCAGCGATATCGACTGTCCACTGAAATATAACCGGTAATTACGGTTTTTAAATGCATTAAAAGTGCTGATATTCATTTTGCTTCCCCTCTTTTATTCATACTCCACCAGCTTTGTTAAAGACCCGATGGCTGCCTGCAGGATGGCCTGCTCTTCTTTCGTGCAAACTTCGCCTATGGCCTTGCCTAACCACTCATCCCGTTCCTTCCGCACTTTCAGTATCCGCTCTTTACCAGCTGCCGAAAGGGAAATGTTGATCTTTCGTTTATCATCGGGAGAAGCGGTTCTGCTGATCAGGCCCAGCTGGAAAAGATGTTGCAGTAATTGTCCCATCGATTGGGGCGTCATTTTTTCCATCACCGCCAGTTCTGCTGATAGCAGGGAATCATGCTGGTCCAGTAATACCAGCACGGAACGCTCGCTTTGCGAGAGCTGTTCATCTGCCGGCGATAGTTTCCGCAGCTTTCTTACCAGCCTGGTAAGCAGTGGACGAAGCTGTGCAGCAAGTTGATGCGGATTCCGGGAAGCCATATAGTAAGGTAAAGTTATAAGTTTACCTTACAAAGGTAATTATTATTTCCCAGGGAGAAATAAAAGAAATGGTTACTTCCCGGAAAAACGGCTCAGCGTTTCCCGGGATACGCCAAGATAGGCGGCTATCAGTGTTTTGGGCACCCGTTGGAAAAGAGTGGGGTACTGGGAGAGTAACTGCCGGTAGCGGGATTGTGCATCATCACTGAGCAGCGATAAGATCCGTTGCTGTAACGCAACATAGCCGGAAGTGGTTTTTACCCGGAAAAAATGCTCCATTTTATGAGAGGCTTCGCAGAGCTTTCTTTTGTTTTCGGAAGATAAACAAAGCAGGGTGGAGGCTTCAATACAATCAATGCTCAGTTGCGCCGGCGTTTGATTTACGTAGGCCTGGTAATCGGTGATCCACCAGTCTTCCATCGCAAACCGGATAATATGTTCCTTCCCCGCCTCATTAATATATGAAGCTTTTAACAGGCCGCTCACTACAAAATATTCATGATCCACCGGGTTTCCTTCCTGCACAAGGAACTGTCGCCTGCGCAGTTTCTTTTCGGTAAAATAGGATCGTATATGCTCGTATTCCTTATCCGTAAGCGGGGTAATTAATTCAATATGTTGTCGCAACGCATCATTCATATGGTACAAATTAACATAAAACCTGTGACCTATATCACAATTAAATGGTGATCTGCCTCCTTTCACTGCGCATCGATAAGTAGCAATTTTGTATAAAAATCAGGTAAATGAAAACTATAAGAACGATGCTGTTGCTGTTATTACTGGGGCACCAGGCATACAGCCAGCAAACCAAAATAATTAACCATCAGTCTATGAAAAAAATACTCATCGTTGTTACTTCCTTCAGCGAAGTAAAAAGTACCGGTCATAAAACAGGTACCTGGCTGGAAGAATTTGCCACTCCTTACTACCTGTTTACGGATAAAGGGATCCAGGTAACCATTGCATCTCCTGCAGGAGGGAAGGCGCCTGTTGATCCCAAAAGCACCGCTCCGGAATATTCCACAGAGGCCGTGAAAAGGTTTCTGAAGGATCCCGCAGCACAGGAACGGCTGGAGCATACCGTGCCACTGAAAACGGTGCACGCGGCAGATTATGATGCAGTTTTTTATCCCGGCGGTCATGGGCCTATGTGGGACCTTGCAGAAAATGCTACATCCGTACAGCTGATAGAAACGTTTTATGCGGCCGGGAAGCCGGTGGCGCTGGTATGTCATGCGCCGGCAGCGCTAAAAAATGTAAAGGATAAGAACGGGGCGCCGCTGGTAAAAGGAAAGAAGGTGGCAGGATTTACAAATAGCGAGGAAGTGGCGGGACAAACCACTGCTGAAGTACCGTTTTCGCTGGAAGATATGTTAAAGGAACATGGCGCCAGTTATGTGAAGGGGGCCGACTGGCAGCCTTTTGCTGTAGCCGATGGCCATCTCATCACCGGTCAGAATCCTGCTTCCGCGCAGTTAACAGGCGAAAAAGTAATTGCAGCCCTGGGCGTGAAATAAGATAACAATAGCTGTATAAAGCCTTCAGGCCCGCCCGGTCTGAAGGCTTTCTTTTTTTAAGCCGCCTCCACCCGGGGATGCAGTTTATGATAGTACACATAAGAAACCACCAGGCTTACAAAAAATGAAGTATGGCCTATTTCCAGTAACACGCTGTCGCCGCTTGAAAGGTGCGCAATGGCCGCTGAAATGAGCGTGATGCCAAACCCGAAGTATGCAAACTCCCTAAGCTTTGGCGGCGTAAACGGCAGCAGCAGCGCCAGTGATCCCAGCAGCTTTGCAACGGTGAGCTCTATCCGGAACCAGTTGGGTAATCCCAGGTGGGCAAAGGCTCCTCTCATTTCGGGGTTAAAAGCGAAATTAAAAGCGCTCCACAACATCACCCCGGTAAGAATAAGGGTGGCCGTCCAGTAAATGATCTTATCTTTTTTCATGATGTTTTATTGATCAGTTGAATTTGTAAACACTCAACAGGATGATGATAAAAACGATGAGTAGTTGAAGCAGGTGAAACAAACGGATGTTTCCCCTGATCTTCTGAACAGTGCTGTCGGAAGTTTCAAGGAATTTAACAAGTTGCCTTTTCTGACGTACCCCGAATAAAAAAGTGTTGAGAATAACAAGCAGCACCAGGGCAAATTTTACCCGGAACCAGAGCTGCTCCCCAAAAACGCCATGGGTCATATACATGATGCCTATACCGGAAAGGATGATCAGCCCGATCCCTATCCTCATTAACACCGGGAATACGGAAATGGCCTGCATTATGGTGGCTGCCTTGGTTTTGTTGAGGTCGTACTGCTTCCAGAATTGCCGGAAACCCACGAAATCCGCTACAGAAGTGCCGGCGAAAAGAAGAAAGCCTATGAGATGAAGCACTATAAAGCCCTGGAAAAGAATCTGTGTTGACATCAGATGATGATTTTTGTATGACGAAATCGGAATAATAATAGTAAATGTATAACGGAAATGTAGTAAAAACAAAAAATTCGAAGTATTTTTTCTATTATTGCTACGAAAATAAAATATATGGTATGAATAAAGCGGTAGAACTGATCACGGAATGGGGGGCATATGACGAGCAGCACCCGGGAAGCAGTATAGAAGAATTTTGCAGGCACTACCTGGCCGGTAAACAAACACGCAAGCCTGTTCCCCCGGAAGGAAAATTTCTCCCGGTGAACAGCGATGGCATCCTGATGAGGGTTATTGGCCGCATTTTTAAACTGCATACCATTTATACGGTTGCCGCGCTGGAAGGTACCGGGATCAACACTATTGACGAATATTCATTACTTAATACCGTGGCGCAGCTGAAGGAGCCCCGCAAAACGGAGGCGATCTATGCAGCCCTGCAGGAGCTGTCTACCGGCACAGATAAACTGAACCGCCTGAAAAAGCTCGGTTATCTCACTGAATACGATGATAAGGAAGACAAGCGCTCCAAACGCCTGAAGGTAACCCCCAAAGGAGAGAAAGTACTGATCCAGTGCAGGAAGCGGGTCAGCCAGTTAGCGGAGTTAATGTTCCATGACATGACAGACAGCGACCGTAAATTGTGTATACAGCTGCTGAAAGGCGTGGAAACCAAATTCACCGGCATCTGGCAGTCGCACAAAGGGAAAAATTTTGAAGAGATCTATGCAGAGATCATAACAGGCAAAGATTAATATTTCATATCAAACCGCCCTTCAGTCATACGAACAGTATCACAACCAGCTGTTATCAGCGTACAGGTAAAAGTACCGGCAACGATCTTTTGTCCGGTATCCAGTTTAGTGATCACCAGTTGCCCTTCCTGTTTCACATGTTCCGCATCCATACCAATATATTCACAAACGGTGCCGGAGCTGATGCGTCTCCTCATATAAATGAAAGCCACATCCTTCATTGGGGTGGTAATGGGATAAGCGCCCGTTTTATCCAGGTTAGTAACTATCACCTGGAAACTGCGTTGTATAGAATCCCCGGGGTCAAAACGGGTCATAGTAAGGTTAAAACTTCCGCCCTGGGCATTAGGATCATAGTAAGCGCTGGGATTAGCCGGGCCTACGCTTCCCCGTGGAATAAATACTTTCCCGTTTACCAGGCTGCCAACTGTATTTTTACCTTCTGCCGTAACCGCCGGCAGCGTATCCACAAGGGGAGAAGGAGGATAGGTTGTTCCCTTACCACAATACATGCATAACAGGGAAACAGATAGCATAGCAATACAGCACAATTGTTTCATGGGTCTTATTAAGAGGATATTAAATTACTACATACTCAGGATAAAACGCGAAAGGGCCGGCAAAATTGCCAGCCCTTTCCCTCATTTTTTACATTTACTTATCTACATCCATACACCAGGTAACGCAATGCCATACTTTCTGAAAGTCTTTTCCTTCATGCTGCCCACTGGCTTCTTCGGTAAAAGTGCCTTCCAGCATATAACGGCCAGGCCATGCAGGTGAAAACGTAACGTCACCTGCCTTTCCGGCTTTGAACTTCTTAGTCCATCCTTCCGGCGATTGTACAGTTACCTCTCCTTCGGCAGGAGCAGCCTTCTTATAGCTCAGCTGCACGGAAGCAGGCTGATGCAGCTTGTTAGCCTTTTTGAGATTGGTCAGCATGGAAAAGTCCGTATATTCTTTGGCGTTATCTGCACCCGTCAGGGAATTATTTACTTTCACCAGTCCCATGGCATAGTAGTGAATCTTACTGCCGCCATACACTTCCTGCACGGTATGATCAATTGACAACAGGTGTGTGCCGGCAACAGCAGGCGTAAAAGTGGCGGTGAAATAATTACCGTTAGGTGTAACGGTCAGCTTTTCTTTCTGCCCGTCTGGCTTCACCAGGTACAGGGTAAAATCTTTCATATTGCTGAACCAGTGCTGGATGGAATCCCGCTCATTGCCGGCATATTCTCCCAGGAAAACCTTTACCTCCTGCGGCTGCCCGATCTTCCCGGTGGTAATGGTTTCAATCCAGATGGCATGTGCAAAAAGCGGCTGAAGGCTACAGCATAAAATAACAGAAAACAGGAATTTTTTCATTTTAGCTCGGTTTATAAACAGGGCAAAGCTACACCCGGAAGAAAGGGGCGGATAGGCGAAAGTGGAATATTATTTACGCAATCGGGAAAAACAGCGTCTATTCTATGCTCACCAGGTAATGCAGCAGCCGTTGCAGGTCCTGGTTTACGGACCGGATAGTGGATTGCAGTTCATTCACCATGGCGGCCCGGGTATGCAGGTCATCTGCCTTATACACGCCGCCGTCGCCAAAGAACAACGATATTTTTGATTTGCTCGCGTTGCCCTCCAGGTCGAACCGCTCCCATCTCTTTTTTACATGCGCCGCCAGTGAAATCTGCCCGTTGTTGCTGAAATGCCTTTCATTGAGCACATACCAGGTGAAAGGAGGATAAATAGCGGAGGTGTCAGGCATATACCAGATATCGGACAATACATTCCGCAGATGCGCCAGCCGCACTTTTTTCCGGGCGGCATTGATCGTTAGCGCACCCAGACCTGCAGAAAGGAGCCCGCCGCCAATGGCAACGGCATTCTGTGGGCCATCTTCTTTAATCGCTACCGTGGCAATGGTGGTAATGGCGCCGGTGATAATGGAAGCCACGGTGAGCCGGGTATTGCGCTTGCTGTTGAAATTATCCAGGTACCTGGCCAGCTGGTCTGCTTTTTCCCCTTCACAATCCAGTTCAGCGGCAATACCTGCAATTTCCAGGGTGGCCAGCAGCAAACGGTGCTGGATCCTTGAACGGATCTCCGCTCTTTTCATCATCACGGCCAGTGTAGTATCTCCGGCAACGGCCTTCATTTGCCGGATCAGGAACAGGGTGCCGGTAGCATTGGCCATCAGTACTTCGTGTTCCGGCAGGTCGGGGTTAGCTTTTAACAGCGAATCGGTGTTCTTTAAGGGAACAGTGTCCTGGCTGCTGCTGAAAGCGTCTGCCGGTGCACAATAGCTGCCGGTAATGGTAAGGTCGTTGCTGTTGATCACCCGAGGGGTTTTGCAGGCATATAACAGGACCAGTATCAGGCTGGCAAAAAGTAAAAGAATGCGGCGTATTTTCATGCTGGCATTTTATCATCATACACTACAAAAAAAACGCTAAATGGTTTGCCCCTTTGCTTTATTCTTCAGCGGGTAATATCCACCGGAGTCCTTAATAAAGGCTGGCAGCTGCGTATCTATATGTCCCGGGTTGGAATAGAGCTCCCCTGGTAAGTAACAGCACCGGATTATTTTTGAGAGACAGATGCTGTTCTAAAGTGTGGCTATTTTCTGTTTACAAAATGTTATATTTAATCTCATCTTTTCCAGATCCATCAATAAGCACCCATGAGTAATACCGCGAATGAAAGAGCCGCCATGCCTAAAGACAGCAGCGTTTTAGACAGCAGGAGTTTGCAAAACAGCTATGCCACACTGATACCACTTCTCCATGAAGGAATGCGGGTGCTGGATGTAGGTTGCGGCACCGGTGCCATTTCTGCAGGCATAGCCGCCGCAGTGGGGCCCACAGGAACCGTGGTGGGCATCGACAACAGCGCGCACCTGGTAGCAAAAGGCAATACCGATCATGCTGATGTGCCTAACCTTACACTCGTGGAAACCGATCTCTTTGCTTACCAACCCGCAGAGAAATTTGACCTGATCGTTTCTGCCAGGGTATTGCAATGGTTAAGTAATCCCCGCGAAGCATTACTTAAATTCAAATCCCTGCTCAAACCCCGCGGTTATATTTCTATCCTGGATTATAATCATACCCAACTGGAATGGACGCCGGCGCCGCCGGAAAGCATGCAGCGCTTTTACAACGCTTTCCTTGCATGGCGCACTGACGCAGGCATGGATAATGAAATCGCCGATCATCTCCCTTCACACTTTGAAGCGCTTGGCTTTCACAAGGTTGAAGTACTGAACGCGGATGAAATATACACCCGCGGTGAAAGTAATTTTGCCGAAAAAGCAGGGATCTGGTCCAAGGTAGCGGAACTGAGAGGACCACAGGTAGTGGAAAGCGGTTTTATTACAGAGGAAGAACGTATACAGGCTGTTACAGACTACCAGGAATGGTTGGCCACTGCCGCGCAGAAAATGGTAATGAAACTGAAAGATGTAAGGGCCAGGATAGAGGAGTAATATCAGCTACTCCTCTAAGTATGTTTCGAATTTCAGTACCCGGTCTTTTTCAATACGGAACGATTGCCCGCAGTCGTTGCTGTAAGCCGAAACGCTGCCGGGAGTTTCGCCTTTACAGGTAATACCATAGCAACCGTTGCTGGTAGACGACCGGACCACTATTACATAACTGCGTTTGCCCGTTACAGTTAGCATGGGCTTTATCGCTACCGGTTGGGGCGACCAGCTGATACTGTCGCGCCCTACAGCCGTTTCATATAATGCTTTTCCCGGTAGAGGCAACCCTTTTTCATCTGCCGGGTAAATACTGATATGAAGATCATCGTCGGGATAACCACTTTTAAAAACGGTAACACTTATACTTGCCAGCCAGCCGGAACGGGTAGGAGTAAAGGTCTGGGCGTGTTGTATACAGCCATGGATATCGCATTGGGCACTGAAGCCTTCCTGACCGCTGCTGTTATCTGGTTTTATTTTCACCTTGGCAGGGCGCGCTGCGTGTATAGGTAATGGTATACTGTTTTTACACACAATCGGCTCCACCGCCCCGCTGGCATCAAAGGAAAGAGGCGCCCAGTAGTAATTGGCCAGTGCTTCATTTTTCGCGGCATTGTTCCACAGGTCGCTGCCGTAAATAAATACGCTATCGCCGTTCAGCTTAACAAGTGATACAAAGGAAGGTTGTCCTCCGCAGGATTTGTCGCTGATCTTTATACCATCAGACCATGGGCCTAATGGTGAGGAGGCGCGCCGGTAAGAGGTGCCTGTCCCGGAACAATAGCCACAGTTTGGATCAGAATAAAACAGGTAGTAGCTGCCGTTGCGGCGGAACAGGGCAGGGGCTTCCGTGCTTCCTTTTGTAACAGTCTTCACATGCTCGCCGCTGCCGGTAAGGTAATCAGCGCTGAGCTTTTCTATTACAATAGTGCCTTTTGTTTGCCAGTCGGTATACGCAATATAAGCGGTGCCGTCTTCGTCCACAAAAGTATCATGATCGCCATTGTTCAGTCCTGCTACAGCGCCGTTGCTGTTCACTGCCAGCCGCGGCTCGGCTACTTCGGTAAACGGGCCTGTGGGCCGGGAACTGGTAAATACGCGGAAGCCTGTACGATTATCATATACGTTGATCCATAACACATACTGCTTTGTTTTTTTATTGTAGATCACGTGCGGCCGGAAACAACCATAGGTACTGCCATTGCAGCGTGCCTGCCATACCGGTGTGCGTGCGTCGAACAAAAATCCTTTATCGGTCCAATGTTGCAGATCAGTGGAGGTGTATACTTTGAACCCGCAGAAGGGCGCGTCTTTCTTTCCCCATTCAAAGCCGCAGCCGTAGCTGGTGCCGTACAGATAATAGGTGCCATTGAAACAGGCTATCTCGCCATCATGCGCATCAATGGCGGCGCCTGCAGTGCTGAAACGGATCGTTTGCTGCTGATGCCTGTTGAAGTTGATGATAGATGAATTCGTTTGTGCATCTACGTTATATACAAATGCCAACAGGCAGCATATACTGCTAATGGCGGCCCTGCGCCATCTTCCGGTATGCTGTGGGCGTAGGACCGGTCTTCTCTTTAAAGATCCTGGAAAAATAGAACGAAGAATCAAACCTGAGCGCATAAGCAATCTCTTTTACAGATACAGCGGGATCATTTAGCAGTTCCCTCGCCTTCTCTATTTTAAGTTGTATATAATACTGGAAGGGCGACAGCCCTGTATATTTCTTAAATTCTTTCCTGAACCAGGAGTAACTAACATGCAATTCTTCCGCCGCCTGCTCCGGGGAATAATGCCCGGAGATGTGTGAGCGGAACAGCAGCCGGGCCTTGTCCATTAACTCCTCCTTATCTTTATTCCCTGCCGCCTGTTGCTTTACCAGGTAATGGATGTTTCCCATCATATGAAGCACTGCGCCGGCAATCAGTGGCTGGTATCCGGGGTGCTCCTGTTTTGTTTTTTCTATAACAAGATGGAATAACTGCAATATCCCCTCCTGGAAACCGATATATAAACAGGGCTTTTCCCTGGTAATAAAACTTTCCTTCAGCAGGTTGTCCAGCACAGGGCCTTTCATGCCAACCCAGTATTCGTCCCACCCTGTTTCCGGCGAAGGCCGGTAGCGGTGTCTTTCCCCGGGGAACAACAGGATGATGGTGCCTGCCTTTACTTCCTGCTGCCGGCAGCTGTCTGATTCAAAAATCCCCTTGCCGCCGGTGATGTAGATCACCTGGTATTCGCTTAGCACACGTCCTGCTTTCCAGTTGAAATGATGATGCGCAGGATGATCTTTCCCGGGGTAAATTCCCGTTGCTGTTACCCGTGTACAGCCTGTATTCACTACGCATAAACCCCAGCTTTCATCTTCACGGCTTACCGGCAGGTATTTGTAATAATTGATCATAGCGCTCCTTCCGTTTACATAAAAATATAAAAAGCAGGAAAGGATAGGGAAAGTAAAAATAAATTCTGCTTCCTGCTGTGTTTATATCAGAATGTACAATTGAAATATCAAATAATTCATCACAACAGTAATAGTTTTATTCCTGTTTATCATTCAAAAATTATCTTATGAACACATTAAAAGCAGGCCTGTTTGGAATTGGTCTTGCTGCTTACTGGGAACAGTTCGAAGGCTTGCAGCAGCGGCTGTCGGGCTACATCGGTGTTGTGCATCAGCAGCTGCAGGGCTATGGCGCAGAGATCGTTAATCTGGGGTTAATAGACAGACCGGAAAAGGCGTTTGAGGCAGGCAGCCGTTTCCGGCAGGAAGAAGTGGATCTCATCTTTTTATATGTTACCACTTATGCGTTATCTTCCACGGTGCTGCCGGTAGTGAAAAAGGCAAAGGTGCCGGTGATTGTATTAAACCTTTCCCCCGAGGCGGCTATTGATTACGGTACATTTAATAACCTCGGCAACCGTACAGCTATGACCGGCGAATGGCTGGCCTTTTGCGCTGCCTGCCCGGTACCGGAAATAGCCCGCGTATTTAAACGCTCAGGCATTCCTTTTTACCAGGTCACAGGCATGCTGCACAATGATCCCGGTGTATGGAAGGAGGTAGAGGAATGGATAGCCGCGGCGAAAGTAGCGCATACCATGTATCACAACCGGCTTGGCTTAATGGGCAATTATTACGGTGGCATGCTGGATATATATTCCGATCTTACCTTGCATGCAGCAGTGCTGGGCGGGCATATGGAAATTATTGAAGTAGATGAATTATCGGGCATCCGTGCCACTGTTAGTGAAACGGAAATTACCGCCAAACTGCAGGAAGCCCAACGGGTATTTGAGATACAGCCCGACTGCTCCCCGGAAGAATTGCACCGTGCCGCGAAAACCGCGGTGGCATTGGATAAGCTGGTAGCCAAACATCAGTTGGGTTCCCTGGCATATTACCATAAAGGAAGCGGTAATGCAGTGAATGAAGATACAATGAGCTCCGTTATTATGGGAACTTCGCTCTTAACAGCACGGGGTATCCCTGTAGCAGGTGAATACGAAGTAAAGAATGCACAGGCCATGAAGATCATGGATTGCTTTGGCGCCGGTGGGTCTTTTACGGAATACTATGCCATGGACTACCAGGATGATATTGTACTGATGGGGCACGATGGGCCTTGTCATCCTGCAATTGCAGCGGGTAAAATAAAGCTGAAGCCTTTACAGGTATATCATGGAAAAGTAGGAAAAGGCCTATCTGTGGAGATGTCGGTAGCGCATGGCCCTGTTACCCTGTTGTCGGTAGTGGAAACGGGCAACGGAACCCTGCAGTTCCTGCTGGCAGAGGGCATGTCTGAAGCCGGTCCTATCCTGGAAATCGGCAATACCAACAGCCGTTACCGCTTTCCCATAGGCGCCAGGAATTTTGTGGAAGCCTGGAATGCACAGGGGCCGGCACACCATTGCGCGGTAGGCAAAGGACATATTGCCCCCCGTATAAAAAAGCTGGCGGAGTTACTGGGTATTCAGTCTGTCCAGGTTTGCTAAGGCCGGGAGGGCTGAACAGCGGATATTATAAGCGGTCAGTTACTGTATCAAAAACGAACATATTATTGAAAAGATGATTTCTTAAATTGCTGACATGTATATCACTATTGTGTGGCATGTTTTTTTAACTGGCCGTATAACTGATACTGATGATCATGATAAGAAATTACTTCCGGATTGCATGGCGCAACCTGGTGCGCAATAAGGCTTTTTCTTTTATCAATATCCTGGGATTGGCTCTCGGGCTGGCCAGCAGCCTGCTTATGATCCTGTGGGTGCAGGATGAAAAAAGTGTGGATGCCTTTCATGCCAACAGTGATAAATTATACCAGGTATATGTGCGCCAGTTGTCTGCCGGGAAAGTGGATGCCGGCTATCTTACACAGGGACCGCTGGCCGCTGAGCTGAAAAAGGAAATACCTGAAGTAGCTTATGCCAGCGGGTTCCAGGCTTATCCGCCGGTGGCATTAAGGGTAGATGATAAAATAATGAAGATCACAGGGGCCTATGCCGGCGCCGATTTTCTCAGGATGTTCAGTTATCCCATATTACAGGGCAACAGAACCGCTGCATTGGATAAACCGGGTACCATTGCCATTTCCAAACACCTGGCTGAATTATTTTTTGGCAGCCCGGAAAACGCCCTGGGGAAAACATTGCGGTATGAAGATACTACAAGCCTCGCTGTTACCGCCGTATACGATATGCCGGTCAGCTCCTCCCTGCAGTTCGACTTCCTCCGCAACTGGGAAGATTTTACCGCTAATAATGCATGGACAAAAACCTGGGGCAGTTTCAGTCCGCTTACGTATATCCTTCTCCGTGACCATGCCGATGCCGGTAAGGTAGGCGCTAAAATAAAAGACTTCGTTTACAACTACCAGACCCGTAGCAACGATTCCTATATGGAGCTGGGATTACAGCCTTATAGGGAGAAATACCTTCACGCTGTATTCAATAATGGTGTTCCTGATGGCGGTCGTATAGAATACGTACGCCTGTTTACGTTACTGGCTATATTCATTATGCTTATCGCCTGTATTAATTTTATGAACCTGGCTACCGCACGTTCAGTAAAAAGGGCAAAGGAAGTAGGTGTACGAAAAGTAGTAGGAGCCAGGCGTTCTGCACTGATCCTTCAGTTTATCGGCGAAGCCCTGTTGCTGGCTTTCCTCTCGTTGGCGATCGCTTTACTGGTGGTAATGCTGCTGTTGCCTGCATTTAACCAGATTAGCGGAAAGCAGTTGGCATTGCCCGTTTCACAGCCTGCCTTCTGGGCTACCCTGCTGGGGCTAATGGTCCTCACCGGCTTTGTGGCTGGTAGTTATCCGGCGTTGTTCCTTTCCGCCCTGAACCCTGTGAAGGTGCTGAAAGGCAGCCTGAAATTCGGAGCCGGGGCCACTAATTTCCGTAAAGGGCTGGTGGTATTCCAGTTCACCTTATCCATCCTGCTGATGATAGGTATGTTCGTGATCTACCGGCAAATGGATTACGTACAGACAAAGAACCTGGGCTACGACCGGCAGAACCTACTCTATATTCCGATTGAGGGCGAACTGATCACCAAATACGACGTATTCAAAGCCGCAGCTGCTAACCTACCCGGCGTGCTGGCCATCTCAAAAATGAAAGAAACGCCTACAGTAATAGAACATCATAAAGGAGACCTGAACTGGGCGGGAAAAGACCCTAATGATCCTGCCTCTTTTGCCGATGCTGCAGTGGGGTATGACTTTGTAAAGACCTTACATCTCACCCTGCTGGAAGGTCGTGATTTTTCGAAGGAATTTGGCAACGATTCCGGCAGCTATATCCTGAATGAAAGCGCGGTGAAAAGAATTGGTTATACACACCCGGTAGGACAACCGTTCACACTCGGCAATGTTTCCGGTACCATCATTGGCGTGCTCAAAGATTTTCATTTCAATTCCATGCATGATGCCATTGAACCGCTGGTGATCCGTTTGGATGAGAAGCCAAAGTGGGGCAGTATCCTGGTAAGAACTGCCGGTGGCAAAACAAAGCAGGTCCTCGCGGGCCTGGCAGGCATCTGCAAAAATATCAATCCAAATTTCCCTTTTACTTACCAGTTCTCCGATGAAGAATATACGAAGCTGTATAAAAGTGAACAGATGGTAGGTAAATTGTGCAACTACTTTGCTTGTCTGGCAGTATTTATTTCCTGCCTGGGCTTATTTGGCCTGGCCATGTTCACCGCCGCGCAACGCACAAAAGAAATAGGGGTGCGGAAAGTCCTGGGCGCCTCTGAATCCAATATATTCATTTTGTTGTCGGCAGGCTTCCTTAAACCCGTATTTACAGGAATGCTCATTGCCTTTCCACTGGCATGGTTCACTATGAGCCGTTGGCTTACCCACTTTGCTTACAAAACAGATCTCGAATGGTGGATCTTTGGTGGAGCAGGGCTTATTACCATCATCATTGCTTTACTTACCGTAAGCTTCCAGAGCATCCGGGCAGCTGCCATGAATCCCGTGACAAGCCTGAAAACGGAATAATCCTACTGATTGGGGCGCTAATTCCCCATTATAACGCTAAAAACAGGGCCATAGCAATGGCATGTGTATTGCCGGTACTTACATAAACGCAACATTATGAAAGTACTTGGCATCATCCTCATTATTGCTGGTATTGCAATGATCCTTATCAGGGGCTTCTCTTTTCAAACAGAAAAGAAAGTGGTAGACATCGGCCCTGTTGAAATCAATAAGAAAGAAAACCGCTGGATAGGCTGGCCTACATACGCAGGCGGCATTGTAGCCATTGTGGGTGTGGTGCTGGTAGTATCCGGCAAACGGAAAGACTGACCTAACGCTTATCCATAAACGGTAATACATCCTGTTGGCAAAGTATTATCTTTAGCCTCATGCCGGTTGCCGTAGTGCACCCGCACCATCGGCTTAATCAGCGGCAAGAGAATAAGATGATAAGCAAAAAATTCCATGTTATTGTATCAGGCATCCTGCTGGTATGCATGTTCGCGCGCGCACAGCGCTATCCTACTTACAAAGGCCTGGTAATGGCCGGTTACCAGGGCTGGTTTAATACCCCCGGCGACAGTGCCGGCAGGGGATGGCATCACTACGAAAAAAGAGGCGTATTCCAGCCCGGTTCCTGCGAAATAGATTTCTGGCCGGATGTAAGCGAGTATAAGAAAACCTATACCACCGCTTTCAGTTTTGCAGACGGTAGGCCGGCCTCAGTTTTCAGTCCGCATGATGCTTCTACGGTATATCTTCATTTTAAATGGATGAAAGACTATGGCATCGACGGCGTTTTTATGCAGCGCTTCGTGGCCGAGATCAGGAACCCCAGTGGCAAAAAGCATTTCAACACCGTACTTGACAACGCTGTGAAAGCAGCCACTAAATATGACCGCGCTATTGCCGTTATGTACGACCTCAGCGGTATGCGCCCCGGGGAAGAAGAGCTGGTACTGAAAGACCTGGATGAGCTCACCGGAAGATACGACCTGCTGCATGGCAGTAAAAGTCCCACATACCTGCATCATAACGGTAAGCCCTTTATCGTGATCTGGGGCGTCGGCTTTAATGATCACCGCGTTTATGGTTTAAAAGAAGCAGAAACACTGCTGGATGCCATGAAGGCCAGGGGGTTCAGCGTAATGCTGGGCGTTCCTTCCTATTGGAGGGAGCTGCGCCAGGATGCCATCAGCGATGAAGGGCTGCACCGCCTTATTAAAAAGTCGGATGTAATTATGCCCTGGTTTGTGGGCCGTTACAATGGTAAAAGCTATGATGGCTTCAAACACCTGGTAGCCGATGATATTGCCTGGTGCAAAAACAACGGCGTGGATTATGTACCGCTGGCTTTCCCCGGCTTTTCCTGGAAGAACATGAACGGCCCCAGGGCCAATACTATTCCACGGGAGGGAGGTAGCTTCTATTGGCGACAGATTGCCGGTGCAAAAAATGCAGGTGCAGAAATGCTGTACGTGGCTATGTTTGATGAGATGAACGAAGGCACGTCCATATTTAAATGTGCAACGGAAGACAAGTTGCCGCTCAATGCCGGCGGTTCATTTACCGGTATCGAAACCAGTTTGGGAAGCGATTACTACCTGTGGCTCACCGGGCAGGCTGCCCGCTGGTTTCATGGCAAAGGAAAATACTCCGATCAGTTACCCGTGAGAAAATAATTTATAACAGGGATGCTTATACGAATTACGTATAGGGCATCCCTGTTGTGTATAAAATACGCTTTCTTCTTTTTAAAATAAATTTAAAAAGAAGCATTCCGGGTAGCGTTATTTTATCAGTGGCAGATGCTATTTTAACCTTTACCCGGCAACACATCCAGACGATAATTTTAGCTAAAATTATTTGCGATATTTTTTTTCAAACCTTTGGTTATTCAAATATCGCATCGTATTTTAGTAACGTTAAAACGTTTTAGCATTCCATTATGATTATCAAAAGAATAATTCCAAAATTATGATGTAGTATTACTTTAGACCAAAAGAAAGTTCCACGATTCCACGTTACAGGCATTTGTTTCTCTCATTTACTCAGGTTCAATTGTACAATCAGTTTTCCTCCCGTTTCACCACTCTTATACAGTTTTAGCCGTTTGCTGAAATAAGCCGGAATGTATTCCAGGCGCATGCAGACCCCGCAAAACCAGTATAGGAAGGCCTGGAAAGATCCTACAATCGGACGCTCATAAAAATGTAGTTGGACAAATCAGCTGAAGTATTTTATTAACTGAAATTTGCCGGGTACGTCTTGGTAAGGATATTCTTTGCCTTGGCCAGTCCCGCGTTACTGGCGTTTATTTGCCGGATACTACGGTATCCGGGAACCTTATTAGTGTGGCATTGCTAAACTATCAACTGAAATTTAATCCAGGTAAAATGGAATAACATCCCTGTTCCATTCACCCTATGTATTCACTGAGCAAATAACTGATGTCATGAAAACTTTTAGCAGTTAGTTTATAGCCATTAGCGCCTGTTGGTGCGCCGCCTGGCCGTGCGGTCACTTGTGCCGGTATCCGTAGGGATATGCCGGAACGGGATCCTCTTTTCATTACTTTTTTGTACCTGCATACAGGTACCGGGTAAGTCATGCCCTTTGCTCAGGAAATATAATTAGTAAGGATTGCTAATTAAAATTCATTTATTGAATATGAAACAATTTAACAACGCTCTGTTTATTCTCTGCTGTATAATAGCCATGCTGGTAAAATCCACCGCAACAGCTGCGGCCGCACCGCCTATAGATACTACACGGGGTGTGGTAGGCTATTATTTCCAGGACCCGCAGTCGGGCGGAAGCACTTTTACTACGCTGGTGTTCGACCGGGTTGATCCTAACTTCTGGTTTAACTGGGGGGATGGCTCTCCGGACCAGCGCATCACCAACGATCACTTCTCCGTTCGCTGGAAAGGATTGTTTCGTGTGCCCGTTACCGGTAGCTATACCTTTAATGCCAATGCAGACGATGGATTTAAGTTCACCATAAAAGATTACGCAAAACGGGAAGCCGATCCTGGAACAGTGGTCATGAATAATAACGGGAACTGCTGCGCCGACTTTTCCGGTACCATCAACCTGGAAGCAGGTAAGCTGTATCCTGTAGAAATGGAGTTCACAGAAAACGGAGGCGGCGCCAATATCATGTACTTCAAATGGACGGGGCCCGGTATTCCCCAGCAGCAGGTGCCGGCAGAATACTTTTATGCACTGCTGCCACAGGCCGCCGCCCGTCCTAAAATAACACCTGACCGGGGCCTGTTCGAAGACCATGTGGATGTTGTGCTGAGCACTACCACCGTGGGCGGTACTATCCGCTATACACTGGATGGCACCGTGCCTACCATCAATTCCCCTGTATTCAATCCGTTAACAGATACGCTGAAGCTCACCAACACCACCACCGTAAAGGCCAGTACCTGGATGGACAACATGTATGTATCGGAAGTATCTACCGCATTGCTGAGCATTATGCCACCGGCTTTGCCCAACCCGGTATTCGTGCCTTCCGCCGGTATCTACAGCGATCCTATAAAGATGGCGATCAAAGTAGCAGCCCCCGGGGCCACCATTTACTACACAACAGATGGCAGCACGCCTACTACCGCGTCACTGGTATACACCGATAGTATTCATATCGATTCCACCATGCGTATTAAAACCTTTGCGGTGAAAGAAGGCCGTTCCCCTTCACAGGTAATGGCTGCCACCTATACTATATTACCGGAGGGAGCAAAACAACCGGTATTCAGCGTGCCGGCCGGTAATTATAATGGCCCGCAGGAAGTTACCATCACCAGCGCCACACCCGGCGCCGTGATCCGCTACGCACTTAACGATAATGCGCTGAACTCCAATTCACCGGTGTATTCCAACCCGGTGAAGATCAATGCCACTGCTACCTTAAAAGCTTACGCCTCTGCCGGCGGGCTTACAGATTCAAAAGTAACCATCGCTGCCTATGTGATCGGCAATAACGACGTGGCAGTAAGCACGCCCCGGTTCAGTTTCCCCGGCGGTACCTACAACGGCGCCAGGCAGGTAGGACTGTTCACCGATACCAAAGATGCAGTGATCTATTATACCACCGATGGCAGCACGCCGGACGAAAACGCTACTGCTTACTTTAACCTTATCCAGGTGAGCGACAGTCTTACCATTAAGGCCATCGCCATCAAACCCGGTATGAAAAATTCAGCGGTGGCGGAAGCTACTTATATCATCACAGGGGGAGGGAAAGACACCAGTCTTATTAATACCAACCTGCCGCAGGGGCGGTTATCCATTACCCCAAATCCCGCTACGGACCAGGCCAGGATCAGCTGGACGGGGATGATCAATACCCGGGAGGGTTATCGTGTAGTCATTACCGATAGTAGGGGCGCAGTGGTGAATACCACGCTCATCACCAGTGGTTATACCTATTACATCGTTAACACACAATCGCTGGCCGATGGCGTGTACTTCGTAAAAGTACAATCCGGCAGCTCCGTGGTAAAAGGCAAACTGCTCATCTCCCATTAAAAAGAAAACAACGGCATCAACATTATATAAATCATTTGAAATGACGTATCCAGGTTTTAATCAGGAAAAAAGCATATCTCAACCGGTATCACGCCTGTACCGGTGGATGGCCACGGGCCTGATAGGCATCTCCCTGTTGCTGGCAGGGGAAAAGGCCTCCGCGCAAATGGCCTACAGCAGCACCGATGGCCGCACAAATGCGGTCAGCAATGCGGTGCCGTTCCTGCGGATCACTCCCGACGCACGCCGTGCAGCCCTTGGCGATGCAGGCATCGCTTTGTCGCCCGATGCCAGCTCGGTGTTCTCCAATCTCTCCCAGATATCATTTGCTGAGGCAGAAAGGACTGTTTCTGCGGGTTTTACCCCCTGGCTAAGGTCAATGGCCAGCGATGTGTACCTGGCCGATATAGCGGCTTACAGGAAGCTGGATGAACAGCAGGCGATAGGTGTAGGGTTCCGCTATTTCAGCATGGGCAGCATCCAGCTAACGGATTTCCAGGGAAACGACCAGGGAACGACACGGCCCGGCGAATTCTCCCTCGATGCGGGCTATACCCGCAGATTATCGGATCACTGGGCGCTGGGGGTAGCCTTCCGTTATATTCATTCCAAACTGGCATCCGGCCCCAAAGCCGGTGGTAACGGCGCTTACAAGGCTGGCAATGCCTTCGCCGGCGACCTGAGCGCCTCCTATACTTCAGTGACAGAATATGATGGTGGGCAACAGGGCACCTGGCGCTTCGGCGCCGTGATGTCAAACATCGGCACAAAGATCTCTTACGCAACCGACAGCCGGGATAAGTATTTCCTCCCTGCCAATCTTGGTATCGGTGGCGGCTATACGTACCAGCTGGATGATAAGAACGCACTCACCCTGACACTGGATATCAATAAACTGATGGCGCCCACACCGGATAGCACAGATGCAGATAAGGACGGTACCCCCGATTTCAGGCAGAAAGGCATTCTCAGCGGCGTATTCGGCTCCTTTGGCGACGCTCCGGGCGGCCTTAAGGAAGAACTGCATGAGCTGATGTATTCCACCGGCCTGGAATATACTTATGGCGGTCTGCTGGCGCTGCGTGCAGGATATTATAATGAGCACCGTACAAAAGGCAACCGGAAATACCTGGGCGCAGGATTCGGTTTGAAATATAAAATAGCGGGCTTCGATTTCTCTTACCTGGTTCCCGCCGGGGGAGATCCGCTGCACCCGCTGGCCAATACACTACGCATATCCATTTCAGCAACATGGTAAGGCGCAGGGCATTTAATATCATTTCTCATTTACAAAATATTAGTTTATGCATTTCATAATGCGACGCTGTGTTATAGGTTTACTGGCAGGTGGTTTTGCAGCAGGAACAGCAGCGGCTGAAAACAGGATACTGCCGGCGCTGTCCGGCTACGCCACTCCGCAGGATACTACAGTGAAAAAGAAATTGAGTGAGAAGGAGAAAAGAGACAGTATCCGTAAAACAATGATCCCGGTAGATACCAATCACCTGAAGCCTGCATCTTTCAGAAGCAATGGCATCGATATGGGCAAGGCGGCCATTTATCCCTATTCCTCCCTTCAGCAAATGCTGAAGGGCGAAGTGGCCGGCGTGTATATCCAGGAACCCGGTGGCGAGCCAGGTACTGAAATGGGCATGATGATCCGCGGCACCGCCATCCCGCTTACTTCCCATAAGGATGTATACGATGCACAGCCCCTGGTGGTGCTGGATGGCATTCCACTCATTATGGATCATCCCTTTGCCTTTGATATACAACAGTACGACTATAACCGCATAGGTCCCGCTACCAACCTGCTGGCGGCTATAGATCCCAATAACATCGCTTCCATTGAAGTGCTGAAAGATTATGCAGCCGCAGCTGTTTATGGTCCCCGTGCTGCCAACGGCGGCGTGATCTCCATCCGCACGAAAGCGCCGGTGATCGGCGGAAGAAAAATTGCTTTCAATACCTGGTTTGGTATCGCGCAAAAGCCTCATATCAATACTACCAATGCCAGGTTCGAAAATGAATTCAGGCAACCGTACTATAACCGGTATGCCAGCCTGGATAACATACTTACCTACCCGGCATACCTCCGCGATTCTACCAATGATGCATACTATGGCGCCTCCGACTGGACGGATCTTTACTATGCCAATAAATTCGTCCGCGGTGTAAACGCCAGCATCTCCAGCGGATCAGAACGTGCCAACTTCCGCTTCGCTGCCGGCAACGAGCAGATGAATAACCCCGGCGATAACACCCGCATGGACCGCTATAACGCTATGTTTGAAATTAACATGGTGCCGGTGTCATGGCTTACCATGTCAGCCATGATCAACGCCACCCGCCTGGAGCGCCGCCGTAACCGCAACCTGCGCGACCGCTTCGCGGATGTACAATACCTCCCGGATCTCGGCTCCCCGCTGCCGCCCAATAAAGCGGCATACGGCGCCTATCTCAGCGAGTATGATAAGTCCATCGATGAAAATAAAACCAACAGCATCAATGGGTTCTTTCGCCTGAAAGTGGCGTTCTCAAAAGACTGGAACTTTGTATCAGGCCTCGCGGCAGATTATAACGAAGGGCTGAGGGATGTGTTTTATCCCGGCACACTCATGGAAACGATCAACTATGTTTCCAATTATTTTGGATATAACCAGCGCGTCAGCTTTAATAATACACTCACCTTCCATCATAACTGGAATAATATACATGATGTGACAGCGGAAGCAGGCCAGGTATTTGAAGCAGATTTTAACCGCTATAATTACAGCTATGCCTACAACGGGCCTAACGATCTTATTAAGCTTAACCTGTTAAACTCTGATCCGGGCAACGCCAATTACCTGCTGCCCAAAGCATTTAAGAGCGCGCTGGTATACATGGCGCTCGATAAGCAGCGGCATCGTTTGTTGTCGTTTTACGGCCGTGGTATTTACCGCTATAAAGATGCGCTCGACTTTTCAGTGCTGGTACGCTCGGACGGTTCTTCCAGTATGCAATCCGATAACTGGTGGACGGTATCGCCCACCTTCTCTGCGGGATGGAACCTGAAAAGTACCCTGTTGCCGAACCAGGAAGGTATTAATGCCATGCGGCTTCATGCCAGTTGGGGGCACATCGCCCGCCTGCTTACAGACGACCGTTTCGGGGAAGGAACACAGTATCTCTCCGATCTTTCTTTCAGCAACAACCCGCTGAAGTTTTCCTATAACGCGCTGGGTGCATTGTCCAGGCCCTATTCCACCGGCTATGTGGGCAACAATATCAAATGGCCTTATTCAGACCAGCTGGACTTAGGACTGGATATAAGTTTCCTGCAGCAACGCATCAATGTATCACTGGATGTATATGATAAAACAGATAAGAATATGCTGTTTGATATACCCGGTGGTAACGAATACGGCTATACGTCTGTTTATGAGAACGGGTTGAAAGTTCGAAACCGTGGCGCCGACCTGGGCATCCAGGCAAACGTATTGCCAAAAACAAGCAGGCTGCAATGGATCCCATCTGCCAATATTAATTATAACCGGAACACACTGCTGGCATTACCCGGCGGTATTGATGAAATGCAGATTGGCACCGGTGCTGCTGCACGTAAGCTTAAAGTAGGCAGCGCTATCGACCAGTTCTGGGTGCTGGAAAACCAGGGCATCTATAATCGGGAAAGAGATATCCCGGTAAATCCCAAAACAGGACAAACCCGCACCTATAAAGGAACACCGCTTGCTGCCGGAGATCCTATCTGGACAGATCAGAACAACGACAACACCATTGATGATAAAGACAAGGTAATGAAAGGGCATTACCTGCCAAAGGTATCCGGTGGCTTCAGCAGTGATTTTACTTACCGCAATATCACTTTCAGCTTCACACTGTACTATGCACTGGGTAAAAAGATCCTGAACCAGGATGTAGCCAGTCACCTCGATTTTGTAAACCACGAAGGGCAGATCTCCATGGATGCAGTGAAGGAAATTACCTTCTGGCAGAAGGTGGGCGACTATAACCGCTATCCCCTGTATAATCCATGGAGCAAGGTAGGCGCTTACCGTGCAGACCAGGACCTGTTCCTGGAAGATGGCTCCTTCCTGAAGCTGCGGAATATTTCCCTGCAATATGATTTTACAAAAACACGCTGGTGGAATAAGCGGTCGGCCTTACATGGCCTCACCGTATATGGCACGGCCAGCAACCTGTTCACCATATCGCCTTACACCGGCGGCGACCCGGAGCTCATTTATTTTAACGGCGTTGATAACGGGTATGGTCTTCCTATTCCGAAAACGTATACCCTCGGCGTAAAGATGGACCTGTAGTATTAAATGAACTGCATAAAATGATTTTTGATGAAGTATTTATCTTCCAATAATAAAAAATTCAACAGGACATTTACGGCAAAATGGCTGTTGCTGTTATGTTTTTGCGGAGCGGCATTACAAAGCTGTAAGAAGCTGCTGGATGTGGATTCCTCGCATGCCGTGGCAGAGAAGAATATGTGGAATTCGCATGAAGATACCCGCAGCGCACTGATAGGCGTATATGGCTTAACCCGCGCCGCACTGGCAGACAATAACGCCTTCTGGATGTACGGGGAATTACGGAAAGGTGATTTTGCTGCTGTACAGCGCCAGGATATAGATGCAGTAGTCAGTAACAACCTGCATGCACCACTGGATATGCTCAATGAGCTTTCTAACTGGCGTCGCTTTTTTGCAGTAGTGAATGCCGCCAATCTTTTCCTGGAACATGTAGGAGAGGTAAAAGCAAGAGATCCCCGCTACAGCGAGCAGAACATGGCGGTAGACATTGCACAGATCCGTTTCCTAAGGGCATTTGCTTACTTTAATATGGTGAGGGTTTGGGGAGATGTGCCGCTGATCACTACCTCGCATGATGGGGAATTTACTGATCAGCCAAGAGCGCCGCAGGGAAAAGTGCTGGCATTCATTGAACAGGAACTACAGGCGGCAGCAGATAACCTGCCTTATGCCTACAGCGCCAACGATCCGCAACAGCAGGGCGACTACTACGCCGAAGGTGGTGATAAATGGAACGGCGTACTGGCCCGCAAGCTCAGTGCATATGCGCTCATGGCGCATGTAGCAGCCTGGCAGGCGAAGTACTCTCTCGTAGCCGCCTATACGAAATTTGTGCTCGACAATGCACAGAAAAGCTCGCTCGTGTTTGTGAAAACAGATCAGCTCACCAGTTCCAATGGTTTCTTTTCAGGAAGAGGCTCCAATAACTTTATCAACAACCACATGATTGCGTTCGACTTTGAGTTCACCAATGGCGAAGCATCCTATACCGGCCACCTGGAAGAGCTTACGCTGGCTGCGCCGGTGGTATCTAAGAGCCAGCCGGAGATCTATGTGCCGAAAGATACCATCCTTTCCCTCTTCGATCAGAACCGCGATGAACGTTTCAGCCTGGATAGTATCAGGGGGGAGCCCACCAGTACCCGGTACTTTACCAGCTTCGACAGTCATGTACCTATCTTCTCCAAAATAAAAGTAATACTCGATGGAGGTACCTCCGATCCTGATTTCCGCATGTACGGCAGCGCTATCATTTTCACCCGCCTGGAAGATATTGCCCTCCTGAGAGCCGAAGCGCTGGCAGTACTGGGAGAACAAACCGGCGCTATTGACCTGCTGAACCAGATCCGTGATCTCCGTGTAATGGAACGCTATGACGCCGGTAAGGAAGGCGATCTGGTAAACGCCATCTTCCGGGAACGTCGCAAAGAACTGATGGGAGAAGGACAACGCTGGTTTGACCAGGTGCGCTATCATAAGCTGAAACGCAGCGATGCCACATTCAACCGACTCATTGATGAAGGTGGGATCTACTGGCCCGTGGCGGAAAATGTATTGATGCAGAACAAACAGCTTACCCAGAATATTTACTGGATCAACAGGTAAGGAAAACGCTTTCTATTCTTAACAAACAAATTATTTCTCATGCGAAAGAACATATTTCGTGTTGGTGCAGTAACAGGACTGGTGATATTGTTCTTGTATGCCGGGTGTAAAAAAGACAGTGGCTACTACAATCATGAAAACACCATTCATGAGTTTGCAGGCAATACCTACGATTTTTTGAAGAGCCAGACCGGCGTATATGATTCCTTCCTGTTTGTAATAGATAAAACAGGACTGACAGACAGCCTGAAGAATGGTCACTATACCGTGTTTGCGCCTACCAATGCCAGTTTTGCAGAGGCAGTTTCCAATATGAATAATCTCCGCAAGGCACAGGGCCGCCCGTTACTGTACCTGGCTACGGTGGCGGAAAATGAACTGGACTCCATGGTATCGCGCTACATTATTCCAGGTGTGATCCCATCCGATAGTATGAGCAACCAGGATGGTATTTATCTCAACGGCGTGCGGTATGGTTACCGCATGCATGGAAGGTATGTATCCACCCGCGCGGAAGGATATACCGCTGGCGGCCCCGGCGTGATTGAATTCGCCAACACGAAAGGAGTTATTTATACACGCCAGTGGATCACCAGTAATACAGTGACCGTTGACATCAGGACCAGCAACGGCCTCGTGAACGTAATGGACCGCAATCACATCTTCGGCTTCGACGAATTCATCGGCCGGGTGAATCCCACGCTGCCCGTGCCTTTCAACGGAACGCCATTGCCTATACCCGGCACTATCTCCTTCGACCAGTTCGATAAAGGTGGTGAATCCGTAGCCTATCATGATAACGATGTGGCCAACAACGGAGGCAGGTACCGCCCGGGAGAAGGAGTGGACATTCAGGATGCCGGCGGCGGCGATAATGGCTACAACATCGGCTGGACCAACTCCGGTGAATGGCTCGCCTTCACCGTGTTTGTAAATGAGCCCGGCCAGTACCGCCTGTTTGTAAGGGCCGCTTCAGGAAAGAGCAGCGATGAAGTAGCAGGTACGCTTCACCTGGAAATTGACGGCGACTATATGACCAACGGTATCAAGATCAAAGGCACCAGCGGTGATCAGAACTGGTACGATAACGAAGTACTGACCCGCGATCTTCCGGCAGGAAGACATCTGCTGAAAGTAAAATATGATCTCTCCAATTATAACCTGCGCTACATGCGCTTTGTACCGCTCGACAAACCCTACCCTGTGCCAGGCACCATCCCGGCAGAAGCATTTGACCCCGGCGGGGAAGGCGTTGGCTACCACGATGCAGATGCCGGCAACAACGGCGGCAAGTTCAGAACCAGCGAAGGCGTGGATATAGGCATGGCGAAAGAAGGCGGCGGATATGAAATAGGATGGACCAGCGATGGTGAATGGCTTAACTACACCATTGACGTGAAGAAAACCGGTGATTACTTCTTCACCGCCAGGGTAGCCAGTCCCAATGCTCCAAACGGAAATAACCGCTTCCATTTTGAAATAGACGGACAGGATGTAACAGGGCCCATGACAGCGCCCAATACCGGCGACTGGAACAATTACACCGACGTCACTGCACCGTTGCCCGTACACCTGGAAAAAGGAACACATACCATGAGGTTCTTCCTGGAGAATGGCAACTATAATATCAGATCTTATAAAATCAGTGAAGTTAACTAAGGTTAACAGATCAAGTAAAATGTTGAATGCTATGTCTAAAATATGCAGATACGGGCTCACAGGGGTTTTGGCGGTCCTCATCACAGGACTGGCCGCATGCAGGAAATGGTTGCCGGAAGACCTGGACTATCTCAGCCCCAAAGCCGTGTACACCCAGAAACTGTTTACGCCTACATTAGGCCGCACTACTTTGTTCTCAGGCGTGTACAACACCGACAATTCCACCACGCCCATCACTTTTAAAATCACCAACGTACGGGATGCGCTCACCCTGCAGCCCACCAACGACCTGGAAAAAATGGTGCCGGTATGGGTATGGAAACAGGGATACACCGGTAACGAAAAATCACTGGCGGAAATTGAAGGGAAACGGCAACAGGAAAATCACCCGGTATGGGAGGTGCGTGAACATTCGGGCGACTTTATCCTCTGGGCAGGAGCGGATAGCACTATGCTGCACCAGCTGCCGCATAAAGGATACCTGTTTGATGTAGTGGCTTCCAACACCGGTGGCACCAACACATACAGGGATATGCAGCTAACGCCGGTAAGGGAATTGCCCTACAGCCCCGCGAACGATATAGACCCGCTTACAGGTTTGCCCGCTATCAAATACTCTTCGGATTCTTCTTCCTACAGCCTGGTATACAATCATCCTTCTATCAGCAATGTAATGGGCGACAGCACCGAACTGGAAATGAAAAGTGACAGCGTGCGGGTATTCTTCCGGAAAACAGGTAACGGCAGTTCTATCTCTTTTAAATTCCTGGCAAAGGACTCCACGCTCATCAACCCATCCGCATTCAACGCCACCGGTCCGCTGGATAGCCTGTTGCACGGGTTTAATGTGAAAGCCACATCCGAATACATAAAGTTCGATGTGGCCTATCCTATTCCCGTGATCAGGTACGCTACGCGGTGGACCACCGGCGATGGCTCACAGGCGAAAGTAAGGTTTGCGTGGGACCGTAAAGCCTATGGAGGAGGTATTGTACGCGCCACGCTGGATCTTTCCTTTGCTATTTATCAGAAAGGCGACTGGGACGTGATCTTCTATTTCTACAGCGATAACCCAAGATTCAGAAATGAATAATGGTAAACCCTAGTGAATCACATTTTGAAATAAATGAGCTGCTGATATGAAACCAAATATATTTAAAACAGGAACACTGCTGCTGCTTGTACTGCTGGCAGGCGCCGGCACCCTGCTGGCACAGCAACCCGCGCCGGCAAAGATAACCGTTACCGGTACGGTGAGCGACAAAGTATCCACGGAAGCCATGATAGGCGTAGGCATCATGGAGGTGACCGGTAAGGAGAAAAAAGTGATCGGCGTAACGGACAACAGGGGAAACTTCAGCGTAAAGGTATCGCCGGAAGCCAGCCTGGCTTTCCGCTACGTGGGTTACCGCGAATTCATTGTGAAAGTAAAGGAAGGGAAACCACTGGACATCCGCCTAAGCATCAACGAAAATAAACTCAATGAAACCGTTATTGTTGGCTATCAGAATAAAACCAGGGAACTGGCCACCGGCAGCTCCGTGATTGTAAGTGGTAAAGACCTGCAGGACGTACCTGTATCCAACGTGGAGCAATTGCTCCAGGGAAGAGTACCGGGCCTCAATATCCAGAACAACACCGGCGCACCAGGCGGAAGAGGAGTAGTGGCTATCCGCGGGCTTTCCAATATCACTGTTACCGGCAATGGCTCCAGCTCTTTCCTGTCGCCCACTTCGCCGCTTTACGTAATAGACGGCGTGCCCATTGATGCAGATGCCAACTTCTCCTATGGCTTTCAGACACCTGGTCCGGGTGTGAGCCCGCTGTCCCTCATCCCCCCGGAAGATATTCAATCCATGGAGATACTGAAAGATGCGCAGGCTACAGCATTGTACGGCTCCCGGGCCGCCTATGGCGTAATTGTGGTTACCACCCGCCGCGGCAGCTCCAAAATTCCCGTAGTACGCTACACCGGCAACTTTTTCATGAACACACCGCCGGAACTGCGCGCTACCGTAGGAGGAAACCTGGAACGGCAGATCCGTGTAAAGGAAATTATGCAGTACGGCACCTATGCCGACCTGCTGAATATTTCCAACACCCCCTTCCTGGCAGATAGCTTAAATCCTTACTGGAACAGCTCTACCAACTGGCAGGGCATCTTCTATCAAACTACCTATAACCAAACGCATAACATCAACATCAGCGGTGGCGATCCTACCTTCAACTATAAAACGGATCTTTCTTACTACCACGAAAATGGTGTGATCAGGAACACGGGTTTTGACCGTTATTCTATTAACACCAACATGCTGTACCAGCCTACGCCGCGCCTCAAAATATTCGGACTGCTGAATACACAGATCGGTAAAAGAAAGCTCGGTAGCGGTAACGGCCTGTTACAAACCGGCGTGGCAGACAATGGGCAGAAATCATCCCTGCTGCCTGCGCCTTCCTTCTATCAAAGTACCGCCGGATACCTCGGCGCACTGGAAGTACAGAACGATAACAAAACGCTGAACCTCACCGCCAGCCTGGATGCCAGCTACCAGATCATTGAAGGGCTGAGCCTGGGATCGGCCATCAGCTATAACTACGCCTCCAACACACAGGACGAGTTTACACCCGCTGCCGCGAACAACGATTATTCAAGGATCAAGGCATACGACGACCGGAACTTCCAGTTATATAACCGTAACAGTATTACTTATTTTAAAAGCTTCAACAAAAAACACAACTTTACACTCAATGTGTTCAACGAGATCTTCAACCGTGGTATGCAGGCGAAGATCATCCAGCAGCAGCGGATGCCCAACGATCAGTATGAAGGCCCGCTGGGATATGGCAACGACGCATCAAGAGGCGGGGGCCTGCTGGATAATTTCTCACAAAATCACACCGCTTCCTTTGCCGGTTTGTTCTCTTACAACTTCAAACAGAAATATGTGCTGGACGCCAGCTACCGCATAGATGGAAGCTCCGCCTCCGGCTTTGAAGATCCCTACTCCAGGAACCCTTCACTGGGTTTGAGATGGAACTTCAACAAAGAGAAAATTTTTACCGATAGCAAATGGCTTACCTATGGCTCACTCCGTGGCAGCTGGGGACAAAACATTGTGCCCTCCGGCGATATCTTTTCCATTTACGGTACCTATCGCCCCAATGGCACCTACAACGGTAATCCCAGGATAGGTAGTGATTTCGACCAGATGCCCAATCCCTTCCTGAAGCCTACCACTACCACACAGTACGACATTGGTATGGAAGCAGGGTTCTTCCAGAGTAAAATAGAACTGGTGTTCGACGTGTATTATAAAACTGTGGAAAACCTGCTCCGTTCAAAAGACCTGGCAGACATCACCGGTTTTAACCGCGTAAATACCAACGAAACCTCACTGGCAGATTATGGTTATGAGCTGATGCTCACCTTCCGCCCGCTCAGGGCTTCCAGCCCCGTACAGTGGAGTATTTCCGTGAATGGTGCGCTCAATAAAGACATCCTCACCCGCCTGCCTGCAGGTGCGCGGCAACTGATACAAAATGATAACGGGCAGAATGTATTGTACCGGGTAGGGCGCAATGCGCTCAGCAATTACCTGCTTACCACCCAGGGCGTATACAAAACGCTGGAGGATGTGCCTATTGATCCCGCCACCGGCCTGAGATACCGTACTGCAAACGGGCAGTACTTCCAGGCAGGGGATCCTTACTGGCAGGACCGCGATGGCAACTATATCCTCGATATCAACGACTATACCATTGCGGGTAATTCGCAGCCACTGCTTACTGGTGGTTTGCAGTCCTACCTAACGTATAAAAACTTTACTTTCAACATCAGCGCTTCCTATGTAGCCATCCGCGATATCCTCAACGATGCGCTGGCACAGCGGATGCAATACCTGGGCCAGCCATTCGATCAGCGCTCTATTGTTGATTTTAACCAGATCGATTACTGGAAGAAGAGCGGCAGCAACGCTACCTATAGTAACCCCTTCGACTATACGCGGGCAGGCGCTGTTAACCCCTACAGGGTTGACCAGACACTATTCCAGGAAGATGGTTCCTACTTTAAGATCAACACCATTACCGTTGGTTATCTCCTGAACAAGAACCTTACACACCGCTATGGCATTAACACCGTGAGGGTTTATATGACCTGTAATAACGTGAAAACTTTTTCCAGGTACAGCGGGCCTAACCCGGAAAACGTATCGGCGCTGGGCAGGGACCAGTCGAATGGTTATCCCATTCCACGCAGCTGGAACGCAGGTTTGAACGTTGAGTTTTAAGATAAATGTTTATTAAAAAGTTATTGATCATGAACCGCAAGATTATCTGTTTACTCGCATTATTGCTTGCACTGGGTCAGCAAGGCTGTAAGAAATTCCTGAATGTAAAGCCGCTGGACCGGCTTTCAGGAAATGCCTTTTTGCAGAACAGGGAAGATATTGAAAATAATCTCTGGGATACTTACGGGTTGCTGCGCGATAAATTAGGATCCTGTCCCTTCCTGCCAAATGCCGGCGACATCCGTTCAGGTATGATGGCGGAATCGCCGGAAGAAGCAGGCCGTAACTATGTACATTTCGTTTCACAGAACGACCTCGCCACTTTCATTGCACTGCGTGGAAACGATGGACTATACCACTGGGTGGAGCTTACCCGCTGGCAGGGATTTTATAAAGTGATCCAGGCCGCCAACAATTTGTATTATGAAGTGGGAAGAAGGGAATTCCCGGATGTTTCCGCCACACAAAGAAAACAATACCAGGCGGAAGCCGTTTTTCTCCGTTGCATCAGCTATTGGCTGATGGTAAGGGTTTGGGGAGATGTGCCATATTATGCAGATCCTTATCACAGCGATCCTTTGCCCAGGGAGAAAATGGTAACAGTAGTGAAAAACTGCCTGGACGATCTGGCAAAAGTAAAAGACGATCTGCCCTGGCAATACAGCGATCCTGCCTACGTAGGTGTGCGCGCTACCAAAGGCGCATTGCTTACGCTGATGATGGAACTGGATGTATGGAATGCCGGCTTTGATAAGGCCAATGCAAAAAGCTACTTCCAGCAGGCGGCAGATATGGGCACAGAACTGGTGAACAGCGGGCAATACGAGCTGCTGCCACTGAGCGATTACCGCAAACTGTTCCAGGGCCGCACCAAAGAAAGCCTGTTCGAAATTGCACAAAACGCCAACTACAACGAGATCATCATGTACAATACCTTCTCCGACCTGGTATTGCACTACCCTTATAAAAGACCGGTTGCCACGCACCAGCACAGCTACTCTTATTTCCGGGCCGATTTCCTGCGGATGCTGTTCCCTTCCGGTCAGCCGGACGCACGCGTGCAATACTGGTTCGATGAAAATATGTTTGCAGATAACGGCGACTTCCAGTACCTCAAGTTTGTAAACGTATATGCGATCAACGACCAGGAAGATTATAATCCCGATGGTAACGTGATCCTCTTCCGGTATGCAGATGGTGTGCTGCTGCTGGCAGAAGCCCTGGCAGAACTGGACCGTAATGCAGAGGCCATTACCCAGCTGAATATGGTGCGTAGAAGAGCGCTCTCCAATCCGTATACCGGCCCCAATGGCGATGCCCTTAAAGATGAAATTTTTGCAGAAAGGGCGCGTGAACTGATGGGGGAAGGGCATTATTACTTCGACCTGGTAAGAACAGGCCGCATCTTCAATTCCAAATGGTGCTACTACCCGCTTACAAAATTGCAGTTCGATATGGGCGCATGGACCTGGCCCCTGGATCCTGCTATCCAGAACCAGAATCCATTGGTGCAATTAAATACTTACTGGACTAATTAAATCTCCCGGTTATGAACTCACTGAAAAAATATAGTCTGCATGGAGCAGTATGGCTGATGATCGCACTCACTGCATTGTCTTCCTGTAAAAAAAACAATTACTATCTCGACTCCGGGCTGGCAAACCCTTACTTCGACGGTAATGTAGTGGATTACCTCAACGCAAAGCCATTCTATTTCGATTCAGTAGCGGCTATTATAAAGCTGGCGGGCATGGAAGAGATCTTCACTGCCGATACCGTCACCTTTTTTGCGCCTACTGATTACAGTATTCAGAACCTTATCAAATCCACCAACAACGCATTATACAGCGGCGGCTTTGATACTATCCGCACCCTGCAGGATGTGCCTGCGGAGATATGGCGTAAGTATTTGTCGGTATACCTTTTCCATGGCGCCAACCAGCTGAAGGATTACCCGCAGATCGATTACAGCCTGCTGATCAATTTCCCCGGGCAGATGTACTATTCCTGGGATAACCAGCCAATGAACATCGGCGTGATCTATAATTCGGATAATGGAGTAAAGTATGTGGGATACCGCCAGCTCAGTATTTCCTACATCCCTGATGCAGCGGCGCCAACGGCTAACTGGACCACTTCCCTGGTAGCTTCCTGCAACATACTCACTAAGAACGGGGTAGTACATGTACTGAGCGCCAACCACGCCACCTTCGGATTTGCCCCCGGCAAATTTGCCCAGGACGTACAGGCTGTATTCGCAAATTCCGGTAAGTAAAATTTTATATCCAATGAGATGCATGCAAAAATATTATAACGCACTTCTTTTATCCGGCCTTTGCATGATGCTGCTGGGAAGTTGTAAGAACAACAGGGAGAAAGTATACGACGACCCTTATGCCGGCGGTAAGCCCGCCCTGGGTATCAGGATGAGCACCGATTTCCCGGCGCCAAGACTGGGAGATCCCGGCAGCACCGTTACCTTTAAAGCAACAGGACTGATGCCTTACAGATCGGACCTGCAATTTTTTATCAACAGCGAACGTGCAGAGGTAGTATCTGTAGACAGCTCCGGCATCAAGGTAAAGGTGCCTGAAAATGCCAGCACCGGTATCGGTTATGTAACTATTGGAGATCGTATCGTGTTTGGGCCCGTGTTTCGCGTAAATGGAAAACTTACTTCCGATAACACCTTCAGGGCGCTGGTAGGTTCCAACGGCTATATCAGCAAAGTGCTGCCTCTGGCCGATGGACGGATGATCCTGGTGGGAAGCTTTTCCAACTATGAAAACAAAGGGTCGGTAAAACCGCTGAACCGTATTATTCTTATTTCCAAAGATGGGGAACTGGACCGCTCCCTCCAGATCGGAGATGGGGTAGGAGGTTACCTGAATACCATAACCACGCTGCCAAACGGCAAAATGGTGATTGGCGGAGGTTTCTCCACTTATGATATCCACCTTGGCGAAGTGAACAATATCACGGTGCTGAACAGCAATGGTACTATTGACAGTATGGTGGTAAGAACCTTCCTCGACCGTGATACCGTGCCAGCCTTCAACGGCGGCGTAGATGGCAATATCCAGCGCGCATTTGTGCATGGTAATACCATCACCGCTACCGGCAACTTTAACTTCTACCTGCAACGGGTATACGGAAAATCAGATTACCGCGCCAAACGCGATTCACTGATCGTGGATTCAGTAAGAATTAAAAACCTGGTACGCTTCTTTGCAGACGGATCGCTGGACTCCTCCTTCAACTATAACTTCCTGCTGCACCGCAGCAACGATGGTCCCAACGGCCCGGTGAACGACGCCTTTATGCAGGAAGACGGGAAGCTGATCATTGCCGGGCGCTTTACCAGGTATAACAACGAATCCGTGAACTACATCGTTCGCCTGAATACAGATGGCACCATTGACCGTGCTTTCAAAGTTGGCACAGGCGCCGATAACTATATTTCATCCATCACTTATAATGAAGCTACCCGCCGGTTTATGCTGTCGGGTAATTTTACCAGTTTCGATGGAAAGGTACAGAACGGGCTGGTAATGCTGAATGAAGATGGTTCCGTGGACCCTTCCTTCAAAGGCGCTGCAAAAAATTCCGACGACAACTACGCTTATGCCAAACAACTATCCAATGGTATGGTGCTGGTGAGCGGCTATTTCAAAAACTACGGCGGTGTTCACCGCGGGCATTTTATGCTGCTGGATCATACCGGTGCATTGGCCAGGGGCTACAACACCACCGGCGACCTGGATGGTATTGTGAACGGCGTGCTGGAAACAAGGAATTTTGCAGGACAGCTGCAACTGCTTATCACCGGAGGGTTTGGCAAGTTTGATGAACAACCCGCTGGCAACATCACCAGGCTTTTACTAAAATGATTGTTACTTCTAATCCACAGACACATGCAGAAAAATAAATCAATATGGCTCAACGGGATGACGGTATTACTGCTGGGGGGGCTTGTGAGCTGGACCGCCTGCAATAAGGAGCCCGACCGGGTGCTGGAGCGGGGCGATTATACCGATACCACCAGCGCCATCGTAAAAAATCCAAAGGTACTGTTCGTGATCATAGATGGGGCCAGGGGGCAGTCAGTACGCGATGCCAATGCCCCCAACATCAGCGCGCTTACTGATCATGCCATCTTCAGCTGGAACTCCGTTACAGACGCAGATATAGGCGACCTCACCACCTGGGCCGACCTGCTTACCGGCGTGCACAAAGCCAAGCATAGCATTGAAGGCAATACCATGGATAATAATAACCTGAACAACTTCCCCGTTTTCTTTAAACGTATTAAAGAAAGGGCGCCGGGCATCCATATCGCCGCGTATAGTTCCTCTGATGCATTAGGTAATAATCTTACTACCGGTGCAGATATCAATAAAGTGTTTGCAGATAATGACGAAGCCACTACTACTGCTGCAGTGGCCGGCCTGGCAGCAGACAGCGCCGGACTGGTAATGGTGCAGTACAATAACGTGGATGCCAGCGGCAAACAGTATGGTTATGATCTCAGCGTGCCGCAATACCGCAACGCTATCCTGCAAACGGATGATTATATCGGCAAACTGCTCAATGCCGTAAAAGCACGTAAAACCTATGCCGGCGAGAACTGGATGATAGTAGTAGTGAGTAATCACGGTGGCGCATATACGATACCACCTACGGAAGATGATCATACTATTCTCAGCGATCCGAAAACGAACGGGTTTATCATTTACTCCACACCGGTGTATCTCCCTTCTTTTATAGATAAACCGTATACGGGTAACCGTTATATAGGCAAAGGCGTGCACCTGTATGGAACAGATGCGAATGCCGTGTATGCTACTATTGATGATGTGAACCGTAATTATGACCTGAAAGATACCCGCGGTATGGCCCTGGAAATGAAGATCAAGGTGATGCCCGGCGCCAATGGCGATTATACCTATTCCAATACTTCCGTGCTATCCAAAAGGGCTTCCCTTGACCCGGGTGTACAGGGATGGGCTATAGTGCTGAACCAGAAAGGATGGCAGCTGAATGTAGGACAAAATGCTCCCGGAAGAACAGATAACATGATCGTGAACGGCGCTGATATCAGCGATGGCAACTGGCACGATATCGCCGCACAGTTTGTATACGATACTTCTGCGCAAACCATGCATGTAAGAACCTTTACCGATGGTAAGTTCAACAATGATATCAACATTACCGGTTATGGCAACCTGAATAATGCTGCACCGCTGCGACTGGGTTACCTGCCTTATGCAGGCAGTTATCCTGCCCCGGATGTGTACATAACGGAGCTGAAGGTATGGGACAGCACCGCTACGGACCAGGTGATCAGCGATTACGCCTGTGAAACCAGTATGTCGGCCACCCATCCTTTAAGGAAGCAGCTCACGGGCTACTGGTCGGCCACCGACGGACAGGGCGCCGTACTGAAAGACAAAAGCGATAACCTGTCCGATTTTAAACTGAACGGCCCTTACGGATGGTTCAACTTCAACGACCTGATCTGTCCCGCTTCACCGGCTAATATTGCCCAGCTGATGCCGCAGCCCATAGATGTAAGCAGGCAGATCCTCGACTGGTTACAGGTTTCCGCAGACCTGCGCTGGAACCTCGACGGGAAAGTATGGACCACCAGGTATGTAAGCATGAATAACAATTAATTATTTACAGGATGATAAATAGAATAAAGTTCCCGCCCGCAATACTGCTGGTAAGCTGCCTGGCGGCAATGGCGCTGTCTTGTAAAAAGCCCGACATCAAAGGAGAGGAGATCACCGTACAACAGGTTGATGTTGCCTTTAAAAGCGACAACGGGCTGATAAAGATCCCTACGGGCGACAGCAGCTATACAAAGAATGATGCCACTGTAGATATACCGCTGAAGATCCGGCTGTCGGATGCAGCGCCCTCAAGATTTGATATAGGCGTTACCGTTAATACGGATACGGTGGCCGGCATGATTGCCCGTGACCAGATCCCCGGCGGCGTACTGCTGGAACAGGACGCCTACAGCCTGCCTAACCTGGTGAACGTGCCCTTTGGTCGTGAAGAAGCCACCTTTACCCTGAAAGTGAGCCTGGCTTCTTTCGAAAAATACTATGGCAAAACACTGGCCCTGGCAGTTGAGCTTACCGGTCCTACCAAAAACAATAAGCTGGATGCCGCAAAGAAGATCGTAGTGGTGCAGATCAATACCGCCAGCATTGTACCGGTAGACCAGATCCACTATGTGTATTACCCCGATAATGGTAAATCCATACAGGTGCCTGCTGTGCGCGGAAAGAATTACACTGTGGGACCAGGCACCCTGCAGGTACCGGTGAATGTAAGCTATACCAGCAGCGCCGGTCCTTCGTTTTACCTCAGGGTAAAACCCAATACAGATACCATTGCCAAACTGCTGGCAGCGAATGGTTTGCCCGGTACGGAAGCGCTCACTGCGGCGGATTTTTCCCTGCCGGATTCTATCTCATTCAAAGATTTTAATAATTCATTGTCGTTTCCGGTTACCGTGAAACTATCAGCCCTCCTGGCGCACCCGGGAAAAAAAGTGGCGCTGGCGGTGGATATCACCGATCCATCTATCTACAAAATAGATACTACAAAGAAAACAATGGTGATAGTAGTGGATGCCTCGGGTCTTAAATACAACCCGTATTCCGGCACCGCGCTGCAGCTGCCCGCCGGCGTGGGCGCTTCAGTGACCATTAAGGCGGCCGACTTTGACCTCGGCGGAGAAGGATGGGGCTACCATGAAACCACGGACAACAATATTCCCGGTACCTACCGCCCCAATGAAGGCGTGGATATTGAAGGCAACGGCGCCAACATCGGTTTCACTGCCGATGGCGAATGGCTGAAATACAGCGTGGAAGCGCCCGCGGAAGGCGACTACGACATTGCCATTGCTATTACTACTCCCAATGGCGGCGACCGTGGACTGCATATAGAAGTAGACGATGTAAATCAAACCGGCAGGATCCCTTTCACCAACACAGGGGGCTGGGGCAACTGGGTGTATCTGCACGGCAACCTGCATCTCACACCAGGCAAGCACCTGGTGAAGTTTGTATGGGAAACCGGCGATACCAACCTGCGGGATTTTATATTCACCCGTAAAAATTAATTAACGCATGGGATTGTTCAACCGGAACAATCCCATGTTTTTTTTCTCCATGAAAACTTAATCCGCGTATGAAAACTATCTTACACAACCCTCCCAGAATCTGTATGCTGCTTTTTGTTTTTGCCCTGTTACCTTTTATACAGGTAACCGCGCAAACATGGCAACTGATTAATCCATTGTACCCTACAAAAGATGCTTTTGTGGCAGCTTACAATGTAGCCAATTACGGCGCCACCGGCGACGGTGTTACAGATGTAACGGCCATTTTCCAGAACAGGCTCGATACCCTGCGTATCCTCGGGGGCGGTACGCTGTTTGTGCCCCAGGGCAAATACAAAATCAGCGGTAACCTGGTGATCCCCAAAGGCGTTACCATCCGCGGGGAATGGCAGAAGCCCGTAAAAGGACAGCCGGTCACCGGCACCATCCTCATGGCCTATGCTGGCCGGGGTGATGAAAATGCAGCAGCCTTTATTACCATGGAGCCCTCTTCCGCAGTAATGGATATGGCTATCTGGTACCCTGAACAGTTGCCTGGCAGTATCACGCCTTATCCGCCGGCTATCCTGTTTGGTAAGCCCAATTATTTTGGTAACGACTACTGTAACACCAAGAACGTAACTTTTGTGAACGCCTACAGCGGGGTTGTGTTTTCCCGTGTCAACGGCGGCAGCTGCCCCATTATCAACGGTCTTTATGGCACACCGCTTTCCCGTGGTATTGAAATAGATAACATTGCGGATGTAGGGCATATGGAAAGCATCGATTTTTCTCCCGCATATTGGTCGGGTTCTGGCCTTGCCAACGCACCCGCCGCCGGCAGCTCCTTTGAAGGCTGGATTTACCAGAACGGTACCGGTATTGTAATGAGAAGAAATGATTGGTCGTACACCTGTTTTGTAAATATTGAGGGATACAACAAGGGATTTCATGCAGCCCCTTCGCTTGCTACCGTTGGCTCTATTCCCAATGGACATAATTACGGCATGACCTTCACCAATTGTAAAACCGGTATTTACCTGGAAGTGGTAAGCTCAGACGGTATCATGTTTGCCCGTTGTAATACAGTTTCCTGTGAAACCGGTGTAGCCATTGCTTCCGGCACTTCCGGCACCGCGCAGTTCCACACCTGTACACTGGGCGGAACGCTGAACGGCATTACTGTAGATCCTGCCTCCACCACCCGCACTATGATGGAGCAATGCACTATCACCAAAGGAAAAGTAGATATTGGTGGCGGCACGCTCCTGGTATCCGACAATGATTTCAATAACAACCAGCCGCAGATTATGCTGGGCAATAATTCCAGGGGCATCATCACCGGCAACCGTTTCTCCAAGGGGGTGAATATCCAGAACAATTCGCTTTACACCAGCACCATTGATCATACGCCGCTTACGCTGAAACCATTACCTGTATTCCCGGATGTAAGCAGTGAAACGAAGAAGCCGTCGAGAGCCGTATTGTATGTTGCCACCAAAGCGCCTTTCAATGCTGTGGCCGATGGTACTACAGATAATACCACGGCCCTGCAATCGGCGCTCAACAAGGCATCGCAGGATGGAGGCGGTATCGTGTTCCTACCCCCGGGAAAATACAAGGTAACCGGGCATCTTACAGTGCCCTCGGGCGTGGAGTTGAAAGGAGCGTCCGATCTTAGCTCGGTGCCCATGGGACCTGGTAGTATTATAGAAGTTTATGCAGATAAGAATAACGCAGCAGGCACACCTTTTCTCAAACTATCTGCCAATAGTGGAGTCAGGGGAATGACCTTCAATTACCCGGAGCAGGTGTATTCCAATCTGCCAAATGCACCGGCCTATCCCTACCTGATACAGGTAACCGGCAGCGATGCCTATATTGTGAATGTAGGTATGCGCGCTACTTACAGCGGCATCGACCTTTTCACCTATAAATGCGATAACCATTACCTCGACTTCGTTGCAGGGCACGTATTTAAGAACGGCATTCGCGTTGGAGGAAATTCTGCCGGAGGCAAAATTTATAATCTCCAGTTCAATACCATCGTATATGCGGCAGGTGCAGAATCAAAGTTTGGCAGCTGGCCCAACTCGCCCACCGGCAACAATTCCGGCGCATATGATTACAATTATGCCAACCTCGATTTCCTCACGCTGGGCAATTGTCAGGGCGAAATATTGTACAACGATTTTGTGTTCGGTTCCCACAGTGGTATTGTATTAAAGTCTGAAAACGGCAGCGGTCCATCTGGTTTAAGCCTGGGATTAGGTATTGATGGCTCCCGTAACAGCATGCGCTTTGAAGGTTCTTCCGGCAGTGGTATGGACTTTATCAATACACAGGTAGTAGGGTATGGGGATACCACTACTACGTATATTTCCACGCAACCCACTTATACCGGCGCTTCCACCTTTTTTAACTCCGACTACTGGGGCAATCCCGGCAAAGGGCTCATCATGAATGGTGGTACTATTAATATGCAGCAGGCAAACTTTCATCATCCGGGCCAGTTAAGATGGGCTAATATCAGCAATGGCTCGCTGAATGTGCACAACTCTGCCATCTGGTCTGTAGGGTCGCTGCTGAATACAGGCGCAGGCCCGCATTTGTCGGCACGCTCCTCCATCATCGACAGTACCCAGCTGTCAACCAGCACCGCTGCTTTATGGAAAAATAACCTCGGCAATATATGGGGCGTTTCCATAGTGGGCGCTATGGACCGCCAGGGCTGGACGGCTACCGCATCTGTGAACAGCGGCAGCGCGCAGAATGCGCTGGACAGCAATGCCGTCACCCGCTGGGATACACAAGGCTCCCAGGTGAACGGGCAAACATTTACTGTAGATATGAAAACGGTAAATACTTTTCACGCCATTGTGCTGGATGTAACAGGCAGCCCGGACGATTCGCCTGCCGGCTACAGCATATACACATCCGGCGACGGCATAAACTGGGGCAGCCCCATTGCCACCGGCGCAGGCAACACCGGCATGACGCTGGCCGCTTTCACGGATAAAACCGGCAGGTATATCAAAATAGTGCAAACCGGCGCCAAAGGCAATTACTGGTCCATACACGAGCTGTATGTTTTTGGTAAGGTAGATGTAGCCAGCGTGAGTGTAACACCGGTATCGGCCCGTATAAAGGTGGATTCCACCTTGCAGTTAACCGCCACTATCCTGCCGGCAAAGGCTACCAACAAAGCTAAGGTATGGAGCTCCAGCAATACGGCCATAGCTACGGTGGACAGCACGGGCAAAGTAAAAGCAAAGAGCCCCGGCGTGGCTGTTATCACTGTTACAACGCTGGATGGCAATAAAACTGCCACCTCTTCAGACACGGTATATTCCACGGCCTTCATAAAAGCCCCGCCCGAAGCGGGTAACACAGCTTTCCTGGTAAAAGCCGCGCCGTATGCCAGCAAGATAGCCATTGAGTGGTCGGCGCCCGGCAAATGGAAATGGGTAAAATTCGTAGTGCAGCGCGCAGATGACGGACAGCATTTTTATAACGTGGATACCCGCGCTGCCAGCCCGGAAGAAGCATTATATAAAGTGATGGATGATAATAAAACCCGCAGTGAAAGCTGGTACCGGGTGCAGGCGGTAGGCCCGGGTAATGAAGTGGCTTACAGCAACGTGGTAAAAGTTGCGCCCGCCGGTGATATTTTCGTATATCCCAACCCGGTAACCGCAGGTCGTTTGCTGCTGCAGTTCAGGGATGGCCCTGCCGGCAGGTACCAGCTGCGCCTGTTGAATTACATAAACCAGCCGGTGTATACTGCTACGGTAAATGTAACGGATAAGCGTACACCGGTAACGTTGCAATGGGGCAATAAAGTGTTGCCGGGATATTATTTACTGGAAGCAACGCATACCAGTGGACGGCGTTTGGTAAAAGCGGTGGTGATACAATAAAGAAGTTAATTGTTTATTATTCGATCTGATATGACAGCCGGCCTTTTGAGGCCGGCTTATTTTAGCATTCATCAGTATTATATTCGGGGCAGATGTTCTCTAATCATTTTGAATACTGTTAACCTTAACGTTTTTCCTGGATGCTTTGTATACTTCATTAGGAGAATCCCCAAACTCTTTTTTAAAAACAAAGGAAAAATGAGACAGGTCTTCAAAACCGACTTCCAGATACACATCGCCTGGTCGCTGATTTTGTTTGCTTATTTTAAAATAGGCTTCTTCCAACCGTTTTTTCTTCAGCCAGATTCCAGGCGTAGTTCCAAATATCTTTTGAAAGTCTCTTTTAAACGATGATAAACTCCTTCCGGTGAGGTAAGCAAATTTCTCCAGACTGACATTGAACCTGAAATTCCGGTTCATATATTCCTCCAGGTTGATTTTATCAATAATGCCGAAGTTGAAAAAAATATTGGCCAGGTCTGGTTGTGATTTCAGTAAGATCAACAGCAGTTCTTCTCTCTTTATATCCGCAAAAGTTTCATCAAGCTCTAAGTCTCCCTTGTAATAAGGCGCCAATGAACGTATAAAGCTTTTGATTAACCTGTTTTCCGCTATGAAAAGGAATGAGTCGTTGGTATCCGCTGTCACCGATTCATAAGGATGACGTTCCAGGAACTGCTTTAAAAATGATTCGTCGAGTGTAATGATTATTTTCTCAAATTCGTCATGGTCTTTGTATTTGGTATAACGAACCAAATGATTTTTCCGGGCGATAAAATAATCGCCCGGTTTCATATTATAATGTTTGCCGCCATCATAAGCCTTCATAGACCCTCTGAGCAGATAAAGAAAATAATGTTCAGGTATAAACTTTTCAGGGGATATTTCCGGGCCAAGGTGACAGGACTGGATATTATTTACTTTCATTTTATATTCTATAGTAATAGAATGTAAATTAAGCATTAATCAGGTTATAACTATCCACGCTGGCCAGTATCGCAACCTCCTTATCATACGGATGCCAATTGAGCATCTCCACCGCTTTTTTATTGGATATTACAATATAGTCTTCTATAGGAGCCGGCTGCATTGAAGCAATGTTACCAGCCAGCTGTGGGCGTTCTTTTTTAATTAACGCTGCTACGTCATAAAAACTCATTGATCCTGCTGATGTTGCCAGAAAACGTTGCCCGGCGGCATCGGGGTGTAGCATAGCTTTGATATGAATATCCGCAGCATCGCGCACATCCACCACTCCAAATGTAAATGGCGCATTTTCTCTGACTGTACCGTCCAGGACCCCTTTGATAATAGTATCTAATGAAGCAGACGATATACCCCCGATAATTGGCCCGAAAATCCCAACCGGGTTAATAACGGTTAATTCCAAATCACTATTCCCGGTTTTAATAAAATTCCAGGCAGCTTTTTCAGCAATGGTTTTAGATTTGATATAAGCGCGGACCGGCGCTTTCTCATCTGTCCAGTCTTCTTCCGTAAAAATATGACCTTTGGCATCTGTGCTGTAACCGATAGCTGCAAATGATGAAGTAAGCACTACACGTTTTACACCTGCACGCCTGGCTGCTTTCAATGCGCGTAATGCTCCGTCCCGTGCCGGAATGATCAGATCATTTTCATCCCCGGGTTCTTCTGCAATAAACGGAGACGCAACATGCAAAACATAAGTGCAGCCCTGTGTGGCTTCATCCCATCCTTTATCAGATAACAGGTCTGCTTCAAAAAATGAAAGACGCTCAACGTCTGTAATACCGCCTTCTCTTAAAGCGTTTATGATTTCTTCTTTCCGATTCAAAGAGCGAAGCGTTGTATTAACCTGAAAGCCTTTTTGTAATAACTGTAAAATAATATTGACAGCTAAAAAGCCGGTCCCCCCGGTTACTAATACTGTTTGATTGTTCATTTTATTCCTGAATTTTAAAGTTTAATCCCTGTTAAAGTTTGCCTTTTCCGAAAAAAAAGTTTTGAGAAAGGGTCGTTTCGTTGGCCTGTAACCTGGTACAAAGATCAGCGATCTGAGCATGACGGGTTTTGTTGTGGAGTCCAATTTTATTGTGTTGTGAGGGTCATATTTAAGCGTATCTGGCCTTTCTTGTTAAGCGCTTCATGATATCTACCCGGTTTTGAGGATAATAAATCATTTAATACCTTGCCGGAAATTCCACCGGATGCCTGACTCTTTATTGCATCAGAACAACGATCCTCTGCTCCACGCTTTCATCGCCGGTAAATCTGCACAAACACTGGCGTTGCTGGAATATTTTATTGCACAGTATGAAAAGCTGGGGAAGATATACCTGTATCCTGTCAAATCAATGATTGGCATTGGTGTCAGTGATAAAAGGGTGGCATGGGTTACCCAGCTGGGAAAGAATTTTGTGCACATTGTGTTCCCCTTTGAAAAATCCCATCTTGACAATTTATGCTTCCGGAAAATAGCGCAGGTACCGGGCAGGCACCGGCAGTTTAATCATCACTTCCGTATGTATCTCCCGGAAGATATCAATGAAGAAGTACAAGGCTTTATGCGCCTGTCGCTGGCATAGGAGCGGATAAGAAGAAGGTTTTAAGTATATTTAGGGAGAAACCTGTATAAAATACCGCCCGTATGAACCATCTTCGTCCTGCCTCCAAAAATATGATTGAATCTATCCTGGTGCTGTTGTTGTTGCTGGCTTTATTGCTGGCCCTTTATGATGTGCTGCGACTGTTTTTCGGGGTCCTTACTTTTGCGCTGATCTTTTCTGTTTCCTTTCATCACCTGTTTGAGCGTATGGTGATATGGCTTAATGGCAGGCGTAAGCTGGCCGCTACCATATATGCGCTGGCGTTAGTAGCCATTATAGCGTTGCCTGTTACTTATTTCATTGCGGCCCTCAGCGGGCATATCAGGGAAGCTATTCACTGGATCGGCGATGTGAAGGAAAATGGCCTCCCGGAGCTGCCGGCCTGGGTGGTAAGCATGCCTTATATCGGCAGCGATATAACGGATTTCTGGGAGCACTTACAGGAAAGCCCACGGGAAACATTGTCCACCAATATCCACGAGCAGCAGGTAAGAATGGTGCTGCATCATATTATCAGCAGTGGTGCAGGCATCCTCGGTGCTGCGGGGCAGCTGATCATCGGTATTATTATTTCGGCCTTTTTCCTGGTAGGAGGGGAAAAAGCGGTGAAACCCATCAGGGCCACCGCCCAGCACCTGCTGGGGCATAAAGACGGGGCCAGTCTTTTGAATGCTACTACCATGGCCATAAAAGGCGTGTCGATAGGTGTAATGGGCACCGCTTTCATTACGGGAATAGTAGCGTTTATAGGGCTTAAAATTGCGGGCATCCCGTTTGCGCTGGGCCTGGCTGCCCTCGTTTTTTTCCTGGTGGTGATACAGATAGGCCCGCTCGCGGTATGGATCCCTCTGATCATCTGGATGGCCATGCAGGGGCATACTGGTATGACGCTCTTTCTTATCATTTACGGCGCCGCTATGCTGATTGGGGAAGCGATCCTGAAACCTTTGCTCATTGCCCGCAGCGGCAAACTGCCTTTCCTGGTGTTATTCCTGGGGGTAATTGGAGGTATGGCGGCATGGGGATTTACCGGTATGTTCAAAGGCGCTATTATTGTAGCGGTATTTTACACCGTATTCACTTCCTGGCTGGAGCGTAAAGATAGTGGCCGTAGTATACATGCTGCAGAATAGATAGTATCTTCGCCTCCGGTATTAAACAGATTATGAAAGCAGCCAGTATAAGCGACATCAAGAAGGAGTTAGCCACACTGCCACCGGCAGAGCTGCAGGCGCTGTGCCTGCGCCTGGCCAAATACAAGAACGATAACAAGGAACTGCTTACCTACCTGCTGTTTGAAGCGCACAACGAAGAGGGCTATATAGACGCTGTAAAAGAAGAAATTGATAATGGATTTATTGAGATGGCCGGCGATAAATTATATCACGCCAAAAAACGGCTGAGGAAAATCCTGCGTATAACGAACAAGCATATACGTTATACCGGCTCCAAACCTGCCGAGGTGGAACTGCTGATTTATTTCTGTACAAAGATGAAATTATCCGGTTTATTATCTTCCTATAGCATTCAGCTGAACAATCTTTATGATCAGCAGGTGAAGAAGATCACCAAAACAGTGGCTACCCTGCATGAGGACCTGCAGTACGACTATCTCCGGCAGCTGGAGCGGCTCAAAGGCAAGGAGTAGGCCCTGCTCCGCAAATCCGGTTTGTTCCCTTCACGGGAAAATTTTATTTTGAAAGCATGAAAGTTCTATTCGAAACGCCGCGGCTGCAGGTTCGCACATTTGCGGCTGCGGACGATGCATTTGTGCTTGAATTGCTGAACACGCCTTCCTGGCTGCAGTATATCGGCGACCGCCATATCCGTACCCTGGAGGATGCACAGCGCTATATCATGAACAACCTGTTACGCTTGTATACGGAACAGGGTTATGGCGCCTGGGTAGTAGTGTTAAAGGAAACAGGGGCGCCTATTGGTATCTGTGGACTGTTTAAAAGAAAATACCTGGAGCAGCCCGACCTGGGATTTGCCTTCCTGCCTGCCTTTGAAGGGCAGGGCTATGCTTATGAAGCGGCTACAGGTACCATTAATTATTCCCGTCAGGAACTGCCGTTCCCCCGCTTGTTTGCCATCACACAGCAGGATAATCACCGGTCCGTCCGTTTGCTGGAACGCTCGGGATTTACCCTGCAGGGCACTATTCTTCCACCGGGAGAAGTGAATGAGCTGATGTTGTTTGACCTTGAATTAAGAGGCTGACTGCCGCCGTTTCCGGTAGGCCATCATCCAGTTTACCGCCAGGTAAAACAAGGAGCCCACACACAACACCACCAGTCCCGATCTCAGCCATGTGGCAGCGGTTACAGACAACCCGATTCCTGTACCCAGCGCTACATAGGCAGCAAGACAAACCGGGCACTTTGGCAGCAGTACAAGGGTGATGCCCGGTATCAGCCATCGTACTCCCTTTACAAAGCGTTGCCGGAAAGTAAGCGGACCGGTGGATTGCGCTGCGGTTGTTTTGCGATCGCTGCTGCCCGTAGCAGCGCCGCAGGAACAATGTGTTTTCATGATGATTAGTCTTCAGAACAACAGGAACCCGGCGTCTTTTCCTTATGATACCTGCCGGTATTGTCTACATGCCCTTTCTCATCGTATTTGTCGTGATGCCTTACCCAGGAAGTTAAATCCCCGCGGTCATTTGTTTCGTTACGCCCAAATGGCGCTATATCAAGGTAATTGTAGGTGGCTAGCTGTAATTCACCACCACGGCCATAAGTAGAATATGTATGATAAATATCGCCGTTCTCATCTTTATAAAATACACTCAGCCCCGGGAGATCTTCCATATTCTTCGGCAAATTTTCTACCACGCTATAGTTATAAAATACTTTTCCTTTCTCCAGCTCCTCCGGGTGAAATGATACATGGTAGTCGTAGTTGAAATCACTTTCGCCCGACGATACCCATTTGAAATGCCAGCCCATACGCTTACGGAACGCTTCCAGCGTAGACAGCGGTGCGCGCGATACCACCGCTAATGATACATCGTGATGCTCCAGGTGAGGCAGCACACCGTTAATGGAGTCTGCAGCAAAAGAGCAGCCTACGCAGCCCACTTCTTCATCGGGGCCAAACATAAAATGCTGGATGATCAGCTGGCTGCGGCCTTCAAAAAGATCGGAAAGGGTTACCCTGCCTTCCGGGCCTTCAAATACATAATCCTTCTCCACTTTTTCCCAGGGTAATGCCATACGCTCACGGGTAAGCTCATCTCTTAAACGGGTATATTCTTTCTCTTTCTGAAGGAACTTTTTCCTGGCTTCCTGCCATTCTTCAGAAGATACAACTTTGTGTGAGGGACCGGGTTTAACAGCACTATCTTTAAAACCAGTCGTTACAGGAGTACTCATGATTTTTACGATTTTAATGTACTACAAATCTCCGGTGTTAAAATGTAAAAGAGCGTGTGTGAATGCGACTAATTTAGGGGGTGTTTGTGCCACGGGAATAGGTTAAATTTGCGTTGTAACAGACACAAAATGCTATGAAGACAGTCTCCCTGCTTATTTATGAAGATGCCGTTTTATCGTCCGTGTCCAGCGTGGTGGATATCCTGGTGGCGACCAACCGCTTCCTTGCGGCAACAGGGAAGGAGCCTGCCTTTAAGCTGGACCTGGTGAGTGAAAAGATGAAGAATATCCAGCTTCATACACCGGCGCAGTTTATCTGTTTTAAAACCATTAGCGAAGTAACACATACCGACCTGATTCTAGCGCCCGCTTTTGAAGGTTCGCCGGATACCGTGCTGGAAAAGAACAAGGCCCTGGTGAACTGGATCCGTACCATGCATGCCTGTGGATCGGAAGTGGCCAGCCTTTGCCTGGGGAGCTATTTCCTGGCTGAAGCGGGGTTGCTGAACGGCAAATCCTGCACCTCCCACTGGAAGGCCATTGATGATATGCGCAACCGTTACCCTGCTATCAATATCCTGCCGGACAAGGTAATGACAGATGAAGATGGCATTTACACCAGCGGCGGCGCCTTTATTTCGCTGAACCTGGTGCTGTACCTGATAGAAAAATTCAGCGGAAGGGAAGCCAGTATCCAGGTAAGCAAACTATTTTCTATTGATATGGACCGTTATAACCAGGCGCACTTCGCCGTGTTCCAGGGGCAACGCCGCCATGAAGATGAGGACATCCTCAGGGCGCAAATCTATATCGAGCAAAATTATGACCAGCAGATCTCCATTGAACAGATTGCCAGTATCGCCAATATGAGCAAACGTAACTTTGTGCGCCGTTTCAAACTGGCCACACACAATACCCCGCTGGAGTATCTCCAGCGCGTGAAAATTGAATCTGCCAAAAAAGAACTGGAAAACAGCGCCCTCAATATCAATACCCTCATGTATAATGCCGGCTATAACGACCAGAAAACATTCCGCCAGGTGTTTAAACGCTATACCGGTTTAACCCCGCAGGAATACCGGAGAAAATACAGTCGGGGTGCAGAGCTGAATTAACCCTTACTCTATCCGTAAACTCTTCACCGGGTTCATCAGTGCGGCTTTAACCGACTGATAACCCGCCGTTAGCAGTGTAACAAGTACAGTACCCGCGCCAGTGGCAACAAACAGCCATACTGATACAGGGGTATGATAAGCATAATGATCCAGCCACATCTGCATAAAATACCAGGTAAGCGGCGTGGCTACCAGTAAAGCTATCAGCACCAGCTTCACAAAATCCCTTGATAGCGGCAGCAGGATGCCGGACACGGTGGCGCCCATCACTTCAGTAAGGTAACAGCCATGCCGGCAGCAAGACCAATAATATTAAAAGGTCCCGGAAAATACTTTTACCGATGTTTTAATATGTTCGCTTTTGATACAGGCATCGACCGGTTTTAAAAACCTGCCGTTTACATAAATCCTGCAAGATGTTTCCCCATACTTCCCTAATTTTAGCGTTTGTAACCAGCAATTGCTTATGAACAAACTTATTTACAGCCTGCTGTTGTTATTGGGTGTAAACACCATAACATCAGCACAGGAATTGTACATGCCCCGTAATATCAAACAGGCGTATGCAAACGGAACCCGCGACAAAAGCGGCGCACCAGGGAAGAATTACTGGCAGAACAAGGGGACATACAATATCCACCTGTCGGTAAACCCGCCGGACCGTAAAGTGACGGGCAGTGAAACAATCAGCTATGTAAACAACAGCCCCAATGCTTTAAAAAGCTTTTTACTCCGTATGATCGTGAATTTGCATAAGCCGCAGTCGCCCCGCTCCGGCTACACCAGCAAAAACTTCCTGACAGATGGTATCACCATCGATACGCTGATAGCCAACGGAGTGGCGCTGCCGGTCAATAATGACGTGGGCACGGTAACGAATATAGTACTGCCGGCTCCGTTGCAGCCGAAAGACAGCCTGCAGCTGCAGATCCGCTGGCACTACGACCTCTCCATACAAAGCGGCCGGGAAGGTATGCTGGACAGCACCTCCGTGTTTATGGCCTATGCTTATCCCCGTGTATCGGTGTACGACGACTACAACGGATGGGACGGACTGGATCATACCGACCGCGTGGAGTTCTACAGTGATTTCAACGACTACAACGTATCGGTAACCGTACCTAAGAACTTCGTGGTATGGGGTACGGGTAACCTGCTCAATGCCTCAGAAGTATTGCAGCCGGAGTTTGCAAAACGCCTGGAGCAATCCTATACCACCGATAACGTGATGCATATTGCCACCCTCGATGAAATGCAACGGAAAGTAGTGACCCGGCAACAGGACAGGAACACCTGGAAGTTCAGGGCCGTCCATATTGCGGATGTTACCTTCGCTGCCAGCAACCATTATGTATGGGATGCCTCCAGCGTGGTGGTAGACAGTAGCACTATGCGCCGTGCCAGCGTACAGGCGGCATATAATGATACGGCAACAGACTTCCGCCATTCGGTAGCGTTTTCACAGAATGCCCTGAGCTGGTTCTCCCGTCACTGGCCGGGCGTGCCATATCCCTTCCCGGTAATGACCGCCGTACAGGGCTTTGCAGATATGGAATTCCCTATGATGGTAAACGATGGCTCTGTAGGAGACGACCTCAGTTTCGCACAGCTGGTGCAGGACCATGAAATAGCGCATACCTGGTTCCCCTTCTACATGGGCATCAACGAAAGCCGTTACGCCTTTATGGATGAAGGCTGGGCTACCACTTTTGAATATCTCATCGGCATTGCGGAAAAAGGAAAGGAAACAGCGGATAACTTCTACAAAAAATTCAGGGTTACCAAGTATATCTTCGATCCTTCCACAGAAGAAGATCAGCCTATTATTTCCATGTCTAACCAGGTAAGCGGAATGGGCTACAGCAATAACTCCTATGGCAAGGCATCCCTGTCTTACCTGGCGGTGAAAGACCTGCTCGGAGATGCCCGCTTCAAAAAATGCCTGCATGCTTATATAGAAAACTGGCATGGTAAACATCCCATCCCATGGGATTATTTTTATTCCTTCAACACGGCCGCCGGTGAAAACCTCGACTGGTTCTGGAACAACTGGTTCTTCAGCTATAATTACATCGATCTTACTTTATCAGATGTAATGCAAAACAAGAAACACCTGTCGGTGAAAATTACCAATACCGGCGGGTTTGCAATCCCCTTTGATGTGATCGTGACCTTTGCGGATGGCAGCGAAGCTACTTTTCACCAAACGCCCGCGGTATGGAAAACCAATACCAAAGCTACAACGCTGGAGCTGGCAATGAAGAAGGAGGTAAGTGCCGTACGGCTGGATGGCAACCTGTTTATGGATGCCAATGTAAAAGATAATACCTGGAAAAAATAGATCTATGCAGGGAGCCGCGGAAAGCGGTTCCCTTATTCCTCTTTCAGCAACCCGTTTGTTTTACAATATTCCACGGCTTCCTCTATACTGTTCACCTGGAACTTGCGCAGGATATTCATGCGATGCGCTTCAATAGTACGGATGCTGATGTTCAGCGATTCGGCAATGTCTTTATTATTAAGTCCCTGGCTGATCATGCGCATGATCTGTTCTTCCCGGCGGGAAAGGGAAATGTCGGAGGCGCCGCCATTGCCGGGTGTTTGCCGGGCGTCCAGGTATTTCTTTACCAGTACGTCGCTTACTTCGCCAATGAAATAATACCTGCCCTGGTGAATGGTGCGGATGGCGCTGAGGAATATTTTATTGCTGGTATCTTTCAGGATATAACCGCTGGCCCCCATTTCCAGGGCGGCAGCTACGTAATCCGGCTCGTCAAATAAACTAAAGAAGAGAATCCTGCCATTGGGATTTTTTTCCAGCAGGCGGATGCTGGTTTCCAGGCCGTTCATCCCTGGCATGCGGATGTCCATAATGATCACATCGGGCCGGATTGCTGCTAATTGTTGTATCGCATCTTCCCCGCTGCTGGCTTCTCCAATCACTTCCATATCGGCTTCACTGTTGATGAGCTGTTTAAGACCGTTCCGGAATATTTCATGATCATCTACTAAAAAAACGCCTGTTTTTTTCATTGCTAAAAAGTTATTGCCAACTGTACAATTGTTCCGGTGCCGGGTTGGGAATTGATCTGGAGCGTACCGCCCAGTAATTCCGCCCTTTCTTTCATATTGCGGATGCCATTCACTTTTTTGACCTGCTCGGTGGAGTAGAGCTGGCGGCTATCGAAATGAAAGCCCTTACCATTATCGCTCACGCTTAACTGCAGGAAGTTGGCGGTACCGTCAATATCTATTTCAATGGTATCTGCGTCTGCATGTTTAATGGCATTGTTCAATGCCTCCTGCAAGATACGGTAAACGCCCGTTTTAACTTCCTTTGGCAACGGCGCGGCCGATAAAGTTTCTTCCAGCTGGAAACTGATACCCGGCGCAGTTTGCCGGCATAGTTTGATCAGCTCATCGATAGCGGCCCTGAGCCCGAAATCTTCCAGCACACTGGGCAGCAGATCGGCGCAAATGCGTTTGGTTTCATGGATGATGCTGTACATCATGGTATTCACCATGGCTATTTCGGGATCATGCTGCATGCTGCGGTCTTCAATCTGTTCCAGTTTCATACGCAAACTGGTAAGCATTTGCCCGATACCGTCGTGTATTTCAGCAGCGATCCGTTTCCGCTCTTTCTCCTGCCCGTTGATGATGGAATATGAACGGATGCGCTGCTCCATTTCCTGGCGCAGTAATTTTTCCTGGTTAGCCAGCTGTACTTCTTCTGTTAACTTACGGGCCCGCTCTTCTGCATCTACCAAACCCCGGATAATTTTCCGGATACGGGTAGAAAGGGGATAGAAGATCACACCGGCTTCCAGCATCAGGGTAAACAGCACCAGGCCCAGTACAATGTATTCAATCTCTTTCAGGTTGCGGATGCGTTCCTTGGAAAAGCGGTCGTAGTCGAACACGATCAGCTCCATGCCCAGCAGGTACGATTTCTCATATGCCAGGATAGTTTGTACATAAGGCCGTATATGCGCCGCGTTAAAAGTTGTATCGCGGTACAGTACCGTAATCATTTTACTGGCGGCATCCCATATCTCCTGGTGAGGGGTGCGGATGATCTCGAACATCTGCTTCAGCTCATCCTGGTCGTTGGCCGGCAGGTTGAGGAAGTTACTGCCTGCCTGTAAGCCTTCGTGCGACTTCTGCCACTGTTTCAGCGTATTGATAAATTCTTTCCGGTTATCTTCTATGTCGCGGCCTGATTCCAGCAGCAGCGCCAGTTTGCTCAGGGTCTGGCTGTAAGTGCGCAGCCTCGCCGCAAAATTGATCACATGCGAATCGTTCATCTGGTGGTTCAGCGCCTGCTGGATCTTGATCTGGCTGAATACAGACAATAATGCAATAGTGGTGAGCGCCACCGCATAGAGGATGGTGAAGATCTTAAAAATACTTCTGTCTTCTGATACAGGATGCATAATGCTAAAGATAATAAAACCTGCCTGCCGGAGCTATACGGCGATATGTTTTTCCAGCTCCGTGTGTTTCAGCTCTTCCGCGGTGCCATCCATCACCATGCGGCCACGGTCCATAAAATAGTAATGGTCCGTCACCTGGTTGGCAAAATCTATCTTCTGTTCCACCAGTAAAACAGACAATCCTTTTTCCTGTACCAGCTGTTGCAGGATGCTGCCAATCTCCTGGGCAATGGAAGGCTGTATGCCTTCCGTAGGCTCATCGAGCAACAGCAGGGAGGGATTGCTCACCAGCGCGCGGGCAATAGACAGCTGCTGTTGCTGTCCCCCGCTGAGGTTGCCACCTGCGCGTTTGCGGAAATCTTTCAGGATGGGAAACAGGTGATAGATCTCCTCTTCGGGGATCTTCGCCTTCCTGTCGGGATGCGCTTCCAGCCCCAGTTGCAGGTTTTCGTATACCGTTAGCTTCGGGATAATTTCCCTGCCCTGCGGCACATAGGCGATACCTGCTTTTGCTTTTTTATGCGGCGGCAGTATGGTGATGTTCTCATTGTTGAAAACAATGCTGCCTTCCTGTGCAGGGAGTAAGCCCATGATGGTTTTGAGCAGCGTGGTTTTCCCAACGCCGTTGCGGCCCATTACGGTGGTAACGGCGCCTTTCTTTACCGCGAGGGTAGTGCCCCGCAAAATGATGCTCTGCCCGTAAGCGGCGGAGATATTGTTAACAGCTAAAACCGGTGTGTTCATCATAATGTTTCCAATTGAGCGTTAGTACGGCCTAAATAACAATCTATAACCCGCTGGTCGTTCTTTACTTCTGCGAAAGTGCCTTCCATCAGTCGTTTGCCGCGAACCAGCACAGTTACCAGTTCATTGGCTATCTGTTCTACAAATTTCATATCATGTTCAATCACAATAATGCTGTGTGCTTTGGACAGCTCCAGCAGCAGTGCGCCGGTTTTCTCTGTTTCTTCATCGCTCATGCCGGCGGCAGGTTCATCTATCAGCATCAGGGTGGGATCCTGCAATACCACGATGGCAATTTCCAGCCATTGTTTCTGCCCGTGGGAAAGATCACCGGCCAGCTTGTACATCACATTGGTGAGCGATAGCTTCACCGCTACACCGTGTATCCTGTCTGCCAGCGCTGGCGTGGATTTGAAGAAAAGGGAAGAAAAGATGTCTTTCTTCATTTTGGCGGCCAGCAGGAGGTTGTCGTATACCGAAAGCCCGGGAAATACTGAAGGCTTCTGAAACTTGCGGCCAATGCCGGCTTCAGCGATCTGTACTTCCGTTTTGCCAAGAATGGATTTATCGTTGAAAGTGATTTCTCCTTTGTCTGCTTTTGTTTTTCCGCAGATGATATCCAGGAAGGTGGACTTGCCCGCTCCGTTAGGGCCAATGATCACCCGCAGTTCTTTATCGCGCAGGCTGAAATGATCCAGGTTCAGTGCATGCACACCGCCAAATGATACCGACAGGTTGTTTACGTTGAGCAGCATATCAGTGGGTAGTTTGAGGTGTTTTAAACCGGGTGGTGGAAAATCTCTGCTTAATACTATCTACCAATCCCATAAATCCTTTATCAAAATATAATACCGTAATTACAAACAGGAAGCCCAGTATAAACAACCATGAATCAGGGAATAAGCTGGTGCAGATGCTGTACAGGAAGTTTACCAGCAAAGCGCCTATCACGGCGCCTTTCAGGTTGCCCCTGCCGCCCAGCGCTACCCACATTACCATTTCTACAGATGCTTTTACATCCATACGCCCAGGTGTAATAATACCGGTTTGAGGAAGGTACAGCATACCGCCCACAGCGGCTAACAGTGCCGCCACTACGAAAACGGCCAGCTTATAATCCACTACCTTGTAAGCGGTATAGCTCACGCGGGACTCACTGTCACGGATGGCCTGCAATACTTTCCCGAACTTGGAATGCGTGATCTTATAACAACAGAAATAGGCCCCGCATAATACGGCAAAGGAAATCATGTACAGTCCCAGTTTTACGGAAGATGAAGACAGGGGAAAACCCAGAATGGTACTGAAATCAGTAAGACCGTTAGTACCGCCCAGGTTAGTTTCATTCCGCAGGAAAATAAGCCACATCGCCAGTGTAAGCGCCTGCGTAATGATAGCCATGTACACACCTTTGATACGGCTTCTGAATAATACGAAGCCTACAATAAAGGCAAACACCGCGGGGATGAGCAGGCATAGCACCAGCGACCAGCCGAATGATTGGAACGGTTGCCAGAAGAAGGGCAATGTGTCTATTTTATTCCAGGCCATAAAATCAGGCAGCACAGCGCCGGCAGCGGCGGTTTTCTTCAGCAGCAAATGCATGGCAATACCATAGCTGCCCAGGCAAAAGAAGAATGCCTGGCACATGGAGAGAATGCCCGTATAACCCCATATCAGGTCTATGCCCAGCGCCGCAATCGCAAAGCAGAAATAACGTCCCCATACGGAGATAGTGTTCACAGATAAAAGCCCCGACAGGTAACCTGCCGGCAGCAGGATCGCAAAAACAGCGATGAACAAAATATATAGCAGTGTGTTGTTGTTCGTTTTCATAATGCCCGGTTTTTAATCTTCCGCTATGCGGCCTTTGTCTGGAAATAAGCCTTTGGGTTTATATTGCATGAACAGCATTATAAACACCAGGATAAACACTTTTCCGTATACTGCCTGGAAAAAGGACTCTGATATTTTGGTAAAGAAGCCAATGCCCAGGCCGGAAAAGATAGTGCCGGCCAGCTTGCCTACGCCGCCTGTTACCACTACCAGGAAAGAATCTACGATATAAGTTTGTCCCATATCCGGCACCACGTTGCCAATCAGCGTAATGGCGCAACCGGCCAGCCCGGCCAGTCCCGAGCCAATAAAAAAAGTGATGGATGCCACGCGCCGGGTTTCTATACCCAGGCAGGCGCTCATTTGCCGGTTCTGTGTAACTGCCCTGATCTGTAACCCCAGCCTGGTACGGAACAGCATGAGGTAGGTGAACAGCACCATGAACAAAGTGAGCACTATAATAAAGATGCGGTTGTAGGGCAGGGTAAGATGCGGTGATACCTGCCAGCCGCCGGATAGCAGCTGCGGCGTTTTCACCGCGGTCAGATCGCCGAATAACAAACGGGCAGTCTGGATCAGTATGAGGCTTACTCCCCAGGTGGCCAGCAGGCTTTCCAGGGGTTTGGCATACAGGTGGCGGATCACCAGCCTTTCCAGGATCCAGCCCATAGCGCCTGCCACGATGAATGACAAGGGCAGTGCGCAGAGGAAGAAAATATCTGTTTGTGGAATGCCCAGTGTGTGGGTAAAAAATACCTGTGTGCAATAAGTGGTGTAGGCGCCTATCATCATAAACTCACCATGCGCCATGTTAATGATACCGGCTAATCCATACACAATGGAAAGGCCGAGGGCAATGAGAATCAGGATGCTGCCCAAGCTTAGCCCGCTGAAAAAATTCTGGATGCGCTGCAAGCTGTCGTACCGCTTCTCCAGGCTGATGGCCTTTGCCGCGGCATAGTGGGCCGTTTCCTGGTTAAGGAATCCTGCTTTGGCATAGTTCCGTAATAACACGGGGGCATTATCGCTCCAGTTATCGCCGATGCTGTCGATATAGGCGTTGGCGTTAGCTGTGCTGGTAGCCTTGTATAGCCGGGCGGCATACAGCACATCTTTGCCGGTGCGGAGTGCATCGGCGTTGGTTTCCTTAGCCAGTGCGGCCTGCAGGACAGAGAGCGTGGCACTGTCGCCGGTGTTTTTGAGTTGTGAATAAGCAAGGATGCGTTTCTGCGCATCATTGCTGAAAAGGTTGAGCAGCGGTGCGATGCCCGCCAGCTGGAGGCGGTCGCCCCGCGGAATGTCCACTGTTTTTAAGGCAGACAATGGTAACAGCAGCGGTTGCCCGCTGCTGTTGGTAAGAAGTATGTTGTCGGGATAAAGGGAGTAAAGCCGGTAGGTTCCTTCGCCGGTAGGTTTACTGTCCACCGTAACCGCTTTCTGATCCAGCAGGTACAGCTTTTTATCATTGATCGCCATCAGCAAAGGAAAGGTGGCCGGTATACGAAGGGCGGCCAGCCTGCCAATAGCTTTTGTGCGCACGGAGTCGGCGGGTGGTTGCAGCAGCTGTGCGGTGTAGATGGAGGCGCTGTCCTGCCCCGCTGAAAACAGCGGCAGCAGCAGTAAGCAGCACATCAGCATCCGTAAGGAAGTATTCATCGCATCGTTTTTGATAAGTTGGAAATAGCCTGTCTTCTGTAAAAAAGCACCCGCTTATTTTTTTGCGTAGGTACCGTTGTGGTTCACCCAGTCGCAATCTTTATCAGGTGATGTTAAGGGCGACCATGGCTGCGGATCTACCAGTCCTTCAGATTTCCAGATGATATCAAACTGGCCGTCGGGTTTTATTTCGCCTATCACTACCGGTTTAGCCAGGTGATGATTCCGTGGGTCCATTTTTACCAGTCCGTCGGGAGAAGGGAAGTCCAGTCCGTAGAGAGCGTTGCGTACTTTCGATACATCGAAGGAGCCAGCCTTTTCAGCGGCTTTGGCCCAGAGGTATACGCCGGTGTAAGCCCAGCAGATAGGATCGTCTGTTACTCTTTTATCGCCGCCAGGGAGCCCTTTCTTTGCGCAGAAGGCTTTAAAGTCTGCTACGAATTTTTTGTTCTCAGGCAGGTCGTTCGACTGGAAGTAGTTCCATGCTGCGAGGTGGCCTACCAGGAATTCGGTGTCCATAGAGCGGAGCTCATCTTCTGCCACAGAAAATGCCATGATAGGGCAGGTAGCTGAGGAGAGGCCCTGGTTGGCAAATTCCTTATAGAAAGGCACATTGGAATCGCCGTTGATGGTAGAGAGGATACAGGCCTTGCCATCTGCTGCAAAGCGTTTTACTTTAGAGATGATGGTTTGGTAATCCTGGTGGTGGAACGGTGTGTATTCTTCAATGATATTTTCTTTCGGGATGCCTTTCGAAAGCAGGTAAGCTTTCAGGATCTTGTTGGCTGTACGGGGAAACACATAATCTGTTCCCAGCAGGTAGAACTTTTTATATCCGCCGCCTTTTTCGCTCATCAGGTATTCCGCGGCTGGAATCAGTTGCTGGTTGGGCGTAGCGCCGGTATAGATCACGCTGTTGGAGCATTCTTCCCCTTCGTATTGCACCGGGTAAAAGAGCAGGCCGTTGTTCTGCTCAAATACCGGCAGTACTGATTTGCGGGATACGGAAGTCCAGCAGCCAAATACAGCAGATACTTTTTTATCGATGAGCAGTTCCTTGGCTTTCTCCGCAAACAGGTCCCAGTCGGACGCCGGGTCTACGATCACCGGTTCTATTTGTTTGCCGAGTACGCCGCCTTTGGCATTGATTTCATCCACCGCCATTTGTACTGCATCTTTTAACGATACTTCAGAAATGGCCATGGTACCGCTGAGGGAGTGGAGCACGCCTATTTTCACGGTTTCTTTGGTAGCGGCGGAGTCGGCGCCGCCGGTTTTCCCGGCGCTGTTGTTACAGGAAGAAAAGAGTGCCGTAGCGCCCAGGAGCAGGATGGGTAGTTGTTTCACGAAAGCGTTTCTCATGTTGACTTATATTTTATAAAGAAGATGAATGAATGTTTGTGCATTAGAAGATGAAGAACTGGGCCTGGAGCCATACCTGGCCGAATGTTTTTTTCGTATAGTCGTCTGGTATAGCAGTGGCTACATTGTAGGTACGGGTAGTGTAGGAGAGGCGCAGGTTGGTACCGGTGCCATTGAAAAAGTAGTTGAGCCCTCCACCCATAACGGTGCTGGAGTTTAGCTTATCAAAGTTGGCAGGCTTTACGGCGCCGGTTTGTGCGGCTTCTGCGTTTACGTCCTGGTTCTCGTAACGGATCCAGGGTTGGAGTTTCGACTTTTTGAAGTAGTAGCCGAGCTCCAGGAACTGAACCGTTTGTTTGGGAATGAGGGTAGCAAAGGAGTATTTGGAATCCAGGCTGGTGCCGCCGGTCATGTACTGGAAGGCTGCGTTGAGTGTAACGGAGCCGGCATTGCCGAGCGGGTGGTCAAAAAACACATCCGTGCTGAGATTGTAATAAGAGGCCTGTGCGTCGAAGCCGGCGCCCCATGCCAGGGTTTTGCCGTTGCCCAGTTTGGTGCCTGCGTAATAAAAGTCCTTTTCCGCATCCAGGAAGTTGTAGGCTACGCGGCCTACCGTACGGAGGGGGGCGCCGCCATCTACATTACGGCCAGTGAAAACGCCGAGCCGGTATTCCAGTTTATCGTTTGCGAGGAACCCGCGGGCGTTGATACCGAGGTCACGTCCGAAATTCCCCTGCAGCGGACTGTTGGCAAACAGGTTATAAGGATACTGGAAGTAGGTGAAGTCGTTGGCCATTAACCCGGCAGCGCCCTGTAAGCCGTTACGGTTGTTGGATACCAGCTGCATACCTGCTATGAGCTGGAATGCGTTGGTGAAAGTATATTCCAGCTGTGCGTCCAGGATGATGGGCGATACCTTCACATTCTTTTCCCCGTTTGATTGGATACCGATAGGAGAAGGTATTTCCGTTTCTATAAAGAAGCTGGCTTTTTTGGTAAGCTGACCGCCTACCAGTACCCTGGCCCGGTAAATGGAAAAGCCCTTGTTCCAGTCTTTCGCCGTTTTATCGTTGCTGGGAGCGCCAAACCCGGTTTGTTCCCCGGAGGCGAACATATGTACAATTGCGCCTACCTGGATAGATGGTTTAAACGGCAGTTCAGATGCCTGGAAAAGGGTGATGGCTTTAGCACTGTCGGTGCTGGTATTTAAAGAGGCGGGAAGCTCAATTAAGTAACCGCCTCTCTTTTTCTTTTTCGGGGGATCGTTGTTTTCGGCTTTGGCAATAAAGGGAGCAATAGCAAGTATGAAGGTAAAAGTGGCTGACAATTTCATAAAATAAGTAATTAAAAATTGAATAATGTACTTAAGTACTTTTTTGGTTGATCGATCAGTATACTTAAGTATAAAAGTAGAAGATTAATTTACTTAATTCATAAAATTTTTTACAAACTGGCTAAAATTTATGTTATCTGTTGATTTTATTAGTATATATATTTTATTATAATATTAATATAGATAGATGGAGAAATATTGACAATATATTGGTATTCAAATATTTGAATAATATTTATGCAGGTGGAACATCAGAATGGTATATTTCCGGTTAATAGGAGTTTGCTCTAATATTATTAAATGAGAATATGATTGCAGGCACAGGGTAAATCCTGTATTGGAGCTATCAGGAGCTATATATGTACCCCGGTGCTATCAGGAAGTTATGGGATGGCTTAACGCTTCAACCAGCCGGTAATACTCATCCTGGGCTTGTGTGTAAGCAGCACTTCGTGTTCCAGCTCGCAGCTTTTAAAGAAAACGGTTTTCCCTGCGCTGGGGTCTATCTGTTGCGCATTGCCTTCTGTATGATAAATGGATAACTGGCCTCCATCGGCGGGCTGCCAGCCGGTATTGAGGTAAATGATCATAGAGTACTGGCGGCTGTCGTTGTTCCGAAACTGGTCCAGGTGCCTGCGGTAAAAGCTCCCTGTTTCATACAGGGTGTAATGGAACTCATACCCGGTGATGCCTGTGTAGCACGACTGGTTCAAATAAACCACAAAGGCATCCATCACATCAAAAAAAGCATTTTCATGCGCGTTGTTGTGCTGCCTGTCGAGCCAATAAATAACATCCCCTCGAACGGATCTGTCCTGGTTCACCTGTGCTTGATTGCCGGTTCCCGCTGCCAGCATATTTTTCAGGGAATGAAGATGTAACAGGTTTTCCTTTAAGCTGCCGGAAAGCTCACTGCTTAAAAAATTTTCTGAGATACCTACCTTGCTTTCGATGAAGCTGTTTATTAATGTGTCAAAGGCCTGTTGCAAAAGAGGAGTGCTTATAGGAACAGCATTATTCCTATCCCGGTGAAGATAGCTGGAATAAAGGATTTCCGTTCATTATTTTTCCATGTGCACCCGGATGAATGGTAATGGCGGGGTAACTTTTGCCGGAGAAAAAAGAATTATAAAGGGCTCTCCAAATATCCTTTAACCTTTTTACATTTGAAAGATGAACTTAATAGGTAACATCATCTGGCTTATTTTCGGCGGCTTTATCGCCTTTGTACAGTATATGGTGAGCGGCTTGCTGCTTTGTCTTACCATCATTGGTATCCCGTTTGGGTTACAATGTTTTAAGATTGGCCTCTTTACGCTGCTGCCTTTCGGGCGGCAGGTGAGAGAGGCGCCGGGGCAAACCGGTTGCCTGTCAACTATCTTCAACATTATCTGGATCCTGATAGGCGGTGTTTGGATAGCCCTTACCCACCTGTTTTTTGGCTTGTTGCTTTGCATTACCATTATTGGCATTCCCTGGGGCCGGCAGCATTTTAAGCTGATGAGCCTTAGTTTCACGCCATTTGGAAAGGAAGTTTTCTAACGGTTGTGTATGCCGCTGTTGGCATGACTATTGGATTTCATTACCCGGACTAAAAACTGGTATATGAAAAAGATATTGTTTGCAGCAGCAGCGGTAGGTACTGCCGCCTCCCTGGTTATCTTATATCTCAGGAAACGTCAACAGGGACATGATTTAATCGAAGATGCCCGCGATACTGTAAATAAAACTGCCGGCACCATGCGTGATTATGCACGCAAAGCAAAAGCAGAGGCCAATGGTATTTACAGCAATGCAATGGGGTAAATTACATAAGTTTTTAAAAGCGCGCCGGATCACCCCGGCGCGCTTTTTTTATCAAGCCCCAATTAATTACCGCTGAATATCCCGGAAAATAGTAGGTTTACATCATCATTATTCTCATCACATATCTTCTTCCGGTTACCCAACACCGGAACTCCCCGGAAAGGAACTGAGTTTTCTTTCCCTGCTATTCCTGTATTTTTTTATTAACCAGTTTATTTTTTATGTCATCATACAATAAGGCCATTGTATTGGCCGCACTGAAGCACCTCATAGGGGAGCGCAACACTTCTGTTATAGATACCTACGTTCATGATTCTTATATCCAGCACAGCCCCATGGTAAAAGACGGCAAAGCCGGTTTGCTGGAAGCCGTGGAACAACTGAAGCAGTACCCCGCGCCGGCATCCGCCAGAAGCCCTGTAGTGCGCACCATTGCAGACGGCAACTATGTAATGCTGCACATGGATGTAGCATTTATGGGTAAAAACGTGGCGGTTGTGGATCTTTATCGCCTTGAAAACGGGAAGCTGGCCGAGCATTGGGATGCCACGCAGGAAAATGCCGTTACGGAAGGAGCCGCTGAAATAAGGGATCTGCACCTGACGGCCTCTAATAAGGCAATTATAGCGCAGTACTTCCGGCAGCCGGATAAGGCGCTGCTACAGCCGGGTTACCAATCACATTCACCTTTGCCTTCACAGGATGTGGAAGTACACCGCGTTATAGGAGAGGGGAATTTTGTAATGGTACAATCCTCTACTGCAGCAGCGGTATATTATGATATATTCCGGTTGGAAAACAGCCTGCTGGCCGAACACTGGCAGGTGAGGCAGGCCATCCCTGCCACCATACCGCATAACAATGGTATGATATAATTCCTTTACAGCTGGAGCGGCCGTTAGTGAAATTTCTCGTGCCGTTCCAGTTTTGCTATAAAATCAACAATGCGCTTAGCCCGTGTTTCCGCTTTTTTCGCATTCTGCAACCGGAAATAAATAGCGAACTTATTCTGCTTATTCAGCGTTTCGAAAAAAGCCGCTGCCTTTTTGTTCTTTTTCAGCGCCGCCATAAAATCTTCGGGAACAGTGGCCTCGCTCTGCGTAGCATACGCCTTCTCCCATCGGCCATCGGCCTTTGCCAGCTCCACCTGGTGAATACCGGCCGGCTTCATTTTCCCTTCTTTGGTAAGGCGCTCAATATGTTTGGTGTTTCTTTCTGACCAGATGCTCTTAGCCCGTCGCGGTGTAAATTTCTGTTTGAAACATTTTTCGTCAATGGACTTGGATTGCCCGTCGATCCAGCCATAGCACAGCGCTTCATCCAGCGCCTGGGCATAATTAATGGAAGGGATTTTTGTATCTTTTTTATACATGCGGAGCCATACGCCATCTTCTTTGGCATGGTTCTTTGCCAGCCATTTTTCCCATTGCTCCTGGGTTTCAAAGAAAAGTTCGGGTAGTTCTTTAGGAGTTGCCATAGATATAAAGATAGGAAATCGGCAAGCGTGTATACGTGTTAGTTAGTATTTTTTTATAAAAGTATTTGGAAGTTTTAAATTAATTCATACTTTTGCGCTCCCGTTTAGCGGGAATGATTCCCTAGCTCAGTTGGTAGAGCAATACACTTTTAATGTATGGGTCTTGGGTTCGAGTCCCAAGGGGATCACCATCAGGAGTAAAAGTAAATACTCTGAAGTAATTAAAACCTTGTAGAAGCTGATTCTACAAGGTTTTTTTGCTTTTAGTGGTAAAATTGTGAAAAGATAAGTAAGGATAGAAAAGTGAGCGTTGCGGTTAGCAATAGAATTATTAAATTGTGCTAACCGTCACAGGCCCCAAATGCTGCACCGTGTTGCGTTTGACCAACGTTAAGTGATGTCAGGATAAGTGAAATTGAAACAATTTTGGTTAACTTAAAACAAGTGTTGTATGACCAGTTTTTCTGTTCTTTTCTGGCTTAATAAAAGCCGCTCTAAAAACAATAAGCCCGCTATTTATCTGCCTCTCAGCGTAGACGGCAAACGTGCAGAACTTTCCACGTATCAGTATGTAACACCCTCATTATGGAACGCTGCTACACAATCCGTAAAAGGAAATTCAGAAGAAGCGCAGGCGATTAACCGGCAGTTACTCACCCTGAAAGCCAATTTACACAAGCATTACAGCCATTTAATTACATCGGGTTCAATGGTGACCGCTCAATCCGTGAAAAATTCCTTTTCAGGAATTACGGAACACTCGCGCACATTATGCGAAGTGATAGATTTCCATAACCGTCGGTTTGCAGAGAAGGTGAAAGCCGGCATGAAGTCCGGACGGACGCTGAAACGCTTTGAGATTACGAAAGAGAAGGTGGTAGCCTTCCTGAAAGCTCATTTTCATGTTTCTGATAAGCCCCTTTCTGAGATTCGTTTTTCTTTTGCCCCGGATTTTGAACACTTCCTCACCACCGTGCAGGGGATAGGGGCCAACACCGCCATGAAGTACGTAAAGATTTTAAAACAGATGCTCAAATTGGCTGTGGATCAGGGTTGGTTAGTCGTTAGCCCATTGAGCGGGTTTAAATGCAGCTATGAAGAACCGCAACGGGAACGGCTTACAATGGATGAAATTATGTCCTTGTATAATAAAGAGCTGATTCCACGATTGGCAGAGGTGAGGGATATTTATTTGTTCTGTTGCTTTACTGGCTATGCTTACACAGATGTACTGCACCTTACACCTGATAATCTCGTCATTGGAATTGACGGCGAAAGGTGGATTATGAAAGACAGGATGAAAACCCACACAGCGGAACGTGTACCGCTTTTACCTATCCCATTGGAGATAATAGACCGGTACAAAGAAAGCTTGTATTGCAAGGCATACAGCCGTTTGTTGCCGGTTAATAGTAACCAGCGGTATAATGCCTATCTGCAAGAAATAGCTATTGTATGCGGCATTAAAAAGCATTTAACCACACATACCGCCCGACATACTTTTGCTACCACGGTGACGCTTGAGAATGATGTTCCGATTGAAACGGTGAGCCAGATGTTAGGGCATAAATGTATCCGTACAACGCAGATTTACGCCAAGATCACGCAGCAGAAGGTCAGCAATAATATGCGGGCTTTGCGGGATCGGTTGGCTGCTCCTGGAGTAGGATTGCAGCGGATGGTTTAACCTGGTGTCGCTGCCGCGGGCTGGTGCCTTATGAATAGATGTTTTTTGCAACGGCGGTTCTCTATTTGGCCGCATCGGAAAAAACATCTGTTCATAAGGCACCTGTGTTTTGTATAATTAAGCATCTTTTCCAACTATCTAGGGAGGAAGAGATGTGTAATAGTTTCTTTACAGTGCTTTAATTAAACTTTTCAAGTATTTCCGCATATTTATTATTGGAAGCATGCAGTTTGTCAGCCAGAAACGATATCTTCTTTATTGATTCAACTTTATACTGGTCAAGGACTTCCAAGTTATTCAATTTTACCACAGTACCGGACATGCAAACCATGATCATGCCTTTTTCCCCTCCCATTTCAGAGTAATCAATATCAACTGCAATAACTGCATTGCCACCCACCCTCACGGCTTTGGACCTGATTTGTTGGAGGCATAGTTCCTCTCCGCTGGCTATTTTCTTGTTATATGCTTGGGATTGCATTCCAAAAAAATCCGTCCAAGAGGCCCCGACTTCTGTAAAGAGACCTGTGCCAGTTGTACTTTGGCCAGTCACTAAGCCCAATACCTTGTAATCCCAGTTAAATGGGCTATGTGTGGTAATCACAGGGACATTTTTAATATGCTCTAGTATTTCATCCTGAATCTTCTTCCGGTTAGCCACAAATTTGCTAAATGCCTGTTCGTATGTATCAGAAAGGCATTTGCTACATCCCGTAATTTTAGGCGAGTTGTTTACTTCCGCTATTAATTCGGATTTTACGTCACTCATAAGGAAATTGCTACTGAATACGCCATCCTTTATTTTGGCGCCGCAATTTGGACAAGATGTTAAATTATTCACAGGCAATCATTTTATAGTGGATTGAGGTTTACCCGTTAAATATAAATAAATATTTTTTACTGAGTGGAGATTTGAGAATTTGGTGGCTTATGCAGATAGGAGGGAAAATAGAATGTGTAGCCTTGTTACCCGTTTGCGAAGATTGAACCGGCGGCGTTGCCACCTGTTCGGGGGAGATTATACAGGCAGCTTCGCAACCTGTATGCGGAGATAAACCGGTCGGCTAATACAGGCTTTAAGTAGAGCTGAGAAAGAGAAGATGCGTGAGATTGCGGAGGAGGTCACTAATGGCCTATTTACCTACATTTTCGGGGTCAAGGAAAAGTAAACATTGGTAGTGCTCATTTTGAGCAATAATGGCGCTTGATTCTTCTTGCGCCATTTTTGTATTATAGTTTCCTGTCAATAGATTTTGAATGCGTTAGCATGAAAAGTTTAAGGGTTTTGGTATTACCAAAACATAGCTGGCTATACCGTTTTAACCCAATAGTATCACGATAGCTAAGTTTATTTCGTATATAAAGGTGCAATTTTGTTATACATACAACATTTCTTATTTTCGTATGTACATGAGCTTAATTCGCCCCAATCAAACCCCATATTAACTAATTAATGGACAGCAAATACAATTCTAAAATATTGGGTGTTTTAGGCTACATTGATTCTTTAGTAAGGCATTATAGTAGAGAAATAACCAGTGTATTTAATTTGAATTAACATTTTTCTTTTTCTTTCATGAATAGAAGACAATTACCCTCTAGTATAAATTTACTTGTAAGAGGTTTTTGAATTAAGGGGACTATAGTCAATAAATCAAGTATGAAGGAGATTTATCAACAATTTATTGTAGCAATTGGAGCTTTAGTTGTCTCAATTTTTTTGCCCAAAAGACTAACAATAATATTAAGGGAGTATATCATGTATTCATTACGCTTACTATTGCGGTCTTGGGGAGTTATATTACTTCTGGTAACATTTAGCATCATTTTCTTTTGGTACCTAACCAACTTAAACATTTTAAACTTCAAGCAGATATTAATCATTTGCATAGTCGAAATGGTGGCCGTAAACCTTGCTTTAATGATTATGGAACGTAACAAGGCGAGGAGGAATTTTTATGATATTTACATTGGACCTTGTTACACAGCCAAAGAGAATGATTATTTATTTACAGATCTTGAGGCAGCGCATATAAATGTGCAAATTGAAAAAATAGTTCAAGGATTCACTAAAGATTCGACAGCTTATAAATTAAAAATCATTACTCTTGAGTTATTCAACATTCCCAAATTTCTACCAGCGCTACTAGGGTATGAACGATTTAACAAGTTTTTAGAAAGAAAGGCACAGACACGTGCTCAATTATCTTCTATATATTTTATAAAAAGTATATCTGATGAAAACTTGGTTGCAAAAGTTTATTTTAATAACTCGAAATTTGCAAACCCTCTTCCACTTGATTATTGCGAAGAGCTAATTAATACTATCAACAATGAGAAAAATTTGGCCGGAAATATGAAGGTTGATCTGATACTCACTATTTACATGCTAGCTTTATCCCTTTGTTATGTAGATCATATTATAAATGACAATTTTCACCAGGAATTGATGTTTATGTTACAAGATGTTGAAAGAAATATAGTATCTGTCAAAGATAAAAGCCACCTTGTTTCGGAAATTTCTAAACAGAAAATATTAAATTTTTGTGCTTATTGGTTGGGGTTTACTACAAGATTAAAAAGCATATCTATGTTTAAGCAGAAACTAATAATACCTGCTTTGGAAAGTATTTTCAAGTCGATTCATCAAAATCCTTATTTTCCTTATAATAATTATGAAACTTTGAAATTTGACTTCACGTACAAGTATATTATCCAGATTTTGCCGTATGTTGAAGAAGCATATATAGCTTTTCCAGAACAGGATAGCCAAGTTAAGTTGGATTCAATACGTAATGCGATTGATAAATTAAAAAATAAAGTGAAGGCAGTGGAAACAGGGTATAATTACGAAACTGTAAAAAGTATTATTAGAGACAATTTGAATGATGATGTCATTAAATACCTTGAAGAATGTTTAGCTGAATTAGACCCTAATAACCCGTTCCATTTAATGACAAGATGCGAAATTCAAAAACATATTCCTAAAGGAGAATCTATAATTGATGCTATTTACGTTGAACAACTGCCGTTATGCATCAACCTACTTCAAGAAATTCTAATAATTGATAATAATTTCCCTGTTATTTGGGCTAAAATTGGGACTTTCCAGGGTATGTTGGCTTATGTTAATTCAGATACTGAGTTGGAACTTGAATCCAATAAAAATATAATGAAAGGATTTCAATATTTATCTGAGGGAGGTATTCACTTCAATTAAATTACTTGCGATTAGTATTTGTTTTTCCAGCTTTAAATGTTTTAATTAATTTTAATATAAACTACCTATGCATGGGGAACCCAGGTGGTATTGCTCATAGTTATGAAAAAGCCATATTGGACTTATTAGTGTGAAGGCAGCGGTACGAACTCTGTAATAAATTAATTAAAAAATATTGTGGTTGCTTTCCTTGGGATATTATAACCTTATTTTTTATCTTCACCTATCATTACTCCTGACTATAACGGTTACACGTAATCAGGTCAGCATTACGGTTAGCAATAAACGCTCGCCACTATCAAACACAGATTTTACAAGGCATTGAGAAGATACGTGCTACTTCCAAGGGGATCACTGGAAATTTTCAAAGCCTGCGCTGGTCGCGGGCTTTGTTGTTTTGGTCTATTTGATAGTCTATCAAAGTATGATTGCACGATTCTCGTTTACTTGGTTTTATTGGATCAAGTTGAAAACTTGATCCGTTTTATTTGGGTTGACTTATCGTTACTAAATTACAACATTCGTAGTTTGAGTCATAGAATTATTTTTTTATGATTCTAGCGGAGTTTATGGGATTTTATAGTAGTATATTATTTAAGTTGGGATAGAATTTTTTTCTGTACATAAATTAAATCCTTGTAATCAGAATCTATTTCCATTTCAGAGATTAATTTAATATATATATCCTTTTTACTGGAGTTGCTAATAATTAATTCTCGAGCATAGTTCAAAGTGGCAGATATTTTCATGTATTTAGTTTTTAGTGGTTCAGCACTACTAATAGCTCTTTCATACAATTCTTCACCTTTCTTATTTTGAGAGGTTCTAAAAGCAACTAAACCAAATGTAGCAAGAAGCATTACTTTATTTTCATCTGATAAATTTTGAACATTTATACTTTTTAGATTATTAAGATATAGCTCAGCAGACTTTGTATCATTTGAAATTATATGATAGTAGATGAGATTGTTTAAAATAACAGGATCGTTAGGGTTTGCTTTTATCCCCGCTTGTAAGAGGGTAATTGCTGTTTCGATATCATCAAGCAAAGAGCCCGCGATATATGCTCCAAGTTGAACTGGTCTTTTAGAGTAGGGTATATCAAGAAACCATTTTAGACAATTGGTGAACGCTTCCTTCCAGTTGCCTTTTTGAAGATGATCTATAGCGAAAGCTTCAAAAGGATTAACTACATTAGTAAAATTCTGCGGATTGAAAAGTAAGCGATTATCTTCTTTTGATAACCATTCAAGTTGTGCTAAGCTATTATCATTGGGCGCTAGTTTGGCTTTTTCGATATATGGTCTTGCATTTTTAAAAGAACTATTTTTCAGTTCCAAAGTACCTATTGTACTGGCAAGTTCGGTTAGGTCATAATTTGAAAAATTGTTTGAGGCAAGCAACATCTTTCCAGAATTGATTAGAGGAGAAAATCTTTCCATCATTGAGGAAGTTGCAATATGTGCTGATGTTAGCCAAGGATCAGCTTTGGTTCGATCGCTCTTTCTTAAAAAAAATAAGGCCTTGTCAAATTTTTCATTGTGAATAAAAAGACGTGTGGCTGATCTCAGTACGAACCTGTTGTGAGGAGATAGCGAAAGGGCAATATTTATTGCTTTTTCCGCTTTGCCTTCCTGACCAACCATAGAGTAAAGTCTTGCGAGTTCTACCCAAGAAATAGGATTGTGACTCTCATTATGCGTTATCAGTTTGGTTTTATGAATTAGTTTGTGCAAAGTATTATTATTAATGAAATTTTTGAATCCATTGACAGTTTCAATATCTAATTCTAGGAGCGATGTTTGATTATTAGGAATATTTTCTGGAAAAATTCTTGCTGTTAAACTCAATAAGCTTGGTGAAGCCGCGTTTTTATTTTGGTGAATGAAGTTGATAGCTTCCCTAATTTCCTGAGAATCATTAATGCCGGAAATGAATGCGGCGTTTATTAGATCTGCTGCATTACCTATATTTTCATCTCGTTTCCAATCTGCAATCGCCCTATCAATATTAAAATTGAGTCGTTTGTTAGACGGAATACTATTCGTAAAATTTAGTTCTCCTAATTGGCACGTTCTCTTAAAATCTCGCCAATTCGGAATAACTCTTCTTTCTTTTATCTCAACAATCATTTTATTAATTATATTTCAACGTAAAAATAGCTCTTCTTGATAATAAATCTAAAGTGCTAATAATTCTTTCAAAATCATATTGAGTTCTCAATGTCTGTGCATTTTTAGGGTGTCCACGTTTTTCCGGATATGGGAAACAGCAATATTCCAATATGGAACCAAGGTCATCAGCTAATAGCTTATTCGATATATGATTTTTGAACTCTCTAATAGCTTTGTAAAATCCGTCAATAAGGTAATCTTTAACATCAAAAAAGCTTCCATTCCACTTATCCCATCTAAAGTCGGTATTCATATTTTTGGAAATAAGGGAAGTCATATTGGTGCCAGTAAAATAGAAAACAATTAAACTGCCAAATAAATATAGATCCGTAGCTTTAACCCGATTATTCCAATTGGGGTCGATGTATCTGTAGAGAAATTCAGGAGGGGCATAAGTAAAATCCCCAGGAAAGTCACCTCCATCTTCATGAGGCGCTTGTATGTCTTTACAAAGAGACCGACCCAAATCCCCTATCTTTGATATTCCTTTTTCTTCATACAGAAGAATATTGGATGGTTTTAAATCCTGATGTCCAATTTCAATACTGTGGAGTTGCTTAAGTCCAACAGCAACACTATGAACGGATTTAAGTTTCCATATAATATCAACATCTTGACTAAAGTTTAAATGACTTCTTATATCACCTTCAGCCATTTCAAATATCAAATATGGCACATTACTAATTATATGACCTTCTACTTCTTCTTCCCCTTCATCCAGGATCATTGATACTTTTGATAGTTTGCTATTTTTGCATCTTATTAAAAGATCCTTTTCAAACTTGTAAGCATTAGTCTGTTCCGTTAGAATGTCTACTATAGATTTTCCTGTTCCTTTGAATAATTGAAAAAATGATTGAAAGTTTAAAGCTTTCAAAAAAGCCGAGGTTTCTTCATTTTCAACAATATAGCATACGCTAAAAAAGCCCCCTGTAGATCCGGGTGGTTTTTCTAGTCTTTTTACAACTTTCCAACCATTCTTTAGCGTCCTTCCTAGAAGATCATGTGCTGCGCTCTGTCCATTTGGATTCATAATAATTCTACATTATATAGTTATTGAAAAATGAAGTGCGGTGAATAGTCATAACTCAAAATTGATTATATCGATCACTCCGCTTTTCCGTCTCGGTTAATCGGGATTGCTTGCAGGCGGGTGAGATACTTCTGTTATAAGGAAAAGTAAACGGATATTCTGAATCAACTCTAAGTAGATGATGCTCATTTGTGGCTAATGTTTCCATAAGATCGACATTATTTGAATGCGTAATTGATCGAATTTCGATTGTGGCCTATTTCACTGCTTCTCTCCTTTGGTTCTGGTTCAGGGATAGAGTTGCTACACAGTTAGCAAATGATAGATATTTGCTGCCAGAATGAAGTTCATAGGTATTCTTTCCTTATGGGGGAATAGAACTGTCCTCCTCGTGTCGTTAATTTTGGTTAAGTAATCCAATATTACAGTCTTTAAAATTATCATGATAGGGGTGGTTTCAAAAAAAAGCTTGATTTTGCATTTTCTTTTCTGTAATTTAAGAAAAAAAGGATATGTGTTATGGAAAAGATTTTGCAGCGCTTGGCATCCTTTGCCACTTTTGATCTCCCTCTTAATGTGGGCTATAATCTGTTACAACTGCGTACAATTCACAATGAGCAAACAGCAGTTACTTCCCGTTGGACTATTGAAGGTACACGAAGGAAGTTAATCGCTCATTATTGGTATAGACATGTGTTTTATCACTTCCTATCATTGTTCGGCATTGCACTACTTATTATTTTGCCATTTAGCCCTTACTTTAATTTACTTTATTTATCTGTACTATTTATGATGGGGGCATAAGTTTTGGTATAGTATACCTTTTGTCTATTTGCCTTTCTTTTCATCAGCCTTTCTTCCGCAATTGGAAACATTGATTGCAAACCATAAACTGGCACAGATTGAAACACCACAAACCAAGAGCGCTAAAACTCAATCGAAAATTCCGACACTTACCGTCACTCTGTATGCTTTATTCAAGACAGCCGGTGTCGAAAGGAACGCCAGTGATGCGTTTTCCGCTCAGATGATAAACAAATTAACTGGTGTGGATAATGACAGCGTTAACGAAAATCTTCGTAGGATTATTCACCCCAAAACTCTCACGCCAAAGGAACGAGCAGAAATGGTGAAAGGCATAGCCGTTGCAAAGGTTTACTTTGAGAAACTGAGCCACTCACCAGCTATTAAACTGCTGGATGGATTGGAAATGAAATTGAGAGGGGCATAAAGCCCCTCTTTTTGCGTTAATAGCTAACCGCAAGTATACGTAGTTTTTTTCAACTTGCCCACAGGCGTATGTTTGTCGCCTAAAACAGTAAGTGTATGAAAGAAAATGTGCAAATTGAAAAAGCTGTAGCCCCATGTGGTTTCCCTTTGATCCCGACCAGTTTTGGCAACGGGTAAGAATCATTATCCGGGAGGAAGTTCCAAATGCCGAAAGGAGCAGACCCGCTGAACCTCTTTATGAAACTCCCGACTTGACCTACAAGCCCCTTTTTAAGCTGGCAGAGGTCTGCAAACTATTCCAGGTTACTAAGCCCACCATTTACGAATGGATCAGACGTGGCAGGCTCAAACGCCACAAAATCAAATCCCGTGTATTTTTTCTCTGGAATGATATTCAGCAACTATTACAACCCGAGCAAGACAGCAGAGATTAAACGTTCAGCTTTGCTGCCCCTTTGCGAAGACCAGACAGACAGTGCTGCTATCTGTCTTGCGGAGATTGAACCGGCGGTGTTGCCACCAGTTCGGGGAGATAATACAGGCTGCTTCGCTATATGTATGCGGAGATAAACCGGATGGCAAAGCCAGCCGGTTGCGGAGGTCTAACGGATCTTCCCTCCGTTAGCGAGCGGTGTTTTTGCTCCGCAAAAACCGCTCGCCCCTTCGCTCCCGGTGGTCGCAAAGGGGGAAATGCAGCGAAGATAAAAAAGGAGATCACATGGAGAGATTAGAGCAAAGGTCCAAAAGTAAGGGCGGCCGACCGGCTAAAGCCGTTCGGAGGGATCAGCAATCCGACCTCCGATTCACCGGAGCCGAATATGCTACAGTGAAGGAGAAAGCCGCTGCCGCGGGTTACCCCTCACTGTATATGGCCCTAAAGGGCCAGGTTAAAGCGTGGCAAAGCAGCGAGGAGAAACAGGCAGTGAGGTAGCTAATAGGAATGGCATCCAATGTAAATCAGATGGTGAAGATAGCGCGCCAGCAAGGTTTTTTATCTGCTATTGTGTTCTTTGAGCAATATCGACAGACTTTAGATCAGATCATAAACCAGTTGAAAGATGATAAGTAAGGTAATTACCGGTAGTAGCTTTTATTGCAGCTGCCGGTATGTGAGGATGAAGGTCGGGCTATGACATTGGAGGCCGAAGGTGTGAGGGATTATAGTTATCGCCTGATGGCCCATTATTTTGAAATGCAAAGGCGCGATCTACCCGGTAAGAGTAAAGCCGTCTTTCATGGGATATTAAGTTTTTATCTCGGAGAATCTTTGACAGATGAGCAGATGAGAATCATAGCAAAGGAGTATCTTGAAAAGTTGAATATGTCAGATACGCAGTATGTCATAGCCAAACACACAGACAGAAAACACCTGCACCTGCATATAGTAGCCAATTTTGTAGGAAATAAAGGGAAGGCGATTCGTGATAGTTGGATAGGGTACAGCGGAAAGAAGGTCGCACAAGCTTTAACAGAAAAATATTAGTTTAATCCCTGCCGTGAAAAAAGAAGTAGCCATTACTAACCTCCAATCCTTAAGCGCCGAGGAAGCTACCCGCTACGAAATACAACGCAATTCATGAACAATTACCCCATAGCAGTAGCCTATCAGTGTTAGCGGATATGCTCTTAAAGCAAGGGGTAGAAGTACAGTATAAATAAAGTATCGATCAATGAAATTTTTGCCAGATAAGGGCTTTATGGGTGTTGTTTATAAAGTGGATTGTATTTATAGCATTGACCAAAACCGCTTTAAAGACAGTATAATAAAAAAAGAACAGTATTTACAAAAAAGGCTGGAATTATTACAGTTGGCAAATGAAAAAGAGGAGAATGCAAAGCAACTTCGAAGGAAAGCGAGTATAAAATAGATTACCCCGACATCCGCTGCGGGCTTGCGCTCTATTCTGGATGATTTTTGTAGCACTTGCATTCAATTGAGCGTTGTAGGAAAAATCATCCAGAATAGAGCACCTGATTTGTTAGGTGATAGAATTTGATTATCAGATAAGGAACAATTGAGTATGTAAATAATTATAGGAATCTCTTTAAATTAGTTTTTCTATTTTGGTCATTAATTTTACTTAAAAACAATCAATAGAGTGTTTATCAGTATTTTTGATGGTGCGTTTGGAGTTAATATGTCAACCCTGTAGTGAAAAATCGATATATTACAGACAAGAACCCGTTATTTGACCGTTATTAAATTAAATGATCTTCTTATTGAAAGTATAAATCTTAAATCCGGTACAATTTTATGAAAACAATAACCCTATTTTTATCATGTTTGTTTTTTATCAGGAATTGCTACTGTCAAACGTTAAAAATTGACAATGGAATTTCAATATATAGTTTGAAAGGGAAGAAAGTAGATCTTTTTCCTGGGCAAATTAGCTCTTACAGTGGACTATTGGGGATGGAGTATCTTGAGAAAAAATGTTTTTATCTTTCAAGTCAAATTGGATTTTTAAAGCTAGGGGGAAAAGAAAGTCCTACAATTGGGGATACAACAAACCGCGATAAACAGAGTTGGAATTACATCCAATTAAATACTTCATTTCGTGTGCGTACTCAAAGTCGCAAAACCGAGCTTTATTTGGGAGCAGGGCCATATATGAATATTTTGGTTGGTTCAGGAGCTTTTAATAAGGAGATGTATTCAGGTTATTCCACTCAACGAGCCAACTGGGGATGTAAAACCGAAGCTGGTATCACTGAAAATATCAATAGGTTACGAATCGGTGTAAATTGCTCTTATTTGCTGGCGTTCTCACCTGTTGCTAAAAGTCAGTATACCTCGATGGCAGCCAGGTCACTAGCGTTTTATTTAAGTTTGGGCTATAGGTTGAGGTAAATACATTTATAAAAATCAAAAGCCAGATCCGGGTTTATCGTTATGTGGATCTGGCTTTTGACTTAAATTTTATAGAACATAAGAATAGGCAAATTGTACACCTGTTAAATCCCCAGCAGGTAAGGCAGGCGCACTTACAGACTGGCCAACAATATTAGTCATTGGCAAGACTGAATAAGTTGTCATACCGAATTTATTACTGGTTGGTCCGGTTCCTTGAGCAAATTTAATCCCTATCTCTTTAGTCGTCCAATTTGAGTAACCATTTTTAGTCATCAAGTTTGCGTCTACTCTTGCAAGAGCCCCTGCGGGCAGATCCACCTCTTTTGAAAGCGCATAAACATTACAGAAGTAATATCCAGTTGGTAAAGGCGACTCCGTATTCGTGATCAAAATTTTCTGATTTATAGCTACTAATTGTAATGTTCCAGTAACATAAAATGGGCCTTCCCAAGGTACCATTATACGGTTTATCTTAGTTAGGAGGCTAAGTTTTTTTTGATCGATTTGGCTAATAAAGGGAGCGGACATATCCGTAATAGCAGTATTTTCTGTTACCTGCGCGCTATTTAATTGTTTTAATTGAGCCTTTAACGATTCAATGTCTGAGCTAGGAATGTTTTTGTCCTTTGTGCATGAAATGGATAGAAATAGGAGAGCTATTACAACTCCAAGAGAATTGAGTCTTTTCATAGTGAAAATTTTAAAATGTTTGGATTTGGGTTAAGAACAGGATTTGGGTTAAGATTAAATAATAGGGTGTCTTTTCATTTCAAAGATAAGCGGTATATTTTATACACAGATAAAAAAAAAAGGGGTCAACCTATCTAGTTGTCCATGAAATGCTTTATGTATTTCCGCTGTACGAATGTACACTTGCTCTAACCAATATAAATGGGATAACACGACTTATGAAATAGCCGGATAAAATTATGGTAGAAATTGTAATTAGATCTGACAGTTAGAGCTATCCAAGTAAACAACCTAATCTTTAAGCATTAAGGAATAATTTAAAAGTGGGGGATGTTAAATAAACTAAACAAACATAAATAATGGGACACTGAAAGTTGAATTGAGCTCGAATGGGTTTGATTCACATCATGGGGTGATCCATACAATACATGCTATTCCATAGCTCCATATTTGCTTGAAATACTTTCCCAATAATGGATGTTGTCATCTCTGGTATAACCCGCCACTTTCACTGATACAAGCTAAAGAACTTTAAAACAAAGAAAAGACGGGATGTAATTTTATTTTAATTTCGTAATTGCTAAAATAATCTGTTGCCATTTATCCTGATCTGATTTAGAAACATAGTAGAACCGACCTTTGGGTTCATATAGAAAACCTCCATACCCGCTAACTTTTAATTTTATTTTTTTTCCATCCTTAAATTCCACGACTAACAAGTACTCGTCCATCCAGGTCGCAATTTTTGGTGTCTTTACAAGCTGAGTTTTGCAGAATTTTCAGCGCCTCATTGTTTCGCAGATGAGGCATTTTAGATATTTCGTCCCAACTGGTTTGTTCTGTTGATTTATTAGAAGGTAGATTATAAAAATCGAGATTTTTGGCCTTGCGCCAATCCACACAACCATCGGCTGGTATTTGGAAGTTGGAGAGTATCAATAGAAAGATCAAGGTATGCATATAGTAGATTTTATATTAGTTACAAGGTGCACTATTTTCTGGTGATTTCCCACCGTTTAGAACTTTAGCTATAGTTTTATCTGAGTTAAAATTCCTCATATCTTCACCAAGGTCGGCGGGATTAGGACCTCCGCCTAAAGGCCATGTTCCGGCGGTGCGGGGAATCTTTAAGCCTACTGTATTCACTACATCGATACACGCAGTTGTACAATTATTCCAATTCAGGTTATAAGGTCCCCGTACCTGGGCCATAAAGGCATCTAACATAGTTTTGAACTGAGCAGCTGAAACCTTAAAGGTAACGGAAATTGTATACGGAAGATTTGAATTGTCCGCAACCGCGCCTTCCGTTTCTGGAATAAATGAGGATACCATAGTGCCGGGATAAAAACCTACTGATCTTGTGACAGCAGGCAGACCAGCAGAAGTTTGTGAAAAGGTTAAGAAGGCATGGCCCACTGTTAGTGTTTGCAAATCAAGTTCCGCGGGAGATCGGTGCCCATAGGCGTCGGAAATAACGATGCGAGAGTTTGGGATGGGTTGTTTAACGCAGACGCTTACACTATAATTGGAAGAATTGTTAATCGTAAAGCAACTTAGATACTTTGGCAGATCATGGATTAATCTATTCGCTGGTGGGCTGACATAAAAGTGAGTAAATCTAAGCGCAGCAATATCTGTATAGCTAAACTTCGGATTCCCCACGGGCTTGGGAATGGAAGGTATCCCTCCGCCAGCATCAGGTAAATCTAAACATTGCCTGGTGGTATAGTTGTAATTACAACCTAAACTAATACCATGGAAATAAACGCAGCTATACCAATCAGTTTCTGTGCATAAGGTGCCTCCTAAAGTCCTGGAGAGGTTTCCATTGTGGTTTAAGAATTCAATACTACTGGGGTAGTCTTTTTTTCCATCAGATAGCAAGCTGGATTTAAATTCCCCTTTATTATCAAATACTAATATTGATAGCTTATATTCCGGGTTTCCATTAAACCACATAGCAACAACCTCAAAATAGATATCACCATTCGTATTTTTACGAAACAATAGATAGCGATCCATATTCGGTGAATAAATATTGCCAGCATCGTCAATCCTTCGGCCTAAAGTTGGAGCCAAACTAACTAACAGGCAGTTTTCTCCGCTGATCTGCTGCTGATAGCTATTTTCCCAGAGAACGCGGATGCCGCCGCTATGGCTGCAGATGCTTTAAACATGGTGGAGTTTCGAATGAGCAGGCTAATCCTAAATATACATTATAAATTGTCAAAAGTATCTAGCGTAATTCCGATCTCATATAGTCCGATAAATCAGAGGATTTTTTCATTTTACCACGATGACTTTATATTGACCAAACATGAGGCTACTTTTCAGGCGGGCATTCGGAGAACTGGTATTCAACCTGACAGGGATGGTTATGATATATAAACCTGGCTGCTTTATACCGGAAATATCCTTTAATATCACCTTGATGGAGTCGGTGGATGCTGTTTGACCCGCTTTGATAGTTACCTTGTCATTTCCCAATATTGTAAACATTCCTGGCCAGAGCTGCGCAGTTCCGGCCTTGTAGATACTGTCAAACACCTGGCCCAACCGGGGATTCTCATCTATGGAGGCGGTTATCTCCACATCTGTCTTGGCTGGATCGGTGAGTAGTACAGGAAAGCAGGTCGGGGAACGCCGGGTATACGCGCCAATACTTTGCGATACGCTGTCGCCATCGTTTATGGGTATATTTATATTAGTGCCGGAAGCAGCCAGGTTGTCAAGCACATAAGCGGTCACTTCATCCTTAACCGGGGACTTGTCTTTTTTGCAAGCGTTGAAACATATATAGCTACCTGCCATTACGATGGCAGATGGTATAACAGTATTTATTAATTTGGAAGCTTTCATTGGGCGTTATCTTTGATTTTGAATGATGGCGGGATTGTTGGCGATCACCTTCGGCGTAAAAGGCATCAGGTATCTGGGCGAAAGGGCCGGAAGGGTCGCTATCACACTGTCTTTGCTATTCACTCTTGTAAGGTCTTGTTTGAACCTTGGGTCCCTGTTCAGTCTTTTAAGATCAAACAACCGCAGGCCGCCATGAAAGAAAAGTTCTCTTCTTCTTTCCTTGAGTACGAGCGTAAGAGCATCTTCACCAGGAGACACAGTTAACGGGGTATAGTCTGCTTTTTTAAACCGGGATTGCCTTAATTGATTTAACAGTGCCACTGAACTCTCCCCAGCTCCTTTCCTGGCCAGGCATTCAGCCTTAATGAGCATCATTTCAGCCACAGTAAGGCTGTAATTGAATTGCATGGAGGGAATGTTATTATCTGAATATTGTTCATACCTGAAGTGGTTTTTTGTGGGCCATGTCTCAAAGTTGGCAACAAACCGCAGGTCTTTGGTACCAAGGAGGTCTGATAAGGATACACTGGCATATATAGCGTCATTAAACTGCCGAACATATGATTGGTCAATATAAACCCTTGCCAGCAACACCTCAGGATTTTCTTCCTGATCTCTAAGGGTAAATGGCTTGTAGGCGGTACTTTCATAATTCAATAATACACTCTTGATTTTTAACGCTCCGTCCGCAGCCGCCAACGCCTTTTCGTAATCGCTCATCAACAGGTAAGTCCTGGCCAGCATGGCATATGCCGCCGCCTTGCCGGGATGGATCACATCCACGCCAAAATCCGGGAGCGAGGGGGTGTTTATCGCCAGCTGAAGGTCTGTCAATATTTGATCATAGACTTCCTTTACCGTCTTCCGCCTGGGTTGTTCTGTGGCATCCGGGTGAAGTACGAGTGGAACTGCAAGGTCCTGTCCCGCGCTGGCGGATTGGTAGTCGGGTCCGTAGATATTGGCCAGCTGAAGGTAATAGTAGGCCCGGTTGATACAGGCCTGCGCTTTTATGATAGCTTTTTGTTCACCTGTACCTCCATCAGCTTTTTCAATATTGTCCAGGATGATATTCATCGGCAATATCAGTTTGTAGGTGCCATTGTACATTGCGTCGTCATCGGAAGGCTGCCACACCATGGGCGCCCAGGCGTAGGTATTCATGTAATAAGCCATTGTTGTATTCCCGGAATTCATCACATAGTCGGAAAGATACACATCGTCGCTTGCGAAGTCGGCCAGCATGTAATTGGGGGTTGCGAGGTTACTGTTATTGAGTATCTCCTCAAAATCGCTTACGGTGCGAGGATTAAGGTTTGTTGTATTGTCCGGCCGTACATTCAAAAATTTTTTGCAGCTGCTGACCAGCAATACCAGTGAAATGACAAGTATGAGCCGGAAGGTTGGTTTCATTTGCATTGTGATTTTTTTCGCGTTAAAAACTTGCATTCATACTCAGCACATATTGCATGGGCGTGGGCGAGCTTACTACCCCTGTGTTGCTGACCTTTTCAGGGTCAAGGTGATATTTGTTCCAGGTCCATACTGCCACGTTCAATACCTGTGCAGACCATGTCAGGCTTTTGATGGTCTTTTCTATGCGTTTTCCAAGAGGGACCTCATAACCTAATTGGATTTCTCTCAGCCGCACATTATCGGCCGGCATCAGGCTGTTGTTGGAATTCCTGATGAGCAACTCCCTTAAGGGGTTAGGTTGGGCAATGGCCGCAACGTCTGTAAAGGCCTCGTCGCCCGGCTTTCGCCAACGGTCCCTGATGGCAATGTTCCTGTCTGGCTCTGTAGTCAGTACCGGCATATATCTTCTCATGATATGCCCGAATTGGAATAACATTCTTACACTGGCAAAGAAAGGGCCGAAGCGCAAGCTCTGGTTTAGCGCGCCGGACCAGGGCGCCACTGATGTTCCCAGATATACCAACGAAAGAGAATCGGGCCTGGTTACCTTTTCGTTTTTCTGATTATAGACCCGGGGGGCGCCGGTTGTGTCCAGTCCTGCCCATCGAAATCCCCAGAGGCCCGTTGTGCTATAGCCATCACGCTGGGCCGACAGATAGCTGTCGGTTAGCGTAAAGGCCACGGGCGGCGCACTGATCACCTGGTTGATATTATAGGCGGCATTTGCCGTCACCGTCCAGTCCACTTTCCCACGGCGGATGATCCCAGCCTTTATCAACATTTCCACCCCTTTGTTGGCAGCTATGCTGTAGTTTAGTTTGGAAGACAAACCTGTAGCCGGGTCTGTAGGAGCATTTCCGTTTGCAAGGCCAGCAACGGTTTTGTTATAGTAACGCAATTCGGCCGTGAACCGGTCATTCAACGCACCTACGATCAGGTTTATTTCTTTATTGATGATTGTAGGCGGCAATGTCCCCTGTGTATTGTTGGCAGGCGTGTTGAATCCACCACCGTTTGAAAGTGAATTTGCCTCCGTAACGATATTCATGCCCTGGTAGGGGTTGATATTCTGTAGTGTTGCTTCCACTCTGAGCGTGCTCAGAGCAGGAAAACGGAACCAGGGCTCACCGGCGATGTCATATATTGCACGGCCATTCCATTGACCCAAAGCGTTACCCTTATTCTTTGTATAATCAAAAGATAGCATCAAACGATTTTTGGACAAGCCAACTTTCAACCCACCCCTTAATTCACTGTAGGTTTGACCGCTTAATTCTGTATTGTTAACGCTGGATACGATAATTGCCGCATTATTCCACAAGGGCTGCAATTGCCTGTTGGCATTAATCAGCGCCGGCGGCAGGCGGGCGGCCCCGGTTTCTGAAGCGCTGACACTCATTTCAAGCTTGCTGATCCAGGACGCTTTAAAGAAAGGCTCCTGCTTGATATCCCAGGAACCGTTGATGCGTTTCGTGGTAGTTGAGGCATAGGCAGAAGATTCCCCCAAATTTGGAGTGAACATTCCGGAGTAGGATGCTCCCAATAAAAAGCGGTCGAGGTAACTGTAGTTCACCCTGGCGTTCATCGTTATACTTCTGTTATAGCTATTAGTGGCGAGCGTAGGTACCAGCAATTGAGCAGCGTCCATGGAACTGCCAAGATAGTTATAGAAACTGGAGGTTGGCCCGGTTAAAACGGGTAGACTGTGGCCTGTCGCCCGATCATACCCGTAAAAGGTGTATGTAGGGAGACCGGCATTTTCCACATTGGTGGCGCCGCCATCCATACTAACAGACAGACTATGGGCGGTTCCGAATGTATGGTTAAAACTTAATCCTGTGCGTACGTTGAACATTTTTGTACTGTTCTGTCCTTTTTTCAGGATATCTCCTTTGGGTATATGAAAAATAACATCCTTAATATTCCAGTTATTATCAGTGACCTTTTCTCCATATCGATTTATCAATGTCCTTCCCTGGCTGGATGCCGCTGCTGTGTATTCGGTTTTATTTACTCCTGACCACTGGTAGGTGATATTCGTGGACCAGTTGAGCCCTTTGGCCAGTTTCCAGTTAATGTTCAGGTTGGAATTAATGTTATTCTGGTTCGATGTACTGTTATTTAATCGTGCATCCTCCAAAGGATTGTATCCGCTGTTTAAATACCCAGCCTCCATCATCTTCTCACCCACATTGGGTGGAATTTCATTGTAATTGTAAACATATTTACCTTGCGGGTCCAGCAGAAGCTGGTAGGGATCCCAGTCTATATTGTTGAGTGTGCCATTCACCGTCTTGTTATTATAGAAATCGGTCATCAAGGCTACTTTCAGTGTGTTTTTTAACAAGGAAAGGTTATGCTTCATATTGAAGCCAAATCTTTGGGCTTTATCGTTGATCTGCTGATTGCGGTTCGTGCTCCAGAGGCCTGTTGCCGTGAAGCTGTAATTACGCATCCCCATTGCAACGGACAGCGAATGATTCTGCTGGAGCCCGTCCCGTTGCAGCAGCTTCATTTGCTCTCGGTTAGAGAGCAGCGCGAGCGAATCCCATTTTTGCTGGAATGTCGTCTGCGTCAGTGTTTTCTTATAAAGATCGGCCAGGATCCTCTCAGCGGGAGACAGAAAACCAGGCGTAGCAAAAGTTTTATAAGTCACAATCCCTTTGTCATAGGCTTCTTTGTAGTAATCCAGTATATCAGCTGAGGACGCCAGCCGTAATTTCTCTGCGCTTATATCTGGCGCCGGCGTATAGTAAAAATTACTGCTGTAGCTGATTTGCGGCTTGCCTTTTTGAGGGGCCTTGGTTGTAATTAAAATTACACCACCGGCGGCTTTGGGTCCCCACTTAAGACATTCCTCGGGATCTCTGATAACTTCAACAGACTCCACATTGTTCATAGGCAGGTCTGCCGGAAAGTCGTCCCGGATAAAACCATCGATTACCACCACCATACCGGATGTTCCTCCAGTAAAGGAGTTGGCCCCTCGTAACTCTGGTATAATGCCCGTACTGCTGGTAACCTTCTCTGCTTTATACGTGTTAGCTTCTGGATCAGAACCCTGAACACCAATACTAACATCGGGCACGTCCCCGTTTTCCACTGCCCTTTTAAAGTCTTCGAAAGACTGATATATTGGTCTGCCACCACTCAAAGCACCACCAAATCCAGCAGAACTAGTTGGTGGGTGCTCCCTATAATACTCTTCAAGGCTCATTACTCCAACGCCCGTGTATACTTTTAATTCCCCTGTATTTGTCTGAGATCCTCTCCGGAGCGTCAGCCCGGGAACAGCTCCTTCCAACACCTGGCTGAGATTGAGATGCCCCTTATGTTGCAGATCCACCTTAGTACCCACGGTCTTCTTGCTTTCAATACTGAATTCTCTGAGGGTATTGACGCCGGTTTCCAGCTTTACCACGGGGTTTTCAGCAAGGGACTTGACCGACAATGATCTTTCCTGAAAACCCACATGACTGAACTGGACCATTGCTTTAATGTCGAAGCAGCCAATGATGAATGCGCCGTTTCGATCCGTGATGGCTGACTTTCCCTTCTTTACCCTTACGGTACCACCCACTACCGGCCTGTTTTTTTCATCTACCAGCCGCCCGCTGATTGTGATAAGCGATAGCTGCTCCTGAGTAATAGGCAACGGGATACGCTGTTGGGCATTTCCGGATATGCTCATGTGCATCAATACCAGGATGATTAACAATTTTCTGCAATGCGCCGTCAGGTGTTTGATATTGCTGCTTAGGAAGCAAGTGTAAAAATTAAACATTCTTCATATAGATTAGAGATTCATAATTCCTGTTTTGGAAAGACTGGTACAAGTGCTTCTTATGAAAGGCCTGCCAGTGTACCTCTTTTGCCGTCAGGTTGTTCGAATAGTTACCGTCTGTGGGCGTCATGAACTTTTAATTTTGGTTGGATTTTATTTTTCAATCGCTGATTCTATATGGTTAGCCGACCGCGAAGGCTCCCCGGGAAATAAATTGTAATGACTGGTGGTTATTTCATTACGTAAATAGTACTCCTTTCAATCGTGAAGTGAGCGTCAATGGTAGCGGACCGCAGCGCCAATACGTCCACGATACTTTTGGTTTTTGAAATTGGTTCTATGAATTTTCTGTTTGCTTTTCGCCCTGATAAATAATTTCTACATCATACCAACGGCTGATCCTCTTCATACTGACTTCAATCGGTTCACAGTCAAACATAAATTCATTGTTCTTCTACACAAGGGCGGCTTCCAGGGTCGGCAGGCAAAACCTGCCATCTGCCAGCCCAGGAGAGAATGACTGCCCATTTCCAGGGTTGTTGTACACCATTTGGCCGGCCGGCATATGTGCCGGATAAAATATCGCCCTGGTGGCTAACTGTTCTGTACCTATACAAATGAAAAAGATCCCATAACTACACTGGTAAAAATCTTTTCGCATAATTTATCTAGCTATACCATATTGACTATATATCGATTGATTACAATCCTGTATAAAAATTTTTCATTTTTTTGAGCGCCTTGCCCATTTGGTTATTAACAGTACTTTCAGACACGCCCAGCACCATCGCGGCTTGTTTGTGGCTTAACCCGTTGATCCTGCACTGGATGAAGACTTTGCGGCATCCGGGAGACAGACTGATAATCGCGTCATTCAACAGCTTGTTTGTTTCCTTTGCAAGTAGTATTTGATCTGTAGAAAGAGGATTCGTGATCTCGTACTTTTTAATTTCAGTAAGAATATCTTCTTCCCGGTGCATACGGTCAAAGAGATTTATAAGCGTCCTGCGAGCTATTGTGTACAGGTAGCTTTTAAAAGACCGTTCAGGGTCCAACCTGCTACGGTGGTCCCATATTTTAATGAAAGCATCATGAACCACATCTTCCGTCAGTACTGTTGATTTGGCCGCTTTCAGGATAAAATAGCTGAGCGGCTTTACGTGCATGAAGTATAACTGGCTTAAGGCATCGCTATCTCCCAGCCGAAGGAGTGTGACTAGTTCTTTTTCCGCATGCATTTGACATTCAGTTTAGGCAGAGACAATATATTTCGATGTAGCAGCCGTGAAATGGTTACCACAACTTCGACAGGAATGCAAGTATTAGCATTTAACACCATTTTGCTACGCAATGGCAAGTCTTAGAGATATCGGCAGCCACGACATAAGCATATTATGCTCTATACTTGTAGTTTCACCACTTCTTTTTGTTAATGATGCAGTGGATGTTAAGTTTTGGCCAGAGACCGGTGTCATTTTTTTGTAAATTTCCAGTTCACTGTCCTATTGTTTCAGGTAAAAAAGACCGGTGCGAAAACCCATAGTAGATATTGAACAACTGACCGCTGCTGTGATTGGTACACAGACGCACCTGCAACAGGAGGCTATCTTTTTGAAATTTTCCGAAGCTCTGTCATATGAAGAGATTCAGAAATCCTGCAAATCAATACAGGCAGTATATACCAACTCGTCTATCGTGCGCTGGAACGCTTACGAGAGCAATCCGGCGACTTCTCCCTGCTTGTGTTGTTATACCTGTTGCAATGCCGTTAAAAAATTTTTCTAAAAAAATTTTCGGAAAATGAGGGTAAATTTTGTATTCCATTGTCTCTTTAGGATGATGGGGAAAAACTATCAAGGTTATCTGATGGAAGGTTTTCTGGCGGATGAATGTTTTGTCCTCGGCAAAGACCCCGCGCTTTGCAAAAGCACGCAGGCATACCTATAACGGACAAACCTATACGTTTAGGCACAATGAGGATCACTACCTGTTCCTCATTGTGCCTAAGCCGATACAGATGAATCCGGAACTGAAACCAAACGGAAGGAAATAAAATAATAGACATACGCCGCCGGAGGGCTATTTTAAACCGTTGTTAAAAAATGAAGGCTATAACGTAAAGGATATAGGACCTTAACTTAGTTTTGTAAAAAATCAAACCAATACATTGATGTATGATGAAAAAAATGTTACTGTTAGTTTTTTTGTTACCATTAGCCGCCATGGCACAGGATCGGGGCATTCGTTTTGAACATGCCCTGAGCTGGAAAGAGGTGAAGGAGAAAGCCAAAAAAGAAGGCAAGTTTATTTTTATGGATTGTTTCACCACCTGGTGCGGTCCCTGTAAAAAGATGAGCACCGAGGTCTTCTCCGAGCCGGCAGTCGGTGACTTCTTCAGGGAAAAATTTGTATCGGTGAAAGTACAGATGGACAAAACGTCCGCGGACAACGAGGCGGTAAAAAGCTGGTACGCCGATGCAGCAGCCATTGAGAAAAAGTACAGTGTGAGGTCTTATCCCACGTATCTGTATTTCTCTCCCGAGGGTAAATTGGTGCACGTGGGACATGGCAGCATGAGTGCCGCCTCGTTTCTTGACACTTCTGCGCGTGCACTGAAACCGGCAACAAGAACCAGCCCGACACGCTGAAACGCCTATGTGAAATTCACCTTTGCAGCGTTTAATTTATCCTGGCAGAAGCGGCGTTAAGAGGCGGACCAGTGCCGATGCCGGTGATTTTCATAAGAAAGGGATTACCGCATCCATAGCGTTTTATAGGGTCAGCGCATCAGATATCAGCAGCTATTTTGCAAGTATGCCCATGAAAACCTTTTTCTGTTCAACATACGCCGGTGCGTAATTACCGCCGCTCTCGCCTTTCACGGCATCGCTGCAGGGTATGTTCCCTACTTTCAAGTCGTAAAACCAAACCAACACATTAAATTTATGATCAAAAAATTATTATTATTAACCTTCTGGTTGCCATTCGCTGCTATGGCGCAGGAAAAAGGGATGCATTTCGAGCATGGTTTGTCCTGGGAAGAGATCAAAGCAAAAGCCAAAGCAGAGAACAAATACATCTTCGTGGACTGCTTCACCACCTTTTGCGGCCCTTGTAAGGCTATGTCAGCTAACATTTTCCCGCAGGAAAAAGTAGGAGAGTTCATGAATGCCAAATACCTCAATGTGAAGGTACAGATGGACCGGACCCCCAAAGACGACGAAGAGGTGAAAAAATGGTATGATGATGCTCTAAAGCTGGAGAAAGACTATAGTATCAACTGTTATCCTACCCACCTGATCTTTTCACCGGATGGTACCATCGTTGACCGCCACGCAGGTGCGGCAGGAGACGCGGACCAGTTCCTCGCGGAATGTGCTGCTTCTTTGGACCCTGATCAACAGTATTATTTCCAGCTGGGAAAGTTCAAAAACGGTCAGGAAGACACTGTTTTCCTGCGTAAGCTGGCTTACATGGCAAAGAATGCAGGTGATGATGGAAATGCTTTAGCGGTAGCCAGAGCCTACCTTGCACAGCAGACCGATCTTTACACACCCGAGAACATTGATTTTGCACATGCTATTACCTTCATGCCCCAAGGATTTGCGCTTTTCGACGTCAAACAGCGTACCGAAATACCCGACATTATCGACAAGCTTGGTACCACAGAAGCTAAATTAATGGAAATAGTCGGTAAGGAGGAAGTAGACGCTGCACTGCGTACCAAAGGCAATACTGTACCCGACTGGGCAGCCATCGAAAAAAAGGCAAAGGCTAAATATCCGTCCATTGCAGAAAGACTGGTACTGAAAACCAAAATCCAGTATTTCAGTGATAAAAAAGACGGTGATAGCGCGATAGCGAATATTGACACCTATATGAAAAAATACGGCAACAGAGCTGAGCCGCAGACACTCAACGAATTCGCCCGGATCATCTTTAAAAAATGCAACGATCAGAAATACTTAGAACAGGCCCTGGAATGGAGCAAACGTTCTTTCAAAGAAAATGAGAAGCCCGCATTTATGGACACCTACGCCAACCTGCTGTACAAAGCCGGCAAAAAGGCTGACGCCCTGGCCTGGGAAGAAAAAGCCATGAACAAAGCTAATGGTGAAGAGAAAAAGAACTATGAAACTACCCTGGAGAAAATGAAGAAAGAGGAGAAGAATCGGAATTAAGAGATAGTTGGTTATCAGCAGAGAGGGCTTACCGGGAGGTGGGCCCTTTTTATTACCATCGGTCGTATGTACTGTATTTTTGGGCCACATCGGAAAACCTGTCCTATAATACTTCCCAGCTGTTTGCCCGGGGTGGTAGGCAAGATGCTTAAGGTATTGGCAACAACGCCTGTTGGTTGGCTATTTTAAGTGCCTTGCAGGATAATGCTAAGCTGAACGTGAAAGAGCCGTCAGACTTGTTGCACATATCCAAGACCCTCCTTTATGAGCGTATAAAACGGCTGGGAAATGAGGGGTACATTATGAAAAATTGACGAAAGTCCACAGTCGTCAGCCCTGATGGATTCTATCTGAATCTATAGCCCCTTCCCGACATTTGTGAAAAGGTCTTCGGTCCTAAATCCACAGCTATGCAACGTCCATCCAGTTTAGGACTAACAGTGCCTTTAACCTTTAGGTATTCTTCTACTGCATCATGCAGCGTATAGTCTTTGATAACTACATTTTGGGCGTTAGGCATTCGGCACAACATATGAAGAGGCTCGCCAGTACGGTTGCAGGAAGCCATTTTATAGGTTTTGTAGGGGTCTAAAGCCTTGCCATTGATGGTAATTTCCAAAACGCGTTCACCCATTTCCCTTGAACTGTCGAATTTTAAAGTCATTCCCGAAAAACGTACCAGCCATCCACCAAAACGTTCGCCAGGGTTTTTTGAAAAAGCATTGTTGATTTCCTTTTCTAACCAATCTTTGACTTGCCGCCCGGTAACTTCTCCTACCTTCATGTGTTCATTTACAGGCAGCAATCGCCACAAATCCTCCTTGGTAATCGCCTTCCTGCCACTTTCATCAGGAACAATCGGCACCCCAAAACGGAATCCGTTGGACGTAGCGAAATCAGCGCCGGATTTCCATAAAAGAGCGTTGGTAATCATATTGTCCATCGGGTTCTCAACGACCAGATAGCGATACATCGGCGTCGCTGTATAGCCTAATATTCGTTGCATTTCTTCTTTATAAGGAGCTTTAGCCTGATCCACCAAACGCTGCATAGTCTTGTCGGCAGGATACTTCTCAGGATTGACTTCAATCAATTCATAGTCGTAATCCACAATTTTTTTGTCTTTTATTTTCAAATCCAGCTTTCCAACAAACGATCCAAACGATCCGGGTTCAACTACTTTGGCATATTTACCTTCAATAGGTTTCCGGATACGTTCGTGCGTATCATTTCCCAGAATAAAATCGACGCCTTCCACTGCCGGATTATCCGCTAACAGGACCTGCTTTGATATTCCAATATGAGTTACCAGAAATAGTACATCTACCTTTTTATTTACCCGTAGTGCTGTAATGAGCACTTTTAGATTGTCTTCCACTTTGGAAAATTTCAGACCTTTACTGAAACCGGGGTTCTGGCGAACAGGTACTTCCGGATCATTGTACGCAATGAAACCTATTTTGATTCCCTTTTTACTGGTAATCCAGTAGGGAGGAAAAATGGGGTCGTTGTTAGTCTCGTGGAACATATTGGATACAATCACATGGGTCCTGTAGTCATTCATTATATTCAGCATGGCCTGCTTGCCATAAATGACTTCCCAGTTTCCCGGAATGAGCAGGTCATAATTCATTTCACGTATGAGTGGAGGAAATATTTTCCCTTCGGAAAGTACGCTTTCTCCACTGCCCTGGATCAAGTCGCCTCCGTCAATAAATAGCGTTCCCTCAGGGTTCTCCTTCCGGGCAATACCGACCAGTGTTTTAATATTCGCCAAACCGCCGGCATCACGAAATACGATGGAGTCATGCTCAACAAATAGTTCCGAATGTGTGTTCAGGAAGGCATGAATATCCGAAGTTTGTAAAATTGTAATTACTTCTTCTTTTTCCTTTGTGCTTTTATCGGCAATGACCATAAAAGTAATGGAGCAGATAAAAATGAGTAGTGCTGCTTTCATCAGATTTGTTTTAGGGTGGCTTGATCGTTTTTGATATCAGGGGGTATTCAAAAGGATCATTTGATTTTTTTCTGGTTTACTTTTTTGAAAAATTGAAAGGCCCGTACGGATGCTGCTGTTGTGAAATCGAATCGTTATAGGCGGGTAAGGCCAGTCCATCGGTTTCCTGGATAAATCAGGATAGTCCAGCTCTTTATTTGCTTTTGACGGGCGTTCATGGCTATTCACGAAGGCTGCGATATCATAAGTAGTTTAATAAAGAATTTCGCCCTTCTTCGGGTTGGCAGCGCGATCAGGAATTTTAAAATCAATAAAGCCCTGTCGGGATACGCGCACCCACCGGAATACCTCTGCTTAAATGCTTAATGTAAGTAACAATTGCGCGCATTTCTTTGCTATTCACATCAATCGCCTTTCCGTTCATGCTGCGTTCAAAGCAACCATTGATGCGTTCTTCCAATAATTCTACGGCGTTTTCCCTACCACTTCGCTATAAGCATTGACTGTAGAATCCTCTTTGATAGCTCCGGTTTTTTCCCGTTTTTCTTTTATGAAGATTTTTTTGGTAAAAACGAAGTTGCCGGTGTTAACCCATAACAAAATTGCCAGTAACAGCACCACGGCTGCCAATAACGTGAATACATACATCAGAAGCCTGCCGGCCACCCTGATAGATTGTTCGGTATTGGAGTAATGGTTGTTATGCATAGGTGTAAAACGATTCTTCGTTTTATATTCCACTATCGGGCGCGTGGTATTCGCCGGCACCGCTTTCCGACATTCGTTTGATATCACCAGATGAAGGGAGCATATGCATACCGTCGTCTATTAACTTCCGGTTATGGGGAGACCGTTGTTTTAAATCATTCAGATATTGCCGGATTTCATCGGCCAGGGTTTTAAATCGATCATCCGGTATCAGTATCTCCAGTAGGTCCAGAGGCGCGAGCCAATCGTCGGGGAATTTATTCTTCAGCATCCGCCAACAGGAAAACGCCGGCGCTTTATCCTCCGGATTATTTCTCAAATCCCGGATGCATTGATATATTTCATTCAACTTAACTGTCTTCTCATCATATGGCCCGGGGTTGGTGTCGTTGGCGGGGACGTCGAAAAGCTCGTAACTTTCGGGATCGGCATAACCGTTGAAAACGGAAACTACGCTATGCCCAATAGCCATATCATACGGTCCCCAATCGGCGTTAAACAGGTACTCTCCGGAAACAGTATCTATTACAGCACAATCTGAAAAGCTAATCAGCAAATTCTTATTCTCCTGCCGGAGGATAGTGATGACGATACCGGAAACTAAAATTCCACTTTCAAATTGTAGCGTAACATGATTGCCAGCGATAATACCGAGGCGTCCAAGTGCCGACATATCTAAATCTTCAAGTGTTATATGCCCGGTAAGAAACCCTACCGGACAAGAAAAACCATCAGGGTGCCTGTCTTTTCCGTGAAGGGGTAGTTGCTGCCCCTTATAGGATAGCACTGTTGGACTACCTGTTTTAATAAAGGATAGTTTACCTGCGTCATCACAATAGGCATGTTTAAAAATGCCACTAACCTGTAAGCCGGAACTGTAGACAACAGTGGCTACACTTTTGCTGTCAATCGCCTTATTGACACCTTCTAACCCACCGATTCTATATGCCATTGTACCAGCAAACTCTTCCAATACATCAATTAAATTCTGGAAGCTGGGCGTAACGAATAACTGTGGTTGCGGCTTAGTGATGTCATAGGCCTGGTTAGCGGCATTAATATCATAAACTATCTTTTTTACATCTGGTTGCATACAGCTATAACTTTCTCCAACCGAGGACAGCAAACCAGCACCGTAAATCTTATAATCATCTAATGTCCCTATCAGCCCATATTCTACGGACCACCAATGTAATCTTGAAAGTTTTGCCATTTCTGATGGCTCGCCCAGGTTTTGAAAACAAAAGTGGACTTCTTCTTCGGCCATTAAAATATCTGCTTCGCTGGCGCCGCGTTGTTCCTTTAAATCCGACAACTTTCTTATGGCATGATAAAGTTCATAGTCCTTAGAGGAGATAATCGCTTTAGAACCAATTTCTCCAAAATACTGTAGATATGCACGATAGTCGACATCTGCAATTATAGGAGCATGGCCGGCAGATTCATGGATAATGTCGGGAGATGGCGTATACGCTATATGATCAAGCGTTCTGATATCGGCAGCAATGACCAGGACATTGTATTGTTGAAATTCCATGAAAACTGCGGGCGGAATGAACCCATCCACTGCTACTGCGCCCCATCCTAATAAGGATAGTTTATCATTCATTGTCTGCAGGTCAGGTATACGCTCCGTCGATAGTCCTGCAGCTTCGAGGCCCTTTATATATGGATAATACGCTACCGTCTTGAGATAGGAGTAGTTAAGACGCATAACATATCTCCACACAGCGTGGTCTATTGCTGTGTACTGGCTATACTTTTGATCTACAGTGTACTGCTTTAAATGTTTTGGTAAGGCTGCTACCAACTTATTTCCATAATCGTTTTGATACATGGTTTAAAGAATGAGTGAAGGAAAAGAGTATTATGTTTCGGGTTGACTCGAGATTACTTAAGATGTATTACTTAAAGGGTGAACGTACCGCTGTAAATTATACCTAACCAAATAGAATATTGTTAAACTTGTTTAATAAAGTGTTGGGCGATTTAAAAAGTTAGTAGTCCTGATCGTTATTGTACATAGCGGGCGTACTTCCATCCCTTCCAATTGACAGGGAGTTGTCATATAAAAAGATCTGATCTACCCTTGCGGCATACCGAGATTGAATACGGTACCTGCCCATAGTGATACATAAAAACATCTCCCAGGGTAAAGGCGCCGCTTTCCCGGGTTGTTAATCAGCTGAAACCGTTTATATTTGTTTTGTTGGGATGCATTGTCCTGGGTTTAACCTGCATTTTTATATGGAAAATAGTTATGCATATTGTAAAAAGGCTTGAAAGCAGGAAATACGAAATACTTCTGCTGGTATTACTCCAGCATTTATTTATTGGTATCTTTCTTACCGATCTTGATTTCTATACGAGGGTTATCTGGCCTGCGAACATGCTGATACTGGGTCTGGGTAGTGTTTTCTTATTCACGGGGAAGCATAGCTGGAAACATTGGCTCCGTAACCTGCATTTTGTTGTTGTCTTATTACTACCCATCGGTATCCCGTTCTTCAAGAATGTTACCTGGTATTTTGCCGTGTTGAATATTAATTATGTGGTGTTTTTTTGCTTCCTGTTCATAGAGGTATTACATTTTCTTGTAAAACCGGGGTACATTAATACGGATATTATCTCGGCGTCGGCCTGCGGTTATTTTTTGTTAATAGAAATATCCGTTTTCCTGTTACAGTATTTTGAATACCAGAATCATCAGGCATTCAAAGGGGTCGATACCTCGTCGCCTGCCCATACATTTATCGATCTGGTATATTTCTGTTCCATAACCTTTACCAGTATTGGTTTTGGCGATATTACACCCAACCTGCCCACTACTAAGCTGATCACCTCTTTTATCGGGATTGCAGGTCAGTTTTATACCGTAGTGCTGGTGGGTATCTTGATTAGTAAATTTTCTTCAGATAGCAAAGCATCATGAATACAGCAGGTTACTATAAGCTTCATCATTTCATCCCCTGGACCCGGACGAAGATCTATAAAATGCTTTTCATAAGCATTATTCCTACCGCATTATTTTATTTCCTGGATTGGAGATGGCTGGCCCTGCCCTGGGTACCTATTGCCCTATTAGGTACATCGGCTGCGTTTATTTCAGGGTTTAAGAATACGCAAACCTATAACCGTACCTGGGAGGCAAGACAGGTATATGGCGCTATCATCAATAGCAGCCGGGCATTGGGGATAATGGTCAGGGATTTTATACGCACCCGGGATAAGGCAAAAGATGCCACTCTGCACCAGCAGATTATTTACCGGCATTTTGCCTGGCTTACCGCACTGCGCTTTCAGCTGCGTGAAACTAAAAGCTGGGAGAACGTTAAAACCCGGAGCTATAACCAGGAATACCTGAAGTACTATAAAGTCCCTGAATGGGAAAGCAGCCTGGATGAAGAGCTGAAGGGCTTACTACCGGAACACGAACGGCAATACATCCTGGATACCAAAAACCGGGCAACACAACTGATTGCAGTTCAGTCCGCACAACTAAAGGAGCTGAACGAGGCGGGAACGATCAGCGATTACAATTATGTGGCGCTGGAAAACCAGCTCAGGGACTTGCTTGATCATCAGGGTAAATGTGAACGCATCAAGAATTTCCCATACCCACGCCAGTTTTCCAGTATCAACCTGTACTTTACCCAGGCTTTTTGCTTATTGCTGCCACTGGGTTTTATAGGCGAACTTTCAAAACTTGCAGAGAAACTGGGTGCAAATATTGTATGGCTTACTGTACCGCTCAGCATTTTATTAGGCTGGGTCTTTCTTGTCCTGGAACAGATCGGAGAGTCCACCGAAAATCCATTTGAAGGGAATGCCAATGATATACCAATTACCCAGATAAGCCGGAATATAGAAATAGACCTCAGGGAGATGCTGGGCGAAAAGGATCTGCCGCAGCCCTTAACGGCAATCAATAATATAGTAATGTAAACGGATCGTCCGGAGTAACCATCATCGCAATTTCTACGCTTTGATCACCCAACCCTGTTAACCGAACCAGCGGCTACGCACCGCCTGCACGTTACTTCATAAAATAAGTTAGCTTTATTTTATGACTTCGCTTACCAGGATGATAGGAGCGGCATTGGTATAGTTTGCAAAATCTGCGCGGATCGCATCTCTGTTTGGAGCGATGGCTGCTTGATATTCACTTAAACTTTTTACATAAAAAGTGCCAATAGCCATAAAAGGTAAAGGTTGATTAGGAACACCACTGGAAAGCCCTTTTTCAATAGTGTATTTAACCAGATTTGACCTTAAAAAACCCGCAACCATAGGCATATGCTTAGTTTCATAGTATTCCATATTGAAAGTTTTACCCTCGGCATATGGATACATGACGGATATCTTAATTAACCCCTTTTCTGCAACAGCAATGTTGTGTTTTGGGGATTTTCCGGATCGCTTTTCCTGACTAAATGCAACAGAACAAGCGAATAAAAGCAAAAATGATAAGATAAGTCTGGACATTATTGTTAGTTAGGTTTAATTTTAAAATACTTGAATTATTTTGAATATACATACAATGAATCAGATTGTCAAATGGATTTAGAGGAAATCGAATCCAAACCGGTCTGATTCCAGGAACAATTTTCATACGCTTAACATTCCCTTAATTTGGCACCTTTGCCTTTATGGTTCAGAAGACTATCAGCGTAAGAAAATGCGTCGTTTACAGACCAGCAAAAAAGAAACATTCTCCGTCATATTGAACAAGGTAGCATGACGGTACAGCAAGCCATGTCGGCATATAAAATTAAAGGACGGGATACTATAAAAAAGTGGCAGCTGCAGTACAGACAGGAGGATATGGCTTTAATTGCTATAAATCCATCTATTATGAAACAAATGCCAACCAGCCCGGATGGCTCATCGGATCCAAAATCAGTAGAATTAGAAAAGGCATTAGCAGAGGCAAAATTAAAAATAGCGGCTTTGGAGACGATGGTTTTTGCATTAGCTCACAGGCAGTGCGATCGCTTTTTCCCGTCGTCCAGCACACCCGCGAAAATGGCCGGGAAATAGGCAGAGCTGATAAAGCCGGTAAATTGCTTCGTTCAGCTTTCTTTATACAATAACCAATTGTGAGCCCAAACCGTGTTATGCGCGTCAATTTACACTCCCACTTTTTTATTTGTTATTGCTTTTTTCTAACAGTTCTTGATACGCAGGTTCCTCACGCTTTTCCGTACCATCAGAAATTTTTATTCCGGCTTTCTCAAATTCCCGGGTTAATCTTTTATCGAAGCCTGCGATGTATAATGCAAATGACGAAGAATCTTTTACTTCAGGGATTGTCTTAAAAGGAGCAGGCGGTTCTTTAAACCTATATAAAGTAGCTTTAGTGCTATCGTTGCCTTCAAGAAGCACAGAATCACCATAATCTGTAATCTTAGCCGCGTAGTGATTCGTAAGGTATTTCAAAGAATCATTTTCTATTTTGTAAGGAAGCCCGAACCGGCCAACTTTCTGATTATAGAAAACTATGTATTGCGAATCAATATCAAATTCGCTATACCCATTTGCCATTGAGAATCTATGCCATTTTCCGATCAGAAATTTTCTGTTTCCTTCAATATATTTAGGATCCGGTGAATCGCAGGCAGAAAGAGAAAAAATCAAAAATGCAAGTAAATAGGGTATTGATTTCATCATAACTAATTGTTAGTATATTAAAGTGGTATTCTTAATCCAGGTAAGAAGTGATAGGAAATAACAGACAAATACTACCTGGCAGAAAGCCCGGCAGTATTTGTCTGTTATTAATTTAAACCAATGTTTATTGCGCCCAAATGGTACAGTTAATATTGCCATTAGTATTAGTGCCCCATGTCTCTGCAACCATAATGGCCGGAATATTTAACTGGCCAAGAGTATACCCTAAACTACTCCACTTGTTATAGTGGTTGGCAAAAGTAATGACGCGGTTTTGTCCGGTAGTAACTTTTGTAACTCTGGAGCTATAGATCTGTCTGAAGCCATCACCACCATCAATATTTTTACCTGTCACCCAACGGGTCCATACGTTATAACCTGCACCATCGCTTTCAAACGTCCCTAAATAAGTGCCGGTATGCGGTGATACTGCCCCCCATGTTTCATTCACATAATACTCATAATAAGGGTTTCTGCTCCATCCATACCAGCCGAAAGTACCTCCACCGGAATTTGAATAAATACCAAGATTATATCCTATTTTGTAGGATGCAGAACCTACAGAATAGCCTTTACCGCACGTAAAGTTGCCGTTGAATCCGTTCCAGTTAACGCTGTAATTTCCTCCAGGGCCATTCGCGTAATTAACTGTACCGGTAGCACCATCACTTTTCCAAAGTGACCAAAAAAAGCCGTTATGCGTACCCGATTGGTAGGATTGGGCCGCGACTTCAGTTTTCGAAAGACGTTCAATACCAGCTATATCGGGCTGGGTCTTTGCTTCTTTTTTACAGCCCGTTAAAATTGTAGAGCCTGCAAGCACAACGATTGCAGCAGCGCCAAAAGCAACCTTCCTGGTTACTTTTGTCAGTGGGTTTTCTTTTTTCATATCGTGGTTTATTTGGTTAAAGAAGCAAAAAAAGCATATTTAAAAATGGAACAATGCTAATAATCACCAAATTTGTTGCACAAATGTTCATACCCTGCTTATTGGTTAACCTATATTCCGAAATGTCACATTGACCACAGATCACATTGAAGATGCTAATTTCCGGCGTATGAGAACTTATTGGGGGAGTGGCTCTTTTAAAACCGTGAGAGAATACCGGAATGGCCTTCATAAAATAATAGCTTATCTGCCTATTTCTTAAGAACGGGTTGGAAAAGATGAGGCAGGACAAATGGTTCGGAATTTTTTTCCCGTAAGGGTAAAAAATCGAATTGAGTGTCTCTTTATGATGGGCTCCATTCTTTGGGAGAATGAATAATCCAGAATCTTTATCTTAACCTGACGTATCGATGCTGAGAAAAGAAGGTATTTCCACGTTGTTAAAGACTACAGCGCTGCTGTCTTTCCCTGTTTGCCTGAAGGACCTTACGCTCCTGGAAAAGGGCTATCATCAAATATCCGTCAATGTTCAGTTGTTATTTATTACCGGGGTGGTAAAAAACTCCTTTTTTTCGTTTTGTGTAGCCCCTGTTCAGAGAATTTAAGCCATGATGAAAGCCTGGAATGCATCTCTGGGCAATCCTGTCCGGTTATGCCTTCAGAAGACAGCAATATTGAAAATGACCAGGTTGAAAAAAATGACAGACCCAAAATGAGACACCTTCTGCATGCAGAGAGCCGGTTCAGTTTTTCCGGTTTTACAATTTATACTAAACGGCAGGCAAAAACAGCGCAGGCCGTTCATTTAAATAAAGGCTGGCAGTCTGCCGGGACTGTAATTGTCTCGTAATGTCTGTGGCCTTCCGTAAGTCCTTCGCTGAATGCTATTTATTCGAATTTGGCTAATTCAGGTTAATTGATTCTTTATCGTTTAAAAATAATCAAAATGAAACTGGAAATGTTTAGAAATTTGTGGCTGATATACGCAGCCGTGGTTTTAATGACATCAGGTTGCGGCAAACCAGGCATTTTTCGGCTGGATGATGTTCCCGGTACGATCAAGCCCGCTGTTAATAGTAGTGCAACCTTGGACTGGAATACAACTTATCAGCACATTCAGGGTTTTGGCGTGTTTGCAGGAAGGGCTATACCGTTTTTCGAATCAACCCATAGAGACACTGTTCTTGCAAATTTGTTCGGCGATAATGGGCTTCGCCTGAATATGATCCGTGGAGAAATTTTGTGGACTTATTCTTACAATCCATCCAATTGGAATGTAGCGCTGCATCCTTCCAATGTCAATATTACGACAGATCCCCAGAACGCTGCGTATAGAGAACTGGATTGGTTAAAAAAACAGGAACTCAGTCAACTGTGGATATTGAAGAAAGCAAAAGAACGTTATAATGTGCCTATCATGTATGCCTCAGCATGGAGTCCTCCTCTTGCTATGCGGATTAATCCCAAATCGGAGAAACCAGGGACGATGCAACTTGTGAAGTTTATTAACGCCCTTATTAATCATGAGGACACAACCGGCATGCTTGATTTCCTGAGAAATGGTAACTCCTTTGCCACCGGCGCCGACACCCTGTTTAATACACTGAATTTTAAGACTTCGGCAGACAGTTATGCACGCTACATTGCGGGATTTTTGCGGGCGTATCAGAAGGAAGGTATCCGCTTTTATGGTGTAAGCCCTGCTAACGAACCAGACAATATCGCTGCGGAGTGGGCAAATTGTGTCTGGTCGCCTAAACAGCTTGGACAGTTTATTTCGAATAATTTAAGGCCGGTATTAAACAGTTCAGGCTTTTCAAATGTGAAGATCTTATCTCCCGAAGCTGCTTCCTGGAAAACCTCTGATGCATACCTGAACGGGTTTGGATTGCATAATTCCGGATCATTTCTGGAGGAAACAGCTAATGCTATTGTGTCGGGTTTTCAGCAGGCGTTCTTCGGAAAGGACCCGATGGATCAAAGCAATATTGATATCTATGCCACGCATACTTATTCAGATGCCGCCGATGCAGGGGAGCAATGGAGAACTGGTGGTAAAGCTGGTGGTCTTCTTGACCTGAAGCCCGGTTCACTGGCGGTATCAGGGAAACCTGTATGGGTAACAGAAGCCTCAGATGCTATGGCTCCGGCGGATGCATCCATGGCTGAAGGGCTGCATCTTGGTATAAACATATTCAATGCCCTGACAACAGGCAACGCAAGTGCCTATACTTTCTGGCTTGGACTTTTAGATAACAGGAATAATGAAGCATTGATATGGGGAGATGGGTCAACCGGGCCGTTGACATATCCCAAACTGTACGATGTAATGGGTAATTTCTCCCGTTATATAGGCGCGGGGTATGTTAGGATGGGAGCAACACAACCCAATCCCGATTTACGGATAACAGCCTTCAAAGATCCCTTAACCGGTAAATTTTCCATAGTTGCCATCAATACGGGAGATGGGGAGCAGCACTGTACATTAAGCCTGACGGGTTTTAAATCCGGTAGTCTGACAGGGTACCTTACAAGCGACGCCAGTAGCAGTCACTGGAAATCCGGCATTGTCCCTGTAAATACCGACGGTACATTTAATGTTGTAGTACCCGCTAAAAGTATAGTTACCTATACAGGCGTTAAAAATTAACCTGTTTCTGTTAAATCCGGATAAATAGTAATAGGTTTTCGCTGAACGGGATAGTCGAAAGACTATCCCGTTTTTTATTAGCTTTCCTCATTTAATCATCCGGGACTTTTAAAGATCCGGATGGTACTACCGTACCTGGTCGTTAACACCTGAAAATTCGCGTTCGTACAGGCAGCCCGAAGGATCGGCAAGCTTCATGTTTTTTAGCTTTTGGGCAAAAGGCCTGTAAACATTGGGAGATGATGACCGGCCCCGCACATCAAAAAAGAACATGCCTCCAATGCCATCAGCCTTTGCTTTTTGGGCATAGTCAGTGCTATATGCATCTTCTGTGGCGGTAGCAAACCATTTGTTTTTTTGGAACCCATAGGTGGTTAAATAGTCTGCGTCCGGATATTGTGGGTAGTAGGGACAAATAATGGCATCAGCTACATCTCCCATTCTGATAGTAGTGCCATCAGGTTTTGTATAAGGGACAGCGCCGGCGCCGTATTGATAATAACATAAAAAGATATCGGGCAGCAACCGTTTTATTTCAGACATGACCATCACATATGATGATGGGTGGGCGCCGGAAGCGTGCCGTGAATATTCATCATCCGCAAGTATGGCTTTGAATCCTTTTTCTCTCACCTCTTTGGCTACAACGCCGGCAAAAGCGGTAGCGTCAGCAAGCGTTTTGAAATTATCCCATCCTGCCTCGTCCCAATTACCCAGAATGGACAGTCCTACCGGCATACCGGCCGCCTTTACTTTGTCAAAAACGCCTCCGGGCTTCATCATAGCAACATGTTGTGCGTTATATTGTATGTATGCCTTACCATAATTCGTATTGGAAATGGTTTTACCGGGAGTAGTAGGGTCAGGCAACACACTTCTTTGATCAATATTAATATTGGCTGAAAATGGGAAGGCCATGTCAAACATAAACTTGCCAGCCGTGTCCTTATAGCAGAGCACATTGGCGAAATAATGGTCGTTCGCTTCTACTGCCGCGATCATCAGGCCGGTTTTGCCTTTCCACGGATTAGAAGCGTTGGTGGCCTGTTCCACCGGTTTTTTAATAACAAGAGAAGTATCCTTGGAGGCTTTATTACAGGAGACGCTTGCCAGTATACCGTACGAAAGCATTACCAACGGAAGACGGAGAAGTCTTTTTTTGTTTTGCATAAGATTGAATTTTTTTTCAATTTATGCTTAGCCGGATAAAAGATCATTAAACTAGTATAATAATTCAATTGGCCCTCCTGGCCGGGACAAAAGACAGCACAATTTTCAGAAAGCGCGGTGGTGGAGCATTAATCCAGGCGATAAAACACGAACATTTAATATGTGCAAAAAAGACTTTCTATAAATACGCTAATAAATTCTTATTTTCATTAAATTCGTTTAATTAATTTCTTATAATAATATGTTTATCAGGATAGAGAGGCTGATTGGTCGTAGCTTTATACTTATGTAAATTTGGGCTATATATGTTAAATATACTAGCTTTAAACTGAAAAACTCACTGACCTTAATGCCTAAAAATCAAAACATTGAGGAGCATCGTCAATGGCGACTGTTACAATCAGGTGATATGAGTGCATTAACCTATTTCTATGAGAAATATGTACATCTCATATTTAACTATGGACTAAAGTTTACCAGGGAAGATGATCTGATCGATGATACTATACAAGATCTTTTTATTCGCGTTTGGCAAAAACGGGAGAATCTGGCTGCGCCCGATTCTGCTGAGTACTACCTGCTTAAATCTTTCAGAAATATTCTTTTCAGAAAATTATCCCAGAGAGTCAAACGTGCCCATAGCGAATTGGAAGAGGAATATGTGGCTGATGCAGAGCCGTCTTTTGAAGCGCAATTGATCATGGAAGAACATTCAGTTGAAACGGATCAAAAGTTAAAAAAAGCCTGGCAGCAATTGCCTGCCAGGCAGAAGGAGGCTTTGTACCTGCGTTTTTATACGGATGCTTCTTATGATGATATCGCAGGGATTATGGGCATTTCTGTGAAAGCTACCTATAAAACAGTTTTCAGGGGGCTGGAGAAGTTGCGGGAAATGGTGATCGTTACGCTGGTGTTGTTCCTTTGTGTGGGCATCGGGTCTTTTTTTGAAGAATTGCCGCTACTGAAGGGTAAAACAGTTCAGGTAAGGTGTCTTTCTCTTGAATTATATAACCATATCTTCAAACGATAGTAGCTGGACAGATTTATGAAAAATGATCATTCAATAGAGGCTTACGCGGGATATGAGATGGACGACTTTCTTGCAGATGATAGTTTCCAGGAGTGGGTGAAGAAGGATCTTCCGGAGGACAGGGAATTCTGGCAAAAGTTTATATACACCTATCCCCAGAAGGAAAAAGAGGTGAGAGAAGCACATAGGCTGCTTAGCCGGCTGAAGTTTGTGGAAGCGCCCCCGGATCATGCCCGGTACCAACGGATCTGGCAAAATATACAAGCCGGTACGGAAGCACCTGAAACAATTGTACGCCGTATGTCTCCGGTAAGGAGGTGGATATCCGTTGCTGCAGCGGTTATAATACTGTTTTCGCTGGGAATGTGGTGGATGAACAGCAGGAGCCTTACCATCTAGACCGGCCGCGCTGATGTGCGGGAGTTTGTGCTGGCCGATCGATCGGCTGTTATGCTGAATGCAAATAGCAGGCTTACTTACCGTAAGAATTTCAATAGCGCCGCCAAACGGGAAGTATGGCTGGAAGGAGAAGCCTATTTTAATGTCAGGCATCTTGAAGATAGCGCTTCAATAACTCCGCATAGTTTTATTGTACATACCCCGGAACTTGACCTGGAGGTATTGGGTACCAGTTTTAATGTAAAAACCCGTCGATCAGCCACCAATGTTATGTTAGCGCATGGAAGCGTTCTTGTGCGCTTCAGAAAGGAACCATATGACACCGTGCTGCTTAAACCCGGCGAAATGCTGGAGTTTGCACCGGGCACAGCGCCCATACTGCACAAAGCCGTAGATTCTCTTAGTATCAGTGCGTGGAGGCAGCAACGGTTTGTTTTTTCCAATACCCCCCTGGACCAGGCAATACAACAGATTGAAGATTTTTATAACTGCACGATAACTGTGAAAGATTCCTCCCTGCTTCGTTACAGGATTACCGCATCAGTAACAGCGCCCCCGGTACAGGAGCTGGAAACAGTGCTTGCCGGTATCCTGAATATGAAAGTGAGCAGGAAAGGAGATGTGCTGGAGATCGTGGGGGCACAGCAGTAGCGGACTGAGCATTCTTATACAACAGCCTTGTCAGGAATATGATCAAAAAATTTCCATGTTGGTCATTATACGTATGCCTTATCCTGTTCTCATACCGGCAGGCGGCTGCTCAGGATCGATTGGCATTGGGATTTGATGGAGCCGACCTTGCAACCGTTTTTCTAAAGGTGGGGGAAAAGTACAATGTTTTTTTCCTATACCCCCCTGCAATAATGGAGCTCAGGATAAAGGTCTACTTACCCCCGAAAAAACGAACCCTGGTTGAAATGCTGGATGTTCTCACAAAAGAGACCGCTCTTCGGTATGATCTCACAGCAAAGGTCGTACATGTACATCCGTCTTCACATTCACCGGTCCAAACGGCGCCTGCTGAAACAGGCCGGTTACTTCGCGGCAGGGTAGTGGACCAGATGGGAGCATCCCTGCCAGGCGTCACTATACGCAATTATAACAATGGTACCGGCAATATTACCGGGGAAAAAGGGGAATATAGCATTCATGCCTCTCCCGGCGATCAGCTCAGTTTCAGTCTTATTGGTTACAGGACCCGGCAGGTAACAGCAGGCGGGGAAACACTGCCGACCATCCTTTTGGAGGAAAATATTGTAGACCTGGGTGCCACCGTAGTAACAGGGTATACGGTTAAACGCGTTGAAGAGCTTACGGGTGCGCTGTCGAAACTGAAAGGAAAAGACCTGACCCAGGGCGTAACCAGTGCCGATGCAACATCAATGATCAAAGGGAAAGTGGCGGGCCTCTATATCACTGAACAACTTTCTGCCAATCCTGCCGGAGGAAGCGGGAAAATGCTGATGAGGGGGCAGAGTACCCTGTTAGGAACACAGGCCATCCAGGCACAGGACAGGGATGGTAATCGTTACCCGGTGATCCCGAACACCATATTCGGGCCCTTAATAGTTGTTGACGGAATTATCTCCCCCTATTCGGAACTGAAAGATGCTGTTAATCCCAGGGACATTGAAGAGCTGGCGGTGCTGAAAGATGCGGCTGCAACAGCCATCTATGGTTCCAGGGCGGCGGCAGGTGTTATAGACATTACCACCAAGCGGGGTAAGCCGGGAAAGATAAAAATTGACCTGGAAACAAAGTTTGGGCTTAATTACCCCAACCGGGGCAAATTCAGGTGGATGAATGCGCGCGAGCTATACGACGTAAGAACAGAGCTTTTCACGCAGGGATGGGCCTATTATGAGGGTATATGGAGGTCGGATTTCGAGGTTAATTCCCTCCAGGAACTGTTGAATAAGGCGTTGCCAACTGAAGAAACGATCGCGCACGCATTTGACTGGAGTAAATATTATTATGTGCGCTCCCTTTTACAGGAAACAAATATATCTGCCAGTGGCGGCAATGACCGGAGCCGCTACTATTTTTCAGCAGGCCATTATGATGAACAGGGAACATTAAAGGATAATGGCCTCAAACGTACGTCTTTTCGCCTGAACCTTGATCACGACTTTAACCGGATGTTTTCGCTAAAGGCTGGACTGAGTGGTATATTTGATCATGAAACGCAGCCGGTGGTAGCTCCGGGTTTGTATAAGATGCCTTCCTGGTTGTCGCCTTACGACGAAAATGGGGAACTAAGGCCGTTCCTGAACCCGATCGGTAAGCCGCTTGAAAAACAGCCTAACTTCTTATTTGAGCGGCAATATAATACCAAACGTTACCAGCAGCAAAATTTCTGGGGAAACATAAAGCTGACACTACGGCCTGCCGACTGGCTCACGATCTCCTCCAGTAATGCGGGTAACCTTATGCGGGGCAACGGGAAATTTTATGCGGACCCGCGTTCGTTTACGGCTAAAGAATATGGTAAGGACAGTAATGGTTTTCTATTGACCAGTGGGAACAACAGCGATTATTTCATTAGCTCAAACACCCTGGTCCTTGAACGGACATATGAAAAACACTGGTTCCGGTTTTTAGCAGGCCAGGAATACCAACAGTTCTTTAGTGAAAAAAGTGGTTTGAACACGGAGGTGTTGAACCCGGTGATCTCAAAAAGTTATAGGATATTATCCGATATTGGAGCACGGCAGCTGGCATTACTCCCCGATTATAATCCTTCCCTCACCTGGGAGGATATCTATGGCGGAAGAAGAAAGTCGCGGATGTTTTCTTTATTTAGCGGGGTTGCTTATAGTTACCGGAACAGGTATTTCATCAGCGCTTCTTTGCGTAATGATGCTTCATCTGAGTTTGGCCCCCGACACAAGAATGCCGCCTTTTGGTCGGCAGGGGCGTCCTGGTTAATAAATAAGGAGTCTTTTATGCAGGCGTGGAAAGCGGTTGATCTGTTGAAGCTGAGGGTAAATATTGGCACGAGCGGATCACAGCTCGGAAATCTGCTGCTTACAAGAACCATTTATGGACCGGGCGGTATTTTGGGCCTTGACGGAGACAGGTACAATGGAGCGCCCGGCGTATACCCATTCCAGACAGGTAATCCGGATCTGACCTGGGAAACCACGCGTATATTAAATATAGGGCTGGATGTGGGGTTGCTGAACCGTATAACGGTTAGCCTGGATTATTACCGGAAACGTTCCTTTGATTTGATCCAGGCAGTGCCGCAATCGGCTGCTGCCGGTAATATGTCGGCGCAATTCCGTAATACCGGCATACTGGGCAACTACGGATTAGAGTTAACCCTGAATACGCAAAATATATCCGCTCATAAATTCAGTTGGTCCAGCAGCTTTAATATTACTTTTAATCGAAACCGGATCATAAGCGTATATGGCGGAGCATTGAGGGCAGGGTATGGGCCGGACGCCGGAAGTCCCGAGATAGATCAATATTATTTATATCCGGGAGAAGATATTAATACCCTGAAAGGAGTTATTTATACGGGGGTGGACCCTGCAACCGGGAAGCCGTTGTTTGAAAAACCGGTGAGAGACGGGAATGGGAATATTATCAAAATAGAAAAGGTGGCCGGTATAAAAGAAGCTTTGGGGCCGGATGGAAAGGGCCTCCAAACACTGGGCACTAAAACGCCCAGGTTTAACGGGGGCATTTCAAATACGCTGAAGTATGGAAACTTTACATTGAGTATCCTGGCCGAATTTGTATATGGAACGCACTCGCTGAACTTTGAACGGATGCTGTTTCAGGCGACAGACGCACAAGGCCTCGGCTTTGGCGCATTGAACAGGGTGGCCTACGCGCCGTTCCAGCATCCCTGGCGTTACCCGGGAGATAAAGACGCGAATATACCCTCCACAGCAACACAAACAACTGAGTTGTTTGCTGATATCCGGAATTCTTATTTCTATGAAAACAACAGTTTTCTGAGAATACGTAATATCCGGCTGGATTATCAACTTCCGGAAAATTGGCTGAACCGTTATATAGAAAGAGCAGGAATTTATCTGAGCATCGATAATCTTCATACTTTTACCAGTAAGTACTTTACGCAGGTGGACCCCGAAGGCGCATATGTTGGCGGTGATCTGTATAGTTCTTTTAGCGGCGTGGGCGGCGGCCTCGGTTTACCCAGGCGTTATGCGGCAGGCCTGCTCTTTAGTTTTAAATAAAAGGTGATGAAAAGCGTAGTATACTGTTACATCTTCTTTCTGTTGTTGTTTTTTCCTGCTTGCCGCAGGCAGCTGGATGTTGTTCCAACCAACAATAACTGGACGGACAGCGAACAACAGTTATCTTCCTTTGAAGGTATTATGGAAGCAGTGAATGGCAACTACATGCTGCTAAGAAATAACAATAGCGCGTTATACTGGTTGAATGAACTAAGAGGAAATACATTTCGTATGCCTGTCATCAACCCTTTCGACTACCTGGATATTTTCAGCTACAGCCGGGATCCGGGTCTTTTGTCAGCGGAAGACTATTGGGTAGGCGCTTATACGCTGATCATTGCCTGTAACAGGGTATTGGAAGGCCTGGCACGTTTTGAAAAAAGCAAACAGTTTACCGACCTGCCGCCAGCCAACAGCGCTTTATTGCTGCACGCAAAAGGAGAGACCTATTTCCTACGGGCGTATACTTATTTTAATTTGGTAAGGCTGTTCGGGCGCCCTTACTACCAGCGCCCGCAAATGAACCCCGGTGTTATAGTTAAAAATAATACAGATATAAACTTTATTCCGGGCCGCAGCACCGTAAGCGAGGTATATGCACAGATCATCGAAGACCTTAAGACAGCAGATAGTATAATGGCGGCGGATGTTGGGCGCACTAACGCATTTGCCACCAGGCCGGCCGTATGGGCTTTGCTTTCGAGGGTGTATCTCTATATGGGCGGCACATATGATACGCCGGATAAGGATATCAATCAACAGGCTTTGCTGTATGCCAACAAAGTGATTAACGCAGGGAAGTTTCAGTTGTTGAAGGGAAAAGCATATGATACCCTGTTATATAACGGTAAATACAATAATCCTGAAACCATTTTTGCTTCTATCTATATAGATGTTAATAATAACCTGGGTGTGAATACATTCAACGCATTGCTGGAGGCTGCACCCTCTCTTCTGCAGGCTTTTATGGAACATGATTACCGTCGCGATTTTTTTTGGACAACCATCTCCTTCGCAGTAACTACAAAATATGGAAGGAAGAGCGCTCCCTTTATACATCTGCGGCTCGCGGAAGTTTATCTGAACAAGGCGGAAGCCCTTTTAAAAATGGACAATACCACAGAAGCCCTGGATGCCGTTAATGTTATACACACCCGTGCCGGTCTTCCACCACTGCTTTATTCAAACAGGGCGCAGCTCCAAAAAGATATTATCCGGGAACGGCGCCTGGAGCTTTGTTTCGAAGGACATAGCGGATTCGATGATTATCGCAATGGATTACCTATGGTGCGGCCTGCAATAGATGCGGATACGGCCTTCGAAGTGCTCCCGACAGACAAGAGGGTAGTGTTACTGATACCCCAGCGCGAAATGGATGCCAACCCAAAGATGGTACAAAATGAACAATGATATTAACAGCGCAATTCCCTGTTTAAGGCAGTCCGGCCATTTCCTTTCCGGTCATTAATATATAAAAAATACATATCCGAAATAATTTTTGCCGGTGATGGGTAAATTTTAACAGAGTGTGTCTCTATTGGTTAACAACAGCCAATTATTATGAGTACGCTACTGAAGTTCATACTCGGATTCACGCCTTCCTGCGACAGGAGACTGATAGATCAGATCAGCCCGTTGATCAGAACAAGATCGATCGTAAAAAACGATTTTTTGCTGAATGCCGGTAAAACATGTAGAAAACTTTGTTTTATTACCAGCGGAATATGTTACAAGTATCTGGCAGATCATAAAGGGGATAATGTTGTTCAGTTTTATGACGAAGGAGATCTTGCGGGTGACTATTGCAGTTTTGTTTGCCAGGAACCCAGCAGGTACCACATTAAAACGCTGGAAGAGGTAGAAGTGCAGGAACTGCACTATAATGATATTAGTCTTTTATACGAGTCTAGTCCTGTTTTTGAGCGTATTGCCCGGAGAATGACGGAGCATTACCTGTGCCGCATGACGGACCGTTTATTTTCTTTTCAGCATGATAGCCCGGAGATGCGGTATTTAAATCTTCAGAGAGAACGGCCGGCGCTTCTGCAGCAGGTACCGCAGTACCTGATTGCTTCTTATTTAGGCATTACACCGGTAGGGCTGAGCAAGATCAGATCCAGGATTTCCAATAGCAGGCATGTTGCCGGCGCAAATAGTGGGGACCTCACAGTAATGTCTCAATTAATCTAAAAAAAGTTCTAAAAATGATGGGTAAAATTAACAGGTAGATGTCTCTTTTGGTTGACAGTATCTCATAACAGTGGGTTTTCAAGGTTAGGCCCTTTTTATGGCAAAGGGCAATGCTCGTAAATACATGGACTGGTGTTCGCCCCGGTCCTCCTTTTATCAAAACACATATGAGTCAACTGCTTTATCAAAAAATATGCTCCGCAATAATGAAACGATTTTGTTAATCGGAAGTTAACGGGGAGACTTATTAAACAACTTTAATGAAATCACTCTTTTAGTCCAATAATTTTGTACCGTGAACAAGTTATAAGCTGTATGCCACTTTGGTAGTTCCCGAGATAGGGCTGAAGTGATAGAATTTCATTACAGGGCCACCCTCATAAAATTTTATGGAAAAAAGTACGCTCCTGATCGGATCAGGGGAGTGGAGGGTTATGCGCATGCCACAGGCATTACCTGGTGGCGATGGCAAAAACGAAAGGACCATTTTGAAATAATTATAGTAAGTATAAATAACAGGCAATTTTTATGCAAAAACATTTACACGTATCTACATCGCTGATGTTCGTCCGTCAATTATCCAAACAGATTTTTGACAATTGCATTGTAAAGCCGGGCTTCCTTTTGAGAAAGATGAGCCTTTGGCTGCTGTTGCTGTTGTGCACAGGTTTTGCCGCTTTTGCGCAGCAGGATTGTGGCAGGCCAACAAGTGCGGATGGCTCCTCGTGGGGTGTAAAACTGATAAGTGGTTCGCAGGCTGTCAGTGACCCGGGTTTTGCCATTGATGGTAATATGCAAACGGCAGCTACAATAAGTAATGGACCGCTTAGTATTCTGGCTGCGGCGTCTACGTTGAACATTAATTTTGGTACGCCGCTTCAGATTCGCAGTGGTATCCCGGATACCGTTGTTGTTAAGTTCGAGATGCCGGCAGCCTGGAAGCTGGATATCCTTGGTACCATTAATGTAACAATGTATAAAAATGGCAGCCAGCAGGTTGGGTCCTATGACATCAGGGGAATGTCTCTTCTGAATGTTAGCGGCTGGCAGGATGGAGGCCAACCATTTGCCATATTCAAACAAGCAGTTCCCGGCGATGTAGATCGTGTTAGCATTACGCTGAGCTCTGGGCTTGCCAGCGCAGACATCAGTCAGTTGGTGGCTCCTCTTGCGGGGTCAAATAAGAACACCTCGCTTAAAGTATATGAAGTGTATGGTTCACTGGGCGTACCAAGAATGGACAGCATTCTCAAGCAAAGTAAAATTGTTATCAGCAATGGGGAAACCGCGATCTTCTCGGTAAAAGATGACAAGAGAAATTTGGGCTATAGCTTCAAATGGTTTAATGGATATCGTGATCAAACACCTATATACACCGGAAATGATTTTAAACCGGAAATAAGGCCGTCTGTTACAGAACAGCGGTATACCTATTATGTAACGATTGAAAAAGACGGGTGTTTGCTGCAAAGCAAAATACCTGTTTATCTGATTGTAAACCCCCAGGCGCAGCTTCAGGGTAGCATAGCTCCTTCAAGAACAAAGGTGAACAAAGGAACACCTGGTGAAACAGGTCGCCTGGATTATTTGATTCAACTTGTAAACAAGGGAGCGGCTCAACTTCAATCTTCCGCAAGATTATTTATAAATGATTTCCCGATGCCTGCCAGCCGGTACCAGATCCAGCGCATCACACTTCCACAAGGCAAAGCCGGAAAGTATGATACAACAACGGGCCTGCTGACGGGCGTTACGCTAAACCCAGGAGACACTGCCAGCCTGCAGGTACTCGGCGTTGTGGATACTTCTTATACAGGAATACTCAGGAATAGTGCCAGTGGCAGTGATGAACTGGGTCTTTCTATACCTATTACGGAATCTCCCTTTGTTTATGTCAATGTAAATGATACATCCGGAAATAATAACGGTAATACATGCCCGACCACTGAGAGGATATGTAACAGACCTGATAATATTACCTACGAAACAGCAATGGATGTTGAATGGGGAAAAAGTCTGCAACAGGACATCGTAAACTTACCCAAATCAGTTATAAATTCAATTCTGGCGCTTGGCGACGGTGCAAAGAAGGTTTTGGAGTCGATCCTTCGGCTTGATCCTCTTTCCGCCGTTAATAACCTGGTGAATGGTATTCTGAGCATTTTCACGGGGAGCCAGGGTCCCCCGGCTCCGCCAAATCTTCAATATGCGGGAGATGGAAATGAGGGAACAGCAGTTGTTTTTAACCCTGATATTCTCCAATTGGGGCAGTGGCAGGGTATAACCGCACACTTTGATTCAAACCCTATCATCGCCGGCGACTCTGTTGTTGTGTTCTACAGTGAGGCTGCAACCGCACGTATACAGATAGGAGCTATACGTGTATGGATGTATAATGATGGCAAACAAGTGGGTGGACCGATGGAACTAAAAGAAGGGTTGGCTATCATGAATATAATTCCCTGGGTGAGCGGCGGTTTAGCCTACCGGAGGGTTTCTTTCCCGGTACCGGAAACAGTTGATGCGGTTCAGGTAAGTGTTGCAGGGATCGGTATTGACCTTGGAACAGCAAGTACAAGTGTTTATGAAATTGCACGGAAGCCTAAAACGCCAGACATCAAAAACTTTATAGACAAAGACTCACTTTCCGTGCAGGTAGAACAGGGTGAACAAGTGCGTTTGAAAGTGAAGGACGACAAGCGTGGCCAATGCATGCTCTATAAATGGTACACCGAGGAAGACCTGGGCAAAACACCTTTTGCTATGGGTCCGGAAGCCATCGTTAATATGCCTGCCGGCTTTACCGGAACAAAATACTATTATCTCCAGGCGTTGGCAAACGCTTGTAGTGATAATCCTTCAGCGCCTTTGGAAGTAAAAGTGACCGTATTACCTTCTCCTATGCTGGAGGGGGTAGTTACCACACAAGACAAAAATCCCAAAGTAGAAAAAGGCACCAGACTAAGATACACACTAACCATTGACAACAACGGTTTACAAACGCTGTCTGATACGGCCCGTCTGAAAATACAGGCATTATCTGAAAACGATAAAAATTTCAAGATAGACAGCATCACGGTGTTAGGGCGTGGACGCTTCAATATGACCACAGGAGAATTCACCGGTGATTCCATTCCTCCCAAAGGAAAAGTGACATTGTTGATCAGTGGCGTCATTCCTCCAACCTATGCCGGGCAGCCGATAAATATCAAGGTATCCGGCTGGCGCATGAATGGCAAACAGATTCCGATCAGGCAGGCGCCGCCAGTGACGCCCAATTACCGCCTCAAGGTGAAAAAAGTGCCTGATCAGTTAAGAGTAGGTAATCTTCAGAAACTGGACTACACAATTACCATCACAAATACCGGAACAGAGAGCTTCCCGTCGGGATCGAAACTGTATATCAAAGATGTGCCCAGGGAAAAGGGTTACCGGATTGATACAATGTATGTACCAGACAGCAGCCCCTCCGGCGGTTACTACGTGATGGGAAGTCAGACCCTCTTCGGCGCTGAAATACCTGCGGGCGGAACTGCTAAAATACGTGTGGAAGGCTTCCTGACCGACGAATATACGGGCGGGCCAATCAATAACGATGTGATCGCAACGTATGAAAACAAAGTGCCGCTGGAAGTTGAACCTACGCCTACGGTGAACGCAGGGACCGAAAAGTATACGCTGTACGGGGATAAGTATGTTATTAGCCGTACTGGTGATGTGAAAGCGGGAGACCAGCTGGATTTTGTGATCGTTCTTCGCAATAAAGGTCCCGAAACCATGCCTGCGAGTGCCCAAACTTATATCCGCGACGTGGCGCCCCAGGATTACATTATCCAGGAGATATCCGTTGCAGATAATAAAGGCCAGTACAATGAGCCGGTGCTGACAGGCGTAACCCTGGCGCCCGGAGATTCAGTAAGATTGATTGTAAGAGGTAAACTCTCCGGTAACTATAAAGGAGATACGCTTGTGAACAGGGTTACCGGCAGAACAGAGAATGGCACCCCCATTGATATTACGCCTTCACCCGTGATCAATCCTGGCTTTAAACTGAGCGGAGATAAACAACCCGACAGGCTGAAAGCCAAAGCCGGCGAAACACTGAATTATACGATCACGCTTGTCAACAGCGGAAATAATGCAATGCCGGCAGGACAGAAGGTGTATGTAAAAGATGTGCCGCAATCAGAGTTTTATGTTATTGACAACATTAGCGTAACAGGCAATACAGGCGTATATGACATGAAGACCTCAATGCTTCAGACAACAGCTCCTGTGGCTCCGAACGGAAAAATTATGTTGCTGGTGAAAGGTCATATCAGCGCAAACTATAAAACCGGCGAGATTGGCAACAAGGTGGAAGCCCGGATAGACAGTACCAACTATGAAATACCTCCTGCGCCGATTGTAAATGAGATAAAATACAAGATGCAACTGGCTAAAGTTGCGAACAGTCAGAAACCTGTAGGACCTGGTTTCCCGGTAGATTTTACCATCACGCTTCGCCATAAAGGAAAGGTGGATATTAAGCCATCAGACAAGGTATTGGTGGTGGACACACTGCCAGCCGGACTGGAAGTGACCGGATATGAACCTTCGATGGGGACCTATGATCCGACAACACATTACTGGACAGGTTTGAGCCTTATTTCCGGACAAAATGCCAGGTTGCTGGTAAAGGCACGGGTAAGGCCCGACTTTAAGGGAGATTCATTGGTCAACAAAGTAGGCGGTAAAACACCGGATGGAACCGATATTGACATTGATAGCACCGGCGGAACCGCAGTTGTAAAAATAGATACTTCCATGCGGATGAGTAAACTGCAGCTGCGTAAAGTAGCCAGCAGGAACCAGGTTACTTCCGGAGATTCGCTTGGCTTTACAATTATTCTGAAAAACCTCAGCGACACCGCTTTTGTAGCAGATACCATCACTGTACGGGATATGGTTCCCGAAGGGTATGTACTGGGCAAGCAAGAGCAAATAGTGGTCAGCGCTGGTAAATACGACGCAGCAAACGGTTACTGGTCCGGGCTTAGCATTCCGGCCAGAGATAGTGCGACTATTCAGCTGAATGGAATGGTAGCGGGCAACTTCTGGGGTAAAATGACAAATATTGCCCTGGGCTTTGATCAGCATAACTTACCGATTCCGGCAGCCGGAAGTGCGGATAATATGGCCCGTGCAACCGTAGTGGTAAATCCTCCTGCATCGAAATACAACCTGCTGCTTCAAAAGAAAGCAGACAAGCCCCGCGTGAAAGCAGGCGATTCACTTAACTATACTATTACACTGTTCAATAACGGTACGCAGAATCTGACAGATACTATTGTAACCGTGAAAGATACCCTGCCCACAGGTTATATCGTGGACAACTACCAGGTAAGCAATGGCAATTACGATCCTCAAACGGGTCGTTGGGCCAACCTGACGCTTCCTGCTGGTAAAAGCGTTACCCTGATGCTGAAAGGCCGGGTTAGCAACACCTTTAGCGGCAAACTTATAAATACGGTAGGCGGCCTTGACCCCATGGGAATTCCGATCACCAATACACCTGCAAACAGGTCGGAGGTAGATGTAGACCCTGTTAAACCGGTTTATAAACTGGCGCTTGCCAAGGTGGCAAAATTAAACCAAAGCCCGATCAGGACAGGGGATTCACTCAACTTCGAAATCACGTTATATAATAATAACGGCGGTAACGCGATAACGCCGAAAGATACCGTTACTGTTGTAGACCAGATTCCTGGCGGCTATGATGTGCGTAGCTTTGAAGCGAGTCAGGGTAGCTATAACAGTACAACCGGCCAATGGACCGGATTGAACCTGAAATCAGGCGATAGTGCTTCCATCCTCGTAAGAGGCGCATTGAGCAAGAATTTTGCCGGCAGTTCCATTACTAACACTGTAAGTGGTAAAGATCCTAATAAAGATCCTATCCCTGCAGTACCTGGCAAAGAACAGGCAATTGTAAAAGTAGATACTGTAAAATACAACCTGTTGTTAACCAAAACGGCGAACAGCGCTACAGCTACAGCAGGTGGTCCGCTCGACTTTACGATCACGCTTAAAAACCTGGGTCCGATAGTGATCCAGCCTGCTGATGCAGTAATGGTGAAAGACCAGATCCCGGCAGGTTACACAGTAAACAGCTTTGTACCAAGCGCCGGTAAGTATGATGCTACCAGCGGTCGCTGGACCGGTTTGAATGTGGCAGCAGGCCAGAATGCGACCTTGTTAGTGAAAGGTACAGTGGCAGCTGATTACAAAGGCAGCAATCTGACCAATAAAGTAGTCGGTCTTACACCGCGGAAAGATTCCATACCGGTTGAAAACGGTGGTGGTGCTACCGTAACGGTTGAAGACACTACCAAAACAGCTTATCATCTGCTGTTGAGCAAAACAGCGAACAGCACTACAGCTAAGGCTGGCGGTCCGCTTGACTTTACCATCACGCTTAAGAACCAGGGTCCGAGAGTGATCCAGTCAGGTGATACAGTAGTGGTGAAAGATCAGATCCCGGCAGGTTACACTGTGAACAGCTTTGTACCAAGCGCCGGTAAGTATGACGCTACCAGCGGTCGCTGGACAGGTTTGAATGTGGCAGCAGGCCAGAATGCGACCTTGTTAGTGAAAGGTACAGTGGCAGCTGATTACAAAGGCAGCAACCTGACCAATAAAGTAGTCGGTCTTACACCGCGGAAAGATTCTATACCGGTTGAAAACGGTGGTGGAGCTACCGTAACAGTTGAAGACACTACCAAAACAGCTTATCATCTGCTGTTGAGCAAAACAGCGAACAGCACTACAGCTAAGGCTGGCGGTCCGCTTGACTTTACCATCACGCTTAAGAACCAGGGTCCGAGAGTGATCCAGGCAGGTGATACAGTAGTGGTGAAAGACCAGATCCCGGCAGGTTACACTGTGAACAGCTTTGTACCAAGCGCCGGTAAGTATGACGCTACCAGCGGTCGCTGGACAGGTTTGAATGTGGCAGCAGGCCAGAATGCGACCTTGTTAGTGAAAGGTACAGTGGCAGCTGATTACAAAGGCAGCAACCTGACCAATAAAGTAGTCGGTCTTACACCGCGGAAAGATTCTATACCGGTTGAAAACGGTGGTGGAGCTACCGTAACAGTTGAAGACACTACCAAAACAGCTTATCATCTGCTGTTGAGCAAAACAGCGAACAGCACTACAGCTAAGGCTGGCGGTCCGCTTGACTTTACCATCACGCTTAAGAACCAGGGTCCGAGAGTGATCCAGGCAGGTGATACAGTAGTGGTGAAAGACCAGATCCCGGCAGGTTACACTGTGAACAGCTTTGTACCAAGCGCCGGTAAGTATGACGCCACCAGCGGTCGTTGGACCGGTTTGAATGTAGTAGCAGGCCAGAATGTAACCTTGTTAGTGAAAGGTACAGTGGCAGCTGATTACAAAGGCAGCAACCTGACTAATAAAGTAGTCGGTCTTACACCGCGGAAAGATTCTATACCGGTTGAAAACGGTGGTGGAGCTACCGTAACAGTTGAAGACACTACCAAAACAGCTTATCATCTGCTGTTGAGCAAAACGGCGAACAGCACTACAGCTAAGGCTGGCGGTCCGCTCGACTTTACCATCACGCTTAAGAACCAGGGTCCGAGAGTGATCCAGGCAGGTGATACAGTAGTGGTGAAAGATCAGATCCCGGCAGGTTACACCGTGAACAGCTTTGTACCAAGCGCCGGTAAGTATGATGCTACCAGCGGTCGTTGGACCGGTTTGAATGTAGTAGCAGGCCAGAATGTAACCTTGTTAGTGAAAGGTACAGTGGCAGCTGATTACAAAGGCAGCAACCTGACCAATAAAGTAGTCGGTCTTACACCGCGGAAAGATTCTATACCGGTTGAAAACGGTGGTGGAGCTACCGTAACAGTTGAAGACACTACCAAAACAGCTTATCATCTGCTGTTGAGCAAAACAGCGAACAGCACTACAGCTAAGGCTGGCGGTCCGCTTGACTTTACCATCACGCTTAAGAACCAGGGTCCGAGAGTGATCCAGGCAGGTGATACAGTAGTGGTAAAAGACCAGATCCCGGCAGGTTACACCGTGAACAGCTTTGTACCAAGCGCCGGTAAGTATGACGCCATCAGCGGTCGCTGGACCGGTTTGAATGTGGCAGCAGGCCAGAATGCGACCTTGTTAGTGAAAGGTACAGTGGCAGCTGATTACAAAGGCAGCAATCTGACCAATAAAGTAGTCGGTCTTACACCGCGGAAAGATTCTATACCGGTTGAAAACGGTGGTGGTGCTACCGTAACAGTTGAAGACAGCACCAAAACGTCGTATAATCTGCTGTTGAGCAAAACGGCGAACAGCGCTAGAGCTAAGGCTGGCGGTCCGCTTGACTTTACCATCACGCTTAAGAACCAGGGTCCAAAACAAATCCTGCCGGGTGATGTGGTAATGGTTACAGACAAGCTGCCGGAAGGTTACATAGTGACCAGCTTTGTACCGGTAGGCGAAACCGGCGGTAACTACGATGCAACCAGCGGTCGTTGGACGGGTCTGAACCTGACAGCAGGCCAAAGTGCGAGCTTATTGGTGAGAGGTACGGTGGCTCCTGGCTATAAGGGTAATAACCTGACCAACAGGGTAACTGGTCTTACGCCCAACGGAGATGATATACCGGTTGAAAACGGTGGCAGCGCTACAGTAGAAGTTGATCAGGACGACCTGATGGTACCGAACGTGATCACTCCTAATGGAGATGGCGTAAATGATGTACTGCGAATAAGGGGATTGGAAAAATACAAAGATCCCGAGCTGGTAATCATCAATCGCTGGAACAACTTGGTATACAAAAACAGTAATTATGACAACACCTGGAATGGGTCAGGTTTATTGGAAGGGACTTATTTCTATGTACTGACAGTGAAGGACGATACCGGAAAAGTGATCGTAAAGCGTGGATATGTTATGGTTTTACGTTAAAAGCTTTGTTATGTTGAAATTTAAATTTATAAGGAGTATTATAACCGGAGGGATATTTTTAGGATCCCTCACAGCGCAGGCCCAACAGGCCGCTCAGTTTAGCCAGTATATGTTTCATGGGCTGTTCATTAACCCTGCTTATGCAGGGTACCGTGAACAGCTGAATCTGACCGGCGTTTACAGGAATCAGTGGACGGGTGTGGAAGGAGCGCCAAACACAGCTTCTCTGGCTGTAGATGGGACAGTGAATGATGACAAGGTGGGGCTGGGGCTTAATGTTATTTCCGACAAACTGGGGGCTGCCAGCACACTGGGTGCTTACGCCAATTTTGCATATCGGATCAAATTCGATTCTTATGAGGGAGTGCCCAGAACGCTGGCGATCGGCGTTGCCGGCGGCATAACGCAACAGGCGCTGGATGGCTCCAAGCTGAACCCATATGATGAGACGGCTGACCTCCGGTTATTGAATCAGCGGAAAACGATAACGATGCCGGATGCACGCGTTGGTGTTTTATATAATACTGACAGATTTTATGCAGGGGTTTCCGCTGATAATATTGGCGTACAATTTATAAAACCCAAGAAAGATCCTAACCGTTTACTGCCGGAAACAAAAATAAACATTTACATGCTTGCGGGATATCTCTTCCCTTTATCAGAGGAACTGGCAGTAAGACCGTCTATGATGCTGAAGAACGCCATGGCCGGTCCCAGCAGCCTGGATTTGAACGCATATTTGCTGATTCAGCAGATAGTATGGATAGGAGCGGGTTACAGAACAGGTGTTACACTGTTCAATAAGGATATTGATCCCAAGCTGGAAAAGCCATCTGCGCTGATAGTTGGTGCACAGTTCTACCTGGGAGATCAGTTCAGGATTGGGTATACATACGACCGGTCCCTGAAAACCACAGCGAAATTAGGCCCCAGCAGTCATGAGATATCCATCGGGTTTCTTTTCCCAAGAAGGGATCAACAGATGCTTACACCCAGATTTTTCTGAGCATAAATTTTTTGATAAACGACAGAAACTTATCTGATGCATATTTTTACCATACGCAAATTCAGCATAGCATTGCTGTGCAGCGGCTTCTTTACGATGAATGTGATGGCACAATACAGCCTGAAAGAAGCAGATCGTGAATTCGACAAACTTAACTTTTCCATCGCAGTAAAAAAATATGAAAAGGCGTATGTAAGCAAGCCATCCATGAAGGCGGTAGAAGGCATGGCGAAATCATATCTCCAAATGAGAAATTTTCAGCTTGCGGAGGCATGGTACGAAAAACTGGTGGCAATGCCTGGCGCTCCGGCAGACAGTTACATCAGTTACGCAGCGGTGCTGAAAAATAACGGTAAGTATACAGAGGCGAAGAAGCAGTACCAATATCTCCGGGACAACCATTTCCCGGGAGTGGAGGGGTCGGCGATGAACAGAATGATCCGCTCCTGCGACTCTGCTGTCTTCTGGATGAATCATCCCACAGACGTCCAGCTACGAAATCTATCCTTTATCAATACTGAATATGCCGACTGGGGATGTCTTTCCTTTAGTGGAGGATTGCTATTCCTGTCAGATCGCCTGGAGCATGGATATGACAATAAAAAGTATGGATGGACCGGTAACGGATATACCAAGTTGTTTTTTGCAGATGCCGCAAGGGCCATCAAGCCATTGGATAATAATAACATCAATGGCGCTTTCCATACCGGATTAGTTACCCTGAGTGCTGATGCATCAGAAATGATACTCAGTAAAACAGATAATGCAGTAAAGAGGGAACACAAGGTTGGCGGGCAAGAAGTGAGTACAGTGGGATTCAGCCTGTACCAGAGCCGGTATGCCAATGGTAAATGGTCTGCAATTACACCCCTGTCATTTGGAGCTGCCGCGAAGGGTTATTCTATTGGCGACCCTTTTCTGACAACTGACGGCAAGCATCTCTACTTCTCTTCCGATATGCCTGGCGGTTATGGCGGAGCAGATATTTACCAGGTGGATCGTTTGTCGGACGGTAGCTGGAGCACTCCCGTAAATTTAGGCCCTAAAGTCAATACCAATGGAGATGAAAGATGCCCCGCATTTGATGAAAAAGGAAACTTCTATTTCGCATCGGATAACCTGATCGGTATGGGAGGACTGGATATATTTATCGTGCCGGGCGGCAACTACCAGAAAGTTGATCCGGTGAATATGGGATACCCTGTCAATAGCTCCGAAGATGACTTTTCACTTCGGTTTAAAGACAGCTCAGCCGGATACCTGTCTTCCAACCGGCAGGGCGGAAAGGGGAACGATGATGTTTACAGTTTTCAGCTGAACGCTTCGACCCTGGCGCCATCCTTTATCAAACTAAATGGTAAAGTGGTTAACAAAACAACTTTAACGCCGATCGCCAACGCTGTTGTCACTATCACTGATAGCAGCAGGAATGAACGAAGACAAACATCAACAGATAATGAGGGCGTCTTTAGCTTCAGGCTGGATACGATTTCTACCTATCAGGTAAAAGCCGAAAAGACCGGCTATTTGCATGATAACGGAACATCCGTTGATATCAGCACACTGGATAACGGAGACAGTGCATTTGTATTATTAAAGCTGGATAGCATCCTGCTTAATCAGCCACAGCGGCTGTTCGCTCAGATTGGAAATATTTATTTCGACTTCGATAAATGGGATTTGAAACCGGAAATGAAAGCCGATGTAGATAAGGTAGTGCACATTCTGCAGATGGAACCTACCCTGAAAGTAAAAATCAGTGCATATACTGATTCAAGGGGAAATGCTTCCTATAATATGAAACTCTCCCAGCACAGAGCGCAAAGCGTAGTGGACTATATGAAGGAAAAAGGTATCGATGAAGACAGGCTGGAGGCTAAAGGTTATGGAGAAACACACCTGGTGAATGGCTGCAGCGATGGAGTGCCCTGTACGGAAGCAGAGCATCTGCAGAACAGAAGAGTTGAATTTACTTTATTAAAAAGATAATAGTATGAGAATGAAAATGAGGTGTAATGTTTTCCTGCTGATCCTGGCCCTGGCAATGGGCAGTATGCTACTTTCCTGCAGAACCGAGAGTTACGCAGGGGGAGGCATGGTCAGGAAACGGAGTGGAATCATACCTTGCCCCACAGTTGGTGGGCACGCAGAGAGAAGAATATTTAGCCGCTCTTTTTACCAGTAAGGCGCAATTTATTAACCAACCACAGGCGCTTCGGCGCCTGCCTTTGAAAGCAGCAACAGCGTGGCTATATCAATATCAGCACAGAATTTTTGGCAGGAAAAACTGCTGCTGTGAGATATAGCCTTTTTTAAGTAACTGTCATTAATAGACAGAATGCGTTGGTACGGCCTTTTTTCCCTTGTCTGTTAATCAAAAGTTAATGCCCCGTTAGTGCCGGGTAAAAAAAGAATGATGATGTATCTCGTATATAACCATCGCAAATAGATACCTATCCTAGTTAAACGATCAAGGTAATCTTGATCAGGAGGGCGGGGAACTACCTGCCCTCCTCTTTTTAATTAAAACACCGGCAGGTCTTCTTTTCTATATTTCCTTTTCATAAAACTGTTAATGAATAGCATAAAAAATATGCTTCCCCGTTATGAAGGTCGTATCAAAGTTTTCTTTATTTTCAAGTAATGCACAAATACAATTATACTATCAGGAGGGAAAAACCTTCTGACATCAACGCTATAGATCAGGTAACAAAAACTGCCTTTGCCGCAGCAGCATACAGCAGTGGAACGGAATCATCCATCATAAAGGCCCTGCGCGAAAATGGCCAGCTCACCATTTCCCTGGTAGCAGAGGAAGAAGGAGTATTAATAGGGCATATTGCTATATCGCCTGTAACTATTTCTTCCCGAAGTGAGGGCTGGTTTGGACTGGGACCTGTATCGGTGAACCCTTCCAGGCAGGGATCTGGTGTAGGGTCCGCCCTGATCAGGGCCGCTATTGACGCATTGCGCGGGTTGCATGCAGCCGGCTGTGTGGTGCTGGGCGAGCCTTCCTATTATGGCCGGTTCGGATTCAGGAACGATGCCCGTTTGCAGTACCTGCATGCTCCTGCGGAGTATTTCCAGGTACAGTCATTTACAGGAGAGATACCAGAGGGGACTGTGGAATATGATGATAGTTTCAACATCACCAGCTGAAGTTAATCAGATGTAAATAGGGGAGGCTGTCTCACAATATAGGTGAGTAGCCTCTTTTCGTTGGTCCTGCCTGAGAAAAGAATTATGTTATGAGCCCACGGCTGATACTAATTGTGTGAAATTTTTAATAACATTGTGGTTAATTGGGATCAATCAACTTATTAATTGTCAGCCATTAAACATAACAGTGACCGCCAACTGCTGCTGCAGATCTCTGAAGGGGATGAGCAGGCGTTTGCTATGCTTGTGAAAGCGTATTCCGGTCTTCTTTTTACATACCTGGTCAAAATTACCAAAGATCAGGATATAGCTTCAGACGTGGTACAAGAGATTTTCACCCAGCTATGGCTAACAAGGGAATCTCTGAGAGAAGTGGAAAGCTTTCGTTCCTGGTTGTTCGTAATCTCAAGGCATCATGCAGTCAGGATGCTGAAGAACATCGACAGAGAGTACAAAAAACGGGAGGAATGGCATCAAATTACACAATCCGCGGCCGATGGCTTGGAGACACAGGATGAGGCCTCTTTAAAGGAAGCATACGATATATTGGTGAAAACTGCGGTAGACCGGCTCCCGCCTCAGCAAAAGAAGGTTTGGATGCTTGCCCGGTTAGAAGGAAAAAAATATGCCGAAATAGCAGCGGAAATGCACATTAGCCGCGAAACTGTAAAAAAATACCTCCAGATTGCCTCTTCATCTATCGTTGACTATATCCGGAATAATGGCCTGCCAATCATAATTTCCTTCCTGATTACAAAATTGTAAATTTTTTTTCCATTGGAATACCCCCTTTTTTACAAATGCCTTCTCCTAAGATAAAGACGGACCATATCCGTTGAAATAAATTGATCGACTGTGAATAGCAGACTACAGCACCTATTGGAACGCTGGTCAGATGACCGGTTTACCGAAGAAGAAAAACGGGAGCTTATTGAGATGTTGCAATCGGCTTCTACTGAACAGGAAATTATTCCTGTACTAGAGGATATGTGGGAAAAAATACAGGATGAAGGCCTCTTTAGTGAAGCTCAGCAGCAAACGATGATCAAAAATATCCTGGATCGCTATCCCGGCAGGGAGTTCCCTGTTGATAAGGAAACAGGGGAGAGTATGCATGTTGCTCACCGGAATCCGTTCATACGGAAATGGAGTTGGGCTGTAGCGTCTTCTGTGGCATTGATAATTGGTGTTGGTGTTTATTATTTATATCACAAAAAACAAGTGGAAACGCCGGCTGGCGTGGTGCAGTCGATAAATGGACAACAAGGGGAAAGTAGCGTTTTACTCACCTTATCAGACGGATCACAGGTACGTTTGGATACTGTTAAAAACGGCAGGATAGCATTACAGGGAGGCACAGTTGCCAAAGTCACCAATGGGATATTTGAGTACGAAAGAACAGGTTCAGAAGTTCAGTATAATACAATATCCACCCCGAAGGGAAAGCAGTTCCAGCTTAGGCTATCAGACGGAACCAGCGTGTGGTTGAACGCGCAAAGTTCCATTAAATACCCGGCAGTATTTACGGGTAAGGAAAGACTTATCAGTGTTACAGGAGAAGTATACATGGAAGTAGCTCAAAACCCTTCCATTCCTTTCAGGGTAAAGGTTAGCGGCGGAACTTCTGTTGAAGTGCTCGGAACAAGCTTTAACGTGAATGCATATAGCAATGAGCAATCCGTTCGAACCACGCTGCTCGATGGAGCAATACGGGTTGCAATGAAAGGGGCAGCCCCCAAACTGCTTAAGCCCGGACAACAGGCGCTCACAACCACCGGAAACAGGCCTGTCCAGGTTTTTGACAATGTAAATGCAGTTTCGGTTGTTGCCTGGAAAAATGGCGTCTTTGACTTTGATGATGTTCCGCTGGAAGAGGCTATGCGGCAACTGGCAAGGTGGTATGATATCGAAGTAATTTATCAGCAAACAATTCCGGAAGTACAGCTGGGCGGTACTATAAAGAGAAGCCTTCCCTTTACCGATGTTCTGTATTTTCTGAGCAACGTGGGACTTCACTACAAACTGGAAGGAAACAGGACATTAATTATACTTCCCTGATGGCTGTTTATTAACCATTCAGCAAGTATCATTGATAACAAAATAGATCGCTTGGTAAGAACCAAAGTTACCGGAATCTCTCCGGTAATGACCTGGTATGCCAATAAAGTAGCTTGTTCGGGATCAATAAAAACCAACCAAAATTATTCAGAAAGTATGCGTTTTTCTGCTTTAAACCAGCCGTGGAGGCTCGGATTAGCCTGGCATGGCTTCTCCTGCCGTCCGGTATCAACCAAAATACGGGTCGCGATGAAACTAACATTTGTTTTATTAACTGTCGTCTTAGTTCAGGCACAAGCCACAGGACTGGCGCAATCTATCACTGCCAAACTACACAAAGAGCCTTTGCGTAATGTGTTTAAAATTATTGAGAAACAGACGGGAGTAACTGTTTTTTATAATGATGAACATATTAAGAATGCCCATCCTGTGACTATTGAGGCACAGCAGATGCCATTGGATGATTTCCTTACTGCCATTTTGAAGCCGGAGAAACTTACTTTCGAGATGAAGCAGGGTAATGTGGTAGTGATGCGCAGAGATATTGGCGCGTCAGGAAAAAACGGAAGTTTATCTGATGCTGCGGGGCCTAAAACAAAAGTGTCAGGATCAATCACCGACTCTGATAAAAATCCTCTGCCCGGGGCCACTATCCGTATTAAAGGTAGCCAGGTAGTAGCTGTAAGTGATGAAAAGGGCATGTTTCATATAGAAGCGGAAAAAGGCGCCGTGCTAATAATAAGCTTCATAGGATTCAATGAAAGAGAGGTGAAGGTGAACGATTCAGAAATAATTTCGGTTATCCTGGCGCCTTCCGAACAAAAGCTGGGATCTATTGAAATTGTTTCCACAGGGTATCAGAATATTACCAGGGAACGAAACACGGGGGCAGTAGCAAAAGTAGACATGGACATTGTTGCCGGCAGATCCAGCAGTACCAATATTCTCCAAAGACTGGATGGGCTTGTACCCGGCCTGGTGGTAAACAATGCACCAGGTGGAGAGCCGTTACTGGTCCGGGGGCTGACTTCCCTCAACTCTACCAGGTCGCCATTGATCGTGGTGGACGGCGTGGAATTACCGGGTGATAATACCAGTGATGCATCCCGTAATAACATTATGAATACCTCTAACCCCATCGCCAACATCAATCCGCAGGATATTGCGGATATAACTGTTCTGAAAGATGCCTCGGCAGCTTCTATCTGGGGCGCAAAAGCAGCGAACGGGGTAATTGTTATTACTACCAAAAAGGGAAAAACAGGACAAAAATTACAGGTCGATTACGACGGTTATTATAATTTCCAGGGTAAACCGGATCTGTCCTATATCCCGAAAATGAACAGCAGGGAGTTTATTGCTACTGCAAAGGAAATCTTTCCCCAATTTGCACCTTACTATAGCTGGAACGCAGTACAGGCCTTTGCTCCGGTTCCTCCGCACCTGCAAATTCAATATAATGAGTATCGGGGGCTAATTTCCGGTGCGCAGGCGAATATGGCGTTGGACAGTTTGGCTGCCATCGGTAACAGGAGTGAAATTTCCAGTATTTTTTACAGGAATGCAGCCTCAACTAATCATACGGTCTCGCTTTCAGGAGGCGGCGACATTTACAGTTTTTATGGATCGCTGAGCTACACCGGTATTCAAAGCAGCACACCCGGTGAACGGAACAATTCGTATAAGGTAAATGTCAGACAGGATTTCAATTTCAATAAAAAATTGCAGTTATCGGTAATCACTGATCTTACCAATACAGTAGCAAGTACTTCAAATCTGGGTATAGGCGTGCTGGCCCCGGATGTTTCCATCGTACCTTATCAGCGGTTCCGCGATAATGCAGGAAATCCGCTGGCAGTGAATTTCCTGGGAAATTACAGCGATTCTCTCAGGCTTGATTATGCTGCCAGGAGCCGGGTTAACCTCGACTATGTTCCGCTCGATGAGTTTAACAGGGGATATTCAAAGAGCAGCAGTATATCCGGAAGAGTAGTGGGAAGCGCGAAATTACAATTGCTGAAAGGACTTCGCTTTGAGGGTACTTATGGCTACCAGACATTTGCAAGAAACAACCGGACAGTTCAGTACCAGGAAAGTTACGCGGTAAGGGACCAGCTGGTAGGTTTTACACAGGCGCCAACTGTAAACAGCACACCCAGGTATTGGTTGCCAAAGGATGGAGGGATGCTCAATGTAAATAATGCGTCCCAGAAAAACTGGACGGTAAGAAATCAGCTGATATTCGATCGCAACTGGGATCCGCATCAGCTGACTGTAATGGCAGGACAGGAAGCCACAAGTTCCACACCACTGACATCATCCGCTACCTACTATGGATGGGACGACCAGTTACAGGTTTCCCGTCCGGTAAATATTGATACACTCATGAAGGGGATTACAGGAACAGTATCCGGCCAGCTGGGAAGAGTGTTACCATCAAATAATGTGGGTGGAGGAGAAGGGGCTATCGCAAGAACCACCTCTTACTATTCTACATTGGGATACATGTATCAATGGAAGTATGCACTGAATGCGAGTTGGAGGATTGATGAAAGCAATTTATTCGGTCTTGCCAAATCTGCTCAAAACAGGCCCGTTTATAGCATAGGCGGCAAATGGTTGCTGAACAGGGAAGACTTCATGAGATCATTTACATGGCTGGACCGGCTCCACCTGAGATTCACCTATGGCATAACTGGTAATGCTCCCAAGCCTGCCCAGGCAGCATCATTCGATATCCTGCAATCCTCATCGAACGTAAACTATGTAACAGGAGTTGGTTTGATTGTCGGAACTCCGGGCAACGACAAGCTTACCTGGGAGGGAACCACTGTCTATAACGCGGGACTGGATTTTACAGTGCTCGGTGGCAGATTGGGCGGTTCGATAGACGGATATATAAAAAAGACCAGTAACCTGATCGGCTCATTGATGACGGCGCCGCTGACCGGGTATGCAACGGTTATCGGCAATTACGGAGACCTTGAAAATAAAGGATTTGAGTTTAGTCTGACCTCACTTAATGTCATTTCCCGGGATTTCAACTGGAATACCACCCTGAACCTGTCGTACAACAAAAATAAAATAACGAGGATGGCAACGGCAACCGCCATCACAACCGGCACAGGAATGATAGGAACATCCTTCGCGGAAGGTAAACCTGCATATGCTGTATTCGAATTCATCAACGGCGGACTTAACGCAGCAGGAGATCCACAGATCATCCAGGCCGATGGAAAAATACTGTCCGATAAAAATGGCTCCAAGCCTGAAGACGTTCATTTGGCAGGAACTTCTCAACCTATCGCAACAGGTGGAGTATTTAATACATTTTATTACAGGCGGTTTCAACTGGGAATTAATATCAGCTTTAACTTAGGACATGTATTGTTCCGGGATTTTAATAATTTCTGGCAGGACCCCCTTTATCAGAATACGCCTCAACCCGAATTCGTTAATCGCTGGAAGACGCCGGGAGATGAGAATAAAACCAATATCCCCAGGTATGCCTATAACACTACCATCGACAACGGCAGAAATATTTATTACTACACCTACTCCAACCTGAATTCGTTTGATGCTTCCTATGCAAAGATCAGGGAGATCACGCTTTCCTATGATGTAGGTAAAACGTTGGTTCGGAGACTACATGCTGAAGGATTAACTTTCAGGGCACAGGTATCTAATCTCATGCTCTGGAAGAAGAACCACCTCGGGATCGATCCGGAGTTTCAATCGCCTGCAGGTGCCAGGAATATCCGTATAGGACAAGGTACATTCACAGTTGGCGCACACATTACTCTTTAATTAAACCTGCTTAAGATGATGAAATCCATTCATAGGGTATTATTACCCATTCTGTTTATATCGTTGATGCTTCAGACTTCATGCTCCAAAGACTTTTTGGAAATTGAGCCTAAAGGCTCCCGTGTGGCAAAAACGACGCTGGACTATGAGCAATTAATGAATGCAGTGAGCCTGCAGGTTTCCTATCCTCCGTCTTTGTACATGGGTGATGAAATGGCAGCCCAGGCAACCTACATGGATGCGGCCCAGATCAGGACACAAAGGCTGTTCAGGTTTGAAGCAAGGATATATGATGAAGATCAGCTTCCCGATGAAACATGGCCGCTAACCAACATTTATACCTTTAATAAGGTCATAAACGAAGTAATGCAATCAGAGGGTGGAACCGATCAGCAAAAACGTGCCATCCTCGCAGAGGCTAAGGTCGGACGGGCGCTTTGCCATCTTTATTTTCTGAACGATTTTTCGTTGCCCTATAATGCTGCTACCGCTGCTACAGATTTGGGAGTGCCGCTGCTTACAAAGGCAGATGTAACGCAAACAACATTTGTACGGGCCTCTGTACAGGAATGTTATGATTTTATCATAAAGGATTTAACAGATGCCTTGCCAGACCTTGGCCCATTAACACACAGGCGGAAATTTTCCAGGCTGGCGGCAGAATTTATATTGGGTCGTGTTTATCTGTATATGGCAAAGTTCAATGAGGCCAGTGCACATGTGGATGCTGCATTCGCGGAGCTCAACAAAGCTGCAGTGCCTCTCGCGTTATACGATTATAACGTAGTGCTTGATCCTGACAGCGATAAATCATGGTTTCCTGACTTCGGTTTCGGGCTCTCAAATTATCCGTTGGCTGCCAACAATGCGCAGGTGATATACAATCTCAGTATGATTAATTTTCAGCTGCAACAGGTCAATACCTATGTGTTTTCCCCGGAAACGGCAGCTTTGTATGATCCGGCAGATAAACGCCTGGAACTGTTTTCAGGAATTGAAATGTTCAATCCCGATAAAACCTTTCCGGGGGGAATGAGACGCTACTCTGCATCGCTTTTTTCCGGGTTGGAAATCGGTCCTTCATTGCCTGACCTCTACCTGATGCGCTCAGAGCTTAAAGCAAGGGCAGGCAACCTTGCAGGGGCCAGGAGCGATCTCGAAATGCTGCGGTCCAAAAGAATGCCTGCTAATATCGCAACTATACCCGCAAATATAGCGGAAAACAAAGAGGCATTGGTTCGCTATATCCTTGATGAACGTATTCGTGAATTCGCCACCTCCGGCATGCGCTGGTGGGATATGCGCCGGCTTTCAGTTGACCCGGTTTATAGCAATACGGTGAAGTACACACATAAACTTTATGACGACACCGGCAACGTGGTGGCAACCTATACGCTCAGGCCGGAGAGATTTGCACTGAAGTTCGGGGAAAGGATGCTGGCTGCCAACAAGGGATTAGTGGAAAATGAATAGAACTGGTAAGTTAATGGCAACACGCAGTTGTGCCACATTTACCTGGCAGGAAATTTTAATCGTAATAAATCAAAATTTTCAATACCGTTTAATCTGAATCTGATGAAAATGAAAATGTTAATCTTGCTGTTCTTGATTTCGGGAACCGTCTTCGCGCAGCAATCGCCATCCGCGAAGTATAACTTTAAGGACTTTACTTCAATAGTAAACGTGGAAGACCAGGAGAAGCAATACAATGAAATGCTGAAAGAAAATCCAATAGACCCTGCCAAACCGTCCATGTACGAGGAATACCGTGCGCAGCTGGCTACAGGATGGCTTTCCAAAGGAAACTTTGAACGTTATTGGTACTACAAGAACACCAGGCCGAAATTCAACGTACTTCAATTCCTGTATCTGACCTATGCACTGGACAACCTCTTTGATGCAAATACCAATCCGGGCGAAGTGGAAAAGGTGTCTGCCGGAATATTGGAAGACCTGAGCACAGGAGCACTGAAAGATGGAATTGGCAGAACGCAGACCGTTTTGGAGATAAATGCCGCAACTAATGCTCAACTGGGAAATACAGATACGGCATTACTGTTATTGGCGAAATCTTCGGAAGTAAAAGACGGTATGCGCGAAATGCGCTATTTCAAAGATGCAAAATCCAATTACCTGAACCGGTATGGAGTAGTGATGTTTGCTGCCGGTAAGTACCAGGTGGCATTCGATACCTTAAGTAAAGCATTCAGGGAGGCAGAATCAAATCCGGTTATGGTTAATACCTTCAGGTTGGTATATAAAAAGGTAAAGGGTACCGAAAATGGATTTGAGGAATATCTTAAATCCCTGAAGGAGGAAGCATATCATGAGTGCTATAAGGAAGTGGAAAAGCTGTACATAGCATCACCTAAAACAACGCTCGACGGTACAATACCCAGCCCGGGAGGAGATGGTAAAATGTTTACGCTTTTTCACGCTGCGAAACCTGTAAAAGAGGTATCGCTGCCGGACCTGGATGGAAAGATCGTTCATCTGGGAGATTATAAGAACAAGGTACTGGCCCTCGATTTCTGGTCTACAGGTTGTACCCCATGCGTAGCCGCCTTCAGCGGATTTGAGCGCGTGGTGGCAGACTATAAAAAAGATGTATTTCAAATGTTTGTGGTGAGCCTGTTTGAAGACAGGGCTACCGTGAGAACTTTTGTGAAGAAAAAGGGGATTACCCTCGATGTTTTACAGGATGAAGAAAACAAGTTCTTTGATATCCAGGGAACACCCACTAAAATCATATTTGACCCATTGGGTAATATAAGATTCTTTAGTGCTGGTTATGCTGGTTCTACAGACAGGGAGTATTATAAACTGAAGTCTATGGTAGAGATCACAAAATCCAGGTATAAAGGGTAATGCAGTTTGCGCCTGTTAGGTGATAATAACTGAATTTAAACGAATGTGGCTTAGCCCCGCAAAAAGTATTTATGAGAAGAGTGATTTTTTTGATATTGACCAGTCTGGCAGCTTTGTCCGGCCTTGCGCAGGATAACCATCCGGTTTCGTGGAAATTCCGCAGTGACTCAATAGCGCCACTCACTTTTAAGATTTCCCTCGTAGCGTCTGTCAACGAACCGTTTCATATTTATCCACAGTCTTATGATGGCGGAATGGGAATGCCTACTACTATTACATGGGAGGAGAATCCGAATGTTCAGTTGATAGGAGAGGTGGAGGAAAAAGGAGCAGCATCTTCTGCCGGGGAAACTGTGGCTTATTACGCGAAGGGTGTTACGTTTTCACAAACTATCAAACTCAGGACAGATAAGAAGACAGTATTACATTTCCGGATCAGGTACATGGCATGCAATAATCAAATGTGTCTTCCTCCTTCATCAAAGGAGTATACGCTGGTTGTAAATGATGCTAACAGTATTACTGTTACTGCTGAAAACGAAAAAAGTGCACAGGTGCCGGGTATGCAGGAAGCAGTACAGTATGAGGACTTTGCGCTGCCGGATGTAAAAGGAAAAAAAATCTACACCAAAGCAATCATTTCCGCGAACAGGTATACATTTATTGATTTCTGGGCCAGTTGGTGCTCTCCATGCAGAATGCAGGCAAAAGCGCTTGTTCCGCTTTACGCCAGGTATAAGGCCAAAGGGCTGGGTGTAATCGGCGTTTCTCTTGACACGGATGCTGCTGCCTGGAAAAAGGCAATAGAGAAGGATGGTTATACCTGGATAAACCTGGCAGACCTGAAAGGATTTGATTCCCCCGTTACTAAAAAATATCAGGTCAAAGCTATTCCCAGGAATTTTCTGATCAATAATAAAGGTGTAATTGTTGCCAGGGATCTCCATGGAAAAGAGCTGGAAGCAAAGCTGATGGAACTGTTTAACTAAAGGTGTTCCCCTTTAAGGCAACATAATCACCGGTGGAAATTCATACCGGGTCCGATTTCTGAATCCAAATTAATCTTATTTAAATTGAGAAAGTTAATTATAGCCGGTTTGTCAATAATACCATTGACAGCCTTCGCCCAGGGTAATAATAAGTTTACTATCAATGGCAAATATGGTACGGGCAACGCTCCTGAAAAGGCATACCTGGAGTATACAATGAAAGGAAAGTCTATCATTGATTCTGTTGTGTTAAAGGATGGCGTTTTCAAATTTGCCGGTGTGGCGCCCACTTCGCCGGTATCCGCTACATTAACCTTTGATACGAAAGGGGTTGGGAGAGCTAACAGCCTTGAGCAGGTAACCGTTTATCTTGAACCCGGTAGCATTCATATTAAAACGAATGGAGCTACAGTAGAAGGAGCGCAGATAACCGGAACGCCCCGGAATAATGATTATAATGATCTTAATAGCCTGGTTGATGCCGGCTTTTCACAAATGACCAGTGAAGACAGGCAATTCATGGAAGGGAAATTGTCGCCACAGACCACGCAGGATTATGAGGCTAAAGTGGAAGGCTTTCGAAAGCGGTTTAGTGACATGACCAAGGATGCCTATATTAAGTTCATCAGGTCCCATCCTGCATCAATGCTTAGCCTGGAATTGTTTCCAAAGATCGCTTATGAGCAACGATATGATGTAGTGAAGCCTTTGTTCGATGGGTTGTCATTCAAAGTTAAAAATAGTAAGGAAGGTAAAAAAGTAGCCGCTAACCTGGATAAAATGAGAGTAACTGCAATAGGACAACCGGCGCCGGACTTTGAAGTACCCGATGCAGAAGGGAAGCTGGTTAAACTTTCGTCATTTCGCGGCAAGTATGTATTGGTCGACTTTTGGGCTTCCTGGTGCGGGCCATGCAGGGCAGAGAATCCCAACCTGGTTAAAGTCTACAATAAATTCAAGGATAAGAACTTCACAATTGTCGGTATTTCTCTCGATAAGTCTGACAGCAAGGCGTTGTGGCTGGCGGCAGTCAAAAATGATGGACTTCAATGGCTTCAGCTTTCCGATCTGAAATTCTGGGACAGTGCGGCTGCGAAATCATATGGTGTCCAGGCAATTCCTCAGAATTTTTTGGTCGATCCCAATGGAATTATAATTGGAAGAACATTGTCCGGGAAAGCGTTGGATACAACATTAAGCGAAATATTTTATCCTATGCATGCGGTTAACTGATGTAAGCCCGGAAAAGGTTTGTATCAAAGTAAGGAATCCCCTGGCAGCAAAAACCACCAGGGGATTTGTTTTAATTCACCATATGCAAAGCTACATAACTGGGTGGTCCAACAATAATCCATACTCTGTTAGCTCCAAGCAATACTGCAGTATCATAGCCATCAGTGTAATAAATGATCCTGCGGGAAACTGCACTTCCGAAAGAGTCGAGCAGCCATTGGCTAGCTACATTCCGGGCAGAAACATAGTAGTAATAACCATCAAACCGGTATTCATAATCGCAGTCTGTACTCCCGGCATTACCCATATCCCATATGCCATAATAATTAGTGCCGGCATATGATCTATAGGTTGCAGAAGATGGATAGCTGGCGGTAGGACAGGAAGCTATTGTGACGTCTGATTTCTTTTCCAGTGAACTAAATAGTTCGCTCGTTTCCTTCTGAGATAGTTTGTTGAATGGCTTTTGGAATCTGCTGAGTGAAATGGCGTATGCATTTGAGCGCATATCCTTTGCTCTTCTGAGATCAGCGCTGATCAGCGTCTTCTGGGCAGTGCTGATCCTGCCATTGGAAGCTTCTGCTTTTCGTGTCATGGAAACAGAATCACTCTTAAGGCGTAGTTCTTCGAATTGTTCCAGTTCCTCTGCAGTCAGCGACGAGTATGCTTCTTTAAATGCTGCATAGTTGGCAGGGGTATTTGCTGCGTATAGTTTTTGTACCAGGTCTGCTAAAGAAACTTTCACTTTTGGCGTTTCAAGCGTAGCACTGGTCTTTTCTTTTTGACAGGCAGCAACTGCAATGACTATCGCCAGCGCTGCAACGGAAGTTAATTTTAATGATTTTTTCATAATTGATTTTTTAAAAGAGATATTAAAAGAATGATCCTGTATGTAGCCTTGCAGGAAGGGCTTTGGACAGTCCCCCTACCAGGGAGATACGGCAAAAAAGCCTCCCGTCCGCGTGCTAGCAGAAATAGGTGATGGTAAAATGAGTTTAAGAGTTATTGGATTATTGTTTATTGATGCGCATCAATTTTCGGAACAAGGGTTTTGAATCAGACGGTTATTCAATAGTTTTTTCTTTGGGATGGACAACTGCATATTCTTTCCATTGTTGAACAGGTGGTCTGCCATGCTATCTCAGGTAAAGAATAATATCTCCAATATATAAAGAGTCTAAGGGAAGATGATTGGGGGAGTATAGAGAAAATTAAATTTTTTAACAGAAGAAGAAAATGAGATAGATGGCCAAACGCGCCAGGCAATAAGCCCTGATTTTTTTCATCGCTACTTCCAGGTGGCTTTTCACGGTTTCAGGATAAACATCCAGGTAAGCGGCTGCCTGCTCACGGGAAAATCCTTTTTCACGTATAAGGGAATATACAGTAGCCTGCCGTGGCGATAATGTGGCTACCGCGCTTTGTAATAGTTTATAAAATTCCCTGTCCTGAACTATATCTTCCGTATCCTGGTGCTGATCGCCTTTAATGACATATAGCGTTTGTGAAGCATTCCGCTGCCGGCTCAGGTGTTTGAAAGAACGGATCATATGATTTTTCGCGATAGTCTTCACATAAGCTCTGAAATTTAAAACAGAGGAAAGCTGTTCCCGCTTCAGCCATACTACCAGGAAAACCTCCTGTAATACATCTTCCGCTGCCACGGGAGATGCTGTTAAACGCAGTGCTGTTTTATAAATGGCCCCGCGATGTTCGTTGAATAATTCCCTGAAGGCGTTTTCATCACCTTTGGCGATAAGATCAATGAGGTTTCTTTCAACATAAAGGTCCATAGTGGTATTCTTAGAACAAGGGTTATTAAATCGGGTCACAATACCAGCCTCTTAATATTATTTATTGTAGTCAGAAGGAGATCTTCTGATAATTCAGTCTATAGGTTTTAGGCTGGCAGTTCTTAAACTTTTTGAACTGTCGGTAAAAGAAAGGAAGGCTCTCAAAGCCGGAGGCATAGCATACTTCACTCACCTGTTTATCTGTTTCTATCAGCAGTTTACAGGCGCGGTTGATCTTATATTCATTCAGGAATTCAAAGAAAGGTTTCTTCATGGTTTTACTGAAGAAACGGGAAAAGTATTCTTCCGTTACATTTAGCTTGGAAGCGATATCTGTCAGGGTGATCTGTTGATGATAATGTTTTTGGATGTATTCATATACCACATTGATGCGCTCTTTATCATTCAGGTTCAGGTCAACGGTGAACTCCTGCTCGCACAGGTACCTGAATTGTGTGTTAAGCGATAGTTCATGTAATATCTGCAGTAATATCATCAGCCTTTCAAAGGAAGTAGCATTCAGCAGGTCTATGAATTTCGGTTTCAGTCTGGCGGCCGTTTGTTCATCTATTTTAATCCCTTTGCTCATGGCTGCCAGTAGTTTTCGCACAGATTCAAACTCCATGCTCTGCATCCATATTTTGTCGATGAATTCTACTTTCAGATAGATCACAATCGCTATCACCTGCTGGGATTGACCAGCTGTGTTATTCCACGCATGCGGTAAGTTGGAGCCCAGCAATACAAGATCATCTTCATAAAAATTTTCAATGGTATTGCCTACATAACGCACGCCTTCTCCGTTCAGGATATAGGTAATCTCCAGCTCAGGATGGTAATGCCAGGGATAGTCAAATACCTCGCTCGTATTTTGAAACTCAACTTTGAAAAGGTTGGATTCAGTGGGAATTGGTTTGTAACGCGGTTTCATGTTGTTAATATATACAAATCCGTCTGGATTTTTGAGCCTGCCACCTATACAATGACAAAATAGGGTATTGATTGGTATAAATAGGGTAATACCGGCCATAAACGGGGAAGAAGCGCAAAATAGGATATAGAATCAACAAGATGATATAGTAATCCGGCGGGACTAACAAATACCTTTGTCAGGCAATCAAAATTTTAACATACGTAATTTTTCCTCCGGTTTTGACCCGCCTATTTAACTGTAAGTAACATATCAATCAAAACTATTATTATGAATTTACGCGCAATTAAATTCGTTATAACCGTTGTAGCTATGCTGTTGCCTTTTTTGTTCCTGTTACTCTCAACAAGCGTTTCCGGACAAACAAAGCAGGTAGTTACCGGAAGGATTACCGGCGGTGGAATTCCCTTACCTAATGTATCCGTATCTGTACAGGGCACAAATCATGGCGCCACCACCAATGAACAGGGTGTTTTTTCGCTGAGTGCCCAGATCGGTCAAACGCTCGTGATCTCTCATATGGGATTTGCCGGGAAGGTAGTAAGGATCACTAATGCGGAGCCCCTGGATATCACTATGGAAGCCTCTTCCAGGGATATTCTGAACGACGTGATAGTGGTTGGTTATGGTACAAAAAAGAAGACATCCGTTACGGCGGCTATCTCCACACTGAAGGGCGCTGAAATATCTTCCCTGCCTATCAGTAACCTCAGTAATGGATTAGGTGGAAGGGTAGCCGGCGTTATTGTTAAACAGGGATCAGGAGAGCCGGGGAGAGATGGCTCCAGCATCTTTATCAGGGGTATTTCCTCTACCGGTTCTACACAGCCGCTCATCATTGTAGATGGTATTCCCCGTAGCTTTCAGCAATTAGATCCTAATTCCATTGAATCCTTTTCCGTGCTTAAAGATGCGGCAGCCGTAGCGCCATATGGCGTGGCCGGTGCAAACGGGGTAATCCATGTAACCACTAAAAAGGGGAAAACAGGTATTCCTGCACTCACCTATAACGGGTACGTTGGGTTCCAGAACCCCGTGGTATTACCCGATTATGTCAATTCTTATGAGTACGCCACTTTGAGGAATGCAGCGGCAGTCAATGAAGGCCTGCCAAAACCATACACCGATGCCGAACTGCAAAAGTTCCAGGATGGCTCAGACCCCGATGCATATCCTACTTTTAAAAATATCTGGAAAGATCTCATTAACAGGAATGCCATACTTACTAACCACAGCATTGAAATATCAGGCGGCGCGGAAAGAGTGAAGTATTATGCAGCCCTCGGATACCAATTCCAGGAGGGGATGTGGGCGGCTACCAATAACCGCAGGTTTAACATGACGCTTAACCTGGATGCCAAGGTGACAAATACCACCAATGTGTCTTTTAGCATCAACGGCCGCCATCAGAAAGACCAGTATCCTTCTATCGGTACCGGCCGTATATTTGAGCTGATCGGTTACCTGCATCCCTTATATGGGCCGCTTAGGTTCAGTAACGGCATGGCGGGTACTTTTGTTACCGCAAGCCTCTTTAACAGCGGTTATCAGAAAATCAATACCACAGCTATATATTCCCAGTTGTCTGTTGAACAGCAGTTACCTTTCATCCCAGGTTTAAAAGCAAAAGGAACCATTGCGTATGACCCCACGTATGTGATGAATAAAGTATGGGCCCTGCCTATACAAAGGGCCAGCCTTGACAGGTCGCAAACACCTTATGTGATCAAGGATGGCGTTTTCGGCCCAACAAAACCTTCCCTCACCCAGAATTATGCAAACGACTACCAGCTTACTTACCAGTTTGGCCTGAACTACGACAGAACCTTTGGTAAGCACGGTGTTAGCGTATTGGGATTATTTGAAGCAAAAAGTAACGACTACCTGAGCTTAGGCGCCTCCCGGAGAAATTATAATTTGTTTGTTGATGAAATTAATCTCGGAAGTTCCAGCCAGGCGGATATGAGCACTAACGGTACTTCCAGTGCTGCCAGGCAGGTGGGCGTAGTGTATCGCATAGCATACGATTTTAACAGGAAATACCTGCTGGAAGCAAGCGGCCGGTACGATGGAAGTTATTATTTCTCCCCGGAGAACAGGTTTGGATTTTTCCCTGCATTTTCAGTTGGCTGGCGTTTATCTGAAGAAAAATTTATTAAGGATCATTACAACTGGATAGATAATCTGAAGATCAGGGCATCCTATGGTGAAGTAGGCGCACTGGCAGGAAGCCCTTTTCAGTTCATGAGCACTTATAGCGTGCTGGGAACAAATTATGTATTGGGCAATAATGCAGTACAGGGCATCCGTGAAAGAGCGGAATCTAATCCCAACATTACCTGGGAACGCGCCCGTAAAACAGATGTTGGTCTGGAAGTGAACCTCTGGAAAGGCCTGTTGAATTTCGAGGTGGATTATTTCTACGAAAAAAGATCCAACATGCTGGTGAACCCGGATGTTACAGTACCCGCTGAATACGGTATCGGGTTAAGCCAGGTGAATGCAGGCATAATGGAAAACCGTGGTTTTGATCTCACTGCAAGTTCGGTATATAATGTATCGGGCGATTTACAACTTACGCTCGGCGCTAATTTAACATACGCCAGGAACAAGGTATTGCAGGTGTTTGAAACCGCTACTACTTTTAACAATCCTAACCGCCGCATAACAGGCCGGCCATTGGGTACCCAGTTTGGATTCCATGCACTGGGCTATTTCCAGGAAAGCGATTTTGATGGTTCAGGCGCACTGAAATCAGGTATTGCCACACAACCATGGGGCCCTGTACAGCCCGGAGATATCAGGTACGAGGATATTAATAATGACGGGAAGATAAATGATAACGACCTTACGGTGATCGGCGATCCTGTTGCCGCCCCAAGGATCATATACGGCATTTCTCCCGGTGTGAAATTTAAAAATTTCTCTCTTGATGTGCTGTTCCAGGGAGCGGCAAAAGTCAACTGGTATTACCATGGTTCATCCATTATGCCGTTCTGGGAAACCATGCTGCCTTACAAACATAACTTTGATTACTGGACGCCCCAGAATCCCAATGCCTCCAACCCACGACTCACCTCGGCCCCTACAGTGAACAATTCGCAAAAGTCGTCATTCTGGATGGGAAATGCCGCTTACCTGCGCCTGAAGAATGCCACCCTTTCCTATAACCTGCCAGCCAAGGTACTGGATAGGATAAAGATGCAGAGCGTCCGGCTTTATGTATCAGGACAGAACATTCTCACCTGGACCAAACTGAAGAACTATGATCCGGAAATCGGCAGGAACGATTCCTTTCAGCCGGAGAGCGGCTGGGGGTATCCCAATCAGAAAACCATTTCTATAGGTGCAAACATTACTTTTTAATCAAACAAAAAAGCTGGTATGAAACATCAACTTTTAAGCATAATATTCATTGCACTCACCTTTTGTTCCTGTGGTAAATTCCTCGATGTATCTCCCAAGGACCAGGTAGAGGATGGTACCCTTTGGCAAAGTACGGCGAATGCAGATCTTTTCCTGAATGATGTGTATGCGTCTGTTCCCAGCATTGATTTTGGCGATCCCTGGGAGAACTATTCAGACAACTCGATGAACGGACAGGCAGGAAGAGTGAGCACCAATATATACGGTCCTTCTATTTATACGCCCAGCAATGCACCCAGCAAATGGGGGCTATATACCAGTATCAGGAAAACCAACCTGTTTATAGCCAAAGCTACCGCTTCTGCGCTACCGGAAGCCTGGAAAAAGTCGAGGATTGCCGAAGCAAGGTTTTTGCGCGCTTATTTTTATTCGATCCTCTGGACTTACCATGGCGGAGTACCTGTTATTAAAGAAGTGCTGAATCTGAAAGAACAGGGTGATGAGATTTTCAGGCCGCGCAATACTGCTGCAGAAACGTTTGATTTTATAGTCAGTGAGCTCGAAGCTATTGCTCCTGATCTTGGAATCACAGCGGAAACAGGAAGGGCAACCAGGGGAGCTGCCCTTACATTAAAAGGTTCCTGTGAATTGTTCTATGCAGGCGCATTGTACAATCCCGCTAATGATAAAACCAGGTGGGAGCAGGCGGCTGTTACATTCAAAAAAGTGATCGACCTGAATACCTATAAACTTTTCCCGGATTATAACACCCTCTTTTTTGAAGAGAACAATAACAATGTGGAAGTGATCTTCAGCAGGCAGCATCTCGGGGGCACTGACCTGGCTAATTTAAGAGATGGCAACATAGGGCCCCGTTTTGTAGCGGGCGCATTAACGGGTTACGGGCATGTGGATCCTACACAGGACATTGTTGATGAATATGCCATGGCCAACGGGTTGCCTATTACGGATCCCGCTTCCGGTTATAATCCGCAGAAGCCATACGAGAACAGGGAGAAAAGATTTTATCAGTCTATTGTCTATGATGGGTCCACCTGGTTGGGAGACGTAATGATCATGAAACAGGGCGTTGGAAGTTTGAACGCCACAGACCTGAATAATAGCAGCATATCTACAAGAACCGGTTATTATATCCGTAAGGGAATTAATCCTAAATATGCAAGCGCCAGGAGCAATCTTAACAGCGCCAACTGGATCATTTTCCGCTATGCAGAAGTATTGCTCAGTTATGCAGAAGCAAGGAATGAAGCCACCGGGCCGGATCAGTCGGTGTACGATGCTGTCAACGCCGTCCGGAAAAGATCAGAGTTGCCGGAGCTTACACCCGGTATGAATCAAAGTCAGCTGCGCACGGCCATTTACAGGGAAAGAAGGGTAGAGCTGGCCTTTGAAGATAAACGCCTGCCCGACCTGCTGCGTTTAAAACTGGCAGAAGTGATCCTGAACAAGCCGGTACATGCTATTAAAATAGAACTGGTGAACAACGTACCCGTATATACGATAGTGCCCGCCGGCGGTGGAATGAGGAAATTCTATCCTGATAAGAATTATTTCCTGCCCATTCCCCAATCGGCCATGGATAAGAACAGCAAACTGGTACAGAATCCCAATTATTAATAAAGCGTATGGGCGTGTTTTATTATATTTAAGAAGCCAGCCCGAAACCATTCAACATGACTAACTGGAAACATTGGAAGAGAATAGCGATGATGGCAATCATCATACTGATGGTTGCTGCCAGGCATGGCCATGGGGTGCAGAGAACAAAAATAAAGATAGCTTTTGGGCTGAAGAGCCCCAAGCCCCGCCTGTTCACCGTACAGCTGCTCGGTAATTCAGCGGGTTTGCAAACAGGAACGCCTGTTGGCAGCCGTATAGAAAAGAACGACCGCATCGCACCTGTGTCAGCGCTTTTTTGCGGAGCAGGCGATGTGGATGAACTGATCGCAGAAGTAAGCTTTCCTGAGCCCACAGCGCCTCTGCGAAAGCTGGCAAACTTCAGGGACCCGCATTCAATAAACGGCGATGCCATGTGGGGGTACCTGATGGAACACGGTTCTCCCGGGCAGTCTGCAAGATTGCGCAAAGATCCCTGGTATCATCCTGATGCGCCTTTGCTTACAGTGCAGTTGAATAAAGAAGGCACAAGCGGATTTACAATTGGTTTGTTGCAATTACTGGAACAAGGCGCAATGTGGCTGCCTGAACAGGATATCTTTATCACGCTGGCAGATAACCCTGTTAGCTTTGAGGAACATCTTGCCTCTTTAAAAGGCCGGCGCATTCTCGACCGTGTAAAGGAAGCTCCGGATGCCAGCCTTTCACAGTTTAAAAAACTATGGGAAGACATCGGCGATCCCATTGCCTGGAACGTATCCTGGGCAACCACCTGGTTAGGCATAAAAGGGCATCTCACGGTAATTGCTCCGTCGTATGGATCTGTCTATAAATTTGCCGTGGACAGATTTGGGAATGTACGGCCCGACTTTGCCTCACCGCATAAATTCAGGTTAGACATTTCATATGGAAACTGCATATGGAAAAGCCAGCATATAGAGAATGGCCTCCCTGTGATCATTACCCGGCTGGAGAAGAACGGACAGCTATGTGAAATAGAACAGTTTGCAGCCGCTTTCGGAAATAAAGAAGCAGTGATGTTCACCAAGGTGCGCATTTCCGGGAAAGCCGGCCCCATAAGCTTTGGCATCCGCCTGAAAGGTGAACCGGATCACCAGCCGCTGCGGGCAATAAAGAACAGGGGCAACTGGACGATGACAGATACAACAGGCAATACCTGGTTAATGCTGGAAGGGACCGATGGTTTAAATATAGTGCCCGGTGAAACAGGGATAACAGTAAATGGTGAATTAACGGAGGGGACTGCAAAGGAATTAATACTGAAATTACCTTCGCCAGTAGTTGATACAACGGGAACATTGGCAGCGTTAACCTATAGCACAGCACGAAAGGCAACCATACAATATTGGGAAAACTGGATGAACAAAGGCGCTTCCTTCAAAGTGCCGGAAGAAGCCGTGAATAACCTGTATCGTGCAAACCTGTGGCATGCTCTCTCATTGCCCCGTCATACAACAGATAGTACAGGCAACAGGCATATAGACCTTCCTTATACCAACATCGGCTATGGGCAAAAAGATGCCATGTGGCCCATCAACCAGGCGGTGTATGTAGATTACATGATCTATGGTTTACGGGGCTATGAACAAATTGCGCAGGAGGAAATTGCGTCGATGTATAAAACACAGCAGCAGCCGGACGGGCGGATGGCAGGGAATGCCAATTGGGGCGTTTATTCACCCGGTCACCTCTATGCAGTGGCACAAAATTATTTACTTACAGGAAACCGGGAAAGCTTCGAAAGCCTGTTGCCGCAATCGCTCAAAACATTGGACTGGTGTATGGCGCAGTTGGCAAAGGCAAATAAAACGGGCCTGATAGAACAGCCGCTCAACGACCTTACCACGGCAAAAAGAGAATGGGCCTTTATACAGGCTTATTTCGGAGGAGGACTGGAAGCCTTTGGAAAAGCATTAGCCCTCTATGGCCACCCGCGTGCAAATGAAGTGCGGGCTGCCGCCGCAAAAATGAAGAAAGATGTAACACAGGAATTTTCCCGCAGCAGCGTCAGATCACCTGTTGTGCAGCTGGAAGATGGCACCTGGATCAATTATGTGCCTACAGATGCTTTAACGCCCCGGCGCATCATGGAAGAATGGTATCCTACGGATGTGGATTGCGGCGCCTTGCATATGTCAAGGCTCGGCGTAATAGATCCGCATAGCTGGCTTACCACTGCATTGTTGCATGATCAGGAAGATAATCTGTTGTTTAAGAACCAGGGAGCGGCCAATGAGCCCGTATATGTTCAGCAGGGCAATACCTATTTACTGAGAGATGAGCCCAAAGCAGTTATCCGCTCTTTCTACAGCCTCATGGCCTGCGGTTTTTCACATGGGCAATTAACCCCGCTGGAGCACAGGTGGGCCTGGGGGCAATATTATGGGCCACCCAGTACAGACGGTGCATGGTTTGAAATATACAGGAAAATGTTGTTGAACGAATTGGGAGGAGATACCCTCATCATCGGCCAGGCTGTTCCGGGAGAATGGCTGCAAAAAGGAAAACAGATCGAAGTGAAAAATGCCCCTTCCTATTTCGGGCCTGTTTCATTCACAATAACAGGAGAGAACGATCAGCACCAGATCACCGCTACCGTGCAACTGGCAAAGCGCAACCCGCCAAAGGAACTGCTGGTAAGGTTCAGGCATCCCGGCAATAAACAGATACGCAGCGTAACCGTAAATGGGAAAGCCTGGATGGATTATGATGTAAAAAAGGAACACATAAAAATACCATCGCCGGAAGGAGATAAGTTCATCGTTACCGCCACGTATTAAATGACCAAAATGAGTGTAAGAAAGCTGATATTTTTTATAGCCTGTATAATCAGTCGGACAGCCTTTTCGCAAACAACCGTGGAGGTGAACTTTGCGAAGGAGCTTGGCCCCATGAAGATCAACCAGATGGCTTTGGGCCAGGGCGGGCTTTCGGAAGAGCCGATGTTAAGCGAACATATTAATGAGATCAGGGCCTTACATCCTGCTGTTATCCGGCTTTTTGTAAGTGAGTATTATAATGTGTTGCCGGAAAAAGGGAAGTATCATTTTACCACATTGGACAGCACCGTGAATAACATCCTGCAAACCGGCAGCAAACCTTTCATGAGCTTTTGCCTGAAACCAAAAGTATTTTTCCCCGTGGTAGATCATGATATCGTAGAGCCGGATGATTATAAGGGATGGGAACAATTTGTGTATGATGTGGTAAAACATTTTGTAGATAAAGGAGCCGGAATAAAATATTGGGAAGTAGGTAATGAAGTGGATTTTGGGGAAGATGGCGGTACGCCCTACCGTTTCAAACCGGAAAGTTATGCACGTTATTACAAACACACAGTAGCTGCTATATTAAAAGCAGACCCGGAAGCAAAAGTAGGCGGCCCGGCACTGGCAAATTACAAATCACCTATACTCCCTGAACTGCTTCGCGCCTGCGCTGCAGAGAAGATACCCCTGCACTTTGTATCCTGGCATAATTATGATAACAGGCCCGCCTTTATCCGCAGCCAGATAGATTATGTGAAGGAAATGCTGAAAGGATATCCTGATCTTCATCCGGAAACTATCATGAATGAATGGAATATGCATTTATTCAATCCTCCTTTGGATCCCCGTTTCCAGCCTTGCTTCGTTGCAGAAGTCATCTGGCAGATGAAGGACGCAGGACTGGATTGGTCCTGTTATTACCAGATCAGGGACTGGTATGTGAATTATGACACCTTTGCAAAAATATTCTCCGCTCATGGCGCTGCTTTTATGAGCCGCTGGTGGAACCGCCAGGCACAGTTCAGCGGCCTGATAGATTACCAGGGCTATATACGCCCTGCGTATTTCTCATTCAAATTGTTATCCCGTATGGCAGGCCGGAAACTGGAGCTTAATACAGACAGTAAAACCGTACATGGTTTCGCCACGCACGACACCCAGCTGCAAATGCATAACATGATGTTATGGAATTTCTCGGCAGACCCGGTAAAAGTAAAAATACAGCTGAGCGCTTTGCCAAAAGATATGCAGGTGCGCCACATTGTACTGGATGCTGAAGGTGGCAGCAGCGATGAGAACCACCGCCTGAGGCCCGATCCGTTTATAAAGATTAAAAAGGGGGATCAGCTGATAGAACTAACCTTACAACCATGGGCAGTACATTACTGGTCATTTGAATAGATATAAGATATGATCGTAGACATTCACACGCATGTTTTCCGTCCCGATACCGATTTCGGCCCCGGGTTGCTGGCCGATATGAAACGGTGTAACATAGATCCCACCGTCTGGAGGGACCTGGGAGAAAAACATCTGGAAAGTACAAAAGCAGCAGATGTGGCTATCGTATTCGGATTACAGGCCGCCGCCACCGGCTGGAACATTCCGAACGATATGGTGGCAGCGCATGTAGCGCAGGCTCCTTCCCGTTTATTGTACTTTGTTTCCATAGATCCCACATTGCCGGGCTTTATGGAAGAACTGGAAAAGAGCCACCGGCAGGATGGTGCAGTGGGTGTAAAAATGTCGCCCTTATACCAGGATGTGCACCCCGGCGATCCCAGGTGTTACCAGGTTTACCGCTATTGTGTGAAACATGGATTGCCGGTGCTCTTTCATGCAGGGACCTCATTTGTAAGCGGTACACCCCTGGACTATTCCCGCCCTGTTCACTTTGATAAAGTAGCAGTGGATTTCCCGGATCTCAGGATGGTGCTCGCACATCTCGGACATCCATGGGAAGGGGAAACAATTGCCGTTATCCGCCGGCATGCGAATGTATATGCAGACTTATCTGCATTATATTACCGGCCCTGGCAATTTTATAATTCCATGCAGTTGCTGGTAGAGTACCGTGCACATGAAAAAGTGTTATTCGGGTCCGACTTTCCCTTCACTACCACCGCAGATTCACTAAGCGGCGTTCGCAACATCAATCATATACTGGCAAACAGCGGCCTTCCATCCATCCCCAAAGAGGTAACAGAAGGTATCATATACCGGAACACACTGGAGCTGCTGGGTTTACCTGATCCTACAAAAGCCCGGACATGAAACAAACTATGCAGGCACTGCAAATGAGAGGGCCGGATACCCTTGTGAAAACGGAAATGCCCATCCCTGTTCCCGGGGCAGGAGAGGTGCTGATACAAACACTGGCCACCACGATCTGTACTTCAGATCTGCATGACCTCAAAAGTAATCCCTTCGGGATCATTTATCCAAGGGTATTGGGTCATGAGGCTGCAGGCATTATTGTAGCTGCCGGAGAGGATGTAAGGAATGTGGCATTGGGAGCCCGCGTAGCGGTACATCCCGTTGTTCCGTGCGGTAATTGTAATGAATGTAAAAGAGGACTGTCAAATATCTGTTCCAATATGGGGCACCTGGGATACGACAGGGATGGAAGCTTTGCAGAATACTTTACACAACGAGCAGACAGGGTAACGGCATTACCGCTGCGCATATCAAACGCCACCGGCGCATTACTTGAACCGGTGGCCGTTTGTTTGCAGGCAATTGCACGTGCCGGCGATATAAGAGGACGCACGGTATTGGTTGCCGGTGATGGTCCCTTTGGAAATATCATTGCCCGCCTGGCAAAGAGGGCAGGAGCGGCAAGAGTGATGGTAACCGGCAGGGTACCATTCCGCTTACAAAGTATCCCGGGCGTTGAAATCCCGGATGCAGACCCGGTGAGATGTGCAGATGTTGCTATACTGGCTGTGAGCTCGCCGGATGCAGTGGCCACCTGCATGAAAGCATTGCGCCCGCGTGGCAGGCTGGTTGTTTTCAGCGCACTGAAAGAGCCCGTAGCTATTGATCTCTTTACACTCCATTTGGCAGAGCTGGAGATCGCAGGCGCCTGTAATGATGAAGACCGGATAGAAGAAGCACTGGAATGCCTGCAGGATGAAACGCTCAACCTCGCGTCACTTATCACACACCAGGTACATTTTCAAAACTGGGAAGAAGCATTTTCACTGGTACGCTATAAACAGGATAAAACATTAAAAGTGGCCATTACTTTCAACTGATCACATGAAAATAACAAACGTAGAAGCATTTATACTGCAATCGCCTTTTGAGATACGTTCTCCTGAAGGCAGTGATGAAGCAAGGGGAGTAAAACATTGTTTGCTGCTAAAAGTAAGTACAGATGAGGGGATTACCGGCTGGTCGGATGTTGAAACATCACCGCATGTGGGAGAAGCAGTGGTAAATGCGCCGGAAAGCGGGGCCGGTGTATTTGAAGGATTACGCTCACTGGTAATCGGAGAAGATCCTTTTGATGTGGAAAGACTATGGGACAAGATCTACCGCGGCACTATTTATTTTGGCAGAAGAGGAGTAGCTATGCAGGTATTGTCCGGATTTGATATTGCCTGTCATGATATTATAGGGAAAGCCATTGGCCAGCCTGTTCATAAGATACTCGGCGGGGCAAGACGGGATCGCGTGAGGGCTTATGCTTCCACGCTTTTCCGCCCAACGGTGGAAGCCATCAAAGACGCCTGTGCATTTTATCTGGGGCGCGGCTTTACCGCCGTGAAGTTTGGCTGGGGCGTTTTTGGACAGGACCGTAAACAGGATATTAAACTGGTGGCAGCAGCAAGAGAAGCCCTTGGCCCTGATGTGGAACTGATGGTGGATGCGGGCTGGATGGTGAACCGCAGTGCATACGATGCCATAGCGCTTTGCCAGGCATTGGAGCCGTATAATATTTTCTGGCTGGAAGATTTCCTGCACCCGGAATGTTATGAAGGATATGCAAAAACAAAAGCCGCAGGCGTAAAAACCAGGCTGGCTGCCGGTGAGCAGGAGGCCACTGCATGGGGCTTCCGGGAACTGATCAACAAAGGCGGAATAGATGTGATCCAGCCGGATCTTACCCGTTGCGGGGGATTCACACAGGCCAGGAAGATCATCTGGGAAGCGGAATATGCAGGGATCGATGTTTGTCCGCATGCCTGGCTGACAGACCTCCTCACTGCCGGAAGCCTTCATTTAAATGCGGTACTGCCACGGTCACTTTTCCTGGAATACAATGTCAGCGAAAATCCCATGCTCACGGAGATCATCAGGAACCCCGTGCAAATGGACAAGGATGGCTACATCGCAGTGCCCACCGGGCCCGGCCTGGGAATAGAAATAGATGAGAAAGCCGTAAAACGTTTTTGTGTAAACCTGTAAATGTGATAGATAACATGAGATCGATCCTGGAGTATGCACTTTCCCCCTCACAGGCCGCTATATGGTGGCTGGGACAGGCAGGGTATATCATCCGGGCATCAGGCCTCACAGTGGTGATAGATCCTTACCTGTCTGATTCCGCAGCAAGGGGCGCCCCCGAATTCACAAGATTATATCCTGCGCCTGTTCAGCCGGAACATCTTATGGCAGATATCTGTATCATCACACATGATCATCTCGATCACCTGGATCCGGATACCCTTTCGGGGTATCAATACAAGCAGGATACCTGGTTTGTATCGCCCCTGTTAGCTGCCAGGAAGCTCATAGCAATTGGCATCCCGGAACAAAGGATTGTTATAATAAGTGTTGGGGAAAGTAAAACCATCGAAGGACTGGTGGTCAGTGGCGTCTTTGCCTTACCCACCGGTCCCGATGTGTTGGATACCACCGGGTACCATATAAAGTTTGCCAATGGCAGGAATGTTTATCACACCAGTGATACACAGTTTCACCCGCTCCTGGTGGCTGCCGCGCCCCGGACACCGGAAGTGATGCTGGTACCCGTCAATGGTAAATGGGGCAACCCCGGACCTGAGCAGGCCGCTGAATTATCATATGCCCTGCAGCCCAGATTCGTGATGCCGAATCATTACGATATGATGGCCTTAAATGCTGAAAACCCTGGTGTTTTCAAATGGCACTGCACTAAAATGAATATGCAGGAACAATGCATTATTCCTGAGCGTATGCAACCCTTTGTTTGGGAATAAAATAGTAGCGTATAAAATATATAAAGATGATAGCACTAAATGATGACGACAAATTTGCATGGATAAGAGAGCACCTCTATGTTCCTCTTGTCTGTGATGTGCTGGATACCCTTGGATACAGGAACCAGGCCATGCACCAGCGCTTAAGGCCCCTGGATGTAAATAACTGCACCATTATCGGAAGAGCCAGAACGCTCCGGTGGATGGAAACGGATTATGTAGAAGATGATGCCTACTCCATAGAAATAGAGGCGGTAGACTCTCTCAGGAAAGGGGATGTAGTGGTACATTCCACTGACTTTGGCTCTACCAATGCACCCTGGGGCGAATTAATGAGCACTATCGCCAAGCGCAACGGCGCTGTGGGATGCATCTGTGACAGCATGATAAGGGATTGCCGCAAGATCATGGACATGAGCTTCCCCGTATTCTATGGTGGCATCCGCCCCCTTGACAGCTTGGGAAGAGGCCGGGTAATGGCTTACGATGTTCCCGTTCGTTGCGGGGATGTGGTGGTACATCCCGGGGAACTGATCTTTTCCGACTTCGATGGTATTGTGGTGATCCCACGAGAAGTAGAAGATAAAGTACTGGAGCTTGCTTTTGAGAAAGGATCTAAAGAAGACCAGTCAAGAAGGGACCTGTTGAACGGGGACTCTTTAAGAACAGTATACAACAGATACGGTGTATTATGATGAATATACTTTGTGTGGCTGCACACCCCGATGATATAGAAATACTTTGCGCCGGAACACTGATCCGTTACGCCAGGGAAGGCCATAAAGTAACAATGGCCATTTTCACCAGCGGAAATATGGGAGATACGAAGATCCCGCCGGAAGAGCTGGAAAAGATAAGAGAGAAAGAAACCCGCGATGCCGCAGCCATTATAAACGCAAACGTGATCTGGGCCGGGGTGATGGATGAACACGTTTTCCCGGACAGGGAACAACGGCGGCTTATGATAGACATCCTGCGCGAAGCAGATCCTGATGTGATCTTCACCCATTCTCCCAACGATTATCACCCGGATCATCGCTATGTAAGCCAGCTGGTGTTCGACGCATATTTTCAGAAAGGCCTGCCGTTCATTCCTGGTCAGTCGAAACCTGCCTGCCGTTTCGGTCATGCATCACTTTATTACATGGACAATCTCGGGGGCATAGGATTTCTGCCGTCGGAGTATGTGAATATCAGCGATGTTATGGATGTAAAACAGCAAATGCTGGCCTGTCATAAAAGCCAGGTGGAAGCCATGAAAGAACTGGCAGCTACTGATCTGGCAGATATGGTATCGGTACAGGCCCGCTTTAGAGGATTAGCCGCCGGTTGCAGGTATGCAGAAGGCTTCACAAGATTGGATGCTTATCAGCGTGGACTAACCAGCAGGGTGCTGCCATGATAAGTACTGTAAAATACGCGGCAGGAGATACCGAAATGATAGTGGGCGTATCCGCCGGCCCGCGTATACTTTCACTGCGTTACAACGGCGGGGAGAACCTGCTGTACGTGGATCATACAGGTTTCAGCGTAGGGGAATGGAAGATGTACGGAGGGCATCGCTTCACCATTGCACCTGAAACAGCAGCCAGTTACTATCCCGACAATACGCCCTGCGAAGTGTTGGAAACAGCAGCCGGGTTGTTGATAAAGGCGCGGCAAAGGCCGGATGGCCTCAGGTTTTCCATAAAGATCACAACAGCTGGAACTGATGGTTTTAATATACATCATATCCTGGAGAACAATGGAACAGAAAACTGGACCGGGGCGTTATGGGGCATTACCTGTGTTCCCCGCACCGCAGATATACTGGCTTCCTGTAATACGCCGGAAGTCAATTACTGGCCGGGTACAGATCCGGGAAACTGGGAACTGGCTGCCGGGTACATGATCCCCGCACCGGGGGAGCACAGGGGTAAAACAGGATGGTATGAAGAGTGGGGGTGGCTTGCCGCCATACAACCGGCGGGAACACTGATCATCCGGAACAAAGATCATAACATAGAAAAGCAGCATAATAACCTGGAAGTATTCGTCTGTAAAGATTACGCGGAACTGGAAACACTTGGCCCGCAGCAAACGATCGCGCCAGGCTGCAGTACGGAACACCTGCAACACTGGCACATATTTATATAACAGCATGGAAAAATTTCATCTCTCATTAACAGATATTCTGATCATCACCGGGGAAATCCTGTTAGTGGTAATCATTGGTTTGGTGGCGGCCAGGAAAGTAAAGCGTACCACGCAGGGATATTTCCTTGCTGCAGGTAATATGCCCTGGTACCTTATCGGCGCTGCATTTGTATCCACCAGCGTTTCGAGTGAACAGATCGTGGGAACGATAGGAGCCGCCTACAAAGGCGGTATGGCTATTGCAAACTGGGAGTGGTGGAGCCTGCCCACTTATTTGCTGATGATGATATTTTTTATCCCGCTCTACCTGCGCAATAAGATTATGACGGTTCCGGAGCTGCTCAATCGCAGGTTTGGCCCTGCCTGTGGAGCGATATACAGTATAGTGATCCTTATAGGGTATATTTTTGTTTTTCTGCCACCCGTAATATACGGAGGCAGTATCACTCTCAGCGAATTGACCGGCTGGCCACGGTATTATGTCATGGCCGGTATAATATTAGTTACCGCCAGTTACACACTGGCAGGAGGTTTAAGCTCAGTGATGTGGACAGACGCAATTCAATGCGTGATGCTCATTGGTGGCGGCGTAATATTCTATTTTGTAGCATTGGATAAAATACCCGGCGGCTGGAATGCCATGGTGGCGGCGGCTCCCGAAAGATTTCATCTCTACCATCCTCCATCCGATCCGCAGGCTCCTTTCCTAAGTTTGATACTTGCATCTTTTGGCGTATTTCTTTTTTATCAGTCTTCCAACCAGGTAATGATCCAGCGGATCCTTTCCGCCCGCAGCAAATGGGATGGGATGATGGGACTTATCTTCTCAGGGTTTATCAATATTATACGGCCACTCGTAACCTGTTTATTAGGATTGATTATTTATCATTGGCTGGATATAATGCGGCAGGGCCCTTCCCTGTTGCCCGATGAGCAGGACCGTGCATTCCCTGTAGCACTGCAGCTTTTTGCTCCTTCAGGTTTGAGAGGGATTATCCTGGGTGGTTTTTTTGCAGCTGTAATGGCGAGCGTAAGCGCACTTTCAAATAGTGTGGCTACTATTTTCTCACTGGATGTGTACCGCCGCTTCTGGAGGAAAAAGGCGGGAGACAGGGAGTTAATCACCACAGGCCAGCTCTCGGGAGGTGCTGCTTTACTGATCTCTTCACTGGTGGCGCCGTATGTTGGTACGGTAGGATTATTCAGGTATTTTCAGACCGGCGTAACCTATATCGCTACGCCGTTTATTTCAGTATTGCTGATGGGCATCTTCTGGAAAAGAGCCAGCTATGGCGGCGCAATTGCCGGGTTGCTGGGAGGTGTAGTTATCCAGGTGTTACTTGCCGTGGCATTGTATGCGATGGATATTAACCTTCACTGGTTGTATATTGGCGCTATCGCACAGGTGCTTACGATGGGGCTGATAGCAGTGGTATCCCTTTACACGCCCGCCCCTCAGCCGGAGCAAATAAAGCCATTCATCTGGAATATAGCATGGTTGCGTACCTGGGGAGAGGGCGAAGTTAAACGTCCCTGGTATCAAAGCCTGAAACTTTGGCTGGCATTATATGCGGTCGCCTGGTGTTATATTTACTGGAGGTTTTGGTGAGATTATGTCAGACTGATGTAACTGATTGATTTTCTATAAAGGGTTAGACCGCTACTCAAATGACACATTTCTTTCAATAGTCCCGATAATACTGATACTGCTGCCTTTGACCAGCTCCGGGCTTACTTTTCCATTCTTTTGGGCGATAAATGTAAACGAGAGTATACTGAGCTGGTGCGTTGGATTATCAAAGGCAGACCTGGATACCACGTAACGCCCTGCAGGCTGAACGCTGAATGTATCCGGTAATTGTCCTTCATAGGTAGTGATATTGGGCTCCTCCTGTTTTTTTACTTTCATGGATCTCGCGATGGCCAGGTAATTTACGCCGGTGAGCCCTTTCCAGGTTATTTCATAGTCCTTATACCGGTTCCCCTTTTCGGTATAACTGATGTTTTGACCATCCACCAGGTCAAGGGCATCTATCCGGGCCAGGAATGATTTTTTGCCATCCGGAAGCACTATTTCAAAATTGAACTGGTTGTTTTCGGGGTTAGCACTATCCTTTAAATAATAAGTGCTGGATGTGTAATAGAGTTCCTTTCTGACCGTGTACTTTACCTCCGCCCCGTTCACATAGATTTTAATAGCGTCGTTTTTTATGGTTTTTCCTTCTTCATCGTACAAAATGACAACTACCTGGTTTTCGATCCTGCTATGTAAACGCTGTGTAATATTGATTTCTGCGCGGATGAGCGACAGACTGCCTACAGGGCCTTTAGACAATTTTGATTCATTGCACGACAGTGCAACGACCAACATACAGAATATAGGGAATAGTTTTTTCAACGAGGTGTTTTTTTAGTGATAACAATAACTGTTTTCTGTTGTCTCAGACCATCTGCAGAATCACAGCAGGCACTAAATTTTTGTTGGACATAAAGTACGACATTTTAATATTCAGTATGGCAGGTAGTATTTTTTATTTCCATCTGCTGTGAGGCCTTTGTTAATGTAATATGCGCTTGCCGGGTGTTATATTACCGGAGATTTGGGTAAATTTGTTCCCAGTGAGCCTAGACGCTTAATTTAACCTCAATTTCCAGCCTGTTGAAAAGCCATGTTACCATATGGTTACTCCCTGGCTACTGTATGGATACTCCCCGGTTCCCCCATATATCCCCCATATATAAGCCGCTGTTGCCCCGTATATAACCTGTATTTATAAGATCCGGGTTATGACCAGGTAAAAAGCAGGGAATGCTTCCCGCTAAAGTGGGTAGTAGTTACCCTGAGAGGGTATGAGAAGTTTCTGAAAGTATAAAACCGGGTTACGTTTATCCGTTTTAATATATTGCTGTAACTGCTCTTCCCCTTCTTATGTACATTATTGTCAATACGACATTTAACATGCGTATAAATTAATCTCATAAAGAACTTTGGGATAATATTCGTATATAATCGGTTAATTATTCTGAATCCATCTACCCAGCTTACTCCTAATTTTAGTGTGCTAACTATTCTATGAGGTCCTTCAACCTGTCAACCAAAACATTATTCAAATGGCACTATCAGCAAAATCAGCAGTATCACGATGTATTGTACCGCTATGCGTGGTATGTTTTATTGCTTTCTTTTCCTTTTCTGCCGCGGCGCAGAAAAAGGCGATCACTGGTACCGTGGCCGATTCCACCGGTATGCCTGTTATTGGCGCCACCGTCCGGGAGAAGAATGGCAAGGCGGTTACCACCTGTGGGGCCGACGGATCATTTAAATTAACCGTTGATGAAAAGAATTCGCTGGTCGTATCCAGCGTCGGGTTCCTTAATGCGGAAGTACCGGTGGGCAGCAGAACCACTTTCGCCATTACTTTAAGCAGCAATACATCCGCACTGAATACGGTGGTGGTAACGGCGCTGGGTGTAAAACGGGATAAGCGTAACCTTACGTTCAGCTCCCAGCAGCTGAACGGGGAGGAACTGTTAAAAACCAAGGAGCCAAACCTGGTGAACACTTTGGCTGGTAAGGTACCGGGTATACAGATCACCAGTTCCTCCGGTAATGCAGGGGCCTCGTCCCGCATTGTGATCAGGGGGAATTCTTCTCCTACCGGCGAGAACCAGGCCTTATTTGTAATAGATGGCGTGCCTGTAGATAACACGGAAACCGGCAATATTGGCGGCGGGGCGGCTGGCTCCGGTGTAAACCGTATCTCAGATATTGATCCTGCTATCATAGAAAATGTGAACATCCTTAAAGGCGCTGCTGCTACGGCATTATACGGTTCTTCCGGCGCCAGGGGAGTAGTGCTCATTACCACTAAGAACGGTGGGGTAGACAGAAAGCCGGTGTTCAGTTTTTCTTCTGATGCCTCCTTTGAGCATCCGCTGTTACCGGAACGTCAGAATATTTACGGCCAGGGCACGGAAGGTATCTTTTACAACGGGGAGGATGCTGACAAAAAAACAAGCCTTTCCTGGGGGCCCCGCATGGATACGCTCAAAGTAAACGGCAAACCCGCGCCAACCTATGATCCATACGATTTTTTCCGTACCGGTATTACTACCAACAACACTATTTCTGCTTCCGGGAGTAACAACAGTTCCAACTACTTCCTCAGCTATTCTTATTTCAACCAGAAAGGGGTGATGCCGGAAAATGATTTTAAGCGGCATTCGTTTTTTGCAAAATATAATTCCAAAATAGGTAAGTATGTAAGCACTACTTTCCAGATGGGATATAGCAACTCCAACCAGGACAGGCTGCCGGAAGGCGCCAGCAACGGGCCTTTGTTTGTGCTGTTGCTGCAGCCGGTATCCTGGAATCCTTACCCCGTGCTCCTGCCCGATGGCAGCCAGCGCGGCTACCGCAATTCCAGGAATATGCCGCTATGGACGCTCGATAATATCAGCAACAATTCCAAAGTAAACAGGTTTCTCCCGGTATTTACCGCCAATATCACTCCCACCAGCTGGCTGACTATTACTGAAAGACTTGGCGCTGATATTTACACCGAGTCCGATAAATATGTAGAGTATCCAAGTCCGCAGATAGGGCTCACCGGGCAGATCAGGAACCAGAACATCAACTTCAGGCAATTCAACAATGACCTGATCATTAATGCTACAAAAACATTTGGCAAATTTAATGTGAACCTGTTGCTCGGTAATAATATCTATACCACCTACAACCAATATATGAATATCAATAGCACCGGGCTGAATATTATCGATTTCAATAATTTATCCTCCGGTACTACTATCACCGGTACGGAAAGCCATACCCAGCTCAGGAAAGTGGGCTTCTACTCACAGGCAAACATTGAGTATAACCGCTTCCTGAACCTGTCGCTCACCGGCAGGTACGATGGCAGCTCCGTGCTTAATCCTGATAAGAACTTTTATCCATACGGATCGGCAGCCGCCAGTTTTATCTTTTCCGAATTCCTGGGCGCTAAGGCTTCCAGTGTCATAAACTTCGGAAAGGTGCGGTTGAGTTATGCCACGGTAGGTAACGACGGGGTAGGGGCCTATGCGCTGTCTACTCCCTATGTACAGGCAGGCAGGAACACCAATGCCGGTTACTTCCTGTACCCGTTCCAGGGGCAACAGGGATTTTTACTCACACCTGCACTGGGTAACCCGTCGCTCATCAATGAACGGCTCAACGAGTATGAAGCAGGGCTTGAAATGCGTTTCCTGAGAGACAGGATCAGCTTTGAAGGATCTTATTTTAGCCGCCGTTCCAAAAACGGTCTTATTCCCGGTTCACAGATCTCCAATGCCACCGGCTACAGCAGTACCACTTTTAACTCCGCTGAAATATCCAACAAAGGAATAGAGTTGCTGCTGGCTGCTACGCCTGTGAAATCGAAAGATTTCAGCTGGAATATTACCCTGAACTTTTCAAAGATCAAAAACGAGGTGCTTACGCTGGGACCGGGCATTGACCAGCTGGGGCGCCTGATCAAAGGCCAGCCATATAATATTTTCTTTGGCCCCCGTTATAAGCGTGCAGATAACGGCGAATTGCTCATCGACGCCGGGGGCTTGCCGGTAGTAGACCCGCAACAGGGTATTGTAGGCGATATTAACCCGGATTGGCTGGCTGGCATGGATAACAACTTCCGCTATAAACAGTTCAGCTTCTCCTTTTTCTTCGACATGAAAAAAGGCGGGGATGTACAAAACGATGTGGAATCAGCCGGCTTTTACTATGGCACTGCGAAGGTAACGGCTAACCGTGGTAAAATAGTAGTGAAGGGGATCAGTGAAGTAGACGGAAAGGCCAACAACGTGGAAGTAGATGCACAAACTTACTACCAGACCAGGCAATACGAATCTACCATCCAGGACGGTACTTATATCAAGTTGCGGAACGTAAGCCTTTCCTACTTCCTGCCGGGGTCTTTCCTGGCAAGAACTCCTTTCAAATCCGCTTCGCTGGCAGTTACCGGCAGGAACCTCTGGATCTACAGCCCGCATTTTACAGGCGCTGATCCGGAAGTAAGCTCTTATGGCACAGGCAACAGCTCGCAGGGCATCTACGCGTTTTCTACGCCTACATCCCGCTCTATCAACTTTTCACTGAAATTCAGTTTTTAGTATGCCAGCACCACTAAAATTTATCAACATGAGAAAGTCTTTTTATATACTGCTGCTTACAGGTCTTTGTTTACAGGGCTGTAAAAAATTCCTGGACGTTAACAAAGATCCCAACAACCCGGTGGATGTACAGGAATCACTGATCCTGCCGCCGCTGGAGCTGAACATTTCCGATAATATCCAGGGTGGCAATGCGGGGATCATTATACAGAACTATGTGCAGAACATAGCTGCCAACCAGCTGAATCCTTACGTGGGCAGTTACCAGTTGTTTAATATTGATATGGATGGCGATTGGTCCAACTTCTACGTGACCTCGCTCAATAACCTGATCACCCTGAATAAAAAGGCGGAAGCGAATAACAACTGGAACTATGCAGCTATCGCCAAAATACTTACTGCCTATACACTGGGCACCGCTACCGATTTCTGGGGAGATATCCCTTATTCCAAAGGGTTCACCAGCGGGGTGTTCACAGTGCCTTACGATAAACAGGAAGATATCTATAAAAGTATACAGTCGCTCCTCACCGATGCCATTGCCAACATTGATAAGAACAGCAGCCCAAAGACCCCCGCAGGCGACGACTACTTCTACAACGGTAATATGGATGCCTGGCGTAAACTCGCCTGGTCGCTGAAAGCCAGGTATTATATGCATCTCACGAAAGCGCCCGGCTATGCCGCCAAAACACAGGCAGAAAGCGCAATGGCCGCCCTGAAAAACGGCATGTCATCCAACAACGACGATTTTAAGTTCACCTACACAGGTGCAGCCGGATCGGAAAATATCTGGTACCTCACCTTTACTCCTGTAACTACTTACGTGATGAATGCCACGCTGGTAGATACATTGCGTAACCGGAATGATCCCCGGCTGCCGAAGATGATTGCCCCGGCAAAGACAACCGGGCTGTATACCGGCAGGAGGATAGGCACTCCCACGGGCGACCTGGATAAGTATTCTCACCCCGCCGCGTTTTATGGCGCCAAGGCATCTTCCAATTATATATTCAATTATTCAGAAACCCTATTCATACAGGCGGAGGCCCTGCTGATCACCAATGGTTTTGCTGCAGCGCAGCCGGTGTATGTAAATGCCATCAATTCCCATTTGTCCAAACTCGGTATTGATACCACTTCCGCCGCAGCCACAGCTTATGTAAACAGCCGTAAATTAACTGCCGGCAATGCGTTACAGCTGATCATGGAAGAAAAAGCAGTAGCCAATATTTTCAACTTTGAAACGTATAACGACTGGAGGAGAACAGGTTTCCCAAAATTGCAGAAAGTAGACGGCGCATTGATAGACATCCCCCGGCGGTTATTGTATCCGCAGAGCGAAATATTAACGAATGCACAGCCACAACAATCAGCTGTACAGAGCACGAAAGTTTGGTGGGATAATTAAAACGGGAGGGAAAAGTAAAGCATCTTTCAAAGTGCAAAGTATAAGTTAACCAAAAGGGATCTGCCAGTACCTTCGTACTACGGCGGAATCTCTTTTGGTTTATCCGGAGGTATCCAGGTGCAGCTTATTACGCAGGTGGCCCGGTATCTTTTATTTCGTTTTTGCAGGAAATTACTTATTTTAACGGAAATACCTCTCCAATTTCCAAGAACTAAATAAGTAATATCCGGGACTTAATGCAGGAGTACATTCAAAATATCATAAATGATGATCAGGTGGCATTTGAAATGGTATTTAAACTGAGTCACCGGAAAATTTATGCCTATTATCTTAAGAAGACGGCATCCGCGGAATTGGCGGATGAACTGACGCAGCTTGCTTTTATAAAATTATGGCGTTTCCGGCATACGCTGGCAACTAATATCAGCATGGATATACAGCTGTTCCGGATAGCTAAATCAACATTGTTGGATCATTTCAAAAAAGTAGCTGCAGAAGAAAGGAACCTGAAATCATATTACCGGGATTATTTCCCTGGGACCACTGTTTCTCCCACCACTTACGAAACGAATGAGCAGCTTACTGCCATATTAAACCAGTTGCCACCTACCCGCAGGCAGGTTTTTATCCTGAGTAGAATAGAGGGCTACAGCTATTCGGAAATAGCGGCCCGGCTGTCGATCTCTCCCAGAACAGTTGAAAAACACATATCGTTGGCATTAAAACAATTAGGTGGTTATGGAAGTGCAACGGTCATCATCTTTTTAGCGTATCATATTTCCTGAAATTTTTTTTTATTGATTACGGGTATCCTGCAGGCAGGATCGTATTAGGATTAGAGATATGGATATAACCGATAAATTGCTGGACAAATATTTTAAAGGCCAATGTACGCAGGAGGAGCAACAGGCAGTAAGTTCCTTTTTGTGCCAGGTGGATGAGCTACCGGATTACCTGGTTACAAAAGCAGAATGGGACGATGTGGAAGACGCCTTATTATCAGCCGAAAAGACTGATCAACTTTTTGCAAAGATAAAAGAAAGCGTTTTCCCTGAGCCCAGGCGTATACATTGGGCCAGGAATGTTGCGGCAGCAGCGGTTATTGCTATATCGATACCCGTGGGATATTTCCTGTTCATGAAGCCCCGGGCAAATCCTAAAATCGCACAAAATGAGAAGCATCAAAAAGAAGAAGCCCACGTAACACCGTGGAAATCTACCTATAACTATGGTAATAACAGCGAAATAGTAATACTACCGGATAGTTCGGAAGTAAGGGTATACCCGGGAGGCGAAATCAGCTATACGCGTGATTTTATCCGGGAAAAAAGAGAAGTATACCTGAAGGGAAGCGCTTATTTTAAAGTATCAGGCAACCAGCAGCATCCTTTTATTGTGTATGCCGGCGGCGTTTCCACCACCGTGCTCGGTACTTCTTTCACCATCACGGCACTGGAAGGCGGCCATACTGTTAGTATTAAATTGCATACCGGGAAGGTATTGGTTAAAAACATTATTTCAGAGAAGGGCGTGCCCTCTTTCAGTAATGTGCTAACACCCGGAGAGGTGCTGGTGCTGAACAAAAATGCCGGAACCGTTAAGGTGGCAGACAAACAGGCGCCTGTTCCGTTAACAGATTCCGTATCATTTAATTTTGTACAAACACCCTTGCCGGATGTCTTTAATAAGCTGGGACGCCATTTCAGGGTGAAAATAAGTTTTGACGATGCAGCATTGAAAACAATGTATTTTACGGGAACAATAGATTTACAAATTCCACTTGATCAAATATTAAAAGATGTTACAGAAGTGAACAATTTAACATCTGCCAGAACCAACAAAGGATTTATAATAAAGAAATAATCAGCGCCATTTAGAATTTGCATTTACCCGGTTTACCGGGAAGGGGTTCCTTTTGCTTAAAACCAAAATTGCTAAAAAAACTATGCAAAAAAGAATTACAAGAAATCTGTTCTTCATCTTATCCTTTATACTCTGCACCGCTATGTTACAGGCGCAAACTCCCGAAATAACCGGTATCGTAAAGGATGAATCAGGCACGCCACTGATTGCGGCCACTGTTACGGTGACGCTCAAAAGTGATGTACAGAAAAAGAAATCTGCGCTTACCAACCCGGACGGAAAGTTTACTATACCGGACCTGGAAGCAGGAGTGGCCTACCAGATCAGCGTGTCCTATATTGGTTATAAAACCTGGACCATTGATAATTTTGTATTAAAACCGGCAGAGCAATCATCCCTGATTGTTAGCCTTAAAACCAATGCCGAGCTGGGAGAAGTAGTGGTGCTGGGATATGGCAAGAGCAGCAAGCGGAACCTGTTACAGAGCGTAAGTTCTATGAAGGGAAAGGACGTAGTGGAGGTACCTTCCGCTACATTGTCGCAAACCATGGCAGGAAGGGTGCCTGGCCTTGTTATCACACAAACCGGCGGAAAACCAGGCAGATCATCCAGCATACGTGTACGCGCCTACGATGGATTTGGCCCCGCCAAGCCTCCTTTATTTGTAATTGACGGTGTGATCTCCGATCAGTTTGCGTTTGACGGTCTGGATGCTTCCGAAGTTGATAACATATCCGTATTGAAAGACGGGGCTTCTGCATCTGCCTACGGCGTACGTGGCGCCAATGGGGTAATTGTGGTAACAACAAAAAAAGGTATCACCGGTCCGCCCCTGATAAATGTTATTTCCAGCTACAGCATTAATGAGCCCACCGTGCAACCGAAAACACTGAGCGCTTATGATGAGGCTGTACTTTCAAATGATATCCTGCAGCAGGTAAATCCTACCGGTTACCAGACCGATTCCAGGTATTACGCAAAAGATGAACTGGACTACTGGAAAACGCATGATGTAAACCTGCTGAAGAAGTATTACAAACGGCCTACAGAATACCGTACTACCGCCAACATTTCCGGTGCGAGTGAAAAGATCAACTATTTCGTAAGCGGGTCTTTTTACAAGGGAACCGGCTCCTTTGACAACATAGATTACCAGAAATATAATATCCGGGCAAAGGTAGATGCCAGGATCACCAGGGATCTTAGTATAGGCCTCAATCTCACTACGGATATCAGGAACGACCAGAAGCCTTACTGGGAGTATGATTACGATAACGATGATATGCCCGATCTGTACAAGGGATTACTGTCCAGGGGAAAAATGGCGCCGGATTACGTGGAATACAATGGTAAAAGCTATCCCGTTGGAACGCTGATGGCATGGCATCCGGGAGAAGTGATCAACGGTAATACAGGATACAACCGTAAGAAATGGAGTAATTACCAGGCATTGGTGGATGTGAATTATAACCTGTCGTCGCTGGTAGACGGGCTAAAGCTGAGAGCTACCTTTGCCAACTATACCAGGCATGATTTCAGGAAAACGCTCAATCTGCCTTACAACCTTTATATCACCAACCGGTTTGGCAGCAACAACCACCTCATAGGCGATGAGATAGATTTTTCGCGTACAAAGCAACGGAACGATGGCAATGCTATCAATGAAACCTATAATGCAGGCAGCTTTTACCAGTTGAACTTTTATGTCAATTATGATAAATCATTTGGCAAACACAATATTTCAGCCACTGCCATGTACGAGCAGAGCGAAACCAACAACGACGCGTTTAATGCCAGGAACCAGTTTGTGCTTTCCCGGCAGCTCGACCAGTTAAGCCTGGCCAGCAGCGATCCGCTGAATTATAGTGTTGGCGGCAGTGAATTTGACGATGGGCGTTTGGCTGCATTTGCCCGTTTGAGCTATAACTATGCAGGAAAATACCTGGTGGAGGGATCTTTCAGGTATGAAGGCTCCAGGTATTTTATTCCAAGTAACAGGTATGCCCTCTTCCCCGCAGTATCTGCAGGATGGCGCATCAGTGATGAAGCCTTTTTTAAGGATAATGTAAGGTTTGTGAATGATCTTAAACTCCGGGCCTCCTTTGGTATGACCGGTGAAGAACCTAACCTGAACGCCGACGGATCACTGAACACCACGTTGCAATGGGAGCAATACTACCGGAAGAACCAGGGCGCCATCTTTGGCAGTATCTCCAATGGCGTTTCACTGGGAGCATATCCCAATGCGGATATCACCTGGGCTAAAAAACAATCAATTGACATCGGCTTTGATGCCAGCCTGTTTAATAACAGTGTAAACATTTCCGCAACACGCTTTATGACCAAAAGGAAAGACATTCTCGGCGATGTTGGCGCCAGTGTGCCTACCACCTGGGGCGCCACTTATCCCCTGGTAAACTTTGGCGCAATGGAATCCAAAGGGTATGAAATAAGTGTTGACTACAGGAAATCCCTCAATAAGCATTTAACCTTCAATGCAGGTATTAACTACAGCTACGCGGTAAATAAACAGGTGCGTATTAACCAGGCCCAGAATATCAGGGATTATCAGAATCAGCTTGGCAGGCCAACAGGTGGTATAATGGGATATATCGCCACAGATATTCTCCGTACACAGGCAGATATTGACGCATTGCCGGCCGGTTACACCATTAACGGCGCAGTGCCCAAACTTGGTATGCTTAATTTCAAAGACATACGCGGCGCCACTTCCGATAAACCGGATGGCAAAATTGACGCAAACGACCAGGAGTTTATTGCCAGGTATTCCACGCCGCCCTCTATCTATAACCTGACCCTGGGAGTTACCTGGAGATCTTTCAGTATAGATCTGCTGATCCAGGGCACAGGCAATTACTATAAAGTTCGGAGCCCGTTACTTAACAACGCACAATATCTTACACAGGAAGCAGGTAGTGCCGCGTTCTGGGGCGACCACTGGAGCCCGCAGAATCCCAATGGCAGGTACCCGATTTATGTGGATGAAGGAGGAGGGGGAAATGCTTCCACTTTCTGGCTGGATAATGCTTCATTCATCCGTCTAAAGAACCTGAACCTGGGTTGGGCGGTGCCTTTATCTCATTCCGGCAAATCCGTATTCAAAAGTGTGAGAGTATACTTCAACGGTTCCAACCTGTTCCTCCTGAAAAACAAGATCAAAGTATATGACCCCGAGGCACAGAGCCTGGTGTCTTACCCGCTTAACCGCAATTATACTTTAGGAGTGAATGTTACTTTATAAAAATCATAATTCTTTAGTGCTATGAATAGATTTTTCAGCTGCAAAAATTTAATACAGGTTTTTATCACAGGCCTGGTATTGTCGGTTTCCGGCTTGCTGGGTTGTAAAAAGGTGTTGGATAAGCCGGACCTGGGGGCTATACCGGGCAGTGAAGTCTGGACGGACCTGAACCTGAGCACCGCGTTTCTGAACAATATATATTTCAATGCAATGCCCAACTGGCCGGATGCTACTAACCATGTTTCCGATGAAGGCGCCGGGGGAGGCAGTACCTTATATGGGCAGCTTACTGTTAATTCAATTACTTACTGGCCTTATGCAGATGTGAGAAGCATAAATCTCCTGTTGCAACAGGTTCCGGGAGCGCCATTTACTGAAAGCGATAAGAACTCGCTGATAGGGCAGGCATTATTTCTCCGGGCATGGCTTTATTTCCAGCTGGTAAGCAGGTACGGGGGCGTACCCATTATCCTTACCCCGCAGAGCCTGGAAGATAATCTTAATGTAACACGTAATAAAACATCCGAGTGTATTACACAGATCATAAAAGACCTGGACGATGCCGCGGCATTATTACCTGCCAGCTGGAGTACAGATAACGCAGGAAGGGCTACACGGGGCGCCGCTTTGGCGCTTAAAGGCAGGGTATTGCTGCACTATGCCTCCGAGCAGTTCAATCCCGCACAGGATCAATCAAGATGGCAAACAGCTTACAACGCTAATAAAGCTGCTATGGACTCGCTGACTAAATACGGTAATGCACTGATGCCTGATTTCAGGAACCTGTGGTTTGTTGAAGGCAACGCGAATACAGAAGCAATAATGGTAACCCGTTTCAGCTACCCGGGTCGCGCGCAAACACATGATGCATCCGTAAGGCCACTGGAAGAGTCGCAGAATTTTACAGGCGGGGATCAGCCTTCACTGGAACTGGTAAACGCGTTTCCCATGAAGAACGGGTTGCCTGTCACCGCGCAGGGATCGGGATATAACCCGCAGGCATATTGGCTGAACCGCGATCCGCGCTTTGCCACCACCATTGTGCATAATGGTGATCCCTGGGCGCTTTCAGGAAAAACAGGCCGTATCCAATGGACATTCAGCGGGGGAGAAGCCATCAGCGGAACTTTCTCCGGTTTTTATACCCGGAAAACAATTTTTGAGGGATATAAACCATTCGATGCCGAGCATAGCGGAACCGATTGGATAGAAATAAGAATGGCTGAAGTAATGCTGAATTATGCGGAAGCTGCTAACGAAGTTGGTAATGTACAGGTGGGATATGATATGCTGAACGCCATCCGGAAAAGAGCGGGCATTGATGCCGGAACAGACGGTAACCATGGATTAAAACCAGGCATGACGAAAGCGGAAATGAGAGCGGCTATTCTCCTGGAAAGAAGACTGGAACTGGCTTTTGAAGGTAAACGCGATCAGGATCTGAGAAGACGGCGGTTGTACGCGTCTGTATTAAACGGGAAGAAACGTACCGGTCTTGATATCAGGCTGATCAAGTTCGGCGGTAAAGCGGCAGATTTTTTTGCAGCATATGCCACCGGAACTATTAACCTGGCTACCGATTACTTTAGCTATTTTAGTGAAACGCCTAAGATGCTGGACCCGAACAATGAGATTAATTATAAAGACGAATATTATTTCTATGCCATTCCCCTGGAGCATCTCCAGAAAAATCCCAACCTGCAGCAAACCAAAGGATGGGATGGCGGCACCTTTGATCCATTGTTATAACAGGAGAGAAATGACCGGTTAAGTCCTGTACCTGCGGACTTAACCGGTTCTTATTCAAATTACAGGACTACGTATGAAAAGATATTTATTAGGTTTATCAGCTTCCCTCCTTTGGAGCAGTCTGTATTTTACTGCACAGCAACAATTTCCTCTTTCAGAGTTAAATAACGGCGATATTAAACAGGAAATTTTTTCACCGGCAGCCCAAAAGAGCGGGGCCGGCATCAGTAAAGAATTATCTGCCCGGTTGTTGTCGTTACCCGCTTTCACATTTTCAGTAGCTGCAACCGACTGGCTGATTCAAAAACCTGCGCAGAAAGCGTCGGTTTCCAGGATAGGTGATCACCAGATTATACTGAGCAATGGCCTGGTAAGCAGAACTTTTTATGTAAGCGCCAATATAGCTACCACCAGTATAAGGAACCTGGTGACAGGTGAAGAATATCTGCGTGCGGTAAAACCGGAAGCAGATGTGATGATAGACAGTGTAAATTACCCGGTGGGCGGCCTAACCGGTCAGGTGGACCAGGCCTACTTGTTGCCGGACTGGCTCGATAAAATGGATGTTATTCCCCATTCCTTTTTATTCAAAAACTTTACAGTAAGTGAGCTTAAGCCGAAAATTCAGTGGACCAGTAAGCGGTGGCTGGCCAGTACACAATGGAAAGCCAGTGGCAAAGAGCTTACCTGTTATTATGAGCACCCTGAGCTGAAAGATGTTTTCGTGGAAGTTCACTACGAAATTTATGATAACATACCGCTGATCTCAAAATGGGTGGAGATAAAAAACAAGGGAAATAAAAAAGTGCAGGTGAATCATTTTGCCTCCGAAATAATCGCCTACATTGAACCGTCAAATTCACCTATAGGAAAACAGGAATGGATGAAACCGAATTTTCATCTGGAAAATGATTATGCGTTTGGTGGTTTTACCTACGAAGGCTCGGACCAGTCCATTTTCTGGCAAACAGATAAAACCTATACTTCCCAGGCAGATTATAACGTATCTATGCCCTGCGTAGTGAAGAGTATGCCGGAGAAGGGACCGGAGCAGGTGCTGCAGCCCGGCCAGGCAATGGAAACTTTCCGTACCTATTTACTGGCGCTTGATGGTACCGACAGGGAAAGGAACGGGCTTAGTCAACGGAAAATGTATCGCACATTAGCACCCTGGTCAACTGAAAACCCGATTTTTTTACATCTTACCTCTACCAAACCAGAAGTAGTAAAACAGGCCGTTGATCAATGTAAGGCCACCGGTTATGAAATGATCATCCTGAGTTTCGGAAGCGGGTTGCATATGGAGGATACCAGTGCCGCCAACCTGGAGAAATTCAGGTCCCTTGCCGCTTACGCGCATTCCAAAGGCATACAGATAGGCGGATACTCATTGTTTTCGAGTCGCAGCATAGATGCGGAAAATGATGTTATCAATATTAAAACCGGAAAACCAGGAGGTACCATATTCGGAACAGCGCCTTGTCTTGGCAGCAAATGGGGCATTGCTTACCTGGAGAAGCTGAACAAATTTTTTGAAGCAACCGGGTTTGACCTGCTGGAGCACGACGGGCCGTATCCCGGCGATTTCTGTGCCTCTGAAAATCATCCCGGGCACCATGGGTACGGCGATTCCCAATGGAATCAATGGAAGCAAAGTATCAATTTCTACGCATCCTTGGCAAAGAAAGGCATTTACATGAACCTTCCTGATTTTTACTTTTTATCAGGAAGTAACAAGGTATCTGTTGGGTATAAAGAAGTGAACTGGTCTTTGCCCCGCGCGCAGCAAATAATATTGGGAAGGCAGAATAATTACGATGGTACCTGGACCAGGATTCCCAGTATGAACTGGACCTTTGTACCTTTGGTGGAATATCACGGGGGAGGCGCTGCCGCCACGCTGGAGCCGCTTTCCGAACACCTGGATGCCTATGAGGCACATATGAAGCAAAACTATGGCGCCGGTATACAGGCCTGTTACCGCGGGAACCGCCTCTATGATACCGAAGCTACAAAAGCGCTGGTGACGAAAGAAATTGCGCACTATAAAAAGTACCGCGATATCCTGAATGCGGATATTATTCACTTACAGCGGCCTACCGGCAGGGATTGGGATGGCTTTATGCATGCAGACCCGCAATTGAAACAAAAGGCGTTTGCTATGTTCTTCAACCCGCTCAGCCAGCCTGTTACCCGTACCATCAGGTTGCCTTTGTACTATGCAGGTTTGAAAAACAACGCAAAGATCAGTATAGAAGGTGCAGCGCCCATCCCGGTTACATTAAACTCCGGCAGGGAGGCAATGATCAGTATCACTATTCCGGCAAACGGCAGCACCTGGGTAGTGGCGGAATGATAACACTATAGGAAGGAAGACGCCGGGGATTTATTAAATTTATTAACCCTGCCCGCGCTCAAGGGCAGGAAAAATTAATATATGCGTAAGGGAAGAATATTTTTGATATTACTGCTTACTATCATCGTTGCCCCGGGCCAGTTATTGGGCATACCCTATTCGCCGGGAGAGGTGTTTATAAAAAATTTGAAACAGTCGCCAGCCAAAGTTATCACCGCTGCCGGTACGCCGGCGGATAACGGGGTTTCATTGCAGCGGACATGGAGCCGGGAAATCTGTACCATGTCAGTCCGTAATAATTCCGGGAAGCCTGTCGGCATCCGGGAAATTATCCTGTTCGATTTCCAGCATGGCCTGCCCGGCAATACCGGTATTTATGGAGAGGGATTTCAGAAACTTGCCCAGACAGGAGGTACCCTGGACAAGCCGGCAGACCTGGGGACCTATACAGACAGGGATCATTATAAAATTCCCGAGCCCGAAAACATGCGTACCACCTATGGTATGCTTACCCTGCAACTGCAGCAGAACGACCGGGTGCTACTGGCTACCACTTCCTGCAACAGGTTTATATCCAGGTTTTCTTTTGATGGCAGGCGTATACGTATATCCCTGGATTGTGAGAACCTTGTATTGCAACCCGGGGAAACCTGGAACCTGGAAGAGTTTATGGCCATATCAGGATCAGACCGCGAAGGGCTGTATGATAAGCTAACCGCAGCCATTGCTAAACATCACCCGCGTTTGAAACATGAACCGGTACCAATGGGCTGGTGTTCCTGGTATTGTTTCGGGCCTAATGTAACCGCAAAGAATGTGGCTGATAATACAGACTGGATTGCCGGTCACCTGCCGCAACTCAAATATATCCAGATTGATGACGGGTATCAGCCCTGGATGGGTGATTGGATGAGCAAAGGAAACGCATTTGGCGGCGATGTGCAAAATGTGCTGAATGAAATAAAGCATAAAGGACTGGAGCCTGCCATATGGGTAGCTCCGTTTGTGGCCAGCCCTGAATCACAGTTGTTTAAAAATCACCCCGACTGGTTTGTTAAAGATGAGCAGGGATTGCCCTTGCGCTCTGATAAAATTGGCTTTGGCGGCTGGCGCCTGGGCCCATGGTATGTACTTGACGGTACGCATCCGCAGGTGCAGGCTTTTTTTACGGAACTTTTCAGCAGGATGAGAAAGGAATGGGGCTGTACTTATTTCAAGTTGGACGCCAATTACTGGGGAGCTATCCATGGGGGCGTACACTACGATAAAAATGCTACCAGGATTGAAGCCTATCGCCAAGGGATGAAAGCGATACTGAAAGGTGCAGGAGATGCATTTGTACTTGGCTGCAATCATCCTGTATGGGCTTCCCTGGGCTTGATTCACGGTTCCCGCAGCTCAATGGACATATGGCGGAAATGGGAAGCGTTCAGGAATATTGGCCGGGAAAATTTGCTCAGGAGCTGGCAAAATGGTAGGTTATGGTGGAATGATCCCGACTGCATTTTATTAACAAACGGGGGAGCCACCGATATCATGGACCAGGCAGGCAACAGCGTAAATGCACAGGAGAGACCGGCAGGGCCAACTGAAAATGAATACCTGTTTCATGCAGCCACCGTATATGCTTCCGGGGGAATGTTGCTGAGTGGCGACGATCTTACAAAAATTACGCCGGCACGGCTTGAGATATTAAAGAAGCTGATTCCTCCAACAGGAAAGGCAGCAAGGTTTGAAAACGAAGCATTCGAAGTGGGAACCATCGTATTGCCCGACCAATTGGTATTCGCGGTTTTCAACTGGGGAGAGCAGGCTGCAGAACGCCGTATTAAATTGCCCAAAGGCACTTACCGGTTAGTGAACAAATGGACAGGCAGGAAGCTGGGTAATTTTAAAGATGAATACGTGATCCGGTCATTACCTTTACACAGCGCGTTGTTAGTTGAAGCGTATAAAGTAGCTGATAAGTGATAGCTGTTATTGCAGGTCGACTTAGTTCGCCGCCTCCGCTATTATGCTGTTGTCTGTTTACCTGCTTTCTTCGGAAGCGTATATAAAGTATCCGGCATCCACCATCCAGGGATAGTGGATGCCATACCGGAAGAGAAGAAGCCTTACCTGAACCCGGAATTTTACCAGGTTCTTTGTCAGCAAATACCCACAGGAGGTAGCCGGGGTAATTTACACCCTTATAAAAATATAGAATACCTCACCAGGTCGGTCATTGTATGACATTCCAGTTTACGAAGTATATTCCTGCGGTGTGTTTTTACCGTATCCTCGGAAATATATAACTCATTCCCTATGGCTTTATTCAGCAGCCCCTTGAGGATCAGGCCGAGTATTTTCTTCTCCTGGAAGGACAGCGAGGAGAAACGGACATAATGTTCCTCAAAAAACTTATGATGCTTCAGTACATGTTTCAGGCATTTCAGGTATTCCGGCAGCTGGCTCATTTCAATGTCAAGCGTAATGTTTGCCCTTCCCGTTGCCATATGTTGCTGCAAAGTGATGACCGGATCACCCCCTTTTTGCGGGGGAGGCGTTTGCACAACTTTTTGGTTGATCCACTCCAGGGCCTGCTGCTCATAGGCGAAGAAGCCAGGTCTTACCGGGGCTTCTCCTTCTTCAAAAATATCAAGGATCGACAACATGGCCAGGGCATGCCCGCTTACTATGATCGCTGTTTTTTTGGTAATGCCCAGCTGCATGGCAGGGGCATTTAAAAACTCGTCTGTCCATTTTCTTTCTTCCGGGCTGATGATATAGCTGAACTTTGAATTATCCCAAAGGGTACGTGCAGGTTTTACTTTGTAATATACTTCCTTGAATGCTCTCATAGCGCTGGTATAGTCGTTGGACGACCGGCATTCAAAAAAAGTGCCCTTGAGTGTTTTGAGCGAAGCAATGTATTCGACAGAAAAGGTGTCAGATTGGTAAAGGTTTTGGGACATAACCAGGGTATTGGATACTTCTCCAAACTTACAACAATATTTGATAAATGATATGCCATGGCACGCCGGATATGGCTTGCTTTCCAGGCTTCGAGGATAAAAGCGCAAATGAACGCACTGTTATAATTAACTGAATTCTAAATAATTAGAAATATCTGCACTTTTTTTTTATTTCCGATGGGTATAATCTCCTGTTCAGTATACTTCTATTATTATGAACTTACCCATTCACGTTATAGAAAAATACCTGCGCGGAGAAGCCAGCGAGGAGGAAACCAGGTTGGTAAACGACTGGTTCTATTCCGTCGATGCACAGGAGGATATCCCTGATGAGACGCTGGCAGCCCTGAGAGAGCAAATAGGTAAAAGAATACATAACCGCCTGGATAAAAGTATAGACCTGACCATAAAGGAACAGAAAGAAAAGCGCTTCAGGGTGCTGAAATTCTCTGCTGCAGCGGCGATTGTTTTAGGCGTCGGAATCTTCTTCCTGGCCCAGAGAAGCGGCATGTTCTCCCGTAAACCGGTACTTGCTGCCACAACTCCTGTAAAAAAGGGAGGAGCCGGAAATAACAAAGCAATACTCATCCTGGCAAATGGAAAAGAAATAGCACTGGATAGTACTGCCGATGGGACCATCGACAGTAAAAGCGGGATACAGATCATAAAGTCCGAAGACGGGGAAGTGGCATATGTGCCAACCAGGCAACAGCCGGAATCATCATCGGTAGCTTATAATACCATTATTACACCCAGGAGCGGGCAATACTGTGTTACATTGTCTGACGGAACAAAGGTCTGGCTCAATGCGGCATCGTCTCTCCGGTACCCGGTAGTATTTAATGCGGGTAGCAGGGAAGTGGAATTATCCGGAGAAGGATATTTTGAAGTAGCCACCGTGCTTTCAGAACAGGGCAATAAGGTGCCGTTTACGGTTTCGGTACATAACACCGGCCTGCCCAATGCCATGAAGGTAAAAGTACTTGGAACAAAGTTCAACGTGATGGCTTATAACGACGAAGCATCCATTGAAACAACATTACTGGAAGGAAAAGTAGAAACTGCTTATTCAGCAGGCAGTGCTTCGCTGTCGCCGGGCTTACAGTCGATACTGGAAAAAACAAACTGAAATTTAAAGTTGCCAAAGCCGATATAGAGCGGGCGCTTGCCTGGAAAAACGGAGAGTTCCGGTTTAACCGGCTGGATATTAAAGGTATCATGCGGCAAATTGCACGATGGTATGATGTTTCAATAGAGTACAGGGGGAATATGGATAATATTTACCTGTCAGGCGTTTTTTCCAGGAAAAGTGAAGTGGGCCAGATGCTGGATATCCTGGAAGCCACTGGCGCCGTACATTACCAACTGGAAGGAAATAAAATTATCGTATCAACCAAATAAGAATTTAATGCCAATGAACAGTACATAAAATTCCGCGTACATGCAGATCCAAAATAAATCCGGAAGTGCGGTCACACTTCCGGATGAGAATATTTGGGTCCAAACAGCCTGTAACAATTTCGCTTTACAACCATTTATCACCCAAACATTATAAAGATAATGAATCTTATTCCCATTTGGGGCAGATTTAAATATCTGCGGCCCTTCCATGCCTCGTTTTTTCTACCCATGAAGTTAATTGCTTGTTTTATTCTTGTTGCCACCTTCCAGGTGAATGCCAGCACCATGGCGCAAACAGTGACAATAAAAGGGGTGAACATGTCGCTGCCGGCCATATTTGAAAAGATCAAAACACAAACCGGTTATGCGTTTGTGTACCAGGACGACCTGCTTAAAAAAGCAGTACCGGTAACTATTAACGAAATAAATAAACCGCTGGAAGAAATACTGTTGCAGGTATTCAAAAGCCAGCCATTTGTTTATGAATTAAAGTACAACACAATTGTGGTCAGGGGAAAACCTGGTCCCAGGGCGGAAGCCGGGCAGGGCCAGTATCTCCAGGCAACAGGAACCGTTTACAACAATATCGGCGAGCCGCTGGTGGGGGCCACTGTAGTGATCAAAGGCACACAAACCTCCACTATCACCAACAATGCCGGCAAGTTTTCTATAAAGGTGCCTGATGCCGGTGCTACATTAGTGATCAGTTATGCCACCTATATTTCCCAGGAGATCAGTGTGCTCAATAGCACCCGCTTTCCCATTGATGTAGTGTTGCAACTGAATGCAAAAAGTATTGAAGAAGTAGTGGTGGTAGGATATGGTACGCAAAAAAGAAAGTACCTCACCGGTTCCATAGCCTCTATCGGCCCAAGGGAACTAAGACAAAGCCCTGTTGCCAATATCAGCAATGCGCTGGCCGGCAGGTTACCGGGTCTCATTACCGTGCAAAACAGCGGAGAGCCGGGAGCCGATGGATCTAACCTGTTTATCAGGGGATTGAGCACCACGGGCAACAACAGTCCCATTATCCTGGTAGATGGTATTCAGCGCTCCTTCAGCGATATTGATCCAAACGAAGTGGCAGACATCAGTATCCTGAAAGATGCGGGTTCTACGGCCATTTACGGTATCAACGGCGCCAACGGCGTAATACTGGTTACCACCAAAAGAGGCGCCACCTCCAAACCCCGTATCAATGTGACCTTACAAAACGGATGGCAAAGCCCTACCAGGCTGCCGGAGTATGCCGACTCGTACGACGGGCTCACCATGTACCGCGAAGGGTTGATCAATGACGGGCTGCCGGTGGCCATACAGTACACGGATTCTGTTTTAAAATATTACCGCGACAGGAGCAAGCCTGCTTACCAATACATCTATCCCAATGTAAACTGGATGGATGCCATGCTGAAGCCTTATTCCATGATGCAACAGGGTAATATTAATGTTACAGGTGGTAATGAATTCGCCAAGTACTTTGTATCCATGGGGTATTTAAGGCAAAACGGGTTGTACAGGTATGAAGATCAGATTGAAGGGTACAACATGCAGGCTATCACTAACAAGTATAATTTCCGCTCCAATATAGACCTGCAGATTTCAAAAGACCTTAGCATGGAACTGGGACTGGGAGCCATTGTGCGCGACAGGAACTACCCGGGCGCCAATGCGAGCGATATTTTTAACGCCATTAAATCAGCACCCGCCTGGTGGTACCCGATCACCAATCCGGATGGCAGTCCTGCTGCGTTTAATACGGTGCCGGCCTCTCCATATGTGCAGTTAACCCAATCCGGTTACCAACGGAATTTTGAAACGAACCTTCAGTCTACCGCAGGCTTTAAATGGGACATGCATTATTTCCTTAAAGGACTGAGCTCAAGAGTAAGACTCTCATTTGATAACACCAGTTATCGAAATATGAAACGGGGCCTTTCCAGGCGCACCTTCCTTTATAAGTTATTGCCTGGTGTAGTTGCAGACACGGTTACTGACCTGGCAAAAAGTGGTACCTACCAGGTAATTGAAAACGGCGATGGTACCCTGGGCTATGATGTGAATGCAAACAGCAACAGGCGCACAACGCTGGAAACATACTTGAACTATGATAATACTTTCGGCAGGCATACTATACAGGCCATGGTGCTTTATACCCAATCCTCCTTTTTTGACGGTGTAGGCGGTGGAATAGGCAATGCCATTCCGGGGCTGCCTTACAAGAACCAGGGCGTTGTAGGAAGAGTGATGTATAACTATGATAACCGCTACACCATACAGTTCTCCGGTGCTTATAACGGCGCTGAAAACTTTCCTGCCGGTAAACGCTTCGGTTTTTTTCCCGCTGTTTCCGCAGGCTGGGACATAGCAAAGGAACAATTTATCCGCTCTGCCCCGGGCTTGTCGTTTGTAGACCAGGTGAAGATAAGAGGCTCTTATGGCATCACCGGAACCTATGCTTTGCCATCCGGCAGGTTCTCTTACCTGAGCCAGTGGAATCCCAATGATGGGGGGTACCAGTTTGGGGTGAACCGCGATGGCACAGGCTATGGTGGCGCCTATGAGCAGCGGATTCCCAATCCCAATCTCACCTGGGAGAAAGGCTATAAAACCGACGTAGGACTGGACCTGGGATTATGGAATGGAGGATTGAATATGACCGTAGAATATTTCAGGGAGAGACGAAAGGATATTCTTATTAACTCCGAACTGGTGCCGGCCACGGTAGGGCTCATGAACCAACCTGCCTTGAATGCCGCCATTGTGAATAAGCAGGGTATCGATCTGTCTGTTGAGCACCGGCACGAATTCAGGAAACAGGGCTATGCTGTTCGTGTTAACTATTCCTATGCAACAAACAAAATTGCCTATTATGCACAACCGGAATATAAAGGCAGGGAATGGCAGGCCAGGGCCGGCAGCGAAGTGGGATCCATATATGGTTATACGGCCATCGGCTTCTTCAAAAGCAATGATGATATTGCAAAAAGCCCTTCACAATCCGTATTTGGAACTGTTCAGCCCGGCGATATCAAGTACAAGGATATTAACGGCGATGGTATCATTAACTCCCTTGATGCCGGTTACCTGCCCGGAAAACGTAACCAGCCTACTTCTATTTTGGGCGTAAGTCTTTCCTACCACTACGCCGGCTTTGATGTGAGCGTATTATTCCAGGGCGCTTATGGCGGCTCACTGTTGGTGAATGGATCCGGTATCTTTCCTTTTTCAAGATTTGCCGGTGTGCTGGCGGAAGTCAAAGATAATCACTGGGTAGCTTCCAATCCCGATGGAGACTATAAATATCCGCGCCTGTCGTCGCAGGACAATACCAATAACCAGCAGAATTCCACGTTCTGGATCTACTCCAGTAATTACCTGCGCTTAAAAACAGTGGAGATAGGATATAATATTCCCCGGTACTGGCTTAGTAAGATAGGGTTCAGTAATGCGAGGATCTTTGTAAATGGTATCAACCTCATCACCTGGGATAAGCTGAAAATTTTTGATCCGGAAATATCCAATGAGGGTACAGGCACTTATCCCCAGCAGCGGGTGGTCAATGCGGGATTAACCTTTTCATTTTAATAATATCAACGCGATCGGGCAATTATACTTTTCAGGCACTGATCATCTGAATAAATTAAAATCAACAACAAATGATACGTAAAATATTATTCCACGGACTCATATTTCTCTGGATAACAGCCATATCCTGTAAGAAGTATCTGGATGTTGTTCCCAAGGAAATTGTTACAGAAAAAGACATTTACGATAATATAAATACGGCGGAACGGGCCTGGGCCAATATGTATACGTCGTTAAACACAAGCACCACCAACATTTACTATAATACCGTGTTGGGCGCCTGTACAGATGAGTGCAAAAATCACTGGGAAAATGTGCCGGAGCAGAAATTTAACTCCGGTGCATGGGGGCCTACGGATAACTCGCTGGACAATTGGGGATGGGCTTACCAGTTTATACGGAGAGCCAATATATTCCTGAGAAATATAGATAAAACCCCTATTCCACAGGACAGGGTTGATTACTACAGCAGCCGGATCCCCCAGTATAAAGCGGAAGTTCGTTTCCTGAGAGCTAAATTATATTTTGAACTGCTCAGGTCCTATGGAGCAATTCCGTTGTTGGGCGATGATGTTACAGATGTAAGTGAAAGCATTCCTGAAGCTCTGAATACGAGGAAGCCGGTTGACGAAGTGGTGAATTATATCATAGCGGAGCTTGACCAGGCAGCGCCGGTGTTGCCCATAGATTATACAGATAACCCCGGGGAAACCGGCCGTATTACCCGTGGCGCAGCGATGGCATTAAAAGCCATTACGCTGGTATACGCAGCCAGCCCTTTGTTTAACGGGAACACCATGTACGCTGGTGTAAAAAATACAGACGGTGCACAGCTCTTTCCGCAAACTTATGACAAGGAGAAATGGAAGAAGGCTGCCGATGCCGCCAGGGCGGTATTGGACATGAATGTATATGCGTTAAACAACCCTAATCCGTCGAATCCAATAGATAACTACGCCCGCCTGTTCTACTCCCGGGAGTATAAGGAAACTATTTTACCTTATTTGATAGGCTCCACGAGGGACCTGGATCAAACGATGCAGCCGAATGGCCAGGATGCACAATCCGCCGGGGGGAATGGCAAATTCAGCGTATTCCAGGAAATGGTGGATGCGTATGAAATGAATAACGGGCTGCCAATCACAGACGTGAATTCAGGTTATACCAAAGATGGCTTCTGGGACGGGCCGCTGTGGGACGGGAAAGCGTACCGGCAGGCGAAAAACGTTTCCAATATGTACAAAAACAGGGATCCCCGTTTCTATGCAAGCATCAACTTTCAATATACCTTCTGGGATTCCACTAACCACAGGCGCCCGTTGAAATATGCCTATTTTGGAAACAATGGCGGGGCATCCGACGGGTGGCCCAAATCGGGTACCAACTGCGAAACCGGGTATAACTGGAGGAAATGGTGCGATCCGGGTGTAAACCTGAGAGGAGGAGGAAACGGTAACCGGAATTTCCCGGTAATACGGCTGGCCGAAATTTATCTTATTTATGCTGAAGCCATGAATGAATACCTGGACGCTCCCAGCCAGGATGTGTACGATGCTATCAATAAAGTAAGGGCCCGCGTATCGATGCCGGCATTACCGGTGAGCGGCACAAATGATAATACAAAAGCGGGAATGCGGAAACGGATCCAGAATGAATGGCGTGTGGAATTTGCTTTTGAAGGGAAACGCTTCTGGGATGTGCGCCGCTGGCTGATTGCTGAAAATGTAGATAACGGGGATGTGCATGGTATGAACGCACGGCCGTCTTCAGGCGAACTACAGGCCACGGGTTTTGATCCGGGTAGCGAAGAAGCCGGTGTTGCTGTGTTCTACAAACTCACCGCCATACAACGCCGTGTGTTTACAAAGCGGCACTATCTCATGCCAATCCCCCAATCAGAAATAGATAAGGGAGGTGGTAAGCTGGTGCAGAATTTCGGCTGGTAAAAACAAATAAAAACGCTGGTACATTTGCAGATGTACCGGCGTTTTTTATTTATCCTAAAAATGAAAAAAGCATATGTTTCAGCCTGAATTTTAAACGTTCCAGGGCTTTGTGGATCTGGTTGTCTACCGTTTTTTTGCTGATGTTCAGTGTTTGGGCGATCTCCTTTGAGCTCATGCCTTCTTCCCGGCTATATTGAAAAATGAGCCTGCATTTTTCCGGCAGCTGGTCTATTTCCTTATATACAAGCTCCAGTATTTTCCTGTTATGTACCGCATCGCTGATTTCGGGCGTCAGTTCAGCATGTTTGTCCATGGCCGCATCCCTGGTATATTTCCGGGCGTAAGCCTTTTTCCTGATCTGGGTGAGCACCTGGTATTTAACAGCCGTTACAAGGTAGTTTTCGAACTGTCCTATTTCCACTTTCTTCCTGTTATTCCACAAACTTAAAAATACGTCGTGCACCACGTCTTCTGCTGCCACAGCATCTTTCAGGTGCTTATTGGCAACAATGAACAATTTCTCCCAATACCGTTTGTATAAATCGTTAAATAAATCTCTATCACCGTCGGCTAAAAAAGCAGGTGATCCTTCAGACGTGGACATAAATATAACAACCTATTTAATCAGGAATCGATAATCTGGACTTTATAAGAGATCTTCGGATTAGCACAAATATAGTAATCATATTTATACGATCTTAGCGCTATGCTTAAAGAATTTCAGATTGTGCCCTCTCCGCAGGCGATGAATCAACACCAGGTACAGATAAAAATTCTTGAAAGTGAAGATGCTTTCATGGATATCATAGGAACAGAAGGCTATTTTTATGTGTATAAAGGCGACCTGCACCTGGAGGGCGACTTAATACTCAAAGCAGAGGAACTTGACCAAATGCCCGATGGCCGGCCCATGTCGGGATTTATAGTGATCGGTCACCTGACCGTTGACGGTAACGTGCTAAACGAAACGGGTGATTATGGCCCGGCATTGTACGTAAACGGGAACCTCAGCTGCCGCAACCTGCTCATCGGCGGATCCCCCGTGAGGGTGGAAGGGGATATCCGGGTGGAGGAAGTGATCATGCTGCATTACAACCACGGCTGGATGCAATGCGACCGTACTATTACGACGCCCGTGATGATTGTGGATGATTATCACCTGATGCCCTGCCGGAAAGAGATCAGCCGGTTTTATTATAACGACAACGACCCTGAAAGCCCCAAAGCCAACGAATGCAGTGAGGATGAAGATGGTGATCAGGTGATTTCGGAAAACCTGCGGGCGTTGCTCAGCAATCCCATGACCACCAGCTTTGAAGAAATCCGCCGCGACCTGGCCGCCGGGGAAAGTGTACTGCAGCCCCGGGAAAGAACACCCGAATACTGGCGCAATAAAGTACGCCGTAACTGGCGCGACCTGAAGCGGGTGCCCATGGAGATGCGTACCACCAACCTTTGTTATGAAGCCATGAGCTACAATATAGGGGCGCTGCAATATTTTCCGCCGGATTCCATCACTATGGAGCTGGCTACTGCCGCCGCTGAGCGCGATGGGAAAGCCCTGCGTTACCTGCCCCCGGAACTGATCACACGGGAGCTGTGCTATATTGCCGCACGGCACGGCGCTGTATTACGGCTGGATATACCCGAACAGTTTTATGAACATGCGTTGCTATGCACCGTGATTAAAGAAAATGACTGGCAGATGGAACATGTGCCTGTTGCTTTTATGACCGAAGATATGCTGGTGCTGTACGTGAAGTCCGGTCGTGGTGCCTGGCTTGACAGGTACTGCCAGCAGTCGGGTGTATCCAAACATAAAGTGCTGGAGCGGGTAATGGGAGATGATATCAGGTACCTGGAGAATATATTTAACTGGCACCTGTCGGCCACGACATATGCCTATGCACAGCAGCGTTATAACAAGCCGGAACATGCCGCAGTGTGGGCCGCGCTTAATGAGCGCTTTGCGAAGAAGATAAGGAGGCTGGATATGCCGGCAATGTAATCTTCCTTAAATGACATTGATGCAAAATGCAGAATCAGTAAAATTCCTTATATTTGTTTATCCCTGGTCCCATTGCCTGTGAAATACCAGTAAGACAGACAGCGCCCCATACGCCCGGAATAAATAATTATCCCTGTTCAGCAAACTGTTATTTCAAGCGAAATCTATAAAAGGTATGTCTGCGATTCTCCAAAACAACGAGCTCCTTTGGGTGAGTTATAATGAAAAAGAAGACCTGATGCATAACCGGTTTGTGCAATGTCAAAGTACGGAAGATTTTATGCGTGGGATCTCCCTCTTTAAGGAAGTTTTTGAGCGCATATTCCCATCCGGTATACTTTGGGATTCGTCGGACTTCCATTTCGTTATCCCCCCGGATTTGCAGCGGTGGGTATATGGCTTCCTCGACAAGCCCGCCAGCGATACCGGTATGGAGTTCAACGTAGGCCATGTGGTATCGCCTGATGTATTTGCACTGGTATCTGTGATGGAGATCTATTCCAAAAACGATCCTTTGAGTTACCGCCCCAGGTACTTTTCACATATCAACCAGGCCATGCAGTGTATGACCCTGCCACAACATCATCCTGACGATGTAAACATGCAGGTGGATAAGAACTGTGAAGATAACCGGGCCCGGATCATTCTGGATGTATCTATAGATCTGTTGCCGGATTACCTGCATGAGTTCAGGCGGATGTTTGAAAACAGGGCATTCCTGGTAGAGAAAATGCACTTGTATGCAGCTCTCAGCAAGCGGGAAAAAGAAATTTTATCACTGATCACAAAGCATTACAGTAACCAGGAAATTGCCGACAAATATACTATCACGCTGAATACTGCTAAAACCCACCGAAAGAATATCATCTACAAATTACGATGTGAGAATAACGCTGAACTGATGTACTACCAGGTGTTTGGCTAATTACCCACTAGTGGGTATTTTTTAAATGGCTGCAGGTCTTGAACTTTGGGGTACCCCATCGGGATAAACCATTTACGTATGAAATACCATCAAACCAAAATTGTTGGCGTTGTGTTATTCCTTGCCTATGTTACGGTAACCTGTAAAAAGTCATCTACCGAACCACCCAAAGATCAGGGCAAACTGGAAGTGATCAGCAACACTTCCCTGGCTAATAAGAGCAATGAATTACAAGGAATTTACACCAGTGCAGATAACAATTACCGCATATACTACTATGGTAACTTTAACAGCAAGGGCGCACCTGAAAAGATCGGGCAAATGGTGCTCAGGAAAACGGCAGGCGACACAACGGTAAGCGTTGTGCTGGACCAGTTGCAGCGGCCAAAGTATTGCTTTGTAAGTGTTGCCGGCATTAAAATGAACGGGCTGGTGAGCTTCCACTACGATGAAACCAATAAGACCGCCATCAGGGTATTTGATTATAATTTTTCCAATAACGACTCGAAGTTATTGTACAGCTTTGTGGTAGATAATCCTTCCGGTAAGCTCGAGTCTAAAGTAAGTTATTCTTCGTTAAATGGAGGCTTGCTCATATTATTGCTTCAGGCCGGTGCTACAAGTCCTGATCCGTGGATGTCGCAGGTGATCACTACACAGGGAGCCGTCAAACTAATTGACATGGTAGTGCTGGGCGTATCCGCACTTGGTTGTACTATCAGTTTGCCAGCCTGTATTGCGGGAGGTATAGCAGCAGCTATGGTGGGCACCGATGCGGCCAATGCCAGTGAAATGGATATTGACCACGCTCCGGTGGATGCGCCGCCCAGCCCGAAAGAACAAACGGGAAACAACCAGACAGAAACCACCAATTACATGCTGGGAACCAGTAAGCTTTTCCAGTTCAGCTACGGCGGAGGAATTTACTGTGTGCTGAATGGTGAATATTTCGATGCTTTTGTGGATATCAAACTGAAGAGATCAACCAGTTCCATCATCAGCTCAAAGATCTTCATCTATCAGAAAGAAACGAAGATCAATCCTTCCTGTTCCCCAACGCCGGTAATTCCTGTTAACCAGCACGTATATACGTATGCAAGTGGAGGTATCACAGGCAATAGCGTGAATATTAAATACACCTGGACCAGCGGCCGCCCTTTCTGTTATGTAACCCTCACGGGCACACTAAAAGACAACGTTATTACCGGCGCCATTACAATGGACCGGAACGACGGCGCTCTCGGTACCCTGGATTATACCATTTCCATTCCCATTACCATCAAACAGCTATATTAAGAAGTATGAAAAAGATATTGCTGACCGCATGCCTCATTACCGGCGTTGCCGCCTGTAAAAAAGGCGATGACTCAACGCCTCCCGTAGTAAGTGATCCGAAAATATCGGCAGCGTTTTCCTATACCATTGCCGATACTGCTGTTTATCCTTTTAAAGTGAATTTTGAGAATCTTTCCCAGAATGCCAGATCCTATTCCTGGTCTTTCGGGAATGGTGAAACCAGCACGGAACGGCAGCCTGCTGTCATTTATACCACCAGCGGCAATTATACGGTGCGCCTCATAGCGGCGGATGGCAGCCGGAAAGACTCTGTAGAGAAAACTGTTACCATCAACATCAAAAGCCCGCTCGCGGATTTCACTTTTGCCACGCCTGATATCCTGAAACCCAACCAGCTTGCATTTACCAGTACGGCGGTGAGGGGAAAAGATTACCTGTGGAACTTCGGGGATGGCAGCACTTCAGCGTTGCCGGATCCTACGCATACTTACGCCGCCTCCGGCAGGTTTACCGTAAAGCTAACGGTGAAAAATCCTACCGGGGAAGCGACAGTGTCCAAAGAACTAAACATCAGCAATACAGTTTCCTATACTTCATTTGATGGCAAACAGTATAGTCTGTTCCCCTGGCCCGGTAACCGGGTCGTTATTTTATCCCGCAACCTTAATCTTGATCCAGCGGTAATGACTAAATGGGTGAGCACTATGGACAGCGTTTATGGTTTTTACAGGACCTGTACAGGACGGGATCCCGGGCCTGCCAAAATACTGAATGGCCGTAGTGTGATTGCGGATGTTCCTGCTACCTGCGGTTCTGGCTGTGGTTACCTGGGGGCAACGGGCATCGAGATCCTGAATACCAACTTCGATATTATTTATAATGGCATCCGTAACAACAACCAGTTCGACCAGGTGCCTTTTTATGAGTTCGGCAGGAATTTCTGGTTCTACGGAGATCAGCTGGCCTATAAAACAAATGATCCTGTTACTACCGGTTATGCAGTGCTGATGCGCTTCATGAGCCTTGACGCTACCGGGGTACAGGGAGGGCCTTTTGTTGGCAGTACCGTGATACCTTTTGCCGAGTTCAAAGGAGCTGTTACAAAATTAGTGGATCAGTATACCGCCAATGCTTCGCTGAACTGGGGCAATACGCTGGGCGTAAACGCTGGTGTACCCGGTGGATTTGGCGGAGCTACGGATTTGTTTGCCTCTTTCTGTATGCGGTTAACAAGGGATTATGGAGGGGAAAATTTTATCCGCAATGTGTGGAAACAAGCTGGCAGCCGCCCTGCGGCGCTTACAACACAGGATGCAGTTGATAACTTCATCCTGGCGGCATGCGCGGCTGCCAATAAGAACCTTACTACCCTGTTTGTAACTACCTGGCGCTGGCCCATGAGTGATGCTGCGAAAACAGCGGCAGGAAAGTATCCATGAGCCACCCGCAAATAATATTTGTTTATTAAGGAGCAATTGGTTACTTTATGTAGACATATATTCCCTCCATATGTCATCAGGTTTCCTCAAAACAACTGCTCCCGGCGCTTCCCGCGCCGCTGCTAACCAAACGGTTCCTCGTAATGGTATTGCCTATCCGGCTGTTGCTACGCCGCCTTTATTACAAGGCAAGGGGATTATGCAGCTTAAAATTGACACGATGCTGGATCCCGGAAGTGATAAAAAAGCGATTGAAGACTACCTGAATATACCGGTAAATACGCGTAAGCAGACTTTTGCGGAAGCGGTGGAAGAAGTGATGGAATTATTCCCGGAATTGAGCAATGAACTGGCGATCCCCCAAACATGGGTTTTGCTGCAGGAATCCTTATCCGGGGAAAATGTTGGCGCCATGACTGAACATATCCTCCGGTTATCGAAAAGTGTGAATGCTGTTTTTATGAGCCATACGCCCTATCCCAACGTGACGGACGACCACAGACCAGACAAACCGTTTACCATTCCGCAAAGTGAGCGAAGCCAGACGCTTTCCTTGGAACTGTATGAAGCCATTGACAAGAAAGCGAAGCAACTGTATGCCGAGGTAAGAGGTGGAAATAATGGTGCAAAAACGGAATTGGGAAATTTGTTACGTTATGATAAAGAGCAGGACTCCTATAAGGGATATATGCTGGGCGTACTGATCATGGATGGACATGTATTTGCCACCTGTTCAGGCGGTGCATCCGCGGGATTTAAAACCATTGCACAGTCGCTGGGTATGCAGTATGTGAGGTCCGTGATGGACGTGGATGAGGCCAGGGAAATTGTTGCCAAAGAAATAGGCAAACAAAGTTTTGGAACAGGAGAGGAAAAGAACATTGTGAAAGAACGGGTCGGGGAGAAGGAGGTGAAAACCGGGGCTACCGGTACCTGTGCAGCTCCAAAGCTGATCTGGTCTGTCATTGAGGGCGGCGGCCTGAAACTTCATCCTACTACCATGCGGCACGCTTCCATGACGGAAAGATGGGTGTCGCCGCTTAATGAAAACAGTACGGTGCCTATTATCGACGCGCACGGCAAAGTCAGAGAATACGGCAGTGGTGAAATTGTACCTTCCTGTAAGGCTTGCCAGCACTTAATGCAGGGGCTGGAAAAACGCCTGCACGAACGGTTGGCAGAGAGCCATAAATTTAAGTTATACCGGGAAGAAGAAATGTCTCCGGAAAATATAGAAAAGAAAAGAGTGGCGAAAGAACAAAAAGAGGCGATGGACAAGGAATATAACAGCGCCACCCTCAATGAGTTTTCCACTGAAGTACAGGAGTTAAATCTGGCCATAACCAACTTATTAGAAACTATTATAAAAGGGGATGATTCCATCCTGAAAGAGGAACTGAGCTTCCTGAAAAGCGGTACCGACAGGTTGGAGGAGCTGCGTTTTGACCTGCAGGCTTTTGCAAAGATCCCATTGGGCAACAACCGGGAAGCTGTAGTGGCGGCATCTGAGAAACTGAAAGACGGGAAAGGTGTTATTGCAGCCATGGTAGATGGAATCTCTGCATACTGGAAAAAAGCTGCTGAAACCAAGCCCGCCGAGGAGAAACAGACAAAAGCATCTTCCCAAAAGGGTAACAAGAAGAGCAGGAAAAAATAGCATTGGATTTAAGTGAACAGATCATTTAAATGAATAAGAAGAAATTTTTAGGAAATATTGCCGCGTATATATTATTTGCAGCCGTTGGCATCTTTTTTATAGTTATCTGGAATCCCTTTCAGCTGGCCATTTACAGCCTTCTTATCGGCGCTGTTATTTTTTTTATATTAAACACCAGGGAGCTGGGAAAGCAGCCATCAGGCAGGTATCATTTAAGAAAGTATCTTTTCTATACCGGGGAGATCTATTTCTTAACAGTATCGTTATATTCCCTTTCACCTTACCTGCGTTTGAAAGAATTTCAATGGACGCACCCCGGCTATCATGCTGTGCAGGGGGAAGTTACCGTTTCCGGGTATGGAGTGTATAAACAACGGAGTAATTTATACGGTTTTGTTAACGTTGATTATAGCTACCAGGTAAATGGCCAGGGTTATCAACAGCATCAGAAAGAGGTGCTTAAATTTTATTCCTTCCCCATATTTTCAAATGCCAGAACTGATTATTTAAGAGACCAGGCAGCCCGGAGGTTTAAGTAGCTACAACAGCAGGGGAGTTACGTGATCATGGTAAATGATCGCCAGCCAGGCAGCAGCCGTTTCTTTAGCAGCACGGAAGTGTTTTATTGGAGTGGAAGCGCCCTGAAGAATTTCCTGGCAGGAATACTGTTTATGATAGCTGTTTTGGCCCTGGTGCTTCTGTGGGTATTTATATCCGGTCCAGTATTAAAAAAATAAGGCCTTCAGATCAACGGATTTGAAGGCCTTATTGTATGGAGCTGATACCTCATGCATCAGGTATTTCAGGTTCTACCAGCTTCGCCAGTTTTTCCAGGGACTCCTGCCAGCCCAGGTAACACATTTCAACAGGTATCATAGCCGGGATCCCTTCCTGGGTGATCTTTATTTCTGTGCCCGCAATAGTTTTCCGGAGCCATACAGAAGTAACCATTTCTCCCGGAAGATTGGGATCGTCAAATTTATCAGTGTATTTCAAAAACTCATTAGGCTTGATCTCCAGGTACACGCCACCAAATGAATGACTGTGGCCGGTAGTGAAATTCTGGAAGGATGCCCTGAAAGCGCCACCAACTTTTACCTCCTGCTCATGAACCGTGCAAAGAAATCCATAGGGAGGCAACCATGAAGCGATTGCAGTAGACTCAGTAAATGCGCGATAAACCTTTTCGGGCGATGTTTTAAGAACCCGGTGCAATGAAACAGTGTTGTTTGACATAAGATGTAATTTTATTCCTACTCATCTGGCTTTTCGGTTTCGCCCGTTTTTAAAGTGGTAGCTGCTCCACTTATTTTTATGCCGCTTGTTTATTTCTTACCGACATAACAAAGGTGAAAAGAAAATCAGATTTGCACAGTGGGGATATACGACAATTTGGAGGGTGGTTTGCGACCAGGTTCATTTTTTGGCCCCTATCGGCTATCTTTGGCCAATTGAAAAGGAATAGTAAATAAGTATTGATATGTTTTTTGTTAGTGAGGCCAAACAAACCGAACCATCCGTGTTCAACACTCCATTACAACAAATGGTATATGAAATGTTCAGGGAGAAAGGGGTGAAATTTGACCGGGTAGACACAGACCCAGCTATCACCATGGAAGATTGTACCAGGATAGACGAGCGACTGAACATGAAAACAGTGAAAACACTCTTTCTCTGTAACCGGCAGCAAACAAACTTCTACCTGGTGATCACTACCGCCCAAAAGCCTTTCAAAACAAAAGACCTGAGCGCAGCACTGGGAATTTCCCGCCTGTCTTTTGCCCCTGTTGAACTGCTTAAGTCTGTGCTGGGTACGGATATTGGCGCAGCAACGGTGTTCGGCCTTATGTTGGACAGTAGAATGGCCGTGCAGCTGGTAATCGATAACGATATTCTCCCGGAGGAATGGTACGGTTGCAGTGATGGCACAACTACCAGTTACCTCAAGCTTAGCACAGCATGGGTGATAAACGAGTTTATCCCCTCTACCGGCCATACGCCAAAATTTGTACAGTTATAAAAGACTATACCCTTAAACATCCGCGGAATCCCCTGGCGGCATAATAGGACTCAGCCCCGTTATGATACACAAAAACATGATCATAACGGCGGTCACAGAAAAGCGCCCCACCAAGTTTCCTGATGGCCGGAGGAGTTACTATCCAGCTTGATGTTTTCAGATCAAAGCTGCCAAGTTGTTGCAAGTCGCGGTATTGCGCCTCCGTTAAAAGCTCAATACCCATATCGGCAGCCATTTCAACGGCACTGTTTTCCGGCTTGTGCTCTTTCCTTGACTCCAGGGCTTCATGATCATAGCAGATACTTCTGCGGCCTTTGGGGCTTTCCGGTGAGCAGTCAAAGAAAATGTATTCGTCTTTGGTTTTATCATACCCCACCACATCCGGCTCGCCACCGGTCAGTTCCATTTCATCTAGCGACCATAACTTTGCCGGATTAGCTTCCAGCTTTGCCTGTACCATGGCCCAATCGAGCCCCTTATGACGTTGCTTGTTTTTCTCAAAGCGGACTTTTAACACGCTGAGCAGTGACTGGGATTGTTCGGAAGAGAGTTTGCGTTTAGTGTTTTTCATATGGTTGATAGTTAACGCCTGGAATTATAGGTTGCTGCAAAAATAGGTAATAAAGTTATGGCATGAAAATTAGCGGGTACTTACCGGCTAATCCATTCATCTCATACTTCCGCCAGGCAATAACATCAACAAACCTGTTTTGTCGCATTCATCCCCCAAGTTGTCGTTTTTGCACCGGGTCTGATTCTGAAATGAGCTTCATCTTTGTGTTGTCAAAAAAATTCAAGCTAAAATTCAAACTAAAATTCAAATAACGGTATGAAAAATTCATTCAAAACATCTGGTCTTCTTAAATCAATATTACTGATCGCGATCATTATGCTGGAAGCATCTCTTTCGAACGGACAGATCAAACCCTCCAGCAGTGGCTACGCCCCTGTTAATGGCACCAGGGTTTATTATGAAGTGTATGGCGAGGGCAGACCTATCGTTTTATTGCATGGTGCGTTTATGACAATTAATACGAACTGGGGCCAATTGATCCCCGAGCTGTCAAAAAACAGGAAGGTAATTGCCATTGAGCTGCAGGGACACGGACATACACCTTTTTCAGACAGAAAATTATCGCATGCTACTTTGGCAAGTGATGTGGAAGGCGTAATGGATTACCTGAAAATTGACAGTGCTGATATAGCAGGATATAGTTTTGGTGGCGCCGTAGCTTATAAGTTTGCTATACAAAGCCCTAAACGGGTAAGAAACCTGGTAATCATCTCTGCTACCTATAAAAGCGCTGGCTGGCTACCCGTTATAAACAATGCGTTTAAGGGAATGAAACCTGAATTTTTTACGAACACGCCTATGCAAGCCGCATACGATGCAGTGGCCCCTGATAAAACAAAATGGACAAAGTTCTTAGAGCAGATGATCGCTTCCGCTAAGGAGCCGTTTGATTTTGGCGACGCCAATATTTCGAAAATCACTGCGCCTGTATTAATCATAGCCGGCGACAACGACGGGCTGGATAAAATTGAACTGGTAAAAACATACCAATTACTCGGAGGCGCTGTTGCTGCCGATATGGGGGCAATGCCAAAATCGCAACTGGCCATTGTTCCTTCACAGGGGCATGTTAGCCTGATGATGCAGACGGGAACAATCCTGAACTACCTGAACAATTTTTTAAAGTAACTCCTTTTAATTTTAATCACAAAAAACTGAATAAAATGAGAAAAATAACTGTTATATCGATGATTACACTGGATGGTGTTATACAGGCGCCAGGCGGCCCCGGGGAAGACACATCAGGCGGCTTTGAATATGGCGGCTGGACCGTATCTTATGACGATGAGGTTTTTAACAGGATTATGGGAGAAGAGCTAAAACCGGCAGATTACATTTTGGGCAGAAGAACGTTTGATATTTTTGAATCCTACTGGCCTCAGCATGCTGCCTTTTGGCCAGGCATCAATGATGGCAACAAATATGTTTTGTCGCAGACCAGGGAAAAATCAGATTGGAAAAATACCGTTTTCCTTAAAAGCGTCGCAGATATTGAGAAACTTAAACATACAGAGGGCGCCGATATCCAGGTTTGGGGCAGCAGTAAACTCATACAGCTGTTACTTAAACATGACCTGGTGGATGAGATCCGGCTTAAAATCTACCCGTTGACGCTCGGTGAAGGAAAAAGACTGTTCGAAAATGGCGCAATCCCGGCAGCATTTACCTTAACAGGATGCGAGGCAACGCCAAAAGGCGTTATTGTAGCCAGTTACAAGCGGGCCGGCGAGGTGATAACAGGCGATGTTGGCGCTTAGGGAAATATATCATTAAGATCAAAAGGGTGGTTCCAAAGAGCCACCCTTTGTTTTTTTTAAGCTCAAACTTTAATGAGCTAAGATCTTATTGATTGGCAATAGTGGCATACAACAGCCGGCCTCCTTCTTCATTGGAGAGGAGAATTCTTTTACCATTGCCAAGCTCCACCATGGCATTACGGGGTATATCCTTTTGTTCAGTCAGGTCTTTCATGCCATCGAGGCCCTGATTCACCAATACCCATTTATCCTGGTAAAAGGAGAAATAACCAACCGGCTTTTTGTCTTCGGGCGCCAGGCTTTCATTCCGGATAATTTTCCTGGAAACATGCCATTTGAAGAGATACTGGTTATGATAAACCATAAGACGATGCCCTTCCGGCTTCCAGACATCGTTCTTAAATTTGTAATAGAGATCAATCACAGGCAATGTTCCCTTGTGCGGGGTGCCGCAAAACGGGCAGACAGGTTTGGTGGTATTGTCGAAGATATACGACTTCTCATCACATGCAGGGTTGCTGCAGGGCTGTACCAGGTCCACCGTTTTTAATAAGGCGGTTTCCCATTCATTGGCGATAGGCCGCAGCATGGGGTTGTGCAACCCATCAATAAACGCCCTCCTGAACAGGTCGGACAGGTAAGGCCCGGTAATGGTATAGGGAATTTTATCCGGGTTGCCCCAAAAGGCATCCCATTTGCGCAGCTGGTCTGTTCTTACCCTGTTGGTAGGATCGGTAGGATGTTCTACAAACAGTGCTTTTTCTCCCATCGCCATCAGCTCATCTTTTTCTGCATCCAGGTCCCATATTTTACCGCCGCGCAGGGGATGTCTTCTCAGTAAATACATATAAATAAGTACAGCCAATGCATGCAGGTCTGTCCGCTGGTTAGGCAGAATGCGCCCGGGATCACTGATGTTGAGGTGCTTTGTTTTAAGTACTTCCGGGGCAATAAAATCAGCAGTGCCAATCACTTCAGGCGGGAAGAGGCCGGGCACTACCAAACCATCGAGGTCAATAATGTTGGCTGATTTTGTAACAGGATCTACCAGCACATTGTTGTACGACAGGTCGGAGTGCGCCAGCCCCATCTGGTGCATTTTCTTAACGCCCCGGCAGATGCTGATAGCAATCTGGAAGTAACTGAGCCAATCCCCTAACTCGGATTTGTCGAGCGACAACGGGTATTGGTTGTTCCTGAACGAAGGCGCTGTAAACCATTTTCCCACCTTTTCCCCACCTTTAATACTGTTGTTGGCGCCATAACCCTTGGAGAAGAAAAACCTGGTATCATAAATTGGTACTATCACACCTGTTTTTCCATCTCGCTCCACAGCATCATAGGGCCACCGGTAGATGTCCTGCAGGAAATAATCTGCCGCATTGCCTTTTTTGATATTGTCGAGATAAAGTGTGACGATCCTTTTAATCCTGTCTTTTTGATTGAAGTCCAGCGGGGCCCTGAAAAAAGCAACCACATATTTTTTATCCGGCGCGAAGTAAACATCTTTAACGCCGCCCTGCTTCGGATTCCCATCATCTATATATTCATAGGATTTTCCCGGATCTATGATAGAAGTAACCTTTACTGTACGCATAGCTTTAATAAATTATGGCCAATGTTCTGTCGTCATGATTGCCTTTGCTCCAGAAGTTCAGCCACAACAGCAATTGATCCTGGATATTCTCATTATGAAGGAAATCTACTTTGAGCGCATCTTCATTTTGCCCGTTAAGGTCATCCAGGAAATTTGCCCACGCTTCTTTATCTTCCAGTTTATTCTCGGTAACAAATTTGGGATCATAAATGCCGTCTGTCATCAGGATCAGTTTTGAGAAGCGCTCAAATTTATTGATGCCGAAGCGGCTTGCCATATTGGTATGGCTGAAGATCTCGGGCATGGTCACAAACCGTGTTCCCCCACCAAAATCGCCGATGTCGAGCATGTTGAGCAGCCTGATATCATCGGGGTTTTCAGTGATAATATTGATAGGACAATCTCCTACACCAAATGTAAGCACCACATAGCCGAAGTCGAATTTCTTTAACAGCGCAAAGATCAATGTGGTGTTAAGATCCTTCAGCTGTATCTCTTCCTTCCCGGCAAAATCTGCGAGTGCTGTATGCAGGCTTCTTACGTTTTTATAAAGGATATTGATGATAGATGATTTGATTTTTATCCGGGGATCTTCGCCGGGCGAACCTGTTTCCTGGTTATTACCGGGGGTAGCAACGGCTTCAGGGCAGAAGAAGTGAGTGCACTGCTCATCCAGTTCTTTCAACAGTAATTCATCACTAAAGCTTTCGGCAATATATTCCGTGGCTATCTTTGAGCCCTGCCGGGAAAATTTTGCGGAGCCTGCCCCATCTGCAACGGCAATGATTTCCCATTCGAGAGGTAATTTACGGACACAGAAATGATCATCCCGGAAAGTGCCTTCATGTGCATGGGATCTGCCACGCTGGGAGGCCACTACAATCTGCTTGTCCAGGAAAGGACCGGCATACCTGTCGCTGTCGTCTTTGGCAAAGAGATCATTTTTGTTGCTGGGTTTATTCAGCCACAGATCTTTTGGATCTGCGTTCACAATGAAAGGGATTACCTTGATATCTTCTACCTGGTTGTTTTCCTGGCTGCTGGTGAATAAGACTTGCAGATCTATACTGAGCGCCGCTGTTGGTATACCGCAGATCATTACTGATGCGGGGTCAAATGTTAAACCTACCTTATCCAGGTTTTTTATTTCCCTGATGCTGATATTGGGGAACAGGGAAAGATCGAAGCGGTATTCGTAGTATTTCCGGGAAACGGCGTTCGGTGGGATTATGGTGCTGTCTTTAAATTCTTCCGTCTCTTTATACATATGGAAAATGGTTAGCGCCAGTTTCTTGGCTGCGGTAATGGATTTTGCCAGCTCATTGATCTTTGCATTATGCGTTAGCCTGGCTACCGTGTTATCGGAAAATTTATTTTGTGCGATGTTGGATTCGCTCATCAACTGTTTTAAAAATGTTTCCACTATCATGCTGATGTTGGTTTACACTACAATAATTAATTCGCCGGGCGGGGGAGGCAGTGCCATATGTTCCCCTGTGCCCTGCGACTTGCTGTTCATTTCGATAGAAGAGCTCACCCATTTGAAGAAAGTGGTTAATGTATTTACATCAGTGGTGTCCAGTTTTGCTACTTCATCCGTAAGTTCTTTCAGGAAACTGATCTCTGCTTTCGGGCCTGCGGCACAGCCAACAATAACGCCGAAGTCGAGGGCTTTTACTTTGGGAATAGCGGCGCGGTATTGCTGTAAGTCGGAAGGCTTGCCATCGGTAAATACAAACAATAGTGGCTTCCAGTCGCCTTTCCTGTCGGAAGAACCTTTAACCAGGTCTGTGGCCACGATGCTGCAAAGCATTTCCAGGGCTGCGCCGGTATGGGTTGGACCGCTTTCCGGGCATTTTATTTCTACCGGTTGAAAACTGGCTAAGTCTGTGAGCGGAACAATGTTTTTCACTTCTTTATCAAAAGTGATCACACTGATATGCAGGGAATCCATTGCCTGCGGATCGGCCCTCAGCATACTGATAAGGCCATTAAAGCCATTGTTCAGCGCCTGTATAGGTTCGCCCTGCATTGATCCGGAAGTATCCAGGAGGAAATAGGCTAAGAGTCTTCTGTTCATGGCTAAGCTATTACTACTAATTCTGAAGGGGGAGGAGGGAGCTGCTCCAGGCCGGTAACTTCTTTCCCTGATTCCTCTACTTTGGTAGAGGAGGTGGACACGGAGGCGGTTACCCATTGAAAGAATTTAGAAATGCTTTCTGCATCTGCATTGGCAAGACGCACTACCGAATCGGTTATTTTTTTGAGCACGGTATCATCCGCGCTGTGCCCTGCTGCACAACCTACCACCAGTCCTTTGTTTACCGCCTTGAGCTTATTAAAGCCGGCCTGCCAGTTGTCGGTAGGAACGCCATCGGTCATAATAAATACCATCGGCTTCCAGTCGCCCTTCTGTTCCGGTGTTGTTTTGGCCACTTCTGTCTGCAGCTTATCTGCCAGCAGGTAAAGCGCCGCCCCCATGGATGTTAAGCCGGAGGCTTTGATATTCACCATCTGGAAGGAAGCCAGGTCTGTAAGCGGGACCACCTGCCTGGCGTCGGAATCGAATGTGATGATACTTACATAGGCGGTTTCAATGGCCTGTGGGTTCTGGCGCAGTGAATGGATCATCATCTGCACGCCGTTCTTAACGGCTTCAATGGGCTCGCCGGTCATGGAGCCGGAGGTATCCAACAATAGATATACGGGTAGTCTTCTCATTTTTCTGAAGTGTTTTTTATTAGGGGGGTTGTTTTCTTTGTGGGGTTCAGATGAAGGCCGTTAATTGAATTTGTTCAAATAATCCTGTAGTCCGCCTTTCATGCCTGCGCCAACCGCTTCAAATTTCCATTCCCCGTTTTTTTTGTAGATCCTGCCGAATTCAACGGCTGTTTCAACGGAGAAGTCTTCTTCCAGCTCATATTTAAGCAGCTCCTGGCTGGTGTTGGTATCGAAGATGCGGATGAATGAATTGCGTACCTGTCCGAAGTTCTGGCTGCGGGCAGTGGCATCATGGATGGTGATAACGATGCATATTTCACTGGCGCCTGCATCGATCCGGGAGAGGTCTACATGAATTTGCTCATCGTCTCCATCCCCGTTCCCGGTGAGGTTATCGCCGGTGTGCAGCACTGAGCCATCCGGGGATTTCAGGTTGTTATAGAATATGAAATGCTGGTCGGACAGCAGCTTTTTATTTTCGCCCAGAATAAATGCGGATGCGTCCAGGTCATATGCGCTGCCGGTGGCGGAGGTATTGGTATCCCAACCCAGGCCGATGGTAAATGCGGGCGACTGGATATTTTCTCTTTGTCCTTTGATCAGGTTAATTGACATGACTTTTCTGATTTGGGTTTTAAGGGTAATTGTTAGAATGGCGGAGAGCGGAGAGGTGGCGATATTGGTTATTTGGAACCGGAAGTCCATTGCAGGCCCCAGTTATATGCGATGTCGCACTCGCCATGCGAAGTGTGGAAGGTCACCAGTTTTCTTACGCCTATGGAGTCAGCAGTAAACAGTATTTCCGCTATGGCGCAGAATTTATTAAGACTGGCCTGGCTTCCCATCTGGACTTCTATTTCAGGGCTTCCGGGTACTTTCACCGTAACAACGGCATTGGTTTCCTGCCATCGTGCGGCGCCATCATAAATGAAGCAGTAAATGACCATGCGTTTCAGATCATGCAGGCCCTGGGGGTTAACGATAATGTTTTCGCCTGATCCGGCGGCAGCGCCCCTGTCGTCGCCCGTATGCCATATCCATGGTTTACCGGTATACTGTCCCTGCCTGGTAAGCCTGTTTCTGGGGCCACCCAGGCCCTGGGAAAATTGTAAGCCGTCGATCACATTTCTTTCCCCGTTATTCAGCTCATAGAAACAACCAAGATCCAGGTCGATGTCGTTATTGAACATACTCCCGAACAGGCCCTTCTTTGTGCCTTTGGACCAGTTCAGGTTGATGTTGATCTCCTGTGTAATGCTGCCTGCTTTTTTGGAAAGATCGATTATATGGGTATCGCCTTTCTTTTCCAGTGTGATTTTTTGCAAGTTGATAGTCATGGTATTGTGGTTGAATGTAGATCAAAAGTAATCATGACAGGGAAACGGGTTTTACGGGAAACCGTATCAGGAGAAGATTTGGGGGAAATAACCGGGGAGCTGGCTGCTGAATGCCGCCGCCGCCCTGCAAAAATAGCATTTGTAATGGTCAATTTAAGTGTTGTACACCGGGCAGGTTAATAAGATCTTTATGTAGACCAGAGATGTCATCAACCGAACAATGAATTACTATTCCACAAATTTGCCACCTGTACAATTTTTTTTATGAGCCAAACTAAGTCGTTGCTATGGGCGATTGCGCTATTGTTCACACTGCTGCAATCCAGGCCTGTTTATTCCCAGAATAAGATCAGCGTTAAAGGCATTGTTGCCGATTCTACCGGTGCACCGCTGCCTGGCGCTACTGTAAGCCAGGAGGGGAATCTGAAGAACGGGACAGTTTCCGGCCCGGAAGGCCGCTTTGAGTTAAACGCTCCTCCGGGTAGCCGTCTGAAAATTACCATGACTGGTTTTCGTACGGCCTTTGCCGTTGCCGGCACTTCACAGATTAGCATTACCCTGCACCCCGTTGCCACAGAGCTTACAGACGTGGTAGTGGTGGGATATGGAACACAGAAACGGGCTAAAATGACTTCCGCTGTTTCGTCTATGAACGCGAAGGATATACAGCTCATCCCCGCTACAAATTTATCGAACGTATTGGCCGGCCGTTTATCCGGCACCTTTGTCAGTTCACCTACAGGCACGCCTGGTATTGGTTCTAACGTTAAAGTAAGATCCCGTTCCTCATTCAGTAACAGTGCGGTAGAACCGTTGTATGTAATTGATGGCGTAGTGCGGGATAAAACCAGTTTTGATGCACTTGATCCCAATGAAGTGGCAGATATCACCATCCTGAAAGATGCCTCTTCTGCAGCTATTTATGGTTCCCGTTCTTCTAACGGCGCTATCCTGGTAACTACAAAAACCGGTAAAAGCGGTACGGCCATTGTAAATTTTAACGCTACCTATAATACACAACGCGTGGGTAAGCTGCCCGAATACATGCCGGTTAAAGATGGTTTGAATTTATCCAAAGCAGTTAACGGCGGGTTAAGCGAGGAAGAAATTAACTGGGTGCTTAAAAATAATCCTAACGGCGATAATTATTACAAAGCCGCTTATACCAATCCTTCCAGCCAGCGTTATGCCCTGAGCGTTTCGGGGGGCAATGAAAAACTGCGGGGATATATCGGAGGCTCCTATATTAAAGAGGATGGCTTTCTTCCGCAGGTATCATACAAGAAATATAACCTGCGCGGAAATGTGCAGGCTAACCTCGTGAAAAATCTTACCCTTGGCTTAAACCTGGGAACAAGTTATGGCACCAGGAGCCGTTTCAACTTTACCTATGATTACGGTTCCGATGATCTGAATAATCTTTGGGGCAAGCTCCTGTACTGGGACGTATTTGCAACCCCGTATATAGATGGTAAACCCAATAATCCCGGTTGGTTGGGCAACCCGATAGAGATGATGAGGAACGGGGGCTACTGGCGTAATAACAACCAGCAGATAGACGCCCTGGTAACGGCCGAGTACAAGATACCCGCTATAGAAGGACTGAGCATAAAAGGCACCTACAGTAAGAACTTTGATAATAGTTATATAAAAACCTTTGCCAAAAAGCAGCAGCTGTACAATTTCAAGAAAACGGGGCCTAATGGTCTGATTTATACGGATACCCTGGTAGGCACTGTTTTAAGCGGTGATCCCGGCACCCAATACCTGGGAAATGAATACAATAAATCCAATACCTATCAGCTGAATGCACAGATCAATTACGACCGCACGTTTGGAAAACATACGGTAGGCGCACTGGCTGTTTACGAGCAATACGAAGGATACACCAATTACTTCAGCATGTACCGGTATAATTTCCCGCTGGTGGCCACCGACCAGTTCCTGTATACCAGCGCTAATAACGCAGACTGGTCTACAAGCGGTAATGAAGGCCAGATAGGAAGACTGTCTTATATCGGAAGGATTAACTATGACTATGATGCCAAGTATCTTTTCAGCGCCTCTGTAAGGCGGGACGGTTCTACCAACTTTGCACCGGCTAAGAGATGGGGATGGTTCCCGTCTGTATCAGGAGGCTGGGTGATCTCCAGGGAAGGATTTTTTGAAAGATCGTCGCTTGGCAGGGCTGTTGATTTCTTAAAACTGAGAGCATCCTATGCTACAACCGGTAATGATATTCTGGATAAGGATGATCCCAACAGCAGGTGGAGATGGATGGAGCAGTATATTATCCAGGGTGGCACCTATTATCTTGGCGCTTCCGGTATCCCTGCATCAAGACTTGCATATGGAGGTTTACCCAACAGCAATTTAACCTGGGAAAAATCAAATTCCGCCGGCTTCGGTATAGATGCAACAGTTCTGAAAAATGTCCGTTTTAGCTTCGATTACTGGAAACGCCAGTCGTACGATATATTAGGCAGCCGTATACTCGCTATCCCTTATGAGTTTGGCGCATCCTTACCACCGGAAAACTATGGGAAGGTGAGCTCCAATGGTATTGAAATAGAGCTGGGATACAGCAATAACATCGGCAGAAACTTCAGCTATAATGTAAAGGGCGTATTTACCTATGCTACCAATAAGGCCATAAGGAGAGATGTTGCTGCCAATACACAGGATTATGCTAACCCGATCGGTAAAACGCTGGCGTATGGATATGGTTACCAGGCCCTGGGTGTAATACGCACACAAGAAGACCTGAATAAGCTGCCTGCCGGTTATACCATCAATGGAGTGGCGCCTGCCCTGGGAGACATGCTGCTGGCAGATCTTAGTGGCCCCGATGGCAAGCCCGATAATAAGGTAGACAGCTACGACCAGATGGTGCTGGGAAAATATTTCGGAGCAGAGAATGCACCTATGGCCTACGGGTTAAACATCTCCTTATCATATAAAGGATTTACAGTAGAAGCATTATTTTCCGGGCTTACAGGATATAAGATAAGCTATAACGACGCCTGGGGCAGGAACTTTGGCGGCGGCGGAAAAGTGCCCCAGTATCATGCTGATTCCTGGAGCACCGAAAACCCCAACGGGTCTACTCCAAAAATGTACCCATGGGGCGATCCCCACTCTGCCGGCTATACCTGGACTTCCACCTTCAACGTATACAACGGCGGCTTTTTAAGGATGAAATACCTGAACATCAATTATAAACTGCCTGATATTGTCCTGAATAAATTAGCGATCAGGGACACAAGGATTTTCCTGGCAGGATCGAACCTGTTTAATATCTCCAGGTTTAAGTTGTATGATCCTGAAGTGTCTCAGTTCATGAGTTATCCAACCATGAAAACATTTACCGTGGGAATTGATATAAAGTTGTAGAAAAGCGTGTTTAAATTAAAAAACAAGAAAATGAAGAATAAGTTAAATATAGCAACACTCATCTTTTTCATTCCTTTTTTGCTGATGAGTTGCAGCAAGGTGCTTGACAAAACAAACCTTTCAGCTGTAGGCCCCGACCAGGTATGGTCTGATGTAAATATCGCAACTGCCTATTTAAACCAGATCTATTCCTCCCTGATGCCCGGTAATACCTATGGCAGCGGGAACAATACAGACGAGGGAGTACCCTATCAGAAACAAACCAATGAATGGTTCAGGGGCACTGCTACCTTTGATTCACAAAACAACTTTACAACGTATAACAGTATACGGACCATTAATATTTTATTGGGTAATATCGACAAAGCCACCTTCAGCCAGGCGGATAAGGACAAGATCAAGGGACAGGCATTGTTCTGGAGAGCCTGGGCATATCATAGTCTTGTGAGCGCTTACGGCGGGGTGCCGCTTATACTGGAAGCCCAGCTGCCTACTTCAGATTTAACAACACTGCAGAAGCCCCGTAATAAAACATCAGAATGTGTAACGCAGATTTTGAAAGATATAGATGATGCTACTGCTTTATTACCGGATGCATTTACAGACGATGATATGGGCAGGGTAGATAAAGGCGTGGCACTGGCTTTTAAAGGAAGGGTATTATTATTTTATGCCAGCCCGTTGTTCAATGGCCTGGGTGGCATTGCCTCCTGGCAGAAAGCCTACGACGCCAATAAAGCGGCTAAAGAATTCCTCGATGCGCGTGGCAAAGGTCTGTATAGTCCTTACAGTAAAATATGGGATGATGAGCTGAACAAAGAAGTAGTGATGGTGCGCCGTTACAATTATCCGCAGGCGGTTTATTTCCAGGGAGGTTTAATACCACTCGACTGGTCAAAAGATGATGTGGGATATGACCGGCCATCACTGGAACTGGTAAATACCTTTCCTATGAAAGACGGCACCAGCTGGGAATCCCAGCCAAGAAGCTATGATACGTTGTTCTTTAACAGGGACGACCGGTTTTATGCCAATATTTATTATAACGGATCTCCCAACCAGTATTTAAAGGGAATGCGTGATGGTAAAACTTACTTGTGGACTTACTTTACTTCCATCACAAATTATAATGGCAACACCGGGCTTGAAGGTGTGCATAATGCTATTACACCCGATGTATTATGGTCAAACTCCAGTTTTTACCGTATAAAGGCAATTGATAAAACCATTGATAAAGGAGGCGTTTACAATGCAGGCGTTGATTGGGTGGAAATCCGTTATGCTGAAGTATTGATGAACTACGGGGAGTGCGCCAATGAAACAGGCAATACTGCCGTGGCACTGGATGTATTAAAACAGATCAGGGCCCGTGCCGGTGTGCAGCCCGGTGTTGCCGGCAACTATGGTATTACCGCACTGCTGCAGCCGGATATACGCAAGGCCTACCAGAAAGAACGTTTTGTGGAGTTCTGTTTTGAAGGTAAACGAATGAATGACCTGCGCCGCTGGAAAATGTTTGGTTACCTGAGAGGGCTTACCCAGCGTCATGGAATTGCTGTTTTGCTGAAAGCAGGTCAGCCGGATGTAAGCCCCATGTCGGATATAAATACCATATGGAACAGGTTTACATCTACTGTTATTCCTACAGATGCAGTTGACATAGCCATTAAAGATCAGTACTACATATATGGCATTCCTAAAACCGTTTTGGACAGGAATCCATTATTAAAACAGAATAATAACTGGGGTGGTGAATTCGATCCCCTGCAATAGATTTTATTCAGGCAATAACGTAAATAAAAAGCATAGTTTTCAGGATCAATCAATAACAGCATAATGAAGAAGATCAGCGGGAATGGTAGCAGGCGCCTGGGCGCAGGAATTATCATCTGTACTTTACTGGCTTTTAGCAAGCAGTTGGGCGCACAGCATATTACGTTTGCCACCAGGTATGCGTCTGTTACTGTTAATAAAAGCGGGTTCATTACCAGCATCAGGGATAAACAAACGAACAGGGAATACAATCCCAAAGGACTGAGCTCACCATTACTGGTGCTGGAAAAGGATGGAAAAAATGTTTACCCGGCCGCTGCCAGGCTCCAGGGACAACAATTAAAACTGAGCTTCCCCAACGGTGCGGTGGCCACGTTAAAAGTGAACCAGGAACAGGAGTACCTGCGGTTTGAATTGCAGTCACTCGTACCACGTAATGGTATTGATAACATTGTATGGGGGCCTTATAAAACCAATATCTCTAAAACCATCGGCGAAATATTGTCGGTGGTAAGAGATGATAACTTTGCCATCGGCATCCTGGCGCTTAACGACAATACCACCAGCGGCCCGCCCTGTAATGGCGACATGTACCAGTCGTGCTACATCATTCATTCCCCGGACCCGGTGAAATACCCGTTGCCTGCCAATCTCAAAGAAGGGCAGCGCTTCCGTATCGGCGGCGATGGTATCAATGATGTGGCATTTTATTCTCATCCGGAGGAATATTACCGGTATATGAACGGCAACGGCGCCAGCCTGGAGCCGGACTACGGGTCTTCCATTGTATTGCATTCGCGCGACAGGAAAAAGCCGTATACCATTTTTTACCCGCATTTTAATGACTTTCCCGGTATTAAATCGCCCCGGCATATGGAGCTAACGCCGGTTGACGTAGACTATATAGGCTCTGCTATTGCCTTTTATGCATGCCCGGATTCACTGGGGCTGCAGACTATAGAACAGGTGGTGAAAAAGGAAGGGTTACCTTATATCACCCGCAATGGAAAGTGGGTGAAGGATCCGTCTAATTATCAAACTGATATTGCCTGGTGGGGGCCGCACGATAGCCTGGTATCGTATGCCAGCCAGCTGGGGCTGAAAGCCGTTCAGGACGAGGGTTTGGGAGAGTATTATACCAATCCGGCCAATCGCTGGGGCGACAAGAAAGTAACGCTTAACCAGCAAAAACGCCCTATCAGTGATTTAACCGCTTTAACCAATAAGGAAGGCATCGCCTATGGCCTGCATACGTTAACTGAATTTGTTCAGCCTTTCAGCAGCGATGTGCATCCCGTGCCAAACGAAGGCCTGTGCACCGTATTGAAAACCCGTATCATAAAAGCGATCGGTTCAAATGATACATTGATCCAGGTAGCAGATACCAGCTACCTGAATGAGTTTGGCGGTTGGGATGATAATAAGTTAAATGTGCTGAGAATTGGAAAGGAGCTTATCAGGTATAAAGGCGTAACCACCACAAAACCCTATACACTTACCGGTGTGGAGCGGGGCGCGCTCAAAACAAATGCGGCCGCGCATAATGCCGGTGAGCAACTGGCCAAGCTCCAGGCAAACTGCTATGGAGGTTTTATTCCCGGTATCGCCCTTCAGGATGAGTATGCAGCCTATTATGCCAGCCTGCTGCATGATGGAGGTATGAATTATATCGATTTTGACGGGTTTGAAAGTTTTACTTACCAGGGACATGGGCAGTATTCTTTTAAACGTTTTTTAAGGAAGATGTTTGGTGATCTTGAGAAAATGGGAGTGCCCTATCTCAGGGTGATGGGATCCTGTGTTTTTGAAGGCAACTGGCATTACATGAGCGTATGTAATGTGGGCGGCGGCAATCATATGTTTGACCCGGTAAATAATAAATGGGGTATTGAGGGGAAAGATATCCGTTATTCATTTAACGGAAGTTATTTCCCGGCTACCTTTGGGATACAAAACCTGCAACCCGGCTGGGATGTACAGGTGATAGAGAACCTTCAGTGTAAGTCTGTTGCCTGGGATGCTACCTATATGCTGGGGCTGAGCCAGGAGGCGGTAGAGAAAAGGAGCGATAAGCAGGCGATATTCAAAGCCTTCCGTACCTGGGAGGATGCAAGAAGCGCGGGTGTATTCGGAAGGGCATTGAAAAAAGAAATGCAGGAAGAAAAGAACAGGTATCACCTGGAGCAGCTGGACAATAATACCTGGCAGCTTTACCCGGTGGCTGCAGATGGTACTTTGGGTGTTTCCAGGATATTGAAACGGGATAAAACAAGTTAACCGCATTTACATTTGTTTATGATCAACGAACGCTTGGTACTTGGTACTGCAGGATTAGGCGGTGTTTGGGGGAAGGTTGATCCACATCAATCTGTATCGGCAATTTTATTTGCCCTGGAATCTGGTATCGCTGCTATCGATACAGCGCCGGCCTATGGAGATGCTGAGAACTACCTTGGGCAGGCATTACAGCAATGGCGGGGGAGAATGCCTGCTATCAGCTCTAAAGTGGGCCGGTTAAAATCTTATGCTGCCGATGAAGCCTTGTACGATTATACAGATGAGGCCATGACGGAAAGCCTGGAGAAAAGTTTGTATTTGCTCGGTATCTCTTCTCTCGATACCCTGTTCCTGCACGATCCACAGGCCATACCGGGAACAGGCCGGGAGCGGATCATAGCCAGGTTGATAAAGTTCAGGGAGCAGGGGCTGGCAAAACGTTTAGGCGTTGGCGGTAACTGGCCGGCCTGGCTGAAGCCCTTCCTGGATGAGGGGATCTTTGATGTGGTAATGGAATTTAACCGTCTCAATGCCTCCAATACAACAGCCCTGGGAGATTCGTTGCCTTACTGTTTATCCCGTGGTATACAGTATTATGCTGCCAGTCCTTTAAATATGGGGTTGTTGGGAAAATGCATAGGATCGTTTAAACAGATGCGCCCCGAGTGGCTGCCTGCGGAGTCATTGGAAATGGCCATACGCCTGGAACAGGTGGCCGTGAAACATCAGCTTGCCTTGCCGGCCATGGCCCACCGGTTCCTGTTGTCTTTACCCTACAACTTTAACATTGTATTGGGGCCATCCGATAAACAGGAGCTGGCGGCCAGTATAGAACATTTTAACGAGGGTAAGTTGCCGGAAAGTATCCTGGCAGAGATGCTGAATTGCAGTAATGGTAAAAGAACTTAAGATGTGTAATATCGACAACGAGATCTTTAATATCCGGAGTATACAAATCAGGGAGTTAGCCCCGGTGCAGGTGGTCACCCCATTCCAGGACGCCACTATGGGACCGTTCCCGGCTTTTGGATTGTCGATGATCACCATTGAAGATGAGGATCACAATATTGGCGAAGCGCCGGTGTACAGCAGTTATACCAATATACTGGAAGCTTGCCTGGTGCCTCATTTGCTGTATTCCCGCAATCTTTCTTATAAACAGCTGTATTCAAAGCTGTATTGGTCTATCCGGAACGAAGGCTTCAAAGGCCCTGCCTCTGCGCTGTTGGGCCAGGTGGATATGGCATTGCACGACCTGGCTACCCGCCGGACAGGTATCCCGTTATATAAATACCTGGGCGCAGGCCGGGATAATGTAAAAGTATATGGCAGCGGTGGTGGTACCAATTATAGTTATGCGGAGCTGGAAAAAGAAGTAGCGTATTTTATCGCAGCAGGGGTAGATTGTTATAAGATGAAGGTAGGTAAGGACTTTGGGATGAGCATGACGGAAGATGTGAAGCGGGTAAAGTTTGTACGTAGTTTGTTGGGGAAGAATACCCGGTTGGCAGTAGATGCCAACCAGATATGGAGTTGTGAGCAGGCGCTCCGGTTTATTGATCAAACGGCAGGTGAAAACCTGGCCTGGCTGGAGGAGCCTGTTCATTCAGCATCTTACGACCAGATAGAAGCGCTGTGCAAACAAACACCGTTGAAGATCGCTTTTGGTGAATCGGAACGTACCGCCAGGGTGTTTCCAACACTGGTAAACATAGGCGTGGCGCATCTGCAGCCGGTGCCGGGGCATCTGGCAGGCGTAAGGGAATGGACCGCCGTGAAAGACCTGGCCGCCAGGCATCACCTGGATTTTTCATCGGGAGGCTATTCACTGTTCACGGCTTCCCTGATGACCACCGCCTCTGAGCAATGCCAGGTGGAGTACCTGTACTCTATTATGCGTGGGCTGGAAACATATTTTAGTGTAAAACCGGCATGGAAAGAGGGCAGGTTTTTCCTGCCGGAACTACCAGGTTTACCTGTCAGGATAAATTGGCAACACAGCGAAGATACCCGCCAGCTGCTCAGGACGCGGGTATGGAATAAAAAGAACATCAGGGAATACAAGCCTGTTGTATCTTTATAATCCTTAAGCATTTTCTGTGAAGATAATATTAACCGGAATTGATTATCTCGTCCTCGTTGTTTATGTAGTAGCGTTATTCACTTTTGGTTTTTACCTGAGATCCCGACGGGTACAATCGGGAGGAGACATTTTTTTGGGAGGGCGCTCTTTGAAATGGTGGCAGATCGGCTTTTCCATGTTCAGCGCCAATGTAGGGCCAATGATGCTGATCGGGTTATCCAGCCTCGGTTTTTCGCAGGGAGTAGTAGGCAGCAATTTTGAATGGCTGGCATGGATATTCCTGCTGTTGTTGTCTGCATTCTTTATTCCGCATTACATTTCAACGGGTATCAGCACTATCCCGCAGTTCCTGCTGTTGCGCTATGGGCGCAGATCCTATAATTTCCTGGTAGTTTACAGCCTGTTCTCAATCCTGTTTATATGGCTTGGAAGCGCGTTGTATGCAGGAGGAATTGTTATCTCGGAAATTTTCCAATGCTCGTTGCCGGAAGCCGTAGTGCTGATAACGGTTATCTCTACCAGCTATACCGCTATTGGTGGTTTAAAGGCCGTGGTAAGAACCGGCGTTTTTCAATCGCTGATCATAATTGTATCTTCCCTTATACTAACGTTACTGGCTATTGGAGAACTCGGTAAGGTGAAAGATGCCACCGGCACTGTTCCTCCTGACTTTTGGAAACTGTTTCATGCAAGCTCTGATCCGGAGTACTCCTGGCTGGCTATTATAGCGGGCTACCCGGTGGTAGCTGTTTATTACTGGTGTGCGGATCAAACGATCGTACAAAAGGTACTGGCAGCAAAAAACGTTAAAGAAGGGCAGCGTGGTATTCTTTTCCTGGCGGCGCTTAAAGTGATTACGCCGCTTATTTTCGTATTGCCGGGTATTATCTGTTTTTTATTATACAGGGATAGCACCACTCCGGATAAATCTTACCTTACGCTGGTTAACAACCTGATGCCCCAGGGGCTCCGCGGGCTTTGTATAGCGGCCCTTGTTGCTTCCCTGATAGATACGGTATCGTCTGCACTGAACTCTTTCAGCACGGTTTTTACCCTGGATGTGGTGACGCAGTTTGTGTCTTTAAAAACAGCGGATAAGACCACGGTAGGAAAATGGATGACGGCTGCGGGCGCTGTTCTGGGAGGAGGCATTGCGGTATTGTTTTCTTATTCGGATAAAAGTCTTTTTGAATTAACACAGGGACTGGTATCTATACTGGCGCCGCCATTATCGGTTGTTTTTTTAGGCGGTATTTTCTGGAAGCGTACCCACAGGCTGGCCGCAGAAGCAGTTTTGTTCGGAGGCGGGTTTCTTTGCCTGGTGATAGGAGTCTGTTACGTGTTGAATTATCCCTACAAAGGGTTCTGGCCACATTTCCTGTTGCTTTCCGTTTATATCTTTATTTGCCTGGCCATTGTAATGGCCCTGATAACGGTAACATTTAAAGCACCTGAAAAAGAACAGGTGTCATTTTCTTTCCCGGCTAAAACGGCATCGCCCATGGATAAATGGTTATGGGCAGGCTGGGGGGCATTGGCATTCCTGATGATTACGATCTATATAGTATTAAACTAACGGTTCATGAATAAAGTATCATTTGCTGCTTTATGCCGCGTATTGCTGCCTGCTGCTATTCTTATATTTACCGCATGTAACACCTCCCGGAAAGAGACAGCGCTGCAGGAGCATGTATTTGTAGTGAATATTGTACATGATCCGGAGAAACTGAAGGCTTATCTCGATTATCATCAGCATATATGGCCGGAAGTAGAAGCGGGGTTTAAGAAAGCAGGTTACCGGAAAATAACCCTTTACCGGTACAACTATCTGCTGGTAATGACCATTACTGTGCCGGCCGGGGCCGACCTGGGCCAGATGGGGAAAACAGCTGAAGCTTATGATAAGCGCTGCGCGGAGTGGAACAGGTTAATGGATGGCTACCAGACCGGTGTACCTGGTGCAGGGGCACATGAAAAGTGGGTAGAGGCAACCCCATTTTACCAGTTTAACAAAGAGTGATCATTCGTCATGAACACTAACTTTTTTATTTTCTTTGTCTTCGTATTGCTTTAAAAAATCCCGGGGCGAAAGCCCTTTGATCTCCTTAAAATGTTTATTAAAATTCGAGATATTATTATAGCCGCTGTTGTAGCAGGCTTCTGCCACATTATGGTTTCCTTCCAGTAAAAGTTTGGCAGAATGGCCAATGCGAACCTCTTTCACAAAGTCGATTAATGTCCGGTTGGTATTACGTTTAAAGAAACGGCAAAAAGCAGCCGACGACATAGGAATAAGATCTGCCACATCCTGTAATACAATGTCCTCTTTAAAATGCTGAAAAATGTAATCGAATACCTTATTGATCTTTTTTGCTTCTCCTGAGTTTTCAACAGTATTGTAATAGGGAGATGATAACACCGTTGATGACTCGGATTGTGCGAGTACATCCAGCAGGCGGATCATCAGCGCCACCCTGCTTAAGCCCGATACATAAAGCATCTGGTGCATGATCATTTTGGCATCCCGGAGCGTGCTGCCTGAAAATAATACTCCTTTGGCAGCCTTCGCGAAGAGGAGGTTCAACTGCCTGGCTTCAGGTTTTTCAAGCAACTCCTTTCCAAGGAAATCAGGAAAGAAATGGATCACTACCGCCTGGGTGGGGATAAGCGGATCTGCCGCCTTGTAATATTGCCAGCAATGCGGAAGATAACTGCCCAGCAACACCAGCTCCGATCCATCGAAATCCCCGATGTGATCGCCGATAAACCTTTTGCCGCTGCAGTTCTCCAGCAATGCGATCTCAAAATTAACATGCGATTTTAAAGCGGTATGCTTTTTAATTTCAAAAATCTCAGACCTTATTGTGAATGACTGGTCCGGCGGAAAGGTGAAATTCTCGTATATGTACTGCATCGGTTGGTCGGTCTGGTTGTGTGTTACAGGTAATCCAAAGATAATAAAATACGGGGGAAGTTCTATACAGCAAAGATAGCATCCGAAATTGTCAAATTAAGGGTTGCATTCGTATACAGGGAATCAGACCTTCATTCCAAATAACAGGTATGTATAGCATGAAGTATTGCTTATTGTTCCTGGCAGCTATTGCCGTATCCGGAAGTTCTTTCGCCCAACTCTCTGATCCGGCAGTGAACAGGATGCTACAGCAGGTAGGAGGATCCCTGACTTTTTTACAAAGGCAGTATAATGGTACCAGCCTGGTAACAGCGCATGTTTTCCGTTCCGGCGAACTGCCGGGAGGCTGGCAACTGGCGCTGAAAGCCAGCCCGGTAAAGGACCGTAGCGATGCAATAGACGTGGCGGCCACATTCCGGTTAACTGCAGGCAGGGCCACTGCTGCCGCCGTAGCTGTAAAATTTGACTTCAGCAACTGGAGCGCCGCCAACTATGTGCTGGTGCCGGCTTCCCTTTATAACGGCAATCGCTATCGTTCAATAGGCAACGGATATAACCCTGCTTACCCGCATGATATGTATTACAATCCGCAGGTACCGCTTACCATCTCAAATAACCCCCGTTTATCGGTAGTGCAGAATGAGGCTTCCCTCGTAGAATTGCAAACGGGGAATATGGCTACCCCGGCAGTCTGTTTTTTTTCTCCTGCGGAACAAACAGGATTTATCCTGCTTACAGAACAACAAACCAAGTGGGGAAACAGCGGGGTGACTATGACAGAGAATGCCCGTAAAGATCATTTTTCCTTTGATATTTCAGCGCCTGCGGTCCGTAAGCTGGCAGCAGGTTTCGGGGATTTTCACCAGAGCGGCGATCATGCGCCCGACTGGGAAGCAGGTGATGAAGTAACACTCCGTTTTCGCCTGTATGTATTTAAGGCAGAAGGTATTCCCGGTCTGCTGACAAAATTTATGGAAGTTCGGAAAGATCTTTCCACTGCTGTTGCTTCCCGTAACCTGGTACCTATGAGCAGGCTGCTGGAGCTGGGAACAGCTATCTGCAGCAGTAACTTTACACAACAACCGGCCGGTAGTTATTATAAGCCGGAAAACAGCAACGACTTCCAGCTGGGATGGGTGAGCGGCATGATTAACACCTATCCGATGCTGGCGTTGAACGACGGGAAGGAAAATAAAAGGGTAGGTGAGGAACTTGATTTTGTAGTACACCGGCTACAGGGGAAAAGCGGTTTTTTTTATGGAAGTATAAGCGCAAACGGGGAGATCAGGGGAGAGAAGATGTCGCCTGATTTCCCGGAAATACAAACAATGGTAAGAAAGAACGGCGATGCCTTATTTTGGCTGATGAAGCACCTGTTTTTGCTGAGGGAGAGCGGGCGTGCCGCCATGATCAGTAAAGATTGGGAAGATGCTGCTGTAAAACTGGCGAACGCTTTTCAAAATACCTGGGAAAAATACGGTCAGTTTGGGCAGTATATAGCGCCGGGAACAGGCAATATTGCGGTATTTAATTCTACGGCAGGCGCCATTGCCCCGGCCGGCCTGGTATTGGCCGCCCGTTACTTTAAAAAAACTTCCTGGCTGAAAACCGCCGTTGCTGCAGCGGATTATTACTACCTGAGAGATGTGGCAGGGCAGGGGCTTACAGGCGGCGGTTGCGGGGATATTTCGCAGGATGCCGATGCTGAATCGGCCTTTGGGCTCCTGGAGTCCTTAATGGCATTATACAATTATACCGGAGACCGTAAATGGTTGTTAAAGGCGGAAGTGGAAGCGGCGCTTTGCGCTACCTGGACAATGTCTTATGCACCGGTATTCCCTGCCTCAAGCACTATAGGGAAGCTGCAATCCAATATGACAGGCGCTGTTTGGGCCAGTATACAGAACAAACATGCAGCGCCGGGTATCTGCACTTCCTCCGGGGATTATCTTTTTAAATTGTTCAGGGCTACAGGGAAATCAATATATGCAGATCTCATCCGGGATATTCAGCATGCGCATACAGAGGCAGTTAACATGCCCGGGCATATCACCACCAACTATCTCGAAGGATCTTCTATGGAACGGATCCAACCCAGTGATGCCGAAGGAAAAGAAAGCATTGGCAATTATATCCATACCCGCAATTCCTGGACGGAAACAAACGGTATGCTCATGGCACTCGAATTGCCAGGTGTGTATGTGCTCACCGACCAGGCAACATGTTATGTTTTTGACCATATAAAAGCCAGCATTATAAGGAAAGAGGCCAAAGGCCTGGTAATGGAACTATATAACCCAACTCCCTACGATGCAAGTGTGACCATTATGCCGGAAACCAGCGCTGAAGCAAAGCGGCCTGTGGGTTATACCGCTTTTCTCCATTGGCCCAAAGTAACGGTAAAGGCAGGTGAAAAGCGAAGGATATCTGTTACGGGAAAAACAGTTACTCCGCAAATATCCCCCAAACTGCCGCGAATATAAACCCCGGGCATTCAAATATACATCCGCCCGATGCAGAGTTAATCCTGTCGCCTAATTTTAGACCGGATTTAAAATTGAATCACATGAAACAGTTAGAAAAATTGGTTGCCAAAAAGGTAACATCTCCGGAAACTGTGAAGGGCGGCAGATTAGCTCTGATGGAATTTGCCCTCGAAGACCAGGAAAGAACCACGGAAAACTATGCTTCCTGGAACGGACAGCATTGGGTAACAGACACCCGGAATGACCCTAAGTAACCCACAACGTAAACCTCTAAAAATTAAACACTATGGACAAGTTGAAAAAACTGAATGCAAAAAAAGTTGAATCCCTGGAAACAATTAAAGGTGGCAGGGCCATGTTAGCCGATTTCTCTCTGGATGATTCAGGCGAGGCGGCTGGCACCACTGTTCACACCCCAACCCACTATTCAGGTCCGGATGTTTACCTGTGTGATCACAAGGCTGATCCCAAAAAATAGCTCCTTCCGCCATTAGGACCGGAAACACGAGGACTGCCGGCAATAACCGGCAGTCCTTACTACCAGTAATTAACCGTGCACCATGTCTCAACAGATCCTCATATTAAGCCAGTCGCACCTGGAAGGCACCACAGATCACGTGTGCCAGTGGCTGAGCCACCTGGGCATACCCTACCTGCGGATGAATGGGGAGGACCTGTTCGATATGCAACACCTGGGCGAATTGCCCGGAAACGACGAGATAGCAGTGGTTTGGTACCGGAGAAAGATCAGCAGCTTCCCGGTGAAGTACAGTCTTAAGCAGGCCGACTTCCAAACGCAATACACCCTGAAACGCTTCCTGGCAGATGAATTCAACGGCCTTCATTCATTGCTGTTCTACACCATTGACCGGCAAAAATGGTTGAATGACCCCATTACAGAAGATAACCTGAACAAGTTGCACGTATTGGCCCTCGCCCGCAAATGCGGTATCAGCACACCTTTCACGGAGGTGGTAACCACCAGGGCAGCAATTGCACAACTGCTGAACAACTACCATGAGATCATTGTAAAGCCCGTTAGTGAATGCATTTTTCTTGAAGACACTGCAGGTGGGCAATACAAGATGCTTACAAAAACCATTCATCAAACCAACCTGCACCTGGTGCCCGAAAAATTTTTCCCTTCGCTGGTCCAGGAAAAAATTACCAAGAAGTTCGAGATCCGTACTTTTTACCTGGATGGTGAATGCCATTCCATGGCTATCTTTTCACAGAATAACCGGAAAACAAAAGATGATTTCCGGAACTACGACAACCAGCGGCCCAACAGAACAGTGCCCTATAAACTGCCGGCCGCCCTGGAACTTAGGCTGGACCAGCTGATGAAATTACTGTGTTTCCGCACAGGTTCCATTGACCTGATGGTGGATATGCAGGGGAATTACTACTTCCTCGAAATTAACCCCGAAGGCCAGTTCGGCATGGTATCTTATCCCTGCAACTATTACCTGGAAAGGAAAGTAGCACAGCTGCTCAGTAAAAGCATCTCTCATGAAAAAGAAATTTACCAGTAACCTGAAAGAGAAGGAAGGATTGCCTTTGTCACTGTATTTCCTGGAAAAAAATAACGGACAGCAGAACATGCCAATCCTCAAGTTTGAAAAAGCCCGGAAAATAAAGTCCGAAGGATACGAGCTGTTTAATTTTTATAAAGTGATTTCCAAATTCTGATCATGGAATATTTTAATTTATACGCAAACTGCCAGCTCGTAAAGGGCGCCCGCATGTCGCTGCTATGCGATCTGCAGATGCGCAGATTTTATCATATCCCGAATGATACGGCCGATGTGCTCCTGTTCCTGCAACAGCATTCCATAGAAGAATGCATGACGCATTACGGGGAAGATAACCGGGAGGCCATTGCCGGCTACATCGGTTTCCTGCTCAGTAAGGAACTGGGCTTTAAAGATAACCGGCTGTTACCTGAATTAACGCCCCTGGATCTCAGCTGGGACAGGTACTCGGATATCACCAATGTGATTATTGAGTTCAATGAAGAGATCTGCTATACCGGGGATTTTTTCCGGGAACTGTTTGACCTGCATGTACAGGGACTGGAGATCAGGTGTTACCATAAAACGGATCTGGACAGGATCCGTGAATTATTGGAAGTGTTCAACGGCACTACCCTGAAGTTCATCAAGCTGGTGCTTCCCTATGATACAACATTGGCCCTGCCGGCACTGGATAAGCTGGTGAAAAAGTATCCGCGTGTGAGATCATTGCTGATACATTCCTCACCGGTAGACAAGCTCGAAAAAATATTCGATGGTTCCGTACCGGTGGTTTTCTTCAGCAGCAATATCAATTCCTGCCTGGCCTGCGGGGAGATCCGCGCGGACTATTTCATGTCCAATATGGAACTGTTCACCGAAAGCCAGCACTTTAACACCTGCCTGAACAGGAAGCTGAGCATAGATGGGAACGGGTATATTAAAAACTGTCCTTCCTTACCGGAAAGCTTCGGGCATGTCACTAAAACATCTGTACGGGAAGTGCTGGATAATAAAGCATTTCAACGGTATGGGAAGATCCGTAAAGATGAAATAACCGTTTGCAAAGATTGTGAATTCCGGCATGTATGCACTGATTGCAGGGCATATGTGGAAGACCCGCAGGATATGTATTCCAGGCCGCTGAAATGCGGGTACGATCCGTATACCAACAGCTGGGAAAACTGGGCGGAGAACCCGCTGAAGCAATCCGCCATTGCCTGGTATGGGCTGGAAGAGATAATAAAATAATATGAAGCTGAAAGCATTCCCTTTTTATATGCAGCCGGACGGGAAGGATTGCGGTCCTACCTGTATAAAAATTATCAGTAAGCATTACGGCAGGTTAACGGAAATAGAAACGATCCGGTCGCTGGCAGAAACCACGCGGGAGGGGAGCTCTTTACTGGGCCTGTCGGCAGCTGCAGAGGGATTAGGCTTTAAGTCGCTGGCCGTAAAGATCGATTTCCTCACCCTGGTGGAAGAGGCGCCACTGCCCTGTATCTGCCACTGGGGGCAACAGCATTTCGTGGTAGTTTACAAAGTGAAGAAGTCTGGCAGGGACACCATTGTGCATGTTTCCGATCCTGCCTATGGCCTCCTTAAATATACGCAGCAGGAGTTTATAGATGGATGGATAGGAAGAGGAAAGAATGAGCGGGATGAGGAAGGTATTGCCCTGCTGCTGGATCCTACTCCGGGGTTTTATGAAGCAGATGCAGCGGCGCCGCGCAGCAGGAAGGATTTTTCTTTCCTGTTTGGTTATTTCTCCCGGTACAAAAAACTGATTGCACAGCTGGCCATCGGGCTTTTAGCGGGAAGCATACTGTCGCTGATTTTTCCCTTTCTCACACAAAGCATTGTAGACATAGGCATCCAGAACCATGACCTGAACTTTATTTACCTGGTGCTACTGGCACAGGTAATGTTGTTTATGGGTAGAATGGGGATAGACATTGTGCGCAGCTGGATCTTACTGCATCTTTCCAGCCGGATCAATATTTCTATTGTGTCCGACTTCTTCATAAAACTTATGAAATTGCCGATCAGCTATTTTGATACCCGCATGACAGGCGATATTATGCAGCGCATTAATGATCACCAGCGGATAGAGCAACTGCTGACCAATTCTTCCCTGAATACTCTTTTCTCGCTGGTGAACCTGGTTATTTTCAGCGTGGTGCTGCTGCTGTACGATTACCGTTTATTCCTGATCTACCTGTTGGGCGCGGTTTTATCGGTGGGATGGATTTCTTTTTTCCTGAAGAAGAGAAAAGAACTGGATTATAAACGTTTTTCGCAGTTATCACAGGAGCAGAGTAAAGTGATTGAACTGGTGAATGGGATGCAGGAGATCAAAATGCACAACGCAGAGAAACAGATGCGCTGGGGCTGGGAGTTTATGCAGGTGAAACTGTTTAAGATCCAGATCAGGGCGTTGTCGCTGGAGCAGTGGCAAACAGTGGGATCGAATTTTATTAACCAGATGAAAGACATCTTCGTGAGCTTCCTTGCCGCCAAATTGGTGCTGGATGGCAATCTTACCCTGGGAATGATGCTGGCCGTACAGTATATCATTGGCCAGCTGAACGGACCGCTGATACAACTGATGGATTTTGTAAAGCAGCTGCAGGATGCAAAAATATCGCTGGAGCGGTTGGGAGAGATCCATGATAAAGAAGATGAGGAACGCCCCGGGATACAAACCGCAGCGGAAATACCCGAACAGGATATAGTGCTGAACAATGTTTCCTTCCGATACACAGGCGCCGGCGCACCCGTGTTTGAGCACCTGAGCCTGCGTATTCCCCACCGTAAAACCACCGCTATTGTAGGCGCCAGCGGTAGTGGTAAAACCACCCTGCTAAAGCTGCTGATGAAATTCTATGAGCCCGGGGAAGGTGAAGTGAAGATCGGGAATGTACAGTTGCAGAATATTTCGGCGCGGTACTGGCGTGACCAGTGTGGGGTAGTAATGCAGGAGGGATATGTGTTCAATGATACCATCGCTAAAAACATCGCCGTAGGCGCAGATGATATTAACCGGCAGCAGCTCAGGAAAGCCGTGGATGTGGCCTGTATCAGGGATTTCGTGGAAAGCCTGCCACTGAGTTATAATTCAAAGATCGGTAACGAAGGGATCGGCATCAGCGGGGGGCAGAAACAACGGCTCTTTATTGCCAGGGCAGTATATAAATCACCGGAATTTATATTTTTTGACGAAGCCACCAGCGCACTGGACGCCAATACAGAAAAAGCCATCATGGGCAACCTGGAGCAGTTCCTGAAAGGAAAAACGGCTGTAATCATCGCCCACCGGTTATCGACCGTGAAAAATGCAGATAAGATCATAGTACTGGATAAAGGAAAAGTGGTGGAAGAAGGAAGTCATGATGAACTGGTATCACTCCGCCAGGAATATTACAGGCTGGTAAAAAATCAACTGGAACTTGGAAACTAAGAAAGATATAATAGACACTATTCACCTGCATTCGGAAGGCGTGCAGGACATTCTCACGCAACCGCCGCACTGGATGGTGCGCTGGGGGAATACCACTATTTTTTTTATACTCCTGCTTATTTTGCTCATGAGTTATCTCATAAAATACCCGGAGTTTGTTCCTTCCACCGTTATCATCTCTTCCCAAAACCCGCCGGAGAAACTGGAAGCAAGAACCAATACCAGGGTAACGGAAATATTTGTGGAAGATCACCAGGCTGTGTCCAGGAACCAGGTGCTGATGGTATTGCAATCCACGGCCGACTACCGGGATGTGATTGCGCTGAGACGCATCGTTGACTCGCTGGATAACAGGAACCTGGCGCATTTCCCGCTTGATGAAGCGGCCCGCTTCAAGCTGGGCGACATCCAGCTGGATTATAACGCCTTTGCCAAGGCATTAACCGAAGAACAGCTGTATGCCAGGCTGCAGCCCTATTCGCCAGACTATGCCGCGGCCAGCAGGAGCCTGGCAGAATCGCGCAGCAGGATACGCACGCTGGAACAACAGAGGAGCCTGGAGCAGACAAAGTATGAATTATCTAAAAGGGAATTCGACAGGTACCAGGAGCTTTTTAAGGAAAAGGTAGTTTCTGCATCGGAGCTGAACCAGGAAAAAATGAAATTTCTACAGGCGGAACAGAACCTGGAAAACATCAATATTACTATATCGCAGCTCCAGGAAGGCATTCTTGGTATTGAGAAAACCAGGAGCGGCGTTACTATCAATGCAGAGAAAGATAAGATCAATTTAACTTCCCAGACCATACAGCTTTTTGAGCAATTGAGAAAATCCCTCAATGCCTGGGAACAAAACTACCTGCTGGTATCGGCGGTTGATGGTGTTGTGAGCTTTCAGCAGTTCCTGGGCAGGAACCAGTTTGTAAAAGCAGGCGATATCCTGATGTCTGTTATGCCAAACAACAGGGATATGCTCATTGGCCGGTTGCAGATCCCTGCTACCAATTCGGGCAAAGTAAAGGAAGGGCAGAAAGTACTGCTTAAGCTGGACAATTATCCTTACCAGGAATTTGGTATGGTGGAAGGCCGCGTAAAGAATATGGCCAATGCACCGGATAAAGATGGCAATTACTATGTGAACGTGATCCTTCCCAACGGCCTGCAAACATCTTTTCATAAAACCCTTCCTTTTGATAAAGAATTAAAAGGCAATGCAGAAGTAGTTACACGGGACCTGCGCCTACTGGAAAGATTTTTTTACCAGATGAGAAAATTGTTGCGGTTTGAATCGTAACATCATTTTACATACTCCCTGAAGATCCCGTTCAGCCAGCGCAGCATCATAAATATCACCAGTGCCGCACCTCCCAGCAGGAAGAAGTTGACCAGGAAATAATTCGCCTTATTATCATAAGTATCCCATAAGGTGGCCAGGATACCCGATAGTTTATTGCCGATAGATGTAGCGAGGAACCAGCCCCCCATCATCAGCGAGGTGATACGCGCGGGGCTGAGCTTTGACACCAGCGACAGTCCCATCGGGCTCAGGAATAATTCCCCTACCGTAATGATACCGTAGCATCCTATCAGCCACCAGGGCGATGCTTTCACCGCGCCGTTGCTGCATACATATACAGCGCCCACCATCATCAGTGTGGATACTGCTGAAATCATCAGTCCCCATGCTATTTTAGACGGAGTGGAAGGTTCGCGGTTCCGTTTACGCAGCCATGCAAAGAATACCACGATCAATGGAGTGAGTGTTATTACAAAGAAAGGGTTGATGGATTGAAACAACTCTGTATTGTACAGGCTGATGCTGCTTCCCGTTGCCGGCATCTTTTCCGGCGCTACATTTTTGAAGTAAGGCACTTTGTCCCATACTTTTTCCGGCTTGCCTGCCGCGTCACGCACTACCCTGAATTCTTCGTCGTAACGGGTCACTGAATCAGGTTTGTTGTATACTGTTTCTACCAGGTAAAGTTGCTGTGCCGGTTGTTCAATGACTGCGGGTATCTCCCTGTCGGTATAATATTGCGCCCAGGTAGTGAGAGCGGTACCGTTTTGCTTGAACACGGCCCAGAACACAATAGACACCGCAAAAATGGCCAGCAGCGCAGCTATGGGCTTGCGGTCCCTTGCATCTGCCTTCAGCAGCAGCGACAGGAAAAAGAATAGTATGGGAATGCAGGCGAAGATGAAAGCATCGGTAGAGTCCGAGCCAAAGATATTGCCGGGAATAAACCAGGCGCCCAGTCCTACTACAATAGCAGGCAGGAATACCACAGAGAAGATCCTGCTCAGCGGCATATCACCGGGCTGTACCGGTTTGCGTACATCTGCGTGCCGGTAGTGTTTCATCCCTATCACGAAGATCAGCACGCCCAGGAACATGCCTATGCCGGCAGCAATAAACGCCGCGCCCCAGCCGATGGTGTTCCGGAGAAAGGCGGCAAAGAAGTTACAGATAAACGCCCCGATATTAATACCCATGTAAAAGATATTATAGCCGGTGTCTTTCCGGCTGCGGTATTGATCATCGTTATATACATTACCCAGCAAAGTGGAGATATTGGGCTTAAAGAATCCATTCCCTATACAGATCAGGGCCAGCGATCCGTAGAAAACAGGGAGGCGGTGTACAGATAAGCCTATATATCCTATGCCCATTAGCAGCCCGCCGATAATAATTGATTTGCTGTAACCCAGTTTACGATCGGCTATCAGGCCGCCGAGGAAAGGCGTGAGGTACACGAAGGCGATGAAGGTACCGAATATATCCGCCGCAGTAGCACGATCCATGCCCCAGCCACCTTTCGACGTGTCGGTAAGATACAGTTGGAAAATACCAAGGATCAGGTAAAAACCAAATCGCTCCCACATTTCGGAGAGAAAAAGGAAAGGTAATGCTGCCGGATGGTTGCGCGGAGTATTCATAATGGCAAAATAAGATATTTGTATGAGCGACATCATCAGTAATACAAATAAAAGTTTTATATCTTTACCCGATGTGATAGTGGATATCGCAATTGATATAGTATTGTCGTGATGCTTTTATTTCGAAGATGAACCTTATTTTTTGTCTCAGCCTATCTTTATTGGACTTCATGCCGATAGCGCCCATTGCTACAGTGGACACGTCGGTGCATTATACTGTCAGGCATTTTACGGATGAAGATGGCTTGCCGCAGAATAGCGTAAAAGCTATTGTGCCGGACAGGAACGGCTTTTTATGGCTGGCAACTGAAAACGGCTTAACAAGGTTCGACGGCAGCTATTTTCTCAATTTTAGCAGCGATAATGTACCTGGTTTGAAAAGCAGCAGGATTGCCAGGCTCTATCCAAATGATACCGCCATAGTTGCAGAAACGGATATTGGCGAGCTCCTGACCGTTACAGAAAGCACGGTAAAGGATATAGGAAAAGAGCTGTCGGGATACAAATACCAGCGATACAAGGATATTGAGAATGATTATTATCCCATCAGGGGGTGGCCGGATGACCTTGCCGCACGTTTCTCCAAACAGCGTCCTGTAGTGATGCCGCACGGCACGGAAAGTTATTTTGCTGCCTGGCATGATACCATCTCGTTTGTAAAAAAAGGGAGGGTGGAGTATCGTATCATACAGTCACAGCTGGACCCGTTGCGTTTGTTTGTTTGTGGCGACCGGCTTTTTTATCTCAGCAGGGATGGGCATATAACAGGGTGGGAGAAAGACAAGCCGGTGAAGGTGTCTCTTACGGGAGACCTGTTGTCGGACGCAGCATTTAGTAAATGTAAAATAGAGTTATACTGGAACCTGGCGGCACACCAGGTTTTTATTTATACGGATAACCGTTGCTACCTGTTGGAGCCGGGAAAGGGAAAACGTATACATAGCTCGATGGTACTGCGGGATTTTAATTTTTACCAGAGCTATATCACCTCGATCTATTATGATCAGCTTAATAGCCGGGTTTTCCTTGGAAGCTCCACAAAGGGCTTGTATATCGGGACCAGGCAACAATTTACTGCACGTAAGTCTGATATTGCGGGTTCCGAAGTATTTTATGCACAGGCTCCTTTTCCGGGAAACGCGGTGGTAACAGGAGTAGGGCTGGTTTTTAACCAGAAAGGAAAACACCGCTGGCTACCATTGTCGCTCAAGGAAAGCCCGTTGGAAAATTACACATTGGCCCGTGATAAAGAGGGTAGATACTGGGGAAAGAATGGAACAACATTAGTTGCTGTATCAGGGGACTTCAGCCGGGTGTTACATAAAATTGAATTGCCATTCCTTATTAGCCAGGTATATGCCGACCAGGCAGGAAACTTATGGGTGGGAGGGAAATATCCCGGGCTGTATTATATAAGAACAGCCGATCCCGGCCTGGCGTTACAGTCGCTCCCCGCAGCAGTATACGACGTAACCTATATAAAAGAGGGGAAACCGGGAATATTATGGGTAGGTACCGGTAAAGGACTGTACCGGGTACATTTACCCTCGGGGCACACCGATACTATCAAAGGATTGGAGCAGGGGAATGTAAGAAGCATCTATATACCCAAATATGGAGAAGTCTGGATCACCACTTATAACCGGGGCGTTTTTCTGTACCATAATGAACGGCTGGCAGCGCTGCCGCAGGACCGGCAGCGTTATATGGCTACCACCCATTGTATTACAGAAGATGACCACGGATATTTCTGGCTTACTACCAACAAGGGGTTATTCAGGATCAACAGGCAGGATGCCATTGATTTCGCGGATGGAAAGCAGCGGGATCTATATTATTACTACTTCGGGAAAGACCAGGGCTTTAACACGAATGAGTTTAATGGCGGCTGCGAGCCCTGTTCCATTGAGTATGACGACGGGGATATTTCCTTGCCGTCGTTGGATGGATTGGTACAGTTCACACCATCTGCTATCCGGATGGAGATGCCGGATAAAGGGATCTATATAGATTGGGCCGAGCATAACCTGAAGCCAGCAGCCGCCTCATCACAATTTAGCCTGCCAAATAATTTTCAGAGTTTCCGGTTTCATATCAGCTCCCCCTATTTCGGAGATCCCAGGAACCTGCAGTTTTATTATTGCCTGGAAGCAGAAGAAAATCCGGAAGAACAGATATGGTTGCCAGTGAGCAGCGACAGAACGATTACCTTTTCTACTTTACCATCAGGCGATTACCGTATCCGCATCAGGAAGCTGAAAGGATTTGGGGACGACCAGTATACCGAAAAAGTGATAGCTGTTTGTGTACAGAAAGCTTTTTATGAAAAAGGATGGTTCAGGCTGGCGGTATTGATCGCCCTGATCTGCCTGGTAGTGCTGTTTTACAAGATACGCATCCGGCGTATCCGGGAAAAGAACAGGCAATTGGAGTTGAATGTAATGAGCCGCACCCGGGAGCTTGAGGAAACAATGAACATACTCCAGGAATCGGATGAACAGCTTCGCAAGCAAAGCTTTATGCACAAGCGTTTGCTGGCCGCTATTACTCACGATATTAAAACACCGTTGAAGTTTTTGCTCAGGGTGAATAAAGATGAGCCATCATCCGGTATGCTGCAGGAGAAGGAAGTAAAGACCGTGACCTATGATAGTCTTTACCGCATGCATCACCTGGTAGATAACCTGATACATTACATGCGTATTTCCTTTTTCACTGGTGAATTTTCAGAAGAAATAGTAGACATAGGCCGGTTGGTGGAAGAAAAGATGGAGATCTTCAGGCCGGTATCCATTTCAAAAGGGATTCATATCGTCAATAATATTCCGGCGGGAATGAAAGTGATCATCAACAAGCAGTTACTGGCAGTGGTATTACACAACTTGTTAGACAATGCCGTAAAATATACCGCCAGGGGAGGAGTAAAAATAAGTGGGGAGAAAGATGAGCGGATGCTTACCATACATTTGCTGGATACCGGTTTCGGTATGCCGCCCGAAGTAAGGGACTGGATCAATAATACCGAAAATGATGGCATGGGGAATTTAAGCAATGCCGGGATAGGGCTGATCCTGGTAAAGGAATTGCTCCCGCTGATAAAAGGCAGGCTGTTTGCTTATCCCGGCATTGACGGAGGTACCAGCGTTTCCCTGCAGCTCCGGATTAATGGCTTGTAACCTGGTACATCTGCGCTTTTTCGATCAGCGCTATCACATTCTTTACACCTACTTTTTCAAAGATGCGTGTTTTATAGGTGCTGACAGTAGTTAGCTGTAAATGGAGCATTTCCGCAATTTTTATCAGGGGAAGCCCTTTGGTGATCAGGTTCATTACTTCTATCTCCCGGGGAGAAAGTACTGTGAATGGATTGTTGCGAAGTTCCTGCTGCCCGGTGAATTTACCGATCAATAATTCGCGGACTGCCCTGCTGATATATTTTTCGCCCCCCAGAACGGCGGTGATGGCCGTCCTGAATTCTTCATCCGGAGAATTTTTCTCAATGTAACCGTCGGCGCCTGCCTGGAGATAATTAAGGGCGTACAGTGTTTCATCATACGCAGAAAAAACCAGTATTTTGATACCAGGCTGCCGCAGCTTAACGGCATCTATCATTTGCCGGTTGTTTCCACCAGGCATATTAATGTCCAATATCAGCAGTTTGAAAGGTTGGGCTTCAATAAGGAAAATGGCTTCGTCAAATGTTTTTGCTTCAGTAACGAGCATTGCCCCAGGCAATGAGCAGAGAATTTGTTTCATACCAAGTCTTACTATAGAATGGTCGTCTGCTATTAATACGTTTATCATTTTTGGCTCAGGTTAGGGAATCGCGGATAGCACAGTTGTTTATCGGCAACTAAAATAACATTTTTTTTCATCTTAATATTTTTTTTGCTAGATAATAATATTGACATAATGCCATTCTGAGACAGACCTGCCCGGTTGCTTCCGCTTACCTGTGCTGAGCTATAACTTGATAAGAAGGTGGTTCCGTCCGTTATGGTGTCGATACGACACTATAATTTAGCCCCCGGGTGACTTCAACACTAAGATGTTCATATGATGCTCAGCGCAACTTTTCTTGTAGTGTAAATACTACATTGATATTAAACTATAACGACAACGGTGTAGGTATAGTTTATCTATTTTCGCTAAACAGTTTGTTCCGTTGAGTCATGTGAACATCCTGGGAAATTTAGGACCGAAATAATACCAGTATCCTTTTTAGTCACTTTAATGTTTTCCTATGGAAATTTTTACCCAACCACCGCAACATGCGGATTTTGGAATCGTGTGTTGGTACAAATCCCTTAAATCGTGAGCCTTATACTGTTCTGTCAATACCGGCTGAGAAAAGACGTGTGCCGGTTTTAACGAGCAACCATATCTGAATACAAGCATGCATGGGTTCCTAAAGAACCCTGCCGGTTCGTTGTGTACAACATAGCGGAAAGGCACCCTCATTACCCTAAGTTTATTGCATTATGTCCCTCTTTAATGTTACGAAACCCGATTCGAGATTTTTCAGCAAAGGCTGCAGGCATTTGTTGCTGGCACTGTTTGGGATGATGACAGCTGTTGCTGCAAAGGCAAACAGCTTCCCTGTCACCAATACGAATGACGCGGGGGCCGGTTCATTCCGGCAGGCCATCCTGGATGCAAACGCCGCAGGCGCAGGACCGCACGAGATCGTGTTCAATGTGCACGGACAGATCACGCTGGCTTCTTCTATGCCCACCATTACGGCAAAGAAGCTGACGATCGATGGTCAGAACAGGATCACATTGTATGCCACCGGTACCAACTCTGTTATTAATCCTTTTGTGATTAATGCAGACAGTGTGACCATCCGGAATTTCACCGTGCAGAACAGCGGGGACATTGATGTAGACATTTTTCCCAATACAACAGGGGTAACGGTGGAGAATATACGCTCTTTCAGTACCGTGGGTAATTTCCTGAATGCATTTATGAGGGTACAGGGAGCCTCCACGGGACTGACAGTAAGAAATATATACTCTACCGACGTGGAACCTGCAGGAGGCGTATATAATGGACGGGCCTTCTATTTTACAGGCGGTATGCAAACCAACCTGGTAATGGATAACATCCAACTCCGCACAGCCGGCAATACGCGCGGGGGAGAAGGTATCGTATTCCGTGATGCAGGCGTGAACGGACTGACACTGACCAACAGTAATATCAGCGGGTTCCAGAATGCATTGATGTTTGATAATACCACCGGCCCGGTAGAAACGGCCAACAACGTGTTGTTAAGGAATGTAACCATCGACAGTTTGTGGAGCGGGGTAGCGCTGGGTATCTATTGTGATTACCCGGCTACCAATTTTGAGATCAACCGGACCACGGTGAATATGGATGTAGCAGGCACCGATGATGACGGTGACTATGCTATCCGTTTCGACAATACCACCAGCGGTATCACTCTTGACACTATCGATATAGTTGAAAATGATATTTATAACGTATGGTTCAATGGTGCTGCAAGCAATATTACAATCAGCAATACCACGATGGAGAGCCCTGTGCCCGGGCTTTACCCCGCCTCGTCTTATATAAGATTTGAGGGTGCCGTAAACAGCGTTAACATTAATAATTCAGTACTGGATGGTGATAAGGCCGGTAACACGAACGATTCGGACTATGGGATCTATTTCCTGAGTACGGCAACAGGTGTGAGCATCAACAATGTGACCATAAATAGATTTGATATTGGAGGATTGGTGGCAGGCGGGGCGGCGACTAATTTCCAGGTGACCAATTCAAGATTTAACTATAATAATGATGGTATTGGAATCGCCGGGAACTTTGCACGCAATAATGTAGATATTATCAACTCTTCCTTCCGCAACAGTGTGCGGTCGGCCATTGTGCTTAATGGCGCCAATGCCGTTTCTGATTATGACCTGACAGGTGATACAGTAGTGAACAGCACCAGCCACGGTATCTGGTTTTACGGTGGGGCCGGTGTAACAGATGCACAGGTGACCGGTTGCGTAATACATGATAACGGTGGGGCAGGTATTAATAATGAATCACCTACCAAGGTAATCATCAGCAATAACTCTATTTATAATAATGCCGGTCTGGGTATTGCAAATCCCGGCGGTAACTGTACCTACACGGCTGCCGCGGGCAAAACGCCGGTGCTGGTGTCGTCTGCCGCGCAGGGAGCAGGACAGTACCAGCTACAACTTACGATACCTAATATAACAGCCGGTGCACAATATACCGTGGATATTTATGCCAGTGATCCCGCTACGAGCAAAACGAGCGGGCAATATTTTGTTACTTCCTTAACGGGATTATCTGCCGGCACATCTACCCAAACAATTACCTACAATGCAGGGCCGGGAGCTACCGGCCTTGGTTTCTGGACAGCCACGCTTCGTATACCAGCGAATACCTGCGGTACATCTGAATTTGGCAATAGCATACCTATGACGTTCCGGGGACCTGCTGCAGTGAGCAACGGCGTCCTCGCGTGGTACCGGGCCGATCAGGCCGTGAATGGCATAAACTGGGGAGACATCTCCGGGAATGCCAACCACATGACCGTAATCGGTGACCCGGATAACACCACCGGCCTGGTAAACTTTAACCCTGCCATTTATTATGATGGTAACGATGCTCACCGGGTACCCGCTTCGGCAGGAGTAACCGGTGCTTATTCCATTATGGGTATGGGCCAGCTGGAAGGCTCACAAACCGGTCGTGTGTTCACCAGTTCTACCGGCAACAAATTATTCGGCTGGCACGCTTCGATGGAAAACCGGCTGTATGCAGAAGCCTGGCTGAACACCGGTAACCCGGTAACTTCAAAAGGCAAGCTCTACTCCTTTGAAAGAACAGCTGCCGGCGCCTATGAATTTAAAGGCAATGGCGCCCTGCTGACCAGCGGTACCACTTCTGACGGCGGCGTATGGACGCTGGACGTAGGCGGCGGGGCCTACGGGGAATACTCAAAAATACTGATCCCTGAAGTGTTCATCTATAACCGGGATCTTACTCCCGCAGAAGTACAGCGCATAGAATCATACATGGCGCTGAAATACGGTATCACACTTAAAGCAGGTGCAACAGATTATATTACCAGCGATGGCACCGGGCAAATATGGACCGCCGCAGCCAACACAGGTTATGGCGTGCGCATCACCGGTATTGGCCGTGATGACAATGGAATGCTTCTTCAAAAGCAATCGCTGAGCCAGGATACCGGTATCGTAACGATCGCATTGGGCAATACTATTGCTGCTTCCAATGCCGCCAATACAACTGATTTTACACAGGATAAATCATTCCTGGTATTTAGTGATAATAATGGTAGCACCAATTACTTCACTGCAGTGACCAGTACTAATGCCAACAGCCGCATGGGCCGTGTATGGAAAGTGCAGAAAACTGCTTCCTGGGATAATACCCAACCTGTAACATTACAGCTGGCTGGTGGCTCAGAAGATAATTATCTGCTCATCAGTACAGATGCTGCTTTTGGTACTGTTACCCGCGAGCTGAAACTGAGCAGCACAGGCACTGTAACCCTTTCCAGTGCCGACCTGGCCAATGGCGCTTTCTTTACGTTCGGCCAGCTGCAGCGGTTCCCCGGTGGGGTAGCCACTAATCTGCAGGCATGGGTGAAGGCAGATGAAGGTGCAACGGTTGTTGATGGTAACATCCTCAAGTGGGAAGACCAGGCCGCGCAGAGAGAATGGCCACTGGCCCTTGCCAACGCACCTCTCGGCTGGCAGAAGAACGCTATTAACTATAACCCGGGCATCAATTTCCTGGGAAATAATTATTTCAGCGTACCGAAGTTTACCGAAGGTTATACAGCGGGAGAAATATTCTCAGTACAGCTCTCCAACCTGGCAGCAACTTCCACCACGGCAAGCTTTCCGTTTGAATTTGGCGGTGATCCTGCGGCGACGGGCGGCCAGCCGGTCTATGTGTATAACGGAAGTCACTATACGCACTTCGGTACCAACACAAGACCTGGTTACGCATTAACGGGCATTAACATACAACAGGCGCATATCCTGAATAACTGGAGCGCTCCCGGCAGCTGGGCATTGAACTTCGATGGCAAAACGATAGGCAGCAGCGCTGCTTTCCCGGTTAATTTTTCGAGAGGTACAGCGATGAACACCGCCATTGGTGCAGGGCATTTCGCCAATTTCAATGGCCGCATGTCAGAGCTGATCTTCTATAACCGGCAATTGAACGCCACTGAGCGCGCGCAGGTAAACAGCTACCTGGCACTGAAATACGGCCTCACCTTAAAAACAGCAGCCGGCGCACTCACTGATTACATTGCCAGCAATGGCACCACCCGGATGTGGACAGCTTCTAAAAATACCGGCTACGGCGAACGTATCACCGGTATAGGTAGGGACGACAACGGTACCTTGCTTCAGAAGCAAAGCTTATCGCAACTGGACGGCGCCAATGTAACCATTAGCGCAGGCAGCAGCCTTACAGCATCCAACAGAGAGAATCCTTCCGATATCGCCAATGATCTTTCCTTCTTTACTTTCAGCGATAACGGCCAGGCGGCAACGTATACCCAGGCGGTTACAGGGCTGGGCAATATTACCCTGCGCATGGCGCGTATCTATAAAACAGATCGCAGCAACTGGGCTAAGAGCCCTATCACGCTGGTGCTGACAGGAGGAGACAACACTAACTACCTGCTGGTTAGCACGGATGAAACTTTTGGTGCAGGAGATAAAGTATATACGCTGGATGCAACCGGCTCGCTGACACTCGACAGCGATCTGTTGCCAGACGGCGCTTATTTCACTTTTGGTAATACACAGGCAGCACCGGCAGGTATAGCCGCCGGCCTGGTGGTATGGGCAAGAGCAGATAGCGGGGTAGCGGGCGGCAACGTTGCTACACAGTGGACAGAGCTGAGCCCGTCACGCAGGGTATGGCCCACCGCAGGTGGAGGAGCAATGCCCTGGAAGGAAGCAGCCTTCAACTTTAATCCGGGTATCGGTTTCACCAACAACTATTTCAGGAGTACAGAGTTTGCAAATGTCCTGACCTCTGGCGAAGTCTTCTCTGTACAATTATCAAATATAGATAACACCGTTGCGACACCAACTTATCCTTTCGAATTTGGAGGTACTTATGCCAGCAACCAATCTGTTTATACCTGGAGTAACAATAATCACTATACGTATTTTGGATCCGGTACTGCACGCAGGAATTTCACTTACCCTGCATCCGTAAATGTGCGTAATGCACATATGCTGAATATCTGGAGCGCGACTAATGACTGGGCGGCGGGTATCGATGGCAAAGTGTTGCTGACAGACAATTCCAACGCGGTGAGCTTCCTTTCACCGGCAGGCGCCAAGGATTATCTGGGAGCTGGTCATAATGCTCCGTTCAATGGCGATATATCCGAAATAATATTATACTCCCGTAAACTGAGCGCCCTGGAACGTCAGCAGTTACAATCTTATATGGCGCTGCGATACGGCCTTACGCTGGGAATAGGTACCCCCGTGGATTACCTGGCCAGCGATGGTACCACAAAAATGTGGCAAGCTTCCGTTGGTGGCAGCTACGCCAGGCATATCACCGGTATAGGTCGTGACGACAGGGGCATGTTGTACCAGAAACAATCGGTAAGTGCAGACACAGGCCTGGTGACCATTGCGGTGGGTGCTGCAGTTGCAGTTTCCAACAAAGCCAATGCAACAGTTATCACCAACGATCTTTCCTTCCTCAGCTTTGGTGACGATGGCGGGGCTACTACGTACCTGACGCCTGTTACCGGTATCAGTACTGTTAACAGTCGCATGGCCCGCATCTTCAAAGTACAGAAAAATAACTGGGCCGACCAGAATATCACTTTCAGGTTGTCTGGTGGCAGCGCACGTACTTACCTGCTCGTAAGCACTGATGCTACTTTTGGTGCAGGAGATGCTACCTACGCATTGAATGACGACAGCACCGTTACAATTAATAGTAACCTGTTGCCTGATGGTGCTTACTTCACTTTCGCCAGGATGATCACCGGCCCGAACGGGGTAAAAGATGGTATTTCCTTCTGGCTGCGTGCAGATGATGGTATGTCCGGCGGCACCCAATGGAGTGACTACAGTAACTATGGCAATGATGCTTTCCAGAGCGTAGTGGGCAGCCAGCCTATTACAAATGCGAAAGCGCTCAACTTTAACTACGGCCTGGTGTTCGACGGTACGGATGACTTCCTGGACATTGCTACTACGCGCATTGATCCTGCTACGTCTACCGTTTTTGCTGTTGGCAGCGGTAATGGTTATAGTACCGTAAGAGATATTTTGGGTTCGGGTGCAGTAGGCGGCGCTCATGGTATAGAATTCCGTATCGCGACCAGCAAACTGCAGTACCTTGAAAATGCCGGCGCTATTACATCTGTAACCGGTAATAAGACGATCCTGCCTGATGTACCTTATATTTTCAGTTGCAGTCAGTCAAATAATACAGCCAACGGAGTACGGGTGTTTGAAAACTATACACTCGACAACCAGGGCACCATTAATTTAACGCCACTCACTGCCAACCTTGTTTCAATAGGCTCCCGTACCATGGCCTCCAGGGCATTTTACTGGATGGGAAATATAGGAGAAGTGATTGCTTATAATCGCATATTATCAGATGTAGAAAGACAGTCAGTAGAATCTTACCTGGGTCTTAAATATGGTATTACCATCGGTAACGGCGCCACTGATTACCTGGCCACTGATGGCACTAAATACTGGACAGCAGATCCTGTTTATAAATCCCGCATTACTGGTATAGGAAGGGATAATGGCACTGCTTTGAATACCCGGCAGTCGCTCAGTGTAGACACTGGTTTTGTAACCATCTCCCTGGGTAGCAGCATTGCTATTACCAATGAACAGAATACCAATACTATTACCAACGATAAATCTTTCTTTGTTTTTGGAGACAATGGGTTAGCAGCTACCTCTTATGGAAGTATTGTAAGCGGAACAAACGCTACCCGCCGTCTTGCGCGTGTTTGGAAAGTAGATAAAACCAACTGGGCTGATCAGTCTATTACACTGAAAGCGGATGCTCCGGGTACGAAAGTATACCTGCTGATCAGCACTGATCCCACTTTTGCTACCATCAGCCAGGAACTGCCGCTGAATGCGAACAAAACAATTACGCTCAACTCCAGCCTGATGCCTGATGGTGTATATTTCACCTTCGGCGCAGCAGTAAAATACCCGGGCGGTGTAAACAGCGGTAACCTGATATGGTTACGTGCTGATTTGGGAACTTCCGCCAATACAGACAGCACAGGGATCAGCAGCTGGAATGACTATAGCCCTAACGGGAATAACATGTCACAATCTACCCCGGCCAGCCAGCCATTGTATTTTAACAATGCCGCTAACAACATGAACTTTAACCCGGTGGTAAGGTTTAATGGTGCGCCTCATTCGATGACAGGTAACTCGTTCCTGAAGACAGGCAATTATACCGCTGCTAACGCCTTCTTTGCAGCCAGTCAAAAGACGCCTGTTAATACCGTTATTTTTACCGAACAAGCCGGTACAGGCACTCAGTTTACACTGCATGCCACATGGGGCGATAACATTGTTTACTGGGATGCTCCTTATATCAGTAACCGTCTTACTTACAACGCGGGAGATATCAGTAACCAGGTTATTCTCTGGACAGCGACCGACGATATTAGTCTTGCTACTAACAAGCAGGCCATTTACAGGAATGGCTTGAGTGTGGCTACCGGTAATAATACCAGTGTATTTAGTGGTAACAACAGCATTTTCCAGTTAGGCGCTAACACCAGCTCCTACAATGGCCGCATGGGCGACCTGATCGTTTATGCAAATGCGCTTACGCCAAATGAGCAACAGCGTGTGAACACCTACATGGCTATCAAATACGGTATTAGTTTGAATAACGGCGCCTCCAATTATCTGGCCACCGATGGCAGTACAATATGGAACGCCGCCACCAACACCGGTTATGGTAACTATATCACCGGTATCGGCCGCGATGATGCGGAAGATCTTAACCAGAAACAATCCCGTAATACAGCAGCTGGTATGCAGCTGGCCATAGCCTTAAACAGTTTGTCTGAAACGAATACGGCAAATGCCAACTCATTTACTGCTGATAAATCCTACATGATATGGGGCGATAACGCCGGCAGCAGCCTGTTTAAAACCGCGATCACAGGTCACCCTGTGGCAAACTACCGCATGGCGAGAGTTTGGAAGGTACAGGAAACCGGTACTGTTGGTAACGTACAGGTAGCCGTGCCTTATGATGCATTGCCCAATGCTGCACAGACCTATCTCGTTATCAGTAACGATGCCACTTTTGACGGAACAGACCAGTTTATCCCTGTAACCGCAATTACCCTTAATGGCGTGAAACAATATGCCGCTACGGTGGATCTGACCAGTGGACAATACTTTACTTACGCTGCATCTATCAAAACACCGGGTGGCGTGGTAGGCACCAGCCTGTGGCTGCGCGCTGATGCAGGTACTTCCAGTACTACGGATAACACCGCTATCAGTGGCTGGACGGATTATGCTTCTGTGCTGAACAATGCCACACAAACAGTGACGCCGGCTAATCAGCCACTGTACCTGAACAACATTACAGACAACGCCAATTTTAACCCGGTAGTGAAATTTGATGGTACAGATTTTATGGATCTTGATATTACCAAGCTGCCGGTAGGTACCAGTGCCAGAACACTCTTCGGTACTGGTAACACAGCTACCACCGCCGCCGGCAATAAATTTATTCTGGCATATGGGGCCGGAGCTACCAACCAGGGTACAGGTCTTGCGATCATAAGCGGAAACGGAACAGCCGATTTCGTAGGATGGGCCAATGATGTGGTAAGCCCTGCCGGTAACTGGCAGGCAGGCGTGTTTAATGAAATGGTAGGCGTATGGGCTGGTAATGGTGGCAATGCTACGCTGTACAGCAAAATGAAAGCGTTGGGCGGACCAGTGGCAAAAGCATGGAATACAGGCAGCGTGGCTGCAGGTATAGGCGCATGGCCATGGGATAGAGCCCAGGCCTGGGTTGGCACCATGGGAGATATTATCGTATATCCGACCGCGTTAACCACCACCGAAATGCAGCGTGTATCTACTTACCTTGCTATCAAGTATGGCTATACGATAGATCAGACCGCTGCTACCGATTACCTCGCAACGGATGGCACTACCAAAGTATGGGACGCAACTGCTAACGCTACCTATAAAAATAACATCACCGGTATTGGCCGCGACGATGTGGAAGGGCTTACTCAGAAACAGAGCCGGAGTATCAATGCAGGCTTCCAGCCCACAGTGGGCCTGGGAGGTATTGCTGCAAGCAACATCGCCAATACCAATACATTTGCTACCGATAAATCATACCTGGTTTGGGGAGATGATGGCGCCAGCACTTTATTTGGTACTGCTATCACCGGCAACCCTGCTGTAACCACGCGTATGGCAAGAGTATGGAAAGTGCAGGAAACAGGCACCGTTGGTACAGTGACTATTTCCGTCGCAAAAGATCAGCTGCCATTAATTGCTAAAACGCCTTACCTGGTAGTAAGCAGCGATGCTACTTTTGATGGGGGAGACCAGTTTATACAGCTGTCCCAGACAGATGTGAACGGTGTTCCAAGCTATTCAACCACTATTGATCTTACCAATAACCAATACTTCACTTTCGCCAGCTTTGTTACCGCACCGGGCGGCGTGCCCAATGAAATGCTGTGGGTAAAAGCTGATGCGGATGTACAGGTGAACGGCAGCAACCAGGTACAGCAATGGCTGAACCAGGCAGGGGCCATGAAAACTGAACTGCGCGCGGCTACGCCTAGCCACACAGATGCGATCACTGCTTCGGCAGATATCATCCAGGTAGCTAATGGCATTAACTTTAACCCAACACTTGATTTTACAGGTGCGCTGGGAAAATCTCTGAAAGGAGATGCCGGTACTAACTGGAATACATCTGCTAATCTTTCTATTTTCTCTGTGAGTGCTCCTGAAGGTATCCCGGCAAATGGCTTGGGTGGTATCTTCGCCAGCAATGGAAATTGGTTGGCGGCTGGCGGTTCCGGAAGGGGACTGATATATGCCAACACCGGCAAGTTCACTCTTGATGGCAACGGTTGCCTGGAAGCTCCATCTACTCCTCCTTATGCGGGCCCGATTATCGCCAGGGGGATTTATGTGAGCGCCGCTAACTCCTTGAATGGAAGTACCTGGCTGAACGGAGTACAGGGTCCACTGGGTAACTCATGTGTACCACAGGCGGATGGCTCTTTCTTTGAAGTAGGCGGTCGGACTACTGGTGGTTCTACCTATACCAACCGTATCTTCAATGGTAAGATCCCTGAAGTGATCGTATACAAATCTGCCCTCACCGCTACAGAGGCACAGCGGGTAGAATCATATCTTGGCGTTAAATACGGTATCACGCTCGACCAGTCTGCTGCACAGAATTACCTCGCTACAGACGGTTCCGTGATCTGGAATGCAACGAATAACAGCACTTATAAAAACAACATCTTCGGTATTGGCCGCGATGATCGCGAAGGACTGGTACAGAAACAGTCCCGCAGTATCCACACAGGTTCTATCCTGACAATCGGAATGCGTAATATCGCTGCTACGAATGCAGACAACACCAATATTTTCGATGCAGATAAAAGTTACCTGATGCTCGGCAGCAACAGCAACGCCCTCACTGTAACAGGTACCGACCTGCCGGTGGGCAGCTGTATCCCAGAGCGCCTTACACAGGAATGGAAAACACAATTCACCAACTATGATATCAGTACCCAGCCTCTCAGTTTGCAGTTCAACCTGAACGGCATCACTGTAAAAGGAACCGCTACTGAAGACTTTACCATCATGATAGATGAAGATGGCGACGGTAACTTCGCTACCGGTACGGTAACTGAGATACCTGCCACCAGCTTTAATGGCGGTATTGTGAGCTTTGAGAACCTGAGCGCCCTGAAAGATGGCGTTGTGTTTACCCTCATCACCAGTCACCTCCAGCGCACTGCTAACCTGGTGCCGGATGCAACGGTGAGAACAGTAACAGCTACCTGTATTGATAACAATACACTTTATTTCATTGATCCTTCAGATCCGAACAAATACATTGCATCCATTGCCCTGAACGGCAACACCATGGATGTAACCAAACTCTCTGCACTGGTAGATGTGAACAGGGATATGAGCGCAGCATTGGGCAAGAACAGCGGTACCGACTATGGTACGCAGTTAATGCGCAGGCTGGTACAAATCAGTTACACGGGTGCAGACCTGACACAGAACGGCGGTATTACCCTCCGTCTCTTCTGGAATCCTGCGGAAAGAACCAATGCAGAAAATATGCTGTCCGGTACCCGCGGCGTAACCGGCGCACAACGGTGGGCATGGTTCAAACATACCGGTGATATTACCTCCACCCTGGCCGATCTGGCTCCTCAGGGACTGGCTAATATTACTGAGATCACCCCATCAGCTACCGGTCAGCAGGACGGTGTGGAATACGTTGAGTTCAGCGGTATTCAAAACTTCTCCACCTTTGGCGGTTTAACCACTGCCAGCCAGGTGTTGGCCATCTCCAAAGTACAGGATGGCGCTGAAGGCACACAGAACGGTTCCTTTAGCATCAGCATGCCTGCAGGCGTAACCGCTACGGAAGATATCACCGTGAATTATGCGGTAACAGGTACGGCAGCTAACGGCGCCGACTATACGGCGTTGAGCGGTTCAGTTGTCTTCCCGGCAGGTAGCAGCAGTATAACCCTTCCTGTAACGGTTACGGACGATAACATCCTTGAAATAACAGAAGGGGTGACCGTTACGCTGAACAGCGCTTTCGGCGCCGGCAGCGGCAACGCTTATAATATCAGCACTACACAAGCCGCCGCTTCCCTGAATATTGCTGATAATGACAGCAACAACCCGGCTAAAACCACAATAGGGGTGACCTGGGCCAGCGATGCCAAAGAACCCGTTACCAACGGGGCATTCAACATCAGCCTGCCAACAGGTGTTACTTCATCTGAAGATATTACCGTGAATTATTCTATTGGCGGTACTGCCACACCAGGTGCAGATTATGGTGTACTGAGCGGATCGGTAGTGATCCCTGCAGGCCAGCCTGGCGTAGTATTACCGGTAATAGTAGCCGATGACCAGCTTGTGGAAAAACCTGAAACGGTATTGGTGACCATAACAGGCGGCAGCTCCACTAACTTTACGCTTACCCCGGCTGCTACTGCGGGTAATGCTACTGTGAATGTAATAGATGATGAGAATACACCTGCCAACCTGGTGCTGAGCATCGCTAAAACAGCCGATGCTTCGGAACCGGGCACCAACGGCGGCTTTATGATCAGTTTGCCTGCCGGTATTCATTCTTCTGAAGACATTACCGTCAGCTATAACATTGGTGGTACAGCCACAGGTGGGTCTGATTATACCGCCCTCACAGGTACAGTTACCTTATTGGCGGGTCAGCCCAGTGTAGCCCTGCCAGTTAGTGTAACCGACGACCAGATAATTGAGAATAACGAAACCGTGCTTGTAACGCTTACCGGCGGTACCAGCACCAGCTTTAATTATACAGCCAGTACTACCAATGGTAATGCTACTGTTACCATAACGGATGATGATAATACCGCTGCTAACCGCGTACTGAGCATCGTGAAGAAAACAGATGCTGCAGAACCAGCTACCAACGGTGAGTTTACTATCAGTTTACCTGCTGGTATCACCGCATCAGAAGATATAACCATAACCTATACACCAACCGGTACCGCCAGCAGTGGCGCTGATTACACTGCCCTGGGAACCACTGTGCTGCTACCTGCAGGACAGAACAGCGTATCCTTACCGTTCACCGTTGCCGATGACAAGATCATTGAGAACACTGAAACCGTTATAGCCACGGTGACCGGTGGTACCAGTACCAGCTTTGCCTTCACCGCCAGCAGCACTAACGGCAGCGCTACGGCCAACATCGATGATGATGATAATACCGCCGCCAACCGCGTTTTAGGTGTCAGGAACGCCGGTGGCGATGCTTCCGAGCCGTCCACCAACGGGGCATTTAAGATCGGCCTGCCAACAGGTATTACCTCTTCAGAACCTGTTACTATAAGTTATACCATCGGCGGAACTGCTGCTAACGGTACCGACTATACTACGCTGACAGGTACGGTGATATTACCCGCCGGCCAGGACAGCATCCTGGTACCGGTAGTTGTAGCAAATGATGAATTACTGGAAAACACAGAAACGGTGATACTCACCCTCACGGGCGGAACCAGCACCAGTTTTGCCTTCACTGCCAGCGCTACCAATGGTAATGCTACCGTAAATATTTTAGATGATGACAATACCCCGGCCAATCGCATACTGAGCATTGCTAAAACAGCCGATGGCGCAGAACCGTCTACCAATGCAGGGTTCACCATCAGCCTGCCTTCAGGCAAACTCGCATCGGAAGCGATCACCGTGAATTATACTATAGGTGGTACGGCCACTAACGGAATAGACTATACTACGTTAACCGGCTCAGCAACCATACCTGCCGGCCAGAACAGTGTAGCCGTGCCAGTTACTGTTACCGACGACCAGGTAATAGAAAGTACTGAAACAGTGACGCTGACCATCACCGGTGGCAGCAGCACTAACTTTACTTATACCGCCAGCACAACAAATGCCGGTGCTTCCGCTAATATTACAGATGATGATAACACCGCTGCGAACCGCGTATTGAGCGTAAGCAACGATGGTAACGCAGCAGAACCAGGCACTGCCGGCAGCTTTACAGTACGCCTGCCTGCCGGAATAACTTCATCTGTGCCAATCACAGTGAATTATACCATTGCGGGATCAGCTACCAGTGGTACGGATTATACCGCTATCACCGGTGCTATCACCATCCCTGCCGGTAAAGACAGTGTAGCAATACCTGTAAATGTGATAGATGATAAGATCATTGAATCCACAGAAACAGTGATCATGAATATCACCGGCGGAACAGGCGGTAGCTTTAGCTTTACAGCATCTCCAACCGCTAAAACCGCTACAGTTGATATTGTGGATGACGATAACACACCTGCTAACCGCACTGTGATCGTAGAATTAATGAGGGACGGAACTGAAGACGGTACTTCTATCAGGTTTAATTTCCACCTGCCAACAGGAATCACCTCTTCAGAAGCGGTGATCGTTAATTATACCGTTGGCGGTACTGCCATTAAGGGAACAGATTATACTGGTATTACGCCAGCGCATTTTAGTGGTGTAGCAACGATTTCAGCCGGTGGCACGGGAGCAACCGCTATCGTTGCCAATATAGTAGACGACCAGATCATAGAAGGTACAGAAACAGTGGTGATCACTATTACCAGCGCTTCTTCCGGCAGCTTTACCTTTAACCCTGATCCGGCGGCGGGTAGCGCTACAGGCAACATCATTGATAATGATGACCGGCCTGAAAACCGTGTGCTCAGTATCACCAAAACCGGCGACGCTGCAGAACCGGCTACAAACAATACTTTCAAAATCAGCCTGCCTGCAGGGGTAACAGTTGCCCAGCCTATTACGGTGAACTATACCATTAGCGGCACAGCCACACCAGGTACAGACTATGCAAGCCTTACCGGCGCAGCTACTATCCCTGCGGGTGCAGACGGTGTAACACTGCCTGTAAATGTGATCGATGATAAATTCATTGAGAACGCCGAAACAGTGGTGGCAACAATTACCGGTGGTACTGCTGGTAGTCTTACTTTCACTGCCAGCCCAACCAATGGTCAGGCAACCATGAATATAGCAGATGATGATAACACAGTGGCGAACCGTGTGCTCAGTATAGTGAAACTGTCTGATCTTGAAGAACCTTCCACTGACGGATCGTTCCGTATCAGTTTGCCTGCACAGATAAGAACATCAGAAGCGGTAACGGTTAACTATACTGTGACCGGTACCGGCGCTAACGGAACAGACTATACGACATTAAGCGGCAGCGTAGTACTGCCTGCAGGTGAGAACAATGTAGTTCTTCCGGCAAACGTATCAGATGACCAGATCATAGAAGGCACCGAAACCCTGACCGTTACCATTACCAGTGGTACCAGCACAAGTTTCGCCTTCACCGCCAGCACTACCAACAATAGCGCGACGGCCAATATCCTGGATGATGACAACGTAGCTGCTAACCAGGTATTGAGTGTGGTGAAAGACGGCGATGCCGCTGAACCAGGCACCAATGGGGCCTTTACTATCAGTTTGCCCGCAGGTTATACTGCTGCTGCGCCAATTAGCGTCAACTATACCATAGCGGGTACCGCAACAAGCGGAACAGATTATACTGCATTAACAGGCTCGGTAATCCTGCCTGCCGGACAAAATGGGGTTTCTGTGCCGGTAAGTGTGATCAACGATAAGATCGTGGAAAACACCGAAACCGTGATACTTACCCTCACCGGCGGCACAAGTCCCGGACTTACTTACACTGTCAGCAGCACTAACAGCAACGCTACAGTAAATATTACAGACGATGAAAACTCAACGGCTAACCGTATACTGAGTGTTACCAATACCGGCAATGCTGCAGAACCGGGTACCAATGGAGAGTTTACCATCAGTTTACCTGCTGGTTTAGTACCATCGGAAGACATCAGCGTTACCTATACTATCAGCGGTACAGCCACAGGTGGCGATGATTACACTGCGCTTACCGGCACCGCTGTTATCCTCGCCGGTCAGGATAGTGTAGTTGTTCCCGTAACCGTGAAAGACGATCAGATCATAGAAGGTCTGGAAACAGTGATCCTTACTGTCAGCGGTGGCTCCAGCAGCAACTTTGCATATACCGCCAGCACTACCAATGGCAGCGCCACTGTAAATATTGCAGACGATGATAATACCGCTGCCAACCAGGTACTGGCTGTTACCAAAGTAACCGACGCAGCAGAACCAGCTACCAATGGCAGCTTCAAGGTAAGTTTGCCTGCCGGTATTACAGCAGCCAGGGATATACAGGTAACTTATAGTATAGGCGCAGGTACCGCTACTCCTGGTACAGATTACCGCGCTATTACAGGTACCATCATCATCCCTGCCGGTCAGAACAGTGTATCCGTTCCCGTGAATGTGATAGACAATACCGTGATTGAGCCAGCTGAAACCGTGATCCTGAATATCTCCGGTGGAAATGATACACAGTTCAGTTATACTGTTGCAGGTGGAGGAGGTTCCGCCACAGTAACGATCAACGATAATGATCATGTTGCTAACAGCAATATTGTGCTGCTCACCAAAGTATCCGACGCAATAGAAGGCGGTACCAACGGTCAGTACAGGATTTCCCTGCCGCCGGGTGTTACCAGCTCCGAAGATGTGGTGATCACCTTTGCCAATAGCCCTGTGGGTGGAACAGCTGACAATACGGTCGACTATAATTTCCTGGGCCTGTCTGGTGGAAATATTGTTATTCCTGCCGGCGCCAACGAAGTATATGTAGATGTAGATGCTGGTAACGATGGCGTCATCGAAGGCCCCGAAACAGTGATTCTAACGCTTACCGGCGCTGCTTCCGCTAGTTATCCGTTCACTATAGATCCTTCAGGTAATGGGGCAGTGGTAAATATTATAGACGCCAATGCCGCCGCCAGCACACCATTGCAGGTAATTTTCGGCAGCAACGCCGCGGAACCAGCCACCAACGGTTTCCTTACCGTGAAACTGGCCGGTGTTGCCACCTCCGCATGGCCTGTTACAGTTGGATACCGCGTATCCGGCACAGCCGTATCCGGTGTGGATTACGAGGCGCTGGGTACTGTTGTGATCCCGCCTAATACCAACTCCGTAACTGTAAATCTTAATGTAAAAGATGACCAGATCATTGAGCCTACAGAAACAATGACGTTTACCGTCTTGTCCGGTAGTGCCACAGATGGTGGTGGTGGTAATGCGTTTATCTTCCCGCCTGATCCGGCTAACAATGACATTACCGTGAACATAGCGGATAATGATGCCACTGCTGCCAACCAGGTACTGAAAGTGGTGAAAACTACCGATGCCGCTGAACCATCTGCCAATGGCGCCTTTACGGTAAGCCTACCTGCCGGTTACACATCCAGCGCCAATACTACGCTGTCGTATACTATGACCGGTACGGCAACCCGTAATACCGACTACTCGATCTTTACTATTACGTTACCGGCAAATACCAACAGTATTACTTTACCACTGTCTGTAATAAATGATAAGATCATTGAGAATACGGAAACGGCTATACTAAATCTCGCAGGTGGTACAGACGGTAACTCATTCACGTATAGTGCAGATCCTGCCGGTAACCAGGCAACATTGAATATAGCGGATGACGATAATACCAATGCCAATAAAGTGCTCCTTGTTACCAATAGCGCTAATGGCGCAGAGCCGGGTACAGATGGAGAATTTACCATCAGCCTGCCTGCGGGTTATACATCTTCAGAAACTATCACTGTCAATTATACGATAGCCGGTACAGCTACTGCGGGTGGCGACTATGCTACCCTGTCGGGTACCGCACAGATACTGGCCGGTCAGCCTGATGTTAAGATCCCTGTGGATGTAACCGATGATCAGATCATAGAAGGCACAGAAACCGTAGTGCTTACCCTTACAGGCGGCACAAGCACCAGCTTTACCTTTGCGCCTGCAAATGGTAACAACACAGCAACAGTAAACATCGCTGATAATGACAATACAGCAGCTAACCAGGTGATCAGCGTTACCAGGAAAGCCGATGCTGCAGAACCAGGTACTAATGGCGCCTTCACATTTAGTTTGCCGGCGAATGTTAAATCCGCACAGCCGGTAACTGTGAATTATACCATTGCCGGTACGGCCATCAACGGAACAGACTATGCAACCCTCTCCGGTTCCATAGTATTACCGGCAGACCAGAATAGTGTAGACCTGCCCATTACCGTTTCCGATGATAAGATCATAGAAGGTACAGAAACGGTGATACTCACTGTTACAGGTGGCAACTCACCGTCGTTCGTGTACACTGCCAGCACCACCAATGGTAACGCCACTGTAAATATTACAGACGATGATGGCACAGGCGCCAACCTTGTGCTCAGCGTAGCTAAAACAAAAGATGCCGCTGAACCGGGTACTAATGGCTCGTTCCGTATCAGTTTACCTACAGGCTATACCGCATCAGTGCCCATCACCGTAAACTATAACATAACAGGTACTGCTACTAGCGGCGACGACTATACGGCGCTGAGCAGCACAGTGATCATACCGGCCGGACAAAACGGTGTATCCGTACCCGTGAATGTGAAAGATGACCAGGTAATTGAGAACCCGGAAACCGTGATCATGACCCTTACCGGTGGTACATCCGCCGGCTTCACTTACACCGCCAGCACTACCAGTGGCAGCGCTACTGTGAATATCACAGATGACGACAACATACCGGCTAACCTGGAGCTGAGCGTGGTAAGAACCGCAGATGCTGCAGAACCGACTACCAATGGTACATTCAGGATCAGCCTGCCAACAGGCGTTACCGTTGCAGAAAATGTGACAGTGAACTATACCATTACAGGTGATGCAGTAAACGGCGTCGATTATGCCAACCTCTCTGGCTCAGCAGTGATCCCTGCCAACCAGAACGGCGTAGTGGTACCGGTAACCGTAACTGATGATCAGATCATTGAAGGCACCGAAAAAGTAGTTATGACACTGAACAACGGCGCCAGCGCCAACTTCAGCTTCACCCCAGGTACTACCAGCGGTAATGCTTCCATGGATATTGATGACAACGACAATATACCAGCTGCCCTTATGCTGAGTATTGCCAAAAATGCAGACGGAGCGGAACCATCTACTAACGCTGCATTCACCATCAGCCTGCCAAGCGGGTATAAGGCATCACAGGATATTACGGTGAACTATACCGTATCCGGTACTGCTGCCAGCGGCGATGATTATACTTCTATTGGAAATTCTATTATACTGCCTGCAGGCCAGAACAGCATTAGCCTGCCGGTAATAGTAAAAGATGACCAGATCATTGAGAATACAGAAACAGTGGTTGTCACCATAACAAGTGGTAACAGTACCAGCTTCAACCTTGTGCCAGACGGCGCCAATGGCACCGCTATAGCGAACATTACAGATAATGAGGCCAGCAATCCGGCCAGCCTGGTACTGGGCATCACTAAAAAAGCAGATGCGGCTGAACCAGCAACCAACGGTTCCTTTACTGTGAGCCTGCCTGCAAATATCACTGCAGTAGAAGACATCACGGTGAACTATACCGTAACTGGTACAGCTGCCTCCGGTGCCGACTATACGGCCTTAAGCGGATCAGTAGTGATCCCGGCTGGTGATAACAGTGTAGACGTTCCTGTTATTGTTAGTGATGATAAGATTATAGAGAATACAGAAACAGTAATAGCAACCCTCGCGGGAGGCACATCTTCCAGCTTTACCTTTACAGGCACCGGTAATGCTACCGTAAATATCACCGATAATGATAACGTAGCCGCCAACCTGGTGCTGAGTGTTGCCAACACAGGCGACGCAGCAGAACCTGGCACCAACGGTACCTTTAATATCAGTCTGCCTGCAGATTATACAGCAGCGGAAGACATCACTGTTACCTATACAGTATCAGGCACCGCCACCAGCGGCACGGATTATACCGCTCTTACAGGTACAGCTGTGATCCCGGCAGGTCAGAATAGTGTAGCCGTATCAGTACCGGTACAGGACGATCAGCTGATCGAGCCTACAGAAACCGTGATCATGACACTGACCGGCGGCACTTCCACCAGCTTCACGCTCACGGCCAGCACCACCAACGGTAAAGACACCGTGAATATTACAGACAACGATAACACCGCGGCCAATCGCGTGCTGAGCGTAGTGAAAACCACCGACGCCGCAGAACCGGGTACCAATGGCTTATACACCATCAGCCTGCCTGCGGGCATCACTGCAACAGAAGATATCACCGTGAATTATACCGTCGGTGGCACTGCCACCAGCGCGAAAGATTACACAGCGCTGAGCGGTTCAGTGATTATCCCGGCGGGCGACAATAGTGTAACCGTACCCGTACCGGTGATCGACGACCAGATAATTGAAAATACCGAAGCCGTGACCCTCACGCTTACAGGCGGTACCAGCACCAGCTTTAACTTCACAGCCAGCACTACCAGTGGTAATGCTACGGTGAACATCGCGGATGATGACAATGTTCCGGCTAACCTGATCGTGAACGTAACTAACCCGGTGAACGGTGCAGAACCAGCTACCAATGGAACATTTACCGTTGGCCTGCCAGCAGGATACACAGCGGCAGAAGACCTCACAGTAAGCTACACCATAGGCGGTACAGCCATAGGCGGAACTGATTACGATGCCCTGACTGGAACTGTGGTGATCCCTGCAGGCCAGAACAGTGTGCCGGTAACCGTAAATGTGATCAACGACCAGATCATAGAAAATACAGAAACAGTAATATTGACGGCTACAGGGGCTAGCTCTGCCAGCTTTACGCTCGCGGCAAGCAGTACCAGCGGAAATGCTACAGTGAATATCGCAGATGACGATAACACCACAACTAACCGGGTGCTGAGTGTAAGCAATGCGGCTGATGCTGCTGAACCAGGCACAAACGGTAGCTTTGCTATCAGTTTACCTGCCGGAGTAACCGCAGCCGAAGATATTACTGTAAGCTATACCATAGCCGGTACGGCAACAGGTGGAACCGACTACAATGCTCTCAGTGGCACAGTAGTGATCCCTGCCGGACAAAATAGTGTAACCGTTCCTGTGAGTGTGATCAACGACCAGGTGATTGAAACAACCGAAACCGTGATCATGACCCTCACCGGTGGCACTTCTACCAGCTTCGCATTCACCGCCAGCGCTACCAACGGTAATGCGACCGTGAATATTAATGATGACGATGATAACTCCACTAACCGTGTAATACAGGTGAGCAGAACAGCAGATGGCGCAGAGCCAGGCACGAACGGCAACTTCAATGTAAGCTTGCCTGCCGGTATCACCGCTGCGGAAGATATCACCGTGAATTACGCGATTACAGGCACCGCGGTGAATGGTACCGATTATGCAAACCTCACCGGTACAGTAGTGATACCTGCCGGTCAGAACAGCGTGAACGTACCGGTAACCGTAACCGATGACCAGATCATTGAAGGAAATGAAACCGTGATCATGACCGTTACAGGCGGCACATCTGCCAGCTTCGCCTTCATTGCCAGCACAACCAGCGGCAACGCTACGGTAAATATTGCCGACGATGATAACACAGCAGCTAACCGCGTATTGCTGGTAACCAACACCGCCGATGCCGCTGAACCGGCTACCAACGGCAGCTTCAGTATTGGTCTGCCTGCAGGAATTACCGCTGCTGAAGATATCACGGTTAACTACACCATAGCAGGTACTGCAACCTCCGGTACAGACTATACCAATATCACCGGGGTCATTACTATCCCTGCCGGCCAGAATAGTATAGCCGTACCAGTGAATGTATCAGACGATAAGGTGATTGAACCAACCGAAACAGTGGTATTGACAACAACCGGCGGAACATCTGCCAGCTTCGCCTTCACTGCGGACGGTACAGGTAATGCCACCGTGAACATTACAGATGATGATAACGTTGCGGCTAACAGGGTGCTCAGTATGGCAAAAACTGCCGACGCATCAGAACCTTCCACAGCCGGCTCATTCACTATCAGTCTGCCAGCTGGTATTACAGCCTCTGAAAACGTGATCGTAAATTATACAGTAGGCGGCACTGCCACCGCAGGTACAGACTACACTGCATTGAATACTTCAGCAGTGATACCTGCAGGTCAGAACAGCGTTACCGTACAGGTACCGGTGATCGACGACAAGCTGATAGAAAATACAGAAACCGTGGTGGTGACGCTTACCGGTGGATCTTCTGCCAGCTTTACTTTCACAGGCAGCAGCAATGCCACTGTAAACATACTGGACGACGACAACACAGCGGCTAACCGCGTACTCGCAGTAACGGCCACCAGTGATGGCGCAGAACCGTCCACAAATGGTGAGTTTACTATTAGTTTGCCTGCCGGCCTGGCTTCATCTGAAGCAGTTACCGTGAATTACACCATCAGCGGTACAGCTACCAGCGGAACAGACTACACTGCCCTCAGTGGAACTGTAGTGATCCCTGCAGGTCAGAACAGTGTTACCGTACCGGTGCCTGTGATCAATGACCTGATCCTGGAAAGCACTGAAACAGTGCACATGACCCTCACCGGTGGTACATCAGCCAGCTTTGCCTTCACCGGCGGCGGCGCGGCTACGGTAAACATTACAGATGATGAAAACACCGCTGCTAACCGTACACTGAGTATCGTGAAAACCACCGACGCCGCAGAGCCATCTGCAAATGGAAGCTTTAGTATCAGTTTGCCTGGCGGTATTATTACCTCTGAAAATATCCAGGTAAACTATACCGTAAGCGGCACCGCTACCAGTGGCACAGACTATACTGCCATCACGGGAACCATTACTATCCCGGCAGGTCAGAACAGTGTAAGCGTTCCGGTAACAGTAAAAGATGATAAGGTGATCGAAGTGACCGAAAGCGTGATCATGACCTTAAACGGAGGAACAGCCACCGGCCTCAGCTTCACCGGCAACGGTAGTGCAACCGTAAACATCAGCGATGATGAAAGCAGTACACCGGCCAGCCTGGCACTGACCATCTCCAAAGATACAGACGGCGCTGAACTAGCTACCAACGGCGGCTTTAAGGTGAGCCTGCCTGCAGGTATCACATCTTCCGAAGCGATCACCGTTAATTATACAATAGCGGGTACCGCTACTGCCGGAGCAGATTATACCACCCTCACCGGCACCGTAGTAATACCTGCGGACCAGAACAGTATAGCCGTTCCCGTAGTTGTTGTGGACGACCAGATCATAGAAGTAACAGAAACAGTGATAGCCACCCTCAATGGCGGTACTTCCACTCACTTCACTTTCGCGGGTAACGGTAATGCTACCGTAAATATCACCGATAATGAAAGCAGTACACCGGCCAACATGGTAGTAACAGCGACTAAAGGCACCGACGGCGCAGAACCTGCCACTAACGGGAACTTCGCTATCAGTCTGCCGGCGGGCATCACTTCATCAGAAGATATCACGGTGAACTACACTATAACGGGTACGGCTACACCGGGCGCAGATTACACCGCCCTCACAGGTACCGTGGTGATCCCGGCCGGACAGAACAGCGTTACTATACCGGTAACCGTTACCGACGACCAGGTGATAGAAGGTACAGAAACAGTGATCCTTACACCTACCAGCGCCAGCGCTGCCCACTTTACCTTCACTACCGGGGGTAGCGCTACGGTGAACATCACAGATGATGAAAGTAACCTGGTACTGAACGTCATCAAAAATGCAGATGGCGCAGAACCTGCTACTAACGGCAGCTTCACGATTAGCCTGCCAACCGGTGTTACCGCAGCAGTGGATATCACCGCCAGCTACACCATAGCAGGTACCGCCAACGCCGGTACGGATTACACTGCCCTCACAGGCACAGTAGTGATCCCGGCAGGTCAGAACAGTATCACCATACCGGTAACCGTAACCGATGATCAGCTGATAGAAGGAAATGAAACAGTGATCATCACCGGCACCGGTGGTACAGCTACAGGCCTTGTGTTTACACCAGGCAGCAGTAATACGGCTACTGTGAATATAGCAGATGATGATAACGTGAACATGGATATAACGGTTAGCGCTACTGCGCCAAATGCAGCAGAACCATCCACACCGGGAGCATTCACCATCGGCCTGGCCAGCGGTAAAATACCGGCTGCAGATATCACAGTTACTTATACTATCGCAGGAAGCGCTACAGCAGGCAGCGACTACACCGCCCTCACCGGCACAGTAGTGATCCCTGCGGGCCAGTCGGGCGTAGTGGTACCGGTAACAGTAACAGACGATGACCTGATAGAACCGGCAGAAACAGTGGTACTCACCATTACCGGTGGAGAATCGGCCCGCATGAGTTACACAACCGGTGCTAACAGTACCGCCACTGTAACCATTGCAGACGATGATCACACTAACCTGAACCTGGTGGTTACCGCCAGCAGGCCGGATGCTACTGAACCGGGTGTAAACGGCGCGTTCACCATCAGCCTGGCCAGCGGCAAGCGCACATCAGAGCCAATCACCGTTCAATATATGATTGGCGGTACTGCCACACCGGATGCAGATTATACAACTATTACCGGCACAATTACCATCCCGGCAGGAGCCAGCAGTGTAACCGTTCCCGTGAGTGTGCTGAACGACAGTGAAGTAGAATCGCCGGAAACAGTTGTGTTCATGCTCACCGGCGGACAATCAGCCAGCTATACTTTCACAAAGGGCAGCACCGGTGAAGCAACGGTAACAATTACCGACACTGATACATATACCGGTGACCTGATCGTTACCAAAGAAATAGTGGCGCCGGTAACAGGGCCTTACCGCATGGGTCAGAACCTTACTTACCGCATCACGGTAAGGAACGCAGGCAACGTGGCAATGACTGCCGTGAAAGCTGAAGACCGCCTGCCGGTACAACTGGATGTGCCTTCTCATACTTCCGCCGAAAGGGGACAGGTAGTGGTATCACCAGCTGCTAAACTGGTAGAATGGAATATCGGGGACCTGGCAGCAGGGGCTAGTGTACAAATGACGCTGACCTCCCGCGTAATAGAAGGCGGACAGCTGATCAATGAAGCGACAGCCTACAGCGCCAATATGCCGGATGCCGACAGCACGAATAACACAGGAGTATCTGCAGTGGGAGTGGAAGGATCAGACCTCTTGTTCCCGAATGTGATTACGCCGAACGGCGATGGTAAGAACGAAAGGTTCATCATCGGCGGACTTGAAAAATATCCGGGATCATCACTGTATATCTTCAACCGCTGGGGCGGACAGGTGTACCAATCCAAAGACTACCGCAACGACTGGAACGGTTCTAACCTGAACGAAAGCACTTACTACTACATACTGGAAGTGAAGAAACCGGACGGTATTAAAAAGTATAAAGGCTGGATAACAATATTGCGGTAAAAGACAATAATAATATCTGCTACAAAAAAAGTAAAAGATGCAAACAATACTCAGAGCAGGAATAATGGTGATGTTGCTGGCAACAGGGATGCGCGGAGTGGCGCAACAGAACATACAGTTCAGCCAGTATGTGTTCAACGGGTTAAGTATTAACCCCGCTTATGCAGGTTATAAGGAAGACCTGTATGTGAACACGGTATACCGGCACCAGTGGGCCTCATTTCCCGGTGCGCCGCGTACAGGCGGCATATCGGTAGACGGAGTAACGCCCGCCAGTGACAACAAGGTAGGGTTGGGGCTGCAAATGTTGTTTGATAAACTGGGACCGCAGGAAGCCTTATCACTCTATGGCTCCTATGCATACCGGATCCCGCTTGACGATGAAGGCACACGCCGGCTTTGCTTTGGCATAGGAGGTGGTGTTACCCAGTATTCCATTGATGGCACAGCCCTGCAATACACCGATAACGACGACTCGGCCATACCCCTGGGTAAAAAGAGCGTATGGGTACCGGATGCACGCTTCGGGATCTATTACTATACTTCCCGTTTTTATGCAGGAGCTTCCGTGATGGACCTGCTTTCCCTTTACACAGATGCTACACGGTACAACTGGAAAGGGAACAATTATTCCACCATCCGCAAAACACAGCACCTGTATGTTACTACAGGTGCTATGTTTCCACTGGGTGAGGGATTGCAGCTGAAACCTTCTATCCTTATCAAGGAAGATTTTAAGGGACCTACCAATGTGGACATCAATGCTTTCCTGCTGATTGGTGAAAAGCTGTGGACAGGCGCTTCCTACCGTACCGGTGTGGGCCTGTGGAACAAGACCAACCTGCAAAAGGACCTTAGTGAACTGGATGCAGCCAGTGTGATGGTAGAGTTTTACGCTACAGAGAACCTTCGCATCGGCTATTCCTATGATCTGAGTATTAATAAAATGGCGGGTTACCAGGGAGGATCGCATGAAATATCATTAGGCTTTTTAATCCCTTCGAAAAATTTCACGGTAAAGAACCCCCGGTATTTTTAAACTTTAGTTACTACCCGTATGAGACGTTGTATTATTATTATCCCGCTGATGTTGTTGAGTACCTTCAGCCTGTATAGTCAGGAGCAGAAAAGCCTGTCGCAGTTAGCCAACGCAGCGTACGCCAGGCAGCAGTATGCAGAAGCAGGAGCGCTCTATAACAGGATTGCCCGTAACAAAGGGAAAAAGATGCCCGTGGATCAGTTGATGAAAATGGCACATAGTTACCAGGAGATCGGTTACTATAAAGAAGCTTCGGATATATACCAGGAGATTATAAGTCGCCCGGACCATCCGGCTGCCGCTTATTTTGCCTATGGAGAGGTGCTCCGGCAACTGGAACAGTATGATGCGGCAAAGCAGCAATACGCATTGTTTTCCACATCCAATGCAGATAGCCTTAAATTAAAAGACATTGCCCTGCAGGGCTGCGACAGTGCCGTTGTATGGAGTAAACAGGCGCCCGCTGTGCAGTTAAAACCACTTAAAGAGCTTAATACCTATGGCTCAGACCTGGTTAGCGGTGTAGTGAAGAGAGGGCTGCTGCTGATGTCGAACGGGTACCGTTCCCTTGCGCTAAATAGTGGATCGCAGTCGCACCCGCCTGTCGACAAACGTACTGAGCAGCCTTATTATAAAGCATACGTTTACCAGCAATATTCCAGCGGCAATTCCAATACATACCTGGAAGAGCTGGTACCGGCGCTGCTGGGCAAATATGATTACCATATCGGGCCGGTATGTTTTAACAGTACGGAAGATACGTTGTATGCCACCATCAATATACAGGGCGGCAATATACCCGTTACCAGTAAAGGTTTCGTGAATGGCGTGCGCCACCTGCAGATTTACCAGGCTGTAAAAAAAGATGGTAAATGGGCCACTCCTGTATTGATGCCCGGCATTAATATGGAAGGGTATTCTTCCAGTCATGCCGTGTTAAGTACAGATGGTAACATATTGTATTTTGTATCCGACCGCCCGGGAGGGCTGGGGCAGACCGATATCTGGTATGCAGAAAAACAGGCCGATGGCACCTGGGGCACGCCTGTGAACTGTGGTAGCCAGGTAAACACGGTAGCAGCGGAAACTTTTCCCACCGTTAATGAAGAAGGTATTCTTTATTTCTCCAGCAGGGGATATGCAGGCATGGGAGGTTATGATATCTACCGGGTAAAAGGGGCGAAGGCCAGCTGGGAAGTACCACAGAATATGAAATTGCCCTTTAACTCCGGAGCCGATGATATAGGGCTGATATTGAAACGTAACGGCTATGAAGGATACGTGGCTTCCAATAAACCCGGCGGTATGGGTAAGGATGATATTTATTTCTTCTCAGATGCTGATTACTTTAACAGGATTAATCCCAGCGAGCCATCGCCGGTTATTACAAACCATGCAGCGCCGCCTGTAACAGGCGACCGCCCGGGTTTGGTGGTGAAAAAACATACTGCAGAAGAAGAGACCGATAAACAAAAGCTGGAACAACTGAAGTTCCTGTATGATTACAACAGTGCATCGCTGCTCGTTGAATCCCGGAAGATCCTCGACCAGGTGGCGCTGGTGTTGAAACGTCACCCCGACTGGCGGATCGTGATTGCTTCCTTCGCGGATAACCGCGGTTCCGACCAGTATAATACCGATCTGTCGGCATTGCGCTGCTATGCAGTAATAGATTACCTGGTGAATGCAGGCATCGATCCCAAACGTCTTTACTACAGCAATAAAGGAGAACGTGATCCTGTGAATGGCTGTAAAGATGGTGTGCCGTGTAAAGAAGAGGAATACAAACAGAACAGGCGCACTGAACTGCAGATAAAGTGGTAACAATAACCCTGGGATCACTGGCGTCCGGTGATCCCAGGGGGCTGCGTTAAAATAAAGTGGAGATAAGTGCTTTTTTCCGTATATTTATTTAACCGGTCATTTATTTCCCCTATTTTATGTTACAGGAAAGCACCCCTCAGTTTGTACGCAAGTCCCCGGCTGCTGCACAAAGCAGGAATACCCGGGGAGTATCTGTACCCGCCGTTCAGCCTGTTCAGAGAAAGCAGCATGAGCATGATGATTACCTGCCGATAAAAGATGAGCCCATCCCGGAGACGAAGGCATTTCCCATACCCGCAATAAATGAAAACAACCCGGCACCTGCCGCTATCCCCCCATTTCAGTTAAAGACCAATAATACGGGCTTGCCGCATCAGTTAAAAACCGGTATCGAAAATCTATCGGGTTATTCCATGGACGATGTAAAGGTGCATTACAACTCTGATAAGCCGGCCCGGCTAACAGCATTGGCTTATGCACAGGGGAGCGATATACATATCGGTCCGGGGCAGGAGAAGCACCTGCCGCACGAGGCCTGGCATGTGGTACAACAAAAGCAGGGGAGGGTGGTCCCCAATTTACAGATGAAAGGTGCCATGATCAACGATGATTCCTCGCTCGAGAATGAAGCGGATATAATGGGAGAAAAAGCGATGGCGTTAAATAATACCGGTGTTCCGGTAGCAGTTAAACAGGCCGTCACCGGTGGTAATATTATCCAGGCAAAAAAGGAAATTAAAGGCAATAAGGATTTTACAGGGAAGGGAAATTTGTTGATTCATTTTGAGGAGATGATTAAGGGCTCTTCGGCTGGTATGTATGGTTATATATCATTCAACCCGTTTCCGGATGGAGATACGGCAGAGAAGATTGAACTCGTACAGATTGCTTCATTAAGAACGAACGATAACGGACAGGCGGCATACGAGAAAAGCCTGATGCCGGAATCAGCCGGGGAAAAAGATCCCCCTGAAGTGAAGGAGACCAACCTGGATACCGACGGCGTAAATCCTGTAAAAAATATGGTAAGGAATAGTTCGCCAAGCCAGCATTTTATTGACCTGCTTTATACAAACACTGCACCCCGGGGACATAAATCAGGCGTACCCAATGTAGAAATGGCCTACAACGCGGAGAGAAGAAATGCAGGAAATAGTGAAGATCGTATGGACGAAGTTTTTATGAGCAAAACAGATAAAGTCCGGAATCACTATGATCTGATGACTCAAAAACAAGACCCTAGTGCGGAAAAAATTATAATGCAACAGTTTCCCGGGTACAATCGTGGTAAGGGAGAGCTGAGAAGAACTGAATTACATGATTTCCCGGTGAGTAGTAAGCCATCGGTATTTTCTTTCCAGACTTCTGTTGATGCTGAAGGCTGTAAATCCGGGAAAAAAGAATATTGGGGCGTAGTTAAATGGGGATTCACTACTTTGTTCGACGTTTTAAATGGCTATTCATTCGTAGCTTCGGTAGATCCCCTGGCGTTTGTAGCTGGTGATACAGATGAGCTAAGGGAAAGCCGGAACAATTTTGACGCTATTTTTGCAAATAGTTCTGCCTGGACTTCACCTGAAACGCTTGATGATATTGATTTCCTGTTGAAGAAAGGGGACCGTGCCCAGGGCCTGAAAGATTTGGACAACGCTGCCAGGGAATTCATTTTTGTTTTAGGCAAAATCCTGGAAGAAGGGAAAAACGAGCCCGATGTCCTGAATCGTATTGCCGGTCCGCATAAAATTAATGTATCCTGGGTATTAAAGGAATTAGAGGCAGAACATGGTAACGGAGATGATCTTTTTATTAGGTTGAGTAAAAAATATAAAGAAGTCTATACATAAACTTGTCGCTTTTGTACTATTGTCAGATAGTAAGGATAGCTAAATTTATTGTCTAAATACTATTTTATGGAGAATAAAAGAAAGCTATTTCTGAAATGGAATGCTGTTGCAAAAGCAGCTGTTGTGCTGTTAATTGTTTTGTTAGGATCTTCTCAGGTTCATGCCCAAACACTTACACCGCCAAGCAAAACCGGACCTGTACTTTCTGAGTTTGACCGGGAATATAATTACGGTTATGCGGAAGGCGAAAAATACGCCAGCAGGAAAGACCGTGCGGGTTATGAAGCGATGCTGAAAAGATACTATGAGGGGTTAAGACTGTATCCTGAGGATGCTGATTTTTACCAGGGAAGAATCCAGGGACTTACCTATGGATGGCTGGATAATCAGCCTGAAGCAGATTTCAGCACCTATAATAAATTGCTGAAATCATTGCAACGTAACTCATCCGAACCTTGAGCTGATTAAGTAAAAAAGTGCGCCTGTAAAATTTTACAGGCGCACTTTTTTATTGATACCCGCGCTGTTGTCCGGTAAAGACGCCCGGAAGAGATAGTGGTAATAGGTGCCAGCTAACTCTGGTGGCGCCATTAATGTCATTTGCACTGAAATAGCATCTCCCCAATATACTCCATACGTTTTCATGATTATTCCTCCGCCGGCTCAATAATTTCCCCCATCTGCTAAACGGCACTTCCGCCTTCCCTGTTTCTGGTGGACTTTTGAATTGAATCAGTGGATGTACGTTTTTACAACTAATTATAAACTCATGAAAACACATGCTTATTTCAGGCTATCCTGTTGCGCGGCATTATTTGCCTTCCTGTTGTCTTACTGCAGCAAGAGAACCGGCAATAATCCCGATGGAGGCATGAAAGGCGTGGTGGAAACCAATAACGGCGTTACCTATAAATTGTTTGTAAAAGAAGGCCTCGCAAGTTATAGCGGTATACTGGTGATGGGCAGCGGCAACGATGCAGAGAAGCCCGGCCCCGGCAGTATGGATGGCGATACCGAAATATCCCTGTGCCGTAAAGCGGCGGAAAATAATTATATAGCCGCCATTGTACAATACCGCAAAACCCCCGGCCTGGCCAACTGGGATGCCAGTTCGGATATGGTGGCTGAGGATTACGACAAGTGCATCACTGCATTGGCCGGGAAATCCGGGCTTAATAAGAACCGTGCTGTAATTGGAGGTTATTCCTATGCTGCCTATATGCTCCTGAACAATACGGCCAGGACCGCCAAACTGGCCTATTGTCAGGGAGTACTCGCCGCCTGCGGCGCTATTGAAGGAGCCACCTATTTTCATGTACCGGTATATTCCATCAGCTGTTCCGGTTCCCCCGATCCCGGCGGACTTTCAGGTAAAGCCCTCTATGACGCCATCCGTAACGATTCTCCTTTTAAGTCGAAAAGCCAGGGGGTGACAGATAACAGCTGTAACAGCCATTGCGGAGGGAACTGGACCAACCAGCTGTATGCCAGGATGCGCGACTGGCTCGCTGCATAATATACCTACCATTATAAACAGTACAGGAAAAATCCCGTAATTTCAAAACACAATATCATGAAACCTACATCATTTTTCAGGTCTTTCTTATTAATATCAGCTTGTATACTGGGGAGCTGCCATAAAGACGATAACGGCCCGGCGCCTCCTCCGGATAAAAATTGCCGCATTGCTGTAGCCACCTCGAAATCAGGCGCCAGCACTGTTATCTATACACTGAGTTACGACAACGACGGAAGGATCAGCAAAATAAGCCTGGATGATTTTTATAAGACGCGTTACCAGTTTAATTATATACAGGGCCAGTTCACGCGTGATGCATATTCAGACCATGCGGATGGGCAATTAACAGGCCAGCTGCGCGCAGAACTTAATAGTATGGGATTACCTACCCTTATTGTTGAAAAGAACTACAAAATCGTCCCACAGGGACAAACACCCAAACATACTTCTACTACTACCACTACTTATGAATACAACAGCAAAGGAGAACTACAGCTTTCTACTCAAAAATATGAATACATCGACAAACCTGCCGACAACTCCAGTGGCACCATTACCTACACCTGGGCTAATGGCAATGTGGTAAAACAGGAAGTAACCGGTGGAGGAATAGCGAGCTTTGAATACTATACCGACAGGCCCGCGCAGAAAGGAGGCGCTGTAAGTTTTGATAACCTGATAAATACCGGTGTAAACCCATTTAACAATAAAAACCTGGTGAAATCGCTTACAGACGGGACAACGATCATCAACGTGAACTACGAATATGATGAAACGGGAAAAATTAAAGTAGCTACGCTTAGCGGCAGCGGCGCTGGTTCCAGCCGGGAGATAAGGTACCAGTACTCCTGTAATTGATTCACCTGTAGTGAAACATAAAACCAGTTAATATGAAAACACTGAAAGGATCCGCCTTTTTAACTTTTCTTGCAGTAGTGCTGGCCATGAGCACAGGTTGCAGCCACGATAACAACGATCCCGCAGATCCCCCTGCTGCCGCTGCTACCATTACCGTATCAGGCAAAAACCTGGTACTGGCAGGTGGACAGTCGTTCGTGCTGCGTGGCATCAATTACCCTGTTATCGATGAAGGCTTGCCAACCCTGGGAACCCCGGCCCGGTATAAGTTCAAAATTGATGAAGCAGCAAAAACCGGCGCCAATGCTATCCGTATCCAATGGTATACCAATGGCACCCATTTTATGGATGATCCGGAAGAAGGAACTCCAGGAACGGTGGATGGACTGCTGAACAACGGAACGTTAAGTGATATCATTGGATATTGCTACGAAAAAGGCATGATCCCCATCCTGGTGATCCAGAATACGGTGTGCAGCAACGACTGGAATTATTTTAATAATGTAGCCGTAGCCTGGTGGCAAAAGCCGGTAGTGATTGACCTGATCAATAAACATAAGAAATACCTGATCGCTAACATTGCCTGTGAGTTTGGCGATGTGGAATGGGCTGCAGACCCCGTGGCCGCACAGGGGATATTCAAAAATAATTATATCCAGGCGGTGCAAAAGCTGCGTAATGCAGGCATTACTATTCCACTGATGATTGACGCTCCCGATTGCGGCAGATCTTCTTCTGCACTGGCAAGGGTAGCGAAAGACATTCTTAATGCTGATCCCAGGAAGAATATTATTTTCTCCGCGCATACCTATTGGACAGATTATGCAAACACCGCGGCCGCAGTTAAAACAAAACTGGATGAGATCAATAACACCGGTACCTGTTTTGTTTTCGGAGAAGTAGGTAACTGGCAGGATGATAATGTTTGTTGCGTTTATGATATAACCAACCTGTATCGTATTATCCTGGGAGAAGCCTGCAGCCGCGGTATCGGCTGGCTGGCCTGGTCCTATACCCAGGATTGCTGTAAACCGCGGGAAATGACCACCAACGGGGAATTTGGCACCTTAACACCTTATGGCAATGATATCATTAACAATGCTACCTACGGGTTAAAATCAGGGGGCTCCTGTGCAGCCCAGCCCTTGCCCCGGTAGCCTTAAAAAGCAGCAGGGCAGAAACATAGGAGGATAACTGTAAATGTTTGTAAATTTAAATAAAAAACGGTGGCCTTTCCGCGGATGATATCGCATGCACTGTTTGGGTTAATATGCTGTAGCTGCTTCGCCTTCAGGGGAAGTGTTTACGGCCAGGATCACTACAGGAAACAAACCCTGAATTATATGGATGGCCTTCCGTCCGACTACGTAAATGCCGCCATTCCTGATTCATCCGGTTATTTATATATCGCGTCACAAAGAGGTATTTCCATTTATGATGGCTACCGATTTGTAAACCACCCGTCAGTACAATCCGGGGTAACCGATCTGTTCCTGGATCATGATGCCTTTTACTTTTATGACGACAGGGGCCTGAACCGCCTGCAGGGCTTTAACAATGCGCCCCGGCTACTGACGGCAAATATTTTTACAGATACTGATCCGAATAATGATGCATATAGAAATATTTTTGTAGACAGTAAGGGAAGGATCTGGTCAACAGATTTTAACTATGTAAAATACTACCTGCCGCAAACGGGTAAGATCTCTTCCTTCCTCATCGGCCCCGATAATAAAGATGCAGGGATCAATACCGACATACTGCAGGTTGCCGATGGAAGCATATGGGTACCTGCAAAGTCAGGGCTTTGGGTATGGCAGGAAGCCGGCAACAAACTGGCGCTGCATCCTGAAACAGCCATCAACCGGTTAAGCTATGAAAGCGCCATCCGGTTGAATAACGAAGACGTGATCCTTTCTACCACCGACGGAAAGCTGATCAGGGTAAAGCCGGCCACAGGGGAATTTAATGATCTCCCTTCACTTCCTAACCACGATGTAGTAAAAGGATTCCTGCTTACTGCAAAAGGATTGTTTCTTTACACCACACAAAAAATATATCAGCTGGAGCAGCATAATTACCGGGAAGTTTGCAGCATTGATGCCGCCGTGATCAATTATGTAAGTTTTGATACACGTACCAACCTCTTCTGGGTAGCCACAACAAAAGGACTGGTTAAATTAACTCCGCTTCCCGATGCACTTGAAACGCTCACCATTCCACGTACCAATGAAAAAGACGACCCGGTGATAGCTGTGGTGGAACAAAAAACAAGCGGGTTGTGGATGCTTACCAGGTCGGGCGATGTCTGGTTTTACGGAAACGGAATTTGGGAGAAACGTTTTGCAGCACAGGCCGGCAGCAAATGTTATGCACTGGATGAAGTGGACCACCAGGTGATGTTATCTACCAGCAAAGGAATACTCATTTGGCGTGATAAACATTTCCAGCCGCTTCACTTACCGGACCTGCAAATAAAGAGCGCCATACGCAAGGTGTTGGTCACCCCGCAGAACGAGTACTGGGTGGTATTCTCAGGTCAGCCTATTGCACGGTACAGTTATCCCGGTCTTAAAAAATTCTCCAAAGCATTTAACAACGACACCGCTTTCTGGACAGGCAATACCTGGAACGATATACTGGTGGATAACAGCGGCAACATCTGGCTGGCAGGATGGATGCCCAAAGCCTGGGGCATTGCGCGCTACGACCCGGATAAAAATCAATTTATTGAGATCTCTGATACCAGCATCAATAAAAAGGACCTGGGCGTGTTTGTGGGTGATTATTACAACAGCATTGGACAGGGAGCTAATGGCACTTTGTTGTTTTCCGCCTACGGCGGATGGAACCGCACCAATGAAAAAGGAAGGATCACCCAGAAAGTAGACACACATGATTATGGGATAACGGATACCTATGTGGTGGGTATTTCGGAAGACAAGCACGGGAACGTATTTTTTGGCACCCGCGAAGGGCTGCATGTATGGCTGAAGGGGAAGAACAAAGTGGTGCGCCTGTCGCAGATAGATGGTTTGCCTACAGACTACCTGGTAAATGCCCATAAAAAATTACTTAATGGAAAACTAGCTTTGGGCATCCCGGACGGGCTATTGCTGATAGACACTGAAAAGATGCTGCAAACCCGGTTAACCAACCGCCTGCGACTTACCCAAACCAGGGTGAATGATGTGGCCAGGTCAGAGAATAATACCCATATTGAGCTGTCCAGGAAAGAAACATCCCTGTACCTGTTTTTTTCTGACCTGTCGTACCTCGATCCTTATAAAGTACAATTCAGGTATAAGTACAGTGATGAGAATACCTGGCACGACCTGGGACATCGCCCGGAATTATCCCTTGATCATATCAGGCCCGGTGACTATGCCATTACCATAGCAGTAGCTGATAACCTGGCCAACCTGCAGCAACAAACACTTACGCTGTTTGTAACCGCTCATCCTGCATGGTGGCAAACATGGTGGTTCCGCATTGCTGCGCTGATCCTGATCATAGGGTTGGTGGTATTCCTGATAAAACGGAGAATTAAAAATATCTGGAGGGAAGCGGAGCTAAGACACCGGATCGCCGAAACAGAAATGATGGCGCTGCGGGCGCAGATGAACCCCCATTTTATTTTCAACTGTATTAACGGTATTGATGCGCTGATACAGAGCAATGATAAATACCACGCCACGGTATACCTTAACAAATTTGCCAAACTGCTGCGCAATGTACTGGATAGCTCCAAGCAAAATGTGATCAGCCTGGCGAAAGACCTGGAAACCCTGCAATTATATATCGACCTGGAACAGCTACGCGACGAAAATAAGTTCACCGCATCTATCAGGGCAGATGAATCCCTCCTGCAGGACGATTTCCAGGTGCCGCCGCTGGTGGTGCAACCCTATGTTGAAAATGCCATCCTGCACGGACTGAGGTATCGCCCGGATAATAATGGCCGGCTTACGATTACAGTAACCAAAAACGAAGAACATATTGAATATGTTATTGAAGATAACGGCGTAGGCAGGGATACCGTTAAAACCGGCAGCAAGCGGCATGATCACTCCTATGGTATGCAAATGAGTGAAGACAGGGTAAGATTTTTCAATAACGAGGAATACGCCTCTGTGGAGGTAACAGATTTGAAGAACGAAGGAAAGCCCACCGGCACCAGGGTTCAGGTACTATTAAAAATTCAGTAATGCTGACAGCTGTAATCATTGACGATGAGAAAAAAGGGCGTGTTGCCTTACGTGAAAAACTGCACGACTATTGCCCGGAAATAGAATTGCTGGGTGAAGCAGCCGATGGTGCAGAAGGGTTGCATCTTATCCGGGAACAAAAACCGGATATCGTTTTCCTGGATATCGAAATGCCAAGTATGAACGGTTTTGAAATGCTGCATCTTCTTCCGCAAAAAGATTTTCATCTTATTTTTACCACCGCTTACAACCAGTATGCCATCAAAGCTATCAGGTATGCGGCCTTCGACTACCTGCTCAAACCGGTGGATATTGAAGAACTGAAATCGGCAGTTGAAAGAGTAAGGGAGCAATCGCAGGATCATACCGAAGAAAAGCTCCGGGTACTACAGCAAAACCTTGATACAAGACCCCTCCTGGGCAAGATCGCCATCCCCACCATAGATGGCCTGCTTTTCTTCACCATCACGGATATTGTATATCTTGAAGCAAAGAGCAATTATACAGCTATCCATTTCGCCAACCATCCCAGTTTACTGGCGAGCCGTACTATGAAAGACTTCGAAGAACTGCTCCCCACGGATCTTTTCTTCCGCACGCATCATTCCTATATCATCAATCTCCGTTACATCAAACGTTACATCCGGGGAGAAGGAGGGCAGATAGAACTGGAGAACGGCGCATATGTAACAGTAGCGCGGCGGAAAAAGGAAGAACTGCTGAAAAAGTTCCGGTAGTTACCTGTTCAATTGTATACTTTTCCTGAATTCCAGCGGCTTCATGCCTGTTTGTTTTTTAAATAACCGGGTGAAGTAAGATGAATTTTCAAAACCCAGTAAATAAGCAATTTCGGCAACGCCCTGATCTGCTGTTTGCAGCAGGTGTTTGGCTTCCGAGATCAGGGAAAGATGAATTAACTCCAGTGCGGTTTTACCTGTTTCCTGTTTAAGCAGGTCGCTGAGGTAGCGGGGAGATATAAACAGTTGTTCTGCCATATAATTGACCGATGGGAGCCCTTCTTTTTGCAGGTTGCCATTACTGATATACTGCTGCAACACCTGGTTGAATTTTGTGACTGTTTTACCGGAAAGCGATGTGCGGTTAATGAACTGCCGTTTATAAAACCGCTGGGAGTACATCAGGATGGAAGCGATATGGCCCAGTATAATTTCCCTGCTGTATTCATCCGGGTTATTGGTGTATTCTGCTTTTATTTTATCGTGCAGTTCCCAGATAACTTCTTCTTCACGGGGAGAAAGGTGCAGCGCTTCATTTACCTCGTAATCGAAGTAGCCATATTTCCCGATGGTATGGAAAAGCTCATGCCCGTTGAGGTAATCTTCGTGGATCATGATCATAAAACCGGCTTCTTCAAACTGAAGCCCTTTCATTTCCATGATCTGCCGGGGCTTCATGAACATCATGGATCCGTTTGTACTGTCGTACGGTGTGCGGCCGTACATGACCACACCGGCTTTCAGCTTTTTAAAAGCGATGATGTAGCAATCAGTGGTGAATTCCCTGTCGCCCAAAGGGCAATCGCTCTGGCAGCTTACCATGTTCAGCAACGGATGTTCCGGGGCGGGCCAGCCGTTATCTTTATTCAGCTCACTGAGTGTTTTGTAATGCTTCATAAGTACAAAATTAGCGAAATATAAAGTACCGGCGCGCTGGGCGCCGGTACTGCTAAAGATGCTTTGTTTTAATGCCCGTGTGCGGCAATGCTTACTTCTTTCCAGTCTTCGATCTCTTTTAATCTTTGCGTGTATACCTGTTGTATGCCATGGTAGGCAATCTTCCCGAACAGTAATCTTTTGGGAGGATTGGCGCTTTGAACAATTTGCAGCAATGGCGCCACTGTAGCTGCGGGCACGCCCCATATATCCGGGTTTTCGCCTGATTTGGCAAAAGCCGCGCGAACGGGGGCATAATCTTCAATATCGGCATTGGTTTGTGTAGCGGAGGCCCCGGCCCAATCGGTGGCATACCCGTTAGGTTCAATCAAAGTGGTTTTAATGCCCAGGTGCGCCACTTCGGAATCTACCGTTTCTATAAGTCCTTCCACGGCAAATTTGGAGGCATTGTACAATCCCAGTAATGGCAGGGTGGTTAAACCAAGGAAGCTGGATACCTGTATCAGGTGACCGCTTTTTTGCTGGCGGAAAACCGGTAGTACGGCCTGCACTACCCAGAGGGAGCCAAAGAAATTGGTTTCCATTTGTAGTCGCGCCTGTGCTTCCGTGGTTTCTTCCGTAGTGCCAAACAGGCCATAGCCCGCATTGTTGATCAGCACATCAATGCGTCCGAAATGTTGCCTGGCCTGGCTTATTGCGGCAAATACCTCCTCCCGGTTATTGACATCCAGTTTCAGGGGTAAGATGTGATCCCCGTAGGCCGCAACGAGGTCGTTTAATGCGCTGGTATCCCTTGCGGTGGCAATTACTTTATCGCCTTGTTTCAGGAAGGCTTCCGCCCATAATTTCCCAAATCCTTTGGACGCGCCTGTAATCAGAATGATCTTGCTCATGATATCTTTTTTTAAATATTGTTAATCTTGATAAGACAAAAGTACCACCGGCTTTACCGCGGAAATAACCCGGATGAGCGGAAGAATAGCACAGAATTACGGAACGGGTATAATGAAACGGGCAAATTATTTTACAGCTATATGTAATAATATTGCTACTTTCCGCTACTAACCCTTTTAAATGATGAAAATGAAACTGAAATTTGTTTTAGCAGTAATGTTATCCCTGTCTTTTTTTACTGCCTTCTGCCAGACTGAAAATGCAGCAAACCGGTATACGGCTGATAAATTTGAAAAGTATTACAATGCTGGTCAGTTCGATAGTATCTATGCTATATTTTCTCCGGAGGCTAAAACCAGTTTACCGTTAGACAAAACAAAAGCTTTTCTTACCGATTTAAAGAACGGCTATGGCAATATTGTAAAGAGAACCTTCCTTGAAAACCAGGCCCCATTTGCCGTATACAAAACGGAGTTTGAGAAAGGGATTATTTCTCTCAGCATAGCAGCCGACAATAACAATGCTATTACAGGATTGTATGCAAAGCCATATGAGCCGGATACTATGCCGGTGTTGCAAAGGAACATTACCGCTATGCACCTGCCTTTTAAAGGCGAATGGACAGTGTTCTGGGGAGGTGATACAAAAGAATTAAATTATCACGTGAATGTCCGGTTCCAGAAGAACGCCTTTGATATTGTGATAAATAACGCGGAAGGACGGAGCTTCAGGACCAATGGAAAAACAAATGATGATTATTACGCGTTCGGGCAGCCAATTATAGCGCCTTGCGACGGAGAAGTGGTTTGGGCGGTAGATGGCGTTAAAGACAATATCCCCGGTGAATTGAACCCCATCTATGTTCCGGGTAATGCGGTACTGATGAAAACCAGGAATAAAGAGTATGTTTTCTTTGCACATTTTAAACAGCATTCCGTAAAGGTGAAGGAGGGCGACCAGGTGAAACAGGGGCAGCTGCTCGGTTTATGTGGTAATTCAGGCAATTCTTCCGAGCCTCATCTGCACTTTCATCTTCAAAACATTGAAAACCTGAATAAGGCCACCGGCGTTAAATGTTATTTCAGTAAACTGGAAGTGAACGGAGCTCCAAAAACAGATTATTCCCCTGTTAAGGGAGATAAGATCAGTGAAGCAAGATAAGCATTATAAGACCGCTGTTCCCCCGGATCAGCGGCCGGCCTCCCGGGAATTTATAGTGTATATGTGACACATATAATTATTGTTTATTTATATTGCCCTGTTGTTGCTCCCAAATCCTTATTCATATTGCGTTTTATTAACTCATGGCAGTTGTGGGGGAAAATATTTGAAATATTTTCCGCAATTTCGCAGCTGAACCAACTGAATTGACCAGGATAATGCAGGATGACAAAGATATATGGGAGGCATTCCGGTCCGGAGATGAATCCTCCCTGCAAAGGATCTTTGATAAATATTATACTCCTCTCTTTAATTATGGTCATAAATTTTCTGCAGATGATCACCTGATAGAAGACGCCCTGCAGAACCTGTTTGTTAAGCTCTGGAAAAACCGGGATGGTATTAAAGATACCGGCTCCGTTAAAAATTATCTGTATAAATCGTTTCGCCGTGTATTGCTCCGCATGCTGGAAATGCAGCAGCGGGAGTATAGTTTCTCTGTGCTGGACGGATGGACCTGGCCCGGGCAGGAACTGGGGTATGACCAAACCCTGATCAGCCGCGAGCGACTGGAAACCATCCGCAACAACCTGGTGGCGGCCCTGGAAAAAATGACACCCAGGCAAAGGGAAATCATCCACCTGCGTTACTATGAAGAAATGGAATACGAAGAAATTGCTGCACTCATGCAGCTTTCCGTTTCCAGTACTTATAAATTGCTGTATAAAGCAATAGATACCCTCCGGCAATACTTATCCAAATCTGATCTCCTTATTTTACTGGCGGTTGTTTCATTGAAAAAAATCTAATACAGTCATATCTAATGGTACGACTGTTAGAAAATATTTAATATCTAACCATTAAAATAAATTTATTGATTTTTTAACCCGAACGAGGGATAAAATTTCAAAGTGCAGTGTATATATAATCAGCTATGGAACATCAGCACGGGAACTATACGGACTATACTACCACTTCTTTCTTTGAAGATGAAACATTTATTCGTCATATACTGAAGTGGGACGAGGCGGCAATTGCTTACTGGACACAGCTCTCCATGCAGTACCCGGATAAGAAGGCCGCAATGGAAGAAGCCCGTGCCTGGATACTGCTCCTGAACAGGGAGCCGGCTTATAGTCCTGCTACAGGTAAATCACTGCTATGGGAAAAAATTGCCGGCAATATAGCAGCAGATGAGCAACGGCAGCGGCGATATTACCGGCCCATGAAACTGGTGGCTAAATGGACAGCGGCTGCTGCAGCGGTATTGTTGTTCATGGTAGTTGTCAGGGAGCTGTCGTCCCATGGCCAGAGATCCTATACCACCGCATTTGGAAAGCATGAACAGGTGGTGTTGCCGGATGAATCTGTAGTTACTTTAAACGGTAATTCTTCTATTCACTACTCCCGTACCTGGAAATCGGCAAAGCCACGGGAGATATGGCTGAACGGGGAAGCCTACTTTGAAGTAAAGCATGTAGCCATCAAAAACAGGTGGCAGCAATCGGATTCGTTCCATGTACATGTAAGTAACCTTGCGCTCACTGTACTGGGCACTAAGTTTAATGTAAGAAACCGCCGCAACATCACGGAGATCTCCCTGCTGGAGGGCAGTTTGAGAATTGAAAAGAACGGCCCCGGGGCATTTGTCAAAATACTAAAACCGGGCGACGCTTTTGTTTATGACAGCAGTAAACAGCTGTTAAAGGAAATGGAAAGAAAGCCACAGGCCAATAAAGCCTGGACAGCCAACGAATTAGACCTGGACGGCTATACCCTCCGGGAAATACTGAACGTGCTGGAAGACAACTACGGTTACAGTATTACTTTAGATGCGCCGGAGCTGGCGCAGAAAAGGCTTTCAGGAACAGTGCCTGCAGCCAGTGCAGACGATATCCTTTTTGTTATCAGGAAGGTATTTAATCTTAAAATCAGTCAAAAAGCAAATCATTTAATTATCAGCCAAAATTAGTAGCATGTATAAACGGATGTTATTTGTCATGTGTTGCCTCTGCGTAACACTGCCGGGGAAGTTATTTGCACAACAGCAGGTAAAACTGAAAGCGGCGCTGGAAGAAGTGAAAGCGGTATATGGTACCAGGTTTGCCTACGAAGAGCACCTGCTGGACAATATTTACGTGAGCGTTAAACGTCCGCTCACCAGGAAAGAGCCGGTAGAAGCCGTATTGAAGGACCTGTTGTATAATAAAGGATTTGTTTTCCTCTATGTACAGGAAAATTATTACACCATTATCAAGGATAACCGCCCGGTAAAAAGCCCGGATACAACACCGGCAGAAAATTCCGAGATCCCTGATGAAGGATATGCGCAAACCATTACAGGTGTGGTAACGGATACAGAAGGGCGCCCGCTGGTAGGCGTAACCGTTATACCGCAGGGATATGCGATCCGGTTTGGCGCGCTCACCAGCAGCGATGGCAGGTACACGCTACGGCTGAAAGAGAAAACAACGGCGGTTGTTTTCACCTTTGTAGGCATGAACCCTTTGAAGCTCGATGTGGGAGATAACAACGTTGTGAACGCCCGGATGGAAGCTGATATACACCAGCTCCAGGAAGTGAATGTATTATCTACCGGTTACCAGACCTTGCCAAAGGAAAGGGCTACCGGCGCTTTTGAGCAGATCACCAGTAAACAGATAAAAGCCGTGCCAGCGGTGAATTTAATGGAGCGCCTGGAAGGCACTGCGCCCGGCGTCCGTTTTGATGTGCGGAACAATAAGATCAATATCCGCGGGGTGAATACGCTGGGCGCTGGCCCGGGCAGTACGCCACTCATCGTTATAGACGGGTTCCCGGCAGTGGACCAGGACATCACCAGCAGAACAAATGGGAATGCCAGCGGAGGCTCTGTATTAAGCCGTTATAATCCCGAAGATATTGAATCCATCACCATATTGAAAGATGCAGCCGCTACCTCCATCTGGGGCGCCAAAGCGGCCAACGGCGTTATTGTGATCACCACTAAAAAAGGAAAGAAGAATTCATCCAGTATCAACTTCAGCACCAACCTCAGCATCTCCAATCCGGCAGATATGAAGAACCTTAACCGCATGAGCACCGCGGAATATATTGACCTGGAGAAAGAAATGAAGGACCTGGGATTTTTTACCGATCCCGCCATCTGGGACAACAGCTGGATGACGTTCAACCAGAACAGGCCCGTTAGTGAAGCACTGGAATGGATGTTTAAAGTAGACCGTGGCACCGCAACTGCCGGCCAGCGCGACTCCGCATTATCTGCCCTTGGTAAAATGGATAACCGGGGCCAGATCCGTGACCTGCTGCTTCAACGCGCCGTTTCCCAGCAATATAACCTCTCTTTCTCCGGGGGCGGCCCGCACAGCACTTACTACCTGTCTACCAACTATACCAAAGATGTTCCCGTGTTCAGAAATAATAAAGGAGAAAATTATTTTGTTAATGCCAACCTGAGCAATGAATTGTTTAACAACAGGGTAACTATCAGCACGGGGCTTAATTATAATTATGCCAGCAGTACGGCCAATACAGCCGCCCTGAATGCCATTGGCAACGGGCGCCTGGGACTGCGGCCCTATGAAATGCTGCAGGACAATGCCGGTAATCCCATTGCCCGCTCTATCGATTACCGCGATGAAGTGGCGGCAGATTTCCTCAGCAAAGGTTATCTCCCCTGGACTTACAGCCCTTTACAGGAATTGAATTACGGCAATTCGGTAACAAAAGAAAACCGCTACCGCTTCACAACGGATATCAATACTAAGGTCACCGACTGGTTAAATGTAAGCATAGCAGGTACCTTACAACGTAATCTTGCCGAAAATACCATCCTGGGTGAACTGGAGAGCTACGATACAAGGGTGCTGGTGAACACCGGCACCACTGTAGGCCCAAATGGCCGCCTGGTATACGGTGTGCCTTATGGAGGTAAAATGACAAATTTAAATACCAATGCGGTTAACTATGGGCTGCGCGGACAGGTAAACGTCAACAAATCCTGGGGCAATAATTTCTCGCTCAATGCGCTGGCAGGTACAGAGATCCGGGAAGACCAGCTTACCGCTTATCAGCAAACGCGTTACGGATTTAACAGTGATACCTATTCTTCCGCCTCCTGGGATCCCAATGTGTATTATCAGACCGTGATGGGCTGGACTACCTCGCTCGGTTTTTCCGATGGCAACATTAACAAGTCTATCAACCGGTTCCTGTCGTATTACGGAAATGGCGCCCTCTCTATCATGAACAACCGTTACATCGTATCAGGAAGCGTACGTTTTGATGATTTTACACTGGCAGGCGCTTCCCGCCGCCAGCGCGCAAGGCCATTATGGAGCGCTGGTGTGAAATGGGATGTTACTTCAGAAGATTTTATGAAGTCGGTAAACTGGCTCAATAAATTAAACCTCAGGCTTACCTACGGTACCGGCGGCGCTGTGCCCAGGAGCGCCAGCAACGCTGCCCTGCTTGATCTGAGAGGACTGGACCAGGTGACCCGTGAACCATATGGTAGCGTATTGGCTCCCGCCAATAATAAGATCAGCTGGGAGCTTACCAAAACCTGGAACCTGGGTATGGATGTGGATGTATTGAACAATCGTCTGCATTTCAGTGCAGACGCCTACCGCAAAAGAACCAGCGATATCCTGTGGCAGTTCCCCGTCAACAGCACTTACGGATGGACCTCACTTTATTATAATGCCGCCAGTATGAAAGGACACGGTTATGATGTCGGCATCCGCGGGGATATCATCAGGAACAGGAACTTTGGCTGGAGCTCCACTTTTAATTTCGCCTACAACACCAACGAAGTAACGGATGCGCGGTTTACACGGCCTACCAGCAGCACTGCAGCAGCCAGCAGCGCTCCCATAGAGGGAATGCCCACTGATTACCTGTATGCTTACCGCTGGGCCGGACTGGATAACAAAGGCCGCTCACAGGTATATACTGCCGATGGAAAGATAGTGACGGCAGATATGCCCAACAGCGCAATTACTGCCAAGGACCTGGTATATGCAGGGCGTACTACACCGCCTTATTTCGGGGGCTTTTTCAATGACTTCAGCTATAAATCATTTACACTTGGTGTGCGCATTTCCTATGAAATGGGCCATGTGTTCCGCCGCCTGTCTATACAGAATTACCCGGATTACGCTACCAGCAATTATTACGGGCTTATAGGCACACAGCGCGATCTGGCGCAGCGCTGGCGGAAGCCGGGTGATGAGCAGTTCACAAATGTGCCTGGTTTGGCAAATGTATCTACCAACAGCAGCAACCGGTACAAGATGTCCGATATACTGGTGGAAAGCGCCAGTCATATCAGGCTGCAGCAAATTTCAATGGGGTACCAGGTGCCGTCAAAGGCATTATCACGCACTATGCTGAAATCGGCAGGGATCAGCTTTGCCGTAAGGAACCTTGGCATTATCTGGAAACAGAACAAAGCAGGCATTGATCCCAGTTATGCGATGAGCAGCAACTATACCAACCTGCCACCTTCACCCAGTTATTTCATAAGCCTGAACGCTTCTTTCTAACACCGGAAAAAATGATCAAAATGACAATGAAACGCTTTTGTATTACGCTGCTGGTATTGGCGATGGGAACCACCTCGTGCCGTAAGTATGTGGAAGTGGAACAACCCAATCAGCGTGTGTTTAAATATACCTCAGATTTCCAGATGCTGCTTAACAATGTAAGCCTGTTTGAAGTTTCGGCCAGTCTGCCTATGTTATCCAGCGATGACATCAACCTGGAATCAAATATTAATTTACAAAACCTGCTTACCGGCGAACTGCAGAATATTTATACCTGGGCGGCAGACTATTATACTTCCGACCAGGGTGATGCCGGTTGGGATCAGCTCTATAACCAGGTATATGTATGCAACCAGATCACTGCCAACGTAATGGAAAGCATGAATGGCACAGATGGGCAGAAACGGAGCATATATGCAGAGGCGCAGGTGCAGCGGGCTGCCACTTATCTCACCCTGGTAAATCTTTATGCAAGAGTGTATAATGCTGCCAGCGCAGCTACAGATCCCGGTTTGCCTTTACTGCTTTCCCCGGATCTTTTTGTGCCCCTTACCAGGGCTTCTGTAAAACAGGTGTACGACCAGATCATTCTCGACCTCACAACAGCCTTGCCTTTACTGCCTGATAACCCATCCAACAAACTGCACCCGGGGAAGGCTGCCGGTTATGCACTGCTGGCCAGGACCTATCTCTATATGCAACGCTACAGTGAAGCAGCCGATTATGCCGCCAGATCGCTGAGCGTACAGCATACCCTGTTAGACCTGGAAGATTATGCAGATGGCACAAAAGTTTACCCGCGCCGGCTCGATAACCCGGAAGTGATACTCAGCAAAAAAGTGTCCAAGCCGGGGAATATTGACCTGCCATTAAGCACGGAACTGATGAACAAACTTACACCGGAAGACCTGCGTTACAAGCTGTTTACACGGGGCGGGAATACTTTCCAGCCATCCTTTACAGGACGAGGATCTTACCGGGATAAAATTTTCCTGCAGGACAATGTGACAGCCGGTGTATCTGTACCGGAAATGATGCTGATACAGGCGGAAGGCCTGGCCAGGTCCGGTAAAAAAGACGAGGCCATGGCCCTGGTAAATGAGCTGCGGCAGAAGCGTTTCCTTCCTGCACAGTATACCGCCCTCACCGCTGCTACCAATGATGAAGCGCTGCGTTTGGTGATCGATGAAAGAAGACGTGAATTATTTGGTACAGGATTGCGCTGGTTCGACCAGCGCAGGCTCAGCACAGAGCCCGCATTGGCAGAAACGGAATCGCGTGTATTCAAAGGCGTTACCTATACGTTGGTGCCGGGCGACCGCTACGTGTATCCTATCCCGCCGAAAAACATTGAACTGAACCCGGAGTTAACCCAGAACCAACGATAACAATAATTACTGAAAGATATGAGAACGAAAATAAGCTTAATCGGAAGTTGCCTGCTGTTCGGCGCCACAATGGTGTTTGCACAGAAAAAGGAAGACTACAGGGACGCTGATCCAAATGAACTGATAAAAAGCACCACACTGTCCGAGCAACAACTGGCGGATATCCAGCGATATTACCAGTTTGAACTGAAAGATACCAAAAGAGGGCAGGAGTTGCAACAGCTGATCCTCCATAAATATCCTTCAGGCACAACGGCCCGGCTGAATGCCTTTCAGCGCCTTTCCGGTGCCAAAAATTCAGCCGAGCTGATAACGGTTGCAGAAACTTTCCTGAAGGCATTTCCTTATGATGCCTGGAAAGCCAATCCAACCAACCAGGAGTTTATTTACTACAGTGCGCACCGGGAGCTGGGTGCCGCTTATATGAACACCCGGCAGTTTGACAAGCTGGTGGCTTTTTGTACGCCGCTCAACTTCAAAACAGAAAATGAAATATACCGCTGGAATGTCATGCGCGCCTATGTATTTAAAACAGTTGGCCGCGATACCCTTGCGGGGATTTCTACTGCCCTGATCAATGAGCTGGTAAAAAAAGTAAACGACAGATCATATGAAGAAGCGGGCGTGTTTACCCCGGAAAAAGCAGCAGACAATGCCAGAGAGCAGCTGGATAATGAGTTGAATACGCATATCTCGTTGCTGTATGATCTGAAACAATATGCCACTGCAAAGGAATACTTCAGGTACCTGTCGCCCAAAGGCGCTTATGGTTCAGCAGACCTGAATCATATTCACATGAACATCCTTCAGCAAACCGGTGACCAGCAAGCCATACAGCCATTCCTGGAAAATTGTGTGAAAGCAAATGCCATGACGGCTGCTATGTATGATAAGCTGAAAAGTATTTTCACGGCGAAAGATAAAACCCCGGGTGCGTACGATAAGTACCTCGCTTCACTGAAGTCGGCGGAAGAACAGGAAGCCCTGAAAGCATCAGTGAGAGCGCATATGACCAACCAGGAATATGTGCCTTTTGCACTGGAAAACCCGGAGGGTAAACTGGTACGGTCCAGCGATTGGAACAATAAAATTGTGGTGCTCGACTTTTGGGCTACCTGGTGCAAACCCTGTATCAGCGCATTCCCTGGCATGCAGATGCTGGTAGATAAATATGCGAAGGACCCCCAGGTAGCAGTGTATATGGTGGGCACTATGCAGACAGGCAACTACAAGGAAAAATCTGAAGGATATGTTAAACAGGAAGGGTTCAGGTTTAACCTGTTGCATGATGCCGTGAATAAAAAAACGGGAGAACAGGACCTGGTATTTAAATCTTTTGTTCCTTTCTTTCATTCTTCCGCTATTCCCAGAAAAGTGATCCTCAAAGATGGCGTGATGCGCTATACCGCCGAAGGTTACTCCGGTAGCCCGAGCCAATTGGTAGATGAGTTGTCGTACGCTATTGAACTTTTAAAAGCAGAAAAATAATTGATGATGCTGAAAAAATATGCGCTTGCAGCGCTGGGGATAGCGGGGCTTTCATTTCAGGTGAATGCGCAGGTGAACCCCAAGGAAAAGCTTTGGCAAACACTGAAAGCTATCCAGGGAAATTATGTAGATTCTCTGACAGATGAAACACTGGTAAATGCTGCCATTGCAGGTATGATGCGGGAGCTGGATCCTCATTCCCGCTACTTCTCCGGTGAAGAGGCGGCACAGATGCAGGAAGCAATGAAAGGCAATTTTGCCGGCATAGGTATCCAGTTCATGATGCAGCACGACAGTCTTTATATTACCCAGATCGTAAGCGGTGGTCCGGCGGAAAAAGCTGGCCTGCTGGCCGGCGACAGGATACTGACCATTGATAAAGCACCTGTTACCGGCGCTGCCAACTTCGCGATAATGAAAAGGATCCGGGGAGAAAAGGGCACTCCTGTTACGCTGGAAGTGCTCCGTAAATCCAACGGTGCAAAATTTACCACTGAGATTGTACGCGATGTGGTGGCCGACAGGTCCGTGAAATCGGCTTATATGCTCACAGATAAGGTAGGGTATATCTCGTTACGCATCTTCAGTGAAACTACCCGCGCGGAAATGGACAAAGCGCTTATACAGCTGAAAGAACAGGGAATGAAAAGCCTGATCCTTGATTTGCAGGGCAATGGTGGCGGATATGTACAGGCGGCTATTGGTGTGGCAGACGAATTTTTACCAAAAGATAAACTGGTATTTTACAGTGTTGGAAAAGACAAAGGGAAAGATTACTACTACACCGGCGGCTTTGGCAATTTTATAGAAGGTAACCTGGTAGTGCTGATCGACCAGTCCACGGCTTCCGCCAGTGAGATCCTTACCGGCGCGCTGCAGGACTGGGACCGGGCAGTGATTGCAGGCCGGAGGAGCTTTGGCAAAGGGCTGATGCAACGCCCGGTACCAGTGTTTGATGGCTCCGTACTGGAGCTTACCGGCGCCCGCTATTATACCCCTTCAGGCAGGTCTATTCAAAAGCCCTATCATGGCGCCAGCTATAATGATAACGTACAAACGCGTTTTGCCAGTGGGGAGCTTACGAATGCCAATGTATTTCATTTCCCCGATTCACTGAAGTATACTACACTGGTAAATAAACGTACCGTATTTGGCGGCGGCGGAATTATGCCAGACCTGTTTATTCCATTAGATACCGTTGAATATAACGGCTGGCTCCAGGATGTTGCAGATCAGAACCTGGCGGGGAAGATCACCTTTGATTACCTCGACAGCAACCGCGCTTCCTTATTATCCAGCTACCAGGATTTTAGAATGTTTAATAAACAATACCAGGTGCCGGAGTATTTGGTGCAACAGGTAGTGGGCGCCGCGGAAAAAGCAGGACTGCCTTTGCAAATGGCCGGGAAAGACAGGATTATCAGCTTACTCTCCCTGGAAATTAAAGGGCAGCTGGCCAGCCAGTTATTTGCAGGCAATGATTATTATCTCCGCGTGCTCAATACGGATAATACCAGCATACAGGAGGCATTGCGGTTACTGGAAGAGCCCGGGCGTTTTGACCGGCAGCTGAAATCACCAGCAGTAAAGAAAGAGAAGAAATAGTATTCATCAAAAAAACGAACATGAACTTCAATAAAATAATGATACTGGCGGCGTTAGGCGCACCCGTTGTAACCAGCGCGCAGCAAGCGTATACCCTTAAAGGCAGCGTAAGCAGTATAAAGGAACCGGTTAAAGTTTTTCTGACCTATAAGGTGAATGGGGAGCGGAAGCTGGATTCTACTATTATGAAGAACGGGAAATTCGTTTTCCGTGGTACCGTAGGGGCGCCGAAGGAAGCGCATATTGTGGTAAAGCACAGCAACCTGCCATCGGACCCCACAACCCGCCCGGTGGAAGATATCCTGCCGTTCCTCATCGAAGACAGGACCATTACCATTACCGCCAAAGATTCCATTAAAAATGCGGTGATCACCGGCAGCCCGGCAAATGATGACAATGTGAAGGTAACAGCATTGCTGAAGCCTTATTACGGCAAATACGATATGCTGAACAATGAGTTTAAAGAACAATCCCCTGAAAAGCAGAAAGATTCCGCCTATATCGCCAGCCTGGAACGCAGGGCCAATGATATACAAAAGGAGATCATTGCGGTGAAGATGAAATATGTGAAAGCCAATCCCGGTAAGTATATGGCGCTGATGGCCTTCAATTCCACACTGCCGCCTGAGTTTGATGCCATTACCGCAGAAAAGGATTTCAATGAACTGGATCCGGCCATAAGAAAATCAGACCTTGGAATAGAACTGCAGGAAAGGATCGCCAAAGTGAAGAAGACCCAGGAAGGGGCAGTGGCGCCTGATTTTACGCAACTGGACGTAAACGGTAAACCGGTAAAGCTCTCTGATTTCAGGGGCAAATATGTGTTGCTTGATTTCTGGGCTTCCTGGTGCGGCCCCTGCAGAAGGGAGAACCCGAATGTAGTGAAAGCATACCAGGCTTATAAGGATAAAGGCTTCACTGTACTGGGCGTATCGCTGGATAGAGATGGAGACAGGGATAAATGGCTGGCTGCTATTGAAAAAGATGGATTGCCCTGGACACAGGTATCAGACCTGAAGGCCTGGGAAAACGAAGCGGCAAAATTGTACGAAGTAAATGCTATTCCCATGAACTTCCTGATCGATCCTAACGGGAAGATCATTGCCAAGTACCTGCGGGGAACGGCTTTGGAGGAAACGCTGGAGAAAGTATTGGCGAAGTGATTGTAGCTTCCTGTAAAACGTTCAGAATGGATACTGTTTATCCATTCTGAACGTTTTTTTATTATTTCCCGGCAAACGGCAGCTCCCGGCGATAGGAGTTTTCAAAACAGATGTGCGGCTGAAAGAGCGAAGGATCATCGCCATAGAAAATTTCCCGATTTGTAAAATCAAATTCCGGATCTCGTAAACCGGGAACCTGCTGAAGAAGGCAACTTTGGAAGTTGAATTGTGTCCGGGTTTATAAGACCGGATAACTAAAATACAAATCGTCAGTTAATGAATATCAGGACCGCCAAACGTTGGTTTTTATGGCATAAATGGACCAGCCTTATCTGCACCATTTTTATGCTGATGCTGTGCATCACCGGTCTTCCGCTGATCTTTCACGAGGAGCTGGATGGGCTGCTGGAAAAACAGGTGGTGGCGGAAGTGCCGGAAGGGGCCCGCAAAATGAGCCTCGATTCGCTGGCCATACTTGCAGGTAAACAGTACCCGGCGGAGAAGATACGCTATATTTTCTGGGACAACGATGATAGGAGCAAGGTCATATTTGACCTCGCAGCCAAACCGGATGCGCCACCTGAAGGAAGCAGGTATGCTACGCTCAACGCATATACCGGCGCCGCGCTGGCCAAACCAACTACCGACGGCATCATGGACATTATCCTGAAGATCCACATGAATATGTTTCTTGGCATTGGCGGCAAATTATTCCTTGGGTTGATGGGAATCCTGTTCGTTATTGCCATAGTTTCCGGTGTGGTGCTTTATGGGCGTATCATGAAAAAGTACGATTTCGGTATGGTGCGGAAGTACAAATCAAATCGTCTTAAATGGCTGGATACGCATAACCTGATCGGGATTGTAACGCTTACATGGGCCAGTGTGGTAGGTTTAACGGGTGTCATCAATACATTGTCTGACGTAATAGTGGCCTTATGGCAACAGGGGCAGCTGAAAGAAATGGTGGCGCCATATGCAAACCAGCAGCCGCTTACAGGAAGCATGAGCTCATTAGACAGCGCCATGGCTACCGCAAGGAAAGCGGCGCCTCATATGGAGCCCAGTATAGTAACTTACCCGGGAACCATGTTTTCCAGCAAACATCACTATGCTGTATTTATGCGGGGCAATACCGCGCTTACATCGAAGCTGCTGATGCCTGCGCTGATAGACGCCAAAACAGGCGAGTTAACGGATGCCCGCACGATGCCCTGGTATGTGAACACCTTGTTCTTATCTGAACCGCTGCATTTCGGCGATTATGGGGGTATGCCTTTAAAGATCATCTGGGCGCTGTTCGACCTGGGCACTATCATAGTATTAATTACGGGCCTTTACCTCTGGTTTGCGCGAAGAAAAGCCACCAGTCAGCAGTGGAGCCGGCTCACAGAAAAAGCAGTATACGAAGATGAAGAATAATCCATTTATGAGGTTATGGGGAAAACCGCTGCTAATAGCCTTATTGTCGCTGGCGGGATTAATTGCAGCACTGGTAGGCGATGGCGCATGGGATGCGTTTTCCTGGGTGGCATTGGCCTTGCCTGTAATTATTATTGTACGCAGGTATTATTTTCCGCGTAACGAGGGATAATGTTTCCCTGCAGCTGCTTATATAAAAGTTGATGTGTGATAAATCTGTTTTATCACACATCAACTTTTTTTTAGAGCTTTATCTTCCACAGTCGGCTGTCCAGTTTCTGCCATTCCTGGCAAAACCTATCACAAGTTTGTCTTTATTGATGGTGATAAGCCCGGTACCGGAAGATCCGATACTCACCATCGTATTATCATCTTTCTTTTGAAACTCTACACCGGTAAGGTCCGGGATACCATCTGAAAATCTGAAGTCGTACCGGGTACCCACCTTTGTAACGAAAACGCTGCCATTGTCCTGGCTGATATTCTTTTCATCGTCAACATACCCGATCTTTCCTCTGAAGGTACCGGCAAAAACATCTACGTCTGCGGGGTCAGTGTCTTTACTACAGGAGGTGAATAAAACTACAGATAACAGCAATACACCAATAACACCAAGAATCGATTTCATAATTCACATTTTAGGTTACTCAATAAAGATTCAATACCTGAAAATGCAATTAGCATACCAGATGAGAACGGGCTCTTCTATATAGATAATCCTCTGCATTATTGCAGCGCGGCGGCCCTTTTTTGTGTGAAGTCGTACACACAATGGGTAGTTCCCGCTATGAAATGTAATGAAAAGGAGTATAAAGCGTCCGGTACATACTGGATATGGGTGTGGTGAAAGATGCCCGGCTTATATCATATTTGTACTGAGTCAGGAAGCTTCCGGTGCATTCAAAAACATTTCCCTGGATCTCAAAAACATACCTATCCAGAGAATGGCCAGGAATACGGCGGAAGCAGGGGGTTGGCTACCGGATATTTCCAGGCAAAAGGCCCCGCCCAGGTAACAACCTGCCAGCAGGAACCCGATCTTATTTGTTTTGGGATAAAGCAGCAGTGCGGCGATGATCAGTTCACCGGCGCCCAGCAGTTTCATATAATTACCAAACCCGTACCTGGTCAGGAATTGAACCACTGATGCAGGTTCAGCATCAATCAGTTTCATAATCCCTCCCATAATAAGCACAAGGATAGGGATCGCCATTAATACCGTAGAGAGAATGCGCTTTGCTTTGATCGTCATTGTAATTTTTTTGAGCTGTTAATAATTCTGTAGTAAAAGTATCTACATTTGCTATCCAAATGATAGTACTATCCTGTTGGATAGCGCTATCCAACAGGATAGTATCGTGAAATCCAAAAACCGGGAAAATGCTGACACGCGAAGGATGCCCCAAAAGTGTACTTGCTATAAAAGATGCGCTGGAAGCCCTGGAAGGCAGATGGAAGCTGTTAATTATGCTTTCACTGTCGACCGGCAGTAAACGCTTTAAGCAGATATCAAAAGAAGTAGGCGGTATTACAGACAAAACATTGTCTAAAGAACTGAAAGTGCTGGAAACAAATAAGCTTATCAAAAGGGAAGTACATAATACCTTCCCGCCTACAGTAGAGTATTCAATCACCAAACATGGTACTTCGCTCGATAAAGTGCTGGACGCACTGTATCATTGGGGGCAGTCGCACCGGAAAAAAGTGATTGGGAAATAGTTTCATTTCATTAACCGGATTTCTGCCACATGACCATCTCCGAGATGCAATCGTTTATAGAAGAAACTGCCGCTGATTCCCTGCTTTCCCGGGAAGAAGAATTTGAAAGGCGTATGGAAGCGGTAGACAGGGTGGACTTCCTGGTGATTGACCGCCTTGATGAGCTCCTGCTACAGGAAGATCAACAGGATCTGTTGTTGTTAAAGCACCGTGCAGAAAGTATAAAGCAGCAACTGGAAAGCATCGATGCTAAAATGTTCCGGCGGCTGCAGGCCCGTATCAGGGCCGGAGAAGTGAGGGGAGAAAGGTTTAGGGAGCTTATCCGGGAATACACCGGTTTTAATGCAGCCCGGCAGGAAGCTGCAACGGAGTATGACCATGTAGATGTTTTTATGAATGGGTTATTCTCTTTTCAAACAATGCCTGAGCAAACAAAAGAGCTGGAGCCGGACATGGTGTACTACCAGAAAACACCGGCCAGGATTGTTTTTGAGCTGGTGGAGAAAGCCGGTTTCACAAAAGAGGATGTTTTCTATGATATAGGCGCCGGGCTTGGGCAGGTAGCCATGCTTGTACATCTGCTTAGCGGTGTTCCCGCCAGGGGAATAGAATTTGAACCTGCTTTTTGCGACTATGCAAACAACTGTGCTGCACAACTTCACCTGGCCAATACTGCATTCATCAACGCAGACGCAAGAACGGCCTGCTATTCAGACGGAACGGTATTCTTTATGTTTACTCCTTTCAAAGGGCAGATACTGCAGCAGGTGCTGAATGCGCTGGAGAAAGAATCGCTGCAACGGAAGATCAGGATTATTACATATGGGCCATGTACGGCTCATGTGGCGTCGCAGAATTGGCTGCAGCCCCTTAGCCCGGGAAATGGTAATGCATATTCAATGGCTGTTTTCAGCAGCATCAGCTAAGTGGAGAAAAAAAACTATCTTACTGTTTTTGTTTAACCTGTTTATGTCATTGTTAAAGAGAACCGCCAATGAAGCAGAACATCTTTATAATTATTTTCTTATTAACTGGTTTTACTTCCTGTAAGCCTGAAAAGGCTATTGAGCTCAGGGCTGTTATTGTTAAGCAGGAGCGGGCAGCATTCAATATTTTAGTAGGTAAAAGCGGAGCGGAAGAAGAAAAGCTGAATTGTTTGATCAACAAAGATTTCAAAGGAGCGCAGGCTGCTGTTGATAAAATAGAGAAAGGGCTCAATAATATTGTTAAAACAATAGAAGCATTGCCAGCGGAAGGAGTGAAGGAGGGAGATGAACTGAAGAAAGCTGCTGTTGATTATTATACGGCGCTCAGGGATCTGAAAACCATGGAACGGAAGGAAATAGTGCAACGGGAAGCTGCGTATGATAAAGACAAGGAAAAAGCAAGTATAGCGCTGAACAGGTTGCTGGAGTTAAATAAGGAACAGCTTACAATGTCAGGAATGGTAAGTGAGAAAGGCGCAGTGCTTCATAATACGCTACAGCAGTTTAATGAAATTAATAACCTGAGATGAGTTGTATACAACTGCTGTGTAGCGGTTATCAGAATAATTGAAGGCATGCTGATCCCAGCATGCCTTCTGTTTAATATGAATGTCCCTTTACTGCAATTTTGCTTAATAGCCGGGGATCAGTCATTGTGCTATAATCGTATTGATAAATGCCATCCCTGGCGCTTACCAGCAGGCGGTGCTGGTTTTCAAAAGGTATTACATCGTAAGTATCCAATCCATCTACCAGTTTGGTGGTGGTGATATTTGTTACATCTGATGCGTTCATGAAACGCAGCCCGAAATTCCCTTCACAGATAAAGAGCTTCCCGTTATCGATTCCCAATCCATGAGGATTTTTCATTTCCGTGGTGCTTAGTTTTATGGGGTTGTCTACATTGGTAACATCGAATACCTGCAGTTGGTTGAGCGAGCCTGCACAGGTAGAGCCGCTCCTGATGGTTACATATGCTTTGTTTCCTTCCACTACAACAGGGTCGCAGGCCCTGAAATGCGTCACCATGGAACGTTTGACGGGAGTGGCTGGATTCAGGATGTCATAGATGTGCATGGCGCTCTGGCTGCCGATGAAAAGATAGTCGCCATAAGGGAAAATAGTTTCAATACCGCCGTCGATGGTTTGTGAACTTTTAAATACAGGATCGGCTGCATTGCTGAGATCAAATGCTTTCAGCTGGGAAAAGTTAACGGCATAGAGGTAATTCCGGGTGATGGTAAAACGGGCCATTGAACCGCCTTTGCCGGTTTGCTGGGTTTTGTTGTTGTAAGAAGAAGCTGCTTCGGAGCTGGCAAAATACAGCATATACTCGTCGTTGGAGCAGTCGCAATAAGAGGTATCCCGGCTGGTAAAACCGATCACCATACTGTCGCTGGCCATTTTCCATCCTATCAGCAGTCCATCTGCGCTTACGGGATAGCCGGTTGCTTCCGGCAGCCGTTTTACAAACGTGATATTACGCGGATCGCTGATATCGAATACGGTAAGATCGGTGAAGCTGTCTGCATACAGATAGTTGCCCTTTATAGCGATATCTATGTTGCCCATTACATTTAAGAAAGAAACTTTTTTGGGAGATGCCGGCGTACTGTTGTCGATCACATGGATGCCTTTGTAGGGCTCATTTACAAAGATATACTGGTCTTTTACATAGATCTTGCCTGTTGTTCCGATCTCCCTGGGCGCCTCCGATTTAATGGAGGCCCAGTAGTCTTTCACCGCCATCAGTATGGGGGTGTATACTTTTCGCTGGACTATTTTAGTGCATTTGTCCTTTGCACATCCGCCGAGAGCTATCATAACGGCGATCATAACCGGGAATCTGATATAGGTAGAAATATGCATGGGGGAGAGGTTTGACCTTTTAACGCAAATACAGGAATAAAAGTTACAGGCCAAATATTTATCTTTATAGCTTTCTTCAACAAACATGGACATGAACATGAATAGAAAAAGTATTATCGCGGGGCTGGTATGCTGCATGGGACTGGGGTTGGTAACTCCTTCCGGTGTTATGGCACAGGTATCGGCTATCAAGAACGAAAGCGTTAAAGGCGGCTCCCTGATAGGCGCCTGGGATATCAAGGTCAGTGAGAACGGCGTAGATAAGCCCTCCTGGCTGGAAGTGGAGCTTTCCGGGTTTAGTACCCTGGTAGGCCGCTTTGTGAGCACCGGCGGAAGTGCCAGGCCTATCTCCAAAGTAAACTTCGACAACGGTAAGTTCAGCTTCTCCATACCGCCACAGTGGGAAAGGGAAGACCGCGACCTGAAGCTGGAAGGTACGGTAACAGACGCTGGCATCAGCGGTACTATCCATACCAGCGACGGGCATTCCTATTCTTTTACAGGGGTTAGAGCGCCGGATCTCAAAAGAACGGCGCCTCCGGTGTGGGGAAAACCAGTAAAGCTGTTCAATGGGAAAGACCTGAGCGGCTGGAAAGCATTGGGAGAAAACCAATGGGTTGTTAAAGACGGTATCCTTACCAGCCCGCATTCCGGTGCTAACCTGATCTCGGAAAAAACCTTCTCCGACTTTAAGCTGCATGTGGAATTCCGTTACCAGGCAGGCAGCAACAGCGGCGTATACCTGAGAGGCCGTTATGAAACACAGATCATTGACAATCCCAAAACAGAAGCACCTTCCAGCCACCTGTTCGGAGGCATATACGGTTTCCTGGTGCCAAACGATATGGTGACACTTGGCCCCGGCCAGTGGCAAACCTATGATATTACGCTGGTAGGCCGCCTGGTAACTGTGGTTGCCAACGGTAAAACCATTATCTGTAACGCAGCCATTCCCGGTATCACCGGTGGTGCGCTGGACAGCAATGAAGGTGAGCCAGGCCCGATTTATTTCCAGGGCGATCACGGTCCTATAGAGTTCAGGAATATAGTGATCACGCCGGCTAAATAACGCGGATGTTGTCTGACTCAGGATTAAACTGATTACGCTGATTACGCTGATTTGATTTTGTCAGATTTTAAAAAGATTCAGGGAGATATAAGCGGATATTTTCGCTCATATCTCCCTGAATCTTTTTAAATCAGTTACAAAATCCAAAAAATCAAATCAGCGTAATCAGCGTAATCAGTTTAATCCTGAGTCAGACAAAATCCGCATCGCCGAAGGCGATGATAACACTATTTTAATTTGCCGTATATAAAATTTCATTATTTTTGCGGTAGTTGTTCTTTATAGAAAATGCCCCGGCAGTATCCCCAAATAGTTTGATACCTGCGCTGCCCGCAGGTTTTGTTATTTCACAGCATACCATTTGTTATACCCGCCTTTCTTGTGTAGCCCAATAGTGTATTACCATCATGCTTACAATTGAATTTGCCCTTTCAGTTAAATATTCCCGCATTTTGGCTTAAGATACCCCATGAGCCTTCACTACGATCATTTTACTATATGATCATCTGATTTATTAAAAAAAATAATGAAAACATGAACAAGTATGAAAGACTAAAGTCCGGGCTGGAAACCACCGGCACAGGAAAAATGAAAGCCTTTGGCACGTCTATGTTACCCATTCTGAAAAGCGGTACCCTGCTTACGTTTGTAAAGGCAGTGGAATACAACATCGGCGATATTGTATTCTGCAAAGTAAAAGGCCGTTATATTGATGCACATAAAGTGATAAAGAAAGACGCAGGCAAAGGCTACCTGATAGCGAATAACCATGGGTTTGAAAACGGGTGGACAAAAGTGATCTATGGCCGCGTGGTGTTGGGTGAATTTGAAAATAAGGTGATCTATAAAAAAGATTAACCTGGTTAGCGCGTGTAGAAAGCTTTACTTAACTAAATAAATTAAATTAGCTGAATGAAAGGTTTTTGGAATTATTTCTGGATCATTTACATGCTGTTTTTTGCCATCCCTTTTCCTATGCTCATTTACTACAACACGGAGTATGGAACAGCCGGAGAGAATGGCGGTAGCAGGCCATGGCTGGCGCTTGTGTTGTTGGCCCTTTCAGCTGTATTATGGCTGATACTGATCCAGGGATGGTTCAGGAGATGGATAGTACTGCCTTTTACCATGAGGGGAAATATCATGCGTCTTTTAAAAGAAGGTGTAAGGAAAGATGCGCGTATAGTGAGCAGCAAAAAATTGCCCGCAGCGGGTAAGGATGTGGATACCAGGGAAATAGTATGTTCCCTGCAGAATTTTGTTGGCACGGAAATCACTGAACAGCTGGAAGTAAATGATACCAAGCCGGAACTGCACCGCTATGATGAAGGAAAAACCATCCGGTTGCTGATCGACGATAAGCTCAAAGCGCAGCCTCATTTAACGCTGGATGGCGTAACGGTGGAGATGAAAACCGGACGGCTTATTATATCGCTCCTGGCCTGGTTACTGATAGTAGCCGCAGTAGCGGCGTATTACGTATATTCTTACAGGTTAGAGAACCATGGGCGGGGCTGGCGTTTCCTGGAATTTTATCACCCGCTTGTTTTGTGCCCGTTTATTGTACTGGTGAGCCGTATCGGTTTCGGAAAACTGATAAGTCTTTTTATAGGAGCTCCCGCTAATGGGCTGCAGCTGAAGTACTACGGCCTGCGTACCGATGCGCAGATAGTTTCCGCAGAGCAAACCGGTACCTATATTAATGAGCAGCCCCAGGTACGCTTTGAATTGCGCTACCAGGATAATTTGGGTAAAACCCATACGGCTTCATTAAAGAAAATAGTGCCGCTCCTGGATCTGAATATGACTAAGCAGGAGTCCATCCCGATTTTTTATCTGAAAGAAGACCCTGAGCAGGTAGCATTTGCCAGTGATATAGCCGAATAAAAATATAAAGAAGATGCGTTTACAACAGTTAACCGGAATTATAATAACAGTGATGATGTGCGTTTCCTGCAGCCAGTTCAGGGAATCTATACATGATACCCTGTATGGCAGTGATACCGACAGCAGTTATAAAGACCTGCCTGCAAGCCAGGACGAGGCGGTCACCACCACTTCTTCCAGTTCAGGCGCCAGCGTGAGCAGCAATACCACTACTACCACTACAACCATTGAGTACCGTAATGGTACTACTATTATCCATAATTCCCGCACCACGAAAGGCAATTTTCTCAGCGATGCCATCGCGCTACTTGACGCCGAAAAGGCGCTGCGAGCATTGCCGGCCTTCGCAGGGAAAAGTATCTATCTCTATAAAGCCATTCATTTTTACAACGACGGAAGAATAAATGTAAACATCCAACACCCGGAGAACCCTGAATATATTGATGAATACAATTACAGTAATGGAAAATGGCAGAACCCCAAACCTGTGCAGCTATCGGTGCACGACAATATCTCTGAAGCATTGATCAGCCTGGATAATATCAGTTTCGTGTGTGCTTCCGTGGTATACCGCAATTACAACCGCAAAGCAGAGAATATAGAGGGCGCCGCACCGCTTACGCATGTTTATGGCATTTTCGGCGCTAACGGGCTCACCTGGTATCCACAGTCTATCAACGGCAGCAGGGAACGGTACTTCATCAGTTTTACACCTGCCGGCGGCGTGAAAGACTATTACCGCGAATAAGCAGTAACAAAGGAGCGCAACAATAAGGCTGGCATAACGGCCTGATTTTAGTGACCGGTTTTCATGGAGATAGAGGACGAACGGATCCATAAAATCTACGGTTATGCAAACAAGGAATATTATAGTGATTGGCGCTTCTGCGGGCGGCTTTGAAGCCATAAGAACACTTGTGTCCGGTTTGCCGCCCCACTTTCCGGCGGCTATTTTCATAGTGTGGCATATTTCTGCAGACATGACGGGAATCCTGCCCCGGGTGCTTAATCTACAAAAGAAATTACCTGCTTCCAATGCGGAAGACAGGGAGCCTATCAAGCCCGGAAACATTTATGTGGCGCCGCCAGACAGGCACCTGATCCTGGAAAAAGGGCATATGCGGGTAACGAGAGGGCCAAAAGAAAACCGGTTCCGGCCTGCTGTAGACCCGCTTTTCCGGTCTGCCGCCTATGCTTACGGACCGCGTGTGATTGGTGTCATCCTCAGCGGAGCCCTGGATGATGGCACTGCCGGATTATGGTTTGTCAAACAACGTGGAGGCGTAGCCGTTGTACAGGCGCCGGAAGATGCGGAGGTATCTTCTATGCCCCAAAGCGCTATACAGGAAGTGGCGGTAGATTATGTAGTGCCCGTATCGGAAATGGCGGAGCTACTGATCAGGCTCACCGCTGAACCGCTGCAGGAGCGGTTTACAGGAAAAGATGAAGCGGGGAATAGCGAACTGGTGAAAAAAGAGATCGACATAGCTATCCAGGAAAAGCTGCCGGACGAAGGGACTATTTTCGGAATTCCAACCTCCCTGGCCTGCCCTGAATGCCACGGCGCACTGTCTGCGCTCAGTGAAGGCGGAAGAATACGTTACCGTTGCCATACCGGTCATGCTTTTTCTGAAAGCAGCCTGTTATCAGCCATTACGGACAATATAGAAAACAATTTGTGGAATACGGCCCGCGGTTTGGAGGAAAGCGTTAACCTGTTGAACCACATGGGAGATCATTTTGCGGAAATAAACCAGCCTGCGCTTGCCGCGATGTATTTTAAGAAAGCAAAAGATACTGTGGGTTATAATAAACGGATCAGGGAAATATTACATGAAATGGAGAAGCTTAATGCCGATTTTATGAGACGTGAAACGGAAGCAGCATTACAAAAACATCGCTCCGGAAAACAACCGCATCTTTGAACAGTGAAATGTGGAAATATACACTCATAATATTTAACTTGCGATAACGGACGCAGGGGCAGTTGTTGCGTACCGGTCTATATCATTCACAAAATACATCATGGATTCTTCTAACTCTATGTCTTCATTTAACAGCGAAGACAACAGCCACCGGAAACATGAATTTCTGATAGTGGGTATTGGCGCATCTTCCGGCGGTATACAGGCCATGCAGGTTTTTTTTGAGCACGTGCCGCCTGATTCGGGGATGGCCTACGTGGTTATTCTTCATCTTTCCCCGGATAACGACAGTAAACTGGCCCAGGTGCTCCAGGCGGTTTGCCCCATACCGGTAAGCCAGGTAACAGAAAAGATAATAGTGGAACCGGATCATGTGTATGTGATCCCACCCAACAAGCATCTTATTATGGACGACGGGTATATCCTGGTGTCTCCCAATATTCAACTGGAGGAGCGCAGGGCGCCGGTAGATATCTTCTTCCGGTCGCTCGCAGAGTCGCACGGTTCCAACGCCGTTTGTGTAGTCCTTTCGGGTATCGGCGCCAATGGTTCCATGGGACTGAAGCGCATCAAGGAACTGGGTGGCGTTGCCTTTGTACAGAATCCACGGGAAGCAGAGTATAATGACATGCCCAGGAATGCCATCGCTACCGGCCTGGTGGATGAAGTACTTCCTGTAGCGCAGATCCCTCAGAAAATTATCGATTACAGGAATAGTATCATCAATGTGAGTATATCGTCTGGCGAAGAAAAAAGACCGGAAGGAATGCAACAGGCGCTCCGGGAAATTTTTACACAGCTCAGGCTTCGTACGGGGCACGACTTTTCAAATTATAAGCGGCCAACACTGCTGCGCCGGATCGAACGCAGGATCAATATCCGTAACCTGCCCGACCTTACTTCCTATGCTGCTTTTCTTCAAACCAATCCTGATGAAGTAATGTCGTTACTGAAAGACCTGCTGATTTCCGTCACCAATTTCTTCAGGGATACCAAGGCATTCGAGGTGCTGGAACAACGGTTGCTTCCCGAGATCATCAAAGAGAAAACCCCGGATCAGCAACTGAGGATCTGGGTGGCAGGTTGTGCCACCGGCGAAGAAGCCTATTCCATTGCCATGCTTTGCGCAGAGCTGGTTCAGAACGAGCTGGAGGCGCCAAAGATACAGATCTTCGCTACCGATATAGATGAAGTGGCCATTAATCATGCGCGTGACGGGCTGTATACCCTGAATGATGCGGCTTATATTTCCCCGGAAAGACTGCGCCGTTTTTTTAATAAAGAAGGTGAAGTTTATCGTATCAGGAGAGAGATAAGGGAAACGATCCTCTTTGCCAATCACAATTTCCTCAAAGATCCACCCTTTTCCCACCTGGATATTATCGCCTGCCGCAATGTGCTGATCTACCTGAATCGTACGGCGCAGGAACGGGCTATGGAAACATTTCACTTTGCGCTGAACCAGGGCGGGTTTCTTTTCCTGGGATCATCAGAGTCGGCCGACAGCTGGAGCGATTTGTTTAAGCCATTTAACCGTGAGTACCATATTTTCCAGAGCCGCAAGAAACTGCTCCGCCCTTTCCCGGTGCCGGAATCAGTTCCTGCCCTGAAAGTGGAGCCCCCCCGTCTTTCACCGGCTTCTATTGACAAGGAAAGATCTATGGAGCGCCTTTCATTCGGAGAGCTGCATCAGCGCCTGCTGGAAGAGTATGCGCCACCATCTTTGCTGATCAATGAAGAATACGATATCATACATATCTCCGATAAGGCAGGGCGTTACCTGCAGATAGCAGGTGGAGAACCTTCACAGAATCTGCTGAAGCTTATCCGGCAGGAGCTGCGCCTGGAGCTTCGGTCGGCCCTGTACCAGGCATTGCAGCGCCAGGTTGCGGTAGAGGCAAAAGGGCTGAAAGTAACGATTAATGATAAGATTGAAACGATTAATATTCATGTAAGACCGGTACTACAAAGTGCAGAAGTAATACGCGGATATATCCTGGTATTGTTTGAGAAGGAAACGGAAGAAAACAGGGGGAAAGAGGTGGTCCTCAGTTCTGAAGAACCGGTGGCAAGGCAACTGGAAGCTGAACTGGTGAACCTGAAAGCCCAGCTCAGGGCTTCCAACGAGCAGCATGAATTTAATGCGGAAGAATTAAAAGCCTCTAATGAAGAGCTGCAGGCCATGAACGAAGAGCTGCGATCCGCAGCGGAAGAGCTGGAAACCAGTAAGGAAGAACTGCAGTCTATTAACGAAGAGCTGCGGACAGTAAACCAGGAGCTGAAAGTAAAGATCGAGGAAACAAGTCTTGCCGGCAACAACCTGCAAAATCTCATCAATTCTGCCAATATCGGCACTATCTTTCTCGACCGGAGCTTTCGTATTGCCTTATTTACACCGGCCATCAGGGAATTATTCAATCTCATACCGGCGGATCTTGGCCGGCCATTGTCTGATATCACCCATCACCTGGAATACCAGCAGCTTTTAAATGATGCGGAGCAGGTACTTGAAAAGCTCAGCGTAATTGAACGGGAAGTAAAGGCAAGCTCGGGGAAAGTGTTTATTATGCGGGTACTTCCATACCGTACGGCGGAAGACCGCATCAATGGGGTGGTGGTTACTTTTGTAGATATTACTTCAAGAAAATTTGCCGAACAGGAACTGATTGCATCGGAAGAAAAATTCAGGAACTTATTTGAATCCATTGATGAAGGGTTCTGTATCAGTGAAATGATCTTTGACGAAAATAATACTCCTGTTGATTACAGGATCCTTGAAGTAAATGCTGAATTCAAACGACAGAATAAACTGGATAACGCTATAGGGAAAACAGCTACTGAGCTGCACCTTGAGGTTAGCCGGGAATGGCTGCAGTATTTTGGAAATGTAGCCATGACCGGTAACAGCATCCGCTTTGAAGGGCAGATGCCGGCTACCGGCCGCTGGTACAGCATCTACGCATCCCGGATCGGCGGAAGCCAGCAAAGCCAATCGATTGCTGTGGTGTACGACGATATTACAGAACGTAAATACCGCGAGCTTAACAGCGTGTTGCTGGCTGCAATATCCAAGGATATTGTTGCTGTCAATAAGGCGGAAGACATTATGCAATCGGCGGGAGAGAAGATCTACCGGCATTTTGGATTATCCAGGCTGGTATTTGCTTATGCCAACGAACAGACAGACAGCATCACTATTATATACGAAAAGAAGGAGAACGGTTTGACAGGATTTCCCGGTGAACAAACCTTGTCTGCTTTCATCAGCGGGGATTTACTCCGTATACTGAAGAAAGGGAGCCTGGTGGTGATCAATGATATTGCTACCAATTCGCATATTGCCCACAAAGGCATGTTTCTCGCAAATGGCGTGGGCGCCCAGTTAATAGCGCCATATGTTACAGAAGGACAGCTCAACTTTATTATTATCATGCAAAAAGACAGCTCCTATAACTGGCGCCCGGATGAAACCGGTTTGCTGGAGGAACTGGCTCCCCGTATTTACCTGTGCCTGCAACGTGTTCAGAATGATGAAGTCATAAGGTTGTCTGAGGAGAATTACCGTACACTGCTCACTTCGATGGATGAAGGGTTTTATATAGTGGAACCTTTGTTCGATGAAAAGGAACGCATCTATGATTTTAAATTTCTCCAGGTAAATCCTGCACTTTATAAGAATACGGGTTTGCACGGAATTCCCGGTAAAACCTTCCGCGAAATTTTACCCGATATACCGGAAACCTGGCTGTCAATTCATTCAAAGGTTGTAGCCAACGGGCAGCCGGTGCGGTTTGAAATGGAGATAAAGGAGGAGCCGATAAAAGGATGGTACGACATCTATATGCAAAGGGTGGGCAAGCCCAGGCAGCAGCGCGTGGCTGTTTTTATTATGAATATTACCGACCGGAAAGCACTGGAGAAACAAAAGGATGAATTTATAGGAGTGGCCAGTCATGAGCTGAAAACACCGGTTACCAGTATTAAAGCATATGCAGAAGTGCTGCAGGAGAAATTCAGGGAAACCAACGATAAAGAGAGTGCCAGCCTGGTGGAAAAAATGGATCTGCAGATAGACCGGCTTACGGACCTCATTCATCATATGCTGGATGCAGCCAAGGTATCCGAGGATTTATTGACGCTGGACACCAGCTGGTTTGATATTAACATGCTCATCAGGGAAGAAATAGAAGATATGCAACGCCTTACCAGGAAGCACCGGATGGTGTTCAAACCGGATATGCAGGTAAAGCCTGTGCTGGCCGACAAAGGGCGTATCACAGAAGTATTGGTGAACCTGATTTCCAATGCGGTTAAATATTCCCCGGAAGGAGGGGAGATCACCGTTAGCACTACGCATACTGCCGAAGGAGTGCGTGTGCATGTGAGTGACCAGGGAATTGGTATTCCGAAGGACCAGATCGCACATGTGTTCGACCGCCTTTTCAGGGTGCAGCATCCGCAAATACAAAACTTCCCGGGGATGGGACTGGGCCTTTATATCTCTGCCGGTATTATCCGCTGCCACGGCGGTTCTATCGAGGCCCGGAGTAACAAAGGAAAAGGTACGGTGTTCTCTTTCCTGTTGCCTTATGATGGTCTTCCGCAAAAATAATTTTTGCGGAAGGCGTGCTGTGCCAATATTTTAACAGGAAAACAGTTCTACATTTGATGTCTGTTTTGAGCGAGCATCCCGGCCGACGTTTTTCAATGTGCATGTTCTGGTATAAAAAATTATCCCATGTGGAAAATACTTGTAGTGGACGACAATCCTTCTATTCTTGAAGCTGTTTCCCTGGTGCTTTCAAGAAGGAAAATGGAGGTAATTACCCTGGAAGACCCCGCAGCGCTTCATGACTATATAGCCCGGTTTGAGCCGGATGTACTGCTGATGGATATTGCCATGGGTAGCTATGATGGCCGGCGCTTATGCCGGGAAATTAAAACCTCGCCGGAGGAATCCAAATTACCTGTGATCCTGTTCTCTGCCAGGAATTATTCAGAAGAATCCATTCGTTTCTGTAAGGCGGATAGCATGATTGCAAAACCTTTCCGCATCGATGAGCTTTATAATGTGGTCAGCAATTTATTACCCTCCGCCTGATAAATAAATATTTCCTCATCAGGGGTTCCTTCTTCCATACAACCGGATAGCATGAATGCTGATGCCTGCTGGGAGGAGCATTTTACACCGGCAGGCGCTTCATTGCGCAGGCGGATGGGGGGCATGTGCTGATTTTTATGTAAATTAAGCACATGGTATTCAATCACTTTCTTTACAGGAAATGGAAAATTACGCTTCCGCTATGGTGTCTTATCAGTCCTCTTACCGGGTTGGCATTACTGGGATTTGCAGGAGAACAGCAAAGCGGGATATTATCAGCTGTGATGGGTTTAGTGTTGATCAGTGTGGTGCTGTCGGCCGTGCATCATGCAGAGGTGGTAGCGCATAAGGTAGGAGAACCGTATGGCACCCTTATTCTGGCGCTTGCTATTACGGTGATTGAAGTATCGCTGATTGTATCTATTATGCTGAACAAGGCAGATCAGGGTGCAACGCTGGCAAGAGATACGGTGTTTGCCGCTATTATGCTGATCCTGTCGGGCATTATAGGGATGTCTTTGTTCATTGGAGGTTACCGCTTTAAAGAACAGGCCTTTATAAAAGCCGGTGTAAGTGCCGCGCTGGTTGCTTTAACGGCGATCTCCATTTTAACCCTCGTCTTACCAAATTATACCACTACCGAAGCAGGCCCTGTTTATTCCAGCAGCCAGCTGATATTTGTAGCCATTATTTCACTGGTGCTGTATGGCGGTTTTGTAGCGGTGCAAGCCGTGAGGCACCGCGATTATTTCCTGCCGAAGGATGCGGCGCCCGGCGATGAAGACACACATGCCGCACCGCCGTCGGGGTTAACTACTGTTGTGAGCCTGGTATTCCTGTTAATAGCCCTGGCAGTGGTGGTGCTACTGTCGAAGAAATTATCTCCTGTAATTGAAACCATTGTGGTAAACCTGGGGGCGCCTAAAAGCCTTGTAGGGGTTATCATAGCGGCGGTGATCCTTTTGCCGGAGGGATTGGCCGCCATCAGGGCCGCCTCGCAAAACCGGTTACAAACAAGCCTGAACCTGGCGCTTGGCTCAGCACTGGCGAGTATAGGGCTCACTATTCCCGCAGTGGCTATAGTTGCTTACACAATGGGGTTTAAGATAACGCTCGGTATAGATGCGAAGTCTACGTTGTTACTGATCCTTTCTCTCTTTACTATCAGTATTTCCTTTAATGCAGGAAAAACCAATATCCTGCAGGGGATCGTGTTGCTGGTGATATTGGCTACCTATCTTTTTATTACCGTGGTACCATAAAGTGAACCAGCTTCCCCGCTTCTGCAGTTCAAACTGCCGGTAAAAATTGAAGCGGTTATGGTCCGGGGTAAAAAAATATTACCTTCGTGCACATTTTTTTATCAAGGATATATATGAAGCTGAACGAACTATTGCTAACAAGGAGTGAAAACAAGTGCGAGCTATGCAAATCAGAAGAGCAGTTGAACATGTACGAAGTGCCTCCCCAGACTTACAGTGATCAGGATAATTGTATCCTTATCTGTGAAAAGTGCCAGTTACAGGTAGAGAAAAAAGCGGAGCTGGACAGTAGTCACTGGCAGTGCCTGAACGAATCGATGTGGAGTGAGGTTCCGGGCGTGCAGATTGTTTCCTGGCGCCTGCTGAACCGCTTAAAGCAGGAAAGCTGGGCGGCAGATAACCTGGACATGATTTACCTGAATGATGAAGCACTGGCCTGGGCTAAAGCTACCGGCGATCATGAAAATGAGGCTGCGGTAGAGTTGCACAGGGATAGCAATGGAGCTGTTCTGCAAAACGGCGACACTGTTATTCTTACCAGGTCCCTTGATGTAAAAGGGTCTACTTTAAACGCAAGAATGGGCACTGTGGTAAAGAATATACGCCTGGTGCCGGATAATACAGAACAAATAGAAGGAAAGATAGAAGGACAGCTGATTGTGATCCTCACCAAATATTTAAGGAAGCAAAATGCATAACAAAAAAGGGGTGTCTCCTGAGTTTTGAGACACCCCTTTTTCATTATTTTTTAGGCTGCCCGTTGCAGCTTGTCGGCCGTTATTCTTGCCGGGACGGCAGATGCCACGAAGAAAGGCTCCATTATTATTTTCAGCCACACAATTGAGCAGAACACCGCTTTCACTGCATAGGGCTCTACGTAAGTTCGGGCAATCCAGTATGGCGTTATCAGGTCTGTAGAGGAAAAGGAAGTGAATACCAGCGTCAGCACTACCAGTACGGTATTTAACGTTGATGGCCGTTCCTGCGTGAAATACCAGATGGCCACACCGGTGAGCGCAATAATATAAGTAGGCGATTCTCCTTTATGGTTAAAGATCACTACCCATATCAGCACGGAGGCCAGCATACTCAGGTTATACCTGGATTCCCGGTTATAGAGGATGGGTAAAAACGGCGCCATAAACAGGGCTGCTGCTGCCAGCATAAAAATCTGTTTGGAGATATCCATGTTAAACCAGGTATGCCACCATCCCATCACGGAAACACCATAGGAAGCGGAGTAGTCGTTCGCCAGCAGGTGGCCCCAGCTCTTGTAAAGGAACAGCAGCTGCTCCCATGAAATCACCATCAAAGGCATCACTGCAATCACGGCTGTCCAGAAAACGGTGTACAACGCGGCTTTCCAGCGTTCAGGGTATAACAGGAACAATGACATGGCCACCACGCCAAATAGTTTGATATACACTGTTACCACCAACAGCAATGCTGCCAGCCAGATCTTTTTGTTTTCCATGCAATGCCATGCAAGAATAAAAAAGCCCGCGATAAATACGTTGATCTGTGAGCTGGTAAGCGCAATCATCATCTCTATAGCTAAAAACAACAGCAGGATGGATTGTTTTTCTTTCTTTACCGGCAAAGTTCTGATGGCAATAATAAATACTACTACGTTCATGATATTCCAGCAAATCAATGCGGGTACATCCGGCATCCAGGCGAAAACGCCCATCCACAAAGCAAAGGAAGGACTGTACTTATACAGGTCGTAATACTCTGATTCGTATAGCACGTAGAGGTCCTGGTTATGTACCAGGTGTGAAAATGCCTGTTTAAAGATCAGGAAGTTATTGTAACGGGTCCATCTTTCCATGTCCTGTGAAGAAAACCAGGAATGAAAAGAGATGCCCACCGCCATTAACAGAAAAAGGGTATACAGGTATTTTGGCGGGATACTACCGATCGTATGGCAGAAAGCATCCCAGCGCCTTTTTATGGCAAAGCGTTGCATTGTACTCTTTTAAATGTGACAGTTGTAGTTTATAGTTCGCCCATTACGGTTCCTGGCAAAACTATATAAATTTTCCTTATTTGTGAATTATCAAATTGTTTTAGGAGAATAAATAAGAGATGTTATTAAGCGGGGGAGGATCAGCGTGACGGGCTCCGCAGAGGGGATCCCGTCATTCGCCGGTGTAATTTGTGCATTCATTGTTGTTGCTGCTGTTGTTGCATCATTATTTCTTCCAGGTGGCGCTGGTAACTATTTTTTGCAGGCGCCGGTGAAACGGTATTACTGGTGGCGGGCTGAAGGAACTGTTCCTGATCAACATGCTCGTGATCATCATAACCTACTGATACGGTCACATCCAGTGTATGTCCTGCACCGCCGCTATATACGCCTTTCACCGGGGAGCAGTCACTGAAATTGCGTCCTACTGCCAGTTTTACATGATTTTCGCCGGCAATGCAGTTGTTGGTGGGGTCAAGTCCCAGCCAGCCATATTCAGGAATATACACTTCCGCCCAGGCGTGGGTGGCGCCTTCCCCGCGCATGCCGTTTTTATTGGGACAAATATACCCGCTTACATATCTTGCCGGAATTTGTGAGAAACGCAGCATGGCGGTTAGCAGGTGCGCGAAATCCTGGCATACACCGGCCTGCAGAAGTAATATTTCATCGAGAGTGCTGTTTACCGTGGTTACTCCTTTGATATAATCGAAGTGTGTATATACATAATCGGAGAAGCGTACAGCTGTTTTGAAAGGTGTATCGGTATCTTCTTTCAGGCTCAGTGAAATTTGCCGCAGGGAAGCTGCGTTTTCAAAATTCTCCTGTTTAAGATAGTCGATAAAAGCCACCTCATAGCGGATGTCCTCCAGTAGCTGCCATTGGACCAATGGAGGCAGGTTATCAGCCGGCAGGGGCCGGGGGAGGGTTTCCACACAGGTGGAAGAAACGATCTTCAATTCATGATGCGGTTCAGTTTGCGTAAAAATTCCTACTTCATTTCCATAATAATCTTTGAATACTTCAACTTCCGGGTGATGAGAAATAGTCAGGTCATGTTTGATCACTTTCTGGTATTCATCTTTTACCGGGTAGAGGATGATCTGGTTGGCACTGTCACGCACTGGTGTTTCGTAGGTGTAACGCGTGGTATGTTTTATTTTGAAAACAGGCATATAATATAATGGTTAAGCATTTGCGAAATAGTATTCATTCAGCAGGTTACCGATGCCGTATAGCTCGCTCCTGATTTTAACAAGATAGGAATGAAGCCCTTCCGCTTTCATGCTGTTTACAGAGCTATAGGTGATGGTGCTGTTCAATCGCCCGATATTAAACGACAGCTTATTATAGTGTTCTATATTCTTATCGCTTTTAAGCCGTTCAAAATACCGGTGAATATTGTTCACGGAATATTTTGCGGATCTTGGAAAATCGTTGTTAAGCATCACCAGTTCCAGCACATTTTCTGCCTCAAAGCCTTTCCTGTAGGTTTTCAGGTAAAGCTCATAACCACCCAGCGATAGTAGCAGGTGTTGCCAGTAAGAGGTGTCTGTAAGCAGATCGGGATTGTTGGAGATGGAGATAAATTTGATATCGAGGATATCGATCGACTGTATACTTCTTTCGAGGTATTTGCCGATGCTCATAAAGCTCCTGCTTTCACCCCTTTCCATGATACTGCCTGCAGTGCCATAATATAGCATTACCTGTTTAATAAGAATATCCAGGGCTGTTACGGGGTCGTCTTTTTGTACATACCATAACAGCTTTGGGTCTTTCACGGTATGATAGTATTCATTGAGGCATTGCCACAGGTCTTTTGCGATGTGCTCCTGTACGCTCCTGGCATTTTCACGGGCCAGTGTGATCATGTTAATGACGGAGTTGGGATTGTCGCGGTTAAAGAGCAGGTACTCGATCACCGAACGGCTGTCGTTTTTGATAGATGAAATTTCGGCTTCATCGCCGCCGGAGGAAATGCGGATCACCGGTGTCCATGTAAATTCCTGGATAGTATCTTGTGAAGAGGCGTAGTTTATTTTCAGCATTCTCAGGATACCGTCGCTTCTTTCTACATACCTGCTCAACCAATATAAACTGGAGGCTACTCTGCTTAACATAGGCGTTTGTTTTTGTTTATGATGCCAGTACCCAGGTGTCTTTACTGCCGCCTCCCTGTGAGCTGTTTACTACGAGGGAGCCTTCTTTCAGGGCTACCCGGGTTAATCCGCCGGGAACGATAGAGATGCCATCGGGGCCTGTAAGGGCGTATGGCCGGAGGTCTACCCGGCGTGGTTGCAGCATGCCGTCGAGATAACACGGGGCGGTAGACAGGCTGATGGTTGGCTGGGCGATGAAGTTCCTGGGGTCTTTCAGTATTTCCTTCTTGTAATTTTCTATGTCGGATTCGGAAGCGGCATGCCCCATCAGCATGCCATAGCCACCGCTTTCATTGGTTTTTTTGATCACCATTTTATGGATGTTACGGAAAACATATTCTTTGTGTTCCGGGTCGCCTAAACTGTAGGTGGGTACATTTTTCAGCAGGGGTGTTTCATTCAGATAATATTTGATCATGTCCGGTACATAGCTGTATACGGCTTTATCGTCTGCAACGCCGTTGCCGGTGGCGTTAATGATAGCTACATTGCCTTTGCGATAGGCGCTCATCAGGCCGGCAACACCGAGCACGCTTTTGGGATTGAATACAAGCGGATCTATATATTCATCGTCTACCCGGCGGTAGATCACATCTACCTGTTGCAAACCGGTGGTGGTTTTCATATATACTTTCTGATCGCGTACCACGAGGTCCCTGCCTTCCACCAGCTCCACGCCCATCAGGCGGGCCAGTGTAGTGTGTTCATAATAGGCGGAATTGTACATGCCCGGGCTCAGCAGCACTATAGTAGGGTTGGCTACCGCACGGGGTGAGAGTGACAACAGGTTCTTATAAAGAATAGAAGGGTACTCTGTTACGCTGCGCACTTTGCACTGTGGCAGGAGGTCGGGAAAGAGCCGTTTGGTGATCTCGCGGTTTTCCAGCATATAGCTTACCCCTGAAGGTGTACGGAGATTATCTTCCAGTACGTAAAAGGTGCCGTCATAATCCCTTATCAGGTCGATGCCCGCAATATGGATATAGATATCGTAGGGAACATTCAGCTGGTGCATTTCCCGCAGGAAATGAGGGCAGGAATAGATGAGGGAAGCGGGAATCACACCATCGCGGATAATAAACTGGTTGTTATAAACATCTTTCAGAAAAAGGTTAAGTGCTTTCAGCCGCTGTTTAATGCCTTCTTCAATAAAAGTCCATTCCGAGCAGGTAATAATACGGGGAATGATATCAAAGGGAAAGATCTTTTCAATCCCTTCCCCGTTGTCGTACACCGTAAAGGTAATTCCCTGGCTCATAAACAGGCGTTTGGCCAGTTCTTCTTTCTTATTGAGATCGTTGGCAGATTCGTTCTCCAGGTAGCTGATGATCCGGTGGTATTGTTCCCGGAGATGGTTATCAGCAATGTACATTTCATCCCAGGTATTGGAGATATGATCATAGCGGTTGAGGTTAATAGTATTCATTTTAATAATATTTATATTCTGGCATATACGATGGCTATTGTTGTTTAATTTATGAAAAAAATGCTAATTATATCATAGTTAAGTTGTTTTATTTTTTATTTCATGCTTAATTTTATTACATTATATAATATGTTAATATTAATGAAATCGAAAAATATACAGATTAACAAACCTTAAAAGTTAAGCCTGTTTATTCATGGGGAATTATGTATATTTTGCTACCGTACCTGTTTTAGCCATTAAGATGAACTGAAAGATCACAACCCTGTAAGCCACTCAATTTAACCACAAAGAAATAAGTAACTCCATGATGAGAACACCACTATTACTGGCCACTGCCTTGCTTTTATGCAGCCTTGCCCCATTACAGGCACAAACCGGTTATAAAATGAAACCTGTTGCCATTCAATCCCGGTGGGCGAAGCAGGTGAATCCGCAAAATGCGCTTACCGCTTATCCACGGCCCCAGCTGGAACGGAAGAACTGGCAAAACCTCAATGGGCTCTGGGAATATGCCATCACCGCAGCAGACGAACCTGCGCCCTATAATTTCGATGGGCAGATACTTGTGCCCTATCCATTGGAATCCGCATTATCCGGCGCAAAGAAAACCCTGTTGCCGGAACAGCGGCTCTGGTACCGCCGTAAACTTGATATTAACCAGGTGGCGGGAGAGAGAACGCTCCTGCACTTCGGGGCGGTGGACTGGCAAAGTAAAGTATATCTCAACGGGAAAGAGGTGGGAGGTCACACCGGCGGCTATACGTCGTTTACTATTGATATTACCAATGCAGTAAAGAACGGGGAGAACATTCTTGTACTGAAGATCTATGATCCGTCGGACAGGGGGATAGGCCCTTCCGGTAAGCAGGTACTGAATCCCGCCAATATCTATTACACGCCCAGTTCCGGTATCTGGCAAACCGTATGGCTGGAAAAGGTGCCTGCCGAGTATATCTCCGGTCTGGATTTCACACCCGATATTGATAAACAAATACTCAATCTTACTGTAAATGCGCCCGCAGGGTATACAGTGGAGGCGGTGGCTTCCGCCAATGGTAAAACTGCAGGCACAGTAAAAGGCAGGAGCGGTGTTCCTTTGCAGTTAAAGGTGGATCATCCGGTTTTATGGTCGCCCGGAAATCCTTTCCTGTACGATCTCTCCGTGAAACTCCTGAAAGGAGGCAGGGTAGCCGATGAAGTGAAAAGCTATTTCGGCATGCGTAAAATATCCATTGCAAAAGATGAAAAAGGAGTAGACCGTATCTTCCTTAACAACAAGCCTTACTTTAACCTTGGCACACTGGACCAGGGCTTCTGGCCCGATGGCCTCTATACCGCGCCAACCGATGAGGCGCTGGCATTCGATATTAAAGCCATCAAGGCAATGGGTTTTAATACCATCCGCAAACATATCAAAGTGGAACCCGACCGCTGGTACTATTGGGCAGATAAACTGGGCATGCTGGTGTGGCAGGATATGGTGAGCCCCAACCACAGCCTGCCCGAAGGCGCCAAAGCGGCTTTTGAGCAGCAATGTAAAGAAACGCTGGCGCAGCTGCATAATTATCCATGCGTTACTACCTGGGTGTTGTTCAATGAAAAATGGGGACAATTTGATCAGCAGCGCTTAACAGAATGGATCAAACGCAGCGATCCGTCGCGGCTCGTGAATGGTCACTCAGGGGAATACCTGTATGTAAATGAAAAGCTCCGCAGTCCCAGCCCGAATGCATACATCAGCGCAGACCTTACCGATGTGCACAGCTACCCCAATCCCATGAATGCCATAAAAATGCCGGGAAAAGCCCAGGTACTGGGCGAGTTCGGTGGTATTGGCGTATTCATTCCCGATCACCAGTGGAACACCAACACTGCCTGGGGATACATTCAGGAAAAGCCCGCTGCACTGAAATCGAAGTATGCCATTATGAACCAGCATCTGCAGCTATTGGAGCGGCAGGGCCTGTCCGCCAGCATCTATACCCAGCCTTTTGATGTGGAAGGAGAGCAGAACGGATTGCTTACCTACGACCGTGAAGTAGTGAAAATTCCGTTTGCGGAAATAAGGAAGATACATGCGCCACTAAATAAAGACATGGGCACCATACCGGAAGTGGCTGCACAGGATGCTGATCTTACAGAACCCGCCGCCATCTACAGCGCCATGTTGCAGGAGTATATTGACGGTAAAAGGGAACCGGCGTTCCTGAGAAAGCTGGCCATGCTGGCGGTGCAGTCGGGCGATAAAGACGGCGCAGCCCTGGCCGGCGCCGACTACTTCGCTGTAATGAAACAACCCTATTCAGAAGATGATCTTCGTTATGTGATGCAGGTAACCGGCAGTACCCGTGATACCGGCTTCTTTATTATCCGCAATAACATGGAGGCCATCGACAAAGCGATGGGCGCAAGACAAGCCACCGTAAAAATGATGAATCTTATTTACCAGGATCTTATCGCTCCCTCTCTGCCTGAAAATGGCGCCAATCCCGACTGGGACGCCATTTACACCACTGTAAGGCCCTATGGCGCGCCGGGAGAGGAAATATACCTGCGGGCAAGAACTATTTATCTTCTCAATAAACAGGATAAAACCGCATTTAAACCAGTGGCTAAGGAATACCTCGATAAGTATGGACAGTTCGTAAAGCTGGATGAAAAGAAAAAGATAGAGGCGTTTATGAATTAGTGCATGCGGATTTTGTCTGACTCAGGATTAAACTGATTACACTGATTACGCTGATTTTATTTTTTGATTCTATAATGATTAAAAAAGATCCAGGGAGATTTATGCGAAGGTATCCGCTTAAATCTCCCCAAATCATTTTTAATCCAAATTAATCAAATCAGCGTAATCAGTGTAATCAGTTTAATCCTGAGTCAGACAAAATCCGCATGGATTAACACAAAAGTGTGACCCATACTTTTGTTCTTTCTCCTTTTCTTTGTTCCCGGATGGAAAATGTTCAGAATGGTTAACCCGTTACCCTTAACATACCTGACGTTACAGTATAATCCTGCAATGTTTTCTGTTCTGCCCTGATATTATTCCTGATAAATAAAATCTCATGAAAAAATTACTCCCTGTACTTTTTGTACTTGCTTTTACAGCTGTAAACGCCCAAACAAATGTGATTGGCAACACCGGCAATGTAGGAATAGGAACACTTAATCCTGTAAGTAAATTACAGGTGGTGGATAATAACCGGAATTATTTTGTGAACCGGCCTATTGCGGGGATATCTGAGGACTCGCAGGGGCCTAATTATATACTACTGCACGAATTATATACAGGCACGTTGTTACCAGATATGCATGTAATGGGAAAAATAACAGGAATCAGAGGAGCCACTTCGGCCTTTAACAGAAAATGGACAATAGAGGTTAATACTTCCACCGCATATAACGCAACCAAGGGATCGCTTATTTGTTATAATGAACCGTCAAGATTAGTGACGCTTGTTTATAATAATAAAACCTATCTCGCTGCAGAAATCGTTAACAGTGCATCGTTGAACTATTTTTCGTTTACAGGGTATGCAAGTGGAGAGTCCCTGATTTTAGTAAAAGATGATAATGTAACAAATGTGCTGCCTTTCGCTCCAACCGATGCTATAGGTATACAGGGAAGCCTCAGTCTTGGAACTCAGTCGTCTTCGGCCAGGTTAGATGTATTAGGCGGCCCAGCCTGGACCACTAACAACTGGCAAAAATCAATGAAACTATATAATGGCGCCGCCATTGAGTTTGCAGGTGCATCAAGGTCATTTGGTCTTGGCGCTTCCGGCGCTAACCTGTATTTTTCAAATGTTAATTCAGACGGCACCGGCGGCGCCAATTATTTTATGATTGCAGATGGCAATACCGGGAATATCAGCATTGGCGGCTCTGTTCCGGTAGCCAATTACAAACTCACGGTAGACGGCGCCATTGGTGCACGCCGTGTTAAAGTACAGCAAGGCTCCTGGGCCGATTATGTATTTCATCCTGATTACCAGCTGCCATCCCTGCAGGAGGTAGAAAACTTTGTCACTACAGAAAAGCACCTGCAAGGTATTCCTTCGGAAAAGGAGGTACTTGAAAAAGGGCTGGACCTGGGCGATTTTGACCAGCAGCTACTAAAGAAAGTAGAAGAGCTTACCCTGTATATTATTCAATTGAATAAAAACGTGGAGCGCCTGAATAAACAGGTGGCAGCGCAACAGCAAACCATTGCCACCTTGCAGGCAAAGTGATAAATAAATGCGCACAGGGTAGATCCTGTGCGCATTTATTTATTGTTACTTTTTCTGTCCCATCCATTGTAATGCATCCAGTATCATCCTGTTCTGTATTTCGTTCGCAAAGGTGAAAGATAATTCCTTGTTGGTATGATGCTCGTAGTCGATATCATTATGCCCCATATTCACATATAGCATCTTATACTTTTTATTGGTCCATACCACAGGATAATAACCGCTGTGCCAGATCTCGTGTTGTTTAGGGCCGGTGCCCAGCGGGAAGCTGCTGGAATCAACAGACAGCAGTATACTGATGTCCGGGTTTTTACGCAGGTCGTTGCTCCAGCGATACCACTCATTGGGAGCGGTGGAGAAAGTATCCGGCAGGTTTTGGGTAACTGGGTGGGAACGGTTTTCTACCCGCAATACAGCCGGTGTAGGCCGCCAGGTATTGCTGCCATACGATCCTGAGCCCAGGAAGGTATTGTGGTACCAGTCCCAGTTTTGCGGAAAGGCAGATGGCGTAAGCGCAAATGCAGCAAAGTGAAAGCCTATCCATCCGCCGCCATGCTCCATGTACTCCCGGAAGGCGGCGCGTTGCGCGGGATCTTCCGGCCTTGTATCCAGGAAAATCACTACCTGGTATTTTGACAAAAATGCAGCATTGAGATTTTGCCAGTTGTTGGTGGAATCGTAACTGAAATTATATTTCGCTGCCATTTCCGGAAACCATCTATTGGCTTCATGCACAAAACTGATATGCGCCTGATCATTTTTAGCAGTGTAAAAAGCGATAACACGGAATTGCGGGGAAGTGGTTTGTTGGGCATGGCCTGCAATACTGCCAAACAGGCTTAAAATAAGCCAAAGGATACTTGTGTGGAATTTTAGCTTCATAAGTAGTAAATGAACTACAAAATAAACCATTTAAGCGAATTTTGTCTGACTCAGGATTATGATGATTTTGCTGATTACGCTGATTTGATCATTGGGATTTTAAAGGATTTTGGAAGATGGAAACGAATAACCGCTTTTATCTTCCCCAATCTTTCTTAATCATTGACAAAATTCTAAAAATAAAATCAGCGTAATCAGCAAAATCATCATAATCCTGAGTCAGACAACCTTCGCGACAAAATCCGCATTGTCGCAAGCGCCCCTAAAGAATGTCGCTTTTGCACCGTAAATGAGAAAAAGAGGGCTGCTATCTTTGTAACGAAATGAACCTCTTAAAAATTTAATCTATCGTTATGCAAAAGATCACGCCGTCATTATGGTTTAACTTCAATGCGGAAGAGGCTATCAGCTTCTACTCATCTATCTTTAAAAGTGCAGAAGTAAAGAACAAATCATATTATGGAGAAGGAGGGTCTGTGCCTGCAGGTACTTTGCTGGCCGCTACCTTTTCCCTGGAGGGACAGGAATTCCTGGCTATCAATGCAGGGCCACAATTCCCGTTCACAGAAGCTGTTTCCTTTACGGTATACTGTGAAACCCAGGAGGAGGTAGATTATTATTGGTCCAGGCTCACTGCCGATGGTGGAAAGGAAGTGCAATGCGGCTGGCTGAAAGATAAATATGGCTTGTCCTGGCAGATCACGCCTACTATCATGTCTAAACTGCTGAGCGATCCGGATAAAGAAAAGGCAGGCAGAGCCATGCAGGCCATGATGAAAATGGTAAAGCTGGATATTGCAGCGCTCGAGAAAGCATTTAATGGTAAATAGTATCTTTATTGCCGGCTGTTTCCTTCAAAGTTAATGAGCCAATGGAGACCAAACTTATCAGTGAGGCCACCAAATAAAGCCCCCCAGAAAGTACTTTCCAGCGGATGGGTGGCAATACCATCCGCAGAAAGACGGGCATAAAAAGTACGGGCTTCCTCTTCACTGTTACAGTCCAGTAGTAAAGAAACGGTATTGCCCGCAGTAAGCCCCGATTCGGGCACCATATCGGAAGCGGTAAGTACCAGGTTGCCTTTGGTAAGACTCGAATGCAGGATGAAAGGCTTCATAAATGAAGGTATCTCCGCCGAAACGGGCGAATCGCCAATGGTCTGGAGCCTTAACTCTCCGCCAAGACATTCCCTGTAGAAAGTCATAGCCTCCCGGCAGTTGCCGTTAAAAGTAAGGTAGGTATGGATGAAGGTCATTTTAAAACCGGATTTTTTTAGTTAGAATCATAATACAAAAATCGTAATGGTTCGGATAAATAACAGGGGTGTATAGCGACAATTCTCAGGCTAATTGCGGCATAAATTATTATAATAGCAGCGTATGATACATATTTCCATCCTGGTTCCCCTCGGGCATACCAGTTTAGTTAACATCGAAGGCAGCTACCAGATCCTGGCAGATATCAATAATTTCCTCGCTGAAAAAGACCGGGAACCAATGTTCCAGGTGCAGCTGGTAGGGCTGAAGACCGAAGTAAGCCAGCGTAACCGCTTATTCACCATATCACCGGAAGTGTTGATAAACGGGGTCAAGAAAACAGACCTGGTCATTATTCCTTCCCTACACGGGGATCAGGCTAAGGCTGCGGAGCTTAATAAGGACTTTATTCCCTGGATCCGGGAGCAATACCAGCAGGGCGCTTCTGTTGCCAGCCTGTGCCTGGGAGCCTTTTTTCTGGCCTCCACAGGATTGCTCAAAGGAAAACAGTGTGCTACCCACTGGAAAATGGCAAAGGAGTTCAGGACCATGTTTCCCGATGTACAACTGATGGACGACAGGATCATCACGGAAGACGATCGCATTTATACCAGTGGCGGCGCCTATTCCTATCTTAACCTTATTCTTTACCTGGTAGAGAAATATGCAGGCAGGGATATTGCCATCCTCACCGCTAAAGCATATGCCATTGATATAGATCGTCAGAGCCAATCGCCCTTCATTATTTTTGAAGGGCAAAAAGCCCATAACGACGAACCTATCCTCAAAGCCCAGCAGTTTATTGAATCCAGCTACCAGGATAAAATTACAGTGGAACAACTGTCTGATATGTCGGCCATAGGAAGAAGGACCTTTGAGAGAAGATTCAAAAAATCAACCGGCAACACGGTGGTGGAATATATTCAGCGGATAAAAATAGAAGCGGCGAAGCGCGATTTTGAAACCAGCACAAAGAATGTAAACGAAGTGATTTACGACGTGGGATATGTTGACACCAAAACATTCCGCACTATGTTTAAAAAAGTAACGGGACTCACTCCTTTGGAGTACCGGAATAAATACAATAAACAAATCATGAACCCTATAAATTAATGATCATGGAAAAATCAACATTTAAAATTACAATCGATGCCCCACGTGAAAAAGTATGGGAAGTGCTTTGGGGAGATCCTTCCTACCAGCAGTGGACCGCCGTTTTTTCAGACGGTTCCAAAGTGGAAACCAACTGGGAAAAAGGAAGCAAGGTACTGTTCCTTGACAACAACAACCAGGGTATGGTAGCCCGTATCGAAGAGAAAGTACCGAATGAGTATATGTCGTTTCAGCACCTTGGTGAAATAAACAATGGAGTGGAAGATCTTACCAGCGATAAAGTGAAAGCCTGGGCAGGCGCTTATGAAAATTATACGCTTACTAACGTTAACGGCAAAACGGAGTTAGTAGTAGACATGGACCTCAATGATGACTACAAAGATTATTTTGTTAAAACCTGGCCACTGGCACTGGACAAGGTAAAGGAACTGTCCGAAAAAAAGTAATCCGGCTTATTGTATGAATGGGCATTTCCCGCCTCTCAACGGGAAATACATGTTTTGATCCGGTTGTGCTATCTTTGCGGCAGTGAACAACTACTGGCCGTAAAATAAAGCACTATGTTTCGGAAATCAACAATCTCCTGCCTGCTGTTCCTATCTTTTTTGAGATTATCAGCACAGGAAAAATATGAGCTCAACAGCGGATGGCAATGCAGTAATGTTGCCGGCGTAAAAGTTACCGGTCAGCAACTCTCAGACCCGGAGTATGCCCTCTCCGGTTGGACGCCGGCAACCGTGCCGGGAACGGTGCTCACCACCCTCCTGGATAATAAACTGGTACCGGATCCGATGTATGGCATGAACAATGAAAAGATCCCGGATATTTACCACACCGGCCGCGATCATTATACCTACTGGTTTGTAAAGGACTTTGCAGAACAGCCAGCCACCGGCGACGCCCAGGTATGGCTGCATTTCAGGGGAGTAAATGATGGCTGCGATATTTACCTGAATGGTCATCGCCTTAATAAAACCACTCATTACGGCGCCTATCTCCGCCAGTCCTATAACATTACCTCTTTCCTGGCAAAGAACGGGAAAAACCGCCTCGCTGTTATTGTATATCCACCGCAGTTCCCCGGCAATCCAAACGGAGGCCAGGGTGGCGATGGTACTATTGCCAAAAACAACGGGCCGCAGTATACGGCAGGGTGGGACTGGATCCAGCCCATGCGCGACCGCAATACCGGGATATGGGATAAGGTGACCATCGAAAAAACAGGCGCTGTACGGATCAGGGATCCACATATTATTACCCGTGTGCCCGGTGTCCGTAAAACAGAAGGACCGCAGGCGCCCGTTACCCTGATGGTGGGAGCGGACCTGGAAAACGCCACTGCCAAAAGCATCTCCGGCACTTTACAATATACCCTGGCAGGCAACCGCATTACCAGAAAAGTAACCCTGCCCCCGCATGCCACTACCACCGTGCAGCTGCCGGAACTGCTGCTGAAACAGCCGAAGTTGTGGTGGCCGGCCGGCTATGGCCCCCAATCATTGTATCAGCTGCAGCTGCAGTTTGTAAACAATGGAAAAACAGATGATAAAGAAGACGTGGAATTTGGCGTCCGTGAAATCCAGACGTATTGGAACACGCATACGGGCAGCCGCGAAGTTGCAGTGAACGGGCAGAAAATATTTATTAAAGGTGGCAACTGGATCACTTCCGATGCCCTGTTCCGCTTTACCAAAGAAAGATATGATGCGGAAGTACGCTTCCACCGCGATATGAACCTGAACCTGATCCGCATCTGGGGTGGAAGCCTGACGGAAAGACCTGAATTCTACGAAGCCTGCGATAAATACGGCCTGCTGGTGTTCCAGGACTTCTGGATATCCGGTGATTGTAACGGCAGATGGCAGGATCCGATGAAGAAAGAGGACCAGTGGACCCGCCGGAAATATCCCGATGATCATTCCCTGTTCCTGGAAAGCGTGGCCGACCAGGTGAAAATGTTACGGAACCATGCGTCTCTCGCTTTCTGGTGCGGAGGTAATGAAATTACGCCTCCGGCAGATCTGTTTGCCGCTATGAAGGATTCCATTATTCCAACACTGGATGGCACCCGCTATTTCTTCGATTACTCCAACTCAGACAGTATGTCGTACAATACTATTGGCGGCAACGGCGACGGACCCTATGGTATCCAACCCCTGTCTACCTTCTGGAGCACCCGCACCTTTCCGTTTAACTCTGAAGTAGGCTCCGTAGGTACCGGCGACTATGAATCGCTGGAGAGATTCCTGCCCGCTGAAAACCTGGTACCACCCGATCAGCAAACCGGTAAAACCGATGCCGTATGGGATTATCACAAATATATTTCCTATAACAAAGCCGTGGACCCGTATGGAAAAACAAACGATCTGCGGGACTGGGCCAACAAGGCCCAGCTGGTGAACTACGACCAGTACCGCGGCCTCATGGAAGGGTTCAGCTCACATATGTGGGACTGGTATACCGGCGTGATCATCTGGAAAACACAAAATCCATGGACGGCCCTGCGCGGACAGATGTATGATTATTACCTGGATCCCAACGCCTGTTTGTACGGCACCCGTAAAGGAGCCACACCCCTGCATGTAATGTACGATCCCGATGGAGGCATGGTGATGGCCGTGAACAATACCTTCCGGTATGCGCGCGACCTGATGCTGGAGCTGAAAGCTTATGATATGCAGGGCCGCGACAGCCTGCTCACACAGGTGTTTGTAGAAGTTGGCCCCACCACCGTGCAGAAATTCATGAACATGAAACCCCTGCTTGACAAGCTCAGGGAGAAACAAGGCATCTTCTTTTCGCTGCGTTTACTGAATGCCTCACAGCAGGTGGTAGATGAAAATCTTTACTGGCTGCCCGATGCCAGGGGAAACTATTCCGGGCTGGCACAAATGCCGGCAGCAGCAGTAAAAGTAACCGCGGTGAAAGCCGGCGCCGACAGTATCCTTGTTACCATCAGCAATCCAGCAGGTGGTCCTGTGGCGTTCTTTAACCGTATATCGCTGGTGAACGCACAGAACAAGAAAAGGATCTTACCGGTATTTTACAGCGATAATTATATTTCTGTTTTACCCGGTGAAGAGAGATCTGTCAGCATCAGTGGCGGCGCCACCGCCACCAGCAAGGATGCAGAGGTGGAAATTTATGGTAATAATGTAAAACGGCAATATATCGCTATTCAATAAGGCATTTTATTACAGGCATCTGTTTATACAGATGCCTGTTTTTTTTGTATATTCATTTTGTTAATCTGTTCCCTGAAACCTGTTGTAGCTGTTGCCCGGGGACCCGGTTTGTAAGTAAGTACCTATTATTCCAATTTATACCGACAAAATTATTCAGTGATGACCACCCTCCAGGAAGAAACGACTATCCGGAAATTAGCCTCAAATGAGAAGATGCCCTACGACCTTTTGCTGCTGGCCGATCCATCGGTAACAATGATCAACAGTTACCTTCCTTTCAGCGATGTATATGTGCTTGAACAAAAGAAACAGGTAATTGCTGCATATGTACTTTTGAAAGACAATGATGCAATGGAAATCAGGAACATCGCGGTGAACCCGGCGCACCAGGGAAAAGGCCTGGGAAAGATGTTATTGCAGGATGCCGCGCAGCGCGCCAGGGCAGACGGTTTCAAAAAGATTTGCATTGGCACGGGCAACTCCAGCATTGCGCAGTTGTACCTGTACCAGCGACAGGGATTTGAAATTTCTGCTATCCGGAAAAATTATTTTACCACGCATTACTCTGAGCCTATTTATGAAAACGGTATTCAATGCAGGCACATGATCGTGCTGGAAAAATGGTTAGGCTGATAATGACCGGCCATCCATGTCTTCCATAATGGCCCTGGTTTTGGGCAGGCTGCCGGGGTAATTTTCCCTTATAAATTTTACCAGGTTTTCGCGGATATAACACCGCAGGTCAAACGCATTCCCTGAATTGGAGGAGCTCATCAGCGCCCTTACTTCAATAGTGCGCTCGCTGGTATTCGTTACCTGCAGGGCCTTTGCGCGCCTGTCCCACAGTGAGGACGCCTCAAGTAATCTTTCAAATTCAGCCCTTACCTGGTCTACCGGTACGGTATAATCAAGGTAAAAGAAAGCCGTGCCCAGTATTTCAGAACTGTTACGGGTCCAGTTCTGGAAAGGTTTCTCTATAAAATAATTGATCGGCAAAATCAGCCTGCGCTGGTCCCATATACTAAGCACCACGTAGGTAAGCGTAATTTCTTCCACACGTCCCCATTCGCCTTCCACTACCAGCACATCATCTATACGTATGGGTTGTGTAAATGCCAGCTGGAAGCCCGCCAGCAGGTTTCCTAGTGATTTCTGCGCGGCAAAGCCAATGATGATACCGCCAACGCCCACACCGGTAAGAAGCCCTGCACCCAGTTTACGCATGCTGTCGAAGCTGAGCAGGATCACGCAGGCAGTGAGCACCAGGATCACCGCAATAGATACCTTCCTGATAAACTGCAGCTGGGTGCGTATTTTCCGCTCTTTCAGGTTATTGGCTTTTTTCAGATCATAGGTATGGTATACGTAATCTTCCAGCACTTTAATGGCGCCTATCACTAATGCCGCGAAAGAAAGTGTAAGCGCTATTTCTGCTACTTTGCTCAGCACCGGTACATATTTGGGAGGCACCCGCATCAACGGGATGGCCATGTTGAGCAACAGTAAGGGCAGGAAATAATTGAAAGCTTTTCCTAAACGGAAAAGGATACTGTGTATCAGTGAAAAGTCCTGATGTGTTCGTACTGATTGCCGTAAGAAGATCGATAACAGATATTTGATCAGCCATCCTGTAACGACTGCAATGCCCGCCAGTATAAGGTTCCATAAGAAATCAGGCAGGTGGTCCGCATTTTCTATAAGTTGATTCCACATGCGCGCCTTGCCTCAAACATGATGCCGTTATGATCCTTCAGTCATTAATTTACCATTAGAAAAACAGCTGTTACCAGCTTGCATTTTGTGTTTATTCGTGTACCCGTATGATCTGACCATTAACTACTCCTTCCACGCTTTTCAGGTAAGCATTCACCAGCTTCTGCATGGGCACCGGGTTAAAGCCAGGGAACAAATGTGCAATAGCGCCTGCAGAATCGGCTGCCAGTCCGGGGCTTACGGTGTTGATGCGGAGATCTCTTTTTAATTCAGTGGCCGCTGCTATTGTAAAGCTGTTGATGGCCCCGCTTACCAGCGAGCCCGCGGCCGCGTCCCTGGCTGGCTCATCGGCCAGTATGCCGGAGGTAAGCGTGAAGGAACCATGGCGCCGGTGGTGCCTATGATAAGTATTTTCATAGCAGATCAACTTAGTATGCTGTTACTTCAATAGTGGCTTCTTCTGCAATATGGGTGAGTCTTAATGCCCATTGCTCCAGGGCTTCGGCGCGTTCTTCCGGTGTTAGCCGCACCGGGCCGTAGATCACCTGTGGTTCCAGCACGGAGAAACCTGTGAATTGAAATATGCCCCTGTGAATAGGTTTCAGCAGCACATCCAGGTCGCCGTGTAAGCCGCCGGGAAGGTACGCATTTTCCGGTCCGCCGGTAGTGAGGGAAAGCATGGCTTTTTTCCCGGTATAAATACCGGTTTCATAAATGTGCCCGTCGCCATACGACGTGCCCATGGCAAACACCCGGTCTACCCAGCCTTTGAGAATGGCCGGAACACTGAACCACCAGAGGGGAAATTGCCAGATCATTACATCACACCAGGCTATTTTTTCCTGTTCAGCTGCGATATCGGCTGCAAAGCCATGTATACGGGAGGCATGTTTTTCTTCCAGTTGTTGTTTGAAAAAAGTATCATCGTATACACTGGTGAAATTAGTCCTGTCGGAAACGGGGTTAAAGCGCATGGCATAGAGATCGGATGTTTTCACCTCATGGCCTGCTTCCTGCAATGTGGTAATTGCTGTCTGAAACATAGCACCGTTCATACTCTTTGGCTCAGGATGCGCATATACTATCAGTATCTTCATAAATTGTTTTTTTAATAACTGCGGACAAAATTATTTCACGAACATTACATTTGTATTTTTGCAGCCTATTGTATGCAACACACAAAATTGTAAGTAATGGCAAAGCGTAAGGAAACGTCTACCAATCACATAAACCGCGAGAAGATCTCAGGCGTGTGCGGAGTGGCCCATGCCATTGATATCCTGGCCGGCAGGTGGAAATTATTTATCCTGTATAAGCTGGTGAACAGAACGTTGCGTTTCAGCGAGCTGAAAGAACATATTCCCAATATTACCGACCGTATGCTCACGCTTCACCTGCAGGAACTGGAGGCAGAGGGGCTTGTTAGCCGGACCGTTTATGCTGAAGTGCCGCCCAGGGTAGAGTACAGTCTCACCGAAATAGCAGCGCAGCTCATCCCTGTATGGGACCAGTTGAATGAGTGGGGGCATCAGCACCGCAACAGCCGGCTACAACGATAACGTAGCAGCGTTACCGTTATTCTCTAAAGTAATGGCAGCAGGGGCTATCGTAGGAAAGCCGGTTCCATCCTTCTTTTACGAATATCAGCAATCTATTATCATCTTCCGGTGCCGTAAACTGCATCATAAAAAAACGGCGTACCCGTGAGGATACGCCGTTTCTTTATGATTGCCTGTTATTACTGGGCTGATTGTTTCTTTTTATGGTCTACAATGGCGCCTGTACCAGCACCAACACCGGCGCCGATCAGGGTGCCTATGGCAGCGCCTTTCAGGCGGTCTTTGTTAACGATAGCACCGGTTACTGCACCAGCGCCAGCGCCAACTACGGCACCTTTTGCTGTATGGCTCCAGGATTTCCAGCCCTTTTTCTTTACAGGGGCGGGAGCGGGAGCTTCTGTATTAGCTACCACGGGCGCGGCTTCATTGTTATATTGGGTACCGGCAACGTTTTCACGGCTGTGAGAGCGGTTGCTTTTTAACGCATTCATGGAATCTACCACCTGTTGTTTAATGGCATTTACATTGTTCATAGAATCGATGGTGGCTTTCTTTGCACTTTCAATAGCGGCGGCATTATCAGCATTGCTTTTGCACGAGAATAAAACGACTGCTGCTGCTAAGGCTACGAGTATCTGTTTCATGGTTCTAATTCTTTACTCCGCACCTGTCGAAAATTGTGCCATTTTTCTGCAAAGCCGCTGAAATTCAGATGGGCAGACGCATTTCTACCAGGAGTTGCCGGAAACCTACCTTTTCATAGGCTTTTACAGCGGGCTCATTAGTGGCATACACCTCCAGGCGCATTTCAGCAATGCCCTGTGATTGTGCCCATATTTTCAAACCGTTTATGATCAGCCTGTTTACCCCTTTCCCACGCCAGGCGGGAACCACATACATAAATCCCAGGTAGGCGTACCGGGTAAATATCAGATAAGGCTTGGCATTTTCAATACGCGCATAGCCCGAGCCAATTAAGCGGCCTTCTGCTTCGGCTACCAATAGCTCAATATGTGGTGCGGTGATCATGGCAGCTATATCGTAGTAATGTATAACGCCTTCTTTTAAAGTAGGATCAAAAGGACGTTCAGCGGCGATGACGCCTTGCTCAAAATCCAGTAATACAGGTAAATCGGCCTGGGTGGCTTTACGGATAATAATTTCTTGCATGGTTTTCTAAATAAACTGATGTTACAAATATCAGTTATTATTCCGTTGTCCGTTCTGTAAATTGTTCATGCCCTGTAACCGGTAATGCATCAGGTACTCCTTTTGCCGGGAACGATTGCATAAATAATACGCTGCGTTTGCAAGCCGTTTACTATTTTGACCGTCGCAATATCAGTCATGTTATGAAACAAGCGTCTCTGTAAGGTATATGCCTGGAGAATAAGCGACAATTAATTTTTTTATGAAGATAATTACCTGTGCATTATGCCTGCTCGCCACCACCGCAATTGCACAATCAAACGAAGATATTTCCAGGGTATGGGTATCAGACAAAGGCAACGGTACTTATAAGAACCCTGTGCTGTATGCAGATTATTCCGATCCCGACGCAATCCGCGTAGGAAATGATTACTACCTCACGGCCTCCAGCTTCAATGCGGTTCCCGGATTGCCCATCTTGCATTCCAGGGATCTTGTGAACTGGCGTATCATAGGGCATGCTTTGCTAAGGCAGCCTCCTTATGATCATTTTGCTGCGCCCCGGCACGGCAATGGTGTTTGGGCGCCTGCTATACGTTATCACAACAACGAATTTTATATCTACTATCCTGATCCGGACTTTGGGATATACGTGGTGAAAGCAAAACAGATCACAGGCCCCTGGAGCGTTCCACAGCTGGTAGTGGCAGGCAAAGGGCTGATTGATCCCTGTCCCTTATGGGATGATAACGGGAACGTATATATGGTGCATGCCTATGCCGGCAGCCGTGCAGGTATCAAAAGCATCATAGTGGTAAAGCAGCTGGATGCCAGCGGCACTAAAGCTATGGATGAAGGTGTAATGGTATTTGACGGGCATGATGATCATCCCACGCTGGAAGGGCCTAAGTTTTACAAACGTAACGGCTATTATTACATCTTCGCGCCCGCAGGCGGCGTTGCCACCGGCTGGCAGCTTGTTATGCGCTCTAAGCAGGTATACGGGCCCTACGAAAGCAGAATTGTGATGGACCAGGGAAAGTCGCCCGTAAATGGGCCACACCAGGGCGCCTGGGTGCAAACGCAAAAAGGGGAGGACTGGTTCCTGCATTTCCAGGACCTGGATGCCTACGGGAGGGTAATACACCTCCAGCCGATGAAATGGGTGAACAACTGGCCCGTGATAGGAGTGGATCACGACAACGATGGGAAAGGCGAGCCGGTGCTGACATTTCGTAAACCCAATGGAGCAGTCCCTCAACCGGTTGCCACGCCACAGGAGTCTGATGAGTTTAACACATCGGCATTAGGGCTGCAGTGGCAATGGCAGGCCAATCCGGCTGCCGGATGGGCATTTCCTTCCGTGGCCAAAGGCAGCCTGCGATTATTTGGTGCACAGGTGCCGGACAGCGCCCGTAACCTCTGGGAAGTGCCCAATGTGCTCCTGCAGAAATTCCCGGCGCCGGTATTCCAGGCTACCACAAAGCTTAGCTTCAAACCGCGGCAAACCGGCGACCGTATCAGCTTTCTTGTGATGGGAACAGATTATGCGGGCTTGTCGCTGATCAAAAGGGCAAACGGTGTTTATTTGTCGTACTTCACCTGTAAACAGGCAGATAAAGGCAATGCTGAAACCGTTACAGAAATAGCAGATATAACGGCAACGGATATATTTTTCCGCGTAAAGGTAACTGCAGGCGGCATTTGCCGTTTCAGCTACAGTACAGATGGAAAAACCTTTACTGATACAGGAGAGCCCTTTACCGCCGTTCCCGGCAGGTGGATAGGTGCGAAGATGGGATTATGCTGCAGCCGGGATGTAAAAACAAATGATGCCGGCTGGGCCGATGTGGATTGGTGGAGGGTGGAATAGGACCGGTTATTTTTTCTTCTTTGCCGCCGGTTGTATAAGCAATTCTGAATGTAATACCCTTGTTTCAAATTCTTTCACCGGTCGTTTGCTTTCTATCAGTTGCAACAACAGCTCGGTGGCTACTTGTCCCATTTCAAAAGCAGGTTGCCGTACAACCGTGATGGGCGCATGCAGCAGCTCAATCAGGTCCGAATTGGAAAACCCGGTAAGGGCTATTTCATCGGGAATAGCTACCCTGGCCTTTTTAAGCGCCCGCATACAACCGGTGGTCAGTTTATCCGACGTGGTAAAAATAGCATCTGGTTTCTGTTTTAATTTAAGCAGTTGGTTCACCGCATCTGTTACTTCAGGAAGCAGCATGCCGCCATGAAAACAATACTTGATCAGCGCCGGCTGCGCCTGGATGCCTTGTTTTTCCAATGCAGCCACATAGCCGGCTACACGCTCCCGTGTAATGGAAAGATGAGCGGAATTGGTAATGCATGCAATGCGCCGGTAACCCTGCTGAAGCAGGTGCATAGTAGCATTATAGGCGCCCTGGAAATTATCTACCATCACCTTATGCGTAGCAATGTCTTCAATGATCCTGTCAAAAAATACAATCGGAAACCCGTACTGGTGCAGCGCTTTGAGATGCGTAAGATCTTTTGTGGCGCTGGACACGGAAATGAGCAACCCATCTATCGACCGTGAAGCCAGGTATTGTAATGTTCTCACTTCTTTCTCAAATGATTCATGGCTCTGGGAGATAATTACCGTATAGCCTTTCTCGTTAGCTACAGATTCGATACCATTGATCGTTTGTGAAAAAAAACTGTTGGCAATTTCAGATACGATCACGCCGATAGACCTGCTCTTTTTCTCTTTTAAACTCAGCGCGATGGGATTGGGATGATAGTTCAACCGCGCTGCATGTTCCAGTACCAGCTGCTTTGTAGCCGCACTGATTTCATGGCTGTCGCGCAATGCGCGCGACACAGTAGAGGTGGACAGGCGGAGCGCCTGCGCGATGTCTTTGATGGTTGCTGCTCTGTACTTCATAACGTCTTCCGGACTATGTTTTCCGGCATTCTTATTAGTGGTGAAAGTAACGATTTTTCCGGGAACGATTGCGTAAATAAACTTCACCGTTAGCAAATTGTTCAGTAGACTTGTAACAGCACAACATGGAAGAAAGAGCTCCTGTTTCAACCAATTAAATCACCACGCTGATTATCGCAGAATCTTTATTTGCCATTTAAAATTCACGCCAAACGTTATGAAAAGAATTTATCTCATTTGCTTATTGCTGCTGGGGTTCGGCAGCTGGGCGATTGCACAGACCCGTACTGTAAAAGGGAAGGTCACAGATGCCGCCACCGGCGATCCCTTGCCGCTTGTAAGCGTCCAGGTGAAAGGCACTACCACGGGCACTCAAACAGATGCACACGGAAACTTCGCCTTACAGGTGCCGGAAGGAAAAAAAACAGACCTGTTATTCAGCTACATAGGGTACACAGCAGTTACACTGGCAGCGGATAATGTTAACATGACAATAAAAATGGAGCCTAACAATAAGAAACTGGATGAAATTGTAGTGGTAGGTTATGGCCTTGTGAAAAAAAGGGATCTCACGGGTGCTGTGGTGTCGGTGAAAGGAGAGGAGCTTAAAAAAGTACCCTCTACCAATGTGATGGAATCAGTGCAGGGAAGACTGCCCGGTGTGGATATTACCCGCAGTAGCGGCGCAGCGGGTGCAAAAGTAAATGTAACGGTGAGAGGTAACAGGTCTATCAGGGCCAGCAATGGTCCGCTGTATATTGTTGACGGTGTGCAGTATGAAAATATACAGGATATCAATCCTAACGATATCCAGTCGATGGAAGTATTGAAAGATGCGTCTTCCACCGCCATTTATGGCTCCCGTGGTGCTAACGGTGTAATTATGGTCACCACCAAACGCGGTTCCTCCGGTAAGCCAAAAGTTAATGTGAGCTCCTATGTTGGTTCCTCTGAAGTAAACGGTTACCCGCGCATGAGTAACGGGCAGGAATATACGGCATTGAAAAGAGAAGCCAACCGTACCACAGGCAGATGGGCCAGCGAAGCCGATGATCCCAAAATATTCAACGCATTTGAGCTGAATGAAATTAAGAACAATCTCTGGGCTGATTATGCTGATCTGCTGTTGCATAACGGTTTACAACAAGATTACCAGGCAGGCATCTCCGGAGGATCAGAAAAAACAAAAGTTTATTTTTCCTTCGACTATTTCAATGAAAAAGGATTGCTGAAGCTGGATGATCTCAAACGTTATTCTACCCGTTTGAATATTGACCAGACTATTAACGATGCGATCAAGGTAGGTGCGCAAAGCCAGATCACTTACTACGATCAGAGTGCCCGCCGCGATCCGCTTAACCAGGCGAACAAGTATATTCCCCTGGCTATCCCTTATGATTCTGCCGGAAACTTTGTGCTGTTCCCTAACAGTGGCTCGGCTATCAATCCTCTGGCAGATGAGCAACCGAACGCTTACCAGAATAACACCCGTACTACCCGCACTTTTCTCAATGCCTACCTGGAACTGACTCCTTTCAGCGGTTTCCTGTTCCGTTCGAATTTTGGGGTAACATTGGAAAATGCCAAACAGGGTGTATTTGCATCGAAAAACTCTATTGACCGTTCTACTTCCTCTACTTCCCGGTCTCAATCGAACGGCAGTACCCGCCGCTTCCTTAGCTGGGAAAACGTGGCTACCTATACAAAAACAATCGGTGATCATTCCTTTGGTTTTACTGGCGTAGCCAGCGTATTATCGGACCAGCGTGATTCCTCAATGATGCAGGGAGAAGGGCAACTGTTACCCTCACAGCTGTACTATGCTTTACAAAACAACGTAAGCGGCATCGCAGTAAGAAGTATGTACCAGTCGAGCAAACTGATCTCCTTTACCGGCAGGCTGAATTATGCCTACAAAGGAAAATACCTGTTGTCGCTCACCGGCAGGTCCGACGGATCCTCCAAATTATCTCCGGGCAACAAATGGGCTTTCTTCCCTTCAGTAGCCGCGGCCTGGCGTATCAGCGACGAAACGTTCATGAAGTCGCAGACCTTTTTCAGCGATCTGAAGCTGAGAGTGAGCTATGGCATAGCTGGTAATGATGCGGTGGATCCTTATTCTACCATGAGCTATCTCACCAAAATACCTTTCTCCTGGGATGATACCAATGCTGCTACTGCCTATGCTATTGGCGACCAGGCCGGTAACAAGGGGCTTAAATGGGAATTGTCTGCCACAAAGAATATAGGGCTCGATTTCGGTATTGTTGCCAACAGGATTTCCGGTAGCATCGACTACTATGATACACAAACAAAAGACCTGTTGCTGCAACGCACATTGCCAACTTCTTCCGGCGTAAGCAGCGTAGTGCAGAACATTGGCAAAACCCGTAACAGGGGCATTGAAATAGGTATTAATACAACAAATATATCAACAGGTGATTTCCGGTGGACTTCCAACATCGTGTACTCCCGTAACAAGGAAGAAATTGTTGCGCTGGCAGATGGCAGTACCAATGACGTAGCTAACGGATGGTTTATTGGTTCTCCTGTTAAAGTGTATTATGACTACGAGAAAACAGGTATCTGGCAAACATCAGAAGCGGCCGAAGCTGCAAAATATGGTTACAAACCAGGTGATATCAAAGTGAAAGACCAGGACGGTAAAGGCACTATCAATACATCCGACCGTGTGATACTGGGCGCACAGGTGCCCAAATGGAGCGGTGGTTTCAATAACGATCTGCGGTATAAAAACTTTGATCTCAATATTTACGTATTTGCCCGCATTGGCCAATGGATCAATTCAGAGTATGCAGCGAAGTATGATCCGCAGGGATTGGAGAACAGTGCACCGGTTAACTACTGGACTCCCGAAAATCCATCCAACGATTACCCGCGGCCCAATGCCAGTCTTTCCAAAGACGGTACACCTTTCATCAAAACACTGGGATATAAAGACGGTTCTTTCGTGAAGATCCGCAATCTCTCCCTCGGCTATACGTTTTCCGCTGAAGCGCTGAAGTCGCTGCACCTGAGCAGTCTTCGTTTATACGTTACCGGTAAGAACCTTTTTACTTTCAGTAAAGTGAAGGATTATGACCCGGAAAGAGGAGGTGATTTGAGTAATCCGCTCACGAAGATGTATGTAGCAGGAATAAATGTTGAGTTCTAATCTTTAAAAACGTAACAATGACACCCAGTATAAATAAATACCTCATCATATTGTGCATCGCGGCGGGAAGTCTTGCCGGCTGTAATAAGCAACTGGAAGAATACAATCCCGGTGGCACTACCACTGATGCCGTTTATTCCACACCGGAAGGTTTTGAAACGCTGGTAAATGCCGCGTATACCTACAACCGCTGGTGGTATGGGAAGGAAGAAGGATATAGCATCTCCGAAATGGGGACCGATATATGGACCAGCGGCACCGGTGATAAATACCCGGACATGACCAACTATAATAACCTGCAGGCCAGTAATTCCGTGATGAGTGTTTTATGGAAACAGCTGTATGCGGCTATCAACCTGTGCAATGCGGGGATTAACCGGATCGATAACGCAGGGCTGCCGGAAGACCGTAAGAGGATACGCGCTGCAGAGCTGCATTTTCTTCGTGCTTTTTACTACTGGCATATCGTGGAAACCTGGGGCGGTGTTCATTTCACGCTCACCGAAACTTCGGGGGTGGTTACTACGGCTACCCGTACGCCGGTAGATACATTTTATGCGCAGATCTTCCGTGACCTGGGCGAAGCGGTGAATAACCTGCCCACTACTACATCCGACTATGGCCGTGTTACAAAACCAGCTGCAGAAGCTTTCCTGGCAAGAATGTATCTCACCCGTGGCATGAACCAGCAGGCCGCCGACCTGGCAGATAAAGTAATTAACAGTTATGGCTATACGCTGCAGCCGAAGTACGCGGATCTCTGGCGTATGGACAACCTGCAGAACAAGGAAGTGATCTGGGCGGTAAATTACATGAAGAATCTTGTGTTTGACGACCGGACAGACGCTACGCTGTTTCCTAACGGGCACTCCCGCGGCGCCAACAACGCGCATATGCTGTTTGCCATGAAGTATGATGATTTGCCCGGTATGCAGCGGGATATCCTCAACCAGCGGCCATTTAACAGGTATATGCCTACGCTTTTCCTGTTAAACCTCTTTAATGAAAATGCCGATGCACGTTATGAGGGATCTTTCAAACAGGTATGGTATTGTAATAACCTTAAAACTGCACCTGCAGGCATGAAGCTGGGCGATACTGCTATCTACTGCAGTAAGTATGTGCTGCCTGCTTCCACCAAATACCGGATTTACGACAGGAATGCCGTGTATACAGAAAATGGTGGAGGAAAGGACCGCACCCGTTATGTGTCGCTCAACAAATTTGATGACCCCACACGGGCATCTATGAACGAAGAACAAAGCGCCAGGGATGCATTTATTATCAGGCTTGCCGAAATGTACCTTATTGCGGCGGAAGCACAGTTTAAGCTGGGCAATTCTTCCAAAGCTGCAGAGTATATTAATGTGATCCGTAAACGGGCCGCTATTACAGGGCATGAAGCAGAGATGGTGGTTAAAGCCGCAGACATCGATCTTGATTTTATTCTTGATGAACGGGCGAGAGAGCTGGCTGGTGAACAGCTTCGCTGGTTTGATCTGAAACGTACCGGTAAACTCGGAGAACGGATTGCCCTGCATAATCCCGACGCCAATGCATATTTTCAGTCGTACCACACACTGCGGCCCATTCCGCAGGACCAGATCGACGCCGTAACAAATAAAGATGAATTTAAGCAGAACGATAAATATAACTAATGAAAATTCTCCAGATACTTTTATTATCATTATTGGGACTGGCGCCGGCCGGTCCCAAACCGGTTATATTCATGATCGGCGATTCCACGATGGCAGACAAACCGCTGGAAGATAATCCAGAACGGGGATGGGGGCAATTGTTCCCGCAATTTTTTGAAAAAGATATTATCATCAGGAACTATGCAGTAAACGGGAGAAGCACCAAGAGCTTTATCGATGAACATAGATGGGATAGTGTGTTGGCGCAACTGAAGCCGGGAGATTGGGTGATGATCCAGTTTGGCCATAACGATGGGAAGATCAGTGATTCCACCCGCTATGCCGCACCGGAAGGAGCTTATAAAACTAACCTGGAACGTTTTGTAAAAGAGGCCCGTGCCAGGGGCGCCCATCCCGTGCTTATTACGCCGGTGGCACGCCGTAAATTTACCAAAGGAGTTTTGGAAGATACCCACGGCGCTTATCCCGTAGTGGTAAGAGCCGTGGCAAAGGCTACGCAAACGCCGCTGATCGACTTGCAGCAAAGCAGTTCAGCACTGTTGAGCAAGGAAGGAGAAGCAGCTACCGTGAAAATGTTTCGTACTACGCCTCCGGGGCATTATAACTCTTTGCCACAGGGTATTACAGACAATACACATTTTTCCGCTTATGGCGCTGCTACTATAGCCGCGCTGGTGGCGCGTGAAATAAGGGAGAAGAAATTGCCATTGGCAGATTACCTGCAACAAACTCCTTTTGAAGGCAAATATGCCTACGAACTACCACAGATCTATGAACCGCATTTCAGGAAAGATACTTTTATAATTACCTCGTTTGGTGCAAAAGCAGATGGTATTACACTAAACAGCAAAGCTATCAACGAGGCCATCAGTGCCTGTAACAATAAGGGCGGCGGCGTGGTGCTGGTGCCCTCCGGCATGTGGCTCACCGGCCCCATCGTACTGAAAAGCAATGTGAACCTTCACCTGGAAAAGAATGCCGTGTTGCAGTTTACAACCGACTTCGACCAGTACCCGCTGATCAACACCACCTACGAAGGGCTGGAAGCGGTGCGTTGCCAGGCGCCTGTTTCTGCCATCAACCAGGAAAATATAGCCGTTACCGGTAGTGGCATCCTTGACGGTGGCGGTGATGCGTGGCGTATTGTTAAGAAGGCAAAGCTCACTGAAACCCAATGGGAGAAGCTGGTGGCATCCGGTGGCCTGGTAGGCCCGGACGGCGCTAACTGGTATCCTACACAATCGTCTTATCGCGGCGCCAATACCAATCAGCCAGGTGTTATCAAGCCAGGTAGCAAAGTAGCAGACTACGCTGGTATAAAAGACTTCCTGCGGCCAAATATGGTGAGCATAGCCTCCTGTAAGAATGTATTGCTGGAAGGGGTCACCTTCCAGAATTCACCTGCGTGGTGCCTGCATCCCCTGCTTTGCGAAAATATCACCCTGCGTGGTATTTATGCTAAAAACCCCTGGTATGCACAGAACGGGGATGGTGTGGACCTTGAATCGTGCCGCCAGGCGCAGATCGTAGACTGCACCTTTGATGTGGGCGATGATGGAATCTGTATTAAATCCGGCAGGGACGAACAGGGGCGTAAACGGGGCAAGCCTACCGAAAATGTGATAGTGCAGCACTGCATCGTGTATCATGCCCATGGTGGCTTTGTGATAGGCAGCGAAATGTCCGGCGGCGCCCGTAATATTTATGTATCGGATTGCTCTTTCCTGGGTACCGACATCGGGCTGCGCTTCAAAACTGCCAGGGGCCGTGGCGGCATAGTGGAGGATATTTATGCCGCTAATATCAACATGAAAGATATTCCCGGTGAAGCCATCCTGTTTGATATGTATTATGCAGCTAAAGACCCCGTGCCGCTGGCAGGGGAGAAGAGGACCGCCCCACGTGTGGAAACATTGCCGGTAACGGATGCCACCCCGGTGTTCCGCAATTTTTATATGAATAACATTGTATGCAGCGGCGCAAAAAAAGCCGTGTTCATACGCGGACTACCGGAAATGCCTGTACGCAATATCCACCTGCGGGACCTGGTGATAAAGGCAGAGGAAGGCATTCAGTGCCTGGAGGCGGAAGACGTACACTTCAATAAAGTGTATCTGCTTACCTCTTCCGGCCAGAAACCGGTGCAAACACGCAATACAAAGCATATTACATTCGATAGTTGCAGTTACCGCGATACTAAAACCCAATCAACAGAAGATCATGCGTTTTAAAACATCATTATTATCTACTGCATTGCTGTTATCAGTTTCACTTGCACAGGCTCAAACCGGCGCAGCCGGGATGGCCGCCACAGTAATGCGTATTTGGAGCGATTCGCTGGAAGTACAGCCAGGCAGGCCGGTAAGATGGTCGTACGACCAGGGCGTGGTACTGGAGGGATTCACCGGCTTATGGAAAAGAACAGGTGATCAGCGGTATTTCCGGTACATACAACGGAGTATGGATCATTTTATAGATACTAACGGTAATATCCGTACGTACCAGTTGAAGGACTATAACATCGATAACATTAAAAACGGCCGCGTTATATTAACGCTTTATAAAGCTACTAAAGATAATAAATACAAACTGGCTGCTGATCTGCTCCGTGAACAGCTGCGGCAGCAGCCCCGTACAAACGACGGCGGCTTCTGGCATAAGAAGCGTTACCCCTACCAGATGTGGCTGGACGGGCTTTATATGGGTGAGCCGTTTTATGCGGAATATGCAGCGCTTTTCGGGGAAGACAGCGCCTTTCGCGACATTACGCGGCAGTTTGTACTGATGGAAGAACATGCCCGTGATCCACGCACAGGGTTGCTGTATCATGCCTGGGATGAATCAAAGGAACAGCGGTGGGCCAATAAAACCACGGGACAGTCGCCGAACTTCTGGGGCCGTGCCATGGGCTGGTATGCCATGGCGCTGGTAGACGCGCTGGAATACTACCCCTCTGTAAACCCCGGCCGCGACAGCCTTATTGCCATTTTAAACCGTACCGCCGCAGCGATCAGGAAATACCAGGACGATAAAACCGGCTGCTGGTACCAGGTGCTGGATAAAGCCGGCAGCAAAGGAAATTATGTGGAAGCCTCCGCTTCCTGCATGTTCGTATATGCGTTGGCGAAAGGCATGCGTCTTGGCTATCTGCCAAAAACTTACCGCTCGGTAGCTCAGAAAGGTTACAATGGTATTCTTAAACAGTTTATCCGTAAGAATCCGGAAGGGGATATAACCCTGGGAGGAACCGTAAGCGTAGCCGGACTAGGTGGAGAACCCTACCGCGATGGCAGCTATGCCTATTATCTCAGCGAGAAAGTGATCGATAATGACGCCAAAGGCGTAGGGGCGTACCTGTTAGCTGCCAATGAAATGGAAACAATGACTAAATAATGAGGATATGAAACTTTCAAAAGAGTTACTGAAACGGCTGCGTGAAAAGGATGAATGGCAGATCCCTGGTGAGGAATACTTTGCCCTGCCGGAAAAAGTACTGCAGTTCGGCACAGGGGTATTGCTGAGAGGGCTCCCCTGTTTTTTTATAGACAAAGCCAATAAACAGGGCGTATTCAATGGCAGGGTGGTAGTGGTGAAATCGACGGATAAGGGCAGCACCAAAGCTTTTGATGAACAGGATAACCTTTATACGCAATGTATAAGAGGAATTGATGGGGGGAAACCCGTTTCTGAAAACATTATTAATGCGTCCATCAGCAGGGTGCTTACTGCCACTTCCCAATGGGAGGAGGTGCTTGCCTGTGCTGAAAATCCGGATATGCAGGTAGTGATATCAAATACCACCGAAGTAGGTATTGTGTATACAGAAGAAAGCATTCATGCAAAGCCGCCGGTATCTTTTCCCGGCAAGCTGCTGGCATTCCTGTATCACCGCTATCTTCACTTTAAAGGAGATGCCACTAAAGGAATGGTGATCGTTCCTGCAGAGCTGATACCGGATAATGGCAGCAGGCTCCGTGAGATCCTGTTGCAGCTGAGTAGCTTTAACCGGCTGGAAGAAGGTTTTACAGATTGGCTTACTCATCATAACTACTGTTGTAATTCACTGGTGGATTGTATTGTGCCCGGTGCGGCAGACCTGGATACCGGTTATGAAGACGGGCTGCTGATCATGACTGAAGTATACCGTTTATGGGCTATTGAAACCAGCAGTGAACAGGTAAGAAAAGTTTTATCCTTTAGTGAAACAGATGCAGGAGTGGTGTTGTCGCCCGATATTAATGTGTTCCGTGAGCTGAAGCTCCGGCTGCTCAACGGCACCCATACCCTTAGCTGCGGACTGGCCTTCCTGGCTGGTCATGAAACCGTGAAGGCCACCATGAATAATGAGGCGATGGCTGCTTACATGGAAGGATTGATGATGCATGAGATCATCCCGGCTATAACGAATATACATATACGTAATGATGCCGCTATCCGTTTTGCAGGGGCTGTGCTTGACCGCTTCCGTAACCCCGCTATTGAGCACCGGTGGTTAAGCATTTGCGCCCAGTATACGGCTAAGCTCAAAATGCGGGTACTGCCGGCGCTGTTGCAATACCAGCAGCGTACCGGGCAGGTACCGGCATTGATGGCATTGGGATTCGCTGCGCATGCTTTATTTATGCGCGGCGGCAACGGGTATACTATTACAGATGAACATGCCGGCTGGTATGCGGAACAATGGAAGCTGCGTTCGCCGGAAGTATTGATAAAAACAGCTTTTGGCAACCAGGCTATCTGGGGACTGGATCTCAACACTATTCCCGGGTTTGCACAGCTGGTAACTACCATGTTAAAGGCGTTAATGGAGCAGGGAGTAGCTGCCTACCTGGAGAAGGTAGCAGCGGAAATAACGGTATCGTAAAATTTTAAGGACAGATAATGAAGCAGAAAGTATTAAAGGTGCATCCGCATGATAATGTGCTGGTAGCGCTACAGGACCTGGAAAAGGATGAAACGGTGGAATATAACGGCGCCGTATACACGATGCAGGAAAAGATCCCTGCGAAACACAAGTTTGCAACAGCACCCATGAAAGAAGGCGATGCCATTTTCATGTATGGCGTACTGGTAGGGCGTGCACAGCATCACATCAGCGCCGGCAGCAGGATAGCCGTAGAGAATGTACGGCATGCTGCCAATGCTTATGAGCTGGCAGCTGAGCGGAAAACGGCCTGGCAGGCGCCGGATGTTTCCCGCTGGCAGCAGCGGACCTTTATGGGCTATCACCGCGCAGACGGCAGTGTTGGTACTGCCAATTACTGGCTGGTTATACCTTTGGTGTTTTGTGAAAACAGGAATGTGGAAGTGCTGAAAGAAGCATTGCTGCCGGAACTGGGATATAGCCGTCCGGCTAAGTATGCGGCCTTTACCCGTTCGCTCGTAGCCAGGCAGCAGGCCGGCGCTGACCCGGCACAGATCCTTGAAAGCATATACACGGAAGAGACTTCCGGGGCGCAGGGAAGCCGCATTTTTGAAAATGTGGATGGCATAAAATTCCTTACGCACGATGGTGGCTGCGGAGGCATCCGGCAGGATGCGCAAACACTGTGCGGCCTGCTGGCAGGGTATATTACCCATGCCAATGTTGCAGGTGCCACGGTGCTGAGCCTTGGCTGCCAGAATGCACAGATAAGCATGCTGAAGGAAGAGATCAGTAAGCGCGATCCGGGGTTTTCAAAACCCCTTTATATACTGGACCAGCAGCAAACCGGTACGGAAAGCCAGCTGATCGCCGATGCGATCCGCCAAACTTTTGCAGGGCTGATGATAGCAAACCAGAACACCCGGCAGCCGGCGCCGCTGAGCAAATTATGTATAGGCCTGGAATGCGGGGGGTCCGACGGCTTCTCCGGTATTTCCGCTAACCCCGCCATCGGTTATACGTCCGACCTGCTCACCGCGTTGGGAGGCTCCGTGATCCTGGCTGAATTTCCTGAATTATGCGGAGTGGAACAGGAAATGAGCGACCGTTGCCGCAACGTGGAAGACGCTACCAGGTTCATCGGGTTGATGCGTACCTACCAGCAGCGTGCCGAGGAAGCAGGCTCCGGATTTGATATGAATCCATCTCCGGGAAATATAAAAGACGGGCTGATCACCGATGCCATCAAATCTGCCGGTGCAGCCAAAAAAGGAGGTACCTCACCTGTAGCTGCCGTATTGGATTACCCTGAAAAGGTACAGCAACCGGGGCTCAACCTGTTGTGTACACCGGGTAATGATGTGGAGTCCACCACTGCAGAAGTAGGCAGCGGCGCGAATGTGGTGCTGTTTACCACTGGCCTTGGAACGCCCACCGGTAACCCCATTGCGCCGGTGATCAAGCTGTCGAGCAACACGAAGCTGTACCAGCGCATGCATGATATCATCGATATTAATACCGGTACTATTATAGACGGTGAAGAAACCATCACCGCAGCGGGAGAACGTATACTCGAATACGTTATACAGGTAGCCAGCGGCGCCATTACCGCAAAATCCGTCCTTAATGGTCAGGATGATTTTATTCCCTGGAAAAGAGGGGTGTCATTGTAATGCTTAAAAATTTACTGATGAGAAAAAAATTCATGGATGAAAATTTCCTCCTGAATAGCGATGCGGCAGAACGGCTCTATCACGATTATGCAAAGGATATGCCCATCATCGATTATCATTGTCACCTGCCACCCGTGCAGATAGCGGCGGATACCATGTTCGAAAATATTACGCAGGCATGGCTGTACGGCGATCATTATAAATGGCGCGCTATGCGCACCAATGGCGTACCGGAAAGTTACTGTACCGGCAACAATACCGACTGGGAAAAGTTTGAAAAATGGGCTGCTACGGTACCATACACCTTGCGCAATCCACTGCATCACTGGACGCATCTGGAACTGCAGCGTTATTTCAATATAACCGATATCCTGAGCCCCGCATCTGCAAAGCAGATCTATGATACCTGCAACGCGCTGCTGCAAACACCGGCATACAGCGTGCAGAACCTGTTACGCAGCAGGAATGTGTCGCTGATATGCACTACCGATGATCCGGCAGACAACCTGCAATATCACCGCCAGCTAAAACAGGATGGCTTTGAAATACCCGTAATACCCGCCTTCCGCCCGGATCAGGCCATGAATGTAGACTCGCCGGAAGTATATAACCGGTATCTGGGGAAACTGGAGGAAACGGCTAACGTCAATATCCGTACGTACGACGACCTGCTCCAGGTGCTGAAAGACCGGCACGATGTTTTTGCGGCACATGGCTGTAAAGTATCCGACCACGGCATTGAGGAAATATATGCAGATGATTTCCTGGAGAAAGATATCCGGCAGATCTTTTTAAAGATCCGCGGTGGGCAATCGCTCACCCTTACCGAGGCCCGGCAGTTCAAATCGGCGCTCCTGTATGAACTGGCGCTTATGGACTGGAAATCGGGATGGGTACAGCAATACCACCTTGGGGCCCTGCGGAACAATAACTCCCGCATGATGCGGCAGCTGGGACCGGATACCGGCTGGGATTCCATCGGCGATTTTTCCCAGGCCCGCGCACTGGCGAGGTTCCTTGATAAACTGGATAGCCAGGATAAACTGGCCAAGACCATTATTTATAACCTGAACCCTGCTGATAATGAATTGATGGCCACCATGACCGGTAATTTCAACGATGGTTCTGTGCCTGGCAAAATCCAATTCGGCGCCGCCTGGTGGTTCCTGGATCAGAAAGAGGGCATGACCCGGCAAATGAACGCATTATCGAATATGGGGCTTATTTCACGTTTTGTAGGCATGCTTACAGATTCCCGCAGCTTTCTTTCCTACCCGCGCCATGAATATTTCCGGCGCCTGCTCTGCGATCTTTTCGGAGAGGAGATCGAGCGGGGCGAAATCCCGGACGATATGGAGGCCGTTGGAAAGATGGTGCAGGATATCTGTTACGGCAACGCCAAATCATATTTCGGCTGGTAAGCACCCGGAAAAGCGGGGTATTATCCCTGCTTTTTTTATAGCAGGTAAGTTTTTTTTAGGACTACTGACATAGGGCTGTCACAACCCGTTGTTTTCTTTGTATCATAAAACAAAAAATACAGACTTATGGAAAACAACACCTTATCTGCCGCAACTACTACCACTGTGATCACGCCTGATCAGTTACTGAAACACTGGCAGGGCCACCGCGGACTTACCCGCAGGATGATTGAAGCCTTTCCGGAAGACCAGCTTTTTACTTTCAGCATTGGCGGTATGCGTCCATTTTCCGCTTTGGTAATGGAATTCTGCGGAATGGCCTTCCCATCTGTATATGGAGTTGTTACCGATGAATGGCTGGGTATTGATGTGCTCCTGAAAGATACCGGCGCCGTAATTGCCCCCACCAATAAAGCGGAGTTATTACAGCTTTGGGATGTTATCACCGATAAGCTCGATGAGTGGTGGCCCAAGATCCCGGTGGAAGCTTTTCAAAAGGAAATTACCGCTTTCGGACAATATGAAGGTAAGTCGGTGAGCATCCTGTTCTACATTTTTGACAATGAGATCCATCACCGCGGGCAGGGATATGTGTACCTCCGCGCCCTCGGTATAGAGCCGCCAGCTTTCTGGGACAGGGAGTGGCAATCATGATTATGACCTGGCTGCATTAAACTTTTCCCGGTATTCAGAAGGGGTCATTCCCACTGTTTTGCGGAATACCTTTCTGAATGCTTTGGGATCGTTATAGCCGGAATTGTAGATCACTTCCGCCATCTGCTGCCCGGTTTCCTCCAGTAGTTTCTTGGCCGCTTCAATACGTGTGAATTGCAGGTATTCGATAGGGGTTACACCAGTTACCTGTTTAAACCTTCTCACAATATTTCTCCTGCTGGAAGGGATGTCCCTGATCATTTCCTCAATGGTGCCAACATCCTGGTAACAGGTTTCAATCCGTTGCTGGGCAGATGCCACCAGGTCGTCGTGATGATTACGGGCAGGCTGGAAGGTGCTGAAATAAGACTGTTTATCACGGCCCATATCCACAGCGAAAATTTTGGCGGTCCTGATTGCTATTTCAATGCCACAATGTACTTCCAGCAGATGAAGCAGCAGGTGGAAGGTAGAAGTGGCGCCACCACTTGTGTAAATGCCGGAATCATGTGTAACGGTTTTATCCGACAACAGGTTCACAGCAGGGAAAGCGGAGGAAAACTCCTTGCAGGCATCCACATGGGTGGTGGCTATTTTACCATCCAGCAGGCCGGATGCGCCCAGCAAAAATGCGCCGGTGCAAAAGCTGGCAATTTCAGCGCCATTTTTATATTGCTGTTGCAACCAGGGAAGATAACACCTGTTTTCTGCAATAGACTGGCGGATATCATCCGTGGTGAAAGAAGGCACCAGCACCAGGTTGAAATTACCTGCCGCATCTATGCGTTGTGATGCGTAAGCCGGGAAAGCTCCCGCAAGGTGTTCCATTTCTGAGGTATGTACCAGGGTTATCTTGAATGGCGCAGGCTGACCGTTCTTATGGTAAATCTTGTTGACGGTGTCGAGTACATCTGTTATGGCAGCCAGGCTTAAAAGCTTGTAGTGGCGTATAAGCAGGATCCCAATTTGTAACATATGGTGGTGAATTTTTTAGTTAACTACTCAAACATAACGAATTTGTCGCAAATACCCCCTAATATTGACTCTATCAGCATCCATGCGGACTTTAATTATGAGGTATCTTACGGTTAGTTTGAGAACCAAAAAATTGAAATTATATGGAAACTGTAAGCACACGGATGCAGGGCATCCTTCCACTGTTTGATCTGCATACCACATTTTTTTCAAAAGTGCTGGATGGAATTTCAGATGAAGATGCACATAAAAGACTGGATACTCCCGCCAATCATGTTGCCTGGCTCACAGGCAGCCTTGTACAGCAACGGTTCGACCTGGCTGGTCTGCTGAAGGTGGAGGCAACATCTTCTGCCAATGATCTTTTTAAAGACTTCCAGGGAATAAAAAACGGACAGCAATATCCATCTCTCGAAATTTTTAAGAAAGACTGGCAGAGAATTTCCCCGCTGCTAAGAACAGCACTGGTAAATGTAACCGATGAACAACTGGATCAGATATTGGAATTCCCCGGTATGAAAATGCCGCTTTGGGATCTGCTTACGTTTAATATTTACAGGGAGGCTAATTGTATAGGACAGATTGCCTTATGGAGGCGGCTTTTGAATTACGAGCCGATGAAATATATGTAATTAAATTAATTGCAATGGTAGAAGTATTTGTAACAAATGTAAAAAGAGTGGCAGCGGCGAAAGAAATAGTAGCGCTGCTGCTTCGTAACTTCCCGGATAGTAAAATTAATTTCGATCTCGAAGATTGTGATAAAGTATTAAGAGTGGAAGGAGAAAATTTCCATCCCGGAAAAATAATGATGCTGGTAAATGAAAATGGATTCCAATGCCAGATCATGGAAGATTAAGCAGCCGTCTTATACAGACGGCTGTTCTGTAAACCCCTCATCCCCTGAAAATCTCAAACTCCTTACTGCCTGTTTTTCTGCTGAGATTAACTATCTTACCTGCACTTTTTTTCAAAGGAGGAAGTGATATCTTTATAGGCGTATTAAAACAGTAACTATGGAAAACAATCATGCAGAAGAGAAATTAGCTGCTCTGGGACTGGAACTGCCACCGGCTCCATCGCCATTGGGTGTTTACAAGCCTTGCCTTATTGATGGCAAATACCTGTATCTCTCCGGTCATGGTCCTGTGCAGAATGATAAATCTCTGATCATCGGCAGGATAGGTGATGCACTGGACATTGAGCAGGGAAAGCTGGCAGCGCGGCAAGTAGGATTAACGATGTTGTCTACCATCAAAACACGCGTAGGCAGCCTGGATAAAGTGAAAAGGGTGATCAAGGTACTTGGAATGGTAAACTGTACGCCCGACTTTGAACGGCATCCCTATGTTATAAACGGCTGCAGCGAACTGTTTGCTGCAATATGGGGAGAAGAGAACGGGATAGGCGTGAGAAGTGCTGTGGGCTTTGGTTCCCTGCCCGACAACATACCTGTGGAAATAGAAGCCTTGTTTGAACTCTACTGATCAGCCCACCTAAGGATAGAATTATGTTTATAATAGATGCACATCTTGATCTGAGCATGAATGCGCTGGAATGGAACAGGGACCTGCAACAGCCGGTAACCGCCATCCGCGCAAGAGAAGCCGGCATGAATGATAAACCAGACCGCGCCAAAGGCGTAGTGGCGTTCCCGGAATTGCGGAAAGGAAATATCGGGCTGGTGGTAGCCACGCAAATCGGCCGCTATGTGGCGCCGGATAATCCTTTGCCGGGATGGCATTCACCGGAACAGGCATGGGCGCAGACACAGGGCCAGCTGGCCTGGTATAAAGCGATGGAAGATGCCGGTGAAATGGTGATGATCAAAGACCTGCAAGGCCTGGAGCAACACCTGCAGCTATGGAATAACGGTACTCCGAACGATAAAAAGCCTATTGGTTATATTCTCAGCCTGGAAGGGGCCGATTCCATCGTGAACCTGGAATACCTGGAACGTGCCTATAACAACGGGTTGAGGGCTATAGGGCCTGCGCATTACGGGCCTGGCCGCTATGCCAACGGTACCGATGCCACCGGTCACCTGAACGAACAGGGTAAACAGCTCATCAGGGAAATAGAGCGGCTTCATATGATCCTTGATGCCACCCATCTTTGCGACGATGCCTTCTGGGATGCGATGGACCTGTTTAACGGCGCCGTATGGGCCAGTCACAATAACTGCCGTGCCCTGGTAAACCACAACCGCCAGTTCAGTGATGATATGATTAAAGTCCTCGTTCAGAAAGGCGCTGTTATCGGTGGCGCCCTCGATGCCTGGATGATGGTACCCGATTGGGTGCGTGGGCAGTCTGATCCCCGTAGTATGGGCTGTAACCTGGAAAAAATGATCGATCACATGGATCATATCTGCCAGATCGCCGGCAACTCCCTCCATGTGGGCATTGGCACCGACCTGGATGGCGCCTTTGGCAAAGAGCAGTGCCCTTACGACCTGGAAACAATTGCCGATATGCAGCAACTGCCCGCCCTCCTCGGCAAAAGAGGCTACAGCGCAGCCGACATCGATAACGTAATGCATGGCAACTGGCTCCGCTTCCTGCGGAACGCCTGGCGCGGGTGAGGTGGCGCCTTCGGCGCCACGCGGATTTTGTCTTGGAACACTGATTACGCTGATTATAATGATTTCCCTGAGTTTTTATTTTGGGATTTTAAAAATGATTTTAAAAGTTGTTGAGAGATATAAGCGGGTGTGCTTTTATCTCCCTTTTTATTAATTTGCACGAATGAATTTTCTCGAAGTATCAAACATCAGCAAGGAACTGCACGGCGCTTATATTTTAAAGAATGTCAGCTTTACACAACAGGCCTTTCAGAAAATAGTAATAGCGGGCGAAACCGGTTCCGGTAAAAGCACGCTGATGAAAATTGTGGGCGGCATGGCCCAGGCCGACAGCGGCACCGTAATGTTTGAGGGCAAGCGTGTAAAGGGCTCGCTGGAAGTATTGATACCAGGGCATCCGGGCACAGCCTATCTGTCCCAGCATTTTGAACTGAGAAATAATTACCGGGTAGAAGAAATTCTGTCCTATGCCAATAAGCTCACCGATGAAGACGCGGCGCAGATCTATGGTATCTGCCGCATTTCCCATCTCCTGAAAAGAAAAACAGACCAGCTCTCGGGTGGTGAAAAACAGCGCATTGCCATGGCCCGGCTGCTGATATCCTCTCCCAGGCTGTTTTTACTGGATGAGCCCTACTCCAACCTGGATATGATCCATAAGAGCATCCTGAAAAATGTGATCAGCGATATAGGCGGGAAGCTGGGTATTACGGTGATGCTGATCTCCCATGACCCCGTGGATATACTGCCCTGGGCAGATGAAATACTGGTGATGAAAGACGGGGAGATAGTACAACAGGGATCGCCGCAGCAGATCTATAACCAGCCGGTCAATGAATATGTGGCGGGGCTGTTTGGGAAATATAATTTGCTCGCTCCCGGAAAAGCCGCTATACTGGAAGGACTGCCGGGTATTGAGCTGAACGGCAGGCCAGTTTTTATAAGACCGGAAGATTTCAGGATCGTACGCACCAAAAAAGATGCAATACCCGGGAAGGTCCGTGATATTGCCTATTACGGAAGTTTTCTTGAAGCGGAAGTAGCGTTGGGAGAGGAGATAGTTACCATCAGAACCACAGATACCCACCTCAAAAAAGGCGCTGCCGTGAATGTAAGCGTGGCGCCGGAAACCATCTGGTATTTTTAGGGTTTCACTCCCAGGATCTTTTTTCCTGCAAACCCGTTGTAGGGTTTGTTTTGCAGCATCACCCATGTTCTGTCCCAGGACACGGCGTAATGTATTATCACCACCACTGCCAGCACAATGCTTTCACGCGGGTAGCCCAGCGACAATAACGACCACACCGCTGCGCCAAATAAAAGAAGTTCCAATAATAGTCGTGCTACCCCCGGAATAGCTACCGGTGCAGGCTTCGGGTCGTTGGGGATACGGAATACACCCCACAGCACTGCGGCGGTGAGTGGAAATGCCACCGCCAGTACATAAGAAAGCCATCCTTCGCCAAAGTGCCATCCCCGGTATCCCAGTATTACCAGCATCAATATCTCCAGCAGAAAGCGGATAATCAGGTTTAAAGGATGAGTGTTCATGTAATTGTTTGTCCCAAAATAAATATTTCTTTTATCTTAAGCCGCTGAAAAATTAACTGTTATGAAAAAATACTTCGTTGTTGTGTGTGTGGCGCTGCTGAATATAACCGGTTCCCTCTTTGCCCAATCGCCGCTGCGATTCGCTAAGGATGTTAATACCATCAGGGAATTTGACAGGATGTATGCAGCCCCCGAGCATCCCATACTGTTCGTGGGCAGCTCATCCATCAGGAAGTGGGACGACCTGGAGCGCAATTTCAGCCGGTACGTGGTATTGAACAGGGGAATAGGGGGCGCGGAGACCAACGACATTACCTATTTTGCCGGGGATATTATTTTCCCGTATCAGCCCCGGCAGATCGTGATCTATGTGGGAGAGAACGATTTGACAAATGAGGCGGCCACCGCAGATACTTTATTGCAGAGATTTAAAATACTGTACACCACCATCAGGAGTAAACTCCCGGAAGTGCCGGTTGTATATATTTCCATGAAACCAAGTCCTTCCCGGGAAAAGTTCTTCCAAAAGGCGAAGCAGTCGAATGCACTCATCAAAGATTATATCTCCAGAGAAAAAAATATACGATACGTTGATATTTTCTCCCTGATGCTTGATAAAGCAGGAAAACCGCGCCGGGAGCTTTTTGTGGAAGATATGCTGCATATGAATAAGGCGGGATATGCCATCTGGGAAAAAGCTGTTCAGCCGCTTTTGTTAAAGAGACAGACGGGAAAGTAAACGTAACGGCATATATAGAAAAAAAGTATCTTGCCGCCTGATTAATACCTTTTACAGCACATGATACTGGATACACTGCAGAACGCCCATCTCTACTACCGCCTCGGCGTTAAATTTATCAAGGCTTTTGAATACCTGGCACAAACAGACCTGGTGAACCTGGAGAAAGGAAAATATGAAATAGACGGGAGCAATATCTTCGCTATCGTTAACGAATACGATACAGTAGATGCCTCCACCGAACAAATGGAAGCGCATAAGAAGTACATCGATATCCAGTATATGGTGTCCGGTTCAGAACTGATAGGTCACGATTTCCTGGGCGAGCAGGTGCCTTCCAGAGCATACGATGAAACGGCCGACTACCAGCTGTTTGCAGAGCATCCTGTGTTCTTCTCCCGGTTGGAAAAAGGCATGTTCGCCATTTTTTTTCCTACCGACCTGCATATGCCTAATATCAGGGTGAGCACGCCAATGCCCGTAAAGAAAGTAGTGATTAAAATAGCGGTGAGCTTATAGTATTCCCGGAAATTACCGTTCATCATTTCGTTATAAAAAACAGTACATATTTCCTAGTTTTAGGGATGCGTTCTGTTTTTTTTACTTTTCTGCTGATGCACATTTTTGGCTGCATCATGGCCCAGCCACTGCGTGTAGCCGTTGCCGGTGTATCGCACGGGCATGCGGCTTTTATTCTTGGTCGCCCTGATAAAGGGGACATACAGATTGTGGGCATCTACGAGCCTGATACGGCCGTGGCTAGGTTAAGATCCCGGCAATATCATCTTCCACAGAATATCTTTTATACTGACCTGGATAAAATGCTGGATGCAGTAAAGCCTGCTGCAGTACTGGCATTTGGCTCCATTAAAGCCCACCGCGAAGTGGTGGAAGCCGCTGCGCCGCGTGGTATCCATATTATGGTGGAGAAGCCGCTGGCCACCACAGTTGCCGATGCGGAATACATGGAGTCGCTGGCCCGCAGGCATAAGGTACAACTGCTTACAGACTATGAAACCAGCTGGTATCCTTCCGTGGCAAAAACCTTCCAGCTGCTGGAAGACAGCAGCTACGCCGGGAAAATAAGAAAGGTAACGGTGAATGATGGTCACCAGGGGCCTAAGGAAATTGGCTGCGGACCGGAATTCCTGAACTGGCTCACCGACCCGGTATTAAACGGGGGCGGCGCACTCATGGATTTTGGCTGTTATGGCGCCAATCTTATGACGGCGCTTATGAAAAACCGTTTGCCCGTATCCGTTACTGCGGTAGCCCGTCATTTTAAGCCGCAGGTATATCCTAAAGCAGAAGATGATGCCACTATCCTGGTTGATTACGGCGATGTGCAATGTACCATACAGGCCTCGTGGAACTGGAGCTTCAGTCGTAAGGATATGGAAGTATACGGCGATAAAGGTTACCTCATTGCCGCCGATAAAAATACCCTGGTTCAACGTAACAATGAACGGATGCCGGCTGTAACACGCCGTATAACGGCAACGGATATACCGGTATATGAAGATCCGTTCCGGTACCTGATAGATGTGCTGAACGGAAAAGTAAACATGCCTGCATACGGGTTGTATGCGCCGGCCAATAATGTAATTGTAGTGAAGATCCTGGCTGCAGCCCGCGAATCTGTACGTACCGGCAAGGCCGTTAAATTCTGATAAATTAAACTGTATTAATAAGCAAAAGGGTGTAACAGGTACTGCTACACCCTTTTGCTATAAACAGGTTTTCTACTATATTGCGCACTTAAATTAACCGCCATGAAATCCGTTGTTAGCGGCCGCTTTATCCCCAAAGAAAGACCAGATCCGCTTTCCCGTTTAAATAATATTTCCCCGCTATATGCAACCCTATGCCTTTCAATTACCTTGAGTTTTTTATAGCCCTGCGATCTTTTTAGACGGAAGAAATCGTAACTTAACTATATAGTTAAAACAGGATAGGCGTGAACGTTATTTCTGATGAAAAACTGGTATTATGAGATTTAACTGTTTCTATATCATTTTCCTCAACATAGGCATCCTTTATTCCGGTATCAGCTCCAAAGCCCAGCAGGCCCCTACTTTCAGCGATACATATCAGCAACTAAGCCGGTTTATGGACTCCGCGCTTGCGCCTATGAAGAGCGGCACTACCAGTCTTGCTTTCTCCGTAAAAGCAGAAATAGATCACGGCGCTATCACTAAACTGGATTGCTCCACCAATGTGGCAGGTAACCTGAAACCACGCATCTTCAGGCTGGAAGAACTGGATATTAAATGGAATAAATTTACCGGGAAAAGCGGGAAGTATTATGTGATCATCCCCGTGTATTTTATAGTGGAGCATAGCACCGGTAAAATACAGCTCAACTCAAAAACAGAGTTCACCAATGGATTTTATTTTGACGACGGCGATCTGTTCGATAACAAGCCCCTTAATAATTATTATTTCTTAAAGCCCATTTACCTGCAGCGCTACCTCTGAAGAAGCTGCATGCTGCAGCCTGTATTGGGAAGGGGTAACTCCTTCAAAGCGTTTGAAAAATTTGGTGAAATTAGAATTGTCGAATGTTAGCTTTGCCGCAATATCCGTAATGGTAAGTGTTTGGTCAAGCAGCATTTTCCTGGCTTCTTCCATTAATCTCATCTCAAAAAAATAACAGGGCGCATGACCGGTATGCAACTTAATGGTATTGCTCAGGTGTACCGGGTGAATGAATAACAGGCGGGCAAAGTCCTGGATATGATACATCTTGTCTATGCGGCCACCCATTACCTGGTCTATATGTTCATTCACCGCGGTAATAAAGTCTGCGGTAATTTCTGCTTTCCTTGTCTGGTATTTTTTTGGAAGAACGGGCATGCTGTTTTATATCTCACCTAAAGATACTAAATGATGTTATCATGTAAAAGGTGAAAACGACTTTAACATTTTTTAAAGGTTACCTTTTTCATGTTGCCTGTATAAAGGTTAAATTCTCCTGTTATGCGTCTTTCACTCTATTACCTGGGTATCCCCCTGCTGGCGCTGTGTGCCTGCCAGGGAAATATGAACAAGGAAATGAGGGACTATGCTGCCACTGCAGACTCCACTTCCTTCTCCAACGACATCACCGATCTTAATTCCGCTTCCCGCAAAAGAGTAAAATCAGCCGACGTGCGATGCCGCGTCAGTAATGTGTTTGCAGCCGCTTCACATATGGAGCAGCTGGTTACGCGCCTGGGCGGTATTGTAGTGGAAAGTAATTTACAGAATGAAGAAGTGCAGCATTTCAATGTGCCTTATTCAGCAGATTCTGTAAAGGACATACAGCTTTACACACCCGTTGCCAATCTCACCCTGAAAGTACCGGTGGCGCATCTTGATTCCGTGGTATATGATCTCACTGCCAATGCTGAATTTATTGATCACCGCGTAGTAAAAGACCAGGACATGACCATGAAATACCTGGCCAATGCGCTGAAGAACGAACGCCAGGAACAGCAGGAAGCACAATTGGGCAAAGTAGCGCCTGCAAAGAATGGAACTACCCTTGATGTGGTGGAATACAAAGACCAGAAAGTGGATGCAGCCATAGACCGGCAGATGAATAACCTCGCGATACTGGATGATGTGGCTTATTCTACTTTCACGGTGCAATTGTTTCAGCCACAGGTTACCGATGAGCAGGTGATCGTTAACCCCGAGAGGATCACCCGTGCAGGCTTTGGCACAGAGCTGCAGGTAGCGCTGCGTGGCGGCGCAGAAATTTTCCGCAACATCCTGCTTTTCTTTATCCGGCTGTGGCCATTTGTGTTGGCAGGCGTACTCGCCTGGCTGGCTTATCGCAAATTATTATGGCGTAAAAGTTAAGCTTCGCTGAGAAACGTTTCCAGTAATTGGTTAAACTCCGCCGGGCGTTCCATCATAGGTGCATGGCCGCATTTATCTATCATCACCAGTGTAGCATGCGGTAAATAGCGCCTGAATTCCCGGGCTACATCCGGCGGAGTAATTTTGTCTTCCGTGCCCCAGATCAACAATGTTCTTACCCGTATTTCCGGTAGCAGTGCCGCTACATAATTGCGGTTGGCAGATTTTGCCATCTTCACAATAGCATAGCATTTCCGGGCATCTGTGGTTGTTTGGAACACTTCAGCTACCAACGCATCTGTAGCTATAACAGGATCATAAAAAGTATAGGCTACCCGCTCGCGTATATAAGCATAATTGCCACGCCTGGGATAACTACCCATACTGGTATTTTCATAAAGACCGGAACTGCCGGTAAGGATTAGCCTGGCTACCTGCGATGGATAGCGGTGGGTATAGAGGATGGCCACATGCCCGCCCAGTGAGTTACCCACAAGGATCACCTGTTGCAGCCCTGCGTTGCGGATGTATTGATCAAGGAAGTTGGTAAGGTATTCGAGCCGGTCGCCGGAATGCGCTTCGTAGATGGGCAGAGATGGAATATGAATATCATAATGCGGTTGAAAATGTGCTACAACGCCTTCCCAGTTACTAAGTCCGCCAAAAAGCCCGTGCAATAGGATCATGCTTTGCTTCATATCTTTTTTGATACAAAACTATTGCGGGGAAAATTGCGCGGCTGTGATCTCAGTCACAAAAGTTGCGGCGCTGGTCCAGGAGGTATAACCGCGCCCTGCTCAAGGCTTCCCGGCTGGTATACAGGTAGCGTGCAATATTGGTCAGCGATATTTTCTGTATGATGGCGGGGCGTCTTTCCAGCAGGAACCGGTAACGTTGCAGCGGTGTTTTCAGGGAAAGGATATACTGGTGCTCAGATTGCTGCTCCAGCAGTTCCTGATACAGCTGCAGGTTTACATGCAGCAGGTTCATATGCAGATCGTACAGGGGTTGCAGCTTTTTGATATTTATTCTCAGCACCACCGCGTCTTCCACGGCAATAATGCTGATAGCGGAAGGTGCTTTCCTGTTATAGCTTTCACAGTTGGCAAGAAAATCATCGGCGAAGCCGAACTTCACTATTTTTTCATTTCCATCCTCATCAAGTATAGAAAATTTAAACATGCCCGAGATCACAAAAGCGGAATACCGGGCAACTTTACCGTACCTGAGGAAGGCATCTCCTTTTTTAATGTGCTTTACGGTGGCAATACTATCCAGTAACTGCCATTCTGCCTGGGTTACTACCGGGTATTTTTTCATGAGACGATCATACCATGCGGGCAATACTTGATCCATGTCGGCAATTGTTTGCCTGCAAGATAATGAATCGTATTTATTTCCAAACCACCAGCAAAAGAAGCAGCAGGAACCTTCCTGCTGCTTCCAATGATGATATATATATTATCTGCTTACTTAGCCTGGTCCCGTAATGCTTTTATTTTATCGTGTGAGCGTTTCAGTTCCGCTTTTTGCTGGGTCAGTAATTCCCTGATGTAAGCCGGCAGGGCCTCGTGTTCTATAGCATCTTTATAAGCCCTTTGTGCCGCGTCTTCTCCTGCTTCGCAATTGGAAAGCACTGTTTTGCGGTCATGCCCGGTAAAAACGGCTTTTACATCCATCCAGGCGCGATACACTTTACCGCTGGCGGTAGTACCGGGTTCCATTGTTCCGCCGTTGGCCTGCACTTCATTACCGAGGATATTTCTAAGCTGGTGGCTTTCTGCAATCATATCGGTAAAGAGCGGCCTCAGATCACTGCTGTCTGCCTCCAATTCCTTTAATGCTTTTTCATAACCTGCAATACGGTCATTATTGATCGCGATGAGATCATTTAATACTTCATTGGTAGCACTTGCTGTTATATTTTCCATGGTAATTTTTTTTAGATGTACCATGTACCGGCCATAAAACATGCCAGTAACGATGCCGCTACGTAATTGTATCATTGACAGGGGAAATGCTGTATAAAGTGTTTAACAGGTGTGGAAGCGGCTAATCATTCTGTGGCAGAACTTCGCGGGTATGCTGAACGGAAATGTGGTAAACGGCTGTTTCCGCAAAGCGGGAGGCTACCACGATGTGCGTGCCATTGGCGTGCTGGTCAAAAAGCTCCTGTACCAGTGCAGGGCTGTTATTATCGCGGGAAAGATGAGAGAGGAGGAGATGGCTCATAAACGGCGGTCGGTGGGTGGTAAATATTTCAAGCGCCTGTTTATTGGATAAATGCCCTTTCCCCCCGCGGATGCGTTTTTTCAGGTAGTAGGGGTACCGGCCTTTATCGAGCATTTCCTCATCGTAATTGGCTTCCAGGAATGCGGCGTGGCATTGCTGAAAATGACGGATCACATGTTCACAGGGCGCGCCGATGTCGGTGAACACCCCGATGGTAACGGCGTTACCGGCTACAATAAAACTATGTGGCTCGGAAGCATCGTGATGTTTGGGAAAGGCAGTTACAGACAAAGTACCAATCTGTACCGGTTCATATGGGTTAAACGACATTACCAGTTGCTGCTCCAGTGTAAGACCGCCATGTACCATGGTAGTATTGGTAATATACACCGGCAGGCGGTATTTTTTTGCCAGTACGGGTACGCCCCTGATATGATCTATATGTTCGTGTGAAATGAATATCGCTTTTACCTTATTCATGGAAAGCCCCAGGCGGGCCATCCGCTTTTCCGTTTCCCTGCAGGAGATGCCCGCATCCACCAGCACAGCTTCGCTGTCGTTGCCTATGTAATAACAATTCCCGTTGCTTCCCGAATTCAATGATGTGATAAATAGCGACATGCGGCAAAGGTAAAATTTCATGTTGAGATTTGTATCCGCAGGTATTTATAAATGCAACTATGTTGCAGATTGTTTTTTTTATTATGTTTGTATAGTTTAACAAACTGGCAGTGATACTCTTTTTGCATTGGGGCATTTCCCCGGAAATATTCCGTATTGGCGGTTTTGCACTGCGATACTATAGTTTGGGCTTTATGCTGGCCTTTGGGGCCTCGTACATGGTATTGTTGCAGGTATTCCGGCAGGAAGGGCGGCCCCGGGAAATGCTGGACCGCCTGCTGGTGTATATCATAGCCGGCACCCTGACCGGTGCGCGCCTGGGGCATTGTTTGTTTTACGACTGGGCTTATTATAAACAGCATTTTTGGGAGATGATCCTGCCATTTGCCTTTCCTGATGGCCGGATCATTTTCACGGGCTACCAGGGACTGGCAAGTCATGGCGGGGCCATAGGCATTGTGCTGGCTGCCGCACTTTTCAGTTACCGTTACCGCGTACCGCTAATGTGGTTGCTGGATCGCCTGGCGCTGGTGGTACCGCTGGCAGGTGCACTGATTCGGACGGGTAACTTCTTTAATTCTGAAATCATTGGCCTGCCAACCAGCCTGCCCTGGGCCGTGCTATTTACACGGGTGGATATGCTGCCACGCCACCCGGCGCAGTTGTACGAGGCGTTGTGCTACCTTATCATATTCATATTGCTGTGGCGCCTGTACAAAAAGCATCCGGCGCCGGGCAAATTACTTGGCTGGCTGCTCACGGGCGTATTCAGCGCCCGCTTCCTGCTTGAATTTGTAAAGGAAAACCAGGTGGCTTTTGAAAACGGGCACCTGCTGAACATGGGACAGGTGCTCAGTATCCCGATGATCATACTGGGTATTTATTTTTTAAATTTTAATAAGAGAAAGTATGGAGAGAGATGAACGGGTTAAAGTATATATTTTAACGGGATTCCTGGGCGCAGGTAAAACCACTGTGCTAAACAGCCTGCTGCAGCAGTTTGCAGGGCACAATAATATCGTTATTGAAAATGAGTTTGGGAAAGTGAATATCGACGCCAGCCTGATCACAGAAAAAATAGACCGGTTATATGAACTTACCAGCGGCTGTATCTGTTGTTCGCTGGATAACGACCTGCTGGAGGTATTGGGCACTATCCTGCAAAAGGAGGATCACCCGGAACATGTGTTTATCGAAACCACCGGGATAGCGGATGTGGGCAATATTATCGGTATGCTGCTGATGCCGGAGGTGCAGCGGCATTATACCCTGGTGAGCACCATTTGCATTGTAGATGCGGAAAATATTTTTGAGAGATTGCAACAGGTGCCTGAGGCAGGTAAACAGCTTTCCTGTGCCGATGTGATCATCATCAATAAAATAAAACACCTGGATATACCGCAACTGATCTATCTTTCCCAACAGCTGGAGCAGATGAACCCGCTGGCCTTCATTACCACCTCGGAGGACGGCACTGTATCACTGAAAACAATACAATTCCCTGAAAAACCAATAGCCGCCGCTGTTGCAGCAGTAGCCCCGGTGAAGCATCCGCATAAAGTGAATACGGTGTTATTTGAATCGCCTGAGGCGTTTGACCTGAACATGCTGGTGTTTGTGCTGGACTTTCATTTCAATGTGTACCCCGACCAGCTGTACCGCATCAAGGGATATATCCGCGTGAAAGACAGCCAGGAAAGAATGCTGGTACAGTCAACCGGGAAATACCTGCACATACAACCGGCGGGAGAGTGGGGGAGCGTCACACCGGCTTCTGCACTGGTATTTATCGGGAGGGAATTAAAAACAGCCACTATCCAGCGGATACTTGCACCGGCGCTGAAAAAATAATTTTATGGAAAATTCCGGGAAAAGCATCTACCCGAAAACCTGTTGCTATGATCAACGCCCGGAAATTAACTATACTATTGGTAGCTGTCCTTACTTTTTCAGGTTATTTCGTATATGTATGGCAGTATGGAGCATCAGCCATGGCTGCCCCGGAAAATGAGCGGCCGTTTTTTATCGGGACGTATCCGCCTGCAGTAGTAGGCGCCCTTCCTCTGCCAGGGGGATTTACACGCGTTCCCCAGCCCGCGGGCAGTTTTGGCGCCTGGCTGCGGGCTATGCCGCTGAAAAGGGATAACAGGGTATATCTTTATAACGGGCAGTTAAAAAACAACCAGGAGGCGCAATATGCCGTACTGGATATTTCCACGGGCAACAAGGATTTCCGGCAATGCGCGGATGCAGTGATCCGCCTGTATGCAGCATACCTGTATAACAGTAAACAGTTTGATAAGATCGCTTTTCATGCCATGGCACCCCAATAGATTATACCGGCTGGATGAAAGGAGACCGGTTTGTACTGAAACAAAACCGTTTGAGGAATAAGCTACAACTAACACAGGTGTAAGGCATACTGTAGGAGTCTTCCTGTTATATCTATATTTCACCGGAAAGTAGAACAAAATTAACCTGTGATTATGCCGTATCTATATAAGTATAGGGTATATACGGCGGAACTATGGCGTATATATGGGGGAAATACGGCGGAAACCGGAAGTATCCATACATAAAGAAAGTCCGGAAGGCGGCGCTCCGGGGCATGCGGTGATTGTAATGAATGTGGCAGAGAATGCCGCCGGTGAAAGAATGTTCAGCTCCAGTTCTAAGTTTGAAAAAATAGTTTCGGTCAGATGCTTGTTATAGAACCAGGTTTTGATACTGCGCATGGAGAAAGGAATATTCTCCTTGCCGGGCAAACTGGCCCAACGCGCTAACTTCATTTTCTCGGAAAATTATAATTGATCATGCCGCAGAAAAATTTACCAAAGCACTAACATTTGAAGATCTATCATTTCTCTATCAAAAACATATCTCGTTGACTTGGTTGAACCCTCGAAACTATATTGCAGGGGCTGAACAAATAGTTCATTGAAAGCAAACAGAAATACGAGCCTAATTTATAGTGACCTCTGTTTGTTGCAGAACCAATCATATAAATGATAGCATAGTTATGCTCGTGCTCTAAATCTATCTGGCGCAATCGAATTATAATATTTTCTCATTATGCATATACCTTGTACAAAAATGACCGGTTACTGTAAATACCGTTTTATCAGTGCTCAAAAATTCATTTAATAACATTCTGATTTATTAAACTAGTTTAATGAAAATGCTGATTAAATGCCTAACTTTACGTGTGTTCTGATCTCATTGTGTTCTGATCTCATATTATAAACTTTGAATGAAGAATGTAAGCTTTTAATTGTAACCCATTAACCCTACTTCCAATTACTTACTATGAAACCATTAATACATGGCGTGAAATTTATTTTTGCTGTCTTGTGCCTATTGGTGTTCCTAATCAATGGGGGGTAAAAAAGATAATTCCACTCCTACTACCGCGCTGAGTCTGAAAGCAATCAATTTAAGGATGGAAGTGCAAAAGTTAAATATCGAGAGCAAATTGACATCCCGATTTAATGATACATTATATATCAAATGGCGTCCTGACCCGTGGGGCGTTACATGGGACTATATAATGAAGGCAGGTCAAGTTAACCATTAACGCTCCCGTTTTTTGTGTTTTTTTTGTCAATAGTTCGGTAGTTATTTAAGCGGCCATCAATCCAATATTGAGGCATTTGGAGTATAGTTGTTTTATTTTATTGCAATTCAGCCCCAGTCCTAAGTTTGAAAAAATAGTTTCGGTCAGATGCTTGTTATAGAACCAGGTTTTGATACTGCGTATGGAGAAAGGAGTATTCCCCTTGTCGGGCAAACTGGCCCAACAGGTTAACTTCATTAATGATGCCGTCATGGTCGAAAAATTAAAATGGTTATATAATTTGGTTTCACTGGCTGCCTGGCATTCTTCCAGTCCCATGTGTTGTTTGGCGTCCCGGATTAAAAATTAAATCTGTAAGCGTAAACTGTAGTAGCGCATGATCTTACCGGCTTCCATATCGGTGTCTGTACTTAATAATATAGTGTATCCTCCACTTGCTTTGTTTTGCAGGTACACTACCTTGACGATGCCCAGCATTATCCTTTATCGTTTTTACATAATGTGCCATACGGCTTTGTTCTCTGCTGGCAGGCGTATGTGCCGATTCTACGCTATAAGCCGTTGCATCTTTAACATCGATCAGTGTCAGGCACCCGATTTCCATACCCCGCAGCACACGGCGGTCTTTGCTGCTCCAGAAACGACTAATACCTTAGGTATTCTTACCGCTTTTAGGAACATAGCTCGGGTCAAATGCGGCAATACATTCTTTATTCAGCAGGCTGCTAAAGGCAATATCAAACCAACCGGAAAAGCTGATCTTGCAGCCAGGTGGTCTGGTCATTTCACTAACTTGGTCAATACTCTGATAAAGCTAATTACTTTATTAAAGGCGGTAGAATCTTGTTTCTCACCAAATTTTGCTGCCTTTTTCTTCCCTTTCTCCTCCTGTTAATATCTTTTGCAAAAGAATATTTTTATCCACATAACTGCACACCTGGTTGTTAAAACTACTGAACTATTGATTATTTACTAAACACCAAAATAAAATCGACATGCACATTTTAAATTTATTTGTTCGACAACCCTTTTCTGAAACAAGTGAAGAGGAACAAAGAGTTATCCAGGAAGTGATGGATGCCTTACAGCATTTAGACTTAGGGAAACCATATAAGGTTAGGTTTCTAACCGACATGGAAGCTGCGAATCAGCTTACCTTTAAACAATCCTTTGAAAAAAATACAGGGATTGAATTTACACCGAAAAATTTCCGGGATTACCGGCTATCGTTGCTCGATGAAGCGGATGCTATGGTCGTTATCAAAACGGGCCTCAGTGAAAGTACTGCATTTGAAGTGGCATATAACATTTTCAAAGGGAAAAACATTCCCATTTTCGTAGCGGTACAAGACAAAACGCCAATTAAAACAACTTTGCTAAGGGACCTTAACGATATGGCCAGGATTAGCTACTGTAATTTTAAAACCTCCGACGATCTTATTAAACCACTACATGCTTTCCTTGAAAACGTGCTTGCCGAAAAGTCTGAGTTTGCCAGCAAACCTAAAAATGCACATCTTATTTTTAAAGATGGAAAGATATTTCACGGAAAAACATTTACCTCCGTTCCTAATGAAGAACGGGTTGCAGAAGTTGTTTTTAATACAGCCATGAGTGGCTATCAGGAAGTATTGACCGATCCATCATATTATGGACAAATGGTGGTAATGACCTATCCCATGATTGGCAATTATGGAATCAACGCTGAAGATGTCGAATCCCGCAAAATTTACCTGGATGCATTAATTGTAAAGGAATACACACCTCAGCCAAGTAACTGGCGAAGCACTAAAACATTAAAAGCTTATTTAGAAGAACACAACATTATTGGCGTAGAAGGTTTTGATACAAGGGCCATCACTCGATATCTACGAGAGAAAGGTGCCATGAAAGCAATGCTCACCACCTCCTCTGAAAGTTTAGAAACACTGGTGCAGAGGCTGAAACAAGCTGACGAAATTGTAGGAAAAAACATAGTGAAGGATGTTACTACGAGGACGAGTTTTAAATGGGATAAAAATAAATTTCCAGATTATAAAGTTGCCGTGGTTGATTGCGGAATCAAATATAACATCCTCCGGTTATTTGAAGATAAGAATTGTGATTTGACGGTGTTTCCTTGTTCTGTAGATGCTAAAACTATTTTAGAAGGAGGCTTTGACGGGGTGTTTTTGTCAAACGGGCCCGGCGATCCCGAACCCTTGGTAGACGTGGTTGAATTGGTGAAAGAATTACTGGGAAAAATTCCTTTTTTTGGAATATGTCTTGGTCACCAGATATTAGGTCTCGCATTGGGTGCCCGAATAATCAAACTGCGTTTTGGCCATCATGGAGTAAATCATCCAATCATGAACCTATCAACCAGGAAGGTTGAAATTACGTCTCAAAATCATAATTATGCTATTGACCGCAATAGTCTTAATAAAGAGGAAGTAGAGATTACACATATAAATCTAAATGACCAAACTATTGCCGGTATCCGCCACAAAAAATACCCCGCATTCTCTGTCCAATATCATCCAGAATCTTCTCCTGGTCCGCACGATTCAAGATATCTCTTTGACTATTTTATCGACATGATGGAAAGAGAGAGATTGCGCACTATTGCAAAAGAGTCGCTGTTATCAATTTAAATAAAATCCAATACCCAATCTCTTAAATACCAACACACAATTAACATTAAATTTATGCCCAAAAGAAAAGATATAAAAAGTATATTGCTTATTGGTCCCGGTCCGATTGTTATTGGTCAGGCCTGTGAGTTTGACTACTCTGGTACGCAAGCTTGCAAAGCCTTGCGGGAAGATGGTTATAAGATTATTCTTGTCAATTCGAATCCTGCTACCATTATGACCGACCCGGATACGGCCGATAAAACCTATATCGAACCGCTCACGGTAGAAATATTGGAGAAGATCATTCAAAAAGAAAAACCCGATTCGGTGCTTCCTACTTTTGGTGGACAAACAGCATTGAATCTTGCCATGGATTTACATAACAAAGGCATTCTCAAAAAATACAATATTGAAATGCTAGGGGCAAAGCCTGCATCCATTGCAAAAGCAGAAGATCGAAAATTGTTTAAACAGGCCATGTTGAACATTGGATTGGATTTACCCAAATCTGATGTTGTGAATACTTTGGAAGATGCGAAACAGGCGGCAATGCGTATGGGGTATCCTTGCGTGGTGAGACCATCATTTACATTAGGTGGCACCGGTGGAGGAATTGCTTATTCAGAAAATGATCTGGAAACTATTGTAGCTGAAGGATTGAAAAGTAGTATAATCACTGAAGTATTGATAGAAGAATCCATCATTGGCTGGAAAGAATACGAACTTGAAGTGATGCGGGATAAGAATGACAATGTAATCGTTATCTGTTCCATCGAAAACCTGGATGCAATGGGTGTTCATACTGGCGATTCAATAACTGTTGCTCCGGCTCAGACACTTACAGATAAAGAATACCAGAAGATGCGTGATGCCTCTATTGCCATCATGAGAGAAATCGGTGTAGAAACCGGCGGTTCCAATGTCCAGTTTGCCGTGAATCCTAAAGATGGGCGGATGATTGTAATCGAAATGAACCCAAGGGTATCCAGAAGTTCTGCACTGGCATCAAAAGCAACAGGTTTCCCAATAGCTAAATTTGCTGCGAAACTTGCTGTAGGATATACACTCGATGAAATCCAAAATGATATCACTAAAAAAACGGTGGCGTGCTTTGAGCCTACTATTGATTATTGCGTAGTAAAAATTCCCCGGTTCAATTTTGACAAATTTCCAAAAGCAGAGCCCCTACTGGGGACGTCTATGAAATCTGTTGGGGAAACCATGGCAATTGGCCGAACTTTTAAAGAAGCGTTTCAAAAAGGTCTTCGCGGATTGGAAACAAAAAGATATGGGTTGGGTTTTGACAATAAGGATATGACAGAAGTGACCGAGGAATTGTTAGTTGAAAAACTCAGTAAGCCCAATCCGGAAAGAATTTACTTTATTAAGTATGCTTTGGAGAAGGGAATGAGTATTGATCAGCTTTATGCCTATACACATATTGACCCTTGGTTTTTGAATCAAATGAACCAGATTTTCAAAACTGCAACAAGTATTATTGCAGATGAGCAAAGTATCCGACGGGCAAAGCAATATGGGTTTTCTGACATACAGCTAAAAAACCTTCTCGGTTTTGGAAGCGAAATAGAAATGAGAACGATTAGAAAAAAACTTGGGGTGCTACCAACCTATAAATTGGTGGATACCTGTGCTGCAGAATTTGAAGCGTTCACGCCTTATTTCTATTCTACATATGAAGAGGATGATGAATCGAGAGTAACACTTAACCCGAAAGTGATGATACTTGGCGGAGGACCCAACAGGATTGGACAGGGCATTGAATTTGATTATTGTTGCGTGCACGCATCGATGGCCATAAGGGAAGAAGGATATGAAAGCATTATGGTGAACTGCAACCCAGAAACCGTTTCTACTGACTTTGACGTTTCTGATAAATTATATTTTGAGCCGCTCACGTTGGAAGATGTACTTAATATTTATGAAAATGAAAAGCCAATGGGGGTCGTCATACAGTTTGGTGGACAAACACCATTGAATTTGGCCATCCAATTGGAGAAATCAGGAGTGAAAATATTGGGGACATCTCCGGCTAATATTGATCTGGCGGAAGATAGAAAAAAATTTCAGCAACTCCTTCATAAAATAAATCTTATTCAACCTGCAAATGATACTGTAACCTCTTTAGAAGAAGCGTCAGCTGCGGCAAAAAAAATCGGCTATCCCGTAGTTGTGAGGCCCTCTTACGTTTTAGGAGGGTCATCTATGGAAATTGTATATAATCAGGAGGAACTAAAGACGTATATGAGTAAGGCGCTGGCCATTTCTCCGGAACATCCAATTCTTATTGATAAATTTTTGGAAGATGCAATTGAAGTGGACGTGGATGCCTTGGCTGATGGAAAAGAATGTGTGATTTCTGGTATCATGGAACACATTGAAGAAGCAGGAATTCATTCCGGTGATTCGGCCTGTTCCCTTCCGACTTATTCGTTAAGCAAACAGATACTTTCCGAAATCCGGGAAGCTACCATTGCTATTGCTAAAGAAATACATGTGATTGGATTGCTGAATATTCAATTTGCCATTACAAAAGATGGTCAGCTTTATGTTCTGGAGGTGAACCCAAGAGGGTCCCGTACAGTTCCATTTGTGAGTAAAGCAACTGGGGTTCAATGGGCAAAAATGGCAACGAAAGTCATTCTGGGAAAAAGCATTGAAGAATTAAAATTAAGAGAAGTTGTTCCACCTTATTATTCTGTGAAAGAAGCAGTATTTCCGTTCAAGCGGTTTCCCGGGTCCGATATTTTACTCACTCCTGAGATGAAGTCAACAGGTGAGTCTATGGGCATAGCGGATACTTTTGGAATGGCTTTTTTGAAATCGCAAATAGGAGGAGGATATAATGTTCCTACTTCCGGAAATGTATTTATTAGCGTGGATGAAAAATATATTCCTTCTATCGTTCCACTGGCGATGCAACTAACTGAACTTGGATTTGATATACTGTTTTCTCCTAAAACCCAAAAACACTTAAATAAAATAGTAGACGGTAGGTCTCGTCTTACCAATAATTCTATTGTGATTAGTTCGGACAAAGAAGGGGTTTCTGTGATAGATTATATCAGAGATAAGAAAATTAACATGATCATTAATATTTGTGTAGGCAAAGGGTCAATACAGGATGAAATGGATGTCCGCAAACTGGCTTTAATACATGATATACCTGTAATTACAACCTTACCTGCTGCAATGGCCACGGTAAATGCGCTTTCAGAATCATTTGAAAAAAATAATCATATGAATGTAAGACCATTGCAAGAGTTATATCTGACAGAATAAATTTGCAATAGATTGTATTAATCTGAAAAAACGGAAAAGGTGAAGGTGTAAACCACATCCCAAGTATTGAATAAAAAATAAATGCGAGGTGCTGGCAACTTGCCAGTGCTTCGCTTATTTTGATCTTGTGGTTCATTAAAAACAGAAAAGTTATTGTATGCGGCATTGGCCGCATACAATAACTTTTGAACCTTAGAACGTATCAGGAGTATCGAAATCTGGAAAACGCAGCTGGAGCAGATGAACGGCATGATCCGGCACCTGGAAGGTAGGCAGGGGAGGCCGGTAAATGAATGACGCCCTCTTTTATTTATCCTTCCGTTAGTAATTTATCCAGCAATGCTTTCAATTCAGGATTGGAAGGCCGCAGCGCATCGGCACTTACAATTTTGCCATCCGGCGCAATCAGTATAAACCGTGGAATGGAATTGATGTTGAATTTCTGGATGAAGTCGGACCGGAAATCCTTATCCGCAAGCAACTGTATACCTTTCAGGTTTCCTTTCTGCACAAAATCTTTCCACTTTTGTTTATCCGCGGGTTTGTCTACCGACAGGCTCACAAACCGGATCTTTTTATGTTCGTAAAGCGCTTCTATCTTCGATAAATGGGGGATCTCCATTTTACAGGGGCCGCACCAGGTGGCCCAAACATCTATATAAACATATTTCCCGCGTAAATCTTTCAGGGAAACTTTTTTACCGTTCACATCTTCATAAGAAAAATCAGGGGCAGGGGAATTATCGCTATAGGTATTGGCATTCCTGTAAATGTCCCGGATCTCTTTCAGGTATGCAGGATGTTTCGCGCCGGCAACGTAATCTTTATACAAACTATCGCGCACCTGTTTATCCTTCAGCATTTTCAACGCATTCTGTGTGCCGGTATAGGTGTAATATTCCAGCATAAAGGAATTCGTGATCTCACCCCTGGAAATATACAGGTCCATCAGGGTCCGTATGTTATTGTCTTTCACAGATGCTTCAAACAAATGCCTGTACTTTGTGTACTGGATAACGGAAAGGTAGTGGTCCAGCACTTCCCTGTACCAGGCAGATTGCTGGAACAATGCGGAATCGTTCTTATCCCAGTTGTTCATGGTGATATTATCCAGCAGCCTGCGCTCTGTGCTGTCGGGCCTTTTCACCCACATGGCGCTGCGTGCCTCCGATAAGCGGCGCAGGAAAGCGGTATCTGTGCGGTCGCCGGTTTCCATCATTTTAAAGAAGGCTTCCTGTTTTTCCAGGTCTGTTCCGTAATACAGGCTGTAGTCGGATAGCACATATTTAGCATAGTAGGCAAGGTCCTTACCGGCCATCTCCCGGAAAAAAGCGCTGGGCGACTGGTCAAACAAATGTTGTCCATCTTTCACAAAAGCGTCCATTTTGCTGATAAATACTGGTACGGGGGTATACAAGGCTTCCTGTGAAAGCAACCGCTTCGGGGAAGTCTGTACATATCTGGACAGTGCTTTCCGTGCGTCCGAAACGGCATTGTTTTCAATGCTGCCTTTGCCGCTGAAGCGGTAAGTGCTATCTGGTCCCAGCGCAATCTGGAGCTGGTAGCCCGGTTCCAGGTACAGCTGCCCTACGCCGGTCAGGGAATAGAATCCTTTTGCAGGTAAGTTCACTTTGCTGCTAAAGGTTCCGTCCCCATTTACGGGGATCAGCAGGTCGGCTCCGGTCATATTTTTCAGGTGCAGCGGCGTAGTAATATCTCTGCTGTTCAATTTGCCGGAAAGGGTGGTATTTTGTTTTTGTGCATCGGCTGTTGTGAACAGCAGTGTGCAGGGTATCAGTGCGAGAATAATGCTTTTCATGTAATAGTGATTAACGGTCATTTAATTGCATATCCGGGTTAAATTGCTGTACGCGGGCAGGGATCTGGAAAACATACTTTTTGCTGCCTGGTTCCAGCGTGCCTTTTAAGGCGCCGGTGCTGTTCACCCTGCGCTCTACCAAAGGCATACGCCCTTCGCGGTCCAGGCGCTTCATATCCATCCAGCGCGGCCCGCGGAAGGCCAGTTCCCGTCTGCGTTCTTCCAGCACTTTCTTTAACGCGTCTTCCTTATCAGTCGCCGCCAGGGGCGTATAAGCATCTGTTTTGAACCGGTATTTCCGCAGTTCATTTACTACGTTCATGGCGGCTTCGGTTTGATTATCACGTGCCAGTACTTCAGCTTTTGTCAGATACATTTCCTGGAAGGTAGTACCGAAATTGGAGTAGCCATTTTCAGCGGAATAATAGTAATCATCCGGAGCGGTATCAAACGAATAGGCTAGAAAGAGCAACCGGAGATCGCCAGGTTGGTATAAAGTACTCAATCCACGCTGCATGCCCATCATAGAGGGGATCGTATAATCTGACGAAGCGCGTTGCCAGAGCACCTGTGGATTCATATCAGTTGGAGGAAAGGCATACGCATCTTCATAATCATTGAAGTTGATCATGCTGTGCGGCGCGGTTAGCGCCAGGTCCGTATACTTTTTCGTGTTGGCATAATCCTGCATATACAGATACACCCTTGACAGCAAACTATACGCAGCATATTTTGTAGGCCGGTATTTGTTGAGGTTGGTGAGCGGCAATGCAGCAATGGCATCTGTTACATTGGTAACGATGGTATCCAGTGTTGTTTGTACGGAAGACCGTGGCGGCGCTTTATCGGTTACATTGGTGCTGTGCACCAGCGGCAAACCGGGATCGTTGGCGGCAGTTGCGGGATTATATGCTTTTGCAAAAAGCGTCAGTAACATAAAATAGCAGTCTGCACGGATCACCAGGGCTTCTGCGAGTGTGGAGGCACGGGCGGCCGGTGTGCCATCTGTGGTGGCCATCACATTATTGATGATCACATTGGCATTGTAAATACTATTATACAGATCGCCCCATGCAGCGGGGCTTTCTTTTTCGTTCTGGTCGATCCCTGGCCGCCAGTAGTAAGCATTAGCTGCGGGCACAGTGCTCAGGTCATCAAATTCCTCGTAATAATCGTCTGTACAATATAACAAGGCAGGTGGAAATGTAAGGGTCAGTTGCCTGGAATTCAGCATCAGCTGGTAATCGCTCAGCTTCTCCGGGATCACGATCCCTTTTGGCTTCACTTCCAGGAACTTATCACAGCCGGAGAAACCGGCGGCTGTAAGTAAAAGGACAAAGACAATATTGATTGATCTCATAGATGAATGATTAGAAGTTAGTAAAAAGGGAAATGCTGTAAAGCGGCCGTTGTGGCAGTTGTCGCACGCCGCTGGTACGGTCTATCGCCTCCGGGTCAATATCATTTCCGCTGAAAGTATAGTAGAACAGGTTTTGTCCCTGTAAACGGATCTGCGTCTGACTGAGCCCCATCCGTTTCAGAAACTCAAACTTCGGGTTATAGGTGACGATCAGGTCGCGTAGCCGGATATAATCGGCTTTGCGGATAAACTGTGCTGCATATTGGTAACCGTAACGGGCATACGAAGAAAAATAATATGGATCCTGCGCTCTGCCAGGTGTTAGCCCGGGAATATTGGTATACAGCTCATCGCCGGCTTTTTTCCAGTAATTGGAGGAGCCTTCTAACAGGGGAGTACTGTAAGTAGTGATGTTCACAGGATTGGGTTGTTCCACCCGCATCACATGACCCCCGTAATACATGAAGAGGAATGAAACATCAAATGCGCCTACAGTGAACTGGTTATTCAGACCCAGTACATATTTGGGCGTAGTGGTACCGCTGTAGATCAGGTCTTCAAATGCTACATCCACCACCGCATTGCCGTAAAAATCAAGAATATGCCGGCCACCTTTGGCATCATATACAAAGGGTTTACCCATATCCGTTAGTCCGCCGTAGTTATAGCTGAATAAGGCATCCATGGGATAGCCCTGCCGGTTGATACGGCTGCTGGTAATATATTCTGAATTATCATACTCGCTGGCTTTTACCGCCAGTACTTTATTATGGTTCAGCGATGCGGTGAGACTGGTGCGCCATTCGAACCGGCGGGTTTGTACATTTACGGATGAAATCAGCAGGTCTACGCCGCTGTTCCGGATAGTAGCGGTGTTGGCGTTGTACTGGTTAAAGCCACTGGTAGGGTCAGCGTCAAATTGCCCGAACACATCGCCCGTTCTTTTGTAGTAATAGTCCACAGAGCCAAACAGCCGGTTGTTAAAGAATCCATAGTCCAGGCGGAAGTTGTAGGTGCGGGTTGTTTCCCAGCGTAATGATTGGTTCTCTGGCGTCATCACATAATAAGATGGCTGGGATACCTCAAATACATTGTTCAGCTGCGAAGCCAGGATGAGGAAAGGGCCGTTGTTGCTCAGTGGTACGTTACCATTGAAACCTGTGGTAGCATTCAGCTTCAGCTCACTGATCCAGGTTTTGTCTTTCAGGAAATCTTCCATATGGAGGCGCCATGCAGCGCCAGCGGACCATAAAGGGCGGTACTTATATTTAGGGTCCACGCCAAACAGGTTGGACTGGTCGATACGGTAACTGCCGGTAACAATATATTTACTGTTGTAGATATAGGTGCCCTGTGCATACCAGGAAAGAAAGCGCCGGTCGGAACTGGTTTCATTGAGATAATCCTTCAGCGAAAGAGCACCACCAAACTGGGATACGTCCGGGAATGCAGGGTTTCCCCAAAGGCTCGCGCGTTGCAGGTTAGCGGGTTTGCTGATCAGGGATTGACCATCGTACCCGAAGTAACTGTTAAGATAGCTGTCGCTGGTGGTTTTCCGCTGTTCGGCGCCAAGTATGCCCGACATTTCATGCCGGCCGTTGGCAGAGCGTTTATCAAAATTCAGCTGTGCGCGCAGGGTGTAGTTCACCGCTTTCTGGTCTGTTCTCCGGAGAATATTACCCTGCGGGATATCAATGAACAAAGGTCTTCCGTTGGGATCTTTGGCGGCTTTAAGGTTCAGCAGTTTGCGTACCGTGTAGGATTGTTCATTGAGCAGGTTGTCCTGCAGCCCTTGCTGCCGTTCATAATTACCGCCCACTTCTGCCGACATCCAATCGGTGAGCTTTCCTTCCAGCCGGGCCTGTACCCGGAACACATTGGTATTGATGCTGGTGGTATTGGCTGTGAGCTCACGGTAGGGATAATAGAGCTGATCATACAGGCCCTGTGCAATGAGACGGTTGTTACGCTCACGGCTAACGCCAAAGTTAAGATAGTCCCTGCTGGTTCCCTGCGCAACCGCCAGGGGAGTACCGTTGGCGTCGGCCAGCTTTTCATAGGGATAAAAATCATTGATGGGAGCAGTGAAGCCTTTTTCAGATTCGGCGTGCGAATACACACTGCGGAAATCCATTTTCAGCCGGTTGGAAAGCTGATAGGTATTGGCAAAATTCAGGATCAGCTGGTTGTTCTTCGCGCCAATATTCACCGGTTGTTCGGCAATATAATTCACGCCCAGCAGGTAAGTGCTTTTGTCGTTTCCCCCGCTTACATCCAGGTTAAGATTGGTAGCCTGGCGGGTGCGGAAATAGAGGTCTCTATATTCTGCTGTATTATCGTAACTGCCCAGCGAATCCAGCTTTTGCCGGGCTACGGCCGCAGTAATGCGTTTTTGCTGTTCATCGAAAAGGATGGCAGTGGCAGGGCTCATGGGCCGGCCATAAGCGGTATAGGCGCTTTCATCGGGGTTGCTGCGCCTGAACTGTGCTTCCTGCAGGCTTACAAATTCCTTTGCACCCGCAAATTTCAGGTAACCAAAATCAGGCGATTGCTGCAGTGCAGTGGTGGCGCGCAAACCGAATCTTGCTTTACCGGATTTTCCACGTTTGGTTTCCACCACTATCACCCCGTTGGAGGCGCGTACGCCGTAAATGGCAGCAGCAGCGGCATCCCGCAGTACGGAAATGGAAACGATATCAATAGGATTGATAGTGTTAAGGTCTATTTCCGTGGGAAAGCCATCTACCACTATCAGCGGCCTTTTTACCGCATCAAAGGTGGAAACACCGCGGATAGACAATTCCCCGGACTGGCTGTTGTACACCAAACCAGGTACCTTTCCTTCCAGGCTTTCCAGGAAGTTACCGGTAACGGCTACACGTTGATCGTATTCCTTTTGCGTTACCACTGAAGCGGCGCCGGTAAGCTGATATTTGGGGATTTTTTTGTACCCGGTGGAAACTGTCACATTTTCCAGGTTCCGAACATCCGCCCGGAGGGCAATACGGATATCGCTACGCCCATTCACCGTAATTTCCTGGGGGATATAGCCGATCATCTTTACCACCAGTACGGCGCCTTCTTCCACATCGCCGCTGAGCAGAAATAAGCCGCCGTCGTCCGTAACAGTACCGCGGGCGCTGCCTTTCAGCAGGATGGTGACACCGGGCAGCGGTTCTCCTTTTTCATTGACCACGGTTCCCTTTAAATGTGCCAGCTGTGCAGCAGCGAAACTGGCCGGCGTGGTGCTCGGTGACTGCTGCGGCCGGGGTTTTCCTGTTACAAGGATCGTATTGTTACGGATCACATATTTGAGCGGCTGTTCCCTGAACGTAAGCTCCAGGAACGCTTCCAGCTGCATATTGCGCGCGTTTACCGTAACTGTCCTGGCATTTTTCAGCAGCTCGGCATTGTATACCACCAGGTACCCGGTTTGTTCCCTGATCACGGAAAATGCTTTTTCAAGCGGTACATTTTTCCCCGAAAAGGTGATCTGTTGCGCATAGCTGCCCGCCGTTACATGCAGGAATGCAGCTATAAGAAGAAGCATGGTTAGTTTCATGACTTTTAGTATTGGGATCGTTGTCCGGTAGTGCGATCCTTTGATTTTGGCTGATAACCGGCAGCTGTACACAGCTGGAGTCCCGGGGACATGCGGGCTTTGCACACCTTTCCCCGACCGGTTACAAAGAGCATTTAATTGCATAGCTTTGCAATGGTTTAGTTGATGAATAAGCAGTCTTGCGTGACTTGTTTTCTCAGTTAAGCCAACCTCTGACCGGAAGTGCTTCGAACCGCTTCCGGTTTTTTTGTGGCCGATGATCTGGTTGATTAATAATTATGGCATAACAGTCAGTTTTCTTCCTGATAATTTAAAATGTACACCTGATTCCTGCAGGAATTCCAGTACGTCCTTCAACTCAAGATCCCGTCCCATTTCACCGCCGAAAGTAATAGCCGGGATATTCTTTTCGTATACTACTTCTACATCATACCAGCGGGAAATTTGCCGCATCACCACTTCAAGCGGGGCCTGCTGGAAATTAAATATGCCGTTCTTCCAGGCAATGGCCTGGCTGGTATTCGCCTGTTTATTTACAGTAATGGACTGGCCTACCACTGCCTGTTCTCCCGGCAGCAATACCTGGTTGCCGGTAGTGGTTTTTACCAGGATCTTTCCCTGTAAAAGGGTGGCCCGCAATGCCGATTCGTCCGTATAGGCGTTTACGTTAAAGCTGGTACCCAATACCCTGATAGCAGTACCGTTGTCTGTTTTCACGGTAAATGGTTTGTGCGCATCAGCAGCTACTTCAAAGTAGGCTTCTCCCGTAACGGTTACATTTCTTTCTTCTTCCGGAAAAGTAACCGGGTACCGGAGCGAGGAGGCGGCATTGAGCCAAACGGCAGTACCGTCCGGCAATATCACGCGGAACTGGCGGCCCCGGGGCGTAGCTACCGTATTATAGACAAGGGACGCAGAAGCAGCATTATTGCGGCTGTTGTATAACAGCTGCCCGTTCCGGAACCTTACATCCGTATTTCCCTGTTGGGTGATGACCCCGTTTTTCAGGCTGTCGAGCACCACCTGTGAACCATCCGCAAGGGTAAGCACAGCGCCTTCCCTGCCCGGCTGGATGATGTTATTGGAGTGTTGTGCAACTACTGCTACCGGCAACTCAGTACGGGTAAGGAAATAAAAGCCGGCGCCCAGCAGTAATAAAACAGCTGCCGCCGCCCACCATCTCCGCATGTTCACTGTTTTCCTACCGGAATGCGTGGCAGTGCGCCGATTCGCCTCTTCCAGTATATAAGAGAACATCACCTGTTTATCTTCCGGCATTTCGCCGGGATAATTATTTTTTTGCAATACAGCTTCTATCGCGGCTTCCTGTATGGCTACGGCCCTGTCTTCCAGCACCCATTGCCGGAAACGCTGTAACTCTTCCGGGGTAATGCTATCGTCCAGGAATTTTTCTACCAGATATTGAAATTCGGATGGCAACATAATAATGCGTTGTTAAAAATGATAATAGTCCCTGCCGCCTGAAGGCCGTTCCAGGTAAAGACAATCAAATAAACAGAGGTAAGACGTCTGGAAGAAAATATTTTTACCGGTAGAGGAAAAAGATCAGGATGCCCAGTTTGCCGGCATTTTTGCCGAGGTGTCTGCGGATCGCAAGCAGACAGCGGACCATATAGGTTTTGGAAGAAACAACAGAGATATTCATGCGCCGGGCAATCTCTTCATGCGTTAGTCCTTCCCGCCGGCTTAAAAGGAACACCGCTTGCATTTGCGGGGGTAAATTTTCAATGGCCTGGTGAACGGCCGTTTCCAGCTCCTTATATTCTACTCTTTCCTGCGGGGTTAGATTATTGTCCCTGAAATAAGCATCCAGCGATTCCGCGTTTTCTACCGGCAATACTTTTTTCTTTAACTCATTGCGGATCACATTCCTGGCCACTGTAAACAGCCAGGCATCAAAACGGTCCACGGCAGCGAGTTTCGCCCGGTTCATCCAGATACGGATAAAGATCTCCTGTGTGAGGTCCTGCGCCAGTTCTGCTGATTTGGTAAAATGCAGTGCATTCATATACATTCTGTCCGAATACCGGTCAAATAAAACCCGGTACGCATACTCATCCCCGGCAGCTACCAGCCGGAGCAGTTCCCGTTCGTTGTCTGAATTATTGGACATCCTGAAAATGCTACTATCTACAATGAATGGTTGATTACCGGCTAAAAGTAGCAAAAAAGCATAATAAACGTTTTACTTATCTTTACTCACTGCCATGACCGATTCATCTTTCATAAAACTATCTGTTCTTACAGGAAAAATCCAGCAGGCGCTTCAACAGGTGTTTGCAGAACAAACCTATTGGGTAGTGGCAGATGTTACCAATCATTCGTATTACCAGCAGAAGGGATATCATTATTTTGACCTGGTGGAAAAAGAGGCGAATGCAGGTGGCATTGTGGCTAAAGTATCGGCGGTTGCATGGGGGAACGGCGCTATCCGGATAAAGGAATTTGAATTTGTTACCGGGCAGCAGTTTAAGAATGATATTCACGTGCTGGTGAAAGTGGCTGTAGGATATCACCAGGTACACGGGTTACAGATCACGCTGCTGGATATAGATACCAGTTTTACGGTGGGGCTGCTGGAACAGCAGAAACAACAAACGTTGCTTCGGCTTACCACCGAGTGTGCGGATTTTATACGGAAGGTGGGCGACCGTTACATTACCCGCAACAACCAGTTGCCGTTGCCCGGAGTGATCCAGCGGCTGGCGGTGATCACGTCCGGCAATTCCGCCGGTTACCAGGATTTCCGGCATACGCTGGAGCATAACCATTTCGGGTATACGTTTAAGATCGATAATTATTTCACCGTGGTGCAGGGGGAAACCAGGGCGGAGCTGGTGCAGCAACGGCTGATAGATATTTACCAGCGACAGGTGCCTTATGATGCAGTGGTGATTATCCGCGGGGGAGGTGCGCAAACCGATTTCCTGATCTTTGATACCTTTATCCTGGGCAGGGCGGTGGCGAAGTTTCCCATCCCGGTGATTACGGGAATAGGGCATCAGAAAAATGAGACCATCACCGATATGATGGCGCATACCGCCACCAAAACACCTACTAAAGCAGCGGAACTGATCATTGCGCATAACCGTTCATTTGAAGAGTTGGTGACCGGTATGCAACAGCATATTGTGATCCGTTCGCAGCAGCTGTTCTCCGCGCATTTCCAGGCATTGTCGTACCTGAACAGCACTATTATTAACCAGTCGAGGACGCTGCTGGCCCATCATAAAGAGGCCCTGCATGTGTGCAACAACGTGGTGCTGCACACCTCGAAGTCCATACTGCTGAACCGGCACCGGGAACTGCTGAATGTGTCCAATGCCGTGTTGTCGAAACCAAGGATCACTGTTTCCAACCGCCTGAATGACCTGGACAATATGATTGGCCGCTTCCGTTCTTTCAGCCGTTTGTATATTCAAAGCAAAAGGGGACAGGTTGCGCATTACGATTCGCTGTTTAAACTGATGAGTCCCGCCAGTATCCTGAAACGGGGCTTTGCCATCGTGTACCGGGACGGGCAAATTCTTCCCGATGCGTCTACCCTTGAACCCGGAAGCCATATCAGGGTGGTATTGCAGGATGCCTCACTGGAAGCAACTATTACTGAAAAAAACACTATACATGAGCCAGGAACTGACATATGAAACTGCCTATAATGAACTGCAGCTGATTGCAGCAGAAATAGAGAATGAAGCTGTTTCCGTAGACCTGCTGGCGGAAAAGGTAAAGCGTGCTGCTGTGCTTATTGAGTTTTGCCAGCAGAAGTTACGCGCCACCGAAACGGAGGTGAATAATATTATTAAGCAGATGGAGGGGAATAAGGGAGAGAAGTAAACGCTTGCCTGGAAGCCGTTTCGCGGGGCCTCAGGGAGATACGCATATTTCAGTATCATGCCCGGGGAAAGCGCTGCCGCGTTAAAAGAAAGGAATCTTACACAAAAATAGCCACGTGGTACATTTAATTTAAGGTGACAGGAGGAGTAATTGCCAGGGAAATGCCTGGCAGTTGCTTTGCATATGCTTACCAGGTGCTTTGTACATGGAGGTGAGGTGGACTTGATCAGGAAACGATTTGCTGTAAAGGGTTTGGCGTTGATTTAAAGGTTTCGGATCATCACCCGGGCATCTCCTTAAAAAACCTCGTTAATACCAAAGTAAAAACCCGATTGATCCTTGCCCCTGCCATAATCCAGCCGGATATTGATACGTTTTTTGAACTCCCAGCGATAGCCGACGCCGTAGCTGATAAGCGACTGCCGGAATTCAAGTTCATTAAAGCGGGGGAATACGTTGCCTCCGCCTATCCAGGCCACCACGCCGCTGCGGTTGTAGATCCGCTGCCGTAGCTCCACCTGGGCGGCCAGGTAGTTCTTGTCGCGGAAGCGGCCCTCGTAGTAACCCCTCAGACGGTTAGAGCCGCCGGCTTCTCCCAGAAGGCTCCATGGGACATTGCCGCTGCGTTCTTCTGCGTAGAGGTCTGTAGCCAGTACGGCGCCTTTCCAGAGTTGCTTGTACCAGTCGAACTGCAGGTCCAGCTGCGAAAATACGGCCTTATTACCCATGAAGGAAGGAAAAAAGCGGTACCCCAGTCGCACGTACATGCCTTTGTAGGCGTTCGGAATAAAGTCGCGCGTATCATACACAATAAACGGGCCCGCCCCGATGCCGAGCACTTTTCCCGGTATCATGAGCGGCTTGCCGCCGGCTGTATCGAGTTTTTTTGTTTGCACGTTCTGTATTTGTGTACAGATACCCATGAACAGGTTGCCATTCAGGTTCACGCTGAAATCGGCCTGGAGTTTTTCTGTGAGCTGTACATATTCGGTGTAATCGTCTTTATGGCTGCCGGCTTCATAGCCTATGCCCCAATATTTGTTGGGCCTGGAGCTGAAAGAGGCTTTGAGTGCCAGCCGGAACCGGTCGTGCGGAAATATGGTGGTATTGCTGATCCCGATGCCATAAAACCCGGTGAGGGCGCCAGAGGCGTATATCGCGGCATTGGAGATAGGCAGCAGGGAATCTTTCCTATCTGTTTTGTATTGTGCGGCCATCATGACGGCCAGCCCGAAGCTGGTTTCAGGGGTATAAACCGGGCCTCCGATAAAGCTGAGGTCCAGGTTTTTCTTTTTCTTTTCTACGTTGGTATGCTTCAGATAATACTTAATGTTATCAAAAAATCCTTTGGGCGCTGAAACAGTGACTGTTGAGTCTGCCTTATCTGTTTGCTGGGCATACCCTACAGCAGGTGCAACCAGTAGCAGTAGTAGTAAAATCTTTCTATCCATGTATGACAATGGAATGAATATAACACCATTTTCAGAAAATTGACGAGGGCGGATGCAAAAAGTGTGTTAAATCACAATAACAACAGCAGCACGGCGGGCTTGCTGCTGTTGTTATACCGGGATCGCCGAAGGCGATAGGCGGATGTTGTCTGACTCAGGATGATGATGATTTATTTGATGGATCATGTGTTGATCTTATCATATTAAATCAATGAGTGACTGCATCGCGGCGGTGATCATGTGTTGATTTTTATAAATGTTTAATGTTAACGGGTGAGTAATTGTGTTGTATAACTGTTTTAATCGATGAGCAACTGTGTTACGGCAGCGGTGTTCAGCGCCCATTGCATGTTGTACACTTCGTCGGCGGTTGCTTCGGTGGCAGGCTGCAGTTGCTGGGCTTCGGCCTTGGCCGCCAGCAGCTGGCCGATGGTCAGTTTGCTGTCCAGTTTTTTCAGGATAGCCTGTACGTTGCTGGTGCTAAGGCTTTGGATAATCTGGCCATCGAAGGCCATTTCCAGCCAGATGATTTCCCGGGCTGCCACATCCAGTACGCCAAACACGAGCCCTTTGGCTAACCCGCCGGTGATGCGTACCATATGATCCACGCATGAAGGATCGTAGGCTACGCCGCTTTTATTGGATACTGTCATTTTGTGTTTACTGTTCATCCATCCCAATACCAGGTTCAGGGCAATGGCGCCCTGGCTGTAGGCATTGCAGGTGAATGTGACATACTGTGCGCCGGCCTGGGCCAGTGCAGGAATGTCTATTTCAATATATTCCGCGGTACCTATCTGGTCCGGTATGGAACGGATATCCCCGCTATGTATACACCCGGTTGTTTTCAGGTTGGCAAAAGAGCAGTGATCTGTACGGTTGTTCTCATAAGCGATACGGCAGCTGAGGTCCATATCCAGGTGTTGGGCAGGTAAGCCTTTACCCCATTGCATGAACAGGATGATCTTATCGCCTTCCACTTTAAACCGGGTACCCATTAATGCGCCTGGCAGGTCCTGCAGCTGTTCGCTGCGGTCGCCGATAGACAGTGGTATTTTGTACAGCTCCGGCGCGATGTAGATACTTTTGGCAGTGGCAGGCACCGCTGCGAAGCGTTTCTTCATGGCGGAGATGCAGAGGTGTGTTACAGCCTGTTGCATTTCCTGTACCTGATCATCTTCATAGATGTGCAGCTGGCGGTTGGCCGGGATGCTTTTACTCACGCCGCCCAGTGGTTTTACTGCACGGGTAGCTGATTTATCGAAGTAATAGGTTGCATACATCTGCAGGGTCAGCAACAGCCGGGCAGGTACTTTATGGGTGATGTTATCAAAGGCCGCAACCACGACTTCAGGGCCAAACCACAGCATATTGGCAAACAGCGAGCGGGCAAACAGGCCTGGGCGCTGTTGCAGCAGCTGCAGTGTATTGGTGGCATCATAACGTAAACGGTAATGATTCACCTGTCCCTGCCATATCGTATAATCCTGGCGGTAGAACCGGTCAAGCAGTTCCCGGAGTTTTCCGAAGCCTTCGCGTTTGCTGAATTCAGGAAGGCGAAGGGCGCGGATAAAGCGTACCCACATGTTACGTTGCGGATGCATGATCTCACACATGGCTGTTATATCCATGTCAAGGCTGTTCAGCCACCGGGCGACCATCAATCCCTGCCGGCGGTTGTATTTCAGTTTCAGCATGGCTGCCGCCGATACCGACTGCAACGTAGGATAGCTATCTGGGTGCATCTGCCGGTTGTTTTTTTCTTTCCGTTTGATGATGGTGCCTGGTTTAACCAGTTGCAGGAAGCCGGTATGTTTGTACCACAGGTAGCGGAGTATATCCGTAGGCGTAGTAAACATTGTCCCCGCTTTTTCTGTTTCCTCTTTTTCGATCAGTACATCTATAACTGTGATCAGCGTTTCTTTCATACCCACTTTTACAGCAGGCAGCGGAAAAATATGCAGTAATGCTTTCATGCTTTCTACCTGGGTAGCATCCAGGGCTGTTTTGGAAGTCAGCAGATCTTCCATGTATTTCGCTGCCAGCTTATCGTTCCAGCGTTCCAGTACACGGATCTTGCTTCCCTGACCCATGTTCTCCAGCTCCCCAAATTCAAACGGTGTACCGCAGTAAGGGCAGCCGTTATATCTTTCCAGCGGAAAAGTATTCGCAGGAATGATATGCCCGCACTGGAGCGTTGTGCCGGGGCCTTTGAATTTATTGGTGAAGTAGGTGATAAAGTGATCCATGAACGATTCGTTGGTAGGCACCTGCCAGTTTTTTATCAGCGGGGTCCAGTTGGCTTTCACACCCATCACTTCCTGGAATGTTTCCAGGATAGTAGCCTGGTAGGCAGGCGAGGTATGGTTCAGCGCGTGCAGAAGATCTTCCGTAACGCCGAATCCCAGTTTAGCAAGATTGGTCACCAGCATTCCCGCCGCCGGCGTGATGTGCAGCGTGTCTGTATTCACAACTGTATCAGGAATGTAAATAGCCTGTTGTCTTAATCCTGTTCTTAATAAAGCGTCCATTGTAGTCGTATTTAATAATCAGATAATTTTGTTGCTGTTTTACCAAAAAAAGAAGTAAGCAACAATTGACCTCGATTCGTAAAGCAGGCCGGATTCGAACCAGCAACTCCGGGTTGGAATCAGGAAGTAAGTTTTAATTGACCCTGGCGGTAATTTCAAAACTACAGGATCCGGTGTTCAACCATTGAACTACTGCTTTCCCATCTTCTGCGTTAATTACAAATGTTCTTTTTAATCGAATGAAGTAACATTTATTTGACCGCTTCCGATGAAACAAAGATGCATATACATCTGCGCAATACATCTGCGTATTTAATTAATTTTCTAAAAATATTTTTAATATACTGGTTATCATCTACTTAAATTTTTATTTTCAGAAGAATAAAAAATTCTACGCAGGTATATTGCGTAGTAATTTCGTTTCTTTGTACAAATAGTTAGTATGTCCATTAATAAGCTGGCCCTGATCCGGTACAAGGCCATCGATGAATGCCTGCGTAACCACTACCGTAAGTGGACGCTGGAAGATCTCATTGAGAAAGTAGCAGACGTGTTGTATGATTTTGAAGGTATCAGCAGTGGTGTGAGCAGGCGCACCATCCAGGCGGATATCCAGTTAATGCGCAGTGATAAGCTGGGTTATAATGCGCCTATTATAGTAAAGGACCGCAAGTATTATACCTACAGCGATCCTGCCTATAGCATTACAAACGCTCCCATTAATAATGCCGACGTGGATAAGATGAAGGAAATAGTAGCGGTGCTGAAACAGTTCAACGGCTTCAGTTACTTTGATGATATGAGCGATATGATAGCGCGGCTGGAGAATAACCTGTATAAATCGACCGGTGCGCACCTGAACTGTATACAGCTGGAGAATAATCACCGCCTGCTGGGGTTATCGCATATTAACCCGCTTTACCAGGCAACACTGCATAAGAGGGCTCTGCTGATTGCCTATAAATCCTTTAAGGCCAGCAAGGCCCGGGAATTCATCTGTTATCCCTATCTTCTGAAGGAATACCGCAACCGCTGGTTCCTGATCACGCGGAACAAACACCATCATCAGCTGCTAACCCTGGCGCTGGATCGTATCATCAGCATCCAGGAACTGCCCAAAGAAAAATTCGTTGCCTGGGAAGGTATGCCCTTTGATGAGTATTACAATAACCTGATAGGCGTTACCAAAACGGAGAAAGACCCGGTACATAAAGTAGTACTGCAAATTGATCCCAAGCATGCGCCTTATGTGCTTACAAAGCCGCTGCATCATTCGCAGGAAATATTAAAGGAAGATGAGAAGGGGACTATCGTGAGCATTGATGTAGTCCTGAATTTTGAGCTGGAGCGGGAGATCCTGGGATTCGGGGAACATATGAAAGTGCTGTCCCCCAGATCCCTGGCTAAAAAAATTGCCTTGCGGCTGGCGAATGCGGCGCAGGTGTATGAGTAACGGTGATGTCTGCACGCAGTTGCTGTTTAATGGCAGCTGATACCGGCGGATACCATGTTACGGATGATTTCCAGGGCCGGCATCATAACCTGCTGCTTCCGGATAAATAACTGTAAACGCCGGCATCATTACCCGCTTATCTTATGATAAATAATAGTATCAGATGCCAGTTGTTGTAAACGGTAACCGCCTGTATCCAGCTTCAGCTTTGGTAACGCCTGCTGCAGCTGCCTGAATGCGGCAGGTGTAACACCGGCCTGGTACACATATAACTGTTGCAGCTTTTTATTTTGCCTTAAGGCTAATAGTCCTTCGGAATTTACCGCCGTTCCGGCGAGATTAAGATAGCGGAGCTCCCTGCAGTTGCCAAGTTCCTTTATGCCATTGCCTTTAATGGCAGTATTCCTCAGATCCAGCCGTGTGAGCTTCTTCAGCTGGCCAAGTGCGGCAAAAGCGTTGTCGGTGATAGCGGTACCGGAAAGATCCACCCAGATCAGTTGTTCCTTCAGCGCCGTTAGCAACTCCATATCGCGGTCGCTGAAGCCTGCGGCATTAATGGCATCTACGGTGAGGTAATTACTTCCTGTGCCTACCGGCATTACCTTTACGCCTTTTGCTTCCAGGGCGGCCATTTTCTGTGCGCTGGGAGCGCCGGTACCTTCCTCAGGTACAAATTCCTGTTTATCCAGCGGGGTAGCCGGTTGCATCCCTTCCAGCACGGCAAGGATACGCGGCGTTTTTCCCAGCTCTTTCACGGTTTTGCCGGCAGGGGCGCCTTCGGCAATCCACCAGTGCAGCAGTTCCAGTTCCTGCGGTGTCACGGAAGGCTTGCCTTTTGGGGGCATACGGTGCTCGTCTTCTTCAGGTAATAATAACCGCTTGAATAACTCGCTTTCCTCCGGCAAACTATCCTTCAGCACAGGGCCGTGCTCCCCGCCCTTACGGATAAGGGCAATGGACTCCAGCCGGAGGCCGCCTTTCAGTTTTTGTTCGTTATGGCAGCCATAGCAACGGTTGGCCAGTACAGGCTGCACCAGGTCTTCATACAAGCGGGCATCACCAATATTCGTATAGGCTGCCGCGTTATCAATTGCTTTATTCATGCCTGTCATCCGCTGTAAAGGCGCAGGCATGGCCTGGGTGAGGTAGTCATCGCCGTGGGTAAGACTACCACCATAATGCCCTGCAGCGCTTAGGAGCAATATCATGAGCAGGGCGGCGGGCAGTTGCAGGCGTGGAAAGCGGTGTTTATATTTTTCCAGCAGGTACAGGCCGGTGCTGATAACGGCCACGCCTATACCGAGATATTTATGCGTTTGCAGCAGCTTTTCTTCATAGCCTCCATCCAGTGAAAGGAGGTAGCCGGTGATACAGCTGAGTATGGCAGACAGTGCTGCTGCCAGCAATACCGCGGGCAGGGCGCTTTGTACATGCCGCCATTTTTCCCTGCGTGCCAGCAGGGTGAGTATAAATGCAATAATTAAAATGCCGATAGGCAGGTGTACCAGTAAAGGATGCGAACGTCCGATAAACATACTCCAGCTGCCGCTACTGATCAATAATCTCATGGTTTACTGTAACGTTGTTTTAGCTGGTTCATCATAAATACATTGATATCCCATTGGTCGGCTACCGGTTGCCGGGTGTACGGCAGCGTAGGCAGGTAATCGGCCGGGCCAAATTCAGTGAGGAAAGTGAGTGGTTTACCGGCAGCCTGATGGCGCTGTACTATCTGATCCCACCAACTAAAGTGCGCTTTCACGGCATTGGCCCATTCGGGCGCGCGGGGATCATTCACCTGCGGTCCTTCCGGGTGCCCGATGCGGGCGTGTATATGCCCGGCCCGGCCCAGGGCTTTGGCAACCGTGGCCTGCTGGTCCTGTAGCAGCGATTCATGTACGTTGCACCAGTGCGAAATATCAAGGGTAAGGCGCAGGTCTGGTTTTGCGTCGATGAACTTACCGGCAATATGCGCGGCAAACAGCATGCGTGAGCGATGTGTTTCGTGGTACACCGGTATGCCCGACTGTTTGGAGACCCGGTAAGTCATATCTATTAAAGCGCTGTTCTGCTCAAAGGAGAAATAGTCTCTCCCAGAATGGCAGTTAATATATAACGGTTTGATCTTATTATGACCGGTAGCTGCTTTCAGCATGGTTTCAAACTGCTGCGCATGTTTCGTATAGTCGCTGTCGTAGCCCGCGCACAAATATCCCACTTCAAGCCCGTGTTGTTCCAGCGCGGCAAACAGTTCCTGTTGCGCGGCGGTTTCGTTGGGCCACCATATTTCGATGCCGTCGTACCCGGCTTTTTTTGCCTGTGCGCAGAAATCGTTGATGCTGCCGGTATAACCCCAGTTGGTGGCCAGTACAATAAGGCGGTATCCTTCTTTTGCGGTTACAGGTGTAGCGGCGGCAAATGCCGGCAGGGCAGGGATACATAATGCGGAACCAAGTATGGCTGATTGTTTGATAAAGTTTCTCCTGTTACTGTTCATGTAGGTTTAGCTTAGTATGGGTGTAATTACTTTTCCGCCGGTATCTGTGAGCCGGAACGGGCGGCCCTGGAACTGGTAGGTGAGCTTTTCGTGGTCAAAGCCCATCTGCTGCAGTATGGTGGCATGAATATCATTGATGGCTACTTTACCTTTTATGGCGGCATAGCCTATTTCGTCGGTTTCACCGTAGGAAAATCCTTTTTTGATACCGGCGCCTGCCATCCACATGGTGAAGGCTTCCACGTGGTGATCGCGGCCCAGGAAAGGCATGTCTTTCCCATCCCTGTTTTCCTGCATAGGGGTTCTGCCGAATTCGCCGCCCCAGATCACCAGGGTTTCATCGAGCAGACCGCGTTGTTTCAGGTCTTTCAGCAAAGCGGTAATGGGGCGGTCAATTTCCCGGCATTTGTTCCGGAAGCCGTAGTCGATCGCCAGGTTTTCGTCGGTGCCGTGGCTATCCCATCCCCAGTCGTACAGCTGTACAAAGCGTACGCCTTTTTCCACCAGTTTGCGTGCCAGCAGGCAGTTATTGGCAAAGGATTCCCTGCCTGGCTGCGTGCCGTACATTTCGTGGATATAATCAGGTTCGTTGCTGATGTTCATCACTTCCGGCACAGAGATCTGCATTTTGTAAGCCAGTTCGTACTGGGAGATACGTGATAATGTTTCCGGGTCGCCGAAGGTGGCGTATTCCTGTTTGTTGATCTCGTTGATGGCGTTGATAGATTCTTTGCGTAGATCGCGGCTCATACCATCGGGATCGGTGAGATAAAGCACCGGCTCTCCTTTGGTTCTGCATTGTACGCCCTGGTATACGGAGGGGAGGAAGCCGCTGCCCCATACGCTTTTACCTGCATCAGGTGTTTTCCCGCCGGAGGTGAGCACTACGAAGCCTGGCAGGTTATCATTTTCAGAGCCGAGGCCGTAGGTAACCCAGGAGCCGATGCTGGGGCGTCCCAGCCTTGCGCTGCCGGTTTGCATGAGCAGCTGCGCGGGGCCATGGTTGAACTGGTCTGTTTGTACTGCTTTCAGGAAGCTCACTTCATCTGCCATAGTAGCAAAGTGCGGCAGGTGATCGGATATCCATGCGCGGGATTCGCCATGTTGTGCGAAAACAGCCTGTGGGCCCAGCATTTTGGGAACGCCGCGGATGAAGGCAAACTTTTTCCCTTCCAGCAGGGATGGTGGGCATAGCTGGTTATGTAATTTCTGTAGGGCCGGTTTATAGTCGAACAGTTCCAGCTGTGAAGGGGCGCCTGCCATGTGCAGGTAGATCACGCTTTTAGCTCTTGCGGGGAATTGTGGCACCCGTGGCGCCATGGGGTTTCCGGCCAGGTCTACCAGGGTTTTGCTGCTGCTGCCGCAGCTGGCGAGAAAAGAGCTGAACGCGGCAGCTCCAAGGCCTTTCACACAATCCATCAGAAAGTGGCGGCGGGTGAAATACCGCAGCGTTTGATCATTTGCTTCCTTTATCAGTCGTGCATGCTTAGTCATACCGCATTAAGATTTAGTCAGGAATTCATCCAGGTTCATAATAGCGTTGGCTACCACAGTGAGTGCCGCCAGTTCCGCTTTTTGTGGTGTGTTTTCTTTATGCTGCAACAGTTTATCCGCTTCGGCAGGTTTTTGTTTATATTCTGCCAGCGCCTGTGTATACAGTTTTTGCAGCACTTTCAGCTTATTATCGGGCAGTGGTTTATACATCGCCGTCTGATAACCCCAACGGATACACGCCGCTGCATCGTTGCCGCCGTTTTTCAGCATATGCTTTGCCAGCGAGGCTGCCGTTTCCACGTATACCGGATCGTTGAGCGTAACCAATGCCTGGAGTGGCGTGTTGGTGCGGATACGCCGCTGCAGGCATACCTCGCGGCTGCTGCCGTCGAACGAAAGCATAGATGGATATGGGCTGGTACGTTTCTGGTAAACATATACCGCACGGCGGTACTGGTTGCCGTCGTCGGCGGTTTTCCAGGTTGCGCCGCTCCACACGGTTTGCCAGATATTATCGGGCTGGTAGGGCATAATACTGGGGCCGTGCAGCTGGCGGTTCAGCAGGCCGCTCACGGTGAGGGCCTGGTCTCTTACTTCTTCTGCTGTAAGCCTGAAATGCGGTCCCCTGGCTAGCAGGCGGTTAGCGGGGTCTTTTTCCTGCAGTTCGGGGGTGCTGGAAGAAGTTTGTTTATAGGCGGCTGACAATACAATTTCGCGCAGCAGTGGTTTTACATGCCACCTGTATTTATGCATAAACTGGTAAGCGAGATAATCGAGCAGTTCGGGATGCGATGGTGTGAAGCCCTGTGTACCGAAATCTTCCAGAGTTTCCACGATACCGGTGCCAAACACCTGTTCCCATAAACGGTTCACCATTACGCGGGCAGTGAGCGGGTTTTTGGTATCGGTGAGCCACATGGCCAAACCGAGGCGGTTGCGCGGCGCTTTTGCCGGGAAGGGGTTCAGTGAATGCGGTACATCCGGTGTTACTGCTTTGCCTTTTACCATCCAGTTGCCCCGTTCAAAAATGTTGGTGGTACGGGCCATTACCGGCGGATTTTCAATCATTACCGGTACATCATCAGGATTTTGATTGATGAGAGATAACCAGGTGTTGTTGATCTTATCATAGCCGGGTTTTCCTTTACCGGGAATATCGCCCAGGTACGCAAACCACTCCACGCTGCATACTGCATCTGCGGGGCTGAGGGACGGGTTGCGGAAAATAAGATATACATCATGTGTGCCGGTAACGGGTGGCAACGGCATGCTGATGGCGAGGCGGCCGTTGGTGGGCGCCAGGGTTATGTTTGATGATAGTGCGGCCGTTCAGGCTATCGAGACGGAACTCTACAGAACCGCCTTTACTGCCGGTCCAGTAGTTCATGAGCAGCTGTGTTTTACCTTCCATGTTCTGTTGCGGGAGGCGGCAGCTGCCGTTATTCCTGATGCCCATATATTTTGTATCCAGCAGGGCGCCGTTGATATAATTATCCGCCACGTGCGCATGTACTTTTGGTTCCAGTACTTTCAGGAATTCCTGTACTTCTTTTGCCTGTTGGGTGTTACCGTTTTGCGCTACCCAATCGCTTACCTGCCTCACTTCGGCAGTACTAACGCTGTCGTACAAACGAAGTTTGGGATGTTCCATATGGGTATCTTCATCGCGGGTATTATTAAGGAAGGCCATCAGCTTATAGTAATCCTCAAAGCGGAAGGGATCGTAAGGATGGCTGTGGCATTGCACACAGGCGATGGTAACGCCCTGGAACACATCCATAGTGGTGCTTACGCGGTCCATTACGGCAGCGGTGCGGAACTCTTCGTCCTGCGTACCGCCTTCGTCGTTGGTCATGGTATTGCGGTTAAACGCCGTGGCAATGAGCTGGTCGCGGGTAGGGTCAGGCAGCAGATCTCCTGCGAGTTGTTCAATAGTGAAGGTATCGTACGGCATATCGTTATTAAATGCGTCGATCACCCAATCCCGGTAGCGCCATATCCGCCGGCTATCGTCCCTTTCGTATCCTTTGGTATCGGAATAGCGGGCCAGGTCCAGCCACATGGCGGCCCAGCGTTCGCCGTAGTGGGGCGATTGCAGGAGGCTGTCCACTATTTTTTCATATGCTTTGGGATCGTTGCTGACGGCAAACTGCCTGGCCATTTCAGGAGTGGGTGGCAGGCCGGTAAGGTCCAGGCTTACGCGGCGTAGCAGGGTCATTTTATCTGCTTCCGGGGAAGGTTTCAGTCCTTCTTCTTTTAATTTTGCTTGAATGAAGTGGTCTATTTCATTCCCCTTGGGAACATCGATATCAGGTACCGGGATATTTTTGGGAGATACATACGCCCAGTGCTCTCCCCATTCTGCGCCCTGTTTCACCCAGCGGGTGAGTATATCTATTTCTGCGTGGGTAAGCGGCTCGCCTTTCTGCGGCATCCGTTCTTTAGGATCTTTGCAGGTAAGGCGGCGTATGAATTCGCTTTTTTCCGGGTGACCGGGAATAATAGCGGGCTTGCCGGACTTGGTTACGCCCAGGGCTTCTTCCCTGAACAGTACACTGAATCCGCCGCTTTGCTTCACCCCACCGTGGCAGCTGATACAATGCTTGTTTAGCACTGGTTTTACCTCGGTGCTGAAGTCTACTTTCCTGTCAGAACTGCAGGCGGCAAAGAGCAAACCTGCTCCTGCTGCCAGGGTGAGGCTGACTGTAATCCTCAACGTGGAAAAATGGTCCATTGTTTTTTCATTGACGTCCGTAAAAATAAGCCGGTGGCATGAAACAGGGGCTAGATGATATGCTGATTATGATGGATTATCTTACGGTTACGATTTCTTTTCCCTGTATTGATTGGGTGATACACCCATCACCCTGCTAAACATCCGGGAGAAGTAATAAGGATCCTCCATGCCAAGTTGGGCGGCTATTTCCTTGATACGCAGTTGTGTGAAGAGCAGGTACTGGCAAGCCTTCTGAACTTTCAGCTGGTTAAAGTATTCGATGGGAGAGAACCCGGTATTATTTTTAAAAAGGTAAGAGAAATGTGACTGGGAGAGATTTACCGCCTGCGCCATTTGCTGGAGGGTAAGCATCTGGTCGAGGTGGTTATTCATATAATCGATGCACTGATCGATGGCATCATTCTGACGGAAAGCTTTCCCCTGCTGGGTAAGGTCGGGGTAAACACAGGAGGAGAGGAACGACCAGAAGTTCATATTGGACCAAACCAGGTTTTCTTCCCTGTAGCCTCTTTGCAGCTGCTCGTAGATGCGCTCAAACTGGTGCAGTCTGTCGGGCGAGTGTGGGAGGTATACCTTATTCCCTTTCCATTCCCTGATAGCTGTTTGAACAATGCCATCTGCACTGGTTCCCAGGAAATGGGCCCAGTAGATGGTCCATGGGTCATTTTCATCTGCGCTGTATTCATGCGCGCATTTCCTCGGCAGCAGGAAGCAGTCGCCCGCCTGGATAGTATGTACTTCTTTTTTCAGCGAGATGCTGCCCTTACCCTCCAGGCAATAGATCAGAATATGCTGTTCTGCGCCCTGCGCCCTTTTCCTGTGATGGAACAGCGCTTTGGGATAATATCCTATATCCGTGATATACAGCGGCATAAGCGCCGGTTCCCGGGCGCATTTCCTGTTGAGGATATTACGTGGAATAACGATCATCCGCTGGCCCTGAAAGCCTTCTTTCTTCCTGATCATAGCGCAGCTGCTTTTCTTTCCAAAGTAAGAAAATCCATGTGAATTTCGTCGCGTTATTCTACTATCTCCACGCCCAATCCATCGAGCAACGCCAGAGCGTCGGGCAAACTGAATTTCGCTTTTCTTACTTTATTGCTTTGTACATCAATGGCATATCGCTGGGCGCCGGTGAAGTTGGCCTGGGTAAGATCTGTTTCTGAGAAGCGCGCTCCTGCGAGATCGGTGCCGCAGAAGTCGGCCTGTGAGAGGTTACAGCCGGAGAAATCGGCTTCATCTGCCTGGCAATGGAGGAAAACTCCTTTTTTCAGGTTCTGACCGGAGAAGCTGCAGTAGCTGATACGGCTGTGATGGAACTCTACTGTGAGCGGGCTACGGGCATTGTGCCAGGCAATGCCAATGGCTTTGGTATATTGCAGTGTCACGCGGCTGAAAGCAGTTTGTTTGAATTGTATCAGCGAAAGATCGCATTCTTCGAAAGTACATTTCTCAAAAGTACATTCTATAAAGATGCATTCCTTCAGGCTGCATTTATAGAAGTGGCAGTCGTAGAACTCCCTGCCGGAGAGTGTTTTGCCTTCCCAGGTGATATTTTCAAATTTTTTGTGCTCGTGTGAAATTTCCTGATCGTAGTCGGCCACTGTTAGAAAGTTTAGTGTATGAAGGTAACGGTATGTGCTGTAAAAATATCTTTTTTGTGGGTTGAATCGCCAAATACTGAATATCTTTACATGGGCTTCCGGCGTGTTGAAATGGAGAACAGACCAAACAGTATACAACGAAAAATTATTCATATTGATATGGATGCGTTTTACGCATCTGTAGAGCAGCGCGATAACCCGGTTTACCGCGGCAAGGCTATTGCTGTGGGCGGCTCGCCGGAGGGCCGGGGTGGGGTAGTAGCCACTGCCAGTTATGAAGCGCGTAAGTTTGGCGTGCGTTCCGCCATGCCTTCCAAAAGAGCCTTGCAGTTATGCCCGGAGCTTATTTTTATCAGGCCCCGTTTTGATGCGTACAAGGAAGCGTCCCGGCATATCCGCGAAATATTTTCCCGTTATACGGATCTGATAGAGCCATTATCGCTTGATGAGGCCTACCTGGATGTAACCCAGGATAAGCTGAATATTGGTTCCGCCATTGAAATTGCGGGGCAGATCAAGCAGGCCATCAGGAATGAGTTGCAGCTCACCGCTTCAGCGGGTGTGTCTGTAAACAAGTTTGTGGCAAAAATTGCGTCGGACCTCAATAAACCGGACGGGCTTACGTTTATCGGGCCATCGTCTATTGAGTCTTTTATGGAAACGCTGCCGGTAGAAAAATTCCATGGCGTGGGAAAGGTAACTGCCGATAAAATGAAAAGGATGGGGCTTTTTACAGGGGCTGATCTGAAGAAGTTATCGGAGCAGGATCTGAAAACCCATTTTGGCAAAGTAGGTAGTTTCTATTACCGGATTGTGAGGGGGATAGATGAGCGGGAAGTGCAGCCGCACAGGGAAACGAAATCGCTTGGTGCGGAAGATACTTTCCCATATGATTTAACCGTGGTAGCTGATATGGAAGCGGAACTGGAAAAGATCGGGAAAACGGTATACGACCGGTTGCAGCGCTACCAGCTGAAAGGCCGTACTGTTACCCTGAAAATAAAGTATAGTGATTTTAAGCAGATCACCAGGAATCATTCCTTCCCGTTTCCTGTAGGCGATTATGATATTATTGTAGATACGGCAAAGCAGTTGCTGGCAGCTACTTACCCGGAAGATAAGCGGATCCGCCTGTTAGGTATTACCCTATCTAATTTTAATGATGCGCCGTTGAGCCAGGAGAAGTTACCTCCATCAGGGCAGTTGTCGTTATTCAATTTTGACGAATAGCGATACTTTTTTGCCGTACTGGCAAAACATTCCTGTTACGCAGTATACGCTGCAGCAGCTCCGGTAAGATCCTTACTGATAAATACGTGGAGTAATGTAGTATTATACTGAAGGAGATGTGACAGGTTTTCCGGTGATGTTGTTATTTTAAGCGGGAGAAGATAAGTTGCCGCAGGAATAACAATGCTTACATGACCAGGTTATTACGCCAGAATTCAGGCAGGTCTATTTCTGTTTCAATCTCTTCGCTTCGTTCCTGCATGAGGTCAAGCAGGTTTTTGTGAAGGTCGGGATGTTCTTCCCAGAAAGCAGCAGGAACGTCGAGCACGGCTTTCAGCAGGTCGCCGGGATACATACCGGCAGTTACCAGTACATCATGTTGTAATATCTCCAATGCTAAAGGAACCAGGTAAGAAGGATTAAATGATTGTCCGATTAAAATGCGCAATTCGCTTGCGGCTAATTTTACTACTGGTACTTTAACTAAGGCAAGACATTTCTGAACTATTCCCGAATCCTTATCTGTGGCCGTTCCCCAACTCTTATTCTCCAACTGCTCCAAAGATTTATATCTCCAGATATCTTTCTTATTCATAAAAATGTGTCTCTCTTTTCGTGCTAATAAAATAATTATTTATGAAGATGATTTCAACGCGCAATTTTTTCTTTTGATGGTGATCATCTGTCAGAACCTGCGGAGTATTGCAGGTGTTGCGGTAGCCAGCCAGCGCCGGCGGTTATAAGAAACCAGGATCAACAGGGTATAAATATAATCAATATTGTTGATGGCAAAAGAAAATTTTCCACCTTTAACATTTTATGTGGAAACGCGCATCAAAAATCCCCTGGTAACCGCCAGGGGATTTTCGTATAATATATCCCGTTATTCAGGCGGCTCCCTGGTATCTGGGCAGTACCAGCAGTTTCACGATGCTGTGTGCAGCGCCTGATAAAGCCAGGGCAATAAGGAACAGCAGGGCCGCTTTACCAGGGGTATTAAACACATCGATCACACCGGAAATGCCTTTCCCGGCGAAGAAGAGGGCAATGAGGCAGGCAAGCCCACCCGTAATCCACAGGGTGATATGCGACCAAAGGTATTTTTGTTTTTGAAATCCTTTTTTCCCGAATGAGGTAAAGAGGAGATAAACGTGGGCCAGGAAGAAGAGGGTGGCCAGTACAGCAAGTGTTGTGAGCATTCTGGTTAATTTAGGTATAGAAAATATCAGTTGTTCTAAAATATGAAAATATTTTCACATGTACAAACCATGATTTGCCTTAACGGGATGTACCGGTATTAAAGGGTTGCTATGCAGCATCGCCGGCACTGGCGCGTATATTGGAAATATGTTCTGCTATCAGGTGCAGCCGGTAATAGTACTTTTCAAAAATATCGTCGTACATACGGTGCCTGTTTTCCAGGAAGGCATTCAGCGCTTCATAGATAAACTCTTCGAAAGTGTGGTGCTCACTCACCCTGATCACGCATTCAAATACCGGTTCCATACTGGTGGCAAACTTTGTTCTTACCCCGATATCGGCCATACAGGTGATCATATCCTTATACAGGTACGGCGCTTTGGCGAAGGGCACATAATGGATAGCGGTAAATCCGTCTTCATCATATACATACTTATCTACTTCTTCCGATAACAGGAACTGTACTACTTCCCGGTTATTATTATGCCTGGTTGCCAGCAGCAGCGGCGTATCCATGCTGGCCAGTACAAAATTGAAATGGATGTTGTGTTCAATGAGGATCAGCAGCATATCGGTGATAGCTGCCAGCCGGTGATGTTTAAAAATATAGGCGATGGCAAAAAGATAATCTGCATTATCGATATAAAGCGGCACACCTTTGTTCAGCAGGTATTGTACAGCCTGCGGTTTATTGGCGCCCACTGCACAAAAAATAATGGGGATAATATCTTCTTTCTTATAATGCATATCTGCGCCGCCTTCTTCGATCAGCAGTTCCGCCGCTTCAAAAAATATCTCCTGGTATTCCAGTAAATCGCATAATAGTTGTGACCGCTCCTCCCGTGTAAAGAATGAAAGGTTATAGCCGAGCAGGGTGATAATTTCATCTGGCTCCTGACTGTTTCTCAGTTTGCGTTTCAGGTCATACAGCGAAATTTTTTGCATAGAGTTTTCATAGGGTGATAGTAACTGGTGGGAGAGAACCATTCCATAGGATGAAAACGCAGTTGCAATGATAATAAAATATTACCAAAAAACGCTATTTGTTTTCCTGGTGTTTCCAGAGCTCCTGGAAAGCGGCGCTGTTGCTGCGCAGGTAATGGAAGGTGCCTTCAGATACAATGCGGCCCTGGTCCAGTACGTAGATATAATCGAATTGCGGCAGCAGGTGCAGCCTGTGCATGGCGGAGATGATGGCTTTATCGGAAAACGCCTGGAACATTTTTTCGTAGATCATGGCTTCTGTTTTAGGATCTACGCTGCTGGTGGGTTCATCCAGGAGGATCACCTGGCTGTTGCGTGCAGCGAGGATGCCGCGGGCCAGTGCGAGACGTTGTTTTTGTCCGCCGGAGAGGTTCACGCCTTTTTCCCGGATATCGGATGCAAGCCCCTGCGGCAGCATTTCCACCACTTCTGAAAAATGGGCGCTGCTGCATACTGCCATGATCTCTTCCGGTTGAAAGGGCAGGCCTAGTGTAATATTGTATGCTATGGTGTTTTCAAAGATCTCGGGCTCCTGCGGGAACAGGGTAACGCTTTCATTAACGGTAGCTAACGGTAACGCCTCACCGTTTACCTGTATCGTTACTCCGGGCTCCGGCTCATACAGGCCGCGTAAAATGGCCAGCAGCGTACTTTTTCCGCTGCCGCTTTCCCCAATAAGAGCGATCTTTTTCCCTTTTTCGATCAGGAGATGGAGGTCGTGCAGGCGCTGTGGACCGGCATTGTCTTCATAAGTGGCGGTGTGGGAGAAGCTCAGCGCGCTGATGCTGATCCGGTTCCAGTTGGCCGGCAGTTCCGGCGCTGCATCGGGGCGGTGATGCTGCGTATAGGCTTCACTGATATTCCCCGCGGTATCCACTGCCGTATTATATTGTACCACATCTGTGTACTGCCAGGCAACGTCCTGGAATACGCTGGTGAACTGGTTTACATAACCCAGGAGGGTTACCAGCCCGGCCACGTAAAAGATTTCGCCGGGTACCCAATGCTGGAAAACGTAACCCACCGCTATTACGCAGTAGATCAATGAGATCATCATTTCGGCCACAAACCATTTCCATTCGTTGATCACGGTGTTTTTCCTGAAGGGCTTCAGGATGCGCTGTATCTTTGCCAGCAGGCCGTTTTCCATGCTTTTCTCCAGTCGCAGGGTGATCACTGTCATAATATTGGAGAGACTGTCGAACAGCGTTGCCGACACCACATGCTCGCCTTCATTGATTTCATTGAGGGTGCGGATAAAGGGGCGGTCGAACCGCAGTACGATCCATATGCAAAGCACGCCCAGCGCAATACCTATACTCCCGTAGAGGGGGGAGAAATACAGCATGGCGATCATAGAGAAGAGCAGTTTACAGATGGCGTGGAGATACATAAAGCCCCGTTCAAAGAATTCTTTCAGGGCCTCATATGCTTTCCGTATGCGATTAATCACTGAGCCGCTGTGGTTATCCTGGTGCCATTTCACAGGAAGGTGCAGGGCCTGGTGGTATCGTTCCTGGAGGAAGTTCCGGCTCAGGTTAAAGGCCAGCTGCCGTTCCATGATACGGGCCGGGCCATGAAAGCACCATTCCAGGAGTTTAAGCGCGAAATAAGTACCGGCAAAGATCATGGTATAACGGGGCAGGTTAGGGCTATCGCGCTGTATGCTCCCTATGAACCAACCGAACAATACGGGGTTCAGGGAAAAAACGACATTGGCCATCAGGAACAGGAAATAGACGAGCAGATATTTCTTACGCTCTTTCCGGGCATATTTCCAGGCTGTTTTCAGTAACGAGATATATGGGTTGGGCATGTTTCCGGGTTTATCATCGATCCTTAAAAGTAGTATTTTAACAGCAATTTGTGTTGTTCTGACAGTGAACAAAACGTAGCCCCGGCTGTTATGGTACGATATTGGCATTTCCTCTTACGTAAAAACTTACCATATGAAAAGGTTCTTTGTATTAAAAACAGCGATGCTTCTTTTACTGGGCGCCGTTATTTCTACCAGTCTTTTTGCGCAGGAAACAAAAGCGCAGCAGAAAGCAGACAAAACAGCCAGGATCAAATCACTGATAGACTCGCAGAATTATGTTTTCGTAGCGCAGAATGCGCTGCCTATGAGTGGCCGCATGCGTAACCTTACATCGGAATACAATGTAGTTGTGGGAGCGGATTCCGTGATAAGTTACCTGCCATATTTTGGCCGGGCTTATACTTCTGTGGATTACGGCGCTACAAAATCGCCACTGGATTTCAAAACCAAATCCTTCGATTACAACATTACACCGGGTAAAAAGGATGGTTGGAATATCACCATTAAACCCAAAGATCACAGATCGGTGCAATCGTTTAATTTAAGTGTGTCAAGCGAGGGATATGCTTCCCTCCAGGTAACCAGCAGCGACCGGTCGCCCATCAGCTTTAACGGTTATATAGCGGAGCAGAAAACCAAAAAGAAGAAATAAATGGATTTTGTCTGACTCACTGATTACGCTGATTATACTGATTTGTTTGATTTGATCACTTTGGATTTTTAAATGATTTGGGGGGATATAAGCGGGTATTACTCTCTTATATCTCCCCAATTATTTAAAAAAAATCAGTATAGTCAGCGTAATCAGTGAGTCAGACAAAATCCGCGTACATTAGCAGGGTAAAAAAATTACAAATGGATAATCATACAAAGATCACAACACTATTCCTGGACATAGGCGGTGTATTATTAACCAATGGATGGGACAGGGCCGCGCGCAAGCTGGCTATCCAGACCTTTGACCTGGATGCCCTGGAAACAGAAGAACGGCATCATCTCACTTTTGATACCTATGAAGAAGGTAAACTTACCCTGGATGAATACCTTACCCGGGTGGTATTTTATAAAGAGCGATCATTCAGCCGGCAGGATTTCCGCGATTTTATGTATGCCCAATCGGCGCCATACCCGGAGATGCTGGAGCTGATCCCGAAGCTGAAAGAAAAATACAAGCTGAAAATTGCGATCGTAAATAACGAAGGCCGGGAGCTGAATGAGCACCGTATCCATCATTTTAATATCAGCAGGTTCGTTGACTTTTATATTTCCTCCTGCTTTGTGCATTTCCGTAAACCGGATGCGGACATTTATAAAATTGCACTGGACATTGCACAGGTAAAACCTGCCGAAGTAGTATATATAGAGGATCGCTCCATGTTCATCGACGTAGCAGCGGGGCTGGGTATTAACGGCGTTTGTCATACCGATTATGAAAGCACGCTTAATAAGCTGGCGGGCTTCGGGTTGGTGTTGTAGCGCGCGTTCGGCGGTGGATTTTGTCTGACTCAGGATTAAACTGATTACGCTGATTACGCTGATTTGATTTTGTAATGATTTAAAAAGATTCGGGGAGATTTAAGCGGATACTTTCGCCTGAATCTTTATTTTTAATGATCATTACAAGATCAAATCAGCGTAATCAGCGTAATCAGTTTAATCCTGAGTCAGACAAAATCCGCGGCAGGCCAATCCGCTTAAATCTCATTGAATCTTTTTAAATCCAAAGAAATCAAATCAGTCTAATCAGGAGTAATCAGTTTAATCCTGAGTCAGACAAAATCCGCGGCAGGCCAATCCGCTTAAGTCTCCCTGAATCTTTAGTAATCCAAAGAAATCAAATCAGTCTAATCAGGAGTAATCAGTTTAATCCTGAGTCAGACAAAATCCGCGCATCGCCAAAGGAGTTTTTTACCGCTGGTGTAATTTTTTTTCCCCCGCGCACTACTTTGTTGTAATTAATTTCTATTTTGGCACCCGTGATTCAAATTTAGCACAGTCCCACGTTTAGCGATAGTTGAGAATTTAAATTTCATTAACAATTGGGAAGTACCTGTACAAAAAAATTGATGTATCACCTGAAACGCTAAAAGCATTTAGCAATCAATGTAAACTTTTTAAAAAAAATCCAGATCTATGCTTAGATGGAACAGGTTCCGTCCAAAGTTGACACAGTTACGTGCGTACGACCGGAGAACTTTGGTATTGATTTTAAGTATTGGCAGTTGTCAACAGATGATGGCACAGAACAAATTGCCATTAACAGATTTATCTGCATTCCAGCAGCCTGCAGCCAATTGGCGTATAGCCGGCGGGGTTAAAGCAGACCTGCAACAGAACAACCTGCTGCAAACAACTGCAGGTACCGGTATCCTGGTAAACCTGCCGGAAAAGAATGCACATGGTAAAGACCTTTTCAGTACGCTGGAACATGGTGACCTGGATCTTGAACTGGATTATATGATGTCTAAAGGTTCTAATTCAGGCATTTACCTGCAGGGAAGGTATGAAATCCAGTTGCTCGACAGCTGGGGTACCTTAGCTCCCCGCGCATCCGACAACGGAGGGATCTATGAACGCTGGAACGACAGCAAGCCGGAAGGACTGCAGGGCTATGACGGCCATGCTCCCCGTCAGAATGTAAGCCGCGCTCCCGGTTTATGGCAGCACATGAAAATTTCCTTCCAGGCCCCCCGCTTTGATGCCGCCGGCAATAAAATCGCCGATGCCGTTATCCTGAAGCTGGAGCTGAATGGCGTAACCATCCAGGAAAACGTAGTGCTTTCCGGACCTACCCGCGGCGCTGTACAAAATAATGAAGTGCCTTCCGGTCCGCTTCGTATCCAGGGCGATCACGGTACCGTGGCTTTCAGAAACATCGTGATCAATAACTTCAGCGCTCCCAAACCAACCCTGGAAGACGTAAAATACAGCGTGTACAAAGGCAGCTTCGATAAAGAACCCAACTTTGCTACCCTGAAACCTGCCGTTACCGGAACCTCCCCGCTGCTTACCTCCAACATTGCAGGTTTGCCGGACAATGAGTTCCTGGTGCGCTACACCGCTACTCTGGCCGTTAAAGCAGCCGGTAAATATCATTTCAACCTGCATACATCCGGCGGCGGCGGTGTGCTGAAGGTGAACAACCAGCAGGTGATCCTCCCGAGGGGCTGGGATGGCCGTGGCAGCATTGACCTGCAGCCGGGTAACTACCCTGTGGAAGTATTATACGTCAAAAACACCGACTGGGCTAAACCGTCCATCACTTTATCTGTAAGTGAAGCAGGTATCCGCGAGTTCGTGATCAGCGATACCAATGTACCCGCTGATGATCCCACTGATCCTATCCTGGTAACGGCCAACGAAAACACAGTTTTGCGCAGTTTCATGGATGTTCGTGGCGGCAAACGCGTGGTACATGCTGTGTCTGTAGGCAGCCCAACCAAAGTGCATTACACCTACGATATGGACAACGGTCTGCCTTTCCAGGTATGGCGCGGCGAATTCCTGAACACCACGCCTATGTGGCATGACCGCGGCGATGGATCTTCCCGCCCGCTGGGTACCGTACAGGTGCTTACCAACCAGCCTGCACTGGCCATTGGTAAACTGGCTACCAAAGAAACTGCCTGGAGCGCGGATACTACAGGTACCGGCTTCCGTCCAACCGGTTATTCACTCGATGAAAGCGGTAAACCTACTTTCCGTTATAATATTTATGGTACCGCTGTAACAGATGATATCAGCGTGCTCCCGGAAAACCAGGGCATTCACCGTACCGTTACGGTGCAGCAACCTGCCTCCGACCTGTATCTGCGTATAGCCGTAGGAGATAGTATAGAGCAGGTATCCCCTGGTTTGTATGTGATTGGCGATAAATCCTATTATGTGAAGATGGATGATGCCAAAGCAAATCCCATTATCCGCAATCAGAACGGCCGCGCGGAGCTGATAGTGCCGATACAGGCGAAAACAGGTTATGCGGTTATCTTCTAAGCAGCAATACTAATGACTATTATGAAACTGAACTATAAAAGAATTACAGCAGGAATAGCCGCAGGTATGTTCCTGATGACAACGGCCATCACGCCTGTAAAAGCACAGGAGTCCCCGAAGGAAGAGGACTTTTTCCGCATCGCGCGCATCAGCTCACCAGAAGGTACCCTGCTGGAAGTAGGGGGCTTATGCACCCTGCCTAACGGCGACCTTGGTGTGGCTACCCGCCGCGGCGATATATTTATAGTAGAGAATCCCACCAGCAAATCACCTTACTTCAGGAAAGTGGCTTCCGGGCTGCATGAGGTACTGGGGCTGGCGTATAAAAACGGTTCTCTCTACTGCGCACAACGCGGAGAGCTTACCAAAATGACCGATACCAATATGGACGGCAAAATGGACCTGTTCGAAACCGTATTCGCATGGCCCCTGTCTGGTCACTATCACGAATACAGCTTTGGCCCGGTGCTGGGCACAGATGGTTCCTTCTTTGTTTCCGGTAACGTTGCCTTTGGCGACGAAGAATGGTGGCGCGGTGAAAGCCGTGTGCCCTGGAGAGGCTGGATGATGCACATCACTGAAGATGGTAAAATGGAACCATGGGCTACCGGTTTCCGCTCTCCCTGCGGACTCGGTACCATTGATGGTGAACTGTTTTATACAGAAAACCAGGGCGACTGGATGGGATCAGGTGGTTTAACCCATGTGAAAAAAGGCAGCTTTGTAGGCCACCCGGCCGGTTTACGCTGGACCAACCTGCCTAATTCACCAGTGAAGCTTACTACAGAAGAACTTTACGCTAAAGTAGATCCCCGTTTCCGCAAGGATGCCAACGGCCGCGCTATCAAACCTGAAAACGTAGAGAACGAAAAGTTTGTGACACTGTTTGATATGAAGAAATATTTTCCTGAAGTACAGGTACCGGCTGTTTGGCTGCCACACGGTGTTTTAGGGATCTCCAATGCACAGCTTACCACTATCCCCGAAGGAACTTTCGGCCCCTTTGCAAAACAGGTGCTGATCGGCGACCAGGGACAAAGTAAAATTGTAAGGGTATACCTTGAGAAAGTGAATGGAGAATACCAGGGCGCTGCATGGGATTTCAGAAGCGGTTTCCAGTCGGGCGTATTACGTTTGGCCTGGGGTAAAGACGGTTCCCTCTTTGTAGGTGAAACCAACCGTGGATGGGGCTCCGCCGGCGATGCTAACCAGGGCCTGCAACGCCTGGTATGGAACAACAAGGTGCCGTTTGAAATGAGAACGGTAAATGCTATGCCGGATGGTTTTGAAATTACCTTCACCTTACCGGTAGATAAAAAGTATGCAGAAGACATCGCTTCCTACAACGTGGAGAGCTTTATCTATAAATACCATCCCGTGTACGGAAGCCCTACCGTTAATACCGAGAAGCTTACCATTAAAGGGGTACAGGTATCTCCTGATGGTATGAAGGTGCGCCTGGTGATCGACGGGCTGCGTCAGTACTACATTCACAAGTTGTCGCTGAACGGTATCCGTACCCAGGAAAATTCCTATTCACTGGTACATCCTGATGTATACTATACGCTGAATAACATCCCGGATGGGGCCAAACTGGCGGTATCTGCACTGAGCACCAAAAACTCTGCAGCCAAACCAGCTACCACTGCCACTAAAGTAGCAGAGGCAAAAGCAGCATCCACAGCAGCAAAAACAGCTCCTGCAAAAACGCTGACCTATGAGCAGGTGAAGCCATTGCTGAACAAATACACTTGCTCTTCCTGCCATAATCCTGATAAAAAGCAGGTTGGCCCTGGTTTCCGCGATGTAGCCAAAAGGAATTATTCTGTTGCCAAAATACTGGCGCTGATCAAAAATCCGCAGCCGGAAAACTGGCCTGGCTATGCTACGCCAATGCCTCCGTTCCCGCAGGTGCCACAGGCTGATGCGGTGAAGATTGCCACCTGGATCAACTCCCTGAAATAAGGTAATTGCATCATAAAAGAAATGGATCGGATATACTTTATATCCGATCCATTTTTTTATGAAAGACAGTCAACGGCGGGTGAACTTTTTTTCATCACCCCTGTTAACTATGTATCACTATGAAAAACACCTATAGCGGCAAGGCCCTCCTGTATTTGTTTTTCCCATACATGACACTGATAAAGAGACGGTTGATAAACAGGCACAACATCTTGTAGATAATCCGAGATGTGCAGGGGCGGGCCCTTAAGCGATGTAGCGCCCGCCCTTTTTATTCAGGTAAGGCTGAACATGAACCCGATCCCGTAAATATTGCGGATACTGATATTTTCATTTCCCTGGAAGTATTTGCGGAAGCGGGATACAAATACATCTAAACTTCTTCCTACAAAATAATCATTTGTTCCCCATACCTGGTGCAGGATATCTTCCCGGCGGATCACTTTATTGCTGTTGTGATAGAAGTGCAGCAGCAGGTCGCTTTCCAGTGGTGTAAGAATAGTTTCTTTCCCATTGCCGGTGAGTTTCAGGGAATCTTTGTGGAAACGCATACCGCCAAGTTCAATGGCATTACCGGCGGAGATGCTGTTAACGGTCTGGTTCCTTTTCAGGATGTTTTTAATGCGGAGCACCAGTTCATCCACATCAAATGGTTTTACGATATAATCATCCGCTCCTATTTTCAGGCCATACAGCCGGTCTTTCTTTTCACTGCGCGCCGTAAGGAAAAGGAACGGAACATTGGGTTGTATTTTTACCAGTTCCTGCGCCAGTTCAAAGCCATCCATTTCAGGAAGGTTGATATCTATCAGTACAATATGCCAGGCAGAAGGAGTAGCCGTAAAAGCCTCCAGCGCCGCCCGGCCGTTTTGTTGCCAGTCGACAGAGAAATCCATCAGCTCCAGGTATTGTTTCACAACGTTACCAAGATCTGTTTCATCTTCTACCAGCAGAATGTGATGTTTCATAGCGTTATATTTTTGAAGGTATGGTAATTACAAAAGTGCTGCCTGCACCGGGTTCGCTGCTCACTTTTATGGTCCAGCCATGTGCATCCACGCATTGTTTTACATAGTAAAGGCCTAACCCCAGGCCCTTGGTGGGCCTGGACAGGTTAGGCTGATGCCTGTAAAATTTCTCAAAGATATGGCGGAGGGTGGCAGTGTTCATGCCAATGCCGTTGTCCTGTATAGTTAGTATAATAGATTCTTTTTCTCGGGAAGTGGTGATGGTAATGATCTTCTCCGACTGGTCGTTGTACTTCACGGCGTTGTCCAGGATATTCTGCAGCAGGGTAGTGAAGTGAAAAGTATCTGCTTCTATCATGAGCGGGCCGCCGCTGTTGTGAAAATCGAAGCGGATAGCCTGTTTCATGGTATTTAGACTGTATACCGCCAGTATGCCGCTGATCAGTTCATTGAGATCGGTGGTGGTGGTTTTAAGCGCCAGTTTTTCCGTGGCGGCAATATTGATCACTTTTTCTACCAGGAGCTTCAGTCGTTCCGCCTGCCGGTTAATGATTTCAGACAGTGCGGTAACGCTTTGTTTGTTATCCAGCGTTTTTTCATTCTGGATATTTTTATTGGCGACAATAATCGCCGTGATAGGCGTATTGAATTCGTGGGTAATGTTGTTAATGAAATCAGATTTCATATCCGACAAATGTTTTTGCCGTATCCATTTGAACAGGGTGATGGCAAAGAGCGTAATCACGGCCAGCAGGGTAAGTAAGCCGGGCAGTATGGTATATCTCATTTGCTGAAGCACCAGTGTGCGGCGGTTGTAGGGATCGGCATAAAAAGAAAACGACAGGGAATAGGAGTAGGGCATGGGGGAGTTGGCTACCAGCGACGAGGCAGCACTGTTTTCATTCAGCTGCTGCAGGTTGCCGCAAATAAAAAGGCCCATTTCCTTTTGCCTGTTGGCCGGGATAAGCGGGTATTTTTTAAAACGGTTATAAACGTTCACGTACTGGCTGTCTTTGAACTTGATATCCAGCCGGTGGATACATAAAGCAAACAGCAGGGAGTCTTTGATCCCATCGTTCGCTTTGATGGCTTTCAGCATGCTGTCGGTATTCTCATGTTTTACCAGTTCCCGGATGATACGGTTCACCAGGCGCTGGGAGGCAGTATCAAAGCTGTGACGGTTTGTATTATAAAGTTGTTCCAGGTAGGGATATTGCGGCACTATGATGCTGTCCAGCAGCGGTTGTCCGCCGGGGAACAGTTTATCGTTGGCAATAGCCAGGTTGTAGGCTTCGCCGATCCTTCCTTTTTCCACGTAGTTAAAACGACTGTCCAGCAACTGATAGGTATTATATATCAGGAAAAACTGTACGATAGCCAATGCGATAATACAGATAACCGCTGTCAGGATATACAGCTTGATGGAATGCCTCATGCTCCGCTTTGTTACTTTTGGTTGACTTTTCCTCTTCTTCAATTGTTGATAACGCCTGTTCCCGATGCTTTTAAATTCTGTTTACAATCCGTTAGGGATTTTTTAAAATTGATTAGTTTCCTGTTGGCTATTTTCACCAGTAAGATACTACTTTTTTTGTATTAGAAAATCGATTTAGCATTTTTTATAAAATCCCTGTATGAAGAGATATTCAAGGTATGTATGGCCGGCCGGGGGCAGTTTTATTGCCATAGCCACTTTTGCGTTTCAGTGTATCGCTGGTCCGGCGCAGCGGTTGGATAGGAGAGGTGCAGCCACCGCAGGCCACAGGTTGGTGGAAGATACAGCGCTGACGCCGCCGCCCACCTGGCAGGAGCACTGGTTTGAGCACCGGCAGGAGATGCGCCGGGTGTTCAGCAACTCCTCCATTTCCGTGTACTACGACAAAGAAACGCCCGGAACCATTACCTGGCCGGACACGCTGCTAACCAAAGTATGGAATTACACCACTCAAACCTATGGCGCCTTTGGAAAGGATAACCGCCTGTTTGTACTGCTGCACACCGGCAAGTATGCCGGCGGGCATCCATCTACTTATTTTGATGCAAGCCATGACTACCGCAATGTAATTGACGTGGGACATGCGGGCGACTGGGTAAGCCCCACCGGCTGGAACCTGGATGCTGCAGTGCATGAAGTAGGGCATATCGTGGAAGGGGCAGCCAAAGGGGTGCATGGCTCGCCTGCGTTCCCGATATGGAAAGACAGCAAGTGGATGGAGATCTACCAGTACGACGTGTACCGCGCGCTCGGCTGGGAAGCAGAGGCGCAGCGCTGGTTCGATATGCAGATGAAGGGAGCCGACAACTTTCCCCGGCCGGGTACGCAGTGGTTTAAAAACTGGTTTTACCCTATCTATCATCAATATGGCGGCGCTAAAGTGCTGAACAATTTCTTCTCCTTGCTGGCCGCAAATTTCCCCCGTAACGGCAACGCCTATACGCAGGATATGAATTGGGGCGAATTTATTCATTTCTGGAGCGGCGCCGCGGGCGTAAACCTGAAACCGCAGGCCACTGTTGCCTTCGGATGGCCGGAGGAATGGGAAACACAGTTCCGGCAGGCACAGAAGGATTTTCCGGGTGTAAAATATAAATGATGAAGCGGAGGAAATTTCCTCCGCTTTTATTTTGTAAGATGCTTTTATTGGCCAATAACTATGCTGTTCATGATCCCTGCCTTTACCTCGTATAAAATTTACGGGCCATCAGCGAAAGCGGTATCCCGATCATTACCATAAGGATAGCTATATTAATAATGGAATTCACCAGGCGCAGCGGTCCATGCGGTACCTGGCTTAACGGCAGCACCACAAGGTTCATAACACACCATACCAGCAGCCCGTAAACCATTCCTGTAGCCACGGGATGCTGGCGGAGGCCCGGCAGCTTCGGGTAAATAAGGAAGAAAACGAACGACCATACCAGTGCGATCAGGTAATGAAACAACAACCCCCACCACATCATAGCCGGCCCGGCGTTAAATGCCGCCTTGCCAAACACGCCGCTGCTGATGTACACCAGTATCCTTCCCACCGGCTGTCCATGACTGGCAATTGAAAAGTATACAAATGCAGATAGGATATCCAGGGTGCCGGTAACAAGACCAGCCAGTAAAACAGCACCTGGAAAAGAAGAAACAGCACGCATGAAATTTGTTTTTATATGAGAGATAGAAGAAGCGTTATACATCTCCTTAAATTAAAAAATTCCGCTATAAAAACCTCCTACCTGGTAAGATTTCACCTCTTAGCTTGATCTATTATTAAGAAATATTAAAAACAGCTTAAAATTTTAGGGCTGTTTATTGAAAATCAATTAACTATAATATTGAGAAATTTAAATTTAAACAACCGATTAAATAAACGCTTGTTTAAATTAAACGTTTGTTTAACTTTGCGTTGTCAAATTCATAAAAAGGAACATGGAAGAATATAGTGAAAAACAGCTCTCGATTTTAAAGGTTGCAGAGCGGCTATTTGCCGATCAGGGCTTTCATGGCACGTCGGTGAGAGATATAGCACAGGAAGCAGATGTGAACATCGCCATGATCTCCTATTATTTTGGTTCGAAAGACAAATTGCTGGAAACTATTTTCAAATACAGACTGGAGGCTTCCAGGAAGTTCATCAATGAATTATTGGAGAACGATACGATGGAGCCACTGGAGAAAATAAACAGCCTGATCGACCGGTTCGTCAATAAAATGCTTGGAGAGCAGTATTTCCAGTGCATTATGAGCCGTGAACAGCTGAACAGTCAGCAAAGCCCTATCAGGGATCTCATCTGGCAACTAAAGGGAGAAATGCTCGGTTTGATGCGCCCCATCGTTACACGCGCCCAGGAAGCGGGTATCTTTTATAAAGATGTGGACGTGGAAATGCTGATGACCACATTATTCGGGACTATTCACCAGGTAATACCTGCCCAGCATATATTAAGAAGCAGCTCCGGTGTGGAAGATCTGAGCGAGGATGAATACAGGGAGTTTGTGAAAAACAGAGTAAGTACACATTTAAAAAAATTGTTTAAAGCAATCCTAAAACATGAATTCTAAAAGCATATACCCACGATTATATGTGCTTGCGTCGGGAATCCTGCTGGCTTTTTTCTTTCAGACAGCATCCGCACAACAGAGCGTAAAACCGCTTTCGTTAAATGAAGCCATATCGTTGAGTATACAAAACAGCAAACAATTGAAGGTGAGTCATGCAAAAGTAGAACAGGCCACCGCCTCACTGAAAGAAGCCAATGAGGGCCAATTGCCGGACGTAAGCGTTTCAGGTTCTTATCTCAGGCTCACACAACCAAATATTGACCTGAAACTGAAAATGGGAGATGATAACAATGGAGGAACCAAATCCGAAAGCCCTAAAGTGAACCAGGCTGCATACGGAATAGCCAGTGTATCACTGCCGATCTTTGCCGGTGGAAAGCTTCAGAGTGGTAAGGAATCTGCCCGTTACCTGGCAGAAGCCGCCCGCCTGGATGTAGATAAAGACCGTGAAGATGTGATCCAGAATACCATCGCTGCCTACAGCAATCTTTATAAAGCAAAAGCTGCAGTAGCGCTGGTGCAGGAAAACATCCGGCAGTCGGACGAGAGAGTGAGGGAATTTTCGAATAAGGAAAAGAATGGTCTCCTTGCGCGTAATGATCTTTTAAAAGCAGAACTGCAGCAATCCAATTACCAGGTGGCATTGATGGACGCTGAAAACAACCTTAAAATTGCCAACCTCAATATGGATATCATGCTGGGCCTGCCCGATAATACAGTGATCCAGGTAGACAGCACCGCTTTTAAGGTTGAAGATAAAGTAGACAGCCGCGGCGTAGCAGAGTTTGAGCAACTGGCTTACCAGAACCGTAAAGATGCGGCTTCACTGGGCGCCCGTGAGAAAGCAGCCAATGCCGGTATAAAAGGTGCAAAGGCAGATTATTTCCCGTCACTCGCTGTAACCGGCGGATATGTGGCGGCTTATATTCCTAACGTGGTAACCATCACCAATGCGGTGAATGCCGGTGTAGGATTAAAATATAATCTTTCTTCCCTCTGGAAAACAGGTACAAAAGTAAACTACGCAAAGGCGCAACTGGCGGAAGTACAGGCCAATGAGGCCAAGCTCATAGATGGTATTCATCTCGATGTTTATCAATCTTACGAAAACTACCTCCTGAGCCATAAGAAAATGGATACTTATATCAAGGCGATAGAACAGGCAGAGGAAAATTACCGTATCACGAAGAATAAGCACGATAACAACCTGGCTACTACCACAGATCTGCTGGATGCCGACGTGGCGAATTTGCAGGCGCATCTCAACTATGCGTATGCAAAGGCGGATGCACTGGTAGCTTATAACAAACTGTTACAGTCAGCCGGTTTACTGGAATCCAACAATAAATAATACCACAAACCAATAAATATCAAAGCCGTGGAAACGCAAACTCAAACAAAACCTACTAACAATATAAACATGCAGGAAACAACCGCGCCTAAAAAGAAAAGTAAAGGGTTCGTCATAGTGCTGGCAGTGCTGGTACTTGGTGGCGGCGCATTTGGTATCACTAAATACATTCATGCCCAACACCATGAAGAAACTGATAACGCGCAGATAGATGCCAATGTAAGCCCTGTTATACCCCGTGTATCCGGTTATGTGAAAGAAGTGAGAGTGAAAGATAACCAGTTTGTGAAGAAAGGCGACACATTGGTAATCCTGGATGATCGCGACCTGGCCCTTAAAGTGCAGGCCGCAGAAAACGCCCTTTATGCTGCACAGGCGAACCTGGGCGCTGCCGAGGCTTCCACTGTAGCCGCAGAAGCAGGTATCAGCACCGCACAGGCACAGATCAGCACCATTGATGCGCAGATCGAAGCTGCAAAGGTAAACCTCTGGAGAGCCAGCCAGGATTACGAGCGTTATGCCAACCTGATCAAAGATCACTCTATCACCCAGCAGGAATTTGAACAGGCATCAGCTGCCAAACAAACTGCTGAACGCCAGCTAGATGTATTGGCCCAGCAAAAAGCTGCCGCCAGCCGTCAGACGCATGTAGTTGCCTCCCAGAGCGGCGCTACCTCCAAGCAGATCAACATTGCCAACGCTGGTATCAAACAACGTGAAACCGATGTGGCAGATGCAAAACTGAACCTGTCTTACGCAGTGATCGTTGCTCCGGAAGACGGCGTGCTGTCAAAGATCTATGTGCAACCCGGCCAGTTTGTTACAGCAGGACAATCGCTGTTCAGTGTAGTACTGAGCACTACTCCATGGGTGGTGGCCAACTTTAAGGAAACACAGCTGGATAAAATGAAACTGGGTCAGAAAGTAACCGTACATATTGATGCTTATCCTGAAAAAGGACTGGAAGCTAAAGTAACTTCCTTCTCCCCGGCCACAGGCTCTAAATTTGCCCTGCTGCCTGCGGATAATGCTTCCGGTAACTTCGTAAAAGTGGTGCAACGCTTACCGGTAAAAATTGAGTTCGATAACCCTAACGATGAACTGGTAAAACAGTTGCGCCCGGGTATGAACGTGCTGGTAGATGTGCATCTCAACTAATCATATCAATGAACAGCAACGTACCCGGAGTTAATAATTAGTGGGAACCATGCAATAATTAACAGACAGGCGTAATCGATTAGCTCTAACAGATCATCAATAGAAAGGTCATGTTCATCATTAATTATTAACTCGGGGTAGCGTTGTTTTCATTCAAAATATAAGTGCTGCATGCAACAAGAATCATTGGTAGAATACGGCTCGCGCAGGGTGATCATCACTATCACCGCTATATTTTGCGCTTTGCTGGAGATAGTGGATACCACTATCGTAAATGTGGCGTTGAATGACATGCGTGGTAACATGGGTGCTACACTCAGTGAAATCGGATGGGTCATTACCGCCTATGCTATCGGTAACGTAATCATAGTACCGATGACCAGCTGGTTATCACAGCAATTTGGTCGTCGTAACTACTTCGCGGCGTCTATTATTATATTCACCGTTTCCTCCTTCCTTTGCGGTAACGCAAGCGTGATGTGGGAGCTGATCATATTCCGCTTTATACAAGGTTTGGGTGGAGGTGCATTGCTGGTAACCTCTCAAACAATTATCACCGAAAGTTACCCGCCTGAAAAACGCGGTATTGCCCAGGCCATTTACGGATTGGGTGTAATTATCGGTCCTACTTTAGGCCCCCCGTTAGGTGGTTATATCACTGATAACTACTCCTGGCCTTATATCTTTTACATCAACATTCCTATCGGCGTAATTGCCACGCTGCTTACCCTGCAGTTTGTGCGCAGCCCGAAGTATGGCGAGAAAAGATCCATGTCGGAGATAGATTTCCTGGGTATAGGGCTCCTCGCGGTGATGGTAGGCTGTTTGCAGTTTGTACTGGAACGCGGGCAGGAAGATGACTGGTTTAACGACTCCACTATTACTGCATTAACGGTAACAAGTGTACTGGCCCTGTTCTTCTTTGTATGGCGGGAGCTTACCTATAAGAATCCCATTGTGGAACTAAGGGTGCTCAAGAACGGGAACCTCCGGGTTGGTACGGTACTGTCGTTTATCATGGGCTTCGGGTTATATGGATCCACCTTCATCATCCCGCTGTATACGCAGGGCTCCCTGGGATGGACCGCTACACAGTCTGGTATGCTCATGATCCCTGCGGCATTAACCACCGCAGTGATGATGCCGCTGATAGGTAAGATGCTGGAAAAAGGCATCCCGCAGCAATACCTGGTGGCAAGTGGTATGTTCCTGTTCTTTGTTTTCTGTTTCTGGGGATATAAGATCATCACACCGGCAGATACCGGTTCGGAAGCCTTCTTCTGGATGCTGATTGTTCGTGGTATTGGTATGGGTTTACTCTTTATTCCTATTACCACGTTGTCGCTGTCCGGTTTGAAAGGACAACAGATTGGCCAGGGTGCAGCCTTCACAGGTATGATGCGCCAGCTGGGCGGATCGTTTGGTGTGGCTTTGATCACTACGTTTATGGCCCGCCAGAATATGCTGCACCGCAGCGACCTGGTTGCCAAACTGGATACCAATAACCCGGATGTGATCAACCGTGTAAACAATTTGCAGCACACCTTCGGGGCTAAAGGAATGGATCCTCACCAGGCGCTGAACACCGGTTACAAACTACTGGATTACAGTGTTACCAAACAGGCCGCCATATTATCCTATATGGATGTGTTCCTGTACCTGGGTATGCTGTTCCTGATCTGTGTGCCGTTTGTACTCATGGTAAGAGCTAAGAAAGCTGCGAAACTTGATCCGTCTGCTATGCACTAACGGAAATAGTTTTCAACATAAAATATTGTTGCAATAACAGTGTAACAGTTGTAGGTTTAGGTAAATAAGCCCCGATCTTAATCGGGGCTTTTGTTTTTTCAGGCGTAATGAATTAAATTCATAGAAACGCCACGCTATGGAAACATTCGGCCATGTAAGAATGGTAATAGGATTTATCCTGAGCCTCAGCATTGCACATCTGCTCAAAGGCACTGCCAAATTCATTCAGCACCCCGACCGGGAGAAGCCTTATTGGATACATCTTTCATGGGTAGTCTATATCTTTGTGATGCTGGTACATTTCTGGTGGTGGGAAATGCCATTGCACGCGTTAAAAAAATGGACCTTCCCGGAATACATCTTTATCATCTCCTTTATTACTACTTTTTTCCTGCTCTGCGCTTTATTATACCCGGATGACCTGAAAGATTATAAAGGATACCAGGATTATTTTTACTCGAGACGAAAGTGGTTCTTTGGTGTACTGGCATTTTCATTTATTGCAGATGTGGTGGATACACTGATAAAAGGGCATGATTACTATCATCATTTCGGGATAGAATACCCCATCCGCAATGTTGTACATATTATCCTCTGCCTGATGGCCATCAGGATCAGTAACAGGACCTTTCACGGGGCGCTCGTCATAGCATTTATCATCTACGAAATGAGCTATATATTGAGGCTGTATCTTGCCGCCGCTGCCTGAGCGTTTTTACAAACGGATGCCCGCTTTTTTATAGATAAAGCTCAGTAACCATGCCGGTCCTATGAGCAGGAACTGCAGGTCCTTGAAAAAGGAGGGCTTTGCCCCTTCAATTTTATGACCGATAAATTGCCCGATCCAGGCCAGCACAAAAATAGCCAGTGCCACCTGCCATATCACCAGCGGGGTGGCCGCTATAAGCCGCCATAGCCATAGGCATATCACGCCGATCAGCAACATGCCTCCGGCCAGGGAGGGAGAAAGGCGCAGGTAGTAGATAATCAGCAGCAGCAATGCTGCATGCGCCACTGAAATATAAGCGCGCACACCGCCGATAGGCAAAGGGATCGCGTATAAAAATCCAACGATACTGAAGAAAATAGCAGGTACACAAACCCAGTGGATCAGTTTATTGGTATGGTTACGGTGGCTGCTGCCGTACTCGTCCAGCCATTGATGGATTGTTCTCATAGCGGTGGCGTTTATAAAGTGGTACTATTAAAATACGTTAAATAATGCAGAAGTGATGAAAGGTGGGTGGTTTATTTACCGAGGGAAATGGATATTTCTACAAAGCAGGCTTCACCAACAAACCAATCCGGAAAAATGTTTTATTAATCGTTCGCGAAACAATAGATTTGAATCAACAAGTAATTAACTGAAGTATTATGGAAACCATCGGATTTATCGGCACCGGCCATTTGGGCTATCCCATCGCAGAAAACCTGCTGAAGGCAGGATATACTTTAAGAATTTATAACCGCACCCGTGAAAAGGCATTACCATTGGAGCAGCTGGGCGCTATCCTGGTAGGCAGCCCGGAAGAAACGGCGGTGAAAGGCGGCATAGTAATGAGCCTGGTGGCAGATGATAAGGCGCTGGAGGCAGTAGCTACAGATGCGTTATTGGCGGCGCTGGGCAACGGTGGTATTCATGTATCAATGAGCACAGTTTCGCCTGATATTTCCAGGGAACTATCGGTAAGCCATAGCCGGTATGGGGTTACATTTGTTGCGGCGCCGGTATTTGCGCGCCCGGATGCAGCGGCGGCAAAAGCAGGGAATGCCGTGGTTTCGGGGCCTGCTGCTGCCAAAGAAAAGATCCGGCCGTTATTAGAGGCAGGGTTTGCCCGCAATGTGTTTGATCTTGGAGAGGATGCGGGCAGCGCTAATGTGCTGAAGCTCATGGGCAACTTTATGATCGCGGGGGCAATGGAACTCATGGCGGAGGCATTTGCATTGGCGGAGAAAAACGGGGTAGACCCCAGGGTCGCTTACGAGATGTTAACTACCACCTTATTTTCAGGGCCCATTTTCCGTAATTATGGCGCCATGATCCTGGACCGTAAATTTACCGGTAATCCCTCTTTCAGTGCTGCATTGGGTTTGAAAGATATGGATCTTGTATTGCAAACAGCGCGGAAGTCGTATACGCCGATGCCGCTGGCCAACCTGGTACAAAACCGCCTGGCAACCATCCTGGCAAAGGACATACATGACGCCGACTGGACGGCCCTGGCTTCCGGTGCTTTGGAGGATGCAGGACTTTCTTATTAATCTTTACCGGCCATAGCCGCTACAGTCCTGTCTTTGGGCTTTTGGCGCGCTATGGCATCTTCCCGGTGCATAGTACCCCAGTCAGAGATATGCTGCAGCATACTTTCCATACTCCATCCCAGCGGGGTAAGCTCATATTCTACCCGCGGAGGCACTTCCGGGTATACGATCCGTTTAACAAGGTGGTCATTTTCCAGTTCTCTCAACTGCAGCACCAGCACTCTTTCTGAAATCCCGGTGATCGACTTTTTCAGTTCGTTATAACGTAGTTTGCCATCCAGTAAGCGCCACAGTATGCTGGGTTTCCAGCGGCCGCCGATCAAAGACAGGGTATATGCTGTGCCGCAGTCGCCGCGCAGCTGTTTTCCGTTGATGGCATTGGAGGAATTTTCTTTTCGCATACGTTCATTTTTTCTTTAAGGTCTAAAGATACGCATTACACTGCTATCATGGAGGTTACCACTATCCTTTGGGTAACCCTGTTTTGCGGGAACATATTTAGCACTAGGTTTGTTGTATTAATAAAATCTGTTAACTATGAAAATTGTTCCACTGCTGGGCCGGATCTTATTTGCCCTGATTTTTCTCATGTCCGGTTTGAACCATATTACAGGCGAGGGAGCGGATTATGCCGCTGCTGCTGGTGTGCCTGCGCCCGGTTTCCTGGTGCCTTTTGCCGGGCTGCTGGCCTTGTTGGGCGCGTTGAGCATCCTGCTGGGATATAAGGTGAAGTACGGTGCATGGCTGATTGTCATCTTCCTGGTGCCGGTAAGCCTTGCAATGCATAATTTCTGGACGGTAAAAGATCCTATGCAGCAACAGATGCAAATGGCAATGTTCATGAAAAATGTGGCCATCCTGGGAGGGGCGTTATTGCTGGCTTATTTCGGCGCAGGGCCTTACAGTATAGACAACCGCAAAGCATAAAGAAAAAGGGAAGGTGTTTGAGCCTTCCCTTTTTATGTTTTGGGCAAATTACTCCGACTGTTTGCCTGGGTCGCTTTTCTTTGCTACCTCTTCCAGGAGCTTAAGCCCGAGCAGCCCGCTGATAGGGCCGTTGGCGCCATCTCCGCCACCGATGAGCACATCCGGCATGATGCGGATCTGCTGGGCGCCGATGGCTTCCATTACTTTCAGCTGGGTAAAGTTGCTGCCACCCATGGCTTCCACAGCCAGTTTGTAGGATTCGGCGCTCGACTGGCCGATAGCCAGGATCTTTTCTGCTTCTGCTTTACCGGTGAGGGCAATTTTCTCGGCATCTGCTTTTGCGATCCATTCAGTACGCTCGGCTTCTGCCTTGGCCAGCAATCTTACTTTTTCCGCTTCACCGCCTGCCAGTAATTTCATCCGGTCGCTTTCTGCATTAGCCTGTAACCGCACGCTGTTGGCATCACCGGTCGCTTTTTTCACAGAAGCGTCTGCATGTCTTTCAGCTATCCATACTCCCTGGTCGGCTTTTACAATTTCCTTCTGCATTTCAGCGATCGCGGTTTCTTTTTCTAAAGTCTGCCGGGTTTCCTGCGCCAGTCGTTCTGTATCATAGGTGATTTTCTGTTCTTCCGCAATTTTACGGTCGGTCAATGTTTTCATCAACGTTTCCGGTGGTACAATGTCGCCAATAAGCGTATCTACACCAAACACGTTATATTGATCCAGCACTTGCCCGATATGCTCTTTCGCGGAGGTTTGCCGTTCTTTACGGCTGGTAAGGAAGCTGATCACATCTGATCCCTGGGCGGAGTTACGAAAGTAGTTACCAATGGTAGGTTCCAGCACCTGGGTAACGAGGTTGCTCATATTGCCGAAGCGGGCAATTACTTTAGGCGCTTCATTGGTAGGGATATGGATGATCTGTGCCACATCAAGATTGAAAGTAAAACCATCGCGGCTTCTCACGGTAATGGTAGAGAGGTTTTTATCCAGCTGATGGGCTTCACTTCTGGCGGAGGCCCAGTTCAGTACCAGGTTGGTGGTAGGTACCAGTTCCACTTTCATGATATAGGGGTTGATGGGATATTTACCGGGGCCCAGTGGTTCGGCCCAAACGCCTTTGGTGCCTTTGGCTACAATGTTGCCGTGTTTGAATTCGGCTCCACTGATATCTACGCCATCATTACCTACGAAGGAGATCACTACGCCTACATGACCTATGGCGATCTCCGTCATCCGCACCATTTCCAGTTTGGCAAACCAGGGATTGATAAAGTAGGAGCCGGCCAGGATTACCTGTTCCTGTAAACCTTTGTAGCCGCCCTTTTCAAGGAAGGCGTCCACATCCTGGAAGTTGTTGTGGTTTTCGATGGTTTTACCTGCAATGGAACCGGTTTCAATGGCTTGTCCTTCGAGAGTGGTAACAATGCCCACCGCGTTATCCGGGATGGATAGCATGTCGGTGATTTCCACTTCAAACAGGAAAGTGTTGATACGGTAAGATCCGGGCGTGATGATAGCGGTTTGCCGGCCTTTGCGGCCGCCGTTCTGCAGGAATGCCACTGCATCCTGGAAGGAATCGCATGGCACCTTACGTGCCAGGATGGCGCCTGTTTCCAATTCGGCACCGTCTTTCGCCAATACCAGTCCTATTTTACCGGTGGGGATGATGGTAAACGGCTGGAAGGCAACGCTGTACTGCCAGATCCATTTCCAGAAGTAAACGCCGGGTGCCAGTGTTTGCGCCTGGAAGCCGGCTTCCCCGTTGGTGGCAAGGATACGGCCTTCGGGCAATTCCTGTTTACCGAGCAGCACAAATTTTTTGGTTACCAGGCCTATGCGGTCTTCCGGTACAATAACAACGCCGAAGCATATACGAAGAATTACTTTGTACAATACAAGGCATAGCAGGGGCAGGCCGATGAGCAAAGCCCATCTGATAAATGTGTTTTCCATTTGTTGGGTGGTTGTTAAGGTATGTGTTTGTGTAAAGATGAATTCAATGGCATGACCATACTGCTGAAAAGTATGTCAGTTCAGGGTTTGATCCATGCGGGTATGTTTCAGGAAAGTGGGGGCGAAGTGTTGAAGTTCGTGGTGATATATGATATCAGGATGTCGTTGCCGGAGCAATTATCGGATTCCATTGAAGAATGAATTACGATGTAAAATTGATCATTATTTTTTATCTGCCAAAATAATTTCCGGGAGATGATAACTACGGATAACATGAAAATTACCGGTAAATACTCCTGGGGATGTTTGCAGATCGTTTCAGATAATCCCGGGTATCTTTTTTGATAAAATATTTAAAATTCCACCCTTTTTTTTGATTTTTAGAAAAACACCCTATATTGGGAGCTGTTTAACCATTTTTTTACGAAGCTAAAACGATTTTTCTGAGCAAGTCAACCAAATAATATTTTATATTTGTTTAGCTTAAACGATTTAGCAAACATTCTATCTTTTTGAATTTATGACAAATTCCACGGCGTTAGGAATAGATATCGGCGGCTCTCACATTACCGCAGCATTGGTAGATCTGAATACAAGATCTATCATAGAAGGCACATGGAACCGCACGCGTATTAACTCGCAGGGCGAAGTAGCAGATATTATCAATGGCTGGGCGGCTGTTATCAGTGAAGTGTGCTCTCATACTACGGCAGATATCCTGCGTATTGGTATTGGGATGCCGGGGCCGTTCGATTATGAGCACGGGATCAGTCTTATGAAAGGACAGCATAAATACGATGCCTTATATAACCTGAATGTAAAGGAATTGCTGGCAGAGCGCCTGGGCATTTCCCCGCAGCAGATCCGCTTTATCAATGATGCAGGCTGCTTCCTGCAAGGCGAAGTTTTCAGTGGCGCAGGCAGGAACTACCACCGGGTAATAGGGCTTACACTGGGGACCGGCCTGGGCTCGGCTGTTTACCGCGATGGTACGGCCAGCGACGGCGACCGCTGGCGCACTCCTTTTAAAGACGGAATCGCAGAAGACTATCTCTCCACCCGCTGGTTTGTAAAACGCTACCAGGAAATAAGCGGTGAAGCAGTAGCCGATGTAAAAGCGCTCATAACGCGTATAGGCGTTGACGATAGAATACTTCAACTGTTCAGCGAATTTGCCGTTAATCTCGGCACTTTCCTTTCTACCTTTATTAAAGAAGAACAACCGGAAATAGTAATAATTGGCGGCAATATCGCCAACGCAGCGGATCTATTTCTCCCGTTATTAAAAAGAGAACTGGAAAAACAACAGATCAGCATCCCGGTGGTAACGGCTACCCTGGGTGAAGCAGCTGCACTGATCGGCGCGGCCAGCCTGTGGCATGCTTTCCAGGAGGCATAAAACAACGGGACCATATTTAGCGGAAGCTATCGGCGCAACAATCCAGGCGGGTAATGACCGGGACCTATCTATCTCCCGGAAAATAACCGCCCGGGTATTTGCCCGGTAGCTTCTTTTTGTTTGTTAACTTTAACCTTTCTGCTTTTTCCTTTATATTAGGGGCATCAACCACTTCTAAATATTTACTGTTTGAAAGACCGCCTGACTGCAGAGGATAGTATTTTGTGGAACAATGTCATCCTGGGGGATCAGCAAGCCTACAGGGAGTTGTATGATATATATGCGGATATGCTTTTCCGGTATGGCCTGAGATATGTGAAAGATACCAGCACTATAAAAGACTGTATCCAGGATCTCTTTACCAGTCTTTATCACCACAGGCATAACCTGGCCCGGAATGTGAACATCCGGTTTTACCTGCTTCGCTCATTCCGCAGGAAAATTCACCAGGTAGTAAAAAAGAATGCCGCCGTACTCCATACCGCCAGCCCGGAGGAGTATTTTTCCATTGTTTATGAACCGGATGCAGAACAGCTGCAGATCGCAGCTGAACAACAACAGGAAATGCTGCGGCTGCTGGCCCGTGAACTGAATGAACTGCCTGCCCGCCAAAAAGAAGTTCTCTTCCTGAAATTCAACTGCAGCTTGTCGTACGAAGAGGTGGCAGGTATCATGAAAATCAGCGTACCTACCTGCCGGACCCTTGCCTACAGGGCGTTCCGGCAATTGCGCAGCAATATGGAAAAAGCGCCGCTGCTGCCGTTAATGTTCCTCTTAATGGCATGGCTTTCAAGGCAACACTACAAATTTTAAAAAAAGTTTCATTCCGGAGTCTATATCCTGTTTGTTTGTTGCTCTATATAGCAAAGATGCCGAAAGATGCCTGATAAGAAACACCTGAAACTGGAAGACCTGCTTGGTAACGACCATGAACCGCCTGCACAGAGCGACGATCCCCTGCAGCAGGAAATGGCAGCGGCAGTACAACGTATGATCACCGGCGCCGGTACGGAAACCTGGGACGCGGCCGATAAAGCCCTCCTCTGGGAAAACATTGTCACAGAGTTGGTACCTAAACCATCCATGTACAGGTACCTGTTCCCTAAGATCGCTGCAGCTGCGGTGGTATTGCTCACCGTGGCGGCATGGCTCTTCTGGCCCAGACCGGCGCATCCGCTGGTACAGTTTGCCCTGGGGCAGCATATAGACAGCGTTACGGATACCCGCCTGATCCTGGGGCAGCAATCTGCCGTAACGCTGAAAGGAAAAAATGCCTCGCTGGTTTACGGAGGTAATGGTGTTACCATTAATGCCGATAGCACCCTGGCATCTGCAGCGCCCTACAATACCCTGCTGGTGCCCTACGGCCGCCGCGCCCGCCTGCAGCTGGAAGACGGCACCATTGTACAGTTGAATGCTGGATCCCGGCTGGTATACCCCGCCGTTTTTCGCGATAAAAGGAGGGAAGTATACCTGGAAGGGGAAGCCTTTTTTGAGGTGGCTCCCAATGCAGCATCACCCTTTTTCGTATATGCGTCTGGTATAGAAACGGAAGTACTGGGCACCTCTTTTAATATCAGCGCTTATCCAGACGACAAGCAGCAAAGCCTGGTACTGGCCTCAGGAAGCGTGCGCACGCAGCTGGCCTCACAACGCATATTCGGTAAGCATTCCCGGCAGCTGAAGCCGGGTGAAATGGCTACCGTTAACATGGAAAATGAGAACCTGCAGGTAAGCACCGTGAACATCACTACCTATACCGCCTGGAAAGACGGGCGGCTCCTGTTTTACAGCGTACCATTGAAAGACATCCTGAAAAAATTAACGCGTTACTATAATATACAGCTGGACCTTGCATCTACGCAACCCGGATTGGAAACCTGTTCCGGTGACCTTGACCTGGAAGAAAATCTTGAAAACGTACTTGATGTGATCTGCGCTACCAACTCGCTGCGCTATGAGCGCCAGGGGCAGCGTATCATACTGAGAGAGAAAAACTAAATACCATACATATCACCAAAAAAAACCGGAAGATGGTGGGACATCTTCCGGTTGCACAGCCCCGCCGCGAAGCGGGGTAGGGCTTGTCTTTTTGTTTAACTAAAAAAACTGTAATGAAGTTATGAAAAAAATCTATGCACAATGGCGTATACCGCCGGGCAATCTTTTTGCCACTAAACTTGTGAGAACAATGAAACTGACTGTAATTTTACTGTTCGCCGCTATTTTTGGGGTGTCTGCCACCGGCAAATCGCAGGATGAGCACCTCAACATCAAACTGCACCAGGGTACCCTGCCACAGCTATTTAACCAGATCCAGTCACAAAGCCGCTGGCGTATTTTTTATAAGGATGAACTGGTAAACAGGGAACAACCGCTCACCCTTGAACTGCAGGATAAAAAGATCAATGAGGTACTGGACAAAGCCCTGATAAATACAGGTCTTAGCTACCGCATCATGCGGAACCAGGTGGCTATTATCCCCAAGGAAAAAACGAAGCCCGATCAGCGCCTGTCTACCGCCGCCCTTGCGGAAGACAGCACCTATCTCATACGGGGACGGGTATACGATACACATGAACCGCCGCAGGCGTTGCCGGGAGTAACCATCCGCGTAAAGGACAATAACGCGCTTGGAACCACTACAGACGCCGACGGCTACTTCACTTTCCGGGCTAAAAAGAATGCGGTGCTCGTTTTTACCCAAATGGGTTACCTGCCCCAGGAGTTCACCATTATCCGCAGCCATAACGCGCTCACTATTTCCCTGAAAGAAAATGTAGCCGCACTCGACGAAGTAGTGGTGGTAGGTCTTTCCGAACAACAACGGAAACACATTGCCAGTTCTATCAGTTCGGTAAATATCGCGCAGCAAACCAATGGTAAGCCCATTACTGCTTTATCGCAGGCGCTGCAGGGAGGAGTTACCGGCTTACAGGTAACGCAGAATTCCGGCCTGCCCGGCGGCGATGCTGCCGTGATAAAGATCCGTGGCATCAGCACCGTAAACGCCTCCAATCCCCTGGTGATGGTAGATGGCGTGCCTATGGACATGAATTACATAGATCCTGTTACTGTAGAAAGCGTTACTATCCTGAAAGACGCTGCTGCAGCGGCAGTATATGGCGCCCGTGCCGCCAATGGCGTAATACTGGTAACCACCAAGCGCGGCGTGGCCGGAAGGATAGCCGTTACCTACGACGGATATTATGGCGTGCAATCGCCCTCCTCTATGCCGGCCCTGGTGGAAGCCCCCCAATATATGCGCATGTTTAATGAAGCGCAGGTAAATGCAGGCAACGCCCCGCTCTATTCGGAAGAAGATATTCAACACACGGAAGCAGGAGACGACCCCATAAAATATCCAAATACCGATTGGCAGAAAGAGATCCTTAACCGGGCAGCGCCCATTACCAGTCACTCTGTGGGAGTGAGCGGAGGTAACAGCCTGGCCCGCTTTGCGTTAACCGCCAATTACCAGAACCAGCAGGGAATGATCCCGCTCAATCATTCCAATAAATATAATATCCGCGCCAATACCTCTATCACTATCAACAAAAAATTCCTGGTGTATATGGATATGCTGGCCATCAAACGGAATACTTTCTATCCTAACCGGCCCAATGGTAATGACGGCAACAGGATACTGGAAGACATCTTCCGGGTACCGCCTACCATTCTTCCGAAATATCCTGCAAAAGACGGGGCGCCGGTAATATACGGGCGCTATGTGGATATTGTAAACCCGGTGGCTTATGCAGAACATGGAGGTAAGGCCGCCAACGAATACGGGCAGTCGAGCATTAACCTGCAACCTAAATGGGAAGTATTGCCTGGCCTGAATCTCCGCGGCCAGTTCAGCTTCCGGCTGAACAGTGATGTAACCCGCACTACCCGCGATAACTATTATTTCTTTGACTACTATACCGGCAAACTGGTGCAGACGTGGGGCGTACAACGCTCGGCCAGTATGGCAAGAACCACCTACTACTATGCAGGCGTAACAGCAGATTATACCTATGATCTGAAAGATCATCATTTTTATCTGATGGGCGGTTATTCACAGGAGGAAAATAACAGCGGATACTGGGATGTATATTCCCTGTTGTCATTTTACGGGAAAGTAAATTATTCCTATAAAGATAAATACCTGCTGGAAGGAGCCATCCGTACAGACGGTTCATCACGCTTCGGGCCGGGCCATAAGTATGGAACTTTCCCCTCCGTAGCATTAGGATGGAACATTCATAAAGAGAACTTTATGAAGCCGGTATCTGTCATTAATAATATGAAGCTTCGTGCTTCCTATGGCCGGCTGGGAAATGAGAATATAAATCTTTACCTGTACCAGAATATGATCAGCGCCACAGATGGTGTAGAGTCAATATTCGGTAACCCCGATATCACCTGGGAAACGGTAGACATGCTGGATCTGGGGCTGGACCTGGCTTTGTTCCAAAGTAAACTGGAATTTACCTTCGATTTCTACAATAAAACTACTAACGGCATTATCCTTCAACCACCGGTATCTTATGTAGGCGGTATGGGAACTACTCCCATCAATGCAGGCAAGCTCCGGAACAAAGGAGTGGAGCTGTCGCTGAATTACAACAGTAATATTGGTAAAGATGTTACTATTTCCGTACGCCCGGGTATTTCCTATAACAACAACACCTTCCTCACGGTGCTGGGTGGCCCTTATATTAGTGGCAGAAGTATTAACAAAGAAGGATATGCACTGAACAGTTTGTACGGATATAAAACAAACGGGCTGTTGCAGGCTGCTGATTTTAAACCGGACGGTACGCCACTGGTACCTGTTATGGCCAACGCAAAACCGGGAGACATCCGCTACCTTGATCAGAACGGGGATAATATCATTGATGGAAATGACCAGGGAGTGATTGGCAATCCCACACCCCGAGCTGATTTCTTCGCCAACTTCAGGATCACGTATAAAAAATGGGAACTGGAAATGCTGCTCCAGGGTGTCAGTAAAAATGATGCGGTATTGAGCGGTATGCTGGCTTACCCGCTGGATATGTCGTCTGATGGCGGTATCCCCACAAAATATTACGCTGATAACTACTGGACGCCGCAACGCACCAATGCACGCTTTCCCCGCTTAACTACTACGCCCGACATCAACAAACTATCATCCGATTTCTGGATACAGAACGGCGCCTATGTACGCATGAAATATATCCAACTGGGTTATAATTTCAATGGCACCACCTTAAAACGTATAGGCGTTAACGGTGCCAGGGTGTATGTAAATGCACAGAACCCGTTTGTGTTCACGCCCATGAAACTGGTAGACCCGGAAAGCCGGGGAAATCAATGGACTTATGGCATAATGAAAATGTATACCGCAGGAGTAAGCATTCAACTATAACCATTCAACTTTTAACAATGAAAATAAAATTCAGCATAACAATGATACTGGGCCTGGTATTTTTGTGCTCACCAGGCTGCAAAAAATTCCTCGTTCATGATAATCCATCCGGGGTAACCGATGAAGAATGGTGGAAAACTGAAACACATGCCTATAATGCGCTGGCTTCTATTTATGCAGGGGTACCGGCCGGATCCAGCGGAAGGAACGTCATGTTCTGGTCGGGGCTTAGCGATGAAGCGGTATGCCGGGGCGACTTCCGCGGTAACTACGATATTTATACCCGCGGGTTGCAGAACCCTACCTGGGATGTGGCAGAATGGATCTGGCGGGATGATTATATAGATGTACGCCGTGCCTGCCGCTTTCTTGAGAACGTGGATAAATGTTTTATGGATGATCAGCTGCGCACCCGTATGAAATATGAAGCAAGGGCATTGCGCGCTTTTTATCACATGGAGATCATGTTGTTTTTTGGCGATATTCCCATTGTTACAAAATCGCTTACTCCTTTGGAGAATCATCTCAAAAGAGATCCGCAGGAAAAAGTGTATGAATTTATCCTGGCTGAATTAAAGGAATGTGCGGAGAACCTGCCCAAGGAATATGACAGTGATGAAACCTGGCGTATTTCTGCAGGCGCCTGTAATGCGCTGATTGTGCGACTTGCTTTATTTTTTCACCATTACGATGTGGCAAAGGATGCTGCCGCGAAGATCATCAGTTCCGGCGTTTATAAATTATACCGCAGCGAAAAAGCCGGTGTGAACAGCTATGCGGAATTATTCAGTTATAGTGGTGAGCTGAACCAGGAACGTATCTTTTTCAAGGATGGTGGATGTGGTAACGCGTGGACTACCTTTGCACCTTCTGGTATCGGCGGTGAAACATATGTATCGCCTACGATGCAGGTAGTTGATAATTTTGAGACAAGACAAGGCAAAACACCAGCAGAACTGGGACCGGATTCTGTGGCCATATACCGGAAGAATCCCAACTATAACAACAACCGCGATCCCCGTTTGACAGCTTCTATCCTGTACCCCGGTCAATCTTTTTTAGATGCTAACTATATCCTTTCCCCGTTTGATAATGCCACCAGCAACACCGATAAAATAGGCGTACAGAAATCTACCGCCACCGGCTACTGGATCCGCAAGTACCTGGATGCGCGCGACAGGCAGGCGAGGGGTGGGTCACTCGATTTCATGTACATCCGTTACAGCGAAGTGTTGTTGTCCTATGCAGAAGCCGCTATTGAACTGGGCAACTGGCAGGATCCGTTGGTGATGCAATACCTGGATGAGGTGCGTACCCGGGCAGGCATGCCTGCGGTAGATAAACAACGTTACAACAGCGCAGCCATGCTGCGGCAGCTGGTACGCCGCGAAAGGCAGTCGGAGCTGGCCTTTGAAGGACAGCGGTATTTTGATATCAGGAGATGGGGACTGGTAAAGCAGGTAATGAACGGACCTGTATATGGCGCTACCAATCCCGCAACAGGTGTTGCGGTAAAAGTGCAGGAACGTTCCTATACCGACAGGGATTATCTTTGGCCAATACCTGAAAAGGAAATAGTATCCAACCCGGAAATGACACAAAACACAGGCTACTGATTTTACCGTTTATAAAATTTCCTTTGCTGTATTTGCATATCATCTCTTTAGATTATATCTTACCAATCAGTGAACCACGATATGAGAAAACAGTGAAAATAGCATTATACAGTGAACTAATACTATCAATCAAAACAAATCCAGGCATTCAATTAAACTGAATTATGGCGAAACAAAACAGCGATTCAAGGCGGGCATTCCTCAAAAATTCCCTGGGAGCGCTTGCTGCATTTACAATTGTGCCCAGGCATGTGCTGGGCCGCGGTTACCTGGCGCCCAGCGACCAGCTGACCAAAGCCGTTATAGGCACCGGTGGCATGGGCCGCGGTCACTTTGGCTATGCAGGCACACGGGTAGTGGCCCTTTGCGATGTAGACAGCAGTCACCTGAAACTGGCAATGGACCAGCTGGGTGATAAAAGCAAAGGCGTAAAAACTTTTGCGGATTACCGTGAGGTGATCACTTTACCTGAAGTGGATATTGTGCATGTGGCTACTCCGCCACACTGGCATGGGATCATTGCAGCAGATGCCGCACGCGCGGGTAAGGACATCTGGTGTGAAAAGCCCATGACAGCCACCATTGGTGAAGGCAAGCGCCTCGTGGAAGCTGTGCAGCAGCATGGAAGGATCTTCCGCCTGAATACCTGGTTCCGCTTTGAAGACCGTTTTTATGGAATGGGCACCACCGTGAAACCGATCAAGAAACTGGTAGACAGCGGCCTGCTTGGCTGGCCGCTGAAAGTAACAGTGAGTAAGCATACCGGGTTCGACTGGAAATTTTACTGGGTAGGTAAAACCAACCTGGAAGCAATGCCGGTACCAAAAGAACTGGATTATGATATGTGGCTGGGGCCTGCGCCGTATCGCCCGTATAACCCGCACCGTGTTCACCAAACCTTCCGTGGCTACTGGGATTATGATGGTGGAGGTTTGGGAGATATGGGGCAGCATTACCTGGATCCTATCCAGTATTTTTTGGGGAAAGATGATACCAGTCCTGTAAGTGTGGAAGTAGATGCACCGCAACAACATCCTGATGCAGTAGGTACCTGGAGAAGAATTACCTACACCTATGCAGATGGCTGCCAGATCATCCTTGATGGTGATGGCGCAGATGAAAAGGCCGCTTACATAGAAGGCCCCAAAGGAAAACTCTATCCCGGTTTCCGTTCGGATATACAGGACCTGGAGAAAAAGCTGGCGGCATTTCCCGATCCTGCACCTCAGCAAACAGACTTCGTGGATGCTGTAAAGAACCGCCGGAAGTTTGCATTGAACGAAGAAAACGGGCATCGCTCTGCTACCCTGGTGAACATGGGCAAGATCGCCCTGCGCCTGAACCGCTCGCTCAAATTTGACCCGGTGAAACAGGAGTTTATAGATGATGCCGGCGCCAATGCGCTGATCTATCAGCCAATGCGCGGACCGTGGACTATCTAAACAATCAAGTAAACGAATTATGAAAAAGATATTATACTTACTCGTTGCATTACTGGTTGGCTGGAGTAGCCTGGTTTCCGCACAGGGGCCGTCAGACCAGCGTGCGTTTCATACCAAAATAGCCGATGTACTGGCATTGATGCCTGCTCCCAATAAAACGCAGTTTAACACCAATATGGAATCTATTGCGGCACTGGGAGAGGAAGGGCTTACTACTATTGCCGGTATGCTGGCAGCCCCCGGAAAAGGGAATAATACCCAACTGGAGTACGCATTGGCAGGTTACGCTTATTATGTTACCCAGCCCGGTAAGGAGGCTGCCCGTAAACAGGCCTCTGCTGCGCTTTCCAAGGCACTGGCAAAAACAACGGAACCGGAAAATAAATTCTTCCTCATCACCCAGCTGGAAACACTGGCGGAGGATAATGCTACCAGCACGTTACAGTCGTACCTCACAGATAACCGTCTTTGTGACCCTGCCGCCCGCGCACTGGTAAAAATAAATACACCTGCAGCACAGCAGGCCTTGTTACAGGCGCTCAGCACAGCTTCCGGCAACAACCGCATTACGCTCACAGAAGCGTTGGGGGATAGCCGTTATACTGCTGCTGCTACCGCTATTGCACCATTAGCCGCTAATGCAGATAAAAAACTCGCTAAAGTGGCGTTGTATGCATTGGCACAGATCGGCGCACCGGCTTCTGCGCCGGTACTGGCCACTGCTGCTGCCAAAAGCGGTTACTCTTATGATGTAACTGATGCTACTGCTTCCTATCTGTACTATGCTGCCAATATCACTGATAAGGCAGCCGCAACAAAAATAGCAGAGAACCTGCTTAAGCAAACAAAAACAGATGCACAGGTACACACGCGTACTGCCGCGTTAAAACTGCTTACCGCTATTAACGGGGAAAAGAGTATGCCGCTGCTGTTAGCTGCTGCTGATGATAAAAATGTAGAATACCGTGATGCTGCCCTGAAATTTGCAGGCCAGTATAACTTAGCCGGCAACGCATTGTGGCTGAAGAAACTGTCGGGTGCTGATAATGCCAATAAAGCCGCTGTAATTGGTATGTTGGGAGATAATAAAGTGGCCGCTGCTTTACCTGCTCTCCTGAAGTTACTGGGCAGTAAGAATGAAGGCGTGAAACTGGCTGCCATCAAAGCTGCCGGCAACACCGGTGGTGCAGCTGCATTGCCTTCCCTGCTGCAAACCATGAAAACAGGCGATGCCGCTACCGTGGAAACTGTGAAACAGGCGCTGCTCATTATGCCGGGTGAAGAGGTGGCTGCGCAGACAGGCGCTTCACTGGCAACAATGCCGGCTGCAGCACAAACGGCCTTACTAACGGTATTGGCTGCACGTAAAGCAGACAACCGGGTAATGGATGTATTGCCACTCACCGCCAGTACAGATGCCACTACCCGCAGCGCAGCCATTGCCGCACTGAAAGACGTGGCTACAAAAGCAAATCTCCCCGAACTGTTTACTTTACTTAATAACACCGGCAGCGAGGCAGATATTGCCAGCATCCAGGCGGCGCTTATCAGCGCAGGCGCTACCAGCAATGATGTGCTTACACAAATGAAGCAGGCGCCCGCCGCTAATCAATCCCGCTATCTTCCTGTACTGGCGGGCATTGGGGAAAAAAATGCCCTGTTACCGGTGACCACTGCCTTTACTAACGGTGATGCTGCTACGAAAAAAGCCGCAGTAAGGGCATTGTCTTCCTGGAAAACTACAGCTGCCGCACCGGCACTCTTAAAAATTGCCCGCGACGATGCCGCTTACCGTGATGAAGCCCTGGCCGGCTATGCAGGGCTCACCCGCCGCTCGGGTTTGCCTGCAGATCAGCAGCTGCTGATGTTCCGCAATATAATGGAGCTGTCGCCTTCAGCAATGGTGCAGCAAAAGGCCCTGGAAGGCATAGAGCGTTGTAAAACATTACCTGCTTTACTGTTTGCCGGCAACTATCTCGATAACCCAGCTGTACAGCAGGCCGCAGCCAATGCTGTGATGAACATCGCCCTGGCGGATAAGAGTTATAATGGCGCCATTGTACGCTCCCTGCTGGAGAAAACAGCTAAGGTACTGAATGGGCCCGATGCCGATTACCAGCGGCAGTCGATCCGTAAATACCTGGCTGAAATGCCTGCCGGCGAAGGATTCGTTCCTCTCTTCAACGGTAAAGATCTTACCGGGTGGAAAGGATTGGTAGAAAACCCGGTGGTCCGTGGTAAAATGGACGCTAAAGCACTCAGCAAGGCACAGGATAAAGCAAACGATAACATGCGTAAAGGCTGGTCGGTGAAAGACGGCTTGCTGGTATTCGGTGGCAGCGGTGATAACCTCTGTACCGAAAAGAAATATGGCGACTTTGAAATGCTGGTCGACTGGAAGATCACCTCACAGGGCGACGCCGGTATTTACCTTCGTGGTTCGCCCCAGGTGCAAATCTGGGATACCTCCCGCACCGATGTGGGCGCGCAGGTAGGCTCTGGTGGTTTATACAACAACCAGCAGCATGAAAGCAAACCACTGAAACTGGCAGACAATGCTATCGGCGAATGGAATCATTTCCGTATCCTTATGCAGGGGGATCGCGTAACAGTATATCTCAATGGAGAGCTGGTAACCGATAACACCATCCTGGAAAACTACTGGGACCGCAAACTGCCCATCTTCCCGGAAGAACAGATCGAGCTGCAGGCACATGGCACCTATGTCGCATACCGTGATCTTTACATCCGCGAAATTCCGCGTCCGAAGCCTTATGTGCTGAGCGAGGAGGAAAAGAAAGCCGGCTACAAAATGTTGTTCGATGGCACCAACATGCACGAATGGACAGGTAATACCAAAGACTATGTGATCGATAACGGTAACCTGGTGATCTATCCTACCAATGGAGGTCACGGTAACCTGTATACGAAAGACGAATACAAAAACTTCTCCTTCCGTTTCGAGTTCCAGCTAACACCAGGCGCTAACAACGGCCTGGGTATCCGCGCACCACTGGAAGGTGATGCCGCTTATGAAGGTATGGAATTACAGATACTGGATAACGAGGCAGATATCTATAAAGACCTGCATGTATACCAGTACCATGGCTCTGTATATGGTGTGATTCCTGCTAAACGCGGTTTCCTGAAACCAGTTGGTGAATGGAATACAGAGGAGGCCATCGTAAACGGTACCCATATCAAAGTAATACTTAATGGCACTGTTATCCTTGATGGTGATATTGCCGATGCCCGTAAAAACGGAACCCTGGATCATAAAAACCATCCGGGTCTGAACAGGGAAACCGGTCATATCGGTTTTCTTGGCCATGGGTCTATTGTAAGATTCAGGAATATCAGGGTAAAAACACTGTAGTTTTTTGTTTTGAGATACAGAACCGTTCCCGCGCAGGTGGGGACGGTTTTTTTATGTCGACTTGATAAGTATGAGTATTTAAATACAACGAACGTGTTAACCATTAATTTGTGAATAGTCATTTTCTTTGTGTGTAGATATTTGTTAGCCTTATTATTAACTGTGGTGTTCAACCCGTTCATTTTCCTTTACTTATGAAGTATTGTTTTCTTGTAGCCTTTTGCGTCCTGACAGGGATTAGCCTTAACATTAATGCCCAGAATAAATTGGAAGCCACTGGCAATGCCGGTATTGGCACTACTGCACCGACTGAGAAGCTGGAGATATCTTCGGCTGGTTTGTCGAATATTAAGTTGACGCATACATCGGATGTACTGGATGTTGTTGGCGCCGTTAAGTTTAATATGGCCGGCTCTGACCTCGGAAAGCTGGAAGTAGAAAGGACTATTGCTTCTGGAAGGATGTCAGCGATGAAATTTTTTGTACGAGGCAGTGGAGGCGAGTTTGAAGCAATGAGGATTGTAAATAATGGATTTTTGGGAATTGGAGAAACGTCACCGGCAGCCAGACTTCATGTAACAAGCATGCCCGGAACTGTATTTGCCAGATTTACACAAACAGATGTTGCTGCGACTGATGGTGCACTTAGTTTTATGAACGCTACCGGTGCCGTGGGCAACTTTATTCCTAATATCACCGGTCGAAGTTATGTGCCAGGCCGCTCAATTGGCCTTTATTTTATATCGGAGGTAGAAGACGTACTTCCCGCTTCTGATATTCCTTACGGAGGGATTATACTCGATAGCAGAAATAAAACAGGTGCAAGACTTGCAACTGCCAATGTCTTGTCGGTTAACAGCGCCGGCGTAAACCTTATGCTGGTAAAAGCCAATGGTAGTGTTGCTATTGGAACTACAGACACAAAAGGCTATAAACTGGCCGTAAATGGCAGCGGCATCTTTACAAAAGTAGTGGTGAAGTCCTATGCTAACTGGCCGGATTTCGTTTTTCACCCCAATTACAAATTGCCTGCTTTATCTGAAGTAGAACAGTTTGTTACAAAAAATCAGCATCTCCCCGGTATTCCATCTGCCAGCGAAGTAGAAAAAGAAGGAGTAGATGTAGGAGAGATGAACAAACAACTTTTGCAGAAAGTTGAAGAGCAAATGTTGTATATTATAGAGATGAATAAACAATTGGAGGCCCTTTCTAAAGAAGTGGAAGTACTGAAGCAGAAGATCGCCGCAAAATAACCCCCTTTATTTGCTATGAAAACTATTTATCAACTGACCTTATTACTCTTTGCCTGTCTGTATACGGCCCAGGGGCAGGACAGTCTGCTGCAGAAAGCGAATGCTATTCCCGGGAAGTACCTGTCGCAGGTAAAACAAAAGTCCGATAAAATGGAGCGGCAGATCACGGCGCGCAGTGAAAAAGCCCTGAGCCGCTTTATGAAGCAGGAGGAAAAGCTCAAACGCAGGCTGGGCAAAATTGATTCCCTCAAGGCAAATAATCTTTTTGCCCACTCCATCGATTCCCTCGGCAGCCTGAAATCCCGTATGAAAGGCAAGTTGGGGAAATACTCCGGCGCATTAACCCAGGGAGGGCCCTATCTTGATAGTCTCAGTAACTCCCTGTCTTTTCTGAAAGATTCCAAAGGATTACTGGAACAATCCAAAGGCATTACCGATAAGCTGAACGGCTCCCTGAAATCTGTAGATAATCTGAAAGATAAACTCGCCCAGGCAGAACAGATCAAAGCGTATATCCGTGAACGTAAGCAATTGCTGAAGGAGCAGTTAAGTCAATATACCGGCTTTACGAAGGATCTTCAAAAAATGAATAAGGAAGCCTATTACTATGCGCAGCAATTGAAAGAGTATAAGGAAGTCTTTAAAGATAGAAAGAAAGCAGAACAGAAAGCAATGGAAGTGATTAAGAAGATCCCCGCTTTCAATGACTTTATGCAGAAGCATTCCCAGCTCGCCAGCCTTTTAAATATACAAGCCGGCACCGCATCTGCGCCCAACCTAGAAGGCTTGCAAACCCGCAACCAGGTGGAACAGCTGATCCAGCAGCGCTTAGGCAGCGGCCCCAATGCCAGCGCCGCAGTAAGTCAGCAAATGGCCGAAGCCCGCAGCAAATTCGATGAACTGAAAAGCAAGTTCCCTGATCTTGATAACGCTGCAGAAATGCCGGACTTCAAGCCAAAGGAAATGAAAACAAAGAGCTTCCTGCAACGACTGGAGTTTGGCAGCAATATCCAGTTCCAGCGCAGCAATAAATTCTTTCCCTCCACCGGCGACCTTGCAGGACAAGCTGCCTATAAGTTTCACAAAAACGGAAGCGCCGGTGTTGGTCTTTCCTACAAACTGGGTATGGGTACCGGTTTCGATAACATCCGTTTCTCCAGCCAGGGTATGGGTATCCGCTCTTTCATCGACTGGAAACTAAAAGGCACCTTTTTCCTGAATGGTGGTTATGAACAAAACTATCAACCTGAATATGCCGGGGTACCTGAAGGGGTAGGGCAGAAGTGGACCCAAAGCGGGTTGATCGGGATCAGTAAGAAGTATAAGATCAACAGTAAGCTGAAGGGGAATATGATGGTGTTGTTTGACTTTTTGTATAACCAGCATGTGCCGCGGACGGACCCGGTGAAGGTGAGACTGGGGTATAATTTTTAGAGAGAGAATTAGTATTTAAAGACCTATACTTTTATTAAGAATGAAGTGTTCATTGTTCAGGCGTAGTATCATTCGCCACATTTGTTTACAGATTGCCATGTACTGTATTTGCGCAATGCAATTGTTAGCCCAATCGGTTGATTCTAAGATAACGCCCCCCAGGCCAGTACCGCCTTCCCCGGAAGTAGCGTCACTATTTAAATTCAGTGAATTGCCGGTAACACTATATACTGGACTACCCAATGTGAGTATCCCTATGTTTGAGATAAAGTTAAAGGACCTGACGATTCCAGTTACATTGCAATATCACACCGGAGGGGTAAAGGTAGATGAAGTGGCGTCCAATGTCGGAATGAACTGGAATTTATCTGCAGGGGGAAGCATAAACGCAATGGTACGTGGACACGATGATTTGAGTAATGGCTATCCGGGGTATTTGCCTATTACTGATCAGATTTATGCAGGACATGGACAGTACGATATAAACCAACCTGAGGGTGGTGTTTCATTTCTGTGGTGTAGAGATGTTGCTGCCGGGCTTTCGGATCCCGAACCAGATATGTTTAATTTTAGTGCACCAGGTATCAATGGTAAATTTTTCCTTGGATTAGAAGGGGCTGCGCATATAGTTCCTGTACAACCGGTGAAAGTGAAACTTTATGATGGAGATGGAATTAAAATAGTAAGTGAAAAAGGGGTTGTTTATTATTTCAATAAGCGTGAGATCAGCTATGCCACCATGGCCGGATCAGCAAATGATAATTATTATCTGACCCGCATCATTACACCCTCAAAAGACACAGTTGACTATGTTTATGAGGCCAGCAATTATACTTATAAAAGTTATTTTGGTGAATCCCGTGTGAAATTTATATCCGGCGTAAATAGTCCGGAATTGCTTGCACAGGCGGGAGATGTAATTGCGCACCTAAATAGCTATGATAGTATACGGGTAACAGGATGGCGGATTAAGGCGATCAATTGCACCAATGGTACAAATGTGAATTTTTCTTACCTCTCAACTGGCCGTAAGGATTTACCGGGAACAAACGCCTTAAAAGATATTTCCTTGTATTATAAAACCGGCTTCATCAAGAAGTTTGTACTGAAACAGGAATATCGGGGGGATTCAACAAAACCCGACTTGTGCAGATTGTGGCTGTCAGAGGTGTATGAAGAAGGGAAAAACGGGATGAAGGTAGCACCATACAAGTTTTTTTACGATCCTACCGCGTTACCCCCAAGGCTTAGTAACGGACAGGATCATTGGGGTTACGCAAACAGTGGCGGAGGAAACACTCGTTTGCCGAAAAATGATATTTATTGGCCATTAGATCCTATATGGGCAAACAGGGAGCAGGATACCAGTAAATCAAAGGCTGGTATTATGACAAGGTTGCAATATCCCACAGGAGGAAGTACCGATTTTACATATGAACCCAATGACATCTGGGTAGAGAATGAGCAAACGATTACATATAGCGCTGTAACGGAAGGGGTATACGGTACGCCTTTCACACGTAGGGAGCGGACCTTTACAATTCCTTCTGGTGCGCAGTCTAAGAGAATATTTTATAATACTTATGTATCACCTCCTTCAACAGGAGGTGGGGGCGGTGGAATCGAAGATCCCCCCGGAGAAGACGAAGGTACCTGTAATATAACTGTAATAAGACCTAATGGATTACCACCTTTAGACTATTTAGGCAGTAATTCAAATCCAAATGGGGAAGCTGTTAATTGGGGGCCTGGTCAATATACGGTTATTGTAGATACTTATGGTGATAATTCGAGATCTTTTTTTGAACTGAAATATGAGAAGTACGATACTTCATATTACACAGGTAACAAAATAGTAGGTGGCTGGAGAATAAAAAAGCTGGCATATAAAGATCCGTTTACTTCTGCAGGGGATAAGGTATATAATTATTCCTATACACTACCTGATGTAGTTCCGTCACATTCAAGTGGTACATTACCTGCATCAAAGCCGCAATACGAATATTTTCGTAATCTCACTTTGCGCAAAATAATTCAGGGAACAGGGGAGTTTTCAGGGCCGGAGATTATAGAACAGTCCTGCATGGTAGCAGTACAATCGGCCAATAGTTTACTGCCGCTCTGGAATGACCATGGACATATTTTCTACCCATCGGTAACTGTATATAATGGAGATAATGGCGCGAATGGGAAAACAGTGTATAATTTTTCCTATGCAGCGAATATGGGTGGATACTATGGATACCCATTTGTTCCCTCCAGCAATTTCGACTGGCTATGTGGCTCGCTCCTGAAACAGGACGATTTTATTAAAAGAACTGATGGCACTTATAAGTTACTTCAAACTACAGAGAATAAATATGGCGTAGGGCCTGATTCGGTATACTGGCGTTTGATGTATAACGCCCCCGAACCACCAGCACATTTGAAGGGTATTGGTGTTACTGTACGTGAAATTGTACCTGAAATGTCAACTGGGTTAACTGTAAAGCCACCGCGTTTTGATTTTAATGACTATCATTATATCTCTGCCTGGCTTCATCTGGATTCCTCCATTGTTACACAATTTTCGCCAACTTCTGTCGACCAGTTAAGAACAGCTACTTCTTATAAATACACAAATGGATTAAGTTTACAACCAACCGAGGTGAAAACGGTTAATAGTAAAAACGAGCAGGTAAGTATCCTCAATACTTATCCGAATGATTATAAAGGCACTGCAGTATACGATACTATGGTAGCTCGTAATATCATTACGCCAGTCATTCAGCAAACTCAATTTAATAACACTGGTAATAAGGTCCTGCTTCGAAAGCAGACGAATTATACGCGAACCTCAGCAGATATTTTAGTTCCATCAAGTGTTCAACAGGCATTGTATACTAATAGCCTTGATACGGAAATCGTGTATGCAAAATATGATGAAAAGGGTAATCTACTTGAATACTACGCTAAAGACGGGGTGCCACATTCTTTTATTTGGGGGTACAATAACAATTATCCGGTGGCGGAAATCACGGGTTGTGATTATGCCAAAGCCTTGTCATATATAAGACCTGCCTTACTTAAAGATCCGGTAGAACAACAATTACGTGACGAGTTAAATTTGATTCGCAGCAAATTGTTGGCAGAATCTGTAATGGTTACCACTTACACCTATGCGCCTATGATAGGTATTACCAGTGTCACCGATCCTGCCGGGAAAACATCCTATTATCAGTATGATGATTTAAACAGATTGAAAGTAATACTGGATCAGAATGGCAAGATATTAAAACAGTACGACTATCAATATCAAAAACCGGTTCAGTAAATGAAGGAATGATGACAAGAACTTTTTGGTTCAATCCGATTGATTTTTGTTATTGGTTTCAATAGTTACAAGTAAAATAATTTTATGTTTCATTTATCCCCCCGTACGTTGAGAATATTTTTTTATATATCCCTGTTATTAATTGTGATTAACGTTCAGGCACAAACGCCCGGCGGAACACAATTACCAACAGCCATCCCTGTTGCTGTTCCCTCCGCCTATACCAATCCGTTAATCAACTATGTCCGCACCTGGGAACCGGCATTACCAACTACCGATACCGCTTATGTAGCCTCAGCCAGCCGGACGGTAGCGGAAGTCAGGCAAACAACCGCTTATGTAGATGGCCTCGGAAGACCACTACAAACCGTTGCCAAAGCGATGAGCTTTGGAGGTAATGATATCGTATCTCCTGTTGTATATGATCAGTTTGGACGGGAGCAAACTAAGTATCTCCCCTATGTTCCTCAAAACGTAAAAGATGGAAAGTTTAAAACTGATCCGTTTAATGCACAGAGAGCTTTTTACCAGAATACAACTCTTGCACCCGGAGCGGCAGGGGAAAGCGTTTACTACTCCCGGACTGATTATGAAGCATCTCCATTGAACAGGGTATTGAAAACTTATGCCCCTGGTAACAGCTGGGCAAAGAATGATCCTTCTACAGTAGAAAGGGGAGGGAATCATCCTATAGAAAATAAGTACCTTATAAATACCGTTGCAGATTCGGTGCGGATCTGGGAATTTACAGCCGGGGCTGTTATTCCCACCAGCGTATCCGGACGCATATATGCTGCTGGTCAGTTGTTTAAGAATGTAACCGTCGATGAAGCCGCTAACCAGGTGGTGGAATATAAGGATAAGGAGGGCCGGGTGATATTGAAGAAAGTACAGTTAAGTTCAACCCCTGGCTCTGCGCACATGGGGTGGCTATGTACCTATTACGTTTACGATGACCTGGGCAATTTGCGGTTTGTAATACCTCCAAAAGCAGTGGAAGTCATCATCAGTAACTGGACGATCAGTACTGCCGTCGCAGCAGAGCTCTGTTTTATATACCGCTATGACGGCCGTAACCGCATGATCGTTAAAAAGGTACCTGGTGCAGACTCCACAGAAATGGTGTATGATGTACGTGACAGACTTGCTTTTTCACGTGACGGTAATTTGAAAGGCAAAAGCTGGCTCGTTACTTTTTATGATGGACTGAACCGCCCCACCATGACCGCTCTGTACAATGTTGCCACAGACCGCGCTACCTTGCAGGCAACCATGAATACCGCAACCAGCAATACGCAAAGCCTATCTTATAATTTCCCTGGAACAGCAGACCTGGTATTGGCTAACCATAATGGAAGCGTTTCCTACCAGGCCACCAACAGCATTACACTTACAGATGGCTTCGATACCGGAACCGGTGCAGAAGTAGTTGCAGAGATTAATACTTCTGCTATTAATGGTAATGCAAATGTTACTGTCACCAATCCACTGCCTAATATCCCTATCAGTGCATTAACACCGCTGACTTACACCTTTTATGAGAGTTATGGATTTTCTGGTAAGCAGAGCTACGCCAGTGCGGACACAGGTAAGCCTCAAGCGGGCAATAACTTATATAAGGAAGCATTGCCCGCTGTTGCCAGCACTATGATAAAGGGCTTGGTTACAGGCACCAAAGTAAGGGTACTAGGTACAGATCAGTGGCTTACAACCACCAACTATTACAATGACAAGGGGCGGTTGATCCAGGTATTGGCAGATAATCTTAGCGGAGGACAGGATGTGACCACCAACCTCTATGATTTTAACGGGAAGTTATTAAGCTCTTATCTCCGTCATCGGAACCAACGCAGTGGTAGCATTCCGCAAACCGATGTGTTAACTATGTTGGCATATGATGCCGGTGGGCGGTTGCTTAATATCAAAAAGCGGTTAAATAATGATGTAAACATGGAAAGAACGATAGCTGTAAATGAGTATGATGAACTTGGCCAGCTAAAAAGGAAACGTTTGGGCGTGACCGGTACCACACAACTGGAAACATTAAATTATGAATATAATATCCGTGGCTGGTTAAGGTCAATTAATAAGGACTTTATTCCAACAGCAGGAAGTACAACAAACTGGTTTGGACAGGATTTGAGTTATGACTATGGCTTTACATCAGCCCAATTCAATGGTAATATTTCCGGTACTAAATGGAAAAGCCGCAGTAATGGTATTGCACGTGCCTATGGATATAATTATGATAAAGCCAGTCGCCTGACGGGGGCACAGTTTACCCAACAGAATACAGGTAGCACCAACTGGACAGATAATCTGGCCAATTTCTCCGTAAGCGGCTTGTCATATGATGCCAATGGTAATATTTTGTCCATGAACCAGAAAGGACTGAATGGTGCAGTTGTACAAACCATTGACAGCTTAAAGTATGGTTATCTTACAGGTAGTAATAAACTCTCCTTCGTAACAGACAGGGCGAACAACACGCTAAGCCAGTTGGGTGATTTTAAGGAGATCAACAACAATGAAACAGCAGATTATACGTACGATGTCAATGGTAACCTTACTAAAGATCTCAATAAGAACATAGCTGCTATCCGTTACAACCATCTCAATCTGCCGGATAGTATAGCCATCACCGGGAAAGGCGTTATTAAATACCTGTATGATGCTGCTGGTAGCAAGCTGAGGAAGATTGTTACTGATAATACGGCTACCCCGGCTAAAGTTACCACAACAGACTACCTCAATGGTTTTGTTTACCAGAATGATACGCTGCAGTTCTTAGGCCATGAGGAAGGGCGGGTGCGAGCCGTTTTTCAACCGGGCCAGCCATTGGCGTTTAAATATGACTACTTTGTAAAAGATCATCTTGGCAATGTGCGGATGGTATTAACAGAACAAACAGATTTCTCCATGTACGCAGCCACCATGGAAACATCAGCCGCTGCAACAGAAACCGCTTTATTCAGTAACATTGATAACACCCGTTCTGCCAAACCTGCCGGATATCCATCAGATGAGAGCGCAGGTCCCAATGCCTCCGTGTCGAAACTAACCGCTGTTAGTGGTGGTAAAAAGATAGGTCCTTCTCTTGTGCTTAGAGTGATGGCTGGCGATACTATTCAAATAGGAGCAAAGGCCTTCTATAAATCCACCGGGCCTCAGAATAAAAATACCCCATCAGCGCCGGCAGAAAGCATGCTGGCGGACCTGGTACAAGTGTTTAGCCACGGAGCTTCAACCGATGCCACCCACGGTATTGCATCTTCTGAGCCGGTAACGCCATTTAACAGCAGTTTCTATAATAACGACTACCAGCGCCTGAAAGAAAAGGAGCCTGATCAGCGGAATGCCAACAGACCCAAAGCATATCTTAATTTTGTTTTGTTTGATGATCAGTTTAAATTAGTGGATGGGAACAGTGGTGTAAAGCAGGTAAAAGCAGAACCGGACCAGCTGCAAACCCTGGCGCAGGATAAAATGGTGATGGAGAAGAGTGGGTTTCTGTACGTTTATACAAGCAATGAAAGCCCACAAGAAGTATTCTTTGATAATGTAGTGGTGACCCAGGCGAGTGGACCGCTGTTGGAAGAGACGCATTATTATCCGTTTGGACTCGCGATGAGTGGGATAAGTTCGAATGCGCTCAAAGGTGCGAATTACGCGGAGAACAGATTGAAATATAATGGCAAGGAGTTGCAAAGTAAGGAGTTCGGAGATGGTTCAGGATTGAACTGGCATGACTATGGAGCAAGAATGTATGATGCGCAGATAGGAAGGTGGCATGTTATAGATCCTAAATCTGAGACTTATTCTTTGGTAACTCCATACAATTATGCATTAAATAATCCGATATTATTTGTTGATCCGGATGGTAAAGATGTTGGAGTAAGTATTGATCGCGAAAATCATCGAATAGTTCTGTCTTCCACTATTTATGTCTTTGGCAATGGTGCAAAAGATAAAGCTGCGTCTTATTCAGAAGCTGCAAAAAAATATGCCGGACTTGGTGGAGAATATAAAGATGATGAGGGAAATACTTGGAGTATTAGTATTAATATGGATTTTGTGGAAGGTACACCCGAGGATCAGAAAAGAATAGAGGAAGCTGGAAGTGGAGTGGCAGCGGAGAATATGCTTTTTTTAGATCCAGGGAGAGAAGGTGCGAGCAATGTTTCAGTTGTTGGGCCGGATGGAAGGCCTGAGAATAATGTAAAGCAAGAAACTGAATTTAGGAATGGAATACATGTTCCGGTGAATAAAACGTTTCTTACTTCACGTAAATCAGAACTGCAAAGTACTTCTGTTTATTACTCATCAGCCCTGACAGCTATTCATGAAACACTTCATCAATACGGCTTAAGCGATAGGTATAAAGGCAAGAATGGATTGAAAGAAACACCGGCGAATTATAAAAATGACATAATGGGAGAGGCTTATGGTTTAAAAGACGCTGGATTTAGTCAAACACATTACAATAATATTGGAAGCCAAATCCTGGAGTTAAGTAAAGTAAAGAAAAGCGATAATTTTATTTCGAATGTGGTTGTTGATTTGGATCAAAATGGAAAACTAAAAGGTCAATAACTATCAAGTATGAACAAGTTTATATCTATACTGCTTTTGCTGGTTATCAGTTCCTGTAACTATAAATTTGTAGTTAATAAGGATAGAGTATATAATTCAAGGAGCGGGTATTTACTTTTCTTGAATAGGCAGAAATTTTTCTTTCCCTCAAAGAATATCGAAGGGAATAATTTTTTTTCAGACAGGAAAAAAAGACCTGGCTACATCATATCCTTTGATAAAGAAGAAGATGTTCTTTATCATGTAGCTGAAAAGTATGTCGTAGATTATAATTATAACGGGGAAGACTCCTCTGTCCTTATTAGAGATACAATTAAAGTTCTTCCAGTTATAATAGGCTCATTGCCTTATAAGTTGAAAGGAAAAAGGGGGAAGGGAGTATTGACTATTAAGTATGTAGATAAATTATTAAACTTAGAATACTATAATACTAACAATGAAGCGGTATGGTCCGTATCTCCTCTCTTATCCCAGGATATTAATGAGGCGTCACACTATTACGATCAATAGTGGGAGGGCATGGACTGTTTAAGATATAACAAACAAGTGCCCTGCAATCTGCAGAGCACTTGTTGTTATAATATTTAAATATTTTCTTAATTATTTTTCCCCGCCGGGTCCTGCCTGAACATCTTCGCTAACATCCCATACAACTCCGGATGCTTCTCCGCCAGCAAATCCGGCCGCTCAAAAAAGTACTCGGATATCACGGCAAAAAACTCTGCTTCATTCATCGCTCCATAAGGATTAATATCCGTATGCCCTTCCGATATCTGCTGAATGGTTTGATGCACCAGCTTCATCCACGGAATGCTATAGCTATGATCCAGCAATTTACTGGGAAAGCCATCTATGGAGCCATCGGTTTTATCCAGCAGATGAACAAATTCATGTATGGCGGTATTGTTTTTATCGGTTACATTGGAGAAGCCTTCCCGCAGGGCGGAGCGGGAAAGGATCATTTGACCGTTCAGGGCGCCGGAACCTACCATGCCGAGAATGTTACGTCGATTGCCCTCATACTGGTAGCTTTCGTCGAAGGTATCAGGGTAAAGGATCACGTTGGTGAGATTAAAATATTCCCAGTCTTTGAACCCAAAAATAGGTATGATGCCGCTGGCGGCTACCAGCACGCGATCCAGCGGTTCTACTTCGGTGCCTACGCCTTCTATGCTGGTGCGTTTGAGGAAGCGTTGCACCATGGCTTCAAAACGCGTTTTGTCGGCAGGTTGCAGTTGCTGGTAATAGCGTACATGTTCTTCTAACAACGACTGGTACCCATCGGGTACGGCCGTTTTCTTCCCTTTCCGGCGACTGTACATATTCTGAAAGTACAGGAACAGGATAAGTCCTATCATTATCAATCCAAATAAAACCATGTCTGTAGTTATTTTCTGTATGCTTTAAACTCTGATCCTTTCTTCCATGCAGGGAAACTGCTTTCATTGCTAAGCTGGTAGCCAACGTCGAACAGGAGGCGGATGTCTTCTACCATACCGTCCATGTTCCAGGTATTGGCGTCAAATTCATCGGCAGGGGAGTGGTAACGCAAACGGTTATACGCTGCGGTTTGCTCTTTCCCCCAGCCGGGTTCGTGTCCTAATGCATCGTTGCCAGGGCCGATATATAACCCCGGTACGCCTTTCTTGGCAAAGTTGAAATGGTCGGAACGGAAAAACCATCCGCCTTCAGGATTGGCTTCCGGAACAGTGATCCGCCCTTGTTTTTGGGCAGCGCGCAGGGCATATTCATCGAGCTCCGATTGTCCATATCCTATTACCGTGATGTCACGGGTACGGCCAAACGTATTGAGTACATCAAGGTTAATGTCGGCAACGGTTTTCTCCATCGGGAATACGGGGTGCCCGGCATAATATTCCGAGCCCAGCAGTCCCTGTTCTTCCCCGGTAACGGAAAGGAACAGGATGGAACGGGCTGGCGCCTGCGGCAGCCTGGTAAAGGCTGTGGCCAGTTCCAGCAGTCCCGCGGTGCCGGTGGCGTTGTCTACGGCGCCATTGTAAATGGAGTCGCCTTTAACGGGCTCGCCTATCCCAAAATGATCCCAATGAGCGGAATATACTACACATTCCTGCGGGCGTTTGGCGCCGGGTAATACAGCCAGCACATTATGCGAGGTGGATTTTTTGATGGTATTATTTATAACGAGAGATGTATTTAAATGAAGATCCACCGGCTTGAAACCTTTGGTCCTGGCCTGCTGCATAATACCGGGCGATACGCCGGCCAGCTGGAATATCTTCTTTGCCGCATCCAGCGTGATCCAGCCTTCCAGTGCGGTACGATGCATGTTGTTATTGGCGGTTTGTAAATGCAGCTTTGAGTTGGACCAGCCGCTGCGTACCACTTTCCATGGATAACTGGCTGCAGCCGTTTCATGAATGATGATCACGCCGGTAGCGCCCTGTCGCGATGCCTCTTCAAATTTATAGGTCCAGCGCCCGTAGTAGGTCATCACGCGGCCTTTGAACAGGGTGCTGTCTGCAAAGCCGGGATCGTTGATCATCACTATCACTGTTTTCCCTTTTACATCCAGTCCTTTATAATCGTTCCAGTTGTATTCGGGTGCTACAATACCGTAACCGGCAAATACCAGTTCACTCGTGGGAATGGTTACCTGTTCCTGTACCCGGCGGGTGGCTGCTACAAAATCTTCCAGGTATTGTAACGACAATTCACCATTAGGGCCTTTTATCACCAGGTTGCCGGAGGGTTTGGAACTGATGGATACCATCGGTACCTCCTGGAAATAACTGTTGCCGTTGCCAGGCTTTAGTCCCATCTGCTTAAATTGTGCAGCAAGGTATTGAATGGAGCTGTCTTCCCCGCGTGTAAAAGGTTTGCGGCCCTCAAAGGCATCGGAGGCAAGTACGCTGATATGCCGGGCAAAATCAGCCGGGTTAATGGCTTTGATGGCTGTTGAATCCTGCGCCGTGAGCCGGGTAAGCGGTAACAGCGCCGTTATAGCCAGTATAATGGATGCTTTCAATGTTTTTATGGTTTATTCAGGGCAAAAATTAGCGGACTTAAGCTAGATTTCCAAAAATAAGCATAGATGATAGTACGCGGATATTTTTTAAATAGCGTGGGAAAAAGGATTTTTTCGGTTAAAATCTGCACACTATTGATTAATTACAGCAGCGTGCTATCGGGCCTCCACGGCTATTTTTGTTGACATAAAAAAGATAGGAAAATGGCAGCAATTAACTGGCAAGGCGTATTTCCCGCACTGCTTACCCCTTTTACTGCGGATGATCATATTGATTATGAGATGTTCGACAAAAACCTGCAGGCACAGATCGATGCAGGTGTTAATGGTATTATCCTTGGCGGCTCGCTGGGAGAAGCCAGTAGTTTACTGAATGAAGAAAAGTATGCGCTCGTGCGGCATGCGGTAGCTTTCCTGGCCGGTAAAGTACCGGTAGTGATGAACATCGCTGAACAAACCACATCTGCTGCTATTGCCTGCGCAAAAGCCGCGGAGGAAGCCGGTGCAGCAGGGCTTATGCTGCTGCCTCCCATGCGTTATAAGGCAGACGACCGCGAAACGGTTGCCTACTTCCTCGCAGTTGCAGGCAGCACGTCTTTACCAATTATGATCTATAACAACCCGGTGGACTATAAGATCCTGGTTACCCTGGATATGTTTGAGGAACTGGCCAAAGCGCCTAATATCCAGGCAGTAAAAGAATCTACACGGGATACCACTAATGTAACCCGCATGATCAACCGCTTTGGCAACCGTTTCAGTATTCTCTGCGGTGTAGACACACTGGCGCTGGAATGCCTGGTACTGGGCGCCAATGGCTGGGTAGCCGGACTGGTTGATGCTTTCCCACGGGAAACAGTAGCCATTTACCGCCTTGTAAAAGCAGGCCGTATTGCGGAAGCACTGGCTATTTACCGCTGGTTCATGCCGCTACTGGAACTGGACATCGATCCCAAACTGGTGCAGTATATCAAGCTTGCAGCTGCTGCAACAGGCATCGGCAGCACATATGTGCGCGCACCCCGTTTAATCCCGGTAGGAGCCAACCTGGCCTACGCGGAAAATGTAATTACAACGGCATTGGCTAATCGCCCCCAATTGCCGGATTATTTAAAACTTCCTGCATGATAACAGGCAAAAATATCATAGGTTTCGCAACAGTTGCTACGGGAACGGATACACTTCGTGCATTCGATCCCGTTAGCAATACGGTACTGCCGGAAACGTTTTTAACTGCTACAACGGAAGAAGTAAACCAGGCAGTGGAAAAGGCTACGGTGGCCTTCAAAATATACCGTCATACTTCCCCTGAACAACGCGCACAGTTCCTGGAAGCCATCGCTACGGAAATTGTTGCTGTCGGTGATCCGCTGCTGGAAAGGGCGGTAGCTGAATCCGGCCTGCCGCTGGCCCGCATCACCGGCGAGCGTATGCGCACAGCAAACCAGCTTCGCCTGTTTGCAGCAATACTTCGGGAAGGGTCCTGGGTGGAAGCAGTCATAGATCCTGCGCAACCGGAACGTACACCGCTACCGCGGGCGGATATACGAAAAATGCTGGTACCGCTCGGCCCGGTTCTCGTATTCCCTGCCAGCAATTTCCCGCTGGCATTTTCTACTGCCGGTGGCGATACTGCTTCAGCACTGGCGGCCGGAAACCCGGTTATCGTGAAAGCCCATGAATCACACCTGGGCACAAATGAACTGGTGGCCGTCGCTATACAAAAAGCAGCACAGGCCTGCGGTATGCCGGATGGCGTGTTTTCCAGCCTGAACGGCGCCGGCGCATTGCTGGGTCAGCAACTGGTAAAACATGCAGGTATCAAAGCCATCGGCTTCACCGGCTCCTTCAAAGCAGGTACTGCTATTTTCGATGCAGTGAACCAACGGGCCGAGCCCATTCCTGTATACGCGGAAATGGGCAGTATTAACCCGGTATTGTTACTGCCAGGCAAACTGGAGGCAGCTGCGCAACAAACGGCACAACAATACGCCCAATCCATTACACTGGGCACAGGACAGTTCTGCACCAACCCCGGCCTGCTCATTGCTTTGGCGGGTGAGGCTACAGAACAGTTTGCTGCTGCGCTGCAAAAGGAAATGGCGGCTATCCAACCCGCTGCCATGCTCAATCCCGGTATCTGCTATCACTATTATGAGAACAGGGAACAACTGGCGCGCAGGAAAGGTGTGCAAACACTGTTTGCCGGTCCGCCGGAGAAAAGCGCTGTCAAAGGATCTCCGGCCCTTTATCGGGTGGCGGCACAGGATTTTATAGCCAGCGATGAACTGCAGCAGGAAGTATTCGGGCCTTCTTCACTTTTGGTAGTGTGTGAAGACGATACGGAACTATTAAACTTGTTGCTACATTTACATGGTCAGTTAACAGGCACGGTAATGGCCACGGATGCGGACCTGCAAACATACGCAGCAGCAGTGGAAACCCTTTGCCAGAAAGCCGGAAGGGTGATCCTCAACAATGTGCCCACCGGAGTGGAACCAGGTTATGCCATGCATCACGGCGGCCCGTTCCCCGCTACCACGGATATACGGAGCACATCTGTAGGCGCTTCGGCAATCGTACGTTTCGCAAGGCCGTTATGCTTCCAGGACTGGCCACAGCAGCTGCTTCCGGATGCACTGAAAGATGGCAACCCGTTGGGTATCTGGAGAAAAATAAACGGTCAGTTGACAAGAGACGCCGTTAGTAGTTAAAATATTGAATATGTCGACCAATACTTTTTTTTGCATAGATGCGCATACCTGCGGCAACCCGGTCCGACTGGTTGCCGGAGGCGGCCCGCCGCTGAAGGGCAACAACATGATGGAGAAACGCCTGCATTTTCTCCGGGAATTCGACTGGATCCGTAAAGGGCTTATGTTTGAGCCCCGCGGCCATGATATGATGAGCGGCAGTATCCTGTACCCGCCTTCCGATGAAGCAAACGATACAGGCGTATTATATATTGAAACCAGCGGCTGTTTACCTATGTGCGGTCATGGTACCATTGGTACGGTGACCATCGCCATTGAACAAGGCCTGATCAATCCCAAGGTACCGGGACAGCTGCGGCTGGAAACACCTGCAGGACTGGTACTGGTGAGTTACGTCCGGGAAGGGAAGAAGGTGAAGTCGGTAAAGCTCACCAATGTGAAATCTTTTCTCGATTCCGAAAACCTGGAAGTAGAATGTCCTGATCTCGGATTGCTGAAGGTAGATGTGGCCTACGGCGGTAACTTCTACGCAATTGTAGACCCGCAGGAGCATTTCAAAGGACTGGAGCACCATACGGCAGACCAGCTGGTGTCGTGGAGCCGCGAACTACGGAAAAGACTAAACGAAAAGTATTCGTTCGTGCATCCTGAAAATGAGCATATCAAAGGATTAAGCCATATCCTGTGGACCGGCGCTACGATCAGCCCGGAAGCCACTGCGCGTAACGCGGTGTTCTACGGCGATAAAGCCATCGACCGCTCTCCCTGTGGTACAGGCACCTCCGCAAGAATGGCGCAATGGCATGCCAAAGGAAAATTGAAGAAGGGCGACCGCTTTATCCATGAAAGCATCATCGGCTCCCAATTCATCGGCACCATCGAAGAAGAAACCACCATCGGCGGAAAACCCGCTATTGTACCGGGCATAGAAGGCTGGGCAATGGTAACCGGCTACAACACTATTATACTGGACGATGAAGACCCGTACGTACACGGATTCCAGGTGATCTAATTTATTTAAACATGAAAGCAATCGTCATCGGTGGTGGGATTATCGGCCTTTGTACCGCTTATTATTTGAACGAAAGCGGGTGGGAAGTAACCGTGCTCGATAAAGGAGATTTTAATAACAACTGCTCCTATGGTAACCTGGGCATGATTGTGCCCAGTCACTTTGTACCACTGGCGGCGCCGGGTATTATATCACAGGGCATCAGGTGGATGTTCAGCAGCAAAAGCCCGTTCTATGTAAAGCCATCGCTTAACAAACAACTTATCGGCTGGGGGCTGAAATTTATGAAAAGCGCCACGGCAAAGCATGTGGAAGCCTCAGCAAAGCCGCTGCTGGATATTAATATTTTCAGTCGCTCGTTATATACATCGCTGGCGCAACAACCCGGGTTCAACTTCGGACTGGAGCGCAAAGGCATCATCATGTACTATAAAACGGAGGCTGTTGCGGAAGAAGAAGCCCATCTTGCTGCACAGGCCAATACCATGGGCCTCGATGCAGCAGTGCTGGATAAAGCTGCATTACAGGCGCTGGAACCGCAGCTGCAGCTGGATGTGCTGGGAGGCGTGCATTACCGCTGCGACGGGCACCTTTATCCGAATGACCTCATGCAGCAGCTGAAACAATACCTGCAGCAAAAGCAGGTGCAGTTCCTGCCGGAACGGGAAGTAACAAAAATAAAAACCAACGGTAATAAAGTAACGGCAGTGATCACCGGTCAGGAAACGCATACAGCCGATGTATTTGTGTTGGCCGCCGGCTCCTGGAGCCCGGCTGTGGCCCGTTTGGCGGGTATGCAGCTGCCCATGATGCCGGGTAAAGGCTATTCGGTTACACTGGATGCCCCGGCCGTAAATCTCAATATCCCTGCTATCCTCTGCGAAGCGCGGGTGGCACTAACGCCCATGGGTAAACGCCTGCGCTACGGCGGTACCATGGAAGTGGCGCCGGTAAACGAACAGGTAAATATGAACCGCGTGGCAGGGATCGTAGATTCGGTGAACCGTTATTTCCCCAATCTCCCGGTACAAATGCCCGACAAAAAACAGGTATGGAGCGGCTGCCGCCCCTGTTCGCCCGATGGCTTACCCTATATAGGCCATGCGCCCGCCTACACCAACCTGCTGATGGGCGCCGGTCATGCTATGATGGGCCTCAGCCTGGGACCTGCAACCGGCAAGCTGTTGGCGGAACTGGCCAATAACGGTAAAACAAGTATTGATATCAATGCATTTTCTCCGGCAAGATATCGTTAGCTGACAGTGAATAGCTATATTTGTTCCATGCAAACAGATATCGGTAAAAAAGCAGCAGGCGAAAAAGCCGCTGAATATATTAAGCCGGGTATGACCGTTGGTTTGGGTACCGGCAGCACAGCGTATTATACCATTTTACGTATAGGCGAGTTAGTTAGGGCAGGCCTTGAAATAAAGGCCGTAGCCACCTCCGCACAGTCGGAGCAGCTGGCCATAGAACAGCAGATCCCCCTGGTGGATTTCGATAAAATAGAGCAGATAGATATTGATATAGATGGAGCAGATGAAGCAGACGCACAGCTGCAGCTGATTAAAGGCGGTGGCGGTGCTTTACTGCGCGAAAAGATCATTGCCGCAGCCTCCAAAGAAATGCTGGTGGTAATAGACGATAAGAAACTGGTGAAGCACCTGGGCAAATTCCCTTTACCGGTGGAAGTAACCACTTTTGGATGGGAACTAACCTTTAAGCTGCTGGCAGCACAGGGCGCCCATCCTGTTTTGCGCTTAAAGGATAACAACCGCTTTGTAACAGACAATGGCAACTATATCCTCGATTGCCACTACGAAAAGATCCATAACGCGGCGGCGCTGCATACACAGCTGAACAACATTCCCGGTGTAGTGGAAAACGGGTTGTTTCTTCATTATGCCACCCGGCTCATCATCGGCAACGCCGATGGCTCCATCCGGGAGATCACGCATCCTTATCAAGCAAAGACGTCTTTTTAGTATCCCGTGAAGTAGCATATACCAGCAGGGAAATAAAGATACACCCGGTTACGTACCAGTAATACAATGGTTCGTAACCGGCTTTTTTAAAGTACAATGCGATAGGTTCGGCTGTTCCTCCAAAAAGGGCCACGGTGATAGCATAAGGAAATCCAACGCCCAGCGCCCGCACTTCTGCAGGAAACAATTCCGCTTTTACCACAGCATTAATAGACGTATAGCCGCTCACGATCACGAGCGCCAGCAAAATAAGCCAGAAAGCGGTCCATTCCGACGTAGCGTGGCTGATGCCGGTGAGTATGGGAACGGTGAGCAGGGTGCCCGCCACGCCAAACCCTATCAGTAGAGGCTTCCGGCCATAGATGTCTGATATCCAGCCGAAAAGCGGTTGCAGAATGGCAAAGATGAGCATGAGGAAGAAGGTGAGGGTAGTGGCGTGTTCTATGGTCAGGTGTACAGTGTTTACCAGGAACTTCTGCATATACGTGGTGTAGGTATAAAACGCCAGCGTACCTCCCATGGTTAATCCCACTACCGTGAGCGCCGCCCTGGGATGCTTCCGGAACAGCAGCTTCAGGGAGCCTTTATCTTTTGTTGCTTTTATTTTTTCGAAAGAAGTGGATTCCTGCATATGCCGGCGCAGGTACAATGCAAAAAAAGCCAGCGCGGCCCCGATCACAAAGGGTATCCGCCATCCCCATTCATGCAGCTGTTCAGGGCTGAGAAATACCTTTTGTAACAGCATCTGTACACCCAGGGCTACCAGCTGCCCGCCGATCAGCGTTACATACTGGAAACTGGAGTAAAAGCCCCTTAGGTCCCTGGTGGCCACTTCGCTGAGATAGGTAGCGGAGGTACCGTATTCGCCACCCACACTGAGCCCCTGTAATAAACGGGCAATCAGCAGCAAAGCCGGCGCCGCCAGGCCAATACTGTTATAGGAAGGAGTAAAGGCAATGAGCAGCGATCCCAGCGACATCAGCAAAACAGACAGTGTCATGGAGGCCTTACGTCCCTGTTTATCGGCAATACGGCCAAACATCCAGCCACCAATGGGCCTCATGAGGAAACCCACTGCAAATATGGCCGCCGTATTGAGCAACTGGGCGGTATAACTGCCCTTTGGGAAAAAGACCGGCGCGAAGTAAAGCGAGAACGTGGCGTAAATGTACCAATCGTACCATTCAACAAGGTTTCCGGCAGAGCCAGTTAATATGGCTTTTATCCGCCATGCGTCAGGATGTTTCATATATGACGCGAAAATATATTTTAATAGTGGAATTATGAGCCAGCAGGCCCACTATAGCCAAGAAAAAGTTTAAAATAAATTAGGGTTGTATACAATAAATCACCTATCTTCGTATCGCTTCTTAAAGATAATGTAGTTCAATTCTGTTGGTAGATCACCTCTCACACTCAGCTTTTTCTTACAGTTTTTCTTCTAGTTGCCCAGGTAGCCGCCTGATGTAATAATGGCGAGAACACGTTCACAATTAAATATTAAATATAATGCAAACAGGTGTAGTAAAATTTTTTAATGAAGCTAAAGGTTTTGGATTCATTAAAATCGAAGGTTCAGGACAAGAAATTTTTGTTCACGTATCTGGTATCAAAGAAAGCATCGGCGAAAATGACCGCGTAGTATTCGACGTGGAAGAAGGTAGAAAAGGCCCGAATGCTGTTAACGTAAGACTGGCATAATTTATTTTATAATAGTTCGTTATGACCGCGCTGGCTTTGCCAGGGCGGTTTTTTTATGCATATGCTCCCTGTTGGAATAGTGTGTCTGCGAAGGCGGCAGACCATTTCCATGAACTACTCACAAAACGAACAGTTGTTCAATTGCTTTTGCCTGTTTTCCCACCCTGCCTGTTTTCGTAATTTCATAGAAACAGATGTAATACCATATGGCAAAACAAACAGGGATCGTTCTTTTTACCGGCAAGCTGGAAAACCTGGTAGGATACCGGAGGAACGGGAAATACTTTATCCGCGCTATGCCGCAGAAGGTGCAGCAAACGCCTGCTACGCGGCAGTCGGCCCGGGAGTTCGGCATTGCCGCAATGCAAAGCTGATCCGGCAGGCTATCGCCCCTCTGCATCGTCTCCCCAAACAGGTTGCTATCGCCCCAGGGTATATACTCCAGCTCATCATCTCCCCTAAACAGGTTACTATCGCCCCAGGGTATATACTCCAGCTCATCATCTCCCCTAAACAGGTTACTATCGCCCCAAGGCATATACTCCAGCTCACCATCCCTGAAACGATTTGCTATCGCCAAGGGTATATACTCCAGCTCATCATCTCCCTATAACAAAAAACCGCTCCACGAGGGAACGGTTCCTTTATACAAGAAGCTAAAAAACGGGTTATTTTAAAGCTTTGTAAACGGTGTCAGGGCCACAAAGATAACCAGTTAGCCGGAATTAGTGTTTTTATTTCCGGTCAAACCGATAAAATCCGCAGCCATCCCCGCTTTTTTATTTGTATGATGATTTTGTTTAAATTATCAAGTGTTTATACCACTGGTTACGGGCCTGCCATATGTTCCGGCTCCGTCACATCGTCTTAAGCCTTCTCCTGCAACCATACCACCTTTTGTACAGGTGTATGCGCTGCAGCAATCACTTCCCCGTATAAATCGGGCCGCCGCGCCAGCCGGTACCGGTACCCGCCGGCCTCGGTAAGCTTATTTCGTGTAAGCGTTGCCGTTACTACGTCGTTATCCAGCTTTCTGCACTCTGCTATTATATCGCCAAAAGGATCGATGATCATGGAACAGCCGTTTTTCAGCTGGTCGTCATCCATACCTATAGGATTGGAGAAAACGGCGTACACGGCATTGTCGTATGCACGGGCCGGCAGCCATTTCATGAGCCAGGCACGCCCTTTCATACCATCAAATTCCAGTCGTAGCGAAGTAGGGTCTTCCCGCCGCTTTTCCCAGAGCGCAGGGTCTACAAAACCCGCACCGGGCCGGGTAGATGGCGTACACATGGTTACATGCGGCATGAAAATGACCTCTGCGCCCAGCAGGGCCGTGGCACGTACATTCTCCGTAATATTGTTATCATAACAGATCAGCATGCTGCATTTCCATCCCTTCAGATCAAAGATCACATATTCATTCCCCGGTTGCAGATGCGGGTTGATGAACGGGTGCAGCTTCCTGTATTTTGCCACCAGCCCGTTTTTATCTACACATACATAGGCTTTGAATAAATTATCATTGGCGTCTTTCTCAAATAATCCCGCCAGTACGGCAATATCATTTTCGGCGGCGATTTCCTGCAGGGCCCTGACAGACGGTCCTTCGGGGATGATCTCAGCCAGCTCCAGCATCTGTTCCCGCGATAAATTCCTGGCAAAAGTATAACCGGTCACGGAGCACTCATGGAATGCTACGGCATCTGCGCCATCTGCAGCAGCCTGCCTGGATAATTCCCGGATCACACCCAGGTTGTATGCCTTGTCGTTGCTCCTGTTTTCAAATTGTGCAGTAGCAATTTTAAGATCGTTCATATGAATAAAATTTTTTTGCAGGCAGAATGAAAAACGAAGATACTGTATTTCATTACACGCAATATCCCCGCGCTTTTCGCCACTTTTTCTGTATATTCGCCCTTTCAATTCAACAACAGATGCCCCAACCGGATAATACAAATACTATCTTTCACCTGGCGGCAGATTTCATAAACCATACACACCGCCATATCTTCCTTACCGGCAAGGCCGGTACCGGGAAAACTACGTTCCTGAAATATATCAAAGAACATACGCGTAAAAACACGGTAGTAGTAGCGCCCACCGGAGTGGCCGCCATCAACGCCGGTGGTGTTACCATGCACTCTTTTTTCCAGCTGCCTTTCGGACCTTTTATCCCGGGCACAAAAAGAGGGTTTGGATCAGATGAAATCAGCAGTACGGATAAACATGGCCTGTTCCGCAATATTCGTTTTACCAACGATAAAAAAGTATTGCTACAGGAAATGGAATTACTGATCATTGACGAGGTGAGTATGGTGCGATGCGATATGCTGGATGCCATTGACGTGATCCTGCGTCACTTCCGTAATAAACCACTGCTGCCTTTTGGTGGTGTGCAGGTATTGTTCATCGGGGATCTTTACCAGCTCCCGCCCGTAGTGCCCGATGCGGAATGGCGCATGCTCTCCGAGTACTACAACAGTACCTTTTTCTTTGCAGCCAAAGTAATAGAACAGGCGCCGCCGCTGTATATTGAACTAAAGAAAATTTACCGGCAGAATGAACAGCACTTTATAGAGGTGCTGAACAGGATCCGCAACAACGAAGTGCTGCATGATGACCTGCAGTTGCTGAATGAACATTACCGCCCGAACTTTACGGGAGAAGATGAAGAATACATCGTGCTCACCACCCATAACCGGAAGGCAGATGAGATCAATGCCCGGCGCCTGGCAGACATGCCGGGGAAAGTATATCGCTTCGAAGGAAAAATTGAAGGCGATTTCAGTGACAAGGCATTGCCAACTGAATTACTGCTGCAGTTAAAGGTAGGAGCCCAGGTAATGTTCCTCAAAAATGACCTGGCGCAGCCCCGCCGCTATTATAATGGCAAAATAGCCACTGTAAAGGAGATCAATGATGAGGAAATCATGCTGGTGCTGGCAGGTTCCCATGAAGAGCTGAAACTGGGCAAGGAAACCTGGCGAAACATCCGCTACTCCTACAACCAGGATGAAAACAGTATTGAAGAAGAAGAAATAGGCAGCTTCACGCAATTTCCCATACGCCTCGCCTGGGCCATTACTATCCACAAAAGCCAGGGGCTTACCTTCGAGCGCGCCATTATAGACGCAGGGTACGCCTTCGCACCCGGACAGGTATACGTAGCGCTCAGTCGCTGTACATCGCTCGACGGACTGGTTCTGCATTCCCGCATCGGGCATGGCAGCATCAAAACAGACCGGCAGGTGATTGAATTCGCAGAAAAAGAGAATGAAGCCAATGAACTGGTGGTGCTCCTGGAAATGGAGAAGAAGAAATTCCAGGCCACATCGCTGTTGCAGCAGTTCGACTGGTACCGTATGCAGGCTGCTATCCGCAGTCATGCTGTATGGATCCAGGATAAGAAACTGCCCGACTTCGACGCCGCCATTAAGTTAAGCCGTAGCTTATCGGCCAAAGCAGAGCAGCAGCACGAAGTGGCGGCCAGGTTCGTCACTCAGCTGCACCAGCTGCTGGACACGGCCGTACAAACCGGCGAAATGGAACAGCTGCAGCAAAGGGTGAACAAAGCCATTGGCTACTTTACCCAAAGCATATACGAAGATCTTATACAGCCTTTACAGGCGCATATTGCCGATGTCAAAAAAGCGAAGTCGAAAAAATATCTCCTTCAGCTTATGGCCCTCGAAGCCGATTGCTGGAATAAGCTGCGCCATGTGTGGGAAGTAGCTTATGCCGATCTTGATTTCACCACTGGTCTGAAAGACTACACCAAACTAAGAGAGGCAGATGCTGCCAGCGCCCAGGTTCCTGCCGGCAAGGAGAAAGCCGCAAAAGGGAAGGTGGAGAAAGGAAGCAGCCGTCGTGGTACCCTGGAATTGTACCTTGCAGGCAAATCTATTGCCGATATCGCCACTGCGCGGCAGCTGGCTATCAGCACCATTGAAAGCCACCTGGCCCAATGTGTGGAAGCCGGCGAAATGGATATCAACCGTTTTGTGAAGGAAAGCACCATGCGCCTTATTCTTAAACACATCGGTGAGCTAGGCGCTACCGCCGCAGGCCCCATCAAGGAAAGAGTAGGCGATGCCGCCACCTTCGCAGAGATCCGCGTGGTACAATGGTATCTCAAAAAGAAACAGGAAGAGCAAATTATGAACGATGCGAAGATTGTCTGACCCGGGATTAGGATGATTAAGTTGATTTGTCTGATTGGACCGTGTCGGAGCTTACAGGATTTGGGAAAGAGAGGATTATTTCCTGGATTATACATACGGGACGTTAACTGTAAGAGATAACCTATACCGGGAAAAAACAATGGAATGTATGCTGTACAGAAAGAACAGCTTAAAGCATGGGAAAAGCATAGCTACAGTATGGATACTCCCAGTTTAACCCATAGTTGCGCCGGATATTACCCGTACTTAAGCCGTATATAATTGCTTCCTGATAGATACGGCGTATCAAAAGGGTAAGTTTATCTTACTTTCAGGTGATGCATAAATATAACAGCAAGACTCCCGCAGAATGCCTTTACACCGGTATTAGTTTTTGTATATGCCCAGCCCAGGCCCCCAAAAACAAAACCGGGGTAATCAGTGGGGCAAAATCCACATAACGCTTAGCAGGACAGACCGGGTTGCCAACCTCCAACCGCTGTATTAATTTGTAGCAGTGAAAATTAAGCCAGTAACCGGTAAAAAAGAGGGAGGATTACTGTTGTGTTGCCCGCTAAATTTGCAGGTCAGCAATGATCATTTAAATACTTTGCCCGTGAAAGTAGGATTATTTATACCATGTTATATCGACCAGTTCTACCCGCAGGTAGGCATTGCCACGCTGCAGTTATTGGAAAAACTGGGCTGTGAAGTGGAATACCCCCAGGGACAAACCTGCTGCGGCCAGCCAATGGCCAATTCAGGGTACGAGCATCTTACGCACCAGTGTAATAGCCTGTTCATTAAGAATTTTGCTGACTACGATTATATTGTAGGTCCCTCCGGCAGTTGCGTGCTGCATATCAAAGATCATTTGCACGATCCTGCGGCAGAAACAGCTGCCACGCATATCCGGGAACGGATATACGAACTTACTGAATTCCTTACGGATGTGCTCAGGGTACAAAACCTGCCGGCCCGCTTCCCTTGTAAAGTAGGGCTGCACCAGAGCTGTCATGGGCAGCGGGGCCTTGGCCTGGCCCAGATGAGCGAACTGGTGGCGGCGCCTTTCTCCAAACCGGAAAAGCTGCTGCGTATGGTGGAAGGAGTGGAGCTGGTGCCGCTCGACAGGCAGGATGAATGCTGCGGCTTTGGCGGCACTTTCTGTGTTACGGAAGAAGCGGTATCCGTAAAAATGGGTAAAGATCGTGTAGCCGATCACGTTAAACATGGTGCTGAGGTGATCACCGGAACGGATGTGAGTTGCCTCATGCACATGGAAGGCATTTTACGCCGGCAGCATGCCGGGGTGAAAGTGATGCATATTGCAGAAATCCTCAATCAGAATATCCATGAACAGGCAAACAGCTGATCACGCCACGCTGGCAGACAGGTTCAACGAAAATGAGCCCCGGGTCGACTGGCACGACCAAACCCTCTGGTGGGTACGCGCCAAGCGTGATAAAATGGCCCGGAGCATCCCTGAATGGGAACAGTTGCGGGACACCGCTTCCGCCATCAAACGGAACGCCCTGGGCAACCTGTATGAGTATCTTATACAGTTTGAACAACAGGCCACGCAGAACGGCGCCATTGTACATTGGGCAGCGGATGCAGCAGAGCATAACCGGATAGTGACGGGTATATTGCAGCAGCATGGTGTACGCCACCTCGTGAAAAGTAAATCCATGCTCACGGAAGAGTGTCATCTCAACCCGCACCTGGAGGCCAATGGTATAGAAGTAATTGATACGGACCTGGGAGAACGGATTGTACAGCTCGCTAAAGAGCCGCCCAGTCATATCGTACTGCCCTGTATCCATAAGAAGAAAGAGGAAATAGGGGAGTTGTTCCATGAGCACCTGGGCACTCCCGCCGGTAATGCAGATCCCCAGTTCCTCACCGCTGCCGCGAGGCAGCACCTCAGGAAAGAGTTCCTACAGGCCAAAGCCGCCATTACAGGCGTGAATTTCGCCGTAGCGGAAACCGGTGAAATGGTGGTATGCACCAATGAAGGAAACGCTGATATGGGCGCACACCTGGCAGATATACATATTGCCTGTATGGGCATTGAGAAAATAATCCCCCAGCGGAAACACCTGGGGGTATTCCTGCGCCTGCTGGCGCGCAGCGCTACCGGTCAGCCTATTACTACCTATTCCAGCCATTTCAGGCAGCCCCGTGCCGGGCAGGAACTGCATATAGTACTGGTAGATAATGGCCGGTCGAGGCAACTGGGCCGGGAGGATTTCCGGAATTCACTGAAGTGTATCCGTTGCGGGGCCTGCATGAACACCTGCCCGGTATACCGCCGCAGCGGGGGGCATAGCTATCATACCGCCGTAGCAGGGCCTATTGGCGCTATTCTGGCCCCCAACCTGGATATGAAGGATTATGCGGATCTACCCTTTGCGTCTACGCTATGCGGCTCCTGTTCTAACGTATGCCCGGTGAAAATTGATATTCACCAGCAATTGTATAAGTGGAGGCAAGTGCTGGTAAAGGAAGGGCATACCACGGCCTCAAAAACGGCGGGGATGAAGATGATGAGCGGGGTATTATCTGCTCCACGCACTTATCGCGCCGCAGGGAAAATGGGCCGCTGGGTAATGCGTGCTTTTCCGGGTATGGTAAATAACCGTTTAAATCCCTGGTATAAACAACGGGAAATGCCGGCTCCCCCGGCGCAGTCGTTTTCCCAGTGGTATGAAAAAAATAAGAAATCATGAGTAGCAGGGAACAGATCTTAGCCGCTGTCAAGCAGCATCAACCGGAGGCATCCGTATTGCCATCCCTGGAAGGATTATCCGGTTCCATGCCGGGTACCCTGGAGGCTTACCGCAAGGTGCTGGAAGGATTGGGCGGCAGCTTATTCGAAGTAAAGGACGAAAAGGAGATACCCGCTTTACTGGCAGAGCATTACCCGCATGTGCAGCGTATCATTGCAATAGGAAGCAATGAACGTGCATGGATAAACGAAGATCCGCACCTGCTGGAAAATGTGGATATGGCGGTTGTGCCCGGTCAGTGGGGGGTAGCCGAGAACGGCGCTGTCTGGCTTACTGAACAGGAGGTGCAGGTAAGGGTGTTACCCTTCATCTGTCAGCACCTGGCCATTGTGTTGCCTAAAAGCAGGATACTGCCTACTATGCATGAGGCGTATGAAAAGATAGGGGCCCCGCAAAACGGCTTCGGGGTATTCATTGCCGGTCCTTCCAAAACAGCAGATATAGAACAGTCGCTGGTATTGGGCGCGCACGGGGCAAAGAGCCTGGTGGTATTCATTACAGAAGCATAATATCTTTTACGTATACACGGTTACGTTAGTTACAATAAACGGCCTCACCACTTACTGGTGAGGCCGTTTATTGTAAGGTATCCTGACTGGGCATTTATTAAAGTATATTTTCGTTATTTTTTAACAATTGATGCAGTATAATAAATACTTCATTAACTTTAGACCGGGAAATTAAATGAAGCCCCGAGATTGGTATGGTGTTTGTTCAATTGCGTGCGTTGCAAAGAACCGATAGCGCAGTGATTTTTTAACCATATTATTATATAGCCATATTTAGCAGCTGCGTTAACCAGAAAAATTGAAAGACCATGTATCATCTATTTAACACTCTAGAGCGGCGTCGTAGCGCGTCGTTGCAGCAAAAGTTCCAGGTGCATCACCACCAATGTCGCATCACAGGGAAAATTTCTTTATTAGCAGATAAAATGGACAGCATGATTGGCTGATCCGCAATTTCGTTTATCCGGAGAAGTTATTTGTCGTATGTGCCAACTGATCAGTGTTTAAGACGACAAACCGGGGAACAGTTTTCATTATCGCTTTTGTTAAAGTGGTGCGGAAATGTTTTGTACTATTGATTTTTCGGTAGCATTAAAAGGTAAATTTTTTTTCAACAGTTTACCTTTTCATAACAGAAGTTTTCACTTTTAGTAGTTATCTTGCGCTAACTTTGAAAACCGAAAGAGAGATTGTAGTCATTTAATTTTTCCGTCCTGTATTTGACAAAGCGCCTCTATGAAAACCTTGAAACTTGCGCGACTGAGTTGAACAGGCGAGTTTATATTTATTAATAACCATATCTTATTAATTGAACCTATGGTGCGTAATTCATCATGGATTACCCCGTCGTGGCTGATTTTGCTATTAGACCTGGGGTGCTCTGTCATCGCAATCAATTTAGCCTTTCTCCTGAGACTGAATTTTGATGCCGAATTATATGCGGCGTTTCCACTGAGAACAATAGGAATAACGGTATTAGCTGTTAATCTCCTGCTATCGTTAGTACTACGTACTTACCGTGGCATAGTGAGGTTTACAAGCCTGGTAGATATTGGCCGCATTGCCGGACTGAATATTATCAGCTGTCTTATTCTTTTTACCATTGGCTATAGCGGCGTATTGGACCAACAGCTCAATATCTTTCCCATCTCAGTGATCCTTATCAACTTTTTTATCGCCTCTTTTTGTTTGTTGTCTTACCGCCTGCTGGTAAAATGGACATTCAAATATTATAATAATTTCCGTAGCCAGAGCCGAACGCGTGCAGCAATTTATTATACCGGGCACACCAGCCTGATGCTTCGTAAAGCAATTAGTGACGATCCGCAATCAGATGTAAGGATAACCGCATTCCTGGCTGACACGAATGCACATGCAGGTAAATCTATTGAGGGTTTACCGGTTTATGCATCCCGTAAAGGACAGCTCTTTAAAATGGTAAAGGAAGGGAAGATCTCTTTATTGCTTATTCCCAACGACCATCTGGATGCAGCGCACCTTAACGAGTTGGTAGAGGAATGCATCGCATTGAATATTAAAGTCCAAAAAATAATTCCCGTGAGTCAATGGACAGAAGGTTCTATCAACAACAGCGTTCAGTTGAAGGACATCAACATTGAAGATCTGCTCGAAAGATCTGTTATCAGCATTAAAAACCAACAGCTCAGTAAAGAGCTAAAAGGAAAAAGTATTCTGGTAACAGGAGCAGCTGGTTCTATAGGTAGTGAGATTGTGAGGCAACTGGTCAATTATGAGCCGTCGGTAATTGTATTATGCGACAAAGCAGAATCTCCTTTACATGAGCTGGAGCTGGAAATGTCTGAGAAGTCTGTAAATGTACCCATTATTCCATTTATCGGCGACGTATGTGATAAGGTACGAATGCAGCAGCTGTTTGAGATTTATGAGCCTTCCATTGTATATCATGCAGCAGCTTATAAGCATGTGCCTATGATGGAGAAAAACCCATCTGTGGCGGTGATGAATAATGTGCTGGGAACAAAAGTGGTAGCTGAACTTTCCGTAGAGTATAATGCAGAGAAATTTGTAATGGTATCTACAGATAAGGCCGTAAATCCCACTAATGTAATGGGGGCATCCAAAAGAATTGCCGAAATCTTTTCCCAATCATATAATAATTATCTGAACGAAAAGTACCAGAAACTGGGACCAGTATATGGCACACCGCCAACTCGTTTTATTACAACCCGCTTCGGCAATGTGCTCGGTTCCAATGGATCTGTTATTCCACGCTTCAAACAACAGCTGGAGAAGGGTGGTCCGTTAACAGTTACACATCCGGATATTACCCGTTATTTCATGACCATACCGGAAGCCTGCCAGCTTGTACTGGAAGCAGGGGCAATGGGACAGGGAGGGGAAATATTCGTGTTTGACATGGGTAAACCGATGAAAATTGCAGAATTGGCCCGGAAAATGATTAGTATGACCGGCAAAGAGCCAGGCAAAGATATACAGATCGTTTACACTGGTTTACGTCCCGGAGAAAAGCTATACGAAGAGCTGCTGAATAATGCAGAGAATACACTCCCTACTTATCACGAAAAAATCATGATCGCTAAAGTAAGAGCATCTGATTTTACTGAGGTAAACGAGCAGATAAACCAGTTAATCGCTACCGCCAAAGAACATTACCTAACACCAACTGTGGCAAGGATGAAGGTATTGGTACCGGAGTTCATCAGCAAAAATTCTGCTTACGAAGAATTGGATAAAGGAAAAATAACAATGTAAAAAGTACGCATTCCTTATAATGGGAAGGCTCTATATTAATTGATAAAGAGAAGTAATGAATTGTAGTAACAGAAAGAAACAGTTATTGCCAGGTTTTTTTTGCAGTAACGGATGGTTAGTAAAGTGTTTTATTGCGGGCATGTTCCTTTTGGGCTTGTTTTCGTGTGCCAGCCCAAAGAACATTACATATTTCAAGGATGTGCCGGACACAGTACTCAATACGGCTATTGCCCAAGCTATTTACAAAACGCCGGCTATCCAGACAGATGACATTTTGCAGGTATCTATCCAAACACTGGATCCCAATGCAACCTTACTGCTGAATCAGCAGCAGGTAATGGCGCCAACACCGCAGCAGGGACCTACCACAGTGATAAGCGGGTACCTCGTGGATAAAGACGGTAACATCTCCCTTCCCTTAATAGGAAAGGTAAATGTAAAAGGAAAGTCTACTGATGCCGTAAGAGACGACATCCAGGTAAAGGTAGCTACTTTGTACAAAGATCCGGTGGTAAACGTACGTTTTGCCAACTTTAAGATCACTGTGCTGGGTGAAGTTACCAGGCCGTCTACTTACGTGATGCCCAACGAGAAAGTGACATTGCTCGATGCGCTCGGTGCTGCCGGAGATCTTACCATATATGGTAAACGTGAAAATGTATTACTCATCCGGGAAGGAGATGGAAGAAAAGAGATGATAAGGTTTAACCTCAATAACAGCAACCTGTTTTCATCTCCCTATTATTATTTACATCAGGGGGATGTGATCTATGTAGAGCCCAACAAAAATAAAGTGGCAGCTACAGATATGCAACAGGTGAAGAGGATTTCGATTATGGCTTCGGTATTATCGTTACTGATTGTTATTGCTTCAAGGATAAGCTTTTAATGTACTGGTATGCAGGATAATTTATATCAACATATGAATGGTAATAAACCGGTAAATGGTCGTTCGCATTTTACACCGGAGCCGGAACCTGAATCTACATTGGATCTCAGGAAAATGCTGGATAGCCTGATCGCTCACTGGTACTGGTTTGCATTGAGTATTATACTTACCTGCTCACTGGGTTATACCTATCTCCGGTATGCCACGCCGGCCTATAAGATCAACGCAAAAATACTGGTGGAAGATCAGCAGAAAGGTTCTGATATTCCCGGGGCAGAGATTCTTCAACAAATGGAAATGTTTACCAGCAAAAGCAGTGTAGACAACGAGGTGGAAATAGTAAATTCCCGTTCTCTGATGGAAAAGGTAGTAAGAGACCAACAACTATACATTACCTACCTGATAGACGGACGGATAAAGAAATCAGAATTATACGGTCAGTTACCCTTCACTATGAAGTGGATTATATTGAAAGACAGCCTCAAACTAATGAGCTACGATATAAATCCATCCGGTGCAGATGAATATGTGATCACCCGTGAAAATGGTTTTACTCGCAAAGCCAAATGGAATGATACCCTTCAGCTGCCGGAAGGTATCATGCAATTACACAGGAATCCGGAAGTTGCACTCGATAGAAGCGTGTATACTGTAAAACTGAACTCTATAGACCGCACTGTAGCAGAATACCAGCAGGCACTGGATGTAAATATCCCCAATAAGGAGGTAAGTACTATAGACCTTACTCTTACTGCCACCACCCCCCGGAAAGGGGAACAGGTGCTGAACAAGCTGATAGATATTTACATGCGGGCTAGCGTAGAGGATAAAAACCGGATAGCAGACAGCACCATCGCGTTTATAGATAACCGTCTTGTTATCGTAACCAGTGAACTCTCCGGTGTTGAAAAGAACATTCAGCACTTTAAAGAAGCGCATGAACTGGCCGATATCAGCGAACAATCAAAACAACTGGTGGCCGGCGATGGAGATTTTAGGAAACAACTGATCGACCAGCAGGTGAAACTCAATGTAGTACAGTCATTAGAACAATATGTCAAAGACGATAAAAATAATAAAAGGGTAGTACCTTCCTCCATCGTGGTTCAGGATCCTTCCTTCGTGAGCATTGTAGAGAAATACAATACCCTGCAGCTGGAAAGGGAGAAACTTCTGGTATCGAACACTGAGTCAAACCCCATGATCAAAAGTATGGATACGCAGCTGGCCGGACTCAGGTCGGACCTGTTGAGGAACCTCGGCTCTTTCAAGAGTGGAATCCAGGTAAGTATCACCGAGTTGGAACGGAACGCAGGCATGCTGAACCAAAAAATAAAGCAGGTACCTTCCACCGAGCGTGTGTTCCTTGATTATTCCCGTCAACAGGCGATCAAACAGGAACTATACCTGTTCCTTCTGAAAAAACGTGAAGAATCTGCCATCACGAAATCCTCTAACCTGGCTACAGCCAGGATCATAGATCCTGCTAAAAGTGACCCCAAGCCATTTAAGCCTAAAGGGTTGTTTATATATTTGATATCTTTTATCTTTGGTTTGACTTTGCCAGCGGGTGTCTTATACCTCCGGGATATATTAAACCGCCGGATTTCAGGAAGGGATGATGTGAGCAGATTAACGCCGGCTCCAATTCTGGCTGAAATAGGTCATAATACGGATGGTTATCCGGTAGTGGTATCAAAAGATGTCCGGTCGCCCCTGGTAGAACAATTTCGTGCCCTGCGTACTAATCTTCAGTTTATCATGACCAGCAAAGACGATAAAGTAATTTTGCTGACATCTAGTATGAGTGGTGAAGGAAAATCATTTGTGGCTACAAATCTGGCTGCCGTATTAGGTTTATCCGGGAAAAAAGTAGTGTTGATGGAGATGGACCTGCGGAAGCCTAAAATTTCAGAGCAGTTGGGTTTGAGCAACCATACCGGTTTTAGTACCTACGCCATTGGAAAAGCATCACTGGAAAACATCCTTCGCCCCTCAGGTATCAATGAAAACTGCTGGATCATTTCCTCCGGGCCTATACCGCCAAACCCGGCCGAACTAATGCTCCTGGATCAGACGAGCCGGTTATTTGCTGAACTACGTAAGCAATTTGACTATATTGTAGTGGATACAGCCCCGGTAGGATTAGTAACGGACGCTCAGCTGTTGGGCCGGTTTGCCGATACCACCCTTTATCTGATGCGTCAGGGCTTTACTTTCAAAGAACAGATTAAATTGTCCAAGGATCTATATAATAATAGGAAAATGCCCCGCCTTAATCTTATCCTCAATGATGTAAAAACCTCCAGTGGATACGGATATGGATATGGATATGGGTATGGGTATGGGTATACAGAGGATGAAACAAATAGAACAGTCATTAAAAAGATAAAAAAAGTATTCAGTAAGTAACTCATCTTAAAACATAGAAAAAAATTATAAACGAAATAATATGAATCAGGATATCAAAATCGGAGTAATAGGATTGGGATATGTAGGCTTGCCACTGGCAGTGGAATTTGCTAAAAAATTCAAGGTAATAGGCTTCGATATCAATGGGTCAAGAGTACAGGACCTGAATGCAGGTAATGATCATACACTGGAGGTGTCTACTGAATTACTGAAAGAAGTACTCACTGATTGTACCACCCCTACCGGCTTGTATTGCACCAATGAACTTACAAAAATAGCATCCTGTAATTACTATATCGTGACTGTACCAACGCCAGTCGACAAAAACAATCGTCCTGATCTCACCCCTTTATTCAAAGCCAGTGAAACCGTGGGTAAGGTGCTGAAGAAAGGAGATATCGTGATCTACGAATCAACTGTTTATCCGGGTGTAACAGAAGAAGAATGCGTACCAGTGTTGGAAAAAGTATCGGGGCTGCAGTTTAATAAAGACTTTTTTGCTGGATATTCACCGGAACGTATTAACCCGGGTGATAAGGAACATACAGTAGCCAAAATACTCAAAGTAACTTCGGGTTCTACACCTGAAATAGCCGAAAAAGTGGATCAGCTGTACCGCGCCGTGATCACTGCGGGTACGCATAAAGCAACCACCATTCGTGTAGCGGAAGCTGCGAAGGTAATCGAAAACGCCCAACGCGATATCAATATTGCTTTTGTAAATGAGCTGGCCAAAATATTCAACCGCCTCGGAATTGATACGGATGAGGTACTGAAAGCTGCCGGTACCAAATGGAACTTCCTGAACTTTAAACCAGGACTGGTAGGCGGTCACTGTATTGGTGTTGATCCCTACTACCTGGCGCAAAAAGCACAGGAAGCAGGTTACCATCCTGAAATTATTCTGGCTGGAAGGAGACTGAATGATAGTATGGGAGCTTATGTAGCACAGGAAGTAATTAAACTGATGGTGAAAAAGGACATTCCTGTGAAAGGCGCTAAAATACTGGTACTTGGAATTACCTTCAAAGAGAACTGCCCGGATGTACGTAATACCAAGGTGGTGGATATCCTGAACACACTGGCTGATTATGGTACTGCTATTACCGTATACGATCCATGGGCAGCACCAGACGAAGTAGAACATGAATACGGTTGGAAATCCCAGCAGGAACTCAACAGCGCCTGCGACTACGATGCAGTTATTCTTGCCGTATCCCATAACAAATTCAGGGAACTGGATATAAACAAACTCTGCAAGAATCGTGCAGTGGTGTATGATGTGAAAGGCATTCTACCAAAAGAAATTGCAGACGCCCGTTTATAATCTTAAAAAAGAAATCATGTACGAAAGAACTTATCATACAGGAAGTACAATAGAGCAGTCGGCTTTCCTGGTGACAGGCGGTGCTGGCTTTATTGGTTCCAACATTGTTGAATATTTGCTTAAATATAAAGCAAAGAAAGTCCGTGTGCTGGATAATTTTTCTACAGGCAGTCACGAAAATCTGGCGCCATTTAAAGCTAATCCGGCATTTGAGCTGATTACAGGAGATGTCCGTAATCTGGAAGATTGTCAGAAGGCAGTGGAAGGGATCGATTATGTAACACACCAGGCCGCATTGGGCTCAGTACCAAGGTCTATCAACGATCCCATTACCACTAACGAAGTAAATGTGGCCGGCCATCTGAATATGCTGGTAGCAGCAAGAGATGCAGGTGTAAAGCGTTTAATCTATGCAGCCAGTTCCAGCACTTATGGAGATCATCCCGGTCTGCCAAAGGAAGAGGATAAAATTGGTAATCCATTATCGCCCTACGCGATCACTAAATATGTAAACGAATTATACGGCAGCGTTTTTTCAAGAACCTATCAGTTTCATACAATCGGTCTCCGCTACTTTAATGTGTTTGGACCCCGGCAAAACCCACGTGGCCCCTATGCAGCGGTGATCCCATTGTTTATTGAATCTGCGTTGAAAGGGGACGTCCCTTATATCAACGGAGATGGCGAGACCAGCCGTGATTTTACCTTCGTTGAAAATGCCGTGCAAGCCAATATCAGAGCGATGCTGGCAGAAGATATTCAGACACATACCGTTGTGAATATCGCCTTCGGCGAAAGAACTACCCTGAATCAGCTATGGTCTAGGATAACAGAACTCACGGGTAAACAAATTGTACCGGAATACCGCGCAGAACGCGCCGGTGATGTAAAGCATAGTTTGGCAGATATCAGTAAAGCCGGCACACTCTTAGGTTATAAGCCTCACTATTCAGTGCTGGATGGTTTAAAGATAGCAGTGGAGTGGTACGAGAAGAACTTACAAGCCAGTAGATAATGTTGAAATATAGCAAATCAGACTTATACAGGTATTACGGAAGTACCGGGTGGAAATCCTTTGCCAGAGGATGGAGGACGCCAGGCTTCCGCTATATATTTTTTTTTCGCCTTGCGGCGTCCAGCAACGGGCTACTTAAAATCGTAGCTCGCCTGCTGCTGAAAAGATACAGTATTCGCTATGGTATACAGATCCCTTATAACACACTTATAGGAGAAGGATTCTATATCGGGCATTTTGGCACTATTGTGGTAAATAGCCAGGCTGTTATTGGAAAAAATTGTAACATTTCTCAGGGGGTTACCATCGGACAGGCCAATAGAGGAAAAGGACAGGGAGTACCTGTATTGGGTAATGAAGTGTGGATAGGTGCCAATGCTGTTATCGTAGGAAATGTGAAAATTGGAAATGACGTACTAATTGCACCAAACGCATATGTAAATTTTGATGTGCCGGATCATTCCATAGTGATCGGAAATCCGGGAACCATACGTAGTAGCGAAGCTGCCACAGCAGCCTACATCAACAGAAAAGTAGGATAGCCGGAGGCTGTAGTTGAAAAATCTTTTATGAGTATAACCATATCCATGATCAGACGGAAGCTGATTAATGCGACCGTACGGTATAAACTGGGAGCGAGAAAAGACGTTTCCGTGACCCTGGGTGAAGCAACACGCTTCATTGAAAAGCCTATCATCAAGCTGGTAAGTGGTACCAGCCTCCATATCGGTAGGAATGTCCTCATCAACTCAGATAGAATCGGATATCATCTTAATATGCATGCCCCTTGCAAACTATTGCTGGACAGACCAGGTGGTGAAATTTCTATTGGCGATAACAGCCGTATTCATGGCACCTGTATACATGCCTACAGCAAAGTAACCATCGGTAAAAATTGTCTGATCGCTGCCAATACACAAATCATGGACGGGAATGGACATGACCTCTCCTTTTCAGATGTAAGTAACCGCATCCATACAATCGGTAAAGTAAAACCAGTGATCATTGCAGACAATGTCTGGATAGGAACAAATGTAGTCATCCTCCCCGGTGTCACGATTGGTGAAGGAAGCGTTATTTCTGCCAACAGTGTAGTACACAAAGACATCCCGCCCATGAGCATCGCGGGCGGTAATCCGGCAGTAGTAATAAAACAATATTAACAGTGAGACAGTTTTCAAAGGATCATAAAACATTAATTAAAAACTTCGGCGCCTTGTCAGTGTTGCAAGGGCTGAATATGGTACTGCCACTGGTAACACTCCCATATGTGCTCCGTGTGTTGGGAACTGAGAAATATGGGGTGATCGTAATCGCCAATTCTCTACTGGCGTATTTTCAAAGCTTTACTGATTTTAGCTTCAACATCACAGCTACCCGTGATGTAGCTGTACATCGTCACAGTAGCAGAATGCTCAGCCATATTTATAGCAGGGTATTGTCCACTAAAACAATACTTGTATTAATATCCTTTTTACTCTTTTTACCTGTTGTATTGCTGGTGCCTCAGTTTGCTGCAAATAAAGTCGTGTTCCTGCTTACTTTTCCTGCGCTGGCAGGTTATGCGCTGTTTCCTGAATGGTTCTTTCAGGGAATGGAAGAAATGAAGTATATCACCATTCTCTCTGCTTGTATAAAAATATTCTTTACTATCTGCATTTTTATCTTTATCCGCCGGGAATCCGATTTCTTCCTCTATCCGCTTTTTAATGCATTCGGGTATATAGGAGCAGGGCTATTTGCGCAGTATCTGCTGATTACCCGATATAAATTGCATTTCAGGTTTATCGGACTTTCAAAGATTGGAGGAGTGCTGAAAACAAACTTTAATATTTTTATCAACCAATTTCTTCCAAATCTTTACAATAATTCCACTACTTTTTTATTGGGCCTCATCGCAGGAAATGCTGCAGTGGGCGTATACGGGGCGGCAAAGAGCCTGATTGAAGCAGCAAATACTTTTGTCAGCATTCTCTCCCGCGTATTTTTCCCATTCCTTAACAGGAATAGCGGTGCTTTCAATAAGTTCAGAAAATTGATGCTGCTCACTGGCTTTGTATTATTTGTAGGCATTTGCACATTATCCAAACCTATCACCATCCTCTTTCATCTTAAAGGAGCCAACGCAGTATGGACGCTTTGCATATTGGCGCTGAGCGTTCCTTTTATGGCTATGTATTATTGCTATGGCACTAATTATTTTATTGTAAAACGGGAAGACCGCCTTGTAATGAAAAACACAGTATATGCTTCTATTGCCGGGTTTATAATGGCTTTCCCACTGATCATGGGCTTTTCGGGAATAGGTGCTGCATTAAACCTGGTTATAGCGAGAGGCATGATGGGCATTGGATTATGGTGGAAATATAAAACATATAAGAAATGAAACTTGGAATACATCATACACCCGGTACTTTCAGTGACAGATGGATTGCCTACTGTCAGGCCAATGGTATTACTTTCAAGATCGTGGACTGTTACGCCACAGATATTATTAAGCAACTGGAAGATTGTGACGCGCTGTGCTGGCATTGGCATCATGCAGATGAAAAAGCAGTGCTGTTTGCCAGACAACTCACCTATTCTTTGGAGGCACAGGGGAAAAAGGTATTTCCGGATAGTGCAACCGGATGGCATTTTGATGATAAGGTAGGGCAGAAGTACCTGATGGAAGCGCTCGGAGCACCGATGGTGCCTTCGTATGTTTTTTACGATAAAAAGGAAGCGTTGGAGTGGCTCGATACCACCACCTTTCCTAAAGTATTTAAACTGCGAGGAGGAGCCGGGTCTTCAAATGTGAAGCTGGTAAAAGATGCCGGCGCCGCCAGGCGGTTGGTTAACAGGGCCTTTGGCCGCGGATTTGCTGCCAGGGACCGTTTTAGTCGTTTTAATGATGGCATATGGCGGTTTAAGCGCGACAAGAACTTCGCCGCCGTAACAGGCATCTTTAAAGGATTGGCCCGAATATTTATTCCAACCAGCTTTGAAAAAATGCATGGTCGTGAGAAAGGATATGTTTATTTCCAGGAGTTTATTAAAGCTAATAATTATGATACACGAATCATTGCTATTGGCAGGAAAGCCTTTGCTATCCGGCGCTATAACCGGAAAGGTGATTTTCGTGCGTCTGGAAGCGGTGTGATTGGTTATGAGAAGGAACTGTTTGATGAACGTTGTGTGCGCATCACATTTGACCTGGCGGCGCAGCTCCCGTCACAGTCATTAGCATTAGATTTTATTTTTGATGAGAAAAATGATCCGCTGATTGTTGAAATGAGCTACGGTTTTTCCATTCAGGTGTACGACAACTGCACCGGGTACTGGGATCAGGATCTGAATTGGCATGCTGGTCCGTTTGTGCCGCAGCACTTCATGATAGATGATTTAATGGCGGAAATAACTGCAGATAAAATGATTGCAACATGAAGCCCTTGTATGTAAAAATTCTAATCTCTTTATTTATTATCAGTCTTTTGTTTCTGAACAAGGAGTGGCTGGTAATTTATGGTTGGGGTATCAGTATGTTAATGTACCTGTTTTTTTTCCTGGACCTGAACCGGATAAAATATTTCGATTTTAGCCGTAATATCCATGGATACCGGATGTTTCCGCTGGCTATGCTGGCATTACTGTCTGTGATCTGGGCGCCAGATGCACAAGCAACATTGCTGCATGTATTCATGCTGTTTGTAACCGTAGTAAACAGCTTCGTACTCTACTATTTTGTTGTCCGGTATAATCTTTTTAATCTCGTTGTTTATATCATTCTGGGGTATGCTTTCGTAAATTATTCACTGGCACTGGGGTTGCCCTATTTTAGCTTTTTGCAGAATCATGATGAGGAACTATCGCGCTTCGTCGGAACAGAATTGAATCCAAACTACCTCGCAATCATGCTGCTGTTTTCGATGTTCCTTAGCCTGTTGTTTTTCCAGGAAAGAACATCTTCTTCAAAACCCTTGCAGGCGCTGCACGTGGTAAATATCCTGCTCGCGTTGTATACCATTTTTGTTACAGCATCAAGAAAGGGTATCATGTTTAGTTTTCTGTTATTGTTCTTTTATTTCCTTGTGAATTTCAAAAGAGTTGTAGGGTCATTTAAGGTAATCCTGCTGGCAGGAGCGGGCGTTTTCCTGTTATTGCTTTTTGTAAAGATAGATTTTATAACAAACAGCATCGGGCCGGCTTTTGAACGTTTTGGTCGGATGCTATCCACAGTAGGAGGGAAAAGTAGCGAGGGTAGTACAGAAGAACGGGTGATGTTTATTCGGGAAGGATGGGAAAAGTTTACCGCCAATCCGCTCATTGGCTATGGCGCGGCCAGTTTTAAATATTATTATCATCTGTATGCTCATAATAACTATATAGAGTTATTGTTCGGCTTAGGTTTCTTAGGACCTTTGATTTATTACAGTATTCATTTTTCAATTTTCAGGAGATTATGGAAATATCGTACAGGCGCATTTCTGGCGGCTTTTGTATTGATCCTGATGTTGATGGATATGGGCCTGGTTGCTTACTATGATAAGCGAATCATGCTGATGTTGTTATTCATTATAGTATTGGCGGATAGGAAAATAGCAGAGAAAAAAGCGGCGAAGGAATTGCCCAAAGACAGCGGTAACCAATGGGAACCGCTGTCTTTCAGAGGATCATACCCGCATTTATCTTAAATGAAAGTATGAGGATTATGAAAAGAAAGATCGTTTTTATTCTGCCGAGTTTAAGAGGTGGCGGTGCAGAGAAGGTGGTCATGAATATCGTTAATTCGCTCGACGAGGAGCGATTCGATATTGTCTTGCTTGTTATCTGCTCTGCAGGAGATTACTTCGATCTAATTACGCAGCAGGTGAAGCTGGTGAAATTGGATAAACCGAATACCCGTGCAGGGACAACAGATATCTATAAAGTGCTGAAAAGCATGAAACCAGATATTGTTTTTACCAGCCTGAATCATATCAGTATTATCACTATCCTGATACGTAAACTAAGTGGCGGCCGGTTTGTAAGCGTTGTGCGTTTGCCCACTCTACCCAGCAATAAATTGGGTACGGGCTGGAAGGCAAGGATAGAACGTTTTATGAACCACCGTATACTGCGTCATGCACATTATGTGATTGCGCAAACCGCACAAATGAAAATGGAAGCGGTGTCACATTATAAAATACCGGTTAATAAGATCAGGCATATTCCCAATGTAGTGAACCATCAACAGGTGGAAAAGCTTAGCAGGGAACTGATCAATGTTTTTGATCATGACCACTTCAATCTGGTAGCTGCCGGATCGCTTTATTCGATGAAAGGTTTCGATGTACTGATAACAGCCATGAAAAGGGTCGTTACAGACATCCCTAAAGCCCGCCTGCATATTCTGGGTAAGGAGAATACCGAACCCGGATACAGTAAAAAACTGCATGCACTAGTGGACGGATATGGACTGAAAGATTATGTATTGTTTCATGGCTTTAAATCCAACCCTTATCCGTATTTCAGGGAAGCCGAGCTCTTTGTGCTGCCATCGAGGAAGGAGGGATTCCCAAATGTTGTATTAGAGTCACTGCTGTTGGGAACACCGGTAGTAGCCACGAATTGTGTGGACTTTTCCGGAATCATTGAACCGGGTGTAAATGGATTTATTGTGCCGGTGGAAGATGAAGAAGGGCTGGCTGCCGCAATTGTGAAGACAAAAGATTTGCCTGGCAAAAAATTTGTCCCGCAGAATTTTGACTATTCCTCATTTTTTATGTCAATCTAAGGATATGAAAAACCGTAAGATTTTATTTATTATCAATGGACTTGGTTATGGTGGGGCTGAAAGTCAGTTGCTGGGTATTATGCCGGCTTTCGTAGAAGCAGGGTATGAAGTGTCACTGATTACAGTAGTACAGGATTTGAGCCTGCTGAACAGATTAGACAGCCGCATTAAGCATTATAACCTGGGCGCTGGCGGAATTGGTTCTGTGGTGAAAGTATTCCGCCGCTTATTTAGAATAGTGAAAGAAATATCCCCGGATGTGGTGCATAGTCATCTGTTTAAGTCGAACATCATGAGCCGTATGATAAAGCTCCGGTTTCCGGCCGTTCGTGTGATTAATACTACTCATAGTAACTATGATCTGGCGGCTTCTGTTTATAATCCATATTTCATCTACCGGCTAACATCAAGGTGGGTGGATTTTCATACCGCCGTGTCTGTACCGGCCCTTGAGAATTTAAGTAAGCGGCACTGTATAGGCTCTGATCGCTCCGCGATTGTGCATAATGCGATTGATATCAGCACATTTGGTCAGACACCGGAAAGGACCGACACTACTGTGTTCCGCTGGATTGCTGTTGGGCGTCTGATTGCGGTGAAGGATTACAAAAACCTTTTTGATGCTCTGCAATTAATGAAACCCCACGTACGGGATTTTGTAGTAGATATTGCCGGAGATGGCGATCTGAAAGATATGTTAATATCTCAGGTTGAATTGGCCGGTCTGTCCAAACATGTCAACTTCCTCGGTATTATTAAAAACATTCCAGCCTTACTTACGAACTACCATGGCTATGTTATTTCTTCACAGAGTGAGGGGTTGCCAATGGCAATGCTGGAAGCTATGTCTGCAGGACTACCTGTCACGGGTACAGATGTGGGCGAAATCAGGTATATCGTAGAAAAATCAGGAGGAGGAAATATAGTGCCCGCACAGGATCCTGCTGCCCTGGCTGCTGCAATGCGACAGATGATGGATATGACTCCTGCGGAGCTAACTGCAATGGGTAAGCGGAATACAGATTTTGTTCGTCGTCACTTTGAGAAATCTACCATCCTGAAAACATGGGAAGCAATATACGAGAATAGCTATGCCGTCGTGTAGCCGGTTGTCCTTCCTCTTGCAGAAGAAGGTTTAAAAAAGAGCCAATGAAAGACCTTTTAGTTACCATATCATTTTTACTTTGCATCGCTTTTTTGGGTTGTGATGCCCAGCAGAGATTCTCATACCAGCAACTGCCTGCGTCTTATGTATCCAATATGCAACTGGCATCATTGGAGAAAGAGGTGGATGCTATTGCTGCTAAGGCGTTTGATCTGACTACTGTATTGCCGCGCGGCTACAGCAAAGAGGGCAAAATAGATTACACCGCACAATTACAAGAAGGAATAAATAGACATACCAATGTGGTGTTTCCCGACTTTCCTGTTATGATCAACGATAATGGATTAACACTAAAGAGTAACAGCTTTGTGGTTTTCAGAACGCATTCTGCGCTGATACTGAAGCCCACCGCCAAGAGAAATTTTTTCATGATGGCTATTCATGATGTGGAAAATGTAAAGGTCTATTGTCCAGTTCTGATTGGAGACAGGAAAAATCATCTGGATGCGGGGGGAGAATGGGGCATGGGAATAAGTATCAGGGGGGCGGCCAATATCACTGTTTTTCACCCGGTGATTTCTTCCTGTTGGGGGGATGGTATCTATATCGGGCAATCTCCCACCACGAAGAAGATACCGTTCAATATTACTATTAATAATGCGGTACTGGATAATAATCGAAGGAATGGTATCAGCGTTATTGCAGTCAACGGGTTAAAGCTGATCCACCCCGTGGTGTCAAATACCAATGGAACTCCGCCTATGTCCGGTATTGACGTGGAGCCGAACGATAGCAGCGCGTTGGTCGATAACATATTGATGGACCATCCGGTAACTTTCAATAACGGCAAGTACGGTATTGTCATAGGGCTCGACAGACTGCCTAGCACCAGTGCCAGAGGCGTGAATATTTCTATTAATAATCATCTGGATGATGGCTCTGCAACAGCTTTCTGGCTGGGAGGATCAAAAGATGTATATAAAAAGGGAACCTTGCCGCTTCGCGGCAGTATCCAGGTAACGGATCCTGTCTGGAAGAATAATGCTACCCCCTTCAAAGGTTACAAAACATATGATTTTGCTCCGGTGAGCAAGTTCACAAATATTACGGTGGAAAAGAAAGGGAGCAGAAATGAAGTCCAGAAGATCAAGTTGCAACATGGGAACAAGAAAAACCTGGAAATAGACTAATCATAATAACAATGGAGAACAGAAAGCTGAAATTGCTGCGCGTATCTACTATTCCGCATTCTTTGCACCTGCTGTTACGCGGGCAGATCAGGTATATGAAGGAAAAAGGAATGGAGGTTTATATGGCCAGTGCAACGGGGCCGGAAGTGGAAGTACTGGAGAAAAATGAAGGTGCCTCCCATTATCATGTTCCTCTGTCAAGATCTTTGAACCCCCTGCATGACCTGAAGGCTCTTTATCATATGGTGAAGCTTATCAGAAAAATCAGACCTGATATTGTTCATTCACATTCACCTAAAGCAGGTACCATAGGAATGCTGGCTGCCTTTATTTGCCGGGTACCATTGAAAATACATACAGTAGCTGGTTTACCGTTGATGGAAAGCCAGGGGATTAAGAAAAAGTTACTTATACTGGTGGAAAAATGGACTTACCGCTTCGCCGACTGGGTATTGCCTAACTCCATAGGCCTTCAGGAGTATATTATTGAGAATAACTTGTTAACTGACAAACGTAAAGTAAAAGTACTCGGAAAAGGGAGCAGTAACGGCATCGACCTTAGCTACTTCAGCAGAACGCCCGCCGTAATGGAAGCAGCGGGCCTGTTCAGGGAAAAGCATCATGTGGAGAAAAGCGATCTCCTGCTTTGTTTTGTAGGTCGGCTTGCTTTTTATAAAGGAATTAATGAACTGGTCGCTGCCTTCAAAATACTCAGTGAAAGATATGTAAACCTGAAGCTCGTACTGGTGGGACCAACTGAATCTCTGAATCCACTCGAAGAAAGAACGACGGCATTAATCAGCACTTTACCCGGCATCATTGCTACCGGGCATCAGGATGATATACGTCCGTACCTTGCCGCCGCAGATATTTTTGTTTTTCCCAGTTACCGGGAAGGATTTCCGCAGTCACTGATGCAGGCCTGCGCGTTTGGTTTACCCTGTATTGCTACCGACATCAACGGTTGCAATGAGATGGTATTTAATGGAGTAAATGGTTATCTGATTCCATCAAAGCAAGTAGATGCTATTGTAGAAGCATGCGTGAAACTGATAACAGACAAGGCCACACGTATTAAGTTGGGCGAGAACAGCCGCGCATACATCGAAGAACATTTTGAACAACGCCAGGTCTGGAATGATATCAACAATTTTTACATAAATCAGATAAATACATTATCCTGATGGCAGCAAATATTTTAATTACGGGCGCTTCTGGATTTTTGGGTAGCGTGCTCACTGGTTACTTGTCACAAAGTGAGTTTGCCTTTTGCATAGAAACGATTGGAAGAGGAAAGGAGGCTACTTATCAGGCCGATCTGGGGACTGGCATTGCACCATTTGGTAAGAAATATGACATAGTGATCCATGCTGCGGGGAAGGCGCATATGATACCTTCTTCTCCTGCAGAAGAAGCAGAGTTTTTTAAAGTAAATGTGGATGGAACGAAGCATCTGTGCCGCGCTTTTAGTCCTGATACTAAACCCGACGCATTTATTTTTATCAGTACTGTTGCAGTATATGGAAAAGATGCCGGAGAAATGATCAATGAAGAGTTTCCCCTGAGCGGCAGTACTCCATATGCAAAGAGTAAGATCATGGCGGAGCAGTGGCTGCAGCAATGGGCAACAGAGAGTGGGGTCCGGTTAACTATTTTGCGACTCCCGTTGATAGCAGGTCCAAATCCTCCCGGTAACCTCGGTGACATGATGAATGGTATCCGGTCCGGACGTTATTTCAGCATCGGCAAGGCCGAGGCCAGAAAGAGTATCGTCTGGGCTGAAGATATTGCCGCTATTATACCCAAAGCTGCCCAGGTAGGAGGCACCTTTAATCTGACTGATGGCTACCATCCTAGTTTCAGAGAGTTGGAACATTGCATCGCAGGTGCTTTGGACCGGAAGCATCCTCGGCATATTCCACTGGTGGCAGCACAGTCGCTGGCAGCAGTGGGGGATCTGGTGGGAAAACGCTTTCCGATTAATAGCCGCAAACTAAGAAAGATATTATCCTCATTGACGTTTGATGATAGAAAGGCCAACAAATTAATACATTGGAATCCCTCTAAAGTCATAGAAAAATTACCATCAATTATATGATCTATCTGATATTGTCCATATTATTTTTTTTCACCCTTCAGGGATATATTCGGCTGGCTGATAAGTATAATATTATTGACAAGCCTAATGAAAGAAGTTCACACAGCAACATCACCATACGTGGAGGAGGAATTATTTTTTTATTGGCTGCAGTGGTAGCGCTTGTCTGGCACTTTAGCGAATTTTGGTTGCCTGTTATGGGCATCCTGCTAATAGGTGTTATCAGTTTTCTGGATGATATGTATACCTTATCTAACAGGATTCGCATACTGTTTCATCTGCTAGCGGTCACCTGCTTGTTCCTGTATGTAAATGCATTTACCATTTTTCCTCTTTACATATTGATTGGTCTGTTCATCCTTGTTATTGGTGTCATCAATGCTTACAACTTTATGGATGGTATCAATGGCATCACAGGTGTGTACAGTCTCGTTGTACTGGCTTCCCTGCAGTACGTTAACCTTAGACAGGTAGCCTTTATCCATCCTGATATGATTTGGCTGCCGATATTGGCCAGTATTGTTTTCCTGTTCTTTAATTTCAGAAAAAAGGCGATATGTTTTGCAGGAGACGTGGGAAGTGTATCTATTGCTTTTTGGATCATGGTATTGCTATTGGACCTGATCTTTACCAGTGGAAATTGGACGTATATCCTTTTCCTGGCTGTCTATGGGGTTGATACCTCTCTGACGATCGTACATCGATTATTGTTAAAGCAAAATATATTCAAAGCCCATCGTATTCATTTCTATCAGATATTGGCGAATGACAGAAAGATGCCTCATCTCCTGATCAGCGCAGGATATGGTATCGTGCAACTAATAATCAATTTCCTTGTGATTTATAATACCAGGAATACAATTTCAGTATTTCTATTCATCTGTGTACCCTTAGTGCTCATTTACATAAGCCTAAAGAATAAACTAATGGTCAAAAACGTTGCATTATGACAGAAAGTAAAATCAGAAATATGATAATCAGCAGGGATCGCGTAAATGAGATAAACAGCAACAATGATACAGGAATAGTTATTTACGGTGCCGGAGGCCATGCTCTTGTAATTGCAGATATGATCGCTTTAATGAATAGGAAAGTATATGTTTTCTTTGATGATGAAGTGAGAGAGGAAAATAAAGTTGTGCAGCAGTATAATCCATTGCTTTTCAGAGATGCAGGATTAATTATAGGAATCGGAAACAATACGGTAAGAGAGCGGATTACTCATAACGTTAAACATTCCTTTACCTCACTAATACATCCAACTGCCAGTATAGCCGGAAATGTTGTAACAGGAGAAGGAACGGTTGTCCTGGCAATGGCGGTAGTCCAGGCAGGTGCAATACTGGGCAAACATGTTATTATTAACGCGGGTGCAGTTATTGATCATGACGCAGTGATTGAAGATTTCGTGCATGTTGCTCCTAATGCCTATATAGGCGGTGGCGCCCATGTCAGTAAAGGAGCTGTAATAGGTGCGGGGGCAGTGCTGTCAAGATTTGCAAAGGTAAATACCAACATGGTAGTACCTCCATTGTCTATTGTATAATTATTAGTAGTAATGTGCAATTTATATTCATATTTTTGTGTATGTCTAATTCTCACTGGATAGTGACATTGGGCTTATGCACCATGTCTCTTATGAAAACCTTATTATTAACGGCGCAAGATATTGCGATCCGTAATCCCTCTATTGAAGGCCCTCCGAAAGCAGGATCTGTACCAGCACCATGGCTTCGGGCATTTCAATCACCGGACACACAGCCAGGAGTTTATGGGATCACCTTAGCCGCTTCAGACGGTAAAACATACATGGGTGGGATCTATGGTACCAAATATATGGAGGGTATTTCCCAACAGCTCCCGACTCCTCTCAAAGCGGGTACCGCTTATCAGGTATCTTTTGATTTGGCTGCCCCTGCAAAATATGATACTTTAATAATGTGCGGTGGTTCAATGGCAATTTATGGCAGCAACAAACCGGATGAACAGCAGGAATTACTCTGGTCATCAGGTCCGTTTTCACATGAAGAATGGAAACGATATGTTGCCGTATTAAAGCCGACAAAAGATTACAACTATATTGTCCTGATGCCTAATCTGCCAGGTACATGTGCAGGCAGCAGATATACGGCTTGTTTAATTGATAATCTTTCTCCTGCACTGACAGTAATCCCAGATGTTAGCTTTCGTGTACAACCTACTTGTAGTGGCAAGAGTACCGGTAATATTAAAGTAATTGTAAACGGAGGGAAACCGCCTTTTACCTTTCAATGGTCACACAATAATGCTTTAGTTCAAGATTCAATTGGTAACCTGTCTGCCGGTGATTATGAAGTAACTGTTACATCGGCAAGCGGCACCAGTACAAAGTCTATGGTTCGTGTAAACGAGTATGTGGTAAACGTTACCACCACATTAACTCCTCCTTCCTGTTATGGTAATAAAAATGGGATCATCGAAGTAAAGGCCACAGATGGACTTTCTCCTTACAAGTACAGCCGGGATAATGGTATACAATTTCAGGATCATCCTGTATTTGAAAAACTGAAGGCAGGGAATTATAGTTTTTTAGTAAATGACCGGGTAGGCTGTGAGGCCCGTAGCCAGGCCATTTTGTCGCAACCTGCTCCACTGGAGGTGGAAAAAGTGAATGTAAAAGATGTGAGTTGCTCAGATACCAGGGATGGAAGGATACAATTGAATATATCCGGAGGAACACAACCCTACTCATTCAGTATCGATCAGGTTACATGGCAGACTGATAACAGTTTTGGTCAGTTGGATGCCGGTAATTACCGGTTGCTTATCAAGGATCAGCACAATTGCCTGACTGAAACTATCAGCACTATAAAACGCAACATCCGCGAATGCGCCGTATTCGTTCCCACCGCATTCTCTCCCAACGGCGATGGCCAAAACGACCTGTTCCGCGCAAAAGTACACGATGATGTACACGATTACCGGCTGGACGTATTTACCCGGTGGGGACAAACCGTATTCAGCACCAATAGCCCCGATGGCGCATGGGACGGGTTATTTAAAGGCCAGCAGCTGCCAACCGCTACTTATGTATGGGTGCTTTTGTATACCGACAGCAAACAGCAGGCAAGGAAGCAGACCGGTACAGTGATGCTGATCCGTTAACTATAATGCCGCATTTCCAAACGGATAGGCTTCCAGTACTTTCCGGAGCTTTGTGTTCTGTGCGATCCCGGCTATGGCGCGCAGGTGCTTCTCATGATGCAGATCCGTACCTATCAGATCTGGTAACCTGGCAGCCATCAGCTTTTCTGCCGTTTGTTGCACATGTTTCCCGTAATAGCCGGTAAGGGATAACAGGTTAAGCTGCAGCAGGCAACCCTGATGTTTCAGTTGCTCATACTGAGATATGTTTGCATGATAATAGCCGTACCGCTCCGGGTGGGCCAGCACTGGCTGATAGCCAGCTGCCTGTATATCAAACAGCCATTGCGCCAGTTGCGGCGGGGCCGACATAAACGAGATCTCCACCAATACCATATTCCCGCTGATGGTAAGCAGGGGTTGCTGCATCAGCGGCACAAACTGTTCATCGAGGTAATATTCTGCGGCAAAATGAAAGGGGAGGGGGTTGTTCCTCCCAGCCAGTTCCTGCTGCACCTGCCGGTATGGGTCCGTTAGGGTGCCTGCAGAATTTGGGTACCTGTCCATCATCACATGCGGGGTGGTTACAATTTTCCGGATTCCCATGGCCTGCAGTTGTTCAATGAAATGCAGGGACGTTTCCACATCAGGCACACCATCATCCACACCGGGTACAAGATGGGAGTGAATATCTGTAGACATGAAGGCCAGCAGGTCTGTCGGCGTCGCTGTATTTTTTTTCCTGAAAAAAAGCATAATGGTTCCTCAATAAAGCAATGATATAAAAATCCGCCCTGTCACAACACAATCAGTGCCACAATTTCCTCCAGGTATTGCTGATCGGTAGCATCAAAATGAGCAAGTTGCTCACTATCCACGTCCAGTATGGCTTTTACTTCGCCGTTGCGTATCAGTGGCACCACTATTTCTGATTTTGATAAGCTGCTGCAGGCAATATGCCCCGGAAATGCCTCCACATCAGGAACAATAAGCGTGGCTGCCTGTGCCCAGCTGCTGCCGCAAACCCCTTTGTTCTTACGGATACGGGTACACGCTACAGGGCCCTGGAAAGGACCAAGCACCAGTTCTTCTCCCTTCACCAGGTAAAATCCCACCCATAGCCATCCAAACTGCTCTTTCAGCGCAGCGGCCACATTGCCCAGGTTCGCTACCAGGTCGGGTTCTCCTTCCAGTAATCCTTTTATCTGGGGGATCAGTGACGTATATTGCTCCTCCTTATTTCCCCTGATGATTTGTAAGTCTTCTGCCATTTTAGTGGTTATTGTATTACAAAAGTCCGGAAAATTTATATTATATTTATCCAAATAACCGTTAAAGTATTGCTGTTAACCATTCAACCATTTATTACCTGTAGAAACATAGTTTTTTTATTCTTTGTCCTATTTTTTATCTGCCGGAAGCTTAATTAAAATATCTTTGACAGTCTATGAAATCACCGGACGTAATTTTAGTGAACGAACAGGATGAAGCTATTGGAACGATGGAGAAGATGGAAGCTCATGAGAAAGGATTACTTCATCGCGCTTTTTCTGTATTTATTATCAATGATGCAGGTGAGATTTTATTGCAGCGCAGGGCGCTGGAGAAGTATCATTCTGCAGGATTATGGACCAACGCCTGTTGCAGCCATCCGTATCCGGGTGAAGATACTGCTGCTGCTGCGCACCGGCGCTTAAAGGAAGAATTGGGGTTCGATTGCGATCTCCGGGAGATTTTCTCCTTTACTTACAGGACGGGTTTTGACAACGGGTTAACCGAACATGAATTTGATCACGTATTGCTGGGTACCTATAACGGCAACATATTTCCTGATATCTCCGAAGTATGCGATTACCGCTACCTGTCGTCCGGCAAAATACTGGAATTAATGGAAAAAGAACCTGATTCGTTTACGATCTGGTTCCATCGCGCACTACCATTGGTATTGCAATATCTCGGTACGCCGGTGAACACCCTATAATTAAATTTTTATTTTACTATGCCACTTTTTACTGTTAACCGGGTTACTTTATCTTAATAAGATGATAACGCCTATCTGTATGGCCTTCTGCCTTTAAGCAGCGGCTGATCCTGTGTGCCTGCTCCCCAGTACTTTTCCGGAACCCACCCCGGTAATGCCAGCGTCGTTTTTATTACCCACCATAATTAACTATTAAACCCAAAGACACATGACAACCATCCAAATGCCAACTATCAGTTATCCATTCCCTTCAGGCCTTAACCAGCATGTACATGAAGCCCAGCAACACGTTGTTTCCTGGGTAACGTCCTATGGCCTCATCACCACAGAAACAGCCCACCGGCGATTTGAAAGGGCCCGCTTTGCCTGGCTTGCCGCCAGGGCTTTTCCCGACGCGGCCCTGCATGAGCTATGCATCATTGCAGACTTCAACACCTGGCTGTTTATCCTTGATGATCAATGCGATGAAGCCACGGTAGGGCGTAAAGCAGATTTTCTCCGGAGCATGATGGCAGGATTAATGGACATCCTGCATCACAACCGCCTGGTGACCCCTGAAACCGGGGGAGCAATGTCTGCAGCTCTTAGCAGCATATGGGAACGTATGCGCGCTATCAGCAGTCCTTCGTGGCGACTGCGCTTTATCCGGAGCATGGACGATTATTTTACCTCCTGCATCTGGGAGGCAGAAAACCGCGAAGCGGGGATCACGCCTTCCATAGCAGATTATGTGCACATGCGGCCCTATACAGGCGCGCTCCTTGCAGATATTGAGGCCATCGAAATTATTGAGAAGATCTATCTCAGCAGGGAGGTAGCAGAACAGCCACTGGTGCAGCGCATGATCCAGGCCTGCAACAACATCGTTTGCTGGTCCAACGACCTGTTCTCCTGTACAAAGGAAGTCCGCCAGGGCGACGTGCATAACCTGGTGCTGGTATTACAGCATGCCCGGCAATGCTCCCTCCAGGAAGCCATCAACGAGGCTGCACGTATGCACAATGAGGAAGTGGCCATTTTCATTGCCCTGGAAAAACTCCTTCCCCTGAAAGGTGCTGAAACCGATTATGAACTGTTACGTTTTGTATCAGTGCTCCGGTCATGGATCACCGGGAATTACGACTGGAGTGTGAAAGATACCGGCCGTTATGGTATAGCCGTTGGCGATGTGGTAGCAGCTTAGCAAAGAGCGCCTGCGGCGTTTGTTCTCCCGGGAAGATGACAAACGGCCGCAGGCCTTTTTATTTTCGTACGTTTCCCTGTTTCATTCTTTTTTCAATAAGCCGGCCCACCCACCAGAACGATAATGCCAGGATACCAAAGAAAAGGCCTTTGTTGGTGAAGTCCCACAGGTATTCAAAGTAACGGGTATACAGGTCCAGCAGGAGGAAGGCCACACCCAGGTCGCGCAGCAGGTCGTCTTTCAAACGGAGGCCCAGCAGGAGCACACCTGCACATAATGCAGTGTAAATGATCACCCATTGCAACAGGTGGACCTGGCGCAACTGCTGCCATTCATCCCAGGTGCCGCAGTTGCCGAAAATAGAGATCAGCCAGCCGGAAATAAGCAATAGCAGCCATCCGCCACTCCAGGTTATATCTTTAACAGGAGCATATATCCGGAATTGCCGCAATAACCAGGCTACTCCTGTAAGTAATATGCCCAGCAAAGCCATGCGGCAGGGCAGGTTCATACCCAGGAAATAGGAAGCATCGCCGGTAAGGAAATAGGTGAGCTTCACATAGGCCGGGATCAGGCAAAGCAGGGTGGCCACCCACAGCAGCCGGGAATGCAGGGTAATGCCCAGCACGCCATAACAAACAGTAGCCAGCAGCCAGAAAGCACCGTAATTTCCTTCCAGGTAATTAACGCTTTTGCCAAAGTATACCACGGTCACGCCTATACTAAGAACCGGCAACAGCCAGAAAAGCTCCCGGTTAAAGGAAAACAGCGGTTGATGCTTATTACGCCGCCATCCTTCGTAACAGAGAAAAACGGTCAGCGCACCAAATAATAAGGCAATCACACCATCCGTCAGCGAAAATTTCTTCCGGATGATCTCAATCCACTTCTCATCCAGTACCAGCGATCCGAAAGCCATCAGGGCACAGGAAATAGCTGCAATAAAAATATAGAGCGTAAGGGTTTGCCAGTCGGTATTCACTACCCTGTAGCTTTTTTGGAGCTCCCCGGCCTGGTCATCGCTGATGAGCCGGTCCTGCTGCCACGACTGTATCGCCCGTTGTATTACCTGTGCTTCCTTCTTGTCAAGTTCTAACATAGGCTGTTTTTTCAGTGGTTAGCCCCCATTTTGTGTACCAGGCGGAGCGTATTACGTTTTTTTATCTTTAAGCGGAAATAATTAAACAATGCCAGTGCCGGAATCAGGATATAACTGATACGCTGGTACGCTGTATTTTCCGGGAACAGGAAATAGGTCATGGCTATACATGTGAAACCTGTTGCCATAGTGAGAAAGCCGTATTTAAACCGCTGGTACAACAGCTCTTTTTCTGTATGATGCCCTGCTACTGCCAGGTCAGGGTTTTTCTGGAAAACAAAATAGCTGATCCAGAACAGCGCCGCCAGGCAGCCCGCCACATTGCAGAGATAAATAAAGAAGGGCAACATGAAATGGGAACTGGTATGCAGCAACGCAGAAGTAGAAAATGGAAACGACACAATAAAAAATAAAAAGAAAAGATGACGATGAATCAATCCTTCATTGTAATTTTGGAGAAACCGGCATAACTGAAGATGCCGTACCCAGAAATTTCCAATGAAAACAAAACTTACCGCAAAGGCCAGGAACTGGATAGCGGTAGGCTCGAAAAACTCCCAGTAACCGTTGACAGGCATTTTTCCCGGAAGGGAAGGCAATTTGATTTCAAGAATCAGTAAAGTAATGGCAATGGCAAACACCGCATCACTGAAAAGAAGCAATCGCTCCAGCTCAAACTCTCGATAAAACGGTTTGGGTTCTTTTATAACAGACATAGACATAGTTAACAATAACTTTTCCGAAAGATACGAAAATAGCTTTTAGCGGTAATTATTAGCCATCCCGTTCATTTCAGGGATGGTAAAACGGCTGGTTGCCCAACAGAACCTTTTTACCTGTTTGTTGTTAAGTATCTATCAATCATCATATACTTTCAAAGTAATACGTATGCATTGTCGTCTTTTTCTATGCACCTTTATTTTACTTTCAGGGATAACAAGAGCTTACGGGCAAACAGATACAGCGCAACAGGGACCTTTTGCTTTTAACCTGGCCAATTGCATACAGTATGGACTTGCACATCAGAACGATGTCGTAAATGCCCGGCTGGATATCAATTTTTCCAGGGAACAGATCAAAGAAGCCACAGGGAAGCTGCTGCCCCATGCAGATGTGAATGCCAGTTTTACAGACAATCTGAAGCTGGCTACCTCTTTGATACCCGATCTGACCAACCCGACTTCCGGTGTGAGAATTCCCGTACAGTTTGGAACCAAGTATTCCTCTGCTGTTACCGGGCAGGTAAACCAGACCATCTTTAACAGCGATTACTTCCTCGGTCTGAAGGCAGCGAGGGTATATGGAGGGCTCGCAGAAAGAACCTATAAAAGAACAGAAATAGAGACCCGTGTGGCCATCACCAAAGCCTATTACGCCGTACTGGCCAATGAAGAGAACATCCGTCTCTCCAAAGCCAATATGGACCAGCTGGAGAAAACCCTGAAAGATACCAAAGCACGTTACGATGTAGGGGTGGCCGAAAGGGTGGATGTAGACAGGATACAGGTATCCTATAATAACGTGGTCACCGATATTGAAACACAGATCCGTTTACTCGTATATACTACCCAGTTACTCAAGTTCCAGATGGGTATGCCGCAGGAAGCAAAGCTGGACCTTACAGAAACAGTGCAGGACCTCAACGTGGAAGCATTCATTGCCGATACCGTTGATTACCTGGTACAGGACCGCGTGGAATATGACATCCCAAACCACCCAGATTGCACTGAATGAGCTGAACCTGAAAAGTAAAAAAATGTCGTTCCTGCCATCCCTGAACGGTTATGTGAACTATGGCTGGAACTATTTCTCTTCAAATTTCGGGGACCTCTATAAAACCGGTTTTGGCGCATCCGCACTTGGATTAACCCTGGCATGGCCCATTTTCACCGGCACCGAACGGATACACCAGATCAGGCAGAATCAAATAACCCTGGAAAAATCAAAGAATGACCTTAGTTACCTGTCGCAACAGATCAAACTGGAAGTGACTAACGCCAATACGCAGTATCTCAACAATAAATCCCGGTTCACCACCCAGAAAACAAATATGGGTCTCACGCAGGGCATTTATGATCGTATTGTGCTCAAATTTGAACAGGGAGTGGCCAGCAGCCTGGATGTGATTTCTGCAGAAAGTGAGCTGAAACAGGCACAGGTGGATTATGTGCAGGCCCTGTTAAACACCCTGATCAGTAAAACAGACCTGGATAAAGCCATGGGCAAAATCAAATAAAGTATCAGCATTCGTAATTCGCAATTAATTTCTCATATGTATCTAATAAATTACAAGCGGACCTTTTATGTGGCAGGAATGATACTCTGTGCTGCCTGTGGCAACAGCAAAAAGCAACAGCAACAGGCCGCCATGATGGGGATGATGAAACCAACCGTTGTAGCTGCAGAAGTAGTACCGGCCGTATATACCGTGTCGGAGAAATTTCCTGCTACCCTGGTGGCGCACGATGTGGTGCAACTCAAGCCCGATGTTTCCGGTTACCTGGAAGCCATCCGGGTGGCCGACGGCAGTAACGTAACCAAAGGACAACCTCTGTATGATATAGACCGCAGCCGCTATGCCGCTGCCTACGGGCAGGTAGCCGCCACCCAGCAACAGGCGGAAGCCGACCTGGCACAACGGCAACGGGATTACGAAAGATATAAATCCCTGCTGGAACATGATGCTATCTCTAAGCAAACGGTTGACCAGGCCTACACGTCCATGCTTACTGCACAGGCCAATGTAGCTGCTGCAAAAGCCTCTGTGGCCAGGGCCGGCACCGATGTAAACCACGCCATAGTGCGCGCCCCGGTAACCGGTAAGATCGGTATTGTGCAGGTGAAAGTAGGGGATGTGATCAACGCCGGGCAAACGCTGATCAACACTATCGTTAATGAGCACCCCATGTTTGCAGACATGGATATTCCCCAGGCCCGCCTGCCGGAATTCCTCCGCATCCAGAGCGGTAAAGGCGGCGATGAAAAATTCTATATCCAGTTCGGAGATGGTACCCGCTACGGGGAAGCAGGGAAAGTGCTTACCATCAACAATATTGTAGACCCGCAAACCGGTACTGTAAGGGTACGGCTTGTTTTTGAGAATAAAGACGGTATGCTTAAATCAGGCATGAGCATCGTTGTGGTAATGCAATACGGTACACCTGCCACACAGCTGGCCATCCCGGCGAAAGCCATTATCCAGAATTTATCAGAGACCAGCGTATATACCATTTCAAAAGACAATGTGATCCGCGCCCAGGATATTGTGCCCGGACCGGTTACGGATACCATGCAGCTGGTGACCAGCGGCCTGAAGGCCGGCGACAGAATCGTGGTGGAAGGTATACAGCGGGTAAAACCCGGAGATACCGTGAATATAGCCGGAGCAGGAGCAGGGGCAGCCAAACCATAAATATTAAATCAGCATCACAGTATGATCTCAAAAACATTTATAGAGCGCAAGAATACTACGATCGTAATTGCTATCATTATTGTGATTGTAGGGCTCATCTGCATGTTCAATCTGCCCATTGCACAATTGCCTGATATTGCACCGCCGGTAACAGATGTAAGGGCCAACTATGTGGGAGCCAACTCCACAACGGTAGAGGAAACAGTGACCACTCCTATAGAAAACCAGGTGAATGGTACTCCCGGCGCTATGTACATCCAGTCGGTAAGTGCCAACGACGGTTCCATGAGCATCACGGTTAGCTTTAAGCTGGGCACCGACCCCGACATCGCCACCCTGGATGTACAGAACCGTGTGAGCCTGGCACTGCCAAGTACGCCCGATGAAGTACGCCGTGTAGGGGTAACCGTTAAGAAACGGTCCAATGATATGCTGATGGTAATCGCGCTGAACTCTCCCAAAGGAAAACATTCGCGCGAATTCCTCGATAACTACATGAATATTTACCTGAAGCCGGAACTGGCCCGTGTGTCTGGTGTGGGTGACGTGAATGCCTTTTCGCAGGATTATAGTATGCGTATCTGGCTGAACCCGGATAAGATGGCGGCGCTTGGTCTTACCGCCGGCGATATTGCCCGCGCCATTACGGAACAGAACCAACAGGTACCCGCCGGTTCCGTGGGTGCCGCTCCTATGCGCAGTACACAGGCGTTCGAATATACGGTGAGTGTAAAAGGCCGCCTTGCCACCACGGAAGAATTTGGCAACGTAGTAGTAGCCACCAGCCAGAATGGTAGCCTCGTCCGCCTCCGTGATGTGGCGCGGATAGATCTCGGCTCCTTTACTTATGCCATTGAAGCCAAAGCGGATGGTAAAACAGGTAGCGGTATGGCCATCTACCTGGCCCCCGGCGCCAATGCGCTGGATGTGAACGACCTGGTAATGAAGAAAATGGAGGAAATGTCGAAACGCTTTCCCGATGATGTGAAATGGCTCGTGCCGTTTGAATCCACTTCCTTCGTAAAGATCTCGATAGAAGAAGTAATAGAAACCTTTGTGGAAGCGCTGATCCTGGTGGTGATAGTGGTGTTCGTGTTCCTCCAGAACTGGAGGGCTACCATCATTCCCATCCTGGTAATCCCGATCTCTCTCATAGGTACTTTTATATTTTTCCAGCTGCTGGGCTTTTCCATCAATACCCTTACCCTGTTTGGTTTTGTATTGGCTATCGGTATCGTGGTGGATGACGCCATTGTGGTGGTGGAAGCGGTGCAGCATCATATCGATGCCAACCTGATGTCGCCAAGGGAAGCCACATTCAAAGCCATGTCGGAGGTACAGGGGCCTGTAATTGCCATCGCCCTCATCCTGGCAGCGGTGTTTGTGCCGGTGGCCTTTATCCCCGGTGTAAGCGGTCGTTTGTACCAGCAGTTTGCGCTCACCATCGCGTTCTCCGTGTTGTTGTCGGCATTCCTGGCACTAACGTTAACGCCTGCACTTACTGCCATCCTGTTGAAACCTGCGCACCTCACACAGAAGTCAAGGGGATTGAACAGGATCTTCTTCAAATTCAATGAATGGTTTGAAAGATTTACCAACCGCTATGGCAGGGGGGTAATGTTCAGTATCCGCAAAACGCCGGCAGTACTGGTGATCATGGCCCTGCTGTTTGCTGCCGCCTTTTATCTCTTTAAGAAAACACCAACCACCTTTGTGCCCCAGGAAGATATGGGCGCTATGTTCATCGCCCTGGAACTGCCGGAAGCTTCTTCTTCGCAACGTACGAAGGAAGTGGTGGCGCAGATCAGTGATATCCTGCTGAAAGATAGTGCAGTACTCCATTTCTTTGGTATCACAGGGATCAACTTCGTGGCCAATGCCACCAAGCCTAACTCCGGTACATTCTTCGTGAGCCTCCGCCCCTGGGATGAGCGCTACAAACACGGAGATAACATGAATAAGGTATTGGGAAGAATTCAAATGGCCACCGGGCGTATTATCGGCGCCAATATTATCTGTATTCCATCTCCTACATTGCGTGGATTAGGTAATACCGGCGGGTTCTCCTTTATGCTGGAGCAACGGAGCAATCCCGATATCAACCAGTTCCTGCAGGTAATGGGGCAGTTCCTTATGGCCGCCAACCAGCGCCCTGAAATAGCCCGTGCATATGCATTCTTCAGCGCCAATACCCCGCAGTTCAATGTGGATGTGGACCGCGATAAATGTAAACAACTCGGTGTAGCCGTGAGCGATGTATTCAACGCACTGCAAACTTTCCTCGGTGGATTATATGTAAACGACTTCACCAAATTCAGCCGCAGCTTCCGTGTGGTATTACAGGCAGATTCTACCTACCGTACCAGTATCAATAACCTGAATACTTATTACGTCCGAAACAGCACGGGGCAGATGGTGCCGCTCAGCGCACTGATCACCACCAAAAAAGCATCGGGCGCACCGGTGATCAATCACTTTAACCTGTACCGCTCTGTGGAAATCAACGGCGACACCAAACCTGGTTACAGTAGCGGAGACGGTATCAATGCACTGAAGGAAGTGGCCGCAAAGGTGCTGCCGGAAAACTTCTCTTTTGAATGGGCCAATGTATCCCTGCAGGAAATTGAAGCCGGTAACAGTAGCACGCTCATCTTCGGATTATCTATCCTGTTTGTGTTCCTGCTGCTTACAGCCCTGTACGAAAGCTGGTCGGTGCCGTTCTCTGTATTGCTGGCGGTACCTATTGCCTTGTTCGGATCTATCCTGGCGTTGTCGCTGACAAAACAGGCCAATAGCGTATACTCCCAGATCGGTTTGATCACCCTGATAGGTCTTGCGGCAAAGAACGCCATCCTGATCGTAGAGTTTTGTAAGGAACGTGTAGACAGGGGCATGCCGCTGCTGGATGCTACTCTGGAAGCCGTAAAATTACGTCTGCGTCCTATCCTGATGACGTCTTTCGCCTTCATATTAGGGGTAATGCCATTGTGCCTTGCACAGGGCGCCGGCGCGGCCTCCCGTGTTAATATAGGCTTTACCGTAGTAGGAGGTATGCTGGCTGCAACAGTATTGGGAATCTTTACGGTACCGGTATTGTACGTGCTCATCACAAAGCTCTCTTACGGTAAGAAGAAACTGGCAGACCTGGAAGCACATGGTAATGAGGAGAAGAAGCCTAAAGGATTAGGAGAATAATCCTAACTTCATTACTTATGAAAAATACTGAACGTTTCAGCACCCGCGTAGATAACTATATCAGGTACCGGCCACATTATCCTGTGGCCGTTATTCCGTATCTGGAAACCGCTGCCGGTCTTACCCGGCAAACCATCGTGGCGGATATAGGCGCAGGCACAGGCATTTCCGCCCAGCCTTTTCTTGACAACGGGAACAAGGTATATGCCGTGGAACCTAATAAAGAAATGAGAGAAGCCGCTGAAAAGCTCCTGAGCCGGTATCCCGATTTTACCTCCGTTAACGGCTCCGCCGAACATACCACGCTACCGGATACCTCTATAGACCTGGTGGTGGCAGGCACCGCATTTCACTGGTTTGATCAGCAGGCCGCTGCAGCAGAATTTCGCCGCATAAGCAGGAAGGAAGCATGGGTGGTACTGATGTGGAACGTTCGCCAGGCGGAACTGCCATTTGAAAAAGGATATGAAAAGCTCCTGCATCAATACGGTACAGATTATAAAGATATGCAGCACCGTAACGTAGGGGCGTCACAGTTATCTTCCTTTTTTCAACCTGGCACCATGCAGGAAAAAGTGTTCCAGAATGCCCAGCTGTTCGATTTCGCCGCACTGAAAGGAAGATTGCTTTCCTCTTCATACGTTCCCGAAGAAGGCCATCCATCGCATACGCCTATGATGCATGCCCTGGAAGACCTGTTCCAGAAATACAAGGAGCAGGGCATGGTGAAGTTCCACTACGAAACAAAACTCTATGTAGGCAGGGTATAGCGGAGGGATCGCCTTCGGCGATGCGAATTTTGTCTGACTCAGGATTACGCTGATTATACTGATTAGTTTGATTTGATCATTTTTGATTTTAAAGGATTTGGGGAGATTTAAGCGGATACTTTTGCTTAAATCTCCCCAAATCTGTTTTCAAAATCCAGAAAATAAAATCAAACTAATCAGTATAATCAGCGTAATCCTGTTCCAAGACAATCGCCGAAGGCGATCCCCTCCGCTATACCAGGCTATTGTACAGAATCTCCACCGGGTGCAGCGCTTTAACGCCGGTACCGTCTTTTACCTGGTGGCGGCAGCTGGTACCAGGCGCTGCGATGAGCGTTCCCTGGGCCGCATTGCGTACTGCCGGGAATAAAACCAGCTCGCCTATTTGCATGCTCAGGTCGTAATGCTCTTTTTCATAGCCAAAGGAACCGGCCATACCACAGCAACCGGAAGGGATTACCTCCACGGAGTAATTCCGTGGCAGTGAAAGCATTTTCTGGCTGTGCAGGGCAGAAGACAACGCCTTTTGCTGGCAATGTCCATGCAGTTTAATATGCTGTTTTTCTGTAGTGAACTGTTCAGACGTGATATGTCCTTTATCAGCTTCTGCGGCAATAAACTCATCGATGAGGAATACATTTTTTGCCAGCGCTTTGGCTTTATCGCGTAGCCCTTCGCTGACGAGGTCGGGGTATTCATCGCGGAAACTAAGTATGGCAGAGGGCTCTACGCCGAGTAAAGGTACGTTTTCATTAATAACGTCACTGAATATACGAACATTGCGGTCGGCGTATTCACGTGCTTTCCGCAGTAATCCTTTCGACATATAGGCGCGGGCGCTTTCGGGATGCTCAGCCATCTGCACATCATAACCGAGGCGGTGCAGCAGCTGTACGGCTTTGATGCCAATAGTAGTGTCGTTATAATTGGTGAACTCGTCGCAGAAAAGATATACTTTTTTATTGCCGGCGGCTCCTTGTTTTTCCTTTGGCCATTTTTCGTTGAACCATTTCCGTAGGGTAATGCTGTGAAGACCGGGCAGGGAGCGTTTCGCCGCAAAGCCGGCAAACTTACGGATTATGCCACCGGTGAAGGAGTTGTTAACCATAGCGTTGTAAACACCGGGTGCAATGGCGGCCAGGCCGGATAATTTGGAAAAGTTGCCGATCATGTTGGCGCGCAATGGTACGCCGTTGGCATCGTGGTAGTGCTGCAGGAATTCCATTTTCAGCTTGGCCATATCCACGTTGGAAGGGCATTCTGATTTACAGCCTTTACATGCCAGGCAAAGATCCAGTACTTCATAAATTTCTTTATGGTCGAAGCGGTTTTCCTTGGTGCTGTTGGTAAGGAACTCACGGAGGATATTTGCCCTGGCACGGGTGGTATCCTTCTCATTGCGGGTGGCCATGTAGCTGGGGCACATGGTGCCGCCGCTCAGCTGCGTTTTGCGGCAGTCGCCCGAACCGTTGCACTGCTCTGCATGTTGCAGCATGGTTTGCTCCGGGAAATGAAAAATGGTTTTCAGCTCCGGCGCTTTTTGCCCTGGTTTGTAGCGCAGCATCGTGTTCATGGACGGTGTGTCTACAATTTTGTTGGGATTGAAAATATTCTCGGGGTCCCAGGTATATTTGATCTGGCGGAGCAGCTCATAGTTTTTGTCACCCACCATCTGTTTAATAAACTCGCCCCTGAGCCTGCCGTCGCCGTGTTCACCACTAAGGGAGCCATGGTATTTTTTTACGAGGGTGGCAATCTCTTCGGCAATTTTACGGAACAGTAAATTTCCTTCTTCTGTTTTCAGGTTGATGATGGGACGGAGGTGAATTTCACCGCTGCCCGCATGTGCATAGTGCACCGCGTATAGTTTGTATTTCGCCAGTATATCGTTGAAATCGCGGATAAAGTCGGGCAGGTCTTCCACGGCCACAGCGGTATCTTCAATTACCGGTACCGCCTTTTCATCGCCGGGAAGGTTACTGAGCAGGCCCAGTCCGGCTTTGCGGAGCGCCCATATCTTTTTGGTATCGTTGCCAAACAGCAGGGGGAAATGATATCCCAGTCCGGCTGCCCGCAGGGTGGCTTCAAGCCTGCCGGCAATTTCAGTGATCTCCTCGCGGGTGTTGCGGCAAAACTCCACTACCAGGATAGCGCCGGGATCTCCCTGTACAAAAAAGCGGTTCTTGCTTTGTTCAATGTTATCCTTGGTACATTCCAGGATGTAGTGGTCAATCAGTTCACTGGCGCTGGGTTTGTAGTCCATTACCAGTACATTGGCCCGCAGTGATTCATCTACATTATTAAAATGTATGCAAAGAAGGCCGGTTTCCTTTGGAGGAAGCGGATCTACATGCAGTTTTATTTCGGTAAGAAAAGCCAGGGTACCTTCGGAGCCGGCAATCAGCTTGCAGAAGTTAAAGTCTTCCGTTCCGGCGGTAAAGGGATTCGTTTCCAGCAGCATATCCACGGCATAACCTGTATTACGGCGCGGAATGCTCTTCTTTGGGAATTCTTTCCGGATCTCTTCCTGGTAGCTGTGATTACTTAAGCTGGTACGTATCTGTTTATAGATCCGGGTTTCCAGTGTATCGGGGCCTTCGCATTTCCGGTGAAAGGTTTCTGCGTCCATGCTGCCGAAGGTAACTTCTTCGCCGTTGCTGAGCAGGGCTTTTACTTCCAGCAGGTGTTCACGGGTGCTGCCGTATACTACGGAGTTGGAGCCGCAGGAGTTGTTGCCCACCATACCGCCTATCATAGCACGGTTAGCGGTGGAGGTTTCCGGGCCAAAATAGAACCCGTGCGGTTTGAGGAACATGTTCAGTTCATCACGGATAACGCCGGGTTGTACACGTACCCATCCTTCTTCTTTATTAAATTCCAGTATTTTGGTGAAAGTGCGTGACACATCGGTTATGATGCCGTTTCCTACTACCTGCCCGGCCAGCGAAGTGCCGGCGGTACGGGGTATCAGGGATGTTTTATTTTCACGCGCAAAACTGATCAGTGTTTTGAGATCTTCGATATGCTGCGGAATAGCTACGGCCAGTGGCATTTCACGGTATGCCGATGCATCGGTGGCATAAAGTGTCCGCATGGTATCATCTGTATAAAGCGTGCCTTCCAGTTTCCCGGCTAATTGTTCCAGCTTGTCGCGCATCATGGTAAAAACCTGTTTTGAGAGGGCGAAATTAATATTTCAGTCCGTCTTTTTCACCCCTTGTAATGTATTCGTAAAAAAAAGCGCTATTCTTTTACAAATTGGGGCTTTTTTACGTCTATCCCGCAAACGGCTTCCAGTTTATCGATAAGATACACGGCCAGTTCAGGCGAAGTGGCCTCATCGTGCATGTGCATGAAAAAATAAACCTCCTTCAAACCATTGTCCAGCCAGTATTTGATACGGTTGGCCCAGTCGTCGATCCGCGTATAATCCGTTGGATGCAGGCTGTTTCCTACAAAGCGGATAAATACTTTCGGGATGGTGAGATGCATATGCGCTACATCCCGCCTGCCGGCGGTATCGGTAATAATGAGGCCTACATTGAGTTTATTGAGCTTTTCGTATAATTCCAGCCGTATGGCTTCGTTCTCATACCATTCTTTATGGCGTAATTCCACGAAAAACTGGAGATCGGTGGGCAAAGAAGCAAGATATTCGTATAGGTATTCCCGTTTGGCCGGGCCATATTTATCACTCAATTGTAAAAAGATGGGTCCCAGGTGTTTGCCAAAGGCGAGTACCCCTTCCAGGAAAGCGGTGGTTTTAGGACCTGAGCTTACCAGGTTGCTGAAATGACTGATGGCCTGCGGCACTTTGGGGCAGAATTTAAAATCCATGCCCTTTGCTTTTTCATCCCATTTGGAAATGGTTTCGGGGCCATAGATCTGGTAATGGGTGGCGTTCAGCTCAATACTGTTGAAATGTTTTACATATTCGCCAAGGAAGGCAGATTCCTTTGTGCCTTTGGGATATATTTTCCCGATCCACTCTTTCCGCCCCCATTTGGCGCATCCCAGCCAGGCCTGCGGCTTTTTCACGGGTTTGCCCTTCAGTACCTTTCTGTTGAAAACAGGTTCGGCGGGCAACTTAAAATCAATGTCCATCAGCATATCTTCGGGAACGCGGCCAAAATCCATGAGCATTCAGCATTTAGAGGTGAAACACATAACAATTACTGTTACAAATATAAACTATCACGGCGGCTCATGTGATCGCCGGCGGGGATTATCATAATAATCATAAAAAATCACAGGGAAGTCTTTGTTTTCTTATTTTTCCAGTTTAACTTAATAAGGATTATCAACTTAACAGCATGGAAATTTTACACATCAGCGCGGAATGTTACCCGGTAGCCAAAGTAGGTGGACTAGGTGATGTGGTAGGGGCGTTGCCCAAATATCAGCACCAGTTAGGCAATTTTGCCAAGGTTGTGATACCGGCCTACAGGAATAAGTATTACCATACCCACGAATTTGACGTGGTACACCAGGCCGGCATGTGGCTGGGGCACAACTGGTACCACTTTAACGTTATAAAGGAGCGCAGCAATGAGCTGGGGTTCGACCTGTACCTGGTAGATATCCCCGGTTTACTGGATACTCCCGGCGTTTACGGCTATCCCAACGATACAGAGCGGTTCCTGGCCTTCCAGATCGCCGTATTGGACTGGATCAACGAATGGCAGCACCAGCCCGACGTGATCCATTGCCACGATCACCACACAGGCCTGATCCCTTTCCTGCTCAACTACGGTTATAAATATGAGCGGCTGAAAAGCATCCCCACAGCGCTTACCATTCATAATGCACAGTACCAGGGCCAGTTTGGCTGGGATAAACTATACCTGATCCCGTCTTTCGACCTGTGGAAGTCCGGTATGCTCGACTGGAACGGGGCTATCAACCCGCTGGCATCGGCCATTAAGTGCGCCTGGCGCGTCACTACCGTGTCGCCAGGCTACCTGGAAGAACTGTATTCCAATGCCAATGGGCTGGAAAGCCTGATCAACCAGGAAAGAGCCAAAATGGTGGGCATCCTGAACGGGATCGATACGGTGGTATGGGATCCTTCCACCGACCGTATGTTATCGCTCAATTATGATATTGATACGGTAAGTACCGGGAAAAAAGAAAATAAACAGCTCCTTTGCGAACGCTTCGGGCTGGACGCTTCCTTACCACTGATCTCCTTTATAGGCCGCCTGGTAGGCGATAAAGGGGCCGATCTCCTGCCGGAAATAATTGGCAGAACCCTGCATGAACTGGCAGGTGAAGTAAATTTCCTCGTATTGGGGAGCGGGGAGCCCCATATTGAATGGTCATTGCAACAAACCCGCGCCGTGGTAAGCTACGGCTTTAATGTACATATCGGGTACGACGAATCGTTATCCCACCAGATATATGCCGGCAGCGATTTCCTGTTGATGCCCTCCAGGGTGGAACCCTGCGGGCTTAACCAGATGTATGCCCTGCGTTATGGAACTGTTCCGGTAGTGCGTAGTACCGGCGGACTGAAAGATACGGTCATCGACTTTGGCGACCAGGACGGCGTAGGCATCCGGTTTAACCAGGCCAGCGTTTGGGATGTTTGTTATTCCGTAAAGCGCGCCATAGAATTGTACCGCGACTCCAAACACCTGGACGAAGTACGATTAAGAGGCATGAACATTGATAATTCCTGGGACAGTTCCGCACAGCGGTACCTGGACATGTACAAGCGTATGAAATAGTAAAGAATAATTGAGTGATGACTTTCTAAAACCAATTCCCATTATGACGAACGATGTAATATCCATTATTCTCGGAGGAGGGGCCGGCACCCGCCTGTATCCGCTTACCCGTCGCCGCTCCAAACCAGCGGTGCCCCTGGCAGGTAAATACAGACTGGTGGATATTCCTATCTCCAATTGTTTGAACGCAGAGCTGAACCGCATCTTTGTACTAACGCAGTTCAATTCCGCCTCCCTGAACAAGCATATTAAAAACACCTATCACTTCAGCAACTTTGATAAGGGGTTTGTGGATATACTGGCAGCGGAGCAAACCCCCGATAATCCTACCTGGTACCAGGGAACGGCAGATGCCGTAAGACAATGCCTTCACCACATGGAGAACTTTGAGTTTGAATATATACTCATTTTATCCGGTGACCAGTTGTACCAGATGGACTTCAGAAAGATGATCAAACATCATATCGACACGGGTGCGGAAATATCTATTGCCACTATCCCCGTAAGCGCCAGGGATGCTTCTGATTTTGGTATTTTAAAGGAAGATGAACAGGGCGCCATTGTTTCCTTTACAGAAAAACCTTCGCAGGCTGTGCTGCCTCCGTGGGCTTCCGAAGTAAGCGAGGAAATGCAGAAAGAAGGCCGGGTATATCTTGCCAGTATGGGAATTTATATTTTCAGCCGACAGGTACTGTTTGATATGCTCAATGCACAACCGGAAGCGGCGGACTTTGGTAAACAGCTCATCCCGCAGGCTATCGAAAACAAACGGCGCATCTTCAGCTATCAATATGAAGGGTACTGGACTGATATCGGTAATATCCAGTCTTTCTTCGAAGCCAATATTGGTCTTACCGATGAAATTCCCTTATTTAACCTTTTTGACGAGTCGCAAACTATCTATTCCCGCGCCCGTATGCTGCCGCCCACAAAAATTTCCGGCCATATGGAGAAAACAATGATCGCTGATGGTTGTATTATTATGGCAGACAAGCTGGAAAGAGTAGTGGTGGGGATCCGTACCCGCATTGGCAAAGGCAGCGAAATCAGCAATGCCTATATTATGGGAAGCGACTACTACGAAACGCTCGATGAAATAGAAAGATCCCGCGCAGAGGGAAGACCTTTAATGGGCATCGGTGAAAACTGCGTGATCAATAATGCCATCATTGATAAAAACTGCCGCATCGGTAACGGCGTACATATAAATGGTGGAAAGCACTTAGCTGACGGGGACTTTGAAAAATATACAGTAAAAGACGGCATTGTTGTTGTTAAAAAAGGAGTTGTCCTGGAAGACGGATTCAGTATTTAACAAACAAGATAACCATGCGATTGTCCATAGAGCGGAAGAGTACCAAGATTTATCCTGACCTTAAAAGGGTAGTAGCCAGGTTTTTTTTCAACGGGGAAGCCCGGGCCAAGTCCATTATTCAACAGGTAGCCGCCATGAGCGATGCTGAAGTGGATGTAACGATCATGCCTATACTAAGAGAATTTTCCCGGAGACACCGGAATATTACCAGGATATTTGAACGACATGCAGACCGGCTGAGACACCTGTTTCCTGGTTTGCAGATCGATTATGAAGCCCTCTCACACAAACGCAAATTGCTCACCGGTTCTTATTTCACCAATGAATACTCCATAGAATCAGCGGCTTTTTTCAACCCCTCCCTCGTGGAGGATGTGGACCAGAGCGGGCTGGAAGAAGGACAAAAACGCGTGATCATGAGCTTCCGGGCAGTAGGGGAAGGACACGTATCTTCTATCGCTTTCCGGTCGGGTATCATCGATAAGAACAATGAAATTTCACTGATAGCGCCCGGTAATTATGTAGATGAAGCGGAAATCATCCGCAACTCCCTCTATCATAAACAAACGTTCTTTCAGAATGCCGCATCCATCCGTTTGCCGGACTCCGTGATGCGTGAAATACAGAACTCCCTGCCAGACCAGTTCGAATACCTCGCCTTAAAAAAGGTGATCAGGGAAATGCAACAGCGCTTCCAGGTGGATCATCTCCTTAAAAAAGGCCTGGAAAGGGTACTATGGCTGGCGGATTCTTATTACGAGCTGAATTTTTCACTGGATACCGACCTGTCGGACCGCGTTATTTTTCCTTATTCAGAGGCGGAAAGCCGTGGTATTGAAGATGCCCGCTTTGTAAAATATACCAGCGAAAACGGCAGTGTTACCTATTATGCCACTTATACAGCATACGATGGTATCACCATTCAGCCCAAGCTGCTGCAAACAAAAGATTTCTACAACTTCAAGATCATGCCGCTTTACGGAGAAGGAGCGCAAAACAAGAACCTTGCGCTCTTTCCCCGTAAGATCAACGGCAAATATGTGATGATCTCCCGGATCGACGGCATCAACGGGTATATCATGTACTCTGATAAAATCAATATCTGGGAAAACCCGCAGCTCCTGCATACGCCCAAGTATGCCTGGGAATTTGTACAGGTGGGCAACTGCGGTTCCCCCATTGAAACCCCGGACGGCTGGCTGGTGATCACGCACGGTGTAGGCCCTATGCGTACCTATTGCATTGGCGCCAGCCTGCTGGACCTGGAAAATCCCACAAAGGAAATAGGCCGTTTACGCGAGCCGCTGCTCATGCCCAACAAAGATGAAAGAGAAGGATACGTGCCCAATGTATTGTACTCCTGCGGATCTATTATTCACAACGATGAACTGATCATTCCCTACGGCCTCTCTGATTATGCATCAGGCTTTGCCACCGTTAAACTCGATAAACTGCTCACACAGATCAAAGAAGACGGCGTATAGGTGCTATAAGGAATTATATACGTTGATGTATTGTTCTGTCATGGTTTCCGCACTGAAATTATTTTTTGCGTGCAGGTGGCAGTCGTGGCGGTTAATCAGCGTAAGATCTTCAATACAGGCGGCGGCTTCCTGTAAATTGTTTACCAGGAAACCTGTCTTCCTGTCGAGGATCAGTTCCGGCATAGAGCCGCGGTTATACGCAATAACAGGCGTGCCGCAAAGCATAGCTTCTGCCACGCTCAGCCCAAAAGGTTCGTTAAAGTAGATAGGATGTAACAGGGCGCTGGCCTTGCCCAGCAACTGGCTGCGTTCTTCTCCGCCTACAGCGCCGATAAAAATGATCTGTTCATCATCTATATATGGTTTCACTTTCTCATTAAAATAGGCTTCATCCTGTATGATCCCCGCAATGATCAGTTTGCGGCGGGAGTGAAGAGCTATCTGCACCGCGTCGTATGCACCTTTGTCGGGATGAATGCGGCCATAATACAAAAGATAGCTGTCGGGCGCAGGCTCGAAGGCAAAATCCCCTGTCCGGATCCCGTTATACACAGTGGCCTTGTAATGCAGCGATACATGGCGGTCGGAGTTGCTGATAGACACATATCTTCCTATATCATTATACCGCTGGTATACCGGTAATATTTTGTGAGAGGAAAATCCGTGGATGGTGGTTACCATCGGCGTTTTAATAAGCCTGGAGTAGGTGAGGGGAAGAAAATCGAAATGATTATGGATGATATCAAAATCCCGGGCCTGTTCCATCAGGTAACTGATATGCATACACTCGTTCACTTTGGCATCAGCTTCACGGTCTTCCTCGTACCCTTTGGCGCAAATGGCGGCCAGGACACCGGAAGTTACCGAGTCGGCGGTGGCGAAAAGGGTTACCTCCATTCCTTTGGCTACCAGCCCCTCTGCCAGGTTGGATGCCATTTGTTCCCAGGGTCCGTAATGCCTGGGCGGTGTGCGCCAGGCTATGGGCGATAATATTGCTACCTTCATAATGCTGTGTTTTGCTGGTTTCGCCTTTTCAGAGCGTTGTTTGCACCATCACTGTCAAAACAAGCGCCAAAGAAACGTGGGGATTGCCGGTCAACCAATATTCTGATCAACCAATTGACTAATTACCTAACTTCGTACATTCAAAAATTTCGATGTGTTGGCACTGCATCGTTTTGTAATTGGTAATTTGTAATTCGAAACTCAATATGCCCGAATATATTCCTTATGGGAAAACTGGTTATTTTAATCAGCTGGTAACAGATTTTTTAGCAGAACGTCCGCAGATCAGACCATTTTATACCTATTCTCCTGTACATCCGGATTTTAACGCCGCCATCGCTGCCCGGCAGCAGTTTAATACGCCACGTGCCGCTCTGGTAGCAGCCCTGGAACAGCAATACGAGGGCCTTGAGCCTGTAAAGGCAGTGCAGGATAACATCACAGCCCTGCTACAACCTACTACCTTTACTGTATGCACCGCTCATCAGCCCAATATTTTCACCGGTTATCTTTACTTCGCCTACAAGATCCTGCAAACCATTAAGCTTTGCCGTGAACTGAAGCAGCAATATCCGCAGCATCATTTTGTGCCGGTATATTACATGGGCAGCGAAGATGCCGACCTGGAAGAACTGGGCAGCATTTACCTTGAAGGGAAAACCATCACCTGGAACACCACCCAGCAGGGAGCGGTAGGCCGTATGCAACCTGATGGACTGGAAGCGCTGATTGCCGAAGTGAAGAAAGTACTGGGATATGCGCCTCACAGCGAGGAGCTGATCAGCCTTCTGCAGAAAGCTTACCTGGAACACGCTAATATACAGGAAGCCACCCTGTACCTGGTACATGCCTTGTTTGGCCGGTTCGGGCTGGTTACGCTGGTACCGGACAGCGCTGCATTAAAACGTTTATACCTTCCAGTTATAAAGGACGAACTGCTTAACCAGGCATCGCATGCTATTGTAAGTGATACGCTTGAAAAGCTGGGAGAACATTATAAAGTACAGGCCAATCCACGGGAAATAAATCTTTTTTATTTACAGGATGGCTCAAGGGAACGCATTGTGCGGGAGGGCGATCAGTGGAAAGTATTACACACCCCGTTGACTTTCAACGCCGCTTCCCTGGAAGCAGCTTTGGAAGCGCATCCTGAAAGCTTTAGCCCCAATGTTATTTTGCGGGGCATGTTCCAGGAAACTATCCTGCCTAACATTGCCTTTATTGGTGGTGGCGGTGAAATAGCTTACTGGCTGGAGTTAAAGGGGCTTTTTACACATTATAAAGTACCATTCCCCGTGTTGCTGCTACGTAATTCGCTGTTGCTCACAGATGAAATATCCCGGCAACGTATTACTAAGCTGGGACTTAGCACCAATGATCTTTTCAAGGGGACGGAAGATATTGTGAACGATTATGTGAAGCGCCATACGAATGCCTCGCTGGTGTTGAAAGATGAATACGCCGCCATTGAACAATTGTTTGATGCACTGGAAGAAAAGGCCCGCAGTATTGATGTAACGCTGATTGCCACTACGGCATCTGAAAGAAAGAAAGCGCTGAAATCGATCGGTAAGCTGGAACATAAATTCCTGCGCGCAGAGAAGAAGAAATTCGCCTGGCAAACGGACCAGATCCGCCAGATTAAAAATAAACTATTCCCGGCCGGCTCATTGCAGGAGCGTAAGGAAAACTTCCTGCCCTGGTATGCCCAGGAGGGCCCTGCGTTCTTTGACCGGGTGCTGGACGCGATTATTCCCGTAACCGACCAGTTCACCATCCTGGGGGAATAAGCGGAGGGATCGCCTTCGGCGATTGTTTTGGAACACTGATTATGATGATTACGCTGATTACACTGATTTATTTTGAGATTTTATATATGATTAGGGGAGATAAAAGTGAATATTGCTTTTATCTCCCTATTTTTTTATTAATTCAATCCTTTAAAATCCCGAAAAATAAATCAGTGTAATCAGCGTAATCATCATAATCCTGAGTCAGACAAAATTCGCATCGCCGAAGGCGATCCCTTCGCTACGCGCTTTGTGTCAGGGCTTTGCTCATATCTTTTACTAACGCCAGGATGGCCATAAGCTGGTCGTGCACCTGTTTCGTTTCCAGCATTTCGTCGCGGGTGGGTGTAGCGCCTTTCCCATCATTGATTTCCTGTTGGCGCTGATGTACCAGGCTTTCCAGGTGGGCATCCAGCCTGTCGAAAGCATGGATCAGAGGCGAAGGCTGCGCGCTGCCACCGGTGGCGGGGTTTGTCATGAGTATGAGCTGGTCCATATAATGGAGCAGGTAATCCGTAATTTCGCGGTATTCCGGCCGGGGGAACTGTACCCCGTGATGAAGGCTGTATGCCGCCAGGGCGGCTGTGTGGGAAGTGAGCGTATGATTCAGTACCACGTAGTGGTATACTTCAGAAGCGTTCTTTTGTTTGCTTTTAGGTTCGGATAACATGCGCTGGAAGGCAGACATCAGATTGGCGGCGGCTACATAAGCGTCTTTCCTGGCCAGTTTGAAATCGGTAATGGATAACTGTTCATTGGAGTAGGCGCGCATTACCAATTCAAAATATTTGCGGTTGGCTTCCATCATCTTTTTCATATGGTCCGGCAGGAAATTATGTTCCCAGGTAGGCCACAGCAGCATGTTCGCAAAGAAGGCAATACCTCCGCCGATGAAGGTGTCCAGTACCCGCTGTGTCAGGTTGTACAGATCGGAAGGGTGGAGGAAGTGCAGCAGGAAGATGATAAACGGTGTTACAAAAAATACACTCAGCGTATACTGGATGCTCATAAAGCTATAAGCGCCGAGGATACAGATAAGCATTACCACGAATATCACCGTATCGTTATGGGTAATATAAAGCAGGCCGGCGGCAAATAGTGCACCGGTAACGGTACCGATTAAACGCTGTATACTGCGGGATTTTGTAAGGCCGAAGCCAGGCTTCAGGATCACCACTACGGTGAGCAGGATCCAGTATATACGATCCAGGTGAAGGGCCAGCCCCAGCCCGTAACCTGCCAGTGTGGCCAGGCTCACACGGATGGAGTGGCGGAAGATATGTGATTTGAACGTGAGGTTGTCACGGAATGTTTCGAAGTCGTATTTCTGCCGGGTAGTGAATTTGGACAGCTCCAGTTTGGGATCTATGGATTCGTCTTTCAGTCGCTCCAGCCGGGTAAGCCGGTGCAGGTTATAAATGCGCTGGGCCATATCCTGCAGGTTCTGCAGGATGTTGGTAAGCGGAATAGTGCGTGTTCTTTCCTTAAGGGTAGGTAGTTTCAGGGTAATATCGGCGATAGCCTGTTTTACCTTCTCCATTTCAAATTTCAGGTTGGCTTTGGGCAGGGAGCGCTGGCCCGCGGCCACGGCCATGCCTATGTTCTTCAGTTCCTGTACGAACTCCATAATGAGCAGGTGGAATTTCTCGAGGATGGCTTCGTCTTTGAAATCGGCCTGCAGGGCATTATAGTCCGTTTGTGATGCCATGATCTGTTCCTGGAGATCTACCATATCAAGGAAAATGAGCACCATGCTTTTATTCAGGCTGGTAGTGCCTTGTTGGGCGGACCGTCTTTTCAGCAGCAGTTCGCGTACATTTTCCTGTTTTTCATTGACGATCACCTGCTGTGCCAGCACGGCTTTATAGTTCTCGTTTACATTGATGCCAGGGGTATAAAAATTGGCCCTTACTTCAAGGTAGCGGGCAGTTTGCAGGATACAATCTCCCAGCGCCTGTTGTACGTTAAGATAAGGGCGGATCTGCCAGAGGGTAAGTGCCAGCACAGCATACCAAATACTGCCCAGCAGCACCATGGAAGCATGCAGCAGGGTGAGTTGCGGGGTAAGTTGTGTTTCTCCCAGTATAGATACCAGTACCAGCAGGCAGCCGGTACCTATATTGCCACCGCGGTTGCCGTATACCAGCAGCATGGCAAACATAAAACAGCAGATACCTATCCACACGGCCATAGGGATGGCATAAGGGATTAGCAATCCTGTACCCAGCGCAGTAAAGAAGATCAGGATGGTACTGATGATAAGACCATTCCGTTTGTGTATAATGGTACCTGGCACGTCGCTGAGGGCGGTACACAGGGCGCCCATGGATACCGCGATACCCAGGTCCAGCATACCAAACCAGGCGAATACCAGCGAGGGCACTACCACACTGATAGTGGTACGCATACCGTTGCTGAAATGATAACTGTATAGAAAATTTTTGACGTTGTTGATCTGCTGTTCTGTACGCAAACGTAAATGGGTTTTTGATGGCGCAAAGATAAGCGGATTTTGTCTTACGCGGATTTTGTCTGGCTCAGTGATTTTGATGATTATAATGATTAGGGAGTTTTAACTGTGTTTTGTTGTTATAACCGGAATTTTGTCTGAACCAGGATGATGATTATGTTGATTCCGGAGTTCTATATTGTATTATATTATTATATAATATTGAATGGCATCAGTTTAACGGGGGGGCAGAAAAATATATCAGAAAAATCAGAAAAATCATCAAAATCATTGAGTCAGACAAAATCCGCATCAGGCAAAATCTGCGTTATTTTCTCACAGGGAATTAAATTGTAATTGTTCTTTTTACTATATTTATAACCAGTCTTTTAGACTTTAGTTGCGTGCTGCGGGCAGAGAGCAATAAGCAGTGATTGTGTATAAATAATTACTGTATATTATTGCATCTCACTTAAATTACTTTTTGATTCGGGTAAAATTATATCTTTGACGCCTTAAAAAACCTCGGAGTACGACGTGCGCTTAAAAACACTAGAAATTAAAGGCTTTAAAAGTTTTGCAGATAAAACCGTTTTGCAGTTCGACGAAGGCATCACTGGGGTGATTGGGCCAAACGGTTGCGGCAAAAGTAATATCATCGACTCCATCCGCTGGGTAATCGGCGAGCACAAAATCAGCAACCTCCGCTCTGATAACCAGGCGGGACTTGTGTTCAACGGTTCCAAAAGCCGCTCTGCAAGCGGTATGGCGGAAGTTAGTCTCACTTTCGAGAATACGAAGAACGTACTACCCACCGAATTCACTACGGTGACGATTACACGTAAGTTTTATAAGAACGGCGACAGCGAGTACCGTCTCAACGACGTGGCCTGCCGCCTGAAGGATATCCATAACCTGTTCATGGACACGGGCGTAAGTACCGATTCCTATGCCATCATTGAGCTGGGCATGGTGGATGATATCATCAAAGACAAAGAAAACAGCCGTCGCCGTATGCTGGAACAGGCGGCCGGCATCTCCATCTATAAAACCAGGAAAAAAGAAGCCAAATCCAAACTGGACGCCACCGAAGGTGACCTGAACCGTATTGAGGACCTGTTGTTTGAAATCAATAACAACCTCAAAACACTGGAAAGCCAGGCCCGTAAGGCGGAACGCTTCTACGAGGTAAAAAAGGAATACCGCGAAATCAGTATTGAGCTTGCCAAAGCGGCCCTGGAAGGCTTTAACGTTACTTTCAAGGAACTGTCGGATACCCAGCAGAATGAAAGCGACCGCAAACTGGCGCTGGAAACAGAGATACTCAGCGCAGAAGCAGCCGTAGAACAGGATAAACTGCATTTCGTAGCAAAGGAAAGGGAACTGCAAACCATGCAGAAATCCTTTAATGAACTGGTTTCCACTATCCGCACCAAGGAAAACGATAAGAACCTTGCCACGCAGCAGCTCACATATCTGCGCGAGCGGGAAAAAAATATCAGCGACTTCCTCAATAATGCAGAAGGACAACTGCAGGGACTTACCACCTCTATCGAATTTACAGAGAAACAGGTGGAAGAAGAAGGGGAAGTGTTTGAAACAATGGCAGACGAACTGGAAACCCTCCGCGATATGGTAGAGGAAAAGAAGGAACGCTTCCATCAGAAGAAACAAGCCCTCGAAACCCTGCGCAACGACCAGCAACGCTGGCAACGCCAGCAGTTTGAGGCGGAAAAGAAAGTAGCCGTTGCCGATACTTCCGTGATGAACCTGCAACGCAGCATGCAGCAGCTCCAGGAAGAAAAAGCCAGCCGCCAGCAGCAGATCGCCCAGCTGGAAACAGAAAAAGAGGCATTGCAGCAAACACTGACCGGCAGCAAAACGGAACTGGAAAACATGGTCCGTTTCCAGGAAGAAACCAAAAGTAAAATCCTCGCCACCCAGTCCGATATAGAAGGGCTGCGTGATAAGCTGGTGGATGAAAATCGTACCCTCGATGCCAAAAAGAACGAGTTCGACCTGCTCAAATCGCTGGTCGACAGCCTGGAAGGCTATCCAGAGAGTATCAAATTCCTCAAGAAAAATCCCGACTGGAACAATAACGCTCCTATCCTCAGCGATATCTTTTTTTGTAAAGAAGAATACCGCACCTGCGTGGAAAACCTGCTGGAACCTTACCTGAGCTACTATGTTGTAAACAACGTACAGGAAGCGGTACAGGCTATCCAGCTGCTCGACAGCAACAAGAAAGGGAAGGCCAATTTCTTTATCCTCGATCAGTTCCGTACCGATTATTCGCCGCTGCTGGCGCCCGCAGGCACTATCCCGGCGCTGGAGGTAGTGGAGATCGAAGAAAAATACATGGGGCTCGGGCATTACCTCCTGGGTAAAGTGTTTATAGGGGAGGACCTTACAAGGCTGGAATTCAGCCAGGTGGCAGACGAAAGAATGCTGCTGGTGGAAAAATCCGGCCGCATGCACCGTGGCAAATACAATATCAGCGGTGGTTCTGTAGGACTATTTGAAGGCAAGAAGCTGGGCCGGGCCAAGAACCTGGAAAAACTGGAAACAGAGATCAAAGACCTGGAAAGTGTAGTAGGCCGCCTGAAAGTAGCGCTGCAAAGCAAACACGACGAAGTGTTAGGCTACAACAGCCAGTTAAACGAAAATAATATCAATGCTGCAAGGGAAAAGGTAAACCAACTGAGCAACCAGCTGTTCGGCCTGCAGAACAGGATTGAAAACTTCCATCATCTCATTGAAGCCGGCGACAAACGCCTGGAGGAAATGCAGCAATCGCTGGAAACCAACCAGGAAAGTATTTCCGGTGTAAAAGATGAACTGGAAAGCCTGAATGAAAGGGTGAATGAACTGCAGGACAGTATCGCTGATGCCGACAGGACAGCCCAGGAAGCGGAACAGCAGTTTAATATGGCCACTGTGCAGTTCAATAACCAGAACCTGCAACATACCCGCCAGCAAAGTAAAATACAGGCCCTCAAACAGGAACTGGAATTTAAACGCAAACAACTGGCAGACCTGCATGTGCAGATCACCAGCAACAAATCGCAACTGGAAGATGCAGTGGCCAACATCGCTGCTGCCGTAGAAAAACTGAGCCATGCTGATGACGGCCTCGTGGAACTGTTCCGCCAGCGTGAAGAAGAAGAAAAAGCCCTCAACGAAAAAGACCAGGAATACTATAATTTCCGTAACCACCTGCAGGAACTGGAAACCACGCTGAGAACAAAACAGCGCGCCAAACAGGAACTGGAACAGCAACTGAATACTATCAAGGATAAAGTGAACGAATTGAAACTGCAGCTTACCTCTATGAAGGAAAGGCTCAGCGTGGAGTTTAAGGTGAACCTTGATGAGATTATTGATGAGCAGCGCAGCTCCGAACTGTCCGTGGAAGAACTGACCGGCAGTGCAGAGCGATTGAAAAAGCGCATGGAAAATATGGGGGAAATTAACCCCACAGCCATTGAGGCTTACCAGGAAATGAAGAAACGTTACGAATTCATCCTGGAGCAGAAAACGGATCTTGTTAATGCGAAAGACTCACTGCTGGCTACTATACAGGAAGTAGAGTCAACCGCTAACCAGAAATTCCTGGATACCTTTAACCAGGTGAAAGAGAACTTTATCAGGGTGTTTAAAGCATTGTTTACGGAAGAAGACCAGTGCGATATGATCCTGAGTGATCCGGAAAACCTGGCAGATACCGGTATTGAAATCATCGCGAAGCCAAAAGGTAAGCGCCCGGCGGCTATTACACAGTTGTCCGGTGGTGAAAAAACACTCACGGCTACTGCACTGCTGTTTGCCATTTACCTGATTAAACCGGCGCCATTCTGTATCCTGGATGAGGTGGATGCCCCGTTGGATGATGCCAATGTGGGTAAATTTACCAACATGATCAGGAAGTTTTCCGATAATTCACAATTTATTATTGTAACACACAACAAGCAAACAATGGCCGCTGTAGACGTGATCTATGGCGTAACCATGCAGGAGCCGGGGGTAAGTAAACTGGTTCCGGTAGATTTCAGGAGTTTAAACTAGCCACTTGGTTTGGTTGTTGTGAAGACAGTTTATTACTTTTATTCTTTATTCTAAAAAAATAAAAAAACGTAAACACTATGGGCGCATGGGGCACCAGAAATTTTGAAAATGATGGATCACAGGATTGGATATTTGACCTGATCGATAATAAAGACGGTGGTTTGGTGTCTGATACGCTGGCGCGTATCATCAATAACATCGAAACACTGGAAGTTTCAGATTGCGAAGAGGCACTGGCCGCTGCAGAACTGGTGGCAGCATTGGTTGGCCGCCCTAGCGAAGATTTCCCTGAAGATCCGCTGGATCAGCTGGATGTACTGAACCTCATCGGTACACGCGCACTCAGGAACCAGGCGATTGCTGCAGTAAACAAAATTGTAGCTGCTTCCGAAATGAAGAATTACTGGGAAGAAGCCGGGCATGGCGAAGAATGGGCTGGTGTACAGGCGGGTCTGATCAAGCGTTTGGAGTAGGGGGAGTGCCTTTGGCACTTGTCTTTCAGCGGATTTTGTCTTGGAACACTGATTACGCTGATTTTGTTTGATTTTATTTTTGCGTTTACTTATAATAATTAAGGGAGATGTAAGTGGATTGTTCACTTATATCTCCCTTAATTATTATAAGTAAAGTGTAAAAAAATATTCGTTTATATCAACAAAACGCCGGTAAAAAAATTCAGCGTAATCAGTGTTCCAAGACAAAATCCGCTCATATCAACAAAACACCAAAAAAAATTCAGGGAAATCAGCGAAATCATCATAACCTGAGTCAGACAAAATCCGCTCTAAATCAATATCCCCGCAATGGAAGCAGACATATAAGACGCCAGCGTACCGCATAACAGCGCTTTAAGCCCCAGTTTCGCCAGGTCCGATCTTCTGTCGGGCGCCAGCTCGCCAATACCGCCAATCTGCATACCTACGCTGCTGAAATTGGCAAAGCCTGCAATAGCAATAGTAACAATGGCAATGCCTTTAGAGGTCAGCACCGGAACGGTTTTATCAGTAAGACTTTTAAAAGCCACAAATTCGTTGATGGTGAGTTTTTGTCCCAGCAGGGTAGCTACATTCTGCACATCTCCCTGTGGCACACCCATGGCCCAGGCCATTGGCATAAATACTTTTCCGAAAATCCAGTCGAGGCTGAGGTTAAAACCGGGATCGAAAATATGACCGATATGGATCAGGATCCAGTCGATCAGCGCAATAAAAGCAATAAACCCGATCAGCATGGCAATTACGTTCATGGCTATTTTAAAGCCATCGCCTGCGCCGTGTGAAATGGCGTCTATCACGTTGGTATAATTACTCTTTACTTCCATCTTTACGCGGCCCATGGTTACGCTTTCTTCTGTTTCCGGGAAAACGATCTTGGAGATCACCAGTGCGCCCGGCGCCGCCATAAGACTGGCTGTGATAAGGAAGGGCGCAATATGCAATCCTGCCTGCAGTCCCATGTTCACATATACCACCAGGATACCGCCCGCAATACAGGCCAGGCTTCCACTCATAGATGCCAGGATCTCGCTCTTGGTCATACTCGATAAGTACGGACGGATCATTACCTGCGCTTCTACCTGTCCTACAAATGCGCTTGCCACATTGCTCAGCGCTTCCGCGCCGCTAACACGCATCACGTAATTCATAGCCCGGGCGATTACTGCTACTACGCGCTGCATGATACCGTAATGATACAAAACCGCTACCAGCACACATACCAGGATGATGGTAGATGTTACATTAAAAGCAAATACAAAACCACCGGCGGCGTAGTCCTTTAATCCCGTGCCATCCGGCTGGGATACGCCAATGCCGCCATACACAAAGGCCGCACCTTTACGGGCAAAGGCTTCCAGCTTCCCCATCGCATCTCCTACCCGTTGGAAGAACCAGGTAATAGGGGGCACCTTAAATACCAGGAAACCTATCAATACCTGTAAGCCAATACCACTGAATACCAGCCTGTAATTGATCTTACTTCTGTTATTGGAAAATAGAAAGGCTATACCCAAAATAAGTACAATGCCTATGATGCCCTGAAAGCGTTCCATAAATGCAAATAAATCGTAAAATGTATGCAATGAAGCGACGAAGATAAGTTTTTTTGACGTGGTGCAGATAGTTGATCTTTCACTCATATAATTTTTCGAAAAAAATATATTTAGAAATGTATTTTTAGTGCTTTCGCAATCGAATGATAAACCAAATGCAGCGTATTCACTATCGTTTAATCACCACGTTATGCATGGCTCTATTTGCCTGTGGGCAAGGGAATCAGCCAAAGGACGGAGACAAGCACAGAAAAGATTCTATTGCCATGCGGGAGCAGTTTGCCACTTCACCCGTACTGGATGCCAAAACAGCTATTGGCCAGATGCAGGTCGACAATGGCCTGGAAGTACAGCTGGTAGCCGCGGAACCTATGGTAGTGGCGCCGGTGGCCATGTCGTTTGATGAGCGTGGCCGCATGTGGGTAGTGGAAATGACCGGCTTTATGCCCGATACCGCCGGCACCGGGGAAGATAAACCAGACGGGAAAATAGTGATACTGGAAGATACCAACAGTGATGGCGTAATGGATAAACGTACCGTTTTCCTTGATTCACTGGTACTGCCAAGAGCCATATGCCTGATAGAGAACGGGGTACTGGTAGCTACGCCTCCGCAGCTTTGGTTTATAGAAAATAACGGCGATAAACCCGGTAAGAAAACCCTGGTGGATGATCAATATGCCGCTGGCGGAAATGTGGAGCACCAGCCCAATGGCCTGCTGCGCGCAATGGATAACTGGATCTATAATGCAAAATCGGATAGGCGTTACCGTAAGGCAGGAAATAAGTGGTTAAAAGAACCTACCCATTTCCGGGGTCAATGGGGAATTACCCAGGATGATCGCGGCCGTCTTTATTATAATAACAATTCCGAAAACCTCCTGGGTGATTATTTTTCACCCGGCTTGGGCGGCACTAATCCCCTGCAGAATAATGCAGCGGGCTTCGACCAGAAAATAGTGCCCGATAACCGCACTTATCCTGCCCATCCAACACCCGGCGTAAACCGTGGTTACCAGAAGGGTACGCTGGACGACAGTCTGCGCCTGGTAAATTTTACTGCAGCCTGTGGCCCTGTGATCTATCGCGGCAACCTGCTGCCTGCTGCTTATGCAGGCAATGCGTTTGTAGCAGAGCCCTCCGCCAACCTGATCAAAAGGAATATTTTGTCGGACAGCAGCTATATTGTGAAAGGCGTGCAGGCCTACAAGGGAAAGGAATTCCTCGCCAGCACAGACGAGCGTTTCCGCCCGGTGGACCTGCGCACAGGTCCTGACGGGGCCTTGTACATCGCCGATATGTACCGTGGCATCCTGCAGCACAAAACCTACCTTACAGACTACCTGAAGAATGAAATAAAGATGCGTAACCTTACGCTGCCCCTGAACTGCGGCCGTATTTACCGGATCGTTCCAGCCGGTAGCAAGCCTCAGCCGGTAACGTTTGAGCTTACGCCTGCTTTCCTCGGTAAAATGCTGGGTAATGAAAACGGTATTTTGAGAGATAAAGCGCAGCAACTCATCATTGATCAGCACTTAACAGCCATGGCCCCCGAACTGCGAACCATGCTCAAAGACGCTGCACATCCGCTCACCCGGATCCACGCCCTCTGGACCCTGGAAGGGTTGCACAGCCTTACCGCAGAGGATATCAGCTGGATCTGGCAACAAACAGACGCCGGTCTGAAGATGCAGGGGCTGGCAGCGTTACCGTCTGTATTGAACAGCAGCAACATCAAAGCAACTGTAGCAGCGCTGGATTCCTTATCAAACAACCCTTACCTGGCGCCGGCGGTAACATATATATTACCGGCAGTAGGCAAACTGGACAAAGCAGCAGCCACCCGCCTGGAAGATAAGATGATAAAATCGTATGCCCCTGACCGTTATGTGGCAGCTGCGCTGGTAAACAACGCCGCCAACAGGGAAGAGGCCTTACTGAAACAGGTAATTGCCTGGAATCCCGATACCGCGCTGGTATTGCGCCGGCAGCTGCAACAGGTGCTGAAGAATATGGACAGTAAAGCCAATGCTAAAAAGATGGAAGCATTGCGGAAAGAACTGCCAAGAGGGTATAAGATCTTTAATACCGTATGCCAGACCTGTCATGGTAAAAACGGGGAAGGCATAGCCTCCATGGCGCCACCACTGAATGAAAGCAACTGGGTAAACGGTAATAAGAAAGCATTTATTTCTATTGTATTATTCGGGCTCACCGGCCCGGTAGAAGTACATGGAAAAATGTACAAGGCGCCCGAAATAAACGGCGATATGCCGGGCATCGGCGCCAGTGATGAATTCAGTGATGCAGACATTGCACAGCTGCTCACCTTCCTGCGCAGCGCCTGGAAAAACAAAGCCGATAAAGTAACCGCTGCGGATATCCAGCAGGTGAGAAAGTTGTATAATGGCCGCCAGAAGCCTTTCACAGCGGGCGAGTTAGCGAATTAACCTTTTGTTGTAAATAAATGCCTTATATTTGCCGGATACAATTATTTATTAATTGCGTCCGGCAAATTACATATTACCCATACTCAATACACCCCGTGCTTCCAAATGCACGTGCGGGTTTCTTTTGCCGTTCTTATCCTGCCCCAAAGTCTTCAACAATTAAGCCCGGGCAACTTTTAGCATACAAAGTGTTGTACCCGGGAGGATAACTGCATCTGCGCAGATTTATTCCATTAGTATTTCCAAAACAATCTTATAAAATCAATTTTATGAATCATCGGATAGCACGATGGGCAGTTTATTTATTATGCCTGTTGCTGGATGTGAGCGTTGCTGCAAGCCTTTATCGTGGTTATTTAAGCGGATGGATCTTATTGCCTCTGGCTGCAGGTCTTACCCTGCTCACGATCTACGACCGGTTGCAGGGCAAACATGCGTTGCTGCGGAACTATCCCTTATTGGGCCGGTTGCGTTACCTGCTGGAGCAGATAAGACCGGAAATGCGGCAGTACTTTTTTGAATCCGATACAGACGGGCGACCGTTCAGTCGCCGCCAGCGTGCAGTTGTATACCAGCGTGCAAAAGACGTAAAACAGACAGTGGCATTCGGTGCGCTGGAAAATATGTATGAACCGGGCTATGAATGGGCTGCCCATACGGCGTTTCCCACCAGGGTAAAACCCGAGTCGCTGAGGGTGAACATAGGGAATGAACAATGCAGCAAGCCCTATAATGCCAGCCTGCTGAACATCAGCGCCATGAGCTACGGTGCATTGAGTAAAACAGCGATCGCCTCTCTCAATGGCGGCGCGCAGATAGGCAATTTTGCGCACAATACAGGAGAGGGCGGGATCAGCCCTTACCACCTGCAACATGGAGGCCACCTTATCTGGCAGATCGGTACGGGTTACTTCGGCTGCCGGGATGAAAGCGGCAACTTTTCCCCGGACGTATTTGCCGCAGCAGCAGCAGAACCGGCTGTAAAAATGATTGAAGTGAAACTGAGCCAGGGCGCTAAACCGGGTAAGGGCGGCGTATTGCCGGCCGCCAAAAACACACCTGAAATTGCGGGCATCCGTAAAGTAAAGCCGGGGGTAAGCGTATTATCGCCTGCCGGCCATACCGCCTTTAGCAATGAATACGAAATGCTGGTTTTTTTACAGCAGCTGCGTAAGCTTTCCGGTGGCAAGCCCGTAGGGTTTAAGCTATGCGTAGGGCGTGCCGATGAATTTGAGCGTATCTGTACAGCCATGATAAATACAGGTATTTACCCCGATTTTATCACAGTAGACGGCGCCGAAGGCGGTACCGGCGCAGCTCCGCTGGAATTCACGGATTCCATCGGTATGCCATTATATGATGCCCTGGCGCTGGTAGTTAACCTGCTGAAACATCACAAATTGAAGCAACATATACGCATTATTGCCAGCGGAAAAATAATTACCGGCTTCGATATCCTGAAAGTGCTGGCCATGGGGGCTGATGCCTGCTACAGCGCACGGGGAATGATGCTGGCCCTGGGTTGTATCCAGGCGCTGCAATGCGACAGTGGCAACTGCCCTGTGGGCGTGGCTACACAGGATCCGCATTTGTACCAGGGTGTAAATGTGGCCGACAAAAAAGTACGGGTAGCCAATTATCACCGCAATACCATTGCCGCACTGGCAGAACTGATGGGGGCCTGCGGATTTGCTTCCGCGGAGAAGGTAGACCCTGCGGCCCTGTACAGGCGTGTAACCAGAACGGATATACGATCTTATGAAGAAATATATGCCCCGGACCATAACAGCAAAGCAGGCGCATTGTTGTACCCGGGGCCATCTGTAAACAACTGACATAAAACCCGGCTATCATGAAAAAGAAGCAGATCATTGTGTCCCAACATGATTACGAAATCCTTAAAACCCTGTGCTATCATGCACCGGGTACAGACAAACTGAAAGAAGAGCTCGAGAGGGCCACTATCAGGAAAGGCAAGGTACCTGCCGATGTAGTGCAGGTAAACTCTACCCTGCGGTTCAGGGATGAGCGTAGTGGGGCTATCAGGAATGTACAGCTGGTATTGCCGGCTGCCAGCAATTTACAGCTGGGCAAATTATCGATCCTTTCTCCCATAGGCACAGCCTTACTGGGATACAGCACCGGTGATGTAATAGATTGGGAAGTGCCTGCGGGAAAAACGCAGCTACACATACTGGATGTGGTGAATGCGGAGGTAAACGTATAGAAAAGGCTATTAGTGTTAGCGATCAAATATGTATCAAAGCAAAAAAAGCCCTGGCGTCTGCCAGGGCTTCCTTTTTTATTGATAAGTTATTTTATCGCCGTATTTGATATGATATTTATCGGAGAACCCACCATTCACTTCCAGCACATATTTCGCTTTTTTGAAAGAGGGAAGACTTTCCTCTGAAAGGGGAGTAGCATATTTCTGGATAGACACGATTTCCATATTATCTGCTATGTAAATAATATCAAGGGAGATGTAGGTGTTTTTCATCCAGAACGCGCGTTCCTCCATATCAGGGAAAATAAAAAGCATGCCCTGGTCGTCTGTCATGGATTTACGGTACATCAGCCCGTCGGCCCGCTGCTCGTCTGTTTGCGCCAGTTGAATATCGATTTTCCGCAGGGTATCAGCACCGGTTTTGGAAATGAATGCAAGGGTGCCCTGTTTTTTGAACTCAATGCCGTTGGAGGTTTCACCAGTAACTTCCGTAGTAGTTACAGCAGTTCCCGCATCGGAGGAGGCGGAACCGGTATTGTTATTACTGTTGTTCTGGTGACAGCCGGCTACGTACAAACTGGCTATCAATATACATTTCAGGTGTAATTGCATAAGCAGTGATCCTATTTTGTGAGCAGTTCTTCGTCTGAAAAAACCACGTCTGTATAATCTCTGATCTCGTTGTACACGGTATCTCTTTCCACGGGCCTTCTGCCTGCCTGCTTGATGAGCATGGTCAGCTGGGCGGTATTCATGGAAGGATTCTGTTCCTCCGCACCGGCCATAGAGTAAATTTTGGTAGTATCATCTATGGTGCCATCCAGATCATTCACGCCGAATGAAAGGGTCAGCTGCGCGGTGTTTCTTCCCAGCATCGGCCAGTAGGCTTTCAGGTGGGGGAAGTTATCCATATATAAACGTGCAATGGCGTACAGTCGCAGGTCTTCCACAATAGAAGTTTCCGGGATATTGGACATATCATTGCCTTTATTACGGAATTTCAGCGGGATAAAAGTATTAAAGCCGCCGGTTTCATCCTGCAGGTTGCGCAGGCGTTCCATATGGTCTATACGGTCGGCAAAGGATTCTATATGGCCATACAGCATGGTGGCGTTGGTATGCATGCCACGGTTGTGTGCTGCCCTGTGAATCGCCAGCCATCCTTCGGCATCTACTTTATCGTGGCATATTTTTGCGCGCACTTCGGGAGCAAAAATTTCAGCGCCGCCGCCCGGCATGGATTGAAGGCCAGCTTCGTTGAGTATGCGCATCCCTTCCTCTATACTTACCTTGGCTTTGCGGAACATGTAGTCCAGTTCCACGGCAGTAAACCCTTTGATGTGGAGGTCCGGGCGGTGTGCCCTGATCTTCCGAATAAGCTCCACGAAGAAGTCGAGCTGCATTTTAGGATGTACGCCGCCAACAATATGCACTTCCGTAACCGGTTGGTTATCGTACTTCTTAACGATGTCCATCATCTGGTCTATACTCAGTTCCCATCCGTCTTCCCTGTTCTTATACAAGCGGGAATAGGAGCAGAAGTGACAAGTAAATACACAAACGTTGGTAGGTTCAATATGGAAGTTACGGTTGAAGTAAGTTTTGTCGCCGTGCATCCGTTCCCGTACCAGGTTGGCTAATGCACCTACAAGGCCGATATCGCCTTTTTCAAATAAGATCAGCCCTTCTGCGGGTGTAATTCTTTCCTGTTGGAGGATCTTTTCTGCTATACGCTTCAATGCTGCGTCCAGGTTGGGTTGCTGAAGGAGCGTCTGAACAGCCGGATAATCTTGTCTCATCGTCATCTTACTTTCATTAATTTAATGGTGTTGGCCCTGTTCCTGTAAATTAATTTTACAAAATAAACACCATTTGGCTCATTTACCAAATTAAAGGTCAGCCGGTTGCCTGCCCCGATGGCAGCTGCCGGGCGGCTCATAATAAACTGCCCCTGTACATTATAAATGGATACCTGTAACAGGTCTTCCGGCACTTCCAGGAAAGTAACCCAAACAATGCCGTCTGTAGGGTTAGGGTTCACCATTATTCCTTTTTCGCGGAGTATTTGATTTACCGGCCTGGTAACAATATTTATATTATCAATATAGATATTATTCTCTGAGTTTGAGATATTTCTAAAGGCTACCTGAAACTTTCCTTTATGGCTAACAGCGGTCAGATCCACTGAATCGCGGCGCCATTCCGCAGCGGTTGGGGTGAACTCTGTTTGTATGGCTGTTGGGCGTGTAATCAGGTCCCTGCCCCATTTGGAATAGACGATCTGGCCTGTTTGGCGGCAATCGTTGGTAACAAGCACCTGTAGGGTATCCCATGCGTTCCCGGAGGTGGCCGGGTCGGTATACACAGCGGCGGCCACATCAAAGAAGAGGAACACCGAGTCGGCGCCCTGAGGATCAATTACGGGTGTAATGAGATCATCCGCCTGGTCGTTGGTGTTGTATCCAAGGTTGCGTACCATGGCCGATGCGCTGCTGTTCCTGCCTACATTACGGATACGTTCCCAGGTGAAGCTGTGGTCGGGATTGTAGAGGTCCCAGGCTGGTGGCGGGAAGCTGTCGTCTTCAAAACCTTCTTCAAAAGGAAGGGTAGCTTCTGCGTCATAACGGAAACGGGTATTCGCAGTATCGTTGGTAATGTTGCCATCGGGCTGGCCGTTGGGCGATTGCGTATATGCTTTCAGGTTATAGTTCCCTATGGCCACGCTGGAGGAAGGCAGCGTAACCGTGGTTTGCTGCAGGCTGGCCAGGGAGCCTGTCCAGTCGTAAGCAGTAAGGGCGCCGCTGTTCACCTGGTACCAGATCTTCACGGTGGTGAGGGTATTGGCACCGCGGTTGCGCAGGGTAACCACCGGCGTAATATGGTTATCACATATTTTGCCACCGGGCGTATTGATGCTTAGCAGCGAGGCGTCGTTATCTGCCATGGAAGGGGGCACGCAGCCGTTGGAGTTGGTGAGGCTGGCGGTAATGTTTTCCAGTACATAACGCATACGGTCTACCTGTCCGGCTGTGAAAAGATGCATACAGGCATCATCGGTATAGTCCATGTAGTTCATGAACATGATACCGGGTGAGGTACGGGTGCAGTTATCGAGCCTGGGAAAAGTGGGGCATCCGTAGGTATTATCGCCCTGAAGGGGGGTATCTGTGATACCGTCATCAATATCGCAGGTGCCATTGTCATCTCCCCAAACGTGTTTTAAGCCGAAATAATGGCCTATTTCATGGGTAGCGGTTCTCCCGAGGTTGTAGGTAGCCCCAACACTGCCGGTAGTGCCAAAAGCGGTGTATTGCACCACTACGCCCTCCTGTTCCACAGGGTAGCCGGTGCCCGGAGGGGCGGCCACGCCGAGATAATTGCCGGAAAGGCGGGTGACCCAGATATTGAGGTATTTGCTGTGGTCCCAGGCATCGGAGCCACCGGTACTGTTGTACTTGGCGTCGGCTGCGGCGTTGCTGATGGAAAAGCTTTGGCCGGCAGCAGTTTGCATCCTTATAATACCGCTGGTGGGCTCATCGCCGGGTGCTCTTTGCGCCAGGCAGAAGTTAATGCGGCTGTTGCCAATAAGGGATTGCCATACGGAGGGCACCTGGGAAATATCAGGGTTCAGGGCGTTATAATCGCGGTTCAGTACATCTATTTGTGTGGCTACCTGCGCATCTGTTACCAGCGCGGGGTTATCCAGCACTATATGTACCACCACGGGAATAGTTACTGTTTGCGGGATCGCTTCCACGCGGGCGCGGAGCTGCTGCCGTTGCTGGCCCAGCATCATCCGGGCTTCATTATCCGATATAATTTTCTGAAGGGAAGGAATTTCTTTTACCCGCTGCTGCAATGCTTCGGCGGTGCCGCATTTGCGTTGAGCGATGGCTGTGGCGCAGTAAAAAAAGGTAACCAGGGCAAGGAAATAGTGACGCAAAAAGGTAAATTTTGGTTTGAAGATACGCGAAAATCGCCTTCGGCGATGCGAATTTGTCTGACTCAGGATTACGTTGATTATACTGATTACTTTGATTTTATTTTAAAAATCTGGTTAAATGTAAAGTAAGATACGAGCGGATATACAAGCTTTTATCTTCCTTAATTATTTTTAAAAAGCTAAAAGCAACAAAACGCGCAGTAAAAATCAAAGTAATCAGTATAATCAGCGTAATCCTGCTCCAAGACAATTTCATCGCCGAAGGCGATAAAAAAAGCGCTCCGGAGCAACCCGGAGCGCTTTCAAACTCAGTTTTTATAAAAATTACATATTGGCCTGTATTTTTTTATCCAGTACGGATTTAGGCACAGCGCCTACCTGTTTGTCAACAACCTGACCGCCTTTTACGAAAAGGATAGCAGGGATACTGGTGATACCGTAATTTACAGACAACTGTGGGTTCTGGTCCACATTAACCTTTCCGATATTTACTTTACCTGCGTAGTCTTTAGACAGTTCTTCAATTACAGGACCGATAGCGCGACAAGGGCCACACCATTCTGCCCAGAAGTCAATAACAGTTAATTTATCGGAATTCAGAACTTCCGTTTCAAAGTTCGCATCAGTGATTTCTAAAGCCATATTCTTTGATTTTAAAAAGTTTTATTTAACGATTGTTTTGATTTTTATGATTTGTATTATTACGATCAAATCTTGATCCGAGTGCAAATTACTGCATTTCTGACATCTTACTTATTGATTATCTCTATATACACATCGATATCCGGCTGTTTATAAAGGAAACCCGCCAACTCGTCATTCATTTCGATATTACGGTTAAAGGTATGCAGCTTTGCCTGGGTTTGATCGTCGCGGTCGGTCAGGTGTACGTGCAGCACGCTATTGCCCGGGTAACGGTTGATATTGTCTGCCAGGAAATCGACTGTTTCCCGGTTAATGAACTTAGGCATGGTGTTCAGAAACACTTGTTTGGTATGGGTTTTCTTCACTTCCTGTAACAGCTGGATGCTACTTACTTTAAACTCATACTCATTATCATTGAACCGTTTGGATTTGAAACCACCATTGATAAACAGGCAAAGACCCGGTTTCAGGTAGGGGGCAAAGCGGATAAAATCTTCACTCCATAAAGCAAATTCAAATTTACCGGTATAGTCTTCTATGGTCATTACGCCAAATTGGCGGTTATTTCGGGAGATCCTTTCCTGGGCGCTGGTAATATATACCGCCAGGCGGAAATTGCGCTCCCTGGCCCGGCCTCCGGAACCGCCCGGCTGGGATATTTCGGCCTGGTATTCCACCAGTTCCTGTACTGAGTTCATGTGATAATGCTTCAGCTCAAAGCGGTAATCATCCAGGGGGTGACCGGAAATGTAAATACCGGTGATATCCCTTTCGTTGTTGAGCTTCATGATCAGCGGCCATGGATCGCAGTTAGGGATCTTGGGTGGTTCTACATCGGGCAGGTCGTCTGCACCAAAGAGGCTGCCCATATTGGAAGAGCCAGCTGTTACCTGCTGGCCGAACTTAACGATCCTGTCCAGCCCGGTAAGGGGTTCGCCTTCCGGTTTATGGAAGTACTGGGCACGGTGTAATTCCGGGAAGCTGTCGAAAGCGCCGGACATCACCAGGGCTTCGAGCGATTTTTTATTAACTGCACGCTGGTTTACGCGTTTGATAAAATCGAAGATGTTTTTGAAAGGGCCGTCCTTTTTACGTTCTTCCAGCAGGTTTTCAATAGCGGCTTCACCCACGCCTTTCAAACCACCCAGGCCAAAGCGTACCTGGCCCTGTTTGTTTACGGCGAAACCTTTGAAAGATTCATTCACATCGGGCGGCAATACGTCGATGCCCATACGTTTGGACTCTTCCATGAAGAAGGTGATCTTTTCAATATTGCTGGCGCAGTTCAGTACAGCGGCCATATATTCGGAAGGGTAGTGGGCTTTCAGGTAGGCGGTTTGATAAGCCACGAAAGCATAGCAGGTGGAGTGCGACTTGTTGAACGCATAGGAGGCGAACGCTTCCCAGTCGGTCCATACTTTCTCGCACACCTTAGGATCATGGCCGTTTTGGGCGCAACCTTCCATAAACTGCGCTTTCATCTTGTTCAGTACCGCGATCTGCTTTTTACCCATCGCCTTACGCAGTACATCCGCATCTCCTTTGGAGAAGTTAGCCAGTTTCTGGCTCAACAGCATCACCTGCTCCTGGTATACCGTGATACCATAGGTATCGCTGAGGTATTCCTCCATTTCGGCGATATCGTACTGCACCGGTTCCAGTCCGTGTTTACGGCGGATAAACGAGGGGATGTACTCCAGTGGTCCCGGACGGTACAGGGCGTTCATGGCGATAAGATCGTCGAACCTATCGGGTTTCAGCTCCCGCAGGTATTTCTGCATACCCGGCGACTCGAACTGGAACGTAGCGTTGGTTTCGCCCTTCTGGTAGAGCTCATATGTTTTGGCATCGTCCAGCGGGATATTGTCGATCTCGATGGAGATACCATGGTTCTGGCGGATCAGTTCCAGCGCACCTTTGATGATGGTAAGGGTTTTCAGCCCCAGGAAGTCCATCTTGATTACGCCGGCAGATTCAATAATGCTTCCTTCAAACTGGGTTACCAGCAGGTCGGAATCCTTTGCGGTAGATACAGGTATCAGGTCGTACAGGTCCTGTGGTGCGATGATGATACCAGCCGCATGGATACCGGTATTACGTACGGAGCCTTCCAGTACGCAGGCTTCACGGAGCACTTCTCCCTGGAGGTCGTCCCCTTTGATAAGCTCCCGCAGTTTTTTTACGTTCTCAATATCTTCACCGGCGAGGCCTTCTTTATCGGCCAGGCTTTTTTCACCTTCAAGGGGAGCATTGAAAATCCGATCCAGCTGTATGCCGGGTTTATCCGGTACCAGCTTGGCAAGCGTATTGGATTCTACCAGGGGGAGGTCCATTACACGGGCCACGTCCTTGATACTCATCTTGGCGGCCATGGTACCATAGGTAATGATCTGCGCCACCTGGTTGCGGCCATATTTCTGTACTACGTAGTCAATTACTTTCTGACGGCCCTCATCATCGAAGTCCGTATCAATATCGGGCATGCTCTTACGTTCCGGGTTCAGGAAACGCTCAAACAGGAGATTATACTTGATGGGGTCAATATTGGTGATACCAATACAGTAGGCTACCGCCGATCCTGCGGCTGAACCACGGCCCGGTCCGATAAATACGCCCAGCTCACGGCCTGCTTTGATGAAGTCGGCCACAATAAGGAAGTAACCGGCAAAACCCATGTTCTCGATTACCTGCAGCTCAAAGTTGATACGTTCTTCAATATCGGCGGTCATTTCCAGGTACCGGGAACGCGCGCCTTCGTAGGTAATATGGCGCAGGTACTGGTCCTGTGTAATGAATTCTTTGGGAATAGGGAAGTTGGGCAGCAGGATATCTCTTTTGAGATCCAGCAACTGTACCTTATCTACAATTTCGTTGGTATTATCAATGGCCTGCGGAAGATCATGAAAGAGGGCCGACATTTCTTCCGTTGTTTTGAAATAGAACTGGTCGTTATAAAAAGCAAAACGCCCTTTCTTGCCACCTGCGCTGTCGTCGTCGGAAAATTCCTTGTTGGTGGGCGTACTTTTTTTCTCGCCGGTATTAATACAAAGCAGGATATCATGCGCGTTGGCATCGGCCTGGTCTACATAGTGGGAATCGTTGGAAGCAATCACCTTTACATTGTACTTCTGCGCAAAGCGAAGCAGTACGGCGTTTACCTGTTCCTGTTCGGGAATGCCGTGTCGTTGTAATTCCACGTAATAATCTTCCCCGAATATATCCAGCCACCAGCGGAATTCTTTTTCTCCTTCCTCTTCACCGTTACGGAGTATGATACGCGGCACGGAGGCGCCGAGGCAGCAGGTAGTGGCAATAAGCCCTTTATGGTATTGTAATACGAGCTCTTTATCAATGCGGGGATATTTACCGTACAATCCTTCCATATAACCCAGTGAACAAAGTTTGATGAGGTTGCGGTAGCCTTCATCATCTTTTGCCAGTAACACCTGGTGATAGCGGATATCTTTTTCTTCCCTTGTAAAGGCCCGCTTGTGGCGGTTTTCCACTACATAGAATTCACATCCTACGATAGGCTTTACTTTCAGTCTTTTATCTTTAGGATCGCCGGGATTTAATTTATTATTGTATGCTTCTGCCACAAACTGGAATGCACCAAACATATTACCATGGTCGGTAATTGCCAGTGCGGGCTGATTGGAAGCCATCGCTTTTTTATAGAGCGATTTAATGTCGGCTGCCCCATCCAGTAAGGAGAATTGGGTATGAACGTGTAAATGGGAGAAAATCATCGGCTAATCTGTTTCGTCAAGCGACAAAAGTAATGTAATTCGCGTAAAGATCGCCGAAGGCGCTGCGGAATTTGTCTTGGAACACTGATTACGCTGATTATAATGATTAGTTTGATTTTATTTTTTGAATTTTATTAATGACCTGGAAATATTTTGGGAGATATAAGCGGATATCTGTTTTCATCTTTCTTCGTTATTTTAAAAAAATCTAAAAGTAAAAATCAAACTAATCATTATAATCAGCGTAATCAGTGTTCCAAGACAAAATCCGCATAAATCAACATTTGTAAATCCCTATATATTTGTATTTTAGCGAAAATTTAGCCAGACGCTTATGATCAGAGTAAAGGGACACCTGCTTGTGAAGTTATCGATATGTGCATTATCGCTCAGTTCCTGTGCTTCATTAAAAAAAGGTACTGCTAAAAAACAAACCAGCGTACCAGCTACCGCTAATAATAACCGGGTTGAATTTATAGATGGCATTGCCACCAAACGTCCTGTCCGCAATATCTCCCGTGATAATAAGAGGGATATCAGCATCAGCAGGAATATTACCAGGGGCAGCGCCAACCTGGAAAATGCACAGAGCTGGCAATTCAAATATGCGCAGTTGCTGGATGTTGCCGTGGAAGATGTATTGAACCAGAAACTGTATAGTTTTATAGACGACTGGTATGGCACACCTTACCGGCTTGGTGGTAAAACTAGAGACGGCATTGATTGCTCAGGATTCGTGAATACTCTCATGAATACTGTATTCCAGATGGGCCTTTCCGGTAACTCTGTAGACCTGTATTCACAGGTGAAGAAAGTAAAATCACAAGATCTGCATGAAGGTGACCTGGTGTTTTTCAGGATCCGTCATAAACGGATCTCCCATGTGGGCATCTACCTGGAAAACGATAAATTTGTTCACGCCTCCACCAGCGCCGGCGTCATGATCAGCGATCTGAATGAGCCCTACTGGAAACGTTATTTTGCCGGCGGAGGACGACTATAGCCACTTCTACACATTTGTTTTATTGTTATTTTTATACGATTTTTACCGTTTTAACCTAACAACTGCACTATGCAGTGCTTTTTCATATCATGGAACTTGCTCCCATCGTATTATTTGTATACAACCGGCCAGAGCTGACACTGAGCACCTTAGAGCACCTGAGTAAAAACCGGGAGGCAGGGGAAAGTACCCTTTATGTTTATTGCGACGGTCCCAAAGCCAATGCAACCCCCGAACAGGTAGCACTGGTAAAACAGGCGCGGGAAGTGGTGCACAGCAGGCAATGGTGTAAGGAAGTGGTGGTGCTGGAAGCGGAAAAGAATAAAGGCCTGGCTACTTCCGTGATAGATGGAGTTACAGAAGTGATTAATAAACATGGAAAAGTAATTGTTTTGGAAGATGACCTGGCAGTGTCTCCTTATTTCCTGCAATACATGAACGACGGCCTCTGGAAATATGAGCAGAACGAAAAGGTGATTGCCATTCATGGTTATCTTTACCCGATCGAAATGCCGGCAGACTATAAGCCATCTACTTTTATGATCCATGATCCCGGCTGTTTGGGCTGGGGTACCTGGTCAAGAGCCTGGAACAAGTTTGAAAGAGATACCGAAACGGTTATTGAAAAGATAAAAAAAAGCGGGCTGAAAAGAGCCTTTGATTTCTGGGGAGGTTATCCTTTTTTCAGGATGCTGCACCAGCAGAAGAATGGAAAGGTGAGCTCCTGGGCTATCCGCTGGAGGGCTACTGCTTACCTGAATGATATGCTTACCCTTTATCCCGTGAAATCCCTGGTAAGGCATGATGGCAACGTAGCCAGTGCTACCCATCATTTTATGGAGCATGATTATACCTATACAGAGATTTACCAGGAAAGAATTCCTGTAGAAGATATTCCTGTAAGCAATTACCTGCTGGTAGAAAAAAAAAGTTTGGTACTTTTTTAAGACGTAATGCAGGTATGACCTTTAAAGCAAAGGCGAAGCAAAGGATCATTAAACTCTGGAGAAAAATCACTAAGAATGGTTAAGCTGCTCAGGAAGATATTAAAGCGCCTGAAAAGGAATACGGTTTCGCCACTGTCGTGGACCAGCCTGAGAAACCTGCAGCCGCTGTCCACAACTTTTGGTTTCGACCGGGGCACGCCTGTGGACCGCTATTATATAGAACAGTTTCTAAAGGCTAACACTGCCCATATTTCAGGGAGTGTACTGGAAATAGCGGAGAGCAGATACTCCAGGCAGTTTGGCCACGGAGTACATACCTATGAGGTGTTGCATATGAAGCAGGAACCGCAGGTAACTATTGTGGGAGATCTTACCAACCCGGGTACTTTGCCTGAAAACCGTATCGACTGTTTTATCTGTACACAAACCTTCAATTTTATATATGACTTTAAGTCGGCCATAACCGGCGCCTATTACCTGCTTAAACCGGGAGGCGTATTACTGGCTACCCTGGCCGGTATTACGCAGTTGTCTGCCACAGATATGAAACAATGGGGGGACTACTGGAGATTTACTACCCAGTCGGCCGCCAAAGCATTCGGTGAGGTTTTTGGAGAAGAGAATATTGAAGTATCTTCCTCCGGGAATGTGCTCACCTGCACAGCTATTTTGCAGGGCATTGTAACAGAAGAGCTGACAACAGCGGAATTGGATTTTAATGACCCGGTATACCCGGTAATAATTACCATTAAAGCAAAAAAAAGACTACATGGGATTGATCAGTGAAAATCTGCAAAAGATTAAACAGGTTGTCAGCAACAGGTATTACCGGGAGTTTTTACGTTTACACCGTAAGCATTATCAGCAGCGGATAGAAAAACAGGCCCCTGCTGATTTCCTGCACTATCATATAAATATTGTAGATGGACCGTCCTTTGTATTCCAATACAAAGAGATCTTTTTTACAGAAGTATATAAATTTGAAAGCAGCAATAAAGCCCCGGTGATCTTCGACTGCGGCGCCAATGTGGGCCTTAGCTGTATTTATTTTAAATCACTTTTCCCCGATGCAAGGATTACTGCCTTTGAAGCAGACCCGTTTATAGCAGGCGTTCTCAGGGATAATCTCCTGAAAAATAACCTTAGCGGGGTTACTGTAGTGGACCGGGCTGTATGGACCAATGAGGAAGGCATTACTTTTTATACTGATAATGCAGATGGCGGCAGTGTATTCGGGGAGGGAAGCGGTAATAAAGTAACAGTGCCAACCGTGCGGTTAAAAAGCATGCTGGAACAGGCAGGAACCGTGGACTTTCTCAAAATGGATATAGAAGGAGCCGAAGTGGCAGTGATAAAGGATTGTGACGGCATGTTATCTGCTGTAAAAAATATCTTTATAGAATATCATTCTTTTAACAAAACACCACAGGGATTGGGAGATATCCTGGAAATCCTCCAGCGGAACGGCTTCAGGTATTTCATTGAATCTGCCACAGAAAGATCTTCCCCCTTTGTTAATAGAGCGGCAAATGATACCATGGACATGCAGCTGAATGTATACGCCTATAAAATGTAGTAGCACCTGATGGGAGACCTGAGTAAAAAAATATTTTCAGTGATGCACTATGTGGCCAACAAAGTGCAGCAACCGGCGGTAATATTATTGTACCACCGGGTAACCACCCTGCAGCAGGATCCACAGGACCTTTCCGTTACGCCTGGTCATTTCGACTCGCATCTCGCGCACCTGGCCACCGACTATAACCTGCTGGATGCAGATCAGTTCCTCTATCATGTAAAAAACAAAAAAGCCTTTCCTCAACGGTCAGTATTTGTGACCTTCGATGATGGCTATGCAGATAATTATCACGAGGCATTGCCTTTGCTTACAAAGCATAAAGCGCCGGCCCTGTTTTATATCACTACCTCAAAGATCAATACCGCTTACGAATTGTGGTGGGACGACCTGGAGAGGGTACTGCTCACACCCGGCAACCTGCCGCCGGTGCTGCAGATCACCATCAACGGGAAGGCCATGCAATATGCCACCGGCACGCTAACAGCTATACGTGAAACCTATTACGCGCTGCAGCAGGTGCTGCGCTTCTGCAAACCCACGGAAATAGAATCGGTCATGCAGCAGCTGTATGAATGGTCCGGCCAAACTGCGACCGGCCGGCCTTCCCACCGGCTGATGACCTGGGAAGAAGTAAAAGCGATGAACAGCAACGCCTATGCTGCAATTGGTTGCCATACCCACCGTCACCCGGCTGTAGGCATGCTGAGCTATGAAGAGCAGCATACCGAAATAGGTATGTCCAAAGAGATCCTGGAAGGCGTGCTGGGCGTCCCGCAGGTGCACTTTTCCTATCCTTTTGGCGCGAGAAAGTTCCTGGGCACCAAACGTTATTATAATGCCGACAGTATCAAAGCATGTAAAGCACTTGGCCTGCAAATGGTATGCGCCAACTATCACGGGCAGGTACATAGCTGGAGCAATCCGTATGCGCTTCCACGCATCCTGGTGCGCAACTGGCCACCGGATATATTCCGCCAACAAATGCAACAGTTCTTTAAATATTAGCGGTGAAAGTACTTTTTATCAATAAATATGAGAACAGCGGAGGCGCTGCCATAGCGGCGCAAAGGATTGCAGCCGGGCTGGAGGAATATTATCATACCTCCAACGATTTCCTGGTAGGCACCCATACCGCTTCCTCCCGCGCAACGCCCACCCGCCCGGGTACCGTGCGTAACGTGATTGAAAGGGGGCTTAATGTAATTAGTAACCGCGCCGGACTGCAATATTTATATTTTCCGTTCTCTACTTCCGCCATCATGCGGCATGCACACGCTTACCAACCCGATGTGATCAGCCTGCACAATATTCATGGCGGATATTTTGATGTTACGCTGCTGCCGCGCTTATCTGCCATTGCCCCTATTGTATGGACCCTGCATGATATGTGGGCCATTACCGGCAATGCAGCGCATACCTTTGGAGACACCTCCTGGAAAAACGGCCGGGCCGGCAAAGGAGAGCACAGGCGTTCTCCTGCCATGGGCCTGCCTACCGGCAATTACCTCATCAAAAGAAAACAAAAGCTATATGCCGGCAGCGATCTCCATATAGTATCGCCTTCCCGCTGGTTGTATAACATGACCGCGGAAAGCCCGCTTACAAGGAACAAACCATTGTACCATATACCCAATCCTATTGACACCGGTTATTTCCGGCCACAGGATAAAGCGGCCTCCCGCCAGGCGCTGGGCCTCCCTGCAGATGCGCAGGTGATCACTTTTGTATCCGAGCGCCTGTTCGCCAGCGAGTTTAAAGGCGGCGCTGAACTGCTCCATATTTTACAGCTGCTGGATGCGCAGCTCGACCGGAAGGTATACCTGCTCATGATAGGCAGAGACCAGCTGCCCGGAACATTTAAACACCTGGAATGCGTGTATACCGGCTATGTGAAGGATACGGAGAAAATGATGCAGTGCTACAGCGCCAGCGATATCTTCTTTTATCCCACCAAGGCAGATAACCTGCCCAATGTGCTGATAGAAGCGGGAAGCTGTGAAACAGCCTGTATTACCTTTGATGTGGGCGGATGCCGGGAAATAGTGCAGGACGGTGTAACAGGATATGTGATCCCGCCAGGCGACCAGCAACAGTTTGCCGCACAAACGCTCAGGCTCCTGCAGCATCCGGATGCATGCCGGCAGTTTGGCAAAGCGGCGAGGATATATATAGAACAATATTTTGGAATGAAAGTAATAGCCGGACAGTACTATCAGCTGTTTCAATCGGTAGTAAGGAACCCGCAATCAACAGATACATGAACAAAGCATCTTCCCCGGTAGTGAGCATCATTACTGTATGTTTCAATGCCGAGAAATTTATTGAAAGCACTATCCAAAGCGTGTTGGAGCAAACCTATCCGCATATTGAGTATATCATTGTGGATGGTGCTTCACGTGATAATACCATGGGGGTGATTGAAAAATACCGCTCCCGCATTGCTACTGTGATCTCCGAAAAAGATAAAGGATTATACGATGCCATGAATAAAGGCATGCAACTTGCTACAGGCGAGTACCTGTTGTTCCTCAATGCTGATGATGTACTGGCGGGGCCGGATGTGATCAGCAGGATGCTGGCCACCTGCAGCGATGCTGATGTGTATTACGGGGAAGCAATGTTTATGGATGACAACGGGCAGGATATAGGGCTGAGGTCTGAACAAACCCCGCACCGCGTGCCGGAACAGTTAACCTGGAAGAGCCTGAAACATGGCATGGTGGTATCGCACCAGGCCTATGTGATCCGCCGTAGTCTGAGCCCGTTATATGATCTTCAATACCGTGTGTGTGCGGATATCGACTGGATGATCCGTACGCTGAAGGCGTCGCATAAAATATGCAATACGCACCTGGTGGTAGCGAGGTTCAGGGTAGGGGGCACTTCAAAACAGCACCAGCAGCTGGCGTGGAAGGAGCGGTACAGGATATTGAATCATTACTATGGTAGGCTGGCCAACCTGGTGAATCATCTGTTTATTGCCGGCAGGTACCTGGTCCGTAAAAAGTATTAGCGCGCTCCGGTAAATGAACCGTAACGAATATCGTATATTGAAAATGATGTCTATCTTGTGAGGGGCGTTTTTCTGAGAAGCGAATGATTAAAAAAATTAAACCATTATAATGAATCGCATTGCTGTCATTAAATCTCTGTTGCAGAGAACAAAGGCTAAAGTTTACGTTGAAATAGGAGTAGATACCGGTTATGTATTCTTTTCCCTGGATGCACCGGTAAAAGCAAAAATTGCGGTGGACCCTGAATTCAGGTTTCCCTTCAGGGCCTGGTTACGCACAAAGCTGAAGCCGGGCAATGCAAAGTATTTCCAGGTAACCAGCGACCAGTTTTTTGCAGAACAGAAAGCAATGCTTCGCCAGGATGGTATTGACGTGGCATTTGTGGATGGTTTGCATACTTACAAACAATGTTACCAGGATATCGTGAATTGCCTGGAATACCTGAATGATGGTGGTTTTATTGTAGTGCATGATGTGAATCCGCCAAATGCTGCCTGTGAATCGCCGGTAGGCGCGGCCCAACAGGAAGTGCTGGAGAAAGCTGCCAAAGGGGAAATCCCGGATTGGACCGGGGCCTGGACGGGTGATGTATGGAAGTCGATTGCCATGTTACGGACCCGCAAGGATCTGCAGGTATTTACCATCGATAGCGACTGGGGTATTGGCATTATCACCAAAGGTACCCCGGAAACTGTACTTAACCTCAGCCTGCCGGCCATTGAGGCGATGAGCTATGATGATCTTGCAAAGAACCGGTATGAACTCATTAACCTGAAACCTTCCCATTACTTCTTTGAATTCCTGCAGGAGAAATACAGAAAATAGCCGGAATGAAAAAAGTATTTGTTGTTATTGTCACCTATAATGGGGCCAGATGGATACATAAATGCTTTGGCAGTTTGCGGTCGGGCAGTTATCCCGTGCAAACCATTGTGGTGGATAACGGCTCTGCTGACGCTACGATTCCTATGCTGGAAGCGGATTATCCTGAAGTAACATTGATACGTTCGGGTACAAACCTCGGATTTGGCCAGGCGAATAACATGGCTATTAAACAGGCTTTACAGCAGGGAGCAGACTACGTTTTCCTGCTCAACCAGGACGCCTGGACAGAAAAGAACACCATTGAGGTGCTGATCAATGTGATGGAGCGGCACCCGGAATACGGGGTGGTAAGCCCCATACACCTGAGTGGCGACTACAGCGGTATGGATGCGGGATTTGCACAATATTACAAGGCCAGCCAACCGGCACCGGGCGAGCCCCTGAAAGATATTTACCCGGTGGAGTTTGTAAATGCTGCCGCATGGATGATGAGTAAAGCCTGCCTGGAAAAAGCGGGGTTATTTCACCCGGTATTTTTTCATTACGGAGAAGATAGTAACCTGGCCCAGCGGATCCTTCATTACGGGTTTAAAATAGGGGTGTGCCCGGCTGTAACCATTTGCCACGACCGGCATGCCCGTAAGGAAACCGATGAAATGATCATTAAATCCTATAAGGTGCATGGCCTGGTAACCTTAATGGACATACGAAGACGGCACCTTCCGGTAGCCTACCTGAAAGCGTTGAAGGATTTGGGAAAGCCATTCCTGCTGTCGGTGGCCAGGCTGAAATGGGGCAATGCCTGGAAGATCATACAGACTTATATCAGTTTGATATCACTTTACCCGGTGGTCAAAAAAGGAAGAAGTGAACAATAAGTAAGTTATTAAAAAGATGAGGGGCGGAGATACTATCTCCGCCCCTCATCTTTTTAATATTACAACAGTTACTTTTTAGCTTTTTGCGGAGCCGCAGGTTCAGCAGCTGCACCTGTTTTATTTTGCCTAATCACTTCAAACACCAGGGAGGCGGCCACCAGCAATAGCAGCAGGATAGATGTGATATTGGCGATCTTTAATCCTTTCAGGAACGTTTTCGGTTCAAACCTCATTTCTATTTTATGCTCCCCTGCAGGTATTTTCAGTCCGCGTAAGGCATAATCCGTACGGATAATATCTGCTGGTTTACCATCAATAAATGCGTTCCACCCGGCCGGGTAATAAATTTCAGAAAACACGCCAAAGCCTTCCTGGCTGTTGCGGGAAACGTATTCCAGTTTATTCAGGCCGTATTTGGTGAGTTTGATGGAAGCGGTACTGTCGGCGCCAGGCTTGAAGTTGCCCAGTTGTTTTTCAAACCGTTTATCGATCACTGCGGAGTCACGGGTATTCAGCGCATCCAGCGCTTTCATTTCGGCATTGGCGTCGGGGGCCCATACGATATCACGTACAAACCATGCGTTACCGTAGGCGTCGGGGTTGCGTTGGGCAACAGGCTGACCCGTTTTCTGATCCGGAACAATAAAGTATTTCGTGTTGAGCATGTTCAGCACATGCATGTTATTCTTGGCAATCTGGTGTGAGATGAGATCCTGGTATATCCACAACTTAGCCGGGCTGTAGCCGCCGATGTTTTTGTGGAAGTAGGACGGCGATGCATCATCAAACGGAGCGGTGGTAAGATTCAATACGCGGTAGTATGGGTCCGGATCCTGTTTGATCTGCTGATCGGCCGCTGAAGGCTGCAGTTCCTGCATATAGCTCATGTCATCCACGAAGCTTTCGCTGCCCAGGTAATTTTTGTCTACCGCCCACAGGTCGATGGTCACTGCAGCAGTAATGATAATGGCTGATACCTGCCATTTCATTTTACCGGTGAGGTATGCCCATATAGCGCCAGCCGCTACAAGGATAAAGAAGGCGGAGCGCAATCCATCTGTAAGCAACAGGCTGGCACGGTCTTTCTCCAGTGCGCGGATAAGGAGCTTGGCATTTTCTTCGCCGCCCATTAGCTGGGCGAAATACTGCAGCATACTATCGTCGCTGGCAGATTTAAAGCCTACAAAGAAGTAGCTGATGAGGATAAAACCTAGGATACACGCACCGGTGATGATGGCGGACTCTTTCAGTTTTTTCAGCAGTTCTTTTGTAGTGTGCTTACCATTGGCAATTTCCTGTAAGCCCCAGCAGGCCAGCACCACAAAGGTGAGCGATGGTAATACCAGCGCCTGTGCGGGAGCGCGGAACTTATTATACAACGGCAGGTGGTAGAACAGCGGATCGTTGATGAACGACATGTTTTTACCCCAGGCCAGTATAAAGCCGATAACGGTGATGGCAATCAGCCACCACTTATGCCAGCTCTTTACTAACAGTAATGATAATACGAAAAGGAAACAGATGATAGCGCCTACATACACGGGACCGGAAGTGCCTTTAGATTGAGCGCCGTAGTAGAGCGGCAGTTTTTGCTGGCTGAGGTATTGCTCTACCTGGGCTTCGTTGGCACCAAGACTGATCATCTGCTGGCCGAAATTAGAGCTTACCTTCAGTTTTTGCCCGGAGGAATTACCTACATAACCAGGGATCAGGAGGGTACCGGATTCCGCTTTACCATAGCTCCAGTCGTACGCATAGTCGATGTCCAGGCCGGTGGATTTCTTCTGGTTCACATCGTCTTTATCGAGGGTTAGCTCCGACTGGCTGCCGCGCATAGTGTAATTGGTATACTCACGCAGGATCATGAGGCTGTCCATAGAAGTGAGCACTGCCAGCACGCCGGCCACGGCAAGCAGGGCGGATGCTTTAAAGAACTGTACCAGTTGCTTCTCCCGGAAAAAATGTATAAATGCACACACGGCCAGGCACAATACCATGATCAATGTGTAGTAAATAATTTGCAGGTGGTTATTATAGATCAGCATGGCGGTGGCCAGGGCCGTCAACGCAGCACCGGTGATAAGGCGGCCCCTGTAGGTGAGCACTATACCGGCAAGTACAGCGGGCATCAGGGCAATATCGTACATCTTTGTAACGTGGCCCACATCAATGAGGATCACGTTATAAGAGCAGAATGCAAAGGCAATAGCGCCCATCACCCTGATCCAGTATTTAAAATCCAGTATACAGAGAAGCAGGTACATGGATATCATGGCCAGGAACAGCATATTTACAGGATCCGGCGTATACAGCGTTATAATCCTGTTCATATACGCTATTTTATTGGCGCCCGGACCTGTATATATCACGTAGGAGGGCATACCGGAAAACATACTATTGGTCCATAACGGACGCTCACCGGTTGCTTCATAAAAGTCCTTTGCCTCTTTCGCCATTCCCTTTACATTCTTCATGTCGCTCTGATTCACCACTTTGCCCTCGAGGACAGGAGCGCAATACACAAATGCCAGCAGGAGGAAGAGCCCTATTGCTGCAATATGTGGAAGAATGGCTTTTAGCCAGTTTTGCTTCATCGGATATTTTGGATTTAGTTTTAAAGAAACAAAAATAACTGTAATTTATCCGAAATTTCAATATGCGCTGGATCCGGTTTCTTTTAAAATTTGCATTTATATGCAATCTGTGCTTTATAATCAGTGAAATCCTGCGTATTACGGCATATGATCATTCTTTTGATAATGTAGTGAATCATATACTGGTATTGGGTGTGGGGATTGCCGTTCCGTTGAATGCCCTTTTGTGTGTGCTCACCGGTGTATTATTATTGTTAAAAAAAATACAATGGAAAACACTACCGCCCTGGTTATATTTGTTCAATATTGCTATCCTTATATTTCAACTTATAGTTAATTACTGATGCTCAGGAATTTGTTAAACGATAAGCCCACCAAACTGTTCGTGATATTCACCAGCTTCTTTGTAGCGAACGCACTCATTGCAGAATGTATTGGTGGTAAATTATTTTCCCTGGAGAAGCTGCTGGGATTACCCCTACACACCTTCACGCTTTTTGGTCAGAGCGGGTTGTCGTATACCTTAACGGCAGGCGTATTATTATGGCCGCTGGAGTTTGTGATGACGGATATTGTGAATGAGTACTTCGGGCCCAAAGCGGTGCGTCGTATTTCTTACATCGCGGTAGGGCTGATCTCCTACGCATTCATTATGTTCTGGGTAGCCATGAGCGTGCCTGCTGATGGCTGGTGGAAGGGTAGCCGCGCAGATGCCGGCATCCCCGACATGCAGAATGCCTTTACCAGTATTTTCGGACAGGGTATGTGGATCATCCTGGGTAGCCTTACTGCTTTCCTGGTGAGCCAGATCGTGGATGTGACCGTGTTTCACAAAATCAAGAAACGCACCGGGGAAAAGCACGTGTGGTTAAGGGCTACAGGGTCAACGATTGTATCGCAGCTGGTAGACAGCTTTATAGTGCTGTACATTGCCTTTAAGCTGGGGAACGACTGGAGCTGGCAGCGGGTACTGGCCATTTGCCTGGTGAACTATAGCTATAAGTTTGTAGTGGCAGTATTGCTTACACCGCTGATCTATTTGCTGGAGCACCGGATAGAGCGTTACCTGGGGCATGATACCGCGAAGAAAATGAAAGCGGCGGCGATGGGGAAGGAGCCATCACCGGAATTGCCGGTGGCATAAGGCATCCGCTATTGCTAAAAAAGAGAGGATAAGAAACAATTTGTTCCTTATCCTCTCTTTTTATTTAACTACTTTATTATTCAGGTATGGCAGACCATGAACTCCAATCTAATCCAAACTGCCATGATATCCGGGATAAACCACCGCCTGGTCCTGAAGCAAAAATATCAAGGGTATTGCCATCCCTGGCAGCGATGCCAGGTGCGCCGTAGATGTTCCCACCAAGGGTTTGCCAGTCAGACCAGGTATCGGAATCAGCGGAAGAAGTAATATTATATAACTGCGCCATTTGATTATCGGTGCGTTGCGCGTAGATATTTACGATCCAGGGGCGTCTTGAAACAGTAGCCGGACTGGAAACAATATTTCCTCCAAGATCTGTCCAGGGCAGCCAATCTAATCCCAGTGCCCATTTACGGAGTAACAGGTGCCCGCCCGGACTTTTGGCAAATACATACACATTATCCGGATGTAACGACGCTACTGCGGGAGAACCGGTAATATTACCACCCAGATCCTGCCAGGTAGACCATCCCAGGCCCGGTTGGTAATAGCGCTGTATTAGTGTATTGCTGTTGCCGCGTGCAAAAATATTGATCTGCAAACCATCCCTGCTTATGGCTGTAGGACCAGATGCCAGGGCGCCTCCGAGGTCGGTCCAGCCAGACCATCCTGCAGCAGCTGTCCATCTTTTTTCTATCAGCGTGTTGGTGGCACTCTTTGCATAAATAAGCAAAGATGCGCTATCCAGCGAAGCTACTGCCGGAACGGAGGTAATATATCCTCCAAGATTTTCCCAGGCAGACCAACCTGTTGATGAGGACCAGGTACGGTGCAGGAGTGTGTTCGTAACGCTCATTCCAAACAGGTCCACTATGTTGGTGTTATGTCTTGAGATAGCGGCTGTAGTGGAAACTAATGCAGGAACTTTAACGGTGTCATTTACCGGGGGAGTTTCATCATTTGGGCTGACAGTACAGGATGCGAGGTAACAAAGACCTGCAATCAGGAACAATGTGATCTTTTTCATTTGTTTAGGGATGGGTTATAAATTAAATTAATATTTTGCTTTCACCATATCCGCCACTACTTTATCAATAGGCAGGGTAACCGCCTCAGAAGAGAATTCATCCCAGTTGATCCAGCGGGCGCGTTCCACTTCTTCCACACCTTCAGGCACGGTAAAATCGAAAGGTTTGCTGCTTACAGAAGCTGTAAAAGGCGATAAGGGCGTTACGAGGTAGTATATAGAGATGATCTGTGTCACGTTGTCGAATGCAGAGATCTGGAAGAAATCGGTCGTATAAATATGCTCCACTACTTTTACGTCCTGGCCAAGTTCTTCCTGCCATTCACGAACAATGCATTCCAGGGTACCTTCCCCGAATTCCAGGCCACCGCCGGGGAATTTGGTATAATAACCCCCACGGATATACTCATCGCTTACCAGCACCTGTTTCTGATCGTTGATCATGATGCCGTATACTCTTACGTTAAATCCAGTTTGCATATACTTGTTTAATAAAGGTTAGAACCACTTCTTCTTCATAAAATACCAGCTGATGACTACAGAAATGGCGATAGACAGGATAATGGGTATGTAAAAGGCGTGAAGGGTGTGCTGGTAAGGGATATCCACGTTCATGCCATATATACTGGCCACCAGCATGGGAAATGTAAGGATAATGGTAATGGAGGTAAGGCGTTTCATTACCACGTTCAGGTTGTTGGAAATGATGCTGGCAAAGGCATCCATGGTACTGCTGAGGATGTTGGTATACACATTGGCCATTTCCAGGGCCTGGGAGGTGTCTACGATAAGATCCTGCAGAAATTCCTTTTCATCTTCATTGAGGCCCAGGAAATTGGTACGTTCCAGCTTCATCAGCAACAGTTCATTGCTGCGAAGGGCGGTTACAAAATATACCAGGCTTTTCTGGATACGCATGATGCCCAGCAGTTCCTCGTTCCGGTTGGAATCGTACAATTTAGCTTCCAGCATGTTCCTGCGCTGGTTAATTTCCTTCAGGTAATCAAGGAAATTGATAACCACCTTCTCAAATATTTTCAGCACCATCATATTCCTTTTTTCCGGGGAGCGGTTGTGAAAAGTATTCAGGAATTTTTTGATGGCGGTATTATCAAAAGAGTTTACCGTAATGATCTGGTGGTGGGTCAGGATAATTACGATAGGAATGGTAATATAATAAGCTTCGCTTTCATTGATCGAATTGTTTTCGGTAGGTGTTTTCAGTACAATGAGCTTTACATTGTCTTCCAGCTCAAACCTGGCTTTTTCGTCAATATCAAGGGAGTCAGTGAGGAAGTCCAGGGGAATATCGAGTTCCTCTGACAGCTGTTCAAATTCGGCCTGTTTCAGCGGCGGGGTAATATTTACCCAGGCGCCGTTTTCGGGCTGGCGTATTTCAACAGTTTTGGAATCTATATTTGTAAAATACTGGATCATCGGGCGCAAAGGTAGTTAAAATGTTGAATCCTGTTTCCATTTGACGTAATATTGTGCAACAGGAAACAGTTAAAATATTTTATATATAAATGGGAGTTGTAAAACATCAGAGTCTGCGGTCGTCGGTGTTGATTTATCTGGGCTTTGCGATAGGCGGGATCAATACGTTGTTACTGTTTCCCATATTTTTTAGCGGGGATCAATTCGGGTTAACCCGGATCATAGGGGATATAGGGGTGATTGTGGTGCCATTCTGTACCTTCAGCACCGGGTTGATGATCAACCGTTTTTATCCTTATTACGCGTACCACCTGGAGGAGAAAAAGAACGACCTGATGGGTTGGGTGGCGATCGCTACGCTGGCAGGGCTGGCATTGTTTTTTATTGGCACAGTGGTGTTTAAGGACCTGATTGTCCGTAAATATGTAACGAAGTCGCCCCTGCTTATAGAATACTTTTATTTTGTTTACCCGTTCGTAACGGGAATTGTACTGTTTTCAGTATTCGAAAGCTATAGCTGGTCACGGCACGAAACAGTGGTGCCTAATTTTCTGAAGGAGCTGCTGATCAGGATCATGACATCGGCCATTATTGGCTTGTATGTACTGAAGATGATCAGTTTTATTGTTTTCATGTGGCTTTTCAGCCTGCTGTATATTATTGCGCTGCTATTGTTGCTCTTTTACCTGTGGCGCAAGGACCTGCTATATTTCACCGTAAAGATGAGCAGTGTTACCTCGCGGTTGTATAAGCGGATGATGATCTATGCATTTTCCCTTACATCGGCTACGATTTTTAACCTCCTTTCACAAAATATCGGGGCTTTGATCATTGCCAGTATCGGAGGGTTAGATGAGGCGGCGTATATGACTATCGCCACTTATATGGCCCAGCTGATCCAGGTGCCACAAAGAAGTATTTCGGCTATTGCCACGCCTATTATTGCCCAGTCGTGGAAGGATAAGAACATGGTGAAGATCGATGAAATTTATAAGAAGTCATCTATTTTGCAGCTGGTGGCGGCGCTTTTTATTTTCTGGGAGATATGGCTGAATATTGATGATATATACCGGATTATGCCTTCGGCCTATTCTTCCGCCAAGTATCTTGTATTTTTTATGGGTATTGCCAAGATCATCGATATGGGTACAGGGGTGAACCAGCAGTTGCTGGCTACTTCCCGTTACTGGCGTTTTGATCTTACATCGGCCACGGTATTGGTGATCCTGTCTATCCCGCTAAATTATTTCCTCATAAAAAAGTACGGAATGGTAGGGTCAGGTTATTCCCTGATGATCTCTCAGTTTGTATTTAACGGGATCCGTTTATTGTTTATCCGTAAGCGTTTTGGATTACAGCCATTTTCCATTAATACACTGAAAGCACTGGCGGCCAGTGTGGCTATTTATTATGTGTGCAGGTTGCTGCCTTCCACGGGGCATCCTTTTATCAGTATAGTGATCCACGGGCTATTATACCTGGTGTTGTTTGGCGGAGCTATTTTGCTGATGCAGGTATCGGAAGATATCAACCATACGGCTGCAGCTACAGTACGGAAGATCGGTAACAAGGTGTTCAAAAGGAATTAAGGTCGTAGTTATATAAAAAGAGAGCCTCCCCGATCGGGGAGGCTCTCTTTTTATATATAATTTCAGTTATTTCAATATCTCCCCTTCAAACACAAGCGTCGCGGGGCCACAGAGCCAGATATTCTCAAACGTCCGTTCACCGGTTTTGGTGAAGCGTACTTCCAGCTGTCCGCCCAGGGTTTGCACCGGTACGATGTATTCTTTTTCTTCTGCCCCCGCAAAAGTAAGCGCAGCAGCGGTTACGCCGGTACCGCAGGAGTAGGTTTCGTCTTCCACACCTCTTTCATAGGTACGTACAAAGATGCCGTTTTCATATTTCTGTACGAAGTTCACATTGGTGCCTTCTGCTGCGAAGCGGTCGTTGTAGCGGATACCGCGGCCTTCGTTAAACACATCCACGGCTTGTACATCTTCCACATACTTTACAAAATGCGGTGAACCGGTATTGAGGTAATAATAGAGGGGGCCATGTTCCACATAGTCCACATCCTGCATTTTCAGGTTTACCCAGTTGTTGCCGTCCATGGTGGCCTGGTGCTCGCCATCTACTGCAATAAAATAGAGGTTACCGTCGCCCACGCCCATTTTATGGGCAAATGCGGCGAGGCATCGGCCGCCGTTACCGCACATGGTACCTTCACGGCCATCGGCATTGTAATATTTCATGGCGAAGTCGTATTCCTCGCTTTTGTTGAGCAGCATTAAACCGTCGGCGCCTATACCGAAGCGGCGGTCGCACAGTTCATTCACCTGTTCGTCTGTGAGCCAGTCGTATTGCCCTTCCCGGTTATCCATAATGACGAAGTCATTGCCGGTTCCCTGGTATTTATAAAAGTGAATATTATTCATAAGTACAAAGATAAAAAATTAAGGCGACTACATACCAGCAATCACGCCCAGTCCTTTTTCGATAAGCGCCGCCACCGCTGCGCCGCCATCTTTGCTGAACTCCTTGCGGATACGGTTGGCAACGATAGCGCTGATGGAAAGGCATTCATGGCCCAGCACGCGGCCCATGCCGTAGATGGCAGAGGTTTCCATTTCAAAGTTGGTGATGCGGTGATGTTCGTAGTTGAAGTTGGTCAGGTTATCGATCAGGTGGGGGTTCGACAGGGGACCACGGAGTACGCGGCCCTGCGGCGCATAGAAACCGGGGCAGGTAACGGTGATGCCTGTATGAAAACCTTCTGTGAACAGTGACTGCAACCTGGCGGATGCTTCAAAGAGGCACGGATTAGCGCCCCCGGGCTGCAGGAATACCTGTCCGCGGAAAGATTGCAGCAGTTGTTTTTCTGCGCTGGTATTTTCGAACGCATAGTAATTCATGAGGTTGTCGAGGCCAAGACCGTGCGACGATACCACGAAGCTGTCTACCGGGATGCTTTCCTGCAGCGCGCCGGAAGTACCGAGGCGGATGATTTGCAGGGAAGTGAGGGCAGGTTTTACCAGGCGTGTTTCAAAATCTATATTTACGAGTGCATCCAGCTCATTGAATACGATATCGATGTTATCAGTGCCAATACCGGTGGAAACCACGGAGAGGCGTTTATTACCGATATAGCCGGTATGCGTTACAAATTCGCGGTGCTGATGTTTGCTTTCTATCTTATCAAAGTGTTTACTTACTGCGCCTACACGGTCTGGGTCGCCAACGGTGATGATGGTATGAGCCAGTTCTTCCGGTCTTACATCCAGGTGATATACGGCTCCACGGTTGTTGATGATCAGTTCTGATTCTGCAATACGATTATCCATTTGTATTAAATTTTTATTATTCGCAAATCAACATTTCCAGTGCCAATATTCCTTTGTTCTGCTATATTATCAAAATATTTTTTCAGATATTTATTAAATAATATTTGGTGGTTATCAGAAATTCACTACTTTTGCAATCCCACAAAACGAATGAGATGTACGCCAGTAGGGAACTTCCGGCGAACATATTAAAAATGATGGTTCCGTGGCCGAGTGGCTAGGCAGAGGTCTGCAAAACCTCGTACAGCGGTTCGAATCCGCTCGGAACCTCTACCTGTTTTCTTTCTTAAAGCCGCGGTTTACGCGGCTTTTCTTTTTTACAACAGCCCCCCAACCATGCTCTTGCGCCTGAAATATGTGCTGGTGGCCGCTTACAGGAATAAAAAAGAAATAATACAAACTATGTTGAAATATCAACCCAAAAGCTTATATTGCATACCCCGCAAGAGGCAGGTGAGGTTATCAGAAGGCAAGAGATTTATCAATAATTTACTATAGCTATTTAAACACAGCGTGTGTAATTGATAATAAAGATATCGGCGGCATTTTCCACTAAAACATGGAGCTGCCAACATTTTCCGGTCAACAAGCCTTCTGCATGCAGAAGGCTTGTTGCGTTTTATATACATTAAAAAGAAGTGGTTATGACAGAGATTATTAAAGTAACCGCCGAAGATTCCAAGCACCTGAACCAGGTGAAGCTGCTTTTCCGCGAATATGCCAACTGGCTGAATGTAGACCTGAGTTTTCAGCAATTTGAAGATGAGCTAACAAACCTGCCGGGTGTGTATGTGCCCCCCACCGGAGCATTGTTCCTGGCCTTGGTAGACGGACAACTGGCCGGATGTGTGGCCATAAGATCATTCGACAACAGTACTGCAGAAATGAAACGTCTTTTTGTAAAGGACGCATTTAAAGGCCACGGTGTGGGAAAAGCCCTTGCCAGTGCAGCTATTACAGAAAGCAGGGAGCTTGGTTATAAGCGGATCCTGCTGGATACATTAGCGCATATGCGCCCTGCAATCGACCTGTACACATCGCTCGGGTTTCAGCCGATAGCAGCGTATTACGATAACCCTATCAGTGATGCGGTGTATTTATCATTGAATATCGAGGCGGCCGATACTTTAACTTAAAAAAAATGCAGCGGAGGATCTTTACCTCCGCTGCAATAATATAAGAATGATAGCTTACAGGGGTCTTATCCAGATATTCCTGAAGCTCACGGGGTTTCCGTGATCCTGCAGTGCGATAGATTTAGCACCGTGTTTTACATAAGTTGGTTTGCCTATATATTCTGTTTTGCCTTCCAGCTCCACATTATTCTGTACCAGTACGCCGTTTTGCAGTACGGTGGCTCTTGCCGGAGATTTCAGGGAACCGTCATCGTTAAAGCGGGGAGCGGTCCAGATCACATCATAGGTTTGCCATTCGCCTGGTTTTTTGCAGGCATTTACCAAAGGAATTTTTTGTTTATAAAAACTGCCGGCCTGTCCGTTGGAGTAGGTGCGGTTATTATAGTTGTCCAACACCTGCAGCTCGTATTGCTCCTGCATAAAAACGCCGCTGTTGCCGCGTCCCTGGCTTTCGCCTTTTACTTCTGCTGGCGTGCGCCATTCAATATGCAGCTGGAAGTCTTCAAACTGCTGCTTTGTTTTAATAACACCGCCTCCTTTTACAACGGTCATAGCATCATCTTTCACCTCCCATTTTGCAGGGCCTCCGTTTTCTGATTCCCAGTTGTCGAGGTTCTTACCGTTGAACAGCACAATGGCATCGGAAGGAGCGGTGAGGGTTTCTGTGCCCGGCGTAATTACTTTTGGCACCGGTTCCCAAACCTCTGTAGCTTCAGGTTTCATCTGCTCCTTGTTTTGCGCGGTGGCGGCCACCGTAAGCAGGGTACAGGCAGATAACAGTAGCGTACGCATATGTCTTTTATATTTTTTTATAAAGATGTTAGGAAGATATTTTCGTTCAGGCAGTAACGTTAGGCAGGTGATACCCGTTATGGTATTGTGCTGCTAACAGTTTGTTGGCGTCGCTATCTGTGAATTTGCCAGATGCCTGATCCCAGTATACTTTTTTGCCGGTGCGGTAGGCTATATTGCCCATCTGTGCAGTGGTAGCCACCAGGGAACCTACCTGTACAGAGGCATGGAGGTCGTCAAGCTTGCGGGATTTCACTACTTCTATGAAGTTGGTGGTGTGAAGATCCAGGCCATTGTCGACCGACTTTTGCCTTGGCACCGCTTCCATTTTATCTTTTTCTGGTATTACTTCCCATCCGCCACGATCCAGTACCAGCGTACCATTGTTGCCAATGAAGGCAATGCCGTGATCGCGTCCGTAAGGGCCGCCATCGATGCCTATCGCCTGTTCCCACTGGATATTGTAGTCGTCGAACTCGTATACGGTAGTGAGTGTATCCGGTGTTTCAGCAGCGTCGTCAGGGTAGGCGAACTTACCACCTGCGGCCATGATGGATTTTGGTGCAGCGGATTTCATACCCAGCAGTGCATAATCGAGCAGGTGAACGCCCCAGTCGGTCATGAGACCACCGGCATAATCCCAGTACCAGCGGAAGTTGAAGTGGAAGCGGTTGGGGTTGAAAGGGCGGGTGGTAGCGGGGCCCAGCCAGGCTTTATAGTCCACGCCAGCTGGTGGAGTGCCATCGGGTTTTACCGGAATGGATTTCATCCAGCCCATATAAGCCCATGCTTTCACGAGGCGTATCTGGCCGAGCTTACCGGAGTGCACAAATTCAATAGCGTCCCTAAAGTGCTGCTGGCTGCGCTGCCACTGGCCCACCTGCACAGCGCGACTGTATTTCTGCTGTGCTGCAACCATAGAGCGGCATTCTACAATGGAATTGCCCATTGGTTTTTCTACGTACACATCTTTACCGGCGGCGCAGGCATCTGTCATTTGCAGGCAGTGCCAGTGATCGGGTGTGCCAATCACTACCGCATCAATGTTCTTATCTTCCAGGAGCTTGCGGTAGTCGCTGTAGGCTTTCACTTTAATGCCTTTCTGGGCCAGCTCGGCCACCCTTTTGTCCAGCACGTTTTTGTCCACATCGCAGAGGGCTACGCATTGTGCAGCAGGGTTTTTCAGCATAGACGTAAGGTCGGCCCAACCCATACCGTTGATGCCAATGGCGGCTACATTGAGGCGGTCGCTGGGTGCTACGGTCCGTAACGGAAATGCCTGTAATCCGGCGGGCAGCGCGGATGCCAATCCTGCCCCGGCCATCAGCGTGGAAGCGGATTTGATAAAGTTTCTACGGGAATTGTTCATGTAATAAAACGTTTTGTGGAATTGTTAAAATGACAATTAAAAATACAAAATAGAAAAAAACAAGGAGATTTTAGCGGAGGATTGTGGAATTTGTCTTGGAACACTGATTACGCTGATTATGATGATTAGCTTGATTGATTTTTTGGGATTTATACAGGATCGGGGAGATTTTGGTGTAATGATCGCCTTCGGCGATGTAAATTGTCTTGGAACACTGATTACGCTGATTATGATGATTGGTTTGATTTTATTTCTTTGGATTTTATAAATAAGGGAGATATATGCAAAAGCTGCGTATATCTCCCTTATTTATAAAATCATCACATTATCCAATCCACAAATCACCATAATCAGCGTAATCAGTGTTCCAAGACAATTTACATCGCCGAAGGCGATCCCCTCCGCTTACTCCTCCGGCTCCTCGCTTTCGCCGCCCAGGCTGAAGTTCATCATGGTGCCCAGCAGGTCGCTGAAGCGGGTTTCGTTTTCCACTACTTTTTTACTGATGAGTGAATAGGATGATAAACCGTGCAACACGAATTCCATCAGCAGCAGGGCTTCCTTGTTGTTGGCTTTAGGGAAGCGGGCTTTGATAAGATCTTTCAGTCCTTCCACTTTACTGAGCGTAGTTTCGTATTGTTTATCGCTGATATCCTGCAGCAGCTGTACAGAGTTGCCTTTGTCGAACCACTGTATCACACTGCGGTAAGGATTTTCAGCAGGGGAGCCGGCTTTCTTTTTCTTAAAGGAGTCCGGGTTGGGAAAATAGATAGCAAAGAGGGTGCGGATGGCTTTATCCAGCAGGTTATGCGCCACCTGGAGGGGGCCTTCCTGTTCACCTTCGTATACCAGCTCAATTTTGCCGGTAATAGCAGGGATAATGGCCTGCAGATCGGCAATGCGCACCTGTGTTTCTTTTTCCTTGTTGATGATGGCCCTGCGTTCGCCTGCACTCACTGCGTTTTCGTAGGCGGCAATGGTTAAGCGGGCGGATACGCCGCTTTTCTTATCCACGTATTCGCTGGACCGTGCTTCAAATGATACCTGTTCGATGAGGCGTTTCACCATATCGGCAATCTGCACTTTGGCTTGCTGGTCTTCGTGTATATCGGCTTCCTGTTCGGTGATGAGCAGGGAGTTTTCAATTGTTTTAGGGTAGTGGGTAATGATCTGGCTTTCGATCCTGTCTTTCAACGGTGTTACAATGGAACCACGGTTCGTATAGTCTTCCGGGTTAGCCGTGAAAATAAACAGGATATCCAGCGGCATCCTTACTTTAAAGCCCCTGATCTGTATATCTCCTTCCTGGAGGATATTGAACAGGGATACCTGTATGCGCGCCTGGAGGTCCGGAAGCTCATTAATTACGAAGATGCCGCGGTTGGAGCGGGGAATGATACCGAAGTGGATCACTCTTTCATCGGCATAACTAAGCTTCATATTGGCTGCTTTGATAGGGTCTATATCGCCTACCAGGTCGGCCACGGACACGTCCGGTGTGGCCAGCTTCTCGCCATACCGTGCGCTCCTGTGGAGCCAGGTGATGGGGGTCTGGTCGCCTTTTTCATCGATCAGGTCTTTAGCATAGCGTGATAGCGGGTGGAAGGGATCATCATTTACTTCAGAGCCTTCCACTACGGGAATGTATTCATCCAGGAGGTCGGTCATCTGGCGGGCCATGCGTGTTTTGGCCTGGCCGCGCAGGCCGAGGAAAAGGATATTGTGTCTCGACAGCAGGGCCCTTTCCGTGTCGGGGATCACCGTGTCTTCATAACCGATGATGCCGGGGAAGGTACCTTCTTTGTCCTGTAGTTTTTTGACCAGGTTACGCCTGATCTCTTCTTTTACTGAAACCGGTTTATAGCCACTTTTCTTTAGTTCGCCCAGTGTTTTTATGTTTGTATTCATCTTTGATAATTACGCATTACGAATTGGCAGTAGCTGGCGTCGGATGCTGGATCCGTTTTAACTATGCTGCTGTTTACTATTAATAAAATTTCCTTTTGCCGCTTTCAAAATCGCGGAAAAGGAATTGTCCCAGTTTATCGGTGCCGGAGAAAAAGGCTTTACCGGCATTGGTTTCGGTAAATTCCTGTACAAATTTCTGTAGCCACGGATCGGTGGCAACCATGAAGGTGGTGATAGGTATTTTCAGTTTTTTGCATTGGGCAGCGAGGTTGAGGGTACGGTTAAGTATCTTCCTGTCGAGCCCGAAGCTGTTCTTGTAATACTGTGATCCTATTTTCAGGCAGGTGGGTTTTCCATCTGTGATCATAAAGATCTGCTTATTCGGGTTACGCCGTCGGCGGAGCAGGTCCATAGCCAGTTCCAGCCCTGCCACGGTATTGGTATGGAAGGGGCCAACCTGTAAATAGGGAAGGTCTTTGATCTCTATCTGCCAGGCGTCGTTTCCAAACACAATAATGTCGAGCGTATCCTTCGGGTAGCGGGTGGTGATCAGTTCCGCCAGGGCCATAGCTACTTTTTTAGCGGGCGTGATCCTGTCTTCCCCGTAAAGGATCATGGAATGCGAGATATCGATCATCAGGGCGGTAGACGTTTGCGTTTTGAAGTCGGTTTCCTTCACCTCCAGGTCGTCCTGCTGGATGGAGAAACTGTCGATCCCGTGATTGATCTGCGCATTCCGGATAGAGGCGGTAATATCCAGCTGGTCCACGCCGTCGCCAAATTCGAAGGGACGGGTTTCTGCATTGAGCTCATCGCCCATGCCGGATTTGCGGATATTATGATTGCCGGTAGTTGACTTTTTCAGTTTGCCGAAGATCTCTTCCAATGCGTTTTTGCGTATAGTTTGTTCCGCTTTGGAAGTGATTTCTATGGCGCCGCTTTCCTCGTTTTCGCGGATGTACCCTTTATCTTTCAGCTCCTGTATAAAATCGCCGATGCCGTACTCCTGGTTGGTGAGATTATACTCCTTGTCCAGCTCAGTAAGCCATTGCAGGGCTTCTGATATGTCTCCGCTGGTGTATGTAAGGAGTTGGGTGAAAAGATCCAGTAATTTCTGGAAAGGTGGTTTTTTGTTGTCGTCCGGGTTGAACCTGGTAAATTGTATTCCTCTCATAGCTTAGCTCGTCTTCTGCATTAAATTTACCACTTTTCGCGGAATTTGCCTTGGAACGCGGAATTTGTCTTGGAACACTGATTACGCTGATTATGATGATTTCGCTGATATTTTTTTATTGGTTTGATTTTTAGGTATTTTGGAAGATAAATAGTTATCATTCTACTAAAATCCAACAAGTTCAAAAGAATATCAGCGAAATCATCATAATCAGCGTAATCAGTGTTCCAAGACAAAATTCGCTTAAAGCTTGCATTTTACATTGAAAGCAATTACTTTCAATCATCAAAAAAATGACTATATGAAAAAACTGAGAAATGCGTTGATGCTGGCAGGCGGTCTGGCGGTTGCATTATTTGCAAATTCAGCAGCTGCACAGGCCAGGGCAGATGCATTGGGCTGGAAGCTGGGGGCGCAGGCCTGGACGTTCAATCATTTTACACTGGCAGAGGCGCTGGATAAAATGGACAGCTGCGGGATCCAGTATGTGGAAGCTTTTCCCGGACAAGTAATTGGTGGCGGTATTGAAGGTAAATTCGATTACCATATGTCGCCTGCCAAACAGGAGGAAGTAAAAGCCCTGTTTAAAAAGAAGCACAAAACGCTGATCGCATTTGGTGTGGTAGTGCCAGGGTCTGAAGCAGAATGGCGCATGCTGTTCGACTTCGCCAACAGGATGGGTATCCAGAGCATTACATCCGAACCTAAGGAAGAAGACCTTGACCTGATCTCTTCCCTCTGCGATCAATACCAGATCAAACTGGCTATCCACGACCACCCGAAGCCGAGCCATTACTGGAACCCGGATATCGTGCTGGCAGCCATCAAAGGCAGAAGCAAATTAATGGGCGCCTGCGCGGATATTGGTCACTGGGTGCGCTCAGGACTGGATCCTGTTGAATGCATCAAGAAACTGGACGGTCATATTGTAAGTCTGCACTTCAAGGACCTGAACAACAAATCAGCTGATTCCCATGATGTGGTTTGGGGTAACGGTGTGAGCCAGATGCCCAAGGTAATGGAGACATTGAAAAAGCAGAAGTTCAAAGGCCTGTTTTCCGTGGAATACGAATACGACTGGGATAACAATGTGCCTGAAGTGAAAGCCAGCGCTGCTTTCTGGAGAACTATCGTTAGCAACCTGTAATAACTTTTGTACATCACAAATAATGAATCCGAAGCTCCCGGCAGGGAGCTTCGGATTTTTTTAGCTGTCCGGTACCGGACATGTCCTGTTCTTTACTGAACATTGAAAGCCACTATCTTTGTGATATCTCCCTGATAATTAAATAAATACATTTTCGTCCCGGTTTTTGCAGGTAAGGCGGCAATACTTTCCTGTTATGATGAACAGCTTTTTTAAATTATCTTTCAGGGCCCTATGGAGAAAGAAATCTTTCTCCCTGCTCAATATCGTTGGCCTGGCAGTGGGCATAGGCGCCAGCCTGCTGATTTTCCTCGTGATCCGCAACGAGATGAGCTATGACAACTTTCAAAGTAAACGGGACCGGATCTTCCGGGTGGTGACTACCACCACCAGTCGCAGCAACGGCGAAAAGTGGCGGCATAGTATGGTGCCGGCGCCGCTTGCACATACCATGCGCAGGGATTTTCCTTCCTTCCAAAAAATAGCAGCTGTAGAGCATATCGGGGGAGCACAGGTCTATGTTCCCGGAAAAAACGGATCTGAGGAAAAAAAATTTAAAGAAAGCGGCGGCCTCTTTTTTGTGGAACCCGCTATTTTCGACATCTTCGATTTTACCTGGCTGCAGGGAAATGCGGCGGAACTAAAAGAGCCAAATACTGTAGCGCTGACACAAAGTATGGCTGAAACCTACTTCGGCAACTACCAGAGCGCTATAGGGAAAACGATACAGCTATGGTCATACCGCGTGCCGTTGCGGGTGACGGGCGTTTTTAAGGACCTCCCGTATAACACAGATCTGCCGGTGCGTATGGCAGCTTCCCACGCCACCTGGCTGAAGATTGACGGGCACGAACGGCAAACCAATGAAGACTGGCGCTCCCTTTCCGGTGGAACACAGTGTTTTGTGCTCACCTCTCCCGGGGAAGATATACAACGTTTACAGGCGCAGTTACCGGCTTTTGTAAAGAATAATTACCGGGAAGATGCCGACAAGACCACCTACGTTACCAGCCTGAGTTTTCAGCCGCTGAAAGATATGCACCTCGACAAACGATTTGGCACTGTAAAAGACGATTCGTTGTCGCCAACGGAACTATGGGCGTTAGCCATCATCGGTTTATTCCTGTTGCTGGTGGCCTGCATCAATTTCATCAACCTGGCCACAGCGCAATCGGTGAACAGGGCCAAAGAAATTGGTATAAGAAAGGTACTGGGCAGTAACCGTCTCCAGCTATTAAAACAGTTCCTCGGAGAAACAGCCCTGATAACGGCTTTGGCCATAATTTTGGGCAGTATAATGGCCTGGATAGCAGTTCCTTACCTCAGTAACCTGGTAGGGAAGCAGCTGACTTTGAACCTCCTGCGATACCCGTCGATATTGCTCTTTTTATTATTATCCGGTATAGCAGTTACTTTCCTGGCTGGATTTTATCCTGCCATTGTTTTATCCGGATTCAATCCACTGGCCGCTATTAAAAGCAGGATCAATACCCGCCCGGTTAGCGGTATTTCGTTGCGCAGGGCCCTGGTGGTGTTCCAGTTTGTTGTGGCGCAATTGCTGGTGATAGGCACCCTGGTAGTAGTGAAGCAAATGAAATTTTTCCGGGAACAACCCATGGGCTTTGAGAAAAAAGCAGTAGTGTTACTTGACCTGCCCAGCGACAGTACCTTAAAACTAAAATACGGCTACCTGAAATCCCGGCTTCTGGAGCTTCGGGGTGTAGAGGCGGGTAGTTTATGCTCGATAGAACCTTCTTCCCGCTTCGGATGGTTCACTGATTTCTTTTATAACAACAGGCCAGAGCGACAACCGTACAGCGTAAAGCGTATCAGTGCCGACACAGGCTATTTCAATACCTTCCGCTTAGCTTTGGCGGCTGGGCGTTACCCATTTTCCAACGATACCACCCGGGAAGTGCTGGTGAATGAAACGGTGGTTAAAAAGTTAGGGTTGCGTTCAGCAGAAGATATTATCGGCAAGATGGTTGCTTTTGACAACGGCGCCCGTAAATTCCCTGTGGCAGGAGTTTTAAGGGACTTTAATAATAATTCCCTGAGAGATGAAATTTCACCCGCTGTTATCTCCTCTGATTATAACGACTACAGTACCCTGGCGCTCCGGCTGGATCCTGAAAAAGTGCCTGCCACTTTAAAGCAGGTAGAACAGATATTCACCGCCGTGTATCCTACCTATATATACCAATGTACTTTTTTTGATGCCCAGATAGGCAACTTTTACAGGACAGAAGCCATTACGGCCTCATTGTTCAAAGTATTTGCCTTCCTCGCCATTTTTATTTCCTGTCTTGGGTTATATGGGCTCGTTTCCTTTATGGTGGTGCAAAAAACCAAGGAAGTGGGCATCCGTAAAGTATTGGGCGCTTCAGTACAAAGTATATTGTACCTGTTTTCCAGGGAGTTTACCACTTTAATAGGTATTGCATTTTTGATGGCTGCACCGGTAGGCTATTATTTTATGAAGAAGTGGTTGGTTGGTTTTCACTATCACACCGAAATAGGCTGGGGCATTTTCGTACTGGCTATAGCGTTATCCATTTTGATTGCCTGGATAGCGGTGGGGTATAAGGCGATAAGCGCTGCGCTTGCCAACCCGGTGAAGAGTTTGAGAGCAGAGTAATGTTATCCGTATAAAACAGGAAGCCCGGACCATTTAGTCCGGGCTTCCTGTTTTATAATAAGGTTATTTCGCTGAATCCGCCGGTTTGGGTACCGGGGTGGAATCTTCCGTATTCACCTGTATGACGTCGTCTTTATTTTTGTGGGTGCCGTTAGGGCCAAAATCATCTTTCATTTTGTTTAACCAGGTAATGAACTGCTGTGCATTCTGGCCATCGCGCTGTAAGTCGTTGGTCATTCTGCTTGGCGGCAGGGAGCTGTAGTAGCGCAGCTGCTGTTCACAGTCTTTGATCACCTGGTTCGACAACTCTTCTGCTCTCTTCACATCGCCGGCTATGTAATAAGCGTAGATGGTTTGAATAGAAGTATAGTTGTGCATATTGCCCGGTGTGGTGAGAGCATACGGGAAGTTGGTTTCCATGATGTTCTTGTCCATGTAGCGGAGCACATTCAGTGCGCTGTCTTTCGCAGCTCCTTCCTGTGTCATGGCTACAGAGAGTTTGGTGAACGCCTGGCGCAGGTACATGATCATTTTCCTGTTAGGCTCATCGAAGTAGGTACCGCGGGTTTGTGCGCCACCGAATTCAAATTTGTGCATCAGGTTATCGTACATCACGCCTACGTTCGCATTGATGTCCATGCCCAGCGGATCGGTAGATGTAGCTTTAGGCAAAGGCACCAGGTGGTAGGTAAGACCATCGGTTTGCATGTAATCATTTAAGCCGAGATCGGTAGGGCTGGTGAAATAGATAGGCCGTTTCCAGTCATTGGCAGCGATGATATCATATACTGCGAGGTCATTTTTCAGCAGGTAGCTCTTGCTGATCTTGAATGGCATAGAGGCCAGGATCTTAGCGCTGTCTTTTGCTGCAACCACGCCATTAGCAAGGATCGCCTGTTTGTCGACAGGGATAAACAGCTGGCGGGTAGGCAGGAAGTTTTCTGATCCGCCATCCTGCGTGGTTACTTTACTGTTGACATCATCGCTTCCCATGAAGTTCATGATCTCTTTCAGGTTAAAGTATTTATCTGCAGGAATATTTCCCGGATCAAAGAAGCGGATATAGTTGCGGTTTTCGCCTTTATATTTATCGGCCGACCAGGTCATTGGAATAGCGGGGCTCTGGTTTACAGCTCTGCGCATCTGGTCGATGTACCAATCCACACCCAGGAGGCTGAGGTTGATCACCCTGATATCCGGGCGGATGCCTTCTACTTCCTGTGCATACCACAGGGGATAGGTATCGTTATCGCCCACGGTAAAGAGGATCGCATTTTTCTGGCAGGACTCCAGGTAATCTTTTGCTACATCGCGTGCTACGTATTTGGTAGAGCGGTCGTGGTCGTCCCATTCCTGGAAGGCCATCAGCACCGGTACTGCCAGCAGGCAGATGGCGGTAGCCAGTACAGGAGAGAGTGCGCTCTTTGTTTTCTTCTTCAGGAAATTGTATACTGACAGCACGCCTAACCCGATCCAGATAGCAAAGGCGTAGAAGGAGCCTACATAAGCGTAGTCACGTTCACGCGGCTGGTTACCTGCCTGGTTGAGGTAGATGACGATAGCGAAACCTGTGAAGAAGAACAGCAGGGATACGATGAGGGTATCTTTGCGGTGGTTATTATATTGATAGAAGAAACCGATAATGCCGAGAATGAATGGCAGGAAGAACAGGGTATTGTGCGCCTTGTTATCTTTCAGGCTATCCGGCATCATGGACTGATCGCCATATAAGAAATTATCGATGAATGGGATACCGGAGATCCAGTTACCGTCGCGCACGTTGCCATAGCCCTGGGTATCGTTTTGTTTACCTACAAAGTTCCAGAAGAAATAGCGGGCATACATGAAATTCACCTGGTACTGGAGGAAGAACTTGATGTTATCGCCGAAGCTGGGTTTTTCACCCTGCTGGAGGCCCAGCCAGGTACGGTAGTAATCAGCGTGGCCCTGATCGTTGCTGGCATCCCATACGCGGGGGAACAACATCATATCAGACGGATCATATTCCGGTTCCATCTTCTTACCTGCGATCTCATATTTTTTAGCACCGCGGGCGTAGATGTTACCACCTTCCTTGTACCCTGTTGGGCGGGCGGTGAACACCTGGCCGTATACCAGCGGAAAATCGCCATATTGTTCGCGGCCCAGGTAACCTACCAGGGAGATGGGATTATCTACATTGTACATATCTACCGAAGGATTGGCGGTAGAACGGACCATGGTAGTAATATAAGTGGAGTAACCAACCAGCATGAACAGCACGAAGGAGATAGTAAGACGGCTGAAATGCGCAGTTTTGGATACGTCCATTTTCACGCCTACTGCTTTCAGCAGGTAGGGGATGGCTACAAAGAAAGCTGCCAGTAAGAATTTGAAGAAGATAGTGCCGCCGCTTGCCTCGTTAAATGCTGGTACCACGATGATGGTGGCAATAACGATGAATGGGGCGTAGATACCAAACTTTGGTTTGCGGTATCCTATAATGAGCAATGCTATAATGAGTACGAAATAGAAGATAAATCCGGAGAAGTATCCCATTCCGAGGGAATTTACGAAGAATACGTCCATATACCCGGAAGCCTTAACGGTGTCCTGGATGAGGTATTTTTGTACCAGGCCGGTGATGCCGCAACCTATAACAAAAGCCCAGAACGTGCCCCAGCCGGTAACCTTAAAGCGCCTGAAGTAGTACACCATTACCATTGCCGGGATGGTGAGGAGGTTGAGGAGATGGACGCCGATTGAGAGGCCCAGGAGGTACCCGATGAGTACGATCCAGCGGTCTGCATAGGGTTCATCGGCTTCATGTTCCCATTTCAGGATGGCCCAGAACACGATGGCGGTAAAGAAAGAGGACATTCCATATACTTCACCTTCCACAGCGGAGAACCAGAATGAATCGGAGAAGGTATAGGCCAGTGCGCCTACAGCGCCTGCGCCCATGATAGCGATCATTTTTTCGCGGGAGATCTCTTCACCGGCTTTCACCATGAGCCTGCGCGCGAAGTGGGTAATGGTCCAGAACAGGAACAGGATAGTGAAACCACTGGCCAGGGCTGTCATGGTATTTACGCCCAGGGCGGCCTGAGATGGTTTCAGGAACATACTAAACAATCTTCCAAGCAACACGAACAATGGTGCTCCGGGCGGATGGGGAATCTGTACTTTGTAAGCACTTGAAATAAACTCGCCGCAGTCCCACAAGCTGCCTGTAGCTTCCATCGTTTTAAGGTAAACAAAGCAGGCAATGATGCAAATGATCCAGCCGACCATGTTGTTGGTCCTTTTGAAATTCATAAGGTTGTTTTAAGGTCCGACAAAAATATAAAAAACAGCAAATTATGCTAATCTGGTGAACAGTTTTAACTTTTTGTAAATATCTTTTTAGCTGTTAGCCTTTGGCTAGCAGTATCCGGGCGCCGGGAGGGCGTTTTCCGGGAGATTAAAAAAGCATTATAGTTACAGGCTTACGACGGTTTGCACAGTCCAGGCGGCGGGTTTGGCATTGAAAAGCACCTTGGTGGCGGCCCATGTTTCGCGGAAGAGGGGGGATTGCCGATACTTTTCGAGTGCGGTTTCTGATTCCCACTGGCTGAAGGTGAACCAGGTGTTGCCGGAGGCGGCGTGTTCCCAGAGCTCGAGGTGGAGGCATCCGGGGAAATGGCGGATCAGCTCCTGCTGTTTGGCAAAGAGCTCCCGGAAGGTGTTTACTTTTCCCGGGTCGAATTCCATTTTAACGATACGGTTAATCATTGAAAGATTATTCTAACAGTTTGGTAGTATGATAGTTGCTGGTAGCCGGCCGGCTGTGTGAGCTGATCGCGGCGGAAGCCCTGCAGGCCGAACAGGCCGGCTGCATTTCCTTTATTGATAGCTATTTCCAGGTAACCGGCTGCATTGAAGAGGGCCAGCTTGGTGCCTTCGGGCACGTCCGCATAGGTTTCACTGATCTGGCTGATCACCTCATCGCGGCGGAAGAAGATGCGGAACTTCCGGTTTTTGCACTGCATATCGAACTGCTGCCGGGTGATATTGACCACCACGTTCTCGAAGCTGTCGATATGAATGATCTGTCCTTCTATAAAGTCGTCGCCCACCAGCGGCTGCAGGTTGTGCTTTACCTGGATCTGCTGTGTGAGCGGGCCCAGTTCTCCCAGCGCCCTGCCACGGCTTAGTTCCCGGGCTACTACTGCCAGCAGCTGTATGATGGTGAAAGTATTTTTAGGCGCCTCCGGCGGAAGGGGGATCTTAATTACCTTTTCCGGCATACCGCCGGCAATCATGGTAAGCAGGCCATTATCCGCGCAGCCGATGTATTGCCCGTTATGTTCGGCTACCAGTACATGGTCCGGCCGCCTGTCGAATAAATTGATCAGAACAAAATGAAAGGTACCCAGTGGAAAGTAGGAGAAGGCGCTTTTGCAGATATAAGTAGCCTGTGGTAAATTAAAAGGGCTGATATGATGGGTAATGTCCGTAACATGACATTCCGGGCAGTATTGCCAGAGTTGCCCTTTGATGGCACCTACCAGGTAATCCTGCATTCCTATGTCTGATGTTAAAGTTATAATGGACATGCCCGAAAATCTAAATCCAAATCCCAGTGTTCAAAACCCCACCAATCAATTCCTGTCCTCACGCGTCGTCTGCAGTTTTTCAATTATCCGGAATGGCAAATTAAAAGTGCGCTTTCCTTCCAAAAAAGATGCCATTGGGGGTTAAGTGAAATAAACTTAGTGCAAATAACGATAAAAAAGCCGAGGCAGCGGTATTTTAAACGGAATTTTTTGCACTAACGTTAACGGCTACAGTTTATTACTGCAGGGGGGAACCGGGTTCTTTTTTAAAGTGATTGTACACCATTTTGTCGAGGAAGCCGGGGAGAAGTTTACTTAGCAGCACTGTCAGTTTGCCCTGGCCTGTAAGCACCAGCGTACGCTTACGCCTGGCAATGGCCCTGGCAATTTCAGCAGCCACCGCTTCTGCGCTCATGAGCTTACCCTCATCGAGCGGGGTTTCGCTTTGTGCCTGCCCCTGTGGGTTGAGCGCGGTGTTACGAATATTAGAGGCAGTGAAGCCGGGGCATACCCACATCACGTTAACGCCTGTATGTAAATTTTCTGTACGCAGTGCTTCGAGGAAACCCTGCATGGCAAACTTGGAAGCGGAGTAACCGGTACGTGCCGGCAAGCCCCGGTAGCCGGCAATAGAAGATACGCCTACAATAGTTCCTTTATTAGCCAGGATAGAAGTATACGCAAACTTGGTACAATATACCGTGCCCCAGAAATTAATATCCATCAGCGATTTCAATACACTCACCTCCAGATCCCGGAACAATGCCCGCATGGAAATACCTGCATTGTTCACCAGGATATCTATTTTCCCGAACTTACTGATCACGCTTTCAATAAATGCTTTACAGTCGGCCTCTACACTTACATCCGCCACGAAAGTAAACAGCTGCTTGCTGTTCACCTGTTGCTGCAGCTCACTGAGCGCTGCCTGTTTTCTGCCACACACCGCTACATTTGCGCCATGCGCCAGCATTTCCGTAACCAGCGCTTTCCCGATTCCTGATGATCCGCCGGTGATAACCACGGTTTTATTCTGAAAGTATGTTTTCATGGGTATATTTTAGCCCCACAAAAATAGGTGAGTAACATCAATTTATTACAGGTCATTTACAGAAATGTGATGAACTATTTTTGGGTATGAGGTGTTATAATACTTTGTGGGATTGGGTTTGGGAATAAAATTCAATAAAAGTTTGGTAGGAATAAAAATATTCCTATTTTTGCAACCGCTTAACAGCAAAGGATTCCGTAGCTCAGTTGGTAGAGCAATACACTTTTAATGTATGGGTCCTGGGTTCGAGTCCCAGCGGGATCACTACTAAATTATCAAAGGAAATTAAAGCCGCTTGAATCGTAGGATTTAAGCGGCTTTTTTGCTTTTATGATAAAAAGATAAATCATATCAAACGATTTTGAGAGTCTACAAAATCGTCTATAGTAAATTTTTTTAATTTACTGTAGACGATTTTTTCTGAGATGCTTACCGGCAAAGGGTTTGGCGACTTGCAAACCAATCCAAAAAACACCAAACAACACCAAAAATCGGTAACCAAAACTTAGTAGACTATGAAAGTAAGTCAGGATTTATCAATCCTCTTATATCTCCGGTACGATACCATGAACCCAGCGGCAAAGCAACTATCTGCGTCCGTATCACCGTCACCGGATTACCCAAAGATGGCTTTTCTATCGGCTATCAGGTTGATCCCTTCCAAATTTGATAAAAGAAGTAGTGCCGTAATTGGCAGATCTGCGGAGGTTATTGAAATCAACAACCAGATACAGCACGTCAGAAGTGAGCTGCTCCGGCACTACAACCTGTTGAAGAAGCAGGGATCAACTGTTACCCCCACTATGATCAAAAACGCTTACCTGGGTGTTCATCAGGAAAAACAAACACTGTTGCAGGTCGTAGATTTTCATAACGGGGGACTTTTGCCGTTACGCTGGACTGGAGAAGAGCAGTGTCCAGGAGTTTCTAAAGTAGCAGGAGAAAGACACATGGCCGGATATAACTTCCAGCCATGTACGAAAAAGACTTATACGGCTTTGTCATCGACAGTAGCCGCAGGGGCATTGCTCTTAACAGAGGCAATGCCATTGGTGCTTTCATACATTTCGCTGGTGCCGATCACCTGGCCGTTTGTGGCCTTCAGGTTAAAATAGCGTTTCCCATTTGAGGAAGTTTTCTTATCGAACCTTTCATCATGTTGGGAATTGCTCCCTACAGATTCAATGCCGTTTTCGCAATTTGCTTTTGTGGTGTAGCCTTCGCTGGTGAGAATGGTTTCTCCGTTGCCAGCATTCAGTTTAAAATTCGCCTTTGGCGTCCTTGGTGATAACGAATTTTCCCATATAGATTGGTTTGTGTAAGTCCTGAAGATAAGTAAATAATTTCAAAATATGGTGCAGATATATAATGCATAACGGGCGAGGGTTCTCGGTTGGTTCCAGGCGTGTATACGATACTGTTAATGGTTTGAAATATAATCTATACCCGTTTAGGCTTATTTAGCAAGGAGTTTCGTATCCCCGGGCGAGTGAGGGACTCCATTTGACGGTTTCTTTCATTATGCGCGTTCAATCAGAACGTAGAGGTTGTCTAAAAATATACTTGTCTCATTTTAGAAGATTACTTAACAATATTTAGTAATTTGTAAACCTCTCTCATAAGGGACTAAATTTTATTGAACAAATGCCCAAAAGACAGCAGCCATTTTACTGAGCACTAAATTTTGTTATTAACAGCATCCACCATATGGAGAATATACTAGACATAATGCCTGTCGGCAACTTATTAAGACAGAAAAACGATAAGCCCGTATACCAATTTTTCATACCTAGCTATCAGCGTGGATACCGATGGGACAAAGATCAGGTAGAAGATCTGTTGGATGATCTATTTGAGTTCATTAACAAGCAGAATAACAAGGAAAAGTACTGTCTGCAGCCAATTGTAGTGAAACAATTACCCAATGGTAGGTATGAAGTATTAGACGGCCAGCAGCGGCTTACTACCATCTTCATATTGCTATCAAGGCTAAAAGAGACTAATAGCGATATAGACATCTTTTCGTTAACCTATGAAACCAGGTCTGACAGTGAAGAATTTCTCCGGAAGCTCAGTGCCGGCATTAGTGATAAAAATCCTGATTATTATTATATCAGCCTTGCGTATACTACCATCAACGATTGGCTGAAGAAGAAAAGAAATGAAATGCCGCACATCGGCAACAGCTTGTTTAGCACAATCTCCGGATCGGTTGAATTTATCTGGTTTGAGATCAAGACGGATATAGATCCTATAGATGTATTTACCCGCATTAACATTGGAAAGATCCCATTAACCAACGCGGAATTAGTAAAAGCTGTATGTCTCAGTAAGAATAATTTGACTCCAGGCAATAATGATAACAACAATCAGCCCCAGGATCTGAGTAAAGTGCTTTTATTAAGGCAGAATATCATTGCACTGGAATGGGATCGTATGGAGAAAACCCTTCAGGATCCCAAGGTGTGGGGCTTCGTATATGGAGGCGCTCATGAGTACGAAACCCGGATCGATTATATATTAGATCTCTGTGCTGGAAGAAGTGCGACGGACAGGAACAAATATCATTCCTTCAAATTTTTTTACGACCAGGTTAAGAACAGCCGTATAAAACAGACAACGAATGCCGGCCCAAGCCAATACCCAATTGAAAAGGAATGGAATCGCCTGAAAGATATCTTTGATATTTTGCTGGAATGGTATCAGGATAAGAAATTCAATCATCTGGTTGGTTTTCTCATAAAACGGAAGTATGCTGTTCTGTCTCTCATAGAGGTTTTTAAAGGAAAAGACAGGAAAGAATTTTGGGAATATCTTAAAAATGCCATTACCAGGACGATAAACTGTGATGATCTTTCTTCTCTGCGATATGGAGCACACAACGAAGAAATTATGAGCATCCTTCTATTGCACAATGTCACTAATAGCCTGCTCGTGTGCGATAACAACATTAATTTTCCATTTGAGAAACTGGATGGAAAGACATGGTCGCTCGAGCATATTTTTGCACAGAATTCTGATGAGTTAAAAGAAAAAGACTATGAGAGCTGGCTACGTGATCATTTGTATTTCTTTGAGAATAATACCAGTGATGATGCAAAAGCCATTATCAGCCAGATACAGATCCTGCTGAATGCCGGAGAGAAAAAAATAAACAGAAACCTTTTTGAAGAATGCTTCAAAAAGATCTCAGACTATATCCAGCACATTATCCAGGATATTAACAATGATAACCATGATAAATCCATCGCTTTCGATACTTCGGGAGAGAATGAACAAGGCCTTCCGGATATTAACTGGATCAATGATGATGATTCCATTGCCAACCTGGCATTGTTAGACCTGAATATGAATTCATCCCTGCAAAATTCGTTGTTTGATATAAAGCGGCGCCTGATATTACAGAAAGATAAAGAGGGTTTATTTGTACCCGGAGAAACCAAAAAGGTGTTTTTGAAATATTACACGACGGATCCAGCTCATCTGGCCTATTGGACATTTGAAGATAGAAAAGCATATGTAGAAAGCATTAATCAATCCCTAAATTACTTTAAATAGCCAATCATGAATAATATAACGCTTTGGGATATACTAAATAACAAGGTGGCAGGCCTGAGCATACCTGGCGGCATACAAATTCCAATGATACAGCGGGATTTTGCACAAGGCAGAAATAATCGTAAAGCAACCGAGATCCGTAAGGCATTCTTAAACAAAATACTTTCAGGAATCAGATCCGTGCTGGAGAAAAAGCTTCCACCACTGGAACTGGACTTTATATATGGCTATTTGGAAACCGGCATGTTCATTCCTCTGGATGGGCAACAACGTTTAACAACTTTATACCTGTTACATTGGTACCTGGCTTTTAAAGATCAACAGCTACCAGGGTATCAGGAGCAATTTTCTAAATTCACATATCTCACGAGGCAATCGTCCGATTCTTTTATCAAGAATTTAGTAAATGGTTTTTCCGAACAAGACCATAAACAGGCATTCGGGGATAATCAATCCTTTAAGACCATAATTACTAATAAAAACTGGTATTATATGTCGTGGAACCACGATCTCACTATCCAGTCGGCGATCACAATGTTAGACGAGATCGATATGGTATTCCGCGATACAAGCATTTTATTTACTGATCTGATTCAACCACAAGAACCTCCTATCGTATTCCACTTTTTGGATGTCAAAGATTTTGGGCTTTCCGATGATTTATATATTAAGATGAATGCAAGGGGAAAACCGCTTACGAATTTTGAGAATCTAAAAGCCGAATTATGCAGATTTATTGAAACTTCGGATTTTAATACAAAACATACCTATAGATTATCTCATAGTAATGGAGATACAGAAGTTGATGTAGAAACTTATTTCATGACCAGGATAGATACGGTCTGGTCCGATTATTTCTGGCATCTGAAAAACCCGGAAACAAAGGAATTCGACGATAAATTACTGAACCTGCTGGCCTTTGTCGCCTTGAATGAAACCGTGCGTGAGGATCTGTCTAAGTTTGACAACAGTATAAAAGCATTGGATAATAAAGCGGATCTGACGTATTATAAATTTAATAATTTAGCATTACTAGGAGAAAGTACTATCATTTCATACATCGATATCCTTGACTTGTTGGTATCTTCCAATAGCGATATTCAAGCTTATCTGAATGATGAAACCTACTTTAAAAAACAAGCAATAATTAAGAATGCTTTTGATGACAGTTTTAATATACGATATGCAGACAGAATCTTCCATTATGGCATATTCAGGTTTTTAAATGCCAATAAGAACAGTCTGAATAGCCAGGAGCTTAGCAGATGGGATCGGCTTATACGAAATCTGGTGACACATACCATATATGACTCCTCAAAGGATTATCAGGAAAGTATCGTCTCAATTGATAATATGCTGAAAGCCTATTCTGGTGATATTTACAGCGATTTTTTACATCTGACAATACGCGGATTCGATGGTCAGCAAATAGCAGAAGAAAAATTAAAGATTGAGTTGATGACCAGATCAACAGATTGGGTTGATCTTATAACAACAGCGGAAGCGCATCAATATCTGGACGGACAGATTATTTTCCTATTAGCATATTCCGGCATCTTCAAATCGTATCAGGCAAAAGAAATTAATTGGATAACGATATCACTAAATGGCTATCTGGAAAGCGCAAAATTATACTTCGAAAAATTCCAGTGTTTATTTACAGATTTCGGATTGAGAACATTTGAGAACGAGATCTTCAGAAGGGCGCTTTTGGCTAAGGGAGATTACCTCCTGTATTCAAACAATTACTCACTGGTAATAGATAACGGTAGGGATATCAGCTGGAAGAGATTGCTCAGGGAATCCGGAAACACTACCAATAAAGCATCTAATGAAAGAGCTATGTATCTCAAGCACCTCCTGGATGACATTCAGATCAATGATATTGAAGGATCTCTGCAACGTATCATTCTGGACCATACCTGCACTGATTGGCGCAAGGATCTGGTTGATCATCCAGTATTGATGAACACTTCACAGAATAAGTTTATTAAGTTCTTTAATGAAGATTACATCTACATACTTAATAAGACGAAATACAATAAATATAGTGACCCAGAGGTTAAATCCCTTCTGCTGAAGGAATTACTGTTGGGTAAGGGCATTCAGGAGCAGGAAATAAAAATGGCCTATATAGAAACGCTCAAACAATATGGGATAACGCAATTAAAAAATCAACAACTTGATATTGTCTACAATCACGATGGCAATAAAAAATATTTTATAAGGATGCAAGACATGGAAGGTACTGCATTTGATACTCCTGAAGAAGTGCTGACACATGTTCAGGATCTGATACGAAACTAGTAGTTCCATGCAGTACCTTGAAAAAAACGTGAGAAGTGTTTCCAGTAAAGACTATTATATAGTATCGGCGGGATCACAACAAGATTATCAAAGGAAATTAGAGCCACTTGAATCGTAGGATTTAAGCGCTTTTGTATTTTTACCACAGAAAAGTAAATTATACAAAATGAACCTGGAAGGATACAAAAAGGATACACAAAACAGTTTTACTTTTAGTTTGGGACTATTTCAATAAATGTGTAAACTTAAAAATCGGGGAATCAGGATAATAATTAGATTCTTGCCCTTTTATCAAAAATAGTTAAAAACTGATTTAGGATCATGCCCAGTTTCTAATGGGCATGATCCATTTTTTTGATACTTCCCCTAAAGCCTGGTATACAGAATTGAGCGCGGCTTCATCGGTAGGGAAGGATAGCTTGTTTTTGGTGTATTTTCTAACTTTACCGTTCAGATTTTCGATGAGATTTGTCGTGTAGATGATCTGTCTGATCTCCAGGGGGAGTCAAAAAAGGTAGTCAGTTCCTCCCAGTTTTTGCGCCAGCTTTTTATGGCGTATGCATACTTTGCGCTCCACTCAGCATACAGTGCGTCAAGAGTAGCCATAGCAGACTGTTTGGTCGGTGCCGCATAAACATCTTTCATGTCTGTGGTAAATTCCTTTTTATCTTTCCAGACCACATAGCGGCAGCTGTTACGTATCTGATGTACTGTGGAGGAGTAGTTAATATCGTGACTTCTTTGGGCAGTATGCACTTTTAAATCTCTTAACTTAACGCTGTTATGAATGTTGATTGCTTGATATTCTATAGTACCTACTATGGTTTCAACATCTGAAACCCTGCTATCGTATCTTTTGATGTAGCATGAAGTCCCAGGCGTACCGCAGTCGTGAAGTCAATAACAGTCGCTTCGGCTCCCGTATCAAATAGAATTGTAGTGTATCCTGCTGTCTATCGTTGATCCAAACTTTTATTAAAATTAGCCCTGCTTGTTTTGCTGAGGGGCCGGCCAGGATCAATTCCGCGGTACAGTTTACCAGGGAGGGGGCAGCGCATGTTCAAGAAGATCTTTATAATCGAGCATTTCTTTTGTATTTAACCTGCTGGACGCTTCGCTGAAATTGTGATTAGCGCAAAATCCGGTCAGACTTAATCTTTACCAGAGAGCCTCTTATTATACTTGTTTAATAAGTCACGCGGGAATCTGCGTTGGTATATGATTGACAATTGAAATAAAGGGGTGGCTAAGAGGTCAGCTTCACATTAGGGGAAGTTCCTGGTCATTCCTTTATTATCCGGGAAAAAATCAAAAAATCACAAAGCGGAGGGTAAAAATCTGTTTTTCTGTATCTCGTTGTTATAACGATCATTTGGTACCAGTATAAAAGCCAATTGTTTCCATTTATCTCCAAATTTTTGAAGATGAACAGAAAATTCGCGCTGTCAGGGGCGATCGGGTGTTTAGTGTTTCTAATCATCCTTTGTAAGAAGGCAGGAGGTCAAACGTCCCGCATTATATCCGGTGTGGTAACGAATAGTGCCGGTGAGCGGATGCCGGGTGTTTCGGTACGTGAAAAGGGCCATGCCAATGGAGTAGTTACAGACGGCAACGGTTTTTATAAGATAGCCCTGTCTACGGCAGCAGATAGCCTATTGTATTCCTGTGTAGGGTATATTTCGCGGACGCTACCCGTAAAGAACGATACGGTTGTTGACGTAGCCATGCAGTCCAAGTCTGGAAATCTCTCAGCAGTAATGGTAATAGGTTATAGTACAGCAAAAAAAATCACCTATGCGGGTTCGGTGGCGACCGTTGGCGGCGACGAAATCAAAAAGAGCGGCGCCGTGAACCTGACTAATGCGCTGGCAGGCCGTTTACCTGGACTCGTTTCCATCGCGGGCGATAATGCAGGCGCTCCCGGCGCCGGTTCGAATCTTACTGTGCGTGGAATGAACACTATTAATGACCGTAATCATAGCAATAAACCACTGGTGATTATCGATGGCGTCCCAAGAAATGTGACATACGATGGGCTAGAGGAAACGGATGAACTGAGCAACCTTAATCCGGACGATGTGGAGAGTATTTCCGTGCTGAAAGATGCCACTGCCGCTGCTGTATATGGAGCACGTGCGGCTAACGGGGTCATATTGGTCACCACAAAAAGGGGCAAATCGGGCAAACCGGTGCTGGGGTACAGCATATTAACCGGTATCCAGCAGTATACCCGTATGGCTAAACCGGTGAACGCTTATGATTTTGCTGCGTTGTACAATGAAGCATTGGAAAACGAAGGGCTGGAGCCTTATTGGAGCCAATCTGCCTTGCAGCATTTTAAAGACGGTGATGAACCTGATAAGTACCCTGATACCGATTGGTGGAAAGCAGCACTTAAATCTCATGGAAGCCAGACAAGGCATAATCTGTCATTGAGCGGTGGCGCTGAATCGGCAAAATATTATCTGTCTCTGGGCTATGCAGATGAAAAAGGCTTTACCTCCAATAATCACTACAAACGGTATAATGTTCGTTCCAATCTCGATGCGCGTGTCAACAAAAATCTGACTGTGGCGCTGGACCTGAATGCAGTATATTCCATACAAAATCAGCCGGCCAGAAATAATTACGAAATGTTTAACGACCTGTTTCAGACGCCTGCGGTTGTTCCCAACAGGTTTAGCAATGATCCATCCAAATGGGGGGCCGTCGGAAACCTGAGCAGTGCTGTTAATCCTGTATGGAGCACCAGTGAAGATAAAACCGGCTATCAGCGAATTGGAACTACTTCTCTCCAGGGAACGTTATCGGCAGAACAACAGCTCCCGTTTATAAAGGGGTTGTCTGTTAAAGGAGTAGCATCCTACAACAGGAACTATGGTAACACAAAAACTTTTAGTAAAAATCCACGGGTTTTTGGAGATGCTGCCACACTCTATTTCAAGGAGCTTAACTACGATAGGTTATTCCTGGTAGAATATGCCAACCAGTATGTAACCAAAACATTGGAGGCCCATTTGCGTTATAATCGCACAATTGATAAACATACCTGGAATGGCCTGTTTTTATACACACAATCACAGGAAGAACAACAAGTTCTGAACGGCAGCAGGAGTGGGTTTATTAGCCCGCAGTTGGACTACCTGGATTTTGGAGATGCGAAGACAGCTGTCAACTCCGGCAATATTTATCAGAACGCGAGGGTAGGGTATGTTGGCCGGGCGAGCTATAGTTATGCTGACCGTTATATGGCAGAAGCGAATTTCCGTTATGATGCTTCCGCTAATTTTGCACCGGGACACCGATGGGGCTTTTTCCCTTCCCTGGCCGCCGGCTGGAATGTAGCGGAGGAGCCTTTTTTTAAACGAGCGTCTGCACTCTCTTTTATAGACCAGTTGAAACTGCGTATTTCCTGGGGCCGCTTAGGGAACGACAAAATCAGTTCCGTTTTTCCCTTCCTGGATTTTTTCAATAGCACCATGGCGCGACCAACGTTTAATAACGATGCCGTTTTTACGTTGGCGCCCAGCGCTTTGTCTAACCCCGGCATTACCTGGGAGAAAGCCACCACTACCAATCTTGGTTTGGATATGTCTTTTTGGAACGGCGTCCTGACCTTGACAGCAGACTATTTTTATAAACGTACTACCGACATTTTAGCCCAACCGATAGCTACATACCCGGCTACTTTTGGGGCGGAGTTACCACTGATGAATGCAGGCATCGTGTCCAACCGGGGATTTGAGATACAATTAAAACATGAATATGACCTGGGCAAATTGCATTACAGCATCAGCCCAAATGTAAGCTTTTCCAGAAGTATACTGGATTATGTGCCGGAGAGTCAACCCAATCCTGTACTGGCGCGTTCCGGCACAACACAGGACTACTATCAGTTTGTTGACCCTACCAGTGGGCTGGAGCGGGGCGCATATATCGCCGATGGCTTGTTTCGGACGGATGAAGAAGCTCAAAAATCACCCACTCCCTATAATGTTCCCAAATCCACTGTCAAAGCTGGGGATATCCGCTACAAAGACCTGAATGGCGATGGAATCATTGATCAAAAAGATATGCGCCGTATTGGTCATTCACCAGTACCGGCTATTACCTATGCCGCTAATATTACGATTGGACTAAAGAGTTTTGATCTTAGCATCTTACTGCAGGGGACGGCCGATGTCTCTGAATATTTGCAGTCACTGCCCGCATGGGCCTTTCAGGGAGGCAACACGGTTTTCAATGGAAATGCCTTTGAACAACACCTGGGTAGATGGTCTCCGGATAAAACGCCGGAGGAAAATGCACAGGTCACTTACCCGCGTTTGTTCATCAATAACCTGAACAACAAGCAGCGTTCCACCTATTGGCTCACGGACGCCAGCTACTTGCGCATTAAAAATGTCGTGCTGGGTTATACGTTGCCACAACGCTGGCTACGTCCTCTGAGCATCAGTCATATACGGATCTATGCGAGCGCGCTGAACCTGGCGACCTGGAGTAAACTAACGCTTTATGATCCGGAAATCAGGAGTGATGGCTTTGGCGCACTGGTATATCCAATACAACGTTCCTACAACTGCGGGCTGGAAGTGAAGTTCTGATTTTAAAATTTACTTATGCGCTATAAAAAGATTATTCGAGGCATATTGCCGGTTTGCCTGGTAATAGTAACCGCATGCGGAAAGAAACTGCTGGATATCAAGCCCGTCAGTCTAAGTACAGACGCGGTATTTGCAGATGCTATAGCGGCCGGCGCTTTTATGAACAACATTTACAACCTGGTACCGTCGGGTTATTCCGGTACCTGGGCCGGAATGGGCACATCCTATTTGGATGTGCTGATGTTGGCCCAGGCCACAGATGAAGCCGTGTCTTCCTCAGCAGCTTCCCGGGCCAATCAGTTGGCTATGGGGAATTTCAATGCAGAATCCACCAACCTGAATTATATGTGGGCAACTATGTATATGGGTATCCGGCAAACGAATATCTTCTTGGAAAATGTTGCTAAACTACCGGAAGGGGAGAGCAAGTCCGTATTGACCGGTGAAGCCTATTTTTTGCGGGCCCTGTTTTACCAGGAACTATTACGGCTATATGGTGGTGGCCCGGAGCAGTTGGGCGTACCGTTAATCCTTCACGTGCAACAAGTTGGTGGTGATGTATTCACAGACCGGAGCCCATACATGACTTGTGTCGACAGTATTGTGGCTGACCTGGATAAAGCGGCGCTATTGCTGCCTGACAGGTCGGCTGTAATTTCAGGTCGCCCCTCCAAAGGCGCTGCCATGGCTTACAAAACGCGCTTACTGCTATATGCCGCCAGCCCTTTCAATAACCCGGCCCGTGAACGAAAACGCTGGGAAAATGCTGCAAATGCTGCTAAGAAGGTAATGCAACTGACCGATGGTTATACATTGCATAATGACTATCAGCGGATTTTCCTCGACAAAACCAACAAAGAGCTGATTTTTTACCGGGAATATTCGATCAACGGTAAGCCTGTATCGATGCTGGATTTGTTTACCCAGCCTACTGGTTATGGCGGTCGTGGCGATTGTGCTCCCACGGCGGACCTGGTGAATGCCTATGAGATGCAAAACGGGAGACCCATCACAGATCCGGTGTCGGGGTACAACCCGGCTAAACCCTACGAAGGACGCGATCCCCGGTTTTATGCCAGCATTTTATATAATGGAGCGCCCTGGGCAGGACGTGCAGTGGAGACGTTTGATGGTGGAAAAGATAAGCTGTTGACCACCTCCACGCAAACCGGCTATTACCTGAAGAAGTTTCTCGATCCTGTATATTTTTCCTCTGGTAATACCCGGACGCTTCCCTACAGCTTTCAACCGTATATCCTTTTCCGTTATACAGAAATTTTATTGGATTATGCTGAAGCGCAATGGCAACTGGGTAATATCGGAGAGTCGCTCCAATATGTAAACAAGGTACGGGAACGAAGCGGAATGCCGCCCATTGCGGAGAGCGACTATACCTGGGAACGTTACGTAAATGAAAGACGGGTGGAAATGGCATTTGAAGACCAGCGCTTTTTCGATCTGCGCCGCTGGAACATTGCTGCAACCATACTGTCAGGACCCGTGCACGGTACCCGGATCGTCAGACAGCCGGATGGCTCTTTTCGGTATCAGCAAACTGAAGTAGGACAAAGGGTATTCCGTGCTCCGCAGATGTATCGTATGCCAGTGCCTTTGGATGAAGTAAAGAAAATACAAACCGTTATACCCCGGTTTCAGCAGAGCCCGGGATGGTAAATAAATAGTTGATAAACGTTTAAATCGATTATTATGAAGGGTTTATTTTTGAGCATGCTGTTGGGAATTACCAGCTATACGCTGGCACAGCAAAATACGGTGATCATCGCCAGAATAAAGGGCGCAACAGGTGATTCAGCCAAAATCGGAGTAGCACTCTCCGATCATACTGATTTTCCTTTCCGGATAATTCTGCAGGAAGCTCGCCCGGATGCAGCCGGTGTTGCCAGGCTCTCTTTCGGGTTGGGGAAGGCAATTGAAGGTATATTGTATGCGGCTCCGGTTAGGAAACGGATTGATCTCTTCCTGGAACCGGAAGATAGTCTTGAAATTGTTTGCCAGTCTGAGGAAGACGGCGCCCCTGTGCTGTTCTCCGGTAAAGGCGCCGCGAATAATCAGGTGTTAGCGCTGCTCAATCAATGTAAAACCGATCAGTATAAAAAGTCTGATATCGAGAAAATAACGCCGGACAACTGGGTGAAAGCAATACAGGATTGTTATAAAAAACAACAACAAATTCTGCAGGAAAATAAAACGGGTCTTTCCAAGGGCTTCCTGACGTATGCTGTGTCGTCTATCCAGTCAGAATATATTAAAGCGCTGTTACAGGCGCCTGGACTTTTGTCTATGTATCAGCATAAGAAAAAATCAGCGTTATTGCCAACGGGTTACTGGGCGTTTGAAAAGGAAGTGGCTGCTGCGGGCCAACAACTTCAAAGTAATGCTGAAGCTTCATTGTGGACTTACGCTTATCCTGCATTTCTGCGTGAAAAGGAAATGTTCAGCCAGCATCAATTAGATGAAAAAGTAATAAATGCGCAGTGGTCACTTAGCCTTTACGGCATCGCCGCGAAAATTTATCGTCCCGGAAGGCTCCGTGCACTGGCAATGGCACGCTCCCTGGAAATGCTGTTGGGAAGCGCTAAGAAACCATCCGAATACCGCAATATGATAGAAGAATATCATAAGGAAAATGTTGGATTTCCAGCCTGGTATAAGGAGTTGAAGTCGGTATACCAAAAGTATGCCGCCGTAGAAGTAGGCACGGTACCGCCTCCTGTAGAATTAAAAGACCAGGATAACAAGTCGGTGAAACTGTCCGATTTCAAGGGAAAGGCCGTATACCTCGACTTCTGGGCGAGTTGGTGCGGCCCCTGTCGCTACCAGATGAAAAATGGCGCCCCGGGACTTCATGCAAAATTCGGCAACAATAAAGACGTGGTATTCCTCTATGTCAGTCTTGATGACGATATTTCAAAATGGAAACGCGCTATCGCAGAAGACAAAATAGAAGGACTACACGTGTTGGCAGAAGGTGCGCGTGAAAGCAAGATTGCCAAAATATTCAACGTTGAGGGCATCCCGCGGTACATCATCCTTGATAAGGAAGGTCGCGTTTTTGATAATGATGCTCCCCGTCCCAGTGACGCCATTACTGAAACTAAAATCAGGGAAGCGTTGTCAAAATAAGGGGAAGAAATCAGCCGGTATACCGGTATATAGAAAAACAAAGCTACAAACTACTAAACGCGTTCTGTGGCTTTGTTTTTCTGCTCTCTCTATAGATGTCTTAAAACATTCAACTATTAGTACCTGGATCTAAATCCAGGCCTTGGGCCAAAGGTATCTCCTACGCCGTCCCATATAATATAGGTCCAGGCGCCTTTGCCGGTGCCAACCACCAGTTTTGTTCTGAGCTTTACAATCGCTTTCTGTGCCATGGTTTTAGCTTTAAGATTTTAAGAAATTAGTTAAGACAGGCAACACCACTTCTGCGGCCACCCAGAAATCTATACAAGGCTACGGCATGCTCCGGTTGAATGTTTTCCCATACGGTGTTTCCTGGAAAAACCGCCGGGACAGAAACCATCTAAAGCATCCGGCGTAAAATGAGCATAGATCAGTTAATTCAGCTGATTCTTTAAGATCAAAAACAAAGAGGTTCGATTTTTGTACCATAAGGTTCACAAAAAAATACTTGCAGGATCTTGTAAATACTCTTTACAAGATCTTTTTTCTTTTAGGGGCAACACAGTAAATACATTGGAAAACGTTCCCTCACTTATTTTTTATCAAATACGCGCATGGCTTTGTCCAATTCCTTATCCAGGATCTCTGTATGCTTTACGGAGCTAGTCCCATTAGCTTTGAAACATACTTCAATTCTCATGGCCTGCTGCAATACCCTCACCGCCCAATTGTCCGGCAGTGCTTAAGTATTCGGCTTTCAAGCTGGGTTTGTGTGGTTATTCAGTGATGAGGTCAATGTAAAAATCATCCTTGACTTTCAACGATGTCTAAATGAGAATCTGATTTGAAGCGGCATTTGTTAAATGAACAAAATGAATAGTTCTGCAGCAGAATGAACAAAAAGATAGTTTACTTAATTCCGGAAAATATTTTACTTGCTTAAGTTTTTGCACAGCAAGATTTTGGAATGTTAAGCTAGTTAGTAAAAATTTCACAACGATTTCTGCCATTATCTTCCTGAGTGGTTTATGCAAATAGACAAATTTTTGCTGAACCGGCAATAATCTAATTTACTCAGAATAACCGCTATTTATTTTTCCAGTGAAAACCCGATAGATTAACTGTCTTCTTATTTTATGACTACCAATTATTGTTCTTTATGACCAATACAAATGTATTGCTCACAGGTGTTACCGGTATACTTGGGAGGCACGTATTGTATGAATTATTGTATCTATATGCATCAGGGAGGAAAATGGGTGCGTTGGGTGTTGTAATACGCACCAGGTCAGGCCAAACTGGCCTGGAACGGTTAAAGACGATTATTGCTCATCGTTACAGACCGGCATATTTAAAAGGATATGCCGTAAATGATCTATTGAAGCATATAACGTTGATTGAAGCAGGTATTGAAGAATTAAATGCCGCCCACCTTGCCACACTGGAAAATTTTGATAACCTGCATGTTATTCATACCGCTGCGGAAACCGACCTGTCCAATACCTCCACTGCGAATGAAAAGGCCTTTACTCATAACTATCTGGCCACAAAACATCTACTGGCGTGGTGTACGCCGAAATTGTACAAATTCATTTTTATCAGCAGCGCTTTTTCAATAGGTCATCAGGAAGGTGTGATCACCGATCAGTATATACAATTCGATGCCGCTGGTGACCCTGTTTTAAATGAAGAGATTAAAAACCGTAACCCATACGAAAGATTTAAAATAAAAATGGAGTTTGAACTCATCAAATATTGCCGGCAACACGGTAAAGCCTGGCAGATTGTTAGGCCATCAAGTATATGTGGCCGTATGTTGGATGAACCCTTATATTATACTCCCACTTTTAACGTGTTTTACCTGTTTGGAAAATTTCTATACGCGTGCAGTTTATCAAATATCCTTCGTATGGGCGAGAAGATCAGGATAGCGGCGAATCCTGCCGGCAGCATGAATATTGTGCCGGTTGATTACGTAGCCAAAGCTATTGTCAGGTCGTTTGAAAATGATGCTATTGGCCAGCTGAATGCCGTTAGCTCCCGGCATGTGCCCGTTGCTTATTTATTTCAATCTATGTGCAATTACGCGGGAATAAAATGTGATCTGACAGCATGCGAGCCCCCGCCCGGGAGCATGTCAGTATTGGAAAAGCAATATTATGAAACAATAGGTCCCATGTTTTCCAGCTATCTGTCTACTCCGGTTCATCAATTTGATACTGTAAGACTTCGGGGAATTATGTCTGATGTTGTTGAGGCAGATGTAGTGAAGGGATTTAAGGACCTGTATGAATTTGCTTATGAAAACGAATTCAGGTCGCTCTGAAAAAAGAAATTTCCCGCACGTAAACATCTTTTTTAATTGCTATTACTATTCTCATCAATCATGCCATGGAAAAGAAAAGAATTGCTATTATAGGTATCGGCTGCAGGTATGCAGGGAATATTACTGATCCTGCAAGTTTCTGGCATCTGCTAAGAAGTTGCCATGATGGATTAAGTGACGTACCGGAAGACAGGTGGAGCCTGGACAAATTTTATGATCCGAATGAGGAAGCGCCGGGAAAAATGTATGTAAAGCGGGGGGCATTTCTTGGAGGAAATATTTACGACTTTGATTACAATTTTTTCGGCCTTTCCCGCAGAGAAAGCCTGACGCTCGACATTCAGCAAAAACTACTCCTGGAAACTGCATATGAAGCATTTGACGACGCGGGGCTGGACGTACGTACGCTCAGGAAAACAAATACCGGTGTATTTATCGGCAGCTTTATGCTGGATAACCTGATGCTGCGGGTGGCCGGAGATGCGCTGCGATATATGAATACGCATACAGCGGTAGCAGGTTCCGCTACTTTACTTTCTAACAGAATTTCCCATGCCTTTGACCTTATGGGCCCCTCTGTTACCATTGATACAGCCTGCTCTTCATCCATGGTAGCCATTCACTTGGCCTGCCAGGCGATAAAGAACGGAGAAGCGGAGCTGGCTATTGCGGGTGGCGTAAATGTAATGCTCAACCCTGCAGCGAGTATATTCATGTGCAAAGGGAAATATTTGGCAAGAGACGGCCGATCCAAAGCTTTTTTTGAACAGGCTGACGGATATGGCAGGGGGGAGGGCGCTGGCATTCTCGTTTTAAAGTCGCTGGACAAAGCTATTGCAGATGGCGATGCCATTTATGCGGTGATTGAAGGCACCGCGATTAATCAGGATGGGAGAACAGAAGGCATATCGCTTCCCAATCTGAATGCGCAGGTAAAAGTGATTCAGGACGCGCTGAAGGTAAGCGGCATACACCCGTCAAAAATTGACTATGTTGAAGCGCATGGAACCGGTACAAAGGCAGGCGATCCTATTGAACTGAACGCCCTGGGCAGCATATACGGCAAAGGCAGACCGCATGCATTACCTGTTGGTTCAATAAAGCCCAATATAGGCCATACGGAAGCGGCTTCTGGTGTAGCCGGTGTAATTAAAGCGGCATTGATACTGAAATACCAGGAAATTTTGCCGCACATGAACCTGGGTCCGTTGTCCTCAGGCATACCATTCACCCAATTAAACATCGACATTCCTCTTCAGGGCGCCACCTGGTATCTGGAAAATAAACCGGCATATGCAGCAGTTAATTCTTTCGGCTATGGCGGAACAAATGGTCATGCCATCCTATCCAGGTTTAGCCCCGATGCATCAGTACCGGTTAACGTACCTGGGCAGTCCATTAAATATCAGTTCATTGTTTCCGGAAAATCTGCCGGAGCGTTGAAAGAGAATACAGTGAACCTACTGGGTTTCCTGGAAAAAGAGAAAGAGCTGCCGCTGCATGATCTGGCTTATTCCCTAACCCGGCGGAAAACACTACATGATTTTTCATGGCTTGTGGAGGCCGGCAGCCGGCAGGAACTGGTAACTGCCCTGGAGATGAAAATACTAAACGCAGAATACCCCAGAATAACAGCAAATAAAGACCCAAGACTGGTCTGGGTATTTACCGGTATGGGCCCTCAATGGTACGGAATGGGGCAGGAGCTTTACAAGTGTGATGTTGTGTTCAGAAATACGTTAGATAATTGTGATGCTATATTTACCGCTATTGCGGGTTATTCACTACTGACCGAAATGCAGAAAGATGCAGCAACTTCGCAAATTACCAGCAACAATTTTGCTCAGGCAGCTAATTTCTTTATCCAGATTGGCTTGAGTGAAATGCTAACCGCGAAAGGCGTTCCTAAAGACGTGATAGTAGGGCATAGCGTAGGAGAGATTGCCGCAGCAGTAATCGCAAAAACAATTACACTGGAAGAAGGTGTGCGCATTATTTACCATAGGGGCAATATTCTGGAAAAAATAGCCGGTAAAGGCACCTTGCTGTCGGTGGGGCTAAGCAAGGAAAAGGCAGCTGAGTACCTGCAATCCTTTCCGGATCTTGAAATTGCTACCATCAACTCTCCTCAATCGGTTACTATCGCCGGAACAGAGGAAAGCTTAGGCCTGCTCGACCAGCAATTGACTGCGGAAGGATTTTTTTCCAGGTTTGTTCGTGTACAGGTAGCTTATCATTCGTCACAAACCGATGTTCTTAAGAAGGAACTGCTGGAGGCTTTCGGCTTTGTGCAACCCCGCCCGCCGGCCATACCTATATATTCAACCGTAACAGGAGCAGCTGTGAATATAGCTACACATGATGCCGGTTACTGGTGGAAGAATGTACGGCAGCAGGTATTCTTCAGCGAGGCGCTTGAAAAACTGATAAAACAGGGTTATACTAATTTTATCGAAATTGGTCCCCACCCGGTATTGGGCGGTGCCATCAAGGAAATTGCCGCTGCATCCGGCGTAAATGTGAGCACGTTCTTTACTTTGAAACGGCAAACCAACGAATCTGAAGTCATCTGTAAAAACATAGAGGGGCTGATTGGCGCTGGCGTGCCGGTTTTATTGAACCCAGGCATTAAAGGTGAAACAATAAAGCTGCCAGCCTATGCCTGGGATAAGGAATATTGCTGGACGCAGGCAGCGGAAATTGCCAGTTTCCGGTCGGGTGAAAATAATCCGAATCCTTTTTTGCAGGAAAAAATGACTGGCCCGGGCACCTCCTGGAGGACCCAGATCAACCGGCCGGCTTTGCATTACCTGAAAGATCACCAGATCGGGAACACTATCGTTTTCCCGGGGGCAGGCTACGTAGAAAGTATTCTATCCCTGTTGTCTGCCGACTTCTCCGGTGGAACACTTATTGTTGAGCAGTTGGAATTTAACGCGGCATTTTCCTTTCAGGAAGAAGAGTACCCCGAATTGGTTACCTCCCTGTATCCGGAAGGTAGTTTTTCAATTTCGTCAAAAGTAAATGATAACTGGACAACTCATGTAAAAGGGATGGCCTGGACTTCCGATAAATATGCCACGTTACCCTGCAAAGATGTACACACCCTGTTGGCGCTTACCCGCACCTTCACCAAAGCTGATGCCTATCAATATTTTGCATCGATAGGATTAAATTATAAAGAACATTTCCAGACCATTTCATCTTATTCATTTTTTAATAACAACGAGGTGTTCGCTGTTTTACAATATACAGGTGAACCAACCGGCCGGCAATCTATTGTGCATCCGGCGATCCTGGATGGTGCTTTTCAGTCGATTTTGCTGTTACTGGCCAACACCTATCCGGGTAAAGCCTACCTGCCTGTTAAAATTGATGCCATTAGGGTGTTTAAAGCACTTCCCCCTCTTGTTTACTGCACAGGTGAAATTACCAGGCAAAATGCCAACAGTTTTTCCGGCAACCTGCAATTGTTGGATGATAGCGGCAATGTACTGGTAGATCTGCAGGGGCTCTTCTGCAAAAAAGTAGCTATCAGCAATGAACTGGATCCACTGCAAAACTGGATATACAAGTATACCTTTTCGCCGTACCGGTTTGCTTATAACCATGATTATGCGCATACTCCTTTATTGGCAACAGGTGATCGTTCAACATTCGACAAGCTTTCGCTGCAGTCTGCGCTGCCCATTCAGTTTATACCCATTGATGAACTGGTGGAGATAAAAGATAAAGATTTCCAGTTACTCTACATAGCTGCTACCGATGGTAACGGTATAACTGATACCCTAACAGATTGTCACCGGTTAATTGCTTTATTACAAAGCCCGGTAAAAAGAAAACAGCTGCAACGGTTATTACTGTTGATAGAATATGGTCTCGCCGACGAAATCAATCCTGTAGTTGAAAAGATAAATCCACATCACACTGCCTTAGTAGGTTTTGCCAGAACAGTTACAACTGAAATGCCTCATATACAGTTAAAAACGATTGATTTGCAGCATCCACCGACGGACAGTGACCTGAGAACTCTGGTGCAAAGCTCATTTGAAGAAGAGGAATTGATCTATACCGCATCTGGTTGGTACCAGGGCGCTTTGGTCAGGGACGACATCAGCTTTCCGCAAAGGGCTCAAACGCCGGTAAAGAGAAGAGACAACAGGGCATACCGGTTGGATATACTGCAAAAAGGAAAAATGGAAAGCCTTGCTTTCAGAAACATAGAGATTGATGCACCTGGCGCAAACGAGGTACAGGTTGCAGTGGCAGCTTCTTCAATCAATTTTAAAGACGTCATGAAGGCGATGGGTATGTTGAATGAGGCCGCCCTGGAAGATACTTTCTTTGGTACTGAATTTGGACTGGAGGGCGCTGGTGTTGTTACGCAGGTCCATCCGTCTGTTGAACAGCTGCAGGTGGGAGACAGGGTATATTTTATTGGCAACGGGTTACGTACACATATTAACATTAACCAACAGTATGTATTCAAATTGCCGGATGACATTTCTTTTGAAGAGGCGGCTTGCTTTTTCGTGTACTATACCGCCTGGACTGCATTGATTGAAATGGGGCACTTGCAAAAAGACGAACGCATTCTGATTCACGCGGCTGCCGGCGGAGTGGGATTGTCGGCGTGCAATATAGCCTTGGCCAGGGGAGCCAAAGTATTTGCTACTGCCGGTACAAGCGAGAAAAGAGCTTTATTGAAATCGATGGGTATCGCACATGTGTATGATTCAAGATCGCTGAATTTTTACGATGAAATACTGAGGGATACAAATGGAGAAGGGGTGGATATGGTACTAAATTCCCTTTCAGGAGCGGCCCTGCATAAAAGTCTCCGTCTTATCCGCACCCTCGGCAGGTTTATTGAAATAGGCAAACAGGATATTACTACCAACAGCAGACTTTCACTTCTTCCCTTCAATCAAAGTATACAATTCATTGCATTGGATCTGGATAAAATACTTCCTGTATCTCCTCAGATCGCCCGCCGGTTTTTCCTGAATTTCCTCAGGGATTATACCAGAAAATTATTGCCTACACTTCCTTATGAAGTTCTTGATGGGGCCAAATGCCGGGAGGCGTTTAAAAAGCTGGCGTCAGGTAACCATTATGGAAAAGTGGTAGTTGATTTCAATAATCATGACCTGGAAACAGTACCGGAGGTCGGGGAGAAGCTTAGGTTCAATGAAAATGAAAGCGTCTTAATAACGGGTGGTTGCAGCGGCTTTGGTTTACGAACCGCCCTATGGATGGCAGAGCAGGGAGTGAAACATCTTATATTGGGAAGTAGGAGCGGACGCATTCCTGATGAGGAAAAACATATCCGGGAGAAAATTGAATCTTACAATTGCTCCGTTTATCCTGTTCAATTGGATGTAACCGAATCCGCTTCGGTAAAAAAGGCCCTGCAATGTTCTTTAGATAAAGGATTGAAATTGACAGGTATAATACACGCCGCGGCTGTGCTGGAAGATTGCCTTATCGAATCAATTACGCCCGCTGTTTTTGATAAGGTGTTTTTGCCCAAAGCATTAGGCGCATGGCACTTGCATGAGCAAACTCAAGGCTGTTCCTTAAAATTCTTTGTATGTTATTCCTCTGTAACAAGCTATACAGGTAATACCGGGCAATTGGCCTACACCACCGCCAATTGCTTTCTGGATGGACTGGTGCTGGAGAGAATACGACGGGGTTTGCCTGCAATCAGTATCAGTTGGGGACCTATTGGTGAAACAGGCATGCTGGTAAGGAATCATCTGGCGCAATCTCATGTGGTTAACATTGGCTACAGACCCATAACACCAGCCATTGGTCTTCATCTAATGGGTGAAGCCATCAGTCACTCTCAAAACCACATCGGCATCATCGATGTTGATTGGAATAAAATGACCGCTTCGCTCCCTGGCGCCTGGAAAAGAATAGCTGGACTACTGGGAAACAGACAGCATGGATCATTGCCCGATTTTGTATGCAGCCTTCTGGCTCAGGGAAGAGATCAATGGGATATTATTGTACTGGATGGCGTTAAACAACTAATTGCTGAAATAACCCGCACTGCCGCAGATTCACTGCAACCGGAAGCCAGATTAAATGACCTGGGATTTGATTCCATTATGTCTGTTGAATTGGTCATAGCCATTCAATCTAAGCTGGGAATTGATTTACCCGTGATGGAAGTACTGGGCGCCGGAACCATTGCCCAATTGGCCCAACTGCTAAAGTTAAAGATATACCGGTTAGAAACGGGCTTACAGGATAAGAAACAAAAGAGTGAAGAGACCGCAACGGTTACGGCGCCAGTCCTGGAAAAAGGCTAGGGTTTTGTACCATAGGGAGCACAAAGGAAAGGCCTTCAATTCAATTGAAGGCCTTTCCTTTGTACTGTTCTATGTTTCTTTTTAAATGGTCAGTAAAAATAAGCCCAATAGCGTTGCCTGCTATTTAAGCATATCGCCTGATTTTTATTATGGATTTTGCGTGATGTCTTTTGTGAGCGCCGTTGGTGGTATCAATAACGTATACCTGTTACTGTTAGGCGGCAGATCGATGCTGGTACCATCCTGGAGATAGTGGTGTGCTGTGAAGCCAAAGACCGGATCGTTGTTAAGCCGCCGCATGTCAAACCAGCGCGCCCCATGGCCCAGCAGTTCTTTTCTTCTTTCGGCCAGCAGAATATTCATTGCCTGTGTGGCATTGGCAGCTTCCAGTGGTTTATAATAGGCGCTAACGATCCTGTTTTTGCGGAGGAGGTTGATGTCGGCCATGGCATCAGAGAGGCGCCCCAGGCGTATATTGGATTCTGCGCGCACCAGGTACATCTCCGGGGTGGTAATACTGATGTTGTTGATAAAAACTACATCGGCGTTATAAATATAACTGGTGTCCAGTTTACCGGTTGTTGTGTTGGTAGCGGTATCCGGCTTAATGAATATATTACGCAGATCGTGTGTTTCGAACATTCTGGCGGTGGCAGGGCTGATATCGAGCCCGGACAAGCCTCTGGTGTTTGAATATATATGTACATGAATATTTTCCGGAGATGTCAGCATATTGCCAAAGGGTGCATCGATAATTGGCGTATACCGGCCATCCGATGTTTGGTAAACGGTGTTGTAGTTGATAAGGCGGTCATTGTATTTTAATGCGCTATCCGCCATTTTTGCTGCATCGGCATAGTTGCGCTGCATCAGCATGGTGCGGGCAAAGAGGCCGAGCCCGGCTGCCCTGGTGAATAAATAGGGATTGGTGGTGCTTGCGGGCAGGTTTTTAAGCGCTTCCTCCAGGTCAGCCCTGATGAGATTGCAGGTGGCTTGTAAAGTGCTTCTGCCGGGCACCGGCGCGCTGATGTCGTTCGTGGTTATCCAGGGCACTCCCGGGGCATCGGATGCGGTGGCAGGATCAAACGGTTTACAATATAAGTTGACCAGATACCAGTAGCACCAGGCCCGGCCCAGCAGCGCCTGGGAACGGGCGATGGCTTTGCGTTGGGGAGTGCCTCCGTCTGCCGCATCAATGTTGTTAATAACGGCATTGTATTGATAGATGTTCTTATACATCATGTTCCAGATAGCATTATCAGTCCACTCATCAGGCGTGGAATAAATTCCCGCCAACCACAGATAAATACGGCTGTCAACACTATTCACTTTTAGCAGGGATGCTTTGTCTACATCTTTTAAGAAGTAATCATCCGACAACTTTTCCAGCTCAATAGGCATTACCTGCTGCAAATCCAACCCATTGAGCACGCGTTCCAGATCGTCTGTCGTTTGCGGTATTATGTAGCCTTTAGGTTTTACATCCAGGTATTTTTTACAGGAGAAGAAAGCCGCTAAACCCATTAGGGTTGCAAGAAATATTGTTATTTTTTTCATGATGGTTACCGGATTTAGAAGTCAAGGTTAAGGCCAAAGGAATAGGATGGCATTACGGGCAGTGTGCGGATCCCGCCGCTAAATGCTTCAGGATCTATACCTTCGTGGTTACGGGTGATGGTCCACACATTTCTTGCATTGGCTGTTAATTGCAACCCTCTTACAATGCCCCAGTTGCGGATGGCCTTTGGTGAGAAGGTGTAACGCAGGCTTACGTCGCGGAGCTTGATGTAACCGGCGTCAAATACGTTTACATCCAGGAAGTAGCGGTAATAGTTATTTGTATAACCGTAACCGTCATTGTCTGCGATCACATTAGGAATATGTGTGGTTGCTTCATCTCCGGGTTGTTTCCAGGCGTTTTCCAATCGTTTGTCAAAACTATAGACACCTGTTGAGGCCCGCGGCATTGACTGACGTGCTACCTGTCCCAGGTAGAAGACGAACATGAAGTTGAGATCAAATCCTTTATAGCTGAAATTATTGGAGAAGGCGCCGGTACTGACGGGCCTGGTGGTACCGGAGTAATATATCATGTTCGGATCCGTATGGTCTTTGTCCGGTGCTATCTTCCCGTTGGGGTCCAGCAGTTGAATCTGGCCACCGTCATGTGTTAGCCCGCCAAAGCGGAAGCTGTACATAGCGCCATAGGGGGCGCCTTCAACAAATGGATTGTCACTGGCAATACTAAGAGGTGAGGTATTATTGCTATTAAGCGTTACTTTAGTGATCTTATTTTTGTTATAGGCATAGCTTAAGGTAGTGCTCCATTCAAACCGGGGAGTATTGATATTTTTACTGGTTAATTGCAGTTCCCATCCGTTGTTGGTCATACTGGCGGTGTTAACCAAAGCTGTCTGGAAGCCCTGTACGGGGTTTATTGCCTGATCACCCAACAGGTCGGTGCTTTTCTTTTTATAGTAATCCACTTTACCGGAAATGCGGCTATGCAACAACGTAAAATCAATACCAAGATTGGTAATGGCAGTCTTCTCCCACCTTAATTGATTGTTGGCCGGTGTGGTAATTTCATTGTAAGGCAGGTTGTTATGAAAGTTGGTCCCGTTTGTGGCAATCATAAACGGGCCACTTTTTTTGGGAATGTTACCGTTTATGCCATAGGTGATCCTTGTTTGCAGATAGTCTACAAAGCCCAATTGTTGCACGAAAGGTTCATTGGAGGCTATCCAGCTCACACCGCCAGACCACATAGGGCGATACAGGTATTTCGGATCAGTGCCAAACAGGTTGGTGGCGTCTATGCGGATGCTGCCACTGGCTACATATTTTCCGCGGAACGTATAGGCTGCATTACTGAATGCAGATACAAAGCGGTCAAGGGTATAGTTATAGCCATCCGACAGACCGAAGAAGGCGCTCGCTGCAGGCCCTAAAATACCACGAATGGATTTCAGCCTTTGTATGTCAATGTCCACAAATTGCAGACTGTTATCGTCGTACCCGTATTTTGTAAAATGATTGCCGGTGGCTTTGCTTTGTCTTCTTTCTATACCCGCTACAGCGGCGATGTTATGATCATGGCGGATATTTTTATTGACATTAATCAATCCTCTTATTGTATAAGAAGAAAAATCATTGCGACTTTCGGTAATTTTTCCGCCCAGGGGTATATTATAGACAGGATTGATCAAGGTGCCATCGGGATTGGTCAGGATATTATAGCGAGCATCTCTCTGCGGGAGAATGAAATCATTCACCTGCTTTACGAGCAGGGGCTCGTCCGGATGGGTAAGCACCTTGTTGTAGGAATAACTGTTTTCCAGTTGGTAGCTGATATTCACATCTACACCAGGAATGATGTTGTATTTCAGTTCTGCCTGCAAACGGGCGTAAATGCTATTGGTGTTGTTCTCAATAAGGTTTACCTGTTTGAGCGGATAGAAAGATTCATCCCCCAAACCCCATTTCATCCGTTTTTCGATGCTGAATGCATTGGAACTATTAAACCCGATCGGATCTGTGACCAGGTTTGCAATCTGTGGCTGCCCCTGCGCGTTTTGCAGCATGGAATAGGGTTTCAACCGGTAGATAAATGTCGGGTCGACCGGTGGAAGTGTAGCATCAGTATAGTTTAGGTTGGTACTGACGTTGAATGATAGTTTGGAAGAAACGTTATAATTGTTCTTGAACAGGAAGCCGTAGTTTTTTTTCCGGTCTTTTAAAGCCAATCCCCTGGTGTCAGTAAGCCGGATGGACCCATAGTAATTGTTCTTCTCATTGCCACCCATAAATGACAGGCTATGGTTCTGGGTAAAGGGTGATTGCATCAGGAGATCGCTGATTTGCCGGCTGTTATCAAGAAGACGCAGCGAGTCTACTGAAGCGGCATACCGTCCAGGCGTTATACGTCTGGCAACGGAATCCATGTAAAACTTTTCAAAGGTGGAAAATGCAGTGTTCCTGCCACGTAGCTCTGATTCAATACCAGGCGTAACAAGCATATTACTAATAGCGATATCGTCCGCAGTACCCAGCCGGTTCAGATAGCTAAGGTTTGGTTTGGGCTCAAATTGAAAACTATTCGAATAGGAAAATTGCATCTTACCCTGTCTGGCGGTTTTAGTAGTAATAACGATCACGCCATTGGCAGCACGGGCGCCCCAGATGGAAGATGCGGCGGCATCTTTCAGAATGGTGATACTGGCTACATCATTGGGATTGATGGCATCTAAAGTACCATCGAAGGGAAAATTATCAACCACGATCAACGGGCGTTTGGCGCCATACAGGGTAGATACGCCACGGATAGTGAGCCCATCGCCGTTGTCTTTGCCGTTGTCTTTACCGTTGATGAGCACCAGACCGGGAACCTGCCCTTCCAAACGCTCCAGTACATTGGTTTGTACACGGTTGGACAATTGTTTGGCAGAAATGACATCGAAAGCGCCGGTAGCCCTTTCCCGTGGGATCTTCTGGTAGCCTGTGTTTCCGATCACTTCTACTTCCCCGATATTGGCGACTACGCGGTGCATGCGCACCAGCAGCTGCTCACTACCTTTGGCCGGAACTTCTGCTCTTTCGTAGCCCACCATGGTGAATACAAGAATCGCGTTGCCGGCGTTGGCGCCGGGAAGGTGGAATTGTCCCTGTTCATTGGTGGAGGTCCTGTGTTGGGCGCCTTTCACCATAACAGAAACGCCGGTCAGCGGTTTGCCTTGTTCATCGGTCACAGTGCCGCTGATGCCCGCTACCGGGGCCGGCGCCTGTACGGGTTTATATCTTACCAGGTTGTGGGCTGATAGCCGCAGGCAAAAGGGGAGCAGCAAAACGGCCGTAAATCTTATCATGTACAATGATTTGGCTAACAGCCGGCGCCACAGCAGCTGTGGTTGGATTACCACGCGGTGATAACAGGGTTTTTTGACGTTAAAGTCCATATATAGTTTTGGTTGAGTGATGGGATGGTGAAATAAAGATCTTAAAGGACCAGGTTGAAAGGCGCGTTGCTGCTGCGCCCGTCAACTGTGGTCCTGCTGGTTGGTTGTTGGTTTATGTATTAATTATTGTTCCTTATTATTTTACTGTTGCAGAAGAAAAATGATGACTATTTTCTTATTCATCTGGAGGCAGATTCTTTTTCTTCCCCTCCGATACATGTTTTTCTATTTATGTATACCTATGAGACATCATAGGAGACAATTTACCCTCCCGGGAGACATTTTTTTTCACAAGGCTGATGTCGCAGCAATTTTTTTTTAACATCAGGGGTAAAAAAGAAGTCCCCATGTATCTACCTATCCTAGTTAACAATATTCAATTCAGATCTCTCAACAACATATGCAACCAACCAATTTCTACAGGGCAAGTCTGCCATTTAGGCTTTTTTTTATCTTACTGCTCATCATCTGTAGCGCATCATACGTTCTCGCACAACAAGACCCGTTAGTGGTAGTAAACGGCAAAATCCGCCTCCATGGCAGGCATGTAAAGGATGCCATTGCGCCGGGTGTCAGTGTTTTGGAAAAAGGCACCAGTAATGGTACCGTAACCGATGCCGGCGGAAAATTTACTTTGAAGGTGAAAAGGAATGCGGTATTAGTTATCAGAATGGTAGGGTTCAAGACAATAGAAGTAAAGACTGAGCCGGCATCTCCGCCACTGGACCTGGTATTGGAGGAAGACGTGAGCGGCTTGAAGGAAGTAATTGTTACCGGTTTTCAGCAGATAGATAAAAGTAAGTTTTCCGGGGCGGCAACAAAGCTAAAGGCTGAAGACATCAAAATGGACGGCATAGCGGATGTGAGCCGTATGCTGGAAGGCCGTGCCGCGGGCGTTTCCGTACAGAATGTATCCGGCACTTTTGGTTCCGCTCCCAAGCTTCGTATCCGTGGCGCTACCTCGCTTACCGGCCCTAACAAACCTTTATGGGTAGTAGATGGTATTGTGCTGGAAGATGTAATTGATGTAACCAATGACCAGTTATCCAGTGGGGACCCATCTACATTGCTGGCGTCTGCGGTTGCCGGGTTGAATATGAACGACATTGCGAGCTTCGATATTCTGAAAGATGCGGCGGCTACTTCTTTATACGGAGCAAGAGCCATGAACGGCGTAATTGTGATCAATACAAAGAAGGGGCGTGATGGTAAGCTCCTGGTGAATTATTCCGGCACTTTCAGTTCCCAGTTACGCCCCAGCTACAGCAATTTTAATATCATGAATTCAGCGGAACAAATGTCTGTTTACTCGGAGCTTTACAGGAAAGGTTTTCTCAACCTGGCCATTATAGGTAATGGCGCCGACAAAGGGGTATTCGGCAAAATGTACGACCTGTTACAGGAAGTGGATAGCGCCACCGGAAAGTTTAAGTTGGAGAATACGCCGGAAGGCAGGACGGGATTTTTGGAGCGTTACGCAAAAGTTAATACCAACTGGTTCAATGTGTTATTCAGGAACTCTCTGATACAGGAGCACGCCATTAGCCTCTCCGGAGGAACAGAAAAAATGCAGTCCTATGTTTCTGCCAGCCTTTATAGCGATAATGGATGGACCATTGCGGACAAGGTAAAAAGGTTCACCTTTAACTCGCAAACCAACTACAACTTCACAGATAAATTATCGGGAGCTTTCATTGCTACGGGTTCCGTAAGAGAGCAGGACGCCCCGGGAACAGTAAATCGGACAGTGGATCCGGTATATGGCAGAATGAGCCGCGACTTTGATATTAATCCCTTTAATTATGCACTGAGCACCAGCAGAACGATGACTGCGTACGGCGATGATGGAAACCTGGAATACTTTACACGCAACTACGCACCGTTCAATATCATTCATGAGCTTAACAATAATAAGATCAAGCTATCTGTGGTAGATGTAAAGTTACAGGCGTCACTGGCTTATAAGATTAACAAACATCTCCGTTATGAGTTTCTGGGAGCGCTTCGTTATGCAAAAACTACACAGGAAAACCTGGTACATGAAACGTCAAACAAGGCCGGGGCGTACAGAGCTTATGTTAATGCTGTAGTTGCTCAAAAAAATAACTTCCTTTACAAAGATCCGGACCAGCCAAATTCACTGCCACAAATAGTGCTCCCGGCAGGCGGGTTCTACAACCGTGCAGAAAATAGCCTCAGTAATTACAATGTCAGGAATCAATTGAGCTATTCAAACAGTTTTGGTAAACAGGCGCTGAATATATTGGTAGGGCAGGAATTGAAAAGCGCCAACAGGCAAAATGCATACAGTAACGGCTATGGCTACCAATATGATTATGGCGGACTTCCATTCATCAATTATATGATGATTAAGAAGGATGTGGAAAAGGGTACTTCCTATTTTGGAATGGAAAGAAAATATGATCGTTTCGCCGCGTTTTATTCCAAACTTGATTACACATTAAGTAACAAATACAACTTAACTGCGAATCTGCGGTATGATGGTTCAAACCAGTTGGGAAAATCTTCCAACGCCCGTTGGTTGCCAACCTGGGGAGTGAGTGGCGCCTGGAACATGGAGCAGGAGAAATGGCTGGGAGGTATAAATTGGCTCGATTACTTAAAGCTCAGAGCCAGTTATGGGCTCACTGCAAGTTATAGCACGGCTACTAACTCTTCCGTTATATTGAGGCCATATAGTACCATGCGCCAATACTTACGCGACATAGAACCCGGGATCTGGATCGATGGCCTGGAGAACAGCGACCTTACCTGGGAAAAAAATTATACCACCAACATTGGCGTGGACGCAGGATTCTTCGACAACAGGCTTACACTGGTATTGGATGTATACAGAAGACGGGGATTTGATCTTATCGCAGCTATCAGAACCTCCGGTATTGGCGGGCAGTTGGATAAAACAGGCAACTATGCGGACCTGAGATCGCATGGGACAGAAGTAACCCTGGGCGGCGACGTTATACGGCAAAAGAACTGGAAATGGACTTCCAACCTTACATTTGGGTATAATAGGAATCGCATTACAAATGCCCGGAACACTCCCATCATTTTTGACCAGATTGCGGCTGAAGGGGGCAATAAAGAGGGGTATCCTGTGAAATCATTATTCTCCCTGGATTTTAAAGGGTTGGAGCCGGCAACAGGTATTCCAAATTTTACAAATGAAAAAGGGGAAGTATCCAGGGGGGTGTATTTACAGGATAATGAAACCCGCTACCTGGTATACGAGGGGCCGGTTGATCCACCCATCAACGGCGGATGGTCCAATACTTTCCGGTATAAAAATCTTTCACTCAATATCCTGTTAACCTATCAGGCCGGGAACAAGATCAGGTTAACGCCCATATTCAAGCCCACTTACTCGGACCTGGATGCGTTGCCCCGCGAATTCAAGGACCGCTGGAGCTTACCGGGCGATGAAAATATTACCAATGTACCTTCGCTGATGGATGCCTTAACCAATTATAGAATTGGAAACAATTTCCCTTATAATAACTATAATTATTCCACCGTCAGGGTGGCCGATGGCGGTTTTGTAAGGCTTAAGTACATATCGCTTACCTACCTGTTGCCACCTGCCGCCATAACCCGTACGGGCCTAAGCAATTTGTCCGTTACTGCATCCGCCAGCAACCTTTGGCTATTATATGCTGATAAGAAACTGAAAGGGCAGGACCCCGAGTTCTTTAACACAGGAGGTGTTGCACAGCCATTACAGCGGCAGTTGGCCCTTACATTAAAAGCAGCGTTTTAAATCTTATAAGGAAATCTGTTATGAAGTATAATAAAATCAACGTTTATACAATTATTCCGGGCAGTAGCTGTAAAATGCGGATATGGCTATTCGTATTAAGCGCCGCACTATCGGTGTCAGGATGTAAAAAATACCTGGAACAGGTTCCTGACAACAGAACGGAGCTCGATAGCCCGGAAAAGGTAGCGCAATTGCTTACCTCAGCTTACCCGATAGCTGATTATATCACTTTCTGTGAGGCAATGTCTGATAATGCAGGCCTCCGTGGAGCGCCGGGTGGTAATCCGGAAAATGAAGAACCTTATCTGTTCAGAGATTTTCCCAGCACTGGTGCTGGTACTCCCAATTATTACTGGAGCAGTTGTTACGCGGCTATTGCTGCAGCCAACCAGGCACTGGAGGCCTGCAAGGGGCAATCTGCCAACAATGCTTACGCCGCCTACAAGGGAGAGGCGCTGGTAGCCAGGGCATACCTGCATTTTATGCTGGCTGCCCTCTTTGCTAAAACATACGATCCGGCTACCGCTACCACAGACCCTGGGATACCTTATGTGCTGGAACCGGAAAAAACATTGTACAAGCAATATGAACGTAAAACGGTGGCATATGTATACGAAATGATAGAAAAGGATCTCACTGAAGGCATATCCCTTCTAGATGATAACGCATATAAAATACCGGCATTCCATTTCACCAATAGAGCAGCGCACGCTTTTGCCAGCCGCTTTTATCTTTTTAAGCGTCAGTATGATAAAGTGATTGAACATGCTGGTAAAGCCCTGCCTGCCGGGAATCCCGCTGGCAGTCTGCGGCAATGGAATACCGTTTATCTGCCGCTTACGGATAATATATGAGCTGTTTGCGCGATATACTAATTCCACAGAAAAGGCCAATTTCCTGCTTGCCGGTGCAAGCTCCGCATGGGCAAGGGAAGCTTTCTATTATAAATATGGCTTGAATTCGATTATTGCCAAGGGGTTGTTTAGTAAGCCTAATGTCACTGGTACTACTTTCGTCTATATCATTTTAGAATCCTCAAATCCAGAGGCCAAGGTACTGCCAAAATTTAAGGAAAACTTTGTGGAAACTGGCCCGGGTATAGGTTATGCTTTGATATACATTCCTTTATTTTCTGCAGAGGAGACACTATTTAACAGGGCAGAGGCCAATGTGATGTCAGGGAATTTTGATGCGGCGCTTTCCGATCTGAATGCTTTTGTAAGCACAAGAGTGCGGAATTATAATGCAACAGGGGATAACCTGACACCGGACAAAGTGAAAGCATTTTATAAAACCACGGATCTAAAAACTGCGCTTATAAGTACTATACTGGATTTTAAAAGGATGGAGTTTGTGGGGGAAGGGTTTCGCTGGTTTGATATACTTCGGCATCGCCTGCCGGTTACACATAGAACGAAAGACGGAGCTGTAATAACACTAACAGCCGATGATCCGCGGAAAGTATTGCAAATACCGCAGTTTGCGCAGAGTAATGGAATTACCCCTAATCCCCGATAAATATTAAACCGTGAATATTATGAAGAAATATCTATTGATCTGCTCTTTGTTACTGATAGCAATAATTATATCCTGTAAGAAAGATGATAAACTGGATGATGTAGCACTAAACGGTTTGGGTGGTGATACCTGGAAAAGAACAGCCCTGGATAATTGGCTATATGATTCACTAACGGCGCCTTATAATATTGAGCTGAAATATAAATGGGACCAATCTGAGTTTGACATGTCATATACCCTGGTGCCACCCAGGGAAGAACAGGTGATACCTGTGGCCCAGGCCATCCGGAATTTATGGATAGAACCCTATAACCAGGCAACCGGCGCGGTGCTCTTTATGAAAATGTATAGCCCCAAGCTGGTGGTGCTATCCGGTATCCCTGCTGCAAGAACAGATGGTACAGGCCTTGCGGGCGTGGCTGAAGATGGGCTTAAAATAATACTATATGACGTCAATTCATTTAACAAAAAAGATCAGGCATCAATAGACAGAATTATGCACTTGCTGCATCATGAGTTTACACATATTCTTAATCAGAAAAAAGCCTATCCTGTCGAGTTTAAGAAGGTCAGCGCTGGTAGCTATACTGATGGGTGGCTGCTAGCTGAGAATCCCGTTGGTTCGGGCTTTGTTTCCAAATATGCCATGAAGGCCCCCGATGAAGACTTTGCAGAAATGGTTGCCTATATGTTGGTGAAAGGCAAAGAGGAATATGAGGCGTATTTGCATGCTGCGCCGGATTATGAGAATGGCATACCAAAACTTCGTGAAAAAGAGGCATTGGTGGTACAGTACTTCAAAGACGCTTATCACGTTGATTTTTACGATCTGCAGACCCGTGTACAACAGGCCAAAAAAGCGTTCATGGATTGATGCAGCCAAAACCACTATCAGGATCATTAAAAGATAAGATATATGAAGAGATATTTGTTATATATACTGTTGCTTCCCACTTTTTTTTCATGTGGGAAAAGTAAAGATGACAGTGTGTTCCCTGAAACCCCAGATCAACGGATCGAAAAGGTGTTGAAAGATTATGCTGCCAAACTGACTGCCGCTCCTTATGGCTGGAAAATGAAAGTAATACCGGCCGGTGTATCGGGCGATGTCCATAGCTATTATTTTTGGATGCGCTTTAATGATGGAAATCGCGTAATAAGCCGGCTTGATAATAAAGAACCGCTTGAAAGCAGTTATCGCCTGAAGGCCTTGCAAAGGCCGGAACTTATCTTTGATACCTATACATATTTGGACGACAAGATTGATCCCGTTGGAGCAATATTCGCAGCTTATTTTGGTTCTGAGGTCCCTCTTTTTGATTTTGAATTTGAGATCATTTCGGCAACTACAGATTCCATCATACTTAACGGGAAATATAGTGGGAGCAAGGCCATATTGTTAAGGGCATCCCCTACAGATTCTACTAACAGCAGCATGCTGGCGCCACACGCCGGTACTTATAACGCAGTTGGCAGAGCGCTCTGCTATAGCGGTCCTGAGCCTGTTGGAGTACCGGATACTATATCCATTTCCAGGCGGAAAGCAGCGGTTCCTCTTGCCGAAGATAATGCCATACTTCTGGACTATTCCAATGAGGAGATCTTCAGCGGCATGTATCGCATTACTTTTGATCCTGGTACCAACAAGGTGACCGCGGTTGCCCCAGGTAAGTTCCTGGAAGATAAGGTCAGGCCTGGTAGTTTTAAGATGCTTACATTTTCTTCTGATCCCGCATTGAAACAGATTTATTTGAAATCATCCTACATTAATTTGAATAACCAATATTGCGAGGTAGAAGAAACGCTTACGTTAAAATAGGCACTACGCTGGTATATTTTAAGTTGTGAACTTTCTTTAATGGTGAACATGGAAATGACAAAGTACAGGTAGCCTCACGTGCGTACCTGTACTTTGTTTGGCTTTATGACAAACTACCTCCGCCTTTTTTTCCCGCTTTTAACTTAAGTTAAAAAACAGCCCCAAAATATCCATGACATTTGGCATAACAAATAACGTATTGTGTTATGACCACATTAGAAGAATCTCAAACTATTCAAACTGCCAGATCCCTGCGCAATCTCTATTTTTTACGCGCTTCATTTTCCATTATCTGGGTGATACTTGTTTCCCTGCTTGCTAAAAACAATCCCGGGATCGCCACTTTTCTTTTTATTATTTACCCAGCCTGGGATGCAGCAGCCACTTTCCTGGATATAAAAGCCAATCCGCCTGCTACGTCCAAAACGCCGCAGTATATAAATGCGACCATCAGTATAATCACCACTATTGCAGTGATCCTGGCATTGCAAAATGGCATCCCCGGAGCCTTTATAGTTTTTGGTGCATGGGCAATTCTTACCGGCCTCATACAGTTGATACTGGGAGTGCGTCGGCGTAAACAACTGGGAGGGCAATGGCCTATGATCATCAGCGGAGGTCAGTCTGTTTTGGCGGGAGCTGCTTTTATCAATATGACACATGCTCCTAATGCTGGTATTACTACCTTAGCCGGTTACGCTGCGTTTGGCGCCTTCTATTTCATCCTGGCGGCGCTGAGGTTATCTAAAACGATTAAGGCTGCTCCGGTTGTTGCTTAAGGCGCATAAAAATGTAACCTTTATTAAGCGGGCCGCATTTATAAGACAACTATTACCTGTTGATCCTTTTGCGTATACGGCTTAAAGAAGGATTAGTGATGCCGAGATAGGAAGATATATGATATGCCGGGATACGGTTAACAATGTTCGGATGCTCCTCCAGTAAGCGTATAAACCGTTCTTCGTGCGTTATAAAAAGTAATTCTTCCGTGCGGGTTTGTGAATAGGTAAAAAACAATTCGGCCAGCAACCGGCCAAACCTTGCCCAGTTGGAATGGGTATCGTAAAGGTTGGTAAGATCGCGATAGGCTATATAGATGATTTCCGAATCTTCCATGGCCTGGATGTAATAATGACAGATCTTACGGGTAATGAAGCTGCGGAAAGAAACCAGGAATTGATTTTCTGAAAAAAAGAAGATGTTTTTTTCTTCGTCTGTTTCCGGGTCGGCGTAATAAATCCGGAAGATGCCCTTCACTACCAGGCCCAGATCGTTGCAAACCATGTTCTGCATATTAAAGAAATCACCCTTTTTGATTTTTCGCGTCTTCCAGAATATGCTGCTGTCTGCGATATCTTTTTCATTTAACGCAGCAAAGTTCGCCAGGTGTATCCTGAGTGTTTCAAAATGGTCGCTCATACAATTAATTTTGACTTGCCCGGATGAATGGCAAGTGATATCTAAACAGCAATAAATTTACAAATAATCCTTTGCACGGGAACCTCACCGGTGCAACGGTCCGGCAAATGTCCGCAGGATGCCGGCAACAGTTTTTAACTTAAGTTAAAACCAGGTTACGGCCACATTTAATTTTACAACGGAGGTGTATGTGACCTTTGAAATGTATAAATTTGGGCATGACAGCACATAAAGAAAACCAGGGACAGTTCCGGGTGGCAGCTATCGGCGAAAATAAATGCACCTTGGAGTCCTATAACAGGAGGGACTTTTGTAAGATCAGCCTGGTGACGGCCGGAGGAGCGCCCTGCCAGCTGTTTTATGGTTCTCTTGAACCGATAGAGGTCGACAGGCCGGCCCTTGTTTTGCTCAATCCATTGGTTCCGCATTCCTGGTCGGTCCCCGAGCAAACAGTGCCTGCAGAAGGCTATTTTTGCGTATTTGATGATAAATTCATCCACACCAGTGTACAATTAAACGGGCTGGCCAACCGCTTATTTACTGCACAGGAATCACCTGTTTATCTTCCTGATCAGGCGGAATTACATTTTTTAACAGGCCTGTTTGCTCAAATGCGCGCAGAAGCAGAAATCCATTATAACGATAAGGACGATCTTTTCCGTAGTTACCTCAGTCTCATATTGCATAAGGCTTTACAAATGCAACCCGCAGGGAACAGGGCTGATAATGCTGGCTCCCGGATAGCAACGGCGTTTATTGAACTGCTCAGACAACAGTTCCCCGTGGATTTGCCTTTACAGCCTGTTAAGCTGAAAAAAGCGTCGGATTTTGCGGATCGTTTAGCCGTGCACGTGAACCATCTGAATATGGCCGTACAGAAGGCCACAGGTAAGTCTACCACCCAACATATCGGCGGGCAGCTGTTTGCCGAAGCGAAGTCCTTATTGAGCTATACCAGCTACAGCATAGCAGAGATCTCATACGGACTTGGTTTTGAGTACCAGAGCTATTTTAACCGCTTCTTCAAAAAATACGCGGGCATCCCGCCGTCGGATTTTAGAAAAACTTTGAAAAGTATAAATAGTCCTTTGAAAAGTATTGATGGATGATCGGGTATACCGGTAATTTTGTCTTCATAAATAAAACAGTATGAAGACAACATTTCTTTTAGGAGGCGACCTGGAGATCAATCGTATGGGCTATGGAGCAATGCGCATTACAGGTCCGGAGATATTTGGCATGCCGGTAAATCCGCAAAACTCGATCAATGTGTTACGCCGTGCAGTGGAGTTAGGAGTTAACTTCATTGATACAGCCGATCAGTATGGCCCGTTCGTTTCAGAACAACTGATTGCGGAAGCTCTGCATCCTTATAAAGATAACCTTATCATCGGCACTAAGGGAGGCCTGGTCCGTTTCGGGCCATGGGCGGATATTAACAACGATGCAAGCCCGCAGCACCTGCAGGATGCGCTCGACGGCAGTCTGCGCCGGCTTAAACTGGAACGCATCGATCTTTACCAGTTACACCGTATTGATCCTAAAGTGCCGGCGCATATCAGCTTTGAATTTTTAGCCAAAGCGCAACAGCAGGGAAAGATCAGGCATCTCGGCCTATCTGAAGTATCGGTGGATGAGATCAAACATGCCCGGCAATTTTTCAAAGTAGTATCGGTACAAAACCGCTACAGCGTGTTGGATCGACAATGGGAGCCCGTTTTGGAGTATTGTAAAGCAGAAGGCATTGCGTTTATCCCATGGTTCCCAATAGGAGGTGGCATGACGCCAATGACGGAGAAATTGCAGCAGATCGCAAACCGTAAACAGGTGAGCATGCACCAGCTGGCGTTGAGCTGGCTGCTGCATCATGCAGATAATATCCTGCTCATCCCGGGAACCGCCAGTTTGAGCCATCTTGAGGAGAATATCAGGGCGAAGGAAATTGAGCTCGACGCTAATGATTTGCTGGAGCTGGACACATTACAGGAATAGCTTTAACATTAAGAACAAAATATTCACACAAGAGAAGCTGTCTCATATGCATTGAGGCAGCTTCTTTCGTTTACAATAATATTTATGTCAATTTGATTTGAAAATTAGAAAATCAAGGCTCCCGGTTTATACTGCTGTTATCTGGAAGCCATAATAATAACATCTGCCACTTCCTGTGGATGTGAGATGAATACCGCGTGACTGGCTCCATTGATTTCAGTAACCTTTGTTCCCGATCTCTTGTACATATTTCTCAGGATAATGGGATTGATACTTTTGTCAGCCGTAGGTATAATTCCAAAAGTCGGTTTTGTATGCCAGTCAGCAGCTGTAACTGCTGTAGTAAAAGATGATGCCAGTATCGGCTTTTGCGAATGTGCCATAAATGTAGCCTGGTCTTGGCTAAGATCCGCAGCGAATCCCGCATGGAATTTTTTTACGTCATAATAGGCAAATCCTTCGCTGTCCGGAGGCAAGATGCCCGCTTCCGGAAGTCCCGGCTGGGAAGAATACCAGGTATCTGTAGTTTCGCCTTTATCCGGCTGGAAAGCAGTAACATATACCAGCGAAGCTACATTGCTATGGGAGCTGGCTTCGGTAATTACCGTTCCGCCCCATGAATGGCCCACCAGAACTGCCGGCCCGTTAAGTTTATCCAGTACTCTGCGGACAGTTGCGTTGTCATCTTTCAGGGAAGTCAACGGAATCTGAACTATGGTTACATTGTATCCCCGTTTTGTCAGGATGTCATAGACCCCTCTCCAACCAGAACCATCAACAAAAGCACCGTGGACAAGAACTACATTTTTGATTTTTGCACTGTTATCTTTTTTTTGTGCACTTACACCTGAAAGGCCTAAAAATGCTGTCAGTAAAACTAAGAGTGAAAGGCGGATGTTTTTAACCATGACTATATCAGATTATAATTGTTGAAATATTGATGTTTCCTCTTGTTGCCTTTGAATATGGGCAGGTTTGGTGGGCAAGTTCGATAAGTTGCTCTGCCGTGTCTTTGCCGATTCCCGGTAGGTGTACAAACAGCCTGGCCTGTAACAAATATGCTTCACCGGTCATTCCAAGATCCACTTCTGCATCTACATAGGTATCTTTTGGAAATACAATTCCTGATTTTTTAGCTGCCAGTCCCAATGCGCCGATATAGCATGCCGACCATCCGGCTGCGAACAGCTGCTCAGGGTTTGTTCCTTTCCCGTTCAGCCCGGGAGGAGTCAGTAGGATATCCAGCTTTTCGTCGCTGCTTTTTGCACTTCCTTCTCTGCCCCCGATAGTATGGGTCTTTGCTGTGTATAGTACTTTTTCGATGTTCATTTTTTATTTTTATGTTGTTAAATATTATTGTATGTTCTGTTAATTGCTATTCTATTTTCTGCTGCTTTAGAGTAGTTATCTTTTCAGGTAAATCAGTTTCTGATACGCCGTTACGCCCATGATCATTATTATTATCTCAGAGATCTGAATGCAGCCCTGAGCTCTTCCGTAAAGATCTGTGGCTGTTCCCAGGCTGCAAAGTGACCGCCTTTGGATGCTTTATGATAATAATAAAGAGATGGATAGGCTGCTCTTGACCAGCTTTCAGGTGCCTGGTAAATTTCATGCGGGAATACAGAAATAGCTACGGGAACCTTTATCTCCTTTGTTTTCTGATGCTCAGAACTAAAATTATTATTATTGTTTTCCCAGTAGAATCGCGAGGAGGATGCCCCGGTATTGGTGAGCCAGTACAATGTTATGTCATCAAGGATGGCATCGCGGCTGATGACCTTTTCCGGTTTCAGGTCGCTCTCGGTCCATTCCGCAATTTTTTCATAGAGGAATGCTGCCAGTGCACTTGGCGAATCTGAAAGCAGGTAGCCGGTTGTCTGTGGTCGTGTTACCATCATTCCACCATAGGCGGCATTTCTACCGAAGAAGGTGCTTAAGGAATTGTAAGCCTGGGTTTCGGATTCCGAAAGTCCGGCTGGAGCAGGATCACCCGCATTGATCGGTTTTACCAGTTCTGCAGGAATAGTGGCCGGCATGGTCAGGTGAATGCCCAAAAGCCCGGAAGGTGCCAGTCTTGCCAGTGCATCGGAGATCACCGAGCCGTGGTCGCCGCCTTCAGACACGTATTTTGTGTAGCCAAGACGTTTTACAAGTACGTCCCAGGCCTTGGCGACACGGTCAGGATTCCAGCCCACTTCCTTTGGGATCCCGGAAAAGCCATATCCCGGAATTGCAGGTATGATAACATCAAACGCATCTTCTGCCTTTCCACCATATTTAACAGGATCGGTAAGTGGGCCAATGGCGTCAATGAACTCCAGTGGTGAACCGGGCCAGCCATGTGTTAGGATAACAGGCAATGCACCTTTTTCTTTTGAGCGTACATGAATGAACTGGATATCAAGCCCGTCTATTTTTGTGACGAATTGTGGAAGCGCGTTCAGCTTATTTTCCACTTTGCGCCAGTTATAACCATTGCCCCAATAGTCGGTCAGTTCCTTTAACTGTGCCAGCTGAATGCCCTGGGACTCGTCTTTAACCGTTTCTTTATCCGGAAAGCGGGTCCCGGCTATACGTCTTTTGAGCTCATCAAGTTTGGACTGCGGAATGTTGATCTTGAAGGGTCTGATAGCTGTATCAGTTTTTAAGGATTCCGTTTCTGACTTTATAGCCTGCGCATTGGTAATTGTAGGAATACTTAGTGCGAATGCGGATAACATAAGTATTGTGGTCATTTTTGTTTTCATTGCTTTTTTGTTTTAGCTTTTGCGATCTGGTTTCTTTTTGTTGCAACAAAACTAGGTGCGCTGGCGCGCCTCTGAAACAGGCAATCAGTTCAAGTGGACATATTCACCCCCGAACCGGAAAATACCAGCTGCGAATTGGCAGGCAGGTTTTCCCGGCGAGCATTCTCATGGTGATTTCCTGATCTTATCAGCTTGTATTTCCAGGAATTTAGCGTTGATTGGGTAAGATATGCCTGGGGGTTAAACTGCCGCATAAGAGTAGGGAAGAACCAGGTGCTCCGGATTTCCCGGCCAGGAAACCGGAAAGCATAAAAAAGCTATTGAAAAGTATTTGGGTGAAATGGGAAGATCTTGCAAAATGCCGAAGGGGAGGCGAAAGGAAGAAAAAGCAAACCGTGTTACGTTAATGCTTCGTTTGACCTTATCCGCAGAGAAAGTTTAATCTGCCCCGGAAATATCAACAAAAGCCGGATGCCCATAATGACAGATGAAGTATTGTTACCCGTATTTTTGGAATGAAGACGATTATTATTTTCCTTTAATTTTTTGCTTGTGCTTTTTACCCCAGCTTTCCAATGGTTTTGCAATTTCTTCAAGTCCCAAACCATAAGAAGTGACAGCATATTCAATCCGGACAGGATAATCGCTCACTATGCGTCTTGCAATCAAAAAATTTTCTTCTAAATGTTTCAATTCTTTTGACAAAACACGATTGGTAATTTTCGGAATTGAATTTGAAATATCATTAAACCGCTTGTTCCCGCTGTAAATAGAAAGAATTATCGGTATTTTCCATTTACCACCAATTACAAACATGGTATCCTGAATCGCCTTTATTTTCTCCTGAAACCGTTTTTCTTCTGTCGTCATAATATTAAGTATCCTTTTGGATACAAGTATCAAAGGTATACTATTTTCATTTTAGCTTTGCCGTGTAAACAATAAAAATAGCGTAAAATGAAAACAATCTTCATTACAGGGGCTTCATCAGGAATCGGAAAAGCAAGCGCGAAATTATTTCAATCAAAAGGTTGGAATGTGATCGCAACAATGCGGAATCCCGGAAAAGAAACGGAACTAACGCAATTAAAAAACGTAAGTATCTTGCCGTTAGATGTTACGGATCCTGAACAAATAAGATCAACAGTAGCAAAAGCCATTTCATTAACGGAAATAGATGTGGTATTGAATAATGCAGGATATGGTTTGATGAGCTCCCTGGAATCCTTTACCGACGAGAATATCGTAAAACAAATAAACACCAATTTTTTAGGGACAGTTCGCGTTACACAAGCTTTCATACCTCATTTCAGACAGAGGAAAAGCGGCTTATTTATTAATGTAACTTCTATTGGAGGACATACAGGTTTCCCATTCACAAGTGTTTACAACGGCACAAAATGGGCGGTTGAAGGTTGGAGTGAATGTTTGTCGATCGAATTGTCAATGTTTGGCGTTGGTGTTAAAACTGTTGCACCGAGTGCTACAAATACGGATTTGTTTAGCCACAATTCGGACGTGAAACCACTTCCATTTTATGAAGCAGCTGAGGAAAAGATGTTGAGTAAGATTAAGCCTGCCTCAACACCGGAAGAAATAGCTGAAGTTATCTACGAAGCGGCAACAGACAACAAAGACCAACTTCGTTATTTTGCCGGCAAAAGCTCACAGGCAATTTACGACAGGCGTATGGAAATAGGTGCGGAAGCATCAAGAAAGGAAATTAAAAAAATTTACTTTGATTGATTTATAAGAAGCAGAAAATATGACATCCCGTTTCTTTTTAAAGCTGCATATTTTAAGAAAAGTACCCGGAAGACGGGGTACCAGTGTCCATAATGCCGGTTTGTTCTATAGGCTATTAAATTCTACACAGGATTACCAGGTAAAGCTATTTACCTGCGTTTACTGAGGGCTATCGCCCTTTCTATGCGTGGCCGGTTATACCGCTGAAGCAAAACAGGGTATAAGTTTAACAGTATATTCAATATCAACAACCACAACGATTTGAGAAATCCATATTTGAATGCCACGAAAATATTGAACCCCAGTACTACAATGAAAATGATGATATGTCCTAACTCATTTTGTCTGGTCCTGTAATGTAGCTGTATTAAAGCCTGGGTATCCTTTTTTATGGGGTTGGATTTTTTGTTTAGCTTTTCCCAACCAATCAGAACCAGTAATTTTCTGAAGAGATTTATTCCAAGAAACTCATATATTTTCCCTCTCCGTTCCCAGGTCTTTTCGTTATAGTATGAAGATGTAAGCTGCCCTTTCAATGTTTCAGTAAAAGTAAGCGTACATCCCATTAACAGGAAATTAAGTGCCCATGCAAATGCAAAACTTTGCATGCCGGTATAATGAATCAGGGCGTAAATTAAAACGATTGTTATTATTGGTATTAGGACTAGAATAAAGGCTTTCTTCATTGATTATTTTTCTTTTTCAGATATTCTATAACCTATTTGTATAAGCTATAATGTGGTGCATTGAGTGTTCAATAGCCCCGAAACTAGTGTTTCCATCTAATATTTACAAATTATCCCCGTCTATCAAATAAACAGATTGGCTTCAGGTCTGGTATCTTCATTTTCGCTTCATCTTACCGTATTAGTTTTGTTCCGACATACAATATTGAACAACCTAAAAAACCAGGATCATGAAAGCAAAAGGATTAATGGCTATTGCACTATTATTTTCAGGTGCCGCCTTCGCCCAACAGGCTTCCGTAAAAACGGATGGAAAAGTAACCGTGAACAGTCAAACCAGTGCAACGGAAGGAAAAGTGGCCGCAGGCGGTCAAACCAATGCCAGCGCCACTGACGGGAACGCCGGGGTGGGCGCCAGCCATGCCGCTACTGTTAAAATGCAGTCCAACGGCACGGAACAAGCTGCGCAAACCGCTAACAGCCAGCTAAATACGGTGACAACCACCGCTGCTGCCACCAGTGCGGGCGCTCAGAACACTGTAAACAGTACTTTACAAACCGTTGCCACCACGGGGACCAAACTTGGAAATACGGCTACCAGCAACGTTAAAGCGGCTTCGCAAATTAATGCAACTGTGAACCAGGCGATGAAAATACAGGCGGCGCCTATCCGCATTAATACGCATATTGCAGGAGGAGTGTTATCAGGTATCCTGTAATTTCAACAGAAAAACAGATTTTTGCCGGGGATAGCGGCAAAAATCTGTTATTTTTATGGCGATGATCAAATTTCTTTTATCTACGCTCGTTATTGTTCCGGCCCTGTTGCTGCTAAAACCAGGTAACAGCTACGGATATGCACCTGTTGCCGATACCTTGCAGCCCGTAAAGACTGCAGCCGGCAAGCCGGCTGAAAAACCTGTGGCCACATTACAGGAGCATTTGCCGGAGATAAAAGAAGTACCAAAATCGAGGCGTCTGATCAAACCGATGGCTGTTCCTTCTCCATTGCCCATAAAGCCCATCAGGATCATTAAGCCTAAGATCGTTCCGGGAAAAATATTATAACCGGGTTAAAGAGGATGACATGAGATATCTATTGATTTTGCCAGTTTTCTGGCTATGGCACAGCAATGCGCAGGCGCAAGCAGATACGGCGCGCACGCAGGCCGACAGCACACAAACCGACAACAAGAAAGTTACACTGACACTGGGCGCATTATATTCCAATAATGCTAATTATTATGGTCAAACTGCCGCTGCTCCAATGCCTTATTTGGCGGCCAGCGCCACATTGCAATTCCGCTCGGGGTTCTATTTTTCAGGGGTAGGCTACCGTTTACTGAACGATTCCGGAGCAGTGGTTTCGGCCACCAGCGCAGGGGCGGGCTTTTCATTCAAGATGGGGAAAAAACTGGTGGCGGATCTCAGCTACAGTCATACGTTCTTTCCTTCAAATTCCCCCTTCCTGCAGGCTGCCAATACGGATAACGCCGCTGCCAGCCTGAAGTATCATTACTGGATGACTACCGGCGTTAACGTGGATTATGCTTTCGGAAAACAACAGGATGTATTTGTAACCCTGAGCACCGAAAAAGCGATTCAACTGGGCAGCATCTTTAAAGGGAAAGACCTTATCACCCTTACGCCTTCGGCAGAAGCAGTAGGTGGGACCCAGCATTTTTACCAGACTTATGTACAGGAGAAACAATTACTGGGTTTGCCTTTACCCGTGTTACCGGGTATTCCCGGCACATCGGAAACAATTACAAAAGAAGCCACCAGCTTCGATTTGTTGTCTTATAGTTTCAAGGTGCCGTTGGCCTATAACAGGGCTCAGTATATGATAGAACTGGCCTACCAGCTGTCTGTATTAAGCGATAAGGCGCTCAGTGGCGCCGGAAATACCAATTCCTTCTTCAACTGCAGTTTTTATTACCAGTTTTAATAAGATGAAAGTACTGATTATAGAAGATGAAAAGGCGATGGCCGCAGAAATGCAGGTCTATCTCGAAAAAGCATACTCCTGTGATCTGGCTTATACAGCAAGACAGGGATTGGAGAAAATGGAAGAGAATCAATATGATTTTATCCTGCTGGACCTGGGATTGCCAGACAGGGATGGCCTGCAGCTATTGCAGGAGGCAAGAAAAAATTGCCCGGAAGCTTCCTATATTATTCTCACCGCCCGTGGGCAATTGGAAGACCGGATAAAAGGTCTTCATATGGGGGCCGACGATTATCTTCCCAAACCATTCTCACTGCCGGAACTGCAGGCCAGGATGCAGGCTATTTCCAGGAGAAAGTTTGGGTTAACAGATAATAAGATAGCATTAGGTGATTTTGACATTGATCTGCACCAGAGAAGCGTGTTCTTTGAAGACAAGGAAATTCCTTTGTCGAGGAGGGAGTTTGATTTGCTTAGCTATATGCTGCTTCATAAGAACAGGCCCCTCACCAGGATGCAGCTGAGTGAACATATCTGGGGAAATTATTCAGACGATGACTACGATTCCAATTATATTGATGTGCATATTAAGAATATCCGGAAAAAATTATCGGCCTTCGCTTCCGTGGAATGGCTGCAAACCCTCCGGCATGTAGGGTACAAAATAAAGATTTGAGCGTGAAACTCTTTACCAAACTTACCCTTTTTATTACCTTGTCCAAAATGGCAATCGCCGTTCTGTTCGTACTGCTATTGCCATTCCTTGTTGAGGATATCGCTTTCAGGTATAACGACAACTACCTGAAAGAACAGAAGAAAAAAGTGCTGAGCGTAATTTGGAAGAACGGTATCGATGCTTATCTCCAGGGCGAAGAAAACTATGGCAGTTACACTATGCTGAAGGAAGAGTATATTTCGCTGGAGCCCGCCGGTAACGCACATCTGCCTGATACCATCGCTACCCTGCAACGTGTAGTGGAGGGTGATACGCTTACCTACCGTGTGTTAAGCCACATTTTCACCTATCAGCATAGCCGCTATATGCTGGAAGTGGGAAAGAAAACAGCTACCATCAGCCAGTATAACCGCCCCCTGCAAAAGGTGGCCCTGTACGTACTGTTTGGCCTGATAGTGATCACTACGCTGGCAGATCTTATATTCACCCGGCTGCTGTTACGCCCGCTCGGCGTTATTATCAGTACAAGACTGGTTAACCGGAAATTCCCCTTTAAAGATCATGTACCTTCCATCAAAACATCTACCACCGATTTCCGTTATCTTGATGATTCGCTCGTTGAGCTGATGGGTAAAATCAATGAAGCCTTTGAGAAAGAACGGGAATTCACCTCCAATGCATCCCACGAGCTGATGACGCCTATCACCATTCTTCAGAATAAGATGGAGAACCTGATAGCAGAAGACTCACCGGACGAGGAACTGCAAAGGAAGATTATAGGTATGATGAAGACATTAAACCGGCTGAAAAAAATTGTCCATTCATTACTACTCATCTCGCGTATTGAAAATGACCAGTTTCCCAAAACCGACAGCGTATCGCCGCACCTGTTACTGACAGAGCTAATGGAAGAACTGGAACACCGCCTGGAAGATAAGCAGTTGCAGTTTAACATGCGTCTTTCCGGGGATATAATGCTTCATCATCTCAATCACGACCTGATATTCCAGCTGGTATATAACCTGCTCAATAATGCCATAAAATATAATGTGCCCGGGGGAAGTATAACTGTACGCGATCAGCTGCTTCCCGGGGAAATGTACCAGCTTATCATCAGCGATACCGGTATCGGCATCAGCGAACAGGAAATCGGCACCATTTTCAACCGATTTAAAAAAGTAGCCAGAACAGGGCTGGAAGGCTATGGTCTGGGGCTTTCTATTGCCAATACTATTGCCCAATACCACGGAATAAAGATCACTGTTTCTTCAGCCGTTAACAAAGGAAGTATCTTTATTGTCAGCTTCCCGTTATGATGATTGTATCGCATACTTCCTGGATACTTAGGTGACCCGTCCTGAAAATAGGTTTGCAATAGTATCATTATCAATAGGTTACCAGCAGGCGTACAGAAATAACAATCGCGAAAAATCTCCATTACTTCCCATCAGGTAAGTATATGCCTTTTCATAAGGAAGAATAGTACTTTGTGCAAAGTTCTAAATTCTATACCATGTTAAACAGGAGATCTTTTCTAACAACCACCGGCATTTTCAGCAGCTTATTGCCGGCACATTCATTTCTTCCATTCAATATGATCTGCACAAATGATCAACCACTGTTAACAAGGCCCTCATTAGGCAATTCCTATTGGTATATCGGTCATTTATTGTCTGTTCTGCTCAAGTCTGCTGATACAAACGGGTTATTCTCACTGTTAAAAATGACGGAGAAAAAAGGACTTGAGCCCCCGCCGCATACTCATACAAAGGAAGATGAAACATTCATGTTGCTTACCGGAGAAATTGAATTTTCTGTAAATAACCAGGTATACCATGCCACTGCAGGAGATACCATGTTTTTACCGCGTAATATCCAGCATTCATTTAAAGTATTAACAGCGGAATCTGAAGTGTTGATACTCCTTACTCCCGGAGGGTTTGAGCAATTCTTTATTGAGATGAGCGAACCGGCACCTGAAATGAAGCAGGCCCCGTTGCCTTCCGGCCCTCCTGATATAGTGCGATTGATAACTGTGTCAGCAAAGTATGGAATAAAGTTCCCGGAAAATAAAATTACTGATTAACCTAAAGGTCAGTGTTTATTATCCAAAGATGCCAGACTTTCCATAATCCCGGCAGGCGTCATAAACATTTTCTTATTTAATTTTTCATCCTGTAAATGGTCATATCCCCAAATAACAATTTGCTGAATAATAGGAATGAGACTAACACCTGTAGGAGATAAACTATATTCGGAACGGGGAGGGAACTCGCGGAATTTTTCTTTATGGATCACGCCCTTGCTGGTGAAATGCAGTAATTCTTTCATTAAAACCTTGTCGGTAATACCTGGCAATAATTTTTTCAGATCACAGAATCGCATGGATTTCTCCCGAAGGTTCCAGAGAATGCCGGTCCGCCATTTTCCCGCAAGAAATTGCAGCGTGAATTGTACAGGGCACCCCTTATATAATTCTGATTCCATATGTCAGCAGATTTACTACTATTAAATTTACAACCAAATAGGATATACACAAAATTCATCTGGGTTCAGCACTGTTTATGCTTGTATGACAGGGGGCTGCAAGATGGTTACATAGGTATGCTGGTATAATTCTACAGTAGACAATCCTTCAATTTTATTCTAAACAAGCCTGTTAACGGGAATAAGCGGTTACTGCTGTTGTTTTTAGAAATCACCGCAGTTCCGGAGAACTGCGGTGATATTTCTTTACTGTATCGCTTTCACATGAATAATCCCTGTAGCCACATCATCAGCCGTCACGGTATAATTAACCGCCAACGGGAGAGAAAATGAATTGAGATATAACACATCGCCTTCCTGCACTTCTACATCGTAATTGTAAAGGCCGATAGCAGTGCCGTATGTGCTGGTTTGCACATTGAACACCGTGTAGATCAGCGTGGGGATCTGTACTTCGATATTGCTTACGTCTATCAGCGACAGGCGCAGATTTGCATGCACACGTGCAAAGGCGGTGTTCTTTGCAGGAATGGGCTTGCTTTCAGAAAACGCAGGAGCATCGATAAAAGAAGTGCCAATTAACAATAGTAGGGTAGCGAGTAACAAATGGATCGTCTTTTTCATAATTTGGGTTTTTAGGAAGTGAAAAAAGGTTGGTATCTAAATTACGATCCGGTCCTGACGTATATTGTCAGTGAGACAAAATAAAATAAAATGCTACTGCAATGCATTCACACAAGATGGCCGTGCAATTGCGCGGCCATCTTCAGAAATTATAATTTAATCTTCAATCCCCCATTCACAACAAAACCATCCAGCGGCGCATAAATATCCCTGAACACAGGATTGGTAACCGTTCCGGTATAGATGCTGTCGAAGCGGGTCTGACGGGTATCCGTGAAGTTTTCAAAGTTGATGAACAGGGAAAAATGTTCCCATAGCTTTTCTGCCATAAAGCCAAATGTCCAGTAAGGTTTGCCGGTACTGCCATCATTAAGCGCCTGGCTGCTGTAGTAATAAGCCTCCAGGCCAATTTTCCATTTGTCTTCCGCTTCGTACATCAGTACATTGTTCAACCGGTGCTTTGCGGTAAGCGGGTTAGGTCTTTTAACGGCGCCTTCATGCAAAACAGCATCCGTAAAAGTATAGCCAACAAAAAGTTTGAAATCATTGTATCCGAATTTAACATTCGTTTCCCATCCTTTGGTATCAACAAAGCCATCGGCGTTCACCAATTCATAAAGATTGCCGGCTTTGTTCTCCAGTAGAAGCGGATCGTTAATACGGGTATAGAAAAACAGCTGGTTAATACTGAAGCTCAGTTTTTCAAAAAGGGAGCTCCGGTAGTTAAAATCCAGGTTGGTCCCGTAAGATCTTTCCAGCTTATTGTTGTCAGCATTGATGGGTAATACGGAACGGAATTGCAGGCGCTCTGTTTCTTCTGTGAAGATGGTCGGCGTTTTATAACCTAAACCGCCGCCCAGCCGGGAAGTAAATTTATCGGAGAATTTAAACAACGAGGAGATCCTTGGCAGGAAAGCAAAGCCGTAATCCGTAATATAATCTCCGCGGATCCCCGTTTCCAGCTGCAGCCAGCCGGTAGCTTTCCAGGTGTTTTGTACAAAGGCGCCGGCAGTTTGCTGCAGGTAATTTCTTTTTGGAAAATTGTCTTTCGGGTATTCCAGGAACTGATCGGTATAATAGTTGGCGCCGGCTACCCAATCCATGCGCTCATTGCCGGTATGATAGCTCGCTTCTGAGTAGGTAGACCATTGCTTTCCATCAAACACATAACCAGGGATGGTAATGGTGCGGTTGAAATTGTTCACGGAGTTTTTAACAGTAAGGCCGCTATGCTCACTGAACTGGTGATCGAAAGAGAACTGTGTGGAGAAGCGGTTACTTTTGTTTTTCTCAAAGTAGCTGTGAACATCATCGCCATGCCCTTTAATATAAGCGATGTCGCCACCGGTGCGGTCTTCAAAGGTAGTGTTCACGCCAACCATCATTTTTGTCTGCGGAGTAAAGTATACAAACAGTTTTGGGTTGAAAACGTAACGCTGCGTTTTAGGTATCGCGGTAAAACCGGTTTCCGATGGATCATAGGGCTTGCTGCTGCTCCTGGAAGCAAAGATGGTCAGTCCCACCTTTTCAAACTTTTGCCCATAAAAGCCGCTCAGGTCAAGCCCTCCGGCAGATGTGCCATTCGCCAGGAAGCGCAGTTCCCTTTCCTCCTCCGGTGCTTTTGAGATGAGGTTCACCAGCCCTGCTATGGCTCCTCCGCCGTATAGGGTGGAAGAGGCGCCTTTGATAACTTCCACCTGTTTCAGGTCCAGCGGCGGTGTTTGCAACAATCCCAACCCGCCGGAGAAGCCAGCGTACAGTGGAAAGCCATCTTTCAGTAATTGTGTGTAACGCCCGTCGAGCCCCTGGATGCGGATGCTGGAATTGGCGGAAGTGGCCGATACCTGTTGGGTTTGTATACCCGTGCTCTCATTAAGCATCATCCTGATATCGCCCGGTTTCATATTCCCTTTTTCTTCCAGTTCTTCTCCGCCAATAAATTCAACCCTGGTCGGGATGTTCTGGATAGTCCTGGTGCTGCGGGTAGAACTGATCACTACTTCTTCGATCTCCTCTTCTCCCGGTTCCAGCAGTACGATCGGGGTATCGTTGTGGGGAAAGGTCAGCGTTTCTGTATGGGCTTCAAACCCGGTGAAGGTGATCTTCACCTGCTGCGGGCCGGGAGGAATGCCTGTGATGGTGACAAAACCGCTGGCATCGGTTTGCCCGCCTTTTTTCAAACCAGGGAGCAGCACAGTGGCGCCTGGTAATATTTCTTTAGTATCTGCATTTTTTACAACAGTGGTAAGCGCATGTTGCCCCATGCAGATGTTGGCTGCTAAGAACAGCAGCAGTGTAAGTATAAGTTTCATTATCCGGAAACAAAGTTTAAGCAGTAAAATATAGTACAGGAAGAAGTGCCCGCCTGTTAACAGTTGTGCAGCCTAAACTTGTTTGGGTGGTTGCCAGATGGCAGGGGAGAAGTCGCCTAACTGTGGCGCTGTATAGTTACTATGCAGCTCGGCCAGGGGTTGTAAAGGTAACGGTTTTACCCTGTAAGCCTCCGGCACAACTATGGCGTGAACGGCGCCACAGGCAAAGAATGGAGAACAGGGAGATACCGGTTTATGGTTTTTGCCTGTTTCGCTTCCGGGGTGATGGCTGGTTTGGGTGGTGAAATCACTGCAGCAGTCATCATCGGCGTCGCAGGGAACGCCCGATAATAACAGCACGTATAATGAAAACAGGTAAACAAGCCATTTCATGCCGGCAAAGATACAATATTAATTAAACGACTGCCGGAACTCCATTGGGGAAAGATTTGTTTTTGTTTTAAATAATTTACTGAACGATTGCAGATGCTCGAATCCCAGTTCATAAGCGATCTCGCTGATAGAAAGGTTCGTTGTGGAAAGCTTCTCCTTTGCCAGCTCTATCAGCTTGTTGTGCAAATGCTGTTGTGTACTTTGCCCGGTAAGCGATTTAAGCAGGCTGCTGAGATAACCCGGGGAAATATTTAAAGTTTCTGCAATGAGCGTAACACTTGGCAATCCCTTTTGAGCCAGGGCGCCACTGTTGAAATATTCAGATAGAAAGTCTTCCAGGCGGGTAAGCACTTCATGGCTGGCTACTTTGCGGGTAACAAACTGGCGTTGGTAAAACCTTTCGGAATAGGTGAGCAGCAGTTCGATCTGGGCAATGATCACGTTCTGGCTGAAGCGGTCTATGTTCGTATTATACTCCTGCTCGATCTGGTTGGCAATGGCAGTGAGCATGGCTTCTTCCTTATCAGAAAGATAAAGCGCTTCGTACACCGAATAGCTGAAGAACTCGTATTGCTTGATGTTTTTTGCCAGCGGTGTATTCCATATAAGGTCCGGGTGAAACAGTATCATCCAGCCTTCGGGAGGTTTCATCTCACTGATATCGTGCGGCATATCAATACCGAATAGCTGACCGGGCGACATGAAGAATAAAACCCCTTCGTCGAAGTCGCTTGCCTGTTGCCCGTACTTAAACCTGGCATTACCTACTTTTTTCAGCGAGATGGAATAAAAGTCATAGATCAGGCTGAACGGAATATCGGCGATGGGTTGTTTAATGTCGTCCATATGAACCACGCTGATCAGCGGGTGCGCAGGATTGGGTAATCCTGCGGCCCGGTGATATTCGGTGATCGTACTGAAGCGAAGGATCTGTGGGCTGTTCATCTTTATAAAGTTAATTACTTCTGTGATAGGCTTCCGCAAATTCTTTGGCGAAATCGGCCAGTTTGATCTTACCCATTTTTGGGTTGTTCCGGTGAAAGTTTTCAAGCGGTTTACCGCTATGCATAACTGCCTGCATTTCTACAAGGGTTTCAGCCAGTTTCTCCGGCACTTTGGCCATTTTCAGCCCCTGCAGCATGGCTTTGTCCGATAGCAGCACCCATTTCAGCCATGGCTTCCCTATAGCCTCGCCAATGATCTTTGCCGCCTGGTTACAGGTCATTTCCTCGCTGCCTACGTAACGGATCGTCTTCTTTTCAGGATGCAGTAACAGTTCCTCAGCAACAGCATCCGCGATATCTTTCGGCGATACAAAAACGATCCTGTCGTTGCCGCCGTAATTTCCCATCAGCAGGCCTGTTTTCCCGGTAAGCAGTGCGCCGATCCCGGAATACCGCAGTGTCAGGATTTTGCCAATGAGGCCTTTGCCCCTGATCAGGTCCATCGACTGGTAAAAGTTGGTATAAAAAGCAGCAGGGCGCATAATCGTAAGAGACGTTTTCAGATCATCAAAAACATCCTCGGTATTTTCGCCACGGATCAGGTCTGCCGACCAGCCGCTCAGCAGCACCACGCGCCCAATACCCGCCTGTTTTATCGCCTGCACGTAATTTTGTGCTATCCTGCGTAAATAATCGCCCAGGTCTGGTTCGGTAAAGCTCAGGGGGATCATGGCATAAACGGCGTCTGCACCTTTGAAGGTATCTGTCAGAAAACCGGCATCGGAGATGGAGCCAATGGCGGGTATGGCGCCCATTGCTTTAATAGCCGGCTGTTTTTGCGGATCACTGCTAATTACGGTTACCTGGTGCCCCTGGGCAACCAGGGTTGCTGTCAGCGGTTTGCTGATGTTCCCTAAAGAACCGGTTACAATGATTTTCATAGCTGTTACCTTGTGTAAATACCGTTTTCAATATCAGCAAGCAATGTTGAATGCACGGGGCGCCAGTTCAAACGTTCCTGCGTCAGTTTAGCGGATGCGGGGCAGTCGATGGCAGCCATTTGTGCAAACCAGCCAAAGTGTTCAGCAGCGGCTTCAGGCGCTATCGATTTCACCGGCATATCCAGTTGTTTGCCTATAGCCTCCGCAACAGATCGAACGGTTACCGCTTCTTCGGCGCAGGCATGATAACGCGCGCCGGCTGCGGCGTTTTCCAGGGCCAGGCGGAACAGGTGAGCGGCATCCAGCCGGTGTACGGCGTTCCACCGGTTCAGCCCTTCGCCAATGTAAGCGGAGAAACCTTTCTCCCGCGCGGTATTGACCAGTATGGGAACAAATCCGTGCTTATCATCGTCGCCATGCACGGATGGTGATAAACGGACAGACGCCGCACGTACGCCCAACGCGCATACGGCATCTGCTGCCTGTTCGGAAGCGCGAGGCCAGGCGGGGTTAAACGCAGGGATAATGTCTTCCGTAGCCAGTTTGCCCGGGCTTACCAGCGCTGTACCGGAAGTAACGATCAATGGACGGTCGGAACCGGCCAATACTTCGCCAATAGTTGTTATCGCTTTCTTATCTGCTTCGCAAACTTCTGCGAACCGGGTAAAGTCATGAATAAAACCGGCATGGATAACGCCATCGGTTTGGCTGGCGCCAGCCCTTAGGCTGTCGAGGTCTTCCAGGTCACCATAAAGCACTTCCGCGCCGGCTTTTACCAGTTTTTGGGCAGATGCTTCCGAGCGGGCCAAACCAAGCACCTGGTGGCCTGCGCTTATCAATTCCTGCACTATGGCAGTACCAACGAAGCCAGTGGCTCCTGTAACAAATACACGCATGATGTTTTTCTTTTGATACAGCAAAGATCACTTACACCCATCAATCCGGCTTATCCAAATCCGCTTTTGATTTAGCCGATTCTCTTTTCCGGAGGAAAGAAGCACTGAAGGATTCTTCTCTGGGAAAGATGTATATTTCAACCGCGAAATGAATTGAAGCAATGGCAAAGAAAACATCTATCCCGGTAAATTATTTTGACGAAGGGGAAAACGTTGGTATTACTGTAGACAGAATACAAATTGGGGAATTGGAGATGTTCAGGGAAGCAGAAGAAGCGCACCGTCACAACTACCATTCATTTTTCCTGCTTGAAAAAGGAACGGTTACCATTGAAATTGATTTCAAAAAGCATCATATCAAGGCGCCCTCTGTGATCTATATGCATCCTAACCAGGTACATCTTATAAAAGCATATAAAAATGTAACTGTTAGCGCCTGTGCTATCAATAATGAAAACCTGCATCCGGGATACCTGAAATTGCTGGAAGAAATAATGCCTGCAAAGCCAATGACGCCGGGTAAAGCAACGCTTCCGGTTATTCAAGCTGCATGGTCGCTTTGCATGAATTTTTATGAAAGAAAACATGACAGGCTGTACAGCTTCATACTAAAAGACAGCTGCAATGCATTGATAGCACTGATCCTTTCACTATACCTGGAGAAATCAGTATCGCCGGACAAGCTTTCCCGCTTTGAAACAGTGACCAAATCCTTCAATGAAATATTGGAACATAATTATACCACTGTTAAACGCCCGGCAGCATACGCGGAAAAACTTAATATTTCCACGCATTACCTGAATGAATGTGTGAAAAATGCAACAGGGCGCTCCGTTTCGTATCATATACAGCAACGCATTATTTTAGAGGCAAAGCGTTTGCTTTATCATTCCCCTAAATCGGTAAAAGAAATTGCCATTGAGTTAGGCTATGATGATTATCCCTATTTTTCGCGCCTGTTTACCAAAGTTGCAGGTATAACTGCGCTGGCTTTCCGGAACAAAAACCACTAATAGTCCAATACTTACCCTCTTTTGCTATTGCTGTACTTTGCCGGGTAATGCACCTTTGCCGGATAAAATTGTATAAAAATGAGATCCTTAAAAGTGCTTATATCAGGCGCCAGCTTTGCAGGGCTTTCAACTGCCTGGTGGATGAATAAAATGGGATACAGCGTAACTGTTGTTGAAATTGGAAGCCATCTTAAAAAGGGAGGCACGCCCGTGGATATAAAAGATGTCACCGTTGATATTGTAAAGCGAATGGGGCTTTTTGAGCAGATAAAAGCCAACAGGTTAAGCCTGGAGTCAACGGAATTTAGAAACGCAGATGATGTCACTGAAAGTATCAGGATACTGGAACACCCGGATGATGAATTTGAAATTGAACGGGATACATTGCTGAATATGTTGTTTGATAAAGTTAAAGATAATGTTGAATTTATTTTTAACAACAGCATCACAGCTTTGAATGAAACAAAGAACAATATTGAAGTTACTTTCAAAGATGGCTCGCATCACGTATACGACCTGGTGTTTGGTTGTGACGGCGTCCATTCGGCCGTAAGAAGGATCTGGTTTGGAGATGAAACAGCATACTCCCATTTCCTTGGGCAGTATTTTTCTATCACTATCGTTAACAAACTGCTGATAAGGCAAAACACCCTGCAATTGTACAGCGAGCCCAATAAAGGTATAATGCTCAATGCCTACCGGCATAAAACAGACATCGTGCTCTCTTTCCGTTCGGAAGAGGAAATCCCCTACAATTACCGGGATGAAGCGCAACAGAAGGAAATAATTTTAGCGCAGTTTGAAGGAGTGAGCTGGAGGGCTACAGAGTTATTGAAAGAAGTGATGGCGGCAGAAACTTTTTACTTCGACAAATTCTGCCAGATAAAAATGCCATGGTGGACAAAAGGCAGGGTAGCGCTGGTAGGCGACGCTGGTTATTGCGCTTCACCGGCCGCGGGCATGGGCGGCTCGCTGGCAATAATAGGCGCAACCGCATTGGCAGATGCTTTTGCTAAACACAACGGTGATTATGAGTCAGCTTTTAATGAGTACAACAAGCAACTGCGGCCTTTTATAGAAAAGGTGCAGACAGAAGCAGAGGCAACGCTGGAATTCCTGCTGCCGGGAACAGAAGAAGCTATCCGTGAAAGAAATAAGGGGGGCTTTGGGTTTTAGAAGAAATATATTTTCATTTTGGCTATGCACCTAATGCTGAACAGTTCAGGCTGTAATTCAGTTAAGCACCGGTAAAGAGACGTTCGCTGTTACGGGGAACAGCAATGCCGGTAACTGCGTATTTACCGGTGCTTACTATACAACAGATGCTTAATCATCTATTTTTTTACTGATCATTTTTCCCAGCTCTTTACCTGCTTTGGCATAGGCATCTCCTATACGGAGGCCGGTAGCAAACTGGCCTTTTCCTCCTTTCATGTCGTCCATCATAACTTTACAGATGGATTTTTTCATATTGGCCTGGTCAAAAATTTCTACATCCAGGTTGATGGCTGCTTTACGGGAGGAGACTGCAACGTTGTAACCAACTTCAATAAACCTGGTATTCACTACCATTACGTATTTGGGAGTGCTGTCTTTTGATAAGGTAATGTCGGCGTACTTCTTGAAAAGCTCGATAAAACTGGGCTCATAATGTTTTTCCCGGTCGGCAAACCAGCTCTGTTCCCAGGCAGCGCCGGATCCGGGTTCCTTGGCTTCTTTTTCTGCCTTTCTCCGCTTAATATAGCTGGCCTCCCGTCCGTCCTCGCCAACAATAAGTTTGTTGTAGGTAAATACCACTTTCATTTCAGTGGTACCTTTCAGAAAATCCAATTTTCCTTTTACGACCTCCTGGGCCTTCAAAAAAACTGGTGTGATTGTTCCTGTTGCCAACAGGATAAGAAAAGTAAAAATTCGTTTCATACAGTATAAGGGATAAGGACGTAAATATACATTTTATATAATAATAGCCTGTATGACGGTGCAAACAAAAATGAAGGCCTCCTGGGAATGATTAAAAAAAGCCGGCATGCGAAAGCAATGAATCTGCCGGTATTCAGTAAACATAAATGCCGCAGCAGCCTTTAACAGCTGCAGCGGCATTTTAAAAAAATGGTTGGTTTAAGCATGCAGCATAGGAGCAGGGAATTCCTTTTCTGCATTAGCATCTACAGCTGTTGCCTGGTGCTTCTCGCCAAAAGTAACGAAGCTCAGTCCAAGGTTAACAGCCAGCAGCGCTGCGCTCATCCAGATCACGTTATGAACGCCATAACTGGCTATAATTAAGCCTCCCAGCATGGTGCCCAGCGATATGCCGATATTATAGCAGGAGGTAAGCAGGCTGTTTACAAACTCCAGCGCACTGTGTGGTACAGAACGGGTGGTACGTATATTTCCTATTAAGAAGCCACCTGTATGAATGGCGCCCCAGAAGGAAAGGATAATGACCATCGGAATAAAGATACCGCCAAAGAAATATGCCAGCACCTGTACGAGGATCAGCAAAGAGAAAAATATGCGGGTGGTGCGCATCACATTCCTGCTTAGCGCAATGCCGGTGATCCAGTTACCCAATACGCCCATTCCGCCAAATAAAAGCAGCATAAGGCTCACCTGGGTACCATTCATATGGGAGATCTTTTCCAGGTAGGCCGCCAGGTAACCATAACTTGAAAACATACCCGCCAGCATCAAAATGGTGGAAACGAGGTTCAGCCATAACTGCGGGTTCTTTAATACATACAATTGGCTGTCGCCCGTAGTTTTCCTGGTGGCGGGCATGGAGGGAACAAAAAGCAGCAGCCCCATAAATGCGACCAGGCTCACAAAGCTGGCAAGGAAAAAGGAGGCCTGCCAGTTATTGAAAAATTCCGCCGCATAAGTGGTGATCGGCACACCCATTACGGTGGCAATGCTAACTCCCGACATTACTACGGAAACCGCTTTACTGCCGGACTCTTTATACGCCACTGCCAGTGAAATGTTCCAGAACAGCGGGTGTAAAAAAGCCGGTAAAACCCTGGCAATCATCAGTACCGTAAAATTGGGCGAGAAGGCGGAAAGCAGGTTGGATACTACAAATACAGCCAGTACAAGCGTCATCAGCAGCTTGCGGTTTATATTGGTGGTTAGCGCGGTGATAAACGGGGACGACACTGCCACCGTTAACGCAAATGCACTTAATAACCATCCCGCCGTATCCACGGAAACATCAAATACCTTAGCCAGATTAGGTAGTACGCCTATAACGCCAAATTCGGTGGTGATAATTCCAAAGGCTCCCAGGGCCATTGCGTAGATCGACTTTTTCATTGATGTAACAATTTGAATATTTGAATGTTTCGATATGTTTATGATAATAAATATTGCCTATTCGGGGAAGAAAGTGTTATGCCTTGAAGGCATTAAGGCGATCAATATAATCGTCCAGCACTTTCTGATTTAAAACGTACTTTACATTGCGTCCCTCTTTTTCAGGTATGAGCAAATCTGCATCTACCAACTGCTTCAAATGGTGGGAAATGGAAGGTTGGGTAAGATCCAGCATATCGGTTATCTCTGCACAGTATAAACATCCCTGCTTCTTTCTGAATTGCTGGAGGACAGTGATCCTGCTGGCATCACTCAGTGCACGGGATATCTTTTCAAATTTTCTATTGTCCATATCCGGGAACAAATTGTTTCGGGAGCAAAGATAAGAAAAAAAATATAGAAACATATAAATGTTTCTATGAGGTTGAAAAAAGCCCCCGGGTTTACCTGGAAGGAAACCCGGGGGCTGCAAGGAGGGAAGCCCCAAAATTTATTTGCTTCCGGGCACCGCCTGTGGGGTAGTGGTAGGCCCTTCCACTACCAGCCTGCCATCTTTTAAAATCTTCATCCGGTCAATAAAAACAACGCGCTGATCGCCTGTGGCGGAAGTGCGGGCATGATATACACAAAGCATTTCTTTTCCATCCGGGGAGTAGGTGATGCTGTTATGCCCTGTTCCGGTAACGGTGCCGCCTTTTTCCACGTTTTTCTGCAACACAGGATTATTGGCGCCTTTTACAAAAGGGCCCAGGGGGCTTTTGGAAGTGGCATATCCTACGGCGTAGTTCTTACCGCCAAAATAGTTGGCAGAGTACATCATGTAATAGGTATCTCCCTTTTTAAAGGCAACGGAACCTTCCGTCCACCGGCGGTTCACTTCTTTTGAGGTAACGGAGCGGCTTTCCCATTCGGAATGCTTATCATTCATTTTAACAGGAGGACGTAATAACAGCACAGGCTCTCCGGTTACGCCGCTGAAATCAGGCTTCAGTTCCACGCCGTATACCCAGCTTTCCTCTATGGTATCAAACCATCCCTTTTGTTTGGCCCAGGTGGCTACTTCGCTTTCTACAGGGTGCTTGTAGCAGCAGCGGGAGTAGTAAAGATAAATTTTACCGCTCTTATCAAAGAGTACATTGGCATCAATAACAGGATAACCGGGATCAAAAACAGGGCGGTTGTTGATATCGGTGAATGGCCCGGTAGGGCGGTCGGCCACAGCCACGCCTATACGGAAATTCTCAAGTTCTTTATTGGGATTTTCTTTCCACTGGGCGCTGTAGAACATATAGAACTTACCTTTATATTCGTACACTTCAGGCGCCCAGTAAGCCCCGTTCCATGCGGCGGTAGAATCGCTCCAGCCGCCTTTGTTACCTGCATAATATACCTGGCCTTCATCTTTCCAGTTCACCAGGTCGGTAGAGGAATAAGCAGCAAACCCATTTTTGGCAATACCACCGGTGCCGTACATATAATATTTGTCGCCGTTAACATGCAGTACATACGGGTCGCCGAACTCCACCGGCAGCGGGTTCTGGTAAGTACGTGATTGCGCCGTTAACCCGTTTGTATACAGGGCTAATGTCAGCACTAAACATCCAATCGAAATCTTCATTATCTGATATTTATTTAAAAGCAAATGCCATCAAATATAATCATCAAAAGGAATTATTTATTTATTTCCGGTCTACCCATTCACTCACCAGTTTCTTGTTGGTTTCTAACAGAATTGGTATGCCTTGCAGCATGGATATTGTGTGGCAAAGGCATGGATGCTCCCCGGTTCAGCCATATTTCCCCCGTATATAAGCCATATTTCCCCCGGATATACCCTATATCTATACGATATGGCCTATCGTGGCCGCATTACTGCTTTACTTAAGGGTATAATATAAATATAACAGGGCGTTTATTTACGCTTCTCCGTTTTCTCTTCCCTCCCAATTTTGCAAATTCCATTCACTTATACTATTTTCATGGATCACTACCCGTTATGATCCACGCTAATGAACAGGAATTGTTGCTCTCCGTTGCCAACGGAGATGAACGGAGCTTCCAGGTTCTCGTTAAACAATACTGGCCACAGGTATACGGTACGGCGCTGCGCCTCACACGCTCGCCAGAACAGGCTAAAGACCTCTCACAGGATATTTTCATTAAGTTATGGAACAACCGGGCAAAGCTACCTGGTGTAGAAAAGGTAGGCACGTTCATTTATGTATGTGCCCGTAATCTTATCATGGATCACCTGGAGAAGAAGGTACTGCATACAGATAATATTGAATTCCTGGCCGATCATCTTTCGGAAGCGCCTTTCAGCGATGCCCAATCCGGGCTGGAATATAAGGAGCTGGAAAAGATCCTGCTGCTGGCCATTGAGCACCTCCCGGAAAAAGTGAAAACGGTTTTTGTACTGCACCGTTTCAATGGGTTAAGTCATGTACAGATCTCCCGGAAACTGAATATCTCCGTGGTAAGCTCACAAACCTATATTGTAAGGGCACTGCGCGGTATCCGGGAGTACCTGGGCCGGCATTCCGAAAGTGTTTTTGCGCTGCTGTTCCTGGCTTCCAATTATTTTTTATGAAATTTTCAATTTTACTGTCTTACCCCTGTTTTGTTTTCCGTCCTTATAACGGGGAGTATTAAATCTGCATCGGTATATGTCTGAAGTTACTTTTGAGGAATTATTTAAAAGATATATGAGCGGAGCGCTGAACGCGGAAGAGATCCGCTTGTTCAGGAGTATGGCCCTGCGGCCGGAAAACAAGGCCAGGCTCTCCCAATTGCTGCAGGAAGCCTTTAATGATCCGGACTATGCCGAGCAGGCGGATTTTGATGCAGGGGAAATGGCGGAAGAGATCATGATGAAGGCAAAACAAAGCGAGATGATACCGGTGCTGCATCCGGCCAGAAAACCCATTGTTGCCCGTTCCTGGTTCAAGTATGCGGCGGCAGCTGCTATCTTTTTATTGCTGCTGGCAGTAAGCTGGGAATGGAATACCCGTAAAAGAACAAGAGCGATAACGCAGGAAACACAGTTGAAACCCGGAACGGCACGCCCGGTGCTGATCCTGGGAGATGGCACCCGTATAGCGCTCGACAGTGCCGCTAACGGCGCCATCGCCCAACAGGGCTCCGCGCAGGTAATTAAGCTGGCCAACGGGCAGTTGGCTTATAAACAATTTTCACAGAAGAACACCGGCCTGGTATACAATACCATGCAAACACCTAACGGCTGCCTGTACCAGCTTATTTTACCGGACGGGTCACATGTGTGGCTCAACGCGGCATCTTCCATCCGTTACCCCGCTGCTTTTCCTGATGATAAAAGAATGGTGGAAGTTTCGGGAGAAGCCTACTTCGATATCGTTAAGGATGATAACAAACCATTCATCGTAACCGCCAAAGGCATGGAGGTACAGGTTTTGGGTACCGCCTTTAATATTATGGCCTACACCGATGAAGGCGCTGTGAAAACCACGCTGGTACAAGGCGCGGTAAAAATAAACGCCGGCAGGGTATTACACCCCGGTGAACAGGCGGTGTTGAGTACCTCCGGCGAATTAGTGATCAATAAGCCTGCTATGGAAGAAATACTGGGCTGGAAAAACGGGGAGTTTAATTTTAAGGAGACAAATATCAGCACCATTATGCGACAGGTAGCACGCTGGTATGATGTGGAAATAAAATACGAGGGAGATATGTCAGGCATTGAACTGTCGGGCATTGTAGCCAGAACAGCCACTATATCACAATTACTGAAAGCACTTGAACTGACCAAAATCGTACGTTTTAAGATACAGGGAAGAACTATTACCGTGATGCCTTATCATGAGGCCAATTAAATCAACCTTTTAAATGTATTTGTCATGACCTGATCGCTGCACGGATCACACATTGTATGCACATCAGCTGAAAAACCAATCGCCGAGGGGCCCCGGCATGGAGCGTTGTGTGCATACCCGGTTAAATTTCCACGTTTATGATTGCTAATATTTAAAATCCACGAGTTAAAATATGAAATTCCTTGTCACAGGTATTCTCCCGGCTGTAAAAAGATGGCCCGGCAAACCGCTATGGATTATTATGGCCATCCTGCTGCTGCATATAAGCGCCTATGCACAAAATGTAACTATCTCTGTAAAAAATGTTCCGCTGGAAAAAGTGTTCGCGCTGTTAAAACAACAAACAGGCTATTCTTTTATCTGGCGCGACCAGCCGCCTGCAGCGCTCAATAAAGTATCGCTGGAATGTAAGGACCAGCCGCTGGAACAGGTGCTGAAATCCTTCCTGGGCAATCTTTCCCTGCAGTATGAAATAACGGATAAAATAGTGGTGATCACTAAAAAGACATCACCGGTTCCGGCAGGAAAGGAGTTAAACAGGATCGCCGTATCCGGTAAAGTAGCCGATGAAAAAGGATACCCGCTGCCGGGAGTAAGCATCCGCGTAAAAGGTACTACGCTGGGCGCCACTACAGACAACCAGGGCAATTTTTCACTGGCCGTGCCGGATAACAACGCCGTTTTGGTATGCTCCTATGTTGGGTTCGAGCCAAAAGAAGTAAACGTTAACGGCCAGTCTTCCCTTAACATCATACTAAAGGTACAGAGCTCCTCGCTGAACGACCTGGTAGTGGTTGGCTATGGCACCCAGCAAAAAAAGAACCTCACTTCTTCAGTAAGCTCCATCAAAGGCAGTGAGCTTACCGGTGTAGCGGTAACCAGCCTGGACGCAGCCCTACAGGGAAAAGCGGCAGGCATCCAGGTAGTGCAGAACTCCGGCGCCCCCGGCGATGAAACGTATATCCGTATCCGTGGTAACGGGTCGCTGTTCGGCGAAAACCGCCCCCTGTACGTGATAGATGGTGTGCCTATGAGCAACCTTCCTGCAGCACAATACGGCGTTTCCGGCGACGGGCAAAGGATAGCCACTACCAATAACATCAACCCCAACGACATACAATCAGTAGAGATTCTGAAAGATGCCGCAGCTACCGCCATCTATGGCTCCAGGGGCGCTAACGGCGTTATCCTCATCACCACCAAAAGAGGTGCGGAGGGCAAGTCGCGCTTTAATTTCAATATGTATACCGGCGTGGCTGATATCCCCAAACGGCTGCCATTATTAAACGGGGAACAGTTTGTGGAGCTGTTCAAAGAATCCCGCGTGAATGCCGGCTTACCGGTAGATTCTGCGGTAGTGGTTACCGGCCGTAATACCGACTGGCAGGATGCTATTTTCAGATCAGCCCCGGTATCTAACTATAATCTGTCTATCTCCGGGGGAACAGGCAAAACATCACACTACGCATCGCTGGGTTACTTTGATCAGACAGGAACCATCGTCGGACTGCAGCATTACAAGCGTTTTAACGGGAGGGTGAACTTCGACTTTGCCGCTACCGACAAGCTGAAGATCGGCGTAAACGTAACAGGGGTAAGGTCTACCAATAACCGTATGGACAACAGCTTCTCCGGGCAATCTGTACTGGCGCTTGCCCTGATAGAAAATCCCAATGATCCCATCTATAATCCCAACGGAACATATTACACCGATAGGAACCGCCGCTGGACAAACCCCGTGATGATCGCTAATAATTTAAGGTTCCAGTCGATCGTAAACAGTTATATCGGCAATATTTATGGCGAATACAGCATACTACCCGGCCTGAAATTTAAAACCAGTTTTGGCTTCGATAATCAGCAGGTAACAGACGACCGATACCAGTCGAAACTGGTGAACAACGGCTCTGCAGCCAGCGGTTTTGTATCAGTGTTCACACAGTTCCTATGGGTGAATGAAAACACCTTATCCTATACACCCATGCTGAAAGGCCGGCACAAGTTAACCGCTTTGCTCGGGCAGAGCGCGCAGGAAGCGAATGTAAGAAGGATCAGCGTTTCGGGTAACACCAATTCAACCGATATCATACAGTCGGTAACCGGTTTTACCTCGCTGTCGGCGCCGCTTGACTACCGCTCGCAATGGGGGCTGGTATCTTATTTCGGCCGGTTGAGCTATAACTACGACGACCGTTACCTGCTGGAAGGCGTATTACGCACAGATGGTTCTTCCCGTTTCGGTAAAAACAGGCGCTATGGTTTCTTCCCTTCCGTGGCTGCAGGCTGGCGGGTTACCAACGAAGCTTTTATGAAACAACAGCGTTTTATTAATGAGCTGAAACTACGTGCAAGCATTGGCGTTACAGGCAACAACGAAGGGCTGGGGAGCGACTTTCCCGCACTCGCTACCTATTCTACCGGTTACAACTATGGCGCTGAAGCCGGTATTGCTGCCACCTCTTTATCCAATGTGGATTTAAGCTGGGAAGCGACCACCGCTACCAACCTCGGGCTGGACCTGAGTTTCTGGAATAACAGGATCAGTGTTGCCGTAGATGCCTATCGTAAACTGACCAACCGTTTGATCTTTAAACTGGATCTTCCCTATACCTCCGGCTTTGCACGTACCAATGGCGCCAACATCGGGCAGATGGTAAATAAAGGACTGGAGATAGGGATCAACACCGATAATATCCGCGGTAAGTTCACCTGGAACACCAACTTCAACCTGTATTTCAACAGGAATAAAATTACCAGCCTGCCTGAAACCGTGGCCGGCGACCCTTCCAGCTCCGACTTCACAGAAAGTCTGCCCGGATCATTCGGCACCACATTGCCTACCAGTATTTTTCGTGTAGGCGAATCCGTTGGCTCCTTCTTTGGCTACCGCAGCAAAGGAGTAGATCCGAAAACCGGGAACATGGTGTATGATGATATTAATAACGATGGCAGGATAACGGCAGCCGACCGCGTGATCCTGGGCAATGCGTTGCCGGATTACACCGGTGGCATCACCAATACCTTTGGCTATAAGGGAATAGACCTGAGCTTTTTCCTGTACTGGTCGTATGGCAACGAGGTGTATAACCAAACACGCAGCATGCTGGAGCGTATGAGCGGCTATAATAACGGCGACGCACGTACGCTGAACCGATGGACCCCGCAAAATCCCAATACGGATGTCCCCAAGGCCGTGTTCAATGATCCTGTTACGCCTAACAGTTTGACCAATGGAGAGGTATCGCACCGTTTCGTGGAAGACGGTTCCTTTATCAGGATGAAGAATATTACACTGGGATACACTTTTAAGCCCGACCTGCTGAAGAAGGTAAGGATCAGCAGCGCCAGGGTATACGCCAGCGCGCAGAACCTTTTCATTATCACCGGCTATTCCGGCCTGGACCCTGAATCGCAGAACCAGTCGGTGAAGAACTCACAGCTGGGGATCGATTGGGCAGTACAGCCGCAGGCGCGCACCTTCCTGCTTGGATTAAATGTGAACTTTTAAAAGCAGCCACTATGAAAAAATTACGACTCATATATCTTCTCATTGTATTGGCTTCCTGTACAAAAGTGCTGGACCAGGTACCTGAGTACACTATTGCAGATGAAAATTTCTGGCAAACCGCCAACGATGCGGAAAGCGCTGCAGTAGGCATTTACCCGGCCATACAAAGTATGGCCATGCAGTTCCCCGTAGCTTTCGATGCGGCGTCTGATGCTACTACGGCCTTACTGATCAATTACAGTCCTTTTACCAATCACGGTATCCCGGTAGATAACCCTCTTGTGGCCAGTTACTGGCAGAATAATTACACGGGTATTGGTCGCGCTAACGATTTGCTGAAACATGTGCCCGGTATGAAAGACAGCCTGTTTGTAGCCGGAAGGAAACAGCAGTTGCTGGGAGAAGCCTATTTCCTGCGGGCATATTTTTATTTTAACCTGGTAAAGGCATACGGTCCTGTACCACTGGTGCTGGAACCTTATACTTCTTTCAATGCTGATTTTACGGTGCCGCGCTCATCGGTTGACAGTGTTTTCGGGCAGATCATTTCGGATCTGAAACAGGCCGAAGCCATGTTGCCGGCTACCTTCGCGGCTGCTTCAGCCACCCGCGGAAGGGCCAGCCAGGGTGGGGCTAAAGCGTTATTGGCAAAGGCTTACCTGAGTATAAAGAATTATGACGCTGCAGCCGCCAAAGCCCTTGAAGTAATGAACAGCCCCGTGTACACACTGGTAAGTGGCAGCACTGCCTACAGTAATATGTTTTCTCCCAGTGGTAAAAACGGCACCGAAGCGATATTTGAAATACAGTTTGTCAGCTCCTCTTCGCAGGCCAATGGACTGTTTAGTTTATACGTGCCCGTGAATGGTATTCCCGCAGGCATACAACCGGGCAGTTACCAGATAACGCCCACCACAAAGATCATTAACGCCTATGAAACCGGCGATATCCGGAAGAATGCCGCCCTGGGGCTCACCACTTCTGATCCTGCGCTGCCCTACGTAAATAAATATACCCGCTTAACCAGCGGCACAGAGCCTGATATTATTGCGTTGCGGCTGGCAGATATTATCCTCGTAAGAGCAGAAGCGCTGAACAACCTGGGGAAAACAGCCGAGGCTATTGAAGCGTTGAACATCATACGCCGCAGGGCTTTCGCGGAGCCATTGACCACACCGGGCATGCACGATTTTCCTTATGGCGGTGAAACAGATCTTGCCTTGGCAATAGAAAATGAACGCTTCAAGGAACTGGCTTTTGAAGGGCACCGCTTTTATGACCTGGTGCGCACCGGCAGGGCAGAAGCCGTGTTAGGCATTACGGCCAACCAGACGTTGTGGCCCGTTCCTTTGAGGGAAATAGGCCGTAACCCGCGACTGGTACAGAATAACGGATACTAACATCTAAACTGATAAAGATGAAACATATTATCTCCACGTTATGGCTGTTGTTAACAGCCGGTTTCAGCTATGCACAGTATACCACTACCTGGGTGGGTAATACTTTTTCTGATGTTACCCACTATGTAGGCAATTGCGCCCGCTCTATGTGGGTATCGCCGGAGGGAGTAATATATACAGCGTCCTTATGGGATGAGAAAGGCCGCAATATAGGTATCTATCAGAACGGAGCTACCATTGGAGGCATGGGCGGTACCAAAGAATCGCAGGGCAGCGCTATAGGCGGCAATGCCACCTATATATTCACCGCACAGCAGGCCCCCAACAGTGGTAAAATAGGCCGTTACAACCGCAGCACCAAACTGCGCGACCTGTTGTTTACCGCCAGTACAGGCACGGGCGATGCCATTACAGGCATTGCTGTTTCGGCCGGCCGCGTGTTTGTAAGCGACTCCAGCGGCAACCGGGTGGCAGTATTCACCACCGGCGGCGCACTGATAAGGCAATGGGCGGTTACCTCGCCCGGCCCCATTGCTATCGATAGCTCCGGCGCGGTATGGGTAGTGCAGCTGGGTAGCGGCAACATCCGCCGGTTCGACTCCACCGGCGTGGCCGGCATCGTGTTGAATGTGGGTACCACATCCCGCCTCTCGGCGTTGTATGCCGACAGCGCCCGGGGACAACTACTGGTGGGCGACCAGGGACCGGATATGAATATCAAAATTTATACAAACCTAACGGGAACGCCCGTACTGAGCAGCACCTTCGGCGCGTCAGGCGGTTATCTCAATGAAACCGGCGGTATCCGCGGCGCCACGGGCGACAAGCGTTTCACAAGGGTAGTGGGTATTGGACGCGATGCTTCCGGAAAACTATATGTACTGAATAATCCATGGGGAGGCACCTGGGACCTGGGCCGCAACGGCGCTACCGATATTCATTGCTACAGCACCGGCGGCGCCCTGATGTGGACCCTGCAGGCGCTTAACTTTGAAGGCTGCGCCGCCGCAGATGCCGGCACAGATGGCGAATTACTTTACAGCGGCAATATCATTTACTCCTATACCGGTACCGACGGTGGGGCTTATGTGGCCAACACTGTTGACCCATACCGTTACCCCTGGGATGCGCGCATCCAGATGAGCGACCGCGCGCGGGGCCAACATTTTGGGCACCTCGCCAATGTAGGAGGGCACCGTATCCTGGTGGCCAATAACCAGAACGCAGATGTTTTCTATACCTATTATTTCAATCCTGCTACAGACGGATATATCGCTATCCCCGGCGATACGATCACGAAAGTAAGGAACGGCTTTTGCCTGGATTCCCTGGGAGATATCTGGATCTCACAGGATAAAACAAATGCCATCCAGCATTACCCGCTTACAGGATTTGCGGCTAACGGAAAACCCATCTGGGGACCAGTGATCTCAACACCTACGCCTGCTTCCATTGCGCGGCTGAACCAGCTGCAATACATCCCTGCCAGCGATGTAATGGTACTGGCCGGCGGCAGCACCGACTGGACACTGATCGGTAACCGCATAGAAGTATATCATGGCTGGCTGGCCGGAAATCGTACCCCCGATACCGTTATTACGCTCAGCAGGGCCCAGGCGAAGTCGATGTCGGCTGCGGGCAATTATCTTTTTGTGGGTTATTATGCTATTCCTGATATCGATGTATTTGACCTTAGCACCGGCGCACTGGTACTTACCATGAACAGCAGCAATCCCAATGTATACGTGGGCAATGACGTGGACTCGCAGTATGGGATCAAAGCCTATCACCGGTCCACCGGTGAATACATGATCACCAAAGACGATTACAACGCCAACAAGATAGTATTGTACCTGTGGACACCGCCAGCCGCAGCAGCAGATTCAGGCGGCTTTGCCGCCGGAAAACTGTTGCCCGCTACCTCCGGGCTAAGCGTATATCCGAACCCGGTAGTGAGCACCTTGAACATCAACATCAAACTGGCAAAGCCCACAGCATGTATGATCAGCATTTATGATCTCTCCGGGAAAGTGGTGAAAACAACCGCAGCAAAAAGCAACGGGCCATGGAACATAGATGTAAGCAGCCTGCCGCAAAGCGCCTACATACTGGTGATCACAGATGCGGGTAATGGCCGGATAATAGGCCAGCGTAAGTTTATAAAGCAATAACAGATGAAATATTTATGGATTACAGCGCTGATGATGATCAGTGCAGGGAGTGGTATGGCCCAGATGAAAGCGCCGGAAGACTGGGTGAACTATGAAACGGTAATGGGCGTACGAAATAACCAGCGGCATTATGATTATGATGTGGTATTGGCAGGTGCATCCAATCCTGCCAACGTGTTATGGCCCGGTGAGCAGCCTTCCTACACCATACAGGTGGTGAACCGGCTGGATGAACCAATGGTTGCCGAAGGAAAAATAGAGCTGATCAGCTATGGTACCAAAGGCCGTCCTGGCGATATATGGCTGCCGGAGATGGTAAAGTTTGCCACTATCAGCACTACCCCGGTGAAAGTGAATATCTCTCCGAAAGGATATATCAATATCGATCATCTTCCCATTATACCACCCCGCTTTGGCGGTTATGCGCTGGTGATGGACCTCGGTAAATACGGTCGTCGTTTTATTACCAGCCTGGTACGCACCTTCGCTGCCAATCCGCAACGTATCCAGTATCCCAAACAATCGCTCGATGATATGGGCGCTGATTTCCTGCAAAGAGTAGGCGTGCAGGCTATCCGTATGGGAGTGGATTATACGCCTGCTAACGCGGAAGACTATACGGCAAAAATGAAAGAGATAGACCGTAAGTTAAAAGCATATAAAGAGAAGAATATTACCGTATTGCTGATGTTTGGTGCAGGCACCGCTCCTCAGCCTTTTGGAAGGCCACGTTCTTTTCTCGACTCCGCTGGGGTGATGAAGAAAACCAAGCAGGACATGGTATGGATGCCTTCGTCTGATAATGATTTCAGGGAATTTGTGCATCGTCTCTGTGTGCAGTATGGCTGGCCCAAAGGACCGGTTACGGCTGTTTCTCTGTGGAATGAGCCCTGGGAGGGATTGTCTATTTCCGGGTGGCAATCGGATATCCTGCGTTATCGCGAAATATATACCGTAATGGCGGATGCCGTGCTGGACGCCCGTAAAAAGGGGGCTGATGTGCTGGTAGGCGGCGGCGATTCCAATTCCAATGCCTGGGATAAACTTTTTGCAGATGGAAAAATGACGTTCCTGCCCATCTTCGATTTCTGTTCCATTCACTACCAGGGGATGGAGTCGCCCGCTCTTTATCCCGAATGGGTGAACCGCAAATCGCCTCATGGCCGGGTAAAGATCTGGGACACAGAAAGCTGGGTAGGCAATACCGACGATCGTATAGGCCTTACCGTAGCCACTAACCGCTCCGCAGGATACGACCGTTCCATGGGCATTTACGCGGGATACATGTATACCGGCGGCAGGGGCAGCGAACATTTTACCCGTAAAATATATACGCCTTCCGGCGTGAAAGAGATTACGCGCATTCCTGATACCTGGTCGCAGGCCGCTGCCCTGGGCGCAGTGCAGCACCTGATAGGGGAGCGGGATTTTAAACAGCTGCTGTTTACCAAAGGCCTGCCCTGGGTAATGGTGTTCGACGGCCTGGAAAAGAATGCGGATGATGGCACCGTAGTGATATGTGGCGACATAGGCGAGGCATTTGGCCCGGAACAGGTGCTGTTCAGGGAAGTGCGCGGACTTGCACAAACGGCCGCGGCTGAAAAGCTGCGGGCCGCCGGCCAGCCAACGCCTTATGAGCCATTGTCGGGCGGGAAGATGATCCTGCCAGCCAATTTCCGGTTGTTTGATTTTTATGGCAATCCTGTTTTACCGGTAGCGGGTAAGCTGGAAATACCGCTGAACAGCCAGGGATATTATCTTCGCACCAATGGCGCCAAAGGTTCCTTTGCCGCTATGCTTGCTGCGCTGAAAACCGCGCGCATAGAAGGATATGAACCGGTGGAGATCATCCCGGAAGATATGACGGCCCGTATTGAGCAACAACCGGTGATGCCGTTACAACTGACCAATATCCTGAACCGCCCGGTACAGGGCCGTTTACAGGTAAGCCTGGGCAACCTGCGTGTTGAAGCGCCGGCTACCGTGAAACTGGCGCCGCATGAAACCATTACTATTCCTGTAAAGATAAAAAGCGGGGCTGCTTCGGTAAATAATACCTACCCGTTGTCCGTTCACTTTGATGCAGGAGCGGATGGCTCCGCAGTGCATTATGAAGATATGCACGTAAACCTTATCTCACGGTTAAGTATACACGTAGACGGGCAGCTGGACGACTGGAAAACGGCATTGCCCCAAACAGTAAGCAGCCAGGGCAATGCAGCTGTTACTTTAACGGAAGCTGCCTGGTACCCTTTCGCAAATTTCGATACCCGGGCCAATGGTTATGCCAACGGCTATTTTGCCTACGATGACCACTATTTTTATTTTGCCGCTAAAGCGGCCGACAGTACGCCGCATCCGGGTACTTACCGTTTTGAGCATCGCCCGGACGACGAGTTCTTTTATCCCGATACCGCTTATGCCATGGACATGCAGGAGTCGCTGATCAGCAAAGAAGGCAACGCGCCGGCAGAAGGGGCTTCCGCATTGCAGCTGCCCACCGGCGATGGCCGCATTATGCATTACCTGGAAAGCAGTGATAATACCAATTCCTTTGGTGTGGATCTTCAGCTGGATGCGCCCACGCAGGTAGCATTATACCTGCCGGCGCTACGGGTGCCTAACCTGGTGCTGGAAGTGTATAGTGACAACCGCCGCCTGTTGCAGCGTAACATTACCAACCTCTGGAGCGGCGCCTGGGAGGTATTGCAGCTGCAGGGCAAAGTGCGGATTGTACTGCACAGCAACGGCTGGTGGTATACACCCAAACTGGCCGCACTGATGTTTGATGCACCGTTTGCCACCAGGGATATTTTTGTGAAAGAAGACCTTGACACCCGGGGCAACTGGAAAGGTGTATACGGCAGGGCAGGGCATTATATAGTGGGTGCTCCGCCGCAATTACCGGATGGAGTAACGTTATCGCTGGTAGATAAACCGGTGAAATTTCCGCTGATATGGCCCTCCGGCGTACGGCATTATACTTACCGTAAAAATCCTGTAACGCCGGATAATTCCGGCCTGGGATACGCTTATGATAATGTGTTGCTGGCCTTTAATGTGTTGCCGGAAGGAAAGGATGGCATGCTGGCATATCCGCCCGGCACCATGCCGCGTTATACCGGGTACAAATGTACCGATTATGAATATGCGCTTAACCAGGTAGCGCCGGAATATGGCGGCGGTACTGAGATCTGGCGGTTGCTGGCCCCGGGCCTGAACCGGAAACACTTTTTCCCCAGGCAGCCTGAGTCGGACGGCGAGGGACCGGTGAAGAACGGCCGCCTTGCAGTGCGGAGAGAAGGCAATACCCTGATCACGGAATGCGCTATTCCCTGGTCTGAGCTGCCGGATGTAAAAGCCGCCATTGACAAAGGACAGCCGGTGAAGTTATCGTTCCGGGTGAATGATAACGGTGCGCCGGGCAGCTGCATGGAACTGGCGAAGGAGCGTAGCGTTTCAAAACGGAATGCAAGAGCCTTTCATCCCGATTGGAAAGCGCATTGGGCCAATGAAGTGAAATTTGGTGCGGAGTAGGGAATTATTTTCTGTCCATTATTTGTTGCAATGCAGGTTTCAGCGCCAGGGCGTGCCCATGCCCGAAGGTGACCATCACGCGGTTGTATTTATCCAGCGCATGGTCTATTTTGTCGAGCAGTATACTGTCCCTCACCATTTTCGAGGTACGGCCTATGGCGCAGAACCTGCAATCGCCCCCGTTGATGTAGTCAAATTTTTCTATCTCCGGTGTGAGCTTAGCCTCAAACGGCACTCCGGTGTATTGCTGGTATAACTGTTTAAAACCTCCGAATGATTTTTGTTGGGCGGTTACCGGGAAGCCTTCTTTTACAAACCAGTCCTCAATGGCTTTACTGTAAACTGTTTCAAAAGGCTCATTGCCGTAGGCGCCATACAGGTAAGGGATTACCAGGCGTTCCATTATATAGTAAAGCAACAGCTGGTCCTGCGGGTATCTTTTCAGGGTGATGGAAAATTCAACACTATCCTCTGTATCACCGTTCATCATCCGGATGCCTGCTTTATCGCTCAGGTATTTCAGGCAGCCCGGTTCCCCTCTCCGCGAAGCCGCGTCATTCAGCGATGAAAAGTGCGTACTGTCCGGCATTTGTCCTCCTTCATTAAAGGTGATCCCGGGTTTCAGGTCATTAAAGTATTGTTCTATCGCCTTAAATTGTGGATGGGTAGAATCCCTGTTGTGGTCACAGCCAATAAATACCAGCCGCTTATCTTTATTAGCCAGGTCAATGATGTAAGGCGGCTTAATAGTATCCATCATTTTGCCTACTGTAACATAATCTATCGTATGGAGCTTTTCTTTAACAGGAGTATGGCAGGCAATAATGCCTGTTGCCAGTACCAGGTATTTTTTCATTATACTTTAAGTGTTAAATTATCATGAATAACTGTCTGTTATTTATCTTTTAAAGATAAAATATCCGGACATATATCATGAATAAAATTGTTACCTTCCTCTTGTGTTATTTTTAAACAGAAACAATTAAACGTAACCAATATGAGCTATGATATACAATTATACAGCAGCGAAACCAAAGCGAAGGAACAACAGTCAGGCGACAAGAATTTCCTCGACAATAAAGATAACCTTGTGCCCTTTAGTAAGGAACAGGTTCAACAGTTAAAAGACAGGTTAATAAATTATGATTATATATTGGAGAGAGAAGATAAGAACGGGTTAACGTTCAGGCATGCAGAATATGGCATCAGTGCACTGCTCACCGGCAGGGGATTATATTTCACCGCCGGCTGGGGCGAAGAGAATATTTTTGAAGCAGGGATGGCCGCCTCTGAATTTACAGATAGCGGGGAATTTGAAAAATATGACCCGCAGAATGGTGGCTGGGAAGAGTTTTGAAGATAGCATTATCATAAATTATAACGTACACGCCGTGTTGCAGATTCTGCAACACGGCGTGTACGTTTAGTACCCCGTCCATAAACCTCACTAAATACCGCGTAAAATCCGTTTACTGGCGATATATCGTGACACGATATACCGGCGCTTTTGATTAAATGATTGATTTGAAATGTGTTAACCTGGTGGCACAAGGGTTGTAAATCCCATGTTGCAATAATAGTGTTGCGTTATCACAAAAAACAAACAACATGAAAGCTCTTCCTCAGATCCTGCAGCGGTTCTTTTCGCGCGACGATGTAAAGGCGCCGGTTATCACGGTGCAAACAGCCCTGGAACCCACTCATGAAAAGGATACCTACCAGGGGGGCGAATTCCTGGATGATCTTATCAGGGAAGATGACCAGGAAGAAGGAGAAGTAAATCCACAGGTTTCTTAATGAAAGGTACATGCATATAGGTAAATCATATAAGCTGGTTGATTTTCTCTTCTGGACAAGGAGAAGGATTTATACACTGATCATACTGGACACCATACCGGTGGTACTTTACCAGCTCGTGGGAATAAAGTGGCTGGTGGTTCCATGGGTAGTGGTGGCGCTGTTGGGCACAGCTACCGCCTTTATAGTAGGGTTTAAAAACACACAAACGTATAACCGTACCGGTAATGGCCATGATATATGGACCAACATCCGCAATCTTAGTATCAGCTGGGGAATGTTGTGCCGTGATTATTTTAAGGACGGGGAATTTGTCCGCCTGCTGGTGTATCGCCATTTTGCGTGGCTTACGGTATTGCGTTACCAGATGCGGGAAGGCCGGGTATGGGAAGTGGCGGATGCCCGTTACAATGCGGAGTACCAGCGTTATTACACCATCCCGGAGCGGAAGCATGCCTTCAAAGACGAGATCCTGAAATATATAACGGCAGAAGAGTGGTCTTACGTTGCAGGAACCCGCAGCCAGGGAATCCAGTTACTGGCCCTGCAAAGCCAGGCGCTTAAAGCAGTATATGAGAAGCAGGAAATAGTAGTGGCCCAATATGCGGAGCTGCAACGTACTATTAATGGCTTTATTACGCAGCAGGGATTATGTGAATCGCTTAAAGATACGCCCTACCCGCGGCAGTACTCGATCGTCAATACCATTTTTGTGAGCATGTTCTGTTTCCTGCTGCCGTATGGTTTGCTGCAGGAGTTTGACCAGCTGAATGCCGCGGTAACAGGGTTGATGAAAGGACATATGATCTGGCTGCTGATCCCTTTTTGCGTGATCGTATCCTGGATGTATACCTCCCTGGAGCAGGTAGGGGAAAGCACGGAATACCCGTTTGAAGGGAGCGCCAATGATGTGCCTATATCGCAGATCTGCAGGGCCATTGAAATAGATCTGCGGGAGATGCTGGGCGAAACTGAACTGCCGGCTCCGGTAGCTCCGCAGAATGATATCCTTGTTTAATATTCATCTCTGAAAAAAAAATCCTGGAATTTGTCTAATCCGGAAAAGTCAGTTGTTATTAAGATAATAAACCAATAAATCAAATAAAGTAAAATGGAACAAAGAATTAACTTTCAGGAAAAAGGACCGGGGGCGGTGAAAACACTTTTTCATACCGGTGCGTATCTGAAAAAGTCCTCTATAGAGGAGAAATTACAGGAACTGGTTTCCTTCCGGGTATCGCAGATCAATGGCTGCGCTTATTGTCTTGATATGCATGGAAAAGATGCACGCGCCCATGGTGAAACAGAGCAGCGTTTATATGCTTTAAACGCATGGAGGGAAACACCGTTCTTTACCACCAGGGAAAGAGCCGCGCTGGCGTGGGCGGAGGCGGTAACCAGCTGCCATGTACCGGATGAAGTGTATACCAGGGTAAAAGAGCAATTCACTGATGAGGAACTGGTAGACCTGACGCTGGCTGTTACCACCATCAATACCTGGAACCGTTTTAACATTGCTTTCACCACGCCTGCCTTTGTTGGTACTTACCAGGTAGGACAGTTCGGGTGAAGCATCGCCAAGGCATATTAAAACCCATGATATATGAATGATTTCTTATTGGTATTCCGCAGAGACTACAAAACAAAGGAAGTGCAGCCATCACCGGAAGAACTGCAGGCGCATCTGAGCAGGTGGAGGGAATGGTTTGATGATCTGAAGGCGCGCGACGTGCTTGCAAGGCCGCTCCAGCCGTGGGAAGGTGCAGGAAAGGTAGTGAAGCACGACAAGAGCGTAACGGATGGCCCTTATGCGGAGATCAAGGAATCTATCGGAGGGTTTATTGTGATCAGGGCAGAGAGCTATGACGAAGCGGTGAAAATAGCCGGTGAAGCGCCGATCCTGGAACTTGGAGGAACGGTGGAGATACGTATGGCAGTGGGATAACACAGCAACAAATAAGAATGCCTTTCTTACTTTTGTAACAGCATTATTATTTGTAGCATGGATGGGAAAGAATTATTACCGCACTTATTCAGAACGGAGTATCAGAAAATGGTGTCGGTGTTAGGCTCCCTTTTTGGCATCGAGCATATAGAACAGGCGGAAGATATTGTAAGCGATACTTTCCTGGCTGCCACTGAATCGTGGAGCGCGAAAGGATTGCCCGAAAATCCAACCGCCTGGCTATATGCGGTAGCCAAGAATAAAACGAAGAACTGGTTGAAGAGAAACACCTTCTTTCAGCAGAAATTATTGTCGGACCTCCGGTATAATCTCCCGGAGGGAGAAGAAATAGAAATAGATCTTTCCGCCCGCAATATTACAGACAGTCAGCTGGCCATGATCTTTGCGGTATGTCATCCGGCCATTCCTGCTGAATCGCAGGTGGCCCTTGCACTGAACCTGCTCTGCGGGTTTGGTACACAGGAAATAGCGGATGCCTATCTCACTACAAAAACAGTTATTTATAAACGGCTCAGCAGGGCAAAAGAGAAACTGAAAGAAGCAGGTATAAAGATCCGGCAGCCTACATTTACAGAGATAAACGACCGGCTGGAAACTGTACTGAAAACTTTATATCTTCTTTTTTCCGAAGGCTATTACTCCACTTCCCATAATACCGTATTGCGTAAAGATTTGTGCGTGGAAGCTATGCGGCTTAACTACCTGCTGATAGAGCAGCCGCAAACCAACCAGCCGGCTGTGAACGCATTACTGGCCCTGATGTGTTTTCATGCTTCCCGTTTTGATGCACGGGTAAATGACACGGGGGAAATGATCCTTTACCAGGAGCAGGACGAAACACGCTGGAACCGGGAGCTGATCGAAAGGGGAGAATATTACCTGAACCAGGCCGGCAGCAGTTCCGCGTTAACGAGGTATCACCTGGAAGCGGCTATCGCCTGGTGGCATACGCACAAGGAAGATTCCAGCGAAAAGTGGAATAATATCCTGGACCTGTATAACCAGCTACTGATATTGGAGTATTCACCCATTGCTGCATTGAACCGGACCTATGCTATTGCCAAAGCAAGAAGCAAACAGGAGGCTATCATGGCAGCGGAAAGACTGCAACTGACGGATAACTATTTTTATTACGCATTGTTAGGTAATCTTTATACAGATATTGACGACAGGAAGGCGGTGCAGCACTATGAAACCGCATTGAAGATGGCTACTACTCCCGCAGACATCGCCCTGATAGAAAAAAATATCGGGCAAATAAAACGCAGGCTGAATAATTAATCAAAAGAACTACTATCATGCTTAACTTCAAACAATTTTTCCGCTCCTCAGTGGGCAGAAAACTCATCATGTCTATGACTGGTCTGTTCCTCTGCCTGTTCCTTATTGTACACCTGGGCGGCAACCTCACGTTGTTTGCCGGGGATGAGGGTTACACATTTAATATTTATGCGCACTTTATGACGCATTTCCCACCGGTGGAAATAGCTGCCTATACGCTGTATATTTCTATACTTGTACACGCGTTTTACGCATTAACATTAACATTAAAAAACCGGAAAGCACGACCGGTGAAATATGCGGTGGCGCCCAGAACGCCGGTGCGTTGGGCATCCCTGAACATGGGCCTGCTGGGCAGTATTATTTTCCTGTTCCTTGTGATCCATATGAGTAATTTCTGGGGAAGATATAAATTTACAGAAGGCACTTACCGTGAGTACCGGAAAGAGCTGTTAACCGGTAAGCTAACGTCTTCTGTATACGTGCCGGCCTCACCTGATTTTGAGTACGCGGTAACAACAGAAGGCAATACCGAAATAGTAAGGGTAAAAGACCTGTATGTGATAGTGACGCACAGCTTTAGCCTGCTCTGGTATGTACTGCTTTACCTGGCGGCTATGGTGGCAGTTTCCTATCACCTGTACCACGGCTTTCAAAGCGCCTTCCGGACGGCAGGACTGGTACATCAAAGATATACGCCCATCATACAATCTACCGGTATATGGCTTTTTGCAGTGATTATCCCGCTGGCCTTTGCATCGATGCCGGTAGTATTCTATATCAAAAGTCTTTTGTAATTAATTACCGGAGATATTAAAGCCCTTGCGATATCGCAAGGGCTTTAACGTGCAGTTTCATTTCCGTATTTAGGCTACGGGTACGGCCATACGTACTTCAACGATGGCGCCATACCGGATAATAGGGCAGCCTTTTGCCACCTCTACAGCATCATCATAATCTTTTGCGCGGATCAGGAACAGGCCGCCTATAGATGCTTTGCCTTCCACATAAGGACCGTTGTGTACCTGCTCCTTCGTTTTTTCAAACCTGATCACCCTGCCATCGGCATCCCAACGTTTGGGAGGCGCCACCAGCCTGTTTTCGGCAGCAATTCCCGCTACCCATTCCTGGTAAGGCTTAAGCGCCTCTTTCATTTGTTCGGGCGTAGGCACCGGGTTATCACTGGTAAGATCCCTGTGGATCACTAAAAGGAATTCTTGCATGTTGTTTTTATTTTTTGAAAGATGATCATATTGTTGTCGGGACGCTCCTGGCTTGCCGCCTTATGCTTTTACAGACTGAGCGGCAAACCATGTTTTGAAATTGATGGAACCTAAACGTGCATTGGCGCCGGGTACCAGCGACTGTTCATTAAGCATGGCGCCGAAGTACCTGGCTTCGGGATCAGTAATTACGGTGCGCGGATCGTTGGTTGCTTTTAAATAATCTGTTACAAGGGCGGAGAGGGGGAACTTTTCAGGGCCTGCAATTTCAACTATTCCATTCACCGGCGTTCCAAGTGCAACGTCAGCAACGGCTGCCGCCACATCGTCTGATGCGATAGGCTGTATTGGCGCGGGTGATAAATGAATGGCTTCCTGTTGCGCTGCCGATTTTACAATACCGCCAAGGAACTCAAAGAACTGCGTGGAATGAACAATAGAATAAGGGATGCCTGATTTCCTGATCAGCTCTTCCTGTGCTGCCTTGGCGCGGAAATAACCGCTTTCCTGCAGGCGGTCGGTTCCTACTACCGATAAGGCAACATGGTGTTTAACACCGGCGTTGGCGGCTGCTGTAAGCAGGTTGTTGCCGGAAGTCCGGAAAAATTCCATCACGGCTTTGTCTTCAAAAGAAGGGGAATTGGCTACGTCTATCACAATGTGGGCGCCCGTTAAAGCTTCGGCCAATCCTTCACCGGTGATAGTGTTTACACCGGATGCCGGGGAAGCGGCAATCACTTCATGGCCCAGGAGGCGGAGCTTTTCCACTGTTTTGGACCCGATAAGGCCGGTCCCGCCGATAACTACAATTTTCATGGTTTTGCATGTTATAATGCCTGCGTGCAGGCGGTGGTTAAATAAGTTTTTAATCGCTTTACTGGTCTTCTTCTTTGCAGGTTAACAGGCAAGTGAAGTGCCATCCATATAATTGTATGTTAATCACTTTGTTAAGATGAATTCATGTTTTTTTATTTCACGTAATACAGCGGATTGGCCCGGGTTTCACGAAATACCGTGTATTATTACGGATAAATAAAAAAGGCCGGAACAGCGAAATGTGCCCCGGCCTTTTTTATTTATCCCTGCTTAACTGATAAAGTAATCTGCTTTTGAGATCTTCAGTTTTTTCATTTTGGAATGTAAGGTGGTGCCGGGGATCTCAAGTATTTCGGCGGCGCCTCCAACGCCGGAGATTTTGCCGCTGCACCGTTTCAATACTTCTATAATATGGGCCCGTTCTATCTGTTCCAGTGTTCTTGCTGAAACGGGTGGGGCCTGTCCTTCCTGCCCGTTGTGCCCCCGCTGGGGCAGATGTATTTCTTTGAGTGTATCGTCTTCACTGAGCAGTATACCTCTTTCGATCTGGTGTTCCAGTTCACGCACATTACCGGGCCAGTCGTAGCTTTTTAACTGTTTCAATACTTTGGCCGATATACCTGTTACTTTTTTCCCGATGTTCTTACTGAACTTGGCAATAAATGCATTGGCGAGCGGTTCAATATCTTCCAGCCTGTCGCGGAGCGGAGGCAGGTGAATAGGGAATACATTTAAGCGGTAGTAGAGATCGGATCTGAAGCGCCCTGCCTGTACCTCTGCTTCCAGGTTTCGGTTGGTGGCTGCAATAATGCGCACATCTATCTTGATTGTATTTTTTCCGCCCACTCTTTCCAGCTCGCGTTCCTGGAGCACGCGTAATAATTTTACCTGTAGCTCTGGTGGCATCTCGCCAATTTCATCCAGGAAAAGGGTACTGTTATTGGCCAGTTCAAATTTGCCTATGCGCCTGTCAATAGCACCGGTGAACGCGCCTTTTTCATGCCCGAACAATTCGCTTTCGATGAGATGCGGAGGCAGGGCGGCGCAGTTTACTTTTACCATTAACTTGCTTTTACGGGGAGAGGCGTTGTGTATGGCGCGTGCAATCAGTTCCTTACCTGTGCCGGTTTCGCCAAGCAGGAGCACAGTGGAGGAAGATGCTGCCACCTGGGTTATCAGCCGGTATACTTTCTGCATTTCAGTACCATTGCCTACTATCTCGGAAAAATTATAGATGGTTTTGATCTGTTCTCTCAGGTAGTCGTTTTCATTTTCCAGTTTTTGTTTGTAAGCCAGAATTTTTTCACTTGCGCGTATGTTGGAGATGGCAATGGAGATCTGTGCGCAGATGCCTTTCAGGATGGTAAGGTTTACCTCATCCATCAGCAGCCAGAGTGTGCCGAGGTTGGTATTGCCCGCGCGCAATGGCGCTCCGAAAGCGCTTTTCAGCCCTGTGTTTTTCCAGAATACCACTACGGGGTTATTATTACCGTTTGCTATTTCTTCTTCCACATTAAAAATAACAGGTCCGTCGTTTTTAAGTACCCGGGCGTTTAATACGTCATGTATGTCTATATTCCGCGAGGTCACTTCCCTGAACCCGGTGTTCCCGTTTTCAAACATGCTTTCATCCACCATGTAGGGACTGAGTGTAACGCCGTCGTCTTCTATCACCCGGATAATGGCAAGTTTAATATTCAATACATTCTTCAGCACATTTGATATAGCGTGTTGCAGGTCTTCTTTTGAGCGCAGTGCGGCAATGTCCCGGCTGAATTCCAGGAGAAAGGTCTGTTCCCTTTCGCGGCGCAGTATTTCCTCGTTAGCAATGATGTTATACATGGCGATAGAGATCTGGGCGCATATGCCCTGTAACAGCGGCATATTTATTTCTTCGAGACCAAGCCACAAAATGCCGAGGGTTACATCTCCGGTACGGAGGGGAGTGCCGATAACGGTTTTAAATCCTGTTTTTTTCCAGAGCGCGAGGTAGGGCGCCGTTTGGTTGCCGCGGCTGATCTCAGTATTCACGCTGAAGAACAGGGGAATGCTGCTGTTCAGTACCCTGTTCTGAAGCCCGTCGTTGACAGGCAACTTTGCGGTAAGCATCTCCTGTACCAGCTCATCTTCCCCGGTTACCATACTTTCATCATAAATATAAGTAGTAGAGGTAAGCTGGTCTTCATTGATCCTGCGGATCACATAACCCTTCAGTGCATCCAGTTTTTTAAGGCTTTTGCGTACGGCTTCGGCCAGGTCGTTCTTGCTTCTTACCGCAGCTATATCATTGCTGAAATCCAGCAGGAATGATTTTTCATTTTCCCGTTTCAGGATCTCCTCATTGGCGGAAATATTGCTCACGGCGGCAAACAGCTGGCTGGAAATGCGGTTCACGATATTAACGGCTTCCGCGTTAAAGGTACCTGCCTGGTTGGCGAACAGCATCAGGCTGTATTGTGAAGGGCCGTTGGTGCCCAGGATCTTTACTATCATTTCACGGGCGCCGGCTTCATAATGCAGCCTGAACCAAAGCGGGGTATTTTCCGGTTCAAATGATCGCATGTCAAAAACCAGGGGCTTGTAGTACAGGGAGGCAACATCGTAGATCCCGTCTTCGGCGGGGGAGCTCAGGCGGAGGGCGTTGCCGGTATCTGTAAGCTCTTTCAGCTTCAATTCTGCATCGATCAGGCAGGCTTTATAGTATTCTTCCTTTTCATTCATAATGGTGATCATACTGCCGGAAAAAGGAACGATGTCCCTGAGCCCCGAACTGATCACTTTAAGGAGCTGCTGCCGGTCTCTCGCCTTCACCATTTCATTACTCAGCGCCAGCAGCACTTCGTTGATGGATTCGGCATGGCTCATCGCTTCGTTATTCCTGATATTTGCCACGGCGCTGGAGATCTGCGGAGCGATACTGGCAATGATATTTATAAATTCTGCGGTGAACCCGGCGGGATCTTTTGTGTAGATGTGCAGGAAGCCGATTACCTGGTCATTGTCTTTCAGCGGCGTCATTAAAAGTACCCTGATACCCGCTTCGTAATTCACTTTCAGGAATACCGGGCTTCCGGGGGCATCTACAATGTCTTCCATTTTATAAAGGGTAGGTTCCCCGTTTGTCAGCACTTTCTGGATAAAAGGCTCATACAGGGGGAACCGGGCTTCCACCAGCATTGGGTATAGCTCATGGCCCTGGATGGGAGATGATTCCGGGTCCAGCAGGAAGGGGGTGTAGGTGCCTGCTTCATGGTCTATAAGCGTAACGATGGTATGGGAAAACGGGAACATTTCCCTGATCTTGGAGGAAAAGATAGTGATCAGGTCGTTTTTTTCCCGGGCCTTGGTAATTTCGTTTCCCAGTTCCAGGAGTATACGGCGTTCTGCTTCCAGTAAGCTGATACGGTTATTCATTTCTCCGGCGCCGGTATCAGCAGAGATAGTGGCTGCGGCAGTTGTATTATTTGTTTTTTTCATACTGAAATGTGAGTATGTTGTATATAATATAACAATCGATAACCGGTATTTGGACAAATTGTTGCCAGATATTTTTATTGTCGGCCAGGAAATGGGTAAATTTTGATAATAAGTTAAATTGTGTCAAAAATAAAAGCCGCTGGAAAGCGGCTTTATGATTTTATCTTCTCTCATCACTTCATTCGTTTTACAGGGGCAGCCAGTAATTAAATCCTTTACTTTTTACCTGTGCCCAGCTCTGGGGGGCCGGTCCGCCGCTCCGGACCACATCCAGTGTGAAATCGGCGCTCTCAAAGGTCAGCACATCTGTATAATCCTGGCCGATCACGTTTTTATAGTGGATGGTGAGTGTTTTGAGCCGGGGATCATAAAAGTTGTCTTCGCTCGGTTGTTGTACTGTTGAGTAGGCAAATGTTGGCGCGGGGAAGTTGCTGTTGCCGGACAGCACAGGCTCCACCCGGTAGATGCCGAAGTCTTTATCTACCAGGCTTAGTACATTATACATCCAGCCTGCGCCATGGAAGCCAAATACTTCAAAGCTCCATGCGCTGGTACCCCAGATGATGTATTTGTCGTTGAGCTTTGGATCATCTGTGATACTCATCGGGGTGATGTATTTATACTTCCGGGTTCTTCCGTCGGGGCTGTTCTCTGCCGCGTTACTGGCTAATTGTACGGAGAAGTATTTTCCCGCGGGAATTTTAGGTATAGGGAAGCCTGACCAGTTTACTGTTTTATCTTTTGTAACCAGCAGGCCGGCTATCATGAAACCGGTGTATTGCCTGCTCAGGGGCACATTATCCGCGCGGAGTATTTTCAATGGAAAGGCAAAGTTTTCGTAGATATTCATCTTTTCCCTTTCGATAGGTACGTCGAAGATCAGTGATGTGGAAGAAGATCCTTTTTTGATGTCTATCACAAATCCTTTTTCTTTTTCGTTGTAAGGGACATTGGATGTGAAGGCCGATGCGGGAGGAATTTCCCTGACTGTATTTTTCAGGATATTGTAATCATCCAGGGCTTCCTGGTCGAAGCCCACTACCAGCCGTACATCCTGGGCAGCGGGTAGCGAACCGCCTATGCCTATTTTGAATTTCACCTGCGCTGTAAATGTTTTGTTGTCGATGATGGTGTCCGAATCATACTGGGCATTGATATACTTCAATGTGTCTACAAAAGTATGTGCCGGCAGGTCGGATATTTCCCTTTCTGTGGCGGAGGTGGATGCGGAGGAAATAATATAGGCTTCCTGTTTGTAGAACTCCTTGTTTTCGTAGTCGGGTTTACCGCAGCTGTTCAGGGCTGCAGTAGCTGTTGTGATAAAGAATATAGCGGGAATGCGTTTCATGATATCTGAGTTTAAGTGATCTACCATCCGGGATTTTGAGTGAGTGTGCCCCAGTAGTTGGCTACTTCCTGGAAGGGAATAGGTAAGAAATAGTTTTTGGGTCTGAAAACATACCCGTCTATAACGGCCCTGTCGTAGAAGCTGCCATCGGCTGCCGTGAAGTTGCATCCGTATACAAGGCCGCCCATGCCGGTACTGTTGCCCCAGGTATCGCGGGTGGTTTTGGCGGCGTCTTTCCAGCGGCGGGAATCGAAATACCGTTTCCCTTCGAAAGCAAATTCCACATACCTTTCCCGTTTAATTCTCTCCCGCATGATTTCCTTGCTGGCCGGGGAATACCCTGGCAATCCGGCCCTGAACCGTACCAGGTTAAGGTATTTTAACACATCGGCGTCACCGGGAGCATATTCATTCAAAGCTTCTGCATAGGAAAGGTAAATTTCTGCCAGCCGTATTACATGATAGGGTTTATCGGAACTGCCGCCGGCTTTCTGATCATCGTCTGCCACCCACTTCACAATGGGATAGCCTGAGCGGGTAGAGGGCCTGTCGGACTGCAGGAAGCCATCGAGTGCATTGGCTTTATAATCGGCGTAGTACAGCGTGCCGTTATTTTGCTCATACCCGCGTCCTATAAAGCCGATGGTGGCATAAAACCTGGCTTCGCGGTTAAGGCAGCGGTTAGGCACTTTGGCATTGGTATTTGAAAGATGGAAGCCGGTAATAAGGGGAGTTGACGGATCTTTGCCAGATCCTTTAATATAAAAGTTATCGCCGTTTTCGGATACCCCCATATCGTTGTATAATTTCCTGTTCTCCTCTTCAATGGTTGCCCCGTTGTTCATAAAAAATGCGTCCACCAGTTTTTGCGTGGCACATACGCGCGCGGTGTACAATGCGCCTTCCCCGTTGTTATAATTCCTGGGGAACCCGAGAATGGACAGGTTAAAGGTTTGATCGGGTAAATTCACTATCCATATCGCTTCTTTATTCCAGTATGATTTGCCGCCGCTGAACAATCCTTTAAAGGAGCGGTAGGGATCAATACCGGCGGGCCCGTTGGGCCAGGCCACATTGTTGCCGGGGAAGTTGCCAAGTGGAACCGTGGTATAACCGTTATTGGCAGGAACGGTATGCAATTCAAATTTTCCCAGGTCGATCACCGCCTTTGCAGCGTCTGCGGCTTTCTTCCATTTCAGCGGATCGGCGGCGGGGGAGAAATAGGGCCTTCCTTTAGCGTCTTTAAAGGCACTATAATCTGGGTTACCGTTTACCAGCGGGCTTGCGTCCCACAGCAGTACCCTGGCTTTGAGGGCCATGGCGGCTTCGCGGGAAGGGCGGCCCAGTTCGGAGCTGAGAATATCTTCTTTAACCGGCAATTGTTTTATACAGGTATCCAGGTCCGCAATAATAAAATTCACACATTCTTCCTGTGTATTCCTGTTGGTAGGTAGTTCTTCGGTTTTGGAATAATCGATCGTTTTGCTGACGATGGGAAAAGGCCCATATAGTTCCAGCATCTGCGAATAAAAAAATGCCCGCAGGAACCTGGCATCTGCAGCGTATCCTTCTACCTCGCCCTGTACCAGCAGCTTGTCGTTTGCTTTATGATAATTTTCCAGGAAAAGATTGCAGGTGCGGACCGCCTTATAATAGTTACTCCAGAAATTATAGATAGGATTATCTGCATTGAATTTTCCCTGGGCAAAAATGAGATTGGAGTAATTGTCGAGTCCACCGTGGCCTTCATCGTAATTGGTATTAAACGGCCATGATCCCACCATATCTGTATAATTGGGAATGCCGCCATAACAGGCCGCCCAGGCCTTGCGGATATCTATCCTTTGTGTCCAGATATTGTTGAGATTATTTACCTCGTGCAGGTATTCATCGGCTTCCAGGTAGTGGCAGTTGAAAGCAGGAAAAACGAGCAGCAGGAGGATGAGCAATTTTGATGTATTATTTTTCATGAATAACTTTTTAAAGATCAAATCCTATTTCCAGTCCCAGTGAAAGCGTTCTTTTCAGCGGATACGCATACGATGAATATTGTTCAGGATTCCAGTCTTTAAACCTGGAGAAAGTGATCACGTTATCGCATCTTCCGTAGTAATAAATACTTTTGAACGGCGATTTCTTTGACCGGGGCGTCCAGTTGTAACCCAGTTCAGCATCGGCTATGCGGAGGTAAGACGCTTCCCTGAGCCAGAAGGTGGAACGCTGGGCGTTGTTCTGGTTATCTGTACCAAAACCGAGGCGGGGATAGGTGGCATCAAAATTTTCTGTAGCTGTGTTACCGGAGTAGGAGGCTGGTGTCCAGTGGTTTTTAACGGCAGCCGTATACACCGCGCCGTTTTCGTTACCGCCCCCGTTGTAGGGATTGAAAGGTATCCTTCCACCGGTAATGCTTCTATACATATTGAACTTGCCGATGGCGCGGGTGGCCAATGTCCATTTTTTGTAGCGGAGATCAATAGCAAGGGAGTAGCTCCATTTGGGGTATATATTGCCGGTCCAGATCCTGTCGTTGGGTGTGATCACCCCGTCACCGTCGATGTCTTTATATTTAATATCCCCGGGCATCACTTTATTCCAGGTTTGCACCGGGCTGTTATCGATATCTTTCTCATCTTTAAACAAACCTAGCGCAATATAATTGAGGTCACGGCCATAGTCGAGCCCAATACCGCTCTGGTAGGCCACTTTAGGGTCCAGCTGCCCGTTTTCCAGGATGGTGTTGGTATTATAACTGATAATGCCTTTGATATAATTGATCCTGAAATTATTCCATGATCTGGCGTAGGTGATATCGAAGTCGATGCCTCTTGATCTCGTTTTCCCGAGGTTCGCTTTTGGTACAGCAGGTAAACCCAGGGTAGCAGGCAGCCGGCTTAAATCGATGAGCTGATCATTGTTCACATACTGGTATGCATCTATCACTATTTTCACTTCCCTGAAGAGCCCTATTTCAGCGCCTAAATTCAGTTTCTGGTTGCGTTCCCAGGTAAGGTTCAGTTGTTCCAGTCTTGATTCCCCCACACCGGGGATGAAAGTGCCGCTGCCTGCGGCTTGTCCAAAGCCGAAGGTGTAACCGGCAACCGGGCCGGTGGTGGCCATATAGCCAAAGCGGGTGGCATTGCCGGGTGCGCCTACTGTGCCGTATGATATCCTGAATTTGAGAAAGTCGACCACTTCAGCAATGTTGCCCCAGAACTTCTCCCCGGAAGGTACCCAGCCGAAGCCGATGGAAGGAAAGGTGGACCATCGTTTATCAGGCGTGAACATCTGTGATCCGGATGCGCCGAAGTTCACGTCTGTAAAATATTTATCGGCCCAGCCTAATGTTAACCGCCCAGCCACGGATTGTTCACGGGCTGGCAAGGCATTAATGAGTAAGGTGGCGCCGTTGCCGTCCGGGGCATCGGTAAGGAATTCACGTTGCTTGTAAAGTAATAACCCTGTTACAGCCAGGCGCTTAAAAAATGTTTGTGCATAATTCATACTGCCCTGGAGTTCTATCACCCGGTTGCCGGTGGGAGCTACATAGTTAAAGCGCATTTTATCATCGAGATCCGGTGTTTTATTGATAGTGACCAGGTTGCCGTCTTTATCCCTGCCGGAGCCCATGTAGCTGTTGGCAAAATCGGGTGCATGCCGCTGGTAGTCTTTAATATACTGATGCGCATAGAAATTGCTTTTAGTAAAAGATGCGATCCCGTTAAGAAATAGTCCTTTGGTAATCCAGTCCAGCTTCTGGGTTACGTTTACGTTGGTCGACATATAATTGGCGTATCGCTTGATGAAGCCTGTTTTATTCAGGAGGGAGTAGGGATTCACGATCCCGATAGGTTCTTCCGGGGCGGTGCCATTAGAATACTCTGCCGGGAACAGGGTAGGGTTGATCATGTTCATGATATCGAGCAGTTTGTCTACTCCCTGCCCGGGTTCCGTGGTTGTGTTATATCTTCCGTCGAAACCGATGCCCAGTGTGGTGGTGGGCGACAGATCCGCTTTCAGGTTGGAGCGGAAGTTAAACTGATTGTAATTGGCATTGGAGGCGCCTTTGCTGTTGAACATGCCTTTTTCATTATAGAAACCGCCGGACATATAATACGTAACTGCATTACCACCTCCGCTGATATTGAAGTTGGCTTTACTGGCGGGATTGTTTTGCTTCACCATGGTTTTGTACCAGTTTACATCCGGGTAAAAATCCATATCATTGTCGGCGAACTTTGCAATTTCTTCATCTGTATAAAAAGGGCGTTTACCGCGTACTGCGAGCGCTTCGTTCTTCATCCGGGCATAGGTAGGCGCATCTACCCATTGTGGTTTGTATGACGCGTTGTTGATGGAAGATGATGCCGAGAGGCGGATGGTAGGGCGAGAGGCGATCTTACCGGTTTTGGTGGTAATAATGATGATGCCGTTAGCGCCTTCGAGGCCATAAACTGCAGTGGCAGATGCATCTTTCAGTATGGAGAAAGTAGCAATGTCGTTTGGATCAACGTCGTCGATATTTCTGCGGAGACCATCGATAAGGATGAGAGGGGAGGTGTTGCCGGTAACGGAGTTGATACCCCTGATAATGAAGGAGGCGCCATCCTGCCCTGGCTGACCGGATTGCTGTACAAAGGTAACGCCGGCCACTCTTCCTGCAAGTTGCGTGGTCAGGGAGCGGGTGGGGGCCCTTAACTCTGTAGGGTTTACCGTAGTGATGGCGCCTACTACGCTTACTTTCTTCTGCACGCCCATGGCGGTTACTACTACCTCGTCTTTTGTAACGCTTTCTGATTCCATCAGTACGGGGAATTTCCGGAGACTGGCATTCGGGATTGTTTTAATATCCACTTCCTGGGACCGGTATCCTACTGATGAAAACATCAGCGTGGAATACCGGGGAATATTACTGAGGATAAAATACCCGTTCTTATCTGAAACTGTTCCTACCAGTGGATTTTCTTTCAGGTAAATGCTGACTGCAGTTAGCGGTTGGTTCTGAAGATTGGTAATGGTACCGGAAACGGTGACGTTTGAACCGCTGCTGTCTCTTGTTGACAGCAGTGCAGAGCGCGGTGTTTGTAGCGACACCAGTTTATTGGCATTGACACGGAAGGAGATATCGGTTTCTTTCAGGATGGCGGTTAATACCGTAGTGATGTTGCCGCCTTTTCCTTCGTAAGGGGCTGCGATCCGGTCGAATGCCGGGTCTTCCGTATAAAGGAACCTGTATGAAGTGGTTCTTTCGATATATTCCAGCACTTCCCGGATCGACTTTTTACCGGCGGGAACGCTCACCTGCTGTGAATAAGCCCGGAGGGCGGGGCATAAGCATAGCATCACGCCAAGATACAGCAGTAGCTTGCAGAATTTTTTCAAATTCATGTAAATTTTGGTTTATAAAATGAACATAATAGGTAAAAGCGGATACCTGCGGACTTCATGACGTTCGCCGTATCTTATTTATAAAAGAAGTTGCAGTTAAGAAATCGTACTGCCGTGAGGGTTAGTGCCTGCACAGCTGGTGTTTATTGTTCTATATAAATTTTATTGCCTGAAATAGTATAATGAAAAGGAATAGTTTGTTGTAATGCAGAAAGGATCTCCTGGATAGATTCTTCTGAAAATGTTACCGTGAGGCGGATATCCTGGAATGTAGTATCACTGAAATAGATATCTACATTGAATTTTCGTTGCAGTTCATTCGCAATGTCGCGGAATCTTGCAGCACGGAAGATCATTTTATTCTTTAGCCAGGCTGTTTCGTCAAAGCTGCTATCGGTCCGGTTAAACGCCATATGCTGTAATGATACGGTTTCATTGTGCGTATCCTTCATCGTGGAAGGTATTGTATACAGGTTTTGTTTTTGATTGATGATCACTTTTTCTCTTGGCCGGAGCAGGATCACTCTTTCGGGATCTTTTTCCGTGGTGAGCTGAATAGTGCCGGTAAACAGGGATGTTTCCACCAGTGAATCTTCAGTATATGCTTTCACGTTAAAAGTTGTGCCCAGCACTTTTACTTCCACGGCGCCGGCGGAAACGATCATCGGCATGGCGGGGTTTTTCTTTACATCGAAATAGGCTTCCCCTTCCAGGTTGATCAGCCTGTTCTTTACACCGAAATCTTTGTCGTAACTAAGCCGGCTGCCTGAATTCAGGATAACAACGGAGCCATCCGGCAGGTGGACGGTTGTTTTTGCGCCCCGTTCTGTATTGATTTTATTAACGAGCACACTGGCTGAATCGTGGGTTATTACCAGGTATAGCAGCGTAATGGCAGCCAGGTTCAATGTGGCCGCCACATACATCTTTGAATAACGCCGCAGGTGTTTGCCGATGCCTTTCACCTCAGGAGCAGGTTCAACGCCGGGTATCAATTCCGCGAGGTGACGACGTAAACGTTGTTCGCTCTGCTCAATAGCGGCAGGATCTTCCGCAGTAACAACTTCCAGGTTGAACGCAGCGCCCAGGAATTCGCTTTGCTGGAACTCCTGCTGATGCGTTTTCAGCAGCTGATCCAGTTCTTCCATCTCTTCAACGGATATTTCCTGACTAAACTTTTTAGCGAGCAGTTCCCAGATTCTGTCCATGTAAATGGTAGTCGTTTATTAGAAGGAGTGGTAAAACTACCGGTCACCCTTAAAGGCCTGGAAAAAAAATTATGTAGTAGAGAAGATGAAGGCTTTACTGAGTTTTTTTAAAGCGATACCCATTTGTGTTTCTACTGTTTTAATGGAGATGTTAAGGATTTCGGCTACATCGCGGTATTTAAATGATTGCTCTTTTACCAGCATAAAAATGAGCTTACACTTGGGGGGAAGCTGGTTGATGGCATTATTGACCCTGTACAGCATTTCGGAGGAAATAAGCAGTTCTTCCGGGGAGCGGGCTACTTCCAGGCGGAAATCTTCAATATTATCCAGTGGTTCGGTGAGATTCAGCTGTTGTTTCAGGAAAGTGAATGCTTTGTTCCTGGCAATGACATACAGGTACACTTCAGGATTCAGGATTTCCTGCATTTTTTCCCGGCGCTGCCATAACTGTACAAACACGTCGCTGGCCAATTCTTCGGCAGGTTCCCGCTGTTTCACGAGTGAGTGGATCAGTTTGAATATCCGGCTAAAATAAAGATGGTGCAGCTTTACAAGTACAGCTTCTCCGTCTGCATTGGGTAGTTGCTGGAATAGAAGCCTTGCTTCGGTTCCTCCTTTCATAACGATTTTGGCTGATGTGTACTGTTTATTTTGTCATTGTCACTTTTAATAGCCGGTAGTTACAGGTCTATCTGAATTTAAATTAAGCCGGTGCCCCTGATTTACCAAGCTTCAGGCAAAATCCGGTGAGCAAAAGTCAAAATAACATTAGTGAAAATATCCGGGTTGAGGGAATGAGGTTCACATTATATTAGCGTATGGAAAACAGCATAATTGAAATATGCAGGCAATGGAGGCATGAAAAGATCCGGTTGAACCCCGGTGCCTCCCCTGATTTGATTTCAGCCGTGGAAGCCAGTATAGGCTTTAGATTTCCCGCAGGATTCAGAGAATTATATATGGAGATAAATGGTTTTGCTGATTTTTTAATCTATAGCCATACCATTGGATTTGTTAAGACCCAGCCCGGTGTTTTTAAAAAATATGGTGGTGGAGAATATTTTTTTATTGCGGTATCTTTCCTGGACGCTGTTAAGCTGATAAATGCCAATTCCGATCTGATCTATTGATAGAAGCCCCTGAATTTTGTGTAATTTCCCGTTATGTTATATGAACAGCGAATGAAGGTGGAACTGGAGCTGTGGCAGCATAAAATGCTTGCCCGGCCATCGGTATTCGACCGGGTGTCGAAATCAGTGCAATCACGTATCAACCGCATTATTCCACAGAAGGTGCATGATGTGGTTACGGTTACCATCAGGCAAATGGTAAGGGGAGTGTTGTTTGGCGCTGCTTATACAGTACCGGAGCAGCCTGTTTTCGCGTCTTTGTATGATATGGAGGAAGCGGTGCTTCGCCGTGTGGATGTGTACCGGAAAACCGCGGCTGCCGAAGGTGGTATCACCGGTGCAGGCGGCATCCTGCTGGGCCTGGCGGATTTCCCGATATTGCTGGCGATGAAACTGAAGCTGCTTTTTGATATCGCCGCCTTTTATGGTTTTGATGTAAATGATTACAGGGAACGCTTATATATTCTTCATATTTTCCAGCTGGCCTTCAGCAGCCAGGAACACCGCCGGAATGTATTTGAGCAGATTGTTGACTGGAAAGAAAAAAGCAGCCAGCTGCCGGAAGATATCAACCGCTTCGACTGGCAGCAATTCCAGATAGAGTACCGCGATCATATAGACCTGGCGAAAATGGGACAGTTGCTTCCCGTAATAGGAGCGGCAGTAGGAGTGGTAGTGAATTACCGTTTGGTAACGAAGTTGGGGAACACGGCAATGAATGCATATAGGATGAGGATATTGGAGTGAAAATATTTCTATTTCCTTCCAATCCCCGCCAGCGCCCTCAGCTCAAACTCAAACGCCCCCGCGCCAAATTCCTTAGTAAGCCGCTGCTCCAGCTCTTTTGCTACCTTATCAAATGCCCCCGGCGCCTTTTCTTTTACCTGCCTGCCTAGCGGATGTTGCAGGAAGTAACTGTTTACAATATGTTTGGGCGAATCAGCACGCCCGTTAAACTTCAGGAACACTACCTTGTGATTCCTGAAACCTGCCTGCTCCAGGTAAGTATTTAACAGCTGAGGATCGTGTAAGGCAAATGGAGTGTGAAAGCGTGTTGTATCTTCATCTTTAAACAAGGGCAGGATCATGTCTTCAATCAGCAGTTTAAACAACGGCATACTGGGGATCTTATCCCAGGTGGTGAACACAAAATGCCCGCCGGGTTTTAATACACGTGCCGCTTCTTTCAGACCGGCTTCTTTATCCGGAAGGAACATCAACCCGAACTGGTTTACCACCAGGTCAAATGACTGATCACCGAAAGGCAATTGCTGCGCATCGGCCAGCTGGAAGGTAATGGACGGATCATTCAATTGCTGCTGCGCTATTTCCAGCATATCAGGGTTGATATCTGTGGCAACAAGACTTTCTGCTGCCGGAAAGCTTTTCCGGAGATGTTTGGTGAGCCTGCCGGTTCCGGAGGCTGTTTCCAGGATAGTATGCACCGGGAATGCGGTGATGTGAGACAGTAACGCCTGGGCCGCAGGTTCAAAAACGAGAGGGCCCAGGTGCTCCTCATAGTTGGCCGCATCGTTACCGGCTATTTTATATACTTCTTCACCCATAATGTTTATTTATAGTAAAATAACATTTTATTTCCTGGTAAACTAATGATAAATAATACTAACCCGTGTCTGACAGACAATAAAACCCATAACACTGAAATTTACGTATCAGGCGCATGGCGGAGTATTCCTTCAGATATTGCTGTGCTGGTGATCGCTGATCCCGGAATGCCTTATTCACCGGAACAACTGGCGCAGGTGAATACGTTTATTAATAAAGGAAGAGAAGATAATGATGCTTATTTAGCAGGTGCGTTCCCTGTTTCCAGGTATGCCGGTCATCCGTAAACCAGTATTTTTAACAGCAGGCATGAACAAGGTATATTCTTTGACTATTTTTATACCAACGAATAAAAATGAATAGAATGAAAAAAACACTTACGTTCATCACTCTGCTATCTTTTTCCGTGATGCTGTTTTCCTGTGGAGGTAAGAACGATGATCCAACACCTGAACCGCCTGCCGGTGAATCCACCTGGAAGCTGGGCAACTATACCTACACGCGGGGAGCCTCTGCCCAGAATGTTGCTGGCAGCACTGTAGGGATAGCAGTTACCACTTCAGGTAACGGAGGTAATCATGGCGCCTATTCAGGCAGCGCCTTAACTGCTGTTTTTATTAAGGCTTTAGGAGCAGGAACATATACGTTAACTTCAACTGAAGTGTTGGTCGCCCATCCAACCGCCCGCTATATGACGCTTTCCTGTACAGTGGGCACCGCGGTGGCCACCGGTGCTGTAGATTATTCAGCGACCGCTACTTCAGGTGGTACTGCTGATGTGACAATAGACGCCAACGGCCAATACCATATCAACATCAACAACCCGGTAACGTTGGTTAAATCAACGGTGGTCGGCGGTGGTATTCCAGGGGCGCCGGACACCTACACTTTAACGGTTAAAAATGCTTATTAACAAACAGGGTTAAATAAAGAAAGGGCTGTCTCATTGTATGAGGCGGCCTTTTCTCATTTTAAGAAAATACGTTTTATTGCATTAAGTGCTGCATCATTAATTCACGCTGCGTTTTGGTAAGGTCATGTGGGTACTCCAGAGGAATTTCACTTGCCTGGTCCAGCAACGCTATTTGTTCTTTTGTGAGATGAAGCTGTTGCGAAGCAAGATACTCATCGAGCTGCGCTTTTGTTCTGGGGCCAATCACCGGGAAGATACCTTTTGAGCAAATCCATGCCACGGCTACATTGGCAGGAGTGCTGCCGGTTTCATTGGCAATGGTAATGATGGTGTCCAGTATGGCATTGTTGCGTTGATTTTGTATCAGCGTATCATTTTTTGCAAGCGTGATCCGGCCGGCTTCATTATTCCGGTATTTACCGGTTAACAGTCCGCCGGCCAGGGGCGAGTAAGCCATCACACCAAGGCCAAAGTTATTTGCCATAGGCAGCAGTTCTTTTTCAGGTACGCGCTGCACAAGACTGTACTCCGTTTGCAATGCTATTACCGGCGCTTTTAAGTGGGTGTTGGCAATGGTAACAGCAGTAGCCACTTTCCATGCAGGAAAGTTAGACAGTCCGGCATACAGGATCTTGCCGGCCCGCAGCAGATCGTCGAACCCGCGCACCAGTTCTTCTGCAGGTGTAATATTGTCGTCGAAATGTGCGATGTAAATATCGATCCTGTCCGTTTTCAGCCGCCTCAGGCTATCTTCCGCCGACCGGATCATGGCCTTTCGGTTATTGCCCAGTGCAGTAATGGCAGGCGCCGCACTTGCGCTCCTGGTAAATTTTGAGGAGATGATAAAGTTGTTCCGGTTGGCGGCGATAAATTCACCAATAACCTCTTCAGATGCCCCGTATTTGTACACATCTGCAGTATCAATAAAATTTCCCCCTGCATCCGCATAGCAAGCCAGGATGCTTTTTGCTTCTTCCTTACCGGCTCCGTAACCGGTAGCGCCAAACATAGCGCCTCCCAGAATGAGCTCACTGGCATACAGCCCACTGTTGGCGCCAAAGATCTTATATTTCATATCCCGTTTTTTTGTCTGCACAAAATTCAACAGTAACGGGTACATCAACAAGTACGGATAAATTTATCCGTACCTTTCATCCTGGCCTGATCATCTATCTTTGATTTATTTTTATGACATACCAACGAAAAATACCGATACTGGAATGCGGACATGAATATGTCCGGGAAATATTATACGGGCGCTGGAAGATTACCCTGATTTATTATATTGCCAATGGTGTGAGTCGCCCCGGTGAGCTGCAACGGAAAATTCCCCAGGCTGGCAGGAGAGTATTGGATGTACAGCTGAATCAACTTGTGAAGCATGAAATTATCAGCAAAACGGTGTATGATGAAGCCGTGGCCCGGGTGGAATACCGGCTGACAGCATTCGGCTCATCGCTTTTACCGGTAGTAATGACGATAATTGAATGGGGTAATCAAAATTTTAAAGAACTGAAAAGAGTAACCCGTTAACATCTTCCGGAAAAAATTATGAAACAGGAAATATTAAACAGGATAAAGCAATTGGGAGGAAATACTGACCAGGTGACCGGTCGTTCGCTGGCGGAAGATCTGCAGGCAATCACATTTGATACCGTTTTGTACCCTGCTCCCAAAGACACGCCATGGCAAACAGCTGAGGATGCGGAACCTGTTTATGGCATCGACGATTTTATAAACCGGCATGAAGAACTGTTTAAAACCAATAAACCAGCCTTCTTCAATAAAGTAACCGATCATTATTTCCGCATGACCAGGGAAGGACTTGGCCAGATGTTTTTTACCGGGCAACTTTTTACACCTTTTAAAGAAGGAACCGCAGATTATAAAGAATGGTATCCTGATTTTACCGATAGCGAAATGGTAAACCTGGAAGAAATAACAGCCATAACCAACGACTCCTCGCCGGACTTCGTACATGTTTTTGAAAGCTATGGATTCCCCGACAACTACTATATCTGTTTATCAGATCCCAATCCCCGGAACCCAACCCTGTTTGGTACAGATCACGAAGTTTTTTTCAGGGAGATCACCAATGAAGGCACCCTCGAAGATTTCCTGCAGAAATTTCTTACCAAAGAAGAGCTGATTGATATTATAAAGAGAAGGCTTGAATCATAACCTTTACAGGAAACCTTTTTATTTTTTCGGATTTGAGTATTGGCGACCGCCTTGTAACCGACATACAACCCAGGAGCAGTAACAGTTGGCTGGAACCCCAGCCCAGGACCTCCCTATAGGAAAAATTCCCGATCCCGTAAACATCCTGGCTGCATATGTATTCATTTTGTACTACAAAATTTTGCATATGAAACAACGTTACCAACCTTATATCATTTCTTACATTTCAATAGCCCTTTTATTCCTGCTGCCGCTGTTTTTATTAGCGGAAGATGCAGGTACCGGCTTAAAAGGGAAGGTGCTGTCGGCCGACGGTAAACCGGCGCCCGGCGTAACGGTAGGGTTAAAGCACACCAGGTATTACACCGTTACCAATGAAAAAGGTGTTTTTGAAATAAAGGCTCCCGCAGGTAATTACACCCTGACAATATCTTTTATTGGCGCCAAAAGCCTGGAGCAGGCGGTGGTGATCACGGACGCCGCATTTACCGATCTTCCCGCCATAAAACTGGAAGAAACAGCTTCCTCCCTGGGCGAAGTGGTTGTAGTGGGAAACCAGTACCGTGTAGCCGATAAGGAAAGCGAATATGTATCCAAAATGCAGCTGCGCAACCTGGAAAACCCGCAGGTATATTCTGTGGCTTCCAGAGCATTGTTACAGGAACAGGCCATTGTGGATTATGTGTCTGCACTGAAAGCCATTCCCGGCGTAAGCGGTGCGCTGATAAGGCCTGGATATAACAGCTGGGTGTATCTCCGCGGATTTGTAGCCAGCGATAATTTCAGGGATGGCATGTATGTGGACCAGGGTGTGAACGCTGATCCGGTGAACACGGAAAGGATGGAAGTGATTAAAGGTCCTTCCGGCACATTGTTTGGCTCCAACGGAGTTTCGTATGGGGGATTGATTAACCGGGTTACAAAAAAGCCGTTCGACAGAAGGGCTGGTGAAATAGATGCCAACCTCGGCAGCTTTGGTTACAGCCGTTTAACGGTAGATGCCAATACCCCGCTGAATGATGATAAAACAGCGCTGTTCCGCATCAATGCCGCGGGCAGCTGGGATAATGGTTTCCAGGACTACGGGTATAAAAAATCGTACACCATTGCGCCCTCATTTTCCTATAAACTGGACGATCGCACAGATGTGCTTTTCAGCACTGAGTTCCTTAGCATGAAAGCCAATTCACCGGTACGTGTCAGCGGTATCAAAGTACCCGGCGTTAGCAGCTTTGATGAACTGCAACGGGATTATTTTAAATCATACGGGGCCAATAAACTGAATGGTGTATTTAATATCCGCAGCTTTTATACAAGGGTTACCCACCAGTTTTCAGATGCATGGAAGCTGGACGTGAATGTTAATTACTCTGATTATAATTACGAGATCGGTAATATCTTCCTTAACTTTCAGAAAGACAGTCTATGGCGGTACTACGGCGCATTTTCCAACGCTACTAAATCACTGGCCATACAACCCAATCTTACAGGCGATTTCAAAATCGGCAAACTGCGTAACCGCTTACTGGTGGGCCTGGATTACCTGCACCGCGATACCCGTTATTCGCCGTTGGGCAATACCGTGCTGATAGATGGATTTGACTACACGAAATCTTTTGTGCCGCCTATCAACGCGGCTAAAGTACTGGCAGATGGAGAAGCGGCAGCGGTAACTACCCTCAGCAAACCGGTGAACTATGCCGCTTATGTAACGGATGTTATTTCCCTCACCGAACGGTTAAACGTAATGCTAAGTTTGCGTCTTAATTATTTTGATAATAAAAAAGGCACCGAAATACTGGAAACCGGTGAGATATCGGGCAACTATGATCAAACGTCGCTCTCGCCCAAGTTCGGTGCCACCTATGAGATCGTAAAAAATAAAGTATCGTTGTTTGCCAACTACCAGAGCGGATTTAACAATGTATACGGACAGAATGCCTTTGGTATCAGTTTCAAACCGGAAACAGCGCGGCAGGCAGAGGGAGGCGTGAAAATGGAATTGCTGACCGGTAAACTCAGCAGCACCGTTAACTACTACAATATCCATGTAAACAATGTAGTACGCCAGGATCCGGGCAACCCTTCGCTGAGTATCCAGGATGGTACACAAAAAAGCGAAGGAGTAGAAGCAGAGGTAACAGGTACCGTATTGCCCGGCTTAAATGTAGTGGCAGGATATGCCTATAACGATATCCATTTTGTAAAAACTGATAAGGGATTTGAAGGAAAAAGACCAGGAGGGCCACCGGCGCATGCAGCTAACCTGTGGGTGAGCTATAGTTTTGTGAAAGGCCGCTTAAGCGGGCTGGGCGCGGGCTTTGGCGGTAATTATGCCAGCAGCGCTTTCTGGGATGATCTTAACACCATACGTGTGCCGGGATATACGATCCTGAATGCCGTGGTATTCTATAATACAAAACGCTACCGTTTTTCTGTGAAGGCAGATAATCTGTCTGATCAGCGCTACTGGGATGCAAGCGGTAACCCGCAGATGCCGCGGCGTTTGATATTGGGCATCGCCTTCAAGTTTTAAACAGGTAGCAGAAAAGCGATTGATTTAGTACCTTAGTTGTATTAAAACAGATCAGGGAAAAGCTTCAGAAAAGATCTGAGGCTTTTTTTATTAATAACACCGGTCACCCGTAAAATGATCCGCCATGAAACCATCCGCAGAAAACTCATTTCAGGCCAGGGCCGAAGCATTCCAGGCATTGCACCAGCGCAGCGGTATATTTGTAGCGCCCAACCCCTGGGATGCAGGGTCTGCAAGAGTACTTGAAACGCTGGGTTTTAAAGCGCTGGCTACCACCAGCGCGGGACTTGCTTTCGCGCTGGGCAAACCCGATGGCCACGCCGCAGTAGGCCGTGAGGAAACATTACAGAATGCCCGGCAGATCATCAACGCTACTACTTTGCCAGTGGCGGCCGACCTGGAAAATGGATTTGGCGATGATCCCTCCGCCTGCGCCGAAACGATATTGCTTGCTGCAAAAGCCGGGCTGGCCGGAGGTTCCATAGAAGACGCCACCGGCCATCCCAACAACCCGATATACTCTTTCGGGCTGGCGCTTGAACGCGTGAAAGCTGCTGTGGGAGCAGCGCGTAGCCTGCCGCATCCTTTTATGGTCACTGCGCGCGCAGAAAACCTCATCTATGGCCGCCCCGATCTGAAAGACACTATCAAACGGCTGGAAGCTTTTGCTGATGCCGGAGCCGATGTGCTGTTCGCCCCTGGTTTAAAAACACCGGAAGAAATAACGGCGGTGGTAAAAGCCGTGGCGCCCCGCCCGGTGAATGTGATCATGGGACTTTCAGGCGGCCACTTTTCATTGCAGCAGCTGGAGGACCTTGGCGTAAAAAGGGTAAGCATCGGTTCTTCATTGGTGAGAGCCGCCTACGGCGCTATTTTCAGGGCAGCAGAGGAAATACTGCAGCAGGGCACATTCACTTATGCGGATGCTGCAAAACCATACGGGGATATGAATAAACTTTTTGGGAACTATTAACAGAAAAAGATTTTATGAAGATAACATTGTTATTGCCGCTGCTGCTCATATTCAGCACCACCTTTGCTCAACAGCAAATGCCCCCGGCAAAGGAAGATTTTAAAGACGACTGGGCCAATCTCCGTCATTATAAAGAAAAAAATAAGTCGCTGCCCGCACCGGCAAAAGGAGAGCAGCGGGTGGTTTTTCTGGGTAGTTCTATTTTTGAGAGATGGTCTGACGTAGCGCCCTCGTTTTTTGAAAACCCGCGTTATATCAACCGGGGAATCAGCGGGCAGATATCACCGCAATTGCTGATCCGGTTCCGGCAGGATGTGATTGACCTGCACCCGGCAGCAGTGGTGATTCTTGCGGGTAGTAACGATATTGCGGGAAATACCGGTCATGTTACCAGTGAAACCATCATGGATAATATTAAGTCGATGGCCGAACTGGCAAAGCTGCATGGCATACGGCCGGTTCTTTGCGCTTACCTGCCGGTTTTCCGTTATCCCTGGCGGAAAGAACTGACGCCGGCCGAAGATATCATATCGTTGAATAAGATGATCAGCAGTTACGCAAAAGAAAACCACCTGGTATTACTGGATTATTTTACACCGCTGGCCGACAGCCGGAACGGGCAAAAGGAAAACCTGACACTGGACGGTGTGCATCCAAATGCCGAAGGTTATAAGGTGATGGCGCAGCTGACCGAAGCGGCCATCGCAAAAGCATTGCATAAATAACTGCTGTAAAAAGATAAGATATTTTGTCCCCCTGCGGCGATTTCAATCGTCATCAGGACATAAACAACAGCAGTATGAATACCACAAGTTTATTCAGGCCATTCGCCCTGAAATCATTGCTTACAAGAAATCGTTTTGTAATGTCGCCCATGACCCGGTCCTATTCCCCCGGCGGCGTTCCCACCAGCGAGGTGGCTGCTTATTATCAGCGGCGCGCAGCAGGAGAAGTGGGCCTGATCATATCAGAAGGCACGGCGATCGACCGGCCTTCCTCTGCCAATGACGGCAATGTTCCCAGGTTTTACGGAGAAGCATCACTGGCCGGATGGCAGCGGGTGATTAACGCTGTAAAGGCTGCCGGTGGCCAGATGGCGCCACAGTTATGGCATTGCGGTATCCAGGAAAATCATGCATCCGGTTGGTTGCCGCCTGCCCCGTTTGAAGGGCCTTCCGGCATCGGCAACGGCGTAGCCATGACCGATGCAGATATCGCCGATACCATTGCTGCCTTTGGGCGCGCAGCCGCCCATGCAAAACGGCTGGGGTTTAACAGCGTGGAAGTGCAGGGTGGGCATGGCTATCTGGTAGACCAGTTTTTCCGGGAGGATACCAATACCCGGACCGGTTTCTTTGGCGGCAAAACGCTGGCGGAACGGAGCCGGTTTGCTGTGGAAATAACCAGGGAAATACGCAAACAGGCAGGAGATGATTTTGCTGTGATGATGCGGGTATCGCAATGGCAACTTAAAGACCTGCATAGCAAGCTCGTTCATACGCCGGAGGAACTGGCAGCATGGCTAACGCCGCTGGCAGATGCAGGGATAGATATTTTCCATTGCTCTACCCGCCGTTTCTGGGAACCGGAGTTTGAAGGATCGGATCTGAACCTTGCAGGATGGACAAAGAAGCTCACCGGGAAAGCCACGATCACAGTAGGTTCTGTGGGGTTGGACAAAGATATCATCTCCCTGCACAGGGGCGAAAATTCATCACCTGCTTCTTTAGAAGAACTAGTGCGCAGGATGGACAACAATGAGTTTGACCTCGTGGCAGTAGGGCGCTCTGTTTTAGCAGATCCATACTGGGTACAGAAGGTGAAGGAAAACAGGTTGGATGAGCTGCAGGGCTTTAACAGGGAAGCCTTATTCCAGCTTGTATAAGGCGTTAACAATAGATAACAGTTCTCACAATGGTCTGGCATAGTTTTATCATTTATACAGGTGAACAAGAAGATTAAACCGCCTGCAGTCGCTTAAACTTCCGTCTATTCATCACAACATTAAAATTATGCGATCATGAAAACTTTAAAATATCTGATTGTTGCCATTGTACTTATTTCAGGGTTAAGCAGTTGCCTGGTGGTGCGGGACAGGCCAGGGTATTATCATCCCCGCCCGTATCATCATCATCACTGGCATGGTGGATATCATTGGTAAACAGTGCCTGCCACCGGGTTATTCTGACCCGGTGGCTTTTTTTAACAGGGAAAAATGTTGAGCGGTTGCGGAGATATTATATGCAATAGTATCTTTAGTGCTACAACAAAATCAACATGTTAATAAAAAACCAGCCATTATTAATGATTGTCCTTTCATTGGGCATAGGGTTACCTGTGGTCAGTAAAGCACAAACCCTGCCGCTTGATCCTGCGGTAAGGACAGGAAAACTCTCCAACGGGTTCACCTATTACATTCGCCGCAACACACAACCTGAGAAAAGGGTAGTGATGTACCTGGCCACCAAGGCAGGTTCTATCCTGGAAACAGACGAACAGCAGGGGCTCGCACATTTCATGGAACACATGAGCTTTAACGGTACCACGCATTTTCCGAAAAATGAACTGGTGGATTACCTGCAACGGTCGGGTGTACGTTTTGGCGCCGACATCAACGCCTATACGAATTTCGACGAAACCGTTTACCAGTTGCCATTACCCAGCGATAACCCTGAGCTGCTGAAAAATGGTTTGCAGATCATGCGCGACTGGGCACAGGAAGCCACCCTGGATCCCGCTGAAATTGACAAGGAACGTGGTGTGATCATCGAAGAAAAACGTTTACGCAAGGGCGTGTCTGAACGTATCCAGCAGCAAACCTTCCCTGTGCTGTTAAACCATTCCCGCTATGCTTCCCGCCTGCCTATTGGTACGGAAGAAGTGCTGCTTCATTTTAAGCCGGAAACGATCCGATCTTTTTATAAAGACTGGTACCGCCCGGACCTTCAGGCACTGATAGTAGTGGGGGATATTGACCCTGTGCAGATAGAACAGGCTATCCGGTCGAAATTTTCCGACCTGAAAAATCCTGTAACGGAAAAGCCACGTGTTAAATACACAGTGCCGCTTACCGGTAAAAACCAGTTCCTGCAGGTAACCGATAAGGAGATCACCAACACATCTGTAGAGGTGATCATAAAACAACTTTCGCCGGAATTAAAAACGGTGGCTGATTACCGGGCCACTATTGTAAGAGGCTTATTCGGACAGCTGTTAAGCAGCCGCTATACAGAACTGGCCCGCCAGGCCGATCCGCCCTTCCTGAGCGGTGGCGCGGGTTACGGCGATCTGCTCGGCGGATTGGATGCGTTCACTATTACTGCTACTACCAAATCCGGCGGACTGGAAAAAGGATTTAAAGCCGCTTATCGTGAAGTACGCCGCGTACAGCAATACGGCTTTACCCAAACAGAACTGGACCGGGCAAAGAGAAGCTATCTGCGCAGCATGGAATCTGCTCTTAAAGAAAAAGACAAAGTACAGTCAGACGCCTATGTAAAAGAATACCTGCAGTATTTCCTTGACGGTACAGCCGCTCCCGGTATAGTAAAAGAAAACGAACTGGTAAAAAGTCAGCTGGGCGGTATTTCCTTACAGGAGGTAAACAAACAGATATCCATCTACCTGAAAAATACCAACCGCGATATCCTTATCACCGCGCCGGAAAAAGAGAAAGCCGGTTTGCCAAACGAGGCCACTGTGCTGGGTTGGATGAGCAGCGTTGATAAAGAAGCCATCACCCCGTTTAAAGATGACATGGAGAACCTGCCGCTGCTGAAAACACAGCCCGTCGCAGGGAAGATCATTAAAGAAGAAAAAGATGAACAGCTGGGTATCACTACGCTTTCACTGAGTAACGGTATTAAAGTAGTGTTGAAGAAAACCGCTTTCCAGGATAACCAGATCCTGTTTAATGGCTTCTCCGAAGGAGGTACCTCCCTTTACAGCGACGCCGATTATCAGAGCGCTGCAAATGCAGCAGGGCTCATTGCTTCCGGTGGTATAGGTAACTATGGCGCTGTGCAGCTGGGCAAATTCCTTACAGGGAAACAGGTGAGCCTGAATCCTTTCATTACCGACAGAAGCCAGGGTATTGGCGGTGGCGCAGCCCCGCAGGACCTCGGGCTGGCGCTGGAATTACTGTATGGCTGCCTCACTGAGCCGCGTAAAGATTCCGCTTTTTTTGAAGGACAGATAGCTAAGGCAAAAGCCGGTCTTGCCAATAAGGGCGTAGATCCCAACCAGGTATTCGGAGATACCGTGAAAGCAGTGCTGGGCAATTATAACATCCGCCGCACTGCCGTTACCATGGAAAAGCTGGACCAGATCAACCTGGACAGGGCCTTTGATATTTATAAGGAAAGGTTTGCGGATGCTTCCGGTTTTACTTTTGTTTTTGTAGGAAATATTGATGAAGAAAAGATAAAACCCCTGCTTGAAAAATACATTGCTTCCCTGCCATCCAGAAATAGCCATGAACAGGCAAAGGATCTTGGTATCCATATTCCCGCAGGTAAAATTTCCCGTACCGTTTACAAAGGCAGCGAGCAAAAGGCCAGCGTATTGCTGGTATTTTCAGGGCCTTTTGAATACAACTATGAGAATACCCTGAAGATGGCGGCTTTGAAAGAAGTGCTGGAGATCAGGCTGCTGGAGCGTTTGAGGGAAGAGGAAAGCGGTGTTTACACACCGGAAGCAGAGATCAATGTAACTAAATTGCCGGAGCAGCGTTTCACCCTGTCTGTTTCTTTTGGTTGCGCACCAGCCAACGCGGAACGGCTTATTGCTTCTGCTGTTGATGAAATCAACCAGTTGAAAATTGCGGGCCCTGCGCAGGTGAATATCGATAAGTTCAAGGCAGAAACCAAAGTAAGCAGGCAAACAATTTTAAAGACCAACCAGTTCTGGCTGGGATACCTGGGTGCACAGTTTGCCAACAAAGAGCCTTTGAACCAGTTGTATGATTTTGATAAAGCAATGGATAAGGTGACCGTGGAAAGTGTGAAAGCACTGGCGGCAAAAACCATCAGCAACGATAATTATATCAGGCTGGTGTTAATGCCCGAAGCAAAATAACAGGTACGCCACTGATGCCTCCAGGCATCAGTGGCGCATCCACTATGGCTTATCGTTAACCCGTTGTAGTTCCTCCGCTATTTCATCGCGCTCACGCACCAGCATTTTTACCACCTTATTGCCTTCTTTTACAAACTCAAAAGTGAGGTCGCGTTCCTTGGAAAAGAAAAGATCTTCTTTCTCCGCATAAAGCGGGAATTTTTTATCTCCTATTTGCAGCAGGAGAGAGCCGGCATCTGCTTTTACATAGGCGGTTGCAGTTTGAGAGCCCTTATATTCACCGGCGTAGGTTTGCAATACATCAGCCGGTAAGGTAAGGGGCTTTCTTTTATTGATATAGGGTGCAGGACCGTGATCATAGCTCAGTACCCGTGTCATTTTCCAGCTGCCGTTTTTCAGCAGCCAGAGATGGGTAAATTTTGCGAGGCCTTCTGCCCGTTCTTTCTTTCCTTTTTCCTGTACATAGAAAAGGTGCGCGCCACTAAGAACTGCGCCGTATATCACGCCGTTTTTCCTCAGCGGGAATACTTTGATGCTGCTGTCGATGGCTTCCCTTCTCAATATAAAGCTATCCCTGTTGTTGCAAACGCCTTTTTCAAAAGATTGGGCCAAAGCCGGCTTGCCATTGGTGATGCCGCCTTTATCGTGGTAAAATTCGATGTCGTCCGAAAAGTATTCCATCATATTTGTCACATCGCATTTGTTATATGCCTGCCAGAAGAGGCTGTCGTTATGCAGTATCACCGCTGCCAGTTGCCGGTCGTTGTCCTGGGCTACCAATGTGCTGTGAAAGGAAAGGATACCTGTAAATACCAGTATGATGCCAGTAAAGTATTTTTTCATGAGATAAATTATGAATGTAATAGAATGGCGGCTTGTCTGTAGCAAAGGTAGATTATTACATGGTACTATCCAATACATAGTACTATGTTATTTATAATAAACTTTACTAGTGGGGCTTTTTTGTTTTACAGCGGGGTATTAAGCTTTGATTGCACAGTAGCCACATGATCATCTTTTACAGCTTCCAGGTACAGCCGGTAGCGATCTGGATTTTCAGGTATGGTGATATTGATGGAGGCGCCTGTGCCCAGCTTCTTTAAGAAGATACCGTTGCCGTAATGATCGGTTTTTACCAGGTACCATTCAAATTGAAGGGGGCTATTATTATCGGCAATTTTCCATTCGTTATTGTTGTAAACAAGCGCATGATAGGTAAGCCGGTTGTTTGGATAAGTGGTTCTTGCCGGTCGTAGTATATGTATACGTGCGGTATCGGGTGTTTTAAAATTTTTATTCCAGAGATGACCGAGCTGGTAGAAAGATGATTTATATCTTCCCTGGTGATCAATTAAACCATCGAATGTAACGAAGTCGCGTGTTTCGAGGTCCTGCCAGGTGGTGATGAAAGCGGATTGGTGCTGGTTGGGCAGATCTGCGCAGACGTTTACCGGTACCTGGCTGATATACCAGGGTAGGGTAAGGGCAGGCAATTGCGCCAAACCGGTGGTGTCGTTGCCTATCACAATGCCAAAGGCATCTGCCTGTGGCAGCTGCAGGTGAAGCTGTGCAAGGGTGCTGCTGATGTTGCCATTAAGGGCTACGTCTATTGTCAGCGGCCTTGTGCTGTCTATGGCTTTAATAGCTGCTGTCAGGCTGTTTAGCCAGGTAACAAAGCTTTGTTGCCGGTAAAGCAACTCAGGTTTGTAGTATTGTTTATCCAGTTGCTGCCATACCGTGTTACCAATGTTCCATGCTACTATATTCCGGTTTTGTTTCAGGGTGCTTACCTGCTTCAGGATGGTTGCTCTGAGTGAGGAAAGCATGTTTGCCTGTTCCTGCATATCTGTTATCCCGGGAATCCAGAAGCCGTAATGAATATTCATATCCATTTCCTTTGCTACATGGAGTATATTCCGGTCGTATATACCAGGCCCATATCGCCGGATGGTATTTACGCCGAGCGCTTTCATATTGGCAAAATCCTTTGCAATGTCCCGGCGGGTGGGTGCGTGTAAATTCCTGAACCAGTTTTCACCTTTCTGGTAATTCAGGCCCCTGATATTGCCTGGCAATGGTACATTGGCGGGAACCCATTGTGGTACAGGATCTGGTGCAATTGCCCCATAGGAAGATACATTATTGCTGCTGCGGATACGGGCGTATTGGTTGGCAGCTGCGAATACCTTTGCCGGTTCTTCCAATTGCCAGTTGAGCATATTCCCGGCAACAGGGCGCAGGATATTTTTATCCTCACGGCTGTTGAATAACACGAAGGCATGTATTTCACTGAACTGGCCGTTAATGGATTTAAAGGCATCTTCCATCCATTGCTGCTGGTTACCGGCGGCGCGAAGGGAGCCCATTTCTGCCACCATTACCGGCAGGCCGGAACGGAATAACGGCAGCCGGTGGAAGGGCGCATACAGCTCACTGAAAGTATATGATTGCCCGTTCTCATTTTGCGGGCCATAGTTCAGGCCTGTTACCCCGATCCAGTCAACATACGACATGCCCGGGAAGTAATCCATTGCAGCCGTGGCGCGCCAGGGATTCCATACCCATATAACATTGCTAACCCCGTTGCGGCTGAACAGTTGGCAGATATACTGCCATGCGGCCCTGAATTCTTCCGGGGTATTGTTGCCGGTGGGCGACCACGGATAGGCAGGATTATCTGCCTCATGCGCAAAACGGATAAACACCGGGCGGTTCAGCGATCTTATCCTGGCTGCAAACCTGAGCAGGTACTGATCAAAGAAGCCGGCGCTGATATGCGCAAAAACTTTCTGCCCATTACCAAGCTCTTTATTCATGGCCGTGTTATCAAACAGGTTGGTCCAGGGCTCCCAGGTGATCATAGGGAGGGAGCCATTGTTATAAATGGCAGTTACAAGGGAATCGGGCACATTACATTGCGGTGCATCTCCCCAGGGGATATACAATGATATGATGTTGAAGCGGGCATTGGACTGTTGCTGGTAATCCTTTACCTGTGTAAGGGAGCTGAGGCCGTTTGTACCAGCCGGGCTGAATATCCCGGTATAGAAGGTGGTTTGCTGATGTGTGGGCGCAGGCTTCTCCGCTGCAGGTTCCCGGTTGCTGGTGGTGATATAACCGGTCAGCAAAACAACTGCCAGTAGCAGCGGTAGCCCTAGTTTGCGGAAGGCGGCATATAAATGAAGATGCCGGAAAAGCCAGAGTTTCTCTTTTAACAGTAACGGGTATACGAGAATGGCTTTTAGCCAGTGGTATTTTTCAGATAAACGGCGCAGGCGCAGACTGGCCATAATATTGAAAGCCATGATCAGGCAATTGACCCCTGCTATCCCTGCCATTACAAGGGAATACGGGTTCCAGTCGTACCACAACCCATAAACAATAGCTGCCAACGATGCCAGCAGCACAAAGATGTTGGGAATATTCAGCTGCCAGTGATCAGGCCCGCTGTCATCCTTAGGCGTGGGGATATACGGTACTTTTTTCCGGATCAGGGTATAAACAAGTCCGAGGATATAAATCCACCAGGTGCCTATCAGCAGTAGCCCGCCTACTACATGAAATCCTCTTTCTTTCTCTTCCATTACCCAGCGCTGCACAAAATGACGGATCAGGATAATGGCGGTAACGGCCGGTAACCCCAGCAGGGCAAAATCGATAAAGTCGACCCGGAAAGGTATCCGGCCTGTGATCAGCGACAGGACCGGAATAAGGAAGTTGATAAAGAAAACAATACCCGATAAATAATGCAGGGGAATAGTACCATAGTGCAACCGTTGCCTCCAGGTAAAAGACCGGAACAGTTTAGGGTAGGAGGTAACCAGCAGTTCCAGGGTACCGCGCGCCCATTTGAGCTGTTGCGCGTAATAGGCCGACATGGTAGAAGGAACCAGGCCCCTGGTTAGCACCGTGGGCACATACACCGATTTCCAGCCTTTGGCGTGCAGCTGCATAGCAGTGTGCATGTCTTCCGCAAGACCCGCGGCATGCCCGCCTATACTGTCCAGCGCAGTTCTTCTGAAGGTGCAGTTGGCGCCTATGGCCAATACAGTGCCGTAACTATTCATAGTGGCCATAATAGGGCCATAGAACTGGAACGTTTGCTGGGCCGCTCCTTTAGCCACCAGGTTATCGCCCAGGTTGCTGTATGCCTGAACAATCTGCACAAACCCCACTTCGGGATCATTGAAGTGTGATACAATCGGATCGAGAAAATCCGGTGAAGGCACATGGTCCGGGTCCATTACCACGCAAAGCTCCCCGGTAGCCTGTTTCAGGGCGTTATTGATATTCCCTGCTTTGGCATTTTCCCTTGTATTCCTTGTTACATGTTTTACCCCCAGCTGCTTACATACCTCTGCCAGGTAGGGATCATTCGCTTCATCGCAGAGGTAGGTGGTATGCGGATACGTGATCGCCTGCATAGCGGTGAGGGTTTCCACGATCATGGCATAGGGCTCACCGGGGCAGAAAGTGGTAAGGATATCAACGGTAAATGGATGTTGTTTGGGAGGAGTTGCCGGTACTGAAATGGAAAAATAATGATACCATTCGTGGAGAATGGTGAGACAGTTAAAAATAAAGCCACCCATCAGCACCCAGTAAAAAGGTGCATACCCTATCTGTGCTTTGTTCAGCAAGCAATACAGCATATAGCCCATGCTGCAGGCTCCCAGCAGGATCATGAGCCTTAGCGTGAACCGTTCACGGCGTGAGGGTGGCAGAATGGGTGATGGTTTCTCTATCATTGACTGACTACGTAAAATGGTGTATTGGCGGTAGCGAAATGTCCTTTGTTATCTGAAACAGTTGCAAAGATCCTGTAAGGTCCTTCTTTCCCCGGAGAGCGGAACGTAATTTTGTTGCCTGTTGCTTTCAGCAGCAGGTTGTTATAAGCCACAGGTTTTTGTGTATTGGGCTCATCCCTGTTTTTGGTGTGCCAGTCTTCCGCCAGCAATTCCCATGTAATTTGCAGGGAACCGGCGGAAGTACCGGCCAGTAATACCTCGGCAGTTTGCAGGCTGTTGGGATTTAACAGGATGTTGTTACTACCGGTTTTCCCGTTCAGCAGCAGCATATTTAAGGCGGGAGCCCTGTTGGCCGGCCATTTACCCGTCCATAGATATTGCATAACATTCACCGTTTCGGAGGCCTGGCCATCCTTGGTAAACAAACTGAACCAGGTATGTGTTACTTCCTGTTTATTGCCCCAGTAAAAAACACAGGCTCCAAGGAACCGCGGATCGTTTACCGGCATATACTGTTCATACATCTGAAGATACCGCTGTGCTTTACGCGTGCTGGTATTTTCAACGGGAGAGCCCCATGTGGTTAACTCCCATTCCCAGGGCCCGTTGATGCCCCATTCGGAGATAAGGAAGGGCCCGTCCCAGAACCAGGAAAACTTCTCCAGGTTGCGCTGCAAATGTTGCAGGTCACCAAAAATATTCATCGAGATCAGGTCAAGGCCGGTTACCTTAAACCGGATATTGTAAAGGCAACGTTTGTTGAAATTGATCAATGCAGTGGTCACGGGATGATCGGGATCTTCTGTGTGGATCATTTCCAGCAAATGATTATAGGCTTTGTAAAAGCTGTTGTATCGGGGCTTATAGGGAAAGTCGATTTCATTGCCCAGGCACCACATCAGCAATGCCGGATGCGATTTATACCGGGTTACCACATTCCTGAAGGCGGTATATTGTGCCGCTACTTTGGCCGTATCGTTGTAAAAAGGAGAAAAGCTGCTAACCGGCATGGGAAAGCCTGCTATTACTGCAATATGATTGGCGTAGGCATCATCCAGGAGCTGGCCAAGACCTAAGGTATCCCAGGTGCGTATGGTATTGCCGCCGGCGGCGTGCAGTGCTGCGAAATTTTCCGTACCTGCGGCTCCCTTTATCCGGAAGGGCTGGCCATCCCGGTACAGCACATACTGTTTCCCTTCTTTGCCAACATACACCTTGCCCTTACGCAATGGCGCCGGGGATGATATGCAACCGGTAAGAACGGCACACAGCGCGGCATAAAAACTGATCTTCTTAAACATTCACCAGGTATATAATATCACAACAGCTGGCCCAATATAGGATAAAATCATTTATGATAAAGAGAAACTTGGGGGAAGCATAGTGCCTGGTTTGCCTGTTTTTCTATAATTTTAATTACCCGGTATCATACCCGGCTGATCATCTTCCAATAAAAGAAATCAAAAATATAAACGTATGAAAACTGCAGATTTTCCCTGCACCTGAATAATAATTGCTTATTTTCCATGAAACCATAATAAAAGAAACTAAAGATGATATTGCGTAAAATATTTACCGGGGCGACGCTCTGCAGCATGTTGTTCTTCGCTGCCAATGTATCCGGGCAATCAGAAAAGCCAGGCGTTACAGATATAACCTTCCACCTGCTTACCTGGGTAAAACACCTGGACAGCGGTATCGACAAATATTTCAAAAAAGAAAAAGCAGAGCAGCTGAACCAGCAGCTGGAATACCTGAAGCAGGGGTTGAATGATTATAAGAAAGCAAGAAAAACACTATCGGATAGTTTGTTCCGTAACAATATAGCTCCCGGTAAAAAAGATGAGCGCAACCTGGAAGCACTGAAAGAGAAGATGAGCATTGTGATGGAGAAGCTGCGTGGGGTAACAGACCTGGTGAACCCCGAATTACAGGCGGAAGGCGATAAGCTGAACGAAGAAATCTATAATGCTTTATACAGTGATCAGCCCAAATACCTGTCTTACCTGGAAGCCTTCCTGGGCGGCCTGCAGGTCACCAAAAAAGACCTGGCGCTTGATGGCAGCACGGCTTACACACGGCTGGAAGAATCTGTAAATATCATTTCAACACTGGAAGGTAAGATCAACAGGAAGATGGGGCAATGATCCTCACAATCCTTTGCCTTTGCTTACCCAGTCATTATTTTTAATGCTGAAACGGTAGGGAAGATAAGCGTCTTCCCCGGCGTATTGCACGCCTACACGGGTTGAAACCGTGATGTCATCCTCTTCAATGTCCTGTCCTGTTTCAATCCATACTTTTTTCCCGGTAAGGCTTTCCCCGTTCAATGCGGCGTCTATGCCCATTGCCTTGCAAAGACTCCCCGGGCCTGCGGTAAGTTTGGCGGAAGGCTTGTTGTTATAACGGCGCTGCATCATGTCAATACCATCTACCGGCTGTAATGCCCTGATCAAAACGGCATGGGGCGTATCTTCCACATTGGTAACTACATTAAAAAGATAATGAATGCCATAGCAAAGGTATACATAGGCAAATCCACCGGGCCGGTACATTACCTCGGTGCGTTTGGTACGCCGGTTGTTCCAGGCGTGTGAAGCCCTGTCGCCAATGCCGGCATAGGCCTCCGTTTCCACGATCATCCCGGCCGTGCGGACCCCGTTGATATCCGTTACCAGTATTTTGCCCAGTAATTGTTTCGCAATAACAGTTACATCATGCCGTCGGTAAAATGCTGCTTTTAGTTTCGCCATGCTGAAAATAAATATCCCTCGTTTTGATAAATGAAATTATGTTATTTGCATTATAATCACCATTATGAAAGAAATAAAATGGGGAATCATAGGTTGTGGAGATGTGACAGAAGTCAAAAGCGGCCCGGCTTTTAACAAAGTGCCGTATTCCTCCCTGGTAGCAGTGATGCGCAGGGATGGCGCAAAGGCAAAGGATTACGCATTGCGGCATGGCGTGCCCAAATGGTACGACAGTGCGGAGCAACTCATTAACGACCCGGAGGTGAATGCCATCTATATTGCCACACCACCGCTGCAGCATGAAGCATACACTATACAGGCGTTGGCGGCAGGCAAACCGGTATACGTGGAAAAGCCCATGACCCTGAATACGGCATCCGCCCTGCGGATGAAAGCAGCTGCAGATCAGTACCGGGTGAAGTTAAGCGTAGCGCATTACCGCCGTGAACAACCGGTATTCCTGAAAATTAAATCACTCCTGGAAGAAAAGGCCGTCGACGATATCCGTTTTGTATCCCTGCAAATGCTGCAGCCACCGGCTTCTGATATCATTGCCGGCCCGGCTGTTAACTGGAGGGTGGACCCGGCCGTTTCCGGTGGCGGATTGTTTCACGACCTGGCCCCGCATCAACTGGACCTGATGGTGTATTTTTTCGGGAAAGCAAAGCATGCCGCCGGGATAGCCGTTAACCAGGCCGGCGCCCACGGGGCGGACGACCTGGTAACAGGGCATATCCTGTTTGAGAATGGGGTGGTATTTAATGGCATGTGGTGTTTTACGGTGTCTGAAGCAGGTAAACAGGACTGTTGCGAAATAACCGGGTCTGCCGGCAGCATCAGTTTTCCCGTGTTTGGCAGTAAAATAACGCTGCGGAAAAACGGGCGCACCGAAGAATTTGTTTTTGAACCGCTGCAACATGTACAGCAACCCATGATAGAAAAGGTAACCAATTATTTCCTCGGACAAGGCTCCAATCCTTGTTCTGCGGAACAGGCCATTTTATCAATGGAGCTGATGGACCGGTTCACGGCGACGATAATTTAATTATATTCTTATATCCGCAATTCCCGCCAGGGAATGCGGATATAAAAGATATCTCCCGGAAACAGGTTGTTCTTTTTATTTTTTTAGTTTAGTTTGGCAGCTCCATACATTTTGTTCAGGAGCATTTTTCAGTGATCAGTTTATGTCAGCCATCCATCTATATCCAGACAGTGAACTGCTTGATTTGATGAAATCAGGTGATGGTGCTGCGTTTGACGAAATCTATCAACGGTATTGGAATATCCTTTTTAAATCTGCCTGGTATCTTTTGCAGGACAAAGCCGCCTGTATGGATGTAGTGCAGGATGTATTTGTATGGCTGTGGGAACACCGCGATCATGTGGTGCTTACCACGTTGCGGGGTTACCTCGTAATGGCCGTGCGTTACAAGGCGGCCAACTATTTACGGAACAATAAGGTACGCGCTGCCTTTGCTGCAGAAAGCAGCGCCACCGGAACAGATGGCGCCAGCGAAGAATGGGTGCTCGAGCTCAAAGAGCTGAAAGCAATTATTGCAGGCTTTACAGATGCTCTTCCATCCCGGTGCAGGGAAGTGTTTTACCTGAGCCGGCATGAGCATCTCTCTAACCGCGAAATAGCCTCCCGGTTGGGCATCTCCGAAAAAACAGTAGAAAACCAGATCACTACCGCACTAAAAAAGCTACGGGTAAGACTAGGCAGTATGTCGCTGCTGATGTAACCGGGAACGCCTCCAAAAATTTTTTTTCCATCACATAGGGGATGTGTTTTATTGAAGTGCCATATGGGTATAAGCACCGGTATGGACCAGGAAAAACTACGTCAGATATCAGCGAAAATAAGTGATGGTACTGCATCCGAGGAGGAAATTGCATGGTATCACCGCTATTGCGTGGCTGCTGAACAGGCAGCAATGGCATCAGGAACAAACATCCCGGATGATGAAGATACCCGTGCGGAAATGTACCGGCAGATCCGGCGCCGTATTGACAGGAAAAAAACAGGGCTCTCCGTAAAATACCGGTATGCGGCTGCAGCAGCCCTCACCGGGATATTGGCCGCCACTGTGTTCTTATACCGGCCGGCCACCCATAAAGATCAGCCGGCAGCCGTTGCAGCTGTTTCACAAAATATACCCGCAGGTGGTAATAAGGCCGTGCTCACGCTGGCCAATGGGAAAGAAATAATGCTCAGCGATGCAGGCGCCGGCGATATTGTGAAACAGGCCGGTCTCCGTATTTATAAAACGGCCACCGGGGAAATCGTATATGAGGCCACCGCTACAGGGAATGCATCAGATACAGGTATCAACCGCATTGCTACTCCCAGGGGAGGGCAATACAGCGTTGTGCTCCAGGACGGCAGTAAAGTATGGCTGAATGCTGCCTCCACACTCAGCTATCCTGTTAATTTCTCCGCCGGGGAACGCAGGGTGACCCTACAGGGGGAAGCCTATTTTGAAGTCGCCAAAAATGCAGACAGGGCTTTTAAGGTAATCACCGCTACCCAAACGGTGGAAGTATTGGGCACACATTTTAATGTAGACGCCTACAGCGATAATGCATTGGTACGTACCACACTTCTTGAAGGAAGTGTAAAGGTAGTTACCGCGCCGGGTACACAATTAATGCTGAAGCCCGGAGAGCAGGCCCGCCTCAACAACCAAACAGGCGCGCTGCAGAAAAGTAATGTCAGTGAAGAGGATGTGATTGCCTGGAAGAATGGCTATTTCATTTTTAACGATACCTGGCTTTCAGATGTATTATTGCAGCTATCGCGCTGGTACGATGTGCAGGTAGACCTGTCCACCGTTCCCCGGATCCGCTACAGCGGCACCATTCCACGCCGGAAAACTTTACAGGAAGTATTGGCTATGCTTGAATTTACAGGCAACCGGCATTTTGAAATAGTGAACAGAACAATCATAGTAAAATAATAAAACCAAAATCAGGAGGATTTATCAGTAATTATCACCACCAAAAAGAAACCGGTTATGCGTCCAACATAACCGGTGGTAAATCAGGTAAAATCAGTTACCAAACGAGTATTTAGAAACTATTCATTCACCTAATTAAGCAAATGTATGTATTTCAGAAATTCATACAAGGGAATGTTTTGCCCTGTGCCTGGCAGTATTCCCTTTATTCCACGTCTAACCAAATTACTGATCGTCATGAAACTGACTTTCTTTTTATTCATCACCGCCTTACAGGTGTCGGCCACGGCATACTCGCAGCAGGTGTCCCTGAAGCTGGACCATGGCTCGCTGAAAGCGGTGTTTTCAGAAATCAGGAGGCAAACGGGATACCATGTGTTATTCAGTACCGAGCTGCTGGAAAAAGCTTCGCCGGTAACCATGAACGTAAAAGATGCATCTATTGAAGAAGTGCTGGCAGCAGCGCTTTACGGGCAACCTTTATCCTACAGGATTGAAGACCGGCAGATCCTGATCGGCAATAAACAGATGCGAGCCCCCGGTGAGCAGTCGCCGGCAAAGGTACCCGTTAAAGGAACAGTGACCGACGATAAGGGGCACCCGGTTCCCGGCGCCAGTATCCTTGAAAAAGGTACTTCCAACGGTACCATCACCAATGAACAGGGAGAATTTTTACTGAATGTGCAAAGCAGCGATGCGGTCCTCATTATACGGTCTATTGGTTATGTGCACCAGGAAGTAAAAGCAGCCGGCGCCCTGAAAATTGTGCTGCAGGAAGACCTTTCCGCGATGAGTGAAGTAGTGGTGGTAGGATACGGCGCACAGAAGAAAGCCAATCTCACCGGCGCGGTAAGTACCGTGAAAATGGATGAAGTGCTGGGCGACAGGCCCGTGAGCTCCGCCTCACAGGCGCTGCAGGGCGCCGTTCCTGGCCTGCAGGTAACATTCGGCACCGGTCAGCCAGGCTCCTCTACAACCCTTAATATCCGCGGGTTCACTTCCATCAATGGTGGATCTCCGCTGGTGCTGGTCGACAATGTGCCGATGGATATTGATGATGTAAATCCAAAAGACATCGATAATGTAACCGTGCTGAAAGATGCGGCTGCGGCTTCTATTTACGGCGCCAGGGCCGCTTTTGGCGTGATCCTCATTACTACGAAGAAAGGGAAAAAGAACCAGCCCATAAAATTCAACTATTCCGCCAACTTCACCTCCAATACCCCTACCACCTTGCCTAAAAAGGCAACGCCCATGGAACTGGTGAGCGCATTGAAAGACTTTGGCACCAATTCCTACTGGACAGGCCAGAACGTAAATACCTGGCTGGATCTGCTGAACGATTACCAGCAGAGCCCCGGCAAATATCCTGATGGCAGTGCGACCGTTAACGGGTTGAAGTATCCCCTCGCACAAACAGATCTTTATGGGGATCTTTTTACACGCGGCTTTGAACAGATGCATAATTTTTCCTTCGGGGGCGGCTCCGAGAAAACAACCTTCCGCGTTTCCGGCGGGTATACCGGGGAAGATGGCATACTCATTACCAACAAGGATAAATACACCCGCTATAACCTTAATACATTTGTTAGCTCCGATCTCACCAAAAACCTTAACGCCAGTGTAAATATTTTTTACAAAAACGGGAAGCGTACCACGCCCGCTAATTTCGACGGTCTCTTTTATAATGCCATCACTTACAGTTCCTATATGCCTACCGGTTACGGTACGGCGCCCAACGGGGACATATTGCCCTATAATACGCCCAACAACGTAGTGAAGGTAGAACCGGTGAATACCACCACCGGAGATGATCTTCGCCTGTTTGGAAAACTGGAATACAACCCGCTTAATGGTTTGAAGGTGACCGCAGAATATACCTTTAATAAAAGCAACAGCGACGACCGCAACATCCAGGATAAAAATGAGTACATCAACGCCGCTACATACGACCGGCAGTTTCTCAACAACAATACCCGCTATACCCGCGCCAATGAACAAACCACTTACCAGGCGCTGAACGTGTATGCCAACTATACCAAAGCATTTGATAAACATCACCTGAACTTCCTGCTGGGCACCAACCAGGAAAGCAGCAAACAGGAAAAATTTTCTGTTAACCGCCTCGATATCCTGAGCCCACAGGTACCGTCGTTATCTACCAGCACCGGTACTATTGCGGGAGATGACGGCTTTGGAGAGTACGCTATTTCCGGGTACTTTGGCAGGATCAACTACGATTATAAAAATAAATATATGCTGGAAGTGAACGGCCGCTTTGATGGCTCCAGCCGTTTTGCCCCGGGCCAGCGCTTTGGTTTCTTTCCTTCTGTTTCCGCCGGATGGAATGTAAGTGAAGAATCTTTCATGAAATCATTGTCCAATACTGTTTCTCTTTTTAAACTCAGGGGATCTTTCGGGGAGATAGGCAACCAGGTAGTGTTTATGAAAAATAAAGACGGCCTAAGCGTGCCTAACTACTATCCGTATGTACCAGGCATGGAACCTTACAACGCTGCCTGGACAGACCCCGCCACCAATATCAGGTACGTATCCCTTACCACCCCTGCACTGGTGAGTGCCGGTTTTACCTGGGAAACAGTACGCACGCTTAATTTCGGTACGGATATCAGTTTGCTGAAAGGCCGGCTCAATACCACGTTCGACTGGTTCCGGCGAAGCACGCTTAATATGCTGGCTCCCGGCGCGGAATTGCCCGCTATTCTTGGCGCAGCAGCGCCGCTGCAGAATGTGGCAGATCTCCAGTCAAAAGGATGGGAACTGGAAATGTCGTGGAAAGACAGGATAAAAGATGTGAGCTATTCCATTGGCTTCAACCTGTCTGACAGCCGCGCTTATATCACCCGGTATAACAATCCTGCAGGATTGCTTAACATCAACGGTTCCGGGCAGCTGGACAATTACTACGTAGGTCAGGAAATAGGGGAGATATGGGGTTATGTTACCAAAGGATATTTTACGGCAGATGATTTTGAAAAAGGCTCTCTTGATGCCAATCTGCAAAAAGGCACCTTACTTCCAGGCGTAGCAGGGTTTAAGGGCGTACAGCAGAACCCCGGCGATATCCGTTATGAAGATCTGAACGGCGATAATGTCATCTTCACAGGAAATAATACCTTATCTGATCCCGGCGACCGTAAAGTGATCGGTAATGCAAGACGCAGGTTCCAGTTTGGCGTATTTGGCAATGCTTCCTATAAGAACTTTGACCTTTCTTTTTTCCTGCAGGGAGTAGGTAAAAGAGATATGTGGATCAGCAACCAGCTCTACTGGCCTTACCTGAACCAGTTTGGCACGCTGTATAAGCATAACCTCGATTACTGGACGCCTTTCAATCCCAATGGCTTTTACCCGAGAAGCTATCCCGACGCCGCCGGCAGCACCGGTACCAGCAGGAATGTGCAAACCAAATATATGTCGGACGGCGCTTACCTCCGTGTAAAGAACATCACCCTGGGATATGCCGTACCAAAGCAATGGCTGAAGCGCATCTTCATCAACAATATCCGCTTATTCGTTTCCGGTGAAAATCTTTTCACCTTCGATCATCTGCCCGATGGCATGGATGCAGAAGCGGATATCATAAGCGATGGCGGTATTTATCCGTTCATGAAGAAATACAGTTTTGGTGTTAACGTAAACTTCTAACCGGGAAAAAAATGATTATGAAACGTTTTACATATATCTTCCTTGTAACCGCAGCAGCACTGCTGGCGCAGGGTTGCAGCAGCAAACTGGATCTGCAGCCAAAGGATCAGCTCACAGAAAAAACAACCTTTACAAAATACGATAACATCAAAGCATACGCCTGGCAGTTCTATGAAGTGTTCCCGGGCTATTCACCAGAATATGTAAACAAGGAGTATGATGCAGACCTGTTCCTGAACGCTAATCCAAACGGTGAATCCAACTGGATCTGGCAAAGGATAGTGATCCCTTCCAGCTCCAATGATTATACCGATCCTTACAACAGGATCAGGGCGGTGAACATTATGCTCGACAACCTCGGCACGTCTTCTATCTCCGACGCCGATAAAGACCACTGGCGCAGTGTGGGTTATTTCTTCCGCGCCTACAGTTATGCCAACCTGGTGAATAAGTATGGTGATGTAACCTGGGTGGAAACCGCGCTTACCGATGCCGATGCAGATATCCTTTACGGTCCCAGGACGCCCCGGGCAGAGGTGACACAGAAAATACTGGAGCAGCTGCAATGGGCGGAAGCACATATCAAACCTGCAGGCGACGGGCCCAACACTGTGAATGTAAACGTAGTGCGGGCCCTCATAGCGCGGTTCGGGCTTATTGAAGGCACCTGGCGTAAGTACCATCAGCTGGGCGACCCTGCGCCATACCTACGTGCCAGCGCAGATGCAGGGGCCAGGCTGATTGCCGCTTTCCCCGTGCTGCATCCTAATTACGATGAGGAATTCAACAGCGAATCGCTGGCAAATATTCCCGGCATATTGCTGTATAAGCAGTACGACCAGACACAGGTAGTGCATACCCTCGCTTCACTGGGAAGGAACTCCTCCGGCAGGTGGGACCTCACAAAAAAAGCAGCCGATATGTACCTGATGACCGATGGGCAAACCCGGTGGACAAGCCCCCTGTTTGCTGGCGACAAATCGCCCTTTACCGAATTCAGGAACCGCGATAAGCGTTTATACTATACCGTGCCGCCGCCGTTTAAAGTAAAAGTGAATCATCCCAGCCAGGACTGGCAGCCCAGCGATGACCCGGCAGATATGGAGTACTTCCCTGTAATGGACGCGATCTCCGGGCCAAAGAATAAAACATTGCCCACTATGAACTGGCAGGGATTAATAGTGCGCCAGGAACCGCATTATGTGGATTATAACAACGGGCAGCCCTTTAACGTTACATATACCGGTTACCGTTTTTATAAGTTCAGTAATAAAATACAGCGCATCCAGAATCAGGATGTGAATGATGCGCCTGTTTTCCGTATGGGAGAAGTAATGGTGAACTATGCAGAAGCCAAATATGAACTGGGAGAGTTCAGCCAGGCCATTGCAGACCAGACCATCAATAAGCTCCGTGCACGGGGCGGGGTGGCGCCCCTGCAGGTAGCCGCCATTCCCAATGATCCTACCCGCGACCCGGGCGTAACGCCGCTGCTATGGGAAATCCGCCGGGAACGGGCTGTTGAGCTGATGGGCGAATCGTTCAGGTTTGATGATCTGCGCCGCTGGAAAAAGATGGAGTATGTAACAGCGCGCAAGCTGGGCCGGTGGCTCAAAAAAGGAACTGATGTGCCGGCCAACAGCATCATTCCCATTCTCGACGGCGCAACCGAAGGGTATATCGCCTACGAAAAAATTCCGCCCTCACCATTTCCGGATTATTACTATTATTACCCGGTTCCTTCTAACCAGATCGTATTGAATCCGAAACTGACACAAAACCCGCAATGGAAATAAGTAACAAAAAATAATTAATAATGATCCTGAAGAAAATAACAACACTGGCGCTTACCGGCATGATGCTCGCGTTCTATGCCGGTAAGGCGCAGGTGCGGCCCAACATCGTTTTCATCCTTGCCGATGATCTTGGCTATGGCGACCTGGGCGCATACGGGCAAACAAAGATCAAAACGCCTAATATCGACAGGCTGGCAAAACAGGGCATGCTATTCACCCGGTTTTATGCAGGCACCTCTGTTTGCGCGCCATCCCGCTCTGCCTTGCTTACCGGCCAGCACAGCGGCCACACCTACATCCGGGGCAATAAGGAAATAGCACCGGAAGGACAGGAGCCCCTGCCGGATACCGCGCAAAGCTATGCGCAGCTGCTGCAAAAGGCAGGTTATACCACCGGCGCTTTTGGTAAATGGGGACTGGGCATGGTAGGCACCACCGGCGCCCCGGATAAGAAAGGATTCGATGTGTTTTTCGGGTACAATTGCCAGCGCCAATCGCACCGCTATTATCCTACCCACCTATGGAGTAACAATGAAAAGGTAAAGCTTACAGGTAATGATCTTACCGCAAAGAAAATATATGCGCCTGCACTGATCCAGGAAAAAACCACTGGCCTTTATTGAAGCCAGCAAAAATAAGCCCTTCTTCCTTTTTGTGCCTACCATCTTGCCCCATGCGGAATTACAGGGGCCTGATGATGAGTACTACAAACAATATGAAAACAGCTTTGAGGAGCATCCTTATAAAGGCGCTGATTATGGCCCCGTGGCACAGCCGGGCGGTTATGCCTCCGTGGCAAAGCCACGCGCTACCTATGCTGCCATGGTAAGCCGCATGGATGCCTATGTGGGGCAGATATTGGATAAGCTGGATGCACTGGGGCTTACAGACAATACCATCGTAATTTTCAGCAGCGATAATGGCGCACACCGTGAAGGCGGCGCTGACCCGGGATTTTTTAACAGCTCCGGCGGACTGCGTGGCTACAAACGCGATTTATATGAAGGCGGTATTAAAACATCCTTTATTGTGAAGTGGCCGGGTAAGGTAAAGCCCAACAGTAAAAGCGATTTTATCGGCGCCTTCTGGGACCTGATGCCTACACTGACCGATATTGCCGGCGCGCCCAGACCTGCTTATACCGATGGCATCTCTTTCCTGCCAACTTTACTGGGTAAAGGAAACCAGCCACAGCATAAGTACCTGTACTGGGAGTTTCATGAAAACGGCGGCCGGCAGGCCCTGCGCATGGGCAAGTGGAAGGGTGTGAAGCTGAATGTGATAAAGGATAAAAACGCTCCGCTGGAATTATATGATCTTAGCAAAGACCCTGCGGAACAACATAACGTAGCCGCAGCGCATAAGGATATTGTGCAACAGATGAGCCGTTACATTAAATCGGAACATATAGAAAGCGAGGTGTTCCCGCTAACAGGAAAATAAAAACGCAGGGAAAACAAGGCAGCTGCTCCATCATTGAATGAAGCGGCTGCCTTGTTTTTTTATATCATTCATTAAATACTACTTTTGATGAAGAAAAAATGAAGTAATGGAAAGAAAGGATCATTGGGAAAACATTTACAGCAATAAACAACCGGAAGAAATGAGCTGGACACAGGAAGTTCCTGCTACTTCTCTGGCATTGATAAACAGCTTTAATGTACCAAAAGATGCTCCCGTTATTGATATTGGAGGAGGGGAAAGTAAACTGGTAGATCACCTGCTGGCCGCCGGTTATACAGACATCACCGTACTGGATATTTCAGCGCATGCCCTGGAACGGGCAAAGGCACGGTTGGGAGAGCTGGCCCCAAAGGTGAACTGGCTGGTACAGGATATCACTACGTTTACGCCTACACGTACTTATACGGTGTGGCACGACAGGGCCACCTTTCATTTTCTTACCGCTCCCGAACAAATAGCCGCTTACCTGCAGGCGGCCGCTAAAGCAGTAAATGGTTATATGGCCATTGGGACCTTTTCTGATAAAGGCCCTGAAAAATGCAGTGGCCTCACCATAAAACAATATTCAGAGAAAGAATTGACCGAACAGCTGACCCCGTTGTTCGAAAAGCTGCATTGCGCCACAGAAGATCATATTACCCCTTTTAATACCCGGCAGCATTTTTTATTCTGTAGCTTTAAATCACGCTGATGTATAAATAACCAACTATTTTTCCGTATCTTAATGATCACAAATCAGTAGCACAGCCATATCGTATTCAGAAGAACAGTTCAGCCATATCCACATTATTGAAGAACTACTCACCCGAGTAGTGTGATGCATGCATATCCTCCCGATGTGAACTTTATGTTACGAATGCAGTGAACACTTAGTATTCAAATTACCATGTAATATTTTCGCGTTCATGAAACCTATCTTCATTCTGTCACTTCTGTTATTCTGCTGCATTATCAGGCAGCCATTGCTTGCACAAACAACGCAGGCCTCTATTTCAGGAACTATCTCCGACGACGCCAAACAACTGATTCCCGGTGCATCCGTGCTGGTACGCAATGAATCAACCGGTTTCAGCAGTCGTACCGTTTCAAATGCAAAAGGAGAGTACCTCATCAAGGAACTGCCGCTTGGCGGGCCATATACCATCCAGGTTACAGCGATGGGATATGCCGAACAAAAACGCACCGGCTATTCACTCAACCAGGGAGATCTGATCCGCGCCAACTTCCAGATGAAAACATCTTCGGTAGACATCAAGGAGGTAACGGTATCCGGCAACGCGCTCCGCAACAAAGCGGAGAACTTCGGCGCAGCCACCACGGTAACTGCAAGGGATATTGCCCGCCTGCCGGTGAATGGCCGTAACTTCAGCAGCCTTATCGATCTTTCACCGCTTAGCAGCGGAAGCAACCTGGCAGGACAGCTCGGCTCTTCCACCAACATCACCATTGATGGTACTTCTGCAAAAAATCCTACCTCCAGCAGTGGTACCAACACCCGTATCGGTGGTCCGTATGCTATTTCCATGGAAGCCATCCGCGAGTTTAAGGTAGTCACCAACCAATATGATGTTACTTTTGGGCGCAGTGGCGGTGGTACTATCAGCACCGTAACCAAGTCGGGTACCAATACTTTTTCCGGTAGCGCATTCACCTTTGTAAGGGCGGATGCATTATCCAGCAAGTATGACGCCCGTGGAAACCGGCGCCAGAACGACTTCTCCACTTATCAATACGGCTTCTCCCTGGGCGGCCCTATTATCAAAAATAAACTGCACTTCTTCGTAGCCTGGGATCACCAGTCAGATGCACGCCCCCTGCAGCTGGCGGACATTAAAACGCCGGAAGATGAAAAGCGGTTCAACGTTACACAGTCAACACTGGATACCTACCTTGGTATTGCACGTGGTAAATATGGTGTATCCTCCCTGCCGCAGTTCGGGTCTTTCAATAAGAAACGCGGTACGGATGCGGCTTTTGCGCGTATCGACTGGCAGCTGAATGAACGCAACCTCCTCACCATCCGTGATAACTATGTAAACGACCGCGCCCCGCTTGGCCGCGATGATAATTCATCCATCAACCTGTATGAAGTATATGCCGATGCGCATGCTATCAATAACAGTTTACTGGCCACCCTGCGCACAGTAGTAAGCCCTAAAATTACCAACGAGCTGAAACTGCAGCACCTGTACACTTTTGAAGAAAGCTCTCCCGGCGATCAGCTGCCGGCCCAAAATATTCCCCGCGCCATCGTGGAAAGGGTACAGTCCACCATTAATAATAAACCGGTGTTTACCACTATCCAGCTGGGCGGGCAACGCTATTCGCCGGAACACTTCTATAATAACGTATTCCAGCTGGTAGACAATCTTTATTATAACACCAATAAAGCCAACTATACCTTTGGAGCAGATATCATGTACAGTCATATGAATTCACTGTACGGCAGTGAAATGAATGGCCGCTTCTATTTCACCGGGATGGACAATTTCAATAACCTGAAGCCTTACCGGTATGCCCGGGAAGTGGCGCTGGCAGATGATCCCAGCGTGAACCAGAATATTCTCAGCGGGGCATTGTATGCACAGATGCAGACCTACCTGTTCCCCGGCTTTGAAATGATTGCAGGGCTCCGTGCAGATTATACCACTTATCTGAACAAGCCTAATTTCAATCAAACTGTATATGATGAACTGGGGCTGCGCACTGATAACTCGTTGAAAACTTTCCAGCTGCAGCCACGTATCCAGTTCAACTGGGATATCAATGAAAAGCATACCGATTACCTGCGCTTTGGTGCTGCGATCTTCGGGTCGGATATAAACAACTACGCCATGATCAACAATATGTTGTTTGATGGCACCAAAGTGCTCACCGTAGATATCCAGGGCGCGGGCGTGCCCACTCCTGATTTCCCTGCCTATCGTAAAGATCCGTCTACCGCGCCGGGTAAGGAAATGTTTGATAAGCTCGGATTGCCCCGGCAGGGTACCATTAATATGAACGGTAAAGATGCAAGGATCCCCGTGGTGTATAAGGCAAACATCTCTTATAACCACATTTTCTCCGACCGCTTTAAAATGGGGCTGACTTTCTTTGCTACCATTGCACGTCATAACTATATGTATGTAGACAGGAACATGGTGGATCAGCCTTTATTCCGTTTGGCTAACGAAGGAAACCGCGGCGTGTATGTGCCTGCAATAAGCATCGATACTACCAACGGCGCCACCGACTGGACGAAAGGCCGTAAAAGTATGAACGTAGGCCGTGTGCTGGAGCTGAACAGTGAAGGTAAAGTGAACCAGTTTGCGTTTGTTGTGGATGGTACTTTCCGTTATTATAAAGACGGGGAAATCTCTGTTAGCTATACCTGGAATGATGCGAAAGATAATACCTCTTACAATGGCGATGTAGCTAATACCGCTACCTTATCGCTGATGGTGAAGGATGATCCGCGTAACCTGAGCACCATGAGCTATTCTGATAACCAGTTCCGTCATAAGGTAGTAGTATATGGTACGCTGCCTACTTTCTGGGGCATCAATGTAGGGGTGCGTTATTCCGGTATAGGCGGTACGCGTTATTCGCTGGCTGTAGGCGGTAATGTGAATGGCGACTTTGTGAATTCAAATGACCTGGCCTATGTGTTTGATGTAAATAACCCCAGTGTGCCTGAAAAAATGCGTACCGATATCCAGGCTATTTTGGATAATCCCCTGGCCGATAAAAGTGTGAAGGATTATATCCGCAGAAGCAGCGGGAAGGTAGCGGAAAGAAATGGCGGTATCAATGGCTTCTATGGCGTATGGGATCTGAGGATTGCTACCAAGATCCGGTTTGGCAGCAGCAGGAAACAGTATCTTGAGCCATCCTGCGATATTTTCAACGTCGCCAATATGTTTAACAAGGAATGGGGTACCAGTAAGCTTCTGGGCAAACAGAATATCTATTCTTTGGGTGGCTTTGATCGCGCTACGTCTACCTACAGGTATAATGTGAACGTGAATTCCGGTGTGGTAGTGCCTGGAGGTAACCCCTGGCAGATCCAGCTGGGGCTTCGTTACGGGTTTTAATTAAAGATATATAAAGAAGATAAAAAGCAGCCGGCCATTGTGCCGGCTGTTTTTATTTAAAAAAATTGGAAGAAAGACTTGACTCTAACGTTACGTCATAGCCTACCTTTGTTTTCAACCAAACAGTTACTAAAGTGATGAAGCACTATGCGGTAAATAAACTGGCAAAACTGGCAGGTGTGAGTGTGCGCACGCTCCACTATTACGACCAGATCGGTTTGCTTACGCCCTCTGTGCGTACCGCCGCGGGGTACAGGCTATATGGCGAAGCGGAATTGCTCCGGTTACAGCAGATCCTTTTTTACAGGGAGCTGGATGTAGAACTGAAAGACATCGGTAATATACTGGATGATCCGGAATTTGACCTGGTGCATGCGTTGGAGTCGCACCGGCAAATGCTGTTATCGAAGAAAAGCCGTATAGAAACTTTAGTAGCTACTGTGGAGAAAACCATTTTTCACTTAAAAAACAAGGTAAACATGAACGTAGAAGATTTATATGCAGGGCTGCCAAAGGAACAGGCTGAAGCCTGGCGCCGTGAGGCAAAGGAAAAGTGGCCGGACCAGGTAGCGCATGCGGAAAAGCAATTGCTAACTATGGATATGGACAGCTACCGGCAACTGCAGGAAGGTTTTAAAGCCAATTGGGAAAAACTGGCTTTACTGTCGGGCCAGGACCCCGCGGCGGAGCAGGTGCAACAGGAAATTGATGTTCACTATCATTATATCCTGAAGTTCTGGGGAAAGGCCGGCAACCAGGCGGAAGCCTACAAGGGCCTGGGCGACCTGCTGGCTAATGATGAAAGGTATACGCAGGTAAATGGCGTGGCCAACCCGGCTTTTGGTAAATTTATGCAGCAGGCTATTCACATTTATGTGGAGCGCAGATTGCGGTAGATAAAGTCAGGGTACGGTGATAATACCGTACCCTGTTTTTTTATTTTTGAGAGATGTGATTACCAGGCCCCTAACTCTGAAAGGACCGCATAATGCGAGTCCGCGTAATTGGAAGCGGTCACGATTTTGATATACCTGGCGGAAACAGTCGCCCCGAATGAGATATACTGTTTACTGTTTACATTCGCCAGCGTATAGTTACCCCTCGGTGTGTAAGTGATATTATCGGTGCTGGTGAATGCAGAGATGTCTTTTAAGGATCCGTTCAGGTCGACGCGTTGTTGGAATGCCAGTCCCTGTATAGACTTTATAGCGCCCATGTTTACAATCACTGTATGCGGATGCGCCGGTTGTACGGATTTCCATTGTGTATGCCATATCGTTGCCTGGTCATTGTCCAGCAGGTTGATGGCAGGGCTCTCGTCTTCCTGGCTGCTTACATAGGCAATGCTTCAGGAAGATTTATTCAGTTCATCTTTGATGCTGATATCCAGTACAGGTTCATTGTTTACAAAAGTATACGGGTAAGAGATCTCCGTAAAAGAACCGTTGGTATACAGGAAGCGGATACGCAGGGCGTAGTTGCCTGTCTTTTTATGGAACTCGCTGATGGGCATGCTCAGCTGTATACTGTCGCCCGAAGGCGCGGCAACCCACGGAACAGCGTCGTAGTCGCCTCCTCCTTCGGGATCGTTATATACGTTTACATTATTCACCGTTTGCGTGGAGGAGAATTTCACATTCAGCACAATATTACCACCGGTATAACTGGCTTTGATAATATTGATGGTGGTGTTTCCATCTCCATAAATACCTGTGGCGGTACTGGTACGGAATACCTGTGAGTTGTTGAGAATTGCGGCGCTGGCAGCAGTAAGGAAGGTGGGGCTTTTTCCGTAGGTATAATTACCGCTTCCCATGAGAGCCGTGCCTTTCGCCGGGTCTGCGGCTTCAGATACTTTTTCCTTGTTATGCGGCAGGTTAAGGCCATGGCCCAATTCATGCATAAGGCCGCCTATCCATTTGGTAGCGCGCTTGCCCAGCGTGGTATTTTGCCCGAGATAGCTGGTGTCCATTTCTGCATAGTCCAGTACAAAGCACCAGCGGCCTATACCGTAGAAGGGTACGCCGCCGGGATCGCCGTCGGCGGCATAGGTACTGGCAGGCATGATCACCAGTGTGTGCTCACTGTGCTTATCTGCCGGGTGTGCGGCAAACCAGGTGTTCAGTTCACCGATGGCAATACCGCCGCCTCCATGATAAAGGTAGCCTGTTTTGGGTAGTGCGCCTTTTACTACGGTGATCTTTACCTTACCGGCGGAATCCAGCCGCAGCCCGAAGGAGCGGTCGCCATAGCCGTAATAGTTCATCCACTTGCGGTAGAAACGTTGCCCTTGCAGCAGGATACCGTTTAGCCGTTCCCGGTAGTGCGCGATAGTATCGCCATCGGAAGGTACAAAGTAAACCACATTCAGATCATACGCGCTGGGCGTAAAGTTTTGCAAACCTGATTTGTTTTGGTCGTGTACAAGCTGGAATTCCCCGCCGGAGGCTCGTTTACAGGCCATAAAAAGAGCAGGCAATAATAGCATGACTGCTAATAGGAAATGGAGGTTTTTGCTTTTCATTGGTCAGATTTATTGATTAACAAAACAGTAAGAATCGACAGATTTTGGTTTAAGGGTTCCCGGGTTACGCGGTGATGCGTTTCACATATTCAGGTAAACTAAATTAAGGAATTATTTCAGAAAGGGGAAAATAATAAGGGGTAGAAAGGTCATAGCGTACCTCAATCTCCCCGCTGGGCAAAGCATTATTTTGAAAAAGCGTTGAAGAATGGCCATAAGAAGGCACTGGCGCAACTAAAGGAGTACACCAACAGCACCATTGCCGGATGATCATCCGCAAAATATTCCCCACCTCTTCCGGATTTCAGATATTTATCGCAAATTGCTCCCTCTTAAACACTGATAACTTATGTTCAAGTACCTGTACCTGACAGGGTTGCTGCTGGCAACCCTGGGTTTGTATGCAACCCCTGTTGTTCCCAAAGCAGACCCCGAAGAAGATTCAACAGTACTTTACCAGCAAGCGCTTGATAACTATGTTGATTCTGTAAACAAATCCTTTAAGTATGAAACCGGCACTATTATATTGCCGGGAGGTAAAGCGGAGATCAATGTTCCTGCGGGGTTTAAATTTCTGAATAAGGAAAAGAGCCAGTATGTGCTTACTACTCTCTGGGGCAACCCGCCGGAAAATGCCAGTAAAACGCTGGGAATGATTTTCCCGGAACATTCAGATCCCTTTGCAGATAGCAGCTATGCCTTTATTATCGAATTCGAGGATATTGGCTATGTAAAAGACGATGACGCGGAAAAGATTGATTATAGTGAAATGATGAAGAACATGCAGGAAGGAGAGAAGGAAACCAATGAAGCACGCGCTAAAGAAGGTTACCCGGGAATCCACCTGATTGGATGGGCGCAGCAGCCTTTCTACGATAAGCAAAATAAAGTATTGCACTGGGCAAAGGAGATCCGTTTCGACGACCAGGAAGGCGGGCACACATTGAACTATGAAATCCGTATCCTGGGCCGCCATGGCGTATTATCGCTCAACGCGGTTTGTAAAATGAGCGAGCTCCCGCTGGTGAAAGCAGATATCAATAAGGTATTGCACATGGCTACCTTCACGCAGGGAAATACTTATTTTGATTTTGATCCTAAAATGGATAACGTGGCGGCTTGGTCTATCGGCGGATTAGTGGCAGGTAAGGTACTGGCGAAAGTAGGTTTCTTTGCTATTTTGCTGAAGTATCTCGCTGCCGGGTGGAAATTTATAGCACTCGGATTTATAGCGCTGTTCGGATTTTTTAAACGTCTTTTCAGCAGGAAGAAAGCGGAAAAGGAAAGCGTTGCTTTTACAACAGGGGCAGGCGAACCGGATGAAGCCAATGGTAATGGCGAACCGGGTAGTTCCAATGAAATAACAGATGCTCCTGCCTTGCCTCCGTCGGAAAATAATCCCGGAGAAAAGCCCTGATTAAAACAGGACAATATATACAACAAAGCCTGCGTGTTTACCACGCGGGCTTTGTTTATACGGGTAAGCCGGTATATGTTTTCTTTTTTTTGAAATAAATGTGTTATTTTTCAAAGAAGATGCCATGATCTGTGGTCTCCGGATTGTCAGAATTGATCACGAAAGGTATATTTTATGTCAACGCCAAGCGAAGCACTGGAGCCAGCCGTACTTTTCAAAATGTACTATACGCGGCTTTGTTACTTTGCCTTCCAGTTTACAGGCAATAAAGACAAGGCCAGGGATATTGCCCAGGAAGCCTTTGTAAGCTACCTGGGGCAACAGGGCCAGGTAAGCGCTCACCCGGTGGCTATTAAAAACTTCCTGTACACTACAGTGCGTAATGCCTGCCTGAATGCTATCCGTCATGAGAAAGTAGTGGAGAAATTCGCAGCCGCGCAGGAAGAATTATCGGAAAACGATCCTTCTGTAATATTAACCATGATCCGGTCGGAAGTGATCGGGGAAATCAACCGGGCGCTGGAAACACTGCCGGAAGCCTGCCAGGCAATTATCAGGATGGGCTATATCAGCGGGCTTAAGAACCAGGAGATTGCCGATCAGCTGAATATCAGCATTAATACCGTTAAAACCCAGAAGAAAAGGGGACTGCACCTGCTGAGGCAACGCCTTAACCCCGAAATTTATGCAGTACTGTTCCTGTAATCTATCTCCCCAAAAAAATATTATTTCCCTTTCACCCTTTTTTTCATCCCGCGTTTCTTTACCTGGTACGCAAACTTTATGGAACAAAACCAGGATCTGTATAAATACGCCGACCTAATTTTAAAGTATCTCCGGGAACAGGCATCTGCAGCTGAACAACAGGAGCTGGAAGCCTGGCTGGATAAAGATGTACGCCACCGGCAGTTACTGGAATCCCTGCAGCACCGGGAAGCCCTGCGCGATGCCATAGCGTTTCATGATACTATTGATGTGGATGCCGACTGGCAGGCCGTGATGGCCCGTGCTACTCCTGTAGTTCCCGGTAAAAAAGTGGCATGGCGGCGTATTACAAAATGGATAGCCGCAGCTGCAGTGCTTACCGGCGTTATCGTCGGTCATAAATGGTATACACCGTTGCCCCGGCCGGCAAAAAAAATGGCCGTTACTTCTCCGCCAGTAAAAAACGATATACTTCCCGGAAGCAGCAATGCCACTCTCAGGCTGGGCAACGGGCAAACCGTGCACCTGGGCAACCAACAGCAAGAAACCATCAAAGAAGCCGATGGCACCACGATTGCACAACAGCCGGGCGGCCTTGTATACAGCAAAACAAATGAATCACCTGCCACTGCCTTGTTTAATACCTTATCTACCGCAAAGGCCGGGCAATACCAGCTTACCCTGGAAGATGGTACGCGGGTATGGCTGAACGCGGCATCTTCGCTGAAGTTCCCGGTACATTTCAGTAAGGGCGAGCGCCGCGTGGAACTTACCGGGGAAGGATACTTTGAAGTAGCCGCAAGTCAGGATAAGCCATTCAAAGTTATGGTGCAGAACATGGAAGTGCTGGTACTGGGCACCCATTTCAACATCGGCGCTTACAGCAAAGCAGTAAAAACCACGCTGATCACCGGCGCCGTAAAGATCCAGGTAAAGGATAAACGCGCCTGGCAGCTGTTGCCCGGTCAGCAGGCGGATGTACAGGATAACCAGGTACGCATTTCCAATGCCGACACGGAAAAGGCCATCGCCTGGAAAGAAGGCATTTTCTTTTTTAAGGATGATGACTTCCGTGAGATCATGGAACAGGTGGCACGCTGGTACGACCTCGATATCCGCTATACAGGCCCGCTGCCGGTAAAACGTATCAGCGGTAATATCAGCCGCCAGGCAAGGCTGTCGCAGGTGCTGGAAATGCTCAACTTCGTGAGCGGCGCTCACTTCAGGGTGAACGGGAGGGAAGTGACAGTGTCAATGACAGAATAATACCGGTATAACAGGAACGGATACACGCAAGTAGATAAAACAAGAACCTGTAATTAACAAAGACCAGAATTTAAAAGGATCAATCGCTATTAATTTAAAATTAAACCGATGATGAAAAGATTTACTTCCGCTTTCAGGCGGGACATACTCCTCCCATTGCCTGTAAAAATGAAGGTGGCTGCAAAGCTGACCACCCTGCTGCTTTTTCTTTGCGTCCTCAGCGCGGGAGCCACCGCGTATGCCCAGAAAGTTACGCTGTCGGTAAAGAAAGTGCCGTTGCAACAGGTGTTTGATGCCATTAAGCAACAAACGGGCTATTACTTTTTATACAACAACGACATCCTGAAAAACACTACGCCTGTTTCTTTAAATGTAAAGGATGCCCCGTTAACTACTGTGCTTAACCAATGCCTGGCCGGCCAGCCGCTGGAATACAAGATCATTGACCGCACTATTACCCTGAAGGAAATACCGCTGAAGAAAACAGCAACAGAACTGGTGGCGGATACATTGATCACCGGAAGGGTTACCGATGAAAAAGGCGCACCATTGCCCGGCGTAACGGTTACCGTAGAAGGGTCTGCACGGGGCGCAGTAACGGACGCCATGGGAAAGTACAGCATCCAGGTGCCTTCCGGCACGCATGCGCTGCTGTTTTCGTTTATAGGATTTAACAGGCAACGCGTGGAAACGGCCGGTAACACTACGCTGGATGTAAAGCTCACAGAAAGCTCCAAAGGCCTGTCGGAAGTAGTGGTAACGGCGCTTGGTATCAAAAGGGAGAGTAAATCGCTCGGGTATACCGTAGCAGAGCTAAAAGGCGCCGACCTGTCTGAAGGGAAAGAAGTGAATGTGGCCAATGCTTTATCAGGTAAAGTAGCCGGCGTACAGGTAAGTCAGCCCGCCTCCGGCGCCGGGGGGTCTTCCAAGATCCTAATCCGCGGAAACAACTCCCTGCAAGGCAATAGCCAACCCCTGTATGTAGTAGACGGAGTGCCCCTCGATAACCAGAACATCGGCGCCGCAGGCAGCACCGGCGGTGTGGACTATGGCGATGGCATCTCCAATATTAACCAGGAAGATATTGAAAGCATCTCTATACTGAAAGGTCCTAATGCCGCTGCCTTGTATGGCCAGCGGGGCAGTAACGGCGTAGTGCTCATCACTACAAAGTCCGGCAGCTCCCGAAAAGGAATAGGGTTGAAATTCAGCAGCGATTACTCCATCGGCAATGCATTGGTTACACCCGATTTCCAGGATGAATATGGCCAGGGCCTCAACGGCGATTTCACACACTTCCGCGCTACCGATGGGAAAGTATATACCATGGCCCAGGCCAGGGAACAGGGTTTACAAGGCATACCAAAAATGAGCGCCGGCCGCGACAGGATCGCCCGCAGCAGCTGGGGCCCGAAAATGGAAGGCCAGGAGTATGAAGACCAGTGGGGAAACATATTGAAGCTTACACCACAACCCAACACCTATAAAAACTTTTTTAACCGGGAAAAACAATTCGTTAATAACGTCGCGGCAGATGGAGGAAACGATAAAGTGAACTACCGCTTCTCCTATTCCAATACGCATGTTAACGGTTATGTGCCTACGAATACGCTCGACAGGAACACCTTTACCCTTCGTACGCAGGCGTATATTACGCCCCGGTTACAACTGGATGCCAAGCTTAATTACATCTCCCAGAAAGGTAAAAACAGGCCCACACTTTCCGACGCCTCTGATAACCCCGCATACCTGTTCATCAGCCAGCCAAGGAGCATGCCGTTAAGCATCCTTGCAGACTATGCATGGACTGCCGATGATGTAGCCAAACAATTTGGTTACAGCGGCGTAACACCGGGACTGGAGAAAACCTATGCCACCAACAGTTCTACCGCTAATCCTTACTGGACCATCCATAAAACGGAAAACACTGATCAGCGCGACAGGCTCCTGGGGATGTTGCGGTTATCGTACGACTTCAATAAATGGCTGAAAATAACGGCAAGGGGAGGAACAGATTTTTATACAGAAGAACGCCTGCGCTGGAGAGCCAAAGGCACTTACCAGAGCCAGAACAGGAATGGAGATATTGAGAACCGGGTAATCAGGGTTCGGGAAGATAACTATGATGTGTTGCTGAACGGTAACCTGGAACTGAGCAGGGACTTCACCCTCGGGTTGAACGCAGGCGCCAGTCACCAGAGGAAATTTATGCGCATGACCGGCAACACCGGCAAAGAATTTATTGTGCCGGATCTGCACGTGATCAATAATACCCTTACCAACTCCTATCTTTTCGACTTGCAGGAGTCTGAAATAAACTCTGTATACGGCTTCGGCCAACTGGCGTTCCGGAATTACTGGTTTATTGATTTTTCTGCCCGGAACGACTGGTCATCCACCTTATCAGCCAGTAACAATTCTTTTTTCTATCCGTCGGTAAGTACCAGTTTAATTATGACTGATCTGTTGAAGATGAACAACAACATTGTGAGCTTCTGGAAGCTACGCGGATCACTGGCGCAGGCCGGCAGTTCCGGTAACCCTTACCAGCTTACCGGGGCCTACAGCCTGGATCAGTTCACGCACGGCGGACAGCCGCTGGCCTCTTTTACCTCCATTATTCCGGATCCTAACCTGAAAAATGAACTTACCACCTCGGTGGAATTTGGTACAGATGTACGTTTGCTGAATAATAGACTGGGCATCAGCTTTACCTACTATAACGCCGCTACGAAAAACCAGATCCTCGATGTGCCGCTGCCCCCATCCAGCAAATTTGAAGCCCGCAGGATCAATGCCGGTGAGATCCGCAATAAGGGAATAGAATTGTCTTTAAACGGAACACCCGTTAAACTGTCGAATGGATTTACCTGGGAAAGCATCTTTACTTTTTCCCGTAATAAAAACGAAGTGGTATCGCTCACAGAAGGAGTGGAAACATTTGTACTCGGCAGCGACCGTGGCATCAATGTGATCGCCGCACCCGGCAAGCCTTTCGGAACTATGATAGGCACCGGTTTTGCCTGGCTGAAAGATGAGGCAGGCAACAGGCTGATAGATCCGGCCACCGGCCTGCCATTGCGCACACAGGGACGGCAGCTGACGGAGCTGGGTAATGCTATGCCCGACTGGACCGGCGGGTTCTCCAATACTTTCCGTTACAAAGGTTTGGCCCTCGCGGCGCTGGTAGATATCCGCCAGGGTGGGCTCGTATATTCCCAAAGCAACCGTGAAGAGTTGATCTATGGCACCACGAAGAAAACTCTGGCAGGAAGGGATGGCAGTTACGTAGCTTCAGGCGTAATGGCAGAGAAAGATAATAACGGCAACTGGGTAGGTACCGGCAAAGCCAATACCATGAAAGTACAGGCCCAGGATTACTGGAACGTAGTAGCCAGCGATAAGGAAAACGTAGTGTCGGAAGAAATGATCAATGATGCCAGCTACGTGGCGATGCGTGAAATCAGTTTGAGCTACGCACTGCCATCAAAATTATTCTCCGGGAAAATTATCCGGAGAATGAATGTAGGAATATACGGTAGGAATCTTTTTTATTTCCAGCGGAAAACAGATGGCTTCTCGCCTGAAGCCTCTTCTTTTAACGTAAATAACTCTTCTCTTGGCCTGGAGTCAACGGCTCTGCCAATGATGAGAAGTTTTGGAGTGAACGTAAGCCTGGACCTTTAACCTGAAAAAACGAAGCATATGAAAAACAAATCATCGATATACAGGAAAGCATTGGTGTTAACCGCTGGGCTGTTGCTGGGCGGCTGCACAAAAAATTTCAGTGATCTTAATACCCCGCCTACCACGGTAACAAACATCGACCCTGCCTTACTGCTGTCTAAAGTACAGAAGGATGCCGCTTTTTCCGAAGGCACTGAAACCGCTAATATACAGGTGGGCTCCTGGGTACAGTATTGGGCCGGCGGACTGGTAGCGCCTACTTCACGCTATATTCAGCAGCCAGACAATAATATGTGGGCAGCGCATTACACCCTGCTGAGAAACCTGGGCCAGATCCGCAACCAGGCATTAAAGGGAAAAGAAAATGATCCTGCCGGCAGGACCAGGCTTGCCATTGCGCGTATCCTCGAAATATTTATCTGGCAACGCCTCACAGATCTGTTTGGCGCCGTGCCTTTTTCACAAACCACAGAAGATGCCGCCGATGTAAATAATAAGCCGGCATACGACAGTCAGCAGGCTATCTATGAGCGTCTTATTGCAGACCTGGATGCAGCTATTGCCAGTATCAATTCCGGCGATGTATCATACGGTAACGCGGACTTCTATTACAAAGGCGCTACCGACAACTGGAAGAAATTTGGTAACTCACTCAAACTTCGTTTAGGTATGCGCATTAAATATGCAGCGCCGCAGCTGGCAGAAAAAACAGTGAGGGAAGCAATGAGCCAACCGCTTTTTTCTGATAATAAAGATAACGCCACCGTACCTACTTTTAATGATGCGCAAACTACCAACGCCAACCCCATCCTGGCGCAGTTTATCAGCGGCAGCCCCGATCTGAGATACCTGGCTGCTGCCTTTGTAGCTACGCTGAACGATAAACATGATCCCCGTCTTACTTTTATTGCAGCGCCTACAGTGAATTCAAAGAACAGTGGAACGCCTGTGTACAAGGGCATTGGCGTGGCATTAACGGATGCATTGTTATCGGGCATCATCAAAGATGATTACTCTACCGCTTCCATGACCACCTATTTTAACAGAACACTGGCTACTCCCATTCCTGCTTACGTATTTACATATGCGGATGTTTGCTTCTTCAAGGCCGAAGCTGCACTAATGGGCTGGGGCGCTGCGCCATCGGAAGCTGAGAAGTTTTACCAGGATGGTATCAGGGCGGCAATGGCTGTACAGCCCTATAATATTACAACCATTCCACAGGCATATATTGATGCTGAATTTTCACTTGCAGGGCTTTCCGCAGAAAAACAGCTGGAGAAGATCATGACGCAGAAATGGATCATGCTCTTTGGGCGCGACTATGAAGCCTATGCAGAATGGCGCCGTACCGGTTATCCCGTTTTAACACCGGGACCTAACCAGGGATCTACCAACGGAACTATTCCCCGCAGGGCAGTGTACTCTTCATTGGAAGCCCTGCTGAATACAGATAATTACAGAAGCGCCGTGTCTGGTCTTGCCAGGGGAGACTCTTACCTGTCGAAGGTTTGGTGGGATCAGAAGAAGTAAATAGTATCGCCGGAAAAAGGGTCGCCTGTGCACAGGCGACCCTTTTTATTTCCCTCCGCATTTACCGGTAAAAAACTTGCTTTTACCGGCATGATGCTGCCATTAACCCATTTGTACTAGGCGGCAGTAAGGCAACCACCTATTTTCGTATCCATATTCAAAACCATTATCGTATGAATGAAGCATATGAATTGAACGCGATCAAAGCAGCCAACAATGCCCTCTATCACGCTTTCCGGACGCTGGATTTCCGGGGCGCTTCCGTACATCTCACAGAAGATTGCGACTACATTACATTTAATGGCATGCACTTAAAGGGACGGGAGGAATATATTACAACGCACGAACAGCTGATGAACAATTTTATGTTCAAGGGAGCCAGGCTCCATGGCCATATCCGACAGGTGCGTTTCCTCGATGAAAATGTAGCGTTAGTAATAGCTACCGGCGCTATCCGTTTCCGCTGGCAGAAGAAGGTACCTGAAAGCCGCCAGTCGGTGAACACTACAGTATGGCTGAAAAACCCGGAAGGCCAGTGGCAGATGTCTGCTTTTCACAATTGCCGTATTAAGAAAATGAACTGGCTGGCCAGGTGGATCATGGGGGCAACAAAAAAAACAACCCTGGAAAAGAAGCCGCAAATCACCCCGGTATTGTCGGATCCGCACCCCTTGTATGTTTACCTGAATGAGTAATTTTGTTTTAATAAGATACTTCTTGCAGGATCATTAAAAAACAAACATTATGTCATTCCAGGCTTATTTAGACAATATCAAAACAAAGACGGGCAAAACCGCAGCCGATTTTGAAAAGCTGGCAGAAAAGAAAAAATTTCTCCGGAACGGCGAACTGGCGGTAAAAGCAGGCGAAATTGTAACCTGGCTGAAAGAAGAATACGAACTGGGACATGGCCATGCCATGGCAATATTTGCCTACTTAAAAGGGAAACGGGACTAAGCGCTTTTCCTTATCCCGTCTATACTCCAGCGGTATGCCGGTAAGGTGGACAATAAAAAACTACCGGCGCTGGCGGTAAACACAGAATAATTCAACGGCGCAGCTATTCCCAGGGCTATGGTCATCGCCAGTGCAAAACCAAGCAGTAATACACCGCTGCCAATAGCGGCCCATCGCGTCCGGAAACCGGTGATCAGAAGAATAGCAAAAATTATTTCTGCCCCGGAAGCTATCCCCGCAAAAATTTCCGCCACTGAATAGGGGAGAAAGAACATCAGCTGAACAGCATATTGCATAAAGTGCTGCCAGTCGCCCCAACTCACATGTGATGCGCCCGGAGGCCCCCATGCACCAAACCTGTCGAGCCCCGCACACAGATAACCGGCGCCTAACCCTACCCGTAAAAAGAGTTGCGATATATCCTGCTTGATAGTCATCACGTAATAATTTTTGATACACAAAAATAACGCAGACCCCGTTGAACAGGATAGTCCAGTTTATAATCGGGTAGTAGTCCAGCTATAAATTTCCCCCACTTTTAACGAATATGATTAATTTCAGTCCCTGAAAAAATATACCCGCATGAAGAAATGGCTGACAGGCTTTCTTATCGCAATAACAATAGCAATAACAGTTACCGCTTTTGCACCCCGGAAAATAACCTGGGTGGCTATCGGAGATTCCATTACCTATCTCAATGAGCACCGCGATGAAACGGGGAACCGCATCACCAAAGGATACATGACAAGGGTAACCGAAAAGCTGCCGCATATACAGTATATCAATAAAGGCTACAACGGCTGGACCTCCGGCGGTATAGCTGATGCCATAGAAAAACTGGACCTGGTAAGGGCTGATGTATACTCCGTATTTCTCGGTACCAACGACTGGTGGGGAGGCCGCCCTGTTGGTAATTTCTCCGACTATTTGCAGCAAACCGGCAATGGTACCGTATACGGCGCATTCCGGACTATTATTGATAAACTGAGATCCCTGAATGAGAAAGCGCACATCATCCTGATCACCCCGTTGCAGCGGGGCGATTTTGTTTATATCAATGATTTGAATAACAATGCCTGGGGCTCTTACAGGGAAAAGAAAGGACAACAGCTTTCACAGGTAGCAGCAGCGATCGACTCCATTGCCCGCTACGAACATGTTGACCTGCTGGACCTGTATCATAACAGCGGCATCACCCTGGAAAACATGGTAAAGTATAAACGCCTGAAAGATCCAGTCACGGGGGAATACAGGGATTATCACTGGCCGGATTATAAGGACATTCCTTTTCATCCCGGTACAGATGAATATCCGTACCCGGTATCTGCCATCGATATGACCTACGACGGGTTGCATCCTTCAGATAAAGGATTTGCTGTTATTGCAGATATGCTCGTGAAAATAATGAAACGTTATTAAACGGGCCATAGCCTGTTCTATTACTGAAAATCAAACAACATTGTTAACTTGAAAAGTTGGTTAATCCCGGGGAAAGCTGTTGCTATACATACTATGCAATAAATATACTATATTACCCCAGGTTTAAATCTTAAATAATGGCGATTAACTTACAAAAAGGACAAAGGATCGATATCGGCCTTTCCAAAATCAGTATTGGTTTGGGCTGGCATCCTAATGAAGGCACAGGTTCAGATTTTGACCTGGACGCTTCCGCATTTATGATCGATGAAACCCGGCACATTATCCAGGAAGAATTTTTTATTTTCTATGGAAATACCGATTCCCCGGATGGTGCTTTACATCATACCGGCGATGATCCTACCGGTGGAAACAGTGCAGACGGCGATGATGAAACCATCCAGGTAGATCTTACCAAAATAGATCCCCGTGTAAGGGAAATCTTATTCGTGGTAACCATCCATGAAGCCATCAGCAGGCGACAGAACTTCGGACAGGTAAGGGATTCATATATCCGTATAGTAGATGATTCCAACGGCAATGAAATTGCAAAATATGAACTGGGAGAAGATTTCTCTATTGAAACAGGTGTTGAGTTCGGACGGTTGTACCTGAAAGATGGCAAGTGGAAATTTGAAGCATCCGGTATCGGCTACAGGGAAGATCTGGCTTACTTCTTATCCAAATATTTTAAAGGTCAGATTATTAAATAACCCCCTGATAAACCATTACCTATGGCTATTAACCTGGTAAAAGGTCAGACGATTGACCTGCGTAAAAACGATAAAGGAGAAGAATTTGATTTGTCGACAGTCACCATCGGATTAGGCTGGGATGTAAGACAAACCAAAGCCAAAGAAGGCGGCTTCCTCGGAAAACTTTTCGGCACCGAAAAAAAGGAAGAAGAATACGACCTGGATGCAGTGGCTATGCTGCTCGACAGCAATGGGAAAGTAGCCAACCTCGGCAGAACCGTGCAAACAAGGGATGGCAGATCCGTGGGTTTGTATGAGGGAGATGTGATCTTCTTCAATTCTATGCGCCACCCCTCCGGTAATATCTGGTTAACCGGCGATAACCGCACCGGCGCAGGCGACGGCGATGATGAACAGATCATCATTAAACTGGATCAGATGGAAAGCAAATACGACAAGATCCTGTTTATGGTAACCATCTATAACGGGCGCGCCAATAACCAGCACTTTGGAATGATCGAGAACGCATTTATCCGCGCAGTAGATAAAAAAGGAAAGGAAATAGCGAAGTTCAGCCTGTCGGGCGACAGCACCTATAACGGTATGTGCTCTATGACATTTGCTGAGATCTATCGTAAAGACGGCGCCTGGAAATTCAGGGCCATCGGTAATCCGCATCCGTCCGACAGCTTCGTGGATGAATTAAAGAAGTTAACCTACTCCTGATAACAAAAACACCTATATTCAGCATAAATTCATCCTGCGGCGCATATTGTTCCGCAGGATGGAATGTTACCCTTTTCAACACGCCATCACTGGTATTAAATTAAATGCAGTATGAGAAGATTACCCGTGTATCTTTTGTTAGATACTTCCGGTTCTATGAATGGAGAACCTATTGAGGCAGTGAAAAACGGGGTACAGATAATGATCAATTCATTACGCCAGAACCCACAGGCCATTGAAACCGCATTTATCAGTATCATCACTTTTGATAGCTCTGCAAGACAGATAGTGCCACTCACCGATCTCGCCTCTTTCCAGGTGGCAGATATAAAGGCAGGCGGCACTACCGCCCTGGGAGAAGCATTGCAACTGGTAAGTAGCTGCATCGACCGGGAAGTGGCTAAAACCACCACCGAGCAGAAAGGCGACTGGAAACCCCTCGTATTCATTATGACCGACGGCATTCCTACTGATAACTGGCAAAGCGGCCTGGCTGCATTCAAACAACGCAAAGTTGCCTACACCGTTGCCTGCGCAGCCGGCTCCGGTGCAGATACCACCGTGCTGAAACAGATAACGGAAAATGTACTGAGCCTCGATACTACAGACAGCCAGAGCATTGCCCGGTTCTTTACATGGGTAACTGCCTCCATCGGCGTTACTTCTACAAGAGTGGAAGACACCGGCAAGGAAGTAATAGGGCTTAACGAGCTCCCGCCACCACCAGCGGAACTGAATATCGTGGTTTAAGAAATTAATATTTTGACATGCGACGACTACCGGTATTTTTTTTATTAGATACCTCCGGATCAATGTACGGCGAGCCCATACAGGCACTTAACAACGCATTGAGCGGCATGGTAAATACCCTGCGGATGGATCCCCAGGCAATGGATTCCCTGTGGCTCAGCATCATCACTTTCGACCGCGAGGTAAAAGAACTGATGCCGCTCACAGAACTGGCCAGTTTCCAGCTACCGGAAATCACCTGCCCGCAAAGCGGTCCAACGCACACAGGATATGCCCTGGAATTTCTCTATGCAAAAGTAAACAGCGAAGTGCGCAAAGGCACTCCAACGCAGAAAGGCGACTGGCGCCCTTTACTGTTCCTCTTTACCGATGGTAAACCCTCGGATCTGCAGCTGTACCGCAAAATGGTGCCGCTGGTGAAAAGCCTGAACTTCGCCACCATTGTGGGTTGCGCCGCAGGAAAGGCCGCAGACGATGGTATGCTGAAAGAACTGACCGATACCGTTGTTCATCTCGACACGGCCGACAGCGCCACACTTAAACAATTCTTTAAGTGGGTATCAGATACCATAGAGCAGGGAAATAAAAGCATGGGCACCTCGGAACAGGTAACACTGCCGCCGCCCCCGGGCGAAGTGAATTTAGTCATCTGATAATAAAAAGAATGAATGTAAAATTGATCGGGCATGATTTTAAATGTCTCGAAGTGGAGTTATCCCAGCAGGAAAAATTTTTTTGTGAAAAAGGCGCACTGATCTATTATGAAGAAGGAATTACTTCAAAGGTCAATGTATTCGATAAAGGTGTAGCCGGGTTGATTAAAAGAAAATTAACCGGTGAAAGCATCTTCCAGGTGGAGTTGTGCAATACCAACCTGAACCCGCGGAAACTGGTGGTGGCAGGTAAAGTAGGGCTGCTGCCGGTTAACCTGAAACAGATCACTACCGGCATTGTTTGTAAAGCAGGCGCTTACGTGGCCTCCTCCGATAAAATTGATATTGATGTAAAAATGAACCTTACTTCCCTGATCGGCGGAACAGGCCTGATTATGCAGAAAGTAACAGGCTTCTGTACTGTTTTTTTAGATGTGGTAGGCACGCCTATTACATTGGATCTTGCACCGGGACAAACCGTTTTTGTAGATGAAAAAAGTTTCATCTGCATGAATGCCGATATGGTAAACCGGATGTCGTCCCATTTCTCGGGAAATAACCTCCTGGGCGGAGAAGGGTTAAGTATGCTCAAAATTACCGGCCCGGGTACAGTTTATATCACTTCTGTAAATTTTGGATAATGAGAAGACTTCCGGTTTATTTCCTGATAGACGTCTCCGAATCAATGGTAGGAGAGCCCATCCAGCAGGTGGAAGATGGCCTGGGACAAATCATCCAGGCACTGAAAACAGATCCCTACGCCATAGAAACAGCCTGGGTATCTATCATCGTTTTTGCCGGCCAGGCGAAAACACTGGTGCCTCTGCAGGAAATCATCAACTTTTACCCGCCGCGTTTCCCCATTGGCGGCGGCACCTCTTTAAGTAAGGGCCTGGGACACCTGATGTATGAATTGAGGAAGAACCAGGTGAAAACCACTTACGAAGTGAAAGGCGACTGGAAGCCGATCATTTTCCTGTTCACCGATGGAGTGCCTACGGATGATACCAGCGCCGCTATCGCGGAATGGAAACAGAACTGGCAGCGCAGCGCCAATATGGTGGCCGTTTCTTTTGGTGATGAGGCAGATACCAATGTGCTGAAAGAGCTTACGGAAAATGTGGTGCATTTTAAAAACAGTTCCCCCGCCGCTTACAAACAATTCTTCAAATGGATCACCGATTCCATTAAAACCAGCAGCGAAAGCGTGGAGAAAAATGCATCGGGATTTGAGTTGTCGAAAATACATGACACAGATACACTGTCGAAAATAGATCTCTCAAAACCTATGCCCCCACGTGGTTCTACAGACAGCAACTTCGTGGTAATGGTAGGGAAATGCCAGCATATGCAGCGGGATTATCTCATCAAGTACCGCCGTGCGGAACAGGACGCGGAATTATACGGGCTGAATCTCAGCCGGCTGTATTATAAACTGGTAGGCGCTTTCCAGGTAGATAAAAATTACCGGGAACTGTCTGATGATAATGTAAAGCCTGCCCGCATCAACAGCGAGGAACTGATCGGTAATCCCACCTGCCCCTGCTGCGGCAACCAATGGGGATTTGCCCTTTGCTCCTGTGGCCAGATCCACTGCATAGGGGATGAAAAAATGAGTACCTGTCCCACCTGCGGCACTACTGCCTCTTATGGTATCAGTGAAGGCGGATTTGACGTAAACCGTGCTCAGGGCTAATCTATAATATATAAACATGGGACGGTCCTTTATCCGGGAATTGTTTAAGGAAAATAATATTACGGTAGACAGTCGCCGGCAGCACCTTTTCGACGCATTTGTAAATGATGAAAAGAACCTGCTGGCAGTGAAACTGATCATGGAAAACAAAAAACTATTAATGGATACCTGGCAGTTTAAAAACAGGTTGGCCGATATTCAGCAACAGCCCGTAAGCATTCCCAATGCTACGGCAGGAAAGCCCTACCTGGCGCAACTGGACTTCGGGCAACTGAAATGGAACGACTTTACCTATTTCCATATCGATGGCCTGGAAGGTTCCGGCCTGCAATATGATGCAGATAAGAAACAGATCAGCGGCACTCCTGTGAAAAGCGGCGATTTTAAACTGGTGCTGAAATACCGCATAGAAGGGGAAACCGATACCACGGCGCTCAATGAAAAAACAGTGCCGCTGGTGATCAATCCCAACCCCAGGTCGCTCTGGAAAAATATAGAAAGCGATAGCGCCGATCCTTACTGGAAAGAAGACAACGTGACCGCCACAGCCTCATTGGGCGATAAACAGCTGGTAGTAGCCTCTAAAAGAGGCCGCTCGCATGCCAATACCGGGGCATTCCGTGAAGACGACTTCGCTTTCAGACATTTTACAGATACAGGCTGGAGCGTACTGGCCGTGTCCGACGGAGCCGGCAGCGCCAGGCTGTCCCGCGCAGGATCGCGTGTTGCCTGTAACTCCGTGGTGGAATATTTTGAGCATCTTCTCACTCCTGAGCTAAACGCCACATTTGATGCGCTGATTGCAGATCATGCTTCCGCTACAGACGATAAAACACAGAAAGAGCTCACCCGTTTTGTATACGATAATCTCGGCAAAGCGGCGTTCACCGTGCATAAAAAGCTGGAAGAATTTGCCGGAAACTGCGCAGCGCCGTTGAAAGATCTGCATTCCACGCTTATATTTGTACTTTTAAAAAAATACGCATCCGGTTATGTGATCATGAGCTTTGGTGTGGGCGACTGCCCCATAGCACTGATAAACACAGAGTTTTCAGAGGTGACATTGCTGAATAAGCTCGATGTAGGGGAGTTCAGCGGGGGAACCCGGTTTATTACCATGCAGGAGATCTTTAAAAGTGATACATTTGCTACCCGCTTCGGATTCAGGCTGGTGCCCGATTTCTCTTACCTGATGTTAATGACTGACGGTATTTATGATCCCAAGTTTGAAGTAGAAGCCAACCTGGAGAAACCGGCTGCCTGGAAAGCACTGCTGGAAGACCTCGGCGGCCGGAATGATGACCATGTAAAAGTAGACCTGGCGCCCCATACACCGGAAACCGCCGGCCAGCTTTCTGCCTGGATGGACTTCTGGAGCCCGGGCAATCACGACGACAGAACCTTAATGATCATCAGCTAAGTATGCGGATTATATGAGTACAAAAACGGTAAATTCAGTCATCAACGCAGGGAAAAGTTACCAGTACGTGGATAACGGGGAACCTATGCGGGGTGGCATGAAAGACGTTTACTTCAGCCCGGATAGATCTTACGTGGTGGCATTTTACCGTGATGCACAGGATTTCGCCTCCAGGGAACGGCTGCGGAAAATTGTGACAGATTATTATAACAGCTTCTTTAACAGGGAAGGGGGCGACTACTACCGGGAGCTTTATTGCTGGCCAACAGATATGGTGGAAGCAGATAAAAAAGTAGGCCTTGTAGTACCTTGCTATCATGCTAACTTTTTCTTCAAGAAAGGCTATGCATCAAACGACCTGATTAAAGGAAAGGAAAAAGAAGGAAAATGGTTCGCTTCCCCCAAGTTCAGGAATAAACAATTTACGCTGCGGCTGGATGAGGCTGAACTGGGCAACTGGCTTAGTTATTTCCAGATCTGCGTGAATATTTCCAGGGGTGTGAAACGCCTGCATGCCGCGGGCCTGGCTCATTCGGACCTATCTTATAAAAACGTACTGGTAGACCCGGTGAGCAAATCGGCCGCCATCATTGATATCGATGGCCTGGTGGTGCCTGGCCTGTTTCCGCCTGATGTAATCGGCACCGCCGATTTTATTGCGCCGGAAGTGCTGGCCACCAAGCACCTGGACCTGAAAGATCCGGGCAGGAAACTGCCCAGCCGTCTTACAGACCTGCATGCATTGGCGGTGATGATCTACATGTACCTGCTGTACCGTCATCCCTTGAAAGGAGGGAAGATCCATGATCTTGACACAGAGAAAGACGACCTGCTGTCGATGGGAGAGAAGGCCCTGTTCATAGAACATCCGCAGGATGCTTCCAACCGGCCTAAACTGAACCAGGTAAACCCGAAGGAATTGCCCTGGGCAGACGTAACAAAGCTGCCATACACCATTACAGGCCCTTACCTGAAGGAACTGTTCTACCAGGCGTTTGTAACCGGTTTGCATACCCCCACAGAGCGCCCGCCGGCAGAAATGTGGGAACAGGCGCTGTTGAAAACAACAGACCTGATGCAACCCTGCAGCAATGCTGCCTGTGAACAGAAATGGTACGTTTTTGATAACACCCATTCACCCAAATGCCCTTTCTGCGGCACACCGCATAAAGGCACGCTGCCGGTGCTGGACCTGTATTACGAGTTTAAACCAACCGTTTGGAAACCGGAAAATCACCGGCTCATGGTATATAATAACCAATACCTTTTCCAATGGCATGTAAACAGGAACATCATCCGTAATGAACGGCTTACCGCTGCGCAGAAAGTACCGGTAGGGTATTTTGTTTTTCACCAGGGGAAATGGGTGTTGGTAAACCAGCAGCTTACTTCTTTAAAAGACCTGACGGAAGACAAAGAAATCCCCATTGGTTCAATGGTGGAGCTGACAGATGGAAAAAGACTCCTGCTGTCGAGAGAAGAAGGAGGAAGAGTTGTGATAATAACTATTGCCAACAAGTAGAAACCTATATAAAAAATAAAGTGAAATGAATGAATTAATCCAACAAATTATTGACAACCCAATACCTTCAGCTATTGTTGTCGGGAACCTCGTTATTATTGAAAGCTTACTGTCGGTAGACAATGCCGCTGTACTGGCTACAATGGTAATGGACCTGCCCGAAAAGCAGCGCGACCGTGCACTTAAATACGGTATCCTGGGCGCTTATGTGTTCCGCGGCCTGGCTATGCTGTTTGCGTCCTTCTTGATCAAGATCTGGTGGTTGAAACCATTGGGTGGTTTATATCTCCTTTACCTGGTATTCAGCTGGTGGAAAGATAAAAAGGCAGAAGGCGAGAAAGAAGAAGAGAACATCGACAAAGGACAAAACTGGCTATATAAGGCAACAGTAGGTGCGATCGGTCCTTTCTGGGCCACGGTGGCGCTTGTGGAGCTGATGGACATGGCCTTCTCTATAGATAATATTTTCGCAGCGGTAGCATTTACCGATAATATATTACTGGTATGCCTCGGGGTATTTATCGGTATCCTGGCCATGCGTTTTGTGGCACAGGCTTTCGTAAAGCTGATGACGAAATTTACCTTCCTCGAAGGAGCGGCGTATATCGTTATCGGTATCCTCGGTCTTAAACTGAGCCTCTCTATCTATGAGCACTTCTTCCCGGAATCAGGCTTAACCCATTTCCTGGAAAGCTCACAGGCAGACGTTATCACGTCTATCCTAACCGTGGGGATTTTTATTGTTCCGATCATTACTTCGGCACTGTTAAACTTCCCTAAAAAGACCCCTTCTGCAAAGTTGGAAAAATAAGATCACCGGTAAGCACCGGGTCAGTTTAATAAGGGTTTCTGAAGCGCCAGTCTGCGGACTGGTGCTTTTTTTTACCTGCTTAAATTACATTGGTGTTCAGCATGGTTTTCAGGATATTGGTCTGTACATCAAACCGGCCGATCTGTTGGAGGAAATCAACATCGGAGATCTTCTCATAGTATTCCTTCAGCAGAGCCTGTACATTATCGGGGATCACTGTTTTCAGGACATTGGCCCGGCTCATCAGGTTATCGTTCTTATCCGTTAATTCCTGTATAAGCCTTGCTTTTTTGGAAAGGGTATTGGTCCAGTCAACGCCTGGAATAGTAGACAGGTCGCAGAACAGGAAGAGATTTTTTGCGGGGAAGAAGAGAAAATAGCGGTCCATATTCAGGAACCGGTATACTTCAAGTACTAAATTGCCGGCAGCAAGCCCGCAATAGAATTCGGTTTTGAAATCCATTTTGCACAACAATCCCATCAGCTTTCGCTGTATAATGGCAGAGTTGTTACGGTATACTTCAGAAGGGTTGAATTTAATCAGCTCATTGAGCGCGTCGGGGGAAATATCAAAATAGAAATCCTGCGAGAAACGCGCACTGAAGGCATTGATATTTTTGGAGAAAGGGTAGTCGTCGGAGTTGTCTGACAATACCTGGAACAGCTTGCGCAAAGATAAATTGATTTTCAGGGATTGCTTCTGTTTATCCAGATGGTAATTCTTTTCTGAAAAAACGCTGTCGCTCATACTGGCAATCAGGTCCTTGTTGATCTGTATCTCATCATATAAAATACTCACGTTCCTTTCATTGCTGGCCTTTATTTTTCTCAACAGGTCAATTACCGTGGCGGTATATTGCAGGTGAAAAAGCTCCAGCTTATTAATATCCAGTTCAGGATTGGTTTCAAATAATTTATGGACAACCTGGCTTCGGAGATAGATCTTGTATATTATCTCCTCTTCAAAAAAAGTGGACAGCAACTGTAATTTGCTGATGGTTTTATTTGAGTCATTTAATATTATTGCCAGGTTATCCTCCATTATTTATCCTCCGTTAGCTAACGTTTGTTACATTTTTCTTCAGCTCTGTTTCCAGCGTCTTCAATTCACCGTTCAGCACTTTCCTGCTTTCGGTGCCCTGTTCGTGGATCTTCTTCACTTCATGCAGCGTTTCAATCAGCGATTGGGTGGTTCTTTTCAGCGTTTCAATAGATACTACTGTTTTCTCATTCTCCTTCGCTACTTCTATGCTGTTTTGTTTCAGTAGGTCGGCATTCTTCTGGAGAATGGTGTTGGTGGTTTCAGACACCTTCCGCTGCATTTCCACGTTGGCTTTCTGTCTTTGCAGCGCTACTGCAATAGTAAGCTGGTTTTTCCAGACAGGGATGGTAGTGGAAACGATGGACTGCGCTTTTTCCGCAATGGAAGTATTGTTGTTCTGCACCAGCCTGATCTGTGCAAGTGATTGCAGCATAATAAAGCGTACAATCTTCATATCGGCCAGCCGCTTGTCCAGGCGGGTAGTAAAATCCCGCAGGTCCGCAATCTCATAATCATTGTAATTGGCGGCGTTCACTTCCATCTCTGCCAGTTGCTGGCTGAGCTCATTGTATTTCAGCTGACCTGAAATAATGAGATCTTCCATTTGTTTGATGTAAGATACGTTACTATCAAACATGGTTTGCAGGGAACTGTTGTCTTTCAGCGAGTTGATCCGGCCGGCCTTGATCTTGTTGGTGATTTTATCAACATTGCTGATCACCGTATCGTATTTCTGGAAAAGCTTTTTGGCATCAAATACCAGCTTCTTCAGAAAAGGGATCTTCGAGATAAAGCTCTGTAAAGCGCCCTGGTTCAGCTCATCCACATCAATATAATTCAGCTCCGTAAGCAGATCGTTGATCAATCCGCCTACTTCACCGGAATTATAGGTACGCACGGAGCTCAGGAACTCGTTACTGTATTTTTCCATTGAATTCTGTACTTCCGTACCATAATTCAGGATGGAGTTGACGTCGGTGATAACCAGTGATTTACTTATTTCCCCGTATTTCTTCGCATCGTCTGGCGTAATGACAGACAGATCCACGTTGCCATCTTTGTCGAGACGCACCGGGGGAAGTGTTTGGTCGGTAGTATTTGGATTTGCTTCCATAAGGTATCTGATTATAAATTGATATTTTCTTTATACCAGGTATCAAAAGTAAGGGTTACAGGTAATTCTGCGCAACGGTATTCACGGTTTCCTGCAATTTTTTATCTTTTGTAGGCTCGCCGATCGCGTTGAATTTCCATTCCCCGTTCTTCTTGTAAAACACGCCCATCACCATGGATACATGTCCTGCAAAGCCGGGGCCGCTGGCAATATCGTAGGTGGCAAATATTTCATTCACGCGGGAAGGTGTACCCTCGTAAATGCGGATAGAAGCAAAGGGAATGGTACCGAAATCGTGCCCGCGGAAGCTGTTCAGCACAAACGCCACGTAGTTGGTATTCGGATCCAGGCGGGAGAAATCGAGTGTGATCACTTCATTATCCAGGCCGTCGTTACCGTTCAGGTCGCCGGTAAGGTCATCGCCGCTGTGTTTTACGGCGTTGTCTTTGGATTTCAGGTTACCGAAGTACACCACTTCCTGCAGTTGTTTTTGTTCTGTGAACATAGCGCAGCTGCCGTCCAGGTCTACCGCTTCCTTGGTTTTAGACAAGCCGAAGAGACCTTTCTTCTCAATAGCGCCCCAGTTGATACCTACACAGATATTCTGGAGTTTGGCGCCATTGCTTTTTTCGAGATTTATACGCTGACCTTTTTGAAGATTGATTGCCATATTGATCTTATATTTTTAGATATAGTAGTAAGGATTAGTTGTATTTGTTCAGGTAATCCTGCAGGCCGCCTTTCATGCCAACGCCTACTGCCTCGAATTTCCATTCATCGTTGCGTTTGTAGATCCTGCCGAATTCTACTGCTGTTTCAATGGAGAAGTCTTCTTCCAGTTCATATTTCAGCAGCACTTCGTTGGTAACGGGGTCGAATATACGTATAAAGGAATTCCTTACCTGTCCGAAGTTCTGCCTGCGTGTTTCCGCTTCGTGGATGGTAACCACTATGCATATTTCAGTGATCTTCGGATCTGCTTTAGCCAGGTCAATTTTGATCTGTTCATCATCGCCGGTGCCTTCGCCGGTAAGGTTATCGCCGGTATGCTCTACGCTGCCATCTGGTGTTACCAGGTTATTGTAAAAAATAAAGTGCTGATCAGATAATATCTTTTTATTTTCTCCCATTACAAACAGGGAGGCATCCAGATCAAAGCTGGTGCCGGTAGAAGAAGCATTTGCGTCCCATCCCAGGCCAATTACGAATTTGGGCGCATTGATCGTTTGCCGCTGACCTTTTTGCAAATTAATTGCCATGTTGTAAGCTTTTATGTTTTCTGTTAAATAAGTAGTTTTTGATAAAATTCAGATTTTTCTGGTAAACTTCTATCGTATGATAACCATTTCCCAGGGCCATATTATACAAAAGATTTACGAATTTATCCGTTTGATTTTGCAGGAAAATACAAAATGAATCGAAATCATAATTCAGGATATACTTTACAATCCTTGTATTAATGAAGAAATGTTCGCCCTGGATGATCTTTTCCAGGTGGAAAATAGACTTCACATAATGATAGTTCAGGTAATTTTCAATATTGGGATGAATGCTTTTATTCTGCAGCTCTGCATAATACAGCAGGTATATGTCATTGGAGAGGTCGTACGCATCCACCATTTTCAGGATCATTCTTTCATGGCCCCCGGTGATCCGGATATCATCCAGGAAGATCACTTTTTTCCCCATCAGGAAATGCCGGTCTATATGAAAGCTGTCGTTGCCGATCAGCTTTAACCGTTGTTCCGCATCCAGTTCACCGTAATCCTCCTTGTAGGTGATGGTGCGGTGTACTTTGGTTTCCTGTAAAACTGGGTGCCCATGCGCTGCCAGCCACCTGTTCAGCTGGAAAACGAAATAGTTTTTCATGGCAAAGGTGGCCGTTGGTATAAAAGAGTAGGGGCTGGATACCACCACAAACTGCGGCACTTCCTTTCCTTTCAGGTGATGCTCAATAAAACCATCTGCCAGGCCGGTACCAAATTTTTCAGCAACCGCATCGTCCCCGAATTTAAAACGGCTGTAGTCATCGGGCGAAAACCCGAAAAATTCCGAGTTGGTGATCTTATGAAGTGAATAGGTTGTCGTCATCAGTTAACTAAGCTTGAGATACATTGATTATTGGAGTTGACCAGTAAAGTATGAATGCCTGCCACCTGTGCGCCATCGATATCTGCCTTTATATTATCGCCAATATGTATGATGTTACTTAGCGGGAGGGCCGGGTCCTTTCTTACCGCAGCCACATTGTCGAGCATAAGCCGGAACATTTTTTTATTGGGCTTCGACATACCGGTTTCATCTGAATACAGCTGGAAATCGAAATACTGTTCCAGTTCCAGCTCCTGCAGCACCCTTCTCAAAGTACTGCCCTTTATAAAGGCGGTATTACTGAGCAAACTAACGGTGCGGTCGGGTGATTCCTTTATCCTGCGTAATGTTCTTACGGTTTCTGAACAATAAATAACCGGGAGGTATTTAAGCACCAATGCGTCCATTTCCTGGTAAAGGGCCGCCAGGTCAATGTTCCCGAAGGCGTTACTGTAATCATTCATTTCACTGATCACCATGAGGTACATTTCTTCTGCATCAATATTACCGCCCGTTTTTTCATTGATGGCATTGCATAACAAGTCTACCCTGCGGAATATGCGGCCTACCTCTTCCTGCGTTTTTTGGTGTTGATTGAAATGGTCGTAAAAAAACCGGGTCCTTTCCTGTTTAAATAAAGGATTCGATTTTATTAAAGTTAACCATAGATCAAAAGAATAATGTTGGTATATGTTCATGTACTTTTTTAGCTTTTACGTCACAGCGGCATTTTGCCGTTTCCCTTTAGCAGCATACTGTCCGGGCTAATAACATTAATATAAGTAATATTCAGGTGCTCCCGTTTAATCTTTTTGTTATTTATTAAGGGCTAATATAAAAAGCCTGCACATGGCCTTTTTCAAGCTTCTAATATAGGATTTTATCTTTCACGAAGCCGGAAATTTCAATTTTAATGTGTTGGTAATAAGTTAATTTAGATTTTAACTTATCTAGTCGGTAATGGATTGTCCCGTTTAATTTTGCCATTGTTATCATGTATTCCTGGTCTTTTCAGTGCATCATTTTCCCCTGTATTCATAATAAAGCCCGGGCGTCCTGTTCTTTCCCCCGGATTTCTCCCGGTATACCCTGTTCCTGTCACGCGCCTGTATACGCGGCTTTTCAACGGCTAAACTACCAAAAAGCAGCTATTCTTCACCTGCGGAAATTCCCAGGTAGCAGCGGTTGTTTTTGGCATGTTCTGTGATCCGGGCGGCGGCTCACCCTTGAACCGGCGGGCAGATCAATGATTTTTTACAATGCCCCGGCAGGCAGGAGCAATACTTTTGTGAAAAGAAAAACAATGAGATCAGTTCATAGAGCGATATACCTGGCCATAGCACTGCTGCTGCCGGTACTATCATTTTCACAGGAAAAAAGTATTCATCAGCAAAAAGAAATTATGGAAAAGAACAAAGCCATTATACAGGATCTGTATGAAAATGTAATGAATAAGAAAGATATGAGCTTACTGCCGGTGATCGTATCAGAAGAATATACCGGGCCGGAAGGAAGTAAAGGAGTAGCGGGTTTTACCGCACCCATAGCACCGCTCATTGCTGCCTTCCCCGACATACAATGGAAAATATCCTCACTGGTGTGCGACGGCGATAAGGTAGTGGCAAAATGGACCTGGTACGGCACTCAAACCGGTACCTACAGAAATATTCCCGCTACCGGGAAAGCCATTCATATCAACGGTATAGCCATTTATGAATTAAAGAACGGGAAGATCATCGCGGGAGAAGTACAAACAGACCGCCTGGGATTTTTAACTGCATTGGGCGTATTGCCGGCGGACATCGCCACTGCACCGGTAAACGAGCAGGTACAGTTTATCGATAAATTCCTGGTGCCATCTGCCGGTATTGCAGCGTTCAAACAAAGGGTGGCGGTGAACCGTCAGTTTATAAAAACATTACCGGGGTTTATTTCCGACGCTGCCTATGAGCACTTCGATGAACAGGGGAACCTTGTTTTTATAACCATTGCACAATGGGAAAACAAGGCAGCTGTAGCCAGCGCCAGGGAACAGGTGCAGGCGGAGTATAAGCGGTCGGGGTTTGATATGCCTGCTATGATGAAACGCCTGGGCATTAGCATGGACAGGGGATTATATACCCGTGCAACGGAATAACGGTCGCCTGTACCCGCGCAAGGAAATGTATATCCACACAGCGGGATAACGGTCACCCATATCCGCGATATCCACACAGCGAAATAACGGTCGCCTATACCGCGCCAAAGGAGTGCAGCCCGCTGCCCTCCTTTGGCTGTTTAAGATCTGTTTACAATTGTTTAAATTCTGTTGACAGGTTACGGTGAAAAGATGTGTTAACTTATATACCTGAACAACCAAAACTGAACGGTAACATCACCACCTGGTACTGTTACGTAGAAATTGAAAACCCGAAACCCCCTTTTATTATTCATCTAAAAAAACACAGTATGAAAACTTTATTGTTTGCTGCAACATGCATCACGCTGGGCATACTGACCGGATGCGGAAAGAAAAGCGCTCCCGGCAATGACCTTCAACCCGTTACCCAAAAAAAAGAGCTGCAGGTGCTGGCCACGCCGCCTGCCACCTGGCAGGAGCACTGGTTTGAGCACCAGCAGCTGCTGAACCGCGTTTTTTATGATACCAGTGTAGCGGTATATTTTGATAATGATGTAAACAGTGGCATCACCTGGCCCAACACCTATCTTGCGCAGGTATGGAACTATACTAAAAGCAGGTACGGCGCCTTTGGCGACGACTCCCGCCTTTTTGCGATCTTTCACTCCGGCAAGTATTCCGGCGGGCATCCATCCACGTACATGGATGGAGGTCATGATTACCGCAACGTAATAGATGTGGGATCTTCCGATCCCAATGCATGGATTTCAGGTGCCGGCAACGACATCGATCTTACCACGCACGAGGTAGGCCATATTGTGGAGGGCGCTTCCAAGGGGGTGCACGGTTCCCCGGCCTTTGGTATATGGCACGACAGTAAATGGATGGAGATCTACCAGTATGACGTGTACCTGGCCCTGGGCCGCAGCAGCGATGTAACCCGCTGGTATAACATGAAGATCACGCAAACAGATGCTTTTCCCCGCGCAGGTACCTACTGGTTCAGGGACTGGTTTTATCCTGTTTACACCAATTATGGCGGCGCTGCTACGCTGAATAAATTCTTTTCATTGCTGGCACAGCACTTCCCAAAACAAACATTTAACAACGGCATCACTACCTATCCTGAATACAGCCGCGGGCTTAACTTCGGAGAATTTGTGCATTACTGGAGCGGCGCTGCCAATAAAGATCTGAAGCAGCTGGCACTTACTGCCTTCGGTAATAAAGATGAACAGGGCAACGACTGGACCGCCCAGTTGAAACAGGCCAAATCAACCTTCTCCGGCATTACCTATCCATCGGATGATATTACGGGCGCAGGTACTATCACGGTGAGCAAGGAGAACGGGGGCGGGGCTTCCGCTGCAGAGGGCTCGCTGAAACTGACCGACAACGTTTACAGCACCAAACTGTTCGTAAATTCAGTGCCCACCGATTTTAAAATGCAGCTGCAATTCACCACAGGGCAAACCGTAAAATCATATACCCTCACTTCCGGTGATGATGCCATTGACCGCGATCCTAAGAACTGGCAGCTGAAAGGCTCTGATAATGGTACTACCTGGACTGTACTGGATACGCAAACCAACCAGGTATTCAGCGCCAGGAATCAAACCCGGCAATTCGCTATTGCCAATACCACTGCATATAAATATTACGCCGTGTATGTAACAGGCACCAATGGCAGCGTGGATTTCCAGCTGAGCGAATGGAGGCTGTTTAAATAATTGAAAGGGCCGTTGCGTAAAAAAGCAACGGCCCTTATTTTCGTATACAGGTAAGCGTTATATCATTATCGCATCTCCTCAAACCTGCGTAATATTTTTTCAAGCTGTTTCCTGCTCAGGTCAATATTTAACCCCTTTGGGTCCAGGATATTTTTAGCCCTTAGTTCCTTCAATGTCCTGTTAAAGGTCCGGATGGTAATACCCAGGTAAGATGCCATATCTTTTTTAGAGATAACAATATCCTGCGCCGCTTCCAGCGCCAGTAAACGGAGCAACGCATATTCCACGGGATATAATTGCTGGTAAGAGGTGCGGATACAGGTTTGCCGGATACGGACGGCCAGTTCTTCCAGCAGCAGCCGGTTGAATGTTGTATTGTTTACCAGCAGCCAGGCAAACAAGGTATGTGGAATGGCATAGGCGGTAACTGAAGTAATGGCTTCAATATTACACAGGCATTTTTCTTTCCTGATCCCTTCCAGGTCCCCGGTAATTTCTCCCTTGCCCAGGAATTCGAAAATATATTCCTTCCCGTTTTCTTCCTCGATATAACATTTGGTAATGCCCTCCCGGATAATATACACATAGCTGATAGTATCCCCCTGCAGGATAAGCCTTGTGCCGGGCGTAAAGGTTTTTATCGCTACCGCTTCCCCTTCCGGGCCGCCGGCAGTGAATTGTTCCATGAAATGAAGAAAAGCAGGATTGGTCCGTAACATACTAAAAAAAGGGTGAGACAAATGTCCCGTTTTATAACCTACCGGGCTTTATTTTTGTACCCGGAAAAATATAAAAATAACAATGATCTCTGATATTAGCGTTATCGCATTCGATGCTGATGACACCCTTTGGGTGAACGAACCCTACTTCCAGGAAACAGAAACCCTCTTTTGTAACCTGCTGGAAGATTACCTGCCGCATCATACTGTGTCGCAGGAACTGTTTAAAACAGAAATGGCCAACCTGGAGCTGTATGGCTACGGTATAAAGTCCTTTATGCTTTGCATGATAGAAACGGTACTGCGTGTAACTGAAAATACCGCCAGTCCTGAGATATTACATAAAGTGATCCGATATGGCCAGGAAATGCTGAACAAGCCCATTGAGCTGCTGGATGGGGTGGAAGAAGTGCTGCAGGCGCTTTCAGGTAAATACAGGCTGGTAGTGGCCACCAAAGGCGATCTGCTGGACCAGGAACGCAAGCTGAGAAAATCAGGGCTGGAGCACTATTTCCATCATATTGAAATTATGAGCGATAAAAAGGAAAGTGACTACCGCAAATTAATAAAGCATCTCGACTGCCGCCCGGAAGAATTCCTGATGATAGGCAACTCCCTGAAATCAGACGTTTTGCCAGTGCTGGCGCTGGGTGGGCATGCCATCCACATTCCTTATCATACCACCTGGCAGCACGAGCGCATAGAACATACCATTGAAGATCCCCGATTTTATGAGTTTAACACAATGGCAGATATCCTGCCGCACCTGGTATTATGAAACAATTATTAAACCTGGATACATGGGCTAGAAAAGAACATTTTAATTTCTTCCGCCAGTTTGAAGAACCATTTTTTGGCATTACCGCTGAAATCGACTGTACTGTTGATTTTAACAGGGTTAAAGCAAACGGCGGCTCCTTTTTTCTGAGCTACCTGCATAAATCGCTCGCCGCCGCTAATGAAGTAACGCCTTTCCGCTACCGTATTAACGATGGGGAAGTATGGGAATATGACAGGGTACACGCATCGCCCACCATTAACCGGCCTGATGGTACTTTTGGTTTTGCCTATATGGATTTTTATGAAGATGCTGCCACCTTTGAAGCTAACAGCAAAACAGAGATCGAAAGAGTGCGGCAAAGTACAGGACTGGTGCCTGCCGTGTCTGGGGAAAATGTGATCCATTATTCTTCGTTGCCATGGATTAACTTCACGGCCATATCACATGCACGGAGCTTCTCGTTTAAAGACAGTTGCCCCAAGATCAGTTTCGGAAAAGTGCGGGAGACAGGTGACCGGAAAGTAATGCCTGTATCAGTACATGTGCACCATGCCCTGATGGATGGGTTTCATGTAGGACAGTTCCTGGAAGGGTTCCAGCAGAGAATGGATGCGGAGGTTGTCTGACTCAGGATTAAACTGATTACGCTGATTACACTGATTTTATTTTTTGGATTTTATAATGATTAAAAAGATTTTGATAGATATAAACGGATATCGCTTATATCTCTCCAAATCCTTTAAAATCAAAAAAGATCAAATCAGTGTAATCAGCGTAATCAGTTTAATCCTGAGTCAGACAAAATCCGCTATTTGTAGCAATTCCGCAACATCCCCATTCCAGTAACTCCTTGCTGGCAGGCACTTCCGGTCAGGCAGCCTTTTTGTAGTATCCCGGCTGATTGAGAAACCTTTTTAATAATCATACTTTATGAATAACAAAAAACTGCTGGTCCTGGGAGCAGCTGCTTCTGCTGCCGCCGCCTATCTGCTATATAATAATACCAAAGTGTCCATCCCCAAAGGAGCCAAGGCTGTTTCGCCATTTGACGTACAAAAATTTATGGGGACCTGGTATGAAATTGCGCGCCTCGATTACCGGTTTGAACATTATCTCAGTAATGTATCGGCTACTTATTCATTCAGTGAAGATGGAAAAATAAAGGTGGATAACAGGGGATACGATACCAGGAAATACAGGTGGAAAGAGAGCGTGGGTAAAGCCGCACTCGTAAACGGCGGGGATGAAGGCCGTTTGAAAATATCCTTCGCAGGCCCGTTCTATGCGGGCTATAACGTAATTGACATCGACGAAAAATACCAATACGCGCTGGTGGCCGGTAATAATCTTAATTATATCTGGATCCTGTCCCGCACCCGCAGCATTCCCGAAGATATTAAAAACCGGTTCCTGGCACTGGCTGCCGGGCTGGGGTATGATACCGGCGCTCTTATCTGGACTAAACATGATAGCCATATTGCCTGAGCCGAAAAATAAATTAGGATTTACTAAAAATATTAGTATTTTTGTTTCAGAAAGCAACATGAATAATGTAAAAAAGCCTTGAGAACCATGCTGTAGTGGCCATCAGGGCTTTTTTATTTTTATGTGTGCTAATAATGTTAGTATCTTTGGTCCGTATAATTAAAGCACATGCACAATCCTTTGGCGCTTCTATCAATTGAGTTGATCATGTCGTTAACAAAGCATGATTTTATTGCTTTCGTCAGGCAAAGTTACCCGCGCGGTAAGGATCACCTGGATACGGACACAATAGAAACCTTTTTGATCACGCCTTACAAAGACCTGGCATCTGCAAACGATCACATGCAGCATATTGCAGCAGATCACAGGAAGCATTTGTATTATATGGGTATCCCGGAAGAAATGGAGAAGCTGCTGATCGCCGCTTCACAACCTAAAGGATACAAAGTGTATGTGGCCCTGCTGAAAGACAGGAAATGGAAGGGTGGTGCGCAGCTGGAGCCGAAACTTAAACGCTATTTACAGGCCAATACAAAATGGAAAGGAAAAGATGGGGAAATGGTGGCCGATCTTTACTTGCATTACGGGGAACTGATGTTGAAAGTAGTAAATCCTTTCGGGGAAATCAGTTTTCCTTTAAGCGAAATAGAAAGACTTTAACCGGGAGGGGATAATACCGGTTGCCGGGCTGCTTTCTATGACGCGAAACAACCCGGCAGCGCGGTCGGAACAGTTAGCAGTCAAAAGTCCTGATGACCGTAGTGGTAGGATGAGTGATCTTTTTCTGCTGTTGATCCATCTGTGAGATGCCGGCATTTAACCTGGCCACTTTAATAGCGCCCAGCTTCATTTTTTGCGCATTCTTCTTTTTCATACGAATATGTATTTAGTGAACAATTGAATTGATTTGTTTTTTGGAGATGGCCAGCATGGACTCATAATACCTGCTGAGAAAATGATAGATCACCAGCTCATGTTTACGCTGGTTGGATAAAAGGATCCTGTTGAGGAACATATGGATGTAGCTGCAAAGCAGGTCGTCGGGGTTGGAAAGATGAACGCCTTTGAGTTGTTCCCTTATACCAGCGGAGCGGGTTTGAAAACACGTCACAGCGGCTTCAATGCCATGATCGCCATCCTGCGCCGGATCGAGGATACCGCTTACTTTCTGCATTTCTTCCCGGTATTTATCATTCAGCTGAACAAGTAAGGATTTCTCTCCTCCAAATTCTTCAAAGAAACTTTTCTGCAACATTTTTAATAATGCCGATTTTGCCGGCAGGGTATACCCGAAATCATCCAGCAGCATATTTACACCTCTTAATGCCAGCATCCAGCGGTAGTTTTCCCCTTCTTCCTCTTCCAGCAGGTCCAGGATGCTCACCACGCATTTACTGTCGTAATGAAATATGGCTTCGCTAAGCAGCATGGTATCCGCACCATAGCGCTCTATTTCCCTTTCGTAGGTATCTGTTTGCACGCGGTATACCTGTTCCTGGCTGTTATTTCCGTCCAGTGCGGCATGCAGCCGTTCCAGCACTGTGCTCCAGAACTGCCTGTTTTCATGATGATGGAACCTGATCCGCAGGTGATGTTCCGGATCTGTATAACGGATAAAGAACCATTGATCGATGATACCTTCCTGCATCAGTTCCTGTGTTAGCGGCAGTATCTTTTCTTTCAGGATCGTTTCCGCGCTCCTTGTGCCGGCGTATAGTTTTACATACAGCCATTCGCTGCCGGTAATAAATTTTCGTGTGGGCGTAGCCGTAAGTGATGCAACAGTTGCTGTTGTTTGCTTTTTTTCTTTTCCGGAAGATATATTCCTGAGGGGAATAATAAACTCATTGGTGTGCGGGCCATCAGGTCCGTTTATCCAGCAGTTGCCGGGCGTATGGAGGTATTCCTGCAAAGTGACCTGTTCTTTTTTTAACAGGGTAGTTACCAGCAGATGTACAGCCACTTCATTATCAAGATCGGCCGGCAGTTCATTGTCGCCTTCCTTTACCACTACATAGCGGGGGAGCTTAAGCCGGGTCCTTATCTCTCCAAAGATCTCCATATAGTTGTCCGGCGAAGCCTTGGCCAGTGCCGGGTATGTTTTTTTATGGAGCATCCAGGTGCTTTTGCTGAGGATGATATTACCATACTGCACACGGGGATAAAAGGTAATATCGCCGGGTATCTGCCAATGCCAGCCAATGCCGGTATGATAGTCCTGGAACTGGAGGTCGCACAGGAACTTATATACCGGTAGGCCCTGGCGGTAGTTGTGCGCGGTACTGAGCCTTGGTACAATGATCTTATTCAGCCGCCGGGAACGCAGCACTACTTTGTTACGCTGTACGCTTACCATGAGGTCGGAGAGGTGCAGCTGGTACTCTTCCGGGGCAAGACTGTTAGCCAGGTACACAATTTCGTATTCCCGTAACCGTGGTCGCATCAGGATATTGCCGGTCCGGGATTCGGGGAGGTGAATCACCTCTGCATAGATCTTCCCCGGATCGCTGGCTTCCTCGGCCTGTAAACAGGCTTTTACATGGGTAGCCAGCTGTTCATCGCCATGACAGAACCTTCCCAGCAAGTTGGCGGCCGATGGGCCGCTGCAGCCATTCATATCAAAGAGGTAGTCGCCGTTGTCGACAGCGGCGGCACTGCTGCTTAATATGCTTCCCATCAGGTACATGCTGTGGGGGAGTGCCGGTGTTTCCTTCTCCCGGAAGCCATCCAGCTGCTCCCGCGTAAGCGTGATCACTGACCTGTTCTCCTGCAGGCATTGCTGTAACTGTTGCAGCTGGAAGTCCTGCATTTTACTGCGGGTACCGGTAGCTGCGGTATTGTTGGGTGGAATATGGATATTGTCTACCAGCGGCGTGTGGTCTGTATTACGCTGACTGTGTGTTCCGTAGCCAATACCGGCTTCCGTGTCCAACGCCAGGCTGAGGGGGATCTCCTGTTCTTCATAACGTTGCCTGAAGGCGTCGCAAAACTGCCGCAGGTCACTATTGTTATCATTGCTGGCCAGTTTCCATAGTTGCGCTACCTGTGCGGAAAGCTCATTGATAACGGTATGGCTCAGGCTATTCTTCTGCGTGGAAAGGAACAGGTCTGTTTGTACCAGGTCTTTGTTACTGGTTTCCGTTAACAGCGATTGCACCAGTTCATGCGTGGCAGTATACTTTTGAACGCCTGTTTGCTGCAGCTGCAGCAAACTTTGTATAGCTTCCAGTGCGGCCACCGTTTCTGTTGTGTGTTGTAATTTCTTTAACCTGTTTACCAGGTGCACAAAAAATTCCTCCCCGGTAACCGTGGGTTCCAGTTCGCTCACCAGCAGCTGGTGCTGTAAAAGCTCCTCTGTAAATGCAGCAGCTTCCTCTGCCGAGATATCATCTGCCTCACTTACAATGCTGTTGCGTATATCCGTTAGCGTTGCACCGCGGGCTGCCGTTTCCAGCATTTTCTCCAGGTAGCTGCTATAGTTGACAGCGGTGAGGTAATAGTTGCGGATCTTATTTTTAACGCTGTAGGCGGCATAGCGGTATTGGGCGCCTGCAGGGTATAAAGAGTTGTTGGGGAAATAAAGCAATTGCTCCCTGATGGCCGGTATAGCGGTAATGGCGGCGGTAAGTTCTGCCACATAGTTCATATCCAGGCGGCAATGTTTTTTATGCAGCTGTTTATCGTTCAGCCGGATGGCAGTATGATCAGACAGGCTGCCGGTGGCACAGCCAGCAAAAAGACCGTAGGGCGTGCACCGGCTGCTCATTCTCAGCAGGTAGCGGTACAGCGCTGACGCCAGTTTGGGGTTCTCATTGCCGGTGGCCAGCCATTTCTGCAATTCCTGGTACAATTCCGGGGAAGCAATATAAATGGCTTCCTGCAGGAACCCGTCCTGGAAAATAGCTTTGATAACTGGTTCAAGGGAGGCATTGCTGATATGGTGTAACTGAGTGACAATATTCACTGGTAACAGCGGTGTTCTTACCACATAGAAGTTTTCAGCTCTGATCATGGCGCTAGGTCAACGTTAAAAACTGAAGGTAATTTTTTCTCTCATAAAAGGGTATCACGTAAAACCGGTAAAAAGCGTGTTTAAACATCGTTAACGAAAAAATCACGTTTTTCCGTGATCTCCGGTTTCTTACTTTCTCCCTACATTTATCATCCTGTAATCTTGTAAAACCTGTATTTCAAATGGCCCTATTATACTGAACCTGCCAATTCTTATGTCTATTATTTTTCAACCATAAACATTTGCGAAATGAGAAAAACACCTGTAAAAAAACTGGCCCTGGGTAAATTAAAAGTGGCTAAGCTCAGTATCAGCCAGGAACAAGCCGATGCAAAAGCGCCCACGTACACCGGCTGCAGCCTGATGATGAAATGTACACCTCCTATTTCCAAAGATCCTTGCTTTTAAATTGAGAAACCATGAAAAAAACCGGTAAAAAATTGAGCCTCGGCAAAATTAAAGTAGCTGACCTCAGCAAAGTAAATATTGAGAACAGGGAAGTAGCCCAGCTGATCCAGTCGCTCGCCTGTGTGCCCAGTATTAAGATCACCTGCTTAAGCCAGGGCGCACCCGTATGCAGCGAAGATTCCTGTATATTTTAACTCATCACTTTATTGCTAAAAAATCTTGTGCTATGAAAAAATCAACAGGCAAAAAACTCAGTCTGGGTAAAATAAAAGTAGCCAGTCTTTCCAACGCAGCAGGACCGCAACAGATGGCCGCCACCGTGGGCACCTGTTCTGTTCTTTGCTCTCTCCGGATCTGTACAGACAATATCAGCCAGGGTGCACCTATATGCAGCCTCGACTCCTGTCGCTACTGATCCGTCAATATTCACAGCAACCTGACTGTATGGCAAAACACGTATGGCATATGCCTGCGTGTTTTGCCATTATATATTTTATCACGGAATTTAACTTATGGATCAACAGCAAGAGGCTACCGCAGTATTGCAAAGGATTTGCGCTGCACTGGACCCATTTATCCTGGAAGATACCAACAGCAGCCTGCTGGGAGGATACACCGGCATAGCTTTGTTTTATGCCTATTATTATCAGCTCACAGGCAAAGAAGAACACCTGGACAATGTTCATTACATCATTGAAAAGTGCCTGCGGGCATTATCTGAAGAGCCCATGAATGGCTCGCATTGCAGCGGTATTGCCGGCGTGGCATGGTGCATCCGGCACCTGGTGGCAACGGGTTTCATTGAAGCGGACGATACGGAAGATATTTTTGCAGATATTGATCCGCTGGTGGCGGATTTTATGACATCCGAACTGGCGGAGGATCGGAATGATTTCCTGCATCATGGACTGGGTACGGCCCTTTATTTTTTGGAGCGTTTGCCTGCACCCATTGCCGTTGCACAGCTGGAAAACCTGGTGGCCCGCCTGGAGGAAAGCGCCATCGCCTTACCCGGCGGTATTGCCTGGAAAGATCATTTCTCCAGTAAAAGCCAGCAGCACCCTGATGAAAACCTGTTTAATCTTGGCCTCGCGCATGGCGTGCCCGCTATTATTTCCGTACTGGCGCGCTGTTATGAAAAGGGTATTGCAAAAGAACGTACCCGCAGGCTTATCGACAGCAGCATCCAATGGTTGCTACGCACAAGGAATACTACGGCAGCAGACACACATTCCCGTTTTCCTACTATTGTAAATGCCTCCAATGAAGCGATGGGCGATGCCCACAGCCGGTTGGGATGGTGTTATGGCGATCTTGGTATTGCCGTTATGCTGCAAGGCGCGGGAAAACGTCTGGATAACAGTACTTACGGGGATGAAGCCCAGCATCTTTTTAAACATATTATCAGTCACAGGAATCTGAAAAACGGCGCAGTACACGATGGTTGCTTATGTCATGGCAGCGCAGGTATTGCCCATATCCTTCAGCAGGCCGGGCTGGCAGCAGCGGATCCTGCATTGATAAATGCTTCCGGTTACTGGTGGCAGCATACCCTGCAAATGAACACCTGGGACGACGGCCCTGCAGGTTATAAATTTTATCATCACCCGGAGTATATCAGCAGCCATAATGTATTGGAAGGGATTGCCGGTATCGGCCTGTCGCTGATCAGCTTCGTGGATAACACAATTAAACCTGCATGGGGAGAATGTATGCTGATAGATTAAACTTGTCTTGATTTTTTCACTATATTACATGCATAGTAAATGAGCATTTCAGTTGTTCGCCCGATTTTATTTTATGCCATCGCATAGACGTTACAGCAAACCGAAAAACCATGATCCGTTTATATTTTGTTGATGATCATCCATTGATACTTGAAGGATTGCGATCTTTACTAAGAATGGAAAAAGATATCCAGCTGGCAGGTGAAACCAGGAACGGTGTTTCCTGTCTTCATTTTTTGGATCAGCACACGGCTGATGTTGTTTTACTGGATACCCTGCTGCCCGATATCAGTGGCGCAGAACTTTGTGCCTGCATTAAAAAACGCTATCCTGGTATTGCCGTACTGGGACTAAGTTATCATAAAAACGACAGCGGTATTGCCGGTATGCTCGATAGCGGCGCCAGCGGCTGCCTGATGAAAAATGCCGATAAGGAAGAGCTGCTGCAGGCCATACATGATGTATATTCCGGGCGCACCTATCTCTCGGCAGAATTAAAACAGGAGCTCAATAAAGACCTGCTGCCGCTGCATATTACCAAAAGAGAAAAGGAAGTGCTGTGCCTCATTGCCAATGGGCATACCAATCTTGAAATTGCAGAGAAATTATTTATCAGTTCAGATACGGTAGATAGTCACCGCCGGAACCTGCTTGGCAAATTCAATGCGCGGAACACCGCCATGCTTATAAAATGTGCGGTGGATAATAAAGTACTGATTTAGCCAGCCCGTGCATATAACCAGGGATTTTTTGCACAGCAGTGAAGATCATTTTTTACATCCTGTGGAGATTTTTACCGGGAAAATGCTGGAAAACCGCCTTTTTTCGCTGGCATGATTTTTCGACAATTATTATCAGGTGTTTCAGAATGGGGTGGTCTGGTAAAACAGATCTGAGATCATACCCAAGTACCTGATCTGGGTAATGCCAGCGTAGGAAAATAGAAACAACTACCAGCTCCGGCTACAACCGGAGCTGTTTTTATGCCTTAACTGCAGGCAACGACAGCAACGGGATATTGGAATCATATGCCAGTTTTTTTGAAATGCTGTTATGGAAGAAAGACGCCAGGAATCCCAGCTTTTTGGGAACCACAATAATGATGGAAGCGTGATGATGATTGGCATACGACAGGATACCCTCTACTGTATTATCTTCATTGATATAATCAAAAACAGCAGTATACTTATCAAAAATTTTATGCAGGCTGGCAATGGATTCTTTTGTTTCCACCGTATAACTTTCACCGGCAGTTTTATCCACATTCACCACTTGTACTTTTGCATCCGGGAAAGCATCCAGGAATTCATACAGCTGATGCGCCGGTATGGAAGCATGATCTTTCAGGTCGGTAGTAAAAACCATGGAGCTGACAGGCTTGCCTATTACCGTGTTGTTAGGAACAATAAGCACCGGCACCGTACTTTCCTGGATCATCATGGAAGTGGTGCTGCCAAGTAATAATTTCTCCAGTCCTGAGCGCCCCGAAACGCCCATTACTATTATATCTATTTCTTCACTTTTACATAAGCCCGCGATGTGCACGGGAAGGGAAACGTCTTCCGCCATCAGGTCTATCCTTACATTTTTTGTGAGTGCGGATAAGCGGTCCTGTTGCAGGCCCAGGCTTTCCATACTTTCAAGATATACCTGCTGGTCGTTAGCCGTATTGGCTACGGGTAAATCGGTGCCTATAACAGAGCTTTGGTAAGCATGATACAATACGATCCGGCTGATTTGCAAAGGATTCACCAGTTGAGCTGCATATTCTGTTGCCCGGAAGGCATTTTCTGAAAAATCCGTCAGGATAAGCATTGTTTTCATATGCGTAAATTTTGGTGCAAACAAGTTAGTACGAAATTACTGCCAATAACTGAATGAACAACTTAAATGACGTTATGTTCGTGGAAAATTAACACCCCCGGCAATGTCCGTTTTTGTACAGAAAAGTGTTCATATTTGAACAGGAAAGAGCAGCTCCTTCATATGGAACCCCCTATGGTATTGGTCCTGTTATATGGCATTGGTTTTGGCCGGCGGTCATATATCTCTAATGATATATTATCTTAAACTATGATCGGCAACTACTTTAAAATTGCCTGGCGCAGTCTTTCAAGGAGCAAAATGTACTCTTTGATCAATATTGTAGGCTTAACCGTTGGCATTGCCTGTTGTATCCTGATTGTGCTATATGTAAAAGATGAGTTGTCGTACGACAAATACCATCAAAACTACAACGAAATTTACCGGGTATTGCATGCCTACCGGGAAGCGTCTGACAAGCCGTTGCCTGCTCCGGCTCCGGGCGAATACCAGGTATGGGGGAATGCTCCTGTAGCGCCGGCATTGAAGGCAGATTTCCCGGAAATCAGGGAAACTACCAGGTTTACCAGTCCTGTTATCCTGTTGCTGCAATATAAGGATAAACGTTTCCAGGAAAACAGCCTCGTTTTTGCCGACTCCACCATGTTTGACCTTTTCAGCTGGAAGATGCTGTATGGTAACCCAAAAACAGCATTGACAGCGCCTTACAGTATTGTGCTTACGGAAAGCCTGGCCAGGAAATATTTCGGGAACAGCAACCCGGTAGGGCAGGCGTTTAAAACAGATGATAATAATACGCTTACCGTTACCGGTGTAATGGAAGATGTACCATCTAACTCACATTTTACTTTTACAGGATTGATATCGATGAGTACCTTTTACCGTGTGCGACCGGAGATCTTTAATGTATGGGGATATGTTGACTTTTATACTTATTTCCTGTTAAATAAAAATGCTGATATCAACACGCTGCAGGCGAAGATACCGGAGTTCCTGGAAAGGCATAAACCAGATGAGCCCAATTATACCATTGCATTTGAGCCGTTAAAAAATGCATACCTGCACTCAGAGGCGAAGCGGCAACCCGGTGCTACCGGAAGCCTGGCCAACGTGTATGTTTTTTCACTGGTAGCTGCCTTTATCCTGTTCATTGCAGGTATCAATTTTATAAATCTTGCTACCGCCCGTTCCATGGAGAGAGCAAAGGAGATAGGTGTTCGCAAGGCAGTGGGCGCCTATCAGCGAAGCCTGATATTTCAATATCTCGTGGAAGCTGTTGTTATTTCCATACTGGCCACCATACTGGCATTTGCATTGGTATTTGTTTTACTGCCGATGGTGCGCAATATGTCCGGGAAGCCATTACCATATGTTGATCTTCTGTCGTGGAAGATGATAATGGTGTTAATAGCGACCCCGTTTTTAGTAGGCATTCCTGCCGGTATTTATCCTGCGCTGGTGTTATCCCGCTTCAAACCTGCACTGGTACTAAAAGGTAAGTTTCATTCATCGGATAAAGGTATACGGTTAAGAAAGGGCCTGGTAGTATTCCAGTTCAGCTTATCCATTGCGTTGATTGCGTGTACGGCTATCGTGTTCTCCCAATTGGATCATCTGAGGACCTGTAATCTTGGCTTCCGGCAGGACCAGATGCTGGTAATTGATTATGGGGGTGATGGCCAGGTAAACAAGAATATAGAAGCGGTAAAAGCTACGCTGGCCAGCAATCCTGCGGTATTGGCTATTGCGGCTTCCCGCGCAGTTCCCGGCGAGTTCTTCCCAAATGCAGGTACCTCTATCGCATTGCGTAGCGGGGAGATGCAGGTTTTTTCTCCGGGATTGTATGAAATAGATGTTGATTTTTTACCCGCATATGAAATGAAGATGGCTGCCGGCAGGGCGTATTCCCGCGATTTCCCCGCAGACCTGGAGCAGTCGCTGGTGATTAATGAAGCAGCTGCAAAACAATGGGGCTATGCTGATCCGAAGGAGATCATCGGGAAAAATTTTGAGCAATGGGGCCGCAAGGGCACTGTAATTGGCGTGGTAAAAGATTTTAATTACCAGTCGCTCCATAAGAAAGTAGAGCCGCTGGCGCTGCGGATGGCGCCATCTGAGATGCTGAGCAGACTATCACTGCGGATCAAAACAACACAGCTAAGCAAAACAATTTCGGAACTGGAGCATACCTGGAACGCCTTAGAACCGCAACGGCCTTTTAAATACAGCTTCCTTGACCAGGCGTTTAACGAACAATACCAGAAAGACGTACGCTTCGGAGAAATTTTTGCCGCATTCGGTACGCTTACAATATTTATTGCCTGCCTTGGCTTATTCGGCCTGGCTACCTTCTCCACAGAAAAACGTTTAAAAGAGATCGGTATCCGGAAAGTGCTTGGCGCTTCCGTTACGAGCATTGTTGGCTTATTATCCGGCGACTTCATCAAGCTGGTGTTGATAGCTATCCTGATAGCTACGCCGCTTGGCTGGTGGGGCATGCATCGCTGGCTGAACGGCTTTGCTTACCGGGTAGATATACACTGGTGGACTTTCGGTCTGGCTGGTCTGGCCGCAGTGCTGATTGCACTGCTCACAGTGGGTTTTCTGGCCTTGAAGGCTGCGAGGATGAACCCGGTGAAATCGCTGAAAGCCGAGTAAAATTGTTGATTGATTAGTTTAGTTAGAAGCGGCGGAGGTGACTCCGCCGTTTCTAACAAATTACAAGAGAGGCTTTGTTGTTGTGTAATACTCAGAGTCTGACGAATGTTTTGGCACAGGCGAACGCGGTGAAGAGTTTGCTGGCGGAGTTGTATCAGTCTTCATTGTTTTGGGCTTTTATCGATTGAATAATAGACTGCCAATTATTTTTATCTTTTTCCAGGACAAAATAAAATTTTCGTCCCGGATCATATAAAAACCCCCCGTAGCCACTAACTTTAAACTTTCTTTTTTTCCCATCGTTGAATTCAACAACTAATAGATATTCATCTTTCCAGATTGTGGCCCTTTGCTCTTTGCATTCTGAATTGCTCAGAATACCCATAGCTTTGTTAATTTTAATAGGTTTTAATTTTGCAATATCCTCCCATTTAATTCTTTCTGTAGTACTACCCCGAGGAAGATTGTAAAAGTAAAAGTTATGGGCGTCGTTCCAGTTGACACATTGTTCTTCATGTGTATTAAAATAAAATGAAAATAGAAGAAATAAGATCATGGTATTCATGGTAATAATTATTTACATTGAATAGTGTTAGAGGGCGATGTGCCACCAGTAAGATTTTTTTGCTTAATAGAAGGAGAATTGAAACGCCTTAGATCTTCTCCTAGATCAGCCGGATTAGCCCCTTGCCCCAATGGCCAGCTTCCAATTGTCTTGGGCACATTTAGTCCTACAATGTTCAAAGCAGAAATACAGACGTCTGTACAATTATTCCAGTTTAGATTATAATTACCTTTTGTGGCTGCTGAAAATTGATCCATGGCAGTTTTAAATTGTGCTCCCGACACCGTGAACGTAACAGAGACGTCATAGGAGGTGTTGGAATTGTCAGCTATTGCGCCTGAAGTTTCAGGTAGAAAAGGTGAAACCATTGTTGATGGATAAAAGCCAACATACCTGTTAACCGGTGTTGAGGATCCACCAGATTGGGAGAATCCTAAAGAGATCTAGCGAGCTTGGTAGTTTATTCCCATAACCATCAGAAACAACAATACGGGAATTGGGAATGGGTTGTTTTACATACAGTGTAATGTTATAAGTAGACGTATTATTTATATTGAAACACCCGAAGTACTTCTGAAGATCGGCAATCAGCTTATCTGGAGGAGGAGCCACCGTCCATCGCGTAAATCTGATAGCAGGTACAGAATTATAATCAAAATTGCTGCCACCTGAAGGATCCGAGGGATTGCCTATTGGAGAATTTCCACCATTGTCCGGCATATCCACACATTGACGCGTACTGTAATTATACGTACAGCCATAACTGATCCCCCTAAATGAGAGGCACGTGTACCAATCGGTTTCAATACACAAAGCACCTCCCACTATTCTTGCCAGCTGGTTGTTTGAATGGACAATTTCTAAATTGGTATTATGTAACTTGATCCCATCAGAAACAAAGCTGCGTACCATTTTGCCTGAGTTGTCGAAAATCAAAATGGAGAGTCCATTATTTTCATCATTGTTAGCGAAAAAAGTTACAAGCTCAAAGTTTATACGTCCAGTCTTATCTTTCCGGAACAAAAGATACCTTTCAATATTAGAGGAATATTTATTATTCCCCTTATTGATCTGTTTTTTAAATGATGGATTGATATTTACAATCAAACAAGGTTCTCCACTGATCTTTCTTTCATAGCTAGTTTCCCATTCTATATTCTGGGGTAAACTATCATTCAAACCAAGGGAATTTTCAAGGTTAAACGTTGTATTTACATTATTATAGATTTGTTTTGCTTCAGAAATAGTAACTTTAGTTGATGGATAAGAGTCACTTTTATTACAGCCATGAATAACCAGAAGAAGAGCTAAACAATAATAAAAAGGTTTCATTAGGATTACGATTTTGGTTTCATCAATTTAAATGATTTCTCCTATTCATAAAATTGATATATGTCACATATATGTATTTCCCTAATTTTCACTATATTTAAAGGACTTATTTTCCACTTCTCAAAAATAACCACCCATTATGGAAGCCTTATTCACCTTACTATCTCAGTTAGGGCCTATTTCTGAGGACCTCAAATCGCAAATCTCCGCCCGGCTCCAGTTTGCTAATATTAAAAGAAAACAAACTGTATTAATGCGCGGAAGAGTTTGCGATCATCTCTTCTTTGTATCTAAAGGATTACTAAGAGCATATTACGAGAAGGATACGGAAGAAATCACCAGTTGGTTTATGATGGAAAATGATTTTTTTGTATCAGTTTTATCTTTTTTCAAAAGGATTAAAAGCTACGAAGCCATTGAGGCTTTGGAGGAATGTGAATTGGTATACATTAGCTATGATGATCTTATGGACCTTTATGCAACCTCTCTCGAATTTAATATCATCGGAAGAAAACTAACAGAACATTATTACTGTAAAAGCGAAGAACGTTTGTTGGCCATCAGAAAACAAACGGCTGTTGAAAAAATGGAATTCCTCATGCGAAACAATCCAGGTCTGCTTGAAAGAGTGCCCTCAAAGTACATAGCTTCTTACCTGGGAATTACACAGGAAACCTTCTCAAGGATAAAAGCACTATACTAAATTTATCGATACAGAAAATTGATATTTCTCAATTTTATTTCTTGATATTTATCAATAAAACGAATAATCAATTCTCCTAACTTTGATTTCGTAACACCAAATAATAATCAGGTATTATCAGAACACTAAATCAATTGTTATTTTAACATCGAGAGCAAAAGCGAAAATCCCGTAGTCGCTGTAATCATTTCAGTTTAAAAAAGACAGGTCATTGATTCAATATCACCTATTGAAAGAGGCATTCGCATGGCGTAAGATTCATCATTCATCCATTAAAAACAACCCGATTTTAAAAGGTGGTGTGCGCTTCCCCTTTCCCCATTCGCTCAGGGTGGGGAAAGTAAGGAAGCTATCAGGTCATCTCCATAGCCCACCTGGAAAGAATTAAGTCATGAGCCACCGGACAAACCAACTTTGAGCTGTGCAACAAAATACATCAACCATATCCGGCCGACCTTTGTCTCAACAAAAACAATAATCATGACAAAAGTTTGGTTTATCACAGGAAGCTCCAGGGGCCTTGGCCTCAATCTCACACAGGCAGTATTGGCAAGCGGCGATAAAGTAGCTGCCACCGCACGTACCCCTGAGCATTTAAACGGCCTCGTTGCACAATACCCGGGCCAGATCCTCCCCATACAACTTGACGTAACAAACACCCCGCAGATCCAACAGGCAGTGGATACAGCCATTGCGCACTTTGGAAGAATTGATGTACTGGTGAACAACGCCGGCTTCGGCATCACCGGCGCAGCGGAAGCTTTCACCGAAGAGCAGGTACGCAGCCAGCTGGAAACAAACCTCTATGCGCCCATCGCGGTTACCAGGGCGGTACTGCCGTATATGCGTAAACAACGCGCCGGCCGTATCCTCCAGATCAGCTCTGTAGGAGGCCGAGTAGGCAACCCCGGCCTTTCTATGTACCAGGCGGCCAAATTTGGTGTCAGTGGATTTACAGAAGTACTGGCGAAAGAAGTGGCGCCACTTGGTATCTTTGTTACTTCAATAGAGCCAGGCGGCTTCCGGACCGACTGGGCCGGTGCATCCATGAGCTACGCACCTGCAATTGAAGGTTACGAATCTACGGTTGGCTGGAGAGTGGAATTTCTTCAAAACGGCTTTATACCGGTAGGCGATCCTGAAAAAGCAGCGAAAGTTATGGTAGATTTGGCGAATCACCCGGCGCCTCCTGTACACCTGGTCCTGGGTAGTGAAGCGGTAAAGATCCTGCAACAGGCGGATGCAGCGCGACAGGAAGAATTTGAAAAGTGGTTGCCCGTTAGCAGGTCCACCGATCACGATGATGCAGGAGATTTCTTCGCAGGCGCAGGAGAAAAGTTCGCGGTGAAGGATTAAAAAAAAATCAGTGAAAGGAACCCCTGCGGCATCTTTCACTGATGATACCATCTGATGCAAAACAATTATGCCAGAGCATATGTCAAAGGATATCGTTTATTCCTGTTATGCTGCCAGGAGCAGGGAAGGAGAACAGTTTGTAGAAGAACATGTTTTTAGTTACCAGATCTCGGGTTCTGTCACTTTTTACGACGGACAGCAAACACAGATCTTTAACGAAGGGGAATTCCGCTTTTGCCGGCGCAACAAGCTGCTCAAGTTTTTTAAGCAGCCACCGGACAACGGGGAGTTTAAAACCGTTGCTGTTTATCTTGATGAAACAACATTGCGCAACTTTGCAATGGAGTTTGGCTACACGGTAGATAAGCCGGTGGATACACCGGCGGTAATAGCATTGAAACCCGACCCGCTGCTGCAAAGTTATATCACCTCGCTGCAGCCCTACGAAAGGCTGAACGGGCCTGGCAACGAAAACCTGATCGCATTGAAAAGGAAGGAAGCCATCTTCCTTCTCCTGAAAGTAAATCCCGCGCTAAAAGATGTGCTGTTCGATTTTACTGCTCCCGGTAAAATTGACCTGGAAGCATTCATGCAGCAAAACTATCACTTCAATGTGGAGATGAAACGCTTCGCTTATTTAACCGGCAGAAGCCTGGCTACTTTCAAACGCGATTTCGAAAAGATCTTTCATACTTCTCCCAGCCGCTGGCTGCAACAGAAGAGGCTGCAGGAAGCCTATTATCTTATCAAGGAAAAAGGAAGAAAAACCTCCGATGTATACCTGGAAGTAGGCTTCGAAGACCTCTCGCATTTTTCTTTTGCCTTTAAAAAAGCATTTGGCATAGCGCCGTCAATGCTGGTATAAATAATGTTTAGCAGAGATGTAACTGATACATCCCTGCTAAACATCATTTTTATAATCGCTGGCCTCCAATGGCCAGGCCCCCGTCTACCAGGATACTTTCCCCTGTAACAAATGATGCCGCCGGGCTGCTCAGCCACAACACCAGTTCAGCTACTTCCTCCGGTTTCGCAAAACGGCCAACAGGCGCATGTTTCTTAAATGGTTCCTGTAAGGCTTCTGCATTCTCCGCCGGGAAGAAACGGTCGAACATAGGCGTATGAATATACCCGGGCTGGATATTGTTTACCCTGATCCCCGCTGCCGCCGTTTCAAGCGCAAGTGCCCTGATCAAACCATCGGTGCCCGCCTTACTGGCGGAATATACGCCGGAACCGGCAGCAGCGCCGCGGGCCAGCCAGGAGGAAGTGTTTACAATAGCCCCGCCGGTGCCCTGTTTCTTAAACTGCTCAATTTCGTATTTACACGATAACCACACGCCCTTGAGGTTGATGCCGATCACTTTGTCAAATTCTTCCTCCGGTGTTTCTTCTATCAATGCAAAATGCCCTTCAATGCCGGCGTTGTTAAAGGCAATGTCCAGCTGCCCGAAACGATCCACGGTAGTGGCTACCAGGCCTTTTACTGCAGCGCTTTCCGATACGTCGGCAGCTATAAAATGTACATCTGAACTGATCTGTTGTAAATGTTGTAATGCCTTTTGCCCCTCTGTTTCCCGGCGGCCGGCAATTACTACTTTTGCGCCATTGCGCAGAAATAATTCCGCTGTTGCCAAACCTATACCGGTAGTGCCTCCTGTGATCAGGGCTACTTTATTTTTTAATGTTTCCTGTGCCATATGTTTTTATTTATGACACAAAGATAGCGGGCAGGGTATCCACGGAATTATGAGGATCAAACAGGTAGTTATGAAATGGAAACAACCGCCTTCCGGAATTGATTGGGTGTTTGTCCGGTTTGTTTTTTAAAGAAGATGTTGAAATTGGAAGCATGCTCAAAGCCCAGGCAATAGCCAATTTCCGCGATATCACAGTTGCTGTGCAGGAGCAACGCCTTTGCCTCCGCGGTTATTTTCTCCGAAATCCATTCGGTGGTGGTTTTCCCGGTGGTTTCTTTTAATGCGCGGTTCAGGTGATTGGTATGAACAGCCAAATGCTCTGCAAATTCATTGGCGTTCTTCAGCCGGATCACCTGGTGAGGCGGATCGAGCGGGAACTGCCGCTCCAGCAGCTCTGCAAATAATTTACTGATCCGTTGCGAAGCATTGCCGGCCTGGTAATAAGTGTCGGGCGGCTGCATTTTGAGCGCTTCATGCATAATGATCTGCACATAGCTTTTCAGCAGCTCCTGCTTATTAATATAGCCGGAGTTCATTTCCCGCAGCATGTTTTCAAATATCTGCCGGAGGAAGTCCAGCTGCCCTTTACCAGGAAAGAAGATATGATTGCCACCGGTCTTAAACAGTGGCGATTGTGCCAGGCTACCGTTCTTTAAATGTGCGTCTATAAAGTCTTCCCGGAACAGGCAAAAATACCCCGCTTGCTGAGCAGTAAGCGGTTCCCAGGAATAAGGGATCATCGGGTTCATGAAAGATAAGCAGGCGCCTTCTATCCGGATGCTCTTATCTGAATAAGATAAAATACCGCCACCCTGTGTAATGAGCGAGATCTTGTAAAAATCCCTCCTGTTAGACGGCAGGTTAGTGGTATTGCAGCCAAATTCCTCCAGCCGGTTCACACTGAACTGCCCGCTTGGATACTCCTGTCCATGCAACGCGAAAAAGGACGCTGCGCTTTCTTTTGCTTTCATGCGGGTAAAGTTATGAAATTCAAACGGAACGATCACAGCTCCGGGTAAGCTCCTTTTTTCAACAGCTCAACGGGCCAATCCCACAGTTCATGAAAAATTGGATGGCCATTGTTCATGGCTGTTGCATTTTTACGACGGATGCTTCGCACAAAAACAGCCGCATATGAAATTCGAAAAAGTGCATAACAAAGGACAGGCGCAAATTTTCAGCAACAGGTACCTGGAGCTGCTCACCAAAACGAATCCCCTCGTCATTTTCGGGATATACCTGCCGGTGATAGGCTATATGCTCTACCACAGCCGCACGGCCTTACACTATTCCTGGTTAAAGATTGGCCTGATCTACATAGCAGCAGTATTCGGGTGGACGCTTTTTGAATACCTCGCTCACCGGTTTATTTTCCACTGGGTAAGCGGGCATCCGCTGGCAAAGAAGATCACTTATACTATGCATGGTAATCACCACGAATACCCGCGCGACCGCCAGCGGTTGTTTATGCCGCCGGTGCCCAGCCTGATCATCTCTTCTTTTCTTTTTGCTGTCTTTTATTTACTGATGCAACATGCGGCCTGGGTGTTTTTCCCGGGCTTCATTTCCGGTTACCTGGCCTATGGAAGTATGCACTACGCTATCCACGCATGGGCGCCGCCGTTTAAATGGCTGAAACCCTTATGGCGCAATCATCACCTGCATCACTATAAAAATGAGGAACTGGGTTTTGGTGTGAGCTCCACGCTGTGGGACCGCGTGTTTGGCACCATGTTCTGATCACCGGGATAACCGCCTCCGTTTCTTATCTCCCGGAATAAATATTATTTTACGGGAGATGATAACGCTGTTAACCATACTGATCAGCAACTGCTGCGCGGAGATCCGCCCGGATAGCCTGTCGCCCCGCAGCACAGACACCATCCATCTCTCGTACACCGTAGCGCCGGCGAACGACTGGAACGCGCTTTTCATCCGTGAATCCGGCTGGTTTGGCGGCGACGGCATCTTCAGCATTCCCCTGAACGGAGTAGACACCGCCGGTGCGGCCGATAGTACCCTGTTACTGTTCAGCGACAGCATGACGGGTACCATCCGCGATGGCAAACTGCAGCCGGATGTAGCGATGATCCATAACTCCGCCGCGGTGCTGAAAGGAAATGAGCCGCTGAAAGAAAATATCAGTTTCTGGTGGAATGCCGGTCCAGCTGCCGTGTTTGAACCGCATACCCCCGCCGCTATAAAAGACGACTATTACTGGCTGGGCGATGGCTTTGTGAACCACGCCAAAGGGAACGATATTTATATCACCGCCTACCGTATCCGCAACATCAGCAATAAAGATTTTGGCTTCGCAGAAACAGGCAATGCCTTTATTGTATTACCCGCCGGCAGCAAGCCGCCTTTTACCAGGTATCGCCAGCTTGATACGCCCTTGTTCCTGCCGGGCGCCAACAATGAAAACAGCTCTTTTGGCGCCGGTATTTTTGTGAATACCCGGGAGGCCGGCGCACCTGCGCCGGACGGCTACGTGTATGTATATGGCATCAAAGGGCAACAGAAGGAAGTGCTGGTAGCCCGTGTGTTACCGGCGGATATAGAACATTTTGAAAGATGGCGCTACTGGAACGGACAGCAATGGGGCACGGATATTCGACAGGCGGCTGCCATTACAGCGCATGCCTCCAATGAGCTGAGCGTAACCCCGCTGAAAGATGGCCGTTATGCCCTCATTTGCCAGGTAGACGGTATGAGCCCTGTAGTAGGCCTGCGGCTGGGGCTCAGCCCTGCAGGCCCCTTCGGACCGGTCATCAACATATGGGAGTGCCCCGAGGTAAAAGAAAACAAACATTTCTTTGTATATAACGCCAAGGCTCATCCGAATTTATCAGGGCCAGGAGAATTGCTCATCAGCTATAATGTGAACGCATTTGATTTTTTCAATGAGCTCGCCATACAGCCACAACTGTACCGTCCGCGTTTTATAAGGCTTATCTTCCAATAACCACTGGTCACTATCCTGCTTGATTAAAAGCGGTTATTTTTATACATTGGCGCACCAGCTCGCTACAGCTGCCTAACAACAAATCAGAACAGCGCTTATGAAGAGATTACTATTTGGGTGCGCTGCCATTCTTATGGCCGCCACCACCTATGCCCAGGAAAATGCCCTATGGCTGAGGAATCCGTCTATTTCCCCGGATGGCAATACGATCGCCTTCGGTTATAAAGGAGATATTTACCGGGTAGATGCGAAAGGAGGAGTGGCCGTTCCGCTCACCATCCATGAAGCCCACGACATGCTCCCGGTATGGAGTCACGATGGCAGATACATCGCTTTTGCAAGTGACCGTTACGGTAACTTCGACGTGTTTGTAATGCCCGCTGAAGGCGGCGCACCACTGCGTCTTACCAGCAACAGTGCCGGCGATTTCCCGTACGATTTCACTGCAGATAACAAACAGGTGCTCTTCGGAAGCGCACGCAATGCACCTGCAGCCAGTGTAAGGTTTCCTTACCGCCTTTTCAGGAATATGTACACCGTTCCTGTAACCGGCGGCCGCGCTACACTGCTTAGTGCAGCCGGCGCAGATGTGGCGCATTACAACAAGGCAGGTAATAAACTGATCTTCCAGGACAGAAAAGGATATGAAGACCCGATGCGTAAACACCATGTGTCTTCCGTAACCCGCGATATATGGATAATGGACATCGCTAAAGGCAGCTACGAAAAAGTATCGGAATATAACGGGGAAGACAGGGAACCGGTTTTTGGTAATGGCAACGATATTTATTATCTCAGCGAAAAAGGCGGTATCTCCCAGAACCTCTTCAAAGGATCTGTTACTGACAAAGCCAGTATGCAGCAGCTTACCAACTTTACCAAACATCCCGTACGCCATCTTTCAAAAGCAGATAACAACACCCTTTGCTTTACCTATAACGGTGAAATATATACGCTGAAAGAAGGGGAGCAGCCACGCAAACTGGAAGTACGCATCTTCAACGATGGCAGGGCCGGTATCGTGAAAAATGTTCCGGTAAACGGCAACACCACTGAATTTGCCATGAGCCCCGACGGAAAACAAATGGCATTCGTAGCAAGGGGAGAAGTGTTTGTTACCAGTGTGGAAGGCAACCTTACCAAACGTATCACCAACACGCCCCAGCAGGAAAGAATGGTGCAGTGGTCGCCCGATGGGAAACACCTCATCTATGCCGCAGAGCGCAACGGCAACTGGGACATCTATCAAACTACGAAAGTACGCAGCGAGGAGCCCTATTTCTTTGCTGCTACGTTGCTGAAGGAAGAACCGGTGATTGCTACTACTGCGGAAGAGTTCCAGCCGGTTTTTTCCCCGGATGGAAAAGAAATTGCTTACGTGGAAAACCGTAACATACTCAAAGTATTTAACATCGCTTCCGGTAAGAGCCGCACACTGCTGCCCGCGGGCCGCAACCATTCCTACTCGGATGGCGATTGGAGCTTCGAATGGAGCCCCGACGGTAAATGGATCGTTACAGATGATCAACAGGGTTACTTCAGCATAAAAAACGCTACGCTCATCCCCGCCGATGGTAAAGGCGCCTCTATCTATCCCGTGAACAGCGGCTTCGGTGAAGGTAATACCAAATGGGCCGCCGGCGGAAAAATGCTCACCTGGGCCAGCAGCCGGGAAGGTCGTAAATCACTCGCCAAACAAGGCAGCCGGGAAGTAGATATCTACGCGGTTTTCTTTGACCAGGAAGCATACGACAACTACAAACTCTCCAAAGATGAATTCAATCTCCTGAAAGAAAAGGAAGCCACCGGTGGCAAAGCGGCGAAAGACTCTGCACTGAAAGCCAAAGATTCTGCCGATGCGAAAAAAGGATTCCATCCCGATTTCAATAACCTCGAAAACAGGAAAGTAAAGCTCACTATCAACAGTGCCTCTATCAGCGATTATGTGCTCAGCAAAGATGCCGGTAAACTGTATTACATGGCCTCTTTTGAAAAAGGATACGACCTCTGGGTAACAGAACCAAGAACCGGTGAAACAAAGATCCTCGCTAAATTGGGCGGCACACCCGGTGGCATAGAGCTTAGCAAGGATGGTAATACGCTTTTTGTGAGCAACCGTGGCAGCGTGGTAAAAGTAGATGCGGGCAGCGGCAAAATTACGCCGGTATCCATCAGCACCGAACTGTCGCTTAACCAGGACGAAGAACGCAAATACATTTTCTGGCACGCATGGAAACAGGTGAAAGAGAAATTTTATGATCCTACTATCCGTAACATCGACTGGAAAATGTATGGCGATAACTACGCCCGCTTCCTCCCGCATATCAGCAACAACTACGACTTCGAAGAATTGCTCAGCGAACTGCTGGGAGAACTGAACGGTTCCCATACCGGCGGCCGTTATTCCCCTCAGCAAATGAATGGCGATGCTACGGCATCGTTAGGTTTACTGTATGATGAAACCTCTGCTGCCGATGGTTTGAAAGTAGATGATATCATTGCCGGTGGCCCATTCGATAAGGCTGCCAGCAAACTGAAAAAAGGTAATATCATTGAAAAAATAGATGGAGAAAGCATCACTGCTAAATCCGACTGGGCATCTTTACTGAACCGTAAAGCCGGTAACAATGTGCTGGTAACCATCTACAATCCTGATACCAAAGCCCGCTGGGAAGAAACCGTGAAACCCATTTCCTCTGCAGAAGAAAATACGCTCATGTATAAACGCTGGGTGGAACATACGCGTGAAATGGTAGATAAGCTCAGTAACGGGAAAGTGGGTTATGTACATGTACAAAGCATGAACGATGCCAGCTATCGTTCCGTATACGATGAAGTAATGGGCCGCAACCGCGATAAAAAAGCCCTCATCGTGGATACCCGCTTCAATGGCGGCGGATGGCTGCATGATGATCTCTACAATTTCCTCAGTGGTAAAAAGTATCTGGATTTTGCACCACAGGGCGAACGGCTTAAAGGCGGCGAGCCCACCGGTCAGTGGCAGGCGCCGAGTTGCGTGATCATGAGTGAAGGCAATTACAGTGATGCATTCATCTTCCCTTACATTTACAAACAAGGGAATATCGGTAAGCTCATTGGCATGCCCGTACCGGGTACAGGCACCGCAGTTTGGTGGGAAACACAGATAGATCCAACTATGGTGTTCGGTATACCAATGGTAGGCACTATTGGCAAGGAAAACCGCCCCACTGAAAACCTGCAGCTGGAGCCGGATATCCGGGTGCCGCTTCCTTATGAAGAATTCCTGGCCGGCAAGGATGCCCAGCTGGAAGCTGCCGTAAAAGAGATGTTGCTGGAAATTAAATAAAATGGGTTATGAATAAACGGGCCCCTGTAGCGTTTTGCTGCAGGGGCTTTCTTTTTTCCCACCCCTTGTTTCTCTTACCCATAAACCTTAGCTTTGAGTGAACAATAATCTCTGTATATCAACCAATCATTAATTATTGCAGCCAGTTTTTAGATTTAAAAAGAGATGATGACCGATTACGCGTACTATGCTGATGAAGAGCTGGTTCAGCTGATGGGTAAAGATGATCACAACGCCTTTACAGAAATTTACAACCGTTACTGGAAACGTTTGTACGTGCTGGCTTATGACCGTCTGCGTTCCCGGGAGATGGCGGAAGATGTGGTGCAGGACGTGCTTACCGGTTTATGGCAGCGCAGAACGCAAACCATTATCCGGTCCCTGCCCGCTTACCTGGCCACTGCCGGCAGGTATGCGGTATTTACCCAACTGTCAAAAATGATCCCCGTAACCGCCGTAGATGCTCTCCCCGAAGCAGTGCAGGCGGTAACAGACGATACCGCCCAGGTGCATTTCCTGCAGCAATCCATGCAGGAACAGCTAAAACAACTGCCCGAAAAATGCAGGATCGTATTCGACTACAGCCGGAATATGGGTCTCTCCAATAAAGAAATAGCCACGGAACTGAAGATCTCCGAAAAAGCCGTGGAAAAGCACATTACCAAAGCCCTGCAACGTCTGCGCCTCCAGTTCCGGAATTACTTTCACGCCTTCTTTTAAATTTTTTTTTAACGGAGGTAGGGAAGTGCCCTTATTTCCAGACATACTATAAAGGACCCTGTAAATTACACACGGATGGAAAGGAATGAACTGGCCATACTATCAAAGAAGTACCTTGCCGGAGCGGCCAGTGATGAGGAGAAAGATTGTTTGCTGCAATGGTACAACGCTTATGATGAGGAAGCCTTAACAGCATACCTGGCTGGTCCGGAAACGGAAGCAGACCTGGAACAACGGATGCGCCACCGCCTGATGGCAGCCACAGCTCCGGAGGTGCGGGTAGTGCCCATACGCCGTAAAGGATGGAAGGCAGCAGCTGCGGTGTTAGTGCTGGTAACGGCCGGTGCAGGTTTCTACATGTGGCAATCAGGCAAAAAACAGGTGCTCGCGGAAAAAGCGGTGACCATCACGCCGGGAGGCGATAAAGCCACGCTCACACTGGCGGATGGAACAGTGGTAAACCTGGACAGTGCAGGCACGGGAGTGCTCACCGTACAGGGCAACAGTAAAGTGGAAAAAACCACGCACGGGCAAATCGTATATAAAAGCAGCAACGCTGATGCATCAGTTGTCAGTTACAACGTATTGCGCACGCCCCGCGGCGGACAATATAAGATCACGCTGCCGGATGGTACGGATGTATGGCTCAATGCCAATTCATCCGTAAGCTATCCTACCGCGTTCAACGGTAAAGAAAGGGAAGTGGGTATCACCGGTGAAGTTTATTTTGAGGTAGCAACAGATGTGGAGCGGCCTTTCAGGGTAAAGGTCAATAATAACATGGATGTAATGGTGCTGGGCACGCATTTCAATATCAATGCGTACCCGGATGAAAATACCATCAACACCACCCTGCTGGAAGGAGCCGTGCTGGTAAGAACTACCGGCGCTATGCGCCACCTGAATCCGGGGCAACAGGCAAAGGCTACACCAGCCGGTGATGGGATCGTTAAGGTGGGGAGGGTAGATGTGAACAGCGCCATCGCCTGGAAAAACGGCTATTTTTCTTTTGAAGATGCTGATATTCCCACCGTAATGAGGCAATTATCCAGGTGGTATAATATAGAAGTAAAATACAGTGATAAAATACCGGAGGAAACATTTACCGGGGAAATAGGAAGAAGTCTTACACAGGAGCAGCTGTTGAAAGTGCTGTCACAGGCAAAGATCAACTTTAAAGTAGAAGAGGGGAGACGGATCATTATTTATCCATAAGTAAACCAATAACCAACCATAGCTGATACCACCAATGTCGGCAAATAACCAGTGCTGCGGGATCTGAGCCCGCGCAGATAGCTATCCAGTAATATCATGTTATGAATTGATGAGGTCCAACGGACGCGGGGGACCTATGTTCATCCATAAAAAAACCTGGTGTCAAGATTGGCGTCCGCACCAGGTTTTTGATCAATGGTTAACCCGATTCAGGAAAGCTTTTCACTGCCTGCAAAGGCGGGTGAAAAACATTTGTCAACCAAAAACCAATCTAAGGTATGAAAATTAATGTTGTTCGCAACAGGCAGGGACATTTCCTGCCACTGGTTCGTTCACTTGATAACAGCAGGTTCCCCGGACCAGGAACCAATTATGTAACCAAAATCTGGCGAGTAATGAGAATGACCGCGGTTCTATTAACGGTACTGGCTTTACACGTTTGTGCCAGTGGAGTTTCACAAACGGTCACTGTTTCCTGCAAGGAAATGCCGCTACAGCAGGTGTTCAGCGTAATTAAACAACAAACCGGCTACGTGTTCTTTTACCGGAGTAGAGATTTGTCTGATGTAAGCCCTGTTTCAGCAGAGATCCGTGAAATGCCGCTAAAGGTGGCCCTCACAAAACTGCTGCAGGATAAGCCGCTCAGCTTCGACATTGAAGGCAACACCATCGTAATTTCCAGGAAAACCATCTCCCAGCCGGAACGTAATGCCGGCGGTGAAATGCTTCCACCGGAAGATGTGCGCGGAAGGGTAACGGATAGCAAAGGCAATCCCATCCCCGGCGCAACTATCCGTATGAAAGGCAGTAACATCGCCACCGTTACCGATCAGGGAGGTTTTTTTATACTCCGTAATGCCAGCTACCGCGCGGTACTGGTGATTTCCTGTGTAGGCTTTGAATCCAAAACATTCAGCGTAGGCGGCAAAGCTACCATTGAAGTGGAGCTCAATGCCAAAGTGGACGACCTGAATCAATACGTGGTAGTGGGTTATGGCAGCACCAAAAGAAAAGACCTCACCGGCTCAGTAGCTTCTGTAAATGTAGAAGAAGTAAAAAATGTTTCTTTCGTAAGCATCGATCAGGCCCTTGCCGGTAAAGCTGCCGGCGTACAGGTAACACAGGCCGACGGCTCCCCCGGAGGCGTTGCCAAGATCCGTATCCGCGGCGGTACCTCCCTGCTCGGTGGCAACGATCCCCTCTATATTATCGATGGTGTACAGGTAACCATACAGAACAGGTATCTCCAGAACCAGGCGGAAGTGGTAAACCCGATAGAAAGAGCCGGCAGCGATGATCCCAATAACGGGGTAGGAGGTTCTTTCACCCGTGGGCTCAATAGCCTGGCAGGTCTTAATATCAGCGATATTGAAAGCATCGATATTTTGAAAGATGCTTCTGCCACTGCTATTTATGGTTCCAAAGCAGCCAACGGCGTTATCATCATCACCACCAAAAAAGGTAAGCTGAACCAGAAACCGGTACTGGAAGCCAACTACTATGCCGGCATAAGTTCGCCCATCAAAGAAAAACTGCTCAACGCAAAAGATTATCTTTCCCTGCTCACTGAAGCAGCTGTAAACCTCAACACCGCCCGCGCAGAGGCAGGCCAGGCGTCCAGTACAAAAGCAGATAATATCATTAATAACCCTTCCAGTCTTGGTACTGCCAACACCGACTGGCTGGGCCTCGTGCTGCGCAACGCGGTTTTGCAGAATGCTGATATCTCCGTTCGGGGCGGTGGCTCCGGCTCCCGTTACTACACCTCCCTGGGCTATAACAAACAACAAGGCGTGGTACTGGGAACAGATTTCTCCCGTATCTCCGGTAAGATCAGCCTGGATAACGAAATCACCAACCGGTTGCGCATCATCACCAACCTGGATTACGGGTTCACAAAAAATAATATTACCAACGGTATTTATCCAGCGGCATTCTTTGCACCGCCTACCTTGCCTGAACGCAATCCCGATGGCAGCTATTACCGCTTCCTCGGCTCGCAGATAGGCGGGTACGACTACCAGGGTAATCAAAACCCTATGATCCTGCTGGATGGTATCAACGAAGCCAAAACATCTTCCCTGCTGGGATCCCTTTCCGGGGATTATGATGTGCTGAAAGACCTGAAGTTCAGATCTACCCTCTCTGTTAACTATAACAACTATCACCAGCTGAACTATGTACCCAGTTCCGCTGTGATATCTTCTCCCAACGGTGTGGATGATTCCAACGGCGGCACAGGCTCACAGGGCCAAACAGAAGATGTAAACCTCTTCTTTGAAAACACCCTTACCTGGGATAAACAGTTTAATAAAAATAACCGCTTAAACCTGCTGGGCGGCACCTCCTGGCAGAAATACCGCTATAATTCCTTTTCCGCCAGCGGACAAGGTTTTCCGGACGATAAATACCTGAACAATCTGTCTTCAGCAGCAGTCACCTTACCATCTACCGGTACTTCAGGGCAGAACTCACTGCTCAGCTTTTATATGCGCGCTAACTATGCGCTGAAGGAAAAATACCTGTTCACATTCACCGGCCGTTCAGATGCTTCTTCTAAATTTCCGAAAGACAACCGCGTGGGTTACTTCCCCTCCGGTGGTGTGGCATGGCGTATTTCCGAAGAACCATTCATGAAAAAAGCCACCTGGATCAATGAGCTGAAACTGAGGGCCAGCGGCGGTTACACCGGTACGCAGAATTTTGGGGATAATCTCTACTATACTTTATACACGCCCGGCTCCTACGGCGGTACAAATGCACTGGTACCAACACAACTGGGTAACGAAAAAATTAAATGGGAATCAACCCTGCAGAAAGACCTGGGCCTCGATTTCGAAATGTTTGGCTCCCGCCTCCGCGGTGTGCTCGGCTACTACGAAAAAAATACCACCGGCTTGTTAATGGCTACACAACTGGCGCCAAGCAGCTCTTACAACAGCGTGATCTCCAATTTTGCCACTATCGATAATAAAGGGCTGGAACTGGACCTGCGCATGGATTTCATTAAACGTAAACAATTCCAGTGGACAGGCGCCATCAATGTTTCGCGCAACAGGAGCAAGGTAACAGATATCGCCGGCGACTTTACAAACGCCGGCAGCGTTGACTCCTACATCCAGGGCAATACCATTGTAAGAAAAGGAGAGCCCCTGGGCCTCTTCTACGGCTATGTAATGAAAGGCATTATCCAGGATCAGAAACAACTGGAAGACTATAAAAAAGAATTTACACTGGCCCGGTATTTTGCGCCCTATCTCGGTATCGGCGACCCAATGTATGAAATAGGGGACAACGGGTTCTTTAAAAGTGACGTGATAGGGAAATCACAACCGGATTTCTTCGGAGGCTTTACCAATACCTTTACGTTTAAAAATTTCAGTCTTATCACCCTGCTTACATTCTCTTATGGTGGAGATCTGCTTTATCTCACAGATATCCAGAATAAATATTTCGACAGCTATGCCAACAGGGGCGTAAGCATCAAAGGCCGCTGGACGCCGGAGCATCCCAGCAATACCCGCCCGCGCCTGATGCTGGGGGAAAACGCCACCCCAACTTCCAGCAACGATGTATACGACGGCTCCTATATTAAGCTGAAATCCATTACGCTTACCTACCAGCTGCCGGCAAGAGCAGCTTCCTCCATGCACATCAGGGAAGCTTCCATGTACGCATCTGCTACCAATTTGTTTACTATCTCAAAGTACCCGGGGCCTGATCCGGAAGTGAGCAACAATCCCTATAGCCTGATCAATGGCGCCTCGGATGTAAGCACTTTCCCCACCACAAAGCAGTTTAACATCGGTCTCCGTTTTGGATTTTAAAACAACAAAAAAGATTTTATGAAAAGGATCATATATACTTTACTGGGCCTGGCATTAATGGCCGGAACCGCCTGCAAAAAGGAGCTGGGTAAATTACCGGAAAATGCAAAGGTGGATGGCAATACCATCATCGACCAGCGCACCTCTGAAATTGCCCTCAACGGCGTGTATTACCGCTTCGCCAATGTGGATGCCGCTAACAACGTAACAGATTGGTTTGAGCATGAAGTGCCTCCTGCCATGTTTGCAGGGTACATGGGATACGGCTACGGAGAGCTAGATGAAGAGAATAATAACTACGCCAGTTACTCTTCCGGCGGCATATACTGGACTTCCTCTTTTCAACTGGTAAACGCTGCCAATGGCGTAATAAAAGGCGTATCCCTGCTGGAGGATAAGGCTTTTACCGGTAACCGGAAAAAAGAGATACTGGCGGAAGCACGGTTTCTCCGCGCTTATGGTCATTTTAAAATACTCAGTTATTTCGGCCAGTGGTTCGATCTCAGCAGCCCTTACGGCGCCCTGCTGCGTGATGAATTTGTAACGGTAGCTGCTACCGCAAAAGCACGCAGCTCGGTGAAAGACAGCTACGATGCCATCCTTGCAGATATAGACGACGCCATCGCGAATGCACCGTCGGAAAATAAAGCCTTCTATGCTACCCGCTGGGCAGCCATGGCCCTCAAAATGAGAGTACTGATGAGCCATGGCCAAACGGCCGATTACCCGGTGGTCACCGCATTGGCCGACAGCATCATCCTCCGCAGCAAATATGCGCTGGAACCGCAAATGAAAGATCTCTTTTACACGAAAGGTCTTTCCAGCTCAGAAGTAATTCTTGGTGTCAGGTCACAGCAGAACCAGGAGAGCTATTACTATGTGCTCAGCCGCCAATACTGGCCGGGCGCCTCGTCGCTCTACACCGCCAAAAAAGCGCTGAAAGATCTCCTGGCAAATGATCCCCGGGGCGCCTGGATGGTAGGAGAGGCCAACCCTTATACAGACAATACCTTTTACTTCCTGAAATATATCAAACAGGGAAATACCCCCACTGCTTTATCAGAAACAGGCTATGCTTTCCGTTTAACAGAAGTATACCTGCTGAAAGCGGAAGCCATTGTGCGCGCCGGTGGCAGCATTGCTGATGCCCGTGCTATTCTTAAAAATATTATGGGTCATGCCGGCGTTACAGATTTTTCTGCAGCAGATAATGCCACTACGGTGAATGAAATGCTGAAGCAATTATATCTTGAAACTTCCCGCAACCTGGTGGGTGAGGACGGACAGGAATGGATGTCGCTGTTAAGGCTCCCTTCTTCCCTCATCCAGGAACTACGGCCAACCGCAAACGATAAAGTAAAATATATTCTGCCCATCCCACATGCCGAATTCCTGAACAACCCGGCCTTTGGTGAGCAGAATCCCGGTTATCAGCAATAATCACCATTAAATAACTAATATGAAACTCCACACACCCATCATGTTTGCCACACTGCTGGCGGCAGCCTGCAGTCAGCCCAAAGTCCCATCCGCCAGCATTACGGCGGAACTGCGGGGACTAAAAGATTCTGTCGTTTTCATCTCCATACCCATCGCCGATTCGGCTAAAACAGACACGGTGCCGGTAAAGGACGGCCGCTTTACCTGGACAGGCAACATCACGGAACCACAGAAAATATTCATCGGTACTTCCTCCCGTTACCTGGAACTGTTCATGGAAAATGCGGCTGTACAAATAAACGGCAACATCGATTCCACCGACCAGGTAAAGATCACGGGGTCGGCCACACAGGACGCATATGAAGCCTACAGGAAATCGATCGCCGATATCACCAGCCAGGAAGACGCCCTCTATCCAAAGTTTGAGGAGGTGAAAGACAACGACTCGGCGAAAGCCGCACTGGAAGCCAGCCTGGAGGCCCTGCGTGAACAGAGGCATGATCGTGCCAAAGCATATATCAAAGCACACCCTGAAAGTGCTGTGAGTGTGAACATGGTGGCCGATATGGCGGTAATGGGAGAATATGCATCGGTAGATAGCCTGTACCGCGTACTCACACCGGAAGCGCAGCAAACGGCAACGGGTGTACGACTGGCAAAGCGCCTTGCCGTGCTGAAGAAAAGCGCCCTCGGTCAGCCCCTGATCGATTTTACCCAGGACGATGTAGATGGTAAACCCGTTCGCCTGTCCGACTTCAAAGGTAAATATGTACTGCTCGATTTCTGGGCCAGCTGGTGCGGTCCCTGTCGCGCTGAAAACCCTAACGTGCTGAAGGCTTACAACAAATTCAAAGACAAAAACTTCACCGTCCTCGGCGTATCCCTCGATGATAAAGCCGACAAATGGAAAGAAGCCATTAAACAGGACGGTATGCCCTGGATGCAGGTGTCGGACCTGAAAGGCTGGCGTAATGAAGTGGCGCAGGAATACGGTATCCAGGCGATTCCTTTTTCATTCCTGATAGATCCGCAGGGCATCATTATCGCTAAAGAATTAAGAGGCGCGGCCCTGCATGCGAAACTGGCTGAAATACTGAAATAAAACAAAATATCATGAAGCATTATAAATATGCCGTTGTTGCTTTATTGCTGCCGGCAGCACTTACTACTGCTAAGGCACAGGCACAGCAGAATACCACCATCACCGCCACTATCAAAGGCCTCCCGGCAGGCGAGTGGGTGTACTGGCGCTCCCAGGGTGGCCAGGATCGCTATGACTCGGTACAAACTACCGCCGGCGGTTTCACCATTAAAACCAATATTCCCCCGGGGGAGGGAGATTTTTACACCATCAAGATAGGGAAACCATATGGTGAGCATAACTCGATCTTCTATTACCTGGATAAAGGTAATATCACTATTAAAGGGGATGGCCCGGAATTTAAAGACGCTGTATTCGGAGGTCCGCAATTTGTAAAAGATAACAACGAATATGCCGCTATGCTGAAACAGGCGCCAGGCTTGCAGGGGCGGGCAGACCTTTACAAAAAAGCCAATAAACTATACGCAGAGAGAGATTCTGCCGGCCTCGCTGCATTGCAACCGGAGCTTGAACGTATGCAGAAAGTAAGCGACAGCCTCACCAAACAATGGGTCCTGCAACATCCCAAATCCGGGATCAGCGCAGTGTTGCTGTCGCACCTGTTTGTTATGCCGCTGGAGGAAAAAGAAAGCGTCTTCAATAAGCTGTCGGCCTCCGCAAAGAACAACGGCCCCGGAAAACGCCTGGCGCATAGCATCCGCGTAAATAAGCTCACCGGCATCGGCAATACGGCGCTTGATTTCACGCAGAACGACACTCTCGGGAAACCCGTTTCCCTGAAGGATTTCCGCGGCAAATATGTGCTCGTCGATTTCTGGGCCAGCTGGTGCGTTCCCTGCAGGGCCGAAAATCCCAATGTAGTGGCAGCCTTCAATAAATACAGCAGTAAGAACTTCACAGTGCTCAGCGTATCGCTGGATCAACCTAACGGAAAAGAGAAATGGCTGAACGCTATCCACCAGGATCATCTCACCTGGACGCATGTATCAGACCTGAAATTCTGGGACAATGCTGTGGCCAAACAGTATGATATCCATAGCATCCCCAGCAACCTGCTGATAGATCCTTCCGGTAAGATCATCGCCAAAGACCTGCACGGCGATGAACTGGAGAAGAAACTGGCAGAAGTATTTTAATCATCTCATCAAAAAAACATTTGTATGAAATACACGCTCATCGCGCTTCCCTTTATTGCGTTGCAATTCGGGGCCAGGGCGCAGGAAAAATTACCATTTACCCTTTCGGGAGATATTAAAGGGCTGCCCAACCGCTACGTGTACCTCAGTTACCGGGAAAGCGCTGCGGAATACCAGACCGACAGCGTCCTGTCTCAAAACGGCCGCTTTACCTTTAAAGGCAATCTTGTGCAACCAGTGGAAGCACGCCTTTATACAGACAAAAAAGCCGCTATGTATGGTGAGGGCGATATGGCCTCCTTTTTTATGGAAGCTGCTACCATGAAGCTCAGTTCCGCCACCGGTCATCTGAAAGACGCAAAGCTCACCGGCTCCAAATCCCAGCTGGACCAGGACCTGCTTACCGCTCAGCGCGCACCTGTACAAAAAAAGCTAAAACCCTTATCGGATGCTTTTAACAAAATGAACCTGGAATACATTGCCGCCATGAAAGCGAAAAAAGGCGATGCGGAACTGGAATCCTTTAAAACCAAACTGGAGAAGCTGAAAGACCAGATGGAGCCTTACTATGAGCAAATGGAGAAAACGGATAAAGCCTTCATTGCAGCGCATCCCAATTCTTATGTATCCGCACAGCTGCTCCGCTTCCGGGTAAGCAATATGCCGCTGCAGGAAGGCGAAGCCTTTTATGCAAAAATGTCGCCGGCCATGCAGCAAAGCGCCGACGGCCTTGAAATAAAAAAAGAACTGGATGGCCTTCGTGGCGGTTCTCCCGGTAGTCCTGCCCATGAGTTCACCAAAACGGATATCAACGGTAAAACTATCAGCCTGGCTGATTTTAAGGGCAAATACGTCATGCTCGACTTCTGGGCCAGCTGGTGTGGTCCCTGCCGCAAAGGTAATCCTCACCTGAAGGAATTGTACGGTAAATACAGCGCCAAAGGCTTTGAGATCATCGGCATTTCCGACGACGATTCCAAACCTGAGGCCTGGAAAAAAGCCGTTGACCAGGACGGTATCGGCATCTGGCGCCATGTGCTCCGCGGACTGGATTGGACCAAACGGGAGAAGAACCTGCCCAACCCTGAGGATGTAAGCGATTATTACGGCATCCATTCCCTTCCCACCAAGATCCTCATTGATCCCAACGGCGTAATCATTGGCCGTTACGGCGGCGGCGGTGAAGACGATGAAGCTATGAACCGGAAGCTGGCGGAGATTTTCGGCGCATAACGCGGAGGTTGTCTGACTCAGGATTAAACTGATTACGCTGATTACGCTGATTTGATTACTTTGGATTTAAACTGATTTGGGGAGATTTAAGCGGAGTTTTTCTCTTGGTTTTTTGAAGGATTGGGAAAGATATAAGCGGATGGAGGGGATCGCCTTCGGCGATGCGGGTTTTGTCCTGGAACAATGATTATGATGATTTTCCTGGGTTTTTTGGATTTTGAAAGATTTTTTAATTCCGGCAGATAATTAGTATAGCCATTAAAATGTAGCCGTTTGACGAGGTATGCACTGCACCTGGTCAAACGGTTTTTTATGCCCGCTTATCCGGGATCCTGGCCAGGAAATTAGGCGGTTCTAAAGGGCTTTTTGTCCTTGAATACTGATTTTATTTTTGAGATTTTTGGGTTAGGACTGTACATCTGTAAGGCATATTGTAGGATGCCTCCTGTTATATTTACACTTCACGGGAAAGTAAAACGCCGGTACGCCGTATCTTATAGATACGGGGTATATATGGCTTAAATATGGTGTAAATATGGGGTAAATATGGTGTATATCCGGCGGAAACAGGGAGTATCCATAACCGAAGCCAGGGAGTGTCCATAATCTCCCCAACACTTAAAAAACCAGTAGAAAAACTCCGCTTCTATCTCCCCAAATCCTTTATCTATCCAAAATTATCAAATCAGCGTAATCAGCGTAATCAGTTTAATCCTGAGTCAGACAAAATCCGCGCTAAAAACTTCAAATTTGCTATAAATTTACCCTGCACCTTGCACCCAGGTATGTTTTTATGAAAGTATTGATTGTAGAAGATAACAAGGAACTGGCCAGCGGTATTTCCGATTACCTCAACGGGGAAAAGTATATCAGTGAACTGGCTTATGATATGGAAACAGCCAGGGAAAAGCTTTCCCTTTTCACGTACGACTGTATCCTGCTGGATATTATGCTACCGGACGGCAACGGGCTGGAGCTGCTTAATTTCATCCGGCGGGAAAACATCAGCAGCGGCATACTGATCATCTCCGCCAAAGATGCGCTGGATGATAAGGTGAACGGCCTCGAGCGGGGAGCAGACGATTACGTAACAAAGCCTTTTCACCTGCCGGAGCTGCATGCCCGGCTAAGGGCCATTTACCGCCGTAAGAAGCTGGATGGGAATAGCCTCATTGTTTTTAACGAGATAGAGCTTAATACAGACACCATGGAGGCCATGATCAATAATACCCTCCTGGATGTAACCCGGAAGGAATTCGACCTGTTGTTGTATTTTGTGGTCAATAAGAACCGGGTATTGTCGCGGCAGGCGATCGCAGCCCACCTTTGGGGCGATTACACTGACAACCTGGCTAATTTCGACTTTGTATACCAGCACGTAAAGAACCTGAGAAAGAAGATCAGCGCCGCAGAAGGAGTGGATTATATAGAAACGGTGTATGGATTAGGGTACAAGTTTAATACCTCCAAAACATGAAGCTGCTTAATAAAATAACGTTATGGTTTATCGGGATCGTATTCCTGATCACACCCATCACGATGTACATCTCCCGCAACAACATCAAAAAACACCTGGATGATGCGGAAATAGCGCGTATGACCGCCGTGAACGACCGGGTGGCCCAGCAAATGATGGCCGGTGAAAAACCGGACCGCTATACCCATGGAAGGCCCATACAGATCAGCACCGTCACAGGCCCGCTCCCGGAAAAGAAAGTGGTGGTAACAAAAGATAATTTCATCGCGGAAGACCTTGGCCAGAAAGAATGCCGCATCACGGTAGATTCCTGGTATATGATCGGCAACCAGCCATATAAAATATCTTCATTTAACTATGTGATCAAGTCGGAAGAAATATTCCGCGGCATGCTCAGCACCGTAGTATGGAAAATGCTGCTCATGATCTTCGCGGTGTCTGTAACGGCGCGATTGCTTTCCAGGAAGATCTTTTCACCGCTGCGCCGCACCATGAAAGCCATTCACAGCTTCGACCTGAAACAGAAAAATAAATTGCAGCTGCCGGAAACCACTACTACGGAGTTCAAAGAGCTGAATGTTTTTCTCAGCAAAATGACCGATAAGGCCATGGAAGATTACGCCGCCGTAAAAGAGTTCAGCGAAAATGCCTCGCATGAACTGCAAACACCACTGGCCGTGATCCGCAGCAAAATAGAACTGCTGTCTGAAACCAATATCGATGGCGTACAAGCCGCACTGATAGGGGATATGCAGAACGCGATCGAAAAATTGTCGCATATCAACCGCTCCCTTATCCTGCTTACCAAACTGGAGAACCAGGAATTCAAAGTGTCTGAAAGCATTAAGTTTTGCCGCGTGGTGAAAGATGTGATCGCCACTTATGAAGACTGGATCACTATGCGCGAAATTGCACTCACCACCAACCTCGATAAAAATATCCCGCTCAGTATTCATCCCGCACTGGCGGAAATGCTTATCAGCAACCTGCTGAGCAATGCGATCCGGCATAACCGCGACGGCGGACAAATAAAAATGGTGCTCACCCACCGCGATCTGTGCATCAGCAACACCGGTATACCTCCACAGATCCCTACCTGTGAACTGTTCCAGCGGTTTAAGAAAAGCAACCAGAGTAACGACAGTATCGGGCTTGGGCTTGCCATCGTTAAACAGATCTGCGAAGTGAACGGCTATGAAGTGGAATACGATTACGCCGATGGCTGGCACAAGATCCGGGTAGCATTTTACAAAAAACAGACAGTAAACAGCGAAACCCAGTCTGCAGCCGCCGCAGTAGCTGTTTAATTGTCCATCTCACAAAAAAAAATCCCGGTTTTCCGTTTCCTTCAAGTTTACTTCAAAATGATACAGAAATTTTGCGGTTGAATATCCTTCAGGACATTTCAACCGTAAAATCTATCTATTCATGTGGAGTAAGAAATATTGGCTGTTGGCGGTTGTATCCCTGTTTCCGGGCTACAGCTTGTATGCACAACAGGTATTTACACTTAAGCAGGCTATTGATACGGCTATTGCCAACTATGGGACCATCCGCGCCAAAGCCAGCTACACCGCGGCTTCCCGGGAACAGGTATCCCAGGCCCGCCGCGATTACCTGCCTAATCTGAATGTGGCAGCACAACAGGATTATGGTACCGTAAACGGCCAGAATGGCCCGCTGTATGGCTTCGGAGGCTTAAGCGTGGCTTCCTCCGGCCTGCCCCTCGATCATCAGAACTGGAACGCCTCCTTCGGCGCTTTATACCTTACTAATATCAACTGGGATTTCTTCGCTTTTGGCAGGGCCAAGGAAAAAGTTAAAACAGCATTAGCGGCCGCCGCTCAGAACGACAAAGACTGGCAACAGGAGATTTTTAAGCACAAAATAAAAGTGGCGGCCACTTATTTAAACCTCGTTGCAGCACAACAGCTCACCCGATCCTACAGGGAAAACCTGGAACGTGCAGACACTATCAGAACAGTAGTGGTTACCCGCGTGAAGAATGGGCTGATAGCAGGCGTGGACTCCTCCCAGGCCAACGCGGAATACTCCAATGCAAAAATTGCCCTTACTAAAGCAAGGGATTTTGAACAAACGCAAAGCAATGAACTGGCGCAGCTGCTGGGTATTGCACCGCGGCAGTTTATTCTGGATACCTCTTATGTAGCCCGTATCCCGGCACTGCCACAGCAAGCCCTTTCCCCGGAAAACCACCCGCTGCTGCAATGGTATAAAAGCAGGATCGCACTGAGCGATGAACAGGCAAAGTATGCCAAAACCTTTTACTACCCCGCGTTTACACTGGTGGGCGTATTGCAGACAAGAGGCTCCGGGTTTGGCAATGGCTATGCAGCTGACCAAACGGACTTTACGCACAACTACTGGGATGGCGTAAAACCTACCCGCACCAACTACCTGTTTGGCATAGGCGTTACCTGGAATATCACACAGCCCTTCCGTATTTCAAGGCAGGTGAAGGCGCAACAGCTCACCAGCCAGGGCCTGCAGGAAGAATATAATCTTGCCGATCAGCAGATCCGTGCACAGCTGGATCTCTCCGATATAAAAATTAAAAACGCACTGGATAACTACCTGGAATCGCCCGTACAGGTGAAAGCCGCTTCAGATGCCTATCTCCAGAAATCAGTATTGTATAAGAACGGACTGACCAACCTGGTGGATGTAACACAGGCACTGTATGCGCTCATCAGGGCGGAAACAGACAAGGATATTGCCTATAGTAATGTATGGCAGGCACTATTGCTGAAAGCAGCCGCAGTGGGCGACTTCAGCATCTTTGAAAATTAGCTTTTCGTTAAACGGACGCCATTGACGGCTTTATTTATCAACATTTCAGTACCATGAACCTAATCAGTTTTGCTTTAAAGAAACCCATCACCATCCTGGTGCTGGTTGCCGGCCTGTTCTTCTTCGGGATAAAAGCAGTCAATACTATCAAGATTGATATCTTCCCGAAGCTGGATATGCCGGTAATTTACGTGTCGCATCCTTTTGGTGGGTACACGCCGAAGCAGATGGAATCCTTCTTTGCCAAACAATATATCAACATATTCCTTTTTGTAAATGGTGTTAAAAGCATAGAAACAAAAAATATCCAGGGGCTTACGCTGATGAAGATCAACTTTTATCCTGGTACCAACATGGCGCAGGCGGCAGCGGAAGTGAGCGCCTTCTCCAACAGGATACAGGCCATCTTTCCACCTGGTTCCAACCCGCCGTTTATTATACGTTTTGATGCCTCCACTTTGCCGGTAGGCCAGCTGGTACTGAGCAGCGATAAACGCAGCAACAACGAACTGCTGGATATGGCCAACGTATACGTGCGCTCTTCCTTTACATCTATCCCGGGGCTGATAGGCTCCACTCCATTCGGAGGGAACATGCGCACCGTGGTGATCAAGGCAGATCCTGAGCTGCTCCGCCAGCATAACATGACGCCGGATCAGCTGGTGGAAGCCATGCGTTTGAATAACCAAACGGCGCCTTCCGGTAACGTGCGTATCGGGGATAACAACTATATCACACCTGCCAATACTACTATCCGTACAGTAAAGGATTTTGAAAATATACCTTTGTTTAAGGGAGATGTACAAAACCTTTACCTGAGAGATGTAGCTACCGTAGAAGACGGGGCGGATGTTACCGCGGGCTATGCCCTGGTAAACGGACGCCGCTCTGTATATCTCAGTATTGCAAAAGGTGCAGACGCCTCTACCTGGGAAGTGGTGCAGAACCTGAAAAAGTCGTTGCCCAAAATGCAGGCGCAGCTGCCGGAAGATGTGAAGCTGAGCTATGAGTTTGACCAGTCCACCTACGTGATCAATTCCGTAAAAAGCCTGCTCACAGAAGGTATCATCGGCGCCATCCTTACCGGTTTAATGGTGCTGTTATTCCTTGGTGATCCGCGCGGTGCGATGATCGTGATCCTTACTATTCCCACCTCGGTTATTTCCGCTGTACTTTTCCTCAGCCTGTTCGGGCAAACCATCAATATCATGACGCTGAGCGGACTGGCGCTGGCCATCGGTATCCTGGTAGATGAGAGTACGGTAACGATAGAAAATATACACCAGCACCTGGATATGGGCAAACCCAAAGCGCTGGCCATCTGGGATGCCTGCCAGGAAATAGCTTTCCCCAAACTGCTGATCCTGTTCTGTATCCTTGCGGTGTTTGCACCGGCATTCACCATGGGAGGTATCCCCGGGTCACTGTTCCTGCCGCTGGCCCTGGCCATAGGTTTCAGCATGATCATCTCTTATTTCCTGGCACAAACATTTGTGCCTATCATGGCCAACTGGGTCATGAAAGTAAAGCATCATAAAAAAGCAGATGGTAAGGAGATGACCGATGCGGAAGAGTTTGCGGCTGCCGGTCTTGCAGGGGAGAAAGATACCTGGGAGCAAAAGAAATTGCTGGTGGAGCGCCACGACTTTAACAACAACGGCAAAGTTGGTGGCTTTGAACGCCTGAGAAACCGCTACCTGCGCTTTATCCAGCGGATGATGCCTTACCGTAAACCGATTGTGATCGTTTACCTGGTAGCCGTTTGCGGTATCGTGGTATTGCTGCTGAACAGCATTGGCCGTGATGTATTACCGAAAGTAAATGGCAGCCAGTTCCAGGTGAGAATGCGGGTGCCTGATGGTACACGTATTGAGCGTACGGAAGAACAAACCATCAAGCTGCTGGATGGCATTAACCAGATAGTAGGAAAGGAGAATGTTTCTATCACCTCCGCTTATATTGGAATGCATCCGCAGCTGTTTTCCACGGCGCCCATCTTCCTGTGGATGGCGGGCCCGCATGAATCTGTAATACAGGTATCGCTCAGCGAACATTACAAAACCAACCTCGATGAATTAAAAGATAAGATCAGGGAAAAGGCAAAAGTGATTGATCCGAAGATCAGTCTTTCTTTTGAGCCTATAGAACTAACGGATAAGATCCTCAGCCAGGGCTCACCTACACCGGTGGAAGTAAGGTTTGCGGGCCGGGACCGGAAGCTGAGCGAGCAGTATGCGCAGAAGCTGATCACCCAGTTAAAGAAACTGCCTTATCTCCGTGATGTGCAGCTGGGGCAATCCATAAAATATCCTGCCATCAATGTAAATATAGACCGTATCAGGGCCGCGCAGCTGGGAGTGGATATGAATGATATATCCCGTTCCCTGGTGGCTTCTACTTCTTCGTCGAGGCTTACGGAAAAGAATATCTGGGTAGATGAAAAAGCGGGTTTGAGTTACAACGTGCAGGTACAGGTGCCGGAAAGTAAGATGAACAGCCAGGCGCAGATCGGGGAAATCCCTTTATTAAGAAATGCTTCCCGCCCGGTGCTGAGTGATGTGGCTACCATGTCGGTAGATACTACTTATGGAGAAGTGGATAACCTGGGCGCCATGCCTACACTAACGGTAACGGCTAACCTGAATAATACAGATCTTGGCTCGGCTTCGGCAGATGTAAAGAAAGCCATTGCTGCATTAGGAGAGCTGCCCCGGGGATTGAACGTGGAACTGATCGGGTTAAGCAGTACGCTCACCGATACGCTGGATAGCCTGCAGGGCGGATTGATTGTAGCCATCGTGGTGATCTTCCTGATGCTGGCGGCCAATTTCCAGTCGTTCAAAGTATCGGCGGTGGTGCTGGCTACAGTGCCGGCAGTATTGCTAGGCTCCCTTGCATTGCTGATGCTGTGCGGCTCTACACTGAACCTGCAATCGTACATGGGGATGATCATGTCGGTAGGGGTGTCTATCTCCAACGCAGTGCTGCTCATCACCAATGCGGAACAGCTCCGCAAGCATAACGGCGATGCGCTGTTATCCGCATCAGAAGCGGCTGCCCTGCGTATCCGTCCTATCCTGATGACAGCCCTGGCTATGGTGGTGGGAATGATCCCTATGGCCAGCGGTCTTGGTGAGGCAGGCGACCAGTCGTCGCCGCTGGGAAGGGCCGTGATCGGCGGCCTGGTGGCATCCACTTTTGCGGCCTTGTTTATATTGCCTCTGGCGTTTGCATGGGGACAGGGAAAAGCGGGCACGCAAAGCGTATCGCTGCACCCCAGGGATGAAGAAAGTATTCACTATATCCCATCGGACGAAAAAGCATAACCATTATCTAATTCTTTTAAAATATACTTTATGAACAGCGGTACCCGTATTACATTTCCTTTATTGTCAGCGATGGTGATCACCGCAGGACTGTACAGTTGCAGTACTTCCGGCGCCAAAGAAGGAAAAGACACATCCGCCATTGAAGCAGCAGCCCCTCTTGAAGTTTTCTCCCTGGAAAAGGGCAGCCTGTCTTCTTCCATCCAGATCCCCGGTGAGCTGATCGCTTTCCAGCAGGTGGATCTTTATGCCAAGGTGAGCAGCTTTATTAAAAAGATGAATGTAGATGTAGGAAGCGAAGTATCTACCGGTCAGCTGCTGGCTACCATGGAAGCGCCGGAGATCAACTCACAGCTGTCGGGCGCCGAATCCCGCCTGAAATCGCAGGAGGCCATTTATTTGTCCAGTAAGGCCACTTACGACCGCCTGCTGGAAACCAGCAAAACGCCGGGCACTGTTTCACAGAACGACCTGGACCTGGCCTTTGCCCGGCAGAAATCCGACCTGGCCCAGCTGGATGCAGCCAAAGCTGCGCACCGCGAAGTAGGCGACAACCGTAATTACCTCGAAATACGCGCGCCGTTCAGTGGTGTGATCACCGCGCGTAATGTAAGTGCCGGCGCCTATGTGGGCCCTTCAGGAAAGGGCTCTGAAATGCCTATTTTCACCCTGCAGGAGCAGAAGAAACTGAGGCTGGTGGTGAGCGTACCGGAAGCCTACACCAGTTACCTGACTAACCAGAGCGAGGTAGCTTTCAAGGTAAGATCTCTGAACAATAAAGAATTCAAAGGAAAAGTGATCCGCCTGGCCGGCGCACTGGACCGCAAGCTCAGGGCGCAGCATATTGAAATTGATGTAGCCAATAACGATAAATCATTGTTGCCCGGTATGGTGGCGGAAGTAGCCATTCCCCTCACCGGCAACGCCAGCAATTTCCTGGTACCCTCGTCTGCAGTCCTTAATTCTACCAAAGGCGTATTTGTGCTGAAGATCCGGGACAAACATTCGAAATGGGTACCGGTAACTACTGGTCGCAGTGAAAACGGTAAAACCGAAGTGTTCGGAGAGCTCACTGCCGGCGATACCCTGGTAACCACCGCCAGCGAGGAAATAAGGGATAATGCTCCCGTTCCCAATGTAAAAGTTAAGTAGATAGATAGTGGATGAAGAAGAAGTGGTCGCACCAGAAATGGTGCGGCCCTTTTTTTATTCCCTCCGGGAATTTCCGGTTTGCCCTTACACAACAACTTTTTCCGCTTTGCGTAAATCAAATTCCGTATCCGTCTGCAGAGATATAGCATATGCCCCGAACTTTGCGCCTGCAAATTTTAAGGAATCAGATAATGGAGAAATCAATAAGGAAATTTTTAAAGAGAACAGGCTGGTGTTTATTGTTACTCAATGTAGTGTTATTCAACACCGTATCTGCCGAAGAAACAGACAATGGCGGCAGCATTAAAGGGCTGGTAACTACTTCAGACAACAAGCCGGCGCCGGGCGTGGCAGTGGTATTGAAAGGCACCAAAAAAACAACCCTCACAGACGATAACGGTATTTACTTACTCCGTAACATCAACCCGGGAAATTATACGATCCAGGTATCGCTTACAGGATATGAAACCACCAGCAGGGAGGTGACCGTGGAAAAGGATAAAACCGTCACCATAGATCTTCAGCTTAATATCTCAGAAAAGAACCTGAATGAAGTAGAGATAACTGCCTCCCGGAATAAGTACACCAAAAGAAGCAGCGAGTATGTAGCCAAACTGCCATTGAAAAATATTGAGAACCCGCAGGTATACAGCGTTATTTCCAGCGAGCTCATAAAAGACCAGGTGGTAACCAGCTACGACAATGCCCTCAACAATGCTCCCGGTATCAGCAAATTATGGTCTTCTACCGGCCGTGATGGCGACGGCGCCGGTTATTACTCCCTCCGTGGTTTCGCGGTACAGCCTACACTGGTAAACGGCTTGCCCGGTTTAACCAACGGAGGCCTGGATGTAGCGAACATAGACAGGATTGAAGTAGTGAAAGGCCCCTCCGGTACGCTCTTTGGCAGCTCCGTTGTTTCCTACGGCGGTTTGATCAATACCGTTACAAAGAAACCTTATGACCACTTCGGTGGTGAAATCAGTTATACCGGTGGCAGCTATGGGCTCAACCGCGTTACCGCTGATATCAATACTCCCCTGGATAAAGACAATAAAGTGCTGCTGCGCGTAACCGGCGCTTACCACGATGAGAACAGCTTCCAGGATGCCGGCTTTGTAAAGAAACGCTTCATTGCGCCTTCGCTTACCTATCATGCCAGCGACCGCCTCACTCTCATGCTGAACACGGAATTCCTTTCTTCTGAAAGCACCAATCCCACCATGTTGTTCCTGGACCGTGGTACCGCGCTGTTCGCAAAGAACCTGCTGGAGCTGGGATACGATAACAAACGTTCGTACACCAGCAACAACCTCAGCATCAAAACGCCTACTTCCAGCGTACAGGCCCAGGCCATCTATAAATTATCCGATACCTGGACCTCGCAAACCATTGTATCAAGAGGAACCGCTAAATCAGAAGGATATTATTCCTATCTCTACGAGGCTTCTTCCGCCATGCCTGGTTTTCCCAATATTTCACCCACTTTTGCAAGATATATCAGCTACCAGAACGGCAGCACCAATACTACTGATATCCAGCAGAACTTTACCGGCGATTTTAAGATCGGGCAGTTCCGCAACAGGGTAGTGGCCGGCCTGGATTATTTCAACCGCCACACACAGGGCAACAGCACCGGCTATGCCATGAATGGCCTGGTGGATATGGCTGGTAACGACAACGGTATCCTGTCAAGGCAACATACCGATTCATTGCTGAATGCTTTACCGGTCGATAATTCCAACCTCACACAGGAAACATACAGCGCTTATGTGTCTGATGTATTCAATATCCTGCCCAGCTTATCCGTAATGGCCAGTTTACGTGTGGACCATTTTAAGAATGGCGGTCTTACTGCAAGCGAAAACAATAAATACTCTCAAACCGCGTTGTCGCCTAAATTTGGTATCGTGTACCAGCCTATCCTGAATACGCTGTCTGTTTTTGCGAACTACATGAATGGTTTCACCAACAGCGCACCACGGCAGCGTGGCGACAATGTGTGGGTAAGCTTCGATCCTGAGCAGGCCAACCAGATGGAAGGCGGTGTGAAAGTAAACCTCCTGGGTGGTATGATCACCGGTTCCGTAAGCTACTACGATATTAAAGTGAAGAACATCATCCTGCAAACAGGTGGGGGCCCAACAACCGACTATACCCAGGGTGGCGAAAGAACCAGTCGCGGCGTAGAAGCGGAGATCGTAGCTAACCCGGTGGCTGGTTTGAACATCAGTGGCGGTTACAGCTACAACGACAGTAAATTCACTGAAACAAACGATAAGGAATACCTGGGCAGACGCCCTGAAGAAGCAGGCCCAAAAAACCTCGCTAACCTCTGGATCACCTACAAATTCCAGAACGGCCCGGTGAAAGGTTTTGGTATCGGCTTCGGCGGCAACTATGCCAGCGAAAACATGATCCTCAACAGGCTCACTACCGGCGTGTTCACTTTACCATCTTACACGGTATTAAACGGCTCCCTGTTTTACAACACCAACAAGTTTAATGTAGCGTTCAAACTCGATAACATCGGTAACAAAGAATACTACAAAGGCTGGAGCACCATTGAGCCGCAAATGCCACGGCGCTTTTCAGGAAACGTAACGTTTAAGTTCTAAAGCCATACAAATAAAAAGAAGAGCGTCCCGGGAAATAACCGGGGCGTTTTTTTTCCGGTCTGCCGGCAGATATTCAGAAGCGTCTTACATCCGCATAGTTAACAATATTTCCCTTTTCAATAAATAGTTTTCCGGAATATTAAAACAAGGCAGTTTCTCCTGTGATATCTTGCAGAAAATTTTTTACGCCTAACCATGAAGAAATTACTGTACTGCCTGATCTTATTACTGCCACTGTATGCTTTCTCCGATACGGAAACTGATTTTGGTACTATCAAAGGAATAATAACTACCAGTGATAATCAAACCGCTGCGGCTGTAACAGTGACGATAAAAGGGACTTCAAGGACTGCCATTACGGGAGACGATGGCGCCTTTACTATTCACCGGGTGCCAGCCGGCGACTACCAGTTAGAGATTTCACTGATCGGATACCAGACGCTCACGCAAAATGTGCGCGTGGAAAAGGGGCAGACAACCAATGTATCGCTCCGGCTGGAATTATCTGATACACAACTGCGGGAAATTGTAGTTAACAGCAACCGTAATAAATTTACGGATAAAAATACAGACCAGGTAGCAAGGCTTCCCCTGAAGAACCTTGAAAACCCACAGGTATACCAGACTGTAGGCAAAGCCCTGATGCAGGAGCAACTGATCACCGAACGTACTGATATTTACAGGAATATTCCCGGTGCGGTGCCCAATTTCGCAGTAGGCGGCTCCCAGGGTATGAGCATACGCGGTTTTGCCAATGCCACGGGTATGCGAAATGGTATGGTTACCAGCGCAATTGTGCCATTGAATCCGGTTATCCTTGAGCGTATAGAAGTAATAAAAGGGCCTTCGGGCACTTTGTTTGGCAGCAACCGGAACATCACTTTCGGTGGGCTTTATAACTATGTGACCAAGAAGCCGTACGATCATTTCGGCGGAAATATAAGCTTTACCGGCGGCAGCTTTGAATTTGCACGCTTTACCGCAGATGTCAATGCCCCGCTGAATGATGATCATACCCTGCTGTTCCGCCTCAATGCCGCCGGGCAAACGGAAGGCTCTTTCCAGGACCAGGGATATGCGAAGAATTATACCATTGCTCCCAGCTTCTCTTACCAGGTGAACGACCGGCTGAATTTCCTGGTAGACGTGGAAATCACCAGGGGCAACTTCGCTACCGGTACCTATGCAGTGAGCGATTTCAAAAATGTGAAAGCGAGAAGCTTTAAAGATCTTAACATCGGGTACAAGCGTTCGTACATTAATAACGGGGCCGATATCAGCAATGGTATCAATAACATACAGGGCAAGATCACCTATAAAATATCGGACGCCTGGAGCTCCGAAACGAATTACCTGTTTTCCGAGGGCTTCTATAAACATTTTTACTGGACCAACATGACCCTGCTCACAGATTCCACCATGTCGCGCAGTGTGAGGAATCAGAAACCCGAAACGTTTGGTAACATCCAGTTGCAGCAGAATTTTATAGGCGATTTCAGGATCGCATCGTTGAGAAACCGGTTGGTGATAGGTATCGATTATAACCACAATTATAATAGCCTGAACCGGGTTACTGTTGGCTATGATGAAGTGAACATCAATCAACCGGTAAAAGAACTGAATGCCGACCTGATTGATGCGTTATCCTATCAGAAAGGATTTTCAGCTACCCGTACCAGGTCCAACAGCTACAGCGTGTATGCTTCCGATGTACTGAACATAACCCCGGCACTGATGACCATGTTGAGCCTGCGTGCCGACCGCTTTACCACTGAAGGCACCTACACGGTGGCTACCGGTAAATATGCCGGTGATTATTCACAGAATTCATTATCGCCCAAACTGGGTATTGTATACCAGGTATTGAAAGACAAGGTGTCTTTGTTTGCCAACTATATGAATGGTTTTGTAAACCTTGCCCCGCTTGTGCAGCCGGATAATACCATCCTGAACCTGAAGCCCCAGCAGGGCAACCAGTGGGAAGGCGGTGTGAAGGTAGAGTTGCTCAACAACAGGTTAAGCGGTTCTGCCAGTTATTATAACATCGATGTGACCAATGTTACCCGGACGGAGATTGTAGACGGGAAAACCTTTATGTTCCAGGATGGTACGCAGCGCAGCAAGGGATACGAGGTGGAACTGACCGCTAACCCGGTAACAGGCCTGAATATCGTAGCCGGCTATGCCCATAACGAGAACAGGTATACGAAAGCATCTCCCGCATTGCAGGGTAAGCTGATTGTGGGTAGCCCGAAAGATATAGCTAATATCTGGGTAAGTTATCATCTGCTGCAGGGAAAGGGAAGGGGCCTGGGCTTTGGTGCAGGCGGAAACTATGTTGGCGACTCCTGGTTTGAATCCAGCAATACTTTCCTTTTGCCGGGATATACCCTTTTGAGCGCTTCGGTATTTTATGATCAGCCGAAATACCGCCTGGCATTGAAAGGTAATAATCTCTTAAATGAAAAATACTGGGATACCAACGGTATACCACAGAAGCCTGTCAATTTCCTGGCAAGCGTAACCTTTAAGTTCTAAAAAGGATGCGGGCAGGCTATCTGGCCTGCCCGCATCCCCGTATATGTTATAACCCTGAAGGGGTAAGCTATATTATTTTGAAACGCTCGAAAGCCAATTGTTTAAAAAGTAGGCGGCGTTGCACCTGGCTTAGCATCAAGAAAGTCGTTGATCATCGGTATCAGCCAGTCTGTACGCTGCATCATGCCTATATGCGTAGTGCCTGGCAGGATAGCTAAGCGCGACTGGGGCAGGCCGTGAATATCTCCCATTTTCCCTCCGCCTTTGGCACGGAACAGCTCAAGTGCGTGCTCATATCTTATACCATCGGCATCGCCAATAGCCATGAAGATGGGCGCCTTTATATTTTTAACCTCTTTCGACCAATCGTATGGCTTCAGGTCTATACTGATCACTCTTTTTACAAAGTCCGGAAAGTGGGCAGGGTCATTACCAAGACTATCATACTGCTTTTCCAGGGGAGAGCCCTTGAACATATCAGCGTTGATGGTGCTATACATGGCTTCCACATCAGGCCACCATCCATCATGCTTATAGGAGCCTGACAACACGATCAGTTTACGCACCTGTTCAGGATGGCGAACGGCCATCTGGAAAGCTATCCCGCCTCCCATACTATAGCCCAGTATATCGGCGCTGTCTATTTTCAGGTGCTTCAATAAACCGGATACATCATCTGCCATCCCTTCATAACTAAATTCCCTGGCTATATCCCTGGTACGGCCATGGCCCTGCATTTCCGCTACTATTACTTTCCTGTTTCCGGCCAGCAGGGGGATGAAACCCAACCAGTTCAGCGGAATGGTCATGTAAGAGCCATGTAATAATACGATCGGCTCACCTTTACCATATACTTCATAGTACATCTTTAAGCCATTTACATCGGCATAGCCCGTTTCATTGGCTTTGATGTTTTGAGGCCGGGTAGTATCTGCAGATCCGGCTGTTTTTTCCGGGGCTTTTTCCTGGTTCGGCTGGCAGGCCATCGCGGTTATAATGATGGCAAGTAGAAGCCCCGCTTGGGTGATGAAACGCTTATTCATACAGTACAGTTTTATTACCTTACAAAGATTCAAAACAATACTCTGTGAGGGGCTGTACGTATGCGACAATTACAGGGCTAAAAACGACAACGCATTACCGGCATAAAAAGAGGCTGTTTAAAAACAGCCTCTTTTTTTATGCCGCATTGGTATTATTATTTGCAGCCGTTGTACCGGCCGGCGCCGCCGGCTCATCGGTTTCCATCAGCCATTGCGTGTACTTATTTTTTGGCAGCATGGTATGCAGCTTTTTCTTCAGCCACTTGGAAACTATTTCAAACACGATAAAACCGATCACAATGGAAATAACCCATTCCATTGTATTGTAGGTATGTTTGTCGACCACGGTTTTATGTGCGGTGAGGCCCCACAGGTTCCGGATGCTGCGGGTGGTAAAATAATGGGAAACAAGGCGGGTGGATGCCATCCCGATAACGAATCCTAAAAAATTGCCCACATAATTATTGTAAACGTATTCCAGGAATTTTCTGATGAGTTTAATTTTCATGCAAGGGATCTTTGCCCGCGAAGCTAATACCAAATCCCGGATTACGCAATCTTCCAGCCGTTGGTGGCCTGCTGTGTATTCCATAGCCTGCTGTACAAACCGTTATTTTTCAGGAGACTGTCGTGTTGCCCGCGTTCTTCTATTTTACCATTATTTAATACCAGGATCATATCCGCATCCCTGATAGTGGCCAGTTTATGTGCTATCACTACCACTGTTTTACCTTTTACCAGTTGCCGGATGGCCTCCTGGATATACAGTTCGTTCTCAGGGTCCAGCGAAGCGGTAGCTTCATCCAGTAATACCACCGGTGCATTTTTAAGCAATGCGCGCGCAATGCTGATGCGTTGTTTTTGCCCGCCGGATAATTTGTTGCCGCCTTCTCCCACGGTGCTGTGAATCCCATCGGGTAGCTCCAGCGCGAAATCAAGGACCAGCGCTGCTTCTGCCGCCTCAAGGATTTCTGCTTCGGTAGCGCTCATCCGGCCAAACCGGATGTTGTTGTAGATGCTGTCGTCGAAAAGATAAACATCCTGGAATACTTCACTGATCAGTGCATACACATCTGTGGGCGCCATATCACGCACATTGATGCCGCCTATACGGATGGCGCCTCCGTTGGTGTCCCAGAAGCGGGCTATCAGCGAAGTGACGGTGGTTTTACCGGAGCCGGAAGGCCCTGCCAACGCCACCATACTGCATTCCGGCACCTCGAAGGAAATGTTTTCCAGTAAATTTTTATGATCGCGGTATGCAAATGTTACGTTTTCAAAGGAGATATTGAACTGCATAGGTACCTGCCTGTTACCTGCATCCTGCACCGGGGTTTTTAGCAGCTCAATCACCCGTTCAAGGCTGATGTTCATATACCGCAGGATCACATAATCCACCAGCACAATTTTCACAGGCTCATACAGCCGGTATCCGATAATGAGGAAAGTGATCATAGTGGCAACAGATAAAGTGCCCTGTGTAAGATAAACAACTGCGAGGCTTAACATCCCCAGGAAAAACAATTCCAGGATCATGCCGGTGGTAAGTACAAAGGGGCCGGGAATGGCTTCGGTCCGTATACTGGCCCTGCGGAAATTATTCAGCGCCTGTTCCAGGGTACTGAAGCGGCTGCCCGTCATCCCAAACGATTTGATATGCCGGATACCCTGCACATACTCCAGGAAGCGGGCGCCGGTATCATTCCGTGCGGCTACATGTGTTTTCCCCTGTTGCACTATCAGGTAATTGGAGATACTGATCATCACATAACAAAGGGGCAATGCCGCCAGTAATACCAGCGCCAGGCGCCAGTCGGTGAACAGCAGGAATACCGACAGAATGCCTGTGGCAAAAACGGCGCCGGCCATATTGCCTATAGTATGTCCGAAGATCAGTTCAAAATTGGCTACATCCTGTAACACAACGGCTGCCAGGTCGCCGGGATCGCGTTGTTTAAAGGTGCCCATCGACAGCCGTTGCAGGTGCATGCCCAGCTGTATGCGCAGGCGGGTAGAGAGGGCATAGGTCATGGTGTTGGAACCTACCATCGTTTTTACGGAGATCCACAACTGCCCGGTAAGCATAACTGCCATGATAGTAACGTAGATGTATAAACGCTTTTCTGAAGCATGGCCGGAAAACAGTTCCTGTATAATGAGCAGGAGGAACCCTGTAGGCACGGCAATAAATAAATGATGCAGCAGTTCCAGCGCAATGCTTTTGCGTACCCTGCCGGGCTCCATTTTAAAAATATAAAAGAGATGTCTGATCATGTTGCAGAGATGTTGAAAGGAGTAATGATGGACGGATCCCCGGTCAGCGTAAAGGATTTTGCCCGTGTATGCGCCTGCCACATCTTCCTGTATAAAGGGCATTGATCCAGCAACGTTTCATGACGGCCAATACCTGCCACGGCGCCTTTATCCATCACCACAATCTGGTTGCACTGCGTAATGGTGCTGAGCCGGTGGGCGATCACGATCATGGTTTTCCGGGAAATCAATTTATTGAATGCCTGTTGTATCAGGTGCTCGTTTTCAGGATCGCTGAAAGCGGTGGCCTCATCGAGGATAAGCACCGGCGCATCTTTTAAAATAGCCCGCGCAAGCTGTATGCGTTGTTGCTCGCCTCCGCTCAGGTGCACACCGTCTTTTCCCCACAGGGTTTTGTAGCCATCGGGTAGCTTCATGATAAAATCATGACATTGTGCGGCTTTGGCAGCAGCCACTATTTCAGGCATGGTTTTATCCATGCCCATGCGGATGTTTTCAAGAATGGTTTCCTGGAACATGAAGCTGTCCTGGAATACAAAGGAAATATGCTTCATCAGCTCCTCCGGCCTGATGGCCCTGATGTCTTTATTGCCTATTCCTATGTAGCCACGACTGGCATCCCAGAACCGGGCAATCAGTTGTGCAGCGGTAGATTTACCCGAGCCGGAAGGCCCTACCAGCGCGGTAATGCTGCCCTGCGGAACACGGAAGCTCACATGCCGCAATACCTCTGTACGGCCATCGTAACTGAAAGACACGTTATCAAGCTCGATACTGTAATCATTTTCCAGTTTCTCCTGGCCCCGGGTTTCTGCTTCCTGGCTGAACAGTATTTCATCGAGCCGTTTTACGCCGTGATTGATCACGGAGATCTGTGTACCCAGGTTGCTCAGTGCAAACAGTGGCCGGATATAACCCACGCCCAGTATAAGGAACAGCAGCAGTACGGAAACGCTGAGCCCCTGGTGGAAATACAGGTAAAATCCTGCTGCAAGCACCGGTAAGGAAGCATTGCTGATGAAACTGGTAAATATCCCGAAAAAAGGAGAGGAGGTACGTACCCAGGCCAGTACCATATCCTGGAAACGGTATACGGCCCCGCTGTATTTATCAAAACTATCTGCCGTATGCCCAAAGATCTTGATCACCGGCATGGCCCGTACAAATTCCACGATGCCCGCATTCATATCTTCCAGGGAGCGGTGGTACCGGGTGAGCAACGCCCTGCGCTCTTTGTTAAACATCAGCGGGATAAATATGGCCAGGAACAGGATGGGTAAGCAACTGGCCAGGGCCAGCCTCCAGTTCACTGTAAAAAGATATATCAGCGTTATAAGCGGCAAAGCCATCCCTTTTACAAAATCAGGGATACTATGGGCGATGAAATTTTCTATCCGCTCTATATCATCTCCCATGATCTTTTTCAGTGCACCTGAATTATGCCGGTTAATAAATCCCAGTGGCAGCCTGCCCAGCTTATCCGCCATCTGCGTACGCAGCTCATACAGGATATTGAATGCCGCCACATGCGATGCCATGCCTGCCGCATACAACAGGGCATATGAGGCTATCACCGCAAATACCGCTTCGAGGATATACGTTTTTATCAGCCCCACATCTACCGGTGGAGTGATCATAGCTTTCAGTATGGCATACACCAGTATATAGGGAACGATGGCCAGTAATGCATGCAGCACGGCCAGCACCGCCGACAGCACTAACAGGCGCCTGCGCCTGCCTGCCAGTTCCAGTAAACGGGATACGCCCGATTTCATTTTTTGTGTTGCTTTCATTGAAATCTTTAACTTTAGCCTCAAAGGTGCCGCTTATCATAAAAATGGTTTTTACACCGGCGGGATAGTTTTTTATATCAGCGGGATAATTTTCTCAACAGAAAAGAAATTCATATGGGGATGTTGATAGGAGACCTGGATGGTAACTGGCATGATCTGACAGGGCCCTTTGCTTTGCCAGCCAACGATATTATGCCTCCATTGGTACAGGAGCGCAGGGAGAAATTCAGTTTTGCTTTCGGCGATCTTGAGCTGGTGCAGATCATACTCCCGGAACTTTATATTGTGTATGGCGATATGCTGTTGCAACAGCAGCACTTTAATATGCGTGCGGTAAATATACCAGACACGATAGAAATGCATTTCTCCCTGAAAGGTAATGGCTGGCTGAATAACAACGCCACCGGTAAGCAGTATCATTTCGGCGCTAACCGCCACAACCTCATGTATGTGCCTGCACTCGACGGTAAGGCATGTTATATGGACAAGGAGATGTACCAGTTCTTTGAAGTGCATCTGGACCGTAAATATTTCCTGGAACTGGTGCGGGATACCAATCCTGTATTGTACGATTTTGCGGAGAAAGTGGAAGGGAAAATGGAAGTGCATGCGAACGATAACGGGGAGGAAATAACATTTGCCATGTACCGGTGTATCCGTGATATAATGGATTGCCGGTTTGCAGGCGGACTGAAATTCTTGTACCTGCAATCAAAATGTATAGAGCTGCTTACCCTGCAGGTGGCATCGTTTGAAAAGCAGGCCCGCGCCAAAAGCGCGCTTACTTCAGCGTATGATAAAGACTGCATCATGTACGCGAAGGAGTATCTCCTGCAGCATATTACTGCACCACCTACACTCACAGAACTGGCTGCTATTGCAGGCACCAATACCTTTAAGCTGAAGAATGGTTTTAAGGAATTGTTTAATAATACGGTGTTTGGTTACCTCAGTGATACGAGGCTGGAAAAGGCACAGGGCTTATTGTTGGCGGGGATGCCTGTGAAAGAAGTGGCAGACAGGCTGGGATATTCTTCTGTACAGCATTTCAGCACAGCTTTCCGGAAAAAGTTCAGTGTTCCTCCCGGAAAGCTGCGCCGGTAATAATTATCAGCTGTTAATTGTATTGATCACACCCCTGAAAAAACCGGCCGACTCGGCGATGCCCGGCAAAGGATCACTCATATCTTTTTCAAATTCCAGGCTGCATACCCCGGCATAATTGATCTTTTCCAGTGCCGTTACCAGTTTTTTAAAATCAATGGCGCCCCTGCCCAGTTCAATGGCTTTTCCATCTTTCTGTGCAGCGGAAATATCCTTGATGTGCAGGTCAAAGATCCTGTGCTTATACGCCAGCACCGCTTTGGATGGCTCTTCCCCGGCACGGGCGGCATGGCCGATGTCCAGGCACAGACCCAGGCGCTCATCCCTGTTCCTAATAAGGTCGTACGCATTTTTCGGACCGGGATAGAGCTTGTCTTCCGGACCATGATTATGCACCGCCAGGCGTATATTATATTCTTTGATCTTCTTTTCCGTATAATCCAGCAGCTCCGGGTTAGGTACACCTACAATTAACGGCACGCCTACACGTTTTGCATAATCAAATGCTTCATCTACTGCTTTTTCCGTTTTCATGTATATAACGCCTACCGCATACACGTGAATGCCTGCTGCAGAAAATTTGCCCAGCACTTCTTTTATTTTTTCCGGGGAACTGTTTAAAGGGAGATGAATATCTTTTACAGAGATATTTTTGATATTCACCCGGTTCATCATGGCGATGGCCTGGTCGAGATCAAATTTGGCAAAGGTATAGCCCGCCATACCAATGGGTAGCGCTGTTTTCCTTGCCGGCCTGCCGGCAGCTGCTGCAGTAGTGAAAGGCGCCATAGTAGTGGCAGCCATGCCCAGCGCGGTTTGCAGCAGAAAGTTTCTTCTTGATGACATATTGTATCGTGTTTCGTGGTTTCAGCAAAAAGTACAGCACTGAAGGCAGTACAACGGGCTAATATCTCTAAAAAACTTTGTTTTTTATTGTTTTTTTATAATGTACCTGGCGATACCCCAAAAAAGATGACCGGAAAAAATCAGTTGTGCGCCCAGCAAAAATAATATCAGCCAGCGATAGGCAACCTCAGACGTGTTTATGTAATAGTAGTTTTTTTGCCTGGCGCCAGTGTTATAAATGTTGTTATAATAGTCTGTAAAAAACACCACTAAAAACAATATCAGCAGCGTTAGCAGGATATGTGCCCATGTTAGCGCCCGGCTGGGAAGGAAGCGCTTTAAACAGGCATACAACCCCGCAGCAGCTATAAAGCAAAAGGAAACCAGCCAACAGATATGGCTGGTGGGTATCACCAGCATAGTATCGTATATGTGGATATCCGTTGTTTGATGAAGGGTAAAAAAGGAGTAAACGATCAACGCCAGAGCGATGAACAGGAACAACATGTAAGGACGGTGTTTAACAGATAGCAAAGCTCTTTGCAGCATGAGATTCGGGTTATTAATAAAGATACTGATTCTTTCAGAATGTTCAGGCACGTTAATTGCGGCGCCCGAATCGCATTGTAAACACCTAAGCACCTGGTCATGAAGAGATTAGTTTTACTATGGATGATATTATTATATGGTTTGAGCACCCGGGCCCAGTTCAGCGACTCGGTGCATTATTATATCAAGTACGCGTCTACCGGTTCTGTGAACATGACCAATGATGGAAATTCCTTCCTGCTTAATAATAACCTGGGCTTCAAGATCAGCAAGAAAAGAATGACGCTGAATATGGGCGCCAGTTATGTATATGGGAAACAGGACCACAGCGTTACCAACAACGATGTATCTGCCGCTTTGGATTTTAATATTTACCGGGGAGAAAGGAAGATATATTTCTGGGGGCTTGCCAATTACGATAAAAGTTATTCCCTGAAGATCAACGACCGCTTCCAGGGTGGAGGGGGCGCTGCTTACGACGTTATTAAGCGGGAAAATGCGACACTGAACCTCAGCGATGGGATATTGTTTGAAAACAGTGATCTTTTTCTTCACGATACCATCCCGGACGTGTACCAGACCTTCAGAAATTCCTTCCGGGTATATTATAAGTGGGTGATCAAAGACATTATTGTGCTGGAAGGATCCAATTATTTCCAGAACTCCCTTTCTCACAGTAACGACTATATTATAAAATGTAATAACACCCTTGCTGTAAAGCTGCGTTCCTGGCTTGCCATCACCGCCGCCATGACCTATAACAAATTAAACCGCACAGAGCGTGAAAACCTGCTGATGACCTATGGGCTCACGGTGGAGAAATTTTTCTAGCAATACCTGGTTGCCGGCGGAAAAAGATTTTATCTTATTTTGGCACTATGGAGCGGTTATTCCAAACTATTATTTTACTGGGCGTTATCCAGGGCTTTATTGTAAGCGGGTTGCTGTTTTTTTCTGTAAAAAAACGCAGGGCCAACCGCTTCCTGGCAATGCTGATCTTCCTGCTCAGTATGGCCAGCTTTTGTTTAAGCGGTGAATACCACCAGTGGTTCGGCTTTCCCTGGCTGCGTTTCTTCAGTCAGCTGGTGCCGCTTATTGTTGCAATGCCCTTAGGACCGCTGATGTATTTCTACATACAATCTTTCACGGATCCTGAATTTAAGCTCACCCCCCAACGGCGCAGGCATTTCTGGCCGGTGGTCGTTGATCTTGTATCACCGGTGGCCGCTATCATATTTGTGGTGGGCGTGCTCCTGGGTGTATTGAAGAATCATCCGCAGCCATGGGTCATCTTTATAGATACCTACAACGTATATTCAGATATTCCCCGTTGGATATCGCTGGCTACTTATACAGGATTATCTGTCAGGTTCCTGGCGGCATATAAACGAAGCAATCCTCCTGGTGCGGGCCTGCGCTGGTTGCAGCAGCTAACCTGGTTGTTTGCCGGCTTCTCCGCCATATGGCTGGTGTACCTGGTGCCATATGTGATTCCCCGTTATACGGATGTGATGCTTGATAAATTCGACTGGTACCCGGTTTATGTGCCCGTCACCATCCTGATCTACTGGCTGGGAATTAAAGGGTATATTATTTCCTACCAGGAACTGGTGACTGCAAAGAAAACGGAAACAGTATTGCCCGAATCCACCACGGCGCCTGCCGTAATGCTGCTGAAAAAAGCCATGGAGGAAGACCAGCTGTTCCTGAACGCGGCGCTTACCCTGCAAATGGTGGCGCAACATACCGGTCTGCCGTCTAAAACTATTTCCGCGGTATTGAACCAGCACCTGCATAAAAACTTTAATGAGTATGTAAACGGCTACCGCGTTAACCTGTTTAAAGAAAAACTGTTGCAGGAGGAGGCCGATCAGCTCACCTTCACAGGCATGGCGTACGACTGCGGCTTTTCATCGCCCGCTACTTTCCAGCGGGTATTCAAACAGCTCACGGGCATGTCGCCTTCCGAATTCAGGAAAAGCGCTTTGCAAACGCAGAAATCCACGCTTTAATATGCCTCAAATCCGGATATGAGTAGGTAACCACAAGGTAAACAGGGAGTTTTGCCATCAAAACCAATAATCCGGATGACACATCGCTTTACTTCCACTTCTTTCACTTTTTTGGGGATCGCCTTATTTTTATTTGCCTGTGGCAGCAGCCGGCAGGCCACCAACAGGATACCGGTAACTTCCCGCGACGCAGTATGGAGCGCGGAGAAAACAGATCAGTTTGAAAGGAAACTGGAACAGCTCCGTGAAAAATATCATATTCCCGGTATGTCGGCAGGCGTGGTAAATGAAAAGCAACTGGCCTGGAAAAAGGGTTTCGGTTATGCAAACCTGGAAAACAGGACCATACCGGATGAAAACACGGTTTACCAGGTGGCTTCAGTGACCAAAACTTTTGGTTCCATCATTCTCATGCAGCAGGTACAGGCCGGAAAGGTAAGCCTTGACGATCCTATCGGCAAATACGGTATCAACCTGGGCGCCCGCTGGGGCAGCGATCCGAGGATTAAAGTAAAGCACCTGTTCACCCATACGGCCATGGGCAATATGTTCAACAGTTACAAACCCGGTTATGTATTCCGGTATAACGGCGGATGGTATAATGAACTTGGAAAAGTAATTGAAAGATCTTCCGGGCAAACCTTCGGTGGGTTGCTGATGGAACAGATCATCAGGCCGTTGTCGCTCAAAAATACGGCGCCCAGTACAGACGACAGCCTCAATTTTGCGTTAACCGGTTATAATAAAGATGCTTTTATGCGGCGGGTAGCCAAACCGTACGACTGGAAAAACAAGCAGCTGCAACCTGTTGTTTTTAAATATGGTTTTGGTCCGGCTGCAGGTATTATGAGCAGCGTAGCGGATCTGGCGCTGTATTCCAATGCCATTGATGACCGGAAATTTCTTGCAGACAGCACCTGGGAGAAAGTGTTTACGCCTTATGTTACTCCTAAAGGGAAAACCATCCAGTATGGGCTTGGCTGGTTCGTAACCTATTACAAAGGTATGAAGGTGATGTGGCATACCGGCTGGTGGACCGGCTATTCTGCCTTGTTTGTAAAGATCCCGCAACGCGACCTAACGTTTATCATCCTGGCCAATTCACAGGATCTGAGCCGGCCTTTCTATCATATTGTACAGCCTTTGCCCGGCATAGGAATGTCCAATCCTTTCCGGCGCAACCTGAAAAAGAAACTGGCAGCTTCCGCATTCGGCGCCGCTTTCCTGGATCATTTCCTGGAATGAGGCGCCGGTTTTTGTATCAATGAGCGCCCGGATCCGGTTCAAAATCCAGTGATACGGAGTTCATGCAATACCGTTTATGCGTAGGAGGGGGGCCATCATCAAAAATATGCCCCAGGTGGGAGCCGCAGCGTTCACAGATCACTTCTGTTCTTTGCATGCCCAGGGAATTGTCTTCCTTGTAAATAACGCTGTTGGCTTTCAGCGGTTCAAAAAAACTGGGCCATCCGCAGCTGCTGGCAAATTTGGCGTCGGACCTGAACAAGGGATTGCCGCAAACTGCACAGTAATAGCTGCCTTTTACATCGGAATCCCAGTACTTACCCGTAAATGGCCGTTCAGTGGCATTTTCCCGGGCTACAGCATAAAGATCCGGTGGCAGTATTCTTTTCCATTCAGCATTGGTAATATGCAGTTTCCGCGTATCCGTTCTGGAATAGTAAGGATTTTTCACTGGCGCTTGTTTATTGTTACTGTTCTGGCTGTGGCAGGCTATCTGCGTAGCCAGGATCAGTGTTAAAAGGAATATTATTCTCATCTCAAAAAAAAATACTGGTGAATAATACGGTCATACAAAATTACCGCTTTAAATCCGTAATAAAGATTAGACGGGCAGACCATTGTTTCCTTACAAAGGTTTTAAAAAATATGCTCCAGTACATTTTTCATGGCTGTTTGCAGCTGTGCGCGGAGGGCGTCCATGCCATGGTAGCCTTGCAGGTATAATTCCGGGTTCAGGCAGGTAACAGCCGTGGAAGTGGCATCAATTTCCCGCAGCACCAGTTTGAGCGGGGCCTCTATCACGGCTTCCGGGTCATTTCCCAGCAACGACTGCATATATACCGGGTGAAAGAAGAGTAGCTGGCGCAAGGGCTCCGTGGTGATACCATGACCGGCCAGTATCTGCTGTGGATTGATTTCATGCAGCAGCAGGAAACCGTTTCCGGTAATGGCTTCCCTGGCTTCCGTCAATAACCTGCTGAAGGGTTGGTTAACGGTAACCGTAATATGATCATTTTTCATGCACCGCAGGTTTTAAAGGCGTTACCACTACAGGCCAGTCGACCTCCGTACCCGCTACCACGTTGAGATAGTTGGTGAAAATATTTCTCACTACGTTGGCAATGATTTCCAATATGGCCCCATCGGTATAGCCCGCTGCACGGAGGGTATGTACATCCGCTTCTGAGAGGTTTTGCGGCGATGTAAGCAGCTGCCTGGTAAACTGCATGGCGGCGGCTGTTTTCCCGTCGCCGGCCTGCATTGCCCTGGCTTCCAGGATGTCTGCCGGTGTTAACCCGCTTTTCGCGCCAAGATGGCTGTGGGCCGACAGGCAATAGCTGCAGCCGTTATATTCTGCGGAGGCAAGCGCGATCCTTTCCGCCATGGCGCTGCCAATGCTGCCCTTCCGGAGCGAGTTGCTGAATTGTACATAGGCCTCCAGTACTGCCGGGGATTGGGCCATAACGCCATACATATTGGGAACGCGGCCAAGTGTGCGGGCTACCTGTTCCAGTACCGGTTTTGCTGCTGGTGCAGCTTCTGCTGCTGATAATGCAGGAATTGTATTCATAAGTGCGTTTGTTTTTAGTTATAGACAATTTTGTCTATAACCAGGTAAAAAAATAACCCTTTGCAGGGTGGTAATAAAATTATGGCTGACCAATTAACAGCCTGGCTGTTTTCTTAGCCGTTTTAACCGGCCACAGGTCCCTGTACACTTTGCTTTCCACGATGGCGCCTTCAAAAAGAAGATAGATCGTATCTGCCAGTGCAGGCGTTTGCCCCGGAACAGCGCTTAACAGCTGTTGCAGGTATTTCCGCAGTTTGCGTTTGTGTTCCAGCACCTGTTGGTACATTTCCGGCTGACTATCACCAATTTCCGCCAGCATATTGATAAACCGGCAGCCTTTGAAGTCCTGTTGAGGTAGTTGTTGCTCCAGGAAATCGAATACTGCCAGCAGCTTTTCCACCGGCAATTTCTTTTTCTCCACGGCAGCGGTAATGTCGCTAAACCAGGCGCTTCTGGCTTCTTTCAGGTAAGCCAGTCCCAGTTCTTCCTTGGAACCAAAATGGCTGTACAGGCTGGCTTTGGCCACCCCGGCTTCTTCCAGCACCTGGTTGATGCCGGTGGAATTATAGCCCTGGTCATAAAACAACCGCGCAGCGGTGGCCAGTATTTTTTCTTTAGGATTGCCTGGTCTTGCCATGGCGTAAAGGTAGTAAATGTTTTTGGTAATAGACAAATTTGTCTATAATTATCCGTGATCATCATGATTGTTCTGTAGCGGGAAGGCGATCGCCGCATGGAAAATAAAAAAGTGCCGCTGATTACAGCGGCACTTCTAAAAATAATTATAAAGAAGGCATCGTGTTAGTTTCCATTCGGGAACACATAAAATACGACACCGTTATTCGCAGACCAATAGCCTGGATAAGAGCCAATAGACTGGGAGGGGGTATAATAATGCTCTTTTCCGCTGGCACTATAAAACTCATAAATAGGTATAGTACCTTCTACCTGGGTTTTATAAGCATAAAATGCAACGCCTTCATTTCTCCACCAGTTACCGCTAACGCCGCCGGTAGTATAGTAGTGATCTGAGTCCGCATCATTAACATATACGTAAACAGGATAGGCGCCATCAACCGCAATTTTATGTGCATAAAATGCTGTTCCTTCATATGTCCAATAATTGCCGGCGTTGCTAACCACGGACAGGTAATGATCGCCATACTGACTATTCTTGAAAGAATACACAGGCACCTTTGTTTCATCGCAGGTACGCACATTATATGTTGAAGTCAGTACTGTACGCGCAATGCTGTGATCACTTAAATATCTTAAGCGGAACGACAACATTGCACCTCTTGAGTTAATACTGTATTTACCGCCCTGTTTAACGAAAGCGACAAAACCTTCATAACCGCCGATGGACAGCACTGCATCAGCGCCGGAGCCTCCATTGGTATAAACTTTAATAGTACTTTCATTCAGGATTTTTTTCGTTTCCAGACTCACATCCACACTACCGGAAACCACTGCAGCCTTATAGGTCGCATTCAGGGCAGCAGTCACTTCCTTAGATGATTTACTGGATTCAAAAAAGAAAAGACCCATTCTTCCATAAGTGCAGGAGGATACATACACTGGCGAGTATTGACCAAACTTGGACGGATCATCTTCTATCAACTTGCCATCAGAAGGAATATCCATATCGGTGGTGTAATAAGTTTGTATGAACTTGGCAACTATGTGTGTTTTTGCGGCAGATTCAGAAAAATTAAGATTAGCCGTAATAGAGGCAATTTTACTGTATTCGAACTTAGTGCCTATGGCCAGTTTCATCTGGTCTTCACTGTATACCTCGTTTATTTCCATAGATAACTCTCCCGGTTGATCCCCGGTGATCTTCTGGTTGAGGATCTCATTCAGAGCAGTACGCTGGTTAGATAGTGAGGGCATAAACGTTTTACTGACAACGCCCTGTACTCCCTGTAAGGAGGTGGAAACGGTAATGGGTTTCCTGGTGACGTTTGTAATTGGCTTATAAGCGCCGGTGTTAATAGTTTGAGGATCTATAATAGATCCCAGATAAATAATGTCTGAATTGGGATTTAATAAGATATTCTCATCATACCCCGCTGTTTTTGTTACCTGCGTAACAGTACAACCAGTCCCGGCTGTACGTGCATTCTTTGAGTCCGTAGGTTTGGTTGTAATACCAACTTCAGGTTGTGGCATTTTTTTCATGAACCGGAATTGGTTATTTTCATTTGTAAATGATGATTTCCCTGTTTCCTGGGTTACAACCTCTTTTTGGGATTTGGTTTGCTCCTTTTTACATGCGCCGGCAAGGGTAATAGCGAGCAACAATAGGGCATAGCTTTTTCTTTTCATAAAGGGTTCTTTTTATGATTAATTAAAAAATAACAATAAACTGTATTGTCTAACGGGTTAAGAGGAAAACAGAATAGTTTATAGATTTCCGGGTTAAAGAATACAAAAACTCAAAAGGGTTATTCCTATGTTTAGGTTGCAAACATATATCAGGGTAATAAATAAAAAAAATATTTTTGTTCTTTCCCTGGTATTTTCTCATACAGGATCATTTGATTTTTATGGAGATGAGTTATCTTAGAGGGATGCTTTATCTTTTAAATGATATCAATTGTTCAAAAATTTTCTTCTTCTTCTTAGTGTATTAATACATTTATCTGTTATGGCACATGCACAGCAGTATTACCTCTTTGCAGGCAGCTATAATCACGATAAAGAAAAAGAGGGGGTATACCTGTACCGGTTTAACTACCAGACGGGCGAGCTGCAGCAGGTATCCGCCACCAAAGGGATACTCAACCCTTCTTTTCTTACTTTGTCGCCGGATGGAAAATATATTTATGCCTGCTCGGAAGCGCAAACGCCTAACGTAGGCGGTGTAAGCAGTTTTGCTTTCGACAGCGTGAAGGAAACGGTTACGCTGCTTGGCAGGCAGGACAGCGGCGGCGATAACCCCGCCTATGTTGGAGTGGACCCCACCGGCAAATGGCTCATCTGCGCTAATTACAGCGGCGGTAGTTTGTCTGTTTTCCCGCTCAGCGGCAACGGTCATATTGCGCCCGCCAAACAAACTATTTCATTCAAAGACAGCAGCATTGTACGAAGCCGGCAGCTCAGCCCGCACATCCATGCGGCGGTATTTTCTCCTGATGGACAATACGCCTTTTTTCCTGATCTGGGTGCGGATAAGATCCGTGTTTACCGCCTGGCGCCCGATGCAGCGGAACCTTTGCAGCCGGGTAACCCGCCCTTTACAGCTACTGTTCCCGGTAGTGGTCCCCGGCATATCACCTTTCATCCGCAACTGCCGATGGCTTATTGCATAGAAGAGATCAGCGGTACCGTTACAGCTTACAAGTACCACAACGGCAAACTGGATAGCATACAGCGGGTAGATGCCCACCTGGCAAAACCCCAGGCCGATTACGGCGCCGCCGATATACATATCTCTCCCGATGGCCGTTTTCTTTACGCGTCTACCAGGGAAACATCCAACAGTATTTTTATCTATGCCATTAACCAGCAGAACGGGCAGCTGAAACAAATTGGTGTTGAATCTACACAGGGTGTTCATCCGCGGAATTTTGTGATTGATCCAACAGGTAAGTTCCTGCTGGTAGCCAACCAGAAAACCGGGAATATCGTGGTGTTTAAAAGAGATCAGCAAAGCGGTTTGCTGAAGGAAACAGGGGTGCAGGTAACATTGCCTAACCCGTCGTCCCTGCAAATCAGGGCTTATTCCAGGTAATAATGATCACCGCAGCCAGCAGCAGGTATAGCACCCACTTTACTATTTTGTAGGTATTTGTTTTAAAGAAAACATTCTTTTTAATCGTGCCGGTATCGTCAAAGCGTTCCGTGATCCTGGACAATTCACCCTGGGAGAGCTTGCCCCATAATTCGCCGGTATCGTTTAGCAGTTTCAGAATAGTGGTGTGGAGTACGACGGTGAAGGAACTGCCGGGTGAACGTTTCCTGAGCAGAGCTGCCGTTGCTGCGAATTCTACCGGCAAACTCCCTATGGCAAATAGCAGCAGGGGAATACTCCGGCAGGGGGCAATGAACAGCAGCGCCGCGCTTACAATTACACAAAGCAATATGGTTTCAGGCGTATTCAACAGGTTGCGGTAAGTATATCCCGGGTTGTATTTACCCAGGCGGCTGTTGCCTATCCCGTACCTGTAGGGGCGTTTGTAATTCACACGGCCATCATCCCACCAGGGATGGGTTACGGCGGCTTCCGGCAAACATCTGAAGTTTTTCCCCTTATTATTATCGCGTACATGCAGGAAAAAATCCACGTCTTCCCCGCCGCCGGCTTTTGGGTAGCTGGTAGAAAAGCGTACATCGCCCACTGCGCTTCTTTTTACCATGATATTGGCAGTAGCACCCCAGGTAAAAGAAGGCTTGTTAGCAGCTACTGAAAAGATACTGACATTTCCATTGGCGATAAGCGCCCGGGCAAAATCGCCGGGGGGCGGAGGCAAATGAATCAGGCCTATAAAACCTGTTTCATCCGGATGTTCGAGGGCAGCATCTGCGTACCTGAACAAAAGATCGTCTGTAACCGTAACATCATCGTCCAGGAAAAGAATCCACTCGCCCTGTGAAACGGATATGCCCCTGTTCCGGGTGCCGGAGGCGCCCAGGTTTTTTTCATTGATATAAAGAAATATGTGTTGGTTGTCGGCCAGTTGCCGGATACTTTCAGCAGGTGTGATATCCGGATTGTCGGCCATCAGGTAAAACTTAATGTCGGCATTTTCCGGCCTCGGCAAGCGAAGCACCGGGAGCACATATTTTTCCTCCAGGCGAAAGGAGGGCATTACAACATCTATGGTGAGTTTCATACTTGACAAATAACGGTAACTAAAACGAAAGAATCAGCTCAATCTTCCGGCGCCCACAGGTCTTTTTGCCGGAGCAGTTTCTTTTTGTACCGTTTCAGCAGCATACGCAGGTACATCCACCAGCCCATTCCTTTGCGGATCAGCTGTAGTTTATCTTTTAAAAATTGCTTGTCTTTGTTGCCTGATGAAAAGCCGGTCATGTTATACAACACTACGGTAACCGGGTAATGTTGTTTTTTAAAACTGTGGTCGCCCCATACCAGGAGATTGAGGGCATAATCGGCCAGTACTTTGTACCGGAGATCGTACGCATATTTCCGGAAAACACTTTTGGGATAAATAATAGACTGGTGATTCATGCAATATTTGGCGAGCCGGTATTCACTGAAGCTGCCCTGTAAAAGCGGGTATTCAACAGGCCCATCTGTACTGAAGCCGGTGCTGTTGCCATAGTAAATAGTATGATCATCGTTGAGATGTGCGGCGAGTTCACTGAATCCTGGCAATAAGCGGTCGTCGCTGCCCAGGAAATAGACCCAGTTGCCGCTTGCCATTGCGACGCCCTTGTTTAAAGCATCGTAAATGCCTTTATCCGGTTCGCTCACCCATTTTATTAAAGGCAGGCCGGATTCCTTTACAATGGTCATGGTGTCATCTGTACTGCCTCCATCCACAATTACTACCTCTATTTCTTTTGCCGTCTGTGATTTAACAGATTGCAGGCATTCTCTGAGGTGCTGACCGGCATTATATGTTGCAATAATTATACTGATCAATACATCACCGGGTCTTTCATTCATTCGTTATACTAGTTGATTACCGGGGCTAAAATTAGCGCTATTTGTTTGTTTTTTTATTTGGTTATTTGGATATTTTGTACTGATAGCCCGGCTGGTGTAACGCCATATCCAAATAACCAAATATTAGAACAGCAGCATCATTACTGGTTCACCCTGAACTTCTCAGTAGCCCCGATGGTAGTACGGTTGCAGGTCATAGGCTGTGTGCCGCCTTCGCTGGAAACATACTTACCATTGCTGCCTCTCAGGGAAATGGTGCCATCACTGTTGCTGATCCAGTCGAACTGCTCCCAGGGGCCAATAGCCGTTCTGTTACAGTTCATGGCCTGTGTGCCATCCTCAGAACATACATAATAGCCGCCGTTTACCAGGGCTACTTTGCCACTGCCGGCGCTTACCACTGCAAACTGTTCCCAGCCCTGGGCTGTAGTACGGTTGGCATTCATGGCCTGTGTACCGTTTTCGCTGCATACATACAGGTTATTGGAGCTTTTCAGGGTAATGGTTTGCCCTATGGGCGCGCCTGTGCCGCCACCCAGTACAGGCGGGGTTGGGCGGGTAGCGGTTAACCCGATCTGTCCTTTCAGCATTTTACCGCCATCGCCGGTAAGACGCAGGTAATAATCTGAGGAACATACCACGCCATCTTCATCCAGGGTTACAAAGTTGGAACCTGCAGGAATGAAGGAGGCGTTTTCCGCTGTTTTCGCGATCTGGTTACCCTCGTTGTATTCATCGAACATAGAGATGTAAATACCCTGTGCGCCAACCCTTACCATGTTGTAAAACTGCCGCCACATGAAATCGCCGTGTGCGCGCTGGTGTTCCTGCAGGTCGCCGGGAAGCACGCAGGGCTGGTAATCGATCCCGTTGTTGTTGCAATACGCCTGGTCGGGTGTGTTTACATTAGTGAAAAAATTATCTGCGTCAGATACATTACCGATCCTGCCTACCATCCATGGGGAAATCATATTCAGCGCGCTGTAGGTGGCAAGGAAGCCCGGCCTGGAGTCGCTGGTTTCTGTACGCCAGTGTGTAGGCACACCACCAATTACATAGCAGCCCTGGTTCTTGAACCAGTTGATCACATCCAGGCATACGGCGGCAGACCAGGGGTGGTTGTTATCGTTGAAGCCAAAGCCCCAGATACATACCACCGGTTTGCCATTCTGTTTGGCGTAGGCGGAAGAGGAAGTGTAGGCCGACATCTTGGTGGTCCAATCGGTTTTAATTTCCGATTGCATGTTGGTCCACCCGCTTACATCGTACATGATGTAAAATTTGCGGCCATAGTTTTCAGCAGCAGTTTTCACTTTTGCGGTGATGGCATCTCGTATGGGGCCTTCGATGCCGTTAGGGTTAAAACGCTGCAGCGCCGCGGCGTCTATACCGTTTTGCTGCATCCACAGGAAGTGGGTGTTTACGGTCTGGTCGTTGAAAGAGGAGAACAGCTTTGCAGGCTGGCCATTTCCCAGGTTGGCCCAGGCGGTTTGATAGGTGCTGCTGTAATCCCTTACATCCGGCCACGACTTGATACCATTATTCGTGGAAGATGGCGATGCGCCCCAGTTCTGTGTCCAGTGCCACCAGGCATTGATGGGGGAGCCATCGCCGTTGGCGGCAAACCAGCCCTGGTAGCCTACCGTAATTTTGCCGACCACATCGCCAACAGGGGAGCCGAACGCATTGATCCCTGATTTTTTACCGTCGAGCGACTGGAGCGAATTGGCGGCCTCTTTTTTTGAGCAGCCAACAGACAATGCAACAAGGGTTGCGACAAGAAGATGCAACTTGATTTTCATGTGTGGAATAATTGATAATGATTAGGAATTACTATCGGGTTTGCTATTTTGGTTTTCTTAGAACAATGCCGGGCTATAGATAATAAAACGTGGAAGTTTTCAAGTGCAAGTAAGGAGAGAGGCACTAATCAGGGCATTAATAAAGGGCTAATAAACAAATTAAGGCTCACTTTTTTTTCACCCGGAGCCACAGGCGCCTGAAAAGGATCAGGGAAATCCCGCGTGTAATTCGCTAACAGTGTTAAAAATATAATCGGGCAATGCCTGTTCCAGTTCCTGCGTACTGCCGTAACCGTAGCCTACAGCAATAGCCGGCAGGCCGTTTTTCTGCGCGCCGATAATATCGTGTTTACGGTCGCCCACCATAATAGTATCAGTTGTGCTCAATTGCTGTTCCTCTACCAGGTAACGGATCAGTTCTGCCTTGTCGGTTCTTGTACCATCCAGTTCACTGCCATATACGGCAGTAAAATATGGGTCCAGCTCAAAATGCCGGATCACGATATCCGCAAATACTTTTGGCTTGGAGGTGGCCACAAACAGTCGGCGGCCCTGTGAAAGCAACGCAGTAAGCAGTTCCGGGATACCCGCATACCGCTCATTTTCATAGATCCCCGTTACCCTGAAATATTCCCGGTAAGCATTTACTGCCTCCCATGCCCGGGACTCGGTGAAGCCGTAGAAATCCATGAACGACTGGAGCAGGGGAGGGCCAATAAACGGTACCAGTTTCTGAAGGTCGGGCTCGGAAATGCCCGTCTTTGCCAGCGCATACTGAACAGATTTTGTAATACCGGTTTTAGGATCGGTTAAGGTACCATCCAGGTCAAATAAAATATTGCTGTATTTCATAAGGGCCGCAATATAATTTAAAAAGAGGACGTTGAATAAGTTTACCTTATTTCTTAGCTTACAACTGAATACAACTGTCACATGAACGATTTCCTCCGGAACGCCTTGTCCGCTGTTATCTTTATTTCCCAGCTTGCAGGTTGCACAAAAAGCGAATCCACTACTGTTGTTGCCACCGGCTACAGCGATGTGGACCAGGTATTGAGCGATTCTGTGCCCACTGCTTTTAATGGAAAATGTTATGCAGTTATTCATGAAGACGGTAAACCGGTATATGCCAGGGGATTTGGCGGATATACCGGCAGTACCCGCCAGTTGATAGCTTCCTGTTCCAAATGGTTATCAGCCGCGGTAGTCATGAGCCTGGTAGATGAAGGGAAAATAAAGCTCAGCGATACAGTTGGAAAATACCTGCCTGTTTTTACTACTTATCATAAGGGAGATATTACCATTGCACAACTCTTCTCCCATACATCCGGTTTCCCGGGAAATTCTACCCAGGGATATGAATCCAATGTGCTGATCACGCTTTCACAGGCGGCTGAGGGCATCGCCAGGAATGTGGCGCTGCTGAACCCGCCGGGCACCACCTTTTATTATGGCGGCGTAAGTATGCAGGTGGCAGGCCGTATCTGTGAGGTAGCATCCGGTAAAAGCTGGAAGGAACTGGCAGCGGATAAAATATTTACACCCTGTGGCATGACCGGCACCGACTATGGCCTCACTGCCAACCCCCAGATCGCAGGCGGGGCCCGGAGCACACCGGACGATTATATACGTTTCCTGGATATGCTCATGAACAAAGGCGTGGCCCCCAATGGTACCCGCGTGCTCAGCGAAGCCGCCGTGGCAGCCATGGAAGAAAGCCAGACCGCGCACGCCGCCATCGCCTATACGCCTTATCCTGCCGCCCTGCTCAATACAAAAGACTTTTATGGTATCGGTAACTGGAGGGATGTAACCGCTCCCGGCGGCGTGCTGATTGAAAACAGCAGCCCCGGCGCCTTTGGCAGCCATCCCTGGATCAACAGAGGGAAAAAGCGCACCGGCTTTATCTTCACCTTTATTGCAGACAATGGCTACCTGGCCACTGTGCCCACCTGCCTCAAGATCCGCGCATTGGTAAGGAATAAGTAACGCGGATGTTCATGACCTACCGCTAAATTACCATCCTGGCAGTAAGCGGTAAAATCAATCCGCCGGCTTTGCCGCTTATTGCCGGATTACGTACCAGGAGATCGGGGTAAGTGCATGCACTAAGCATTAGAAGCGCATTGTTAGTTCGTGTTGACCGTATGAAGACTGTATTAGGGCTGTGTTGTGAGTACCACACAGACGACTCCTGAGTATCTGAGAAGTATCCGGGACGTATCTGTACTCCCATTCATGCCTTAACCGGACGATACTGCTTTAAGGTTTTATTTCTTTTATCGTTTTTTACCAAACAAAGTCAAGATAGTGTAGGTAATAGTCAATTTTCAGGGAGCCGGGTTACCCTGCTGCCTTTAATTTTGGCTGCATACAAATTCCACGGAAAACACATGAATCAGCAATTCTTTTCTTCCCGGTACATCAGGCTTGGTATCCTGGTGATAACAGGCATCTGGCCGTTGATAGTTACCGCGCAGCAGCAACAGCCTTTGCGCCTCTGGTATAACAGGCCCGCCAGGGTGTGGGAGGAAACCGTGCCGCTGGGCAATGGCCGCCTGGGTATGACGCCGGATGGCGGCGTAAACCAGGAGAAGATTGTATTAAATGATATCACCCTCTGGTCCGGCGCACCGCAGGACGCCAATAACTACGAAGCATATAAACAATTGCCTGCCATCAGGCAGCTGCTGGCAGAAGGAAAGAATAACGAGGCCCAGGAGCTCATGGACAAATCGTTTGTATGCACCGGGAAAGGCTCTGCCGACGTGCCCTTTGGCTGCTTCCAGATGCTGGGTGAATTGTATTTGCAGTTCAGCTATCCTACAACGGATAGCCCTTCCCGTTATATCAGGACCTTGTCTTTAAACGAGGCAGTAGCCACCACTGCTTATGAAGCTAACGGCGTAGCCTATACGAGGGAATACTTTACGGATTTCAACGGGGATGTATGCGTGATCCGCTTAACTGCCGCTAAACCGGGGCAGTTGAATATGAGAGTGGCTGTTGGTCGCCCGGAAAGGGCCAGCACCCGCATGGAAGGGCAGGAGCTGCAAATGTTTGGAGAACTGAAAAGCGGCACCGCCAATCCCGGTATGAAATACCTGACAAGGGTACAGGCAAAACTGAAGGGAGGACAGTTACTAACGGATAAGGATACCCTGGTTATTAAAGATGCCACGGAGGCGATCCTGTATGTATCTGCCGCCACCGACTTCAGGAATCCGCGTTACCGTGAACAAACAAAACAGCTGCTGGATGCCGCCTTACGTAAAAATTACGCGCAGCAGAAGCAACAGCATATTGCCGCCTTTCAGCGTTTGTTCAACCGCGTTAGTATGGAACTGGGCGGCAACAACAGTGCAGACCAGACGCCTACTGATCAGCGGATCAGTGATTTTCACAAAACTCCCGCAGCAGATAACGGCATGCCGGTATTATTCTACCAGTATGGCCGCTATTTAACCATCAGTAGTACCCGCGTGGGCCTGCTGCCGCCCAATTTACAGGGCCTGTGGGCCAACCAGATCCAGACGCCCTGGAACGGGGATTACCACCTCGATGTAAATGTGCAGATGAACCACTGGCCGGTGGAAGTGAGCAACCTGCCGGAGCTTAACCTGCCGCTGGCTGAGCTGGTGCACGGACTGGTAAAGCCCGGTGAAAGAACCGCCAAAGCCTATTACAATGCAGAAGGCTGGGTAGCGCATGTGATCACCAATATATGGGGCTTTACAGAGCCCGGTGAAAGCGCATCCTGGGGAGTGACCAAATCAGGCTCCGGGTGGCTGTGCAATAACCTGTGGGAGCATTATGCATTTACCAATGATAAAAAATACCTGGCAGATATATACCCTGTGTTAAAAGGCTCTGCAGAATTTTACAGCAGCATGCTCATAAAAGATGATAAAACAGGATGGTTGGTAACATCACCATCTTCTTCCCCTGAGAATTCTTTTTACCTGCCCAATGGTAAAACCGCCAGCATCTGCAATGGGCCTACTATTGATAACCAGATCATCCGGGAGCTTTTTATGAACGTGATCACTGCTGCTAAAACACTTGGTAAAGATGCTGCGTTCAGCGCCTCACTGGCGGCTAAATTAAAACAGCTGCCGCCTGCAGGCAGGGTAGCTAAAGACGGGCGCCTGATGGAATGGCTGGAAGAATATAAGGAGACAGAGCCTACACACCGGCACATTTCACACTTATACGGTTTGTACCCTGCTTCGCTGATCACGCCGGAAGCTACGCCGGAACTGGCCGAAGCCTGTAAGAAAACACTGGATGTAAGAGGAGATGATGGCCCCAGCTGGTCTATTGCCTATAAGCAATTATTCTGGGCGCGACTGCACGATGGCAACCGCGCGTTTAAATTGTTTTCCCAGCTCATCAGGCCCACCTATAATACGGATATCAATTACGGCGCAGGTGGCGGCGTTTATGCCAACCTGTTTTCAGCAGGCCCCCCGTTCCAGATCGATGGCAACTACGGCGGTGCAGCCGGACTGGCGGAGATGCTGATCCAGAGCCATGCAGGCTTCATTGACCTGCTCCCCGCATTGCCGGATGCATGGAAAGCTTCTGGCAGCGTGAAAGGAATGAAAGCAAGAGGTAATTATACGGTAGATATGACCTGGAAGAACGGTATTGTTACCAACTATAAGATACGTGGCGCCGGTAAAGTAAAAGTAAGGGTTAACGGCCAGATGAAAGAGATCCAAGCAACAAAGATATGAGCAGGAAATTTGCAATACTGATATTCAGTATAGTCATTGCCGTTAGTACCATGGCGCAGGGAAAATTTGTGACGCGGTACGGGCGGCTGGACAATATAAGGTATCATATTAAAACAGGTAAAAAGGCCACCATTACATTTATGGGCGGCTCCATTACCAATATGGAGGGCTGGCGTGGCAAGGTGTGCGATTATCTCACGACAACTTACCCCGGCACCGCTTTCCGTTTTATCAATGCAGGCATACCTTCTCTGGGCAGTTTGCCGCATGCATTCCGCTTTGCGCATGATGTATTAAGCAAAGGGAAAACCGATCTGTTATTCCTGGAAGCAGCGGTGAACGACCGTGTGAACGGCACCAATGAAGTAACGCAGCGCCGTGCCATGGAAGGGATTATCCGTCATGCGCTGAAAGCCAATCCCCAGGTGAATATTGTGCTGATGGCTTTTGCAGATGAAGATAAAATGGCCGATTACCATGCCGGCGAAGTGCCGGTAGAAGTACAGGTACATGAAGATCTTGCCCAAAAATACCACCTGCCTTTCATCAATCTCGCCAAAGAAATTACAGCCCGCATTGATGCCGGTGAATTTACCTGGAAAGATGATTTCAAAGACCTGCATCCGTCGCCGTTCGGGCAGCAGTTGTATTTTAATGCTATCAAACGGTTGCTGAATGAGGATTTCAGCGCCTCGTTGCCAAAGCATTTAGCATCGGTGAAACTGCCACTTGCGGCAGACCCGCTTAATTATGAGAACGGCGCTTATGACGATATTCATGATGCGCTTAACAGGAATGGTTTTGATATAATTGCATCATGGGAACCATCCGATAAGGTTGGTACCCGCGAGGGTTTTGTAAAAGTGCCTATGCTGGTGTCGGATACCGCGGAAGCCAGCGTGGAATATCCTTTTACCGCGGCGCACCATCGGTATTGGTATAGTTTCCGGCCCCGATGCCGGTGTGATCAGTTATCGCATTGATGATGGCGCTGTGCAGCAGAAAGACCTGCGCACGCAGTGGAGTAAAAGCCTGTACCTGCCCTGGTATCTTATCCTGGGAGATGACCTGGCGCCCGGCAAACATACGCTGCGCCTGCAAAAGAAGGGGGATGGCTCTGTTTGCCGCGTAGTGTATTTCCTGGTGAATCCCTGAGCTTAATCAAGGGAGGCAACTTCCTTTTTATATTCTCTCGGGGTTTTCCCTTTTATTTTTTTGAAGAAACGGTTAAAGTGCGTGGTATTCCTGTACCCGCACTTATTGGACAACTCTGTTATCGGCATTTCCTTTTCCTGCAATAATCTGCAGGCGTACCCTATCCTTAATTCATTGACAAAATGGGTGAATGATTTTTGTGTCCGGCTTTTAAAGAACCTGCAAAAGGAATGCACATTGATACCCGCCACAGCCGCTATTTCCGCCAGGGGTATGTCTCTTCTGAAATGCCGGAAAATATATTTGAAGATATCATCCATCCTCGACTGATCTTTATCATTATACAGGTTTACATAGTTGGTGCCGGCCAGGAGCTTATATTCTTTAGTGGCCATCATTGTTTGCAGCAGTGTAAGAAAGGAAATGGTTTGTGGAAGATCCTGCTGTTGCAGCATCTGCTGTATCAGCGCCAGTATTTCCGCTTTGGCCTTTCCATGGAACTGGATGCCCCGCTGCGCCTTTTTTAACCATGTTTTCAGTGCGCTGGTATTGGTGAAGGAGCTGAGGTGCTCTACCAGCAGATCCGGCGAAATATATAACGCCAGTGATCTTGCCTGCAGCTTGTTCTTCCCTTCAAAATATTTTTGTTCGTTATGCCATACATGCGGCGTACCCGATCCTACAAATATCAATTCCCCGCTTTCAAAATAGCTGATATTATCGCCAATGATGCGGCGCCCGGCGCTTTCCACCACATATACCAGCTGGCATTCATGGTGAAAATGAAACTCCGTGGAAAAATACGGTTGTGTAATTTCCTTTACCAGGTATACACTTTGTTCAAGGGCTTTATCGCCCGGTATAGCAAAAAGAGGCTTCATATTGTCTGCCTAAAATAGGTAAATTAGGTAAATAAGTCAAAATAGTGTTGATTTAAGTCAATTTCACCGGGATGACCTACCTTATCCCTACTTACTTTTGATTATCCACGGAAAATGAAAAATGATGATACTGCAAAATAAAATAGTGCTGATCACCGGCGGCGCATCCGGCATTGGCCAGGCCTGCGCACAAACCTACGCAAGGCAGGGCGCTACTGTGGCAGTAATAGATAAAGACAAGCCTGCATTGCAACGTTTGGAACAGCAGATGGGCACCCCACATATATTCCTGGAAGCGGATCTTAACAGCGGCCCCGCCATAGAACAGGCCATTGACACCATATTGCAAAAGTACGGCCGGCTGAATGCTATCCATAACAATGCAGGCGTTGCAAGTCCTTCGAAACCTTTACACGATACCACCGAAGAAGAATGGGAGCTGGTAATGAATGTAAATGTACGTGGCATCTATTACACCACCCGTTATGGTATTGCAGCGCTGAAGGCTTCCCGCGGCTGTATCCTCAACACCAGCAGTATGGTGGGGGAAATAGGGCAGGATAACCATGCCGCCTATGCAGGCAGCAAAGGAGCCGTAAACGCACTCACCAAAGCCATGGCGCTGGATTATGCGGCAGATGGTATCCGGGTAAATGCAGTAGCTCCCGCCGGCGTATGGACGCCCATGCTGCGGCAGTGGAGCAAGGAACAACCGGAACCTGCACGCATCACCCAATACCTGGATAATATTCATGCTTTGGGATATTGCCCTGAAGCAGATGAAATTGCCGACGTATGTGCGTTCCTGTTATCAGAACAGGCCCGTTTTGTTACCGGCTGTATCATGCCGGTAAGCGGGGGAGCAGAACTTGGATATAAACACACCCTGTAAAATAAAAGTGAACGATGAAGAAATTAGCTACTTTCTGTTTGTTGTTACTGGCGCTCCGAAGCGGGGCGCAAACCAATACACAGCTGGATCCCGGGATCCTTACCAGTAAAAATGTAATGGACCGGTTTATGGATCTGCGGTTTGGCATGTTCATCCACTGGGGGCCTGTTACGCTGAGAGGCACGGAAATAGGCTGGTCGCGCCACGTACAGGTGCCGGCTGCCGATTACGATACGCTGTACCGCCAGTTTAATCCCGTAAAATTCAATGCAGATGAATGGGTGAAAACAGCCAGCGATGCCGGTATGAAATACCTGACCATCACGGCGAAGCATCATGATGGATTCTGCTTATGGCCATCTGCCTATACAGATTATAATATTATGGCTACTCCCTTTAAGAAAGATGTAGTGGGACTGCTGGCAAAGGCCTGCAAAAAGTATCATATAAAGTTCTGTATCTATTACTCGGTGCTCGACTGGCATTACCCTGAATACCCGGTAGATAATCCGAATGATACAACGGAAAGGGGTATACGAAAAAATGCGCACATGGAAAAGTATGTGACATACATGAAAAACCAGCTGAAAGAACTGGTGAAAAATTACGATCCTTATATGCTGTGGTTTGATGGCCCCTGGGAAAAGCCCTGGACACCGGAAATGGCGCTGGATATGTATGCGTATCTCAAAACGCTGAAGAAAGACCTGATCATCAACAATCGCCTGGGCAAAGCATTTTCCGGCACCGGGGCTTCCGGTACTGCCTCCTTCCTGGGTGATTACGATACGCCGGAACAGCGTATAGGCGACCTGGATATGAACACACCCTGGGAAACCTGTATGACCATCTGCGAACAATGGGCGTGGAAACCCAACGATAAAATGAAATCGTTGCAAACATGTATTCAAACGCTGGCAAAGGCCGCCGGGGGTAACGGCAACCTGTTGTTCAATGTAGGCCCCCGCCCGGATGGTATGATAGCACCTGAACAGGCAGCGCGCTTAAGGGAAATGGGCGACTGGCTCCGTAAATACGGCGCTGCCATTTACAATACGCATGGCGGTCCTTATTATCCCAACAGCCAATATGCAGCTACGCGCAATGGCAACAAAATATACCTGCATGTTTTTGATCCTGCACAGCAAAGCATTGAGCTTCCTGTTATGCCGGGCGTAAAAGTAACCAGGGCGTACCTGCTGAAAGGCGCTGCAGTGAAACTGACTGCAACAGCTGATCAGCTGACTGTAACATTGCCGGCAGCATTACCCGATGCCAACGATACCGTAATAGTATTGGAAACGGATAAACCGGCCATGAGTGTGACTCCCATAAAAAATGACAAGTTAAAATAAGATGATCAGTAAGATAGTTGTAAAAGATGCCCGGTTCCCTTTAACAGGAGGCGCCGGTAGTGATGCCGTGCATCAGAACCCCGTATATTCGTACACGGTAGCCTGCCTCTATGATGATAAAGGCAACTGCGGCACTGGCCTGGCCTTCACTTTAGGGGCAGGTAATGAACTGGTATGTGCTGCCGCCAGGTTTTATGGCGAACAGCTTATAGGCAGGGAGCTGACGGAAGTAATGGCTTCTTTCGGCGACTGGTTTAAACAACGCTCGGACGAGCAGCAGTTCCGCTGGCTGGGACCTCACAAGGGAGTGGTGCACCTGGCGCTGGCAGCAGTTACCAACGCCTGCTACGATCTGTGGGCCAAACAGCAACAGGTGCCTTTATGGAAACTGTTGCTTGATCTTACACCGGAACAGGTAGTGAGCACACTGGACCTGTCGTACCTGGAAGAGGTGCTGCCGCGGGAAGAAGCCATCCGTATGTTAGCGGAGATGCAGGATTCAAGGGCAGTGCGGGAAGGCGTGCTGCGCACCGGTTACCCGGCATATGATACCTCGGCCGGCTGGTTCAATTACCCCGATGAGCAACTGGAAGCCAATTGTAAACGAGCATTGGATAATGGCTTCCGGGCACTGAAGTTAAAAGTGGGCGCAAAAGACCCGGAAACGGATATACGAAGAGCGCACATTGTAAGAAATGCAGTTGGCGATGAGATCAAAGTAATGGTAGATGCCAACCAGCAATGGAATCTGCCGCAGGCAATTGCTATCGGTAAAAGACTTGCAGCTATCAATCCTTACTGGATAGAAGAGCCCACGCACCCCGACGATGTGCTGGCACATAAAACACTGGCCGATGCGCTGAACCCGGTGAAACTGGCGCTGGGCGAACATGTACCCAACAAAGTGATCTTTAAGAATTACCTGCAAACCGCCTGCGCGGGCTTTATACAGGTAGATGCCGTTAGGGTGGGAGGCGTAAGTGAATTTATTACTGTAAGCCTGTTGTGTAAAAAGTTTGGCGTGCCGGTGGTGCCGCATGTGGGCGATATGGGGCAGCTGCATCAGCACCTGGTGTTGTTCAATCATATTGGAATGGGGCATGAAGCATTGTTCCTGGAGCATATTCCGCACCTGCGTAAACACTTTGTTCACCCGGCATCGATCACCGGCGGTTTTTATCAAACACCTCAAACACCGGGCAGCAGCTGTGATCTGCTTGCCCTTAATACTTTCCCGGGATGATAGCTACTACAGATATTATCATCAGCATTGGCTACGTGGCCCTGATAGTAGGATTGGGCTTCTGGGCAGGACTATCAGGCAGGAAGAATGATTCGGCGGCGGGAGAGTATTTCCTGGCCGGTAAATCGCTACGCTGGCCCATGATAGGCATGGCATTGTTTGCTACCAATATTTCCTGTTTGCACCTGGTGAGCCTTGCCCAGAGCGGTTTTGATACGGGGCTGCTGGCAGGCAACTTTGAATGGATGGCCGCCTTCACACTCATATTGCTGGCGCTTTTCTTTGTGCCGTTTTATATCCGTTCCGGCGTGGCTACGCTGCCTGATTTCCTGGAGCGGCGTTACAACCGGGCCTGCCGCGACTGGCTCGCGGTGGTGTCTGTGGTATCGGCGGTGGTGATCCATATTGCGTTTTCTTTCCTGGCCGGTGGCATAGTACTGGAAACCTTGTTTGGTATCAATATGTTTACCAGCATTATTCTTATTGCAGTGGTAACAGGGGCGTATACCATAGTAGGCGGGCTCAGGGCAGTAGTGGTAACGGAAGCCGTGCAAACAGTGGTACTGCTTACGGGTGCGGTGATCATCACGGTATTGTCGTGGTGGAAAGTGGGAGGCTGGCAACCGGTGATGCAGGTATTACAGGAAGGACAGCAGCTGGATAAGCTTTCCATGCTGCATCCGGCCGGGGATCCCAATGGTCTGCCCTGGTACGCGGTGTTCCTGGGTTATCCTGTGATTGGTATCTGGTACTGGTGTGCGGATCAGACCATTGTACAGCGCGTGTTGGGTGCAAAAGATGAAAATCATGCACGTACCGGCGCTTTGTTCTGTGGCTTTATAAAAGTATTGCCTGTTTTTATTTTTATTCTCCCCGGGTTGCTGGCGTTTGTGCTGTACAAACAGGGCCACCTGGACCTGGAAGTATTGCGGCAGGCCGACGGGCAGCTGCATACAAAAGGGATCTATTCGGTGATGATCACGCGGTTGGTGCCAACAGGGCTGGTGGGCGTGCTGGTGGCTGCATTGTTGTCCGGTCTCATGAGCCAGATCTCCGGCGCGCTGAACTCTATTGCCACCCTGGTAAGCTACGACCTCTATAAACGGAACCGCCCGGAGGCAACAGATAAACAGCTGGTGAAAACGGGCCGTATAGCGGCTGGTTTGGCGCTGGTGTTGTCGATAGGGCTCTTACCCTTACTGAACAGGTATGAAAGCCTTTTTAACGGCATTAATGATGTTATATCGCATATAGCGCCGCCTATCACCTGCGTATTTTTATTAGGCGTGTTCTGGAAGAAGGCATCTTCCCTTGCGGCACAGTATACTTTATGGATAGGTTCTGCATTGGGGGCCGCTGTATATCTTACCGGTAAACTTTACCCGGTTAATATCCCGCCGCTGATGGTGGCATTTTACCTGTTCATGGTTTGCGTGGTATTACAGGTGGTATTGTCTTTTGTATTCCCGGTACGGCATACGGCTGAAAGCAGAGGTCTTTACTGGGAAAGTCCGCTGGCGCCATTGCGGGTAAAAGGATGGCCGGGCCTGGCTAATTATAAAGTATTGTCTGCCGCTTTACTATTAGTGATGGCAGTGCTTTATTGGTGTTTCAGGTAAATGCTGCATTAAATTTCTATTTTTGCGGAATGAAAGAACAACTGACTACTTTGCTTACCGAACTAAAAAGCAACGCACGCCCGTTCAAAGAGGTATTGGAGTTTATAGATACTTACTATCAGCATCAGCCAACCGCTTTTAAAAATGGGGAAACGTATAATGAGGCTACTCAAAACCAGGGAAGCGCCAGGGTTTTTGCTTTTGCACAGCTGAATAAGCTGGAGAAGGAAGACACGCTTCAATTATTTGCCGAACATTATCAATCTGTATTAAATAATTCCGGAGGAACTGATCATCAGAATATCAGGCAGTTTATGATCCATGGCTGGCCTGGAATAAGTTTTGAAGGGCAGCCCCTGCTCGAGAAACAGGCATAAAATAAAAAGACAAGGCCATTTCATTTTGAGATGGCCTTGTCTTTTTATTTTACCGCTTAATGCCCTAATTGCTCCCGCAGGTCCATTTGCAGGGACCATACTTCTTCCACCGGCACAGCTTTTTTGCTTACGTTGTTAATGTCTTTTCCTTCTCTGGAAAAAAGAAATGGCACAAAGCTGAATGCCTGGTTACCGTTTATTGCGGCTACATCTTCACGCCAGCCTTTCCAGCGGAATGCGCTATAAAATCCTTCGATATCACCGGAGCAGCAGAAGGAAATAAAATCGCTGTAGCTGATCTCCATGTTTTCCCATTCCAGTGTATCCGGCGCAAAATAAAACACGCTGCCAATGCCTTCCTGTGCGGCAATGCCGCCGGCATTGATAGCGAAGAAACCGCCTGTCACATCATCTGCAATTAATAAGAAGCCGGGCTGCTCACCTGTTTGGCTATACGATTTTCCCTCATTCCAACCGGGCAGGGTACGGTCCAGTTTTTCATGGCCGGAGCCAAGTACCCGGATCCATCCATGATCTACCAGTAGTCCACCGGTTTCATAAATAACGGCGCCCATAGGGGAGCGGGTGGTTACCTGGGTTTGATACAAAGCCTGCTCTGCACGGGCGCTGTCTTTCGGAAGGATTTCTATCTGATTCTTACCATCTTTGATCCATTCCTTTACCAGGTTCCAGCCTGGTTCTTTGGTGTTGATCAGTTCATTAACAGGTTTCATCTTTGCAAATTAAATAAAAAACGCGGGTGAACAGTAAGTGTGTTCATCCGCGTTTTTTATTTAAAGGGTAGATGATTATTTTATCTTACGTTTCAGCTCTTCAATTTCCTTTTGCTGTTGGATAAGATAAAGGGTAAGCTCTTCTACTTTTTGTAACAGGAGCTTGTTCATTTCTCCAACATCCACTCCATTTTCTTTTACTTCTGCTGCAGTGGGGATTTCGGGAAGATGACCATTTTTTGTGATGAAGCTTTCCACTTCCTGCAAAGGCGGGAGTTTGTATCCGGGATGGAATACAAAGTCGGCCCAGTTAGGCTGTTGCGTAACTTTTATGCGGCGTGCGCCGATGGTGCCTTCCACTGCTAATTTGTAACTTTTAGGTGTTAGCGTGCCGATGCCTATATTACCGCTGTTGGTCATTACCATGTGGTATTTGGCAGGTAACGCCACAGTATCTGCATCTGTTGAAAAGAAGCAAAGGATTGTATCGCTGGTAGCGCCAATTCCAAATTTCCGGATGCCAGCTTCCAGTTCAATGGATTGAGCCATTCTTAGTTTGATTGCCTTTCCCCAACCATTTGCTGTCCAGGGTGTAGCGCCAACAATGTCGAGCCTTGCAACAGGATTAGTTATGCCCAAACCTATATTCCCTGAAAAATAATTGACACCACCAGTGGAATAGGTACTACCGGAATAAGTACTTCCACTGGTATTCACATAGCTGTCGATAGCAGTTTTGAAGGTATGGGTTACGCTGCTGAGGGGCTCTGTATATGGGAGCGGACGGGAGGCCGTACCATCATATACGGCTACTTTGTCATTATAACGAGAGCTATAGGTATAGCTTGTATTTCCCCGCAGCCAGATAATGATGATCTTTGAATTATTTACCGCAGTTGCATCTTTCCAGCCGGCTACAAATTTATCGAATGGTAATACAGGACTGATATATTGCCGGATATCCGCGTCAATAAAGCTGGACCCGTTTCCCCAATTCCATGTATGATACCTGAATGTAGCAATAATACTTCCCCGCCAGCTGCTTCCTGTACTATCCCGGTGTATATTGGAACGGCCTATCTGAAGCTCTGATGCTTCGTCATAATTCCAGGCCGTATCTGTAAACACAACCGGGTAATACTTATCAATATCGCCATTCACCATAAAGGTGCCTCGTACCTGGGCCTGGGAATGAAAGCTGCATAAGGTTAATAAACAGGCCAATAACAGGCCGGGTAACTGGATGAATTTCATATGTATAGGTTTTAAAAAGAAAAATAAAAATACAGGGTTTATATGATTATCAAAATAACATTTTAATTTGATCCGGCATAAAAAAAGACCTGTTGCAGATCTGCAACAGGTCTTCATGAAAAGTTTATTGATTTTTTTATATCTCCCCCTTCTTCAACTGCTGTACCGCATAGTCCACCGCCCTTGCCGTGAGCGCCATATAGGTAAGCGACGGGTTCTGCGTGGAAGTAGACGTCATACATGCGCCATCGGTTACAAACACGTTGTTACATGCGTGCATCTGGTTCCATTTATTCAGCATAGATGTTTTAGGATCGTTGCCCATACGCACACCGCCCATCTCGTGGATATCCAGTCCGGGCGCCTGTTTGGAATCGCTGGTCCGTATATTGGTAAATCCTGCTTTGGTATACATTTCGGTCATCTGCTCAAAGAAATCCTTCAGCATCTTTTCATCATTATCATCATAATCTACATTGATATTGATCTGCGGAATGCCCCATTCATCTTTCTTTTGTGTATCCAGTGTAACGGTGCTGATCTCTTTAGGGATTGTTTCGCCCATCATATGGGAGCCAACGTACCAGGGGCCTGTTTCGCTGTTAAACAGCTGGTCTTTCAGCGTTTTGCCAAACCCGTTGGTATTGGTATGAGAGCCCCTGCCGGAAGAAAATCCTGCTGCGTAGCCACGGAGGAAATCGGTTTCCTGTTTGTGTACGTTGCGGAATCGTGGAAGATAAGCGCTGGTAGGACGGCGCCCGTCTGTAGTGGAATCTTTGAATCCTTCATACTGCCCGCCGATATGACCGCGGTAATTATGAAAGGCAAAGTATTTACCCAGTACGCCGCTATCGTTGCCCAGGCCGTTGGGAAAACGATGGGAGGTAGAGTTCAGCAGCAGTGCATTCGTATTTACTGCGGCAGCGTTTACAAAAATCACTTTCGCATAATACTCCATCATTTCTTTTGTATTGGTATCTATTACGCGTACGCCGGTAGCTTTTCCTTTTTGTTCATCATAAATGACGGAATGCACTACGGAAAAAGGACGCAGGGTAAGGTTGCCGGTTTTTTCCGCCCAGGGAATGGTAGAGGAGTTGCTGCTGAAATAGCCGCCAAACGGGCATCCACGCTGGCAAAGATCTCTTTTCTGGCATTGTCCCCGGCCCTGGTCCAGGTGGATCTGCTGTGGTTGCGTTAAGTGGGCGCAACGGGCGTAGATCACCTGTCGGTCTTTATAATTATCTTTTACAAAATCCTTGAAGTAGTTTTCTACGCAGGAAAGCTCCATAGGGGGCAGGAATTCTCCATCAGGAAGGTGTGGTAAACCGTCTTTGTTTCCGGAGATGCCTACAAATTTTTCCACATAGCTATACCATGGGGCGATGTCTTTATAACGGATGGGCCAGTCGGTGGCGAACCCGTCGCGGGCGGGGCCTTCAAAGTCGAAGTCGCTCCAGCGTTGTGTTTGCCGGGCCCACATCAGTGATTTACCACCTACCTGGTATCCCCTGATCCAATCGAATGGTTTGGGCTGGCCATAAGGATGCTCGGTATCTTTCACAAAGAAGTGCATGGTATCTTCCTTATAGGCGTAGCAGCGACTAACCACCGGGTTGGCAGCCTTAATGACTTGGGGTACCTGGCCGCGGTGCGGGAATTCCCAGGGAAAACTGTTGGTGGTGGGATAGTCTTTCAGGTGTTTTACATCACGGCCTCTTTCCAGCACCAGTGTTTTTAATCCTTTTTCAGTGAATTCTTTTGCTGCCCATCCGCCGCTGATGCCGGAGCCGATAACAATGGCGTCGAACGTACGGTTTTGCAGGCTGGTATTATCTTTACTCATACAATTAAATAGTTAGGCAAGCTTCCGGGTAATGGGTTTCAGTGGTACGCAACCATGGTACCGTGCAGGTACCAGTTCATAAACATTTACTTTGGTAAGGAAATATTTGGAGCTGGTATACGCCTGGATGGTGAGGCGTTTGGTAGTGCGATAGAAAAAAGCGGCATCTTCTTTATCGTCTTTGGCGGTCTCAAAGCTTTTAAGCAGCTCTTCCCGTTGCGCCGGCGTGCTGTCAAGGAAGCTACGCCCGTTTAATTTCTTACCGGCCTGTTCAAATGCTTTCATGCCACTGAGCCATTTCTGCTGGTCTTCCTTTTTGTAGCAATCATCCATCATAATGAGCGTGAACAGGTGGGCGGATAGCTCTTTCGCGCCTGGTGTGGTAGTAGCGGGAATAATCGTTTCCACGAGTTCTGCCAGCATTTTTTCCTGGTCGCCGTCTACCGCAATATTCTTTAATGTTAGGGATGTTCTGCTGGTGTGTTGCAAACAGGCTGGCAATATGGCCATGCCGGCTGAAACATACAGCAGTTGCTTGAGCGCAGCTCTTCTTGTCACAGTCATTGATCGGAATTTTTTGTAATAAAACGGGAATTTATCGCCATTATTTTAGTCTTATAAACTGCAAAATCCTTATTTCCGGGTTTTCCGTGCCGGAAATAAGGACTAAATATAAACGAATCCGGGAGTTTTCACAATGTTTTTGTGGTGGCCGGTGAGGAGATCAACAGGTTCTCCCGCGGGTGTTGATGATCTGGCAGGTATTAAAGCGGGAACCGGTTTTATTTCACCCCTTTTTCAGGATTCCAGTTGCCCCGCATTTTACGGATATAAAGGATCTGGCCAATATGATAGGCATTGTGCGTATTGATATTGGCAATAGTGGTGTATTGGGAAGACAGCTTCTTCTCATCTGTCTGTTCAATTGTTGTTTCCCAGGCGGTAAGTACGCTGTCGATCCGCTTAACCGAAGCTTCCCACTGCGCTGCTGTGGCCGGGGAAAAGGTGTCGTCGTTATTACCGTTGAATGCCGACTTTTCTTTCCCTTTAAACTTTTCCAGCTGGTCGAGGTTCCAGAAAGTAAGATGAGTCACCAATTGTGCAATAGAGTGGTTGCCGGAACTGTCTTTCCAGTTGGCCTGTTCCGGCGTAAGCCCTTCTATGGCGGTATTGACCGGTACAAACCATTCGGCCTTATTGTGGGTAGTGCGTAACTGGTTTAGCAGTATGGATCTGATAGTAGCGGTTTGACTGTAACCTGAAAAAGCCATTAACAGGAACGGGAGTACGAAAATAATTCTCATAGCAGATGTTTGATGTGATTGGAGTTATTATTGGTTGAGGAACCAAATATAATATTTATTTGATTCCGGGCATGGGAATCACGATGATGTCATCTAACCGGCAAATGAAAAAAAAACACCGGTAACGTTCTCAATGAAAAAAAATAACCGGACAGGTCAAAATATTATCTTTATTGGCATGGCCAAATACTACACACTACCCGCGCACTGGCAATAGCAAAGCGACCGGAGTAATTAAATAACCAAGCATGAAACAACATACAGCTACTGTAGCAGCAGGATCCCTTAGCCGGCGCGATACCGTGATATCGATACTCATTGTGGGTTTATTGTTTTTTGTATTCGGGTTTGTGACCTGGGTGAACGCCATATTGATACCGTATTTCAAGATAGCCTGTGAACTGAGCAATTTCCAGTCGTACCTGGTGGCCTTTGCGTTCTATATCTCTTATTTTTTTATGTCCGTGCCGGCCTCCTACCTGCTGAAGGCGGTGGGTTTCAAGAAGGGAATGATGATAGGGTTCTGGGTAATGTCGATGGGGGCGCTGATCTTTATACCGGCGGCATACACGCGTACTTACGAGATCTTCCTGGCGGGACTGTTTATCATCGGGCTGGGGCTGGCCGTGCTGCAAACGGCGGCAAACCCCTACATCACCATCCTTGGGCCAAAAGAGAGTGCGGCTGCGCGTATCAGCATTATGGGCATTTGTAACAAGGGTGCGGGCATTGTGGCGCCGCTGATCTTTGCAGCGGTGATACTGAAAGCCACGGATGGCGACCTGTTCAAAGAGCTGGCCCATATGAGCGGCGATGCGCGCAACGAGGTGCTGGATGCCCTGATAAAAAGGGTAATAGTGCCTTACGCGGTGGTATCGGTGGTGTTGTTTGGACTGGGATGTTTGGTTCGCTTATCTCCCTTGCCGGAAATTGATACAGAGCATGAAGATGCCGCCGTGGCCAGCGCCAATGCAGGCAAAACCAGCATTTTCCAGTTTCCCCACCTGATCCTCGGGGCGCTGGCAATATTTTTACATGTAGGTACGCAGGTAGTGGCTATAGATACCATAATCGGTTATGCCGGCTCTATGCATATTCCATTGCTGGAAGCAAAAACGTTCCCGTCCTATACATTATTTGTTACCATTTGCGGCTACCTGCTGGGCATATCGCTGATTCCGCGGGTGATCAGCCAGGCCAATGCCCTGAGGATATGTACTGTTCTCGGTGCATTATTTACGCTGGGCATCATTTACCTGCGCGGGGAAGTGCGGTTCCTGGGCCATGTAACGGATATTTCCATCTGGTTCGTGGTATTGCTGGGATTTGCCAATTCGCTGGTGTGGGCGGGCATCTGGCCGCTGGCCCTGGATGGGCTGGGAAGGTTTACGAAACTGGGCGCATCTGTAATGATCATGGGTTTATGCGGCAATGCCATGCTGCCGGTAGTGTACGGGCTGGTGGCAGATATATACAATGTACGGCTGGCTTACTGGGTATTGTTTCCCTGTTATCTCTACCTGATATTCTACGCGTTTTATGGTTATAAACTGAGAAGCTGGAGCAAACAGTGATATGCTTTCATGCGGTTTGACCGGATAAAAAATTGTATACTTGAAGTTTATAAAAACTTCAGCCACATGCTTAAAGAGAGAATCCGGCAATTAGCCAGCGAACTGCTGGAGGAGGCAACGGCCAACCGTCGCCATCTGCATACCCATCCAGAGCTTTCATACCAGGAATACCAGACGGCGGTTTTTATTGAGAACCGGTTGCATTCCCTTGGGATCCCTTATGAAAGGATGGCTGATACCGGTATTGTTGCTTTATTGCAGGGAGGGCGGGAGCCGTCGGATAAAGTGGTGGCCCTGCGGGCCGATATCGACGCCCTGCCTATCGTGGAGCTGAACGAAGTGCCCTACCGTTCCAGGAACCAGGGCGTTATGCATGCCTGCGGGCATGATGTGCATACGGCGTCTTTACTGGGCGTGGCGGGCATTCTGAGCCGGATGAAGGAAGAGTTTTCCGGGACGGTGAAGTTTATTTTCCAGCCGGCGGAAGAAGTGATCCCCGGTGGGGCCAGCCTGATGATCAAGGCCGGGGTACTGGAAAACCCGCGGCCACACCATATCCTGGGGCAGCATGTAATGCCGGAGCTGCCTGTAGGCAAGGTGGGCTTCCGTTCCGGGCGCTATATGGCCAGTAACGATGAGATCTCCATTACGGTGAGAGGAAAAGGGGGACATGGAGCTATGCCGCACCTGGGCATAGACCCGGTGGTGATTGCCTGCCATATGGTGATAGCGTTGCAGCAGATTGTAAGTCGCCGGGCCAATCCATTGCTGCCATCTGTACTGAGCTTCGGAAAAATGCATGCCAACGGGGCCAGTAATGTGATCCCCGATGAAGTGAAGCTGGAAGGGACTTTCCGTTCGCTGGACGAAACCTGGCGCAATGCGGCGCATGAGAAAATTAAAAAAATGGCCATCTCCATAGCAGAAAGTATGGAAGGCTCCTGTGATATTAAAATAGAAAGAGGATATCCTGTGCTGATCAACGAGGATAAGCTGACGGCAGCCAGCAGGGGGCATGCAGTGGATTACCTGGGGGAAGAACTGGTGGAAGACCTGGACATCTGGATGGCGGCGGAAGATTTTGCCTCCTATTCCCAGGTGGCCGATGCCTGCTTTTACCGCCTGGGTGTTCGCAATGAAAACCGGGGAATTGTTTCCGGTTTACATACAGCTACTTTTGATGCCGATGAAAAAGCGCTGGAAACCGGCGCTGGCCTGATGTCTTATCTCGCTCTGAAAACATTGGGTAATTAATGGAAGCGTTGGCGCCACTCTTATTATTTTGTTAACTACCGGTTAAGGCCCGCTGATTTCATGCATTCACGGGGAATAATAATGCGTTCACGAAATAAGGAGGGCAACTAACGGCCATGAATATATCTTTGTACCAGGTTTTTCATAGGATATGGTTAAAATATTAAGGGGGAGGTAGTCTTGCCACCCCCTTTATTTATGTATACTACAGAGAAGAAATAAAATCTTATTTATCTTCGCGCCCTATGTCAGGGATTACAAATTCTATTGATATTATTATTCCCACTTTCCGGCTGGATGAGCAATATTTGCTTCCACTGATCCATTTGCCCAAACCCGGCGGATGGAAATTCAATTATTATATTATTGCAGACAACCCGGATGTGAAGCCTGGCGCGGAGTTGCAGAGGTTGGCACGGGAAGGTGTGATACAGTTATTTATAAATCCTGAAAACAGGGGCCCTGGTGAAACCCGCAATACCGGGATTGAAGCAGGAAGCGGAAGCTGGATCTTATTCCTGGATGATGATATTGTGGCAGATGATGATCTGTTGTTCCGGTATGCAGAAGCCATCAAGGCGCAACCGGTTACAATTGGTTTTATAGGGTTAACAGATTTCCCGGTTCCCCTAAATGCCTTTACACGTGCGCTGGATGCTGCCGGGCTTACCAGTATTTTTACTATTGCCCGGAAAAAGGAACAGTTCAAATGGGGAGTAACGGCCAATATCATGTATAATCGCAACTCCTTGCAGGACCTGCGTTTTTCGCCGGAGCTGTCGGCTATTGGCGGGGGAGAGGATATTGACCTGGGGGCAAGGATAAGTATGCTGCATAATACGCAGTTCACCTGTGTGAAAGAGGCGCGTATTACCCATCCGTGGTGGAATAACGGGCAGCCGCATTACGACCGTTTTACCCGTTATGGCGCGGGCATGGCCATGCTGTTGCCCCGGTTTAAAGCATTTAACTGGTATGCTTTCCCCAATCCTGTAGAGGGATTGCTGCTGGCTTTACTATCTGCGCCTTTGTTCTTTATATTTCTCAGCTGGCAGAAATGGCTGATCCTTTTAGCCGCTATTCCTTTTATTGATATGGGGATCAATTATATAAGGGCCACAGGTATGGGTTACCGTGATCCGAAAGTGGCTTACTATATGACCATGCTGCGATGCAGCAATGAATGGGGAATGCTTAAAACCCTTATAGGGCGGGGTTATGCAGGTTATTTTATGCGGCGTATCAATGTTGATTTTACGCGGCCCCGTCATTTCCGTACCAACCGCTGGAGGATCATTAAACTGGTGATCTATCTTATTTTATTATCGTTACTCATCTTCATATAACTAATTATAAAAACAAAGGCCCGGCATATACCGGGCCTTCGCTTTATTTTACTGCGGTAGCTTCAAATTCAATTTTCAATGTTTCAAAGAGGGTTTTTACTTCGAATAAAGTAGTGGCCTGTTTAATGCCATGCTTTGCAATCCAGGCCTGGAATATATCAAAGCAGCTGAAAAATTCTGCGGACGAAGTGGTGTAAACGTTTAACCGCACGATGTTCCCGCATTGATAACCGGCTTCGCTGATCACGCGTTCCAGGTTTTGAAGCGCCAGTATTATCTGGGTTTTCATATCGCCGGTGCTTGATTTTCCATCGGCTTCCACGGCCGCCTGGCCTGCACAATAAAGCGTACTTTCCACGTTCTTTACTTCAAGGCCCTGCACATAGCTCCGCTGATCCTGCCATTGCCAGGGATTAATGATCCTTTTTTCCATGTTATTGATTTTTTGTTCGTAGCGCTGCAGGCACGGTTTGATTAAAAAATTGTACACTGCAAAGATGAGCACAATGCGCTGCTTTTTGTGTGACAAACATCACTTTCCCGAAGACCGGTAAAGCCTGCTGAGTGTTTCGCGTGATACGCCAAGATAAGCTGCCAGCAACGTTTTTGGCACTCTCTGGTACAGCGATGGATAATGTTTGAGCAGTTGTTCGTACCGCTCTTTTGCGTTAGAAGTCAGGAAAGATAAGATGCGGCGCTGGGCGCCGATATGACCTGCATTTGATTTTTCCAGGAAGAAGTGCTCCATCTTCCGGATACCTGCACACAGTGCTTTATAATGTTCCAGCGAAAGGCAATATACTGTTGTATCCTCAAGGCATTGCAACGACATGGAGGCCTTTGTTTGCGTGAACCAGGCCAGCGAATCCGTTTCCCACCAGTCTTCCATGGCGAAGGAAACAATGTGCTGTTTCCCCTGGTCATCGCTATAAGATAGCATTAACAACCCTGAGATCACGAAATAAATATACTTTACGCTTTCGCCCTTCCGGATAATGAGCTCCCGCTTTTTATAATTTTTTATCGTGAAATGTTCAGACACAAATTCAAATTCCTGGTCGCTAAGCGGTACTATTTTTTCTATATGTGCGCGTAATTTTTCTTCCATTTGCGGTTTTTATTGCCCCTTGCTTTCACACCAGCGGACCGTTTTTATAAGGATATCAAGGCCGCTTTTGGCCGGTTCCGGCTGGGATTCAAACCAAATATCAATATCAGGGGCATAACACGATTATGAGGGCCTGAAATTAAGTAATTTTGTTATCTTCCTTTCCTGCGTTAAAATTTCCTGCATGAAGAAGGTGCTGTTGCCACTGCCTGATTATGGTTTTGATCCTGCTGAAACTGCTATACCCTGGTTGCTGCTGACCGCAAAAGGGTACGAGGTGCAATTTGCCACGCCGGGCGGTTACAGTGCCATGGCCGACCTGCGGGTATTGAGGGGAGAGGGATTGGGTATATGGAAATGGCTGCTGCAGGCAAGGGAAGATGCTGTGATGGCTTATCAACGTATGTCGAACAGTGAGTCTTTTTGCACGCCTTTAAAATATACGGAGATCCGGGCGGAGGATTATGATGCGTTGCTGTTGCCCGGGGGGCACGACAAAGGCATGATTCCCTATCTTGAATCAGCTTTATTACAACAGGTGGTTACCAGGTTTTTTACAGATGGAAAGCCGGTGGCGGCTATCTGTCATGGTACAGTGCTGGCTGCACGAAGCAGGCATCTGCAAACAGGGAAGTCTGTGTTGCATTCCTATAAAACCACCGCCCTGCTGGCCATCCAGGAGCGGATGGCCTATCAGCTTACCCGTTGGTGGCTTAAAGACTATTATCTCACTTACCCGGTAACGGTACAGTCGGAAGTAACGGCTGCGCTGGCAACTCCCAGGCAGTTTATCCGTGGTCCGCTGCCACTGCGGAGGGATGATGCCCGGCATCCGGGGCGGGGCTTCATTGTACGTGACCGGAACTATCTTTCTGCCCGCTGGCCGGGCGATGCTTATCGCTTTTCCGCTGCATTCATTGATATGCTGGAGCATGCTTAGGCTGCTTACCTAAAGTATATCGCCTCATATCCGTCGGCAGCATTGTAGTAAATTTGTGCCCATGAATAAGCAAGGATTAAGACGGCCGTTGTCAGTATTAGACCTGGCGCCGGTAACAGAAGGAAGTACGCCCGCAGATGCCTTCCGGAACAGCCTGCGGTTGGCACAACATGTTGAAAAGCTGGGATATAAACGTTTCTGGATGGCAGAGCACCATAATATGGTGAGTGTGGCGAGTTCCGCCACAGCCGTATTGCTTGGTTATATTGCCGGCGGCACCAATACCATCCGGGTAGGCTCGGGCGGTATTATGCTCCCGAATCATGCGCCGCTGGTGGTGGCGGAACAGTTTGGCACCCTGGCCTCACTGTACCCCGACCGGATAGACCTGGGGCTTGGCCGGGCGCCGGGCACCGACCAGGTAACGGCAAGGGCCTTGCGCCGCGACAGGCTGGGGGCAGGCCACGATTTCCCTGAACAGGTACAGGAGCTGCAGCAATACTTATCGTACGATAATCACACCAGTGCCGTGAGGGCCATACCTGGTGAAGGGCTGGATATTCCCATCTGGATATTAGGCTCCAGTACCGATAGCGCCTACCTGGCCGCCGCTATGGGCTTACCCTATGCATTTGCCAGTCATTTTGCACCTGCACAACTGCATGCTGCACTGAAAATATACCGGCAGCATTTCAAGCCTTCTGAATTTTTATCAGCTCCCCATACCATGGCCTGCGTAAATGTAATTGCCGCAGATACTGATGCGGAAGCGAACCGGCTGGCTACATCTTTCTACCAGCTGTTCCTGGGAATTATCCGCGGGAAGCTCCGTCGTCTGGGTCCCCCGATCGACAGTATGGAAGGTGTATGGAATGAATATGAAGCCGCACATGCACAACAGATGCTTGCCTGTTCGTTTATAGGCAGTACTGCCACTGTTAAAACAGGGTTGCAGCGTTTCATAGAAGAAACACAGGTGGATGAGCTGATGGCGACTGCACATATTTACGACCAGGACATACGGTTACGGTCGTACGAATTACTGAAGGGTGTAGCAGATAGTTTGTGATATAAACAGAGATGAATATAAATGATGGCGTTGTTATTAATAACAGCGCCATTTTTTGTTCCTGGAGATGAAGACAGGGGCCTGTGACTGGAAAGGCACGCTTTTTATTGTATCTTTACGGGATAAGTTGTCAGGTGGCAACTTTAAAAACAAAGGGGCTCTATGGTTAATGCAATGAGGACGATTATTACCGGTACCGGTAGTTTTATTCCTGCCAATAAAGTAAAGAACAGTGATTTTTTGCAGCAGGATTTCTACAGTGACCGGGGAGAAAAGATTCCATATGAGGCGGCAGTCATTATCCGCAAATTCGGAGAGGTGACAGGAATCTGCGAGCGCAGGTATGCCGACCTTGATATGAATGCTACAGAAATGGCCGTAGCTGCAGCGGCAGCCGCCATCAAGGATGCGGGCCTGGACCCTGAAACACTGGACCAGATCATAGTAGCCCATAATTTTGGTAATGTACTTACAGATACGATACAGTCGGATGCCGTACCCTCACTCGCTTCCAGGGTGAAGCAGGCATTGGGAATACGGAACCCTGCCTGTATTCCGTACGATATTTTATTTGGCTGCCCCGGCTGGATCCAGGGCTTTATCCAGGCAGATGCGTTCTTTAGAGCGGGACTGGCAAAGAAGTGCCTGGTACTCGGTACAGAAACGCTGAGCCGGGTGATTGACCGTTACGACCGCGACAGCATGATTTTCAGTGACGGCGCCGGCGCTGTGATTGTAGAAGCGGTTAATGATAAAGAAAGCAGTGCGGGTGTGATCAGTACCAGTGCGCAGTCGTATGCCATGGAAGAGCTAAACTATATCTACATGGGTAAATCCTTTGCACCGGAAGCAGACGCGCGTATCCGTTATATCAAGATGCAGGGCCGCAAGGTATATGAGTTTGCCCTGAAGCATGTGCCGGAGGCAATGAAGGCCTGCCTGGATGCAGGCGGGGTTCCCATTGCGGATGTAAAGAAGATCTTTATTCACCAGGCCAATGAGAAGATGGATATCGCCATCATCAAGGCTTTCTACTCACTTTATGGTATAAAAGAAGCGCCTGCTGATATTATGCCTATGAATATCCACGAACTGGGCAACAGCTCTGTAGCCACAGTGCCTACTTTATATGATATGGTACGGAAAGGGCATATTGCCAACCAGGAAATACATGCAGGGGATGTGATCCTGTTTGCCTCTGTAGGAGCCGGGATGAATATCAATGCTATCTGTTACCGCGTGTAGGCGTTATCGTTACTACCTGTTTTTTTACCGGGATGGCGGTTAACGTATAAGCGTTACCGTGCCTTTCCTGCTGAAGCGGCGTCCTGTATAATCCACGCCCTGCACCATCCATACATAAGTGGCTGCAGGAGCGGGCTGTCCGTTCCAGGTGCCGTCCCATCCACCGGGAAGGCTGGCGCTGCGGAAAATTTCCTGACCCCAGCGGTTCCATATACAGAAGAAATCCAGTTTGGGCACACCGGCGGCAATAACCCGGAAAATATCGTTACGCCCGTCGTTGTTGGGCGTGAACGCATTGGGAACATAAAATTCCGGTCCTGCGTATACTTTGATGCTTACATCGTCGTGGTCCTCGCAACCTTCGGGGGAAGTGACCGTAAGGCGGAAGGTCTGGTCTTTTTGCAGTATGGCAACGGGACTGGCAATGTAGGGATCATTGAGGCCGGTTACCGGCGACCAGGTATAACGGACGCGGGGATTCAGCCATTCCGCCTGCAACTGCAGTGGCTGGCCGCTGGCCACAATGGTATCTTTGCCGGCGCGGGCGAACACAGAAGTAATCCTTACCGGGACTTCCACTTTGGGCGATACACAGCCATCGTTGCTAATAGCGTATAGGCTTACCCGGTAGTACCCGGTATCAGCGAAGCGGAAGCCGCCCTGTTGTTGCAGAAGTGTGTTACCATTGCCAAAATCCCAGTGCCACTGATTTACCGGAGTAGCAGGTGTAAGGTTGAATCCTTCAAATGCAGTGGTGGCGCCCAGGCATACATCTTCACCGCTGCCGTTTACCTGCGGTGTATTGCCTACCAGTACCGTTTTGGTGGCGGTGCCGGCACAACCCTGTGCGGAGGTGACCGAGAGCTGTATTTGTTTGACGCCCGGCGTGGTGTAGGGCGCGGTAGGTTGCCGATCGGTAGCGGTAGTGCCGTTGCCCCAATTCCATTCCCATTTTTCAGCAGCTCCTACGGCAATGGTTGTACGATCTTCCATCTGCATTTTCCCGGTAATGCATAGCGGATCGGGGCCGAAGTCCACCACCGGGTATGCCCCCACGGTAAAGGGCGCCTTTAAGGTATCCGACATGCAGCCGCTGTTATCTTCAATCACCAGTTTTACTTCATATTGTCCCGCCGAAGGGTATACATGGGCGGGTGGTAATGGTGCGGTGGACTGGGTTCCATCTCCCAGGTCCCACCACCAACGGGTGATAGATCCAAAAGAGCTGGAATTGTCCCTGAAACGGATGGGGGTACCATCGCAGAAGATCTGCCCGGGATTGAAATTAAATTCCGGGCGCAGGGCCGCGCAGAATTCCTGTTTGTTGGAGCTGCCACCGGTAGACCCGGCAAAGCCCCAGAATACATTGGGATCGCCGCTGAAAATATCGTTTACAATATCCTTATCAAGTGTAAGCCGCAGTTCATTATCCACGCTTACTTCCATGTGCTGTGTGCCTGCGTCCCAGCGGATGCGGAAAAGGTGCCAGTTACAGTCTTCTATATTGTCGCTGCCGGCCAGCGCCGTTACTGGCGCGGTAAGATTGCCCGCAGGATCGCTGTGATCCGTGATACCGTTCATCTGGATGGCGATATGATCATAAGGCGGGTCGTTTTCATCGTTGTTCTGCCAGGTGTCTATAATAATACCCAGTGAAGGCGAGATGCCCTTAAAACCGATGCCCTGCCCGGTAGCACCGAGATTGGTGCCTTTGGTTTGCAGGATGAAGCCAATGCCATCTGCGCCGTTGGCATCTTTACAACCAAGGTTCACATCAAATACGTAATTAAAAGACTGGTGGAGATTGATCTTATTTTTATTCCATACCGTACCGCTGGTAGTTTGCTGATCGGGAGTGAGCACATAGCAGTTACATGTACGCTGGGTAGCAGCCCCGTTGAGGATATAAGGCAACAACGTTTGGCCCGTCAGGCGAGAATAGCTGAGCAATAACAGGCCGGTGATGAGGCATAGAAGTATTTTCATATCAGGGACCGGGGCAGCGTGACAAATTGCCTGTAACAAGTTACATTCTTCGTTTTTAACATCAAAGCATAAATATTGGCGGCATCCGGTTTTTAAGTAATTTGCAGCCATATGGATATCAGCGTTAACAAATATATCAGTGAAACAGGCTTCTGCAGCAGGAGGGAAGCGGACAAATATATTGAGCAGGGCCGCGTTACCATTAACGACAATATTGCCTCCAAAGGCAACCGCGTAAAAGACGGCGATGTGGTAGAGATAGACGGGGAGCCGCTGAAGAAGAAGAAATCGACCGTGTATATAGCGCTCAATAAACCTAAAGGCATTACCTGCACCACCGATCTGAAAGATAAAACGAACATCATTGACTATGTGAACTTCCCATCCCGCATATTTCCTATTGGCCGGCTGGATAAGCGTTCCGAAGGGCTGATATTCCTTACCAACGATGGGGATATTGTAAACAAGATCCTGCGGGCCGGTAACCAGCATGAGAAAGAATACATTGTAACCGTTGATAAACCGATAGACCTGGAATTTGTTAAAAGTATGCGCAGCGGTGTTCGTATCCTTGGTGTAATGACGCAGAAATGCTTTGTTCAGCAGGAGGGGCCGAACCGTTTCCGTATTATATTAACCCAGGGGCTTAACCGGCAGATCCGCCGTATGTGCGAGGCATTGGGGTATGAAGTAACAACCCTGAAACGCACACGGATCATGAATATGACGCTGAAGGACCTGGCGCCGGGCAGCTGGCGGTATTTCACCAAAGAAGAGGTCAATAATATCAACGCCCTCGTTGCCAACAGCAGCAAAACAGAGAAAGGCAATAATAACTACCAGGACGGAATGGATGAATAACCCATGTTAAAAGATAACAAATAAGCCGTCATGCTGTAAAGCAGGCGGCTTATTTATTTAATCCAGTTTCTTTACATAGAGAAAGGAAGAGTCCTTGACATTGTAGGTAAAAATAAATTTCCCGTGTACATCGGACCCGGAAAGAAGGCTGTTTTTATTCGCCCGGGTATATACCGGTTTATGTACAAAGGCGACTACAAAAGAATCAAGATATACATACTGCAATTGCAGATCGGTGAATCCTGTTTCTTTCATGTCTTTAAACGCACTGCGGCTTTTGTCGTTCATATTTTGCAGGTTCCATAAGTCCTGTGGAAAATGATGAAAGGTGCGGCGGTATTCTTTAACGGCTTCCACAAAAGTGATAGTAGGCTGAATTGCCCGTTTCTTCTTTTTGATATTGAGAGGTAAGCCGGATCCGGTTTCAGTGTGCTCCTGAACTTTGAGCTGCCCATCGGCTCCACGGTAGTAAGTATAGGAAGTTGCCGGTGGGGTACAGGCAGCATAGGCCAACAATATAATTACCAGGTACTTTTTCATATAGTATCTGAAGTTATTTTATTTTTCTATGAAAAAAAATTTGGCGGTTAATTTGGGATTATTATCTTTGCAGCCCTTAATAGGAAAGGATTCCCTAGCTCAGTTGGTAGAGCAATACACTTTTAATGTATGGGTCTTGGGTTCGAGTCCCAAGGGGATCACTGGAAATAAAAAAGGCTTCAGAACTTGTTAGTTTTGAAGCCTTTTTTGAGTTCCTCATCATCACATAAACAATAGAGGCCACAGGTCTTACCTCCCGTTTTAATACGGTCATCTCTCTTTTCTGAAAACGAATACCGCCGCTGCGCTTGCAATAAGTGCGCACATACCGTATAGCTGGAAAGCTTTTTCCAGTCCTATGTTAACGATCAGGCTCAACACTAAACTGCCAAGTCCATAGCCCAGGAACAGGAAGAAGGCAAAGAGCCCCGTTGCCGCCCCCTTATTGGTACTATATGTTGTAATGATCGCTGCAAACAGCGGATGCGAAAGATCAAAGCCCAGGGATAAAAGAGTAACGAGCATACATGAAGCCGCCAGGCTGAATTGCCGGCTAAGCAGCAGTACCGCTAACGACCCTACGAAAATACCCAGCGGTATGATCTTACTCCGACCATAGCGATCTGCCAGCTTTCCCAGAAAAGGACCCAGCAATAGCCCGGGGATACCATAACCGAGCAACGCCAGGCCGATCTGCATTTCATTTGATCCATAGTTTTTATAAAAAAAATATCCCAGCCATGCGAAGATCCCGCTGTGAAACATACCATTGAACATGACATAACTATAACCCCACCTGGCCCGTTTCTGTGAGAGGATGGTGTGAAATGATGACAGAATATTTTTCTGACTGCCGATAGCCTCCTTAGATGCATCAAATAACCAGTTTCTCAACACGATGATCAGGACCGAAATGGCCAGACCGGCTGCCGCAACACCTACAAATAGCCATCTCCAGCCAATCAGTGAAGAGAAGAGTGCGCCTACGCTGGAGCCAAAGGCAGTACCGCCTGCCATACAGCCAAAGAAAATGCCGAGTGCATGCCCTCTTCGTTCGTATGGATAGGTGTCACTGATCCAGCTAATGGTAGTAGGCGCCACACCGGCAGCACCCATTCCTGTCAGCAACCGTAAGAGGATCATCTGGTTGATGTTCTTGACTATAGTGGTGGCCAGCGTAAGAATTGTAAATAACAACAGGGATAAAATGATGACCTTAAATCTTCCCATCCTGTCACTTAACGGAGCATAAAACAGTGTGAAAAGGCCGTAACCCAGCAGGTATGATGGTTCTATAAAGCTTACGTGTCTGACCGATGTGTCGAAATATGCTGAAAGCATAGGCAACAAAGGGGCTACCATTAATCCCTGGAAGAATATAATAAAAGTAGCGAGTGAAATAATCAGTACGGGCAGCATGGTGGCCTTACTGTGTATATCGGTCCCCGCGCCGGTAACGATGATTTTTTTGCGTAATTCCATTTGTCTCACTGATAGGGTTTACGCGATCAGACACACGGCAGCCAATGATAACTCGTGCGGCTGTCCGGCAGACTGCTGCCTGGTGAATCCTTTGTTTTCAAAAAGGGGAAGAAGAGGATTTGCAGCATATTCAGTTAGCCAAACATTTTCATATGGTTTGCAAACAGCGAGGCATTTTTCAAGCAGCGCATCTCTGACAGCAGGCGCCGGGTATTTTTGCAGCACGCCGAAGTCCGCGATACGGACAGCCCGCTTGCCTTCCAGCGACTCCGGTCGTTTACCCTTGGAGGTGATACACGCATATCCTGCGGGTTGATCATCCACATACACTACCAGCCACTGGTTAGATATATTGTTGATCTCAGCGATCAACGCGCGTTCATTAAAATTTTCGGAGATGTATTTATCTAATACTTTTTGTTGGAGAAGACCAGAATACTTCTCCCTAGCCAGTTCTTTGGTCAGCATCAAAAGCGCATCCATGCCCTGCTTTGTAACTACTGTAAATTTCGTGATGATGTTCATAGTCTGTCGTAATTATACAGGCAAATCTATCACGGTGCGCTGGATAATACACAGTACACAATTTGAAATTATGGGTAGTACAGATGTTATCGTGCCAGCTTTCCGGCCAGCTGCAGCGCCTCTATCCTTTTGGGAGAGAATTTATCCGCAAACACAATCCTGAAATACTTATCGAAAAGGCCTGAAAAAGAGAAGGTATAACCTGGCGTAAACCTTACCCCGATTTTTTCGCATTGATCATAGAAGCGCGCCATATCAGTGTTATCGGGCATCTTTACCCAGATATTATATCCGCCCGCAGGTGTAAGGATCGAAGTCTTTTTCGGAAAATGAGCTGATAACAAGTTAATCGCAACATGCGCATTCTTTGCCAGCTGCATTCTGAATGAACGGACATGCCGGTCATAGCTGTTGCCGGCTAACAAGCGGTTCACCGTTTCCTGGTACAATGGCGAAACAGTACTGCCCAATGCAAACTTGATTTGTTCTGCACGTTGCATAAATTTTCCCGCTGATAACCAACCGACCCGTATTCCTGGCGCCAGCGTTTTCGCATACGATGAGTAAGATAATACCAACCCGCTGTCATCAAATCTTTTTATTGTGGAAGGCCGCTGACCGTGGAAGTATAGATCTCCATAAATATCATTCTCAATAAGCGCAATATTATATTGAAGTGCAACGGATAACAGTACCAGCTTTTGTTCATTGGAGAGTAAGATGCCGGTAGGATTATGGAAATTGGGGGTTATCACTACTGCTTTAATAGCATTGGTACGACAAGCTTTTTTGAGAAAATCAATATCAAACCCGGTGTATGGGTCAACCGGGATTTCGATCACTCTCAGTTGCAGTACCCTTATCACTTCCAGTACAGAAAAAACACAGGGACTCTCCACGGCAATCACATCTCCCACATTACACACCGCGGCTAAAGCAATATACAGCGCCTGTAATGCGCCATCGGTAACCAGCAGCTCATCGGGATTGATAATGGTTTGATGAACTGCCGCCTTTTTTAAGATATTCTCTTTTAATGCAGTTGATCCGTTGGAAGGGTAATAGCGCAGCAAACCGGCGCCCTGTTCCCTGATCACCTGCTGCATGGTACGGAGCAATAGTTTTTGCGGCATCAGCAGGTCACCGGGGGCCGCTACATTAAACTCCGAAAATCTGCGTCCCGCTTTCAGCGAAGTCGTAAGTCCAAGATGATGCTTGAAAGTGGCGTCCCTGGCTACCAGCCGATGTTTGGTCTTCACCGGTTGATTGGACAGGTCCGGCCTGTTACTGACATAATAGCCCGATTTAGGCACGCTCTCCACCAATCCGCTGGCGACCAGATACTCATATCCCTGCTGTATAGTGCTCATGCTTGTTTGATATTGCGCCTTCAGATCCCGGACAGACGGCAGTTTATGTCCGGGTTTGAAAACGCCCTTGCGTATGTTTTTTTCAATGTCGCTGGTAAAAGCTTCGAATTTATACACCTTCATATCTGTATTGGTAATTTATACATATTCTGTATCTGTACTGTAAATGTAAACGATTTAATTTTGCCGGAAAGAATGCTGAATGCCCGAAAATTTTAATATTGATACACCGGATGATTTGCGAAACCTGCCTGTTTCGTCTCTGCAGGGCCTCTGCGAAGAGCTGAGGTCTTTTTTAATTGATCATGTTGCCTCGAATGGAGGTCATTTCAGTTCGAGTCTTGGTGTTGTGGAACTTACGGTTGCATTGCATTATGTATTTAATACACCGGAAGACAAACTGGTTTGGGATGTTGGGCACCAGGCGTATCCGCATAAATTGTTGACAGGAAGAAAGGACCGCTTTTATTCCAACAGGTTACTGGGGGGGATCAGTGGCTTTCCATGCAGGGAGGAGAGTGTATTCGACGCCTTCGGAACCGGACATTCTTCCACCTCTGTTTCGGCCATATTGGGCATGGCCTGTGCCGCCAAATACCGTGGTGAAAATACACGCCAGCATATTGCGGTGATCGGTGACGGGGCTATGACTGCAGGGCAGGCATTTGAAGCGTTAAATAATGCCGGGTATGAACAGCCCAACATGCTGGTGATACTGAACGACAATAATATGTCGATCGATGCCAATACAGGTGCTTTACAGAACTATCTTACGGAGCTCACTGCCGGCAGGCATTATAATGCGTTAAAGCAGCATATCAGTAAGCTGTTATCGCATCCCGGGCAGCCAGACAAGTGGCCGGTGGATGTGATACGGAAGCTCCAGAAAATGGTGAAAGGAGGGCTATTGCGCTACAGTAATCTTTTCGAAGCGCTGAACATCCGGTATTTTGGTCCCGTTGATGGGCATGATCTTAAAAAGCTGATCCATGTATTGGAAAAACTGAAGCATATACCCGGACCCAAATTATTACATTGTGTAACGACCAAAGGGAAAGGTTTTGCCCCGGCGATGACCGATAAAGCGAAATGGCATGCACCAAAAAAATTCGACAGATTTACCGGTGCTACGTTAGATGAAGGAACGGTTGCCAACCAGGCTGTCACCTTCCAGTCAGTATTTGGTGATACCTTAATTGAACTGGCCGGCAGCAATCCAAAGATCATGGCGGTAACACCTGCGATGTTATCGGGAAGCGCACTAACCAAAATGAAAAAGGAAATGCCGGAACGTGTTTTTGATGTAGGCATCACTGAACAACATGCCGTTACTTTTTCGGCCGGCCTCGCCGTTGATGGCATGATCCCTTTTTGTACGATATACTCTACTTTCCTGCAGCGTGCCTATGACCAGGTTATCCACGACGTGGCCCTGCAAAAGCTGGACGTTATATTTTGTATCGACCGGGCGGGTGTTGTAGGGCCGGATGGGCCAACACATCATGGTGCATTTGACATTGCTTTTCTAAGATGTGTACCTGACATCATTGGTGCGTCCCCCATGGACCTGGAAGACTTCAGAAATCTACTCTTTACGGCGCAGGCCAGCAAAGGGAGCGGACCATTTGCCATTCGTTATCCCAGGGGAGCGGGAATATCTGCGTCTGTCTCCTCCGGTTTCAAAAGACTGAAAATAGGAAAAGGAAGAAAGATCAGGTCTGGTAAGGATATCGCCATTCTTTCCCTTGGCCCGGTGGGACAATACGCAAAAGAAGCCTGCAGGGAGCTGGAAGAAGATCAATTGAACGTAGCGCACTATGATCTCCGGTTCTTTAAGCCGCTGGATGAGGCACTGTTACACGAGGTATTCCGCCGGTTTTCCACGGTGATCACTATCGAAGATGGTTGTACCTCAGGAGGTGTAGGCAGTGCTGTGATGGAGTTTATGGTGGAGCATGATTACCATGTTACCTTAAAGCGGCTGGGGCTGCCAGACACATTCGCAGTACAGGGTACGCAACAACAACTGCATGAATTATATGGTTATGATAAAAAAACGATCATCAGCCTGGTCAGACGACTTGCTATGTATTCCCCAAACCTTGAAAAGGTTCCAGGCAACAATATTTCATGCTGACAGTTCACTTAGTGTGTCGCCATTTGCCCTCATTTCACCAGAAATTAATTAGCTATAGTATTTCAGCTGATTTACGTAAACCGAATATGAAAAGGTTCGGGTTTTGTACCAGAAGGTTCACTGGAGGAAGCTTAAAACCTGCGAGCGGCGCAGGTTTCAAGTCTATTTGTTAACCTTTATCAAAGTGCGAAATTACTTTTCTGGTTACTCAATCTTCTTCACCAGGGTATTTCTCCTGTTTCGGGATTATTTTCCTCGCTAAAAAATTTCCCCGTTGGGCCATTATTGTCAATCAGCGCATATTTTACTACCCGTTTTCCTGCATCTTCAACAGTTCCTGGCCCACGATGTCCATTGAAGTCTGTTTTTGTATATCCCGGGCAAACGGCATTTATTTTGAAGTTGGTATTTTTAAGTTCGTAAGCCAAAACAACAGTATACATATTCAGGGCTGATTTTGAAGAAAGATATACAGCCCCTTTGTAGTCGTAGTATTTGTAGTTTGGATCACTGTGAAGCGTAATTGAGCCCTGGCTTGAGCTTACATTTACAATACGGGGTGCTGACGAGTTCCTCAATAGATCAATAAATGCCTGTGTAACCCGCACCGCGCCGTAAACATTTGCATCATATGTTGCTTTAAACTGATCAATAGTTGAGTCGAGTGCCGTTTGGGGATAACCACCGTAAATGCCCGCATTATTAATCAATATGTCCAGGACTTTTGTTTTTTTACCTATTTCTTTACGGGCTTTAATTACTGATCCGTCATCTGTAATATCAAGCTGAATAGCCTCTACATTGTTTAATCCCTTCTCTTTTAATTTACCAACAGCTTCAATACCGTTCTCCATATTACGGCTGCCGAGATAAACATAAACTCCTTTTTGAGCCAGTTGCTGCGCAACTTCAAAACCAATGCTTTTGTTAGCTCCTGTTACTAATGCAAATTTCATTTCCTGTATGAATTTTATGAAGCAAAAGTAAAGGGCCGGAAAATAGCGGGAATGGACAATTCACTTTATTTCCCCGACAAATCCTGCCTGGGCAAAAATTCACTTGCGCTTTTTCCTGTACTTTTTTTGAAGAGCCTGGAGAAATAATCAGGGTCGTTAAAGCCCAGTTCATAGGCCAATTCCTTGATGGAAGTATTGGAATAGCGCAACTTTCTCTGAGCTTCCGCCATTAAGCGGTTAATAAAATAATCTTTGGGCGATGTACCGGCATATTCTTTTACAATCCGATACAAACTGTTTGTAGTTAAGGCTAATTTTTCCGCAATTGCGTTGATGGAAGGTTGCTCCGCAAGGTGCGTTTCTACCACTAATTTGAATTCGATAAACTTTGAAAGGTTAGCGTTTAAGATATTGGCGGATTCTTTGTTTTTGAAATACGCGCTGTTTAATTCTGATAGCAATGAGTTAAGATAAGCTAATATTATTTCGGTGTCGGTCTCATGTCTATCTACGTAAAGTATCTGGTTTAGAATGCCAAAAACCTTTATCACTCTTTCTTTTGCAGCATTGTCAAGTGCTATGGTTTGTGCGTTTAAGGGGTTGACCAGAAAGGGATATTGTTGTGGCAACAATGCCAGTGTATTCTCATCAAACAGTACCTTGAAATATTTAAGATCGTCTGTTTTAGCAGGTGGCGTGAAAAATTGATTGGGCATTGCAAAAAGCAAATGCCCATCAGTAAGGGTAAAGTCCTGTGAGTCTATATTGTAGGTAATTGAACCGCTTTCAATTAATACAATAAAATAAGAAGATAATCTGCGTGGCTGCAGCAGTTTTTTTTGAATGTCAGCCGGAAGATAAGGATTATCGTTTGAGCGGATCTTTATCCCCAGCTCATCATGTTGTGAGTCCTGATTTTCCCCTTTTTGTTCCTGCATATTATTTCACCGGGAATACGTCTGTTTAATATTATACTATTTCAGCTAATTTACGTAAATCGGCCATAAAAATGTCTGGCTTTTGCACCATAGGGAAATCAAAGGAAATTAAAACCGCTTGAATAACAGGATGTATGCGGCTTTTCTGTATTTGAGCCTGAATTATTTTTTTGTATCTTTGTATCTTATGCAAAAACAAGTATTCACATATTATAGTTTAGCAGTTGGAATGATTGCCTGATTCCGGGTGTCTTGTTTCTGAAAATTGCCGGCTTGGTAGTTCCCGTATTACCAAAGGTGATTTGTATGCAGCAAACCATTCGGATGATAGAGAATTAGGCAATTTTATTTCATCATTTTAAATTATAAGTAGTGAATAACTTATCATTATATGGTTGGAACGATAGCCTGTTCCAACTTAAACAAGCCTCACAATACAAACATCTTTTCCATGGCCGTGTTTCCGCGGTGAACAAAACCAATTATGAAGTTATCACGGAGAGCGGATTGCTGTTGTGCGAACTGACCGGGAATCTGCTTTATGGAAAGTCATTGTTTGAACTTCCGTGTGTGGGCGATTGGATAATCTTTCAACCTTTTGACGATAACAAGGGAATAATCCTTGATATTTTACCGCGTAAGCATACGCTATACCGGAGAAAGAGCGGTACAATATCCGGGAGGCAGGCTATTGCCTCCCATATTGATAAGGCGTTTATCGTACAAGGTCTTGATGCCAATTTCAGTGTTCGCCGGACGGAGCGTTTTATGGTTCAGGTATTGGAAGAAAATATTCAGCCGATATTGATACTCACTAAATCTGATCTGGAATTTGATCGCCTCCAGGTAGATGAATCGCTGAAACATATTACCCGCCAGATACCCGTGTTTTTCACAAGCATTCTTTCTCCTGAAACAGTACATCCTGTGCGGGAATTTATCAGGCCGGGAGAGTCGATCGTATTTGTAGGATCATCAGGGGTTGGGAAAAGCTCTTTAATCAATGCATTATGCGAACGGACCGTATTTGTCACATCTGAAATAAGCAAATCCTCAGGTAAAGGGCGGCATACCTCAACCCGAAGGGAAATGGTGCTGATGGATGATGGTGGTATCTTAATAGATACACCGGGCGTAAGAGAATTTGGTTTAGCCCTGGACAATCCTGAGTCATTGGCAGAAATATTCGAGGTTGCCGATTTTGCTGAATCCTGTCGCTTTAAGGATTGTACGCATGTTAATGAACCTGGCTGTGCGGTTGTGGAAGCTGTAAACAGCGGTCTTTTGGAACAGGAGGTGTACAATAGTTATCTCAAGTTGCGAAAAGAATCCTGGTATTTTTCTACTTCTGAACAGGAAAAACGAAAAAGAGATAAGTCTTTTGCCAGAATTTCAGAAGAGGCTAAGAAGATAAAAAAACGTTGATTTCCCTATTATTCAATACAGGCGTTTCATCGGGGCAGCTACCGTCGTGGAATATGGATGTTTTTATAGTAGCTGCTACTGATCGTTGCTGTCTGAGTTGGATTTGAGGGTATATTGACGTAACTGAACCTTGTAGAAACTCTTTCTACAAGGTTTTTTTGTTTTTGTGATAAAGTTGTGAAAAGATAAGTGCCTCCGTCATACGGATTGTATCTTTACGGATCCTATTCTATTGTTTTAATGATCTTTGCAGGGATACCACCAACAATAGTATTATCGGGAACGTCTTTTGAAACGACAGCCCCGGCGGCGACTATCGAATTTTCTCCGATCGTTACACCGGGAAGAATGGTAACGTTCGCGCCTATCCAGGCATTTTTTTTAATGAGGATACGTCCTACCATCAGGGAGTGCCTGTTTTCCGGCGATACAGGATGGCCTTCCGACAGCAAACTGACTTTGGGAGCCAGCATTACGTTATCCTCAATGGTAATACCTCCCAGGCCAAGAAAAGTACAATCAAAATTGATGAAGACATTTTTCCCGATCTTGATATCTTTTCCATAATTGATATAAAGGGGGGTAAATACTGTTGTACTCTCGTCAATTTCTGAACCCGTAATCTGCTCCAGGAAATTCCTGATTTCTACCGGGTCACCTGAGCTATTCATCTGGTTAAGCAATTTTATCGTGGCATAGGATACTTCACGCATTCTATATGCCTGCGGGTCGCCTGCTGTAATGGTTTCCCCATTTCTCAATCTTTCAAAAAGATCCATTGTACTATTGTTCATTTTAGGTATGATTTTATGATTGTTTTTTGCCCGCTTGTTAATCGTGTAACAGCTGCTTCATTTTTTTCTGTATGCTGCCCTGATCATCTGTGCGGAACAGTGATATGTTTTAATTTTATGAAGATATCCGTTGCCGCTTCCAGATCCAGAGCGTCCATATCCACCAATTTCAATGATCTGACCATTTGCAGTGTGGTGGTTTTGTATTTCAGAAAATGCCCGGTTTTCAGATGTGACTGATACGCCTGCTGATCTTTGTATATTTCCAATATCCTTACCTGTGTTGGAGTGCTCTTTTGGAACATAGGAAAGATAGTAATAACTCCATCTTCAAGTTTTACCGACGCTGCTGCTTCGTGCTTTAGTATTGTTTTGTACTCCTCCAGGTATTGTGGATATATCTCTATTTCTGAAATGCGCACCATCACTTCCTGTTGTTGCGCATGGGCGGTGTTATTCATACAAAGAAGCATTATTATAGCCAGTATGGCCCGCAAGGGGTGTTTAGTGTAAATGCGGTATTGAAATATGGGCCTTTTCATATTACTGGTTGTCAATTTACTTGTTTTTTCATGTTTGAGAGAACTGCTCTTGCTTTGCTGGCTTGTTCCTTGCTTACCGATTTTTCAATAATGTCGAATACAGCTTTCACCTGTTCGGCGGTAATCCCGGTATTCATGCCCATTCCAATATGTGCCTGTAATTGTCCTTCTGTCCCTTGCATGGCAGCCAGAGCGGCAATTGTTACCAGTTCCCTCTGCTGGTAGTTCAGTACATCGCTGTCAAAAATGTTGGCAAAAAGATGTTCTTTCAGGAACGCATCGATACAGGGTGCAAACTCACCGAACCCTGGCGCTGGTCTCGGCTGTGGCGTTTGGGTCAGGATTTCAAGCGTTTTTCTTCCACGTTCATAAGTGTCCGTGCTGTCTTTTAAGGGCGTTGATTCTCTACCTGCCACGTCGGTAATGCCGTTCTTTTTCCGTTCTTCCAATATCTGCATGAAGCTGCTGATACCGTTGAGGCTCTTCGGGAAACCGCAATAGGCATATAACTGTACCAATTCTTCTTTTATTTCATTTATGGTAAGCCCCGCATCGAGTCCGGTATTGAACTGTATTTTCAGGCTTTCAATGTTGCCTGTTGCCACCAGTGCAGAAATAACGGCAAGGCTTTGCTGACGGGCATCCAGGGGTTGCTCTTTTTCTATATTATTTCGTGCGCTCATATTTATTGTATTTAAGATTAAACCCAATGATAAAATACAAATTATAAATCTGTATTGCTGTATGCGATTTTTTAAGACGGATTGCCACATATACTGATTATCTGGTATTGCAAAATTATTCACTATCCGTTGTAAGGTTTTTATACAAAGCACAGATTTATTTACCACTTTCACTGTTATTGCTTTAATTCAATCTGAAACGTGCAGAGTTTACTAAATTTGTATAAATAAAATTCCAGGTCATGGAGCAGGTGGAAAGAATTGATACTGTTAAGCAATACAATGATACCCTGGGAGTTGACACCTTACATCCGCTTGTGAGCGTTGTTGATTTCGATGGCATGCCAACTTATCAGTATTTTAGGAGATACATGGGCATCTATGCCATCTTCCTAAAGTATATCAGATGTGGTGATATGAAGTATGGTTGCCAGCCATATGATTATGAAGATGGTACATTGGTGTTTATTTCACCAGGTCAGGTTTATGGAATTGATAGCAAGGGAAAAATGATCAAGCCCCAGGGTAAGGCACTTGTGTTTCACCCGGACCTGATAGCAGGTACAGATCTTGGCAGAAAAATTAAGAACTACACTTTCTTTTCCTATGAAGTGAATGAAGCCCTGCACTTATCAAAAAAAGAAAGGGCAATTGTAAATGATTGTTTTGAAAAAATTGGATATGAAATAGGCCAGAATATAGATAAGCATAGTAAAACGCTTATTGTTTCCAACATCGAATTATTCCTGAACTATTGTATGCGTTTTTACGACCGCCAGTTTATTACCCGGGGCCATGCCAACAGAGATATTCTGGTAAGATTTGAAAGCTTGCTGAACGAATATTTTCAGTCCGATAAATGTCAGGTATCAGGCCTGCCAACCGTAACCTGGTGTGCCGGGCAGTTACATCTTTCAACCAATTATTTGGGGGACCTTATCAAAAAAGAAACAGGTAGTACGGCGTTAGACTATATACAATCCAAAGTGATTGACACAGCAAAGTCCATGATATTTGACAGCGATAAATCTATCAGTGATATAGCTTTTCATTTGGGTTTTAAGTACCAACAACATTTCACCCGGTTGTTTAAACAGAAAACCGGGAAAACACCCACTGAATACAGGTTGTTAAATTAAAAATATTGCTGATGTTTTCTTCAGTGCTGCTCTTCATTGCAGGTATCATATTACTGACGTTTTAAGGGAAGGTTACGAAAAAAAGCCTGCTTGAATACTTTGCGTAATTCCTTGGGAGTAACAAATTGCCATTCAAATAATCTGCTTTTAAAATATAAAGGAAGAATTCTTTTTTCTTTTTTATGTCTTAAAAGTATAAACCATTTTTTGAAGAGCATTTCATTGAATATATGAACGGAATAGTTCCTGGATTTGGAATTACCCAGTTTCAGGGCCTCAAAAACCTGCAGGAACTCTTTTGAGCTTCTGGATGAAAACCGATAACTGGAGTAGTCATGATGAATCCGAATTAAATTTTCATCCTTGGGAATGCCCAGGTTTGTATGGATGTTCTCGATGATACGGAGCTCTGCACGAACTATTTTTTCATTCTGCACTTTTGAAATGTTATTTCCGTGAAGGCGGTATGCGACAAGGACCTCGTTCAGGTTTGCTACGGGATGATGTATGGAGATCCTGTAAGAAAGATCATAGTCTTCCGCGGGAGAATAATCCCGGTATCCACCTGCCTCCACCATGGCAGATCTTTTGATCATTAAGGTCGAATTGATAAAGATATTATGAAATACCAATTCAGGAGATATATCCTTGTCTCCTGCAATCACATTCAGGTTTCCGGTCTGTTCGCCGGATTCATCAATAGTTATGGCTTGCCCGCCACACATTGCGATTTCAGGATTCGAATTTAAGAAACCGGTTTGTACTTTAAGACGATCAGGCATGGCTAAATCGTCACAATCCAGAATTGCTATATATTGTCCTTTAGCCTCTTCAATCCCACGGTTACGGGTAAAAGTAAGGCCCCTGTTGCTATCATTGTGAATAAAACGGATTCGGGGATCAGTAAATTTATGAACGATGTCGGGTGTACGATCTGTGGAGCCATCATTAATAATTAACAGCTCAAAATCAGTAAAGCTTTGATCGAGGACACTTTGTACGGCCTTTTCAATATAGGCTTCACCGTTAAAGGCAGCCATAAAAACAGTAACTAAAGGGGGATTTACATTTTTATCCATGCAGATCGGTTATTGAATTGGATAGATCATTATGTTCATAAAATATTTTCTTTTCACGGCTATTTATCCTGCTGCTGCCAGTTTTGAGCTCGAAGATAATTTTCATTTTTGATTCCTGTGCATTTTTTTCTCATCAATTGCAAAACAGCAGGAACAGGTTTTACTCTAAAATCAATTATTGTCGTTTAACGAAAACGATCTGCAAAAAAGGATGGATAAACAGATGAAGAATTTCATTCCTGGATCAGCAAAGGTTTTTTTATTGTCGCAGAAGAATATAAGGTCCATGCCGGGAACTGCGATTTTTACATTGATCTGTTATTTTATCATAGAACATTGCAGTGTTTAAGCGCAATTGAGTTGAAGGCTGCACATGTCGCCAATGCTTATGGCGGAACATCAGACCTGCAATCATTGGTATCCCGGAGCAGGGCTGATATGGCAGGAAATACCGGGTATTCCCATGGAAAAGAAAAATTAAAGATCACCCCAGAAAAGAATGAAAAGCGCCAGCAGCCCTTGTTTTAATAACGCAGCTCTCAGTAATTTAACAGCTGTTTGTTTCTGGTTAAGTACTGTTTTAGTACTGATGTGAAGTACCTTCGCCACTTCTGCAGTATCTCTCCCTTCAAAGTAAATCATTCTAAAAACTTCGGCACAGCCTTTTGGAAGTAAGTTAATCTGTTCATGCGCGGCAGCAGCCACCCTGGCACGGATCTGCTCAACCTCCGACTGCCAGTCATAATCGTCTCCTACAAGCTGGAGCTCGTTCAGGGAAAGTTGTTCTTTTTTGAGCTGCCCCAGCCAGCGGAAGCTGGCATGGCGTGTGGCAAGAAACAGATAATTTTTCAGATGCAGGAAACTATCAAAATACTTTGGCTGTTCAGCGGTTTTTATAAGAATACCGGAAGTGATATCTTTTGCTGCTTCTGCATCATTGACTAACTTAAAGGCATAATAACTGAGCTGCCCGAAAAATTTCAGGTAGATATGTTCCAATGCTTTCGGGTCTCCATTTTCAATAAGCGTAAGGAGCTCCTGTTCTTCCAAAAGTTTATCTGCGTGCAATTTTCTGCTTGATTTTCCTTCTGCGCAAACTAAAATAAAAATTTCATAATCTATAGTTTTGACTTAGGGGAAAAAATGAGAAGGAATATAATATGCCCCTGACTTCAGGCTTACAGCCGTTTTTATATCTGGTTAAAAAAAGTGCTTAACGATTGCTCCGTTGGCAGGCCAATCTTTTTTCTTATCCGGTACCGGCTTACTTCTACGCCACGTACAGTTATGTTCAGCAGCTGCGATATTTCTTTTGTGGTCAGATTCAATTTAATGTAAGCGCATACTTTTAAATCGGAGGTAGTCAGCTGAGGGTATTGTTTTTTTAGTTTATTCAGGAAATCATCATTCAACTCGTCAAAATGAGCGGCAAACACTTCCCAGTTGGCATTGATCTTTTCAGCATCCTTAATGAGATCCGTGATACTTTTAATATCATTTGTTTCACTGTTGAGGCGCGACACTCTTTCCTTTATTTTGGTTAAGGTATCCGACTTTTCCATCAGGTGCATACTGGTGTTTGCAAGCTCTTTTTTCTTCAGCAGCACCTCCTGTTCCAGTTTTTCCTTTTGAAGCCTGATGATTTCCTTTTCATTTTTCTCCAGCTCCAGGTGATGAATGTATTTGAGTTTCTTCTGTTCTTCCTCAAATTTTTGCTGTTGCAGCAGCAGCTTATGTTTCAGGTACCTGCGTATCATAAATACCAGGCCGGCTAAAATAGCCATATAGCCAAGTATCGCCCAGGTGGTTTTATACCAGGGAGCCTTTATTATAAAGGTGTACGACATCACCGGGGATTCGTTATGCTGGTAGTCCCGGGCTTTTACTTTAAAGGTGTATTCCCCGTTCGACAGGTTAGTGTAGTCTTTTTCTGTTTTACTGTCCCAGGATGACCAGTCATTATCGTAACCTTCCAACTGATAGCTATACGTAATATTTTGCTGGAAATCATATACCGGGGAGCTGTACTCAAAATGAAAAGCGTTGAATGCCGGGGGTAGCTGCAGTATTTCCCTGTTGCTGCCGGAAGCAGCGGCGGCAGGATCTGTGTTCTGGTAACCGCCATAGATGGTGCTGTCGGTTTTACCGGTGATCTTCACCATTCCCAGTCGCACGGAAATAGGATGCCTGGAGGAAGTATATCTTTGATAGTCGAGATGGATCAATCCTTTTTCGGAGCCAATAAATACATTTTCCCTGTTATAGGGATAAATGTTCTCAAACTTCGGAAGGAGCTGCCCGGCCAGCTCCGGGAAATAAGTGACCTTGGGCAAACCGCCGGTATCAGCCGAAAAATGCACCACACCTGTCCCTTTCTCGTTGCAGAACCAGATGTTACCTTCCTTGTCTTCCGTCAGGTACCGTACTTTCATCCTGCCAAAAACAGCGGAAAGAAACCCGGAGGGAGAGAATTTTTGGGAGGAGGGGTTAAACTCGTAAAGTCCTCCCGAAGTAGCAAAGAGGATTTGATTTTTTATTTTAAAAACAAAGTTATTTAAGGTAGATGGGAGGCCATCGCTGACGGTGTATAAATGAAAGGAGTATTTTTTCCTGTCGTCCGATAAACTCACCCGGTAAACGCCCCGGTAGGGATGGGAAGCCCAGATATCCCCATTGGCATCTAATGCCATAAAGCGATAAGAGTCGGGAGTGCCTTCTATTTTGCCTTCATCGTGAAAACTATTGCCCTCATACCGTAGCCGCTTCAGTCCATAATAGGTGCCTACAATTATCTCCTGTACAGGATAAACAGAAGATAGCGGAAGGAAATACCAGGTGCCTGCATCCCCGGAAAGCTGCCTGGCTTCAGTGCCCTGTACCTCGTAGCTCCCGTTGTCACCGCCAAGCAACAAATGCCCGTTTATCCCGGCAAGATTCCAGGCTTCACGATTCTCTGTATTTTTTACCAGGGAAAAATCATCCCTCGTAATGTGTATATCATTACTGTTAGCCACAGGAGCGCTGTACAGGCCGCTGGATGTGGCCACATACAGCCTGTTATTGAATATGGAGGTGGAATAACCGGGAAGGTTGCTGGCCTTGCCCACCTGCAGGTACCTGATGGCGGAATTGTAGTTGATATAACTGATGCCGCTGTTCAGCCCTGTCCATAAATTATTGCTGGCATCTTTAAATACACTCAGGGCATTGTTGTTCTGAAGGCCCTGGTCATTGGAATAGCTTTGCCATACATTACTTCTTATATTAAGTACCTGGCAGCCGCCGGAAGAGGTGGCAAGCATCAGTTCCTCTTCATTTATCTTTGCAGCAGCATTGATGTAGAGATGATCGGGGGTATTATTAAGCACTGTACTTATCGAGTCGTTGTGCAGCAGGAAAATACCATTGGTCCGGCTAACGATGTAAATACTGTCTTTACCCATTTGAAGGATGCCGGCAATGAGTATACCCGTAAGTTTCTTCCCTTTGGCAACAGGCGCCCATTGATTTTTATCGAACTGTAATAATCCCGCCATGCGGTCTGAAGCATAAATATGTTCACCGGCACGCCCCATGAAAAGCCATTGTGAATTGGAAGGATATACCCTGATCGATTTACCGTTGTATTCAAAGATGCGGCCATCGGCCTGGAAAAAGATCCTGCCCCCCATAATGGCAATATGCCATATATCCGCAAACTTTTTGTATTGCTCCGGGATATTATCTTTTAAAGATGTATATGTTAGTATACCGTTGACATCGGGGGAGAAGTAGCCTATCTCATCCTGCCCGCCCACATAAATTTTCCCATCGTCGCTAACCGCGAGCGACCATATAACAGTGCTGTTGGGTAATGGATAGAGCTTCCAGTGGCTTCCATCAAAACTCAGCAGTCCTTCGTTATTGGCAAAATACATGACTCCCTGCTTATCTTGTCCCATGTCCCAGTTCTGACTGCCACCCTGATAATCAAATTTGGTGTAGTTGACCACTGCAGGAAGCCCGCACCCGTTTTGTGCGTGAACGGCACCACAGTATGCTGACAATAGTAAGGAAAAAAACAGTATATTAAGTAAGGTCTTATTCATATCGTATTCCCCGATCAACCGATGTAGTAGTATTGTAGTAGTGTCTTTTGTTATAAAAATAGGCATTTACGGGATAAGACGTAGTATTGTTGGGGTAGTTTCCGCACATTTAATGATAAGCCCGCCTACATTTGTTATACCACGGATCCACTTTATCAGGAACAACCAAAAATAAATTTTACGTATGAAAAAAAAGTTCTTCAGAATTTTTATCCTCCTTGTACTTTCTATTACCGCCCATTTTACAACCAACGCTCAAAACAGAACTGTAAAAGGTACTGTAACTGACGACAAAAACGCCCCTGTCATTGGAGCCTCTATAGGTGTAAAAGGTACGGTTATAGGCACTCTGACAAATGAAAGCGGAACATTTACGCTTTCCGTGCCTCCCGGTGCAGATTCAATTGCAGTGTCGGCAATTGGTTTTGTAAACAAGGTGGTTGCCATCTCCGGCAGCGTATTGAGTATTCAGCTGGAGACTTCCAGGACCAGCCTGGATGAAGTAATAGTGGTTGGTTATGGCACACAAAAGAAAGGAGACCTCACCGCCCCGATCAGCACTGTTAACACGGAAAATATGCTTAAACGCACTACTGCCAGCCCGATGGAGGCATTGCAGGGAAGCGTTCCCGGTGTACAGGTGGTTACCAGCGGGGCGCCCGGCAGCTCCCCGAATGTACGCATCAGAGGGGTAGGGTCATTTAACAATGAAAATCCATTGTATGTGGTGGATGGAATGTTTGTAAATGACATCAGTTTTCTGAATCCCAATGATATTGCCGACATGTCTATCCTGAAAGATGCATCCGGTGCTGCCATCTACGGGGTACGTGCAGCCAATGGCGTAGTGCTGATCACCACGAAAAAAGGAAAGGCCAATATGAAAACCCGCGTAACCTACAATGGCTATGTAGGCGTTCAGAAGCCAACGAATGTCCTTAAAATGGCTAACGGAAGGCAATATACTGAGTTTTCCCTTCAACGGGGATCTGTGGCAGATAGCGGCACCGTGTTACTGTCGTCCGAAAGGTTCGGCGGCAGCGGGCTTAATCCCACTACCAGCACCGATTGGTATGATGTTATATTGAGAAAGAGCGCAATGCTGACCAACCACGGCATTGATGTGCAGGGGGGAAGCGACAAGGTAACTTACTCAATGGGTTTGAACTACACCTATCAGAATGGTATCCTGAATGCGCTGAACAACTTTAAAAGATATAACGGCCGCTTACAACTGGAAGCGAAGGCGTTTAGCTGGTTGAAATTAGGGTTCTCTGCCATCTTTAATAATTCGGTTACTTTTAGTCCCAATAACGGCGCTTTCCTGGATGCTTACACGGCCTCCCCGTTGTACCCCGTGTATGACGACGCCAACGTGAATGCGTTCCCGGTGAAGTTTACCGCCGCTTCTGTGATTGGAAGGTCTGATGACAAAAACCCTATGGCATCTGCCTATTATAATTACGACAGGTCAAAGGCTTTCCAGATATTGCCTACATTATATGGCGAAGCCGGTTTCTGGGAGAACAAGCTTACATTCAGATCCCAGTTGAGCCAGATCTATGGTTCCCTGCTGGGCACAAACTACCTGCCTCAGCGGAACCTGGGCCCGGGCGCCGGCTCTACCGTATCGCACCTCAAATCCATCCAGGAAAGAACTACCAATTATATCCTGGACAACCTGCTTACCTATAAAGATGGTAAGGGCCTGCATCACTGGAGCCTGTTACTGGGGCAATCAACCAGGGAAGAGCGCTGGCGCCAGACGCGGACAGAAGCCGATAACATACCTAATGTGGAAGAATCATGGTATGCCGGCCAGGGAACATCCAATGCGGCTTACTACGGAGAAGACGGTACCCGTAACGCCGGTATTTCCTATTTTACACGCGGTACCTATGATTATGATAATAAATACCTGCTTACTGCCACATTCCGTGCAGACGGAAGCTCAAAGTACCAGACCAAATGGGGCTATTTCCCTTCCGTGGGCCTGGGATGGGTGCTGAGCAAGGAAGCCTTCATGAAGAACCAGAAAGTTTTTGACTTCCTGAAACTGAGAGGCAGCTGGGGTAAGCTTGGAAACGACGGGGTAAATGCCAACGCAGGTTACGCCGTTGTAAAAACAGGCAACAGCGCTTCTGCTGTTTTTGGCAGCACTGCCAACGCCAACGGGGAATATATACCAGGGTATTCCGTAAACAGGTTCTATACAGATATTACCTGGGAAGTAGTAACAGAGTGGGATGGGGGTGTTGATTTTGAAATGCTGAAGGGAAGATTAAACGGCTCTGTTGATTACTACAACAGGAAAACTTCCCAGGCTGCTTTCTCCCGGCCATTCCCCTTCACCTACACTACCATATATGGTAACTGGGCAGATATGGAGAACAGCGGCTGGGATATTGCATTGAGCTGGAACGACAAAATCGGTAACCTCGGGTACCAGATAAGCGCGAATATGTCGACCCTGAAAAATAAAGTCACCAACTTAGGTACGCTTCCCAGTTCAACCAGCGGTTTCCCTGAATGGACAGCAGAATTTCCGAACCGTATCGTAGTAGGGCAACCCATCAACTACTTCTATGGGTATGAATTTACAGGCATATACCAAACCCCTGAGGAAGTGAGTGGCGACCCGGTGGCGGCGCATTATAACCAAACAGCTACTTCACCTATCCTGCCCGGATTTCCCAAGTATAAAGACCAGAATGGTGACGGCGTGCTGGATGATAAAGACCGTATCAACATGGGTAGCTATTTGCCCAAAGTTACCTATGGCTTTAATATAGCGCTTAACTATAAAAAATTTGATTTCAGTGTGGCGTTCCAGGGCGTGTCCGGAAATAAAATATTCAACCTTAACCGCGGACGGCTTTACAAAGCTTCCACTTCCCTGAACCTGGACGAGAAATTCGCATCCAGCCTGTGGACCGGCCCCGGATCAACGAATGCCTATCCTTCTGCCTATGCACTGGGACAGGGCTGGTTTAAGGTGAGCAACTCCTTCTTTGTGGAAAGCGGCGCTTACCTGCGCATACAGAACATTCAGCTGGGCTATAACTTTAATATAGGTAAAGTATCGCCTGTTGCCATGAGGGTATTTGCTACTGCCGACAGGCCCTTTCTGTTTACCCGGTACAATGGCTTTACACCTGAGGTAGGTACAAATAACTCTTTTGGCTACAAGGTGTCCGGTTATGATGCGAACGTTTACCCGGTTTCTTCTACCTACAGCTTAGGTGTAAGAGCTACATTCTAAAAAAGGCTTTCGTTTAAGGATATACGAAAATGTTGCTGTAATACCAGTTATAGAAATTTAAAAAAAGAAAATATGAGAATCTATATAGCAATTTTGCTCATCGCAACGGTTTTATTTTCCGGCTGCTCCAAGTTCCTGGATCGCCCGTTGGAAAATCAGCCCCAGGCAACTACCATCGATTATACTGATCTGTCTTTAATGTACCAGCCGGTGTCTGGTGTATACAGAACCGCTGCCAGCGGCACTTTCGGAAAATGGATCAGTGTTGCTATCCGGTCGTCACGCAGTGATGATATCGAACCGGGAAATGATGATGCAGGACAGGTAGGCATCCACAATTTTCAAACCGATGTAACCGTAAAAAGTTACTGGGGTATCAACGATATGTGGATCAGCATGTATTCCGTAGTGCTTGGCGCCAACAGCGCATTGGCTGAACTGGACAAATTTGGGAAAAATATCGCTGCGGGCGATGCCGACAAAACCAGGCTGCTGGCAAGGTACCAGGCGGAAGTCCGCTTTTACAGGGCGCTTGCACAGTTCTGGCTTTGCAGAAGCTATGGCGCAGTACCTATCCTGGGCATAGAAAGCAACGACCCGGCTAACCTGGGCGGAGTTGGCAAAAGCAGCGTTGAGGACGTAAATAAGTATGTGATCTCCGAAATGGATTTCTGCATTGCCAACCTGGAAGATGCCCGTCCCAATGCAGCTGCGCATGTTGGAGGCGTTACGAAGTATACGGCGCTGATGCTGAAAGCCAAAGCGGCTATGGACCTGGCAGGTAATAATAATGGCAGCACTTACTGGGATGTAGTACTGGACTGCACTAACCAGATTGTAAATAGCGGCAAGTTCTCCCTGTTCAATGATTACTACCAGCTGTTTAAAAAGCCGGGTAAGTTATGTGATGAATCTATTCTGGAACTGCAATATTCCGATTTTGGAAAATCTACCGGCGATATCGTAATTTCCGGTGGCCCGGGCGAAGAATGGGGTAACTTCTTTTTCTTCCAGGGACCCGAAAATACCTACAGCCCTGTTATTACAGGCCCTGGATGGATGGTGCCCACACAAAAAGCGGTTGATTTCCTGAAATCACGTAATGATAGTGTACGTTTAAAAACAGCCATCCAGTATTGCGGTATTAATGGCGCTCCCGGTACCTATTCGGTTACGCCTGATGGGGATACTATCTCCGGAAATGCGTCAAGGAAGAAATACTTTAATGGTAAATCATATACTCCCCGTTCGCAAATGACGGCAGACAGGATTGACTATTATGGCGCAAATAATAACATCCGGATCATGCGTTATGCAGAAGCGCTGCTGATGAATGCGGAAGCAAAAATCCGTAAAGGACAAAGCGGGGATGCCCAGGTAAATTTAGTCAGGAACCGGGTAAAGCTGGCATCAATCAGCAATGTAACGCTGCAGCAGTTGCTGGATGAACGCCATGCGGAACTGATCTGTGAATGGTGGGGGGAAAGATTCAACGACCTGCTGAGAACCGACCAGGCCGCCACCGTGCTCCCTGGTTTTATAAAAGGTAGAAGTGAATATATTCCCATTCCGCAGGCACAGGAAGATGTAAATCCAAAGCTTAAATAATGATAGTAAAGAAAGCACTTAACCTGATGAAAAGAAGTATTTATTGTCTCGTTTTAACATGGGTGGGATGTTGCTGCATAGCGACCTCCCAGGCCCAGTCCATCAAACGGCATACAAAATGGAAGCTGACCTGGAGCGATGAGTTTAACTACAACGGATTACCGGACAGCACCAAATGGGGATATCAGACCGGCAGATCCGGCTGGGGAAATAATGAGCTGCAGTTTTACACCGGCGCAGATATCAATAATGCGAAAGTGGAAAATGGCACCCTGTCTGTAATTGCCAGGAATGACGGCAGCGGGGATCATCAATACACTTCGGCCAGGATGATCACCAAAAACAAAGGCGACTGGAAATACGGAAAGCTGGAAGTAAGGGCCAAACTTCCAAAAGGCAGGGGCCTTTGGCCTGCTATCTGGATGCTGTCAACAGACAATGAATACGGAGGCTGGCCTGAAAGCGGGGAGATTGATGTGATGGAGCATGTTGGATATATGAAAGACAGCATCTTCGGAAGCCTGCACAGCAAATCCTATAATCATGTTATCGGAACACAGAAAACAAAAGGTGTGTACATAAAAAATCCTTATAAGAAATTTCATGTGTATGCAATAGAATGGACCCCTGATAATATCACCTTCCTGCTCGACGGGAAGGTGTATTACCAGGTGGCTAATGAGCACAAAGGCCATGAAGGCTGGCCTTTCGACAGGAAATTCTATTTGCTGCTGAACGTGGCTGTAGGCGGCAACTGGGGCGGTAAGGAAGGTATAGATGAAACAGTGTTCCCGGCCGCCATGCAGGTGGATTATGTAAGGATGTACGAATGGGTGCAGTAACACCCCGGTAAAGATCTCAAAGTATAATTTTTAATGAATCTCATTAAGGTAAAAGTATGAAACGGGTGAAAGTTGCCATATTAGGAGCCGGGTTTATTGCCGACATCCATTTGGAAAGTTATACAAGGTTTGTTCCGGAAGCAGAAATAGCAGCAGTGTATGCAAGAAATGCAGACAGGGCAAAAGCCTTCGCAGATAAGCATCATATTGCCCGGCACTTTTCTTCTGTTGACGAGTTGCTGCAAAGCTCGGATGTTGATGTGGTGGATATTTGTCTTCCGAATTTTATGCACCGGGAAGTAACGCTCAAAGCTGCTGCAGCCGGCAAGCATATTATTATCGAAAAACCCCTGGCCGTTACATTGGAGGAAGCAGATGAAATGATTGCAGCCTGTGAAGCAGCCGGGGTAAAACTGATGTATGCAGAGGAACTTTGTTTTGCTCCCAAATACGAGCGCGCCAGGAAGCTGGTGGAAGAAGGAGCGGTGGGCCAGGTGTATATGCTGAAACAGTCGGAGAAGCATTCCGGCCCTCATTCAGACTGGTTCTATGATATTAACCAATCCGGCGGCGGGGTATTGATGGATATGGGCTGCCATGGCATCGCCTGGTTCAGATGGATGTTGAAGAACAGCAGGGCGGTGAGCATTACGGCATCTATGAAAACAGTGCTTCATAAACACAGGACCAGGGGAGAAGATAATTCGATCGTGATCATAGAGTTTGAAAATGGCGTAACAGGCGTGGTAGAAAACTCATGGGCAAAACAGGGCGGTATGGACGACCGCAGTGAAATTCACGGGTTAGACGGCGTGGCTTATGCTGACCTGTTTACCGGCAACTCTGTGCTGGCCTATAGCAAAAATGGCTATGGTTATGCTATGGAAAAAACAGATACTACCATAGGATGGAGCTTTTGCATATTCGAGGAAGCCTTTAACCAGGGCTATCCCCAGGAATTAAAACACTTTATTGAATGTGTACAGCATAACCGGGAACCATTGGTGACGGGGAAAGACGGAAGGGATGTGCTGGAAATTATCTATGCCGCCTACGCATCTGCAGGGCAGGGTAAAAAGATAATGCTTCCCTTTAATGAGAAAGTAGAAAAGCCTGTTGATCTGTGGCTGCATCCAACCTCCACCACTAAATAGTAGATGCGTGAGAATAGTTATTTATCCAACATATGAAGCGCTTTCAGCAAAGGTGGCAGCCTGTGTAATGCAGCTGATGCCGGCGTATGACCTGCCACTGCTATGCCCCGCATCCGGCGATACGCCGGCAGGTTTATACAGGGCCATGGCCAACACTTATCAACAAACGCAGTACGCCAACTGGAACTTTGTGGGACTGGACGAATGGGTAGGGCTAAACGGCAACGATGAAGGAAGCTGCCGGTATTCTGTCAACAGGGACCTGTTTCAGCCACTGGGCATTCCCGGAAATCACATCTGCTTTTTTGATGGGCGTTCAACCGATCTTCAGGAAGAATGCCGGAGGACGGAGCAGTTTATCAGTGAGAAGAACGGGATTGATGTAGCTATCCTGGGAGTGGGAATGAATGGACATATTGCCATGAATGAGCCGGGAACTGCAAAAGACAACAGGACGCAGGTAGTAGCACTACACCCGGTAACAAAAAAGGTGGGACAAAAATATTTTACCCGGCCCCAGGCACTGGACAAAGGGATCACTTTGGGAATGGGCACACTCCTGGAAAGCAGGCATATTATTTTAATGGCGAGCGGTAAACACAAAGCAGTGATCGTGCAAAAAATGCTGGAGCAGCCACCCACGAATGAACTGCCGGCCAGCCTGTTGCTGCAGCATCCGTCGGTAACCGTTTTTTTAGATGCAGATGCAGCCGCTTGTTTGTCAGACAGGGATTTATATGAAGAAGACGCAGATAATAGGGGTTGACCCGGGAGGGTGAATAACAATCAGTAAATTTTTTATGTATGGCAGATAGTAAAGATGTTGCTACGCAGTTTGATGCCATTGTAATTGGTAGTGGTATCAGCGGTGGCTGGGCTGCAAAGGAGTTGTGTGAAAAAGGATTGAAAACGCTGGTGCTGGAGCGGGGAAGAAATGTGGAGCATATCAGGGATTATCCAACCGCCAATACGCCGGTCTGGGAATTTCCATACAGGGGCGCAGTGCCCGAAAAGGAGCTGAGTGCGAACCCTTATATCAGCAGGGCCGCAGGATATGACGACAGTACGAAACATTTCTTTATAAAGGATGCCGATCATCCTTATATCCAGGAAAAACCTTTTGAATGGATACGCGGGTACCAGGTGGGTGGAAAATCACTGATATGGGGACGGGCCTGCGCCCGCTGGAGTGAAATGGATTTTACCGCTCCGCACCGCTATGGATATGGGATTGAATGGCCCATAGGATACCAGGATATTGCTCCCTGGTACAGTCATGTAGAAAAATTTATTGGTGTTTGCGGAAATAAGGAAGGCATCGATACTATGCCGGATGGTGAATTCCTGCCTGCATTTGAACTGAATTGTGTAGAGCAGCACTTAAAGGACGTACTGGCCGGTAAATTCAACCGTCATTATGTATCCGGCAGGTGGGCCCAGGTAACCCGGCCTACCAGTATTCACAAGGAACAGCATAGGCAGTGTTTAAGCCGGAATCTTTGTATGCGTGGTTGTCCGTTTGGCGGGTACTTCAGCTCAAATGCATCTACACTTCCCTGGGCGGAAAAAACGGGGAACCTGACCTTGCGCCCGTTTTCCGTGGTGCACTCTGTTATTTATGACGAACAATCCGGTAAGGCAACAGGCGTTAAAGTGATTGATGCCAAAACAAAAGAAGCGACGGTGTTCCATGCAAAGATCATTTTCCTCAATGCATCGGCCTTAAACACCAATCTCATTTTGCTGAACTCTACTTCCAAACGGTTTCCAAATGGATTGGGGAACGATAACGGCCTGCTGGGAAAATATATTTGCTTCCATAATTACAGGGCGGGCATGAGCGGCGAGTTTGATGGTTTTGAAGATAAGTATTACAAGGTATCGAAACCGGCAGAATGTATTATTCCCAACTTCAGGAATGTATATGAGAAAGATACAGATTTTGTAGGAGGATACGTGGTTTTTAGCGCCGCGTACCGGGAAAAGTTAAGCGATAAGAACGTGCCTGCAGCATTGGGAGCCAGCTTTAAAGAAGCGATCAGCAAGCCGGGGAAATGGGGCGCGTATATGTATATGCAGGGTGAAACCATTCCGAAGGAAAGCAATCATGTAAGACTGAGCAAAGATAAGAAAGATGAATGGGGAATTCCTTTGCTGATCACATCTGTAGATTATGACGATAACGATGAGCGGATGGTAAAGGATTTTATTGAACAGGGAAAAGCCATGCTTATTGCAGCCGGTGCAAAGAATATCGTGGTAACTGATAATCACCAGCCGCCTGGACTGGATATACATGAAATGGGAGGGGTGCGTATGGGTAATGATCCCGCCACTTCCTTACTGAATGAATGGAACCAGTTACATCACTGTAAAAATGTGTTTGTTACGGATGGCGCCTGTATGACAAGCACTGGCAACCAGAGCCCGTCCATTCTTTATATGTCATTAACCGCAAGAGCTGCTAACTACGCAGTGGAGCAGCTAAAAAAAGGAGCATTGTAAATGGACCGCAGAGAATTGATCAGAACAATTGCCGTTCTTACCGGGGCCGCATTTGTTGGCGGGGAATTATTTCTTTCGGGCTGTAAAGACACTAAAGGGCCGCTTTTCAGCGCAGGCGATATCGCCTTCCTGGATGAAGTGGCGGAAACCATCATTCCCCGTACTAATACGCCGGGGGCAAAGGATGCAGCGGTCGGTAAATTCATTGGCTTTTATGCCTCCGGTTGCTACGATAACGGACAACAGCAAATACTGAAGCGGGGCATTACGCAGCTAAACGATGCTTCAAAGAAAAAATTTAAGACAGGTTTTATACAACTTTCCACAGCTCAAAAAGAATCCCTGCTTACCGGCATCGATGAACAGGCCAGGAGCCAGAAAGGATCAACGCATTATTTTACATTGATGAAACAACTGACCTTACTGGGCTTCTTTACTTCTGAAGCCGGGGCCACAAAGGTACTACGTTTCCTGCCGGTACCCGGAACCTATGAAGGATGTATTGATTATAACGGGGAAACAGCATGGTCCTGAGCACCGGAGCCGGCTTCACAATGATAACTTCTTAAACCCAACAGCGTGAAGGGAATAGCAATTATATGCTGCCTCATTTCGGCAACAGCTTTCGCACAGCACAAAGGGCAAATGGATGCTGCCCGATTACCTGTACTGGCGCCGCATTACCAGCCGGAGTATACATTTGATGAGCCGACAGCTCCCGCTGCCTGGAAGGAATTGCGCAGTGGGCTACATGCTGCCTTCGGGTCAACGGAACAGGCTTATTTCAGGGCAGAAGCGCCTTCGCAAAACATTACTGCTACATGGGAAGCAACGGGGTGGAAGAACGAACGGCTGAATGCACAACTGCTGGTTTGGTCGCCCGACAGCCTGCGCCAGGTAAGGTTTACCGTAAGCAACCTGGTGAATGCGGAGGGAAAGGTGATCAGTAGTAAACATGTTAACCTGCAGCTGGTGCGTTATGTGCTGTCCAACTATCCTTATGGCGCAAAAGACGCTGTATGTGAAGGCTCGCCATATCAGCAGGGCTTCCTGATGCCCGACAGGTTGGAGGAGTTTGACAGGTTTGACCTGGAGGGGAAAACCACCAGGCCGGTTTGGATATCGCTGGACGTTCCCGCGGATGCAGCACCGGGACAGTACACGGGTACTGTATTGGTGCATACGGAACGCTATACAGACACCCTGCATATGAAGATCAGGGTGCAACAGCAACTGTTGCCGCCACCGCAGGAATGGCAATACCGGCTGGATCTCTGGCAGAACCCGTGGGCAGTGGCATGGTACAATCATGTGGAGCCATGGTCTGATGAGCACAGGGCCCTGCTGAAAAAACACCTGCAGCTGTATGCCGGCGCCGGTGGAAAATATATTACCACCTATGCGGTACATTCCCCCTGGTCGGATAATTCCTATATGATAGAAGGAGGCATGATCAATTGGATCAAACAAAAAGATGGCACCTGGAAATATGATTACACGATATTCGACGATTACGTGGAAATGGCTATGGCGTTGGGCATTAACAAGGCCATCACTATTTATACGCCCGTTCCCTGGGGTAACCGTTTCCGTTATACCGATGCAGCCAGCGGTAATTATGTATATGCACAGTGGGCGCCGGGAACAGCAGAATACCGCGCACGCTGGCACAATTTCCTGGACGATCTCAGGGCTCACCTGGAGAAGAAAGGATGGTTTGAAAAAACATACCTGGGCATTAATGAAAATGAGCTGCCCCAAACCCTTGCAGCTATTAAAGTAATAAAAGAGCATTCGCCCCAATGGCGTATCACCTATGCGGGCAACTGGCACCAGGAGCTGGATACCCTGCTGGATGATTACTGTTACCTGTATGGTAATGAGCCTGCGGATAGCCAGCAGCGGCAACGCAGCGCAAGAGGCGCTACCACTACTTTTTATGTTTGCTGTAATCCGCCGGTACCTAACAACTTTGTATTTTCTCCTCCCATTGAAGGGCGCTGGATCAGCTGGTACTCCTTTGCGCGTGGCTATGATGGCTTCCTGCGTTGGGCTTACGACGGATGGCCGGAAGACCCGGTGCGGGACGCCCGCCACGGTTCATGGCCCGCAGGAGATTGTTACCTGGTATATCCCGGCGGCAACAGCAGCATCCGTTTGGAGAAGCTGAGAGAAGGGATCGTTGATTATGAAAAATTACGTATCCTGAAAATACAGGCGGCTGCATCAGGCAATAAAACGGTGAAACGCAGCTGGCAGGCTATAGAGCAGCATTTGAACGTTTTTACTGCTGAACGTGGTTTTAAAGAGGAAAAGATCACTGCAGATATAGAGAAGGGCAGAGCATTGATGATAGCATTAAGCAATGAACTGGCACGTTAAAGAACAGCGTTTCAATAAACAGCCACCTTCGTTATCTGTTATAGCATTAAGAAGAAAAATCCGTTGAACAGGATACATCTTTCCAGGTATCCATTTCTGCCTGCAATTCTGCTACTAACTTACTCCTCTATCACGAGCGCGCCTTGCTGTTTCAGCTGTTCCAACGCATCTTTCATTGCTTTGATCTGTTCCGGCGAATGTTTTTGCCACACAGTGACCTCGCCCACAACTTTAAATGGATGGATAGAACGGTAAGACATGGTAGGATTACCCGGGAATTTTTTATCGGTTACGTTAGGATCATCTTCCAGGGCTCCGGTTGCTTCTACCAGGTATATCCGTTCACGGCCTTCCCCCGAAGCAAGCTCAGCTCCCCATACAGCAGCGTTCAGGGTAGCGGAGAGGTAAATATGTTTTAATTTCCTGTCTACAAAATTGGAGTTATAACCGGTTGCTATAAGATCCCCGATCTTTAAATCCGCTTTGGTGCCATGAAAGAAGGTCTGGGCAAAAGCATTCTGAATAGGTGTCTGGGTTTCGCTCATAATATTATTGTTTTTGATTGATCGTATCTATTTTATGGTTCATCATTTCCATGGCATTTATAAAATACCGCTCCAAAACCTTTAATTCTTCTGATGAAAATGCAGCAAACTGTTTTTCAGTGCCGCTTTGAAAATCTTCATACAGGGGCTTGAACAGCTTTGTTATTTTTTCTGTATCCGGTACGATGATCACTTTTCTGCGATCGGCTTTATCAGGTTGCCGCTTTACCAGTCTTTTCTTTTCAAAGCGGTCTATTAAGCTGGTAACAGCGCCGGTGGTGAGGCCTGTTATAACAGAAAACTCCCCGGCTGTCATTTCTCCCTGCTGAAGTAAGAACCCTAAATATTTATGGTCTGTGCCAGACATGCCCGCCTTTCTGCCAATGGCTTCGTGCATCTGGATAGAGGTATACGCAAATTGCTGGCTTAGCTTTCTCAGCTTCCTGATTTCCTCTTTAGAAGGCATATATCTTGATTATTAATTATCTTGATTGTAAAGATAAATAATAAATAGATTGTCTCCCAAAAAAAATGGAATTATTTGGAGACAGGGATTTACAAACCCATCCCAGGTTGGGATAGTTAGAGGGAGTAGCCTGGAAGAAGCAGGCCCCGCATTAATATATTACTGTTTCGTGTGCTGGCCAAACAATAAATTCTTACCAAAAAAATCCAGCATCTTATCTTCAATTCTCTTACTTACACGGTTAATATGATCCCCCTCATAAATTTCGAAGGAATGGCTGATATGATATTTATTAAGCTCCCTGTCCAGTATCCTGATGCTCTCCGCAATACCAGCATCCCGGTCCCCGGCATCAAAGCCAATAGCCTTCAGTTTCCTGATATTGTAGATATATTGGTCTAAATTATTCAGCGGGCGGTTGGCATCCCATTTTTGCATGATCAATGGCTGAATATTCCCATCCTTTACCGGGAGGTCGATATAAAAAGGAGGGTTTTCCGGGTTGGGCGACCATGCCGCTGCTGATGCAAAAAGTGCCTTGGTGAGGAAATCCGCTTTCTGCAGTTCTTCCACCGTTTTAATGCTTTCCGCACGTGAAAAGCCGGGTGGCATAGCTCCGGCCGATACCGGGGTGGAGTTTAAGCAACAAGGGCTCAGCAGGTATACTGTTGAAAAAACATCAGGGTTCTTTTCTCCTATCCGCAATGCGCCATAACCACCCATAGAGTGGCCGCATAAGCCCCGGCTTTCTTTTTGCGCCAGCGTGCGATAGTGGCTGTCTATATAACCCACCAGTTCTTTGGCAACAAAATCTTCCCAGTTGCCGGTGGTGACGGAATTAGAATACATGCTACCCTGGAAAAGCGTATAGGCGTCGGGGGTAACAACAATCATTTCATGAGTCGGGTCGCTGGCAAATACCGAATCCAGTATGGGAGGAAGCGTCATCCAATGCTGCTGGAAGCCATAAAATTTTGCGTCATTATCGGTATAGCCATGCAGGAAGTAAACCACCGGGTAGTGTTTCTTCTTACCGGAATTATAACTGGCAGGTAAATAAACAGAGACATGGCGGCTGGGATCATCGCCACTCAGATTACCTTCCAGCAACTTGCTGTGGATGGAGATCCGCTGAACAGTGCCTTTCGCAATCTGCTGCTGCGCAAAGCTTCTTGCAGGCAAGGCCAACACCAGGAAAGCAATAATGAAACGGGACATATATTTTTTCATATGGCTGCAATTATGAGTGATTACGGGCATTAATATACGAATTTGAACTAAAGATCTCACCACTAAACAACACATCTTGTAACCCCCTGAATGCCTGTAAAACTGATATGTAAGCTTTGTATTAAATTTGGCCAAACAGCAGCACATATGATAAGCAGAAATGAATCCCGGATGATGGAACTAATATTACGCGTGGCCCGTAACAACGACCGTATACTGGCCGTATTGCAGGATGGATCAAGATCGAACCCGAATGTAACACCTGATATTTTCCAGGATTATGACATCATTTATGTGGTGGAGAGCCTGGAACCGTTTCTGCAGGATCATAGCTGGGTGGATGTTTTTGGCGAGAGAATGATCATGCAGCTGCCGGAGGATATGGAGCTTTATCCGCCTTCGCCGGAGCTGGAAGGAGCTTTCTCCTATCTTATGCAGTTTACCGATGGCAATCGTATAGACCTGGTGATGGTGCCTTTGGATAAGCTCGATCATTTTACCAGCGATAGCCTTTGCAAAGTACTGTGGGACAGGAATGGCCTGTTTAATACGCGGCCCCTGCCACCTGCAGGCGACACCGGCTATTGGGTACAGCAACCTTCCTTCCGCTCCTTTACTGATTGCTGTAATGAGTTCTGGTATACCAACTCCGGCCTGGCAAAAGGACTTTGGAGGGGAAGGGTGATCCAGGTACAGGAATTGTTCAACCAGGTGATCCGCGGCGCACTATTACAAATGATGGATTGGTATATCGGTTGCCGTTATGGGTTTAAGGTAAACCCGGGTAAGATGGGAAGCTTTTACCAGCGCCTCCTTGAGCCGGAAATATATGAAAAGTTGCTGGCTACCTATGCGCCCGCCAGTCTGCCGCAAATATGGAAGGCTGTATATGCTGCTATGGATCTTTTCAGAACAGTAGCAAAATTTGTTGCAGCAGCATTGGGCTACACATACCCGGAAAGCTGGGATGCCAATGTAACCGCTTATATGCAGCACGTAGAACAACTCCCTCAAAATGCGGAGGCTATTTATGGTTAAAGTGGAAATGAGGATCTGTTTGTATTGATGTGAGATGAGTACCATTAGCCAATATAAAGGATGCCCTTTACTATCTTAGCATAATGGAAAGAAAACGTGTCATATTTTTTCTGTTTGATCATGTGCACCTGATGGACCTGGCGGGCGCCGTCACTGTTTTTTATGAAGCAGGATGTTGCGGGCATCCGTATGAACTGAGATACGTATCGCCCTATACGGCGCCGGGTACTTCTTCAGGATTGGGATTCACCCGTGTGGAACCGCCCGATGCCATCACTATTCAACGGGATGATATTGTGATCGTAGCCGGAATGGACCTGGCGAAATGGGATCATTCAGCCGATGACACGTGGATGCTATGGTTGCAGCAGGCCGCGGCGGTGGGGGCTACCTTATGCTCTGTGTGTACCGCAGCATTTGCGCTCGCAGCGGCAGGACTGCTTGATGGGCGCAGCTGTACCACGCATTGGGGCTATACCGCCGCCCTACAGCAACGCTTCCCGAAGTTGCAGGTAATAGAGAACAGGTTGTTTGTAAAGAGTGATAATATTTATACCAGCGCAGGTATCTCCACGGGAATAGACCTGGCGCTGTTCCTGGTAGAGGAACACTATGGCCCTACTTTCGCTTATACCGTAGCTAAAGACATGGTGGTATACATCCGCCGCGACGGAGCGGCTTCCCAGCACAGCATCCATCTGCAATACCGGCAACATATCAATCACCAGGTACACGAAATACAGGATCATATCACCCATCATCTGCACACAAAACTAACCATCACCGAACTGGCTGCAATGGTATATATGTCGCCGCGGAATCTTACCCGCCTCTTTAAATCTACCACAGGTATTACCATTGGCGATTATATCCGTAACCTGCGCGAAGAAAAGGCCATGCAATTATTGAAGGACGGCCAGAAGCTGGCATGGGTAGCCAAAACCTGCGGGATTGGCAGTACCCGCCAACTGGGACAGTTAGCAAAAAAGGCGGGCATTGCAGCCAGCATGAAAATGGCCTGATCGGCAGGTGGATTGTCCTTCTTTGCAGGTTGGCGTCTGCGTAATTTGCGTGGACAATAATCACATATGAAACATCTGTTTATTCTACTGCTGTGTATCCCATTATGGGGAATGGCACAACAAAAAGGGGGCGATTATGTTTGCCCGCCTTGCGGTCCATGCGACACTATTGTATATCATAAGCCAGGCGTATGCCCGCACTGTGGTATGACACTGGTGCTCCGTGATAGCACCACAGCATCACAACAGTCGCCCTTAAGCATCTGCTTCTACCTGTATAATGGTACGGAGGTACTCGATTTCGCGGGACCACTGGAAGTATTTTCCTATGCCGGGTTTAAAATATTTACTGTAGGCAAAACCAAGGCGCCCGTTACGGTACAGGGTGTGTTAAAGGTGAACCCCGACTACAGCATACAGGACGCCCCACCTGCAGATATCTTTGCCATATTTGGCGGGGATGACGACGTAGCCGCCGATGATCCGGAAGTGATCAGCTGGATCAAAAGCCGGGATGCCGGCACAAAAATTTACTTCTCCGTATGTACCGGGGCATTTGTGCTGGGCCGCGCCGGTTTGCTGGACAACCTCACTGTAACGACCTTTCACAACAGCATCCGGTCGTTACAAAAGGCTGTGCCTTCCGCCAAAGTGATGGACAATGTACGGTATGTAGATAACGGACGTGTTATTACCACTGCCGGCATCTCCGCCGGCATAGACGGCGCGCTGCACCTGGTGGCAAAGCTGAAGGGAGAAGCAGAAGCGCTGCGCATTGCCAGGCATATGGAATACGACAAATACATACCAGGGCAGGGGCTGGTGGTGAAACACTGAACCTGACATTTGGATACAAAATAAGGTAATTGGGCTACAGCTGCCTTCTTGTGCCTGGTTAAATTTGCAGGGGAGATATAGTAATAGCTGCTTATCATCCAGGCATTTTTAATCTTAATATTTGATTTTTATGAGAACCGTTTTAATAACAGGCGCCAACAAAGGCCTGGGCTTTGAAACAGCGAAGCAACTGGCACAGGCAGGCAATTTCGTATACCTTGGCAGCAGGGACATTATCAACGGGCAAAGCGCCGCCGGAAAGCTGAAAGCCGCAGGTATTACTAATGTGGCCGCCATCCACATCGATGTAACCGATATAAACAGTATCAGGAAAGCTAAGGCTGAACTGGAAAATAGCGTCGGTGCCCTCGACTTACTGATCAATAACGCCGGTATTTCAGGTGAACAGCCGCAGTATATTGCTGAATACAGCATGGAAGCCATCCGCGCTTTGTTTGAAACAAATTATTTCGGCGCTGTGCAAACAACACAGGTGATGTTGCCGCTGCTGCGGAAGTCTTCCGCTCCCTCCATCATCAATGTATCCAGCGAAATAGGATCGTTAACCATGCAGACGTCGGCCGAAAGGCCCCCCAACTGGAGTAATTTCTCTACCTACGGGGCAACCAAAACTGCGTTGAATGGTTTTACCGTTATGCTGGCAAATGAATTGCGCGGGGAGCATATTACAGTCAACAGCGTAACCCCGGGATATACCGCCACCGATCTTAACCAGTTTAAAGGTTTTAAAACAGTGGAAGAGGGGGCAAAGGCCATTGTGCAACTGGCGATGCTGGAAGACAGATCCATTACAGGCCGGTTCTTCAAAGACGGCGGAGAAATTCCCTGGTAGGATTTGCCGTTGCTTTAATGCAAAAGCGGGTGTATCAGCAACTGATACACCCGCTTTTTTATCCGGGTATCCGATGGAAGCCGCCTGCCGTTAAGCCACGTCTTTATTTTTAATACCTCCTTTTAGCCGCCTAGAAAATAAAATTGGTACTGAGGAAGTCGGAACTATGTTCATTCACGATATCTTCCAGCAGCTTTTTATTGGTATCATTCATTTTGGTAGCTACGAGCGACCGTATAGAGAATGAGCGCAGCGCATCATGTACTGAAAGCGTGCCTTCTGCACTGTCTTTCCGGCCGGTGAACGGAAATACATCCGGGCCGCGCTGGCACTGGCTGTTGATATTCACCCTGCTTACCTGGTTTACCAATGGATCTATCAGGGTCGCTATTTCATCAGGGTTATTGCTGAAAATACTTACTTGCTGGCCATGTGGCGATTCGATGAGGTAATCGATGGTTTCTTCTATCTCATCGTAAGGCACTACGGGGATTACAGGCCCAAACTGTTCCTCCCGGTAAAGTTTCATCTTATCATTCACGGGATATACTACTGCCGGGAATACAAATGATTCGTGGGTAGCGCCGCCGTTTTCATTCACAACTGCCCCACCATGCGCAATGGCGTCGTCCAGCACTTCGCGGATATAGGCTGGCTTGCCGGGCTCGGCTACAGGCGTAAGCTGTACACCTTTCTCCCATGGCATACCAAATTTCATTTTGCTGATCGCCTCGCTGAGGTGTGCATTGAATTCATCGGCAATAGAACGGTGCACAAACAGTATTTTAATAGCAGTACAACGCTGACCATTATACGATAATGCCCCCAATATGGATTCATTCACGGCTACCTGTATATCTGCATGCGGAGTGATAATGGCGGCATTCTTGGCATCCAGGCTCAGCACTGCGCGCAGCCGGTTTAGCTTGGGATGGTGCTTGCGGAGATCATTGGCCACTTTACTGGAACCGATAAAGGCCAGTACATTGATCTTGCCGGTGGCCATGATACCGGGTATCACAGAAGCGCCACGGCCATAAATGGTGTTCACCACACCTTTGGGAAACGATTCCATAAAAGCGCGCAACAGCGGGTAATGCACCAGCGTACCATGTTTGGGTGGTTTGAAGAGGATGGTGTTCCCCATTAGCAGTGCAGGGATCAGCGTGGTAAAGGTTTCGTTTAACGGGTAGTTAAATGGGCCCATGCAGAGCACCACACCCAGGGGAGAGCGGCGGATCTGCGCAATGGTGCCCTCCCTGATCTCGAAGCGCGAAGAGCTGCGGTCTATTTCTTTAAGCGCATCTATCGTGGCATTTATATATTCTATGGTGCGGTCAAATTCCTTGATAGAGTCTGCATAGGATTTCCCGATCTCCCACATGATCAGCTTGACGATCAGGGCGCGTTGCTCCGTCATTTTACGGGCAAATACAGAAAGGCAGTTAATGCGCTCATCCAGCCGCATGGTTGGCCATTCGCCACGGCCATTGTCGTATGCGGAAAGAGCAGCATCCAGCGCTTCAAAGGCCTCTTTTTCGGTACATAGCGGGTAAGTGCCTATCAGCTTGCGCTTCAGGCCATCGGCAGTAGGAATGTTAACAGGAGAATATACCTCGCTCACTGGTCCATCCCATTGTTTCATCTCCCCGTTTACCAGGTACTCTCTCTGATGAATTTCAGAAATACGGAACTCCACGGGTATTTCATTTTCTTCAACAAAGATTTTCTTAAGCTCATCTTGAAAACTCATGTGTTAAAATTTTATGCGTACAAATTACACAAATTAGGTTGAAGTAAACATAGAATGTTTCGATAGGGGAGTATGAAAAATCTATCAGGTATATTTAAGGGAGATGAAGGAGCGATTGAAAATGTTGCTAACTTTTTTATTTTCAACGATTAACCCTTAGTTTTGCTGGCTGTTTTAAAATATGTTGCGCATGCCCTTGACGAAAGTTTTGATCACAGTTAAAAGTTACCCCACGTTATCTTCCCATTATGAAGAACAGGTGAGCATCGCCGGTTTCAGGGAAGATGGTGTGTTTATCAGGATATACCCGGTTCCCTTTATAAAAAAGAGTTACGAAGAACAATACCAGCTGTACGACTGGATAGAACTGGACCTGGAACGGAACACCAGGGATTTCAGGCTGGAAAGTTTCAGGCCGGTATCAATGGAGGCGCCTGTAAAAAGAACAGGGCATATCGGCACGGAGGATCACTGGAGCGAAAGGAAAGCCATTGTGTTGAAGAATGTATACCGCGACCTGTCGACCGTGCTGATGGAAGCAAAGCACGAAGCGTTTTATACCTCGCTGGCAGTATTCAAACCAACCCGTATCCTGGGTTTTGTGGCAGAAGAAACGGAACGGGAATGGGATAGCAGCCTGCTGGAGAAATTACAGGAAGAAAAAGCGCGCGGCCGGGTATCTGAACAACCGGAAGATCCTTTTGCAGTGATGAAAAAGCTGCCTTACCGGTTTTCTTTCCGGTTTACCGACAGCAGGGAGAAGGAAATCACTTTACCGGTGGAAGACTGGCAGCTGGCTTCCCTTTATTGGAAAAGCCTGAAGAAGCACAGTGGCCCTGATAAGGAACAGAAGGCTGTTAACGACCTGAGAAAAAAATACCTGCAGGAATACGCGCGTAACACCGACCTGTACTTCTTCCTGGGTACTACCCAAAATGTACATGCAAGTTCGAGACAGCCATTTACCATTGTGGGTTTATTTCATCCTACAATGCCGCCGGCAGTGGTACAGGGGAGCTTATTTTAAGCAGCCAGTTTTTTTCGCTTTATCTCTTCAAAAAATAACCGCTCATTTTCTGACAGGTTATTTTTACTGAGAGAGATAAGGAAACGGGGCACTTCATTTGTTACCAGCCATATATTGTTTGACGTGATATCAATGTTCCTGATCCAGGTCCATTCTTTTATTTCGGTCGACTGCCTGTTCTGATGCACTACTATAATGTGTGCATCGGTGAAGGTGACCTCTGCGTCAAAGTCAATCTTTTTCGCCATCCTCACGGAAGAAAAATGATACAGCGGTACCAGTATCACTATGGTAAAGATGAAAAAGTAGATCAATCCTGAAAGCAGGAATCCTGGCGGGTTTAACGGGAAAATGTACGCGATAAGCAGTATCGCGAATAAATATCTCCATATACTTCTCTTAAAGAAAAAATAAATTTTAGCTTTCAGTACGCTGTTGTAATCTATCGTAATTCTCTTTGTTACCATGATATGTTTTAATAATGATTAACAAACGGTTTTCAACCTGGATTTTGTAGAAACAGGGCGCGGTTGGGTATCGCTAGTTAAAAGCGGCTTTAAATTCCAGGGGCGACTGCCCCGTTTTGGATTTAAAGAAGCGGCTGAAAGACTGGGGATGTTCAAACCCCAGTTCATAGGCAATTTCACTGACCGACAGCGCCGTGGTGGAAATTTTTTCCTTTGCTTTTTCAATCAGGCTGTCGTGGATATGCTGCTGGGTATTTTTGCCTGTTAATGTACGTAGCAAGGTACCCAGGTAATTGGGAGATATATTCAGTGCATTGGCCATATACTGTACTGTTGGCAGCCCGTTTTCCAGCAGCTGGCTGCTATCCAGGTAGTGGGAGAGGGTTTCCTCGAAGCGGGCCAGGATATGATGATTGGTTATTTTCCGTGTTATAAACTGGCGCTGGTAAAAGCGCTCGGCATAGTTAAGCAGGGATTCTATCTGCGGAATAATGATGCTTTGGGTGAATTTATCGATGGAAGAATGATATTCCTTCCGGATGATATCTACAATGTTATTCAGTATCGCTTCTTCTTTCGGGGAAAGGAACAGGGCTTCATTAACGGCATAGTCGAAGTACTCATATTTCCTGATGGTTTTAGCCAGGGGCGTATTCCACAGGAAATCCGGGTGTATGAGTAACACCCAGCCGGAACAGTCTGTCGGTTTCCCGGTTGTATGTTCAATGCTGAATATCTGCCCCGGGGCCACAAAGAACATCACGCCTGCATCGAAATCGTACTGCTGTTGACCGTATTTAAACCTGATGTCGTGGTGCCGTTTGACGGCAATGGAATAGAAATCAAGCAGCAGCGATTCTGTTTTTCCGGTATAGCTGATATCTTCTACGTTCACAACGCTGATCAGCGGGTTTTCCGGTTCCGGTAATTCCCTGTAGCGGTGAAACGCTGCAATGCTATGTATCCGTTTCGGCTGGTGGTTACTCATTTTTATATCTGACCAGGTTTAGTTTATTATTATTTTTTCCCGTTGTAAATAACAGCAAATTCCCTGGCATAATCTTCCAGTTTTATTTTCCCGTATTCAGGGCGGTGATGAATAAGGTCCTCCGCCAGTTTCCCGTTATGAAGACTACTGTATATCTCTGTCAGATACTGTGCCAGTAAGGAAGGAACGCCGGCCTTTAAATACCTGTTCTTTGCTTCTTCATCTGAAATCAGGCGCCATTCAAGATCCGGCATGCCGATCTCTTTACCTAAGGCTGCGGCTATTTCGTTACAGGTCCGTTCATCACTCATTACATAACGGATCTTCCTTGGGCTACCGGGTTGTTCCACTTCCTCTGCTATGGCAGCGGCAATATCATCGGGGTGTACCAGCTGCATCACATCGTTTCCTCCACAGTTGATGGAAATGGATCCCTGGTTCCTGATCATATCTGCAAAGGCAAGCAGGTTGTAATAAAAAGAAGTAGGGCGCATATGGGTGATCTGAACGTTTTCCAGTTTATTCAGGATCTCTTCTACATAATGGGCTCCCAGGATAACGCCTGTGCCTTTGTTGAGATGCGCGCCAAAACTACTTAGATTAATTACCCGCTGCACCCCCGACTCCCTGATCGCTTCTCCATAATTTTCTCCTACGCTCCTGTAAAATTCGAGGAGGTCGGCTGCGCCAAAAAAAGATGGCACCATGGTATAAACGATATCTGCCCCGGCGAATGTACCGGTCAGCAAATTTACATCTTCTACAGAACCTGTAACAGCTTTTGCCCCCATATTTTCAATGATGGCTTCGTTGTGTTGTTTACTGGTGATCACGGTTACCTGGTGCCCGTTTGCCACCAGCCTGGGTACGAGTGGTTTGCCGATATTGCCGATTGATCCGGTTACTACAATTTTCATATTGTTTGCTATTTGTTTACACAAATTTCCAAACAATAAGCCCGGCGGAGCTAACCAAACCAGTGGTTGTTGTAACCAAAGTGTGGGTGCAGTTTACATTGTCCGGTTATGCCCCCGAAATCTCATTTTTAATCCTTCACAATGTCCTGGATATTTATCTTTATAAAAAAATCAGGCAATGAGAGAAAAGCGTTACCCTCCCAACAATCTCCCCCTCATCAAAGGAGAAATAGCTGATTACTACTATGATCAGCATACCGGCATTTTATATTCCTATTCTAAAAGCATCCTGAGAACAGTGGAGAATATTTCAAATAATATCAAGCTGGTAAAGGAAATCACAGGAAATAAAAAAGTGCCCTTGCTGATCTATCTCACAAATTCTCCTGTTCCTGATAAAGCAACAAGAAAATTTTCCACGGAGCAATTGCCTCATGTATATACCGCCATGGCCATGGTTTCCAAGCCTGGCCTGGCAAAGCTGATCATGAATATTCTGTTTAAGCTAAAAGCGCCGCCTATTCCCATGAAATCATTCAGTAATGATGAAGAAGCTAAGGTATGGCTTCAGCAATATGCCTGAGAAGAAAATGCATTTAAAAAGGGGACAGTCATCCAACGCGGATGACTGTCCCCTTTTTTAAAGCAGTTACTACATCTTTACGATCTTTTTCACCAGTTGTTTTCCCTGCCCGCTTAGCACCAGTAAATACATCCCGGGCCTGATATCACCAAGTTGTATTTCAAACTGCTGCCGGCCATCCAGTCGCTCTGCTTTTATTGCCTTACCGGCGCTATCATGTAATGCTGCTTTCATCCAGTGTCCGGTGGTATTTACATAAACGATGGCGCCTGCAGGATTGGGATAAATGCTTACGCCGTCTGTTTTTTCCTCGTTTACATTTGCGCTCATCATTTTCCGCAATGTACTGCCTGTGCTGCAAACCAGCATTGGTCGCCGCGTGGAGTCGCTGTTTTCGCGGGAAGTAAAGATAGCGTCAGTAGTGGCGCCCGCCAGCCCGGATACCAGTTTTAAAGTAAGCACGCCATCTGCGGCCTGCTGGGAGAGCGCGATATTAGTGACATCCCATTCTGCAAAGTTCCCGGCGGAGCGTCCCATGATAGTATCTACCGCGCTGGTAGCTGCGGGCATATTGTTATAGGTGATGCCGGTTTCTGTCCAGCTATCGTTGCTCACATATTGCGCAATCCAGGGCACAGTAGCAATACCGGTGTTTGCGTAGTTCACATACATCCGCAGCTTTACCTGGTTGGTACCCGCCGGTAATGTGCCCACATTGAATTTCAGGAATACTTCCCTGGTATAGCTTACGGTAGCATCCTGTTTTAATACCAGCGACTCTGTGCCATAGTTCACGCTGCCGTAAACGGAGCCCCCTCTTACATAGGCGTCGGCCACTGCAGTAATTGCAGCTGCGGTGTAAACAGGTGTCTGGTTGTTTACATGATGGGTGGCGGAAGCGCCCGCATACGGCCCGGAGGGCAGGCTGGCCAGCAGTTGCCGCGTTTGCGGAATACCGGGCAGGTTCAGCAGGATGGTTACCGGTGAAGATGATTGTGATGGATCGGCAACGGATACTTTTACATCAGAACTGCCTGCATCACGCAGCATCAGGGTACAGGGGCGGTCTACCGTAACTGTCAGCGAATCTTTATGGAAGGTGCCTGCCTGGTAGAATACCATTTGCCAGATATTCAGTCCGCGGTGATGCACTACCTGCATATTAGCGGTATTCTGCTCTATACGGACGGCGGTAGTATCATACGTGGCCATATTCTGCCCGGGTAATACATAATAGGCATACGTGCTGTTCGCAGGGGTGTTACCATGGTTAAACCACAACTGGAACACATTCATATTTTGTACGGTGGTAGTGCCGCCGTTGTTGATACTGCTCCAGGTACCGGATTGGGATTGCATGCTGAGCTGCACCTGGCCTCCTGATGGAAAGTAATAGCTGATACCGTTATGCGTGATCCATTTCAGTGTATTGTTATAACTGTAAGTTCCATTGGCAATGGTGCTTACGGTACCGTTTACATTTGCGGATACAGAACCGTTGAGAAGACATTGGTTCACGGTGGTATTGATGGGTTGGGTAGCGGTGGAGCTGATCCCCGCGCCAAGACAAACCACTTCATCATCAAAAAAGAACCAGGCCTTGCGCGCCTGCGTATTGTAATCGGAGAACTGAAGCGCGGAAACGCCGTACAGCGAGTCGGAAACGCCGCCGGCAAAAGTGGTGGTCCCAAAGTTCACGCCCCAGGGCGTCCGCAGGGGGATGGTGGTGATATAAGGAACGGTAGTGCCAGGTATCCTGCTCCAGTCCCATACGGGGGGAATATTATAATACTCACTGCCATTTGCGGCGATATGGGTGGAGCCGTCTGACAGGTAATATCCTTTCAGATTTTCTCCATTGCCGTTTTCCTGTTTCGCTGTACGGGTAGAGGTCATATGCAGGCCGAACAGGTAGCCGGTGCGATGATGCAAGGTGTAATCGGAGCGCCAGAAATGGGAGTGAAGCGCAGGAAGCAGGTATCCTGGGACCTGTGTGCCATTCAGCCTCGCTATGTTCTCATTGTATTCGGTAACATGAGCAGTATCCAGCGTTTTGAGCTTTTCCAGGTGGGCAGTAACGCCAACGGCTAAATTATTTACACGGCTGATGCTGCGGCCATTTGTGCCATAATCGATATAACGCCCACGCATAGCTTTAAGGAAACCGTTCCGCACAAAATTGCTGAACACAGACAGGCGGGCGCCGGAAAGTGCATACGAAGTGCCGCGGAGGTAATAGGCCATCTTGGTTTCTCCCTCTACAAATACGGAACCATATCCAAAGAAGTATAATTGCGGCCCATGCTGGTGGTACGACAGGTCGTGCTGGATGCCCTCATTGGTAGTAAGCATCAGCGGGTAAAATATCTGGTCCACGCTGTATTGCATGAGTGAATCGTTGGCCGTGAGACAGGCCCTGTACATAAAATGTGTAGCCACGTCCAGTTTGTTGGCCCCGGTCTGACTGCCGGGGTTGCCGCGGTTCATTTGCGTGAGCAGCGCATTGCGCAGGCTGCCCAGGCTTTGAGGCGCCGTATCCAGCAGGATCAGGATTTCGCCGATACGTTGCGGGTTGGAGATCTGGTTATGGTACCAGTTCCAGCTTTGCGGATCGGTGGTGTTCCAGTAAGTAAGGCTGTTCACAATGGCAGTGAAGAGGGTACTGCTATGGTAATAAGTACTGGCTGATTTCGTATAGGCCTGTGCGAAAGTTTTTACTCGGTTGATGTGCACATCCGCCGTATAGGTGGTGGAACTGTAGGCATAGTTAACATCCGGCCATGAACCGTTGGATTGCAGGGTAGCCAGTGTGCTGCTTACATTGTTGTCCAGCGTGGTGGTGTTGCTGGCCTGCGACAGCAGTTCCGACCTGATACGGTCCATAATAGTGGTATAGGTGGTTTGTGCCCACGCAACAGGCGTAAGGCCCAACAACCCGAAAAGGAGTAGCAATCTGATTTTCATAACAGTGGGATTTGTAACAAATCTAATGATCCCCGCTTACCGGGAGGGGTGGTTTTTCCGAGTAAATGGGGGGATTTTTCACAAATCAGGGGCTTCCGCAAACTCGGAAGGCGTTTTCCCGAATTGTTTTTTGAACTCACGGCTGAAATATTTCCGGTCGTTGTACCCCACCATATACGCCACCTGGTACACGGTATGCTGCCGGGTGCGTATGAGGGCGGCTGCTTTTTTCAGTCGCAGCGATTTTACAAAATCGTTCACCGACATATTGGTGACGGCTTTCAGCTTTTTATAAAGCACCGGCTGGCTCATGGCTACCTTGCGGGCCAGCATTTCCACTCCGAATTCAGGGTCGTCCATATGTTCTTCCACCAGGGCCATCACTTTTTCCAGGAAGGCATTGTCCAGGCTGTTAGGCAAGGCATCGGGTATTACCGCTGCTGTTTGCAGCTGCCGGCTGAAATGTTCCCGCATTTTTTCCCTGGAAGCAATAAGGTTCCTTACATTGAGCGCCAGTACTTTGGTACTGAAAGGTTTGGTGAGATAGAGGTCTGCCCCGGTTTCAAGCCCGCTTACATGGTCTGTTTGCGAGCTTTTGGCGGTAAGCAGTACCACGGGAATATGACTGGTGCGCTCATCTGTTTTAAGCGCCTGGCAGAATTGCAGGCCGTCCATTTCCGGCATCATCACATCGCTGATCACGATGTCGGGGATCTGTGCAGTGGCGGTGGCCAGGCCATCGGCTCCGTTCGCGCTTTCCAGCACCTGGTACTGATCCCTGAAGGTTTGGCTGATGAGGGCGCGCAGCTCGGTATTGTCTTCCACAATATGAATGGTAAAAGGTTGAAGTGTACCCGTTACCGTGATACCCGGTTCTTCCGGCGCAACAGCTGGTTTTACCAGTGCGGCAGGAGCCACAGAGGTTCCTCCTACAGTATGTTGGGAGCCTTCGAAATGTTTGGCGCCGGCGGGGAGCGATACGGTGAAGCAGGTACGCCCTTCTTTTTCCGGCGTGGAAGGTTCGCTTTCAACGGTGAGCGTGCCTTTATGCTGTTCTACAATGTTTTTGGACAGTGCCAGCCCTATACCGTATCCCGTATTTTGCAGGCCATGATCCTGTACCTGGAAGAAGTTGGTGAACAGTTTGTCGAGATATGCAGGGGCAATACCGCGGCCATTGTCGGTAACCGTGATCACGGTATTTTGTTTTGCAGCAGTTACATGCAGCTGGATGCGGCCACCATCGGGCGTGAATTTAAAGGCGTTGCTGAGCAGGTTAAAGAATACTTTCTCCAGCTGTTCACGGTCGAAATACGCCCAGGCATGTTCTACCTCATGCCGGAACACCATGGTAATATTCCGGTCGAGGGATATTTCCCGGAAGCTGGTATAAATATGATCGAGAAAGGGGATGAGGTCCTGCTCCTGTACATGCAGTTTAAGATGATTGGTTTCTGCCTTGCGGAAGTCCATCAATTCATTCACGAGCTTCAGCAGCCGGTCGGCATTGTTCCGTAATTGCAACAGGGTGGACTGCAGCGGGTCATCTTTCTTCAGCACATCCATCATTTTCTCCACCGGTACCAGCAGGAAGGTAAGGTGGGTGCGTATTTCATGAGATACATGTGTGAAGAAGTTGAGCTTTACCTGGTGCAGTTCCTCTTCTTTGCGCAGCAGGGCCCAAAGGAAAAAGAACCGGGTAACGAAGAAGAACAACAGGATAAGGCATAACAGGTAAATGGCATAGGCCCACCAGGTTTGCCAGAAAGGCGGGAGGATGGTGATCTCCATCTTTGCAGGCTCACTCCATATACCATCGTTGTTGGCGCCTTTCACCCAAAAGGTGTAATGGCCGGACGACAGGTTCGTGTACGTTACGGCGGGGTTATCTGTTTCTATCCAGTCGCGGTCCGCGCCTTCCAGCCGGTATGCGTACCGGTTTTTGCTGCTTTTTACATAATTGAGCAGCGCAAACTCCAGTGTAAATACTTCCTGGTTGTGATGGAACCGCAGGGCTTTTGTATAGCTGATATCCTGTTCCAGCAACCCGTTGTGCTGCCCGATGCCCACCAGGTTATTGAACAGGCGAAGACCCGTAAAGCGCATGGGAGCCGGGTGCGTGTTGGTAATGATCCGGCTGGGAAAAAAGCTGGTAATGCCATTGTATCCGCCAAAGAGAAATTCGCCGCGACTGTCGCGCAAAAAGGAATTGTAATTGAACACATTCCCGGCAATGCCATCCCTGGTGGTGTAGGTCCGGAAGCTATTGCGGGCGGGATCAAAACGTACCAGGCCATTATAAGTACTGATCCATAAATAATGCTGGTCATCTTCCAGCAACCCGATGATATTATCATTCGGCAGGCCGTCTTTTTCGGTATACCGTACCTGTTGTACCAGGTTGGAATTGTATTTGATCAGCCCTCCGAAATACATGCTCACCCAGATGTTATGCTTTGAATCTTCCTGAATGGAATTAACATATCCCGGTTGAACCACCCGCATGGAATCGCCTTCAAATACATACAGGTAGCTGATGGTGCCTACCAGGATACGGTGTTGCGAATCTTCAAAAATATAACGGACAGACTGATGGGTGGCAATGCCTGTAAGTGCCGAATCGGCCTGCTTTTCCAGCTCATGGCCTTTGCGGTGATAGAGTTGCAGCAGGTTGTTGGTGCCTATCCAGAACTTGCCCTGGCTGTCTTCCAGCAGGGCAGTCACTTCCCGTGAAAAAGTGTTGGCATCTCTGGTATTATAAAAGAAGCGCCGGAAGCCCCCGTTCTCCAGGAGGTTCAAGCCACCGCCATGCGTGGCGGTCCAGATATTATGGTCTTTATCTTCATACACTACCTTCACCAGGTTAGACCCCAGGCTGGAGGGATTATTGGCATCGTGCTTATAACGGGTAAAGCTGCCGGTGGCGCGGTTAAAATACATCAGGCCACCGCCTTCGGTACCAATCCAGTAATTATGAAGGGCATCTTCATGAATGCTGCTGATCACATTATTGCTGATGCCATCCAGCGGGGGATGTTGCTGCCAGTCTGTAAAAGGGGAGCCGTAAGGATGCACGATGTTTACACCGCCAAAATAGGTACCCATCCAGATAGAGCCATTGTTATCTTCATAAATACTGTGAACAGAATTCTGGCTGATACTATTGCTGTTGCCGGATTTTTGCTGGTAATGCCGGCTGTTCATACTGGCCGGGTCGATGATGCTGATACCTTCCTGGGTGCCTACCCACATATTGCCGGTTTTATCGCGCAGCACCCGTCTTACAATATTATTGACAATGCCGGGTTGCGACAGCAATGAAAATTTCCCGGTAGCGGGATCATATATATTGATACCGCCTGTTTGGGTAGCAATCCATAATTTGCCCGAAGGATCTTCCGTGATGGAAGTAATGAAGTTCATAGCAAGACCGGCAGTTTGCCCGTCCTCATGCCGGAAGGAGGTGAAGCTGTTCCCGCTCATCTTCGTGAGCCCGTTGTTGGTACCGATCCAGATATTGCCTTTTTTATCTTCATACACGCAACGCACCACATAACCGGCAATCTTTCCCGGGATAAAGAATTCCTGTTTGTTGCCCTGCCGCATATAAAGCCCGTTGTTGGCGCCAAACCAGTGCCGGCCCCTGGTATCTTCATACACACAGTTGATGCTGATGGGAATAGCGGGATCAAGTACTACACGGTCAAAACGGTCCTGTACCGGGTCATATTTTGCCAGGCCGGCGGTAGTGCCGATCCACAACACATTTTTCCGGTCGCGGTACAGGCTCATTACCTGGTTGCCCGGCAGGGAGCTGCTGTCGTCTGCCTGGTGGCGGTAAATTTTGAAACGGTGCCCATCGTAGCGGCTGAGACCATAGTTGGTGCCGAACCAGAGGAAACCCTGTTGATCCTGGGAAATGGATAAGACGGCATTATGCGATAACCCGTCTTCCACGGTGAGATGATTGAACGTTACATCCTGCCCGCTGCTTTTTGTAAAAACAGCGAGGATCAGCAGGCATAAGAACGGGAAGCACCTCAAAATCATCCTCTAATATAAGCATTGTATTCACCCGAAAGGGTGTTTTTTATAAAAATCATCCTGTTACTATTCTGATAATCAGCTGGTTGAAGGGGGATTTATAAAATTCACCCCAATCATTTATGATTATCTCCCTGTGGTCCGGATTGGTTATCACATATTTGTGTATCAACCGTATTTCCGCTCAATTCCACAATTATTATGAAAAAGAGATGCCAATCAACCAGTAAGGGAAGAGCGTCCAGCTTTGCCTCTAATTACTTTTTTACGGGAGTCATGTGGATCTTACTTATCCCGCTTTCCCTTTTTGCCCAGCAGAAAAGAACAGTATCAGGTACCGTAAGTGCCAAAGACGGTACGCCGCTGATCGGGGTAACTGTAATGGTAAAGAATCAAAAGACCGGTACCAGTACCGATGGCAGCGGACATTTTACTATTTCCGCGTCTCCCGGCTCCACACTGGTGTTCACGTTTATCGGTTTCGGAAAAGTGGAACAGGTGGTAGACAACAGAACGGAGTATAATGTGCGGATGAGCGAGCAGGCCGGAACGCTCAACGATGTGGTGGTAGTGGGCTATGCTACCCAGCAGCGTAAAGACCTGACCGGTTCGGTGGGTAGTGTGAACATGAAAGATTTTGAGAAAGCGCCGGTAAAGTCGTTCGATGAAGCGCTGGCAGGCAGGGTAGCAGGGGTAGCAGTAGCAAGTAACGATGGGCAGCCCGGTTCCATTTCCAACATTGTTATCCGCGGTGCAGGTTCCATCACACAGGATAACTCCCCGCTGTATGTAATTGATGGTTTCCCTACCGAAAGCTCCAACGCCAATGCGATCAGTCCTGCTGATATCGAGTCCATCGACGTATTGAAAGACGCCTCCGCCACCGCCATCTATGGCGCCCGTGGTTCCAACGGCGTTATCCTCATCACCACGAAGAAAGGTAAAACAGGCGCGCCACAGGTAACGTATAACGGCTACTATGGCTGGCAGCAGGTGCCAAACAAGATCCCTTTAATGGATGCTTACGAATTTGTGAGATATGTGGGAGATGTAAATCCCGGTATCTTCGATTCCGTGTACCTGGCCGGTGGCGCCAAGCTGGACGATTACCGCAATAAGGAATCCATCGACATGCAGAACTTTGTTTACCAGGTAGGGCAGAACCAGAACCACGATATTGCCGTACGCGGGGGAAACGATAAAACCCGGTATTCCCTCTCCGGTAACTTTAATAACCAGAAGGGGATCATTATTAACGGCGGTTTTAAACGCTACCAGGGCCGGTTTTCACTGGACCAGACAGTGAGCAGCAAATTAAAGGTAGGGCTCAATGCCAACTATGCCTATAATGAAACCTATGGTATCCCGGTGTCTGCCACCAATTTCTATGCATCCGCCACTACGCTGTATTCAGTTTGGGGCTTCCGGCCAACCACCAGTATTTATGGCCGCGACAGCGCCGTGAACCTGGTTGATGAGTTTTATGATCCGGGCAATGAGCTGGCCAATAACCAGGACTACCGGGTGAACCCGTTGCAGAATATACAGAACCAGTATACCATGAACAAGGTGAATAACCTTTTCGCCAACGCTTATGCAGAATACGCTATCACAAAAGACCTGACCCTGCGTATTGCAGGCGGTATCAATACCGTGAATACGGAGATCAATATCTTCAATAATTCCAAAACACAATCCGGCAGTAAGTGGAATTCCAATGGCGTGAACGGCAGTATAGAATTCCGGCCTACTTCCCTCTGGCGTTCTGAGAACGCGCTTACCTACCGCAAAACCTGGAACAAGTTGCACCACCTTACCGTGCTCGGTGTATTTGAAGCGCAGGGCTATAAGAATTCACAGCGCAGGTTCTCGGCAAACCAGATCCCGAATGAAGACCTGGGCATGGATGCCATCGACCTGGCAGCGCCGGCCAATACCTCGCTGCTTTCCCTTAGCTCCCGCTGGACTATGGGCTCCGGCGCATTGCGTGTGAACTATGATTTCGATTCAAAATATCTTTTCGCGGCTTCCATCCGTGCAGATGGTTCTTCTAAGTTTGCCGCCGGTAATAAATGGGGGTATTTCCCTGCCGTATCCGCCGCATGGCGTTTCAGCAGCGAGGCGTTTATGAAAGACGTAAAGTTTATCAGCGATGCGAAGATAAGGCTGGGTTACGGCGCATCGGGAAACAGACCGGGTGAGCGACTTTGCTTATCTCCCTCAACTACAGCTTACCAATAACCAGTACTGGTATTCCACAGGTAATGGGCCATTAGGTATCGGCGCCGTAATGGTTTCTTCCGGCAATGCAAACCTGCGCTGGGAAACCAACGAACAAACCAATATCGGGTTAGACATGGCCTTCCTGAAGAACAGGCTGACGCTTACCGTAGATGCCTACATACGCACTACAAAAGATCTCCTGCTGGATGCCGCATTGCCGTATGCCCACGGGATCGAGAGCGCGAAGGGATTCAAGAACGTAGGGCAGTTGCAGAACAAGGGACTGGAGATCGCGGTTTCAGGTGTAATTGCGGATAGTAAAAACTTCAGCTGGAACAGCAGCTTTAATATCAGCTTTAATAATAACAAAATACAATCACTGGCAGAGGGACAGCAATCTATCCTTTCCGGTTCCGGTACTTTCTTCAATACCACCTACTCCGGTCTGTTCCCTTATATTTCTGTAATAGGAAGGCCACTGGGAGAGATGTACGGACTGGTGTTTGACGGGGTATACCAGTACAGCGATTTTGATGCGATGCCCAATGGCACCTACCTGCTGAAACCTGATGTGCCTACCAATGGCGCGGCGCGCAATGCCATCCGCCCGGGCGATATCAGGTATAAGGATCTCAACGGGGATCTGCAGGTGAACAACCAGGACTACACTATTATCGGCAGCGGTTTGCCAAAGCATACGGGCGGTTTCAGTAACGATTTCCGTTACCGCAATTTTGATCTGAACATATTACTGCAATGGTCTTACGGCAATGATATCATCAATGCCAACCGGTACGTGTTTGAAGGGGGAATTGTAAACAATCCAAACCTTAACCAGTTTGCCACTTATGCTAACCGCTGGACGCCGACGAACCCCAGCAACACCTTGTTCCGCGCAGGCGGTATGGGTAATGCAGCTTACTCTTCCCGCGTAATTGAGGATGGCTCTTACCTGAAACTGAGAACGGTTTCCCTGGGATATAATGTGCCGGCTTCCCTGCTGAAGCGGGCGAAGATAAAGAACGTACGCATCTATGGCGCCGCACAGAATATTTATACATGGACGAAGTACTCCGGTATGGACCCTGAAGTGAACGGCAGGCCGGGTAATCTTACTCCTGGCTTTGATTACGCCGTTTACCCGCACTCGTTGTCTTATGTGACCGGTTTAAATGTAACATTCTAAAATGATGAACATGAAACGTATTTGCATCCTGGCATGTATAGCAATAGCAGGACTGAGTTCCTGCAAAAAATTCCTCGATACAAAACCGACGGATTTTTATACCACCGATAATTACTACGGAACAGAAGCCCAGCTGCAGCAGGCGCTGAATGGCGTGTACGGCGACCTGATGCGGCCTGAACTGTATGCGCAGGTGATGGGCTTCAATTTTGTATCCACCACAGATGAGGTAATGTCGAACCGCACGGCAGACGGTGATGCGCGCGGTCTGCGTTATAATTACGATGCTTCCCTGGTGCATATCGCCAACATATGGCGTTATGCTTATGTGGGCATCAACAACCTCAACACCTTGCTGGACAATATCAATAAGCCCACAATGGATGAAGGACGCAGGAATATTATCAAAGGACAGGCATTGTTCCTCCGCGGGTTCCTGTACTTTATTCTTACCAGTAATTATGGAGATGTGCCGGTAGTGCTCCACACGCCTGCTATAGACGATGTAAACATTCCTCCCGTGAAGCAGGGAGATGTGTATGCACAGGTGGAAAAGGATATGAAAGAGGCCGAAACACTGCTGAAAGATTACACCGTAACCCAGGCAAAATTCAACGATGTGGTAACGCTCACCGCTGTGCAGGCAATGTTGGCGCGCGTGTATCTTTACTGGGCAGGTTATCCGCAGAATAACACCGCCAAATACCAGGATGTGATCACGTATACCGACAAAGTGATCACATCTGGTCTTCATGCATTGAACCCCGATTACCGCCAGGTATTTATCAACCTTGCCACCGACCAGTACGATGTAAGGGAAAATATCTGGGAGCTGGGCTCCCTTGGCGCCGCCGCCGGCGTGGTGAACAAATCAGGTAATGATATCGGTAACTTTGTGGGAATACAATCTACGCTTACTGCGTTGGATTCCACTTCCTACAATTCCGCGGCATGGGTATGGGTTACCAAAAAACTGTTCGACTCCTATGAAACGGATCCCAGCAGCAGTGCCGGTCCTAATAAGCCTTCGCTGGATATACGCCGCGACTGGAACTGCGCTAACTACATTTACAGTGGTACCAATCCCCGTATAAAAGCAGCCCGTCCCAATCCCTGGCAGATGTGCGCCGGTAAGTTCAGAAGGGAATATGTGCCGCAGGCTATCCGCAACACCAATGGGGTAGGCGGTACCTATAATATCAACTGGCCCATGATCCGTTATTCAGATGTACTGCTGATGCGTGCAGAAGCTGAGAACTACGTGAACGGGCCTACGAACGCATATACCTACATTAACCAGGTACGGAAAAGAGGGTATGGGCTGATGAATGGCAATGTAGTAAAATCCATTACCATGACGGGCACAGGTAGCGGCTATACCAAAGCCCCCGCAGTGAGCATCACCGGCGGTGGTGGCAATGGCGCTACCGGCACGGCCATCATTGCCGAAGGCAAGGTAACAGGTATTTACCTGAACAGCCCTGGGGCTTTAACAGCAGGTTCGTACTATACTTCCGCACCTGTGGTAGTAATCGGTACTTTCTGGACACCAGGTATCAGCTATGCCAAGGGAATACAGGTCACCAATAACGGTAACCTGTATACGGTAACAACGGCCGGTACCTCCACCAATACGGCGCCAACAAATACTTCCGGCGCCTCTGATCCCGCGGTAACCGGCGCAGTGTTCACCTATGCGGGCATAGCCGCTATTGCAACGGCAGCCATTACCACTGGCAACGAATCCGATCTTACACCCGGTCTTAGCAAAGATGCATTCCAGCTGGCCATCCGCGATGAAAGAATGCGTGAGCTATGTTTTGAAGCCGTAAGGAAAGCAGACCTGATCCGCTGGGGAAATTTTGTGGCAGACATGCAGAACTTCGCCGCCTGGGCCACTTCCAACGGGGCAGGGGTCACTTCTACCGGTAACCCCAACGGTTTACAGGGAATACGCAACGTGAGCAGCAGGCATGTAATGTTGCCCAAGCCTACTTATGAGCTTAATCTTAACCGCTTACTGGTACAAAACGAAGGCTGGTAAATCTAAAAAAAACAAACATGAAAAGATCATTCCTCATACTGCTGTGCTGCTGCGCCGTAGCCTGTTCCAAAAAACTGGAAGTAGATACACCGGATTTTAATGTTTCGCTTGATCCTGCACGGTTGGTGGCAGATACCTTCACCTACCGCCTTGGCGATACTACCCGTTTTAAATTCAATGGTACCGTAGGTAATATCACCTTCTATTCCGGGGAGCCCGGCAAGCGTTACGATGGCCGCTCTGCAGCCTATAAACTGGGCCACATCACCCTTAGCTTTTCTTCAAAAGCACAATATGGCTCACAAACCAATACCCTGCAGGTGCTGGCTACCAACAAACTGGCGGGGCTTGATTCTGCTGCTGTAGTGAATGCCGCCTGGACAGATATCAGTAACCGCGGCACGCTGGCAACCGGTAGCACTGAAGTGCCTTTTGGCACTGCAGACCTGACCGACCTGCTGGCCAATGAAAACGATTCACTCTTCATTGCTTTCAAATACAGCGGCGTAACCGGTTCCACACAACGCACCTGGACGATCACCCAATTTGCAGTGAACAATGTATTGCCTGAAAAAACAGTATCCTTAAGCTCCTTCTCCACAGACGTAGCCTACTGGACCCGTTACGGCAATGTATGGAATCCCGCCAGCGGGCGCTGGACGGCATCTGCCACTGATCTTAAGATCACAGGCGGCGATGCCGCGGCAGCTACCAATACCAGCTGGGTGGTGACCAAACCATTGTATGCCGGCCGGGTTCCGGGAGATGTAAGCACAGGCATTAAAAGTATCAATGAGCCTGATAAAGCGGAATATGCCTACGCATACCCCGCCGCCGGTGTGTACAAGGCCACCTTTGTAGCATTTAACCATACGCTGGATGAAGAAAGGCGTATAATAAGGGAGTTTATCATTAAAGTGATACCATAGCATATGAAACCATTGTTTTATTTCATCTTAACCGCCGGACTGAGTGTTTTCACTGCCGGCGGTGAGAAAGACTTTGTAGACAGTAATGCAGGCTTTGCAAGGCAACAGCTTAAGCATATGCTGAAGGATACGGAATCGCGGGAGCAACTGGCATTTCCCCGTACTACCAACAAAGAGGGAAAAATGATCACCACCTCTATGTACGACTGGACGCCTGGTTTTTTCCCGGGCTCGCTCTGGTATGCCTATGAGCAAACCAAAGATCCTGTATGGCAGCGGGAGGCCGTTAAATGGACGGAGAAACTGGAGCCGCTGAAGGATTTTACCCAACACCATGATCTTGGCTTCATGATGTATTGCAGCTATGGCAACGCTTACCGTCTTACCGGTAACAAAACATACCGCGATATCCTCATCCAGGGCGCCCGCTCACTCAGCACCCGCTTTAACCCCGTAACCCGGAGCATTAAATCATGGAATGCCTTTAAATCCTGGCATGGCCAGCAGATGTATTACTATCCTGTGATCATCGACAACCTGATGAACCTGGAGCTGTTGTTCTTTGCTTCCAGGGAAACCGGCGACACCAGCTTCCGCCACATAGCGGTGAGCCATGCAGAAACTGCCATGTACAACCAGGTACGGCCCGATTACAGCTCCTATCATGTAGTATGCTACGATACCACCAATGGTAAGGTACTGGCCCGGGAAACCGCGCAGGGCTATGCGGATAATTCTACCTGGTCGCGCGGCCAGGCATGGGGCATTTATGGTTTTACCATGATCTACCGGGAAACGCATGATCCCCGTTTTCTTAAAACAGCAGCCGGGATGGCGGATTGGTTCCTGGATAATAAAAACCTGCCTGAAGACAAAGTGCCTTACTGGGATTTCAATGCAGAGGAAGCAGGGTATCAACCTGGCATACGTTCCAATGCCAACCGCGTAAAAACAAAATACCGGGATGTTTCTGCTGCCGCCATCGTATCGTCGGCATTATTTGAATTGAGTGGTTATGTAGATAAGAGCAAGGGAGAGGGCTACCGTAAGGCGGCCATCGCCATACTGCATTCACTGGCAAGTGCTGCATACAGGGCGCCGGAAGGGAAGAACGGTAATTTTATACTGATGCATAGCGTGGGAAGCATTCCGCATAATACAGAGATTGATGTGCCGCTGGTGTATGCAGACTATTACTTTATGGAAGCACTGGAGCGCTACAAGGCTTCACTTGATTGAGATAAAGAGTAAAGAGGGCAGTTGTCCGGTGATCCGGATAACTGCCCCTTTTTTGTGCTATTTATTACCGTCCTCTTTTTTGCGTGGTCCCTGGCTTTTTCTATATGCCTTCAGCTCATCTTTGTCAAGAAAAGAATCCTTGTTGGTATCAATAGCGGCGAAGTTTTCGCTTATTTTGGAAAGCCGCTTATTGTCTTTAGCCGCTGCATCTACTTCCGTTTTGCTGAGTTTACCATCCCCGTCTGTATCAATCTTCTTAAAGAACCCTTCCCGGTCGTGTTGCTGTGGCTGTTGCGGTTGCTGTGCATAAGATTTTACAGAAACCAGTGTTGTCATTAACAAACCTGCTACAAGAAAATGCTTCATCATAATTGTGTGTTTTTAGTTTTGAATGAATTAATGTTCCTGGTGTTAACAACAGGAACCAGTTCGACATATAGTTTTTAGATGGCTGGCAGTAATGGAAGTTTAAGGAGAGAGAAGCAGACGTTGAGAGGGTGCAGGATAAGTTGGCGGCTGGTATGGCTTGATAATATTGGATTTAGGTGTGTTTTAATGGTTGGGGCCCTTAACACTGTTTAACGTTGGTTAGTAGTAATTAACGGAGTTCTGCCAGATGTGAGTTCGCTATATTAACTTTAGGGCATCATGGAGTGTATAGAAAATATTGAAAGTATTACTGGTGATTGAGAAAAAATGAATACAATATATTAGCATTGCAATCCTCCCATGATCCGTAATATCAGCTGCCGAAGGCGCTCAGGTGCCATTCTACGGATAATCACAGCAGTATACCGGTATACGCATTTGAATACTGAAATTAGTACGTATACTGTGTCTGTTACCCTTACATCTTTAGCAGAACAACATATTTTTGATATTTCCGGATTTTAGTTGCCCGAAACGTCTGATTATAACATTTTATGAAATATAAAAAATATGAACCGTCTATATTATTGTCAATCTTCCGAAGGAAAGGCGGTGAAGGGTCGATGACTAAAATAATCAGTGATGAAAACAAAACCGATTTTATTCATCAATTGACTTTTCTTCAAACAGATGAACAACCGTTGTTATGTTTTAAGCAGGATGAATCAAATTGGTTATTAATAACGGGAGACCGGATTATAGAGGAAAAAAATGGAGTAACATTGTTTATACACTATTCGGAACTGGTCAAGGTAAATATTGCCCTCCATGAGGAATATAAAGACGGGATAAAGAGTGTAAAGGATTTTACACGTCTTGTTTTGATCGATATTCATGACAGAAATCATATTGTGAAATTAGAGAAGGGAGAACATTACAAAGGTATATTTCAATTATTACATCATGTAGTATGAAATATTAGAAGAAGGCTTTAAATCTATTCTTACAAAAATTATTTTTTACAACTCTTAAAAGAGAAAGCAAACAAATACCTATATGGCATTAGTTTTTTGGGGTAGTACAAAATGTGATCTTTGTGGAAAAATACTAGATGTTGAGGACCAAATCGTTTCATTTCCTAATGTAGTACAGAATGAGTCCGATCCACTTTATTGTTTTAATGATCAGGTATATCATTCCGGGTGTTTAATGAATAATCCACAATGGCGGGAAGTCGATTTGTTTTTTAAGTACTATTCTTCATTGAAAAGAGAACGAAAGTGTGTTGTATGCGGGCATTTTATAACCAATCCTGAGGAGTATTTAACTCTCGGTTTTCTAACTGCTGATAGCAAAGCTTCATTGTTTAAATATAATTTTTTGGAATTCCATAGTCAACATTTTAATCAGTGGAGTGAAAAATGGGAGGTGCTAAGCCACTTAAGGCAACTGAAGGATAGCAGGCTTTGGAGTGGTAATAGTCTGGATTGGATCTTTGACGGCAGAATTTTTAAATAATACATTGGATGAAGTTTTTTTTACCTGGTTACTTTCAATGAAAGAAGAGGGGAAACCCGCAGACATTATCTACGGATTTCCTATTGTATGCAGGATGAATATAAATTTCCCTCTTATCATCTCCCCAATATCTCCCCAAGCCTCTCTTCCAGCGTCTCTCCCCGCAGGTTCTTTGCCACGATCTTCCCGCTGGGATCAATCAAAAAATTCTGCGGAATGGAGTGCACCTGGTACAGCTTCGCAGCCGCATTTTTCCAGAATTGCAGATCGGAAACCTGGGTCCATGGTAAACCATCTTTTTCAATCGCTCCAAGCCATGCTGCTTTTTTTCCGGGTTGATCCAGCGAAACACCAAGTACGGTAAAGTTGTTATCCCTGAACTTGTGGTATGCTTTAACCAGGTTAGGGTTTTCTGCCCGGCATGGCCCGCACCAGGAGGCCCAGAAATCCACCAGTACATATTTCCCCCTGAAATCAGAAAGCTTTACAGGTTTGTCGTTTACATCGTTTTGTGTAAAGTCAGGGGCAATTGCTCCAATGGAAAGGGGGCCCAGATCGTACAGTATTTCCGCAAATCGTTTACCGCTATTGCTGTGCTGCAATACAGGAGAAAGCGTTTGGAAGATCGGCTTAATACGGGGCACATCTATATCATTCCCGGCCACTTCCACCAGGGTAAACAGGCTGATAAAAGAGGCTGGATTGCGGCGGATGAAGACATATTTCAGAGAATCCGTTTTTTTTGAAACTTCCCGGTATTGTTTCATCACGCTATCCATCAGTGCAGGGTCTTTTTTCCGCTGGTCTGATGCGGTACGGAATATGGAATCCATGGACTTGCTCATCTGATCCATATAAAGCAGCACCGTTTGTTTGTATCGCTTGTAGTCGTTGTTTACAGGTCCGCCTTTAACGGTAGCGTTTTTGACAGTGCTTGTACCGGTAATGTCTATACGGCCTTTTTCCAGGTAGCAGTCAATAACATCAGCTGTCTTTGTCCATTTTTGGGCTGCTCCTCCGTCATGATCAATGAGCACAGTTACTTTTGAAGGTTCATCTACCTGTCCGCTAAAAGTATAAATACCTTTATGAGGCATTACCGAGTCGAGAAGCTGCTGGTTGCTCCATCCGTAATCTTTTACCAGGTAAGCCTTTGCAGGTGTTGTGATGGTGTTGAGCCTGACAGTCAGCGTGTATTTACCGGATTGTGCAAATGCCAGTCCGGGCGCCAGCAGGGCGGCAATGAAAATATTTTTTTTCATAAAAAGATTTTGTTGAGAAGAACAGGACAGCAGTTTTGCTATCCTGTTCCGGTATTATTTATTGAAGATATCCCGGGTTGGGAGTAAGATTAGGATTTTGCAGCAGGTCGCCGGGCGGAATAGGCCAATACGCCATGTAACTTTTCCAGGTGGTTAATTTGACGGGCGCCACAACAGCCATTACGGCATCAATGGTACCGGTACGTTTCAGGTCGAAGAAACGGTGTCCGCTTTCTGTGAACAGTTCTGTTTGCCTTTCCCGGGCAATGGCGGCAAGGAGAGCAGCCTGGTTGCTGTTGGGTAGGGCTTGCAGCCCGGCACGCAGGCGTACAACGTTCAGGTCTTCCACTGCGGTGTTTTTATTTTGCATGGCCCTCGCTTCTGCACGGATCAGGTATTGTTCCGAAAGCCGCAGCAGCACCTGGTATTCTGCATTGGGTACGGCAGATTTATATTTAGCAGGGAAGTAGTAAGTGACCGCCGGACTGGTAGAAGTAGCGGCAACCGTTGAAGTACGCGTCCAATTGGTGAAACGCTGGTCCCCGTTCTCAAAGGTATTGAGTAAAATGCTGCTCAGCGCCACGAAAACGCTGGAGGAAGCAGGTGTTTGCGGCGGCGTGATAGTAGCCGGCATGCCATTATTGTAGTAGGAATATTCACTGGTTGTTTTCGGGTTGTTGGTAGCCAGCGCCCAGATGGTTTCTTTGCTGTTGGCAAGGAACACCTTATCCGGCGCAAGCATCTCATAATTCGTGTTGCCGATCAGTGCAGTAGCCTGCGCCTCTGCATTGGCCCAGTCTTTCGCATACAGGTATACCCTGGCCAGCATGGCTGTAGCTACCGCTTTATTGGGGCGAAAGCGATTAGGAGTGGTGATGCCATAACCGTTTTTATATTCATCGCTCAGCAGCGATTGCGCCATTTTAAGATCGGCAATGATCTGCTTGTATACATCTGCTTCCGGTGCGCGCGATAACCGGTTGTTTATTGCGTAGTCGTTTGTTAGCGCAAGCGGCACAGGTCCGTAGATATTGACCAGGTAATAGTAGAAATACGCGCGGAGGAAATAGCACTCACCCAACCATTGATCCTTATAAACCAGGTTGCCTTTGCTGGTATTGATACCATCAATAGCGGTGTTAACTGTGAAAAGCTGCTTATACAAATCTGCCCAGTTGCCGCTTTGCCCGCTTTGAACCGCATTTTTATAAAATACATCTGCAAAGTTACCGGACAGCAGGCTTTTGAGCTCGTCAGTATATAAACCCATGGTATAACCTATATTGCCGCTCGCGTTGCCGGTAAAAGGGCCGGAACTGTTCATGGCCAGGTAAAGGCCTGTAACAACCGTGGACACCATGTTGTCGTTGGAATAAACATCGGCAGCCGCAATGGTGTTTGCGGGCAGCTGAGTGCCGTCCAGGTAGGATTCACAGCTGCTTAGTGTGAAGGTAAGCATCGCTGCAGCAGCAAGCAGGCATTTTGGTAAGCTATGATCAGTATGAAATATCATCTTCATTTTCTCTACATTAAAGTGTTACATTAATTCCGGCTGTAAATACGCGCAATGGAGGAATTACGCCGGCGTTCAGGTTCTCCGGGTCGAGGCCGTCGAAGTTGGAAATGGTAAGCAGGTTTTGTCCCTGGAGGTAAACCGACAGGTTTTTCAGATGCAGCATTTTATTTACTTCAGGGCTGAAGCTATAGCGTATGCTTACGTTTTGCAGCCTTGCATAAGTAGCATTGCTGTATGCCCCGGTACTTTCCTGCAGTAGCCACTGCCGGAATATGCTGGTGAACTGGGAGCTTAGTTTGGGAATATCGGTTACATCACCCGGTTGCTGCCAGCGGCGCAGCCACATGGTGGACCCGTTCAGGCCGTATAAGCCAAAAGGGAAAGCAGTTTGGCCAAGGAAGTTTTTACCTGTCCGGCTGGTAAAGCTGAATGAAAAGTCGAAGGTGAGCCGCTTATAGGTAAAGGAGTTTTGCAGTCCCCCGAAATATTTCGGTGCCAGGTCTACAAATTCAGTTTTATCTGCCCGTGTTAATCCTCCTGTGAAATCCGAAACATTACCTTTCGCATCAGTGAAGCTGTAGTAGCCTGTTTCGGGGTTTACCCCGTTGTATTTATAAAGTAATATCCCGGTAACAGGTTTGTTCAGCACATAATTCGAATTCTGGTTACTTTGAGATGGAAGCCGCAGCAGCTTGCTCTTTGGTACGGAAATGTTGAACCGTGTTGACCAGGTGAAATTTTTGCTTTTGATATTGATGGTGTTCAGACTGGCTTCCCAGCCACTGGTGCGGATCAGCGCATCAGAGTTCAGGGTATAGCTGGTATAACCGGTTACGCTCGACAGGGGCTGTCCGAGCAGCTGGTTGCCGGCGCGGTTATGATAATAACTAACATCGGTCGTAATCCTGTCGTTGAAGAAACCCAGCTCCAGGCCGGCTTCGGAATTAAAGTTACGTTCCCAGTTCAACAGGGGATTGGGAAGGGAGTTGGGAGATAATCCTACCTTACCATCATAGGAGCCACCGGTCACACTATAAGTACCAAGATAGCGGAAATCGCCAATGGCATCGCCGCCTACTACGCCGCTGCTCACTCTTAACTTACCAAAGCTGAGCCAGGGCAGGTTATCCTTTACCAGCTTTTCCCCGCTGAAGATCCAGGCCAGCGCTGCAGAACCAAAATTTCCTATACGGCGCCCCGGGCCGAATTTAGTGGAACCATCCCTCCGTGTATTAATATCGATAATGTATTTATCATCCCAAACAAATTTTATAATCCCATACATGCCGATGGACCGGTACTCGGTGAGATTATAATCGGTTGTTACCGTAGACCCGGCGGAAGGGTTGTTCAGCAAAGCATCTGACGGAAAACCTTTCCCGGTGATCTCATCAAAATAGGTTACCTGGTTGTTCACTTCACCGCCCAGTTTAATGCTCAGATCACCTTTCTTACCAATTAAGGTATTGTATTCACCATAAGGCGAAATAGTGATGGAGCGGGTATTATACTGGTGAAGAATACCCACTGTTTGCGTAGCTGCCTGGGTGTTGGTAGGATTAAAGGTAGAAGTGGGATAGCCGATCAGTTCTTTCCCGGAAATCGTATTATACCCGAAAATACTGCGAAGGGTCACCTTCTTAACAGGTTTGTAGGTAAGGGTAGCATTGGCAAGCAGGTTATTGGTCACGTTTTTATACAACCTGTTCGCATTACTTGCGGTACCACTGCTGTTAAGGTCATTTCCAATGGATGCCCAGTTAATGCTGCCGTCTTTATTGTAGGCCGGTGGCGCATTAGGTGGTGTGAGCGCGCTAACGGAGAAATCATAAGGCACCATATCATTTTTGGAGGAGAGATAAGTACCGGTGATGCCCATCGTGAATTTATTGTTTGCCGAGCTTGTGTTTAATGAAAACCTGAGCGAGCCATCCCTGTTTGATCCTTTATGGCGCTGGATATTCCCCATGTCGCGGAGACTTCCGCTGATAAGATAAGTCGTGTTCTGCGCACCGCCGCTGTAAGTGAGGTTGGCATTGGTGGTGGCTGCCGACTTTCCCATAAACTCCTTTCTCCAGTTCGTGTAGCGGTCGGCCGGCCAGGTACCATTCAGGTCATTATCGCTGGCAGATATGTCCAGGCCATCATTCTTTATTGCTTCGCGGCGCAGCATCAGGTACTGCTGGGTATTAAGCAGGGGAGGCGTTTGGCCGTTGACCGATACGCCCGTATAGATATTGGCGTTAAAGGATTGCTGGGCCGACCTGGATTTTTTTGTGGTGATGAGAATTACGCCATAGGCGCCGGAAGAACCATAGATAGCAGTGGCATCTACATCTTTGAGCACATCGATGCTTTCAATATCGTTTGGATTGATGTAGTTTAAGCCGCTGCCACCCTGCAGGAAATCCTGCGTACCATAGGAGGTATTGGTAGAAAGGGGCAATGTGCCACCGGGAAAACGTACACCATCCACAATGATCAGCGGCTGTGTGGCGCCGGTGGTAAGATTGGCAGAGCCGCGCATCCTGATGGTAAAAGCGCCTCCCGGCTGACCGGTCACCTGTTGGATGAACAAACCCGGTACTTTGCCCTGTAATGCTTCCAGCACATTGTTTACCGGGTTCTTGGCTATTTCTTTAGCCGTAATGGTAGTAATGTTACCCGCATTAAATCTTTTTGTAGTGGTACCATAGGCAGTTATCTGTACTTCATCAATAGGAGAAGTGCTCACAGCAAGCTGTATGATGAGCGCCGACGGATTTCCGGATACCAGTTTCGAGGAACCGGCCCGGGAAGTGTTCTCCTCCTTATCCTGCTGCCCGGCATTCACCACCTGTACATGATCACCTGTGAAACGAAGGGTAAGCGGAGCGAATCCTACAGCAGATATCTTAAGCACATCTCCCTCACTGGCATCAATGGAAAAATAGCCATTAGCCGTGGAAGTAGTGCCTTTCTTTGTACCGGTTATCACCACGTTCACTCCCGCCAGAGGTTGTCCGTCGGAAGAACGGACAATACCTCTTACAGGAATAAGCGTGTTAATATAGGAAGCGGAAGGAGAAAGCGTTTTAACAGGAGCTGCGGGCGCCACTTTCCGGGAAACAAGGATCGTTTTGCCTTCTATCACATACTCCAATGGCTGGGTTTTAAAAATATCGTTTAACAGCTCTGTAAGCGGCTGGTCCTTAGCAGACAGCGATACCGGCCTGGAATCGGCCAGCACTCCTTTCTGGTTAAGCAACACATAGCCCGTCTGTTTTTTAATGGCAGCAAACACCTGTTTTAAACTCAGGTTCCTGCCTGAAATAGTGACGTTTTGCGCCATACTGGTGGCCTGGGCATGAATAAAAGCGGCCGTTAATAGTAAGGTAGTTAATTTCATAACCTTAAAGATTTTGGTAGGCGATCCTTTTTTTAAGGAGGCGCTGGATCCGGCTTTCGCGGATCGGGCAATGCCCTGGCATTCCCCCTGGTTGGCGGGGGGGCAATAGCATTTTTTTTGCATAGATTTGCAGCAGATTTGGTTGTTAATAAAAGTGGTTGGCAAACCGTTTTTTGGACCAGCTGAATTTATCCACCGTCACAGGCCTAAACTGTGACGGTTTTTTTTTAAAAGCTGACCCGGTATATATTGTTATGCCGCTTAAAAGCGGCAGCACAGCATATTCTATTGGACAATCAATTTCCTGCCTTCAATCCGAAAGCGTACATCCGTTCTTTTCAGCATGATCAGTAAACCGTTTAATGATACATCTTTGGTCATCTCCCCTTCAAATTCAATATCGGGAACACCATTTTCATACACTACCTCTATATCGTACCAGCGCTCCATCTGTCGCATGATTTCGGCCAGCGTTGCTCCATCGAAATAAAACAGTCCATTTTTCCAGGCAACCGCTTTTTCCGTATTCGCATTTGCCACCTTAATCCCGGTTATACCGGCATTGCTCAATTGCGCCTGCTGACCGGGACGAAGAACCACGGCTCCCGGTCCACGCCGGTTAGCCGCAGAAACCCGCACCGCTCCTTCCAGTAAGGTAGTGGCAATAGATTGCTCGTTTTCGTAGGCATTCACATTAAAATGAGTGCCCAGCACTTCTATTTCCGCTTTATTGTTTACCCTCACGCTGAAGGGAACAGAGGGGTTCTTTACCACTTCAAAGTAGGCTTCACCGGTCACTTCCACTTTTCTTTCCTTACCGGGAAACACGGTAGGATAACGTATTGAGCTGGCTGCATTTAACCATACCAGGGTGCCATCGGGTAAAGTAAGACGGAATTGCCTGCCTCTCGGGGTCGACATTGTATTAAATACCACTTCTCCATTCGTATTGCCCGTGGGATCATATGCAACCTGCCCGTTGGCCAGCACCACCTGTGCGCCGTTCTGTTTGGCAATAACGCCATTGCCCAGGCTATCCAGCTTTATTTTGGAGCCATCGGCCAGGGTAAGGGTAGCGCCCTCCCTGCCGGGGCCTATGTCTGTAGCTTTAGCCGCAATGGCCACGGGGTGTGTATTTTTTTTATGGACTGTCCAATAGTAAGCACCGGCGGCAAGCACCAGCAAAACCGAAGCAGCGGCCCAGCTCCAGCGGGGTAGGAAATGAATGCGGCGAACAGGCTTATCGCTGTTTAGTGCCTGCTGCAACAGCGGCAGCAAGGCCTCATCCCGGGGGATGTTCATATCCGGTTCTCCCGCCAGCGCCTCAAAGGCAGCCTGCAATGCCTCCTGGTGGGCGGGGGCTTGTAACAGGCGCCGGAACTCTTCCTGCTCTGCTTCGCTCAGGTTTTTTTCCAGGTACCGCCCGGTAAGATAATATATGCGTGTATTGTCCATACTCTGATAATAAGATGCGCGGGGAAATGAGTTGTCACTATCCGTCACTAAAAAAATAAAAAAATAATAATGACAGGCAGCCGTATAGCCTGTGGCAGGAAGCTGCGGATAGTTTGGAGGGCGGCGCTCAGCGCATTGCGTACATACCCGTCTGAAAGGCCAAGTTGAGCAGCTATTTCTTTTGTAGGCATACCTTTTTCCCTGCTGAGCTCATAAATGGTACGGCGCTGGGAAGGCATTGACAGGAGCGCGCGCTTCACCGCATGTTGTATTTCCTTAACGGAAATAGTATGGAGTGCAAGGTTAAAACTGGCATCTTCCTGTTTAAGGTTGTCCAGTTTGGCATTGTATAAAGAAGTTTTGCGGAGATATTGCAAACATTCATGGATCATGACCTTCCTGAGCCATGGGCCGGGTGTTTGTACATCCGACAGCCGGTCCCGGTTCAGCCATATCTTAATAAAAAACTCCTGTAATACCTCCTGTTTTGCAGTTTCGCTCTGAAGCATACGCAAGGCGATGGCTGCTAATGGTGTGGAATAAAGATTAAACAGGATTGTGAAAGCAGCTTCATCTCCCTCTGCAATACGTAAAAGCAGCTCTTTTTCATTATATGTTTGGTTGGATGACAATTATCTTCAGAGGCCGGATTATTTTGCAAACTAGGGCAAAAAATTATAAGTAGGTAATGATCCGTGTAATTATTTTTGCTGTATTGTTTTAATTCCCAAACAATGCCGCTTCGTTTATTACCTCCCAGGAGCCTTCCATGATCTCTTCCTCCAGTTCCTTCCCATCCCAGCCACAGTACCCGATAAATATCCTGATATCATCAGCGGTAAGGGTATAGTTGTTGATCAGTTTCATCGCCGCTGCAAAATCCCCGCCCAGGCAAATGTTGCCGGCTACGGGTTCACCATTTTTTATAAGATCAGGGCGCTGATGTATAAAATAAAGATGTTCCTGGTCCACCGGGCCTCCTTCATGTAACGGGAAGGGAATACTGTTTTTGAACTCTTCCAGCTCGTTTATGGCCCGGGGAAATACTTTATTGATCACAAATCCCAGGGCGCCTTTTTCATTCTTTTCAGCAATGAAAATGAGGGTGTCCTCGAAATAGGTGTTGTTAAGGAGGGAGGTGCTTTGTAAGAATATACCTGCGTTCATGGGGTAAAAATAAAACAATGCCGGGAGCCCGGAAAAATCAGTTTTAAAAAACAAAGCCACCCTTCGGTGGCTCCATCTTTCTTTATCTTCAAAACACCAGGCTATTTCTTTTTATCGATCCTGTACAACCCTGCACCATGACGGGCAATAGCCGGGGCGAAAGTCCCTGAAAAGCTGCCCACCCGTTTCCCGGACCAAAGGTCCGTTATAACACAGGAGCCGGTAACGCCTAATGTGCTCAGGTCAACTGTTACAGCCGTGGCTGGTGTGGAAGGGTTATCAGCTGTATTGAATACTGCAAGATATTTTGCACCGGTAGCAGGATCTTCTGCCGTCCAGGCGGCCTTATCATCTTCTGTAAAAAGAGGACGGTTGCCTGTGCTGGTGTTTAATACTTTCAGTACATTCTTATTGGTGAGCAGGGATAATGTAAAAGGATCGTTGTCGGGAAGATTACCACCAAACATCAGGGGCGATTTAAAGATTGCCCATAAAGTCATGAGGGTGTATTGCTCATCTTTTGTAAACCCGCTCATACGGGGCTGTCCGCGTTCAGCACGGATACCGATACGGCCCAGTGGCAGCATGTCGCCATCAGGATACGCGCCCGGCGCTCTCCATTTATTCCAGCGCTCAAATACCTGGAAATGTTCTTTCAGCTGTTTCCAGTTATCCCAGAAATCGCCCACAGTCCTCCACATGTTGGCATATTGCTGCACATGGGCGGCATGGTCAATAGGCGTTTCACCCGGAGAGGTGCTTAATACTATTTTACGCCCCGTGCGGTCGATTGCTTTGCGGATCATTTCAATTTCCCCTGCAAAATAGATAGGGGAAGAAAGATCATCTACCTTTACAAAATCCAGTCCCCAGGCGGCATACATCTCAAAAAGGGAGTTATAATAAGCCTGCGCGCCTTCCTTTTCAGGAAGAATAGTGTACATATCGTGCAGCCATAGGCATTGGCCTTCTTTGGAATATATATCTGCTGCCCGTGCGGAGCTGCCTTTCACCGGCAAATTTTCCATAACAGCTTTAACAGGTATTCCTCTCATAATATGAATACCGAACTTTAACCCTTTGCTGTGGATATAGTCGGCGAGGGGCTTAAATCCCTGCCCGTTTTTAGCAGAAGGGAAGCGGTTTACCGCCGGTACAAATCTTCCATACTGGTCTATATTGTAATCAGGATCTGTTTCATTATAACCATGCGATTTATCATTGCTCACATACCACCTGATATCCACCACTACATACTCCCATCCGAAAGGCTTCAGGTATCTGGCCATATAGTCTGTGTTGGCCTTTACTTCTGCTTCTGTAACAGTAGGGCCATAACAATCCCAGCTGTTCCAGCCCATAGGAGGGCCGGGAGCCCATTTGTGAAAGTCCTGGCGTCTGCCCGCGCTGCGCAAAAAATGTAGTAAGGATAATGAGAGCTAATAATCGCATCATGATAATAGTATTGTTAAAACTGACATGGAATTTATACGGTAATAGGAACTACCGGAAGCCGAAAGTAATAATTTAAATTATAATTGTCAATTTAACACTTTAATTTTTTGCCGGGAGATGAAGTAGGTGAGGAGCGTATTTGTTCAGAATGAAGTAAGGGGTTATCTTTTTAGCTTTACAAAAACAGCCCTGTGAAACATTGTTTCACAGGGCTGTTTTGGAAGGAAACTATTGTTCCTGTGTATTTTCTTTTTTTGTCGGTTCCTCCGGGTGACTGTCTTTATGCGAAGGCGGCTGACTTTCCAGCATGGATGCTTTTTTTTCGATAGCCTCTTTGGTAGCAGGGTCATCGGAGGTAACCCCGGAATTGTAGTTTCCTCCAACAGACGTTTTCTCTTCTTCATCCTTTCCGGGAACAGCTTTTGAGGTTTTATTATTGTTATCTTGCTCTTTCATAAAAAATGTATTTATTCAATGTTAACTTCACATAAGGCATGCCAGGAAAGCTTTATGATCAGTATCTCATCAGGGCGGCCACAGGGCTGTCTGCCGGCATTTCCTCCTTTTCCACTGTAAATACCTGTCCGCCGTTGGTGATAGTTTTTATCACCGCCTTATTAAGCAGGTCTTCATTATCGCCGGTCATGCCATCGTCCACCTGCAGCGTATTGCTCATTTCATCAAATGTTCCCCATGCCTGTGTGTTATTTGCCACAAATAAGGTATCTACCTGCCCATAGTGGGCCGCGGGTATTACATCTGCAATGATGGAAGAAGTAAGGCCGGTGGCCGATTGACTGGCGTATCTTTCTTTTACTTTCTGCAGCTCCCTGTTGAAGTAGGGTTGCAACAGCGTACGCGCCCGCCTGCATAGTGCCTGTATATCATCGTATTCACGGTTGCCTGTCACCGCTTCGGGGTACAGCTGCGTATATGCAGTGACCGATGCATATAATGCCACCAGCTCTTCCGGCCCCGCCAGTACCAGTGGTACGTTTTCACTATGCAGCAATTCCCTGAAAAGAATATCATCTATTGCTTTCAGGTATTCCGTGCTGTTGTTGTTGCCGGCGCCGCCAATACCCTGGTAATTGGTGTCACCGTTTGCCACACCGGGATCTTCAGGCCGGTTGGAGGCTGTGCTGTCAGGAAGCCCGGCAACTTTTATTTCGTTCATGCCTGAAGCATCGCCTTTGAAAATTTTAGCAGTATGCCTGCTGATCACCAGGAGATAAAAATTCTCTGCCACCAGCATCTCCGGTACCAGTGGAGATAACTGGAACGAAGTGTTTATCACCAGTTGTTCCGACGGCGCCGACTGCATCCTCATATAGCGGGAAAAATCAGGCGCCAGGAACAAGGCCAGCCCTGTCTGCTGGCTGCGCCAGAAGTCGTTGTCGTATACCAGCGCATAACCGGGCCCCAGTAATTTCACGATATCCGGTTGTTTCAGACCTTTTTCCTGTAATAGTTTTTCTGCCTCCTGCAGTTTATTTTTAAAAAGCACTGCATCAGACAGCTCATTCACCGCTTCACCGGATTCATGTGTGGGAATATAAACCGATACACAATATTTTCCGGAGATAGAAGCCAGTTGACTGAAATCGTCTTTCGTAAGCACACCGGGCAGTTCTTCCGGCGGCGCGGCCGCCGTTTGGGCGATAGGAACACGTTTACGGGCGTTATCTTCCTGTTCTTTTTCGTGATCAGGCTTACCACTTGTTTTGGTTCCGTATCCCCTGGATGTATTTGCTTTTGAAGTATTCCTGTTGGGATGCAACAGGTGAACATTGGGCGCCAGCTCATCCGGACCGCTGGTATATTTTTCTGTCATTTCATCGTATTCATTCATTTTTTCCGGCGGAGTAGCCTGTGCTCCAAGTCCTTCTTCCTTATTGGCTCCCGAAGGTTTTCCTTTACCTGGATGGAAAGTGCCGTCTCTGTCTTTTCCCATAAATTTATTTTTAGAGCGTTGAACAATGACTGGTGTTTTCTTCCCGGAGTACCCGCAGCAACTGTACCAATTGCGGCAATAAGGTGATAAAAAAAGGAATGTGGAAAATTCACCGCGTATTGATTTTTTTGAGGAAGGGATTTTACATCAGGTAAGCAGTGGCAGGAATGCTGACAACCGCATCCGGATTGGGAGGGGAAGACAACGGCAGATGTTTTCCGGATAAATGTTGCCCGGGCTAATGCAGGCCCGGGCATTGAGTTATACAGCAGGATTACCTGATCTGCAGGCTCTGAAATATTTTCTTTTCGAGATCAAACAGGTATTCCTGGCGCTCATCTTCGTTAGACAGGATAACCATACCCAGTGAAGAGTGCGGATACATGGTGCATAAAGCGTTATAACCGGCATCATGCCCGCTGTGGAAAATACGCAATCCTTTATCCCATGTATCGGTCATCATCCATGTAAGACCCAATGCAAACCACCGTACATCGCCATAGTTGGGTTTATGGGATAAAAGAATGGCCAGGTCCTTTTCCTGTACATTGGCGGCAACATACCTGAGCATGTCGGCCGGGGTGGACTTTACTGTGAATATAGACCCGGTTGATTTTAACATGGGCTCCATTTCTTCTCCTTTTGCATTGTACGGAATGGCCAGGTGTAATATATCAGCCGCCTCCAGGTTGAGTTTTGTGTGGCGCATGCCCAATGTATTGCCAAAATAACCCCGCACTAACGCATCTAACGGTTTTGTATATACGTTTTCAAGGGCCATTCTTAGCAGCATAATGCCCCCTAAAGAGTAAGAATAGTTTGTGCCGGGAAGAGTATCTAATTTTAGGGAGTGCCAGTCCTGCATATACCTGGATATAGGGTAGCTATAAAAAAACTCGTTTTGTTGATGTGAGCTCCAGTTGTCGAAACCTTCGGGGAAGTTAATAAGGTTAAACCGGTTAAAGCCTCCTGTATGGGTAGCAAGATTTACCAGCTGTATGGCATGGCCCTGGTACTGTAAGTTGGGAAAACTGCCTTTTAAATATTTACGGATATCATCATTAAGCTGCATTTTCCCGTCTGTTACGGCCTTTGCCAGTAATATACCTACAAATGTTTTAGCTACCGAACCTACCTGGTAAATGGTATTGCTGTCTGGAAGCGCATTTGTTTTTTTATTGGCTAGGCCATAGTTGTATATCTGCTGTTTGCCGTCCTTATAAATGCCGATGGAAAGGCCAGCTGCTCTTTTGTCGCTCATATAGATGAGCGCCTGTTTATGCACAATGGAATCCAGCTGCGTATTTAATGGGTTGTCTGATGGTACCTCTTTAAGGGAATCCGTTTCCTGCAGTACAAGATTGCCGAAATCAAACAGCTTCATCTGTCCGTCTTCTACTCTTAATTCAAAGTCTGAATTCTGATTCCTGCCCCGCCATTTGAAATGTTTAACGCTACCGAAATCATCTGTCAGTTCGCTTGATAAAATATCGCCGCTAACAGCCTTATTCTCTTTGAACCTGCTGATGCAGTAATCTTTACTGATATTTATCCTGAACCATTCATTCCCAAGGTCATAAATACCGTCAAAATCGTTGCGGTTATACCGGGCGATGATGGAATCATTCACTGTTTTGCTGCTTGTTATTGCAGCGGTTTGAACAGGAGCTGCCGTCCCTCTTTCCACGCTCTTGATATCTTCCTGCCGGTCTTTCTTAAAATCGAACCGGTTAAATGCCGGGTTATCCGGCACTGCTATGGTGTAGCTGTTTAGCGGGGATATTTCAATGGTAACATTACTGGTGATGAGATCAACAATATGCCCGCCTGCATCTTTTTGCCCTGAAAGATAATGGAAATGATAACCGGAGATGTTGGTATTGTCCATATATGCCGGCAGGCGGTATCCCACCAGGTCGCCGTTGCTGTTGCTGTATTCAAAGAAGTGCTGCAGGTTCAGCATACCGGCCAGTTGCGGATAGGGTTGTTTATCCACCGGCGGAAAGGCGCGTGTTTTTATATACCGGAATTTACCTTTAATATGGATGGCATACATACCATTCATGTTAGGCATAATGTTGTCGAGGTAATGATAGAAGGCAGCTTTGTTCATGCTGTCCGGAACATGTATCACCTTATCTGCCCGGAAGAAATTAACCATGCAAAAGGGGAGAAGGTGATGATGATCCTGTACCTCAAATGTTTTTCCTGTGTACTGTGTCTGGTACACCTTTCCATTCAGCACCAGCAATTCTCCATCAAGTTTATCCGGGGCTCCCAGGCCAAAATCGCCTTTTGTTTTCAGGGAGTCAATAGGGTAGAAGCCGTCGTACAGGCCGCCCATTAATCCGCTGGCCACGCCGGTGGTAAAAAGGTGATGATATTTTACGGGCTGTGGCAGCTGCGCTTTGATAAAAGCGGGGCATAGTAATAATAACGCTGTTAGTCTGATAAAAGCCGGGGAAATAGCCATAAAATGTATAATAAGGACACAAGTTATATGTTTATGGATGAATAATGAAAAGATACAGAATGAATGCGGGGGCCTGTTTATATCTGGCATAGCAAATACCCCGGCAATTGCCGGGGTATTTGCCTTATTGATATCCTTCGTTCTGCGGGAAAGTGGCCGGGTTGTTCATGATATCTATCTCCTGTTGGGGAATAGGATAGATCAGCCTGTATGCGGGCAGCGTTACTTTTTTATTGGCGAGTATTTCTGAAATGGCCCTGTTGGTGCGCACCAGGTCGAACCACCGGTCGCATTCAAACGGCAGCTCCAGGCGGCGCTGTTTATACACTTCCGCCCGGAAAGCAGCCTGGTTGGGTAATGCCGCGGAGGTAAGCGCAGGGAGCCCTGCTCTTGTGCGCACATTATTCAGAAAGGTAAAAGCGTTGCCCTGTGGAAGGTATCCCTGTTCATTCAGTATTTCTGCCTGCATAAGCAGTACATCTGCAAAACGCAGCACGGGGAAATCGTTCCCGGCATTTCCGTTTACCGGCTGGTCAAGGAATTTGCGCGGCATGATGTTGGCATTGCCGGTGGGCTTTACCGGATCGCTGAGCGTTTTCCGCAGGTCGGTGGGGTCATAGGCTTTCGTCAGCGTGGTATCTACAGTAACTACCTGCGAGTTGGCATACCAGAACCCGTGATCCTGGTTGGCAATGCCTTTGGCGAAACGCACGGCAAACAGGATCTCTGCATTGTATTTATTTGTGGTACTGAATACATCTGCAACATTGGGCAGCAGCACAAATACTTTTGAATCTATTACCTGTTGTAATATCGTTTGTGCTGCTGCATATTTTTTCTGGTACAGGTATACCTTGCCCAGCAAACCTTTGGCGGCGCCGGCGGTAACACGTCCCAGGTCATTGGCGCTGTAAGTTGCCGGCAAATTGGCGGCAGCGAAAACCAGGTCGTCCTCTATCTGCTTATAAACTACCGGTACCGCATCTCTTTTTAAATTAATGGCGCTCACCGGATCTGTAACGGCCGTTAATACCGGTACTGCGCCCCAGAGACGCACCAGGTTAAAATAGCTCAGTGCGCGGATGAACCTTGCTTCTCCTTTAATACGGTTCTTCAGCACATCATCCATTTTAATGGCGTCGATATTTGTAAGTAATGTATTGCAACGGAATATACCGTTATAAATGCCCGTCCAGCTGTTATAGAAGTTGGTATTGCCCGGGTTATCGGAGTAGCGGTTGATCTGGTAGTTCTGACCGGCGCCTGACGACGGGTCCTGGTCGGTGTAATTATCAGCGCGGGCTTCCATTAATACCTGGAAAGTGGCTCCATACTGGTTGCTCAGCGCCAGGGATTTATAACAACCGTTTACCGCTGTTACGGCGTCATTGGCTGTTTTGAAAAAAGCCCCGGGCGATATGGCAGATGGAGGCGTGAGATCAAGGAATTCCTTGTTGCAGGAAGCGAATATAAACAGTAATGCCGGAAGATACAGTAGATGCCTTTTCATGATTGCTATAGATTGCTGCATTAGAAAGTGATGTTAAGTCCAACGGAATAAATACGCGCCAGCGGGTAAGAGCCATAGTCTTCCCCCGCTGTCAGCGAGTTATCGGTACGATTACTGATTTCAGGATTGAACAAAGAGTACTTCGTAAAGGTGAACGGGTTTTGTACAGCGCCGTAAACCCTTATGGCTGTTACCTGGAGGCGGTTCATCAGTGAGGCGGGGAAATTATATCCCAGCGCAATATTCCGCACCCTCACAAATGATCCGTCTTCCACATGCCAGGAAGAGGTGATGCCATTACCACCGGTAGCAAGGCGGTTGGCCCTGTTGATATAGCCGGTGCCTATGTTGTCGGGAGACACATAATGCCCCTTTACAAACGACAGGTTATTAAAGTTCCCTTCCACATTGGCAATGTAGCGTCTGAACAGGCTTAGTATTTTATTTCCCTGGCTGCCTTGTATGGAAAAGCTCAGGTCCAGTTGTTTATATCTTACGGTGTTGCTGAAACCGAAAATATACTTTGGCTGGAAGCTGCCTATGATGGCCCTGTCGTTGGCATCTATTTTTCCATCGTTATTGATATCCCTGAATTTCAGGTCGCCAACGTAAGTAGGATTGCTTGTTTTGGCAGAAGCATCAAGATCTGCTTTGTCGCGGTAAATACCATCGTTGATGTACAGATAGTACGAACCAATGGTTTCGCCGATCTTGGTAATAAAATATGTATTGCCGGTTCCGCCGGTAGCAATGATAGGAGCGCCTGAAGGGCCCAGTTTAGTGACTTTGTTTTTATTGAAGGCAATGTTGGCGTTTGTTTCGAGCGACCAGTTCCTGCCAAGTTTCTTATTAAAAGATAATGCTACTTCCACTCCGCGGTTATTAAGCGCGCCGATATTTTGCAGGTAGTTGCTGAAACCGGAAGTACCGGGTACCGGGAGGTTCAGTAATAAGCGGGTGGTATTTGAATTATAGTAATCAACGGTCAGGTTAAGGGCATCGTCAAAGAAGCCGGCTTCCAATCCCAGGTCAAAGCTGGAGGTGCTTTCCCAGGTAAGCCCCGGGTTGGCGGGCGTAGTAATGGATACGCCGTTCACCAGCATCTGGTTACCAAAAATATAATTACCATCTGTATTGCTTAACTGTGCCAGAGAACCATAATTGGGGATCTGGAAATTACCTGTGGAACCATAGCTAGTCCTGAGTTTGAGTGAGCTGACATATGCCGATCTGGGAAAGAAGGATTCATTGGAGATTTGCCATGCGCCGGAGATCGCGGGGAAGGAGGCCCATTTTTTATTGATACCAAAACGGGAAGATCCATCCCTTCTTACAGACCCGGTGAGAAAATATTTATCGCTATAGCTGTACTGCACCCTGGCCAGGTAAGAGTTCAGGCTCCACTGTTCCTGCGTGGAGTTACCGGCGCTGATCTGACCTGCATTCAGCGTGGTTACTATATCCGTCGGGAAATTGGTGGAGGTGAGGGTATTGTGTTCCTGGTTTTCTTTTTGCACCGTGAAGCCCGCGAGCGCATCTATTTTATGCCGGCCAAAACTCCTGGTATACGAGAGCGTATGTTCTATAAGCCAGTTGGTGTATTGATCGGTATTGGAAAAACCCGTTGCCACAGAAGGTAACGTGCCGGAAGGCAGCGGCAGGGTGGAAGGCCGGTAGTAGTCGCGCCGGAAAGTATTGATATCCGTACCTGCGGAAAGTTTGTATTTCAGCCCTGCTATAACCTCATACTCCATATAGGCGTTGGCCAGCAGGCGGAAATTCTTGATGCGGTCTTTGATCAGCGTGGCTACTGCTACGGGGTTAAGCTGGTTGGTTTGTCCATATCCCCATACGTTCACAGAATCGGCAAAGGAACCATCGGGGTTATGCACGGGGAAGATGGGCGCATAGCCCAGGGCGAGCGCTATTACGCCTGAATTGGGCGCAAACCACGGGCCTTCGGCGTTCACTACATGATTGTCTGTGAAAGATGGGTTCATATTTACCCCGAAGCGGAACTTCTTATGGCCGCCGTCGATGCGGAAACGGCTGGCGTAGCGCTTGTAATTATTATTGATAACAATACCATCCTGGTTGAGATAATTGCCGGAGAAATAATATGACAGCTCTTCTGTACCGCCGGAAATACTGATATTATGATTTTGCATGGGCGCCTGCCGGAAGATCTCTTTTTGCCAGTCGGTATTGGTGAGGCCCTGTTCACCTGCCAGATAAGGCAATACCTGCGGGGGGATCCAGGTGGATGGGTTATTGGGCCGCATACTGTTGGGATCTGTAGGTTTGCCACCGGGAACGGCGTCGAGGTAAGCATTATTATGACCATCGTATACGAGCTTTGCATAATCGTATGCATTGAGCACATCTACATGTTTGTTCACGGACTGTGTGCCGTAACTGCCATCGTAGGTAACTGTCATCCTGCCTGCGGCTCCTCTTTTGGTGCGGATCAGCACTACGCCGGTAGAGCCCCTGGAGCCGTATATGGCCGCGGAGGCAGCGTCTTTGAGCACATCAATAGAGGCGATATCATTCACGTTGATCGCAGCCAATGGATTAAAGGGTTGCTGGTAGGTGTTAACGCCGGGCGATGCGTTGCGGGTATCGTTGGTAACGGGGATGCCATCTATCACGAAGAGGGGATTGTTACCTGCGCTGATAGATCCTACGCCGCGGACGCGTATAGATACGTTGCCACCGGGAGCGCCGTTGGTTTGCATCACCTGTATGCCGGCCATTTTCCCGGCCAGGGCCTGGTCGAAAGAGGTAACCGCCTGTTGTTTCAGATCGCCGGAGCGTACAGAGGCTACAGCGCCGGTAAGTTCTTTTTTGGTACGGGTGCCGTAACCAACTACTACCAGTTCATTCAGGCCGCGACTGGCTTCTTTCATTCTTACCAGCAACAGATTGCCTTCGCCTTCTTTCACCTGGAAACCATTTACATGGCTGCTTTCATAACCAATAAAATTGAATACAAAATCATACACCGCACCGGCTTTTAATCCCTGGAGTTGGAAAACGCCCTGTTCGTTGGTGGAGGCGTTGTATTTTTCTTTGCCTTGCTGTTGCTTAACGGAGATGGATACACCAATGAGTGGCTCGCCGTTTTCGCTCATCACGGTGCCTTTTACCAGGATAGGTTTGGAGTCCTGTGAAAAGGCGCTCATGGCGCATAGTAACAGCAAAAGAACACAGGTGTACTCTTTTAAAAGTCTGATCATTTGATGGATGTTTATAATGATTTATGAATGAATAAGGTTCCCTTCAGCCGCACGGAGTGCTGCTGTTAGCTGTTGAACAGATGATTTATTTCCGGCTGCTGATAATTGTGCTGTCGTTGTTTACCGTAACCACCAGCTGGTTCATGGCGCCGATGGCGGAGAGGATATTTTTCAGGGAATCCTTTTTCAGGATACTGCCTGTAAAATACAGTTTACTGATGTCCTCTTTATTATAATAAACTGGTTTTTTAAAGTGCTTCTCCAATGAATGCAATACATTTTCCAGCGGTTCATTTTTAAATGAAAGGATTACATCACTGGCAGCATCGCGGGAAAGGGTTTCTTGTTTGCCCGTTTCTTTCACCACTGTAAATAACCGGGTACCGGTGTTTACGGTGAATGCTTCGCCTGGCGACAGGTAAATATCTTTCCCGTTATCCGGCGTATGAATAAGCACCTTTCCTTCTGATAGTTTCACAGAGATCCTGCCCGGTGTGAGCGTGCTAACGGTAAATGTTGTTCCCAGTGCAGTGGTGGCAATGCCGCCTGCATGCACGGTAAACGGTTTGTTCTTATCTGCCTGCACGATGAAAGCAGCCTGTCCCTGAAGGTTTACACAGCGTTCTTTGTTCACCCAGGAAAGCGTACTGTTGGGCGATAGTTTTACTACAGAGCCATCTGCCATAGCCAGGATCTTTATAACCTCCCCTTTATTGCTGATCCTGTTCACCGTTTGCTGGACGGCAGCGGCAACAGCAGTAGTGCGGGAACCGTTATTCAGGTATTTCATACCGGCAATACCGGCAATTATCAGCACGGAGGCTGCAGCAGCTACCTGCATCCATACTGCCATCCGGCGCGGCGCCCTTAAAGGAGGTACCGCATCAGCTTCCATGCGGGCGTGCAGCCTGGATAGTATCTCCGCGGTTTTTTCAGGAGCAAGTACCTGTTCCTTATCAGCTACAGTGCGCTGGTATGCTTCCAGCAGCTGTTGCTTTAACGCGGCGTCTTCTTCCCGGAGGAGCATCTCTTCCAGCAGCGCAATGTCTGCAGCCGTAGCTATACCGTTCCTTATTTTCTGTAATAATAAACTGATCTGTTCCATGCTTTCATCTATAAAAACTCTATTGTCCGCAAAAGGGGGGGATAGGTTATATTACCAAATTGTTAAGCCGGGGATCAATACTGGAAATAGGCGGTAAGCAATAACAGGCCTGCTGCGGGAATGGTGGCTTGTTTGGTGGCGATATGATTTTTGATAAAGGTGGAAGATGCTTTGAGATATTCTTTGGCAGTATGGGGAGAAATACCAAGAATGGCGGCGGCTTCCTGTAATGATTTGCCTTCCAGGCGGCAAAGCCGGAAGATCATTTTCTTTTTCGGGGATAATTTTTCAATGGCATCGTTAATAAGATGCAGCTGCAGGTCTTTCAATTGGTTGGGCTCTTCTTCTGCTGTAGATACGGGGAGCTCAGGATGTGTTACCAGTACCAGTTTCTCCCTGGCGGCAGTTTTCAGGTACTGCATGGATTTATTGTAGCTCACTACAAACAACCATCCGCCCGCCCCGTTTTCCAGGTCAAGTTTATGACGGTTATTCCATAATGCCAGGAATACTTCCTGCAAAATATCTTCGGCTACCTCATGCTGGGCAACCAGTTTGCATATATTCTTAAATACCGCATGGTGATATTGATGATAGATACTGTCAAATGCAGCAACTTCGGCCTTGCTCAGCGTTGTCAATGTTGTTGTATTTTCAGACATGGCATTAATGATGGCCAAAAATACGGTTGAATGAACAAGAAAGAAGTGGGGGTACGTTATTTAATGATTATCATTGTCGTTGTGCCGCCAGCTTTTCCGCTGAAGATGGAATAGTTATACACTCCTTAGGGATGACCCCCGCAATATAAGTTCGCAACCGATCACTTCCCTGGAGGAAGTGATTGTTTTTTTTGATGCCAGTTGTTCAAAGTAAAAACCAGCGGCGCGTTTCCCTATTTCCTGGGTAAACTGTTCCACAGAAGATAAACCCGGTGTAAGCATCTCCGCAAACATTTCGTTGGCAAAACCAAATACCCCCAGTTGTTCCGGTATTTTTATACCCAGTCCTGCTGCGGTTTTCAGCACACCCAATGCTACGTAGTCGGTAGCAGTGAAGATGGCATCCGGCGGTTCTTTCAGCTGCAGGATTTCCCCGGCGATTACGGAACCGTTTTCTCTTGTGAGTGCATTATCATTAACGAAGTGATAGGGGATGGAGATATCGGCTTCTTTTAACGCCTGGAGATAACCTGCTTTTCTTTCTTTATAGATACCGATATGTTCCGGTCCGCCAATATAGGCAATCCTGGTATATCCCTGCTGAAGCAGGTGCTTTACTACTTTATATGCGGTTTCCCTGTTGTTGTTGATGATCTGGTGACTGCTGATTTTATCGGTGGTTCTGTCGAACTGGATCAGCTGTATATTGTTGTTCTTTACTTCTTCCAGGTGATTGAATGTAATGGTTTGGGAAGAAAGGGAGATGATAATGCAATCTACGTTTAGCCGTACCAGTTTTTCCACTGCCAGTACTTCCTTTTCAAACAGTTCTTCCGACTGGCAGATGATCAAATGATGTTTATGTTCAAAGCAGGTGGCTTCTATACCGGCAATAACATTGGAGAAGAAGCTTTCATTGATTTTTGGAACTACCACCCCGATGGTGCGGGAAGAACCCATTCTTAAATTGGCTGCATTTGAATTGTGTCGGTAGTTCAGTTCCTTTGCTTTCATTTTTACCAGCATCTTCATCTTATCACTGATGCTGGGATGATCATTGAGCGCCCTCGACACATAAGAGGCGGAGATGCCCAGTTCATTCGCCAGGTCATAGATGGTGATCCTTTTATTCTTCTTCATTCGCTAAGCGAGGTTTACTAGTTGTAATCGATTTCACAAGTTACAAAAACTTTCGCCCGTTTACATTATTTTTACAGTAACTAGTTACTCACCAAAACCTTGCTCATGCCTCAAGCAACCCTCGCGCATCCTGGTCAGCCCGTTAATGCTACATCGCTGGAAACCTTTTTTCCCGGTTACTTTGCACTTGTAATGGCCACCGGAATTGTATCTATCGGCTTATTCCTCTGGGGATACGCCTGGCCGGCCGGTATGTTTTTGTGGCTCAATATTGTGTTTTATGCGTTGTTATGGATCATATTGATCATGCGTATTATCAGGTACCCGGCCATTGTGTGGAACGACCTGCATCATTCTGCCAGAGGCGTTACTTTTCTTACCCTGGTGGCGGGCAATAATGTACTTGGCAGCCAGGTGGCTATTATTACCGGCAGGATGGATATTGCATTGGTATTATGGATAACGGGGTTTATCCTTTGGGCATTGCTGCTGTATACTTTCTTCCTCGTTAATATTCTGAAAGAGCCGAAGCCCACGCTGGAACAAAGTATCAACGGGGCCTGGCTGCTGATCGTAGTGGCTACAGAGTCTGTGGCAGTACTGGGCGCCATTATTGCCAACAGCAGCGCTTTCCACTGGCTTATTGCTTTTATTTCACTGTGCGCTTACATGATAGGAGGGATGTTCTATTTTGTACTGATAGGGCTGATCCTTTACCGCTGGCTGTTTTTCAGCATGAAGGCAGAAACGCTCACACCGCCGTACTGGATCAATATGGGAGCAGTGGCCATCATTACGCTGGCGGGCTCACGATTGGTAATGTATGCGCGTAAGCATGAGGCGCTGAGCCCATGGTCCGATTTCGTACAGGCGTTCACGATGTTTTTCTGGGCGTTTGCCAGCTGGTGGCTGCCATTGTTATTCCTGATGTTTGCCTACCGCCATTTTATTGCCAGGGTGCCGCTGAAGTATGATCCGCAGTACTGGTCCATGGTATTCCCGTTGGGCATGTACGGCGTATGTACGTTCACTTATGCCGGCGTTACAGGTTTTACATTTCTTAAACCTGTTTCGGCTTTATTTGTTATTTTAGCTGTAGGTACCTGGGTGATTGTTTTTATAGGATTATTTATTGATCTCTTTTCATCAGGAAAAGAAAGAAAGTAACATCGTTTCTGTGTTTCTGATAATCATAAATAGGTGTCAATGCATGCTTCTCTCAATAAAAAAGCCTTACTGGTTGCAACAATTGTTACTCTCGGCTGCGTAGTGATCTCTTTTTACGGGTCCAGGAAACTGCAGAATTTTGACCCGGCACTGATTGCTTATTTATTCGGAACCCTGTTTGCCCTGTTTGGCGGCATCTACCGTTATTGTGTATGGCTGCAGCGGCCTCCCACCTGGATGTATTTCCGGCGCACCTGGCAGTTTATATTCAAAGGCAGTTTTTTTGTTCATATCTGGTTACTGCTGGAAGATTCAGTAAAGAACCTCCTGTTCCAGCGCTTTATTTACCCCAGGGGAAAGAAGAGATGGTTCGCGCATTTTATGCTCGCTTCCGGTTGCCTGGCCGCATTTGCAATTACCATCCCCTTAACGCTGGGCTGGATCAATTTTACACTGGACCCCGGCACCGCACTGGATCCCGGCGCTGTGAAGCTGTATAACGCCAATTTTTTCGGGTTTAAGGTTATGTCCTTTAAACTGGGCTCCGTATTGGCCTTCCTCATCTTTCATGCGCTTACCTGGTGCTCCTGGGCAGTAATTGCCGGAGCGGTTATTTTTTTCGTAAGAAGATTAACCAATGCGGGCCTTATTGCTTCGCAAACTTTTGAAGGCGACCTCCTGCCGCTTATATTGCTCATCATCATTTCAGTAACAGGGCTTGGGCTTAATTTCAGCTATGCTTTTATGAAAGGCATGGCCTATGATTTTATGTCCGTTACACATGCTATCTCCGTGATACTCTTCCTGGTATGGATCCCTTTCGGGAAATTTTTTCATATTATTCAGCGGCCGGCGCAAATAGGCGCACATATCTATAAACGGGAAGGCAAAAAAAGAGGCATGGCCGTATGCCCCCACACCGGTAAGGAATTTACCACCCAGCTGCACGTAAATGATCTTAAAATAGTGACCAAACAGGTAGGGTTCGACTTCACACTGGAAGACGGCAGCTCCCACCTGGACTATAGCCCCGAAGGCAAACGCTCCCTGCTTGCCAAAGCGCACCTCAAAGCCAGGCAGGAAGGCGGATCTTTTTTTGGATAACCATTTCGTAAAACCCGGTATACTCAATTACTATCTGTATGGCAAAATTACCCGTATCACCAGAAAAGATCATCGAAGATTTTGGCCCGCACCTGAACTTCACGCCCACTGAAGGCTACCCCGGCAGGGATGAGCCGGATGCCACCGTGAAAACGCATTGCTGCTTTTGCGGTATGCAATGCGGTATCCAGTTGCTCGTGAAAAATAACAAGGTGGTGGGTTTTGAGCCGTGGATGGAATTTCCTTTTAATGAAGGAAGACTTTGCCCCAAAGGAGTTCAGCGCTACCTGCAGGACAATCACCCCGACCGCCTGCTGGATCCCCTGGAAAGAGTGGAAGGCAAAGGGTTTAAGGCGGTATCCTGGGATACGGCGCTCGACCGCGTAACTGCAGAAATACAGCGTATACAGCAAGCCTATGGTAAAGACGCTTTTTCTATCTTGTCAGGCGTTTCCCTCACCAATGAAAAAAGTTACCTCATGGGCAAGTTTGCCCGCGTTGCCGTTAAAACAAGCAACCTCGATTATAACGGGCGACTGTGTATGGTAAGCGCCGGCGCCGGTAATAAAAAGGCATTCGGGTTAGACCGTACCTCCAATAACTACACCGACCTTGCGCATGCGGAAGTGATCATTGTAGCCGGCGCCAATGTAAGTGAATCCTTTCCTACACTTACCTACTGGATCTGGCGCGCAAGAGACAACGGCGCCAAACTGATAGTGGTGGATCCCCGGGTGATCCCGCTGGCGCGCACCGCCGATATCCATCTGCCCATAAAACCAGGCACTGATTCTGCGCTGTACGGCGCCATGCTTAAATACCTGGTGGACCATGATATGCTGGATCACGATTTTATCAATAACCATACAACCGGTTTTGATGAAACCATTGCAGCTGTAAAAGATTATACCCTGGAATGGGCAGAGCAGGTAACCGGTATTGAGAAAGAAAAAATAGAACAGGCCGCCGCTATGTGGGGCAAGGCCAGTACCAGTTTCCTGTTGCATGCGCGTGGCATAGAGCATCACTCAAAAGGAGTGGAGAACGTGCTGGGCTGCATCAATCTTGTATTAGCCACAGGCCGTATCGGCCGCCCGTACTGCGGCTATGGCACCATCACCGGGCAGGGCAACGGGCAGGGTGGCAGGGAGCACGGACATAAATGTGATCAGCTGCCGGGCAACCGGGATATTACCAATCCTGAGCACCGGAAATATATTGCAGAAGTATGGGGCATTCCTGAATCCGAATTGCCGGGAAAAGGGCTTACTGCCTATGAACTGATAGAAGCCATCCACCGCGGTGAAGTAAAAGGGTTGTTGTCTATATGTTTCAACCCGCTGGTATCACTGCCTAATAACAACTATGTAAGGGAAGCGCTGGAGAAACTGGAGTTCTATGTGGCGATCGATTTCTTCCTGAATGAAACGGCAAGGCATGCAGACATTATCCTGGCCGGCTCCCTTCATGAAGAAGAAGAGGGGACCGTTACCACCGCGGAAGGCCGTGTAGTTCGTATACGCGCAGCCGTTACTCCGCCTGCAAACGCCCGTACAGATACCTCTATTATCCTGGATCTTGCTGCAAGGCTGGGAGCGGCCGATAAATTCACCTATAAAGATTCCGAAGCCGTTTTTAATGAACTGCGCATAGCCTCTAAAGGAGGAACGGCCGATTACTACGGCATCACCTATAAGAAAATAGAAGATAACATGGGCGTTTTCTGGCCCTGTCCTTCAGAAGATCATCCCGGTACGCCGCGTTTATGGGAAGATAAAAAGTTCGCCACGCCCGATGGCAAGGCGCATTTTAATCCTGTTCATTACCGCGATCCTGGAGAAGTAACGGATGAAGAATACCCGGTGGTGCTTACCACCGGCCGCGTAGTATCGCAATACCTCAGCGGTACCCAAACCAGGCGTATCGGGAAGCTGGTAGGACTGATACCCGAACCGTTGCTGGAAATTCACCCTGAACTGGCGATGAAATACGGGATCAGGCAACGGGAAATGGTAAAGGTGAGCACCCGCCGGGGTACAGGCGAGTTCCCCGCAAATATTGTGGAAACCATCCGTAAAGACACGGTGTTTATTCCTTATCACTGGCCGGGCAGGAAATCAGCTAACCAGCTTACTATAGGCACGCTCGATCCTGTATCAAAGATCCCGGAGTTTAAAGTATGCGCCTGTAAACTGGAGCCATTGGGAGTTATATCCAGGCCGGGAGAAACAACAGCATTCGACAGTATCTGATGATCATTAAACCACATTCGCAAAATGGAAGTTACTGCCTACAAAACAGACATGGAGTTTTTCGTTGACATGCAACGATGCATCGGTTGTAAGGCCTGTGAAATGGCCTGTGCGGAGTGTGAAACCAATGGCCAGGAAAGCATGATACATGTGAACTATGTGGAGCGTGCTGTTACTATTCAAACTACCGTACAGGTATGCATGCATTGCGATGACCCGGTATGCGCCAAGGTATGCCCGGCGGATGCTATCAGCAAAGATGATTTCGGGGTGGTGCACAGCGCCAATACCTCCCGCTGCATCGGCTGTTCCAACTGTGTGATGGCCTGCCCCTTTGGAGTGCCTATCAAGGAAGAGAAGTATGATATGATGATGAAGTGTAACATGTGCTACGATCGTACCAGTGCAGGAAAAAAACCGATGTGCGCAACGGTTTGTCCCAGCCAGGCGCTGTTTTACGGCACCCGTGAAGAAATAAGCCGTATGCGGCCTAACAGCACGCCTGTTAATACATTTGTTTTCGGGGAACAGGTAGTGACCACCAAGGTGAATATCATGATGCCTAAAGGAAGTACACAATTGAAAGTTCATTAAACTGAAAGATATGTCTGATCATACTGCAAAAGAACCTAACTGGAAACAGGATTTCCCGGTGGAAAGAACAGAGGCCACATCTGTAAGCCGAAGGGACTTTGCACGGTTTTTATGCCTGGTGTCCGGCGGCCTGGCTGTTGGCAGCGCTTATGTAGCGGTGAAGGCTAATTTCTTTCCGCAGGAAGAAGTAAAGGGAGAACATTTTGTTTGCAAAGCAGACAGTGTGCCTGTAGGAGGTACACGCTCCTTCATTATTGCAGGAAGCGCCATCCCTTACATTCTTATCCGGCTGGAGAATGGCCATTGGAGAGCCTATGAGCAGAAATGTACGCATTTATCGTGCGCCGTATATTATAAACCGGGCAGCGGTCAGGTAGTTTGTCCCTGTCATGAGGGCTTCTTCGACGCTATGACAGGCGAAGTGGTGGCCGGTCCTCCGCCACGCCCATTGCCGGCCCTGGAGGTGCTGTTAAAAGGCGACGATGTGTATGTAAGAGCACATGGAAAGGAAACCCGTAGTTGATCGATCATCTTAAATAATTTAAGATCATCCAAACAATCATCTCCCTAAAATCACTATATATGAGCAATTTTAAAGAAGCTCAGAACAAGGCTCATCCCAACAAATCGAACACGCTGATGTCGGCGCTGATCGTGATCCTCATTTTAAATATCGGCATCCAGATCTGGCTGTTGTATACCGGCCTCAATAACGCACTTGGCGATAACAGGGATATTGCATTGCCCGCATTTATAGCCTCTGCGGTTTTATTCCTGATCGGTTTTTTCTGGTTGTATTTCCCGCCCATGGGAGATAGAAAAAAAGACCAATAAAAAATCCTAACAGCGTCTGATCAACATAATCATTGTAATCAGTCTAATCCTGAGTCAGACAACCTCCGCTTCATCTCCGCACCCGCCTTTTTTTATTTTTCTTAAAAAGTTCTCCTTTTTTATTAGCTTGTATCCTGCCAAAATCAGTTACTACACCATGAGCACATTAACAGCAATGCCAGTGGACTCCGGGGCCGCGCCAGTGGCGGTGACCCGCGACAATGAAAAAAAAGGCCGTCTCTATTCTTTAGATGCCCTCCGGGGATTTGATATGTTCTGGATCATGGGAGGAGGCTCCATTTTCCAAACGATCGCCAATGTAACAGGATCCCCTTTCTGGGAGGGAGTAGCCGTACAGCTGGAGCATCCCGCATGGAACGGGTTCCATTTTTATGATCTTATTTTTCCGCTCTTCCTGTTTATGGCCGGCGTGTCTACCCCGTATTCGGTGGGCCGGGAGATAGAGAAAGGCAAGAGCAGGAGCCAGCTTTTGTTGCGTGTTATCAAAAGGGGGCTGATACTGGTGTTGCTGGGTATTATCTACAATAACGGTTTGCAGATCCAGCCGGTTTCCCAGATCCGTTTCGGCAGTGTGCTGGGGCGCATAGGGCTGGCCTATATGTTTGCCAATATCATTTACCTGTATACAAAGGAACGGGCGCAGATGATCTGGTTTGCCGCTATCCTGGTGGTTTACTGGCTGTTGCTGAAGTTTACTGCTGCACCAGGGTTTCCTGCCGGCGATCTTACCATGGAGGGGAATTTTGCCTCCTATCTCGATCGCTGCATCCTGCCTGGTAAACTGTACCTGGGTATTCACGACCCGGAAGGGTTTACTTCCACCTTCCCCGCTATCAGCACGGCGATGCTGGGCATCCTTACCGGTAATTTATTAAGGAACAGCACTATGGCCCCCGTTAGAAAAGTAGGCGTAATGGCCCTTACCGGCGTGATTTTCCTGGTACTGGCGCAGATATGGAATCTCGATTTTCCCATCAATAAAAACCTGTGGACCAGCTCTTTTGTGCTGCAGGTGGGCGGTATCAGCCTGTTGCTGCTGGCCCTCTTTTATTACGTGATCGATATAGCGGGCTACAGGAAATGGGCTTTCTTTTTCCGGGTGATAGGCATGAACTCCATCCTCATTTATATTTCCGGTCATTTTATTGACTGGGGCTATACCAATAATGCCCTGTTTAAATGGCTGGGACAACTGGTGGGCGATCCCTTCGGGGCCGTGGCCCTGGCTATCTCGCTGGTATTTGTAAAATGGCTGTTCCTGTATTTTATGTACAAACAGAAGGTATTCCTGAAAGTATAGAACAATGATATTCAATGAAAGCGTGGTACAACCTGTATCACGCTTTTTTTATTTTGCAGATCCGTTATGTAATCGTAATATTGCGATGTGTTAAAACGCTAATATTATGGGCGCTACAAAATCAGATCTCTTTACGAAACAGCAGAACGATATCGCCAATATGGCGAAGGCGCTGGCGCACCCCGCCCGCATCGCTATTTTGCAGTACCTCGTTAAGAAGAATGCCTGCGTTTGCGGCGACCTGGTAGAGGAGCTCGGGCTGGCGCAGGCAACTACCTCCCAGCACCTGAAGGAACTGAAAAACGCCGGTTTGATCCAGGGAACTATAGAAGGAGCCAGCGTTTGTTACTGTATCAATCCCAAAGTATGGAACCAGTACGGTAAAATATTCGGGGCATTCTTCACAGAAGCAACAGATATCAAATCCTGCTGTTAAAATTTTTTGTTTACTTATATCGTAATATTGCAATTATACAATGAATCAGAACTGTAATCCGGCAAACCGCAAAAAGCTTAGCTTTTCAGACAGGTACCTTACGCTGTGGATCTTCCTGGCTATGGCCATTGGCATAGGCGCCGGGTATTTCTTTCCTTCGCTTCCCACTTTTATTAACTCCTTTTCTTCGGGTACTACCAATGTCCCGCTGGCTATAGGTCTTATCCTGATGATGTATCCGCCGCTGGCAAAAGTAAAATACAACCGGGTAAGGGAAGTGTTCCGCAATACAAAAGCGCTGTCGTTATCCCTGTTGCTGAACTGGATAATTGGGCCCCTGCTGATGTTCGGACTGGCAGTGCTGTTCCTGCACGGGTACCCGGAATATATGACAGGGCTTATCCTGATCGGCCTGGCCAGGTGTATTGCCATGGTGATCGTGTGGAACGAACTGGCAGAAGGTAACCGGGAATATGCAGCAGGACTGGTAGCGCTCAACAGCATTTTCCAGGTATTGCTTTACAGCGTATATGCGTATGTGTTCATCACCTGGCTGCCAACCCTGTTTGGCCTGAAAGGAATTACAGTACAGGTATCTATTGGTGAAATCGCAAAAAGCGTGGGCATCTATCTCGGTATACCCTTCGCCGCCGGTATTATCAGCCAATACGTCCTGGTGGCACTGAAAGGAGAGGAATGGTTCCGGGAAAAATTCATCCCCTTTATTTCCCCGCTTACGCTGGTGGCCCTCCTGTTTACCATAGTTGTTATGTTCAGCCTGAAAGGGGAACTGATTGTGCAGATCCCCCTGGATGTGGTACGGATAGCTATTCCGCTGATGATATACTTTGTGATCATGTTCCTGGTGAGCTTTGTATTAGGTAAAATGGCGGGTGCAGATTATTCCAGGAATGCAGCTATTGCCTTTACCGCAGCAGGCAACAATTTTGAACTGGCCATCGCAGTAGCCATCGGGGTATTTGGTATTAACTCAGGGCAGGCTTTTGTAGGCGTTATCGGCCCGCTGGTGGAAGTGCCGGCACTGATGGCGCTCGTGAATGTGGCCTTCCGCCTCCGTAAGCATTGGTATGGCAATACAGCATCTGGAAAAAATAAACCTTTATATCATGAGTAACACAAGAATGACCTGGCAATCCTTCAGGGATCAGCTGGAAAAATACCCGGAGCAAATACTGCAGTTCGAATATGCAGCAGGTACATTGGTGGCGCCATCTTACCATATTACGGAAATTAAACAGGCGCCTGTTACATCGGTTGACTGTGGTGGTAAGATGAATACATGGACAGAGATCATTGTACAATTATGGGAGCCGGAAGAATCGCAAACCCACCGGGCAATGGCGGTGAACAAAGCTTTGAAGATAGTGGACCTGGTAGAGAAAAATATGGACCTGCACCCAAAGGCGATAGTAAAAATTGAATTTGGTAACGCCGCATTTGATACCCGGCAGATGTATCCCGCTGAATTGCGGCTGGAAGGGGAGAACCTGGTGGTGAACCTGCAGCCGGATGCCACACAGTGTAAGGCAACGGAGCGTGGCGCTACCTGCGGTACCCCAAAAGAAATACCCGTAACATTGAAAGCCGGTACTTCCTGCACGCCAGGAGGCGGTTGCTGCTGATCTATAAAACAAACAACATGAAAAAAGTACTAGTATTATGCACGGGCAACAGCTGCCGGAGCCAGATCGCCGAAGGTTACCTGAAACATTTTGCAGGCAGCAAAGCGGAAATTTACAGCGCAGGAGTGGAAACACATGGCGTTAATCCCCGCGCCATAGCCACCATGGCGGAAGACGGCATCGACATCTCCACACACACTTCCAACAACATCAATGAGTACAGGGATATCGACTTCGATTACGTAATTACGGTTTGCGATAACGCAAAGGAACGATGCCCCTTTTTCCCTTCAAGCGCCACAAAACTGCATGAAAATTTTCCCGACCCGGCAAAGGCTACCGGCAGCGAAGAACAGGTGATGACGGCCTTCAGGGAAGTACGGCAAACAATAAAAGACTACACAAAAAATTTCGTAGCACAATACCTGTAAATTGTCTTGGAACACTGATTACGCGGATTTTGTCTTGGAACGCTGATTACGCTGATTTTGATGATTTCATTGATATTATTTTTGGGGAATATTTAAGGGAGACAAAGGCATATATCCACTTTTATCTCCCTTAATTATTTTCAATCTCTAAAATAAAATCAACTAATCATCAAAATCCGCGTAATCAGTGTTCCAAGACAAAATCCGCGAAACTTTCAATACATTTGTGGCTCAACTTTAGAATACAGGGATGAAGCGGAAAGAGATCACAAACGGGGAGGAGTTGCTGCTACAGGAGCAGTTTACCGCCTATTTCCGGCTGTATGAGTACCCGCTCTATTGCTTCGCCCTGAAAACCATCCAATCCGAAATACTCGCCCGCGACATTATCCAGGAAGTATTTATTAAGCTATGGACGGTACGCGACCAGTTCAGCACCATTACCAATATAGAAGATTACCTCTATAAGATGGTCCGTAATAAAGTAGTGGATGTACTTCGCCAGCTGGCAAACGACCGCCGCCTCCGCGCAGAATACTTCAACGATCACCAGTGGGAGGAAAGCCGCACCTACGATAATATGATCGCCAAAGAATATGAATTTGCCCTGTCGGAAGCCATTAACCAGCTGCCACCCCAGCGCCGGATCATTTACCAGCTGAGCCAGGTGGAAGGCCGCACCCGCAACGAAATAGCGGAAAAGCTCAGCATTTCCCCATCTACCGTAAAGAACCAGTTAACCGCCGCCCTGAGCTATCTCCGTAAAATTGCCGCCGGGCAGATTAAATTATTTTAAATTTTTTTCCCCCCAATAGGACATCGCTGTTTTTCAAACGTCAGTAATATATAGTCCTCTATCAGGACCTGTCATTTTTAATACGAACAGAGATTGGATCAGGCACATTTTACACATCTTTTCAGGTTATACATTTCCGGCAAATGCACGCCGGAAGAAAGGAATGAATTCTTCGACCTCCTGGATGCCAACAAGGAGAACGACCTGATGATATCCCTGCTGGACCGGCTTTACAGTGAAATACGGCAGGAAACACCGTCGGCTACCTATGTCAATAACCGCGGAGAGATAGACCTGGCTGTCCGTCCTGCTGCAACCGCAAAACTGATCCCTTTCTACAGGCAACGCAATACCGTTCGCTGGATGGCCGCCGCCTCTTTCCTGCTGCTGCTGGGCGCAGGCGCATGGATGTATGCCACCCGGCGCAGTCCTGCGCCATTGGCAGCCACCGTTCAGGAAAAGCATACGCCTGCACTGATCGCTGCCACCACTTCCATCCGTACCGGCAACCGGGAACGTAAAGTGCTGGTACTGCCAGATAGTACGCGGATTGTACTGAACAGCGGATCGGAAGTTAGGTATCCTGATCAGTTCAACCCGCAACGCAGGGAAATATTCCTGGAAGGAGAAGCCTTTTTTGAAGTGTCCAATGCAGCGGCATGGCCCTTTGTGATCCATTCCGCCGGCGGAATGACCACCACCGTGCTCGGCACCTCTTTCAATATTAAAGCCTATCCCGGCCGTAGCCAGGCCATTGTATCGGTGGTTACAGGAAAAGTGAAAATTTCAAAAGATAAAAAAGATATATCCACCCTTATAAAAGGACAGGAAATGCACCTCACCATGCTTACCGGTGAAGTGACACAACGCAATACCAGCGGCATTAATGCCGCCGGATGGCAAACAGGGGACATCAGCTTCAACGATGAGCCACTGGCCGATATTCTGAAAGATCTTCAGATCTTTTACGGGATCAATATAAAAATAAACAACCCGGGATTGGCCAACCTGCTGATCACCACCGGGTTTAAAAAGAATACATCTGTTGACAGTGCCCTTGATATCATATGTGAACTGGCCAATGCAAAGTATGCCAGGAATCAGGACGGTTACGTAGTTTACTGACTACACATTTAAATCAACCAATTAAAGTACGAGATGACAAAAAAGATTGTTGCAGTGCTGCTGGCATTGCTATGCCTGAACTTTTCCCTTTCCTATGCGCAGGAAAAAGAAGAAAGAGTTACCCTGCACCTGGCCAACACCACCCTGAAGGAAGTGTTCCGGCAAATGCAGGCCCAAACGGGTAAATATTTCGGGTACCAGTCGAAAGACCTGGAAGCCCTTCCCCGCGTACAATTCGATTGTACCAATGAACGGCTGGAAGATGCCCTGAAGCAATTGTTGCAAAACACCGGTTTAACCTTCACCGTAAAAGGAAATAATGTGCTCATCAAAAAAAGCCCGGAAACACCCGCCAGCTCCCGGCAACCGGAAATCACCATTACCCGTGCGGGAAACAGGACCATCACCGGGAAAGTGAGCAACGGCGAACAACAGGGCATACCCGGCGTTAGTATCCTGGGGCTCAACTCTAAGAAAACCGCTTTCACCAACGATAACGGCGAATATTTTATACAACTGCCGGAAGATGAAACCATGATATCTTTCTCCAGCGTGGGCTTTGAAAGCCGGAACGTAATGCTCGGCGCATCAAAAAACTATAATGTTACCTTACCGGAACGCGTAGGCAACCTGAAACAGGTGGAAGTAGTATCCACCGGCTATGTAAACCTGCCAAAAGAACGCGCCACCGGCTCCTTTGGCGTAGTTACGGCCAAAGACCTGGAAAAGATCCCGGTGCCCAATGTGCTTTACCGCCTGGAAGGGCAGGTGCCCGGCGTTCTCCTGAACCTTACCGAATCAGATAACACCTTTGTATATGGTAACCTGAATGGTGCCGTACAGGGAAACGGTAGTTATGATATCGCCATCAGGGGCGCCAGCACTCTGAACAATGATGTAAATAAAAAACCACTGGTGGTGATAGATGGGTTTCCTACGGAGATGGATATGCGTACTATCAACCCGGCTGATGTGGAACAGATCACCTTCCTGAAAGATGCAGCCGCCGCTTCTATCTGGGGTGCACGCGCCTCTGCAGGGGTGATTGTGATCACTACCAAAAAAGGGAAAATAAATGACGGCGCGCCGCATATATCGTTTACAGCGGGACTAGGCCTGAACGGCAAGCCCAGGTTATCATCCATGCCAATGATGAACGCAGCGCAGATGATCGATTATGAGCAGGAACTGGTGAACAAAGGGTTTATCACCGATCCAACCAGTTTGCCTGCTTCCAGCCAGTGGCCTGTAAGCCAGGCGGTGGACTGGCTTTTCCGGCTCAAAAGAGGAGAGGTGACCCAGGCCCAGGCAGATGCCGCATTGGCTGTTCTGAAAAGCCGCGATTCCAGGAAACAGGTGGAACAATATCTCCTGAAACCCGCTTCTACCAGCCACTATGATCTTAGTATCAGCGGCGGTACGGGCAGGCATACCTATTTTGTTTCCGGTGCTTACGACCGGGAAAATACCAGTACCAAAAAAACTTTCGGGGAAAGGATCACCCTAACAGCCAACCAGGAATTTACCTTCTTCAAAAATGTAACCCTGTCGGCCAACCTGCGCGGAAACTGGTTCCGTTACAGCACCGGCGGACTGGGCACCAGCGTATACGCTCCTTCGCCCACACCGCTCATGCCTTACGACCAGCTCGTGGATGATAACGGTAATAACGTAGGTTATTCGCAGGCGTATTATTCAGGAAGACTAACCCAGCTGGAAGCACGGGGATATATGCCCTGGCGCTATAATTATATGGACGAACAGGGCATGGTGGACAATACCACCAATGAAAGCAACTACGCCGCTATCCTGGGGCTGAATATACCGCTGTACAAAGGGCTTAGCTTTAATGCGCAGTATATGGCAGAACGGTCATCCTCTTCGGGAAAATTCTTTCATCCCGACAGCTCCTACTATACCCGCAACCTGCTGAACATGGCTACATCAATTGATGCAAACGGGAAGCTGGTGTACGGCATCCCCCTGGGCGCTGTCATGGAAACATCCGACTACTCAAAAAATAATTATAGTGTACGCGGACAGCTCAGCCTGGACAGGAACTTTTCCGGCAACCACCAGGTGAACGCACTGGCAGGTATGGAAGCACGGCAAACTATCGACGGAAACAATACCAACCGCCTGTATGGATTTAATACACAAACACAATTCAGCAAACCGGTAGATTATGTAACTCCCTATGTTACGGTAGACGGCTACCAGGGAACAGTGCCATATAGTGTAAATTACGCTTCCAAACGGAAACGCTACCTGTCTTACTACGGCAACTTTTCGTATACCTATGCAGGTAAGTATACCCTGTCGGGAAGTGCACGGTACGACGATTACAATAACTTCGGCCTCGATAAAAAATACCGGGCAAAACCTTTCTGGTCCACTGGTATAGCCTGGGCATTATCCAAAGAGGATTTTATGCAACAGGTTAGCTGGATCAGCGGGCTTACCCTGCGCGCTACCTATGGCATCAACGGGAATATCAGCACTACCGCTTTGCCATACGACCAGCTGTACCTGGCAAATGATTATCAATACCCGTTCGATCCTTACGCATCGGTAGGTTCGCCGGCCAATCCCTCCCTGCGCTGGGAACAAACCGGGGTGTATAATGTAGGTATAGACTATGCCTTGTTTGATAACCGCCTGTATGGTACTGCAGAATTCTATTACAAAAAAGGCACCGACCTTTTTGCCACTTTCCCGATAGATAATACCGTGGGATTCGACAATGTTACCCGTAACACTTCTTCCCTGAGCGGGAAAGGGATCGACCTCTCGCTTGGCGGCAGGATTGTCCGCCGGCATGCCTTTGAATGGTCGGCCAACGTGGTGTTCTCCTATAACACCAACAAGGTAACGGACGCAAGGTATAATGTAACCAGCGCCCTGCTCAGATCAGCCGGTGTGAGCGGTCCTATAGAAGGATTGCCTACAGACTACCTGATGGTGTTCCGCTATGCAGGATTGGATAGCAAAGGCAGCCCGCTGGTACTGGGCGGCAAAGGCGATACGTTGAATATTAACCAGTCGCCAAAGGATATCAGCGACCTGAAAAATGCAGGCCGCCTGTCCGCGCCCTACTTCGGAAGCCTGAGCCAAACGTTCCGTTACAAAGGCTTCTCGCTCGATGTAATGATCACCTATAAACTTGGCTATGTGTTCCAGCGGCCGGTACCCAACAATTATCCCGGCCGTTTCGGATTCCAGAACTACGAGTATAACAACCTGCTGGATAAGCGCTGGCGTAAACCAGGCGATGAAGCCTTTACCGATGTGCCAGGCCTCAGTGGCAACAGTGCAGGAGCCATCAGGTATATCAATGCCGATATCAATGTACTGCCAGGAGATCATATCCGCTTACGCGAAGTGGCGCTCAGTTATAAAGTGCCAGCCCCGCTGTTCAGCCGCCTGCCGGTGAAAGGCATTTCCTTCACGGGTGCCGCCAGGAACCTGGCCCTGCTATGGACCAAAAACGCCGACGGTATAGATCCCGATTTCCCGCCAAGCATCCGGAATATGAAGCTGCCGCCATCAGCATCGTATAATTTTTCACTGAATGTAAGCTTCTGATCTCATCTCAAAACGCAGCCAAATGAAACGATATAAAATATTCCTTCTTTTTATGATTGCCGGCACGCTTCTTCAATCGTGCAGCAAATACACGGATATAAAAACAGAAGGCGCGCTTACGCCAGATGATTATATTAACTACCGTTACCTGATGAACAACCGCCTGGACATGGAACGCTCCGTGGATATGCCGGATATGACGGCAGACGATATTGAGTATACCGGTGCAGGTATGCAGCAACGGCTGTCGCCCGAATTCATGAACGCCTATATGTGGGGCGCCGAATACTATAATGCCCTCACTGCCGATCCCGACTGGAAAATACTGTACGCTACCATTTATCCCTGCAACCTGGTGATCCGGGATGTAATGAACAGCAATGGCGGTACTGTGCCGCTGAAAAAACAGGTATTGGCAGAAGCAAGAGTACACCGCGCATACAGCTATTTTACCCTGGTAAATATGTATGCCAAACAGTACAATGAAAACAGTAAAGCTACCGACCCGGGAGTACCTTTGCTCCTGGAGCCGGATGTATCTGTTGTAGCCACCCGCGCTACTGTACAGCAGGTGTACGATCAGGTGCTCAGCGACCTGCAGGCCGCCATCCCCGACCTGCCGGCACAAAACACTTACAATCTTTATCCGTCCAAAGCAGCGGCCTATGCCATGCTGGCAAGAGCTTACCTGCAAATGGGACAATACACGGCAGCACTTGAAAATGCAGACAATGCCCTGAACATCCGGTCAGGCCTGCTGGACCTGCCCACGCTAACAAGCTACCCCCAGCGGACGGATAACCCCGAGATCATTTTTTCCAAAATAGCGGGCATGAGCCACCAGTACTCCAATTTACAGGTATTGAGCCGGGGCCTACTGTCGTTATATGATATGAAGGATTACCGCTACAGCTATCTTACCAGCGACTATACCGACGGGGGAATTACCTATCGTATTTCTTCCAGGGAAGCTGTTGCCGGTGCTAACCGCAACCTCGGCGTATCTGTCCCTGAAATGCTGCTCATTAAAGCGGAATGCCAGGCCAGGGCCGGCAATGCAACAGGCGCTATGGGCACGGTGAATATTTTAAGGGCCAAACGCTTTGCGGCGGCCGACTTTCAGCCATTGACCGCCGCCAGTGCAGCCGATGCGCTGGTAAAGGTTTTGCAGGAAAGAAGAAGGGAATTATGTTTCACCTGTATCCGCTGGTTTGATCAGAAACGTCTTTTTACAGACAGCCGTTTCGCAGACAACATTACCCGTACCAATATTGCTACCGGTGAAGCCTATACGCTTACGCCCGGCAGCAACCGGTATATTTTCCCCATCCCGGCATTTAATATCCAGCTGAATCCATCGCTGGTACAAAACCCGAGATAAACACAACAAAAAGAATCTTCAGATGAATAAAGTAAAAACGGCCTTCGTAGTGCCAGCGGTGTTATGCTCGGGGATGGCCTTTTCACAATCGGCCATGAAATTTACGCCATCGCATCCAATTGCAGGCGATACGGTGACGCTTCACTACAACCCTGAAAATACCCCGCTGAAAGGGCAGGCGCCCGTTACCGGTGTGATCTATCTTTATAAGAACGATCAATGGGAAACAAAAGACCTGGATATGAAAATGACAGATTCAGGTTGGGTAACACGGTATTATGTACCGGAAAAAACTGCGCTGGTAGTAGCTAACTTTTCTGCCAACGGTATTACTGATAAAGGTGGCACTCCTACCTATGCTATCATTCTCTCTGACCCGGCAGGCGGGCAGATGCCCACAGGCTATGCTGCCTGGGCTTTTTTACGTGTCCCGGAGTTGAAGGAAACAGTGCCGCCCGCAGTAGATGATAGCGTGAAGATCACCAGTGAAGTAGGTCTTTTCTGGATGAACAACGAGCTACGGTTTCACCCGGAAAGCAGGCGGCATATTTTCTATAACGCAATGACGATCCTGAAAAACGCTGATGAGAAACGCGCCGATACCATCATTCCCCGGGAAATAAATTATATAAGCAGCCTGAAAGATGTTACCGAAGCGGAATTGATGGAGGTGAGCAGGGCGTATAAAAATTTACTGGGAGACAGGGCCCGCGCAGACTCCATGAATAAAGTGATCATTGACAGGCTCCCCTCCGGTGTGGCTGCCCGTGATGCGATGGTATATAAAATCTTCACCGGCAAGCCCGGTAGCCGATATGCCCTGTGGCAGGAGTTCGTGAAAAAATTCCCGCCGCAGCAGTTTGAGAACGTAAGCACGGAGATCCAGCAAATGTATTACAACAAGGCATTTCGCAGCGTAGTGTATGAACGGGTAATGGCCACAAAGAAACCGGACATACTGGATGAAATGATGGATGTATCCTCTTTCGAGTCGCTCACGGAATTTCATCGTCACCTGGTCGTGAATGCGCTGGCGCATGATGAAATAAAACCGGAAGCTGCACTGCCCTGGTCCCAAAAACTGGTGGAGCATATTGAAGCAGCTACCAACAAAAAGACCGGCGCTGAAAGCCGCTTCTATTCACCCCTGCAGTGGAAGGCAAAGTTGCTCGGCTACGCGGTACCCGCTTTCCTGGGACATGCTTCTCTCTTGCACACACTCGGCAATGATAAAACCGCCCTGTTGTGGATGGAAAAAGTGAAAACCCAGCCAGCAGCAGGCAGCGCCGATTTCATGAGCCTGTACGCCACCCTGCTGGAAAATACCGGTAAGCACGCGGATGCGGTACTGGTGGCGGAGAATGCCGCCAGGGCCAACAAAGCCACGCCGGAAGTAATAGCGTTGTTAAAACAGGAATACATCCGTAAGCACAAAAAAGAAGCAGGCTTCGACGCCTATTTCCAGGGCATGAAAAGCGCGGCAGATGTATCTGCGGAAAGGGAAGCCCTGCGCACGCAACTGATCCGCGAGCCGGCGCCCGGTTTTAAACTGCAGCAGCTCACCGGCGGCATCGCCAGCCTGGCCGGCATGAAAGGCAAAATTGTAGTACTGGATTTCTGGGCTACCTGGTGCGGGCCATGTAAAGCAGCCATGCCCGGTATGCAGATGGCGGTAGATAAATACAGTAAAGATAAAAACGTGAGCTTCTATTTTATTGCTACCATGGAAACCAAACCGGACTATCGCGACCAGATCAGGAAATTCCTGTCGTCAAAAAAACTCCACCTGGATGTATTGCTGGATGCCAGGAGCGATAGCACCGGCCAGCTGGACGATACCTATAACAAGTATGCCAAAGCCCTGTCTTTCTCCGGCATCCCGGCAAAAGTGATCATCGATCAGCATGGCGTGATCCGCTGGCTGGGAACCGGTTATTACGGAAGTCCCAGCGCGCTGGCAGATGAAATATCCTATCTCATTGAGTTATTAAAGAAAGAAGGATGAGTATAAGAAGATGCCTGGCAGTTGTTTGGATTATTATGCTGGCAGGCCCTCAGGTATATGCCCAGGCCACCGGCGCCCGCAGCACCAACGTTTATTTCAGTAATAAAGATAAAAGTATCCGCTTCGGTGGCACACTTACCATCCCGGCCAGCCGTAAAAGCTTTCCAGCCGTTGTGTTAGTATCCGGTACCGGCAAACAGGACCGGGATGGCACTATGGCGGGTCACAAAATGTTCAAAGCCCTGGCAGATTCCCTGGCGGCAGCAGGCATTGCAGTGCTGCGCACCGACGACCGCGGAACAGGGGAAACCAACGGGGTATACGAAACAGCTACCACCAGGGATTTTGCAAACGATGCACTGGCGGCTATCAGTTTCCTGCGGTTGCAACCTGGTGTTAGGGTAACTGGGCTCATTGGCCACAGCGAAGGCGGAGCCGCCGCTATTATCGCCGCCGCAGAAAGTAAAGAGGTGGCTTTTGTGATCACCCTGGCAGGACTTGCCACCACCGGTATCCAGGCGCTGAAGCTGCAAAACAATGCCATCATTGATGCGGCGCCCATTTCTGACTACGACAAAAACCGCCACCGTACCATCACCACGCTGATGTTTGATACGGCTTACCGTTACGCCTATACGCCGGAACTGGAGCCACGGCTCCGCGCCACATACAATGCCTGGAAACATGCAGACGACAGCGCCTATGCAAAGGACAAAGCCGGGGAGGCAGATCATATGCGCTTCTTCCTGGAATCTTATATCCGGCAGGCTACCGGCCCATGGTATCAATGCCACCTGCGCTATGATCCTGTGCCATTCCTGCGGCAGATCAAAGTACCTTTCCTGGCGTTGAACGGCAACAAAGACATCATGGTGCCTTATAAAGAAAACCTGGCCACCATTGAAACCGTATTAAAGGAGAACGGTAATAACCAGGTAACGGTGAAAGTACTGCCTGGCTTAAATCATCTTTTCCTGCATTGTGAAAGCTGCACCAACAGTGAATTGCCACAGCTGAAAGGCGACTTTGCGCCCGAAGCATGGACGGTGATCAGCAAGTGGATGCAAATGTTCTTATAAGATCAATCATTAGAACGATGACCGCCATCCCTTTACAGGGATGGCTTTTTTATCTTTCGAAAGAAGAAATATCAACATAATACTTCCTGAAATTATTCCTGTCCACGTATACATCTATCTTTTTATCCCGCTCAATATACGGGGTAGGGTCCGACCAGATAAAACCACTTTTAAAAGGATGCGTTATCCCGGTAAGCGGGTCTTTCCATTCACAGCGGATAAAAAAAGGATGGCGGCGGTTAACGGAAACATACCTGTTTACATCTACTGAAATAAAACTGGCGGGTACCAGCTGTCCCGATTGTTTCAGTTGCTCCTGCCGCGAACGGCCCACCTTTCTCACAATATGATATCCCAAACCAATAAGGCCAAATATCAATGCAAATGCGCCGGTGATAAATGCGCCGAAATATTGCCGCCAGCCGGCTATTTTAGCATCATCAGGATCATTGGGGTTGTAGCAGATCTCCACGCTGTCGCCGATGTTGTACCCTGCCGGGCTGGAAGATACATCGGAAATATAACGGTGCTTCACCCCGGCATTATCATTAAAGGTGACAACCGGGGAATAGGTAGTGGATTTGGATCCTCTTTTGGCGATCAGATCTACCACAGTACCACTGGTTTTTACCGCGGAATCGTTGAACTTTTTTACGTTATAAAGAATAACAAGGGTGATGATGAGTGTAACAATGCCTACTCCCAGGAAAATATTGAAAACTAAAGATACGGAACTGCGTTTCATGTAAACAATGGGTTAAATAAGGGTGCAAGATACCAAAATAAAGAAATGAATAAAGTGAATAGACTGCACCTGCATAAATATCAGTATTTTTAATACCACGCATCAACCAAAATTTACACTATGAATGCGCTCGGAAAGTCTGTAAAAAAAGTATACGTACTCTTATTTGCGCGAAGGGTCTTTTACCCTGTAAATCTCTTTTTATATAAGCTAAGCATGTTTGGGTTAGGTATCAGGAACCATGAGGACGACATCGTGTCCGGGGAAAAAGCATTCATCAGGTTTTTAAAAACCCAAAGGAAGCTGGATACCGGTGTAATCCTTGACATCGGCGCTAATATGGGAAACTATTCCGTAATGCTGAGAAAGAACGGGATTACCCTGCCGGTGTTTGCTTTTGAGCCGCATCCTGTAGCCTTCCGGAAGCTAAGCGCTGTGGCGGAAACATACAACTTCACCGCGGTGCCACTTGGCGCCGGGGAAGAAAGCAGCGCCGCCACGATCTACGATTACCAGGGCGATGGCGGCTCCGAACATGCCAGTATGTACAAGGGCGTTATTGAACATCTTCATAAGGGAAAAGCGGAAGAAGTACCTGTTGCGTTGATCAGCATCGATGAATTTGTTGCGCAGCATCATATTCCGAAGATAGCGCTATTGAAGATAGACACGGAAGGCCATGAGCTGAGCGTACTGAAGGGAGCCAGGCAAACAATTGCCGGCGGGCTGGCGGAAGTGATCCAGGTAGAGTTCAACGAAATGAATATCATCTCAAGAACCTTTTTCAGGGATATTGTTGATATATTACCAGGCTACGATTTTTACCGGTTATTGCCCGACGGGCTGAAAGCGTTGGGCGCTTATAACAGTACCAGCTATGAAATATTTTCTTTCCAGAATATTGTGGCCATGAAACGCCCGCCTCATCAGTAAGCATTCTTATCCCCTTTGATCATATTCATCAAGGTCTGGAAAATGATCTGGCAATCGAGCCAGAAACTATAATTTTCAATATACCACAAATCAAAGTCGACACGTTTCTGCATCAGGCCCGAAGCCCTGGTTTCCCCCCTGTACCCGTTTACCTGCGCCCAGCCGGTAATGCCGGGCTTCACCACATGCCTCAGCATATAGTTTTGAATAGTATTCCTCGATTCCTGGTGCAACGCCATGGGATGGGGGCGGGGGCCTACCAGCGACATATCACCTCTTAAAACGTTAAAGAACTGGGGCAGCTCATCGAGATTGGTTTTACGCAGGAAGCGCCCCACGGGTGTAATCCTGGCATCATGCTGCGTGGCTTGCAGGTATCGGCCGTTTGCATCTACTGTATCGCTGTTCCTGGTCATGGAGCGGAACTTGTAGCAAGTGATCTTTTTGTTCTTCAGCCCCTGCCGGGTCTGTTTGAACAGTATAGGGCCGGGAGACGATAATTTGATCAGCAGGGCAATGAGAGGGAACAGCCACCAGAACACGGTGAGGAAAAGCGCTATCGTAAAGCACAGTTCAAAAAGGCGCTTAAACCGTTGCTTTGCCGGGTCATCCAGCGGGGAGGTACGGATCGTTAACAGCGGGAAGTTACCAAACAGGTTCATGCTGGCAGTGGAAGTACAGAAGCGGTAGCAGTCGGCAATGATCCTTACCCGTTTGGCTTCCTTCTCACTGGTGATGATGATCTTTTCCATTTCTGCGCTTGGCGTTTCCGGCAGGGCTACAATCACATCATCAATTTCATGATCTTCCAGCACCCGCTGAAGATCCGCTATTTTTCCCAGGTACTGCCCGTTGAGATAAGGATTGGTTTGCTCGTCCACAAAACCAACGCACCGGTATCCAAAATGATCGTTGGATAAAATGGTTCTGTAGAAGTTCATCCCGGTATCGCCGGTGCCTACAATGAGTATGTTCTTTATGTTGTAACCGTTTGACCTTAGCCTGAGCAGGGACTGTTTTACAAGGAATTTCATGATGAGGATACCTGTAAATGTCAGGGAAGCATTGAGCAGTGTAAATGTGCGGGGATAAGGATAATACTTGAAACAATAGAAGAACAGGAAGGTGAAGAAACAGGCGTGAAGTAAGGTTGTTTTGAGGATGGCAACAAATTCATAGGAGAACGACCTGGTTCTGAATTCATCGTATAAATGAAGCGACAGGCCGATGATGGTCCACGCGGTAATGCTTATCCCAAGCAATAAGCCGTTGAATGGAGAAAAAAATACATCTCCCAAGCCGGAAATATACTGCCGGGTACACAAAAAGGCCAGTACCAGTACCAGGTAGTCGATCAACAGTCTTAACAGGAAATTGATATGGTTGCCGGGTTTCATAATTTTGTACTTGAAGGATGACGAATGTTTGTATCAGTTCAGGATAGTATTAAATACTTGTAGGAATTTGTTTTCTATATGCTGTATGTCGAAAGTTCTTTCTGCGTATGCGCGGCCGTTGCGCCCCATTTCCTCCCGTAGCGCCGGATCGGTCACCAGTTTCTCAATTTGCCTGCAGAAGCCCTGCGGGTTATCAGGTGCAATACAATAGCCAGCCTTGTTATCCAATACAATAGCGGCGCTCAGGTTATCCGGCGGCATGGCCAGCACGATGGGCTTTTCCGCGCACAGGTAAGTGAGCACTTTTGATGGTACTGAATAAGCGCCTGCATCCTGCTCCAGTATAGCCAGCAAAATGTCGGCGGTGCCAAGTACCTGGCTCATCTCCCGGAAGTCCTGGAAGGGCAGCAGCAGGAGGTTGTCCAGCTGCTGCTGTTCTTTTTCCTTTTGCAGGAAGTCGGCCCCCAAACCTTCAGAGATCACAATAAACACTACATCCTTATGTTTGCGGAAATAGGCCGCGGCGGCGGAGAGCATGGACGGATTATGTTTTAACCCCAATGTGCCTGAATAAACGATACAGGTTTTATCGGCCACCTGGTGCCGGCTGGCCCATTCATTTTTCTTTTTTGCAGGCGTTATTTCCCCCAATGGCGCCCAGTTGGGGATACAGGTTACCTGTTGTGGGCGGATCTTCCATTTTTGAAAAAGATCATTAAAGCCGGGGGTGATGCTCACTACATGCGCGCTTTTTTTCAGTAAACCGGCTTCCAGTTTTTTGAAGTAGTGCCATAAGGGAAAACCGATGAAACCCAGCCTGCGGCGGGCGATCTGCCTAATGGCAATGGTATAGATATCCTGGCACCAGTACACAAATTTGATTCCCTTACTGATGCAGTATTGCTGTACATGCTGCTGTACAAACAATGGCGTAGTGCCGCTCAGCACCACATCGGGCCTGAATATTTCCAGCTGGCGTATAAGCTGGCGGGCGTAGTCAATTTCCTGTTTCCGTCTTTTTAAAAGAGAGTATTTATCAAATGCGCCTTTGATCATAATGGGCAGTATTGTTAAACTGGTTCCGGATATGGGCAGGTCTTCAAAGTTGCCCTTGGGCGATTGAAAGGAAACAGAGTAGGCATGCAATACTTCATGCCCGCTTTGCGCAAACTGCCGGCTTAGCTGCAGGGTGAATGCGTGGCCGGAATGGTCGTTAACTACAATTCTCATGGGTTTTTCTTTTATAAAGCAGGTCCATTTGCAGGATTTGTAATTTTTCTGATTGAAGAAATCCTACCGGGGCAATGAATTCAAATCCAAGCTCTTTTACAAAATGATGCATTTCATCAAACAATGGCTCGCCGTCGTACATCTGTACAAAAGAGGTTTCAAACAACAGGTAGTCGATCTGCCGCAGGCTTTTGATGGCGCCTTTCAATACTTCTTTCTCAAATCCTTGTACATCCATTTTCAGCAGTACCGGCGGGATAAAAGTGAGCCGGTGCCGAAGGTCGTCCAGCCGCTGCACAGGCACCTCTATCTGGTGGGTGGTGGCTGTTTTGGGCAGCATATTTTTTTGCAGGGCAGATACATTCAGCGCTGAGCTGGCGTGGGAGTAGGCATTGCTGTGAAACTCCAGGGTTCCGTTGCAATTGCCCAGGGCCATGTTATAGGTGCTGATATTGCTAAGTCTCCTCGTATTACGTTGCAGCAGGGCAAACACATGGGGAAGAGGCTCAAAGGAATGGATGCACGCACGGGGATAGAAGTGAGCGGCAGCCATGGCAAACTGGCCCTGGTTGGCGCCTGCATCTATGATAGTGCCCAGTGTGGGAATATAATGCCGGCAGTTATGCAGTATCCGGGTGGAAGCTACGGAGGCGCCTTTTTCCAGCAGTGAGCCAAATCCTCTGCCAGAGCTGAGGAATACCTTTACGGTGTCTGCTATTTTGAAAATAATACTCATGTGGAGAATTTGAGGTTCCAGCAATCTTTGTAAAAACCAATTGTTTCCTGTACGCTTTTATCCCATGTAAATTGCTGCACCCGTTGCAGGCCCTGTTTAATCAGCTGCTGCCGGTAGTTTTCATTTTCGAGTGCGCTGATCTTTTCTGCAAATAATACAGGGTCGGCCGATTCGGCCATCAGGCCTGCATCGCCTACTACTTCAGGCATGGAGGTAGCGCCGGTGGTTACTACCGGGCAACCGGCTTTCATGGCTTCTCCCGGCGGAAAGCCAAATCCCTCATACGCAGAAGTATAGAGCAAACAGAAAGCATGGTTGTATAGAACATTCAGATCGGCCTGGCTGATGGCAGGAAAAATATGATAACGGCCGGCTATCTTTTCTTCCATCATATTCATCTCTTTTTTATTCCAGGGTTCTCCGCCCACAGCTACCAGGTGGTAGGAAGGAGAAAGCAGCTCCATTGTTTTTACGGCCATGAAAAAATTCTTATAATGCCTGCGCGCGCCAACATACAGGATGAATTTTTTCTGCAGATCCATGTGCAGCGAACAGCTTACCGGTTGTTGTTTGCTGATGGGGAAGAAGTTACCGATACCGTGATGGATCACTTTTACTTTTGCAGGATGAATGTCCGGGAAGAAGTGCAGCAACTCTCTCCGGGTACTATTTGAAATACAGATAATGCCATCGGCACGGCGGATGCTGTAGGCTTTTTGCAGGGTGTTTGCCAGTCCGCGGGGGAACTTTGTAGCCAGTTTCCGCTCATGGGCAAAGTCGTGCACCGTAAGGATATTCAGGATATCTTTTTGTGGAGATACACGCAGGTAACCTCCATGAAAAACAGCGGCAGGGGGCAGGGAATAACGGAGGGGCAGGTACCGCAGGTATTTGTGGGGGATCCAGCTTTCGCGGATACAGTTGAAGCGGTGGTAATCTATGTTCCGCTCAAAAATATTGTCTGATTGTGGTCTTGCGTTTAAGCAGCCAACAGACAGGCCGCTGTTGCTCATACCGCACAGCAGCTCATACCAGTAGGCGGATACGCCGCCGGCTTTCTGAATAGAGAACACAATATTGTCTAAAAATACCTGCATCTTTTATATTGCCGTTAGATCCACATGTGTAGCATCACCGGGTTGCCGGAGATGTAATGAATTCCCTTTACCAGGTGATTGTATTCCGGTACCACGCCTTTTATCAATGCGATCAGCTGTTCATAGTCCTGTCCTTCATGATAAGTGGTGATCGCTATTTTGGGCTTACTTTCCCGGATCGTTTGCAGTGCTCCCCTGATCATGTTTTCTTCAAATCCTTCAATGTCTGCCTTCAGGTAATCTATCCTGATCTTTTTTTCCGCGAAGAGGCTGTCGAGCGTAACTACATCTACTTCCACCGCCTGCCCGTTATGGCTATGTTGCGCGATGGTGCCATTCAGTATCGTGTTGCCGGAGGTAACATTGATATATGCTTTCCGGCAGGTATCACCTGCCGCCACGGGCAGAATGATCACTTTGTTTTTATGACGGAAAAGCTCCCGCAGTGAGTCCACAAAAAGGGGTAAGGGCTCCAGCACAAAGATGCGGCTGGCGGTATGCTGGTGTTTGAAGGCGAAGAATCCTTCGGCGCTGCCACAGTCTACCACCACGTCGCCGGGTGCAACGGCAGTTTGAGGGATCTCGTAGTAATGCCAGTGTTGCGGTCTTGCTTCGGCCATCACCATGGCAAAGCTGTACAGCGGGGCGGATGCGGGGTAAATAAATGTATCGTCATAACCCTTTATCCGGTAATAACTGTATTTTTCATCCTTGTTTACCAGGGTAGCTCTTTCATTGGCTACCGCGTACATGCGCGGCGAAAACAGGTGGTACCGCATTTCATGCCAGGCCGTTCTTTTCCGTACCTTTTTGTTGAAAAGGTAGTGGTATAACAAAGACGACCTGAATTTTAATCCCCAAAGGATACTATGTACTTTGTTCATCTCCCTTTTCGTTTACTGGTTCGTTATTATATGCGCAGAGTAATGCCACTATAATCAGGAAAAGATCTATCTGGCTGAAAAAGAAACAAACTGCTACATACGCCAGGTAGCTGCGCTGAAACGGCGGAACGTCCCGCCCTGTGCGGGTTAGTATCAGGAAGAAGAAGAAGAGGGAAACCGCTCCGAATTCAGCCAGGATAAAGAACCAGCGCATATTCAGATTGCGGCCGCCAACGCCTTCTATACTACTTTGATAACTGAGCTGCCCGAAGAAATAATTTGGGGGGATAAAGGGGCTGTTGCCTGCGCCGTAGCCGGATATCAGGAGATAGGGCTCATCCCGCAGGAAATCCACCACCGGCAGTTCCATATCCCTTTGCAGCGGAATGCCGAGAATGATATTGCTCTTGCCCCAGATTTCCTCGTTGTCGTAGCGGTAGGCGGATCTTTCAAAAAGCAGCTGGTATACCGGTTGATGACGGTTCTCCATATAATGTTTCAGGAAATATTCCTTGGATGCCGCCACTCCCAGGAAAATGCCAATGATCATCCCCAGGGTGGCTGTTATCTTCCATCTTACCGTCACAGGTTCCGGTAAGCATAAAAACAGGAGACCGCCAGCCAGGATATTGATCCAGAATGTTTGGGACGAAGTGAGTATGCCCGCCACTATCATCACCGCCGTAGCCTTGTAATTCCGGTCTCTCATAAAGAAAGGGATCGCAAGGGAGAGAAAGGCGCCGAACATTTTAGGTTCCCCGAATAATGCCTGTACCCGTAATCCCAGCGGACCGTTGATCTCCTTCATCAGGTAACGGCTTTGCAACCCGAGTAATTCACTCAGCTCCAGATTGTGGAAAATGAGCTGTACAGCTACCTGGATGGAGGCAATCACACAGGATATGACCGCAATTTTTTTTATGCTCAGGGCAAATTGTTCAAAGGAAAGCTGTTTTCGTTCCTGTACTATCTTCGCGCCGATAGCAAACAGGGGAAGGTAGGTTTTCAGGTAAAAGTAAAGGGGCTTTGTATAGAACACAAACAGCTTACCGCCGGGATAATTGAAAGGGTCCTTGTAAAGCTGCGTGATCAGGAATACCGCGATACTTGAAAGCAATGGCAACAGCAGCAGGAAAAGATATTCCTTCCGGATATACTGCCGGCCGGTAAACAATTGATGGGCCTGTTCAAAAAAGATGAACATACCTACGAAAAATGTAGCGGTAAAAGTTGGCCCGATAGACAGCAAGGTATAGGCTTCCGATGCAAAGGCATACAACAGCATATCTATAATGCTGATCCGCCTGTTGTAATACAGGTACAGCAATATGGCAGCAATGATCAGGGGCATGCTTTCCCTGAAACATTCCACGAATAGATTACTGCTTTGAAGACTGCTGTTTACGGTTTCCATATTATTTTACGGGTCAGGAAATACGTTTGTACATGTTGTATAGAAACGTATTGTTTTTTACTATTTTTTTTATCCTGAGATATAACCTGCCGGGGCTATACAAGGTGTTGATGGTATACCTGTCTGCTTCTTCGTTGATATGGTGACTGCCGGGATGAGTGATGTCCGTTATAGCGCCATACCGGATGCTTTTAAACCAGCGGGGAACCACACGGGTATGGGTGGCATCTTTGCCATAGCCAATGTTTTCAACAAGACTTATATTAGGCGTGATCACCCGTCCTTTATTGAACCACACGGTCATAAACCATTGAATATCCCAGGTGTCCACCCGTTTGTCGTAAATAGCCTGCAGTTCTGATTGCAGGAAAGTATTGAGCCCTTCCCGGGATGCGTGTTTATACCGTTGAAGGGTAAAGTCGTAATACTGCCAGGCACGGCGCCAGGTGGCCCATCCCCATATATGCGGATAGCGGGAAAAATAATAGGAAGCGTTTCCCCGCCGGATGCCCGACTGGTAATTACCGCCGTTGATATGCATAATGGTTTCGTTCATGCGGTATTGTGTTAACATCGCAGTACAAAAAGAAAAAAAAGTGGGGTCCGGTACACAGTCATCTTCCAGTATGATCCCTTCTTCCACATGGCTGAAGAACCAGTCGATCGCCGAGCTTACCGCTTTACCGCAGCCCAGGTTATGGGTGCGGAACAGGGTAGTTACTTTACAAGGCCAGTCTATCCCATTGAGTATGGCCGTGCGGGTGGCCTCGCACAACTCCGCTTCCCCGGGTTTGCCGGCCCGCGGCCCGTCGGCGGCAATGAACAGCTGTTCCGGCTGTTGCAACCGGATTTGCCCGAATACCTGCAATGCCTGTCCGGGACGGTTAAATACCAGGAATAAGACCGGCGTGTGTAACATCATTTAGTTGCCTCCAATGCAACGGCGTTATTAAATCTTATTTCTTCTTCCACCAGTTTGAACATGCTGTCGGGGCTGTCGTTGAATGCACAGTGCCTTATATTCTTAAACCCCGCCGCCGCCAGCTGATGCGATAAGGAAAGGTGATCCCACATATACAGGTGCTCCCGGTTGCCCAGTGCCAGCTGGATCAGCTGTTTGAATCCCCGCACCCTTTCTTCCTTTCCAAGCAGGGTTTCTTCCATGAACCCGCGTATTGGCTTTAGGATCATTCTCCGAAAGCTGTGCAATATATCTCCTGGCGGCGCCGGCCAGGTCGGGCACTACGCATCTGAAGTAACCGCCGGGCTTCAGGATATGAAAGGTATTCCTGATAGCAAGGAGGCAGTCGTTATAAGCCAGGTGCTCCAGTACATGCGAACAATAAATGCCATCGCATGAACTCTCTTTTATTCCCGGAAGCCCCTTTAATATATCGCCTTTCAATACGTCGGGATGGAAAGAAACATGCATGGCCGGCTTCAGCAGTTTCCCTATCAGGGGGAACCGCTGAAGCCTCAGCGTAGGCGAGGAATCATAGTTTTTCCAGCCGGCAGGTGCTGAAAAAGGCCCACAGCCATATTGCACATATAACTTGCTTCCAGGCATTTTACGTGTTCATATTTTTAAAGAAATAGGTGTAATATGTTTTGGCAAACATGCGGTATCCCACGGTTTGCATAAACCGGCATAACTCGCAGGGCCCGGCCTGTAATACATCAAATGGAGGCGACTCTGCCAGCACATAAGCGGGTCTGTATTTATCCCAGTTATTGGATCGCAGTACTTCCATATCAAATCCTTCGGCATCAATAGTTAGGACGTCGATCTTAACATCTTTAGCCAGGTAAGTATCCAGGATCTCCGCCAGGGGCCAGGTATCTATCTTCTTTTCATCAATCACCCGGTACCTGGATACCTGCGTGTACTCCTTCACTTTTTCAGGAGAGAAAGTGTTTAAAGCAGGTTCGTTAAATATGAAATAGGTGAGTTGTTGCTTTACTGCCGATACGCCTATTTCCAGGTTGATATCTTTAGGCCGGTACCTGTTGAATAAGGCCATTGAGCCAGGCATGGGATCAATGTTGATCCCGGTCCACCTGCGCTTGTAAAGCAGGTAGGTATTGGATACCCGGAAGGGGTGATGGGCGCCCACATCTATATAAACGCCTTTCTTTTTCCCGTCAAAGATCCTTTGTAAAATGAGGTCTTCCCCTTCCGAGCTGAAAGCACGTACACCGTAACTAAGCCTTGGAAACAGGGTAGTAACCAGTTTGGCCGCGATATCTCTCATGCTGCTCATTTGGTATACTGTTTTTGGTTGAAGGTAAACAGGCGGGTGGCAAAGATCCACAGGTTGCTGTGTACCTGTTTGATATCTGCAAGGGCCTGTATGGGATGAAACATTCTTTTGGCAAGCAGGTAGCCCTCGCCGCTTTTGTCGAGCAAAACCAACATGGCATACACGGTGCTGTAAGCCCCTACGGTGGCGATAGCCGCGCCTGTGCCGCCATAAGCGGGGATAATAAAAAAGTTTACCCCTACATTAACGAGCAGGCCCGACAGGTTGCCGTACAGGTAGCTCTTGTATTCTCCTTCCACGAACAGGTACTGCACCATTACAACGCTGAGGAACACAGGTATCCCTGCCCATATATGGATCCTCAGCATCCGGGAAGCGGCCGCGTAGCCTTCGCCGTACAGGAAAGGAATGATGAGGTGCGCAGTGAATGTGATCAGCAATGCAATACCCAGGCTTAGCCAGAACGACAGGCGCAGCCACTTTTCCAGCGCCGTCAGGTAAGCACTGCGGCTGCTCTTTTTCTTTTGGATAAGACCGGGCAGTATGGCTACGGATATCACTGTAGGAATGGCATACCATAGCTCCGAGATCCGTGCCGCGCTTACATATTTCCCCAGTTCCCCGGGGTTGGAAAGCAGGTCCAGCAACACCAGGTCTATTTTCATAAATAATACCACCACCAGGTTGGAAAGTATCAGCGGCCAGCTTTGTACCAGCAGCGTTTTAGCCAGTGTACGGTCAATACGAAGGGTGAAATCTGCCGTATTGTAGTAGCCATAGATCGCTATTACTACCAGGTAGGTGACCACCAGTTCTATCACGGATGTCCACAGGAATGCCATCAGCGAGCCATCCAGGTATATGATGACCAGTTTTATTGCGCAGAAAGCAAGGAACACCGTTACTTTGGGAATGATCACCTTTTTTACATTGTGCTTCGCCTGGTAGAAGTAGTCCAGTACATCGAAAGATTGCAGCACAATGATCAGTGCAGAAAAAATAGTGCAGTATATATATAGTTGCTGGTGTTGCCGGGTAAACCACACAATGCTTACGCTGATGGCCATACAGATGATTCCGGCCACGATCCGCATTAAGATAACGGTAGCTACAATGGCGCCCTGTTTTTGCTCGTTATGCAGGATCTCTTTTACAGCGAGTTTGTCCATGCCAAGTATGGCTACACTGCCTATAATAGTGGTGAGCGCCAGTGCATAGCTCCAGATCCCGAATTCCTCCGGGCCCAGGTGCCGGGCAATGAGCGCCATGATGATAATGCCCGGGAAAAGTTTACTGAGCTTATCTATCAGAAGCCAACCGCTATTTTCAAATAATTTATGCAATGCGTTGTTTTATTTTTTTAACCAGTGATGACCACGTATGATGCTGCTGCTTGTTTTCCGTGTATGAATAATGATCGTAGTAGTAATAAGGATAGAAGGTATCCTGTTCTATGCCGTTGAAAATGATCCCTATTTTTTTGAAGAAACCTTTCCGGACATTTTCTGATACAGGTACCAGTTTGGATTTAAGGGTGAAGTTGTAACGCACCACAAACAGGGCACAGTCGACCTGGCCGGAAATGCTTTTCGCATCGGATACAATACCAATGGGCGACATATCGATCACCACGTAATCAAACAGGTCTTTCAGCTGTGCCAGCAGCTCGGCCATACGGTCTCCCTCGATAAGCTCAATGGGGTTGGGGGGAATAGGACCGGAAGATACCAGGTAAAGCCCGTCGGTGCCCGGTACTTTCTTAATGATCTCTTCTATGGTTTTATTCCCGATGATGTAATTGGTAACGCCAACGTTATGGTCCAGCCCCAGGAATTGCGACAGCTTTGGTTTCCGCAGATCCAGTTCCAGCAGCACCACTTTTTTATTACTTACTGTTAAAGAGTTCCCCAGGTGGGCAGACAGGAAAGTTTTTCCTTCTCCTGATATGCTGGAGGTAAGGAGAATGGTAGGCGTACCGGTAACGCCGGTGAGCAGGAACTTCAGGTTGGTGCGCATATTAAATACCTGCTCCACCAGTACCGAACGGTTTTGAAGCGACATATCGCGGGCGCCTTCTTCCTGCTGATAAATTTCCGCAATAACAGGCAGGTCGAATATCTGTTCAATTTCTTTTTTACTGAGTACGCTCGGATTCAGGAAATATTTCAGATAGATGTAAGCGCTGGTGAGTACCAGGCCGGCGGCGATAAAGCCGATGAATACAATAGATTTTTTGGGGGCGATGGGTTTGTCCGGTACAAAAGCAGGGGCAATCACTTTGTTATCTACCACGTTACTGGCATAGGCTACTGATGCTTCTTCCTTCTTTTTCAGCAGGTAGAGATACAGGTTTTCCTTTACGCCCTGCTGTCTTTTTATGTTGATGTATTCCTTTGCATAGGTAGGGATGTTGGCTATTTTGCCCTGTATCTGGTTTACTTTCTGCTGTGTTTCTTTTTGTACCACGTTGGCGTTCCTTCTGTAGCCGGCAATATAATCGCGGATGGTTCTCCTGGTATCGGTGATCTGCGACTCCACGTTTTGCAGGATCTCGCTGGCAGGCTTGAGGGAAAGCGACAACCGTTTCTTTTCCCGGAGCGCTTCTTCGTACCGGTTGATCATGGAAGTAAGTGTTTGATCAATATTGCCAAGCACCGGTGCAAAGGGATAATTGCTGGCAGGGTTGCTGATATAGCTTTCCACCTGGTCAAAAACGGAGAGTTGCATATTGGCTTCGCTGAGCCGGATATCTGCTTCCTTAACCTGTTCCAGCGCCAGTTTGGAGCTGGCGTCAATATCTGTGATGCCTCTCTGGATCTTAAAATTTTCTTCCTGTTTTTCCAGCAGCCCCAGTTCTTCTTTTAAGGAATCAATTCTCACTGCCAGGAAGTGAATGGTTTTAAAGGCCACCCGGTTTTTGTCGTCGAGGGTATATTCATTGTAGGCTTCCAGTAAGGAGTTGAGGAAATCGGCGGTCCTTTCGGGTACGGGGTCTTTATAGCTTACGAGTATTACCGTGGCATCGCGGTTCACCAGCGCGGTACCTATTTCTTCTATTTTTTCATAGGTCAATTCCGGTACTGAATCCACGCGGATACGGAAAGTGCCGGCAGGAGCGGTGGATGCTGCAGCGGGAAAAGTGATCATGAATTTATCTTTCGCCACCGTGAATGGTTCGCCGGGCCTGGTAGTGAATTGCAGGCCGCTATCGGTGGTATTGTTCACCTGTTTTATTTTCAGCAGATCATTTTCCCGGATCACATCAAAAATATAGTTGCCTACTTTGGTGCTATCGCTCAGTACGCGGATGCTGAGTGGAGGATGGTTGTAGATCTCTTCATTGTTCACTGTTCCTTTCAGATAATACCGGGTGTTAAAGCCGCCGGCTGCGATCACTTTTTCCACCAGGATAGGGGCTTTCAGCACTTCCATCTCGTTTTCAATATTTTTCCCGTTGTTAAAAAGTGCAAGGGATTTCAGGGCATCCATTTCTTCCCCGCCACCTTTTTTTTCATCTTTCAGGTAAAGCCTGGCAGTGGACATATAGATCGGTTTCTTGTATTTCAGGTATAGCATGGCGCCTGTTACCATGGCCATCAGTACCAGGAGATAAAGCGGCCAGTGGAATACCACTTTCTGGAAGAGATCATTCAGATCTATAACGGAGCTCTTGTTGCTGGTTGTTTTTTGCTGATTCATAACGCTGATCATTTACTTAGAATGACGATCGTGGTAATAAGTGATATTACGCCGATGATGGCCGGCAGCAGCTGTATTGTTTTGGACGTGGCGAATTTGCGGTCGGGGCCGGGCTTTACGTATACAACATCATTATTGCTGAGATAATAATAGGGTGAAGAAAGGGTTTTGCTGTCGTTCAGGTTCACCGAGGCATATGTTTTAACGCCGTTGATCTCCCTTATGATCATGATGTCGTCGCGTTTGGCGGTAACATTGAGATCGCCGGCCATGCTCAGTGCATCCAGTATGGAGGCTCTTTCAGCGCCGATGCGGAAGGATCCGGGGCGGGCTACATCACCGAGTACGGATACCCTGAAATTTACCAGCCGCGTAGATACGTAGGCGTTACGGACTGTTTTCTCCAGTTCCTGCGATACAAGGTCGTTGATGGCGGCAGTGGTTTTATCTTTTACATTTATTTTTCCTATCACCGGCAGGGCTATATAGCCGGCACTGTCTACCAGGTATCCCGGTTCCATGCCGCTGTTCGAAGCCGGTCCGGAAACGGTAATGTTAGGGTTAAAGATCTGCGACACTTCTTTATCGAGCGTTGTGATCGTGATCTGGAGGATGTCGCCGGGTTGTATTTTCAATTGCTGCATGCGGTGTAGTGAATCTACTCCCGAGGCTGTTGCAATGTCGTTAAAGTAGGTCAGTTTCCGGGAGCTGTTGCACCCGGTGATTATTATCAACGCCAGGATCAATGGAAAGCTGAATTTCAATCCCATATTAAGTGATTAATTTATCTGTTCGGTACGGTATCACAGGAAGTGTGTATGCAGGTATTTCACCGGCATTCATCACCATTTTAAAACAAGGATCTAACGGGTCTCCTCATTGCGGACTTCATTATGTTGTTACTTTAACATCAGCTATGTTTACACCGGCTCTGTTTGTTTTAAAGAATCTGGCCCTGAGCTTCTCCTGTGCTGGCAGCTCGAAATAGTAGTAAGTGATCAGGCTCAGTGGCAGCAGAATCAGGAAAAAAAGCAATAAAGTATATGGCGACCGGAATACCAGCCGGTTCATATGAAAAGCGTCTGCCACAAGTACAAAAATGATCTGCAGCGGGAAATGAATTAAGTACATCGCATAGCTGCAGTTACCAAGCAACGCCCATTTTTTGTTCAGCACCCCCCTGGAGGTTTCCCACAGCGCCAGGGTAAGGATGGTGCAGGGTGACACCGCCGTGCGGAAGAAGAAGTTGCGGCCCAGTCCAAACGCAGATACGGAGGATTCCAGGCTTTTACCGGGAAGCACCTGCATATATAGCTTTGTCCATATTTCCTGGAAGAAGGAGAACTGGTATTCAGCAAACAGCATGATCCATAATATTGCTGTAACCACAGCCAGGGCCGGCAGGTATTTCCGGGTCCTGTTCTCTTTCGTCATCCATACGTACAGATAGTATACCAGCGCGCCCAGGAAGAAAGAGTACATTCCTTTACCGATGATGCTATAGAAATACTGAATAAATATACCTGCGGGGATCATGAGGAGCAGCAGCCATTTCTTATGTTGTAGCTTCAGGTAGCAGATAACAAAGAACATCAGGTATAACGCCACTTCCACGGAAACAGACCAGGAGGGCCCGTTAAAGGAAGGGCCTTTTTCAAATCCCCAGTTTTGCATGAACAGGAGGTTCAGTACAAAGTGGTAGCCGTCGTTGAGCTGTATAATGAAATAATGCCCGGCATTTCTGAGCATCAGCCATTGAAGTATAGCCACAGTTACCAGGGTTACCAGGTGAATGGGATAGAGCCTGCTGATGCGGAAGAACATAAACTTGCCAAAGTGAATATTCCTGGTGGCGATGCGTTCCGCATACAGCCAGAAGAAGATAAACCCCGAGAGGAGGAAGAATAAGTCGACCGCTACCATGCCATCGTTGTAGAAGGCCTGCAGGTAAATATAGAACGGAAGCGCTGTTTTCTCGAAGCCTCCCTGTACCCAGGTATCATTGGCATAATAAAAGAACTGCCAATGGTACAGGACAACTATAATAGCGGCGATACCCCTTATAGCATCCAGCGCATAAAAGTGCTGTGGGGGATTTTGATTTTGGTTTAAATTCATCAGGGTGTTTTCAAAGGCGATATTATCAATCCACAGCAACCGGTCTTGTTGAATAATAATTATATAGTCTTTCCCGTAGTGATTTGTTGGTAACAGCAGCCAGTCTTGTTCCGGTAATTGCAGGGTCTTTCTGTAGGGTTTTGCCGATCTTGTTGAGTAATTGTATAGTCTTTCTTCCAGTGATTTTGCTGATTACAGCAGCCGGTCTTGTTGTTAATTTTTAGATCTTTTCAATAGAGATATTATCAATGAACAACAACAGTTCTCAATTGCATAATTCTAATTTAATTATAATAATGACAGTTATAATCCCTGCAAAACAAATGGATGTAATGAACGGGTCGGTTTTAAAATGAACAAAATGAACAAGGGGAGATCGAACAGCAGGAGGCTGTTTTCTTTAGTGTAAAATCAATAATGCTAAGCAGGCGCTATATTACAGAGCAAACTGGCAAAGTGAATACCATTCGCACGAAAAGCCATTCCCCAAATCCTTTCGGACATACCTGCATTAAACCGGTAGTGAAAAAAAAGGTTAACCGTACTTCATCCGCATCTTTATAGATACGGCTTATCATTGTGGAAAGTATGGCTTATATATGGGGTATCTATGGGGGAAACGGGGAGTATCCATGCTGTAGCCCGGGAGTAGCTATACAGGAATGCCCTGAACGGCTGTGTTGTCTTTATAAAACGACCGGGCAGATCATTCAATATTCCACATTACATTTCCGCTGAAAAGCCTGGTCACGGATAAAGATCATCGCCGGTCAAATATCGGACTAATTATCTAAATTACCTCTGGTTAAATCAATACTCAACCCTTATGACATCCGACACAGCAAAACAAACCGGCAGGAAAAAAGCGATAATGTCACTGTTGGTGGCAATGATCATCCTGGAGAGTTTTTTGTTTTTTACAGAATCGGGAGGCGATTGGGCAAATGGACTGATCTTTTTTATAGATGCCCAGATGAACCCAGAGGTGTTGATCTTTTTTATATTTCTTTTTGGTATCACTTATTTTTTGGGAGAAAAAGCCGGAACCGGGATCTTTGCGCAACCGGAGAAATATTTATCCGCCGGAACGAAGTATGGTCTGCTTACCAGCTTGATCATGATCATTTACTGGGCCATTGCTTACCTGGTGAACAATGGGTTTAATGTAACTTTTTACCAGATCATGCTGATATGGCCTGCTTTATTGTTAACAGCAGCTATAACATCCGGCTGGTTATGGGCGGCCTGGCGGATCATGCAGAATGTGAAGAAAAAAGACTTATGAAGAAAATAGTTGTAACAGAACGGGCAAAAGGTTTTATCAGTATTGTGTTTGTCATGCTCATATGGGGCAGTTCCTTTACGGTTACCAAAACGGTGGTAGCGGAAGTATCGCCTTACCTGTTTGCTGCACTGCGTCATATAGTGGCCTGCGGGTTGTTGTTGCCTTTTTATTTGCGGCAGCGAAGAAAAGTACCGCAGCCGTTGCCTTATAAAAGGCTGGCTGTAATGGGCATATTGGGCATTACCGTATACTATGGTCTTTTCAACTCCGCCATGCTTTATATCCCGGCATCCACCGGTGCGTTGGTAGAGGGGTTAATACCGGTGGCCATAGCCATACCGGCGGCATTGCTGTTAAAGGAGCATATTGGGGGCAGAAGTATTGCCGGTATCGTATTGTGTGTAACGGGTGTAGTACTGGTAGGGTTTGTGGGAAATACCGGTGGAAGCCATACCCTGCGGGGCAGCGTGCTGATGCTGCTGGCGGTTTGCTGCTGGAGCGCATATACTTTGTTGTCGAGAAGCCTGAAAGATACTGATACCCTGTTAGCCACCGCGGTGAGCACTTTTATAGGATCGGCCTTTTTAATGCCGGCCGCCGGCGTGGAACTGTACGCACATGGTATGCCGGAAATATCCGGGAAAGCATGGGCAGGAATTGTTTACCTCGGTGTATTTGCTTCTGCGCTGGCTTACTTTCTTTATAACAGGGCGCTGGAAAGTTTGCCTGCCGCCCAGGTAGGGAATTTCCTGAACCTGAACCCTGTGATCGGTGCGCTGATTGCTGTGATATTCCTGAAAGATACTTTTACGCCCTGGCAGATGGCCGGCGGCCTGCTGGTATTGGCTGGCATCTGGCTGAGTTCAAAACGGGTAAAGCAATAGATCGTTTCTGCGGTGATTAAAGCTGGTGATTAATGTGTTGTTGGTATGATGCAGACCGGCGCGGTAAAGTTGATTAATGACATGGATGCTGTAATTTTGCGGTGATTGAATCACCAGCAACTGTAATATGACCAACAGCACTGTTAAACTGCAAAGAATAAAGGACAGCAATATAGGAATAGCCACCCTGCTGGCTTTTGCCATGATTCCCATGTCGGGATTTGCCACGGATATTTATATTCCCTCCTTACCGGGCATGACAACCGCCCTGGGTATTTCCAACAGCCAGGCCCAGCTTACGCTGAGTCTTTTCCTTATCAGCTATGGCCTGTCGCAGCTTTTTATAGGAGGGCTGCTGGATAGTTTCGGGCGCTACCGGATTTCACTGGTGGCCATGTTTATCTTTTGCGCGTCTTGCGTTACCATTGCCAACACGCATAATATTTATGTTATTTATGCCATGAGGGTATTGCATGGTATTACCATTGCGGCCATGGTGGTGAGCAAGCGGGCTTTTATTGTAGACCTGTATGAAGGGGAGCAGCTAAAACATTATCTCAGTCTTTTTACGATCATCTGGTCTACCGGGCCTATAGTAGCACCTTTTATCGGTGGCTACCTGGAAGTGACCTTTGGTTGGGAATCGAACTTTTATTTCCTGGGTGGTTTTGCCACTGTGTTGCTGCTGCTGGAATTGATTTTCAGTGGTGAAACCATCCGGCATACCACGCCGTTTCATCCGGTAAAGATCCTGTCTATTTACTATACCATGATCCGTACCGGCAGTTTTACGCTGGGTATTGTGATGCTGGGATTGGCCTATTCCATGGTGATGGTATACAATATGTCCGGTCCTTTTATTATTGAGCATTACTTTAACCTGTCGCCTGTTATTACCGGTTACTGTTCCCTGTTCCTGGGTTTTGCCTGGATGGTAGGCGGATTTTTTGGCAAGGGGATGATCAATAAACCTTTTGTAAAGAAGATGAGCATTAATGTGGGGCTGCAGCTGGCAGCGGCGTTGCTGTTGCTGGCCACATTTTCCATGTACGGCGGGCTGTGGACCATACTGGTGTTTGCGTTCCTGGTGCATGTGGGCGCGGGCTTTACCTATAATAATTACTTCACTTTCTGTTTGCAGATATTCCCCAAAAATGCCGGTATTGCCGGCGGGCTTACGGGTGGTTTATGTTATGTGATCGTATCCATGCTGAGTTACGGCCTGATATATGCGTTGCCGGCGGAAGACGGCAGGCACCTGTCTTTTAGCTATATATTCCTGATCCTGGTGAGCGCAGTGGTGATGTACCGGGTGTTCCTGCTGTACCGGAAACGGGAAGCGGCGTTGCAGTAGAGTTACGGATGCATAGATGCGTAGGCAGTATTCTTGTTTCGAAGGTGCTGAGCGGGCGTTTTCTTTCTATCAGGTCTATCAGCAGTTCCGCAGCTATTTTTCCCATTTCAAAGGCCGATTGCCGGATGGTGGTGAGGGAGGGCGACAGCAGCTCAGGGGAGCTGAAGTTGCTGAATCCTGCCAGGGCCATTTGCCCGGGGATGTGTATGCCTTGTTCGTGCAACACGGAGAAACAGCGCATGGTGAGCCGGTCGGAGCCCACCAGTATGGCATCCGGTGGTGTATCCAGCGCCAGGAGCTCCCGGATGGCCTTTTCGGTTTCCGGTATATCGTTGCCACAGGCATTGCAGTACTTTATATAATGTTCATGTATGGGCAGCTGATGCGCCTGGAGGGCGTCCAGGTATCCCTGCAGGCGTTCCCTTGTAATAGAGAGGCCGGGGGCGCCGGTGAGGTGGGCAATGCGCCGGAAGCCGCGTTCCAGCAGGTGGGTGGTGGCGTTGAAGGCGCCGCCTTTATTGTCTGCAATTACGCGGTGGGTGTTGATGGCGTCTGTAACGCGGTCGAATAAAACAATGGGAAGGCCATGTTCATGAAGGCGTTGAATATGCCCGATATCGGCGGTACCGCCTGAAAGGGAGAGGAGCAGCCCATCTACCGCCCGACAGGAAAGGTTTTCCAGGTTTTTTACTTCCCTTTCATAAGATTCATCATTCTGGGTGATCATCACCAGGTAGTCCTTATTATAAGCGGCCGATTCTATGCCGCTGATCACTTCCGCATAAAAATTATTGGGAATACTGCTGAGGGCGATGCCAAGGCAGCGGCTTTTTTTATTCTTGAGGCTTTGCGCCATGAGATTGGGACGGTAGTTATGTTTGGCTGCATATTCCTTTACCAGTTGCTGGGTGGCATCGCTGATCTTGTAGCTTCCTTTCAGCGCCCTTGAAACCGTGGAAAAGGAAAGGCCCAGCGACCTGGCGATGTCTTTAATAGTGATTGGTTGCTTTATCATAACGAGGCAGTTAAAAATATTTTAAAGAGAGGCCATTGGCCTTTTAGGTTGTTCCTGTCTAATCCCTGTCCCCGGCGCATCCGCAAGGGAGAGCTGCTCTATCCGCTTCCATTTTACCGCTTTTATGCAAACGTTTGCCCTAATAAATTCACCTGTTGGCTATACCGGTTCAAATATAAGTGTTAATTTGACAGTTAAATTAGAAAATCAGTTATTGCGGACTAACTTTTTACAGTCTGCCGGGGAAGAGGAATGCCTGATTTCCTTTTTTTTTAGAACCAAGGCATAATCGATTAAGCTCAACCAGGTGTATAAGAAGATATCTATTCATGACATTGCCCGGCAATTAAATGTATCCTCCGCTACCGTTTCCTATGTGCTGAACGGAAAGGCGCAGGAGAAACGTATCAGTGCAGAACAGGAAAAAAGGATCCTGGCTTTTGCCCGGCAGGCCGGTTACCGGCCCAATATGGTGGCCAAAAGTTTGCGTACCGGCAAAAGCAAAACCATCGGTATGCTGGTGGAAGATATTGCGGATCCCTTCTTTTCAAGTATTGCCAGGGAGGTGGAGAAAATAGCCAGCAAGCTTGACTATAAGATCTTTTATTCCAGTACGGAAAACGATACGCGTATTACGCAGGCATTGATAAAGGTATTCAGGGACGCACAGGTAGACGGCTATATTATCGCGCCGTCGCCGGGTATTGAAGAAGATGTGCAGGCGCTGATCAACGACCAGCTGCCGGTGATCCTTTTCGACAGGTATTTCCCGGGGCTGCCAACGGTAAACGTGGTGGTCGATAATTTTAACGGGGCCTACCAGGCCAGCCGGCACCTGCTGGATCAGGGCTTCCGGCACATAGGTCTGGTAACGCTGGATTCCACCCAGGTGCAGATGAGCGACCGCCTCTCAGGGTACGCCGCTGCAATGGGGGAAGAGGGGTTTAAACCAAGGGTGCTGAAGATCCCTTATCGTCTTCCCCCGGAAAAGATCGCCGGGAAGATCAAATTGTTCATCAAACAAAATAAAGACATGAACGGTGTATTATTTGCCACTAACTATCTTGCCATCAGCGGACTGGATGCCATCAACAGCCTGCACAAAAAAATACCCGCTGATATGGGCATTGTAGGTTTTGATGATAACACCCATTTCTCCCTGTTTTCTCCTGCCGTTACCGCTGTTGCACAACCGGTGCGGGAAATATCCGAACAGGTGATGAAAATGCTCATGGCCGGCATGGCGGATATAGCCGGTACCTCCCGTGCAGCAACAGTGGTATTGCCCACCAGGCTTATTATCCGGGAATCTTCTTTACAAACAGGCAGCAAAAAGTATTTCTCTGTATAGGTAAATGCAAACGTTTGCTTAAAACCGTTACTTAATCGATTAATCACACGTTATCCAGGTATAATATTCACGTTACTGATAAAAAACTAAAACATGCAACCAACACTACATCCACCAAGGCTCCCGTATAAGAAGGGAAAGGGGTAACAGCCCATATTACCGCATCAATTGATTTATTTAAAAATAAAAATATCCCGTTATGAAACGATTTTACAACCATGTCGTTTTCCTTTGTATACTGCCCTGCATTTTACTGTCGGGTATTCCTTCCCTTGTTTTTTCACAGGATCATAAAACGGTAACAGGCACCGTATCTGATGCTGTAAAGAATGAACCCGTGATAGGCGCCACCATCCGCGTAAAAGGAGCCAATACCGGCGCCGCCACCGATGTGAACGGTCGCTTCAGCGTTAAAGCAGCAGCTACAGACGTGCTGGTGATCAGCAGCATAGGATTTAAAACAATAGAACTGCCCGTGGGCAACCGGAGCAATATTGCCATTCAACTGGCTATAGATAACGGCAATATGAATGAAGTAGTGGTGGTAGGCTACGGACAGCAGAAAAAAGCCACCTTAACAGGCGCCATTGCTACTGTGGATTCAAAAGTATTCCAGGACCGCGGCGTGGTATCCAACCCGCTGGCATCCCTGCAGGGGCAGGTACCGGGCGTTATCGTTACACGCAGGGCCGCCGCTCCCGGACAGGAAGGCTGGAACTTCCAGATGAGAGGCGCCACTTCTACCAACGGTACGGAACCACTGGTGGTAGTGGATGGTATTCCCATGCAGGGCATAGGCGTGCTCAATTCTATCAACCCTTCGGATATAGATAATATGTCGTTCCTGAAAGATGCGGCAGCGGCCATCTACGGCGCACGCGCTGCAGGCGGCGTAGTACTGATCACTACTAAAAGGGCTAAAGCCGGGCTGCCTTCTATCCAGTACAATGGCTCTGTATCGCAAAAAAGAATGGGCCTGAAACCTACCTTCCTCAACAGCGATCAATACGGGCAATACCTGCTCCAGGCCATCTCCAATGCCTCTACCGGCGGAGTACCGGATGAAAACTGGATCTGGACCAAATATGCAAGGGCATGGATCAACCGCCCGGATAGTTTGTTCATCGATAAAAATACGCCCGAATACCTGGCTGGCGGTGAAACCATTGGCTTTACTGACGTTAAAGACTATACGTTTTTTGATACCAATCCTATAGATATCCTCTGGGGCAACGGAAGGGCCTTGTCTACCCAGCATGATCTCAGCTTGTCCGCCGCTACAGACAAAATGGGCTACCGCTTATCGCTCGGGTATATGGACGATGGCAGTATGCTCAAATGGGGACAGAACTCCAATAAACGTTACAATGTGCGCTTTACGCACGACTATACCTTTTCGCCCTGGTTTAAAATGCATACCAATGTTTCCATGGAGAAGAATGATGTGGTAGTGCCTACCCGTCAGGGAGAGATCAACTACGGCTCACAGCCCGGTTTCCCGGTGGCTACCATTCATGGTAAACCATATGCCTGGGGCACGCAACCCGCCCGTAACTGGCTGCTGGAACTGGGAGGGGAGTCGAAAACATACAACAGCCGCGTGTTTGCCAATACCCGGCTCGACTTTACCCTTACCCCGGATCTAAAGCTGATAGGATCGGTTGGATATAACTGGACATCCATCGCCACAAAGAACCAGTATAAATCTATCTCCGGTATCTATAACTATTCAGAAAGCTATCAATACCTCGATAATCCTTCACAGGATCAATCTTCCTACACCAGGGGAGAACTGAGAGACGTTTATTTTAATACCAACGCTTATCTCGAATATAAAAAGAGATTAAAGGAAGCACATAACTTTTCCGTGGTAGCAGGTATTAACTATGAGCGGGATCAGAACAACTTTTTTTCCACCACCACCACTTACCTGGCCAGCAATGATGTGCCGGCGCTGAATCTTGGTCTTGGCGACAACACCACCCGCTCCAATACGGAAAACATTTCCGAATGGGCCATAGGGTCTGCCTTCGGCCGCTTTAATTATGCGTATAAGGATAAGTATCTGTTTGAAGCCAACGGCCGTTACGATGGCAGCTCCAGGTTTGATGCAGATCACCGCTGGAAATTCTATTCCGGTATTTCCGCCGGCTGGCGCATCTCCCAGGAAAATTTTATGCGCAATATAAAGTTTGTGAACGAGTTAAAACTGCGTGGATCAGTGGGTACGGTGGGCAATCAATCCGGCATAGGTTTGTACGACTACCTCGCACGCATTAATTTTGGCCAGGGCGGCATACTGGGCAACTACAGCTCACGCGCTGTGGTAGCGGGCCCCAGGGATACACTGGTAGGCCTGGACAGGACCTGGGAGAAAATACATAACCAGAATATAGGCGTTGACGTTACGGTGCTTAACAATCACCTGTATGGTACCTTCGATTATTTCTGGAAACAGAATAACAATATGCTCCTTCCGCAGGTATATCCTGCTGTACTGGGCACTGTAGCACCATCTGCCAACATTGGCTCGCTGAAGGTATGGGGCTGGGAAATGTCTGTTGGCTGGAGGGACCAGATAGGAAAAGTGTCTTATTATATCAACGGAACGCTCACGGATAACAGCAATAAGCTGGTGAACTATGGCGGCGCCAATATTGTCAGCGCAGGTAAGCAAAACCTGGAAGGATATGCACTGAACTCTTACTTCGGGTTTAAATATGATGGCCGTATCCAAACCGATAAAGAGGCTGCAGATTATGCCGCCCTGGTACCGGGAAGCAGTATTCCCAATATGCCGGGCGCTACCCAGATGATCAAGGGAATTAACCGTTATAAGGATATTAATGGAGACGGAAGACTCACCAATGCCGGCGCAAACCAGTACTTACTCGGAAAGAAAGACGCCAGCGGCAACCCCATTCCTGATGGAGATGTGGTATACCTGGGCAGAAGCGATCCCCGTTATGTATATGCTATCAACTTTGGCGGTGAATGGAATGGCTTCGATTTCAGTGCCGTATTCCAGGGCGTTGCCAAACAGCAGATCTATCGCCGCTCCGACTGGAGCACCCCGTTTGGTACCATCTGGCAGGGCCATGCAGACTGGTGGGTAGGTAAAACCTGGACGCCGGATAATCCCAATGCGGAATTACCCATTCTCACCACTGCCACCAACAAAGGATTTGGTAACTACGCTGCTTACAACTACCAGATCTCCGACTGGTCTATGCAAAACGGTGCCTATATCCGCCTGAAGAATATCGTGCTCGGCTATACGCTTTCACCTGAATTATCCAAACGGATAAAGATGCAACGGTTACGGGTATACGTATCTGCCAATGATATATGGGAGTTCACCAGGGTGGAAGACAAATGGGATCCTGAGCAAACCTCCGACGTAGCCGGTGGCGCACAGCGCTATCCTTTCTTCCGCCTGATCACTTTTGGTGTAAACGTTACTTTCTAGTTCCACAAAAAAAAGTATGCAAATGAAAAAGATCTCTAAATATATTCCGCTGATACTGGCAGGCTACCTGTTCTCTACTACGCCCTATGGTTGTAAAAGCGCACTGGACCTGGAACCGAAGGATGCCGTGCTGGACACCAATTTTTACCGCAAGCCCAACGATTTTAAACTGGCTGCAAATACTTTTTATAACTACCTGCGCTCTTTCAGTAATGGTAACGGAGATGGGCATGCAGGCTCCGACCTGAGCGCCGATCGTGGCGCCATTGCCCGCGGAACAAATACCATTGTTTCGAATGATAATAATTATAACGACGCCTATAAATGGATCCGTAATATCAACTACCTGTTGGCAAAAGCAAACGGGTACCCGAACCCGGCTGAGTTAAAACAATATGTGGCGGAAGCAAAATTTTTCCGGGCCTATGTATATTTTGATAAACTGTTCACTTCCTATGGCGGGGTGATCATAGTAAAAGATGTTTTAACCACCACTTCGCCTGAATTAACCGCCGCCCGTAATACACGCGAGGAAACGATAGATTTTATCATTTCTGACCTGGAAGCCGCTATCCCGGATCTGCCGCTGGAAGGAAGCATCGGCGATGCTGATAAGGGCCGCATCAGCAAACAAGCTGCACAGGCTTTCCTGGGAAGGGTTTGTTTGTACGAAGGCACCTGGCAGAAATACAGGAACGGGGATGCGGGAAGATATAACGCGCTGCTGAACAAGTCGGTCGCCAATTCCGATGCGGTGATCTCCAGCGCACAGTTCTCCCTGTTCAAGCCCGCCGTGCTGGGCGACTCTGCGTTGAAATACCTTTTTATCCTGGAGAACCAGAAGTCCAATCCTGCGGGTGTTACCAAAGCGCTGAACAACGAATACATCCTGGCAGTGCGCTATGAATCCAATAACCTGCTGAAAACAATACCCAACCAGATTTCCTTTGGGGCCCTGGGGGCAGATATGAGCCGTAAAATGGCTGATATGTACCTGTGCAGCGATGGCCTGCCGATCAGCAAAACGACAACGGATTTCAGTCGCGCTAAAATGAACTCCGAATACCAGCACCGCGATAACCGCATGCGTTACTTTATGATGGTGCCTGGTTACCTTTACTGGCAGAACGCCACCAACTGGCATATTAACTGGGACTGGAGCCCCGCGGATGTAGCCAACGCGCGCCCGCGGTTTGATCCCTGGGCCAACGATATTACCGCATACAATAACCAGCAATGGGCTGCAGAAAGGAAAGTGCCAAACAGCCAGGAAGGCTACGATTACCCGGTAATACGGCTGGCAGAAGTATATCTCAACTATGCAGAAGCTTTATATGAGCGCAATGGTATGATCTCCGATGCGGACCTGGACCGGTCGTTGAACCTGGTAAGGCTCCGTGTAAATGGCAGCATTAATATGCCTAAGCTGAGCAACAGTTTTGCAGCGCTGCACGGTTTGGATATGAAAGAGGAAATACGCCGCGAAAGGGCGGTGGAATTACAGGGCGAAGGTCAGCGTATGGATGACCTGAAACGCTGGCATATTGCGCATATTGAGCTTACAAAGCCATTACTGGGCGTACGTTGGACAGGTACTGAGTTTGCCGCCAAATACCCCAAAGCGCCGGCTCTTACCGCCGATGGAGATGTACTTGCCGACCCGGTGAGCGAAAGGAAATTTACAGAGAAGAACTATTTGATCCCTATACCGAGTAACCAGATCCAGCTAAACCCTCAACTTAAACAAAACCCGGGATGGGAATAACCATTTAATTCCATAGTTATGAAAACAAGTCCTGTTCTTTATAAGTGTATCTTTTCTTTCCTGTTGCTGTTAACCGGCATTTGTATCCGGGTGAGCGCACAGCCGTTTGTGCATCCCGGCGGGTTGCATACACAGGCAGACCTTGACCGGATGAAAACCAGGGTAGCGGCTGGCGCTCATCCGTGGATAGATGACTGGAACCGGTTAATAGCAGATCCGCAGGCGCAGAACACCTATACGGCTTTGCCCCGCGCCAATATGGGCGTTAGCCGGCAACGCGCTTCCGCAGATGCGCATGCGGCTTACCTGAATGCACTACGCTGGTATATTTCCGGGGACACCAGTTATGCCGATTGTGCCATCAGGATCTGTAACGGCTGGTCGGCTACGGTGAACCAGGTACCCACGGGAACGGATATCCCGGGTTTAAGCGGTATTCCCATATTTGAGTTTGCATTGGCCGGGGAGCTGCTGCGCATCTGTCCACGCTGGGCCCCTGCAGATTTTAACCGGTTTAAAGATATGATGATCACTTACTGGTATCCCGTATGTCATAACTTCCTTACCAATCATAACGGCGCTTGTATCACTAACTACTGGGCCAACTGGGATGCCTGTAATATAGGCGCTATCCTTGCCATTGGCGTATTATGCGATGATACCGCGAAGTATAATGAGGCCGTTACCTATTATAAAACCGGCGCCGGTGCAGGCAGTATTGCCAATGCTGTATACACGCTGCATCCCGGCGGCCTGGGGCAGTGGCAGGAGAGTGGGCGGGACCAGGAGCATGCGCAACTGGGCGTAGGCCTGCTGGCCAGCGTTTGCGAAGTGGCCTGGAACCAGGGATTGGATCTTTACAGCTACGATAATAACCGCCTGCTGGCAGGCGCCGAATACGTCGCCAAAACAAATCTCTGGCATGAAGTGCCCTATACGGCTTACAATAACTGTAAGAATGCCAACCAGCGATGGGTGTCCATCAACGGGCGGGGGAGGCTGGACGACCGGCCTATATGGGAAATGATCTATAATCACTACGTAGTGAGAAAAGGATTGAGCGCGCCCAACACAAAGGCCATGGCGCAGTTGATGCGGCCGGAGCATGGCAGCGCCGATCATTTCGGATATGGCACCCTGGCCTTTACACTGGATGCCGCAGCATCGGCTTACCCGCCGTTGCCCGCACCACCGCCGCCCACAGGGCTCACAGCTACCGCCGGCGTATCGCAGGTATGGCTGAACTGGACCGCCCCTCCGGGCAATGCAGCACAGGGTTACGTGGTGAAAAGAGCGGATACTAACGGCGGCCCCTATACGACTATCGCTTCCTGGACAGATAATACCACTCCTGCCTACCGTGATGGAAGTGTAACCAATGGCAACACTTACTATTACGTGGTGTCGGCCATTAACCAGTCGGGTACCAGCAGTGAAACAGCCCCGGTGAATGCCGCGCCACAGGCGGCTTCCGCCACCCTGCCTGCAGGCTGGAGCCGGCAGGACATAGGCAGTGGTATTACCGCAGGCACCAGCAGTTTTGCCACCGTAGCAGGTAATACCTTTATGCTTACCGGTGCAGGAACGGATATCAGCGGCACTGCGGATGCAGGCGCGTTTACCTATAAAAATGTGAGCGGCAATGCCATCATTACAGCAAGACTTTCCGCCCTGGGAGGATCGTTGCGTAAAGCGGGTATTATGATCCGCGAATCGCTGGATCCGGGTGCAAAAACATTATTCATGAAACTTGGGGATGCCGGTTGGCGGCAGGCTGCATTTGGTGCGCGTACCGCTACTTCCGGCAACATGACATGGACCGGCGGCAACGATTATACCTGGCTGCCCGCCTGGTTCCGGCTTAGCCGTAATGGCAACACGTTCACCGCCTATGAATCTACCGATGGTATTCACTGGCTGGTAGTGGGAACCGCCACTGCCAGTATGAACAACAGTTATTACATAGGTATGGCCGTAAGTTCCGGTAGCCTCACCACGATGAACACGGCTACATTCGATTACCTGTCGGTATCCGCCGCAGCGGGAACGGAGGCAGATGCATCGCTGCTGTATCCCAACCCTGCAAACGGTCATGAATTTTATGTACGAGTAAACAAGCCGTTGCTGCAACGTGATCTGCGTATATCCGTATACGATATAAACGGTAAAACGGTGCACAACCAGCTGATAAAAAAGAATGCATCCGGCGTAGTAACCGTGCAGCTGGATAAGCAGTTGCCTGCCGGTGTATATATGGTACAGCTGAATAAACAGCCGGCCACCAGAATTGTAATAAATCCTTTATAAAAGATGTATAGAAAAATCGTCAGCCTGGGTCTGTGCCTGTTTTCCGTGATAGCTGCCGCAGCGCAGGAGAACATTATAGAACAAAGCCGGGTAGTGTTACAGTCGCCCGATAAAAACTACGAAGTACAGTTTTACCAGCGGCAAAACGCGGAACAAAAGCGGCAGATGTACTATACCGTGAGCTATAAGCATACGCCGGTTATTCTGGAATCGTTGCTGGGCATACAGCTGGATAACCATCTCAGTGAAAATGCCATGGCACTGAAGGTAGACCGTCATGCCAGCTGGTGTGAGAACCTGGCAGTGAAAGCCATCAGTAAAAGAACACAGGATACCACCTGGGCGCCGGTGTATGGAGAAAGGACGCTCATCAGGGATCATTTCAACGAAGCGGTTGTTCACCTGGTAAAGGATGATAACCCCATCTATAATATGGATGTGGAGCTGAGGGCTTATAATGAAGGGATTGCCCTGCGTTACTTCTTTCCGGAAAATGAAAAAGGAACTTATTACCGGGTTACCGCAGAGCATACAAATTTTACTTTGCCGGAAGGAACGCAGGCATGGCATGCCAGCTGGGCGCAGGCGCCGTATCGCCTGCTGCCATTGAGCCAATGGCCGGATAACAGTGAGCGCCCGTTAACCCTGCAGTTACCCGGTGGAAAGTTTGTATGCCTCGCGGAAGCGCAGATGACAGATTATTCCAGGACTAAATTTACTTTGGATGAGCACAGGCCCAATACCATTGTAACCGCCATGCATGATCCTGCAGACCTGGTATCGCCGGTGGGCACGCCATGGCGTGTGATCATGGCGGGAGACAGGGCAGGGGATCTTATCGAAAATGATTTCCTTGTTTTAAATCTCAACCAGCCGTCGCGTGTAAAAGAAACCAGTTGGATCAAGCCGGGGAAGATTATCCGGGTAATGACTCAAACCACCGCCGATGCCATATCGTACATCGATTTTGCAGCAGCCCATCATTTGCAGTATATCCTGTTCGACTGGAAATGGTATGGCCCCGCATTTACTTTTACTTCAGATGTTACCAGGGTAGTGGCGCCCCTGGATATGCCGCGTATTATTGCATACGGTAAAGAGAAGAACGTAGGCGTATGGTTGTATGTAAATCAACAGGGACTGCTGGCACAGTCGGATTCGCTGTACCGCGTATATCACGATTGGGGAGTAGTGGGCGTTAAATTCGGTTTTGTACAGGTAGGGTCCCACCGGTGGACCACCTGGATCCAGGAGCAGCTGCAAAAGGCGGCGGAGAATAACATCATGGTGAATATTCACGATGAATACCGGCCAACCGGGGAGCAACGCACCTGGCCCAACTTCCTCACTGCGGAAGGCATCCGGGGCAACGAAGAGTTTCCCGACGCCACCCACAACACCGTACTGCCCTTTACCCGCATGATAGCCGGTCCCGGCGATTATACCATCTGCTATTATGATAAAAGATTAAAGACAACGCATGCGCACCAGCTGGCATTGAGCGTAGTGATGTACAGCCCGCTGCAAACGCTGTTCTGGTACGATAAACCGGCGCTGTATGAAAATGAGCCGGAGATTGAGTTCTTTGAAAAAGTGCCTGCCAGCTGGGATGAAACAAAGATACTGGAAGGTGCGCCCGGGCAGTTTATTACCACTGCCAGGAGAAAGGGCGCCGAATGGTTTATTGGAGCAATTACTAACAACAACGCACGTACGCAGCGGTTGCCCTTATCTTTTTTGAGCCCGGGAAAAAAGTACCTGGCCACTATCTATACAGACGATCCTAAAGCAGCTGCCAAAACAAAAGTGGGGATCAGAACGGTAAAGGTGACAGATGCTACGGTAATGGATATACGCCTGCAGGCTTCCGGTGGGCAGGCGGTATGGATACGCCCGGAGTAAATGAGCTGTATGAGCCGTATTATTGTCATTATCATCAGTTTGCTTTGTGCGTTGCCGTATAACGGTACGTACACACCGGAACTTTACAGAAGGAATTACATTTAAGTAACAACATAACGCATGAACAGAGTAAGAGCGGGTTTACTGATCATAGGCATGGTTGCTGCCTGCTGCATTGCTTCGGCACAAACGGGCAAACAAGGTCCGCACTTGTTTTTTACAGCGGAGAAGGTGGCCTTACTGAAACAGCGGATCCAGGCGGATACCTTTATTGCTGCCAACTGGAACGAAATATTACAGCAGGCAGATGGGGTAGTACAGGGAGGGAATGCAAAGGGAAAAATTGATTATCTGGCGCTGGTTTACCTGGTAACCGGTAAAAAAGAATATGCCGGAAAGATAAAGGAGTATTTGCTGCAGCTATGTTCCAGGCCATCGTGGACCGATCCGTCCATGATGCAACGGGACCCGCCATGGACCTCGGATCTGGGCACGGCCGATAACTGCTGGGTAACCGCCATCGGCTACGACGCCATACGGAATGTACTTACAAAAGAAGAACGCAACATCATCACCGGCGGCCTGGTGCGCATGGGTATATTGCCTGCGCTGAACGACTGGATCTTCCCTGAAAAAAGAATTCATTCGCTGAACTCTATGGGCCACAACTGGTGGTCGGCCTGCGTTGGAATGGCCGGTGTAGCGGCATTGGCCATTCTCGAAGATGAGCCCCGCGCCGCCGGCTGGGTGGAAACGGTGAACCAGGCCATGATAGAATGGTTTTCCTTTAACGGCGATGAGCTGCATTTCAAGCCCCGGAGCTGGGATGAAAAAGGCGCTATGTATGAGAGCGTGAACTATGCGGCTTTTGGTGTATCTGAATATTTGTTTTTCCGGCTCGCCTGGGAAAATACCTATCCGGGCAAACAGGCGCCGGTGATCCCCGTGCTGGATAAGGTACCCGGTTATTTTATGCACGTGGCCTATCCCCGCACGGGTATGCTGTATTCGCTCAACTTTGGCGATGGGGGTATGACCGCCGCAGGTGAGCGCCCGGTGAAATTGTTATACGCGATGGGAGATCATCATACCAATAACCTCTGGTATTTATCACAGATAGAAAAATTCCAGCACCGGGAAGGCTTGTTTGTAAATACGCCTATTGGTATCACCTATCAGCCGGATATGCGCAAAGCGCCTGCTGTGCCCGATCTTTCCACATCGGAAATTTTCAGTACCATTGGCTGGGCCAGCCTGCGCAATTCCTGGAAAAAGGATGCCACCATGCTGGGCGTTAAATCAGGATACACCTGGAATCATTCCCATGCAGATGCCAACTCATTTATTCTGTTTCATAAAGGGGAAGCCATCATCAAAGATCCGGGTAACAGCGGGTATGGATCTGATGAATATGCGGATTATTTTTTCCAGAGCCAGGCGCATAACGTGATCCTTTTCAATGGACAGGCACAGCCTGCAGAGCAGCAGTATTATGGCTCACCGGAGAAAGGCCATCTCAGCAACCTGCTGGACGGAGGTCATATCAAGTATATTTTGTCTGACGCCACAGGTCCTACTTCAAAAAATTTCACCCGCAATTTCAGGCACTACCTATGGCTGGATAAAGTGATCCTGGTTATTGACGATGTGAAAACATATAATACCGGGAAGTTTGAATGGCTGCTGCATCCCGGTGGCGATGCCCGTAAAACAGGCATGGACATCAGTATACAGAACAATAATGCCGCCGTGCTGGTAAGGCCACTCTTCCCGGAAACACTGATACAAACAGGCTATAATCATGATTTCCCCGAGAAGATGAAGCTGGTGGCAAGAACCGCCCCGCAGGCAAAGGATCTTACCAAAACAGAAACTTATTTCTCAATACAATACCCGGAAGAAGTGAGGCAAACAAAGTTTGTTACCGCCATCATTCTGAAGGATTCTGTAAATGATAATAACATTCCGCAGATTGAACGGATTACGGCTGCAAATTATCTTGGCCTGCGTATCCGGCAATCCGGGAAAGTAACAAATGTGTATTTGAACCTGCTGGCGGATGGAAGGAAGATGCACCTGAACAGCTGCAACAATATGGGTGGATGGGATACAGATGCTTACCTGCTTGCCCTTACATGGGCGGAAAATAAGGATACCGGTAAGCCGGAAGATCTGCAGGATCTTTTTGTAGGCTATGGCAGTTATGTAAGAAAGGAACAGCAGGTAGTGTATGAATCTTTATCGAAATTATCCGGTATAGTAAGTTATGGGAAGAATAATATTGCGGCGCATTTCAGCGGCCAACCCTATGCACGGATAGGGATATTTAGTGCGCGTGAGCCGGGTGCGTTTTCCCTGAACGGAAAGAAAACTGTCATTAATTATCAGCCGTCGCTGTTTACTTTTTTACTGAAAGAACAATAATGAAAAGAAGCCTGGTTGTGGTGATGCTCTTTGTTTTTTCATGTGTGCAGCTGCACGCACAGGAATGGCAGTGGAGTATACCGGTAAGGAGTATACGAAAAAATAATCCACGCGCCTGGCTATGGGTCCCTCCTGCGTGTAAGCAGGTAAAAGGGGTAGTGGTAGCGCAGCATAATATGGAGGAAATTGCTATCCTGGAAGATCCTGTTTTCCGGGAGAAATTATCAGCACTGGATTTTGCAGAGATATGGGTATCACCACCGTTTGATCATCTTTTCCGTTTTAATGAAGGTGCGGGTGAAATATTTGATTCCATGCTGCTGCGTCTTGCGGAGGTTTCCGGTTACAGGGAGCTGGTAACTGCGCCGGTGGTGCCGCTTGGACATTCCGCCGCTGCCAGCTGGCCTTACTATTTTGCCGCATGGAAGCCGGAGCGCACATTGGCGGCTATCTCGGTAAGCGGGCAGTGGCCTTATTTCCGTGATGCCACCTTTGCGCCGGATATATGGGGTAACCGTAACATTGATTTTGTACCTTGTCTGGAAACGATGGGAGAATATGAAGCGGCAGATACCTGGAGCGATGAAGGCTTAAAGGAGAGAGAAGCGCATCCCCGTTTGCCATTGAGCATGCTGGCTTGTCCTGCTGAAGGGCATTTTGCCTCCACCACTGAAAAGGCTGCCTACATTGCCTTTTTCATTGGCAAAGCAGTACAATACCGCATGCCCGGCGGCTATAACGGGCAGGGCTATCCGCAATTGCAAAAGACGGATCCGACCCGCAGCGGGTGGCTGGCGGACCGGTGGAGAAAGAATGAAGCGCCGCGATGGCCGGCTGCTCCTGTGGCGGAGTATACGGGCAACCCCGCGGAAGCTTTCTGGTTTTTTGATGAGGCTACCGCCAGGGCTACCACTGTTTATGGCGCGCGTTTCCGTAATGGAAAGCCTCAGCTGGCAGGCTTTGTGCAATCAGGAAAAGTGGTGCCGCAGCGCAATACGCATCAGCAGGTGGATCTGCAATTTATACCGGGGAGTGATGGCATCAGTTTTTCGGTGCAAACCGCTTTCATGGATACAGTGCCCGGTGGAAGCCCGCGGCTTACAGCGTGGACCGACTTGCCCGTAGGGGCGCCATTGCAGCATGCAGCAGCAGAAAATACAGGCGTAAGGGTTATATCCGGTCCGGCTGTGGAAGCAGGCGCCCACCGGTTCAGGCTACAGTTCCGCCCGGGAATGCTTCCTGACACCGGCCGCTATGACATATGGCTGGCGGCGGAACATCCCGGTGATAGCGTGTTTAAGCCCTCTGTGCAACAGGCGAAGATGACAGTGCCGGCTATACTTACCGGTGGCCGTGCGCAGCATATCCGCTTCGATGCATTGCCGGATACCCGGTATCATCAAAAAGGGATTGCTTTGAAAGCGGAGTCTGATGCAGGTTTACCCGTACAGTTTTTTGTAATGGAAGGACCGGCCCGTATCCTGGATAACTGCGTTTACATAACGCCATTACCGCCCCGCAGCAGGTTGCCCGTGAAGGTAACCATTGGGGCGTGGCAATATGGTATAAGAGACAGTATTAACACGGCGGTACCCGTTTACCGTAGTTTTTATATCACCAGCAATAAATGATCATGCAGAAGCACCTGTTACCGTTTTTTATCCTCCTGTTGCTGTTACCGGCCCTGCCGGGAAATGCACAACAGGATACCCTGTTGATGAGCGTAGATACCCGCAAAAGTAAAGGGCCGTTAAAACCAATATGGGCCTGGTTTGGCTATGATGAGCCTAACTACACCTATATGAAAGACGGGAAGAAATTGCTCACGGAAATTGCCGCGTTAAGTAAAGTGCCGGTATATGTGCGCGTACATAGCTTACTGGTAACCGGCGATGGTACCGCTGCATTGAAATGGGGATCTACCAATGCATATACCGAAGATGCCAGCGGCAACCCGGTATATAACTGGACCATTATAGACAGGATATTCGACACCTTTATAGAGCGGGGTATGAAGCCCGTTGCACAGGTGGGTTTTATGCCGGAAGCGCTGTCGGTAAAACCATCGCCTTACCGGCATCACTGGCAACCGGATAAGCAGTATAACGATATATTTACCGGGTGGGCCTATCCTCCGAAAGACTATAAGAAATTTGCCGCACTGGTATATGAATGGGTAAAGCATTCCGTAGCGCGTTATGGAAAAGCGGAAGTGGAAAGCTGGTACTGGGAGTTATGGAACGAGCCTAATATCGGCTACTGGAAAGGCACTACAGAAGAGTATATCAAGTTGTATGATTACACTGCCGATGCTGTGAAACGTGCATTGCCCACTGCCAGGATAGGCGGACCGGAAGTGACCGGCCCTAATTGGGATGTGGCTGCGAAGTTCCTTAAAACTTTCCTGGATCATGTGGTGAGCGGAAAGAACTACGCCACGGGAAAAACAGGCGCACCGCTGGATGTGATCACTTTTCACGCCAAGGGCGCGCCCAAGGTAACAGATGGGCATGTACAGATGAATATGGCCGCACAGCTGCGTGATATTGATAAAGGCTTTGAAATAATAGCAGGTTATCCATCGCTGAAAAAGCTGCCTGTTATTATCGGTGAATCAGATCCCGAAGGATGCGCGGCATGCTCGGAAGCATTTCACCCATCCAACGCTTACCGTAACGGCACTATGTATTCCAGCTACACGGCGGCTTCTTTTGCCCGGAAATATGACCTGGCAGCGGCCCGTGGCATTAACCTGGCAGGCGCGGTGACCTGGGCCTTTGAGTTTGAAGACCAGCCCTGGTTTGCCGGTTTCCGTGACCTGGCCACCAACGGCGTGGATAAGCCCGTGTTGAATGTATTCCGCATGTTTGGCCTGATGCAGGGCAACCGCCTGGAAGTAAGCGGGCAAACGAATTACAATTACCGGCAGATCCTCGACAGCAGCGTAAGGGGAGCCAAAAGGGATGTGAACGCATTGGCTGCCGGCGATGAGCACAGTACCAGCGTAATGGTGTGGAACTATCATGACGATAATATCATTCCCGCACAATCATCTCCCGTAAAAATAAAAGTAAAAGGGCTGCCTTCCACACGCGTTTTACTGAAGCATTACCGGATAGATGCATCCCATAGTAACGCTTATGAAGTATGGAAGAAGATGGGATCACCGCAACATCCTGATGCTATACAAACAGCGCAGCTGGAACGCGCGGGACAACTGGAAGCCATCAGTTCACCGGAGTGGGTGCTTCCCCGTAACGGCGAAATTGTATTAAATACAGATCTTCCCGGACAGGGAGTATCATTGCTGCAATTAACGTGGTAACATTTAATTTTCCTGCGTAAAACCTGCCCTGCAGCTATTGCTGCAGGGCTTTTTAGTTATGTCGCAAACTCCCCTGATATTGTCTCGTTTTACCCTTTTTATTGGTAGTGAAGTAAATATCTTTGTGGCTGGTCAATTTTTACCGGCAAAAGATTTGGTTTTACCGGTAAAAAAAGGATACTGGCCGGAAAGGCTTTCTGTAGCGCATCTGCGGGATATATATTTGAAGCCCGAATGAAGGAAATTGGTTGCGGGAAGAAAAAAATATCCGCCAGATACATCGATATACAAAACCATCTATCTATATGCACACATCCAGAAAGGCCGCTATCAGTTTTATTTTCGTTACGTTGCTCATTGATGTAATGGGATGGGGATTGATCATCCCCGTGATGGCAGATCTTATTGCACAGTTAAAACATATCCCCGTTAATGAGGCCAGCACTTATGGAGCGCTGCTGTTGTCCGTTTTTGCGATCACCCAGTTTGTATTTTCCCCTGTGATCGGAAACCTCAGTGATAAGTATGGACGCCGTCCTGTTTTATTGCTTTCCCTGTTGGGCTTCGGGATCGATTATATTATCCTTGCGCTGGCGCCGGCCTATGGCTGGTTGTTTGCCGGACGTATTATTGCCGGTATCACCGGAGCCAGCTTCACTACAGCCACTGCCTATATTGCGGATGTAAGTACTGATGAAACATCCAGGGCGAAAAATTTTGGATTGATAGGCGCTGCATTCGGGCTGGGATTTGTGCTGGGCCCCGCGCTGGGCGCATTGCTGGCCAACTGGGGCATCAGGGCGCCTTTTTATGCGGCCGCCATATTGTGCCTGGTAAACTGTATCTGGGGATACTTTTTCCTGCCGGAATCGCTGGGCAAGGACAACCGCCGTCCGTTCGACTGGAAACGGGCTAACCCTTTCGGGTCACTGAAATTTCTGACACAACACCCGGAAATAGGGGGACTGGCATTCGGATTTTTCCTGATCTACCTGGGTGCACAGGCGGTGCAAAGCAACTGGAATTTCTTTACCATTTATAATTTTCACTGGAGTGAAAAAATGGTTGGTATTTCCCTGGCTGTGGTAGGCGTGCTGGTAGGCGCAGTACAGGCGGGATTAACCAGGGTAATTAACCCGAAGATAGGTAACGAAAAAAGTATTTACCTCGGCTTATCGCTTTACACGCTGGGACTGGTATTGTTTGGCTTTGCCACGCAGGGCTGGATGATGTTCGTGTTCCTGATCCCTTATTGCCTGGGCGGGATCTGCGGGCCTTCTTTACAATCGGTGATATCCGGTCATGTGCCTGCTAACCAGCAGGGAGAGCTGCAGGGAGCACTTACCAGCCTGATGAGTCTTACCACCATTATTGGACCGCTGATCATGAACGGCGCCTTTGCCTATTTTACTTCTGCGAAAGCCCCGTTCCACTTGCCTGGTGTACATTTCCTGATCGGTGCAGTATTTATATTGCTCAGTATTGTTATTATTTACAAGGTGCTTTCCCGTGAAAAGAAAGAGCATCCTGAATTGGCTGAAGTGCTCAATAAAGACCTGAGCAGTACGCCAATGCACTAATGGGAGCGGGCATACTATATTTGTATCAGCAAACAGGACTGGCTACTATAGCCAGTCCTGTTTGTTTTTATCCGGGAGATAAAGTGCGTTAGATTGTTAACACTGAATACCCTAAAGTGATCAGGGAAAGCTGATCACACTGTTAGACAACGGAAACTCCGCGCGCAGGGGTTGAGAAAGCTGCCTGTACGGTTGTTTACCAAATTCGTTAAAGTCGGGGATAGCACCTGATACTGTAAATTGCTCAAATACAAAGGGAAGTCCCTCTGCACCAAGCGGTGCATCAGCAGAAGCTACATGCAGGTGAAGGTGTGGCCCGGTGGATTGCCCGGTGAAGCCCAGCTGCGCAATGGGAGTTCCCTTTTTTACCCGTTGACCTGCTTTTACCACTATGCTTCCCGGCTGCAGATGCTCGTAAAATACGTAGGTGTTTTCTGCTATTTTCAGGGAAATGTAGTTGCCGGTAGCCAGGTGAGCAGCATAGCCGTGGTGGTGGGATATAACACTGCTTTCAGGGAAATCAGTTCTTACCGTGCTCACAATACCATCTGCCACAGCCAATACGGTGGCGCCATAGCCGTGCCAGTTAGTGATGGTGTCTTCATTGCCGCGGGCGAATTTGCCGGTGCTGTCAAGTTTTACAAAATCAATGGCAAACCTGCCGGGGATGCGTGCCACGCCATCCTTTACAAATATAACCCGCCGATGCCCCCTTGCCCAAGCAGGGTCGTAAACAGCGGTCCATGGCCCGCCTCTGAGTGGTGCTCCAAGTGCAATGACCGGTCCGGTTGCCGGTTGGGTAACTGCGCCGGTAATGGTAAATGTGTTGGTGGTATCACCGCCGTTATTTCTGAAAGATACCCGGTGGGTTATTTCAGCCGGTACTGCGTTGCCGGCCAGGGAATACTCCAGGAACACTATAGACACATTGCCGGGAGGCAATATCGCAGCAGCTGCTTTCTGTGCGGGAGAATAAAGCCGTGCCGACAGATCATTCCCTTCTAAAACCTTCAACGTAATCCCCGCCTTTGCATCCTGCGCTTCAAGTTTTGTAATAAGCAGGGCTCCGGGAGAGAAATTGGTAAGATGTATTTCGTAGCAGTACATTGGATGACCGCCGCTGATAACCGGTTGGGGAGGTTGAACCACTTTTATTTCCAGCCCGGGTGGCAGTGCAGGAATGCGGTTGTCCTGCGCCCGGCAGATAAAAGTTACCAGGATGAAAACCGGGAGTAAAAATAGCTTATGGTTTGACACAGTACTTATTTGTATGAAAAGATAAGTAACATCTGTTGGAAATATTGCTGATCATATACCGGTAATCATCTAAATACAAAAAAAATCCGCATGACGTAGTAATGCCGTAGTGCAGAATACGGGTTCTTTAGCGCTAACTGCTACATTTGAAAAGTCGACACCCACATTTCTTTTCAACCAAAAAAACTACCCGTATGAAAGCATTTTTAACACTGTTAGCCTTTCTTCTGATCTGTACTTTTAACACTTATGGCCAAGCCCCTTTCCGCGTTATCGGGTACATGCCATCCTGGGCAGGTAATGTAAACCAGGTGCAGTACAGTAAACTTACCCATATCAATTACGCATTCCTGCTGCCTACCAGTACCGGCGGCCTGCAGGCGATCGACAACCCGGCAAAGCTGCAGAGCCTTGTAAGCACGGCGCATGCCAATAATGTAAAGGTGCTGATCTCTGTAGGGGGCTGGAACAATGGCGACGACAGTGGTTTTGAATCGCTGGCGGCCAACAGCACCTACCGGAATAACTTCGTTACTAATATGATCAACTTCGTTAACCAGTATGGGCTCGACGGGGTGGATATTGACTGGGAATACCCGGACCCAGGCGCATCGGCCAATAATTATATTACGCTGATGACGCAGCTCAGCACCGAAATGCATAACAGGGGTAAGCTGCTTACCGGTGCCATTGTAGGTACCGGCGGCGCCAGTATCCTCAGCAGTGCATTTGCACTGGTGGATTTCTACAACCTCATGGCGTACGATTATAATAACTTCGATCACTCCACTTATAACTATGCCACCCAGTCGGTCAGCTACTGGCGCGGCCGCGGATTGCCGGCTTCCAAAACAGTGCTGGGCGTACCGTTTTATGGCCGGCCTACCTGGGAATCCTATGCGCAGCTGCTGGCCCGGGGCGCAAACCCTTATGCAGATGTATTTGATAATGTAGGCTACAATGGTATTACTACTATCAAACAAAAAACCAACCTGGCCTTCGATCAGGGCAGCGGCGTAATGATATGGGAGCTGTCGCAGGACGCTACCGGGGCCAATTCGTTGTTGTCGGCCATTCATGAGGTAGTGCTTACACGCACCAATAACCCCGGCGGTAATGCTCCTGTGGGCCAAACCATCTGGCTGCGTGGCAACAACAACCTGTATGTAAGCGGGTGTGAGAACGGTACCCAGGCTATGAACTGCAACCGCGCCAGCGCGCAGGGATGGGAACAATTCACCGTAGTAGATGCCGGCGGAGGCAAAATTGCCTTACGCAGCCAGGGTAAATATGTATCGTCTGAAAACGGGGCGCAGCCCATTACCTGCAACCGCAGCAGTATACAAGACTGGGAAAAATTCACCTGGATCAGCAACAGCAATGGCACCGTTTCATTTTTATGCAATAACGGCGGTTATATCTGTTCTGAAAACGGGACCCAGGCGATGAGCTCCTGGAGAACAGCCATCGGCGCATGGGAATCATTCAATTATGGAGTGGTGAGCGGACTGGCAGCCATCAGCAATACCACCGCCGCCACAGCAGGCACGCATGGCGCCATACCGGAAGAAACGGCCACTGCTGCCATCAACGTATATCCCAATCCCATTGCGGCGGGCAGCACTTTCACCGTTACCCTGCAGCATTATAACCCAAAGGCGCCGGTGAGGGCCACCCTGGTGAACGCGGGTATGCAGCCGGTGATAGTACAGCAACCCAATGCAAAGAACTTTACTGTAAATACCGGCAGCATCGCCGGAGGCACATATATCCTGGAAGTGATGCACGACAATAAACGGCTCGTGAAAAAGATCATTGTCCAATAACCCTCCTGATGATAAAACCTATTTTCTCACCCACAATTAAATGTTCATGAATTCCACTGTTTTCTCACGCAATGTTGCGGCAGCAGGACTGCTGCTTTTAGGCATCAGCTTCAGTGCCTGTAAAAAGGAGCTGACTTCTTCCGGCCTGCCGGGCAATCTGTCTGCCGGCGCCGTAGCGGGCATCAGTGCCATTAACAGCACGTGGTCTGTTAACTGGGACAACTACGCCAATGGCACCACCTACACTTCCACCAATGCGGCCAATGATTTTGGTAATGTAACCGGCTGGAACAATAACCGGGGGTATATTTCCAACGGTAACCTCCGTATACAGCTGGACCCGAACGCCCTCTCTGCCGCCGGTGGGGTAGTGGCCAACATCGATGTGGCCGATGGCACGGCCTATGAAATGGATTATGATATCCGTTTCCACAGCCAGTTCGACTGGAGCCGTGGCGGTAAAGTGGGCTTCGGTTTTTCCATTGGCGATGGCAACACCGGCGGAGACCCCGCCTGGGACGGTAACGGCGGTACCTTACGCTTAATGTGGTACCGCAACGATGCCAACAGGGTGTACTTTCAGCCTTACCTGTACTACAGGGACCAGCCCGGCCAGTATGGCGATGATTTCGGTCTTACTTACCCGGCCAGCGGCAGCATACAGAAAGGCACTACCTATCATGTGCACCTGTATATAAAAAGCAATACCGGCAGTAATACCAATGGTCATGTTCAGATAGTGATCAACGGTACCGTGTTGCTGGACAGGGATATCCGGTGGACGACCAACGACAGCAAGCGCCTGATCAGGGGTGTGACCTTCCACACCTTCCGCGGTGGCAGCCAGTCGTACTGGGAATCACCAACTGTAGGTTACATTTATTACGATAATCTCAGCATTCATAAGATCAACTGATAAAGCGCAACCTGCCGGCATTTACACCGGCAGGTTTTTTTATGCCCTGACACCGGCGGTACAGGCGGGAGATGTTAGCCCAGCACAAAGCGGTATCCTACACCCTTAATAGTCAGGATCTGCAGGTTGTCGTCTTCTTTCAGGTGTACGCGCAGCCGGGTGATGTATACATCCAGGTTGCGGCTGTTGAAAAAGGAATCGTGTCCCCAGAGCAGGTCAAGGATGTTTTTACGGTCGATGATACCGTTGCGGTTTTCGTATAGTAGTTTGAGTAGTTCGCTTTCCCTGTAAGACAGTTTTTTCTCTTCCGTATCATTGGCCAGCACCTGGCGGTTGGCATAAAAACGGAACTTGCCGATCTTAATATGATTGGCAGAGGGGGAGGGTGCTTTATCTGATTTCCGCAACACGTTTTCAATGCGCACGATCAGCTCTTCCATACTGAAAGGCTTGCGGATATAATCGTTGCCACCCAGTGTAAAGCCTTTTACAAGATCGTTGGTTTGTGTTTTGGCGGTGAGGAACAGGATGGGTACTTCCTGGTCAATGGCGCGTATTTCCGTGGCAATTTCAAACCCGTCTTTATTCGGGAGCATAATATCCAGCACGCATACAGCAGGGTTTACCTGCTGGAACAATTGCATGACGTTGGCGCCATCGCTTTCCAGTATTACTTCATAGCCGCGCCGCTGCAAACTCTCCTTCACTATTTTACCAAGCGACAATTCATCTTCGATATATAGAATTTTAATGTTCATCTCACCCTGTTTTAAGCTTTATAACCCGGCGGTTCTTATCATAATAGATCACCGGCGCTTCCACGAAAGGCAGTTTGATGGAAAAGGTACTCCCTTTATTCAGTTCACTTTCCACTTCAATAAATCCCATATGTGATTGTACAATATGTGATACATAGCTCAGGCCAAGGCCATATCCTTTTATATTATGACGGTTGCCGCTCGGCACGCGGAAAAATTTTTCAAAGATCCGGTGCTTGTATTCACGGGCAATGCCTACACCGTTGTCGGTTACACGTAGTTCCAGGTATTGTTTGTGATCAATGATGTGGATCAGGATATTGGGATCCTGGGTACTGTACTTTAACGCATTGTCCAGCAGGTTATACAGTACGCTGGTCATATGCAGCTTGTCGGCGGTAATGGTAAAGTTATGGCCGGTTCTTTTTAACGTAGTAACGGCGCGTTGTTTTTCGAACTGCAGCTTCATGGATATCATCACGCTGCGGGCCAGGTCGGTAAGGTCGAAAGGTTCTTTGTTCAAAGGTATTTCCCTGTTTTCGAACATCGACAACTTCAGTACTTTATCTACCAGTAAAGCCAGCCGGTTCATTTCATTCGCTGATATATCCAGGTATTCGAGCGTTGTTTGCAGGTCTTCCAGCGCGTCAAAATTCCTTAATGCTTCAATGGCTACGCTCACCGTAGCGATGGGCGTTTTCAGCTCATGCGTCATGTTACTGATAAAATCATTTTTCAGTTGGGCCAGCCGCTGTTGCTGTTTCAGGTTGCGGTATAGCAGGAGAAAGGAAAAGATGGTGACAGCCAGGAGGAAGAAAGACACCAGTATTGGTTGGCTGATCCGCCTCAGCAGGTACCAGGTATTGTTCTCAAACTTTACCGAGTAGTTCATTGGTTTGGTAAAACCAATGGTAACGGTGTTATCGTCTATATCATCCGGGAAGGTGTGATACATCTGGGAGGTATCAAACGGGGTGGCGCTCACTACAAAAGGAACGGTGATGTTTTCACGGTTAAGCGCCTGTTGATACCGGTCTACCACTTCTTTTACGGTAATTGAATCCCGGAGGGAATCTACCCCGGCCAGGAACTGGAACACCCCGGCGGCGGGAACTGCGGGAAGAGCCCGGGCAGCACTGTATTGTACATTCACGGAGGAATCGTTTACCGTTCCGGCTGTCCTGTTTAATGAAACAATCATGGTCCGTTTTACACCGGAAATGGCATGGGCGGGTATAAAGGAGTCCCTTACCCTTTCCTGCAGTACATTGGAAATGCCGGTCATGCCCGCGCGGTCCTGTATCCGCAGGCTGATGTTGGAGTCCAGGTTCAGCTTCACCGCCTGCAGGCGGAAAATGGTTTCCCTGAAAAGTATATTGGTGCGTACGGTGAACAGTCTTTTTTCTTCCCGGTAATTATTGCTCAGCCAGTAGGCCTGGAAAGCGGTGATCAGCAGGATGGTCAGCGCAATCAGGAAAACAGTGGCCGGTATGGAAAGTTTATATCGCACTAAATTGATTGAATGGTAAGAAATAACAATACTACGGCAAATGTATCATTTCCTGCTTCCCGAACCCGCAAACATTAACCTAAATTAACATTAAATCAAGTCATGTTAACCTGTGTTCCAGCGGGAAGGGAATAGCTTTATTTTCTTAAAAGTATGTAACATGAAGAAAATAATTTTTACGCTGGCAGCCGGCGGGTGCCTGTTAACCGCCAATGGTCAGCAGCAACAGGGGCGCGTGTTGTATGAACGCACGATACAAATGCAGATGCGTATGATGGGAATAGGAGCTGGTGCAAGTGCGGAAGCAGAACCGGATAACCTGCTGCCTCATTCCCGGAAAGAAAAGCTGGAACTATTGTTCGGCAATGGGCAATCGCTGCGCCGTGCGGTAGAAGAAGATGCCCCGGAAGAAATTGCAGACGAAGGCGGTATGCACATACGCATGATGGTGGTGGGTAATAATGATGTGAGTTACACCAGCTTTTCAAACAACCGCGTAGTGGAACAACGCGAGTTTGCCGCGAAGAACTATATCATTACAGACAGCATTCACCGGCTCAACTGGAAAATGACCGGCGAAACCCGCACCATTCTTAATTATCCCTGCCAGCAGGCGGTTACACAACGTATTGGCAAACGCCTGATGAGCACCGTGGAAAACGGGCAAATGAAAAGTAGGGAAGTGGCAGACACTGCCAACATCACTGTCTGGTTTACATTGGCTATCCCCGTTCCGGCCGGTCCCGATTTCCAGGGACAGCTTCCCGGTCTTATCCTGGCCATCGATATCAATAATGGCGCTACCGTTTACCAGGCGCTGGAAGTTTCTCCTGTAGCAGATCTTGCGGCCATCAGGGAACCTTCCAAAGGGAAGAAAGTAACTGAAGAGCAGTTTAACAAGGAAAGAGAAAAACTGGTGGCGGAGATGCAGCGCAACGGGCGTGGTATGATGCGGGCTACGAGGATTGCGCAGTAAAGCAGTAAATAAGCAAAGCAAAGGGCCGGAATATTCCGGCCCTTTCTTACATCACTCTTCTAACGCCTTATCATCCTGATACCCGGCATAGCGGCATTGGAAAGGCCGTTTTTACTGAGACTATAAGTAAAGCTTAACAGGAAGAAACGTTGCAGGTTCCTGATGCGGGAATCTTCAATATAATTCTGGTTGGTACTGCGGCTGATGCCCACATTTTCGTTGAGGATATCAAACGCGCTCAGCTTCAGCTCTCCCCGGTTAAAGCGCAGGAACTGCCGGCTTACGGAGGCATTCCACAGCGGCACTTTTGCATTGAAGCCATCTGTACGGTTACTGTTCACCGTATAATTCAGGCTGGTGCTGATATAAAAATCAGCCGGCAGCTGCCAGTTTACTTCCCCTTCATATTGTTGCATGAAGTAACCGCTGTTAAGCGCAGGCTGCAGGGAATAGGATGTTTTGTAGTAATTGACACCCGCGCTGAAAGAAAGGTCCAGTTTATCGGCAGGGTTCAGGTCAAAGCGCATGGCAGGCCCCAGTGAAACGGTACTGATGCCGTTGGATGCTTTGTTGATAAACTGTTTGGTTTTGCTGTAGCCCACATTGCTGCTGAAATTAACGGTGCCTTTCAATGCGCGTAACGGCAGTCCGAGGTTGATACTGCCGGACACATTAAACACCCCGTTCACATTCACCGGCCGGCTGCGTTTAATACCTGCGCTATCTACTACATCATCGTTTACAATTTTATTTTGCGTTTCCTGGATATTAAAGAATGCAAACAGGTTTTTATTCCTGAACGGGTTTACCGACATGAAGTTCAGTTGTACTGCATGCGTGAGCTCCGGCTTCAGGTCGGGATTACCTTCGCGGATATTGAGCGGATCGCTGATATCCGGTACGGGCTGTAACTGGGCCATGTCCGGCTGATTGGTAATGGCGGCGTAGTTGATACTGAGATTGCGGTAACGGGTAAAGTCGTACTGAAAACGCAGCGATGGCAGCAGGTTATAAAATGTTTGCCGGATCACGGAATCTTTTTTTCCTGCAATGATAGTTCCTTCCAGGGAGGCGCCCTGCCAGTTAAGGCCGGCAGCCAGGCTGAATTTTTTTTGTTTGGTACGCAGGCGTATACCGGCGTTGGTATAGCTATAGGTGTTTTCAAAGTTGTTTGTGAGCCCGGGATTCAGCTGATCAAATTTGCCGTTACTGTTGTTGTAGTCCCAGGTGGTTTTATCGGAGGTGGTTTTCGTATAGCTGTTACCAATACTAAATTCCATGAGGGAGTGTTTAAATAACGGTTCCGTATATACGGCGCGCGCCGTATAGCTGTTCATATTACCGGATATGGTGTTCCGCTGATGGATAGAGTCGTAGGCCGGTTGTGATGCAGTGCGGTTATAGAAGTGGTTCACCGACAATAGGCTGCCGTTGCTTTCGCTGTTATTGGCGCTGTTTTGCAGGGCCAGTGAAAAGGTTCTGCCTTTGCGCTGGAATTTTTTACGGAACAGAATATCATTGCGCAGGTTACTGCCATGGCCGGTGGAGTAGTTGTTGCTGAAGCCTTTGTTGGCCGGTTGCAGATCTTCCGAAAGGGTTTCATAGGTGCTGTTGTTTTTGTTGCGGTTTTCCTGGTACCCGAAAGAAGAGGAAATTTTAACAGAGTGCAGGGAGTCGATCCGGATATCGGCGCCCAGGTTGAGGCGGTGCGTATTGTTCAGGTTATTGCTGGTAGCATGCTGGTTATAGAAGTAGGAGGAGTCGGGCAGGAAATATTGCCGCCGTATATCGCTTTCCTGCTGAGGGTTATAATGGTTGTAGAAATAGTTGCTGGTGAATTCTGTTTTTTTTCCGATGATGTTATTATAGTTGAGCCCACCGCCCCATACAGTATTAATACCATTGCCGCTGCCATTGCTCATGAATGCGGCGGCAGCATCGTCGCTGCTCACGCTGAAGCTGGCATTACCGCTGCCGCTTTGCCGCATGCGGTTCAGCTCCCCGCTGAAGCTCATCATATCCATAAAGGAGAACCCTTCCGCGTTGGTATTGTTGGCCATACCGATAAGGGAGAGTTGTCTGGCGCCTTTGAAAGAGTTGATATTGAAGCGTCCTTCGTACCTGTTGCTGGTACCTGTGCCGGCCATGGCTTTTCCGAACATGCCTTTCTTTTTGTCCTGTTTTAGTTTCAGGTTGATGGTTTTTTCGCTGTTGCCATCGTCGAACCCGGTGAGCTGTGCAGCATCACTCAGCCGGTCGTATACCTGTACTTTGTCCACCGCATCGGCAGGAAGATTTTTGGTAGCCATTTTAGGATCTTTACCAAAAAACTCTTTACCATCTACCAGTACCCGGTTTACTTTTTGCCCCTGTGCTTTTACGGTGCCGTCTTTCGCCACCTGTACACCCGGCAGTTTTTTCAACAGCTGTTCCACGCTGGAGTTGGGCGGTGTTTTGAACGAGCCGGCATTATACTGCACCGTGTCGCCAACGAGCGTTACCGGCGGGGCTTCGCCGGTGATCTCCACTTCATCAAGATTAATACGCAGGTCGTTCATGACCAGGGAAGGGAAACTGGCTACAGGAGAGGCAGCGCTGATGCTAATGCGGCGCTGCAGGGAATGATATTTTACATGCGTGATGAGCAGCCGGTATTCCCCGGCGGGGATGCCGGTGATCTCAAAGTATCCTTTTTCGTTGGTCATGGTAAAGGATACCAGCGAGGAATCTTTTTGCAGTAACAGGGTAATAGTGGCTGCCGCCACTGGTCGACCGGCACTGGTATCAGACAGGGTTCCTTTGATCACGCCATTTTTTTGTGCGTTGGCCGTAAAGGATAAGCAGCAGGTAAGCAGCCACAGGTAGATTTTTTGCATAGCGGACAATTACTTTGTAACCGAAAGTAGGTCCGCGTTCTGCAAAAGCAGGTTAACAAGCCTTGCATTAATGTTAAGGAAGGTTAATGTATTAAGCTTATTCATCCCCCGGTTCCGGCTCAAACAGCTGTTCCACCGTGGCGCCGAAAACCCGGGCTATTTTCAGCGCCAGCAGGGTAGAGGGAATGAATTTGCCCAGCTCTGTGGTAAATTTCACTTACGGATGGAAAAGGTGATGATATCATAGAATCCTGGAATAATTCCTATAACTTTAATTCATGCGTTCATCTTCTTTAATAATTATAAAACAGATGAGCTGTCGACACCTGAAATCTCTTTTTAAAAGATATCATAGTTTAATGAAAGTATTTACTATCTCCCTGACTCAGTTCTTTATCATCCTCCTGGTTCACATTACTGCCAGATCGCAGGATATTTCCCCGGTAAAGGATTCCCTTTTTTCTACTGTACTAAAAGAAACAAGACCCATAAATGTGGTGTTTCCCAAAAATTATAACCCGGCTTCCCCTGGCGAATACGAAGTAATATATTGCCTGGGAGATATCCCGGATTTTTTGAAGGAAGAATGGAACGTGTTGCAATGGGAAGGATTTATTCCGAAGAACATGATCCTGGTGGGCATTCCTGACTTTATACTGAATGGGGTGAATATGCGGGAAAGAGATCTTGCACCTACAAAAACGCGCGCCAATTCCGGGGAGGCGGTTAGGTTCCTGCAGTTTTTCAGGGATGAGCTGATGCCTTATATCAGTAAGCGGTATCATGCAAAACCGGGCGGGCATACATTGTACGGGGGCTCCATGGGAGGCCTTTTTGTGATGTATACATTTTTAACAGCTCCTGGTTTGTTTACTTCCTATATAGCAATTGATCCGAGTTTGTGGTGGGATGATTTTTACCTGCATAAACTGGCGGCTGAAAGGTTTGCCCGCCGGGATACACTGGATAACACGCTTTTTATTGCAGGGCGTGAAGGCGCCGCTTTTCAATTCATGGGTGTGGCAGGGATGGATTCCATTCTTAAAGCAAACGCGCCCGCAGGCGTCGACTGGAAATGTGTGCAGTATAGCAATGAAACCCATTATTCAACAAATTTTAAAGGATTCTGGGAGGGAATGAAATTTTCTTATGGCGGGTTCTATGCTTCCACAGGAGGTTATCCTATATCCCGGAAAATTGTTATTAAGCCGGATAACGGCATTGTACTAAGTAATAAGCCTTTTAAATTAATATGCTATAACCTGGCGGCAGATGCATATCTCCATTACACCACTGATGGCACAGCACCAGGTATTTCTTCTCCCAGGATAGCAGGAGAAGAAACAGCCATTACCATCAACAGGGATTCAAAAGTGATCGTTGCGTCTCTTGGTAAACGAAAGGAATACAACAGATCGGCGAGTGCTTTTTTTCAAACGGGAGAAGTTTTTACGGCTGTTAGAATGCCGGCAGGAGCCAGGCCTGGCGGGTTGCGGTATAAATATTATGAAGGCAACTGGGATACCATCCCGGATGCAGGGAAGTTAAGACCAGTTGAAACAGGTATTGCTACGGCAGATTTTAATCTTAATAAAGTTTCAAAGAAAGATAATTATGCATTGGTAAATGAGGGATATATTCAGATCAGTGAACCGGGTTATTATATTTTTGAAATGGGAACCGGTAATGAGCATACCAAAGTGTATTTAAATAACAGGTTAATTCTTGGTGCTCATTTCAAAACAGGTGAAGGAGAGAGTTTTATGGTACCCCTGGAGAAAGGATTTTATCCGCTGCGGATCAGTTATCTTCATAAAAAAGGAGGAGATGATCTTCAGCCGGTTTATCTTAAAACAGAGGGACGGGACGATTTCCCCCTTCCTGCAAATATGCTTTTCAGTGTGAAGTAAGTTTTACAGGGGCCGGTAATCAAGGCTGTACCCGTGTTACCCTGTTTTTCATCTAACAGCTTCATGCCTTTTTTGTTTAGCAGTCCGCGCCCGCTTACCATGCAAGATAGAAAGAAATATTGCCCACTTCGTGATGTGATACGCCATTTATTACGGGCGACATGGTCCTTTGCGTAAGCGAGAATCCTACTTTCCCGTATACGGCCACGAGGCCACAGTCGATCCCGGCCAACAGCCTGTTATCCGCAAATGTAGGCTGACCTGCTTTTGCCGGCTGCTGTTCATCTCCCTGCGGCGCTACTCCTTTTACAAGGGCATTGGTAAACACCAGTTCCACATTAGGCCGGATGATGCCATACAACTGCCAGCGCTTACAGGTGGCGTATTGTGGAATATACCCGTTGTAGTAAGGAGTCATTTTGCCTATCCTGATCAGCGAGTACAGTGAGAACCCGTTCAGCATGGTGCCAGCATATACCTGGCCTCCTGCAGTTATCTCTGCTATTTTTTTTATGGCTGCCAGCTGTTTTTCCGCAGTAAAGTTAAGGTTGAGCAGTAATTTATTCCCGATCTGGTTGCGCCATCCCCTGGGGCGTTCATAACCAAGGATGCGGTGGGCGAGGGTCTGGGTTTCTTTTGCCAGCGCCCAGGGCCCCATTACACCGGCGAACCACTCTGTTTGCAGGTTGTATTTATGTACCGGGTTGGTGGAGTGAATAGTATGTGTGAGGAACAATCCGCCTGCATAGGAGAAATCGCCGGGTACCGGCTGTACCCGCCGCAGGTCTTTGGGGGTGAACATCACCTGCATAAATCCCCAGCCATAGGTATTAACGCTTTCCTTGCCGGCTTTGGGCATCCAGCGGTCGAAGCCGCGTGGTGGCCGACTGCGGGTATAGAACAAATCGAAGCGGGTACCGTTCGTATATGCCTGGTCCGTTCCATTACCGTTCAGATTAATGAAGTCATTGTCTTCGTAAAAGCGGAACAACCGCGTATTGTCATCGGAAGTCTGTGCTCTCAGATCGTCCCGGGGTATACCTATTAAGCCACAGTAAATTAATACTGATAAGATCGTCTTTTTCATCTTGTGCCCGACATGCGCACAAAGATCGTATAATGAAGATAAATAAAGATGGTTTTCCTATCAGTTTTATTGATAACGGAAGCCGGTTGTTATCAACCGGCTTCCTGTTTTAAAAAGATCATGAAAAGATAATATGGTTATTCTGCTTTCAGGCTTTTCACCGGGTTGGCCAGTGCTGCTTTTACGGATTGAAAGCTTACCGTAATCAGTGCAATCAGCATGGCGACGGTGCCGGCCAGTACAAACATCCACCAGGAGATAGGCGCACTGTAGGCAAATCCCTGCAGCCATCTGTGCATGGCGTACCAGGCAATGGGAGAGGCCAGCACAGCTGCAATGAAAACATAGCGCAGGAAGTCGGTGCTCAGCATGGCGGCAATATTGCTTACGCTGGCGCCCAGCACTTTGCGGATACCGATTTCCTTGGTGCGCTGGCGTGCTGTAAAGGCGGCCAGTCCGAATAAACCAAGACAGGAAATAACGATAGCGATGGTCATACCGGTGTTCATCAGTTGCTCCATCTGCCGCTCCTGTTCGTAAAATTTGCTGATAGTATCGTCAAAAAAATGATAGTCGAATTTTTCATTGGGATAGATAGCGGTATATGCATTTCGTATATCGCTGATAGTACGTTGCAGCTGTTCACCGCTATAGCCTGCGAGCGAGAGCTTTACATTTACAAAGCGGCAAATCTCCTTAGAAGATGCGATAAAAACCGGTTTGATCTGTTCGCGGAGCGCAAGTGCATGGAAATCGGCTACCACGCCTGCAACAGGTATAATTTTCCGTGAAGGGCCATCGCTCATACCGGATTCCACAAATTTGCCCACTGCATCTGCAGGGGTTTTAAATCCCAATGCTTTGGCGCAGGTTTCATTGATCAGCACTTCACTGATGGTATCGGTAGTACGCAGGTTCCGGCCAGCTACCAGTTTTAACTGGTATAGCGGTACGTAGTTTTCATCGCCGAATTCCAGGTGGCAATCCGCCCGCAGTTCGGTTTTGTCCGTGTATTTCAGGAAGGTGCCCCAATGGTTTTTATCGGAAGGAGGCCCCTGGCTCAGGCTTACCATTTCCACCTGCGGCAGCTGCCGGATCTTATCTGCCAGTACGCGCGGAAGGGTTGAGGCATATGCGCGGTTGGTATCAAAGGTGATGATCGCATCTTTCTTAAACCCAAGATCCTTGTTCAGCATATACCTGATCTGGTTATTGATCACCATGGAACCTATAATAAATACCAGGGAGATGGTAAACTGGAAAACCACCAGGCCTATACGAAGATATCCCCGTTGGTTTCCTTTAAGCCCTGTGCTTCCTTTGAGGCTTTGCACCGGTTGAAAAGAGGACAGTATTTTTGCAGGGTAAAGGCCGGATAGTAAAGTAGTGAACAAGGTGATAAGTAAGAGGAACAGAAGGGTAGGCCAGCTGAATAGATGCAGCGATACCCCGTTGGGCATAAAAGAACTGAATGCCTGCAGTAAAGGTTGTACTGCCAGCAGAGAGAGCAGTACGGCAGATGCGGTAAGCAGGAATGTTTCCGTAAGGAAATATGCTACCAGGCTTCGTTTGTTGCTGCCAAGCACTTTCCTGATCCCTACTTCTTTAGAGCGCTCTACAGATTGTGCAGTGGAGAGGTTTATAAAATTGATCGCGGCTATTACCAGTATAAATAACGCAATAGCCATGAGCCCGTACATAGTGGGCAAATGCGCCCGGCGGCCGAAACCGTCTGTATAGTCGCTGTTGAAATGTATGTCTGACAATGGTTGGAGGCGGAAGGTCTTGCTTTCGCCTGCTTCTGTAAGTACGCGCTCACCGGCAAACGCTGCCAGCTGCCTGTTGAGCAGCATGGTATCGGTACCGGGGGTTAATTTCACATATGCCTGTGTACCTCCGAACATGCCCCATTGATCAAACCCGAATTCGTTTTTGAAGGGGCTGTTCTTTACGGTGGCAAAGGAAATAAAATCGTTGAAGATGAGGTCTGTGTTTTGTGGAAGGTCTTTCACAATACCTGCTACCGTTAACGGGATGGAATCGTTATAGGTAACTATTTTTCCCAGATATCTTTCTGCAGGCAGGTCGCCGAAATACTTCGCGGCCTTGCTGGCGGTGAGCACCACCATAAATGGCTCCTGCAGCGCCGCTTCGGGTTTGCCGGCCAGCCAGGTGTATTGAAACACGCTGAAGTATTCGGGATAAGCGATCACTACATCGGGCTTGTTGCCGCTGTCAAATTTCTTTACCACGCCATTACCCGCTGTAACCGATGTTTTGGGGTAAACAGGATGAATGGCTGCCAGTGTTTCAATGCCGGGGAACCGGTTGGATAAAGCTTCCGGGGCAGGGTCCGGTACGCCGGACATTTTATGGGTACCCCGCTCCGGCGAACCAATCTGTGATACTACCCGGTAAATATTTTCTTTGCCGGGATGAAAGTTATCATAGCTCAGCTCAAAATGAACGCTGAGAAAAATAACCAGGCAAGCGCTGATACCGAGAGCAAGACCAATCACATTGATAGCTGCATATACTTTATTGCGGAGCAAATTTCTCCAGGCTATTTTTATATAACTTTTGAGCATAACAGGAATTGTGTGAGATTGATCATTAAGAATGAAAAATATGCCAGTAATTGTGGATATTGATACTGATATGATTATGATTTTTGTTATCATGTAAGTTGTCCGCTTGTGTAACCGGTGTGTCCGGAAATGAACGCGGGAACATTTTGAGCACTTGTACGTTAATCATTGTTCACCGTCTTAATGTATTATGACAACCGTAGCGCTTCACAGTTCCGCAGGCAAATGGGTAATGGTAACCACTATCCTTGCATCGGCCATGGCTTTTATTGATGGTACGGCATTGAACGTGGTGTTACCGGCCCTGCAGCAAAGCCTGAAGGCATCGGCGGCAGAACTGTTCTGGGTATTGAATGCCTATATGCTGATGCTGGCTTCCCTCATATTGATAGGCGGCTCTCTGGGCGACAGGTTGGGCCGTAAAAAGGTTTTTATGGCCGGCATTTTCGTGTTCATCCTGGGCTCCACTGCCTGCGGCTTTGCCGGCAGCGCTACCATGCTTATTATTTTCCGGATGATACAGGGAATAGGCGGCGCACTGATGATCCCGGGAAGCCTCTCGCTGATCACTTCTTCCATCAATGAAAATGAACGGGGAAAGGCTATCGGTACCTGGTCGGCCGTTACCACCCTGGTTACCATGGGCGGTCCTGTGCTGGGCGGCGCCCTGGCAGATGCAGGACTGTGGAGGTATATCTTTTTTATCAATGTGCCTATTGGCGTGGCGGCGCTGGTATTCCTGGCCTGGAAGGTGAATGAGAGCAGGGAAACAGAAGGCGATCAGCGGCTCGATTTCCCGGGCGCGGTGCTCACCGCAGCAGGACTGGCACTGCTCACTTTCGGGTTCCTGCGTATGCCTTCACTGGGGTTTGGCAATCCGCAGGTGTATGGTACTATTGCCGGCGGCGTATTGCTGCTGGCGGTTTTTATTATAGTAGAAAATAAAAGCAGGCACCCGATGCTGCCGGTGGGGCTTTTTAAGAATGTAATTTTTACCGGTACCAACCTGCTCACCTTCTTTTTGTATGCGGGCCTTGGCGCCGGCATGCTGTTCCTTTCCCTGGATATGGTACAGGTGCAGGGATATACGCAGTTGCAGTCCGGGCTTACTTTCCTGCCATTTACTGTGCTGATGATCATCATTGCGCGTTTTGCAGGAAGCATGGCAGATAAATACGGTCCCCGTTTATTCCTGGTAGCAGGGCCCTGTATTGCCGGCGTTGGTTTGCTGCTGCTGTCTTTTGTAAAGCAAACGCATGGAGCCGGAGAGTACTGGACTACATTTTTCCCGGGCATTGTGGGTTTGGGATTAGGTATGTCGTTCACCGTGGCGCCGTTAACCGCTACGGTGATGGGATCTGTGAGTGATCATTTATCCGGCACCGCTTCCGGTGTGAACAATGCGGTGACCCGTATTGCCGGTGTTTTTGCCAATGCTATTTTTGGTGCGCTGGCGGTGCTTTTTTTCTCCGGGGCGGTACAGCGGGAAATCCGTGTGTTACCGCTGAACGGTCAGCAAAGGGAGGCGGTGGTGGCGCAAACGGTGGACCTGGGCAATGCTTCCATACCTGCGGGTATTGACAGTGCGCATCATAACATGATCCGTAAAGTATATAAAGATGGGTTTATTACAGCGTACGGGCGCATCATGCAATTGTCTGCCGGTCTTGCTTTCCTGGGTGGCCTGATGGGCTTTCTTTTTATCCGTAAACGGCCGGCTACCGGTTAGAAATACCGGTTTACAGGTATTGTTTCCGTACCCGGCTTTTCTACATTTGTATCATGCAGTATCCTTTCCTCTCCCTGAAACAATCGCTACTTATACTACGTATAGCTGTGGCCGTTATATTCCCGGCGCATGCCATTGTGCGCATCTGTAATGGCTCTATTCCGCAGTTTGGAGCGTTTATGGAAAGTAAGGGGCTGCCATACGGGGTAGCCTGGGTATGGGCTATCACGGCCTATGAAATTGCCGGCGGTTTACTGTTGCTGCTGGGAATTTACACCCGTTTGCTCAGCGCAGGCTTTATTATATTGCTGCTGGCGGGCATTGTTTTAATACATGCCTCTCTCGGATGGTTTGTAGGAGAACATGGTACAGGCGGATGCGAGTATAGTGTGATACTTATTGTAGCTTTGCTGGTGGTTGCGGCAGAGAAACGGGAGCGCATCTTATAACCTTCTTTTTTACAATGAAATCATTATTCTGGATTTTAATCATTCTTCCCGTCGTACTCCAGGCCCAAACGATGGATGAAAAACTATATGGATACCGGCATTTTCAATTCCTGTATAAAGGCGATACGGTGAATATGCTGGTGAAGTCGAAAGAGGGCGAAGAAAGAAAACGGAAACCGGTATTGCTTTTCTGCCAGGGGAGTCTGCCTGTTCCACTTATGATCCTTTATAATGAGGGCGGGCGCAAAGAGGTAGGAAATGTTTTTGTTTTCAACCCTGACCTGTTAACAGAAAAATATCACCTGGCTATTATAGGTAAGCCGGGTATTCCGTTGCAGGCCGACCGGCAGGTATTATCGGACAATTTTACATTTAAAGACAGTACAGGATATTTTCCACGGTTTTATACGGCGCATAACCTGCTTGATTACTACGTGGAAAGAAATAAAGAGGTGATCCGTTTTTTGCGTCAGCAAAGCTGGGTATCTGAAGAGGGACTGGTGATAGCAGGTCACTCTGAAGGAAGCACTATAGCCGCTAAGGTGGCAGTGGAAACCAAAGCTGTTAGCGCGTTAATTTATTCCGGTGGCAATCCCATGGGAAGGATCATGACTATTATTGAAAGGAACCGTGCGCTTGAAAAGGATTCCACAGATTTAACCACCGGAGATATGAATTACTGGCAGGAGGTAGTGAACGATCCCGGCGGGATGGATGCCAGCAATGGCGATACGCATAAGGCTACTTATCAGTTTTCCATACCACCCCTGCAATATCTTGAGAAATTGAAGATCCCTGTATTGGTGTCTTATGGTTCTAAAGATGCAGTAGCCCCGTTTGATGAGTACCTGAGAGTGGAAATGATCAGGCAAAAGAAGCAGAATTTCAGTTTCCTTGTTTACCCCGGAACAGAGCATAATTATTTCCCTGTAAAAGTGGATGGCACTATTGATTATGATATTTTTAACTGGGATAAAGTGGCAGGCGACTGGAAGAACTGGTTACTGCAATTGAAGAAAAGTAAATAACACCTACCCGAACACAATCCTGTGTACCGCCCAGCGCCATGTTTCCAGCACTTCTTTATTATCCAGCTGGGAGAGGTCTTTCAGCACCGTAACCGATTCTATACCGAAAAAAACAGCCAACGCATTTACCATGTGCCGGAAGGTAGCGGGAGGCAGTGTTTTCCGCAGTGGCTTCAGTGCTTCCTCTATCAGCACAATACGCCGGCCTGCCCTGGAATAGCCGGTTTCAGGGTGAATGGATTCTGATATGACAGAGCTGAGGAACAACCTGAACTCCGCTTCATTTTTTGTAAAGAGATCGAAGTGATAATCGATCAGTTTATTGACCCTTGCCTTCAGATCTTTTTCAGGGATACCGGCAAACAGGTCGTCGCTTGTTTGGGCTTTGAGCTGAAGGGAAGCCTCCCGCTTTAAGGCAGATGTTCCTGTAAAATAGCGGTAGGCTGTGGCTTTGGAGATACCGGCTTCTTTTGCTACCAGCTCCACGCTGATCTCTTTTCCCTGCAGCAACAGCGTGTTGGCCACTGCCAGCAGCTTTTCCCTTGTCTTTAATTTTTGTTCTATCCTGCCGTCATCCAGCGATAATTTGGCCATACCTGTAAATGAATGTTTGATTTCCGGTGTAAAGATACTACTTTTGTGAGACAAAAGTCTCATTAATAATGAAGCACGAAATAAAGGTAAGAGGAATTAACATGGTATTCGATGATCATGGAAGAGGGGATGTGATAGTGTTTGTTCATGGGCAGCCGTTTAACCGCAGTATGTGGGATCAGCAGGTGGCCGCTTTCAAAACCAATAAACGCCTGATAGTACCTGATCTCCGGGGATATGGAGAAACAGGTATTCCTTCGGGCACTACGCTGCTGGACGAACTGGCGCTGGACATCATTCATTTGCTGGAGGCGCTGCAAATTACGAAGGCCACTTTTGTGGGCCTGTCTATGGGCGGGCAGATACTTTTTGACCTGTACCGGCTGGCGCCGCAGTTGTTTCATGCCATGGTACTGGCAGATACAGATGCAAAGGCGGAAAGCGCACAAAGCTACCGGGCGAGGTTGCAGCTGGCGGATAATTTAGCAGAGAAGGGAATGCATTTTTACACTACGCAGCACCTGCACCAGTTTCTTGGTAAAAAAACGATGGCAACGCAACCGGATGTTGTAAAGCACCTGCGTGAGATGATGGAAAGCACCAACCCGCTGGGCGCCGCTGCTGTGCAACGGGGCAGGGCTGAAAGAAGGGATCATACGATTATGCTGCCAAATATTCACTGCCCTGTGTTGATTGTGGTAGGGGAAGAAGACGGGTTTACACCGGTAGCCGTGGCGGAAGGCATGCAGGCGCATATCAATGGCGCAGAACTGGCGGTGATAAAAGACGCATCACATATGCCCAATATGGAGCAACCGGAAATATTTAACCGCCACCTGGAATTATTTTTACAAACAAATCCATAACCCGGTTATTCATCTTCATAAAAAGATGACTTTTTAATTTATTTTATTATCTTTAGGGGAGATATCTGATCACTGCATCTATGCAGCTTCCTGCCTTTATTCATTCCATGAATCTTCCTTTATTCATTCCATGGATCTTTTTGAGCAATAAACCAGTTTAAAAACCAACACCTGATTTGCTATGAAAAAAAAGGGATTTCTAATCGACATGGATGGAGTCATCTACAAAGGCAGTGAACCAATTCCCGGGGCTGTAGAATTTATTAACGGGCTGAGAGAAAAAGGCCTGCCCTTCCTCTTTCTTACCAACAATAGCCAGAGAACCAGCAGGGATGTATGTTACAAGCTGAATAAAATGGGCTTTAAGGTAAATGATACTGATATTTTTACCTGCGCCATGGCCACTGCAAGATACCTGGCATCCAAAAAAGAAAATGGTACCGCCTATGTGATCGGCGAAGGTGGTTTGCTGACGGAGCTGTACAATGCAGGTTACTCAATAGTAGATGATCAGCCGGATTATGTGATTATCGGGGAAGGAAGAACCATCATGCTGGAATCTGTTGATAAAGCCATTAACATGATCATGAAAGGCGCTAAATTAATTGCCACCAACCTGGATCCCAATTGCCCCATGGGCGATGGTAAATACAGGGCAGGTTGCGGCGCATTGGTGGCAATGCTGGAATTTGCCAGTGGTATCAAGGCTTTCAGCGTGGGTAAGCCCAGCCCTGTGATGATGCGCATGGCGCGTAAAGCGCTGCAGCTCACCACAGATGAAACGGTGATGATTGGCGACACCATGGGAACAGATATCCTGGGCGCCGGCTCAATGGGCTTCACCACGGTGCTCACCTTATCAGGTGTAACCCATGAAAGTGATCTTGCTCATTTCGGTTATTCGCCCGATTTTATTATTAAGTCGGTGAAAGACCTGCTGGATGAAGAGCTGTTTATGAAAGTGATGGGAGCGCCTGCTTTTGCGGAAGTTTACTAAAATAATTTACAGGGGCGCCTGCATGGCGCCCCTGTAATTACTAAGCATGTTGATGATAAGCAGCGGCAAAGTCGTTCGCAAAATGATGAAAGGAATGAATACTGCCGGCGGCGTTATGCCGGTGTTCCCGGTAGCTGTCCAGCAGTTGGTCTTCCCTCAGTGCCACCCCGATTTCCAGTACATATACTTTCGCCATTTGTTCTGTAAGCCCGTTCTGCATTAAACCATATAAGAGGTCGTTGTCAGGAAAACCTATCCATGCAAGGTCCGGCCGGCCAATAGCATTACCCAGTATGGCTGCTACTTCAGCCCCGGTTATTTCATGGCCAATATAACGTATATGCTTTCCCGTGAACCGGAGCGTATCCAGCGCTTCCGCTGCTACCATGGCAATATCCCGTGGATGGGTAAGCACCATGTTTACGGAGCCATCGAAATTATTGCCAATGATGCCCTGTTGTTTTATCATGGGAATACTGCCCAGGAAATTTGTGTAAAACATGCCGGGCCGTAAATGGAGCACATGCGTCCCCGTTAGTTCGTTCAACTTTGCTTCCACATAGTGATTAGCCCCGGCAGGCCCTGCACCGTTTGCCAGGTGGGCGCCCACGCTGCTCAGGTTTACCACATGGCCTACGCCATTCTCAGCAATGGCCCTGGCATAGTTATCTCCCACACTACGCATATACTGGCGGATATCGGCTGCCTGGAAGGCCGGCGGGATCATGGTGTATACGGCATCAGCATCTTTAAAAGCGCTGCTGAGAAAATGGGGATCGTCAACAGACCCGATGGCGGGGATGGCTCCTAAGGCTTCAATAGCTTTTATTCTTTCGGGGCTATGGCTAACTATGGTTACGGTATGCCCGCCTGCAATCAGTTGCTGCGCCAGCGGTAAACTGATATTTCCCAATGATCCTGTTAAAGTAATTTTCATGATTTGTTTGTTTATTTGTTACTTGCACAAAAGTAGATTTGTACTTACTTTTGTACAAGTACTTACCCTAAAGTATGTATCATGACCAAAGTAAAAGAAGCCTCCGTTATACAGGCCAATAAACAGGCAGCATTCAATGAATGCCCGGTTACATACGTGATGGAGAAGATCGGCGGCTACTGGAAGCCTATCATCCTCTTTCAATTGTTATCCGGCGAAAAACGTTACAGCGACCTGAGAAAAGGCATCCCCGCTATCACGGAAAAAATGCTGATCCAGCATCTCAAACAACTGGAAGCAGATAACCTGGTGATACGTATAGCCAAACCCGTAGTACCGCCACATGTTACCTACCGCTTAACAAAAACGGGCGCCAACCTGAAGCCGGTTTTGTATGCCATGGCGGTATGGGCGGTATCCGATAGTAAAGAAAATTCAAAAGTATTCGCCAGGAACCTGAAGAACTTCCCCGGCATTCATTAAACCCACTTCATCATGAAAAAGATCCGTGCCCTGTTCCTGTTATGCTGTATGCTCACTACAGGATATTACAGCCATGCACAAGAAGCCGCCTTACGCGAAGGCGCCCATAATTTTACCCTCCAGTGGATTGGATGGGATAACCCGGGCAAAGTGCAGATAAAGAAAAATAAAGACGGTAATTATACCGTGAAAGGGGAGCAGCGCGATACGCAGAGCGGCAGTTTTGTTACCATAGATGGTATCCTGAAAGTAGTATCGCCACGGGAGCTCACTTTTGAAGGCACCATTCAAACCATGGATAAATCACTGAATGGAGGAAAGGTATGCGATAAAACCGGTACCTATCATTTCCTGGCAAAAGGAGCGCGTAAATACTGGCGCCTGCAGGAAATGGAAAACTGTGAAGGGAATAATGTAGTGGACTATGTAGATATTTTCTTTTAGCCGAAAGCCACCGGTTTTGTGATGCCCTCAAAAGTTGCACACTTTTGGGGGCACTCTTTTTATACGGTCTCCTTTTTTATTTCAGGCAGGTCATACACTCTCAGTTCCCCGCTGCTGTGCGTGATCAGCAACTGCCCCTGCATATTTACCTGCAAGGTGATAATATCCCCGCCATAGTCAACAATCGCAGTGGGATCCGTGGTTGGGTTCCCGGAGAAGTCGTAGGCCCTGGTATCGCAGCCTTCCGGCAACAGCTCTCCAAAACAAGTGAGGGTATGACGGTCTGCCAGCAAGCATCTTCCAAACCTGGTGAATACAAGGAAGGTATCGTTATTGATGAACAGGGCGGTGTAATTTACGCTATCCGGTTCTTCGGCATCCTTATACCGGTCGTTGATATCAAATAATATTTCCTGGGGTAACGCTCCCGTTTTTTCCATGCCCGGAAAAGAGAGCAGTTGTATCGCTTCACTGTAATGCGGCGCGGTAATAAACGTTTTCCCATCAGGAGAAAAATTGCCCGCAATGCAGTCGTTACATTGCGTTAGCTCTTCCAGCGTCATTGCATCATCGCTGAACCGGATAAGGTATAGTGTAACAGCGTCCTGTCCGGCAGGTGTTTCCAGGAGAAATTTATTTTTATCAGGGGTGGCGTAAAAATTATATGCGCATTCCTGGCTGGTTTCCAGCGGGTAGCTATCTATTATGGTGAAGTCTGATAACCGTAACCGGTGCAGTGTATCCTGTTCTTCCGGCGATACGAACCACATGAATTTTGTATCTGCAGAAAAGAAGCAGCCGGAGCCCATGAAATGATACCAGGGAGCGTGGTCATATTGCCAGAGCAATTGTCCTTCACTATCAGTGATCCTTACAGCCGTTTCGTTGGAAAGCGCTATCAGCCTGTTATCGGGAGAAGCTGTTATTTCGCAGTTGACATGGTTCCTGGTTTGCGCCTGCAGGTCTTTACGCCACACTTCCTGCAGGGAAGCATTTAGCCTGATCACTTCCGGCTTTGCACTGAAATTGAGTAAATACCCGCCGTCTGCCAGTATGGTTATTCCGGCCGGGTTTTGTTCCAACGGTAATTTATAAGAGATGGGTAATGATATATTCCTGAATGCTGCCATAATTTTCCAATGAGCACCAAAGGTAAGACAGCTACTCTTCCAAAAAAAAGCCGGCGGTAGTTTTTTAGCCGGAAAAACTACCGCCGGTAATAAACTTTATCACTGAAGCGATGCCGTAGCAGTTACTCCATCCCGCAGGTGGTTGGCGTTAAGATATTTGATCAGCGCTTCCGGATGATCTGTTTGTACGCCCTGTATGCCTTTATTTACCGCCGCCTGCCAGTCGGCCGGCCCTTCGTTGGGCTTTTGCACATCCAGCCATATAGCTACGTTATACTTCCTGGCAACGGCCATCATTTCCGGTGCGGTAATATTATCGAATACGGCTATACGCACTTTTTTCAGAAAGCTTTCCAGCTGTTCCGGCGTACCGATCCCATCAGGTAAACTGGCCATCAGCGGTACTTCAGGCACTGTGTTGTGCCAGGCTTTGTACTGTTCTTTTTCATTGAGGTATACGATCACCTGTTTATCCATGCCGGCGGCCTGCAGTTGTTTCCAGGTTTCGGATACGTCGGCGGCTTTAAAGTCGAGGTAGATATTCAGCCTGCCTTTACATGCCTGTAATGCTTCTGCAAAGGTAGGCACCCGGTATACTTTCCCATCGCTGCTGCGTACCTTCAGTTGTTTAATCTCTGCCAGTGTGAGGTCGGCTACATTGCCTTTACCATCCGTCATTTTATCTACGGTGGCGTTATGCATAAGCACCAGCTGCCCGTCTTTCGTGGTGCGGAGATCCAGCTCTGCGTAGTCGGCCCCGCAGCGGATGGTTTCCTCTATGGCGGCCAGGGTGTTTTCCGGCACATCCACATGGTTGCCGCGGTGCGCCACCACCACGAACTTATTTCGTGTAGCCGGCAGCGTTTGTGCATAGGCATTTATGGCAAAACAGCACAATGCTGCCAGGTATATAGCTGCTTTCATCAGAGAATGGCTTTAGTATCGGTCACGAATACACGCGTACTAACGGTGTAGGTACCGCCGGTAGCGTTCTGGTATTTCAGGTCCACATAAAATGCGCGGTAGCCATTGGAAGGCAGGGGAGTGGTCACTTTCACTTTAGCCCGGTGCGCCTGACCGAGGCTTTTGGATTCCCATTTATCATTGCGGAAATCCAGGTCGGAAGAATTGGCCGACCACAGGATCACATCCAGCAAACGATCGGAGGTGGCTTTGGCGGTAAGCTGTACTTTACCGCTATGCGTGGTGGTAGTCCAGCTGCAATCAGGATAAGCCTGTTTGCTCAGCGTCATGCCGAAGAAAGCGCTGAGGCCCTGGAAGGCCTGTACTTTATCACCAAGATTATGACCAGCATTAGGTACATAGTTGATGAGGTTTTTACCGGGAATGCTGTCTATATAATTCTTGATATTATCAACTACCCAGTATTCGTCGTTGGTGCCCATGAATATCATTTTGGGAATAGATAAATTGCTCCGGTAGGAGTAGGGATCAATCATGGTATTGATGGCCTGGCCTTCGCTGGTATGCGCCGCCTGGGGAATACCCAGTTTTACGTAGTCTTCTATCTGCACGCTGTATTCTTTCCATGTTTTGATCTGGTAATCCAGGCTTACCGGCATATTCAGCACATCGATCACCATGGGGGCAATGGCTACTACGCGACTATCGTTCGCACCGGTGAGCCAGGTGGTCCATCCGCGTTTGGAAGCGCCGGACACCACGAAGCCATTCACTTTGCGGTGCAGGTCTTTCACAGCAAATTCCTGGATCACATCCATTGCCCTTACGGCACTTTTCACCATGGGGAATAACAGCGGCCAGTTGTAGTCGCCATCCTTTTTGAACTGGTGAAGGGTATAGGAAATGAGGGCATCTTCCGTTAATTTCCCAAAGAGCGGCTGATTGGGCGTTTGCCGTAAAACGGCGGTAATAGCGTGGTTGATGGTCGCTACTTTTCCCATCTGCTGGTACAGTTCATCTTCCGGGCCGTTCCAGTTGGGCATTCCTTCCTTTACGGATCCGCCGGTGATGAACAGCAGCGCGCCATCGTATTTAATATCATCGGGCACCAGTATGGTGAGCTGGTGTTTCCAGGTATATTCCCGCCATTGCTGCGAGGTGAGCAGTACGTTATAGCCTTTACCGTTAGTTATATTGAAGGAATCTTTCAGTTCCCATTTGAACGAGGTATCCCCGTTGTTCAGGTAACTTTTAAGGGCGGTGGCAGGTGTTACTGTTTGCTGTGCAAAGATGTTTGTTTGGCTCAGCAGGAGAACAAACACGGCAGCGGCATTTAAAAAGAGTTGCTTCATATCCGGGTAAATTGTTTGAAGGGTTTAGTGAAATATAAGAAATTACCATGGTTTTCCCGTGCCCTGGATCACCCAGGGTTTGGACCAGGGGCTGTTTTTACTGCCATTGGCGCCAAAGGAAGAATAGCTGGTCACTTCCAGCCGGCCGGCGGCGGCTTCCATATTGGCTTTGTTCAGGTTACGCTCTTCCAGCATATAGTACAAACGTACAGGCAGCACGGGGCCTTTTGCATAAGGACCGGCATGCAGTACCGGAAAACCTGTTCTCTTGTAATCGGCCCAGGCTTCGGTGGCGGCGGTCCAGCTGGCAATCCATTTCTGCACGATGATCTGTTCCTGTGTGTGATCGAATTTTACAGCCGGCTGCGCGAGATAAGCGGCAGCGCTTCCACCAACTCCCCAAACATTAAGCGATGCCTGTATACCTGCGTTGTAGTGCGCTTCGGCGTCGCCGGCGGCCCATCCTTTCACGGCAGCTGCTTCCGCCAGGATAAAATGTACTTCTGAGGCGGAAATGATCCTTGCCTTCAGCAGGGGCCCTTTCGGTTGCTGGTAGATATCGTTGAGCCAGGAAACATGCGGGTTGCGGGATGCCTGGCTGGCATCGGGACTGAGGTTATATACTGCAGGACCGGAAATGGCCGGCGGCAGTCCCACATAATTTTCGTCCTGGTTAATATCATTGATGGTAAGCCCTTTGGAAGCCAGTACATCAGGGGAGATGTATCTTACCTTCCTCGGCACGCCTGCGATCACGGTGTCTGTGGCTTTATATACGTTGCCGGTGCCGGCTGGTTTGGTATCATCTACCAATAAAAAACACTGTACTTTGTTAGCCCATATGCCCAGTCGGGGGTCATGCCTTAACTGCAGCGCATTTACAAAAGTGGCGCACATTTTTAACCGGCGGTAGTTGCTGCTGTCTGTATCGTAAGCCACGTTTGCCGGCCAGGAATCCGCATTGCTGTTGCCGGGAAAAGACATGGCAGCATCTTCAGCGCCATCCGTATTAAGTATAAGCGGATACTGCGCGGGGTCTGCCACTATTTTTTCAATACCGGCTTTTGCAACGGCAGGCAGCTTCTCCGACAGCCGCATATAATAGCGTAACGCCAGGGAATTGGCCATTTTACGCCATTTCACGGGGTCGCCCTGGTAGTACACATCCACGGCATCAATGGGGTTGGAATAGGCGCTTTTGGGCTTGGAAAGCAGGGTGTTTGCTTTTTCAAGATCAGCGAGTATCCCCGTATAAATAGTTTGCTGAGGATCAAATACCGGCAGCGTGGTTTCCGGTGTGCCATTTTCCCCCTGCAGGGCAAAGGTATAGGGAGCATCGCCCCAGAGGTCGGTGATAAGGCCAAAGAGCAGGGATTTCATTACCAGCGCCACGCCCTGGTGCAGCTCACTGTTCAGCGCTACGCCGCGATTATATACCAGCTGGTTGTTCCGCAATACATCATAGTAACCGGTCCAGCTGTTGGAGCCCGCCCAGTCGTATTCGTTATGCGTGGTGGTCCAGCCATCTTTCTGTGTATGCTGCATCACGCCTGCCATATCCTGGTAGCCCAGGGTTACCAGCTGCATCCCGGCGGTGGTGAGCACGGTAGACAGTACCAGGTTTGGATTGGTGGTAGCGGGATTGGCGCCGTTGGGGTTTTCGTTCATGCTGATCAGGTCCTTTTTACAGGAGGAAGCAGATAAACAAAGCAGCCCGATGCTGAGTATAATAGATGTACGCACTGTTTTCATATATCAGGATTAAAGAAGCTCTTAAAAAGTGACGTTCAGTTTTGCGCCCACGGGAATGGCCCATGGAGTGACATTATATCTTTCAATACCCTGCTTGAACTGCATGCCCGAGCCCTGCACCGCGGTGGAAGGCTGGTAGGCATTTTCAGGATCGATACCAATTTTGGCGGCTGTCCACAGGATAATGTTCCTGCTGTATACGGAGAAGCTGGCGCGTTGCAGTTTAGCGGAACGGATCACCTGTTGCGGCAGTTCATAAGTGAGCGACACTTCCCTCAGCTTCAGGTATGATGCCGGGAACAGGAATGCCCTTGTAAACGACCAGGCGGTGCTACCGGCATAAGGCAGCGTAAGCGTTCCGTCGTTGCCCAGGTTTTCCGTATAGCCGGTAGGGTTACCATTGCTGTCGTATCCCTTTGCCCTAACACCGGGAATAAATACGCCGCCATAAGGCAGTACATAAGGGCCATAGGTAAATGGAAAGCTGTTGTATTCAGGTGTTGGGCCGCCAACCAGCGGAAAGTTGTTGCCCGCAGGGATCACCAGCTGATCCTGGTGGCTTACCAGGTAATCCCGCAGTTCCTGTCCTTTCATATTTCCCGGGTTGGTGAGCTTATCGAGGAACAGTTGTGAGTTGCCATGTTCTTCCCCGTAACGGTATGTTTGTGAAACAAAATCGCCGCCATTTCTCCAGTCGAAGGTCATGTTCAGCGTAAAATTTTTATAGGAAACAGATGTCTGGAAACCCATGATGAAGTCCGGGTTAAAATTGCCGATCTTATTTTTGGTGTTGATGGCGTCTATACTTTGCCATTTACCGGTATTGTCCAGAATCGGGTAGCCGTAGTAAGGAGATGATTTGTCTGTAACCGTTACCAGCTGCGCATCGTAGATATCGCCTATGTCTTCTCCCACATAGGTCCATGCCCCGCCTTTGCCTTCTTCCCAAAGCGTATAGTAAGGCATATCATCGGGGAGTGAAATGATGCGTGTCCTGTTGCGGGTGAAGTTGAAATTCACATCCCATCTCCAGTTCCTGCGCTCTATGGGGGTGCCGCCCAGCGTTAGCTCAATGCCCCTGCTCCTGAGCAAACCGGCATTGATGCTGCGGGAAGAGTAACCGGAGGAGGGAGGTGTTTTAGGACTGAAGATCTGGTTCTTGTTTTCAACAATATAGTAGGTGCCTGAGAAACGGAGGCGGTTCCTGAATAAATTAATGTCGGTACCCCCTTCATAGGAGGTAGCTATTTCCGGCTTCAGGAAAGGGTTCAGCAGGGTGCCGGATGTAGTAAGCCTGGGTATATTGCCCCAGGCGCCTACGCTGCTGAGTGTGGCTGCCAGCTGGTAAGGAGCGGCATCGTTACCTACCTGTGCGGCCCCGGCCCTTAATTTTACCAGGTTGATCTTATCAGAGGTAATATGCGCTATTTCATTCACCAGTACGCTCAGCGAGGCGGAGGGATAAAAATAGGACGCGGCGCCGGGGAGGGTGCTGGACCAGTCGGTACGACCGGTCACATCCAGGTAGGCCATTCCTTTATAGCCAACATTCAGCATGCCGTATACGCTGTTCACACCTCTTTCAAAAGTGCTGCTGTAATAGTTGAGATTAGCAGGAGCAATATTCTGAATGGTATATACCCCCGGCGTGTTAAGCCCTGTACCATCTTTGGTGGAAGTGGTGGTGTTGCTGCCTGTTTGGTAACGCATATTGCCTCCTGCAGAAACAGAGAAGTCGAAATGACGGATCGCTTTTTTATAGGTGAGCAACACATCCATGTTGCGCTCATAGTTGTCGAGGTTAATGATACCATATGCGCCGCCCGGGTTATTCAGGTAGCTGTTGGCAATTTTTGTTTCCCTTTTTTCACCGTAGGTATCCAGTGAATAGCGTGCCATGAAAGTTAAGGAGGGTAGTATTTTCCAGTCGGCCCGTATATTACCAAACAGCCGGTCCCTTACAAACCCGTTCTTCACTTCATAAGCCAGGAAGTAAGGGTTATTGAACACGCCGTTGTACTGGGTCCGTTGCTGTAGCCCTTCCTGCCCCGGCATCCAGTAGTTGGCCAGGTCGCGCACATCAATATGCGGGGAGATACTGTAAACGGCCTGTAACGGGTTGGCGCCACGGTCGCCCGCAGCGCGGTTGTTGGAGTTGTTGCGGCTGAAATCAATATTGGTGCTTAAACTGAGCTTTGAATTCACCTGTAAGGCGGAGTTCAGGCTCAGTGTATTTTTATAGAGATCGGTGTTGGGGATGATCCCTTTGTTCGACATGTTGGCATAAGCAATGCGATAGGAGATCTTATCGTTGTTATTAGCAACAGAAGCACCGGCAATGGTGGTAATGCCGGTGTTAACAAAATTCTTTACGTTGTTCTTATGCGAGACCAGGGGCATGGGTATTTTTTTTCCGTTGGCATCGAGTGGGCTATTCCACTGTACTTCTTCATAACCCATATCCAGTTCTGCACCAAAAGTACCGTCTACATTTTCCTGGATGATGGTACCAAAGGGATTGGTGAGCAGGTTGCCGCTGCGGGAAAAAGGAATGCCTGCCAGCTGACCGGAACCGAATTTCGTTTGCCACTTCAGGTATTTGTAAGGAATATCGAACACGGAATTAACGTAGGCATCCACTGTTACCCTGTTCACTTTCTTACCTGTTTTGGTGGTGATCAGCACTACGCCGTTGCCCGCGCGGGAGCCATATAAAGCAGCGGCGCTGGGGCCTTTCAGGATGGTAACGCTTTCAATGTTGTCGGGGTTGATATCGGAAATGGCATTGCCATAGTCCACCATATTATCTTTACCGATCTGGCTGATGTTGTTAACGGTATTGGCCACTGGTACGCCGTCTACCACGAACAGGGGCTGGTTGTCGCTGCTGAGGGAAGTGGCGCCGCGTATGATCATACTTACAGACGAGCCGGTGGCGCCGGTGGAGTTGATGGTAACGCCTGCTACTTTGCCGGACATAGAGTTAAGCAGGTTCTCCTGGGGCATGCGGTTAAATTCTTTGCCACCCAGTTCTTCCACAGAGTAGCCCAGCGCTTTCTTTTCCCTTTTAATGCCCAGTGCGGTTACCAGTACCTGGTTTAACTCTTCTACTTTTTTTTTCAGTACCACTGATAAAGATAACCTGCTGGAGTCGCTGATCATATATCCCCGGAGGGTATCAGTAGTATATCCCATTTGCGACAGCACAAAATGATACGGGCCGCCGGCGGGTAATTTAGTAAATGTAAAGATCCCTTTTTCATTGGTGACGGTGCTTGCCAGTACTTTATTGTCTGCATCTTCCATCTTTACCATCACGCCGGGGAGCGTTTCATTGCTTTCATTCTTTATCAGGCCAATGGCAGCAGGACGGGTATTTTGCGCCAGTACATTTCCGGGAGTTAATTGCCACAGCAACAGTAACACCCAGGTGATGGTTGTGCAGCATGAATGTTTGGTTTTTACACACATAAAATTTTCATTTTAGGCAAAAGGAAGTCTGTGCAGCCTCAAAGAGGTTGCGGGTGTTGTAAGTATGGGAAATATTTTTCCGGGATTATTGTACTATGTAGATAACATCATCTTTCTGATTAATAGTAAGATTATTTAACGTACCAATAGTTGCCAGGAATTCTTTTAATGTTTCTTTGCTACTGTCGAACGTGCCGGTGAAGTTCATGCCTGTGAGGCTGTTTTCCGTGTATTGGATCTTTACATGATATTTCCCGGACAGCTGTCTGAAAACGCCAGCCAGCGGTTCATTGTTAAAGGTGATAGTTTCGTTTACCCGTACAGGTATTTTATCCTTTTTAATGCCTGCAGCCGTATTCACGGTTGCCATTTTCTTTTGCTGGTCGTAGCGAAGCTCCTGCCCGGGCGCCAGGTACACTTCTTTTATTGCGGCGTGTTCATGCTTTACTACTATCTTGCCGCTGATCAGCTGTACCTGTGTAATGTCTTTTTGTTTCCATGCAGTTATTTTAAACACGGTGCCTAATGCAGTGGTGCCAAGCTGTCCTGCATGTACGGTGAATGGCTGGTTTTTATTGGCAGTTACTCTGAACAGGGCCTGCCCGGTTAGATAGATATCCCTGCTGTTGCCGGTAAATACTGCCAGGTATTTCACTTCACTCCGGGGCGCCAGTTCCACTACGCTGCCATCGCTTAGTTGCAGGGGCATCATTTTCTTTGTGTTGTTCATTACTGTGCGCAAAGGAACAGCAGCTGTTATATTAGCCGGCGCCGGTTCTGTTGCTGCAATTTTCTCTCCCGGTGAAGAGCGTAGTATACTCCACAGCAGTCCGCCGGAAATGATCAGTATCACCGCTGCCGCCGCTGCATACCAGCGTTTATGGGAATCTTTTTTCTGAAAGGTATGTCTTTCTATCACCGTCATCATTTTACCGGAAATGGATTCCGGTAATTGTTCTCCGGTTTGGAAGGAATGCCAGCTCTCTTCTGTTAAATAAGGTTGTAAAGCTTCCGGGTGCTGTGCAATGTATTCCTTTACCCATTGCTTTTCTGCCTCACTGCATTCATCCCGGAGAAACTTTTCAATAAGTATTGCTGAATGCTTCATAGTATGTATTCGTTTGAAAACGGTAAATCCCTCACTCGTCATATTTACTTAACAAACCAGGAGCAGCAGCAGTAACAACAGGGAATTCTTCAGTTGCCGGATGGCGCGCACAATATGGTTTTCAACTGTTTTAGGGGAGATGGATAACTGCCTGGCAATTTCTTTATGCGGGAGTCCTTCAAAGCGGCTGAGTTTAAAAACATTTTTCCGGATGGGTGATAGTTGTTCTATACTATTATACACCCGGGTCAGCTCTTCTTTTACCGTGATATCTGTTTCCACATGCCAGTTAGTGTTATCCCTTACCAGTATTTCCGTGTGGCGGTTGCGCACCTGTTGCTTGCGGAGCAGGTCGGTCATTACGCTTTTGCCTATACGAAATAACTGTGTGGAAATGCTGAAGCTCATGGAAAGTTTTTCCCGTTTTTCCCAGAGAAGGATGAAGGTAAGCTGCACGGTTTCTTCCGCTATGTATACGGAGTGTGTACATTTCAGAACGTAGAAGTAAAGTTTTGCATGGTACTGTTGGTATACCAGTTTAAAACTTTCGATATTCCCATTGATAATATCCTGTACAATACTTTCCATAATTGCCAGCAAATATCTGATCAGCCTAAACAAGATACAAGGAATTACCGATTATATTATTGTTATTTTCAACAATAGCATACGATATCTCCGGCGGTTCATTTATTTCTTCAGTTTCAAAATAAGCGGTACAGTAGCTACACCTGGGATGGTTACCGTAAGGGAAAGATCCAGGTTGCTGCTGCTGATATTTTCGATCCAGTGCGGATCATTTTCATTTTTTGCAGAAACGAGTTTCAACACCGAATCGTGCACGTCCAGGTCCCAGGTACCGCTGTTGCCTGCTACCGGCAGTATCAGCGTGGTACAGCCTTCAATGGCAAAGGAGCCGTCTTCATTGAACCGGTAGGTGTTACCTGCCGTACAGGTGAACAGGGCGCCGCCAGGCCCGAGCAGTGGCGCAAGTGCAAGGATGCTGGTGCCCTTGGGGATGTTCTGTTTATTCAGTTTAACGTCTACCGCCAGCACGATGTCCTGTTGCTTCCAGGTACCCTTCACCAGGTCGTATTTAGGTGATTTTTCGGGCGTTGCAGGCTTATCTTTTTTACAGGCCCCTGTAAGTAAGCAAAATACAGGCAGCATAAGGAATAGATAACGGGGGATAAAAAAGCGCATGAGTGTTGGTATTAAATGATGGAAGGAGTTTCGTTCCTTCTATGTATTCGTTTTGAAACGTCACATCCCTCACTGCTTAACAATTGGTTAATATCATTTACCCTTTATCCCTGAATTTTTTAGGCGATACCCCCATGATCAGTTTAAACGACCTGGAGAAGGTATATTGATCAGGGTAGCCCATTTCCCTTGCAATTTCCTTTATGGTAAGACGGGTATCTTTCAGCAGCTGGCTGGCCTTCTGCATCCGCAGCGAGGTAAACAGCTGGATGGGGGAGTAGCGTGTTTTTTCTTTAAAGAGGGCCGACAGGTACGAGGCGGAAATACAGGTTTCCCTGGAAAGGTCGGCCAGGGTAAGATGCTGATCCAGCCGTTGTTTCATGAGCTGTATACATTGTTCAATGATATTGTCGGCGCCCTTCTTCATATAATTGAAAACCGTGAGCCGGAAAGTGCCCAGGAAACTGTAGAACCTGAAATTTGCATACAGCAGGTTCTCTATATTATTCATGAGGTCGAGATGATGGAGTATATCATCGAACTGTGCATTACGCCCCACCAGTGGGGGAATGGTATGTGGCTTTAAACCGGTGCCCAGGTAACTGTATATTTCATCGGCCAGCCTACCTGAAAACTGCACGGCGTAGATCCTCCAGGGCTCATCTGCCGCAGGCCCCGATCTGAAAGCAAGGCCTTTGGGGAAAATAAGGTACTGGTTGGATTTGACAGGCATTTTCTTTTTCCCTGTTTCCAGCCATCCTTTTCCATGTGTTACATATAATAAGGTGTACACAGGAACGCCTTTAGGCTCACTGATTTCCCTGGCGGCATTTTCGGGATAAAGACCGATGGCGGTAATAAAAAGGTTCTTTCCAAGCGGATGCTTTTCCAGCTTGCGTTTCAGGTGATCAGGTAAGTTCCAGGTGGTCGGTGTGTTGGCTGCCAGGTTGTTCATCGCAATAGTAATTTAAGCTATTCTTTTCATAACATTCAACATTGTTTGATCCATAAAAAATAGCAATCTTCGTGTAACGGCTGTAATATTTTTATCCACGTATTGAAACTGCTTTATCTATCGTTATGCATCAACTGCCAATAATTGATCTGGCTGTAATCGCCATTTACCTGCTATGTATGATTGGAGTGGGGATATGGTTTTCACGGAAGAACGGCAACGCGGCACAATTTACCACGGCATCCGGAACCATACCGGGCTGGGCTTTGGGGCTTTCGTTATATGCAACGTTTTTAAGCAGTAATACTTTTCTTGGTGTACCGGGAAAATCATTTGGCAGTAACTGGAATGCTTTTGTATTCAGTTTGTCGATGCCGCTGGCGGCATTTGTTGCGGCAAAATATTTTGTGCCGTTTTACCGCCGCAGCGGGGAAGTAAGCGCCTATACACACCTGGAGCATCGCTTTGGTCCCTGGGCCAGGACTTATGCAATGGTCTGCTTTATACTGATGCAGCTGGCCCGTATGGGCTCTATATTTTTCGGGGTGGCACTGGCATTACAGGCGCTTACAGGTTTGGAAATGCGTACTATCATGACCGTTACAGGCATATGCATTATTATATACACTGTATTGGGCGGTATGGAAGCGGTGATATGGACAGAAGTGCTGCAGGGTATTGTTAAAACCGCCGGCGCTGTCGTGATCCTCTGGCTGGTAATTACGGGAATGGATAATGGTGTAAAAGATATCTGGCGGATAGGAATGACTGACGGGAAATTTTCGCTGGGAAGCTTTTCCCTGCGCGATTTCAGTACCTCTACTTTCTGGGTGGTGTTCCTGTATGGCTTCTTTATCAACCTGAATAACTTCGGGATGGATCAGAACTATGTGCAGCGCTATCATACTGCCCGTTCAGAGAAAGAAGCCTCGCGCAGCATATGGCTTTGCGTGTACTGGTATGTGCCGGTGAGCATGGTGTTCTTTTTTATAGGCACTGCTTTATATGCGTATGCCCAACAGCACCCGGAAGCGTTGCTGGCGCTGAAACAACAGGTGGCTGCAGAAAGACAGGTGCCGGTTGCATCCCTTCAGCCGGCAGATTACGGGGATAAGGTGCTGCCATGGTTTATGGTGAGCAAAGTGCCCAAAGGACTGATGGGACTAATCGTAGCAGCTATACTTTCGGCTGCCATGAGCACTGTAAGCAGTGGTATGAACAGTACAGCCACTGTGTTTTTGAAAGATATATACCAGCGCTATGCCGATCCGAAAATCACTCCTGCGGGAGAGATGCGGGTACTGTATATCGCTACTGCCTTATCGGGTTTGCTGGCCATTGGTTTTGGTATTTCCATGATAGGGGTAAAAAGTATCCTGGATATGTGGTGGGAACTATCCGGTATTTTTGCGGGAGGTATGCTGGGATTGTTTTTGCTGGGTATCATCTCCAAAACAAAAAATGCCACGGCGGTTACCGCTACCATCATTGGTATTATAGTGATCCTGTGGATGTCGTTATCAAAATACCTGCCTGCCGGATGGGTAAGCCTGCGTAGCCATTTGCATGCGCATATGATCATCGTGGTGGGCACTTTATCAATATTCCTGGCGGGTACGCTGTTATCACGCTTGCAACGCCTTAAAACTTCCTGATTTTTTTTAAACCCGTTTGTTATGCAAAAGAAATTCGTACCGGTGATGATCACCCCTTTTAATTTGAAAGCACAGATTGATCATGACATGGTGGAACACCTGATAGATTTTTACCTGGAAGCGGGTGTAAAAGGCTTCTTCGCCAATTGCCTGTCGTCCGAAATGTACAGTATCAGCGAGGATGAGCGACTAGCGCTTACAGAGCACGTAGTGCGTTATGTGAACGGCCGTGCACCGGTAGTGGCTACCGGTTCATTTGGTCTTACTATAAAAGACAAAGCACTCTTTACACAGAAGATCTATGATACCGGCGTAGATTCCGTGATCATGATCACCGGGCATTTTGCGAATGTAGATGAACCAGACAGTGTATTGCTGCAAAGATTTGAAGAGATGTTCTCCCTCACCGGCGATATTCCCCTGGGCTTATACGAATGCCCTGCTCCCTACAAGAGGGTGATCACGCCGGAGATACTGCAAACACTGCTGGCTACCAACCGTCTTATTTATCATAAAGATACTTCCTGTAAAGTAGAAAGCGTGCGTGCCAAACTGGCGGTGACAGCCGGCAGCAGGCTGGAGTTTTACGATGCGCATACGCCTAACGCTGTTGCCTCTATGCAAATGGGAGCGGCGGGTATGTCGTCTATCTCCGGGAATTTTTATCCTGAAATACTGGTATGGCTGTGTAATCATGTGAATGATGAAAGCAGGCAGGAAGATGTGCAATGGATACAGTCTGAATTACAACGGGTGGATCCGCTGATCCACATTGCGTATCCGCTGAGCGCGAAATATTTCCTGCAGTTAAGAGGTGTTCCTGTACGCACTATCAGCCGCGCTCATGCGCTGGAACTGACGCCGGAGCAGAAGGAAACGCTGCAACAGATCTACCGTGATTTCAAAGGTTGGTGCGGGCGTTTACAGATCCGCGAAGTGATGCCGGCGTCTTTGTCTTCACATTAAATCGATGTTATTTCTGACAGGAAGTTATGATGGGAACCGGCCAATGTGTAGCTTAGTGAAAGATCCTTATGCTAATTCACATAATAGATGTCAACCAGCCCATACAATCCTCAGCAAGATGAACAGCTCCTGTGGGCCCGGCTCTGTAACGGAGACCGGGAGGCCTTCGGGGAGATATACCGGCGGTATTTTCCGCTGCTGTTCCGGTACTGTATACGGTTTACAACAGACCGCGCGCTGGTGAAGGATATGTTGCAGGATTTTTTCTCACAGCTGTATGTGCAAAGAGCCGGCCTTTCACTTCCTGTCAACCTCAAAAGCTACCTGATGGTATCTGCCAGGAGGAAACTGTTCCGCTACCTCGATAAGTCGGCCCACGGGCCGGCCAGCCTGGATGAAGGAACTGCCTCCGGTTTCGCTCTTGAACTTTCCCCTGAAAGCATCCTCATTAACCGGCAGCGCACCGAACAAACCACCCGCCTGCTGCAACAAAAACTGGATGCCCTTACCCTCCGCCAGAAAGAAGCTATCTATCTCCGTTTCTACGAAGGCCTTTCCTACGAGGAAATTGCCGACATTATGCTTTTAAAGGAAGTAAAATACGCCCGCACCTTAATATACCGGGCGATTGCAGAACTAAAGGAGCTGCTGGCGCAAAATGAATCGGCGCTGATGTTCCGCTAAGCGAATTTTGTCTGACTCGCTGATTATGATGATTACGCTGATTTCACTGATTTATTCTTGGATTTAAAAACTGATTTTAAATGATTCGGGGAGATATAAGCGGATTTGCTTACATCTCCCCGAATTACTTATAAAATCCAAAAAATAAAATCAGTGAAATCAGCGTAATCATCATAATCAGCGAGTCAGACAAAATTCGCGAAAAAAAATGCTTTTCCCTGAGGGTATTTTCCCGCCCCGTGACTCCTCTTATTGTACAAGGTACTTTTTTATGAATTATAGTGAATTCGAAGCCGCAGATTTTGCCGGCGACGCCTCATTCCGTGCATGGGTGCTGGAGGGAACAAATGCCGCTTTCTGGGAAAGCTGGATACCGGCGCACCCGGAAAAGGAGACAGTGCTGCAGGATGCGCGGGCGCTGGTGCTGGCGCTACGGTTCCGCACCAACGAAATAAGCCGGGAAGAAATGGAGGCGGTAAAAGGCAATATAGACCAGTTGCTGGACGAACCCGTTATTAAAAAAAATAACGGACGCCCGCGCAGGCAATGGTACTATGCCATTGCGGCCGCTGCTGCATTATTGCTGTTTGCCGGTATAAGGTATATATCCCAGCGCGAAACACCCATAGAAAACACCTTTGTACAAACCGGTTTCGGGGAAACCAAAACAGTGCAGCTTCCTGATGGTTCTATTGTGCAGCTGAATGCCAATTCATCTATCTCTTATCCCCGTAAATGGACCAAGGAAAATGTAAGAGCCGTTACCCTGAACGGGGAGGCCTATTTCAATGTATCCAAATCTCCCGCAGGGTTGCATCCTAAATTCCGGGTACTGATGCCACAGGTAACCATTGAAGTAAAGGGAACAGCCTTTAATGTGTATCACCGCCATGACCAGGTGAAGGTATTACTGGAAGAAGGAAAGATAGTGGTGAACGATAGCCTGGATATGAAGCCGGGAGATATGATGTATTTCGCCCCGGGGGAACATCACCGCCTGCAGGCAGATCCGGCTATGCTTACCGCCTGGAAACAGCGCCGGCTCCTTTTCAGGGACACTCCATTAATAAATGTTGCGCAGCAACTGGAAGATATTTACGGCTACAGGATCCAGTTCAGGAATAAGAAAACAGAAGGCCTGTTATTTACCGGCTCAGGCCCTGCTGATGATCCTGCAGTGTTATTAAAAGCAATGGCTACTGTGCATCAGCTGAGAATGAAACAAAATAATTCAGTCATCATTTTTGAATAAGGTCTTTAAAATTTACAGTTATGCAAAAGAGCTTTACGAAGCTTTATGCTCCCTGGAGCGCAACGCTGCTATTATTGCTGCTGCTAACCACCAACGCAACCGCACAGCAACTGATGGTAAGAAGCAGCAATACGCCCGGGGAAGCAGGAACTATCCCACTCCGTCAGATGCTGACCAACCTTGAAACAAGGTTTAACATCAGCTTTAATTATTCGCCTACACAGGTGGCGGATAAATTTGTAGCAGGGAAACAAACCCGTGTTACAGATGCCAACCTGGAATCGCAATTGCTGAAAATGCTTGCCCCACTGGGTTTACAGGCAGTTAAACTGAGCGACCGTGATTATGCTATCCGCCCTGCTACCGGGGAAGCATCTGTCACAACAGCACAGGAAGTAACTGTTAAAGGAAGTGTTACCGATGAAAGCGGCGTACCTCTTCCCGGTGTAAGCGTGCATGAAAAAGGCACTTCTAATGGTACCGCTACCAATGTAGACGGACAGTTCTCCATCAGGGTAGCTAACAGCAACGCCATCCTCGTATTCCGCTCTGTAGGCTACCAGTCGAAAGAGGTAGCTGCAGGCAACGGCACCCTGCAGGTGCAGTTAACAGCCACTGTACGGAGCCTTGATGATGTGGTGGTAACCGCCCTCGGTATCAAACGCCAGGAAAAAGCGCTGGGCTATTCTATCGCTACCCTGAAAGGCGACCAGGTAAGCACCGTGAAAGAAGTGAACATCGCCAATGCCCTTTCAGGCAAAGTAACCGGTGTGAATGTAAGAAGCACCAGCTCCGACCCCGGCGGCACCTCGCTGGTAACCATACGCGGGCAAAGCAGCCTGGAAGGCTATAACCAGCCCCTATACGTGGTAGATGGTATTCCTATTGCACCGGCAGTGCGCAATCCGAAACAACCGGTAGGACAAGTAGTAGTTGATTATGGCAGCACCATCTCCGATATCAATCCCGACGATATCGCCAGTATCTCCGTACTGAAAGGCGCCAGCGCCTCGGCTTTGTATGGCTCCCGCGCTATCAACGGGGTAATACTTATCACTACCAAATCCGGCTCCGGCGCTACAAAAGGACTGGGCGTTTCGGTGAACTCCAGCGCTATGTTCGATCAGCCATGGTTGTTCCCTGAGTTCCAGAATGATTTTGGTTCAGGCGACCGTGAAGGTTCTGATGAAACAATTTCCGATGCCTCATGGGGCCCGAGGCTGAACACAGGCACCAAACATGTACAGTGGAATAGCCCGCTGGATGCCAACGGACAGCCTATTCCCACCGACTGGGTCGCTTATCCCAACCGGCACAAGGATTTCTTCCGTACCGGCTCTACCTTCACCAACAACATTGCCGTTACCGGTAATAATAAGGATGGCAACTTCCGCTTATCGTTTACCAACCTGAAAAATGAAGGCATCATTCCGAATACCGATCTGAAAAGAAATACACTTAACCTCGCCGCAGGATATAATCTCAATCCCAGTATCAGGGTGAGTACCAATATAGGCTATACGAAAAACAGCAGCGGCAACCGGCCTACCTTTAACCGGGGCAGCGTGAGCAACATCGTTTACACTACCACTCCCAACGTGGATATACGGCAGCTGCGTAATTACTGGCTGCCCGGGAAAGAAGGACTGCAGCAGTTTTCACATGTACCCGGATCTACTGATAATCCCTACCTGGTGGCATATGAATTCATCAATGGGTTTGATCGGGATCGTATGACGGGCAATGTGGAACTGAATATACAGATCACGAAAGACTTATCGCTCATGGGTCGCACTGGTATGGACCTCTACTCTGAAACCCGTGAAAGCAAACGGCCTTTCAGCGCAGTAAAGAACCCTACCGGCGCCTATGCTTTTGAAACAGAGTTTTTCAGGGAACAGAACACCGACTTCCTGTTGAGCTATAAAAAGAATATCAATTCAGATTTCTTTGTATCCATATCCGCAGGCGCCAACCGTATGAACCAGACAGGTAAAGGCTCCACCCAGAAGGCAGAAGCGCTGGTGGTACCAGGACTGTACAATATTGCCAATGCGCAGGCGGGTAGTGTATCAAATACTTCCTACAGGTCCAGCAAACGGATCAACAGCGTATATGGAATGGGACAGGTGAGCTTCCGCAATTATGCTTTCCTGGATCTTACCGCACGTAACGACTGGTCCAGCACACTACCAGCAGGAAACAATTCTTATTTCTATCCTTCCGCTTCATTGAGCTTGATCGTATCCGATATGCTGGGTATTAAATCCGATGCACTGTCCTTTGCAAAAGTGCGCGCCAACTGGGCGCAGGTGGGCGGTGATACCGATCCTTATAACCTGTATAACACCTTCGGTTTTGCACCCGACTGGGGCAATGTAAAACAGGCAACTATCAGCAATGTGCTGAAGAATAACCGGCTTAAACCACTAATCGCTACCTCCCATGAATTTGGCGCTGATCTGCGTTTCCTGAAAGGAAGATTAGGTATTGATTTTACTTATTATAACACGGTGAACCGCAACCAGATCATCCGCATACCGGTAACTATGGCCACCGGCTATTCCAACATGGTCACCAATGCCGGTAAGATCAGAAACAAGGGAATTGAGATAGGGCTGAATGCAACACCGGTAGCAGGGCCGTTCCGCTGGGACCTGCAGCTGAATTATACCCGCAACCGTAACAAGGTATTGAAGCTTATCGACGGCGTAAACAGTTACCAGCTGGGCAGCGCCGAAGGTATCAGGTTCCTCGTGAAGGAAGGCGCAGAAATGGGAGATATGTATGCACAAACCTGGGCTACAGTACCTGATGGTGAATTTAAGGGACAACCTTTGCTGAGCAGTGAAGGCGGTTACCAGCAGTTAAATGATTATGTGAAGATAGGTAACTATAACCCCGACTTTATGCTGGGTATTAACAACACTTTTTCTTATAAAGGCTTTACGCTGAATGTGCTGATCGATTGGCGACAGGGCGGTAATTTCTTCTCCTATGTGGCAAAGAACCTGCTCAGCGATGGCCGCACCACCACCACTATCCCGGGTCGCGATCCTAAAACCGGCGGTCTTCCCTGGACAGATGCAGATGGTAACAAACGTACAGACGGCATGATCCTGTTTGGCTATATAGATGAAGGCAACGGCAAATACAAGCTCAATGATAATGTAACCGATCCCGAAAACTATTATGGTGAATACTACTGGAGCTTTAACGGCCGCTCTACTTTTGATGCCAGTTATGTAAAGCTCAGGGAAGCATCTCTTACCTACACATTTTCAAAGAAAACACTGGGTAAGCTGCCACTGGGAAATCTGACGGTATCACTGATTGCACGTAACCTGTTCACCTGGACTGCCGCCGAACAAGGTTATGACCCGGAAACAGCTATGACTATCTCTAATGGTAGCTTCTCGCCTGGAGTGGCCAGCTGGGGATTGCCTTATACCCGTTCCTATGGCGCTAAGATAGGTTTCAATTTTTAATCCAATAATTGTATGGTTATGCAACGCATGCCTTTAAAATACCTGGTACTGATCTTTGGTGTACTCTTCGCCTCCTGCGAAAAGGGACTGGAAGATATCAATGTAAACCCGAATGAATCGGAAGTCATCAATCCTGAATTCCTGTTATCATCGGTGCTGATCAATACTGCCTACGATTACCAGAAAGAGGCTTACTTCGATAAGCCCGCTTCTGCTGGCCGTTATATTACTATGGTGCGTAATGAAGGAAATGATAAGTTCGACTGGGGGCCCCAGAGTTGGGACAGCTACTATGCAAAGCTGTCCGCCAACCGGGAAATGATGGACCTGGCAAAGAAGCTGAATGTGCCGCAATATGTGTCTGTAGGCAAAGTGCTGGAAGCCTTTAACTTTGCGTATATCACCGACCTGTTTGGTGATATACCTTACAGTGAAGCGCTGCTGCTCAAAAGCGGGGCAATCGTACATCCTAAATACGATCAGCAGCAGGTAGTATATCCTGCCCTGCTGCAAACACTGAAGGAGGCAAATGAGGAGCTCGCGGCGAATAACAATAAGGTAGACACCAAGGCAGATGTAATGTACAAAGGTGAGCCCCTGAACTGGCGGAAGTTTGCCAATTCGCTTCGTTTACGGATGCTGTTGCGCATCTCTAAAAACTATCCCACCGCATTTACAGACATGCAGGAGATCCTGAATGATAAAAACAAGTATCCCATTTTTGAAAGCAATGCAGATAATGCAGAGATCATTTACCAGGGCAACAGGAATATCGACAGCTGGCCTGGCAGTGCTCTGGGAAGCTCCCTTGATGAATTCGATAAGCGTAAACCCAGTAAGGAAATTGTGGACGCATTACTGCAACGCAAAGATCCCCGTTTAAAAGTATGGATAGCACGGGTGGATTCGCTGACAGGATGGACAAAAGATCCCAATCCTTATGTAGGTGTACCCAACGCTATTCCTGCACCTTATGATTATAACGGTGGTAAGAATAATATGTCGCGCTTATCCTCTTTGTTCAGCAGCGCTAAGGCAGATATGTTAAAAGCCAGCATGCTCACCTATGCAGAAGTTTGCTTTATCCTGGCAGAATGCGTACAGGCAGGTAAAGTAACCGTACCGGGTAAAACCGCGGAAAGCCTGTACTACGATGGTATCCACGCTAATATGAAGTTTTACGGGGTAGACCAGGCCGCTATTGATTCCGGTTACTTCAGCCAGCCCGCTGTAAAGTACAATGGTACGCTGGAACAACTCATCGGTCAGAAATGGATCGCAGGTTTCCTTAAAGGCGCCGAAGCCTGGTTTGATAACCGCCGCACAGGGTTGCCCAAATTTGTACTAGGCCCACTGTCGTCTACTACGGTATTGCCTAAACGCTATATTTATCCTACCGGGGAACGCGATACCAATGAAGACCAATACCAGAAAGCACTCACTGTATTCGGACCAGATAAACAAACCACGCTTATGTGGTACCTGAAGTAATAGCTATGAAGAAAATACTGACAGGCGGGTGGCTGCTGGCCACCTGCTTTTTCCAACAGGAAGTAAATGCCCAGCGTTTGCAGCCCGACAGGATTGTAATGAACGTTACCGGAAACCCTTCCCGCTCTGCAGCAGTCACGTGGAGAACAGGTAAGGAGGTAACTGCCAGTTATGCAGAGCTGGCCCCCGCTACGGCCGACCCGCGTTTCACGCAAACGGCTGTACGATATACAGCCATCACTACGCTGCCTTTCGCGGACTCATTACCGGTGAGGTACCACCATTTTGTTTTTGATAGCCTGCAACCCAATACCAGCTATGTTTACAGGGTAGGGCAGGGCGACCACTGGAGTGAATGGTTTTCTTTCCGCACTGCAGGATTGCCCGGCGAACCTTTTTCATTTATCTACCTGGGCGATGCACAGGCAAATATCTTCTCCATGTGGTCGAGGCTGATCAGGAAAGCCTGGTCGGTAGCCCCGGATGCACGTCTCATCATTCATGCGGGCGACCTGGTGAACAGGGGCAATAATAACAATGAATGGGAGCAATGGTTTGAAGCAGGTGGCTTTATTCATAGCACGGTTCCCGGTATGATGACCACCGGTAACCACGAATACTATGAGAATGCTTCCGGCCAGGATGTGCCTTCCGCCTTCTGGCGCCCGCAGTTTACCCTGCCGGAGAATGGCCCGGCCGGACTGGAAGAAACCTGCTACTATACCGATGTACAAGGCATGCGCTTTATTTCCCTCAATTCACAGGAAGTGGAAATCTCTGATACGCTGCTGGCCCGGCAGAAAGTATGGCTGGAAGCGTTGCTGAAAAACAATCCCAACCGGTGGACCGCCATCACTTTTCATCACCCGGTATTGTCAACAAAAAAGAGCCGCAACAACGAACGGCTCCGGGAAAACTTCAAACCCTTGTTCGACCGGTACAAGGTAGACCTGGTGCTGCAAGGCCATGATCATACCTATGCCCGCGGGCGCGATGGCAATAAAGGACCGGTATACGTGGTATCTGTAAGCGGCCCTAAAATGTCGGCCATAGATCCTCAACCCTGGATGACCCGCACCGGTTCCTATACCCAATTGTTCCAGGTAGTAGAGGTGAAACCTAAACTGGTATCCTACCGCGCCTATACGGCAACCGGTGAGCTGTACGATGCTTTTGATCTCGAAAAACAAACCAACGGAGATAATCTCCTTAAAAATAAAATGAAATAAATATCCTGCTATTCCTCTTTTTTATTCAACAGTTTATGAAATAATGAAAGGATTCCTTATCATATTGTTCTTTATTCCGCTGCTTTGCACCGGGGCTGTGCTGCAACGGCTCACTATTGTATCGAAAGATAATCAGGTAGCAGCACAGGTATTACAGGAAGAAGTAAAACGCCGTACCGGTCTCGTATGGCCCATTACAGCGCGGGCGCCTGAAAACGGCAGGGCGATCATCTTTCAAACAATATCCTGCGCACCGGAGTCATATCATATCCACACTACAGGCCGTTCTATTGTTGTGGAGGCCAGCGGCCCCCGAGGATTGCTATATGGCGCAGGCTACCTGCTGCGTATGATGGAGTACCAACAAAATGCAGTTACATTGCCGGATGATCTGAAAGCAGACGCTATACCGGAGAAGGCTATACGGGGGCACCAAATCGGGTACCGTAACCTGGCCAACTCCTACGATGGATGGACGCCGGAACAATATGAACAGTATATCCGCGACCTGGCAATATTCGGGGCCAATAGCATTGAAGCCATCCCGTTTATGCCTGCGTCACCGCATTTTACGGTGTCTTCCAATGAGATGACACGCCGTATCAGCGGCTACTGCAAAAAATATGACCTGGACTTTTCTGTATGGACACCGGCTACCTTCGATTTGAAAGATACCATGAAGCGGCATCATTTCCTGATGCAGTTCGACACGCTTTTCCACGATGCAGCGCGGCTCAATGCCGTGTTCTTTCCCGGTGGAGATCCCGGGAATAATCCCCCGCAGCTGGTGCTGCCACTGCTGGAAGAACTGGCTGTTCCCCTGAAAAGATATCATCCTGCAGCAGCCATCTGGCTATCACTGCAAGGCTACGATTCCACAGAATGCGCATTCGTATATTCATATATCAGTGAACATAAACCGGCATGGCTGGGAGGCATTGTAGTAGGGCCTTCCAGTCCTTCGCTGGAAGATACCCGGGCCGCATTGGCGCCGCCCTACAGGATCCGTCACTACCCTGATATTACCCATACAGTGCGTTGCGACTATCCCGTGGTATGGTGGGACCCTGCATTTGCGTTTACCCTTGGCCGTGAGCCGGTAAACCCGCAGCCCTTGTATTATGCCAACATCTACCGCTTCATTGCGCCTTATATGGATGGCTTTATCAGTTACTCCGATGGCGCGCACGACGATGTAAATAAAATGCTCTGGAGCATGCTGGGCTGGAACAGCCAGGCAGATGCGAGAGATATGATGCTCCGGTATGCCAGGTACTTTTTTCCTTCCGTGCCGGCGGAGCTGGCCGCCGATGGGATCCTTGCCCTGGAAAAGAACTGGGAGGGCGCTATCGCTGATAATGGAAGTATAACGGCAACGCTTACACTATGGCAGCAACTGGAACGCGGGCATACAGCTTTGTCCGGTAACTGGCGCTGGCAGATGTGCCTGTTAAGGGCTTACTACGATGCGTATACCCGTGCCCGTGCCATCAAAGAAGCGGCGCTGGAAGCGGAAGTAAATAGTACGTTGCTGGTACATGATGGCAATGAAATAAACCGCGCGGAAAAAATATTGCAGCAGGCAGATACGAAAGTAATGCCTCAATGGAGAGATCGTATCATAGCGCTGTGCGACAACCTGTATAAATCTGTATCCATGCAAACCAGCGTAACCAGGTATAAGGCCGCAGGACCGGAAAGGGGCGCTGTACTGGATTTCCTGGACCGGCCTTTAAACAACCGCTGGTGGCTGGAAGACAAGTTCCGTTACATCAGGACATTACCGCCGGGGGAGCAGCGTAAGGCATTGGATACCTTAGGCAGATGGGAAAATCCCGGGCCCGGCAGTTACTACGACGATATTGGCAATGTATCAAAATCACCACATGTGGTAAGGAGTGAAGACCTGCACACGGATCCGCTCATGCGCCGCAGCGATACGCCGGGCTTCGACTGGTGGGAGAGTGGTTACAGCCGCAAAAGATTATCCTGGATGGTGAGCCTGCGATGGCCCTCTGCTATGCGTTATGACCACCTGGATACAGCCGCGCATTACCTGGTAAGAATAACGGGTTATGGAGAAAGCCTGTTGCGGGCCAATGGCGTATTGCTTAAGCCATCTCTCTATAACAAAGGAACAGGAGAGATAAAAGAATTTCCCGTACCGGCGGAAATTACAAAGAGCGGCACATTGCTGCTCACATGGGATAATATTGATGAAGAACATCTTAACTGGCGTCAGCATTCACGGGTCACAGAAGTGTGGCTTATCAAATTATAAAAGATGGGAATGAAGAAAATAATTTACCTGGCAGCAGCCATCGTATTGTCGTGCCCCGCCTGGGCCACACCTGATCTGCCTTTTACGCAGGCAGTTTCCGTAAAATATCATATCCCGCAGGGATTGGAGCTGGTCAAAGTGATCACAGACTACAACGATAACGTGCATGTGCTCACAAAGCAGGGCTTTTATCGCCTCAGTGGAAACGACCTGGTGCGCGATCAGCGTTTCCGCCCACTGGCACAGAAAATTCCCCTGGATGTAACTACGCAGGAAGGAAGTGGCCACCTGTATTATCTTTATGCAGATAAATGTCTTACCAACGGCTATGCAGGAATTCCCTATATTAATCTTCCGCAGGGAAAATTTAACAGGGTGGTTGTAGATGCAGCCGGCCGTATGCTCTTGTCCGGCAACAATGTGCTGGCTGTAGCCAACAGGGGGAAATTACAGGACCTGCCGCCAATCCCTGAAGGCGTGCAACGGATGGAAGCCAACGGCGGCACATTTTTTATTTTAAGCAATAAAGCCGTTTATACTTTCAAAGATGATCATTTTGTACAGGTACATGCCGTTCAACAGGCCACTGCCATGGCTTTCAGTGGAGATGATATCCTGCTGGGAACAGGCAGCGGGTACTATGCCGTGAACCGTAACACCGGCGACACCAGCATAGGGCTGCAAACACGTGTGCCCGTTCCCGTTATCAATGAGCTGATGGCGGCCAATGGCCGCATCTGGGCAGGCACCCCGGAAGGCGCCTTTATGCGTACGGATTCCGGCACTTACCGTTACTTTGCCTCAAAACGCTGGCTGGACCAGGATATGGTAAAAAGTATGGCCGCCGATAGTCACGGCGATGTGTATGTACTAACGCCCACCGGTCTTAATAAAATTGCTTTTATACAACAAACACTGGCACAGAAAGCATCGTTCTTTGAGCGTAAGATCCGGGAACGCCATATCCGCTATGGGTTCATTGCTAATCTGCACCTGAATACGCCCGGCGATGTTGGCTCCGCTGAAATGGCGGATACCGATAACGACGGATTGTGGAGCAGCTTCTATCTCAGCAGCCAGGCTTTCAGGTATGCAGTTACACATGATCCCACTGCTAAAAGGTATGCCTGGGAAGCGTTTGAGGCATTTGAAAGGATACTCTCTATAAACCAGCTCACCGGTTTTCCTTCCCGCACTTTTGAAAGGAAAGGGTATAAAAATTCTGATCCTGAAAGATGGCGTGATTCCCCCGATCCTGAATGGGAATGGAAAGGACATACCAGCAGCGATGAGTATGTGGCATATATCTGGATCACTGCGGTGCTGAACGAAATGGTAGCAGAAACACCGGAAGAAAAGAAACGGGTCACTGATTTTATTGATAAGATCATGACGCATATTGTGGATCATAAATACACGATGGTAGACATCGACAATAAACCCACCTTATGGGCGCGCTGGAACCCCGAATATATCAACTGGTACCCGACTACTATCGGCGACAGGCGGCTGGGAAGCACTACCATCATTGCGGGTCTGCAGCTGGCGTATAAATTAACCGGTAAAGAAAGATATAAAACAGAAGCCTATAAGCTGCTGAATAAATACGGTTATCTGAAAAATATACAGATCGATTACCGCACCATCAAACAAACGCCTGGCTACCTGCATGAAGGCGTTAACATGGGAATGGGCGGCTGGAATCATTCCGATGATGAAATGGCTTTTCTTACTTACTGGGTATTGTATAAATATGCATTCACTGATGAACTGAAAGCACAATATAAAGGCGCTATCCTTAATCATTGGGAAATAGAACGGCCGGAGAAGAATGCAGTGTGGAACCTGATCACACTGGCCACTGCGGGCAACTATGATGCTGCTGCCACTACCTGGTGGCTGCAAACCTTCCCGATGGACCTGATCACCTGGAAGATCACCAATTCCAGGCGCAAAGATATTACGCTGCTTCCGCCTAATTTCCGGAACCAGTATACTGCGGAACTGCTGCCGCTGGATGAGCAGCCGGTGCACCGTCATAATGCCAACGCTTTTAATCTTGATGGCGGCCACAATGGAGAATCCGAACTGGCAGGAGATGAATTTTTACTGCCTTACTGGATGGCCCGTTATTTAAAAGTACTCGATTGAAAATGAATAACATGAAACGTATACAACAACTTTGCACAACAGGCATATTGCTGCTGTTAACGCTTACCGCGGTGGCACAACAGCAGGTAAGCAAACCCAGGATCGTAGTGGGGCATGATGGTAGACCAGATGCGCTGGGATTACCTGTACCGCTACGCCGCCAGGTATGGTAACGGTGGCTTTAAGCGCCTGTTGCGTGAAGGCTTTGCCTGCGAGCAAACGTATATCAACTATGCACCCACCGTTACCGCCTGCGGACATACATCCGTATACACCGGCAGCAGCCCCGCAGTGCATGGTATTGTGGACAACGACTGGTACAGCCGGGAACTGCAGCGTTCCGTCTACTGTACGGAAGACAGCACCGTTGCTACCATCGGCGCAGAAGGAACGGCAGGGAATATGTCGCCCCGCAACCTGCTGGTGTCTACCGTAACCGATGAATTACGGCTGGCCACCAACTTCAGAAGTAAGGTTGTAGGCGTTGCGCTGAAAGACAGGGCCTCCATTCTTCCAGCGGGGCATACCGCCAACGCTGCTTTCTGGTATGATGGAAAATCGGGTAATTTTATTTCCAGCAGCTATTACATGAAAGCATTACCCGAGTGGGCACAACGATTTAATGCGCAACAGCTGCCGGTGAAATACCTGGCGAAAGGATGGGAAACGCTGTATCCCATTACCAGCTACATTCAAAGTGATACCGACAGTAAAGATTATGAGAAATCATTCGGGCATGAAAATGCGCCGGTGTTCCCGCATGCCTTCACTGGCAGGGAAAAGAATTCCATACGCAGCACGCCATACGGTAACACCCTTACTTTCGCTTTTGCCAAAGCGGCCATAGAGGGATATGGCCTCGGCGCCGGTACAGAAACGGATTTCCTTGCCGTAAGCTTTTCCTCCCCTGATGCCGTGGGGCATCAGTTCGGCCCTAACTCCATCGAGGAAGAAGATCTGTACCTGCGTTTGGATAAAGACCTGGAAGAATTTTTTATTTATCTCGATAAAAGATTTGGTAAAGGCAACTATCTCTGTTTCATCACTGCCGATCATGGCGTATCACAATCCCCCGGCTTCCTGGAAGAGCACAGGCTGCCCACCGGTTTACTGGATGCAGATATCGTATTAAAAAACATCAACGCCGCTATTGCAGAACAATTCGGCATTGAACAAGGTGTAGTGGCTTTATCGGCTTACCAGCTGTATCTTAACAGGCCTGCTTTTGCTGCCAGGAAAATTCCGTTGCAACCGGTCATAGAACTGGTGATAGAAAAGCTAAAATCCACTCCCGGTATAGCCGATGCCGTTAGTCTGCATGATCTGGGCGCCGCCGCCTTGCATGAACCCCTGCGCACCATGTTGGTGAATGGATACAATAAGCAACGCGGCGGAGACGTGATCCTCCTGATGCAGGCCGGCTGGAAGGATGGCGGCCGCAGTGGCGCCACGCATGGTTTATGGTATCCCTATGATGCGCATATCCCGCTGGTATGGATGGGATGGGGGATTAAACCAGGCAAAACTTACCGGACCATTGGTATGACGGACATTGCGCCTACCGTAGCGGCATTGCTGAATATCCAGGTGCCGGGCGGGAATATTGGTCATGTGGTGTGGGAGTTGTTTAAAGCCGCTCCGTAAGATGTACTGTTACAACATCTCCCGCTTCTTTCCCAAGTAATTTTCTTAGCTCCACCTTTACCGGCAGCTTATGCGTGCCGTCTCCCAAAGCCATAAAAGAGCTTTGAAAAGCGTGATTATCGATAGTGCCCTTTACTTTTACCAGCCCACGGGTACCAAAAAAAGCGACTGAGTCCGGCCATATCACATATGTCCACCCGCCGGCATTGGCACTCTTCTGCAGCGTTGCGCTAAACCGCTTGCTCAGCTTGCCTTTCGCGGGTGCTTCTTTTACTGTTGCCATATGATAAGGATTTTGTAAGATAAAGGTAGCATGATGGAAGTTAGGAGAAGATGGGTTGAAACGACATTCTTGGGGGCGATTTGCGACAAATGCCCTGATGAGAAATTTTTGCCTGATCTGTAAGAGGTCACCCCTTCATAACCCCGCTCAATGCCTTCCTGCTATCCGCTTTACCTGCCGTCATAGCCGTTAAGCTATCCAGGAAATTAACCGTTAATTTATCGCCATCAAACACACACTGGATCCTGTCCCCATGCAGCGTTTCGACGAAGCGCAGGTTCAGCTGCAAAGTATTCTCATTGATCCAGGTTGCGGTGCCGGCTACTTTAGTTGGCTGTTTGTTTAAACCCGCTTCGGGAAATTTATAGCGTTGTCTTTCTTTATTCAATACCCATTTTTCCCAGCCGAGGCGGATGCTGGTAACGCCGTCTGCTGTTTGCGTGGTCCAGGTGCATCCTGAAGGAGAGAAGTCGAACTGCATGGTGCTTGCATTGAAATCATTGTTGTCAAGCGTCCAGTTTTTACCCTGGTAGCGGGCGGCCATATCCTTATTGCTGCTACCCTTTACTACGGGAAGGGATAAACTGCTTAAACTTGTTTTTAATGCCGCCTGTTGCACCGGGTCTGCCGGAAGCGTGCCATCATGAAGCGCGGGTAACAGGTGTTCCCAGATAATGTCAAGGGATTTCTGCATGTCGGCGGTTTGACTGGTCACTGCCAGCACCGCATCTTTGCCGGGCATTACAATGCAATACTGCCCAAAGGCGCCATCGCCGCGGTAGGCGCCGTGCCTGCATTGCCAGAACTGGTATCCATATCCCTGGGCCCAGTCGCCGTTACCTTCCTGCGAAGAGGTTTGGTAACCGGTGGCGTCTTTTACCCAGCTTTCTGTAAGCAATGTTTTCCCGTTCCATTTTCCTTTCTGGAGATAGAGCTGCCCCAGTTTTGCAATGTCTGTTGTTTTTACACGAAGACCAAAACCAGCCATATTCAACCCCTGCGGAGAAGTTTCCCAGTCGTACCCCGTAATATCCAGCGGCTCAAACAGCCGCGGCGCCAGGTATTGCTCCAGCGTTTGCCCCGTCACAGCATGCAGGATGGCGCCCAGCATATAGGTAGCTCCGGTGTTATACAGGAAGTGGGTACCGGGTGCAAATTCCACCGGCTGCTCCAGGAATGTTTGCACCCATGTTTTGGTGGCTTTGAGCATCGGCGGCAGGGTATCGGCCCCGTTACCCGTATTCATGGTAAGCAGGTGCTTCACCGTCATTTTTTGGAGGTTGGGAGATGGATCGGCAGGGAGGTCATTGGGAAAGAACGAAATAACAGGGCTTTGGATATCCAGTCTGCCTTCTTTTACCAGCATGCCAATAGCTGTGCTGGTAAAGCTTTTCGACAAGGAGTACAGCGAGTGTGTAAACTCCGCTGCATAGGGGTTCCACCAGCCTTCTGCTACAATATGCCCGTGCCGCAGCAATACAAAGCTATGCCAGCTGATGCCGGAAGCGTTGGCAGCTTCAATAAAGGAAAGAATGCCCCGGGAAGATACGCCCTGCGATTCAGGAAGGGCATAGGGAAAGGACACTCCGGAAGAGCTCCATAACTGTTTTACAGGTCCCAGCACCGGCAAAAAGCCTATCCCGGCAAGACCCATCCCGGCGGTTTTAATAAAATGTCGTCTTGATTGCATTGTGTTCATGGAATTAATGTGAAACGTGGAATTGTGTAAATAAATATGATTTGAATCAGGCCAGCGGTGCGGCATCTTCGGCACTTTTGCGCCTGTTGATTATCACCATTGCAATGCCAAACAACAGTACTTCACCCACCAGCACCAGGAGGTAGTACAACGAATGCACCTCGTATTTACCCGATACCCAGAAAAACAGCAAGGCAGAAAATGAGCATACAATGCCCGTGAGCAGAAGTATCCATTTTGAAAATACCATCTGCTGGTAAGCCCGGTGCACTTCTTTGGTGGAGGGCGTTACATCCGGTTTTATTTTGCCTAGCAGGTAACTGTTTTCCATGGCATCAAACAGCCAGGCGATGAGCTGAAGCCATGCAAGACATTCGAAAAATATTTCGCCGGCAGGCGTCATTTTATTCGCCACCTGTATACACAACAGGAAGATACTGCCATACAGCGCCGGCATAAAAAGGAAATCCACCCACAACTGTCCCCGAAGGGCGGAGAGTGTGCGCAGTTGCTGCGGAGCCGGCAACGCATAGATCCCTTTGATCAGCTCGGGTATCTCTTTGCAGGAAGCAGGGAACTGCAGGTCGATGATACTGAATTTACGCACCACCACATCAAACAGGTAGAACTGCTTTGCCTGCCGGAGCATAATAAAAGCGGTGACCAGCAGCAATGCTACGGAAAAACATAACCAACACCAGGCATTTGAAATAATGAGTCCCATAATTACTTTTTGAGTTGGATTTGCAGGTCAGTACGGTCATTTTTATATGTCTCCCAGTTGAAGTTCCTGAGAAATTCGCAGGCAGCTTTTGCACCGAGTACAAACATGTCGATCTTATCTTTATCCGACAGGAAAAAGTTCAGCCAGTTGTACTGGTCAGATGACAGGTCCACTTTTCCTACACCCCGCTGGTATACTTCATTCTTGAGCAGGAAATCTTTATCGTAATAGTTCCGGATGGTATTGAACATGCGCCCGAAATTACCCTGTGAGCGACCAGCTGAAGGCATTTTCCTGTTTGTCTGCCGGCTTGCTGTCGTCCAGGTCAATACCAAATGATGGCAACCTGGGCACCTGTACATTGCTGTTATAAAAAATACTGATCGGGAAATTAGAGAGGATACCCCCATCTACGAAACGCGCGGTGGAAGGCGGTTGTGAAATACCAAAAAACTGCTTCCAGGCGGCTTTGATCCGGCTGTCTTCAGTGGGGATGTCATTGATCATATAAGATTCAAAAAAGACAGGAATAGACATGGACGCGCGTATAAACCCTGCGGGAGATAAGCTGTCGATGTCTGTACGGAAAAGTGAGCACATGGCAGGGAACTGGATCTTGTTCTGGGTCACCAGTTCGGAAGCTATAAAGGTAACATCTCCTTTCAGGTCGCCTAACCCGCTTTCATTAGGCACACGCAGCTGCAGCGGCGGGCATACGGCGGCTTTCCTGTTCAGATCGCTCACGGTGGTTACCTGGTTCTCCTGCAGCAGTTTTTTGATCCAGTCATAAAAAACATCTCCTGGGTTGATGCCATATCCTGAATTCTTCAGCCGTTTAAAAAGATCGATCACATAGGAAACGCCCACACCAATTACCAGCGATAAAAATCCGCTGAGAATAAAACAGATGCCTGTCCAAACGTACAAAGCCGGAAACTGTTTGCTGAGGCCCACCAGCACTACATCGCCGGCTATCAGCAGTGCAAATGCCGCCAGCACCAGCAACAGCTTGTTTTTGGCTTTATCGATATAATCTTTTTTAGTGATGAAATTTTTAATCAGCGTGCGTGCAGCAGGATGACCATCTACCAGCGAAAAAAAATCAAGATCGCAGATGGCCTGCAATACGTCCGCCGATTTTTTATCGGACTTATTTTTAATCACCGTGATAAGCGCCGTGTTAATGGCGCCCGCGCTGGTACCGGCCAGCCGCAGGAACCGGATGCCCATTTCTTCCAGGATATATGTATATCCAACCAGGGCAATACCAAATACACCCCCGCCTTTCTGCACCAGGTTCACATACTGGTGCCCTTCTGCATCCAGCACATCCGATACGATCAGCGGTTTACCGCCGCTGGCAGGATCAAAAGTTTTCTTTAAACCGGCAAGCTCGTCCACCACTTCGTGGTTATTGATAAAATCAGATACGGTTAATTTAACAGGCGTTTTCGAAGGCATAATGTGGTATATAAGGGGGTATGCTCTAAATTAATCTTTTTTTTGATTCTTTTATATGGCAGCTATGGTTGCAGAATCGTTACCGATCGATTATATTTATCTGTTATTATTTTCCACGTTATTCAATTTGCCTTTATGCACCGGTTGTTCCTGTTATTCGTTATTTGTTGCTGCGCATTCACTGCCCCGCTCCGGGCGCAGGAGATGGCGGAGAAAGCCAACCGGTTCATCCGCCTGCTGAACAAAACGCAACAGGCGCAAACACTGTTTCCTTTCGATACCGGTGAACGTTACCATTTTGCCTATGTGCCCCGCGACGATCGTAAGGGCATCTCTGTAAACGAACTGGATCCTGCCCAGCGCAAAGCGCTCATGAGTTTATTAAACACGGCTTTGAGCGAAGCAACGGTAAAAAAAGTAAATGACATTATGCAGCTGGACCTGGTGCTGAAGGAACTGGAACACAGGGCCGATGATGATCATTACCGCGATCCCGGCAAATACTTCCTCACCATCTTCGGGGTGCCGGGTGCAAACACTATCTGGGGCTGGCGGTTTGAAGGGCATCATGTGGCTTTTAATTTTTCGGCAGATAAAAAGGAACTGGTAGCAGGCACGCCTGCTTTCCTTGGCGCTAACCCGGCCATTGTACTGGAAGGGCCTCAAAAAGGAAAGGAAGTGCTGAGAGAGGAAACCACGCTCGCTTTTGCGCTGCTGCACGCCTTATCAGCGGAGGAGTTACAGAAAGCGCTGGTAACCACCAAAGCCCCTGCGGAAATTATTACGGGCAATAAAAGAAATGCCATGATTGAGCACCCGGAAGGCATTCGTTATAAGGAACTGAGCCCTGCACATCAACAATTACTGCTGGGGCTTATCAGCGTATACGTGCATCGCTTCACCAAATTGTTTGCAGATAAAATGCTGAAAGAAATCCAGGAAGACGGCCTGGATAATTTATGGTTCACCTGGGCCGGCAGCACTGTGCACGCATTGGGCAATCCCTGCTACTACCGCATCCAGGGGCCAGGCCTCATTATTGAATACGATAACACCCAAAATAACGCCAACCATATTCACACTATCGTGCGCGACCTGAAGAACGATTTCGGCGGCGATATGCTACTGCAGCATTACAAGGCCGCGCATGCGGAATAACGCGGATTTTGTCTGACTCAGGATTTTGATGATTTCGCTGATTACACTGATTTTATTCTTTGTTTTATTATAAATGGGAAAGGGAGATATAGGCGAATATCCGCTTCTACCTCCCTTAATTTCTCAAACGCTAAAAAGACATCAATGAAATCATCATAATCAGTGTGCCAAGACAAACTCCGCGGCTTTACCTGCCCTGTATACTCTCCAACTCCGCCGCCAGGGCTTTCACTTTGTCGGGGTACTGCGCCGCCACGTTGTGTTGTTCGCCGGCATCTGCGGAGAGGTGGTAAAGTTGCGGCCCGGTATCGTTGCCCAGCTCTATGTTCACTTCGCGGGCAACTTTAGCGCCTTTGGAAGGGGAAATATATTTCCAGTCGCCCGAAATGATAGCGAGCGTGCCTGCATGCGTTACCAGGTAGGGCCGGTTCTGCCGGGATCTGCCCAGCAGCTGTTGCAGCATATCAAAGCTGTCGGGCGCTTCATCCGGCTGAATGGTTTGCCCGGTTAATTTAGCAAAAGAAGCAAAGAGATCCACCTGGCTGATAAGCGTATTGGAGGTTTGTTTGCCTTTTACGCCGTCCGGCCATTTAACAATGAAAGGCACCCTGGCGCCGGCTTCAAAGGCGCTGTATTTGCCTCCTCTCAAAGGCCCCGCAGGATGATGGTTGCCCACCAGCTCCACAGCCTGGTCAAGATATCCGTCGTTTAGTACAGGGCCGTTGTCGCTGGAGAAAATGATCATGGTGTTTTTGGTAAGCCCCAGGCTGTCCAGCGCTTTCACGATCTGTCCTACGGTCCAGTCGAGTTGCAGTATAGCGTCTCCTCTCAGGCCCATACCGCTTTTACCCCTGAACATGCTGTTGGGATAACGGGGCACATGGATATCGCCGCTGGCGAAGTAAAGGAAGAAGGGCCGCTGTTTATTGCTGCTGATGAATTGAATGGCTTTGCCGGTGATAATGCCTGCAATGTTCTCATCTTTCCAGCGGGCGCGGTTGCCGCCGCTCATCCATCCGATCCGGCTGATGCTGTCTACAATGGTTTGGTTATGTCCCTGACCGGGAGTGGGATGCATACGCAGCTTTTCCGGGTTCTCCAGGCCGGTAGGGTCATTGCCGGTCTTATGTTTATAATTGACTTCAATAGGATCATTGGGATCGGCATTTACCACGTGGTGATCTTCTACAAATACGCAGGGTACGCGATCCAGTGTGGCGGGCATAATAAAGGAATAGATAAATCCTGCTTCCAGCGGACCGGGGCTGATAGCCTTGTTCCAGTCGATCCCCGCATTGGTGCCCAGGCCCAGGTGCCACTTACCGATAACGGCTGTCTGGTAGCCCGCATCTTTTAACATGCCCGGAAGGGTGCGGTGACCGGTAGGAAGGATCAGTGATGCATCGCCCGGAGCGATGCCGGTGTTCTTCTGCCGCCAGGGATATTTACCTGTTAAGATCCCGAAACGGGAAGGGGTACACGTAGCCGAGGTGGCATAGGCATTGGTAAACCTGACGCCTTGCTGCGCCAGTTGATCGATGTGCGGAGTACGGATCTTTTTCATACCATAACAGCTCACATCACCATAACCAAGATCATCTGCATAAATAATAACGATATTAGGTTTTTGCTGCGCAGATACTGTTAGCGAAAGTAAGCCGCATAAAAAACCTGTACCGATCTTTTGAATAAGTGTAATTTTTTTCATCAGGATGATTGTTCACTTTTAGATCCCTTACTACGGAGGGAAGATGCAGATAAATATAGTTTTTTCCTGTTGAAAGTTGCGTATAAAATCCTTATCCGTTATGCAGGTGCTTCACCGGGTTGGCGCCCACTGCGCGGATCACCTGTATGCCGACAGTAGCCAATGCAATAAGCAGCGTAAAGCTACCGGTGGCAATAAAGATCCATGCGCTGATGCCGGTATGATAGGCAAATCCCTGCAACCATTGATTCATGGCTATCCAGGAAAGGGGAGCGGCAATGATAAAAGCAATGGCCACCAGTTGCAGGAAATCTTTTGAGAACAGTGCCACTATGCTGGTAAGGCCGGCGCCCAGTATTTTCCGGATGCCGATTTCTTTCATGCGCTGATGGGTGGCTATGTGGGCCAGTCCGAACAAGCCTGTGCTGCAAATAAGCACGGATAATAACGCGGCCCATTGGATAACTGCTTTCCAGCGCTGGTCCTGTGCATATTCCCTTGCATTGAGGTCGTTGAGAAAACTGTAGGTGAACGCGGTTTCCGGCAGGGCTTTTTTGTAAGCTTTCGCCAGCGCGGCGAGCGAAGCGGCCTGTCGCCGTGGATCCAGTTTCAGCCACACATTACCGCCAAACCATTTGCTTGTGATCATTACCATGGGTGATATGGGCTCGCGCAGGGAGCCGGTATGAAAATCCTTTACCACGCCGGTGATGGTTCTTAGCTCCTTGTCGAAATATTCATCTGTACGAATACGCGTGCCGATGGGGTTACGCAGTCCGGCGGCCTTTACAAACGCTTCGTTCACTATTACGCCATCCGACCAGCCGGGGCCAAAGTTCTGTCCTTCTTTCAAAGTGATGCCCATTGTAGCCAGGTAGTTGTGATCGATCACCCGGTGTATAGCGGTGATATTTTTCCCGGGGAGATGTACTGCCGAAACACCGCCACGTTCACCACCAAAAGAAAGACCGGTAATACCCGGTTCATTCATCAGTTCATTTTTCAGTACGTCCTGCACCTGTTGCAGGTTGCGGTCGCCGTTGATATGTGTAACCACTACCTGTTCCGGGTGGTAGCCCAGGTCTTTGGACTGTACATAATCCATTTGCCGGTAAAACAGCGTAGTAATAATCAGGAAGAAAACGGCCAGGGAGAACTGTGCAACAATGAGCACGCGCCCCGGCAGGTTATTACCGGTTAAGTGTGTGCGGCCGGAAAATGCCCTGATGGCGCTGAATTTCGCCAGCACATAGGCAGGGTAGGCGCCGGTGAGTATTACGATGAGCAACAGCAATGCAGCTGTTGCCAGCCCGATGAAGGGATGAAGTATAGCTCCGGGAGCAATGGCTTTTTCGGTGAGCGCATTAAATACCGGTAAAGCGGCGGCGGTGAACAGGAGGGCCAGCAAAAGGGCTGCGGCGCACAGCAATGCGGATTCCGCCAGGAACTGGCCGATGATCTGCATACCGCTGCTGCCGTTGATTTTGCGGACGCCTACTTCTTTAATCCGTTTTAATGAGCCGGCCAGTGTGATATTGATAAAGTTGATACCCGCCATCACCAGTATAAATACAGCGATGCCCATAAAGAGCCATGCAAATGCAGGGTTGCTGCCATTTATTACGCCGCCTTCCCTGCTGCCTTCCGGTGAGTACAGCGGGTGCAGGTGAATATCCGTGACCGGTTGCAAACCAAATGTAAGGGCAGGGGCATTGTTCCCTCTGGCATGGGGAGCCTGTACCCGGTTCAGCTGCCGGGTTACGGTAGTTATATCTGCATCCGGCCGGGTTACTACAAATGTGCTGAGATACATGTTGTTCCAGTCGCTGTCGTTAAACGACAGCTGCAGGAACCGGAAGGGGAGCAATACATCAAACTGTATGGAAGAATGCCTGGGCGGGTCTTTCACCACTGCGCTCACCACCAGGGGCTTCCCCAGTTGCCTGGCGGAGGGGTCTGCATCCATCCGGAGCAGTTCACCCACTACATCTGTGCGGTTGAAATATTTAAGGGCGGTGCTTTCTGTAATAACGGCCGATCCTATATCACTGAGGGCGGTAGCGGAATCGCCTTTTAGCAGGGGGAAGGAGAACACCCGGAAAAAGCCGGGGTCCACAAACAGGAGCTGCTGCTTCAGTACTTTATTGCCGGCAATGATATCCCCGTAAATGTCGCCACCCATTACCCTGCTGTAGGCCGTTATTTCCGGTACCTGGGCCTGGAAGGCGGGCCCGTGCGGCTGCCCGGTACTGCCGGTTTGTAACGGCATATTACCTGGCTGGGTAACGGTGGTGGTGATACGATACAGATGCCGGTGCTGTTCATGAAACCTGTCGAAACTGTTTTCATCTTTCCAATATAAAAATGCCAGCAGTACACAGCAGATCCCTATAGCCAGGCCAGTAATATTGATCCCGGCATACAGTTTATTTTTCCTGTGATGACGGAGCGCTATTTTCAAATAGTTAAGAAGCATACAGGAAGATACTCTATTTTACTATTGCTTAACTCCCGGAACGGGCGATGGTTTCCAGCATAAATGCCACCCGTTCCGGTACGGTTGTTTCCGGTAGCTGAACCAGCGCGTATTCCAGCCGGCTATATACTTTTATCATGCTTTCATAAGTAAGCACCGCTTCTTCAAAAGATTGTCTGCGCTCTTTATCCTGTTCATAAATGGACAGCCAGGGAGGCGTAAGGAACACCGTCCGGTTGAACCGGTACAAGGTCGCCGCCTGTTGCATTTCCGCAGGAACGGGTAATCCGCAAAGCTCCAGGTATCCAATGGTATCCGCAATGCCCCTGTCAAAAAATACAGGGCGGCTTTGTTCAGGCTGCATCAGGTAGTCGCGGAGCGACTGCTCAAACATCAGCTGGGCGAATACCTCTCTGTTGGCCCATGGCAACGCCTGTCCGCCTGCAGCTACCTGCTGCCGTATAATATCCCGTCCCGTTTCCGGGACAGTAACGTACCCCTGTTCCCGGAGCTCTTCTATTATAGCGGTTTTACCCATGCCAGGCCCGCCCGTAACAATAAAAAAATGATCTCTTGTAATTTTATTCATCTTCATAAATCAAAAATTAAACAGGCAAATGAAATACCCTCCATAACAGCAGGTAATACCCTCCGGTGCTTTAAAAGTAAAATCACGATAATAGCGTAATCATTAAAATCAGTGAGTCAGACAAACTCCGCGGGAAGGAGGGAGAGGCCGTTAAAAAAAATGCCCGCCAACAGCTGTTATGGAGTATCTTTGCAGCATCTATGCCGCAGGGAGTCAAGGAATTTCTATACCGTTCAGCTGAATATCACTGGAACAACATTGTGAATGTTGGCGTACATCCTGCTATGCCTTATATAGAATCCAGGCGCACAAAGTTATTAAATTTACTCTCATTGCCCTGTATTCCGTTCATGTTTCTTTATTGCGTGTTAAACATGGTACAGGGCCGGCATGTGTTAGCAGCGCTGAATGCCGTCACAACCTGTATCTCTGTATTGGTATTGATCTTCCATAAATACAGGATGTATCTCAGCGCCAGGCTGGTGCTTATCTGCACCAGTATCTTTATCTATACTTTTACCGGTGTCTATTTTCATAACGGCTCGGAATACTTTCTGCTGAACATCCTTTTCATCGTTATATTGATCTATGATAATAAATGGATAGTAGGATCGGTCAGCCTGCTGGTGATCACCGCTTTTATGCTGATCGTATTTATGCCCCGCTCCTGGTACCTGGCGCCGCCGGTACCGGCAGAAAGGATATGGGCGAATGTAGCGGTATCACTGATCTTCATTGTAGTGGCGCTTAGCTTTTTTAAACATATCCAATCGGATTACCAGCGGGAAATTGAGCAACAGCAACAGGCGCTGGTATCCATGAACAAGGATAAGGAAAAACTTTTTTCCATTGTTGCGCACGATATCCGCAGCCCGCTGGCTACACTGGAAAGCCTGCTGGATATGTTCCGCAGGGGACAGTACCCCCGCAATGATATGGAAGAAGCGGCAGATATGCTGTATAAAAAAGTATCGCAGCTGGGTGTTACGCTCGATAATATGCTGCGCTGGAGCACCCGCAGTATGAAGGGCATTCAGACCCGGCCCCGGCATTTTTTACTGGCCCCCGTAGTAACGGAGGTACTGCTTTTTTTTGAAGGGATCATACAGCAAAAACAGATCAGGGTAGATCTGCAGATACCGGTGACTGCAGCTTTGTATGCGGATCGCGACCAGGTGTCGGTGATCCTCCGCAACCTCTTCAGCAATGCGCTGAAATTCAGTTACCCCGGCGGCAATATAGAATTCATCGCAGAAATAACAGATGAAATAGTGATCACCATCACTGACTACGGCATAGGCATGTCTGCCCAGCAGCTCAGCACACTTTTTACCTCCCATCAGCACCCGGGTTATGGTACCGGCGGAGAACGGGGCACAGGTCTTGGCCTGCTGCTTTGCCGGGAGTTTACAGAACAGAACGACGGCGTAATTAAGGTGAAAAGCCATCCGGAGAGCGGTACCAGTTTTACGTTGCATTTCGTGAAGGGCGATTTCTCCCCCGAAGATGATGCCGCTTTCAATTAACTATCAACCCCGCTTTACCTGCGAATAGGGAAAACTAACGGCGCCGCCTGTATGAATACTGCCATCAGGGCGGTGTTGTTCAGGAAGGCCGGCACAGCAGGGCATGCCGGTGAGGAAGCCGCAGCGCTATGTGACTTCCCGCGGTCTTTCAATTAGAATGGATACTGTTAACATCCGCCGTACCCGGGCTCTTTCCCGACCCGTCAGGACACTACAGGACAGTTTATTGGAGGTATTCATTATCTTGTTACACTCCACGTTTTAACTGTTCAATATGAAAAAACACCTTGTTCCCGGTTTATTGCTGCTTGCGGTAACAGCCGCCGGGCAGTCTGCCAAAGGCCCTGCACCGCTGAAGTTTGAAAAACGGCAGGTCGCAGCGGAAAGTTATGAATCAGTAGCCGTAATGGATGTAAATAATGATAAGGTGCCCGACCTGGTATCCGGCGCTTACTGGTATGAAGGCCCCGCTTATTTCAAACGGCATTACATCGGCCCGGTAAAGCAATTCGGCGAATACTGGGACGATTTCTCCACCATTCCTTTTGATGTGAACGGCGATGGGCGGGTGGATTATATCACCGGTGGCTGGTTTGGCAAAACGCTGGTATGGAAAGAGAACCCCGGCAACGATACAGAATGGAAAGAGCATGTGATAGCCACTCCCGGTAATATTGAAACCACCCGCGCCTGGGACCTGGATGGCGACGGTATACCGGAAATCATTCCCAATACGCCCAACGATCCGCTGGTGGTATATCATTATACAAAAGGCAGCGCTACGTTTACAGCGCATAAGGTGCTGGACCGCAAGTCGGGCCATGGCCTCGGCTCCGGGGATATTAACGGCGACGGCCACACTGACCTGGTAGTGCCCGAAGGATGGATAGAGGCGCCCGCTTCGCCCTACAGCGCTGCCTGGACCTTTCACCCGGAGTTTAACCTGGGCACAGCCAGCGTACCGGTAATAGTAGCAGATGTAAATAAAGACGGGCTGCCGGACCTGGTAGCAGGGCAGGGGCACGACTACGGGCTCGACTGGTACCAGCAGGAAAAGGATCCCAAAACAAATAAACGGAAATGGATCAAACACGCCATTGATCCTTTCAATTCACAATATCATACCATGCTGTGGGAAGATATAGATGGAGACGGAGAACCCGAACTGGTAACCGGCAAACGTTACCGTGCGCACAACGATCATGACCCGGGCTCCGATGATCCCTGCGGTATCTACTACTTTAAATGGAACGGCAGCTCCTTCACCAAACAGGTGATCAGCTATGGATCAAAAGGAGCGGGACTGTATTTTGTGACGCACGACCTTACCGGCTCCGGCAGGAAAGATGTGATAGTGGCCGGTAAAGACGGGTTGTTTATATTCTATAATAAAGGAAACAGGTGATATACTGCCTGCTTATTTGCAGGCAGTATCCCGTTTAAAATAACCTATGGGGTGCTATTTAATAAGGGATATTTCCTTTCCTTAATTTAAGTACCACATGTTGGATCTGTGGAAGTAATAACAGCACCACGATGACACAAACCACACCAGCAAGCATCAGGTCATAATAATCACGTATGGCGCGTGCCAGTATCTGCTCCCTTACCAGGTTATTGAGGTAGCCTTCTGAAGCTCCTTTGGCCGTATAGAGATCGCTGCCGGCATTGATGTATTTGTGTTGAAGATCCGTTAGAACAACCGGCAACCGTGGATGAGTCTCCATCAGCGTTTCCCGTACTTTCTCCCTAACCGCAGATTTGGTATATAACTGAAGTTCATTATTGAGCGCTAAACTGGCTGTAAACCCGGTGAACCTCGCAAAAATACCAATAAGTGAGGCGTTTGATGCGATCTTTGGCGGCGCTGCAGATACGGTAAAGGAAACTATCGGAACAAACAATACTCCTGTTGCAATACCATAGATAAACATAGGGAATATAAAATCAGCTGTTTCCCCCTGCACCGAAACAAAAAGGAGCATATAAACATAATACAGCCCCATCATTCCAAAACCTGTAATGATGATCTTAACCAGGTTATAGCCCGTTAGTACGAACCGCGAAATAACAAACATACCGATAACGGTTCCCAGGATGACAGCTATCCATATAGGAATGGTGCTGAGCGGATCATTTCCCAGGATGGCTTCAAGATACCCATATGTAAGCCCGGTACTTCCCTTGAAAATATAGAATGTAAAAAGCATCAGTAAACCTGTAACAAAATTCTTTGTCCTGAAGATATGCAGGTTGATCAATGGCCGCTTCAGTGTTAGCTCCCTGGTTATAAAAAGGAACAGGATCAATATATCACACAGGCTGAGAAAAAGGATCTCAGAACTGCCGTACCATCCCAGTTGCCGTCCGTATACCAGGATGTATCCCAATACCAGGATAAAAGACAGATAGAACAGGTAGCCCAGCCAGTCTACCTGGTAAAGCGGGATCTTTTTAAAGAATCTTGCTTTCCCGTTCATGGTTATCAGCACAATAAATGTTAAGGCTGCCAGCAAAACATTTAAACCATAAAATAACCAGTTGAAATCAAAGAAATGAAGCATGGCACTGCTGTAAATGGAATAAAAAGGTACAGATATCTGTATCCCCGCGTAAAGTATGGTATAGCCTATAACCCTTGCCCGTGTGGAGTGTAAACGCGGGAAAATCAGGTTCAATACAATACCGGACATAAGTGCGCAGGTAATTCCCTGTACAAACTCGCACATCATTAAAAGCGTCCAGCTCCTGGTATGGAAACAGAGCAAAGAGCAGACGGCATTGGTGGCAAGTGCAATCAACAGGTATTTACGTGGAGGAAAATATTTCAGGATGCGGGCATCAAGCGCCAGGAAAGCAACCGTTGAGCCGTAAATAACCACCATAGCATATTGTACATCAGTAGCAGCTACACCGTAGAAACCCATCATGGCTACCGGGCTGCTAAACAGGGCAAAACTGAACAGGCAGGTCATCAGTATGAAAAATATAACCGATCTGGCCAGCCATTCGGGCACCCAGGAGTTGAAAACAGGAATTTTATGTGTTTGCATTATCAATCTTTTATTACATAAACATTGGCATTCATGCCGGCCGACAGCTTAGCAAGTTTTTCAGGTGTATCGGTCAGTTTGATGCGAACAGGGATGCGTTGTATGATTTTAACAAAATTACCTGTGGCATTATCAGGCGGCAGGAGCGAATAACGGGAACCGGTGGTGGGAGAAAGGGATTCAATCAATCCATTGAACTTTTCACCCGGAAATGCATCTACTTCAACAGCTACTTTCTGACCTGATCTGAAGGTACTGATCTGTGTTTCTTTGAAGTTGGCAATGGCCCATTTTTCTTCTGATCTGTTCACTAAAAAAGCCAGTGTTTGCCCGGGTTGTATCAATTGTCCCTCCTGGATGGTCTTTTTACCCACTTGTCCGTCAAACGGCGCTGTGATCACCGTATATTTAATATCCAGTTCCTGTCTTCCGAGCAAAGCTTCCTTGATCCTGATTTCCGCATCTATAGCAGAACGTTGCGCCCTGATGTCGTTCAGCCTGGATTCAGCTACCCGTAAGGAGGCTTCCGTTTGTTCATAGTCGGATTGGGAGATGGCCAGCAATGAACTTACGTTATCAAATTTTTGTTGCGTCGCCGACTCGCCGGCCAGAAGATTTTTGTAGCGCTCGTATTCTTTCCGCTGTTGATCCAGTTTTGCCTTTGCACCCGACAGTTGTGCTTTGATAACTGCAATGCTTTTGATCTGCGTTTCCTCACTGGCCGCCAGGATGGGTAATTTCGCGCCTGAGCTCTTCAGTTCTGCCGATGCAGCGTCTCTTTTCAGTTTGTATTCATCAGGTTCTATAACAACAAGCGTATCGCCCTTTTTAACCTGCTGATTGTCCTGGTAATAAATTTTACTGATGTAACCACCTACTTTCGCGTTTACAGGCGACAGGTAAGCATCTATTTGTGCATCATTAGTTTGTTCATACCGGTATTCTCTGAAGAAATATACGCCTCCCCATATAATGAATGCGACCAATAAGGCGATTCCCAGGTATTTGGTGATGACTACGATCATTCTATCTGTTTTATTGCTATTCATAGTTTTTATATTAAAGTATTCCTGTTATTGCCAATAGCCTGATATGACTCAGTTTTACATTCACCTGTGCGGTAGTTAAATTGAATTTTGCTTCAAGAAGCTCATTTTCCGCATCCAGAAGATCGGTCAGAAGTGACTCCTGGTTCAGGTAACTGTTCCTGATCACCCTGACCGTTTCAATGCTCATTGCTATATTTTTTTCTGCCGTTGCTACACTTTCCAAAGCCTGTTGCTGCTGCAGGTAAGCTTCATTTACCTGTATGGCGATCTCATCTTTCTTTATACCGGCCTTTTCTTTTGCCTCTTCTTTTATAACTTTTGCATGGGCTATAGAATGTTTGCTTCTGTATAGGTTATCAATAGAGAACTGTACCCTGACTCCTGTTTGCCCAAATCCCCATAAGTCGTTGGAGTAAGGATAGAAGGATATCTGAGGATAGGTATAATTGTAATTGGAATACAATGAAACGCTGGGAAGCAAAGTGGATTTTACCTGTTTGATATTCAGGTCACTTAACCTGATATCACTGTTTACGATCCTGTACGAAGGAGATTGATTCAGCGCTATGTCTAAATAGTCGCCGTACCCGGCGTCTTTCGCGGTATCCGGGCTGAAGCTGTCCTGGTAAGGGATATCCAGCAATTGCTCACTATTACGCCCCATAAGTATATTCAGCTTTTGTTTGATGTTATCAATTTTCTTTTGAACATCTGAGAGGCTTAGTTCCAGCTGCGATAGCTTAACCGAAGTCCTTAATACATCACTTTTCATCGCAATGCCATTCTTATGCAGGTTTTCTATCAGCGCTATCTGCTTTTTTTCTGCGGAAATTTCCGTGGAAATAAAATCCCGGAAATGAAGGAACTTATACAGGTCGAAATAGGCAACAGCGGCATTATATTTTACATTGCTCTTTTGCAGATCAAATTCATATTGTTTGCGTGTTTCCTCTTCCTGCCTGATCCTGATATTTCTCCGGTCTTTTCCCCCGTTAAAGAGATTAACATTAAAATTATAGCCAACGCCATATCCATAACCGGAAACAGGTACGTTCTGCGGGGAAGAGAACAGGCCGTTGTTGTAAATAAGGAATTTTGAGTTAAGCTTTAAATCTCCTCCTGCATGCAGTTCCGGCAAAAGATGATCTTTTGCTTCAAGCACGCTTATTTTACTTTCTGCAACATATAAAAGGGAGAGTTTTAATTGACGGTTACCAGCTGTCACAGTTTTCCAGATCTCCTCCAAAGTAAATACCTGTGCAGTATCCGGTAGCTGGGCTTCGACAGGTTGCACGGATATAAATGTGATGATCGATAAATTTAATATTGATTTACAGAGATTCATTTAGTTGTGTTTTGGTAAGTATTTTTATGTTTTGATATGCCGGGGAACAGGCCTTTTACCATCTTTATTAACTCATCCATGGCAAAGGAGAGGTCAACCACCGGTATAAAAGGATTGGAATATGCGGAAAGGATATAAAAGTCTGGTGTATTGAATTCGTTTGCTGATGGTGGTGTTTTATCATCATGATCTTTACGGTGCTTATTAAGCGCCGTGCTGTTTTGCTTACTTGTTTTCTGTTTCATAATGAGCGTTGTTAATATTTTCATCACAAAACTATTCTTATAGCCAGCCTGTCATTTTATATAATAAGCCTATTTTTTGTTATTTTTGGCCATATGAAACTTCTTAAGCGGGTGATCGCCAGCGTTGACCAGTATCCTGAATCGATTTTGGTGGTACGGCAACAAACAGAACAGCGGCTGCCATCGCACCAACACGATAAAGCCCAGTTATTACTGGTGTTTGGGGGTATTGCCTACCTGCAAACAAGAGAAAGGGATTTCTATATTCCGTCCAGCCATTATCTCTGGATCCCGAAAAATTATCCTCATAACCTGATGTTTAATACACAGGATCTGCATATCATTAATATTTATTTCCCGGGAAAAAGTTTGGGTGGCTTCTATGATGAAATGGGCATTTACCCGGTCAGTAAACTGCTTTCTGAAATGTTATCCTTCAGTGAAAAATGGCAGGGCAATTATTTTAAGGGATCATGGGAATACAGGTTTTTAAATACCCTGAAGCATCTTCTTCCCAAAGAGGATCTTAAAAAATTCTCAATTCAGCTGCCTACTACAGACGATCAGCGGCTCAATACTATTTTAGATCGTTTAAGGACCACCCTGAACGAAAACATTACTTTGGAAGAAACAGCAAAACAATCCGGGATCAGTGTCAGGAGTCTGACCAGGCTATTCCAGACAAAACTCCGGATAACATTTATCCAGTATGTAAAAATGCTCAGGATTATCCGGGCAATTGAACTGATTAAAGATGGCAATCTGAATATGACGGATATTGCCTATGAGGTGGGGTATTCCAATATATCTGCTTTTAGCAATAACTTTCAGCAACTGACCAACATGAGGCCAACTGAATTCAAAGCCATGTCTTCAAAATAGATACAAGGTTCCCGACCCGGACAGGGCCGGGCAGGAGAAATAACATGTTCGGGAAATTAATCATATTTATCCTGTAGCAACAGGTCATGAATTATTTTTCGCCAGCCAGGTCTCTATGGCGGCGCCTATAGCGGCAGTAAGGGTGGTTTCATTATCCTTGCCCTGCTCAAACCAGTGGTTAGCCCCTTCATTGTCCTGCCGCTTTTCCAGGTAAATTGTTTTTTCAGGAAGACGAACAATAAATACATCTTCATCCCGGCGAGTAACCCCTGTTTCATGATTGTTGAGTTGTATGCTGAAGCTGTCCATAGTTACAAAGTTTATTTTTTGGGGTACAATCATTATGCCTCATGTGTGCCGGTTGGTCCTTTTTTTGTTTCTTCGCAGTTGAGTCCTCTTTATTCTATTAAACAAGACCAACAAAATGTGCGTATGATCATTAAAGAGTTACCTGTTGTCATTGAAACCCCAAAAGGGAGTAGTGAAAAATACGATTATGACCCTGTATCCCGGTTCTTTGTGCTCAATAAAATATTGCCTGCCGGTATGGCTTTTCCCTATGATTTTGGTTTTATCCTTGGAACCAGGGGAGCAGATGGAGATCCGCTGGATGTGATGGTGATCTCTGAATTCAAAAGCTTTCCCGGCTGCCTGATCAAATGCCGTTTGCTGGGCGCTATAAAAGCCGAGCAAAAGGAAAGGGATGGCACAGTGGTACGGAACGACCGCTACATAGCGGTGCCCGTAGTATCAAAAGTGTTTAAGGGAATAGATGCAGTGGCCGCCCAAACCATCCGGGAAATAGAACACTTCTTTATTTCTTATAATGAGCAGGAAGGGAAACAGTTCACCCCGTTGGGATATATAGAAGCAGCTCCTGCCTATGAACAGATAAAATTTCCTGAGAAATGAATACCCTGGCTACGCTGTGGGGCCAAGGCGATCAGCTGGACATTCTGCAGATGTGTGTGAGGGCGGTGGTCATGTATTTTGTTGCCCTGGTCCTCATCCGGCTGGGCGGCATGCGTATTTTTGGGAAAAAGTCTGCTTTCGACACGATTATTGTAATTATAATGGGAGCAGTACTGGCCAGGGTAATTGTGGGCGCTTCGCCGTTTAAAGGAACTGTAGCTGCTGCCTCCATTATGGTGGCTATTAACAAGGCCCTGGCCTGGATGTCTTTGAAAAGCAGTACTGTTAATCGCCTGGTGAAAGGAAAGCCCCTGCTGTTGTACGATGCGGGGGAAATTAAATGGGAAAACATGAACAAGGCCTGCCTTAGCGAATCCGACCTGATGGAAAGCCTCAGGCTGGAAACACTGAAGGGCTCGCTGGCAGAAGTAGCGCAGGCGTACATGGAAACAAACGGAAGAATAAGTTTCATATTGAAACGGGAGTAAATGAAAACTGTGCATTTTATTACACGCTTTTTATAGTTGGTTGTGGAATTTTAATGGCATCCCTTTAGCAAGGATCAACCAGTATTTTTTTAGGATCTTATATTTTATACCATGATGAATGCCCCCACAAAGGCAAAATTGAGTGAACCGGCCGCCGCGTTAAATGGGTTTCCTCCCGGCGGGGAAACAGGTGAACTGATCCGTTCTTTTAATTGGGCCGCTACACCACTGGGGCCTGCGGACCAGTGGTCGCAAAGTTTAAAGACCTGTGTTCAAATTTTACTTTCTTCCGCACACCCTATGCTGTTATGCTGGGGAAACGAAAGTATTCTTATATATAATGATGCATGCAGGGAACTGCTTGGCAATCAGCATCCCTTGTCCATGGGACAACCTGCCGTAATGGTATGGCCAGCCCTGTGGTCGGCCGCCCAGCCTTCCCCGGAAGGTGCTCCCGCAAATGTTCCGCAGCTGCAGCTGTTGCAGCCCGACGGCAGCAGCTGCAGCTTCAACGGCAGCCCCGTAAAGGATGATACCGGCGATACAGGGCTCCTGTTCATGGGCGCCACACAGCATAACGGGAACGCCCCCTTGTTTGTTAAAACAGACCTTGCCGCTTTCACCAGGGAATTACTGGAACAACTGGACCCGGTGATCCGCGAATCAGGGTTGACCCTTGTAATTAACCTGGATACACTTCCGGAAGATATATATATAGACAGGGACATCTGGGAGCAGATCGTATTGTCGCTGCTTACTAACGCCCTCAGCTATACGCTGCAGGGAGGCGTGGCGGTAAGGCTTACCCGGGAGGGCAACCGTGTAATGCTTTCCGTTGCAGACACCGGCATCGGTATTACACCCGGACTGTTATCAGAGATCCGGACGACATTGCAGGAAGCAGTCCGTCACCGTCGTGGATTAAACCAGGTAAACGAAGGCTTATCGATTCATGGCGGCGAGCTGCATATAGACAGCATCCCCGCCCAGGGTACCACCTGTACTGTATCCATACCCGTAGGCTATGCCCACTTACCTGCAGCTCAAATCCTTCATAATCCGGTCCCCGTACATAAAGCTTATCATGGTTACCTGCCCGGCATGGCCGCCGATATCAGGAGGTGCCGGGAAAAGCTTCGCCTGCAGCACGCAGGAACGCATTACCGGCAGTTGCTGGAAGCATTACCTGCAGCAGTATACACCTGCGATAAGGAAGGACGGGTACTCCTCTTTAATAATGCAGCCGTTAATTTATGGGGCAGAACCCCCGTGGCGGGATCCGATATGTGGTGTGGCTCCTGGAAAATATTTGAGACCGACGGTGTTACGCCCGTGGAACTGGATAGCTGCCCCATGGCGGAAGCCATTAAAGGCGGTATGCCGGTGAGGGGAAAAGTGATCATGGTGGAAAGGCCCGATGGCACCCGGCGGCTGGTACAGCCATACCCCGATCCGCTCTTCGACAGCGCCGGCAACCTGGAAGGCGCAGTGAATATGCTGGTGGATATCACCGATCAAAAGAACGCGGAAGAGCACATATTCCGGCTGGCTGCTATCGTGGAATCTTCCGACGACGCCATTATCAGTAAAACGCTGGAAGGCATCATTACCAGCTGGAACCCGGCTGCGGAGCGGCTGTTCGGATATAAGGCCGAAGAAGTGAAAGGAAAGCCCATTACCATTATCATTCCTGAAGACAGGCTGGAGGAAGAGCCAAAGATCATTGAACAACTCCGCGCAGGAAAAAGGGTAGAGCATTTTGAAACAAAGCGCCGCAGAAAAGATGGAGAACTGATCGACATCTCCCTTACTATATCCCCCATAAAAGATATACACGGAAATGTGATCGGCGCATCAAAAATAGCCCGGGATATTTCCCAGCAACAGAAAATGTTCCTGGCGCTCCAGGCAAGCGAAGCCCAGTACATGCAACTGGCGGTACGGTTGGAAGCCATGGTGGAACAGCGTACCAAAGAGCTGGTGGAGGCAAATTACTATCTCGAAAAGTCAAACAGGGAACTGGAACAGTTTGCCTATGTAACCAGCCATGATCTGCAGGAACCTCTCCGCAAGATCCACACCTTTGCCGGCATGTTGTACAACGTGAATAAAGATATTCTTTCTGATACCTCGAGGATGTATCTTGATAAAGTGATGCACAGCGCCAAACGTATGTCAATGCTTATCAGCGAACTGCTGGATTACTCGCGCCTGATTCACGTAAAGGATCCTTTTGTGGAAACAGATCTTAACGAGATCCTGAAGAATGTATTAACAGATTTTGAAGTGCTGATTGACAGGCAGGAGGTAACCATTGCTGCAGAAGAGCTGCCCAGGCTTGCTGTAAGCCCCCTGCAAATGAACCAGCTGTTTCACAACCTCATAGGCAACGCCATCAAGTTTGTATCGCCCGCAAGAAAACCGCTGATCCGTATCTATGCAACACCCCTGAGCCATGAAGAAGTGCTTGCGCTTCCCGGCCTCGACAGCACACTGAACTACTGCGCTATCATTGTATCGGATAATGGTATCGGGTTCGACCAGGTATATGCGGAAAAGATCTTCCAGATCTTCCAGCGCCTGAACGATCGTACTACATATGAAGGAACAGGAATAGGACTGGCCCTGTGTAATAAAATTGCCCTCAATCATAAGGGAGGAATATACGCTACCGGTGTACCGGATGCAGGAGCTGTTTTTAAAGTAGTGCTGCCTGCATAGGAAGTGTTGTGATTTTGTTAATTGTGTTTGTTTTCCGGAGAATGCCGCATTAATCCCGGCGGCTGATTTTTTCCGGAACATTTCCTGCTGTACTTTTGCAGCAGTTACAACTTTTCTTTTTCCTCGTTTGTTTCATAGTACGAATTGTTACCAATTTTATCCTGCCATTAAAATGCCCTGCAATGAGAGAGAAATTAATCAGCTTACTAATTGATCCGGATCGCGACCGGCGTAACCAGTTCTATCTTGCACTGGATCTTTTGAATGTGAGCAAAGCCTGCATAGCGCAGGATAATACCAGTAAAGCACTGGACTATCTCAAAAAACACCCCGACCTTAACCCGGACTATATCTTTTTAGACAGCCTGCTGCCTTCAGATGAAACGCCCCGGTTTTTAAAGGAATTGAGAAAGATAAAACGCCTGGTACAGGTGCCTGTTATCTGGTATGCCGCCTCCTTTGATGCCGATCAGCAACTGGCTATACGCGAAGCCGGTTTTGCCGCCGGCCTGGCCAAGCAAGGCGATGTGCATAAGCTGAAAAGAAACCTCCAGGTGCTTTTCCGGAGCGAACTGCATGAAGCTGTAGTACAGGACGAAACCTCTGCGGCTACCCGCTTTAAAATGAAGATGAAGGAGATGTTACTGCAAACCCAGTCTTTACTGGAAGTACCGGAACACCTGCTCACACATTCCTGATCCGCTTTATTCAGATTGTAATGCCTTTACGGGATTCGCCCTCGCTGCTTTCGTACCCTGGTAGCTGATGGTGAGTAACGCAATGAGCGCTGTAAGTATGCCCGCTACTGCAAACATCCACCATTGCAGCGATATGCGGTAGTCGATACCGCGCAATGTTTCGCCCATGGCCAGCACGGCCAGCGGCACCGTGATCACAAAAGCAATGAACACCGGTTTCAGGAATTCCTTTGCCAGCATAAACCAGATCCTGCCCACACCGGCGCCCATAATTTTACGGATGCCGATCTCTTTGCTGCGCCGTTCCGCAAGATAAGCCGACAAGCCAAAAAGGCCCAGGCAGGAGATGAGGATAGCAATGCCGCTGGTCCAGTTGAGCATAAACCCGCCTGAGCGCATACCGGTGAACATTTCCTGGTAGGCTTCTTTTACAAAGCTGAATTCAAAAGGAAATTCAGGGCTGTTCTTTTTAACAGCCGCTTCTATTTTTGCGAGGACTTTTTCCGGGTGCTCCGTTTTATGCAACCGCACAAAAATATGGTTCATGGGCCCGGTGCCCATGTAAACTACCAGCGGGGCCGGCGCCCGGTAAGGGTTATTGGATACAAAATCTTTTACCACCCCGATAACAGGGTTGGAGCCAAGCAGGGTACCTACCACCGGTTCCTTCAATCCCATTTTCTTTACCGCCGCTTCATTCAACAGGCAGCCCAGGGAATCGCTGCCATAGTCTTCACTGAAATCCCGGCCTGAGGCCAGCTGCAGGCCCGCCGTTTTTACCCAGTTGTGTTTTACCCAGGTAATATTGACAGGGAAATTCTGATCTGCGGTCTTCCCGGGCCAGTTTACACCATCTGTACTGCCATTGAAATGAAGCAGGTCGTCTGTACCAGCCGATACACCTGCTATTTCAGGGATGCGCAGCAGTTCTTCCCGCAGCAACTGATACTTGCCGGTCATTTCACCACGCAGCGGTATTTCCAGCAGATCGTCCTGGTTATAACCTACCGGCCGGTTTTCACCATGCTGCAGCTGCCGGTAAATAACGATGGTGGAAATAATAAGAAAGATAGAGATGATAAACTGGAGCGTGACCAGGCTTTTGCGGAACAGGCCATTACCGCGGTGGGCCGACACCGCTCCTTTCAGCACTTTCACCGGCTGGAAACTGCTGAGAAAAAATGCAGGATAGCTGCCGGCTACCAGGCTGGTGAACAACACCAGCAGGAGTATCCCGGCCCACATTCCCGGGTGCAGGAAGTTAAGGTGCAGGCTTTTGCCGGATATACTGTTCAACCCCGGCAATACCAGTTTTACGATCAGCAATGCCAGCAGCAGCGCTCCAAAGGTGGTGATCATCGCTTCAACCAGGAACTGGAAAATAATCGTGGTACGGGAAGCGCCCATCGCTTTCCTTACACCTACTTCCTTTGCACGCCGCTCCGCACGGGCGGTGGAAAGGTTCATAAAATTGATACAGGCAATGAGCAAAATAAAGAAGCCAATAGTGCCCAGCAGCATTATCATCTCTATACGGCCCCCGCTTGGCCGGCCGTTCTTAAACCCGCTATGAAGGCGCAGCGCGGTAAACGGGTAGGCGAACAGGTAACTGGTGGTATCCGCCGCAGTAGCCTGCATGGCCTTGCGCAGTTTTTTATTGAATGCTTCCAGGTCACTTCCGGGCTGCAGCAGTATATAGTTACCGATGCGGTAATTATCCCACCGGTCAATCCAGTCGGCGTTCTCCAGTTCATAAAGGCGGAAGGGGAGCACTGCATCAAATTTAACCGAACTGTTGTAGGGTGCATCACGGATCACTGCTGCCACCCGGAGGTTATGCTGGTTATTATGCCTGATAATCTGTCCAATGGGATCTTTGTTGCCATACAATCTTTGGGCAGCGCTTTCTGAAAGTATGATAGCGCCAGGGTCACGGAGCGCGGCTACCGGATCGCCGGTAACAGCCGGGAAGGTGAAGATGTTAAAGTAATCCGGATCGGCATACATGTTTTGCTGGTAAATACTTTTTTGCCCGGTGCTGAGCAGTTGCTGCCCGCTGTAAACATGGCGGGAGCTGTATTTTATTTCAGGAAAATCGTGCTGTAGTTTTGCCGCCAACGGGGCGGGAGTGGCATCGCCGGTAAACCACCTGCCATCGTGATACTGGTTAGTCATCACCATATAAATACCAGACCGGTGCTGGTGGAAGGAATCATAAGTGAATTCCTCATGGAGCCATAACAGGATAATAATACCTGTGGCCAAACCGATGGAAAGACCACCTATATTGATAAGAGAGGAACGTTTGTTTTTAAGGAGATTTCTCCAGCCGTGCCTCCAGTAATTTTTAAACATAGCGATAGTTTTTGGGAGCTATATAAAAGTAACCAGGGCACGGACGGTTTTATTTATAATGTGACAGAAAGTACATTTACTGTGATGAAATCATCTTTTTAATTGTTTCCACCCTGTCATGATAAATCCTGTTGCTACCAGCAACAGTAATAAGACGGAGGAAACCGCGGAGATCTTTCTTCCCAGGAAAAAGGTGGCCGGCTCAAAACGGAACACGATCTCATGTTTTCCGGCAGGTATAACCAGCCCCCGAAGGGCATAGTTCACCCGGAGGATGGGCGTTTCTTTCCCGTCGATAAAGGCTTTCCAGCCGGCGGGGTAGTAAATGTCGGAGAACACGCCTAACCCCGCACCGGTATTTATGGCGGTAAACTTCAGCTCATTGAGGCCATACTTGTTAAGCGTGATACGCGCGTTACTGTCGGCCGCAGGTGTAAAGGCGCCAACCGTTTGCTGAAAGCGCCGGTCAATAACCACAGTATCAGCAGGGTTGAAATGATCCAGTGCCTTCATTTCCGAATTGGCATCCGGCGCCCATTGAATGGCTTTTACAAACCAGGCGTTCCCCAGGGCGCCGGGATTGCGCTGCGCCACAGGTTGCCCGCTTTGCCTGTCAGGTACAATAAAGTAGCGGGTGTTCAGCATATTGAGCACGGCCATATTGTTTTTGGTGAGCTGGTGCTCAATCAGGTCTTCATAGATCCAGAGCTTAGCGGGGCTCTGACCGCCCACCGATTTATGAAAGTAGCTGGTGTTGGCATCAAGAAAAGGATTGGTGGTAACATTGAGCACCCGGTAATAAGGATCTTTGTCGCGCAATATCATTTCATCCGCAGGAGAAGGAGCTATATAATTTTCAAGGCTGGATGCTTCCATGAAGCTGTCTTCATTCAAATAACTTTTGTCTACCTGGAACAGGTCAAACAATACTGCGAGCGCAATGATGCCCATAGCGTACCCCGGTTTTAATTTTTCTTTCAGGAAGAACCAGAGCGCAGCAAAGGCAATAAGAATAAAGACCAGCGCACGGATGCCATCTGCCCGCAAAATGCTGCTGCGGTCCTGTTTGAGGGCATTCAGCAACCTTGCTGCCGGTATTTCGCCACCCAGCATTTGTGTGTAGCGGGCCAGGAAGTTACTATCGCCGGGGCCGTTGAAGGCATATACCATACTGCCGCCAATGGCCAGCAGCAGTACCAGGCCACCGGTTACATACAGCGCCATGCGGAGGTGCTGTTGCAGCCAGGCTTTTGTCTGCTTACCGGATAACAATTCCTGTAAGGCCCAGCAGGCGAGGATCACCATGGTTACCTGTGGTATTACCAGGGCCATGGTAGGCGCCCGGAATTTGCTGTATAAGGGAAGATGATAGAAGAGGAAGTTATTCAGCCCCGGGAAATTTGAGCCCCAGCTGAGCAACACGCCAATGAGCGTAGCCGCTACCAGCCACCATTTATGCCAGCTGTTCACAATGAACAGGCCCAGTACAAAAAGGAAGCAGATAATAGCCCCAATGTAAACAGGACCGCCGGTAAAAGGCTGCCCGCCCCAGTACAATTGCCAGGAGGGGCGTTGTACAGCTTCGGCTGCTTTTTCAGGCGGTACGCCTATATCTGTGAGGGTTTGATAAACATGCGAACCGACAGGGAGTTTTTCACTGGTAGATCCTCCCACCAGGTGGGGCAGCAACAGGGTGAATGTTTCACCCTTGCCATAACTCCATTGGAATGCATAATTAATATCGAGGCCGCCGGATTTTTTTGCCGGCTTGCCGGGCTGGTCGTTGGTTAATTCCGACTGGCTCCCGCGGATCGTATAGCTGGTATACTCCTTCATGATAAGCAGGTTGTCCATCGCCGGGAGTATGGCCAGGATGCCTGCCACCACTAAAATTGCACTCGCTTTAAAAAAGGCAGGCAGCTGTTTTTCACGAAAGGCCTGTATGCCTGCCGCCACTGCCAGGCACAAAGCGATGATGCCGGTATAGTAAGTGATCTGCGGGTGATTGTTATAGATCTGCAAGGCTGCGGCCAGGGCAGTAAGGCATCCGCCGGCCAGGTACTGCTTCCGGTAAGTGAGGATAATGCCGCCCAGTATGGGCGCCATATACGCCATGCTCATTACCTTGGTAATATGCCCCGCATCAATACTGGTGATGGTGAATGTGGCAAATCCATAGGCAACGGCGCCGGTTATACGTATCCACCAGGAGAAGTTGAGCACGCAAAGGAATACATACATGCCCATCATCAGTACAAAAAACATATCCACCGGGTTGGGGAGGTATAGGGCAAACGCCCGGTTCAGCCAACCAATTTTATTCACAGAAGGGCCCGTGTAAATGACATAGGTAGGCATACCGCCAAACATGCTGTTGGTCCAGAGGGGAATATCGCCGGTTGCAGCGTAGTAATCTCCTGCTTCTTTTTGCATGCCTTTGTAGTGCACCATGTCTGATTGCAACAATTGTTTGCCCTCCAGTACAGGACTGCAAAATGCAAATGCCAGGGCCACAAACAGCAACAATGCACCAAGGTGTGGAATTAAAGTGTTAATTCGTACTGATTTCATAATTAGCTGGTTTTCAATAGTGTTGTAAAGGTTGATTAATGTAAGTAAACAACCTTTTTATGCCTTTGCTTAAAGTTTTACTTTAAGCAGCTGCCGAGGCACTACCAATAGCCCGCAGAAGGCTGATGAAAGTAAAAAAGTTTTTCCCATAAAAACGGGTGAGGCGCAAAACTACAATTATCTTCCTTCAAAAGATTACCCTACTAATTTAGTAGATTATTCATATCTTACCGGTAAATCCCACAACTGTATATGGATACCAGGCATACCCAATCATTAATCAGTTTGCTCCGTAAAACGCATCACGCGGAATGGGAGGCTACCCCGGCGGCACAGGATGCCATCGCCTGGCTGAACGACCTGGTTGGTTTTTTATTCCCGGGCAATCATCTCCCCAAACAAACCTCCTATGAAGGCATCTTAAAAAAGAACCAGATAGACCTGGAGAACATCCTGTTAAGTTACCTTGACCCACGGGAGGTACCTATAGAAGAAATTGTAAATGACTTCTATAACTCGCTGGGAACCATTTATCAGCATCTTCGCCAGGACGCGGCTAAAATACATGAATACGACCCGGCGGCCACCAGCGTGAACGAGGTGATCGTATCTTATCCGGGGTTTTATGCCATCACGGTTTACCGCATCGCCAACCGGCTCACCCGCCTGAATGTACCGGTACTGCCGCGTATCATCAGCGAATACGCGCATGGCAAAACCGGGATCGATATCCATCCCAACGCCACCATTCATGTACCTTTTATTATAGACCACGGCACAGGCATCGTAATAGGCGCTACCAGCATCATTGGCTCCAATGTAGTGATCTACCAGGGCGTAACACTGGGCGCGCTGCATGTGACCAAGGAGCTGTCGGATGTAAAAAGACATCCTACGGTGGAAGACAATGTGATCATCTACGCCCGCAGCACCATCCTGGGCGGCAACACAGTGATCGGGCAGGGCAGTATTATTGGCGGCAGCGTTTTTATCACGAAAAGCGTTCCCCCGTACTCGCAGGTGTTCAACACCCACCAGGTGAGGATCACCACCAAAACCGGCGGCGTATAACGGTTCCCCACAAATCCCCGCGGCATTCGCAGAAATATTTATATCTTAAGCCGGAAGAAGACCGCCGGCTATGGCGGAAAAAGACTTACCGACATGCGAATGAGCGTTTTGCCTCCGGGCATTGTATTAACCATGCTATCCTTTTCCGGGCTAAAGGCCCAGGATACCCTGCAACAGCTGCCGGAGGTAGTGGTGCAGTCCTATTACTCAAAAGCCTCGCTGCAACGTGTACCCACCGCCGTGAGTATCCTGTCGCCCGCCGATATGCAGCTTCAGCAGGGCGCCTCCCTGCTGCCGGCCATAAATACGGTGCCGGGTATACGAATGGAGGAAAGATCGCCCGGCAGTTATCGTTTATCCATCAGGGGTAGTTTGCTCCGTTCTCCTTTTGGCATCCGGAATATTAAAGTTTATGCAGATGATATCCCGCTTACGGATGCGGGAGGCAATACTTATCTTAACCTGGCAGACGCCGACGCAGTAACCCGCGCGGAAATACTGAAAGGCCCTGATGGCAGCCTCTTTGGGGCCAACTCCGGCGGCGTGGTGCGGCTCGATCTTTTTCCCGCCGCGGCAGACACGCCGCACCTGCAGCTGAACCTGCAGGGAGGCAGCTATGGCCTGTTCCATGGCAGCGTGGCCTGGCAGCAGCAGTTTGGCAACTACCAGGTACAGGTGTTTCAGGGCTACCAGCGGGCAGACGGCTACCGGGAAAATACCGCCATGAAACGCTCTTACACCCAAACGGCCCAGCGCTGGGAATACAAACCCGGCTATGCCCTCAAGCTGCTGGCGTTTTATTCCGACCTCGCGTACCGCACACCGGGAGGGCTCACCCTGGCGCAAAGCGAAGCCAATCCACGCGCGGCCAGGCCCGGCACGCCGGCCACTCCCGGCGCAGTGGCGCAAAAGGCAGGCATCTATAACCGCACCTTCCAGGGAGGGCTCATCCACGAAGCGCAGTTCACACCGCGCCTGCAACATGTGCTGTCGGTGTTCGGGGCTACCACTCATTTTGAAAATCCCTTTATCACCAACTATGAAGCCCGGGATGAAAATACCGCCGGCTTCCGCACCTACCTGCAATGGACCAACGATCCGCAACGTAATACCATCTTCCAGTGGAAATGGCTGAACGGCGCAGAATGGCAACAAACCACCACCGATGTCATTAATTATGGTAACAGGCAGGGCAAACGCGATACGGTGATCGCCGCCGATAAACTGAAAGCCAGGCAGTACTTTTTCTTTACCCGCTTCCAGGCCAATGTAAATGCCTTTACATTCGAGGCGGCGGCCAGTTTAAATTATTATGGCTACCGCTACAACAGCAACGGCCACACGAAAATAAATTTCACACCCCAGCTGATGCCGCGCTTCTCGCTGTCGTACCTGTTTACGCCACAGGTATCAGGCCGGGTTACGGTAAGCCGGGGATATTCCCCGCCGGCCACCGCGGAAGTTCGTGCATCCGATAACGTGATCAACACCGCCCTGCAACCGGAAACCGGCTGGAACTATGAAGCGGGCATACGGGCAGGCACCCGCAACCACCGCGCTATGCTGGATGCGGCGTTCTTTTATTATAAGATGCAGAACGCCATTGTGCTCCGGCAGCACGACAGCGGCGAGGAATATTTCATCAACGCCGGCGGCGTTAAGCAGAAAGGCATAGAGGTACAGGGCATGTGGTGGCTGATGAAGCCGTCGCGCCGCGGCGCATTACGCGGTATTAAATGGCAGGAAGGGTATACGCTGAGCGACTTCCGGTTCAGCCACTACCAAAGCGCCGATGGGAAAGACTATTCCGGCAATGCCCTCACCGGTGTACCGCAGCATGTACTGGTAAGCAGTTTACTATGGCAGTTCCCCGCGGCAGTATCCCTATACGCGCAACATACTTTTACCAGCAGTATCCCGCTGAACGATGCCAGCACCGCCTTTGCCGGCGCCTATCATTTGCTGCAGGCCAACGTGAGCTGGAAACTGCCCCTGCGTTCCCGCTGCAATATCAGCATACGTGCCGGGGCCGATAACCTGCTGAATGTAAACTACAGCCTGGGCAACGATCTCAATGCCTTTGGCGGACGCTATTACAATCCCGCGCCAAAACGGAATTATTTTGGCGGCATCAGCATGCAGCTCTAGTGATCCAACTATTCATGAGTAATATTTTTTTGAAGTTGGGGAAGATAATAGCCGTATTGTGCAGCTACATCCTCACGCAACAGGTATCACATTACTGCGGCTCCGGTTTAAAATACGTATCAAAGCGGGGCCTGACATTAACATCTGCCCGTTTAACAAAAGCGGCATAAAATTGTAATAAGTGGGTAAGCATTTACAAGAAGATGAATTCTACCAACGGAAAATCGGATAAGCCGGTCATAACCGCAAAAATTGATGGCTTTTTTCTCCAGTTCTATAACATCGCCGTCTTTATTGCTCGCTTTTTCAGGGAGGCGTTCCGCCCCCCGATTGAATGGGGGGAGTTTGTACGCCAGTGTTACCAGGTGGGGTATAAGTCGCTGGCCCTTGTTACGGTAACAGGGTTCATCACCGGTGTGGTGTTCACGGAGCAGTCGCGCCCCACTTTATCAGAGTTCGGGGTTACGGCCTGGCTGCCGTCGCTGGTGGCCATTGCAGTAGTAAGAGCGCTGGCCCCGCTCATTGCCGCGCTGATCTGCGCCGGTAAAGTAGGGTCCAGCATTGGCGCGGAACTGGGGTCCATGAAGGTAACAGAACAGATCGATGCCATGGAGGTATCTGCCATTAACCCTTTCCGTTACCTGGTGGTTACCCGCGTTATTGCAATGACGGTTTGCCTGCCGCTGCTTATGTTCTACAATGCGCTCATTGGTTGCCTGGGCTCTTACTTCGATGTGCATGCGCATGAGCAAACCAGCCTGGTATCATTTTTTGATAACGCCTTTGCGCAGATCACTTTCCTGGATTATACCACCGCGCTTACCAAGGCTGTCCTGTACGGATTTACCATTGGCATAGTAAGCTGCTACCAGGGCTTTAACGCCAGCCAGGGCACTACAGGAGTGGGTAAGGCAGCGAATGTATCGGTAATTGTATCCATGTTCCTCATATTTATAGAAGAAGTAATTATTGTTCACGTGTTTAATTCCATCCGCTAGTCATGAAAACAAATGGTCACCAGATAGATATGAATGAAACCGTGATCAGTATCCGTAACCTCTATAAATCTTTTGGAGAGAAACATGTATTACAGGGCATCGACCTGGATCTTCACAAAGGGGAGAACGTAGTGGTACTGGGCCGTTCGGGTACGGGTAAATCGGTGCTGATAAAAATTATCATAGGACTACTGAAGCCGGATGCCGGCACCGTAAACGTACTGGGGGAAGAGGTAGACCAGCTCAAAGATGCCGCCCTGCGCGCCCTGCGGCTTAAAGTAGGTTTCTCTTTCCAGAGCAGTGCGCTGTATGATAGTATGACAGTGGGAGAAAACCTCGCCTTTCCCCTGAAACGCAACAACCGGGAAATGACAAAAGACCAGATCCGTAAAACGATCGATATTGTATTGGACGCTATCGGGCTACCGGAAACCATTAACCAGATGCCCTCCGAATTATCCGGCGGCCAGAAAAAAAGAATAGGCATCGGGCGCACCCTCATCCTGCGACCGGAAATTATGCTGTACGATGAGCCTACAGCAGGTTTGGACCCTATCACCAGTATGGAGCTGAATAAACTGATTGTGGCCGTACAGGAAAGGTTCAATACCAGCTCCATTATTATTACCCACGATCTTACCTGCGCCAAAGAGGTGGGCGACAGGATAGCGGTAATGGAGGAAGGAAAGTTTGTCCGCCAGGGAAGTTTTGAAGAAGTATTCAGTGAGAAGGATGGACTTATTAAAAGTTTTTACGACTATAATTTTATACAGTAGGTTATGGAAGCAGGAAAAAAACGCGCCGTTATTGTAGGCATCTTTGTATTCGTAGGACTTGCCATCTTTGTTACCGCAGTGATGATGCTGGGCAAGCAACAGAAACTATTCAGCAAGTCTATCCAGGTGAAGGCCTATTTTAAAGATGTGAACGGCTTGTCCGTAGGCCGGAATATCCTGTATTCCGGGGTGAAGATAGGTACCGTAAAGAAGATCAGTTTTGTGAGAACCAACCAGATCCTGGTGGTCATGAATATTGATGAAGCCTCGCAGGAATTTATCCATAAAGATGTGGAAGCCCGTATCAGCTCCGAAGGACTGATGGGAAATAAGATCGTAATGCTTTCCGGCGGCACGCCCAACATGCCGGTGATCGAAGACGGCGATCAGCTGCATGTGGTGAGCGGTCTGAGCACCGAAGAGATCATGAGCACCCTCCAGGTGAACAATAAAAGCCTGGTGGAAATCACCAACAACCTGAAAACGATCACCAAAGGTATCGTAGATGGAAAAGGCACCCTGGGCAGGTTACTCACGGAAGACACCATTTACAAAAACCTGAACACCACTATGGCCGGCCTCAACGATGCCGTAGTAAATACCCGCCGGCTTACCGGGGCTTTGTCTTTATACGCATCCAAACTGCAAACCAAAGGGGTATTGTCCAACGACCTGGTAACAGACACCGTGGTATTTGCGCAACTTCGTACAGCCGTTGCCGAAATGAACAGCGCTGCCGCCAATGCCAATAAAACGGTGGAAGACCTGCGCTTTGCCAGCCAGGGTGTACGCGCCAATCTCGATGATCCCGAAGCGCCGGTAGGCATGCTCCTGAAAGATACCCTGCTGGCGGATGCCTTTAAGGAAACCATCTATAACCTGGAAAGCAGCACACAGAAACTGGATACCAATATGCTGGCGCTGAGGAACAACTTCCTGTTCCGTGGCTACTTCCGTAAACAGGCCAAACGGGAAAGGAAAGCTCAGAAAGAAAAAGAAAAGGCTGAGCGCCAGGCCCAGCAACAGAAATAGATCAGCGTCCCTTTTCAGAGAAAGCGGTAATAGGGGTAAGGGCTACCTTACGGAACTCCACTTCGGAGCCTTCTGCCTGCAGCGCAATTTGTCCTTTACCCGCGGTGGCGTTGGTGCCATAGTTTACCAGGTCACCGTTCTCCCATACTTTAATGGCGTTGCCCACGCACTCAATGATCATGGTGTTCCATTGTTTCAGTGGCTTCTCGGAATTGTCTGTAAGATTAATAATGCGGCGTTGCTTGCCGTCTACCGCGCCCCATTCGCTTTTAGGCCCCCTTCGTTTTTCCATATCCGGTACGGTAATATCTTCCCCGATACACCAGAAGTCGCCGGCGTCATTATGTTGCAGCTGTACCTCAATAGATTTCGGGAACATACCATATAACACCCGCGGGGTGGAAGCGAACACCAGTACGCCGCAGTTGCCCGGTTTACCGGGGAAACGGTATTGTACTTCCAGGCGGAAGTTTTCGTAACTGTTGTCTGTAATAATATGCCCCTGCGGATTGGCCAGGCTTACAAAAACGCCGTCCCTTATAATGAACGGGCTTTTCACATTGGGGTCTTTATCCATGGCGGGAACATCAATATGCCATCCGCTCAGGTCTTTAAAATTGAACAGGCTGCGCGTTTGTGCGTTTACGTTGGTAAAGGCGGCCAGCAGGGCGGCAGCGGTAAGGGAATGGAAAAGGTATTTCTTCATAAAGGAAATTTATCAGGATCTTCAAAAGATAAATATATGAATTCATTTCCACGGGCTCCCCGCTAAAATGATATCCTGTTCTTTTTAATGGTAGCCTGTTCATTGATCGAACAGGCTTTTTATCTGGTACATTTTAATATTGCTGGCTTGTAAGTGTTTTTCCTCTATCCCTGAAATAAATAAAAAAATCATCATATTATGATGACTACGCTGATTCTTTTATATAAAAAAGGGATAGAAGAAAAACACTTCTATCCCCTAAAATAAATAAAATAAAATCCCAAAAGTAATAATCAGCGAAATCACCACAATCCTGAGCCAGACAACCTCCGCATCGCCGAAAGGCGATCATCCACGTATAAAAATCCAAAATCAAACTCAGTCAAATCATTTAAATCATCATAATCCTGAGTCAGACAACCTCCGCACAGGCGCCGAAGGCGCCAGGCCATCCTAATTGAGCACCAGCTCCACCACGGGGATCTCTACATTAGGCTGCTTCTCCGGCAGTGTCAGTACAATATCATCCCCATCGGCAGTGAACTTCACCTCGGAGTTGTCATGCAGCAGCTGTGCGTATTTAATGCGGCCTTTATACCCCGGTAATGATAATTTACTGCTGTACCCGAGCAGGTGTACATACAATCTCCTGGTACCGGGATTGTAAGTAAGCATGGTATTTTTCGGTGTGCTGAAATTATCCGGTGCATACGTGCAGCCATAAATGGATTCGCTGTTGCCTTTCATCCATTCGCCAATATTGCCGAGGGCATTTTGTGCGCGATAGTCGAACACGCCGCGGGCGGTGGGACCTACGTTGAGGATGAGGTTACCGCCTCCGCTTACAGAGCCTATCAGCAGTTCCAGCAGCTGGTGCGTGCTTTTCCAGGAGTTTTCATCGCGGTAGTAGCCCCATGAGCCGGAAAAGGTCTGGCAGGTTTCCCATGTTTTGCCACGGTACTGTGCCAGCTCTTCTACTTTCACCTGTTCGGGGGTGAGGAAGTCGGCGCCGTCTTCATATTCTTCCAGGTTGAGGCGGTTGTCTACGATGATGCCGGGTTGCAGTTTGCGGATCTTTTTCAGCAGGTTTACAGCATCCCAGTCGTCTTTGCCTTTGCCGTTTTTGCCGGGATAGGAGAAGTCGAGCCAGAGGATATCTATTTTGCCGTATTGAGTGAGCAGTTCCGTGATCTGGTTGTGCAGGTACTGGCGGTATTTGTTCATGTCCCTGCCTTTATTGAGGCGGGCGTAGGTGCTGTCGGCGCCGTTATCTACGCGTTGGGGGTGCACACCGTCGATAGTGAAATCCGGGTGGTGCCAGTCGATTAAAGAATAGTAAAAGCCTACCTTAATGCCTTCCGCGCGGAATGCGTTTACGAATTCCCGCACCAGGTCGCGGTGAGCGGGTGTGTTGGTGGCTTTGTAGTCTGTGAACTTTGAATCGAACAGGCAGAAGCCTTCATGGTGTTTGGTGGTGAGCACGGCGTACTTCATGCCTGCCGCCTTTGCCTGTTTGGCCCATGCTTTGGGATCGAACTGGTTAGGGTTGAACAGGTCGAAGTAGTTCTGGTATTGTTCGTTGGTGAGGCGTTCGTTGTGCTTCACCCATTCGTGGCGTGCGGGCAGTGCATACAGGCCCCAGTGGATGAACATACCGAAGCGGTCATGCGTCCACCAGGCCATGCGTTTTTCTTTCTGGGCCGCTGTTTCCTGGCTTATCTTTTTTTTCTCCTGCGCCTGCAGTGTAACAATTGGGCTGCATAAGAGCAGGATGATCCCTAGTTTCCTCAGTTGTTTGTTCATGATATTAGTTGCTATTTATCTCTGATCAGTAATACTTTGTTGATACGGATGGTTTGTTGTGATGGATTGGAAAGGGTGCCGGTGAACCCAACGGTAACGGTGGTTTGCGCCGTAAGCGTGAAAGCTGCGGATGCATATTTATTATTGTTGTTTACGAACCTGGCGGAGCCGAGCGCTGTGTTTACCTGTTCCACATCAGGAAGGGTGTTGCCTGCTGCTACCAGCAGCCAGGTATTTTCCAGTGTGTTGTCGATGTTGGAGGCTTCTGCTTCAAAGCGGTATTCACCCGCCGGGAGGGTAAAGGTCTGGTATATCTTACCGTTGGTGATGGGGCCGTTGTCCCAGATCCAGAGGGTAAGGCGGCCGGTGCCGCCAATGTTATCGTAGGTGCCGTTCTTTTCTGCTTCGGCGTTGTATTGCCAGTCTTTCACCTGCCCGAAGCGGCCGCCAAACGGTTTATTATTATCCAGTTCAAACGGCGAGCCGGGATTACGTATATACGTTTGCGTGATATCCTCTTTTACGGCTTTTGTTTCAAAGGGGGTATAGAAAGTATCTACGGCCAGTTTATCGGGCTGGTATAAAGTGCGGTAGCGGAAGCTGCTCATAGAAAGATAGTTGGGGAGCACGGTTACCTGTGCTTCCGGTTCGGCGGCAATGACGGTGTCGTGGGCTACATGGTCGCTGCTGGTGTATTGCAGCTGCATACCAATGATACCGCCGGTGGTGTCGATGTTGGCCCAGCTTATTTCCGCCTGCCCGTTCTTCATTTCTGCATTGCTGAAAGCCCTGGTCAGCAGGGCGTCTTCATAAAAACTACCGTATACGAAACCGGTGGCTTCAGAGCGAACGGAGGTATTGCCGTCGCGGTCGAAGTTGTATACCTCGAAGGTATAGGCCCGTTCTTCCAGGTTACTGATAATGTAACGGATGGTGTCTACACCGCTGGTACGTTTAATATCCAGCTGGGCGGAGTCTTTCCGGTTGTTCCAGTATATTTTGGCGCGACTGATCTTCGGATCGGAGATCAGCAGCCAGGAGAGCTGTACGCGGTTACGGCCTGCATGTACCAGGAGGGAGTCGGCTTTACCGGTATAGAGTATTTCGCCGTTGCCCAGGTATTTTTTATAGTCGTTCTGCTTGGTGCAGGCGCTGATGAGCAGCACGCTGGCAAGTAGTATATAATGAAGTATGCGCATAGAATTTTTTTTAGGTAGATGATCATCATTTGTCGTTACCCCAGAACTTCATTTCCTGGATGTTGGCGGCATATCCGCCATCGGTCCAGGTGCGGAGTATTTTTATACGGATATACCTTACGCGCGGTGCATCCAGTGGTACGGTCATTTGTTCACCGGCAATGCTGGCGTCTATATCATCCTGTGTTTTTTGTCCTACCGGCAGGCCGGAAGGCTTGATCACGGTATGTTCCACCAGGCGGGTCCAACTGTCCCAGCTGCCATCGGAAGCGGGATTGGTGGAGCCCCATATTTCAAATTTGCGCACGTTGTTCTGCAGGTAGATCCATTCGTTGGGGCGTTGCCACAGGGTGATGCGGCTCAGTTGCGCGGTAACGCCAAGGTCAAAGGTGATAGACATGGGCATGCCATCGAGCTTATCTGCCGAATGCCATAAGGTCCCGTTCCAGAGATTGGGGATAGGAAGGCCCCAGCCATAATCTACATCTCCCGGTAATTTTACTTCTTTGAAATTCGCTTTATCCAACAGCTTTTCAAAGATGGGCAGCAGCTCCTGTATAATGGTGTCCGATTGGTTGCCCCAGCGGTCGCGCACATAAAAACCAAACTTCCTTTTCTCTGCGGCAAAGCCCCTGATGGAATAGTTGCCGCTTTGCAGTTTGGTGTAATGCACATCGGTGGAGCCGAATACGCCGGTGGAGTCAGTGGTAAGGGTTACGATGGCGATATCTGCTTTGGTATCATTCTTAAAACTGATATTGATACCACCGAAATCTGCTTTTATTTCCAGCGATTTCCGGACGTTCAGCATGGGGGGCGATAGAGGTTTGATCCTCGTGGTAACCGGGTCGGAAGCAGTTTCATTCCTGCTTACCACGTATAATGAGATCTCGTGGGTGGCGGTATCGCCAAAGCCGTCCACTACCAGGAAGTTATTATAGTAAGATGATCTTATTTCGCGTTTCTCTCCCTTCCGTATATCATACACGGCTTTCACATACAGGATATCTTTGTTATCAGGCAGGCTGTAGGTGATCTTTGCAGCGCCGGGCATATTGGTCACATTAAGATTGGTGATCACGCCCGGTTTTTCGCCGGAGGTATTTACCGGCTGATGGGTTTCTTTTTTGCAGGCTGCTGCCAGCAACAGGCAGGCGATCGGCAGTATATATTTATTGATGTTCATGTTGCGTACGGTTTTAGTAAATGAAAGATTACCATCCAAAGCCCTGCACCAGTTTAGGATTGTTGAGCAGGTCCCAGTTTTCGATGGGCCAGAAATAGTTGCGGGTCTGGAATGTTTGCCGGTACAGTGTTCTTACGCGGTAGTAGAACACGGGGTCCGATTGGTCCACATCCCATCCTGTAACAGATTTGTTCAGTTCTTCCATACTTCTTCTCCAGCGGCGCAGGTCCCAGAAGCGGGAGCCCTCCATGGCCAGTTCTATCAGTCTTTCCTGCTGTACGATCTGGCGGAAACCTTCTTTGGTCTGGAACTTGGTCGGTTGCTTGGAGTAGGCGGTCCAGGAGGCCTGCACGCCTTTCAGCCCGGCGCGGTCCCTTACTTTATCGATGTAAGTAAAGGCAGCCGGTTGTGGGCCCTGTTCTTCATTTAATGCTTCGGCGTATAACAGGTACAGGTCGGCCAGCCGCATTTCAGGCCAGGGATGGTCTTCTATGAAAAGACCCTGTCCTTCGAGGATCTCGTTTTTCCAGTTCACCAGTTTCTTCGCGAAGTAGCCGGTGGTGTTATTATCATAAATGTTTTTGCGGGTTTGCCACTGGCCGGCTTTGGATTCTATGTGGAATGTTTTCTTTTGCATCATCCACATGGCGCCATCAAATGCCAGGTCAGCATAAAAGCGTGGCTCCCGGTTAAAGTGCATGGCCGCGGTGGTATATCCTTCCTGGATCAGTTCACCTTCTGCTTTCACGGCGGTTCGGAGTTTCAGGCGACCGGCATAATCGAAGGTTTTATCTTCATTCATAGGCACGCCCTTATCTGTATAAAACTGTTCGGCAATTTTCATGGTAGGTGCCAGGCTGCCCAGTACCGATTCGTTGCCTATGCGTGCAGGATCGAGGCGGGGCATGGCCTGCCGCTGCATTTCATAGGTGCTGCGGGAAGGGTTGGCCCAGATGATCTCGGGGTTCCATTGCTCACAAAGACTATTACGTATCGACATCTGCCTTGTCAGTGTATCCGACAACGTTACCCCCAGCTGGCTGAAGGTGTAAAGGAGGTTGCCGGTAGCCTCGCATTCATCGATGGCTGCTTTACAGGCATCGGCGGCCACTTTCCATTTATCGGCGTTGTAGGTAGTATTAAACAGGGGACTGCCGTCTGCATTTTTAAAGGCAATATAATCGGTATTGCCATTGAACAGCGGACTGGCAGCGGTAACCAATACCCTTGCTTTAATAGCCATGGCAATGGGTTTGGTAATGCGGCCCAGTTCAGTGGACCTGTCTGCAATAATTTCCGGCAGCCCGGCAGCAGCAGTATCCAGCAAATGAGCAATATAATTAAACACGGTGTCCACATGTTCCCGCGGCACTTTGGTTTCTTCCGCGGTGCTGGAAATGGAAAGGTTGTAGCGGATCACCGGGATAGGGCCATACTGGCGCAGCAGCAGCCAGTGGTAATAGGCTTTGAGGAAAATTACTTCCGCGCTCCAGCGGTCCTTTTCAGATTGCCGCATGTCTACCACCTTATGAATATTCTCCAGGAAGATGTTACAATCGCGCAGCGCCCTGTAATACTGGCCCCAGGTAGCCATATACACGTTGTTGGCGCTCTGGAACCCCTGTGCTATCTGCCAGGGCGTTTCGCTGGTGCTGTAAGGGCGTACCATCCAGAACTCGTCGCCAGCCACCAGTGCGGGGTTGCTGGAAAGGTCTGCACTATTGGGCAGGTAAGAGTAGCAGGTGAACAGGTACTTTTCTGCTTCTGCGCGCATGGTAAATGCGTTGTCGATGGTAGCCACATTATCCGGCACCACGTCCAGGAATTTCTTACAGGAGGCGGCAGATAGCAGCAGTACGCATAGTATGCACCATTGCAGGAAGCGGCGTGTATTGTATGTATTGGTTTGTTTCATTTTTGCATCATTAAACGGTGAATCAAAGTCCCAGTGTTATACCCATATTGATAACCCTTTGCACAGGATAGCCAAGGCCGTTGCCGCCCATTTCAACATCCCAGGTTTTAAATTTGCTGAGGGCAAAAAGGTTGGAGGCATTGGCGTAGATGCGGGCGTTGGTCATGTGCACACGGTCCAGCAGGCTTTTGGGAAAAGTGTATCCCATTTCCAGCGATTTTAACCGGAGGAAATCACCGCTGCGCATCCACCAGGTGGAAGTCTGGTTATTGTTGTTCACAAAGTAATCGCTGAGGCGTGGCCACATGGCGTAGAGGTTGCGGTTACTTTCACTCCAGTGGTCGTCGGCAATAGCCTGTAACAGGCCGTGCTGGCCGCCGCCGTTGAGCACAAAAGGAGATATCTCGTACGAGCTGATCCAGAAAGAGGAACGCGCAGAGCCCTGGAAGAAGAAGCTCAGGTCGAACTGTTTGTAGCCAAAGGAGAACCCGAACCCATAAGTGATTTCCGGGGTGGTGGGCAAGCCGATGGGCACGGCATCGGAAGCGTTGATCTGCCCGTCGCCGTTTACATCATGATATTTGATATCGCCGCCCATTACTGCCTGGCCCCAGTTCTGGTAGGCGGAATTGGCTACTTCCTGTTCATCTACAAATAATCTTTCTGCTATATAACCCCATGTCTGGGAAAGGGAATGCCCAACGCGGGAGCGGTATGCTTCAGGGTAAATGGGTTCTTCATTTACCAGCAGCTTGCTGGTAGCGTAGGTGAAGTTACCGCGGAACTGTACAAAGGAATTGTTGTTAAAGCTTTTCGTATAGTCGACCGAGAGATCCACGCCTTTACCGGCGGCCTCGCCCACATTGGCCTGGGTGTAGGCATTCAGCCCCATGGTGTTGGGAATGGTGCTGCGGGTCATGAGGATGTTTTTCCGGTGTTCCTGGTATACATCCAGGGTAATGTTCATGGCGTTGAACAGGCCCAGTTCCATACCGAGGTTTGTTTTGTAGGATTTCTCCCAGGTGATATCCCGGTTCTCATACCGGTTCACGGATACGCCGGGGCGTGAGTAGCTTCTTCTTTCACCGAAGGTGGCGCCTTTGCCAGCATCGTTCATATTTACATCAGAGAGGTAAAAGAAGCGGTCGTTTTCATTGCCTATCTGGTCGTTACCCACAAGACCGTAAGTGGCGCGGAGTTTCAGTTTATCTATTGTCCTGGTGAGTGGTTTAAAGAAGGCTTCGTTCTGGAGGTTCCATGCAATACCGGCAGAAGGGAAGAAACCAAAACGGTGGTTGCTGGCAAACCTTTCGGAGCCGTTGTAGCCGAAGTTAAATTCGGTCAGGTAGCGGCTGTCGTAATCGTAGGTGAACCTGCCGGAAACACCCTGGTTACGGTGCGGCAGCGATGTTTGCAATGTGCCTGCATTAGCGGTGAGGTAGTTGCGTACCAGGCCAATGAGCATACCGGAAACGTTATGTACTTTATTGAACTGCTGGTTATAGTTTACGGCGGCTTCCATATAGGCAGTGGTGTTCAGCACTTTATTACCGGGCTCATAGCCCAGGTATTCCGTACCGTTGGTATTGAGCGAAGTAAGCTGTGGTTCTTTGGTGAACTGGTCGTACTTCATGGTATAGAAATAAGGCGTGTAGCGGCGTGTTACATCAAAATAGGAGTAGCGCTCCGTATAGCCCATCATGCGGGCGGTGAGGCCTGGCAGCAGGAATTTGAAGTCCTGCTTCAGTTCCACCTGCACCAGCAGGGTAGAGGTGTTGTACTGCTGGTAACCGGAAACGGAGTTGGCGTAAGGGTTGTTATAAAGGTTGCCGCCGTCGCCGGGAAGGCTGTTAAAGCCTGGTTTTACGGCGTTACCAAACAATGGATGTTTCAGTTCAGGAGCGTAGCTGGCAGGGTATACCGCGGGGAACATCACCGGGTTGGCCCATACCGTTTGTGAAAAGAGGCCTGCGCCGCCGCCTACAGGGCCGTTGTAATCGTCGAACTGCCCGTAGGTGCGCACAATAGCCTGTGAAGTAGGGGTGAGGTTAATGTTTACGTTGGAGCGCAGCGAATAATTTTTTAGTTTGATGTTGCTGTTGAAATTATTCCGCTTATCTACGTTCAATACGCCGTTGTCTACGTTATAGGTACCTGCAATATAGAACTGCGCTACTTTTCCGCCGCCTTTCAGGTTGAAGTTGGTACGCTGGTTCACGGTGTAGTCTTTGATCAGCTGTTCTATCCAGTTATTGTTAGGATACAGCAGCGGGTCATCGCCGGCGGCGGTATGATCAATTTTTGATTGGGAGTATTGTACATCCTGCAATGGGAAACGGGTAAGCACCGCTTCATTCGCCAGCTTCATATAAGTGATGTTGTCTGCAAATTTGAAGTTGCGGGTATTGCTGGAGATAGAATTTTCGAAGCGGGCATTGAAAGATGTTTTTGCTTCCACGCCGGATTTGGTAGTTACCAGCACCACGCCATTGGCGCCCCTGGCGCCGTAGAGAGAAGAGGCAGTGGCATCTTTCAGGATAGAGAACCCGGCAATATCATCCGGCTGTAAACGGGCCAGGTCGTTGGTGCTGGATTCCATTCCATCAATGAGGATAAGCGGATCTACCTTACCCGTACCAAAAGTGGTAATACCGCGTATAAAGAAGCTGGCATTATCCCTGCCGGGCTCCCCGCTGCGCTGGTAGGATATTACGCCCGAAAGACGGCCGGCCAGCATAGTGGTAAGGTTACTGGTGGGTCCTTTCAGTTCTTTGGGATTGATGCTGGTCACCGCGCTCACCATACTGGTTTTCTTTTGTGTACCATAGGCTACTACCACTACTTCTCCCACATCCGATACTTTTTGCTGCATGGTTATTTTAAGCAGCTTATCATTTTTTACCTGTACGGCTACGGGCTGCATGCCCACCATGGTGAACAGGAGGCTGTCGCCTATATTGGCTTCAATGGTGAAAATACCCAGTTCATCTGTGAGGGCGTTGGTGCGCGATGTTTTATTCACTACCGTAACGCCTACCATGGGAGTGCCGCTGCTTTCCGTTACCTGTCCTTTTATTTTTATGCGCACGGCGGCTGTGGAAGCGGCAGTGGTAATGAGCGGTTTCTTTTTAAGTACAATCGTTTTTTTAACGATGGTCCAGGTGAGCGGCTGATCCCTGAACACTTCTTCCAGTAGTTGTTCCAGCGATACATTTTCCCGTGAAATGCTCACCGGGTTGGCATTGTCTACCATCTGCAGATCAAACACAAATACATAACCGGTTTGTTTGCGGATTGATTTGATCACCTCCATGAGCGGAGCTGCTTTTACGTGGAGTGTAACGGGCTGCGCATAGCCGGTGGCATGTGCCTGGAGTATGGCCGACAATAGCAGCAGGAAGGTTAGTTTCATAAAGCATAATAGTTTTTGGTTTGATGAAACATGCCACCGGGTACGGCGGACTTGCTGAAAAGTTTGCATCATTTGTTACTGCGATTTAGCATGTTAATTAAGGTTGATAACGGTACATAAAGGCATAGCTACGCCAGAGCGTGCAGGCCGCTGATGGTTATTCATTGTCGGTAATAAAAGCTGAATGCTAGGCTGTTGTTGATTTTGGCTGATGTCTGTTTTTCTTCATAACTAAAAGGAACGCGTGGTTTTTTTTATGGACTTACTATAATTGTTTTATCGTTGATATTGAAATGAATGCTGCCTGTTAGTTCCAGTGTGTGTAAAATATCTTCCAGGCTATCCTGCCTGGAGAAGGTGCCTGCAAAGGCCCTGTTGGTGATTTCCCCTTCATAAATAAATTGTACATCGTACCAGCGGGCCAGTTCACGCATAATACTTTTGATGTTGCCATTGAACTCAAAGCGCCCTTCTTTCCAGGCAATGGCCGCATCCACATCGGCGTTGCTGATGCTGATGCCTTTGTGCTCCCTGTTCACCAGCGCCTGCTGGCCCGGTTTCATAAGCCTTACAGTGCTGCCGCTGATCACGTTTACGGCGCCTTCCAGCAGCGAGGTGCAGATATTTTGTTCCTCTTCATAAGCCATCACGTTAAAGTGAGTGCCCAGTACCGCAATTTCTATGGTGTTGGTTTTTACAATAAAGGGCTGTCTGGCCTGTTGTGCTATTTCAAAATATACTTCCCCCTGGATGGTTACTTCCCGGGTGCTGTCTGTAAATGCAGTAGGGAAACGGATGGAAGAAGCGGCGTTCAGCCATGCTTTGGTGCCATCAGGCAGTACCAGCTGGTAGGTGCCTCCTTTATTGGTATACAGGGTATTGATGGTAGGCGTAACGGCAGCATTGCTGGTATAGGAAAGAGTATTGCCCTGGCGGTTTACGGATACGCCGGATTGTACATCCATGGCAGTATCCTTATAATGTTCCAGGTCAATCACCGAGCCATCGCCGCGTACCAGGCGGGCGCCATCATCTTTTTTTGATGCAGGGGCGTGGTTGCTGGCAATGGGCATATTCCCCACTTTGTTTTTTACATAAATTTTATACCCCGCTACCGCGATAACGGCCAGCACAGAGGCGGCAACGGCTACACGCTGCCACATAGGTATAGCGCGAACGGGAGCCGGCTGCGGAGCAGCAGCGCCGGTGTGCATAATGTGGCGGAGCATGTTGGCGGCAGTATCGTCCGGCATAGCGCCGGTTTCTTCGTCGGACTCCAGGAGCAAATTGTCCAGCAGTTGCTTCAGTTCTTCGTCGTATGCCGGTTGTTCCATCAGGCGCATAAATTCCTGTTGTTCTTCCGGTGTACATTGCCGGGAATAGTAACGGTTAAACAGGTACCTGAATCGGGATACTGTCATGAATAGCTATTTGATTAAGGAGACTATAAAACAGGGCGGATGGGTTAGTGCGTTTAAAAAAAAGTTTTAACTGCATACCCATAAGAGGATAAGGAAGGTGTTGAGGTCCATCCGGGTAAGGCAAAAAGCACGGATAGAGCGCATGGCATTAGCCAGGTGCACTTTAATGGTTTCGGGGCTCAGCTGCAGGCGGTCGGCAATTTCATTTCTTTTCAGCCCTTCTTCCTTGCTGAGCTTATAGATCAGTCCCTGCTGGGGCGGAAGTTGTGCAATAGCATGTTGCAGGATCTGTTCATATTCCTTGTGAAGGATATGGGCGTCCCTTACTTCATGCACCATCGTGGCCGATAGCTCAGATTCCATGAGCTGTTCGCGGGCCAGCAGTTTCAGGGAAGTAAAAATATGATTGCGCGTAACAGTAAAAAGATAGGCCTTGAAGTGATTGATCCCGTGAAGCTCATACCGCTTCATCCACATCTTCATAAAAACATCCTGTACAATATCTTCCGCCAGGGAAGCAGAGTTTAAAAGACGGAAAGCAATAGCGTATATACGGTGACGGTAGTGATGGAATACATCCGCAAAGGCATGATCATTGCCCTGAGCGAGGCTCAATAAAAGCTCCCTTTCATTGTAGGTGTTAATTTCCATACGTGGTTACAAGTACAACCAAATTACTTGATTTATAGATAGGTTGTTAACCGTATATTAGCCGCTATTAATAGTATTTTATCTTTTAGTAAATGCAGCAGGAATAACCGTCTACCACATTTACCAAAACATTGGGTACTGGTTCCCTGCGGGTAACCACCGCCTGCTATCCTGAAATGATTTAAATTAGCGGTTTAATACTATAATATAGACGATTAAATGTGACAAAGGACTTATGGAAATAGCAAGTGAAGCAACATACCAGGCTGCCGCAAAGGTGTCTGCAACTATAGAAGCACATTTTAAGAAACATCTCTGCGCTGCCAGGGAAAATGGAGAGGATGATCTCGCCACGGTACCGGCAGCCCGGCAGGTAGAGAAAATTATTGACGTAGCCTTCTGGGCCAGTTTACGGAAGGAGGAAGGAAACCCTATCCGCATCTCCCTGGCTTTTTTACCTCCCACGCAGGCCGGTAAGCCTTTACTTTTTGCGGAACCGCTGCCGCTTACGCCGCAGCTGCTCACCAAACTGGCGCCAGGCGTAGAACGGCCGGGCATCCACATCGGCGTTTGGCCGGTGGGCGATGAGTTATATGTATGGGGCACTACTATAAAACTGCCTAATCTTTGTTTTGTGCTGGATGTATCCGAACCGGGCCTGCTGGTGGTGAAACACCGCCGTGCAGCAGGTTTGGGCAAGTTCACCAACGTGGCCATGCTGCGGGGCGACCAGGTAAAGGTGGTGAATGAAGACAGCGGACTGCTGCCCGACAGTCCGCCTATACTCAGGTCCTTACTGGGTTTAACGCCTTCCTGTTTATGGAACAACAGTGTAAACGTATTGATACAGATAGCCGTGTCTATGCGCGCGCATAAGCGCGGCGGCATATTGCTGGTAACGCCCTCCAACAGCGACGCCTGGCGGGAATCTATCATCCACCCGCTGCAATACCCTATCAGCCCGGCTTTTTCCGGGGTGGCCGACCTGCTGAAATACGACGGCAAAAGCGTTACCGAGATCTTCTGGCAGAACGCGTTGCGCCGGGAGGTGGAAAATATCACCGGCCTGACCGCGGTAGACGGCGCCACCATCGTAAACGACCAGCAGGAGCTGCTGGCCTTTGGCGCCAAGATCACCCGGGCCAAAGATGCCTGGCCTATCGATAAAGTGCTGCTTACCGAGCCCGTGGAAGGCGGTGTGCCGGCGCTGATACATCCGTCTGCCATCGGCGGCACCAGGCACTTATCGGCTGCGCAGTTTGTGCACGACCAGCACGATTCAATTGCGCTGGTAGCCTCTCAGGATGGTTACTTTACCGTATTTTCCTGGTCGGAACAACAGCAGCTGGTGCAGGCGCACCGGATCGATATCCTGCTGATATAACGTATTTATGCACAGATACTTCATTATAAACAAGCCTTTTGACATGGTGTCGCAGTTTGTCAGCTCGCATGAAGTGCGGTTGCTGGGCGATCTGTCGTTCGATTTCCCCGAGGGCACGCATGCCATAGGCAGGTTGGATAATGACTCCGAAGGACTGCTCATCTTAACCACCAATAAAAAGGTAACACGGTTATTGTTCCAGGGCGCTGCGCCCCATGAAAGAACTTACCTGGTAAAAGTAAAAGGACATATGAGCCCTGCTACCCTGCAGCGCTTAAAAGAAGGCGTACCTATTTGCGTAGCCGATGGCGCGGAGTATATCACCACGCCCTGCCGCATAGAAATAGTAGAGCGACCGGCAGGATTGTTCGATCATCCGCGGGAGCTGCCCGTGAATGCGCCGCATACCTGGCTGCTGATCACTTTAACCGAAGGCAAGTTTCACCAGGTGCGTAAAATGGTAGGCGCCGTAAATCACCGCTGCCAGCGGCTTATACGGGTATCTATCGAGAACCTGCTGCTGGGCAACCTGCAACCGGGGGAGGTAAAGGAGCTGCCGGAAGAGGCTTTTTTCCGGTTGCTGAAGATCACCGACTACAAAGATTAACGCAAGATAACTACATGATAAGCGAAGATCCCATTAGTTTACTGACGGGTTTCTTATTAGGTTTGCCGCCCGGACATCATGCTATAACGAAACATTTTATGAAGAAGACTTTCTGGCTTGCAGGCGCTTTGTGCTTATTGCTGCAGGCAACTTTCGCGCAATCTGCGCGTTATCCCCTGATTCCTTACCCGCAGCAACTGGAGGCCAGGGCGGGGCAGTTTGTGATCACGCCTGCCACAAAGCTGGTAGTGCCCGCGGGCTTCCCTACAGAAACAGCCCGGCTGCAGGCATTGCTGAAACAGGCACTGGGCAAGGCTTTGCCGGTGACGAAACAGGCGGCAAAAGGCGCCATTGTTGTACAGCAGAACCCTGCACTGGCAGGAGAGGAGGATTACACCATGGAGGTGAGCCCGCAACAGCTGCTGATCACCGCCCGCACTGCTACTGGTTTTTTCCGCGCTATTCAAACATTAAGGCAGCTGATGCCTGCCGGTATTGAAGTTGCGCATACGCTGAAACGGGTAGCCATCCCCGCTATGCTGGTAAAAGATCATCCCGCCTATAGCTGGCGCGGCATGCACCTGGATGTATCCCGGCATTTCTTCTCCGTGGATTATCTCAAAAAATTCATCGACCTGCTGGCCTTATACAAAATGAACAAACTGCACCTGCACCTTACCGACGACCAGGGCTGGCGCATTGAAATAAAAAAGTACCCGCTGCTTACTTCCCAGGGCGCCTGGAGAGAGTTTAATAACCAGGATTCCGTTTGTATGCAGAAGGCCAAGGACAATCCTGACATGGCCATCGATCCGCAGCACATCATTAAAAAAGATGGCAAAACCCTGTATGGCGGCTTTTATACACAGGAGCAGATGAAAGATGTTATCCGCTATGCGGCCGATCGCCAGGTGGAAATTATCCCTGAAATAGATATGCCCGGTCATATGATGGCGGCTATCCGCTCGTATCCTTTCCTTACCTGCAGCGGTGAAGTGGGCTGGGGCAAAAATTTTTCAACACCCATTTGCCCCTGCAATGAATCTACTTTTTCTTTTGCGGAAGATATTTTTACAGAGATAGCCGCTTTGTTTCCTTCCAGATACATTCACCTGGGCGCGGACGAAGTAGAGAAAACCAGCTGGGCGGCTTCTCCTGCCTGTGCCGAAGTGATGAAGGCCAATAACCTGAAAACCGTAGAAGAACTACAAAGCTATTTTGTAAAGCGGATGGAGAAATTTTTCAACTCCAAAGGCAAGGTGCTTATTGGTTGGGATGAAATACTGGAAGGCGGTATCAGTCCTACCGCGGTGCTGATGTACTGGCGGGCCTGGGTGCCGGATGCGCCCATTAAAGCTGCTAAACATGGCAATACCGTGATCATGACACCGGGCAACCCGCTGTATTTCGATGGTGTTCCGGATCGCAATTCCATCTATAATGTATATCATTTCAACCCGGTACCAAAAGGCTTAACCGCTGAGGAAGCAACACATATTATAGGCGCACAGGCCAATATATGGACGGAATATATCCCTTCAGAGAAGCGGGCCGATTATATGTTCATGCCCCGCATGACCGCCCTGGCTGAAGTTACCTGGACCAATCATTCCAACTACGACAGCTACCTGCAACGGCTCAACGCACATTACAAACGCCTGGACCTGCTGGGAGTACATTACCGCCTGCCCGACCTGGCCGGTTTTACGGAAGACAATGTATTTGTAGACAACGTAATCCTGCACGTACAGAAGCCACTAACGGATATGACTATCCGCTATACCACCGATGGCAGCATCCCCGATGCCCATTCCAAGATACTGCCCGATAATTATGTGATCCGCGAGCCGCAATCCATAAAGCTGGCGGCTTTCAGCCCAACGGGTAATCGCGGTGATATTTATAATCTTCGTTACCGCAAGGAAGCCTACCTTACACCTACCGTAGTAAAAGATGCAAGGCCCGGCCTGAAGCTGGATTATTTTGAAGGCTCTTACAAAAGCGCTGCAAAGATCAAAGAACAGGCAGACAGCTCCCTCCGCGTGAGCAACGTTATCATCCCTGAAGGCATGGGCAAAGGCGGCGGGCCGTTTGGCGCAAAGGTATATGGCTACATCAATGTACCCACCACCGGCATCTACAGCTTTTATCTCACCGCAGATGACGGGGCTATTTTATATATAGACGACCAGGAAGTGGTGAACAACGACGGCTGGCATGCGCCGTTCCAGAAAAGCGGGCAGGTGGCCCTGGAAAAAGGCTGGCACCCTATAAAGGTAGCCTTTGTAGAAGGCGGGGGCGGATACACGCTGAAGCTGGAATACAGCCTGAATGGCAGCAAGCTGCAACCCGTGCCGGATAGCTGGCTGGGAGCGGGGCTGTAAAAAAGATTATTTAAAAATATAGGAAACGGGCGGCAGTAAGCTGCCCGTTTTTATTATTTTTGATACCATCTATGCGCATTATAAAAATATTCCTGTTCCTGTTAACCTTTGCACTGCCGGCATCCGCAACAGATGCGGCGTTAGCGAAGATCCTGGCCTCTCTTAATTCCGGGCAAAAAACATTGTTGTATCAATACGGTACCCTAAACACCTGGGCCACTCCTGCGGAGGCGGATAGCTTCTGGCGCGTGCACCAGCCGGCGTTAGGCGCTATTACCCCTGAACAGGGTAAGGTGCTGGCAACAGAGCTGTTGAATAACACCACGCTCAGCTATGATATCAGGAAACCTTCCCGGTTGCAGGCGCTCAGGGGCGTGTTTACCGCTTCAAGATTGTTGCTGGGCCTGGCCGCGCTGGTAGCCGCTTTTGCGGCGGTGCAGTTGATCGGGAGATATTTGCCGGGAGCGTGGCAATGGTTGCTCCGGAATTTTTACCCTTTGTTCCGGAAGTTATTTTCCCCGCAGATGCTTAGCTGGGAGTTACTGGCAGTAGCCCTGGCAGGTATTTACCGGGGCCCTTTCATCCCTGAGCTGATACTCCGTACCATTGTGATCCACTTGGGGCTGGTGCTGCTATGGACCCAACTAACGGCCATCCTTACACGCCGTTACTTTGCAAAGCAGTACACACATATTATCCTGCAGAGCTTTGATCATTACAATACACCGTTACAGGCTTTTTTATATGTATCCGTACCGGCGCTCGTTACCTCCGTTGCAGTGTGGTGGGTGATGCAGGTATGCCCGGATGCCTGGTACCCGTATGAAGTGATTGTGCCTGCCATGGTGGGCATATTTACCTTGCCGCCATTACGGAATATGGAAAAGGCATTGAGCCGTTTACTGTTTCCTTTTTCCTATGAACGGCTGCGGGCAAAAGACCAGCGTGCCGCCACCTATGTTATTATTTCCCTGGTAGTGTGGGTGCTGTTGTTACTGCTGCCCGTATTGCTGAAGGAGGCCTTACTGATGCTCACCATTTTCCTGGTAATGGCCTTGCTGTTTATTTCCATTGCCGATGTGATCCACAGCGGTGGCAAAAACTATATCTGGCTGCAGGTAGTTGCCCTGGGCTTTCTTTTCGCAGTAGTAGTAACGGGCGCCCAGCTGGGGCAGCTGTTACTTACCTGGACCGGCATGGGCGGGTTGTTACTGTATGTGCTGATCAAGTACTGGGAACTACCGGTGATGCTGGGCTGGAGCTGGAAGAACAAAAAAGCATGGGGCGCATTGGGTATGGCCGCGCTCATATGGGGAATTGCAGTATTGATCCGTTCCCACCCTGAATGGTTCACTTTTTTTCCGGGATGATGAAGAATTTGATGCAAAAGTGTATTTTTGCGCTCCTTACATGCACGGTATTTAATTAATTTAAGATACGCGCAGATCCGAAAACGTACTGACAAGGCTTCTCAGGGCCTCCAAGGCGGGAGTAGGGTTTGCGCTTTTTTATTTTCCTTTCTTTCCTCCGGAGATTTTTTTTCGATAGCTGGTACTAACTGCGGTTATGGATGATATACAAGTGACCGGGGCACTTTTATGATGAGTGGTTATGAATCCCCCGGAAAATGTAATACTTTTATTAACTGTACTTTTTACGCTTAATCGATTTATCAAATCACGTTATGGTGAGAACATTTGCATTTTTAGCCCTGCTGGGCATTGGCGGTAGTGCAATAGCACAGGAACAGAAGGCGCCGTCGTATCCTCTGATCACGCATGATCCTTATTTCAGTATCTGGTCGGCCACGGACGAGCTGAACGGCAGCACCACCAAACACTGGACCGGCGCTACCCAATCACTTACCGGGCTGGTAAAGGTGGATGGCATTACCTACCGCGTACTGGGCCAGAACGAGGCCAGCTACCAGGCAATAGCCGCCACCACCGATGAAGCGGCCTACCAGGTAAAATATACGGAAACCGCCCCTGCAGAAGGATGGGAGCAACCCTCCTTTAACGACAATACCTGGAAAATAGGCCAGGCGCCTTTTGGCGATAATCTGAGTTCCGGCGGCACCCGCTGGGAAAGCCGTGAGCTCTGGACCAGGAGAACCTTCGACGCCGGCGACGTAGCCACCGCAGACCTCTTCCTGAAAATCTCCCATGACGATAATATTACGGTATACCTGAACGGCGAGGAGATTTACAAACACAAAGGCTGGCTGAACAAATATATTTACAAGCCCTTGCCAGACGCTGTAAAAAGTAAGCTGAAGAAGAAAGGCAACATACTGGCCATACATATTCATAACACCGCCGGCGGCGCTTTCCTGGATGCAGGCATTGCCCGCCTGTTACCTCCTCCGGGCAACAAAGGCATAGAAACCGCTAAGCAAACAGCCGTAAACATCAACGCCACGCAAACCAGCTACCAGTTCACCTGCGGTAAAGCGGATGTAACGCTCACCTTTACATCGCCCCTGCTGATGGATGACCTTATGTTGCTGTCGCGCCCCGTTTCTTACATCTCCTATAAAGTAAGCTCCAACGATAACGCACCTCACCAGGTGCAGGTATACTTTGGCGCCTCTACCAATATTGCGGTGAATACACCTGCTCAACCGGTAACCACCTCCAGGTACACCAATGGCCAGCTCTCCATTTTAAAAGCCGGTACCAAAGAACAGCCCATCCTGAAAAAGAAAGGGGACGACCTGCGTATCGACTGGGGCTATATGTACGTGGCAGCGCCTACCGCAGCTCACCCGCAACAATACATCAGCACCGCCGGCGATGCCATAGCAGCATTTGCCAACGGTACTACTGCCACCACCAAACTGGACAAACAGCTGGTGCTGAGCACCGCCATCAACCTGGGTGCGGTAAGCACGCCTAAAGAACAGGTGTTCCTTCTCGGCTACGATGACCTCTATGCTTTACAGTATTTCAATACCAACCTGAAAGCATGGTGGAAAAACGACGCCACCCAAACCATCGATAAACAACTGAACGCCGCTTTCTCCGATTACGCTACGATCATCTCCAAATGCGAACAGTTTAATGTGGAATTACATAAAGATGCCGTAAGCGCCGGCGGCGAAACATACGCCAAACTGTGCGAACTGGCCTACAGACAAGCCATTTCCGCGCATAAACTGGCGAAAAGCCCGCAGGGTGATATATTATTCCTTTCCAAAGAGAACTTCAGCAACGGCTGTATCAATACCGTAGACGTTACCTATCCATCAGCCCCGCTGTTCCTCATCTACAACCCCGACCTGATGAAGGGCATGATGAACGGTATCTTCTACTTCTCCGAAAGCGGTAAATACACCAAGCCCTACGCCGCCCATGACCTGGGTACCTACCCACTGGCCAACGGACAAGTATACGGCGAAGGCATGCCGGTAGAAGAATCAGGTAACATGCTGGTACTGGCAGGCGCTATTGCCCGCGCAGAAGGCAACGCGGACTACGCCAAGAAACACTGGAAAACGCTCACCACCTGGGCGGAATACCTGCAGAAAGAAGGCTTTGACCCGGCTAACCAGCTTTGTACTGACGACTTTGCCGGCCACCTGGCACGCAATACCAACCTTTCCCTGAAAGCTATTGCAGGTATCCGCTCTTACGCTATGCTTGCCAAAATGCAGGGCCTCAGTGATGTTGCCGCCAAATACGAACAAAGCGCCAAAGAAATGGCTGCCAACTGGGTAAAACTCGCTGATGACGGCGATCATTTCAGTCTTGCTTTCGAAAGCAAAAACACCTGGAGCCAGAAATACAACATGGTATGGGACAAAGTGCTCAACTTCGACTTATTTCCTGCTTCCGTGTACAAAAAAGAAACAGACTTCTATCTTAAGCATCAGCAGAAATACGGACTGCCACTGGACAGCCGTAAAACGTACACCAAATCCGACTGGATCATGTGGACGGCAGTGCTCACGGATAACTCTTCAGACTTTAATGCTCTCGTTGCACCGTTGTACACCTATGTAACGGAAACGACTACACGGGTACCACTCAGCGACTGGCATGAGACCACTGATGGAAAGATGGTGGGATTCCAGGCAAGGAGCGTAGTAGGAGGGTATTTTATGAAGATGCTGGATGCGAAGTTTAATCCGGCTTCTGCATCTGCTTCACGCTGACTTGATTTGAGCCCTTTCTGCGTTGAGTAGGAAGGGCGTATAATTTTTAGAATGGATTTGGAAGTGATTTGGAAATTATTATCTTTGCGGTCCGTTAAAATGATTCCCTAGCTCAGTTGGTAGAGCAATACACTTTTAATGTATGGGTCTTGGGTTCGAGTCCCAAGGGGATCACCATAAGGGACAAATCTTTTTCAGAAAGGTTTGTCCCTTTTTCTTTTTGGCTCAAACGCTGCTCCAGCCTGTATATTAAATTAGCCGCTTCATTTATTCTGGTAGTTCGATAATGTGTTCCGTCAAAAATTAATTTTTCGGGGAATATTGAACTGATGATTTTCCTTTTTTCTTCAATGGTGCCGTTGTTATATAGAATATCCAGCTGGCAGAGGATTTTCAGCGCCTTACTCACAATGCCTTCGATGTTGTGATTATTTTGTGGTACTTCCGATAGACGCGCTTCGAGTTCTGATATCTGTCTTTCATAGTCAGCTTTGCTTTCCCTGTAATCAGCGGGATCAATTTCCTTTGAGAATAGTAAGTTTCTGGCTTCCTTGATTTGATCGGATAAAGCGTCTATTGTGTTTAGAAGTTGTTTCCTTTCGTCGTAGTTAGTTTTTGTTTGAGATTTGAAGGCGAAAAGAATAGCTTGTTTGTAGATTTCCCGGAAAGCAGGGCGGGGGACATACTTTTTTATTTCAGTGGCAAATAGCTCATTGGCTTTGTCTGCCTTGTAACGGCTACCACAAGTAGAAATGCAGTGGTAGTAATGATAATGTTTGGTATGTCCTTTTGATGCACTACCTGTCAGCATCTTTCCGCATTTAGGGCAGACAAGAAAACCTCTTAATGGTAGCATGTCGTCGACCACGGTTTTAGTCCGTTGTTTCTTTCTTCTGCCATCGAGTACTTGCTGCACTTCGTAGTACAGCCCCTCGGAGATAATCGCCAGATGTTTACCATGCACAAACATGCTTTCTTCATCCTTATATTTAGGAACATGGATTTTGCCACAATACACAGGGTTGCGGATGGCCATCTAGAAATTATTCTTGCTGCATTTTAAGCCTTTTAGGCGGGCGGTTTTCCATATTTGCTCAGTGTTGTATATGCCGTCTGCAATCGTCTGAAATACCCACTTCATAATGCCGGCTTCCGGTTCTTTTGGACCGATGTACTTATCACCATTTTCCATCGTCCTGTTTTTATATCCGATCGGAGCCGTTCCCATCCATCGTCCTTCTTTTTTGGCCCGGCGCATTCCATGGAATACATTTAGCGCTCTGCGGTCATTCTCTACTTCCGGTGTTGCCAGATATAGCGCCAGCATAATTTTGTTTTCAGGAATGGACATGTCGAGCGGCTGTTCTATAGCCTGTGGTTCTACGCCTAAACTCCTTAGTTGGTTAATCATCTGGTAGGCGTCCCCCGCGTTGCGGCTGAACCGATCCCATTTTGTAAAGATGATCAGATCGGATTTGCCTTTGCTTTTCCGTAGGTCTGCTAATAGTTTTGACCATGCAGGACGATTAAAAGTTTTGGCAGAATGATCTTCATAAACCACTTTACGAACCTGAATGTAATTCATGTCACAATACCTGCGTAGTACTTCTTCCTGGTTACGTTTGGAATAACCTTTATCAGCCTGTTCATCTGTACTAACGCGAATGTATAAATCAGCAATTCTCATGACGTAAAATTTGGTTAACGGCAATTTCTGTCAGAATGTAAATTACAATCAGAATTTCTTCGGCTTCTTCTAACGTGACGTTTAAGCCTTCTTTGCGCAGTAGGTCCACTGCCATTTTGGGGGTCAACTTTTCCATAACACATTTCACTTTAAATCAATGACACTTGCTCTCCTGTGCATAGGGATGAACAACGAATATACGAAATGAAATAGTTGTTGGGATCACTGAGAATAGTTATGTGCGGGGGCGCTGCTGCCGCGCCCCCTGCTCCCCCCGGCAGGGGTTTCAAACAATGGTGGTAAATTGATAGTTTTTTGTCATTGCACATAGCTGAGGTGTGCGAAAGCCTTTATTATATTGGCTTTCAGTTCCTGAATTACGTAAAATATCAGATTATACTACAGCCACTTTTTTTGAGATTTTCAGCTTCGCAAAAATCTGCAAGATTACAGGTTGTATCACAACCTGGGATTACCCTTACCTCCAAAGTCGGCGGGTTGAGAATTAAAGAAGTGAAAATAGCATTAGAATATGGATGAAGGTACCTGATGGGAAGTCATGTTTGGGAGTGGAAATATTTTTAACCCCAACAAATTTTAAAGGGGTTAAAATCAGATTTAGAGATAAAATGGGAGTTGAAATGAGAAAGATTCTTTCAAAAAGACTTTTTGAAAGGTAGTAAATGGGGTCATTTTTTTGGGAAAAATTGGTGCAATTCTGCTTGTAAAGCCTCGGCTAATTTTACAATTGTAATGAACTCGATGTTCTTTTTTCCATTCTCAATTTTGCTGATATCACCCCGGTCAACGCCACTACGAACCTCAAGATCCAGCTGCGTTAGATCAGCAGCCTCTCTTACAGCCTTTATGTTTTTGCCTAAATTTATTTTCTCTTGATTGTATCTATCTGTAGCCATCGTTATTATTATGAATACAAACTCGAAGATTTTTCTTGAAATAAATGTGGTTTATAAACCACAATATTAAAAAAGGTTGTATCTTCGCATTGTGAAATAGATTGAGTGTAAATGATTATTTTCGCGAACCCTTAACATCATTAAGGCCTTCGCTTAATCCTCATCTTGGGAACGTGAGAAATTCTAAAGGGAATGAGGGGATAAGTGACAGCCCATGCTATGCGTGGGCCCACTTACTCGTTCCCATAGGCTTCTCACGGCCTCCAAGACGGGTAATGTTGGGCCTGCGCTTTTTTGTTTTGACCCTACTGCGCACCCACTGACCAATAGAAAAATCAACCTAGATCATAAGGAATTGATAATCGGATCGCCTGATCCGAAAAGGGGGATTTGTTTGGCTTAAACCGGATAGATATGTATTGTCAAACCAAGTTTTAAAAGCATTTTATTATGGAAAGTTTATTAGCAGTTCTAAAGAGAATTACCCCTTATGGCTCTGAAAGAGGGTTTATTGAGCTTTGCTGGTGCCAGTTGAGTAAGGTGATAAGCAGCAAAGAAGCGGATGCCTGGCCATCTGATAAAAGGGATCATTTTATGTCACTGACCAATTTTTTCATTGCAACAGCGAGAGCGGTTTTTACTGTTCGGGATGCGCTGATTAAGGCTGAAGCGGAGGACTTAAATGAGGTTTTGCGTATCCAACTTGCGGAATCGCTGGATGATTTGGCTGAATTTGCCTCTGTTGTTGATCAGAATGAACTGAATGAAACGATAGACGAGTACGTGGAGATACTTGTAGATCAGCAAGAGTGCTTCCTGAATACAGTAGGGGTGGAGTTTGGGGCAGGTTATTTTCGGACTTTTTTTCTGGCGGTTTACGATCTCGATATAGAGACGCGTATTTATCTGGCAACTCAATTTTCAAACAATAAAACATTGATTTATGGGTAACGAAATGAATGTATTGAATAGACTTCACAGTGCATTTACAGCGATTGCTATTCGTTTTCGGGAGCGTGTTTGCGAGGAGTGTAATTATAGCGTTCCTACTTTTTATAGGAAGATTAGGAGCGGGGATAGAATTGAAAATGGTAGGGTGGTTTCGGTACTTAGTAATGCTGAGAAAGGTAAGATTCGGGAAATTGCAGAAGAGGTTAGGGAGGAATTGGAAAGCTCAGTGCGGGATTTGAGCGAAGGCAAATGAAAATGTTTAGATTTCTTCCAGAAGCCGCTGTTCTCGGCGGCTTTAATGTTTTTGCCCTTGTAGTTTATGTCGTGGCCAGTTTTAAGGGATTACAATTCTAATACTCCTATTTTTCAGGGAAAGAAAGAAAAAGCAGTAGACTAAAGGTTTATGTGTGTTGGGGCCGACACTTCCGAGAATATTGTGACATTTTAAGATCGGCTAGACGCTGCCTATTTGATTGAAAAGTATTTTTTGTTTTCAGAAATTAATTGTATTATTATTAATTAAATATTTAAAGCCTATTCCTTGTTCTTGATATGCAAAATAAGATACTTACCTATAGTTTGCTTGCTCATCTTAATGAAAATTCATCCCTTGCAAAAAGTTATGAAGATTTGTTCGTTCCCCTGGTAAAGCGAGCGTTATCAAAAATGTGTAATTCTGGTCAATATGATGGAGATGATATTCAAGATATAAATAATTACCTTAAAGGGTTATGCGGAATAGATATGCCTAACCCAGTCTTATACAAAGTATTAAAAATTATTGAGGTTGAAAAAAATGCTGAGGGCAAGGAACTGGTTAAGTTTTATAGTGATTATGCCTTTACCATTAGAAAATTCACATTTGACGATTATGAAGAATTCCTTCTTGAGAAGGAAAAGAGATTTGCTTTACTAGAGAAGGTTTATGCTGACTTTATTAAGGCACAGCAATCTGATGAAGATATTTCAATATCTACCATTTACGAGTTTATTGAAGAGAATAAGAATAGCCTAGGCAGATATATAAAAACTAACTACCCTGCCAGAAGTAATGAATCGTTAATTCCTGCAAGGTTTATAAACTTTATTGCAGATATGCCGGATCTATATAATCTCGTTCAGTCTTTGTATATAGGAGCAATAATATCCTCATATCTTCAGTATGAACCTCAGAAAATAAATACAACAGTTGAATTGGTTTTAGATACAAATTTCGTGGTCAGCTTATTAGATTTAAATACCAAGGAATCGACCAGAAATTGTAAGAAGTTATTAGAGCTGGGAAAGAAATTAGGTTATCACTTTACTATATTAAACATCACCATTCAGGAAATTGAGCAATTATTGAACAATAGAATAGATCACTTTGATACATCCTTCTTGTCCCGATTGGTAGATAAGGAAGATATTTATAATGCTTGTTATCGGAGGGATTTATCAAAAACTGATCTCGAAAGAATTAAAGGAAATCTGAGTATTGATTTAAGTACATACGGCGTTAATATTATATTTAATACTGATAAATATCAGAGAATAGCAAAGAATGGTAACGAAATTGAGGCTTTTCAAAAAGTTCGAAACACGACATTTGCTGCACTACACGATGCTACTTGTTTCGCTTATGTACGTGAAAAGAGGCAAAAAGCAATCTATGATTTTAATAAGGTTAATTGTTGGTTTGTTAATAATTCAAGTTCTAGGAACTCGCATTCTTATGTTAACGGGCAGCAACCAATAATGATTAAAGCAGAAGATTTACTAAATCTTTTATGGCTAACTTCCCCTATGATTCGGAGTAATATAGATGCTACCGAGTTAGCTACTATTGGCCTTTCTAGGCTCATTTCGAATACAATGAATGATTCTTTACCCCATGCAGGTATAATCCGAGAGCTAGATCTAAATATTCAAAAATATAGTAAAGAGAATATTTCTGAAGAAGATGTCGTAAGGGTTTCTAAAATGATCGCCAGCCGAAAGATTGAAAACATTGAGGCGTTAAACGAGCTAGCTAACAGTGATAGTCGTGAGTTTACAAAGAAACTACAACAAATTGCAGATCAACAAAAAGAACATGAATCGAAAACAATAGGAATGATTAATGGGTTTTTAGATAAACTGACTAATGATCAAGAAAAATTAACGGGAACAAAGCAAGAGTACGAAAGGAAAAAAGCAATAGCAGAAGAAACTGTTGCCTTAAATGTTATGCTTTCTGATCAATTAAAGGAAACAAGAAGAGCATTAAATAAAGTGAAGAATGATCATGTAAGGGACCAAAGAGAAAGCTTCAAAGAAAACCTTGTTTTAAAGTGGAAACGAAAATCTGTATATTTGATTTTAATTGTTGTATTTGTTCCCTTGCTTGTACTCTGGTTAATTGACATGTATAGTCATGAGCAATTTTTGAAATTCTACACATTGTGTACAGAAAACGTTTTTTATAAATATATTATAGCTGTTGGATATACCATTGCAATTGGTTATGGTTTGCAAAATTTATATTTTAAATTTATCAATATATCTAATATTGAAAAATTTGAAGCAAGAATAAAGTATCCTTCAGATATGCAATTTGTCGATGAGGAATAATCATTTTTATAGTATATTCTATCGAGAAGTTAGATTTCTGCATTGTAGAAATTATAATGATGTGATTAATCACAATCTTTTTGTTTATAGTCGTTTACTATATGGCAAAGTAAAATGAATCTATAACAGTTTTATTGACGTATTGTAGAATTAGGAATCGATTATCATTAATATAATGCTTCAGAAGAGTAGATATGGTGTATTAAATTGCTGAAAAATGAAATGTATTGATTATTCTTTTTAATGCTCATGGCGCGGAATTTTCTTAAAAACATTTGGGAAAATCCCAAATTCAAATTTTATGGTTTAATTGTTTCTTGCTTCGCTTCAGGTGGAGGTTTTGTGTTCTGGTTGCTAAATAATCAAATACAATACCTTAAAGATAGGAATGAGGATTTAGGGAAAAACTATGAGTTGAATCGAGAACTGGATAGGAAAATATGTGAAAGCCAGCAAACTGAGATGCGGATCAATGTTGAAATGTCATTAAGTAATTCCTATAAGAAGCTGAAAAAAGGTTCAAAGGAAGCAGAACTTTTTATGGAGGCTTATGAAATAATTCATGGAGGGAAAGAAAAATGAGGAAACAAGTAAAAGTATTTATTTTTTTGTTTTTGGTATTTTTTATTGCGTCTGCTATAGTTTGTTACTTGTATTTAAACAATGTTATCTCGCAAATAGAACTCAAGAATAGTCAAATTGCTCAACTTGAGAAGATTGACAAATTAAATAAGAAAATCAACTCTGATAAAGATCGAATTATTCAGTTACAAGAACAGTCGATTGCCGTACTTCAAAAACGTATTGATAGTTTAGGTAAAAAGAAAGGAGCTGATAATATTATAGGTTTTAACTACGGTAATAAATCGATTTCTGTAGAAGAGTTTTTAACTATTTTTAACAATATGTATAGGGAGAATGAAGAGAATAAAGCAACCATTTCCGCTTTAAGAAAGAATTTTGGTATTTCCTATAATCCAGCAGGAAATAATAAACTGGTCTTGGCAATAGATTCAAATTCTATTATAAACGAATATACAGCTTTAATAAAGACGCAGAATAGTACTATTAGTAATTTGAATAAGAGGGTTGATACTTTATTAGATAAGGAATTTATATTAAATTTTTTGCAAAAGAGATATCATATTCCTTATACTTTTGATGGTAAGACCATTACTGTACATTACAACAAATTAGATACACTGCTAGATGTTTATCCTTTAATAAAAGATAGAATAAGAATGGATGACAAAAAAGGAACAATTTGGATTAAGGGGTTATATAAAGGGCTTTAAAGGAAATTCAACTAGTTTGAAAATTCTAATATCTGCTCTCTGATGACATTACTATTTCTTTAAAAGAAGTAATAAAGTAGTTCGATTTCTGTACCATAGGGATCACAAAGGCGTGATACAATTCAAAAGAATGTATCACGCTTTTTTATTTGAATATCTTTTTACTCATCTATTAATTCCCTTTCCATCTCCTCAATGGTGGGTAGTTGAGTTTTTAAGCTGTCTGGTATAATTTCGGAGAGTTCAAAGGAACTTATCCCTATAGGTTTATTCAAATCGCGCAGTGCATATTCCACTTCTATTTTATCTTTCATTCTGCATAGTATCATTCCAATTGAGGGACTATCAGAAGTATGTTTTAACTGGCTATCCACTGCAGATAAGTAAAAGTTCAACTTGCCTGCATATTCTGGTTGAAATTTTCCGGCCTTCAATTCTATAACTACAAAACAACGAAGGTGTAAGTGGTAGAACAATAAATCCAGGAAATAGTCTGACTCACTGATTTCTAATTTATATTGGCGACCGACAAAAGCAAAACCCTTCCCAAGTTCTAGCATGAAATGTGTTATTTTCTGGGTAAGGGCCAGCTCAATTTCTCGTTCCTGGGCGGTTTCTTCTAATCCTAGAAAATCAAAATGATAGGGATCTTTAATGCTTTCAGCGGCCAGATCAGATTGCGGTTTGGGTAGGGTTGATTCAAAGTTGTGATCCGCTTTTCCTTGTCTTAAATGGTAATTACTTTTAATGTTTATTTCAAGTTGCGTCCTTGACCAGCCATTTTTATGCGTTGCTTTCGCATACTGGACGGCTATTTTGAGTTCTTTTATTTTTGAAATCAGGAGTCGTTGATAAGACCAGGGTAATTGTGCCACAGGTTGTGGCACAAATTCAAATTCTTGTGAAAAGAAGAGGTACCATTGCCGGATTGTATATAAATTTCTTCTCGAGAAGCCGTTTATTTCCGGGAAACTTTTCTTCAGATCAATGGAGAGTTGTTCCAGAAAGTTGTCCCCCCATTTTGATTCGGTTTGACGTAGAACAATTTCTTTCCCTAGTTCCCAATAAAGCTCAATCAAAGCAATATTGAAATTCGCCGCCGCCTTTAGTTGAGCTTGGCGTACTTTGTTCTTTATTTCTAATAGCCAATCTTTGTAAGCCTTTTCATTCATAAATTTTTTTGTTATTATCGTTAAACAATGGTCATTACATCATTATACCTTTATCATTGGGCTGATAAGTTAATTGAACAGACATGTTGAAGTGAATCAATCAACAGAATGAAAAGGGATTAACCATCTGATAACATTTTGGCGTATTAGAATGGTAAGTCTTGTATCGGATTAAGAATAGGTGGGTTTCGAAACATTAGCGCCGAGGATTTAATGAACTATAGACGGTAATGCTTGCAAACAATATAAAAAATAGTTCGATTTCTGTACCACAGGGATCACTGGGAAGACTTAAAGACCTGCGCGGTGCGCGGGTCTTCTTTTTTGATCTATAATGATGGAGTAAGGTGGTAGAGTATATGAGGCTTTACAAAAAGCGAAACTATCTCAACTAAGATACAAATTAAATATCTGTTAGTCTAAGGCCGCTATAGAATTATCCGATATTTAGCAACTAATTTTAAATAAAATAAAAGACCGAAATCGCCTATATATTTTTCCTCAATAAGAAGGAGAGCGTTTTAGCGAACTTTAAATATTATTTTTCTTGACTCTTACCTTCTTATTTGGAAATTAAAGAATCTATAATTGCTGCCGCTGCAGCGATTAAGGCCCCATATGTTTTATTGGGCGAATCGTCGCGGCCAGCAGATATTATTGACGATATTAAGTATTTTTTATCCCCCTCGTTATACATGAAAACTGGTGAGCCAGAGAATCCTTCTTCAGCTTCTGTTTCGTAAACACACATTGGATTGGGTGGGTTTGTTTGGTCCAAATATAAGTACTTGCCATGTCTAATTTCTGGTGTTTTGCTGTCTTTTGATGTCGGGAAGCCTATATACATTATTCCTTGATGCTCTCCTTTTAAATCCCATTTCGTTTCCAGATCGTATCCGAAATTATTGGGCGCATTGTATTTTAGCTTTATTACCGCCATGTCAGAATGATTATCAAGAGGGAAGAAATAGACAGGAGCGTTAAGTGGAAATCGGCGATCACTATCCTCGATTTGCATTTCTACAACATCGCCTGACTGATAGCCCATTTTAGTAAACAGGTGTTTGGCTGATAGGAGGTACTGACCTCCTTTATATTTCGTTAAAAAGGTTGTTCCTTGGGACACTACGACTTTATCACCAGCTTTTCCTTGTATATTTTTTTTAACTACAAATAATCGGTAAACTAGTTTTGCTAAACTTGTATCTTCAGGTACCTTCCCGGCAAAAACTTGAGCGTTTAAATTCATAAAGGATAACATGAATATTGAGATCAATAAATATTTCATTCGTAGAGATTAATGAGCTAATGTATCATTTTTTTGAGATATAATGTAGGTATGCTTCTCGATTTGTTTACATTTAAATCAAATGATTTGTCGAGGGTGGTTTGTTCCAAGAGGTCAAGCTTTAATCTGGTGAGCGTAGTGTGTTCTGACAGAATTTTAAAAACGGGTCACAAAAAGTACATATGATTTTTCCGATCTTGATCACTACAGTGAAAACATTGAATAGTATGTTTGGTGACGTCGATGAAATTTATCGGGGCGCCAAGATTAGTTATCGAAAGTATAACGAAGATGCGAGGCTAGTGTCAATTTCTATCCATTCACCCCGATGGCAAGCAATATCCGGAATTGAAAATGGCTTTAGAGCATTTCGATGATAATATGAAATAAATATGATTTCGATTTCAAGAAGATAAGAAATGCTATAGCACATAAGAGGAGCCTGTGAAGGCCAATATTTAACAATAGAACATTATATTAGCTTTCTGTCTTTTGAATAAGCGGTTAATGATCTCATGAGAATTTATTCCCATTATTTCTCGTAATGACTCTTCTGGTGATTTTATCGTTCCATTCGCTTTCAGTTTGCATCTGTAATAAATGTACGGAAGCACTTTGTCTTCTTTTGATAGTTGAGTTTTCGTACAATAACACAATACAAGGGAGTACAGCTCAAAGCCAGGCTTGTTTACCCTTCAAAATGCTCAAATTTGCTTCATATTTCTGCTATTTAATTTATTAAATTGGGTTAAAATTTTAAAATATTGGAAAACAATATCCCAATAAAAAAGCCGAGTCCACGGTAGATTTCCTGGGACATATTTTAGATACTTTTGAGTTCCCTATACACAGAATTCAAACTGATTGGGGGACCGAATTTTTTAATGATCTGTTCCAGGAGGAACTAATGGTTCACTATATAAAATTCAGACCGATTAAGCCCAGAAGTCCGCACCTAAATGGAAAAGTAGAACGTTCACAACTAACAGACAAATCAGAATTCTACTGTACAATTCCCCGGAAGGAACGGAATCTTGATCTTGCTCCTAAGTTATTGGAATGGCAAAATTTCTATAATTACAATCGTCCACATGCATCACTACAAGGGTTGACGCCTCATGAGAAATTACTGGAAGTAGAACACCTTATCCCAATACAACCAGAAGTTACAGGAAAGTATTGGGAAAAGCAGGTACAAATTATCGCGAGAAACAGTAAAATGTACTACAGAAATCGTCAATGATTTTGTCTCACATCTATTGAAATATCACACTTTAATAGGCTGTCTGTAATTGTTTTTCGATAAGTTTTAGACCAACTTAAGCTCAAGTTGTGATTTTTTAATAAAAGTTTTAGTGGACATAAAATGCCATATACTGTAGTCCAAAGAGGATCTTGAAATTCTCAGAAAATCTGCGGCATATTCAACCACTCTTTTGGTAGAGTAGTAGTCGTTTATTTTTAATTCTGCCATTTCAACAAACGAGTATATATGCCTATCAACTGCTACGGTATCAAAGTCAAGTAATTTTAGCAGATAGTCCAACGTTTTTGGACCAATGCCATTCAATTCTAGAAATTTCAACTGATTTTCTGGGAAGGCTAAATAGTACCTTAGATCAGTGCACGTATTTATTCTGTTTTTTTGGGAAAAAATTAGGACACTCTTAATTCTATTTAATTTCGTGGAACTTTTCCATACTATAATGTTTTCTAGTCCTTCTGAGGTAATAAGCTTTCCGAATCTATTTACGGTGTTTGCATTAGGATACAAGGATAGTACTCTTTCGACTCTAGGTTTTACAACAGTTTTGTAATTCAAACTTGATTGTAGAATAATGTCGGTATAAAGTGCGCCAATATGATTGTAGCAAAGGTTATTATTCTTTTCAAAGACGGTAAATTCTCCGCCTAAATCTGTGATAAAGTTAGCTAGTTTTCTAGCATCTTTTGCGCAATTCATATTGTTTTATTTTAATGTTCTTGTTCAATCTGTCTTATAGCTTCTAGTCTATCTACGCAGTTTGGACAAGCTCCACATGGAATTATTGCAGACGCCTGGCATGAAAATGTAGTTCCTATCGGAGCATCTAATTCAATACCAAGTTTAGCAACTTCATATTTTGATTTATATCTGAACGGCATGCTTATTTTTACCGACCCATAATCACTCAATAAGCCATCCATTTTTTCAAAAAATTCATTTGAACAGTCTATTTCTTTGGCATGGTTACTATTTATGAATGCAGAATACACATAAGAATAACCGATATTGCGCGCAAATGTAGCACCAATTGTTAATAAAAGTAAATTTCGATAGGGAATATAAAGATCATCTGCAGAAATTTCGTCTTTCCAAAGATCTGCGGCTTTGATAAATTTAGATTTAGATTTTTTATAAACTGATTGAATATCAATTGATTCTATTTCTTCTGTTTTGTTAACGGGCATAACCTTTCTTAAAGTTTCAAACTCAGTTTCGGCGCAATGTTGTCCGTAATTAATAAATAGCGGAATAAAGTCAATTCCTTGTGCTAGTAGCCAATACGCTAGAGTCGTTGAGTCTAGTCCGCCAGATGCTAAAAGGACTCCATTTTTATTTCCCATTCTGAAATATATTACTACTTTTTATAAATACTTCTGAAATTATTACGTCTAAATCGCTTGAAATTACATCTGGTAATTCTGTTAACATGCAGTTTGTGGCCCTATTAAAAGGATCATAAACTATACTAGGTATACCTTTCGCAGCCGCCCAGCCTATTTCTAGAAGAGTGCCGGGATCATCATACAATAGCACTCCGATTAGAACTGAACATTCACTTAACATAACCATATCTTTGGAAAAAAGTTCTTGTCTTCGTGCTTTTGTAGCATTCTTTTCCATTTGACCATTTTCTTTTATAGGTCTTCGAGGCGTGAAATTATGATAAAGGAGATTTTCTACTAATTTATCTATGGGTGTTGTATCTATGAAATCAAAATCAGGTGCTGCTATGTAAATGTTAATTTTTTTTCTTTCCTCCCATGGAAGAGTTGTTCCACCTAGTTTGATTAAATCATCCAAATTGGATCGAATAATTCTTGACACATTTTTTTTGAAGTCATCCGGGTATGTAGTACTTGCATACTCGGCTGCAATCCAGGAGGAGAAAAACATTGCCTCTCGAAGATTACCTGTATTATATTTAAATACACAAGCTGCAAAATAAGCATCCCCAACTCCCACCGAATGTATTATAGGGCGTGTTTGTGAGGGGGAATTTGCCGCTTCTTTTTCTGCGAAGTTAAATCCTCTACTACCTCCTCTATTTTCCTTGAGAATTATAGTTTCTGTATATTCTTTGAAATGATCAAAGAAGGTGGTTAAATTATTATCGAATAGTTTCTTAAATAAATTTGAAGATGTAGATGAATAAATGGAATCTAGCTTTCTAGGTAGTGTTTTAAAGAATGAAATGTCGTCGATGTTATTTGCTAAGTCTATATGAATTTTACCTTTAGGAGGGATCGAATTTAATATATCATTTAGATGATAGTTTCCTGATATTAATAGATAGTCACTATAATCTGCGTTGCTTATTTTTTGATAGGCAGAAGGATAATGTTCAATTTTTAGTTCGTCCCTTAATAGGAAATCATATCCTTGATCTCCTGTTTCTTTTGCCTCTGAAATTAAAAAAACATATGGAGTACCAGTTACATTGCCTAATTTAAGGATATTAGAACATCCATGTGAGTTTAAGTATTTATGGATAGCTTCATCCAAATAAGGTGGCGCAAAATATGCAACGTCAAACGGCATATCTAAGGCCCATAAACATCTTGCGGCATGCACAATTCCGCCCATTCGAAGTTTGATGTCTGTTGTTGCTGTTCTTAATGTAACGTCGACAAGGATATCCCCAATCAGACACATTTTCTTAGTAGTTGTCATAATGGAACAATGTCAACAGTTACTGAAGGGGTCGGAGTTTTGGTGCTTGCACTTATGCTTCCCGCATACTTAAAGCCATTGTCTAAACAGATTTTTATGTGATTAAATTTGGTTGGTAGGTATCCAATTTCTTCACCGGACTTACTTTCTACTGTTAGCCTTACCCCATTAAAGGATACCCAAATATCTGCTCCTACTGGTGGGACATTTTTATGAACGCTGAAGTAAGAACATCTTGCTACTTCTTCTAAGGAGCAGGTAAATGCAATGCCACATTGATCATTTCCGCTTGATCCACCATTATCCCCTTTTGGATTTGTTGGCTTTTGTTGAGAATAATCGCTAAAGGAGCCACTTCCTGTACTTCCCATAATCAGTTTATTTTTTAAAGTGATTGAACTGTTTTAAATGGTTAGGGTTCATAAAAGAGTATCCCTATTCATAGTGATGGATTGCATAATTAGTCCGATAGAAATATTGGCTATTATGGCTAGTATGGTCAGCTTTTATCCCAATTTATTACCATATTCTTAGTTAAATGATTTTCAATTTCCGATTTGAGGACTCTGATGTTATACGCTTTCATAACGGATATTTTAGTGATATAGGAATTATTTAATTTAGACTTAATCGATGCCTGACTTGATCTTTTCTGAAGATTGATTTCAGATATTAACGCACAAAACAATAGGTATATACGAGTGATGTAACAATTAGGGCATCACGTTATCGCAATATACGTAATTAAAACAATATAGATATATATTACAAGATTATGTAAGTATAAGTAATAGTCTCTGTTTAAGGATGCCACGTTAGATTCTCGACCAATAACAGTACCAATTTAAGATACTTTCTGTTTCACTCAAATCCGCGCGGGGCGTTCGATTTTTTTATAACCGGGTTTGTAATTTTCCGTTTTATGTAAATTTCAGAAAATTGATCTAATATATTTATTGGCTTTTATGATTAGTTTCCAACTCTCAATATTATTATTTTCTCTTTCTAATATTACACTTAACATCTGATTACTATAAGAGTAGGCCTTCGGTGACTGAATAGATCTAATCAGTCCAGGCGGAATGATTACTTTTATTGACTTAAAGGTTCTCTCCGTTACAGTTTTCAATATTGCAAGGCCATCTCTTCGTTCAGCAGCATTATTAATATTTAGAACAAGACTCAATTTCTCAACATAGTCCTCATTATTGCTTTCTAAATAATAGGCTAGGTTATTATCAAGCCCGTTAGCGGCCGATGCCGTACCAAATCTATAGTAATCGGTAATACTCATAAACCCTCCCATGCCATCACTGCGCCAACTGTGAAGTTGCCCTATTCCATTTCTAGATAATTCTGTAGTCAATGAGTTTATATTATTGAATATGGCAATTTTTGAAGACACTGTTTTAGAGGGAGAGATGTTGCCAAATTCAACTAACATATTACTCGGCACCCAACCGATATATGTATCAGTTAACCACTCAGGTTCTATCACCTTTACCCTGGCATATTTCCCTTTATTTTCAAGGATGGTCAGTTTACATGATTTGCTTAGCTCACAGTACACAGTGTCCTTTGTAATCGAGGTAGCTTTTTCGTTGATTAGCCTTTGTGAGGAAGTTGAAGGGGATATTAAAAGATCAATACCTTCTTTTACAGCATAGTATTTAGGAGTCTCCTGTTCAGCTTCAACCTTGCTTTCTTCTCTCGAAGCTGTATTGCTGCAGGACCAGCATAAAATTGCTAACAAGAATAAGTTGAGTATTTGTTTCATAAGTGATTTATAAGATGAGAGGTAGTTATTTTTTGAGCGCAACTTATTTACATAAGGACATAACAAATTCGTTAAGCATATTTTTATTTAATTTATATCTGTATTCGAGTTACTGTAGATTATTGAAAGAGATATTTCCAAAATCTTCATATAAACCCTTGAGAGACCTTGATCTCTCAAGGGGAAAAAAGTATTATTTAATAATATCAAATTTACATGCTTAGAAGGTAAAGTATTTACGGTTTCCCGTAAATGCCTGTAAGTAGCGGAAATGGTATAATTCGACAGCCATTAATGTTCATTTTTTTTGTTGATAAGGTGACGCAATTTTCATGTCGAGACCTTACCCTGATTGGAGAATCCTACTAATAGTTCTCTAATCATTTTTATTTGATAAAAAATAATCTTCCCCCTGTAGGATTTGCCTGTGAATAAATTTTATTGAGCTCACCATTCAAAAGAAAACTCGAAAAAGAAGAAAGCAAAAATACCCAGCACCTGGTGCACCTACCAAAAGACTACGGCATAAAGCGTCAGAACATATTCTCACCATCCGTTCCTGCTCTAGCGACATCAGGCCATTGAGCGACATTACCCACGCATTTATTCCGTTTCCTTTTGGTAGATCCACCAGCGCTGGGTGCGAAGAAGGCTTTCTTTTTTTCTCTTTTTTCTTTTAAAAGCTGCTACCCGGCAGCCGTTTGTTTAACCAAACCTTTAAAACTTATGTATTACATCAAGAAGTTTGTTAACTATTGGGTTATTTACAACTGCGCCAATGGCGCCAGCCGTTTACTCACCGCACGCGAGCAGGAAGTCGTAGCCCGGGAATTCCCGGAGCTGACCTGCTGGCAGGTTATTACGGTGTACTTCGCAAGGGTGAATTGCATAAAAGCAATGCCGTAAGCAGGAGGGCCCGGAATCCCGGGTCTTCTTTCGCGGCAAATGCCCACAAAACCGCAACACTCCCTCAGCGGACCAACCCCACACCCCAAAAGGAACACATCACCTGGATAAACAGCTAAACCATAGCTCTCCGGCGCCTTTCCTGGTTTTTCATGGATAGATTCCTGGGATCTGCAGATGGGAGTGGAGCCGCCATTTCAAGCTGGATCCATACCGGTTCTGAGGATATGGTATTAACGACTGACCCAAATGAATTTAACGGGAATAGCAGCTGGAAAAAAATCAGGGATCTGGGAAAAAGTTACAATAGCAATGAGACAGGAGTTCTACCTATTCACAGATATTACAGAGATCAAACAAAGTCTCACTTTTATACAAGAGATATAAATGAATTAGGTAACGGGGCTCAGGGCTTTGTTTATGAAGGGATTGCTTTTTACCTTAAAAATTCAGCCCCGATAGACCTTAGGCTACGTGACGGGCATTTTTACCAGGATAACACAACAGGCGCACTATATATTACATTTGAAAGCACATTAAGACATATTGATTCCTGGGAAACGGCTAAAAGACTATTTAATTTTACATATGACCCTCGAACAGGATGGCCGAATTTTTATATTAATAAAGAAGATATTGACAAAATTAAAGGACCCAGAGGGAATGATATCACTGCAGCAAACCGGCTGGTCCATGATACCGGTACAGGAAGAACCTATTTTGTAGACGGAGGAAATTACAGGTACATTCCCGATATGCAGGTATTCAGGGGCTATCATTTTAATGAAGATGCTATTGAGAGTAAATATGTCCGGGCATCATTTGCAGGCAAGCAGGTCACGATAACTTATTAATTACAGGACGTGCCGCAGATGAAAGCATCGCCACCAGCTCGGTCCGGTATCGTACCGAAGGCCATAACAATGAAAATGGTTTCAGTACATAATTGTTACTGAGGCTTTTTTCGATTTTACGCTTAACTACTTGGAAAACAACATTGTAAGGAGTCTCAAATTAGCCAATAGTGAGTTCGGGTATTGTACCAGCGGGATCACAGGGAATTTTCAAAGCTCTCGCTGGTCGCGGGCTTTGTTGTTTTGTATCCCTCCGAGAGTCTGTGCAAAAACTAATCAAAAACGATAGGGGACAGCCAACAAAATGAGCAAAACAATTGTTCACTATGCAGTTATTTAAAATAATTGCCATTGATTATGTATCTGGAAACGACCGGAGTCAAATTCATTTTTTTGCTCTGGAAGAAATGGTATCTCAAGATTCCTGGCTGAGAGTAATTGATTTGTTCGTTGATTTACTACCATTGAAAGATTTGGGATTTAAGCACACACTCCTTCAGAAAGAGGGAAGGCCACATTACGACTTATTCGGCTCCGATGCCCACTACTGCGCCCAGCTACGAGTGTATTCCCACTTCTGAATTTCTATATAACAAAGATCAGGATTGCTATATATGTCCTTCTGGAGAAGTGATGAAGCGGATAGGTGATTGTAGCAGAAAACACTATGTAGCTAGCATCTATAAAACTACTGCTTGCGAAACCTGTACTATCCGGCAGGACTGTACACAAAACAAACAGGGTCGTGTCCTTGAAAGAACGCAATACCAAGGCGTTGGTGAAAACAAGGAACGTGTGCTAGCCAATCCGGGATATTACAAGCTACGACAGCAGATCATTGAGTACCAGTTTGGAACAGTTAAAAGACAGTGGGGATTTACATTTACCTTATTAAGGGAAAAGTAAATGTGATGTCCGAAGTCCATTTGCTGATGATTGTATATAATCTTAAAAGAATGATCTCAATAGTAGGCATAGATGACCTCAAAAGAAGATTGAGAGGCTTTTTCGCACAGACTCTCGGAGGGATACGCATTAACCCGGATAAATTTGAAATCTCCGTCTGGCATTGACCCTACTCCGATTTTAATTCCTTGGGCCCTTTGGATCTTATATCCATATGTAGTAAAGAGAGTATCTTCTACTATTCTCGGCAATGTTATAAAGCGCCATTCCGGCCAGGGCCGGCAATTGCACCCGTTTGGTGTCGATGAACGACTGCTACGGATAGCATATCGCGTTCAAAGATCCTTCCCTTGCATCACTGAGGACTACCTCGAACATGGATGTACCAGACATAGCGGTTGTTTTATCCAGTACGCCCCATGTCGTTGCTCAGAAGAAAGGTAATACCCTTACGCTGCAGAAGAAGCCCGGAGAACGGTCTTCCTGTTCCGGTTAAGCCGCCGCCTTGAATGATTGTTTGTAAAACTCCACCCCCGGAGCCGACGCGGGAAATTTTTTTTTGGCATTCGTGGGTAAAAAAACAGCACGAATGTATCTATACAGGGTGGGCTAAACTGCCTGCGTTTTTTTTTAATCACATGACCAGTTGTGTTTTTATCAACCCGATCACTAAAATAATTTCCTTATACAGCCTGTAGCAACCAACGGGCGCTTTACAAGTTCAGATCTTACATCCATGTGTAATGGGAACAGTGGATGATTACTATTATTTAAAAGTGAAATAACATGCTTCGAAAACTACTATTTCTGTTCATGCTTTTAACAGGTATGATCACTTCCGTTTACGGGCAAAAAGGCCAGGTGAAAGGAAGGGTCACCGATGAGAAGAACAGTCCGCTGCCTGGCGTCTCTGTATCGGTAAAGGGAACGCACGGAGGGACGATGACGGACAAATCCGGGTATTATTCCATTTCCATTCCGGACAATGCGGTATTGTACTTCAGTTATATCGGATATCTTTCCAAAGAAGTCCCTGTCAACCACCGCGATTCCATTAACGTAAGCCTCTCTCCGAAAGACAACGCCCTGGGCGAAGTGGTGATAACAGGTATGGGCAACAAGCTGGATAGGCGCCTGTACACCGGGGCCACCACGCAGATTTCCGGAGAGGCTGCCCATATCAACGGGATGGCCGATCCCAGCAGAGGGCTGGAAGGAAAGGTGGCGGGTGTTACGGTACAGAATGTAACAGGCACCTTCGGCACCGCTCCCAGAATACGCATTCGCGGCGCTACCTCCATCTATGGAAACTCCAAACCTTTATGGGTGCTGGATGGCGTGATACTCGAAGACGTGGCGGACGTGTCTGCGGACGCACTGTCTTCCGGAGATGCGCTCACACTGATCAGTTCCGCCGTGGCGGGGCTAAACCCAAATGATATTGAGAGTTTCCAGATCCTGAAAGATGGCTCCGCTACCTCCATATATGGTGCAAAGGCCATGTCCGGAGTGATCGTGATCACCACCAAAAAAGGATCCGCCGGCCGCAGCTCCATGAATTATGTAAGTGAGTTGACCTACAGGATAAGGCCGTCGTACAACAACTTCAACATAATGAACTCCCAGGAGCAGATGGCCTTTTACCAGGAAATGGAGAGAAGGGGATGGCTGCGGCTGTCGACAGTTTCCAATGGAGCCAACAGCGGCGTTTACGGTAAAATGTTTGAACTGGTGAGCGCCGGTAAATTGCTGAATACCGACGCCGCCAGAAACGCGTACCTGAGGGAAGCCGAATATAGAAATACAGACTGGTTTGACATGCTGTTCAACAATAATATCGTTCAGAACCATTCGGTTAGTTTGTCTTCCGGGAGCGCCAAATCGCAATACTATACTTCCGCCAGCGCCATGACCGATCCGGGATGGACGCCGCAAAGCAAGGTCAATCGCTATACGTTCCTGCTAAACGCCAATTACAATATACTCGACAACTTAAAGTTAAACCTCATCGGGAATGGTTCGTTCCGCGATCAAAGAGCGCCCGGAACACTTGGCCAGGCGATAGATGTGGTAGCGGGCGAGGTGAAAAGGGATTTCGATATCAATCCCTATCTCTTTGCGATGACTACTTCCCGCACGCTGGACCCTAATACCTACTATACACGGAATTACGCGCCTTTTAACATCATGCAAGAGCTGAGCAGCAACTATATGCAGCTTAAAGCCACAGACCTGAAGTTTCAGGGTGAATTAAAATGGAAAATAATACCAGGCCTGGAAGTGGCCGCACTGGGCGCCTTCCGTTACCAGTCTGCCGCACAACAACACCAGATCCTGGATAATTCCAACCAGGCGTTGGCTTATAGGGCTCAGCCTACCACAGTCATCAGGGACTTGAACCCGTTTTTATACAAAGACCCCACGATCCCTTACGCCGTACCCGTTCCAGTGATGCCGGAGGGAGGTATCTACCAGCGTTATGACTATGGCATTTCGGCAAAGGACTTCAGGTTTACCGTCCAGTATGACAAAATATTTAATGAGAAGCATACGTTCAACCTCTTCGCGGGCACTACGATCAACAACACAGAAAGAAGGAATACCTGGTTCAGGGGTTGGGGAATGCAATACGGAATGGGAGAAATACCTTTTGTGGATTACCTGGTGTTCAAAAAAGGACAGGAGGAAAATGCCCAGTATTATTCCCTCAGCAATACGCGTTCCCGCGAAGCGGCTTTCTTCGGAACGGTGAACTATAATTTCGACAGGCGTTATACCATTAACGGAACGTTGCGTTATGAAGGCTCCAACAGGCTTGGCAAAGCAACGTCCGCCAGGTGGCTGCCCACCTGGAACATCTCCGGTGCCTGGAACATACATGAAGAAAAATTCTTCGAACAATGGAAACCCGCTCTTTCAACGTTGACATTAAGAGCATCGTACAGTCTTACAGCAGACAGAGGGCCAGCGTTTGTGACCAACTCTCAGGTGGTCATCAATAGCTATAATCCATGGCGCCCTAACACTCCGGACAACGAATCGGGGCTGAGAATTGAGACCTTGCAAAACTCAGGGCTTACCTATGAAAAAAAGCATGAGTTGAACCTTGGCCTGAACGCTGGTTTTTTCAATAACCGGCTGAATATAACGGCGGATGTGTTCAGGCGCAACAATTTTGATCTGATAGGAGAGATCAATACGCAGGGCGTGGGAGGCGAGATCTTAAAATACGGAAACATAGCCGATATGAAATCGTCCGGCATGGAGCTTGGCATCACCGGGGATATTATACAGGGTAAACGGTTTTCGTGGACTTCCAATCTCACCTATACACATGTGACCACAAAGGTCACCAACCTGAAAACAAGTTACCGTGTGATAGACCTGATCAGCGGAAACGGGTTTGCCCAGGTAGGCCGGCCTTCGCGGGGGCTTTATTCCATTCCGTTTCTGCGGCTGAACAACGAAGGGCTTCCCGTATTTCTTGATCAAAATATGGAGGAGACGACCACTGGCGCTTATTTCCAGGAGCGCGACAAAGTAGATTTCCTGAAATATGAAGGACCTACGGACCCCACCGATTTCGGCGGGTTCGGCAACACCCTTACCTATAAGAATTTCAGGCTGAACGTGTTCGTCACTTATTCATTTGGTAATGTCATACGCCTCGCGCCGGTGTTCCGGACCGAATACACCGATCTCTCCGCCCTTCCTCAGGAGCTGAAGAACCGCTGGGTAGTACCGGGGGATGAAGAGCATACGGATATCCCCGCCATTGCCAGCAAACGACAGACGCGCACGTATACTGACCTGAAATACGGCTACAATGCTTACAATTTTTCCACCGCGCGCATCGCCAGAGGGGATTTTATCAGAATGAAGGATGTTTCGCTGACATACAGTTTTCCGAAAGAAAAGATCGAACGGTTGAAAATGAATTCGCTGTCGTTGCGGGTGAATGCCACTAACCTTTTCCTGATCTACGCGGATAAAAACCTCTATGGCCAGGACCCCGAGTTTGTGAACGTAGGCGGAGTAGCTGCGCCATTGCCCAGGCAGGTTACCTTCACTTTAAACGTTGGATTTTAATCAAAAATATGAACGCATGAAAAAGGCAGCAACAATAAAATACCGGTGGTTCTTCCTATTGCTTTTACTTCCGGCTGTTTCCTGTAAAAAATACCTCGATGTATTGCCGGACAACAGGGCGGAACTGAATACCAGCGAGAAAATTGCCAAAATGATGGTATCGGCGTATTCCACAACCATATACGTAGTACCCGCCGAAATATCGTCGGACAATATGGATGATTATGGCAAGGATGATCCAAATACGAACAGGATGTATGATGAAATTTTTTTCTGGAAAGATGTGACAGAGACGGGCAATGATTCGCCAAACAGTCTATGGTCGGGCTGTTATAGCGGTATCGCCAGTTCAAACGAGGTGTTGAATGCGATCAAAGAAGCAGGAAATCCTGTTTCGCTCAACCCCGTAAAAGGAGAGGCGCTGGTGGCAAGGGCTTACAATCACTTTGTGCTGGTAAACATGTTCGCGCAGCATTACACCAAAAAATACGGCGCTACGGACCTGGGCATTCCATATATGACATCGCCTGAACAAACGCTGGACCCGAAATACAAGCGTAATTCAGTGGCGGAGGTATACGACCTGATCAAAAAAGACCTTGAAGAAGGATTGCCGCTTATAGACGACCGCCAGTATGGAAATACGCCGAAGTTCCATTTTAACAAGGCCGCGGCCAATGCATTCGCCGCCAGGGTTTACCTGTACACGCAGGATTGGGAAAAAGCCATCGCATATGCAAATGCTGCCATCGGTGTCAATCCTGCTGGCAATCTGCGCGACAATGCGTACTTAAGCAACCTGACCGGAGAAGTGGAGGAATTATCTAAATTTTACACAGGCAGTAATATAAAAGCCAATTTAATGATACAACCTGCCAGTTCCGAAGCCGGGCTTGTTTATGGGCGTTATAAGTTTGGAACGCGCTATAGCCACGGGACATTTATTTTACGTACGGAAACCTTTGGGTCCCTTACTCCCTGGGGATCGAACACGCCATGGGATTATGTGCTCAAATACTTTTCATTTGAGGCAACTAACTTTAATAAAGCCCTTGTTCCCCGGTTGCCTTACCGTTTTGAAACTACAGATCCTGTTGCGGGGATAGGATTCTCGCATACTGTCTACGCGTCTTTTACTACCGAAGAAACGCTGCTTACGCGCGCGGAGGCGTATGTTCACCTGGGGCAATATGATAAAGCGCTGTCGGACACGCGTTACTGGATTAAAAACTCGCTGAGTAGCGACCCCGGCGAATTTACCACTACGACTGTCAATCAGTGGGCCGATGGCCTGGCGTACTTTACGCCAAGAAACCCCACACCTAAGAAAAAATTAAACCCGGAGTTTGTTATCAGGGATAAAACGGAAGAGAACATGTTGCATTTCGTATTGTTCATCAGGAGACTGGAAACCATGCATACCGGCCTGCGGTGGTTCGACGTAAAACGTTACGGGATCGAGATCACCAGAAGAGTGATCGTATCCGGTAAAGTTGGATCAACAGACGATGCTAATACACTGAAGACACGGGATAATCGCATGGCCATGCAATTGCCACAGGATGTGATCAACGCAGGGATGCAAAAAAATCCCAGATAGTTTTATAACGAAGAAAACATTTCCATATGAAGTCTTTTCCATTTATATGTTTACTTTTCCTGCTGTCAGGAACAGTATTTATTTCCTGCAAAAAAGAAAAACTCGATTCAAAGAGTGTCATCACTGATCCCGTTGCCGGTGAGCCCACCGCGCTGGATAAATATATTCTCAGAGAATTTGTCACGCCCTATAATATCCGCATCCTCTACAAATACGTGGACGCAGAATCCGATATGGATTATAATCTCAGCCCCGCTGATTATGAAAGCTCCGTGCGGATGACCCGGCTGATACAGTACCTGGGGATCGGCCCTTACGATGCCGTAACGGGAAGCAAGGAGTTTATCAGAAGCTGTTTTCCGAAATTGCTGAATTACATCGGTTCGCCTGCCTACAATAATAACGGTACCGCCATATTGGGCACCGCCGAGGGCGGCTTGAAAATTAACATGTTCTATGTAAACGGGCTGACGGCGGAAAATGCCTCTAATATAGATTATCTGAATAATACGTACTTCCATACAATACATCACGAGTTCGGGCATATTCTTAACCAGCTGAAACCATACTCTAACCGTTTCAGGGAAATTTCAGGTACTAAGTATCTGCAGGATGACTGGAGGAATATAAGTTTGGATGAGGCCCTCGAAAGAGGCTTTATCTCCGCTTATGCCAGCAAAGAAGCCGTTGAAGACTTCGTGGAGGTAGCATCCCTCTACATGATTATGAGCGCGGAGGATTGGGAAAGCAGGATATCCAGCGGAGGTAGTGAAGGAAAAAACATCTTGCTGGAAAAAGCAGAGATCGTAAAAGAATATTACCAAACGTCATGGAACATCAGCCTCGACAGCATGCGGAGTGAAATACTGAAACGCCAGGCCAACCTGGACAACTTTGATCCGCTCAATATCCGGTAAGTATTGCCATCACATTTTAAACATACGAGAACTATGAAAAGATATTTTTCCGGCCTGTTCGGTTTGGTTTTTCTCCTCCTTTTTACAGGCTGCGTGAAGAAGCCGGAGGATGTTTTTAGCCAGAACAGCGCTGAAAGAATGGATGCGGCTCTTCAAAAAGCGTCCAAAGCACTGCTGAACAATAAGAAAGGCTGGATAATAAAATACTTCCCCGACCTGGAATTTGGCGGGTTTACCATCTTTGCGCTGTTCAAATCGGAAAATGAAGTCACGCTGACATCAGACTTCGGTGAAAATGAGATTACCAGCAGCTATGCTGTCCTGCCTGAAGCCGGACCACTGCTCACCTTCAACGGTTATAACAAGGTGATAAACGTGTTTACTGAACCTGGAGCGGACAACGGCGGAATAGGAAACCCCGACACCGGGATGAAGGGTGATTTCGAGTTTGTTATATTGGAAGTGACGGACAAAAAGATAACACTGAAAGGTAAAAAAACACAAAATATCATTGTGATGGAAGCGATACCCGATGATAAAGACCCGGATGAAATAGCCGGGGAATACCGGAAAGCCAGCGAAGCCTTTAGAGCGTTTCAGCGATTTAAAGTAGAGACAGCGAAAGGCGAAAAAGCGCTGAAACGAGGTTTGCTCGACGTCGGTTGGTTCGATCAGCTTGAATTATCTACCTTCCAGCTTCCAGATGACGCTAACAGCGAACTGCTGTCTTTCCGGGTAACTCCCGGCGGCCTTGAGTTTTACAAGGAGTACGAGCTGGAAGGTATAACGTTTCAGCAGTTATCTTATGTGTCACCGACCGCCGGTTATCCCCTGGGATATTATACTAATGATAATAAAACCATCAAGATCGTAGCAGTGGAATAGTAAAATGCTTCTCTGAAGAACAGTATTTTGATCATAAGCCCCGCTCAATAGCGGGGCTTATAATGGATGTGGATATTTTTTTTCTTATTAAACGCTGCCAGGCAGCTATCAAGGGGCCTTCCATCTTTATAGATACAATCACAAAATTCTTCGCATGCTACAGGGTTTTTGCTTCCAAAGCATTGGTTTCTGCATTCGGCTTCGGAGTTACCAGGTCCAATCTCCCATAAATAGAAAGTACCAATTATTATAAAGGTCAAAATGGCGATGGAACCACCAAAAAATATGATTCGAAGGCGTATTCCTAAAGGCTTTTTTATTACAGGCGGATCGGTTTTAGGCTGCTTGAAAGGTAAAAGATATTTTAAGCGATCATAGTTCCAGAGTAATAAGAATAAACATCCTAACAATAGCATTGTATTGGCCCGGGTACCTGCAAAGCGGGTGGCATACGTTAGCACACATATGTTTACTATCACGGGGAAATACATAAGCACCCCCATAAAAGAAGTTCTTGGGATAAGAATTAAAACAGCAATTATGATTTGAGCAATTCCAATAAACGTATAATAATACCCCGTTAAATATAATGCGTCAAAGTAATGTCCTAAGGGGTTATTCGACGGTAATCCTTCAGCGAATCGCTCTCCCATGACTTTAACCAAACCGGTTGGAAAGAAACTCGCAGCCAGTACAATGCGACAAAAAAGAGCAAACCCCTGAAACCATTTATCAGACTTTGCTTCATGGTATATTTCTTCAATGCTGCTCATAATCACTAATCAATGATAGTTACCTGAAACACTGGAATTCACATTGGGCTGTTAATACAGGTTGCATTAAAACTCATGCTTTCTTGCGATTGAATAACAGGCTCAATAGAAAATGAAGAACTAAAGCTATGATGGTCCAGTACACAGCACAGGCAAGAGCCCGGATGGGAGGTGCGCCGTCAGGATCGTTGAATATTTGTGCCAGGGGACCCACCAAAACAATTTTAACAGGATACAAAATGGAGGCTAATGTGCGCTTCCAGGCTATTGGGGAGTTAGTTCCCGCGAACCAGTCGCCGTTTACGGGCACCAAAATCAAATTAGAGATAATCATTAAGGCAAATGCCGAAATGAGAAAAATGAGGACGAATCTTTTCCGTGAAATTTTCATACTACTATGTGTTTATAATAGATAGAAAGCACTTTGAAATACAAAGTAAATGCTTTTACTTTGTATTTCAAAGTATTTAAAGAAAAAACCTGGTGGGGCCTTGAACAGGCTATTTTTTTTAAATAAGCCATACATATGATTATAACAACTGTATACCTGGCTTTTATAGAGTGTACCTGAAAAAAATAAAAGAAGGGAATTAGAAGAAAAGCAAATCGATCATTTATTTTCGATTTACGAGAGAACAGACTATAAGAACATAGCTCACGTTATGTTTTTTAAGTAAGCATATGTCCCGGCATCTCTTCAATATGATCTTTTTAGCTATCTTTACCTGTATCAATCAATTACCATATTTTGTTCCGTGAACAGCAGGCAAAAGAGAGCATGCTATTAGCCAATATAGCAGAAGGGGACGAGCAGGCCTTTGCATCCGTCTTTCAATCCTATTACAAGGAGCTTTTCCATTTCCTCTATAAGTATACCGACAGTGAACAGGAACGGGAAGAAATTATACAGGAAACATTTATCCGGGTATGGCTTAACCGCGACCGTCTCCCCGAGATCGTCCATTTCCGTGCCTGGTTATATAAAGTTGCCGCCAGGGAATTCCTGTTGTTCCTGAGAAAAAAACTGCAGTATGGCCGGGTAATGGAACAACATCTCAAAGTGCCGCTATCATTGGTGCATACGCCACAGGAAGAAACACAGTTAAACGAAGTACAGCGCCTTGTGAATGAGGCTATCATGCAGCAACCGCCCCAGCGGAGAAGGATCTACCAGATGAGTCGCCACGAGGGAATGAAAATACCGGATATTGCTGCAGCGCTGTCTATTTCGGTGAATACCGTCAAGAATTCGCTGACCACCACCCTGCGCCAGATCCGGGAACACCTTGCCCGGCAAGGATATTTCGTTTCCCTTCTGGCTATTTTATTCTTTTTTTAATTTTTTTTGAAACAGCGTAGTACCAATTCCGGTCAGATGTTTCTTATATGGTAATACTACCCTGACAAGGGCGGCAGTTGTACATTTTATGAACAAAGAAAGACTACAATACCTGCTAACCCGTTACCGGGAGCGGTCAATAACAGCGCAGGAGACACAGGAACTGCTTGATGCCACGGCATTTCCGCCGGATGAGGAATTGCTGGCGGCCGTGGCTACCCTTATGCAGGAGGATGCAATGGCGATTACCCCGCCAGTGCCGGAAAAAGACTTACAACCACTTATTGCCAACATATTGGCAGTGGACAATACCCGCATTGCAGAAAACAAAAACCAACCATCCATTATTTACCGCCTGTTCGGCAGGCGGCGTACAGCGGCTGCGGCCATACTTATTGCCGCCGCCCTTACAGCCGCCGTATTCTATGTATTACCCCGTTTGTCATCCATTAAACCTACACCTGTTGCCGGGAATATATCTGCCGGTAAGCAAGGTCCTGTCCTCACCCTGGCCGACGGGACCAGGGTGACGCTGGACAGTGTATCCAATGGTGTGGTAGCCGTTCAGCAGGGCGCCCGCGTAGTGCTGAAAAATGGCGCATTGGCTTACCACCAGGAAAATACTTCCGCCGGGGAAACTGCCTATAACACCATGGCTACACCCAACGGCAGAAAATTCAGTATTGCCCTGCCCGATGGAAGTATTGCCTGGCTTAATGCGGCCAGTACTATCAGGTATCCTACCAATTTTACCGGTACAGAAAGAGCCGTGGAAATTACAGGGGAGGTATTCCTGGAAATAGCTGCCAGGGCAAATCAACCGTTTAAAGTATACATTAAAAATACCGGGGAAATAACCGTACTGGGCACTTCCTTTAACATAAATGCCTACAACCCGGCACGCGTTAAAGCCACACTGCTGACCGGGAAAATCAGCCTTTCTGCGGGTAAGTACGCCCATAAAGCGGAACAGGTAATACTGCAGCCAGGAGAACAGGCCCAGATAGAAGAAAACGGGGAAATCACAAATAAAAAACAGGTCAATACAAAACAGGTGACCGCCTGGCGATACGATCTCTTCAATTTTGAGGATGCAGACCTGGAAGAAGTACTGGGACAAATATCCCGCTGGTATGATGTAAATATCATTACCTCCGGACCGATCCCCGACATAAGGTTTGGAGGACAGGTAAACAATGCTACTCCTTTGCCTGATTTGCTGGATATACTGAAAGCCTATGGTGTTAACTGTAAGCTGGAAGGGCGAAACTTAGTAGTCCTTCCTATACCGGCAGAGAAATAAATTTGTTACGGAATACCTTATTGCAATAGCAGCTCAACGCGCTATATAAGCGATCGTATGCCTATTGCGGACCAACCATTATATCATCAAATAATGCATTAGATGCAAACAGGATTTTATTGTCAATCACCCGGAACAGGGAAGGCACTGATTAGCAGCCCCCCTGATAAATTGTTACCAGGGAGGAAAATACCGGTATTCCTTATCAGCTGCCTGCTGCTGATGATCACTTTCTCCAGCTATGCACAATCCGTTACTTTAACGGTGAAATCAATGCCCCTTAAAAATGTGTTGGACGCCGTAGCCCAGCAAACCGGTTACGTTACGTTCTATAAACAGGGCATGCTTAACAGGAGCAAACCGGTTTCCATAACAGCGAAGAATATGCCGCTGAGAGACTTCCTGACGGCTATACTGGCCGATCAGCCGCTTACCTTCCGCATTGCTAACAAAACCATTGCACTCATGGTAAAAGAAGTTCCTCCTTCCCAAAGCGGGAATATTCCGGGGGAGGGCGATCATGATCTCAACGGGCAGGTGACCGATAGCCACCGGGTTCCCATCATCAATGCCACCGTGCAGGTGAAAGACACCAAACAGGCTACCAAAACGGATGCTGCGGGTAATTTCCAGCTAACAAACGTTCCCGCGGGCGCCCGGTTACTGATCAGTTGTATCGGCTTCAAACCCGCTTCTGTGGAAGTGCAGGGCCGCGGCGCCATCACTGTGGTGCTGGAAACAGATATCGGGGAACTGGGCGGCGTAACGGTGAATGCAGGTATCGTGTCAAGGAACAAAACCACTTTTACCGGCGCTACCAGCACCTTTACCGGCAATCAACTGAAAGCCGTCAGCAATGGGAACATTATACAAAGCCTGAAAACACTGGACCCATCTTTTATCCAGGTAGAGAACAGCCAGTTCGGATCTGATCCTAACCGCCTGCCTCAACTGGAAATACGCGGTAAGAGCGGCATCAGCACTGCTAATGTGAATGATGCATTTAAAAACGATCCCAATCAACCGCTGTTTATCCTGAACGGTATGGAAACCACGCTACAGAAAATTGTGGACCTGGATATTAACAGGGTAGCCAGCGTTACTGTTCTGAAAGACGCGGCATCTACCGCCCTGTATGGCTCCAAAGCCGCCAATGGGGTAGTGGTAGTGGAAACAAAAAGACCGGTAAACGGTGTCATCAGTATTTCTTATACGCTCGACAGCCGCTTCGAATTTCCGGACCTGAGCAGCTATAATATGATGAACGCAGCAGAGAACCTGGAGTTTCAACGCCTGAGCGGCTTCTTCTCCACTGAACCTAATTTAAATCCCTTTGCCCAATACGACCTCGATGCCATTTACAACAAGCGCAGGGAAGCCATTGCCGCCGGCAATGACTACTCCTGGCTGAATGTGCCTTTACAGAATGCCTTCACCCACGGGCATAACCTGTATATCGACGGCGGTGATGAAAAGCTGGCATTCGGCGTGGGGTTTAGCTATAAGGATCAGCCAGGGGTATTGAAAGGATCAGGGCGAAAAACCTATGGCGCCAATATCGACCTGAGCTACCGCTATAAGAAGCTGAACATCACCAACCAATTGTACATCAACGGGTACGCCAGTACGGAATCGCCCTACGGTTCTTTTAAACAATACGTGAACATCAATCCCTACTTCAGTTACTTTGATGAAAACGGGCAACTCAACAGGAACAGGTACCTGGCAAATGAATACTGGCAGGATGTGCGATGGGATATTGTGAACAATCCCATTTATAACGCATTGCTTAACTCGCACAGCGGAGGCAGCAGCTTTGCCATCCAGGATAACCTGGCCCTGATCTACGACATCATCCCTTCGCTCCGTTTTTCTTCCGGCCTGCAGGTATCGAGAGAATCCACTGCCAACAGTGCCTTCATTTCGCCTGCCGATACCCGGTTCGACAATATCGACGTCCTGCAACGGGGCACCTACAACAAGCAGGAAGTAACCGCTATGAGTTACCAGGGCAATGTAATGCTTACCTTCAATAAAGTATTGGCTGGGAAACATAGTATTACCGCTAATCTCCGCTCAGAAGCACAATATAATAGCTCCCGCAGTGAAGGCGTTGCCGCCGTCGGGTTTCCGGATGTAAAAAAATTTAACCTGGCCTTCGCTTTTTCATATCCGCCCAACAGTCAGCCGCCTTACCAGGAATACCGGTATGCACGGTTCAGCAACCTGGTGAGCGTTAACTACGCCTTTGATAACAGGTATTTTGCCGATTTTACCTATCGCCTGGATGGCAGCACCTCCTTCGGTTCCAACAAACTGTTCACTCCTTTTACTTCCGCCGGTATCGGCTGGAACCTTAACAGGGAACAGTTTATGTTGCCCCTTAAAAAAATTGACCTGCTGCGCCTGCGGATCAACATCGGTACCAGCGGAAACCAGAACCTGGGCAGCTTTGCTTCCACTTCTGTATACAACTATATGCAGGGAACAAATTTTTATGGACTGAGTTATAAACTCACAGCCCTGGGGAACCCGGATCTTGACTGGCAAAAAACCTTGCAAACAAGTGCCGGTATTGATCTTGCTATGTTCAACAAGCGGTTCAGCGCCACGCTGAATGTTTATGAAAAAATAACAGACCCGTTAATCATCTCCGCAGCCCTGCCCGGTTCTTCCGGGGTTGCACAGCTGCCGGTTAACATCGGTTCATTAAGCACCAGGGGAGCAGAAGCTATTTTGAATTATGCCCCCATCTCCAATGAAAAAAAAGACATCATCTGGAACCTGATGTTAACAGGGAGCATTCTTAAAAGTAAATACGCCAACATCGGTAACCGGCTCGATTACCAGAATGAAAAATTCCTCAGTGAATCAAACCTGATCCGTTATCACGACGGGTATAGCCCGGATGAAGTATGGGCGGTGAAATCAAAAGGAATTGACCCGACAACAGGCCAGGAGATCTTCCTGACAAGGAACGGCGGCTATACGTTCAAATACGATCCCCTGGATATTGTACCATTGGGCTCTTCGCAACCTGCCGTACAGGGAATTATCGGTACCAGCCTGCGGCTGAAAGGATTCAACGTAGGGTTGAATTTCCGGTACAGCCTGGGCGCCACACTTTTTAACACCGCATTGTTCAATAAAGTGGAGAATATTTCGTCTGGTGACCTGGAAAACAACCAGGACAAAAGGGCTTTGTATGACCGTTGGAAGAGGCCTGGGGATATCAGTCCTTTCCGGGCTATCAATATCAGCGCAGATGGTACGCCTATGTCGTCGAGATTCGTACAGAAAGAGAATTTTATTTCCGGTGAATCCATCTCCTTTGGCTACCAGTTATTCGATGCCAGGAAGTCCTTTATGCGCAGCCTTGGGCTCCGGTCGCTCCGCCTGAACGCCTATATGAACGATATCTTCCGGCTTTCGAACATCGTACTGGAGAGAGGTCTTGATTATCCGTACACACGTTCTGTTTCATTTAGTCTGAATACTACTTTCTGATAAAATCCGCGACTTCGCATAAAATTATAGTTTGATGAAAAGGCTCCTTATATTTTTGATGATCATTACCAGTGTGGGCGCGCTGTACAGCTGCCGCAAAATGCTGGAAATACAGCCAAACGACCGCCTCCTGGAAGACGCCGTATTTTCAGACAGGAATGCCATCTATGGCGTTCTGAACGGCATCTATACCCAGATGGGGGATGCCGACAGCTATGGGAACGGGCTTACCATGACAGTTACCGACCTGCTGGCGCAATACTACAGCACCTACCCGAGAAGCTACAACGAGCTGGTAGCGGGCAGTTATAACAATACTACTGTAACCGCGCTTACCGATCCTATCTGGTTGAAATCGTACAACCTGATACTGCAGAACAACATATTGCAGGGGCATGTGAAGAGGGACAGGAACAATGGATTATCTGAAGCCGACAGGCAGATCATCCTGGGTGAATCATACGCTATCCGTGCGTTCCTTCACTTCGACCTGGTTCGTCTTTTCGGACCTGTGTATGCCATAGACTCCACCAGCAAAGCCATTCCTTACAATACAGATGAAAAGCAACGCGTACAGGCCATAGTGCCGGCCCGGGAAGTATTGCAAAGGATATGGCAGGACCTTGACAGCGCCGCCCTGCTACTGAAAAATGACCCGGTGATCACTAACGGTGTTACCAATGTGACCAGCACAGTGATGGCAGATAACTTTATGCAACGCCGGAACCTGCGCCTGAACTATTTTGCAGTGAGAGCATTGCAGGCCAGGGTAGCATTGTACACCGGTAACAAAGCCACTGCATTTCAAATGGCTACAGAGGTTATTACACGGGCCCAGAAGATTTTCCCCTGGAGCCCGGCGGAAGCTTCGCTGGTGGGTGGTCCGGGGCAGGACCTGGTGTTCTCTTCTGAAAATATCTTTGCTCTTTTAAACAGTAAATTGTACGCCTATTACCTGTCATTGTTCGCGCCGGTACTAACTGACAATGCAATTTTAAAACCAGACGAAAAAGGGCTGCTTACTTTTTACGACAATAACATCAATGATTTCCGGTACAGGGGCTGGTGGCGGCTGGACCCTGCCACCAGGCAGAAAACAAAGACCTTTATCAAATACATGCACCCGGTCGACAGCTTGGCCGTCTCCTTCTATATGCAACCACTCATCCGGATATCCGAGATGTACTATATAGCAGCAGAAACCAGTACCGATCCCACAGAAGGACTTAACTACCTGAATGCGGTAAGGACCCAGCGCGGACTTATTGCTGTAACTAACCCGGCTGATCTGCCAGACGCTATTGCCAAAGAGTACCGGAGGGAGTTTTGGGGAGAAGGGCAACTGTTTTTCTTCTACAAGAGAAAAAACATCGCCCTGGTTCCTACTACTGCCGGCACGGCCACCACAACTACGTTTACACCACAACGTTATATTATTCCATTACCGCCATCAGAAGTCCTGAACAGGTAACTTCCTTACTAAAACATTTATGTATGTTGAAACATATCATTTTATATACTTCTCCGCGGATCTGGCTGGCAGGGTTGATCTTCCTGCTGTGCGCCTGCAAAAAAGACCGCCTGCCGGAGTATGAGGGAGAGAGCAGTATTTATTTTTACAATCCCTATTACCAATATAGTATTGCGTCTCAGTATGATGTGAGGGATAGCGCCAGCATTTACCTCGGATACAACCCGGCCGACTCCCTGTTAAAGCTCACTGTAAAAACCCTGGGACGTATTCAGAATTCGGACAGGCCATATGTGCTGGTAACAGACACGGATTCTTCCACGGCAGTGGCAGGGAGAGATTATATACTGACCACCCGGCAGCAGATCCCCGCCAATGGTTATTCTGATACCATTTACCTGCTGTTTAAAAACAGGCAGTTGCGAAGTTCTTCTTTTACCCTGCTATTACGTCTACAGGCCAATGATCATTTTGCGCTTCCACTGGAGAATGCAAGGGGAGGTAACGACAACAAAGATTTCTGGATGCCTTACCGGTTTAAGATCAATATTATCTATGATGCTCCCAAGCCTTACTACTGGGACGCCAACCTGGATTACCTCGGCGCCTATAGCCCGGAGAAGCTTCGTCTTATGATCAGCTATTTTTCTTTACCACTGAATACGATCCTCAATAATGGTATTGTATATAAACCGCAGAAAATAAGATCTGATGCGGCAGCCTTCAAAAAATACCTGCAGAAAGAAGCCGCCGCCGGGCATATTATCCGGGAAGCGGATGGCAGCCCTATGCAGATGGGACCTAAATCATAATATAAAACCAGCAATCATGTTGCCAGGAAAAATAATCAATACGACAATTGTTATACTAACACTTTTTTCCGCTATTGCCTGCTCCCGTAAACTGGAGCTGAAGGATCTGAAAGATATCCATAAAGTGGGCGTTACCGGTATCGACAGCATCTACTACGTCAATGTGGGAGACACTTTGCGTATCCGGGCGGAATTACAGGGCGGGGAGGGAAATGTAAGAGATACGAACCGCTATGAATTCAGCTGGGCCTATTACCGGTCAGGCGGGTTTGAGAAAATAGTTATGCCCGACCTGAAGTTTGTGGCCAGTACCATCGGGGAGTTCAACTGGTACTTCCGTATTACCGATAAGCAAACAGGTTTGTTCACCCAGCAACCGTTCAAAGTATCTATCCTTACGCCTACCAAAGAAGGATGGTATGTGCTGTGCGATGTGGGAAATAATCATTCCCGGCTGGATATGCTGAGCTATAACCCGGCGGGCACTTATTCCGCCATTCCGGATATAATGACAAAAATGGGAGCGCCCTATGAGCTGAAGGGTAAGCCGGTGAGCGTGGATTACGCTCTTACCTACCTGAACTTCGCTTTTGAGTCGGCCATTGTAGTGACCGACCAGGATGCGGTGCAACTGGACGCCTCACTGCTCAAGGTGGAACACCAGTTATCGGAAGCTTTTCCTGTTGCGGCCAATTTTCGCCCGGCTTCCTTTACGGCGCTATATAGTTATTATGCCGGCCTTTTCAATGTAAATGGCGCCATTTATTATTCAGGACCGGATTATATAGGCGACGCTGCGGGACCGGTAAGCCGTTCCGCAGCAGATGACACACCGCTGAAGGCCTCTCCACAGATGGCTTCCAGCGAGGATTTCCTCGGAGCACAAAATACCGACATGGTTGTTTTTGATGATAACCAGCAGGCATTCTTTACCATTTCCGGACTGGATCATGTAAGGCCTACGCCGGTGCCTCTTGGAAATGGCTCCCTGTTTAATTTCCAGGTCCATAAAAAACTGGTGTCGTTACTTTTTACTCCCTACAACGGAGGTGAATTTTATGCCGTGTTGCAGGATAATGCGGCAACCACCCGTTACCTGGCTATTTTCAATGCCAAAGGTCAGCAGCGTTATTTCGGAGAATTAAAAGGAACAGATATTGCGCAGGCCAGCTTGTTTGCCGTGAGCGGGGAATTTGGCTATCTTTTTTACAGCTCAGGTGGTAAGGTATATGAATTTGACCCGGTGAATAATACCAACCCGCTGGTGGCAGACCTGGGCGCCAAAAATATCAGTTACCTGCGGGCGCCAAGATTCCCGCTGTCGATCACTTTTTCAAATTCAGCGGCGCGTATCAGGGAACTTACGCGGAAGCTGATCATCGGCACCTATGAAGAAGCCAACATCGGTACTTCCGGGGTGATCGGTATCTATGATGTTCCGGCGGCCAATAAACCTCTGGTGTTAAAAGATCAGTACAGTGGTTTTGGAAAAGTGGTATCCATGTGTTACAAAGAGCCGTCGTAGCCTGTGTGGTAAAGAAGCCGGGAAAGGCGGATTCATGACATTTGTAATAGTTCCGATTTGCTCCAACAGTTGGATAATATTCTAAAAACCCGAAACCCTCGTTGGAACAACTTTTCGCTTAAAATCGGACCAAAGCGTTTTGCCTTTAATGGCGTTTTTATGGTAGAAAACCTTTTTGTGGAATGCGCTTGTAACCGGCTCTACACCCATACCGTATTCCTCATTATTCTTCAGATGCTTGCTGAGCTTATCCATAAAGGATTTTACGGTCTTGTCCGGTGTTTTGGAGATGATCCTGAGACTTAAATTTTCAATATTTCCTGCATCCGATCTGCCGCCCAGTACCTCTATGGCATGAACACAAAAATTATCGTCGAAGAAACTTTCATGCACGTTTTCCACGAAAGTTTCGGACGTGAGATAGAAGGCATGATAATGTTCATTTATTTCTTTCTCCGGGTTTTCAATCTTTTCAATTTCGACAATGGTGCTGGTTTCCTCTTTTATTGTTTCCATGTACAGGCGCATACCGTTGTCCCGTATGAGCGTATGTATATCTCTGAGTAGGGTTTCGACTGGAACAAAGATGTTTATCAGGTTGGGCATATATTTTTATTAATTTTGTTTGTGTACCAGGTAAATCTTCCCTGGTTCCAGATATGTCCGGCGGCAGCCGCTATTGCAGGTGAACAGTAACGGCGAGTTTTGACATCTGTAGGGAAACGACAGGCGGCTTTACTGCCGGATCAGGAAAGAAGATGTAAAGAACGGTCATGATTTTGCAGTGTTAAAGTTAAAGGTTTCCCGACTCCCAATTTGACCAGTGGTTATTCGCAGGTAGAGATGGCTTCCACAATGTAATATCTTTAGTGACAAGAATTTTTGCAATGAGCTGATATAGCTCCTCCTGACTGGGGTTATGATCATCGGCATAAACACTGCTAAAATGGAAATGATCAATGGTCATTAATTTTCGTAAATCCCCAGGTATATGCTGCCGGATTTCTGTTTCAGTTGCCGCGAGCAGAGTAGGTGCTGTGTCACTGTAATATCGGATGAGATCTTCAAAGCTGATCAAATCCCTTGGGTTATCTTCTTTTCTTGAATGAATCCCCAGACTCCTGTACTTTGACGTATCCTGCTCAATAGGCACATTGACATCCCTGATTTTGACATATTGTGCATTGGGGTTGATCATTTCAAATTGTTCCATATCCTCGCCTTCTTTATTACAAATTCGATCCCATTCGTCTCCTGTGATTAATATAATGTAATTTATATTCGAGATATATCTTCCCTCCGGATAAGAGGTGATAGGATAATCAATGCAGTTGCCAAAATAGTATAGTTCAATTTCTGCCCTTAGCCCCCGGTTCTGATAGCCGCTTTTCTCTGCAACCACGGCCCATCGCTCCTCATCCGCATACAGGTGAATTCTATTGCCAGCTGTTTCGCAGTAGCCATGCTCAAGGTCAAGCCAGAAACGGTAACTGGTATCGTTCTTATTCCCAACGGGGTAGTATTCATCTTCTTCGATGCTTAAATTGGGGTCAAAATGTGACAGAATAATTGATTCGGTGTACATGTTTTATTCTTAATCAGGTAATAGATATCTTATATAGGTTGCTGATTCAGGCAATATACTAATTGTTTGCAGATGAATCAAGCGGTCCTCATACAACCTTAAAAGCAGCTGAAAGATCCCGATAAGATGTTTGTTGGGACTAAAGGCCAGATGAACATACTCATTAGCTTAAACTGTGCAAATCTTTTTTGTATTGTGGAGGAGAGAGTTGGAGTTCCGCATCTACACCTGCTTTCCCGCGTCCCGGAATCGCTTTTATTATTTTGGGAATCGGGATAAACATTTATTTTTACCGTTATGGGACAATTAAGAATGGAATTAGGCATCTGTAAGCCTGTTCCCAACACAGATCATTTTTCGCATGTACACGGCCGCTTACAGATCGTAATCGATGAAAAGGTAGTACCTGCCATGGGCTATTTTGGAGAGGAAGATGTGTGTTTGAATGCCTGGTTTAATGTGTTGGGGACTATAGTCCGTAACTTCGAATCAGGAAAAGATACTGAATACACCTACGATGAAGGGGAACAGGGACAGCCGGCATTCCAATTTGTGTTGATCAAACCTAACGAGGTAGCCTTTTCGATTGTTGATTCGGCTATCTCAGGTAGTGGTGGCAGCAAAAAATGGCGCAACAAAACCTTTCCGCTTTCTGATCTGAAGAAAAGTTATCAGAAAGTGGCCGAACAGTTTTTGAAAGAAGTAGCTGCTAAAGCACCGGCACAGTTGCCACACTGGAAGAAGATTATTGGAAGTGTATAATACTTTGACAAAAAAATATCCATTTTCAGCAGCAACACCAGAAGAAAAAAACTACCGTCCATTTACTTAATTATTGAGTTGTTCTGCCAGCCCGATAATAATCCCTTCGGTTCCGCGGATATAACAGAGGCGATACAGGTTTTCATACTGAACAATTTCGCCGACAAGCTGGGCTCCATGCTTGCTCAGCCGGGGTAACAGCTCATCAAGATTATCAACAGCGAACATAACACGAAGATAGCCGAGCGCGTTCACAGGAGCATTACGGTGGTCGGAGATAGTAGCGGGAGCTAAAAACTGCGAGATCTCGAGCCGGCTGTGACCATCCGGAGTAACCATCATAGCAATTTCTACGCTTTGATCACCCAACCCGGTAATGCGTCCAGCCCATTCACCCTCCACTTTTGCTCTCCCTTCGAGCGTCAGACCCAACTCCGTGAAAAAAGTGATGGCATTATCGAGAGATTCCACAACGATGCCAACATTGTCCATTCTGAGTACTTTACTTTTTGTCATAGTCATTGCATTCAGGTAATACTTTCCGAAGATAGAGAATGTCAGGTAATTTTACTTACCGCTTCTTTTTTTTTATTAAATTGAAAGACAATTCACCGCCGGGGAGTGATGGCCGAAAGAATTTTGACCTATACGACGGGTAAGCCTGTCTCGTGGCAGATTCCTGAAACAACTATTGGCAGAATCCCTTTTGATAATAACTATAAAACATTTACAGGCATATGAAATTGTTTTGTATTCCGTATGCAGGAGGATCTGCAGTTATATACCAGAGATGGGAACGTCTCCTTGATCGTTCAATAGAGCTGATGCCGGTGGAACTCGCAGGCAGAGGCAGAAGGATTGGTGAAACATTGTATGATACGGTAGAGGACGCGGTAAATGATGTGTATGGTTATATTTTGAAACAGGCCAATGGCAAGCCCTATGCTATATTCGGACACAGTATGGGAGCAATGATTACCTACTATCTCCTTAAAAAAATAAGAAAGGAGCAGGTACAAGCTCCGGCCTGCGTATTTTTTTCCGGCCGGGGAGCTCCACATGTTGTGCGGCACGACAAACTAAAATATAGCGAAATGGCGCCGGATAGGTTCAGGGAAGAAGTCATCCGTCTCGGAGGTACCTCTCCGGAGTTTTTTGATATACCTGAACTGGTGGAAGTTTTTATGCCCATGTTGAAGAATGATTTCAGATTGGCAGAAAATGCAGCGGATACATTAGCGGCACATGCACCGCTCAAACAGGACATACATGTATTTATCGGGGAAGACGATGATCTTTCCACTGAACAGCGCGATGGCTGGAAAGACGTTACCAGCGGTCATTGTCATTTTGTTTACTTCAAAGGCGGTCATTTTTATATTAATGATCATGTAGCAGACCTTGTTCATCAGATTAATCGGCTGATCCGGAATGGCAGGCCCCAATAATGCACTCACTGGAAAAATGAAACGATGAATCCATCCTTATCCAATGACCGGACGTTTTTTGTGCGCGAATATAGCAATCATCCCGATAGGAGAGGCCGCGTTCATCTTGTTCTTCTGCCTTCTTTTTAATGAGAGAGCGTAAAATGTTCTGATCGGATATACCGGTAGGTGGCAAAATGTGAATAGGTAACAAATCGGTTAAACATATCCGTTTTGCGCAACGAGTGAAGATCGTCAAGACAGGTCTGCTCATAATCTCCGAGCATTTCCCTGAAATCGAGTATTTCCACATCACCTTTAAGATCAACAAAAAAGTGGCTATTGTTAGAATAGTCGATTTGATATTCCTTATTGGCCGCGTTTGGATAAAAGCGTTTGATGATGTGCCAGGTTTTCTCTCCCGGAAGGGTCACATCCCATTTGATGAGGTTACGATGCAGAAACAAAAAGGTATTATCCGGTGCATGTTGAACCATAGTGGTACCATAGAAACGTTTATCTGCTGCGATATACCCGCAGGTACCCACCTGTTGTTGTATCATATGAAACGGCTTGTTCAATGCGATCCATGCAAATTTGAAGGTATCTTTGTCACCGTACAGCATCTGATAATAATGATCACTTTGTGTATTGAAATACATAGCAAGATTTAATGCTTCCCAGCATTTTTCTTTATCGATCAATATTTGTCCGCTTTCCTGTTCCTGTATGTCAAATTTGTTGGAGTCAATTATTTCCCAGATTGGATTCGTTGGGGCCGTGCGCCAATAGTCGGGCCAAAATACCGCGCCATGTTCAAGATACTGAGGCATGGAAAACAGGGTATCCGGATTTTTAACGCACATATTATCGGCATCCAGGAATAGCACTTCCCGGAAACTGCTTTGTATAATGGACAGTGGCTTTAACATGAATCCTGAAAGTGATACGGGGCCGCCTTCCATGAAATTCCTGCAGCTAACCCCCAGTGTACTGAATGCCTGGATAATTTCATCCGAAAGTTCATTACCCATATACCATATTTCTATCGGAAGGTTGCAGCCAAGACGGCGAAGCATTTTTACGGTTATCCAGCTACAGGTAAAATATCGGAGGCCACCCGCGCAAATAACAATACCACGGTCTTTGAAATTTCCGTGATAGGGTTTTATTTCCGGAATGTGCGCCTGCCAGTTGTCCCGCAATTTTTTTATAGTGTCTTCGTCAGTGTTATAGTCGGTATCCCTTATCCCGTTGCTTCTGAAAATACTTGGCATATTGGTAGGTTGTATTTGAAATCTTACTGCGCGATTTGAAAGTTGCTCTTAATTTTATTGATGAAGGTCCCGGCATTCTGATCCCACCAGGTACCTATATAATAATGAACAGCATATGCGTTTTTCAGTTTTTCCTGAATTGCTTCGCTATATTCCTCCGTGTGCAGCAACTGACTGATTTCGTCCTTAGTAAGTGGGAACAGGTATTGAGAATCGAGAATGGTTACTTCCTGCTTATTGGAACACTCATTATAGACTCTGGAGACCATAAAAGGGCCGGTGCTTTCCAGTATATTATTATTGACATGGTCCATATTTATCTCTGACTGTTGTAATTCAGAACGCAGTAAGGAGAAAAAATCATGTTGCGGTATGGTAGCCATAAAGGCGTTGCTGATGATAAAATCTTTACCATGTAATTCGCAATGTTCTTCCGGCTCTTTACCGAAAACGCAGGTCGTATCTTTTAACAGATCGTCCATGTTCCTGCTGCAAACAAAGTCCATATCTACGAATATGCCGCCATATGTTTGGAGAATAAGATACCGTACAGCATCCACTCTTTGTATATTGGCGGTATAAGTATCGTACGTTTGTTTAAACCCGGGATAATTGTCTGCTATGAACTGCGCATTGTCTTCATCTGTCCATAGTCTGTATTCCCAGTCCGGGTGATGATCTTTCCAGGTATTAGCCAGGGTTTGAAAGATGTCTGGTATATCGTTATTTTTCCAGGTCTGATGGATGATCTTGGGTATTTTCATTTGAGTCGGGGATTACCGGTAAACAGAAATTGTGCGGTTTGGGCTAAACTAATTTGTCGCATTCTAAAATACATTTTTTTAATAACAGACAAGAAATTTTTTTCTTTGTGCACACAGTTTGCAATTTTGTCAGCGGACATGATATGTTCAGTACTGAACATAGTTGGTATATTTAATATGTAATTATTTCTGGTAACTATTCTATTAGGAGGCTGGCATTCTTTTTGGCCCAACTGTTTTCGTATATTCGGAAAGTGTAATGATTCACGATTAAAGCGTTTGTATGCTGATAAACTATTTGAAAATAGCCTGGCGAAATTTTCTTAAAGCTAAGATATATTCTTTCATCAATGTAACGGGTCTTGCTCTGGGAATGGCGGTGTCATTGTTACTCGGGTTATGGATCTGGGATGAAGTGTCGTTTAATCATTACCACGAGCATCATCACAAGTTGGCAAGGGTGCTATCCAATCAAACCTTTAATGGTAAAATCACCACTGAACCTGTAGTATCTATTCCAACAGAGAAGGAGTTGAAAACGAATTATGGCGGGGATTTTAAGCGGCTTGCATTGACCTCCTGGCCTGCAGAACACCTCGTTAACTATGAAAACGGAAAATTTTTTCAAAGTGGATTATGGGTACAGCCTGACTTTCCGAAAATGTTTACGCTGAAAATGGTAAGGGGTGAAGCTAAACTGGATGCACCGGAAACGGTGTTGATATCAGCTTCGCTTGCCCGCAAACTTTTTGATAATGAAGATCCGATAGGAAAATCAATCAAAACGGATAACAAATTAAATCTGAATGTGGTAGGGGTTTATGAGGACTGGCCTCACAACTCTACCTTCTACGATATTAAAATTTTATTGCCCTGGGATAGCTATTACCTGGTAGATGATTGGGTAAAAGCAGCTGAAAGTCAATGGGATAATCATGCTTTCCAGTTATTTGCGCAGTTAAATGATGAGGCCGAGCCGGAAAAAGTAGCTGCCAAGATCAGGAATATCCCTGGTCAGCATATCAGTGAGGGCAAAGAAGAATTGTTCCTGCATATGATGGATAAATGGCACCTGTATGGAGAATTCAGCAATGGAGAAATTTCAGGTGGGTTTATACAATATGTCAGAATGCTGGGGATTATCGGTTTGTTTGTACTGCTGTTAGCCTGTATCAACTTCATCAACCTTTCCACGGCGCGTAGTGAAATGAGGGCTAAAGAAGTAGGAATCAGGAAAACTATGGGCTCGCTGAGAGGGCAGTTGATATGGCAATTCATGTGGGAGTCTGTATTTATTGTTTTTTTTAGCCTTGTGCTTGCCATTGTTTTGGTACAATGTGCATTACCGCTTTTTAATAACATGGCGGACAAACATATATTTATTCCATGGACAAACCTGTATTTTTGGTTGGCTGTTATTTTGTTCCTGGGGGTTACGAGTATGCTTGCAGGTAGTTACCCCGCATTTTTCCTGTCGCGCTTCGAGGCTATCAAGGCGTTGAAAGGGTTGGTGAACATAGGACGTTTAGGCGTTACGCCTAGAAAGGTTTTTGTAGTGATCCAGTTTACCGCTTCCGTTACCCTTATTATTGCCACAATAGTGGTGTATAGCCAGGTAAGGTATGCCAAGAACCGGTTGGTGGGTTACAATAAGGAAGGCTTAATTACTGTGAATATCAATACCCCTGAGATATACGGTCATTATAATGCGATCCGGGAAGATCTGTTACAAAGCGGCGCAGTAACAGAAGTATCGGCAGCTTCCAACGCATCTACCGAAAGAGGAACTACCAACACCAATTTCCAATGGAGCGGTAAGGATGCCACGGGCAATTTCATTTTCCGAACCGTGGCGGTTACACATGACTTTGGCAAAACAATAAACTGGAAGATAAGGCAGGGGCGCGATTTTTCAAGAGACTTTCCATCCGATACCGGCAGTTTCATAGTTAACGAAGCGGCGGTAAAGGTGATGGGCTTTAGGGAACCGGTAGGACAAACCATTGTCTGGAATGGAAAACCACGACCAATAGTAGGAGTGGTGCGGGATATGGTGATGGAGTCGCCCTATGAGCCGGTAAGACCAACCATCTTTTTTCTGAACTACAGTGAAAGCTGGATCAGCGTGCTGACAATCCGTATGAAACAGGGAATGCCGGTGCGTGGAGCGTTGGATAAAATAGCCTCCGTGTTTCAACGATATGATCCCCATACCCCTTTTGTATTTAAATTTAATGACGAAGAATACGCCCGGAAGTTTTATAACGAAGAGCAGATGGGGAATCTCATTACCTTCTTTTCGATTTTTGCCATCTTTATTTCTTATATCGGGCTTTTAGGCCTCGCGTCATTCATTGCAGAGCGACGTACGAAGGAAATTGGCATCCGGAAGGTCATGGGCGCATCGGTGCTGGCCTTGTGGCAGTTACTGTCAAAAGAATTCGTTGTATTGGTACTCATCGCCTGTATTATTTCAACCCCCCTTGCCTGGTATGTGCTCAGTCGATGGTTGCACCAGTTCGCTTTTCGTATTGAAATCAGCTGGTGGATCTTCCCGGTGGTAGCAATAGCTACACTGGCTATCACACTACTTACAGTGAGCTATAAGATTGTAAAAACCGCCTGTATTAACCCGGTTAAAAGTCTGAAATCAGATTGATGAAAGCCATTGTTGTTAACCGGACTTAAATCCTGATCCCAGTTATGAAATAATTATTTCTTCCCCTTTGTAAGGATGACTATACATGCATGCCCCCTTTGCAAGACATCCTTTTTCCGCTAATATTTAGCGGAATAATTCGTTGTTTTTCAAAAAAAATAAGATTATTACGTTAAAGTTTATATATTAACGTCTACTTATACACGCAATAAGGGTGTAAAAATTGCCGCGTTAATAAATAATAAGGATACTATGCCATTGGAAAAATCAACATTAAATTGATATGTGGTAGCATATTGCTGGCTCTTCGCCAGCAAAAATGCACTATTCTGTTTGTTAAAAACATTGTCTACCCGAATAATTATTCTATATGCAGTTTAAACTTTGGAATCTTGCGATAGTGGATGACTCCATGTTATTCAGAAAGTTACTTAGAAGTAATTTTGTTGAACACGAGAGATTAAATGTAGCGATCGATACATCTGAGTTATATGACTTGTTTCAGAAGCTAAAGGACTATCCGGTAGATGTTCTGATTATTGATGTTTTGACGCAGCAGCAAAATATCAGGGATTCTCTCAGGCGGATTCATCAGGAATATCCCGATATTAAAATACTGATTCTTTCCATGTGTACGGATGTCGGGATTATCAACGACCTGTTAAATCTCGGCGTATACGGATATGTTTCCAAAACGGAAAGTCCGGAAGAGCTGATGAAGGCGGTTATAAGTATCTGTGAAGGAAAAATTTACAGGAACAGGTATTTTACAGAATTGCTTTACCTGGGCATTCAACGGAATATAGGGCAACTGGCAGATGATAAAAACATTAAGCTGGCAGATAGGGAAATAAGGATTCTGGAATTGTTATGGGAAGAAAAAAGTAACAAAGAAATTGCAGATCTGCTACACCTGAGTATCCGCTCCGTAGAAAAAATCCGGCAAAATATTAAGGATAAAATTGGCGTGAAGTCTACCGTTGGGCTGTTGAGATATGCAGTGGAGAACAATATTATTTATACCACCCCTAAGCCCCTTTTAAATTACAGATGACCCAGTTTTTTCGTAAAAACCGCACTTTTTTTAGTAGTCTTCCTATATCCCCGATTAGAAAATCGAATTAAATTGGTTATCATAATTGATAGCCATTAAATAATATATGCCGGTTGAGAAAATCCTCTTGAAAGTAAGAATGGTACTTACTGTAGCGTTAGCTATACACCCATAAATTTAAGGACTGTAATTCTATTTTTGATTACCCTAATCAGTGTTAACCGCATGAACACATTCACTACCGGATGGTATGTAATGTATACAAGGCCACAGCACGAGAAGAAAGTAACTATCCGCCTTTCTGAGCTTGGTTTCTCTTGTTATTTACCCATCAGAAAAATGCTTAAGATCTGGCATGACAGGAAAAAGTACGTGGAAGAACCACTCTTCCAGTCTTATGTATTCGTGCATCTTAATGGTATCGAGGACTATTATCTGGGACAGCATCTTCCCGGTGTACTGCAGTATGTACGGTTTGGAAAGGAGGTGGCCAGAGTGAGCGAGGATATTATCAATAGCATAAAGTTGATTATTTATAGTAACATGGAGGTGGAGTTATCTGCCACTCACTTCCGGCAGGGACAGCAGCTGCTTATCAAACAAGGCCCCCTTACCGGTTTGGCTTGTGAAGTAGTACAGATGGACAACAGGCAAAAGATATTGGTAAGGGTACGCATGCTGCAAAGAAACCTGCTGATCACATTGCCGCCCGATTATTTTGATGTCGACACAGAAGGCAGCATTAGAAACAGCGCTCTCAGATGAAATTATTTCCCGCCCACTACCGGATTCTGATATACCTGGTAGCCATCTTACTCAGTAATACTGCATTGGGCCATCAGGTGATCGATGATCGTCTGCTCCGGAAAATTGACAGCTCCGTTTCCATATGGATGAAGAAAGGGAAGATTCCGGGTGCCAGCCTGGTATTGGTAAGTGGTGACTATTCCGTTATCAGGTGCTACGGATATGCGGATCTTGCACTGGAAAAAAAAGTAGTGCCCGGCACATTGTTTGAATTGGGCTCCTGTAGTAAGGCATTCACCGCAATGGCTGTTATGCAGCTGGAAAGGAACGGACAACTGCGCCTCGATAATAAAGTAACAGACTACCTGCCATGGTTCCGGATGAAATATAAAAATGTAGTGGCAGGAATCACCCTTCGCCAGCTTTTGCATCATACATCCGGTATCCCCTGGGAAACCATTGCCGGCATTCCGGAGGATAGCAGCAGCGGCGCGCTGGAACGAACAGTACGCACAGTCATGGGTACTTCTCTACGGCATAAACCAGGAAAACAATTTGAATACGCTACGGTACATTACGATATACTGGCGCTTATTGTAGAAAAGGTAACGGGAATGACCTTTGAACGCTACCTCCGCGATAGTGTTATTAAGAAGATTGGTTTGTCCCACACATCGATAGCAATACCCGATGATGCAATGATGATGGCCACCGGGTACAAAACAGGTTTCCTGCGGCCATTCCCCTATGTAGCCCCGAGATATGCCGGGAATAACGCTGCAGGCTATGTTATTTCGAATGCAACGGATATGCAGGAGTGGTTGCGGTTCCAGATGGGATTAACCGACAGCGAAACTTACACGGTTGCCCAGGCTACACAAAAGCGCGATGAAACTGTACCATTACATAACATGTCGTCTTATGCAATGGGCTGGAATGTTTCCCTGAATGGAAATGAAGAAATATACCACGATGGGCTCAACCCCAATTTCAGCTCCTACCTGGCATTCAGAAAAAAAAGACAACTGGGCGTGGCACTTTTAACCAATTCGGGTAGCAGCTACACCCCCTGGATAGGAGACATGGTACTCAAGATACTGGCGGCTGATGATATTGATAAAGACGGATTTTCCGATGACAGGAGTGACAGCATCTATACACTAATATGTGGAGTACTGGCAATATATATAATGTTGTTGTTGGCAGGACTGCTGGTGATGATCTGGCAACTGGCCGCCGGGAAACGGAAAAGGGGAGATAGGCCACTGAAAAGTATACTAAAGCTGCTTACGGCCATGTTGCTGGGTGTGCCCTTTTTGATCGGCATCTATTACATTCCCGTGGTGATGGCGGGCTTTAACTGGGATGCCGCTATTGTATGGAGTCCTCTCAGCTTTAAGGCGATGATCCTGATGATCCTATCCGCTTTCTTCTTCAGCTACCTGGCCTATTTTGTTGGATTACTGTTTCCTGCAACCGACAAATTACAAGGTACAATGCCCAGGGTGGTGCTTTTTAGCGTCTTCTCGGGGATCGCGAATATGATCATTATCGCTTTAGTAACATCTTCCATCAACAGTGAAGTCGAGTTGAAATACCTGCTCCTGTATTATATACTTGCTTTGTCTGTATATCTCCTGGGAAGAAGGTTTGTACAGATAAACCTAACCAGGATGACCCGGAATATCGTGTTTGAGTTAAGGATGAAAATGATTGAAAAAATATTTTCGACTTCTTATCAGCGGTTCGAAAAAATGGACAGCGGGCGTATCTATACCGTATTGAATGATGATGTGACTATGATCGGGGAATCTGCCAACACGGTGGTATCACTCATTACCAGCATTTTCACCACGCTGACGGCCTTTCTCTACCTGGCTGTTATTTCCTTTTGGGCTACTACATTAACGGTGACATTGATTATCCTGATATCCGTGATCTATTATTTTGTCAGCAAAAGCACTAATGTATATTTCGAGGAAGCCCGCGAAACCAGGAACAGCTTTATTAACCTCGTTAACGGAATGATTGAGGGTTTCAAGGAAATCAGTCTGCATAGAAAGAAAAAAGCGGAGTATAAACAGGATATTGCTGATACTGCAGATGAATACCGGAAGAAAATCTCCATTGCCAATATCCATTTCGTTAATGCATTCCTCGTAGGGGAATCCCTGTTGGTACTTTTACTGGGCGTAGTGGCGTTCGTGATCCCTAAAATATTCCCATACGTCCAGTCCCACGTCGTTATCAGCTTTGTGGTGGTGCTGCTGTACCTTATTGCTCCCGTGAACGAAATACTCAATTCGGTTCCCTCCATTATGCAGTTGAAAGTGGCCTGGTCCAGAATCCAACTTTTCCTGAATGAAATACCACAAGGTGCCGGACAAGGAGGAGTACAGGCGGCACCTGTTACCAGGCATACGGTTTTCCGGGTAGACGGACTGACATTTCAATACAAAGATGAAAATGACCATATAGATTTTGCTATCGGACCAGTAGATTTTACTGTGAAGGCAGGTGAAATATTATTCATCATAGGCGGGAACGGCAGTGGTAAAACAACACTTGCCAAACTGCTGACAGGACTTTATCAGCCGGACCAGGGAAATATATACCTGGATGATGAAATAATATCAGGAGAGCAACTGAGTGAATGTTTTTCCACTGTATTCAGTCCCGCTTATTTATTCAATAAGCTCTATAACCTGGATACAACTAAAAAAGCGGAGGAAATAAAAAAATACCTGCAATTGCTGCATCTGACCGATAAAGTAACAGTCAACGGTAATCGATACAGCACAATTAAGTTGTCGGGAGGCCAGCGGAAAAGATTGGCATTACTGCAATGTTACCTGGAAGATTCCCCTGTTTACCTGTTTGATGAATGGGCGGCAGACCAGGATCCTGCCTATCGTAACTTCTTTTATCGTCGCCTGCTGCCGGAGATGAAGATGGCCGGAAAAATCATTATTGCAATCACACATGACGACCACTATTTTGATATAGCGGATACGGTATTGGAAATGAATCAGGGACAGCTTAGGCCCTGGAAGGGGCACCCCGCAGACATTCTAACAAATACGTAAAATCTCATAAACAAACATGATACAAAGGATTGAAATCTGGCATGCTGAATATAATCTTCAGCATAAGGACACCCTTAGAGAGCTACCGGAAGAAAAGGCCATATTCGGGGTTTTCGGGATTGTAAATGATGAACCGGCCAACTGCAGGTACATAGGAGAAACAGACTCCCTGCATACCGCCATCAAGGATCTTTTCAGGGAACCTGCCAATGAAGGACTGAAGAAGTTTTTCCAGGGCCCGTGGATTAAAATGTTACAGTTTGAACTGTTGCCGGAATCTTCCAGGGAAAACAGGTTGGAACTGGTGAAGGATTGGGAAACGAAATATATTCCCAAAATAGATGAAGAAGGAGAATACCCTGGTTACTACACAGATTAATCCAACTACTATGCATAAGATTGGAGATGTACCTGAAATACATAAGATAAACAGTCAGCTGGATGAACTCCGGCAAAAAGGGATCGTGTTGGATTGGGAAATACCTTGCATGGAGATACTGACAAGAAAATCAGCGGCATTGTACTTCATCACAGCCGTATCGGAAGAAGCCGAGCCCTTGATATGGGAAACCTTGAAGATCCATGACGGATTTAGATATCGGATGAATGACCTGACTGATATATCCCACCTTAAATGGTGCGTGACTTTTAATAATGACCCGATATCTGACAGCAAATCAATGTGAAGACGGGAAACTTTACACCAGCGCCTCTGCCACATAACTGACTTCAAAAGCGACCGGTTTTCTGCGGCGCCTAATGGCCAGACCGGTCGGAAAGGACATAGCAGGCTATTTAAAAACAACAGCTAAAAATCATGCGGATAACGACATTGTTTGACATGCTGGAAAATGTAAAAGACGTCCGGGATGCGGGCGTAACTTTTATAGGAAACCAGGGCAACGAAAGCTTTCTATCCTACGGAGAGCTATTTGTCGCCGCATCGCGATGCCTGGGCCTTTTACAAAGTAAAGGTGTCTGCCGGGGTGATGAACTTGTATTCCAGGTAGAGGATAACAGTACCTACCTTATTTTCTTCTGGGCATGCATCCTCGGCGGAATTATACCTGTACCGTTATCCGTAGGCAAAAATGATGATCACCGCAAAAAGGTTTTTACCGTATGGAAATTCCTGCGTCACCCTTTTTTACTGTCGGCGGATGAGCAGCTTGCGCAGTTGACAAAATATGCAGCAGATAATGAGCAGGAAAGTGTTTTGGCGGAAATGTCGGCACGCTTTGTGGCAACGGCAATGCCTGGTCATGACTTCCAGGCATTACTTTATCGCCCCGTCGAAGAGGAGCTGGCTTTCATTCAGTTTTCCTCCGGTTCAACCGGGAATCCTAAAGGCGTGATGCTCACCCACAGGAATTTAATCACCAATATGGAAGATATCGGGGAGGCCGCTGCTTATCATCAATCAGATTGTATGCTGAGCTGGATGCCGCTTACGCATGATATGGGGATGATCGGGTTTCACCTGAGCCCTTTACTTTACGGGATGCAGCATTACCTGTTGCAAACGGACATATTTATCCGCCGCCCGGCGTTATGGCTGGAGAAGGCAAGTGAGCACAAGGCGACTATCCTTTGTTCACCGAACTTTGGGCTTGAATATACCACCCGGCATTGCGTAAAAGCGCCTTACGATCAGTTTGACCTTTCACAGGTAAGGATATTGTATAATGGGGCAGAGCCAATTTCAGAAAGCATTTGTAAGGCATTCCTCTCCGCTTTTTCCAGGCATCAGCTGAAAGAAAATGTGATGTGTCCGGTCTATGGCCTGGCGGAAGCCAGCCTGGCTGTATCTATCCCTGTTTTGAAAGAGGATATCAGCTACCTGCGGTTAGATAGAAACCGGCTCAATGTTGGAGACAGGATGATGGAACCTGCCAGAACGCAGGATGCCATTACTTTTATAGGCGTTGGAAAACCTATCCGGCACTGTGCCGTCAGAATTGTTACCGGTGCGGAGGAAATAGCCCCGGAAGCAACCATCGGCCGCATACAGATTTCAGGAAAGAATGTTACTGCCGGCTATTACAATAATGTGGCTGCCACAGAACTGGTGATAGGAGCTGATAACTGGCTGACGACCGGAGATCTGGGATTTTTTAAAGATGGAATGTTGTACGTAACAGGAAGGGAAAAGGATGTACTTTTTGTAAACAGCCGTAATTACTATTCACACGATATTGAGCAGATAGCTACGGGTATAACCGGAATTGAACTGAATAAGATAGTGGTGACGAGCGTATACGGTGGTGGCGGCAAACAGGGAGAGATTGTGGCTTTCGTTTTTCACAGGGGGCCACTTACACAGTTTCTGGAAATTGAAAGATCACTCAGGGCCCTTATCAGTCATCATTTCGGTTTTGAATTAGGCCGCGTTCTGCCTGTGAAATCAGTGCCAAGAACTACCAGCGGCAAATTGCAGCGATATCGTTTGGCAGAACAACTACTGGCAGGCGATTTTGACACCGCAGAAAAGGAATTAACCCTGCTGAAAGAACAGGCAGCGTATCCCGCCGCAACAGCCACAGAACAACAGCTGATGATCATATGGAAGCAACTGACCGGACAGCAGGCAGAAGGACGATCCGATTTCTTCGCAGATCTGGGGGGTAACTCCTTGCTGGCTGCCGAAATGAGTATGATGATCCGTCAATCCTTTTCAGTTGAACTGCCTGTTAACATATTATACAGTAAACGTACCATAGCGGAATTAGCAGCGGAGATTTCACATCGGAAACGGGCGGGGGAAGATATTTTTCCACCTATCCGGGCAGTACAGGATGCAGCATTTTATCCGTTGGCACCGGTACAGCAACGGATAGGATATTTCTGGCAAATGAACCAGGAAAGCCTCGCGTACAATGTGAGTGTGGTGTTCAGTATCACCGGGAAGTTAGATGCTGCCCGGTTGGAACAATCTATCCGGGAAATAGTAGCACGACATGATGCGCTAAGAATGTCCGTTCGGATGAATAGTGAAGGTCAGGTGTTACAGGTGCACGACCACGTGATCTTTAAACTGGAAATGACGCAGCTAACAGAAGAGGACAGCGTGGATGAGCTCATCAGATCCGCCATCTGTCCTTTTGACCTGTCAGTAGCGCCCTTGTTGAATGGGCATCTTTTCAGGGTGTCTGGAAACAATCATTTATTGTTGCTGGACTTTCATCATATCGTGGCCGACGGTATTTCGGTTTCCATTTTTATTGACGAATTACTCAAATTATATCATGGCATCGGTTTACCGGAATTGCCGGTAAGATATGCAGACTATGCTGCCTGGGACAGGGAGCGTAGCCGGTCGCCTGCACTGGAACGGGAGAGGGCCTATTGGAAACAGCAGCTACAGGGCGAAGTACCGTTACTGGAAATGCCATACGATTATCTGCGCCCCACGAAACCAGATACAGCCGGACGGAAGTTATCATTCCGGTTGGATCCTTCGCAGCTGACACAACTAAAGAAGCTGGCAGCGGAGAATAACTGTACACTCCACTTGTTGTTTTTTACGCTATATGCGTTGCTGTTATCAAAGTATCAGGGAAAAGAGCGTATGGTGATAGGCATACCTGTATCCGGAAGAAGACATCCTGACCTTTTACCATTGATAGGGATGTTTGTAAATAACCTGCCGATAAGCGCTGAAATATCCGGAGAAGAACAGTTTACCAGTCTGCTGCAAAAGATGAAGTATACCATGGAAGCGGCCATTGATCACCAGGACCTTCCCTTTTCAGATATTGCAGATCTTTGTAAAAGTAGTGGGGCCGGAAGAAACGCTGTTTTTGATACAATGTTTGTGTATCAGAATATGCGCGTGCCTTCATTGGAAAATGCGGAGTGGCAAATTACCCGCCGCGATTTTGATACGGGCATCTCCAAATTCGATATTACGATGGAGATTTTTGAAGATGCAGTGGCCCCGGCATACAATATAGAATACGCCACACACTTATTTTCTGAAGATAAAATACATCAACTTTCCAGGCACTTTCAGCGATTGATCAGCATTGTTCTGGAAAATGCGGAAATAAAAGTAGCACAAATGTGCCTGTTGTCTGATGATGACTACCAGGCTGTAATTACCGAATTCAATAAAACATTAGCGACATATCCACAGCATAAACGTATCGAAGTACTGATCAGGGAACAGGCGGCACGAACACCTCATGCAGTGGCTGTTTCCTATGGAGAAAGGGATCTTACCTATGGTGAACTGAGCAGATTATCAGCTATACTGGCTTATAAGCTGAGGGAGAAAGGAATCGATGATGGTGATGTAGTAGCGATTTTATTGCCAAGGTCTCCGGAGTTGATCATCTATATATTGGCGGTATTGAAGTCCGGTGCCTGCTATTTGCCGGTAGATCCGGATTTGCCGGCAGACCGTAAGGCCTTTGTTTTTAAAAGCAGTAAGTGCAAATTAATCCTGACAGGCGCTGAGGGCTATAACGACCCGGAAGGTACCCCATGGTTGTATTGGAACGGTAATGCGAACGGAGAAGAACCCGTTTATAATAAGGAAAATGCAGATACTGAAGATCCTGCCTATGTAATCTATACATCAGGTACTACCGGCAACCCTAAAGGAGTTGTTGTGTCGCACCGTGCACTGGTTAACTATATTACATGGGCAGTTGGGATGTATGCCAATGATCATCAATCATCTTCCGATTTTCCACTTTTCACGTCTGTATCGTTCGATCTGGCAGTAACTTCCATATTTGTTCCACTCGTGACAGGTAACCGTGTGATCATTTATGAAGAGCAAACCGGTGGTTCCTTGCTGGAAGAGGTAATCCGCGATAACAGATCAGATATTGTAAAGTTAACCCCGTCGCATCTCCGGCTGTTGCGTGACAGGCAACTGCTACCCATCAATACTCCCGGCAGGATCCGCTCCTTTATTGTTGGAGGCGAACAGCTGGAGAGTGGACTTGCCATGGATATATATCGTTTATTCGGTGGCCACATCCGGATTTATAATGAGTATGGACCCACAGAGGCAACAGTGGGCTGCATGATATATGAGTTTAATCCGACCGATGCCTTTGTAAATGTGCCGGTGGGGAAACCTATTAGCAATACCCGGATTTATTTGTTGGATAAACACCTGATTCCAGTGCCCGTAGGGGTTCATGGTGAAATATATATTGCAGGGGATGGCCTGGCCTGCGGGTATCTGCATGACCAGGAGCTGACCGGTGCGAGATTTGTAGAGGATCCTTTTGTGCCGGATGCCAGGATGTATAAAACCGGAGATCGGGGTGTACGTACAAACGAAGGTACCATTGAATTCCTGGGCCGGTTCGACAGACAGGTAAAAATTGATGGATACAGAGTAGAGCCCGCAGAAATAGAATACCATCTGTCGGGTTATAAAGAGATAGCACAGGCTGTTGTAACGGTAGTGAAGGACACGCTGGAGCGATTCCGCCTGGTGGCATACTACAGGGCCGTATCAGTACCTGGAGCTGATCTGGATATCGATAACCTGATACAGTATCTGGCGGAACGGATGCCCTATTATATGATCCCTATGCACTTTATTGGGGTGGAAACATTTCCGCTTACTGCCAATGGAAAACTGGATATAGATGCACTTCCGGCACCGGATATGGTATTACATCCCACTGCCGGAAAAAGTATGACAGATATGGAACGGCAGCTCGCGGAAGCCTGGGAGAAAATAATGGGAATAGAAAAAGTAGTAGCAGACAGTAATTTTTTTCATCTCGGGGGAGATTCTATTAAAGCTTTTCAGATCAAAGCCTATCTGCTGGATAGGGGAATATCTGTAGATGCAAAGGATATTTTAACGTACCATACCGTAGCCCGGGTAGCCTTGCATGCCCATCCATTGCTCCCCGACCAGTCAATGCAAATGAAGGCAAGTGGGGAGCGCGCATACTTGCCCATAGAAGCATGGTTTTTTGAAAGAGCATTTAAGCATCCGGCGTTCTATCATCAAACTTTATTACTGGAACTGCGTGAAAATGCCCAAACCCATATTCTTGAACAGGCCTTTCAAATATTGATTTCCCGGCACGATGGTCTCCGGTTGAATTATGATCCCGCTAAAAACTGCCTGTGTTATAATGACCGGCATTTATCCGATTTATTCCTGTTATCGGAATGTAGCGGAGCTACAACAGCAGAACTGGAACGGATTAAGAACACCTTTGATTTAACGCGCGACCTGCTGATAAAAGCTGCAGTGATAGAAGAAGGCAAAAACAAACAACTGCTCATAACAGCACATCACCTGGTGATAGATGGTGTGTCCTGGAGAGTCTTGCTGGCAGACCTTCTACGCATCTATGAATCCCTGCAAAACGAAACAGAGGTTCCCCCGGTGGTAATTTCGATGCCAGCCGGCAACTGGCTGCAATCTCTGCATGAATCTGGGAACAGGATGCTACCTGCCGAAATAGCCTATTGGAAAGAAGCAGAAAGATGCACTTTTTCGCTACCAGTAGCAGATACATTGATTGACTGGCGGTATATCCACCGAAGAACAGTTTCCCGGCACCTGGGCACGGACGAAACAGATTTTTTACTGAAGGAAGCCAATGTCCCTTTTTCAACAGAAGTACCGGTATTACTACTGACCGCTTTGGGAAACGTACTGCAGGAGTGGACAGGAGAGGAGCAGCTGCTGGTAATGATGGAAGGACACGGAAGGCAATTTGAACACAGGGAAGTGCCTGCTACCATCGGTTGGTTTACGGCGTTGTATCCGCTCCTGTTTTACGTGAAAGGAGATACGACCGGAGATCAGATCAGGTGCGTAAAACCAGCAATACGCAAAGGTGCCTCAGCATGGCATAGGATATGGCATTGGCAGGTATCTGAAAGAATATTTTAAAAAAGAAGAAGATAGTAAAACAGCCATCTTATTCAACTATATCGGTCAGGTTGATCACGAATTCAATAACCGGCTTTTTTCTTACAACCATGCGGCCACAGGACGGGAAACACATGAAGAGAATGAAATGTATTGTTTGTTTGAAATGAATTTCCTGGTACTGAGTGGCAGATTACAAATGGAATTATCATTTAACGAAACTGCACATGAGCCGGCATTGGTGTCGGACTTTATAGATCGTTATTTTGGTACACTACGTTCCATGCTGCATTACCTGAAGGAATTGCAGGAGGTGCAGTTATCCCATTCCGATTTTAAATTGGCCAATCTCGATGAACACGACATGAAAACACTTTTCGGATAACCACAGTTCACCATTGAAAGTATTTAACAACACAGCGCATATCATCAGCCCCGGATGATGGCGTGCATACATTAACCCAATGTATGCATAATATAACTATCGTATGACTATTGATAAGGATAACGTTGAAGATATTATTTCCCTGTCTCCTACACAGGAAGGCGTATTGTTCCAGTATCTGAAGAACCCTGCGGAAGACAGGTACTTTGAGCGGGTGAGCCTGGATATCAGATTTGCCTGTGATGTACCCGGGTTTACTGCAGCAGTTGAAAAGATCACTGCGTTAAATGAGAACCTGCGCTGTGTATTCAGATGGAAAGCACTTTCCCAGCCGGTAGCCATTTATCTCAAAAAACAAACGCCGGATATATTTTATAAGGATCTCTCCGGGGAAGGTACCCTGGTAACAGGTTTTCTGGAAGAAATGATGCAACAGGATTATTCCAGGGGATTCGATCTTGAACAGGTGCCCTATCGTTTTATGTTGTATAAACTGGGAGAAGAACATTTCAGACTGGTGTTAAGTTATCATCATATACTGTTAGATGGCTGGAGTAGCGGTATCCTGCTACAGGAACTATTTGCATGCTGGATGCCACAGGTGCCGTCTGTTGATAACAAGTTAAAAAGGAAAGGACGTTTTAAGAATTTTGTAGATAGGATATTGAATGTAGATCATGCGCAAAGTGCCGGTTTTTGGGAAGGATATTTAGCAGATGCAGACCAGGTGACCAGATTGCCTTACCGGCTCGAAAAAAATACCATCTCCCCGGAAACGAGGAAGGAGAGCTTTCACCTTCGCCGGGAAGAGGTACAGGACTATTGTGCCGAACATTCTTTAACAGTTGCCAATTTGATGTATGGTGTCTGGGGGTATTTACTGCAGATGTATAATTACGCAGATGTTGCTGTATTTGGAACGCCGGTGTCCGGGAGATTGTTGTCACTGAATGAGTTTGAATATACGGTCGGACTGTTTATAAATACCGTTCCCATTTGTGTAAAGGCGCAGGCAGAAAGCACGATCAGAGAGTATCTTCAGCAGCTGGGAAAAAACCTGCTGATCAGGTCGGCCTACGAAATGACCCCGCTTCGTGAAATAAAGAAAATCATAAAAAGTGAAAATGAAGAAGAACTGTTTGAGTCTATACTGGTAATAGAAAATTACCCGGTGAATGAATTCCTGAAAGGCTATCAGAAGGTGATAGATACTTCGGCTATTTCGGCTATATCTGCTAATCACTATGACCTTACCATAGAGGTTTCTTTTATGGACGGGATACAAGTGGACTTTATTTACAATGCAGCACGGATGGATACGGAAGGCGTGAAGCAAATAGCTTTGCATTTTCAAAATACCCTGGCTTACTTCCTTGAACATCCCGATCACCAATTAAAGGAGATGGATATACGGAGTCGGGAGGAAAAAGACCTGCTTGACCAGTTTAACGCAACAGCCGCACCTTATCCTGCTCATCAGACAGTGATTGATCTGTTGGAAATGCAGGTGTTGTCAGATGCCAGCCGGATAGCAATAATGGATGGAGACGTAAAATTAACGTATGGTGAATTGTTTGAAAGATCCGGTTGCGTAGCAGCTGAATTAAGAAAAAGAAGGATTGGCGCAAATGATGTGGTAGCCCTTTTTTCCATACGCTCTGTTGATTTTATGATAGGAGTGTATGGCATCTTACGGGCCGGCGCGGCCTGGTTACCAATCGATCCCAGTCATCCGCTCAAGCGGATAGAATACATGCTTTCCGATAGTAACGCCGGAATATTGCTTGTCAATAAACAGCAGCTGGACCTTGCACAGCAGGTATCTTCTTCTGTATTGCTGCTGGAAGATTGTGTGGAACCCTTAGCTGCCGCATGGGAGAAGCCGGAGGGAAGAGATGCGGCGTATATCATCTATACCTCTGGCAGTACCGGCAACCCCAAGGGAGTAATAATAGAACATGGCGCATTGATGAACCGTTTGTGGTGGATGCAGAAAATGTATCATCTGACCAGTGAAAGTGTTATTTTGAATAAAACAGCCCTCTCTTTTGATGTGTCTGTGTGGGAAGTATGCTGGTGGGCGATTGCAGGGGCCAGTGTTTGCATTCTTCCCGAAAAGATTCATAGAGACCCACTGGCAATGATCGATTGGATCGACCGGTATTCGGTGACTACGATTCATTTTGTACCTTCTATGCTCAATGTATTCCTGGAGGTGGTGCGTATTCAGAAACAGCAGGAGAAATTAAAATCTTTGCAGATTGTTTTTTCAAGCGGAGAGGCATTGAATAGCGAAACCGTTAATAAATTCAATCATATTTTTAACAGCAGGCGGCCCCGGCTCGTCAACTTGTATGGTCCAACAGAAGCCACTATTGACGTGTCTTACTACGAATGCAGTGACTTAACATATAACGGCCCGGTTCCGATCGGAAAGCCTATTGATAATATTCGCCTGGAAGTTGTAAACAGACTGATGCAACCGCAGCCGATAGGTATAGCCGGAGAGCTTTGCATAGCAGGAGTTGGTCTGGCAAGAGGGTATGTTAATAACAAACCGTTGACGGACGGGAAGTTTGTTTATCGCGGAGAGCGGCGCATATATCGTACCGGGGATCTTGCCAGGTATACGGCAGATGGTAACATCATCTACCTCGGCAGGTTGGACGATCAGGTAAAGCTCAGAGGATACAGGATAGAGTTATCCGAGATTGAACAATGTTTGTTAAAATATCCCGGTATAGAAAATGCAGCGGTGTTATTACAGGAGGCTGCGAATGGCGACAGGTACCTTTGTGCGTATTATACCGGTAAAGTAAGAGATGACCAGGAGCTCAATACATGGCTTTCAGGTTTATTGCCGGAATATAGCGTCCCGAATGTATATTACCACAGAGATGCCTTTCCTTTCAATGCCAGCGGTAAACTGGACAGAAAAACGCTCAGGCAGCCTATTGTTGCTCCCCCGAAGGCAAAGGGATCTGAGAATAATGGCCCTCTAAGCGAAAAGGAATTGTTGGTAATGAATATTTGTAAATCCGTTTTTGGTGTGAGCGGGGTTAATATTCAGAGTAGTTTTATCGCCCTTGGAGGGGATTCTATCAAGGCAATCCAGCTGCAGTCCAGGTTGGCCCGGGAACAATATTTTGTGGACATAGGCGATATTTTGAGTGCATCCAGTCTTAGTAACTTATGTAACTACATCATCCTGATGGACCATCAGCCGCTGAAAGAAGAGCCGGCGACCGGAGAAGCTCTCCTGACACCGGTACAACAACAGTTTTTCGAGACAGCATTTGAGAACCAGGATCTTTTTCTACAAGGTATTACGCTGGTATCGCGTTGTCATTTCAACAGGGAATTTGTACAGGAAGCCCTGCATCATCTGCCCTGTCATCATGATGCGCTGAGAACAACCTTTGGGAATGCAGATGGGGTGATAAGTTCATTCATTTCTCCGGAAGTATTACCGGTAAAGTTGCGAATTGTTGAACTGAACGGCAATATATCAAATGAACAGTTACTGGCCCTGACAGCAGGCCTGAGAAAAGAGATCAGTATCGCCAGGAACGAACTTTTCAAAGTATTGCTGGTGAGCACAGAGGATGCGGACTACCTGATCATGACAGCCCATCACCTGATCGTGGACGTATTATCATGGCGAATCCTTGCAGAGGATTTTGTGCTCCTTTATGAACAGCTCAAAGAAGGGAAGAAACTTCAGCTGGGACCCAAAACCAGCTCTGTGAAAAAGTGGTCCATGGAACTGCAAAACTTTGCCAAACGGCACGATGTGTTACACTCCCAAAAATACTGGATCAGGGCATCCGAAAAAGAACCACACGATACCGGCCGACTATCTTCCAAATGGAACCTGTACCAGTGTAGAGCCATTACCATATCAAAAGAAGTAACCAAAGGTCTTCTTTCCGGGTTTTGTCCCGGGTATAAAGTAAATCTTTCAGATCTGTTGATCTACGCTTTAACGAGGTCCTATTGTGAACTGTTCGGGAAACAACATATGAGTATTGCTATGGAGGGACATGGGCGGGAAAAGATAACATCCGACATTCAGCTGAACAGGACGGTAGGGTGGTTTACCGCGATTTACCCTGTGAGATTTGATTTGACAAACGATGAGGCGCCGGTTTCCGGACTGCTGAATGTAAAAAATACGCTGCAGCAGATACCGCATAAGGGATTGAGTTATGGGGTCCTGAAGTACCTGTGTGATGACCCGGCGGTCAGAAGGCAACTCTCGCAGGAGCTGCCCGGTGTACTATTTAATTACATGGGTGAAACCGATGCCGTAAATATTAACAGTAGCGGCATCTCTTATTTTATGCATGATGATGAACGCCTGGTTGCCGCAGACAACATGGTTGGATTTGGGTTAATTGTATCAGGAATTCTCCGGCAGCAACAGCTGGAACTTAAACTCAATTTTGACAGCACCAGGTATTCCCTCCAGGAAATAGACATATTGTCCGGTAAAATGGCCGCACATATAGACCTGCTATACAACAACTATAAAGGATCTTCCACAACAGCAGACATGCTGGCCGGTTTCTCTGACCAGGAACTTACTGTGGACGAGCTGGATAAAATCAAACAATTGCTGGGGTAATGTGAAAGGAATACCTAATCATAAAAATAGCCTGACAATATGAAGGAGAACCTAGAAATAAAAGATATTTATGCCTTGTCGTCCATGCAGCAAAATATGTTGCTGCATGCCCTTAATACAGATATACCTGATACTTACCATCGTCAGGTGAGCATACTGATGCATGGGGAGGTAGACCTGGATATCGTGGAGCGCACCCTGGAAGAGATCGTAAAAAGACATGATGCGCTGAGAACCGTTTTTGCTTATGAAGGATTATCCAAACCCCGTCAAATTGTAACCAGTCCACGGAAAATTCCACTTCATTATGTGGATTTGCGGGAGCTGGCAGATTATGAAAAGTTAGATTATATCAACAAGTATGAGCAGGCAGACCGGCAAAACCGGTTTGTGATTTCGAAAGATCCGCTGCTGCGGTTGGCGATCCTCCGGGTGGCTAACGATAGCTATGAATTTGTATGGAGTTATCATCATATAATACTGGATGGATGGTCGATTATTATATTGATGCAGGAATTCAATATTATTTACGACAACTATGTCAGAGGTATAAAAATAACATTGCTGGACAGTCTCCCGTTCAAACACTTTGTACGTATCCTGGCCGACAGTGACTGGGACGCGGCATCGAACTACTGGAGCGGATACCTGGAAGCATATCACCGGACGGCCAGCTTGCCTGTTCCGCGAAACAAAGAAGAAGGATCGTACATCAATGGTGAAGAGAAAATACTGCTGGGCAGACAGGAAACAAAGGCCCTGCGGCAAATGGCGGCAGACATTGGTGCAACACTAGGTACGCTGATCCAGTGTGCCTGGGGTATTTTACTGGCAAAGTATAATAATGCGGAAGACGCGGTTTTCGGTTGTGTGGTATCAGGGAGATCATTGCAGGGAATGGACTTTGAAAAAACAGTTGGGTTGTTTATCAATACGATTCCCAGAAGGATCCGCTTTGACAGAAATGAAAAGTGGAGCCAGCTATGCAGGCGCATGCAAAAGTCGGCCACCCAGTCAGAAGAATATAGTTATTACTCACTGGCAGACATCCAGTCACTGAGTCCGGTGAAGCATCAGTTAATAGATCATGTGGTGATTTTTGAAAACATGCCTTTATCCGATAGCCTATATACTACCGGTGAATTAACTGGTGAGAAAAATTTAAGGATAGGGCGGTTATCAGCCGAACAGCATACCAGCTATGATTTATCTGTGACGGTTTTTACAGAAGAAGATATAAGAATTATTTTTTCGTATAACGAAAGACGTTATAGCAGTACCCAGATGAGCAGACTGGCCGGCCATTTTAGAAACCTGCTCGGACAGCTTATACGGGAAGGAGATGTGGTGGTAGATAGTTTAAGGCTGCTCACCGCCGAAGAAGAAGAAACTATATTAAAACATGCCCATGGCCCTGTAGTTTTTCGGAAGGATGTAAGCCTGATAACACTTTTGCAGGAGTCATCTGCCAGGAAAGCAGAAAATGTGTGTGTCCGTTATGGTAAGCGGGAGTTAACCTATGCAGAGGTAGATAAACGGTCTTCACTAATGGCTGGCTTCCTCCAACAACAGATGGATGTACAACAGGGAGATACAGTGGGTGTATTAATGAATTGCTCTGAGCAGTTGATTGTTACGCTACTGGCGATTATGAAATGTGGGGCAGGTTTTGTGCCACTTGAAACAGCATCACCACAGGAGCGGATTAATTACATGCTCAAGGTGGCTGATTGTAAATGCTTCATAGGAAAGGTCGGCTGGGAAACGGCCATAAAGTCATGGGAATATGACGAGGATATCTTTTCCCCGGCATCACCTGCCATGAAAAAGACCACTGTTTGCGGTGACGATTTGTTATATGTTATTTTTACTTCCGGATCTACCGGTGTGCCAATGGGTGTGAAAATCAACAATCGTAGCGCTGTTAATTATTCTCAATGGGCAAATGAAAGATATTTTGAAGGAAGAGATCACATCAATTCCTCCATTTTTGCGCCCATCGTGTTGGATCACACATTGGCCATTTTATTTACCACGTTGTTAAGAGGCGATACCCTTGTTATATTCAATGACTCAGCACCGGTGCAGGATACATTAAGTATCCTGTTTAACCCCGATTCGGATATACAGGCTGTAAAACTACTTCCTTCCCAGATAAATTTCCTGGAACAGATGGATCTCGGAAAAACCGCAGTGCATACGGTGATAGCAACAGGAGAAGAGCTCCATCCTTCACAGGTGGCATTTTTACGGAAGCTGAATCCTGCCGTACGCATTTTTAATGAATACGGATCAAGTGAAGTGACCATTGGTTGCAGTGCTAAAGAAATCACCACTACCGCCACACCATTTACTGTTGGACGGCCAATATCCAATACCAGTCTTTTTGTATTGGATAAAAGTCTCCATGTACAACCCGTAAATGCGTTGGGAGAACTATGTGTCGCCGGTGACAGTCTGAGTGCAGGATATCTTGACGAACCTGCTACTGCCAATAGTTTCCATGTATTGAACAGCATCGGCCGGAAAATGATTTACAGAACGGGAGATGCCGCCGCCTGGACAGAAGACTATGAAGTGATATTGTCCCGAAGGACAGATGATCAGATAAAAATAAATGGCTACCGTATTGAACCGCAGGAGATATCAACACATATCTGCAGGATGGAGGAAGTGAAAGAGGCGTTGGTAACCACGGTGACGATTAATGAGGAAATACAGTTAGCGGTTTACTATGAAACGGAGATCGGAAAAGAAACCGGGGCGCATGAAATCATCGCTTTCCTCCGGTCCTTCCTGCCAGATTACATGATTCCCCGTCATTATGTAAAGATGGACGCTTTACCGTTGAATATTAACAGGAAGACAGAAAAGAACCAGTTACCAATACCCCTCAGTCAGCCTAAGGTGATCATCTCCCCGGCAAATAAAGTAGAAGAAGAATTATTACGTATATGGGCGCATATACTGGCATGGAAGCCGGAAGAGATCAGTATGACAGATGACCTGTTCCTGTTAGGCGCAAATTCCCTGAGAGTAGTGGATTTTGTTTTGAAAGTACAGGATGTAATGGAGAAACCGGTGAGTATCTCCCTCATATTTGACAACCGGACTATCAGACAACAGGCAGCGCTTATAGGCAACATGCAAACCATAAAAGCGGAACAGATCGGGAAAACAGAAAAGAAGCCATTTTATAAGCAGGCTGCCGCTCAGAAACGCCTGTTTATCCTGAATGAATTGGATAAGGAGTCATTGAGTTACAATATTTCCGCCGGATTTAATATTACCGGTAAGCTGGAGGTAAAAGAAGTGGAAGCCGCATTCCGCCAACTGATTGCCAGACATGACATACTACGGACCTCTTTTTTCGTACAGGAGGGAACCCCGGTGCAACAGGTGCAGGATAATTGCTCCTTTAACATGGAATATTATGAAGCAGGGGCTACTGATTTTGAGTCTATTAAAAAGCAGTTCTTCCGGCCATTTATACTCGACCAGCCACCATTGATCAGGGCAATGCTGATAAAGGAAGAGGATAGCAGTTATAAGTTTGTCGTAGATATGCATCATATTGTTTGCGATGGCATATCCATAAATGTTTTAGTTGATGATTTTATTAAAGCCTACCGGCAGGAACAGCTGATAGCTACAGATCTGTCATATAGTGATTACGCAGAATGGAGTATGAAAAGGGCTGACATGGACGAGTATAAGGAACATGCCGCTTTCTGGAAGCAACAATTCCTGAATTATTCAATTCAATCCGGGTTGCCGGCGGACTTCAAACGACAAGCGGTCCGGGGTTCTGAAGGGAGGCTTTGTCATTATGAACTTACCAGAAGGGAAACAGATTATCTCAGACGACTTTCTAAAAAGATGGATGTTTCTATCTATACCTTATTGTTGACATGTATCAGTGTGCTTATTACGCAACTCAGCAATGAAGAAGAAGTGGTGATTGGCACATCGGTAAGCGGCCGGAATAATCCCGCTTTAGAGCGTATGATCGGCATGTTTGTGAATACCATGGCGATGCGTATTCAGGTGAATCCGGACAAACCTTTTCCCGACCTATTGAAAGAAGTAAAGGAATTGGTGATAAAGGCACTGGAGCATCAGGACTATGCATTCGAGGACGTGCTGTCAGATTTAGGGATGCAGTTTGATCCGTCGAGGAATCCGCTGTTTGACGTCATGTTTGTTTTGCAGGAAGACTGGGAACCGCGCTTCGGTATACCGGGTGTGGTGCTGGAGCCTTTCCAGATAGATAAAGGAGTCGCGAAATTCGACCTTACCATTGAATGCGTCGACAAAGGAACTACCTTACATTTTAACCTGGAATATGCTACCGATGTGTTTAAAAAAACAAGTATTGATCGCCTCTTTGATGCGTTCAGAAAGCTGATCAGAGAGCTGGAAGAAAATGCCGGTAGTAATTGTTCGCAACTGGATTGCCTGCCGGTGCAACAGCGGGAAAAAATCCTGTATGATTTTAACAATACTTTTTCTGAATACAGCAGCGCAGCTACTATACATCAGCTGGTGGAGCGGCAGGTACTGCTTTCCGGCGATCGCACGGCTGTTATTACTGCTGAGGAAGCAGTGAGCTACGCCGCGTTGAATAGCACCGCCAACAGATTGGCGGCGTTACTCGCGGAAGTGGGGTTGCTCACGGGAATGCCTGTAGGCATCTTATTGGAAAGGTCCGTAGCAATGGTTTATTCGGTACTGGGCGTATTGAAAGCAGGTGGTGTGTATGTGCCTTTGGAAGTGCAGCAACCGGATGCACGTATCAATAGCATGATGCAGTCAATTGGGATGGGAATGATCATCGCTGATGTTTCACACTTGCATCGGCTGGAGCAAATACTCCATGTGGGCGGCAATGCGGTCCGGACTGTCATTTGCACGGGAGCATTAAAAGATTGCCCGTCCGCGTTGGTAAATGCTTTCGCTGAAAGAGGTATTCGGTTGATGACGATGGAGAATATACAGGCGCAAAAAGATGTTAATGTGGAACGAGCAGTAGGCCCTGATGATTTCGCCTATATAATACATACATCAGGATCCAGCGGCATCCCCAAAGGGGTATTGGTACGACATCAACCGGTTGTAAATACGCTGGAATGGGTGAATAAAACCTATGGAATCGGCAGTTCCGATAAACTTTTGTTCCTGACATCTCTTGGATTTGATTTGTCGGTGTATGATATATTTGGTATGCTGATGGCTGGTGGATCAATCCGGTTGGCAAAGCAGGAAGATATTATGGATGCCAGAAAACTGCTCGACATTGTGTTCAATGAAAATATAACATTCTGGGACTCCGCACCGGCAGCACTTCAACAGGTTTTGCCATTGCTGCGGGAAGCGCCTTACCGTGATATGAGAGGTGTACTCAGGCGTGTTTTCCTGAGTGGGGATTGGGTGCCGCTTTCTGTCAGAGAGGAGTTGCTGCCAAACTTTAAAGAAGTGAAGGTGACTGCTCTCGGAGGCGCTACAGAAGCGGCGATATGGTCGAATTTCTTCGATATTACGGAGATCGATCCCAATTGGCGTAGCATTCCTTACGGGAAGCCTATTCAGAATGCCAGGTACTACGTACTGGACAAACATTTAAAATGCTGTCCTATTGGTACACCCGGCGATCTTTATATCGGAGGTAAATGCCTGGCGACAGGATATGTGAATGATGTGGTGTTAACCCGCACCAAATTCTTACAAAACCCCTTTGAAAAGAATACCGTTTTTTATAAAACAGGAGACCGCGCCCGGTGGTTCGAAGATGGAAATCTGGAGTTTCTGGGTCGTACTGACTCGCAGGTGAAACTACGTGGATACCGGATAGAGCTGGGTGAAATTGAAACGCGCCTCAAAAAATATAAGGGTATTGGCGATGCGGTGGCGATTGTAAGGGATATGGGCAGCAGTCAGAAAATTTGTGCATATTATACCGCATCTGAAGAGATAAACAGTCATCTGTTGCGCGACTATCTTGCAATAGAACTGCCACAGTATATGATCCCATCATATTTTATTTGTATCAGCCAGATCCCGGTGACGATCAATGGAAAACTAGATAAAAAAGCGTTGCCGGAAGTGAGGCTGGAGGCTGAAGACCATTTGATCGCGCCGGCGGATGAGTTGGAGCGCCTGCTGGTAGAAATATGCGGTAATATTATCGGAATGGCACCGGCAGATATAGCTATGAATATGAATTTTGCTCAACTGGGAGGTTCTTCCATTGATGCTATGAAATTAGTATCCGTTATTGAGAAACAATTTTCTGTACGGCTGCGGCTAATGGATATACTTCGAATGAATAATATTTCGGAGATCGCAGTACTGATTCGTTCCGTACAGATGCTTAAAAATACTGCGCCGGTATCTGCTCACCAGGAAACCGCTGTGATCATTTAAGTTTAATGTTACCCGCTTATGTTAACCAGATATATTCAGTTATTGGAGAAAGTCAACGGGGCCGGTCTGCATATCCGGCTGGATGGCGATGACCTGCACCTGACAGGGGCAACCGAAAGTATTGCACCTGAGCTGATAGAAAGTATCCGGCAGGAAAAGAAAGGGCTCGTGGCCTGGCTCCGCGAAATGGAACACCTGGGTAACCAGGCGCCTGTTGCCACGGCTGTTCAGAAAGAATATTACCTGGCCAGTATTCAACAGCAGCGGATTTACACCTTTCAGCAATTAAATCCGGCATCCACCAGTTTTAATCTTCCGGTGGCATTCCGGATAAAGGGAAAGGTAGTAAAGGAGAAGATAACGGCAACATTCCATTTGCTGGCAGACCGGCACCAAAGTTTAAGGACGGTGTTTGTGGAAAGAAATGAAGAAATTTGCCAGTACCTGAAAGCAACAGCCACTGATTTTGTGACGATGATCCCTTTCTGTCCAGGTGACGATGTAGATAGTGTTATCAGGGCATTTGTGCGCCCGTTTGATCTTTCCGGTGAGCAATTATTCCGGGTTGGAATTTTATCCTTTAATGAGGAAGAGCACCTGCTGTTGTTCGATATGCATCATATCGTGGCAGATGGTGTTTCGCAAAATTTAATCTTTAATGATTTCATGGCGCTCTATGACGATCAGCCGTTGCCACCACTGGCCACCAGGTATGTAGATTACAGTGAGTGGCAGCACTCCGCCGTTTTCGGGCAACAGATTGCTCAACAACGGGAATACTGGTTAAAACAGTTTACCACACCTCCTGATTATATCGATCTGCCTTTGGGGAAAACCGGAAAAAGTTATGCAGAGGTAGTCAGCTGTAACTATCAGTTGCCAACGGATGAAATAAAGCTGCTAAAGCAGGTGTCAGCAGACTACAATACTACTCCATTTACCGTTTTGCTGGCGATTTACAGTGTTTTCCTGAACAGGATATCGCGGCAACAGGAATTCTGTATCGGCACTCCCGCTACAGGTAGAACTAACCATGAATTTGAGCAGGTGGTCGGAATGTTTGTCAATACCTTACCTGTTAAGGTGAGTATAGCGGAAGATACCGTATTTGAATCATTGTTGCTGCGCCTCCGGGAAAATGTTATTAACGCGTTTGAACACCAGGAGTATCCTTATGAGCTGTTAGCCGGGGAAATCGGCTTCCCTTCAGAACAAGGAAAATTCCCGCTTTTCAATACCTGGTTTTTTTACAACAGGGATGAATTTGGAGAGAGACGGATGAAGGATATTGTACTCGAGAAATACAACTATATACATGAGGTTTCCAAATGGGATGTGACCATGGAATGTATAGAAAGAGGACCGGAAGTATGCTGTTGTATGACCTTTGCCGCTGGAATCTTTAGCTCCGAAGCGGCTGTTTCACTGTCGGCGCTGTTCGGACGCGTGCTGCGCCAGTTGTTACTTGATCCCCGCCAGGGAATGGGCAGATTGGAGCTGATGGATGCTGCACAGTACAATGCGGTTGTCACTGAATATAACCACACCACCGATAAGCTGGATGAGCATACAACTGTGGTACTGCTGATCGAAACGAATTGCAAGCTTTATCCGGATAAAATAGCTGTTCAGTCGGGAAATACCAATATCACCTATGCTGCATTGGCGGCCGCAGCAAACCTTGTAGCGGAGGCTTTGGCAAGACTGGCGCTTCCTGCAAATACCATTATTGGTGTGTTGATGGACAGATCTGCCGAAGTACCGGCAGTGATCCTTGGAATTTTGCGGGCAGGATATTCCTGGTTGCCGTTTAATCTTAATGATCCCCCGGAAAGGATCGCATATATTCTCAAGGCAAGTGATTGTAGTGTTGTAATACTAAATAAGCTCTATGTAGGTAAAATAGCCGGTTTTAAAGGAGAAATGATTTTTGCGGAAGATATCCGCTGCTCCGATACCGGCGGCGCTGTTAGAAATTTTAATGTTGCCCGGCAGTCCGACAGAGCCTATATCATTTATACATCGGGAACAACAGGTGTACCTAAAGGCGTGGAAATAGGTCACAGATCACTTCTAAACTATATCACCTGGGCGGCTAAAAGTTATGTGAGGGAAACAGACTGTAACTTTCCCTTATATACAGTCCTGTCTTTCGATATGGTGATTACATCACTGTTGCTCCCATTGGTAACGGGTAACAGCCTGCTTATATATGAAGGGAACAATGAATTTCTTCTCGATAATATTTTACTGGAAAATAAGTCAACAGTTATCAAAATGACGCCTTCCCAGCTGGGAGCCTTACTTGAATTTGATGGGGTCAGGAAGGAGATAGCAGAGAGAAAGGACCTGAAACTGAAGCGCATTATTGTTGGCGGGGAACAACTGGAAACCCATCTCGCCGAAAGGGCACATATTTTCTTTAACGGAAGCGTAGAAATATACAATGAGTATGGGCCTACAGAGGCAACAGTAGGATGTATGATACATCGCTATTGCCCTGATACCGATGATAGCATGGTGGTTCCGATCGGTCGTCCTATATCCAACACACAGATTTATCTGCTCGATAAAAACGGTCAGCTGGTGGCGCCCGGATGTGTCGGTGAAATTTGTATTGCCGGCGACTGCCTGGCATATGGCTACAGAAATGATCCGGAAAAGACAGCAGAAAGATTTGTTCCGGTTCCATTCCGTGAGCACCTTAAGATGTATAGAACCGGGGATATGGCCAGAATGCTGCCCAACCTGACGATGGAATATCTCGGAAGAAGTGACGACCAGGTAAAGATAAGAGGGCATAGGGTTGAATTAGGTGAGGTGGAGGCTGCACTGTTGTCTTACGCGGGAATCACGAATGGAAAAGCGGTGGCCTGGTCCGTGGAAAACGGTTCCCTGGATATATACGCTTATTTTGTGGCCCCGGAAATATTAAATATCTCTGCTATAAAGACCTATTTATTATCAATATTACCCCCATACGCGTGCCCGGCCAGGATCGTACAGTTGGATGCCATCCCATTGACGCCCAGTGGCAAAGTAGACAGGAAAAAATTGCCCCGGGAAGTAAGGACAGATATCGTGATACTTCCCCGTAACGATGAGGAAATCCTGCTGCTCGATATTTGGAAGGAGGCATTGAAAGTGGAAAAAATTGGTATGGAAGACGATTTTTACCAATTAGGAGGAGATTCCATTAAGGCGCTTCGCGTAATGGCAAAGATAAACCGCCGGTTTGGTGTAAAAATGGCCGTACAGGATATGCTGAACGGACCTACGATAGAAAAGCTGGCGAGGAATATTACCAGTGCAGTAAAGACACCGGATGTTATCAGAACAGAAAGAACGATCGCTGAATTTGAGCAGATCAAAGCGCTTTTTTTGCAGACGACCGATACTGCAGGGCTAATAGAAGATGTGTTTCCCGCAAGTGATATTCAGACGGGGATGATATTTCATACCCTGAAGGAGCCTGGTTCCACTTTTTATCACGATCACATGATACACCAGGTGTACTATGAGAACTTTAATTTTGAGCTGTTTGGGAGCGCCGTTGTATTATTGGCCGGCAAGCATCCTGTACTTCGTACCGCCTTTAGTATAAACGACGTACAGCCCTTACAGATTGTTTATAAAGAGGTGCCGCGGCCATTGGATTACCGGGACATTTCTTCACACGGAAGCGAAGAACAGCAAACGTTGATCCATGAGTTTCTCCGAAGCGATCTTAACAAGCCATTTAATGTATTTGCGGCACCACTATGGCGACTAACGGTTTTCAGAATCGGCGCCAACGAGGTCGTAATGACGTGGATTGTACACCATGCTATTATCGACGGCTGGAGCGATGCGGTATTTAAATCTGAACTTCATGATACCTACCTGCGGCTCAAAGAAGATCCTGGATATACTCTGACGCCTTTGAAAAACAGTTATAAGGACTATGTAATTGCTGAAAACGCCAACAGGAATAACCCTGCCTATGAGACCTACTGGAAACAGCAACTGGACGGTTTTAAACGGCTGGACATTTATCCTTCGGGTAAACATATGGCAGAAAATCAGCGGAAGCGCTATCGTCATAAACCTGCTGATCACCTTATTGAAGAAGTATACCAGGTATCTAAACGATATAATATCAGCATCAAGAACCTGTGCTTTGGCGCCTACCTGTTTGGCATCTATATGTTAAGCTGGGAAAATGATGTGTTGGTGGGCATCATTGATAATAACCGGCCGGTAACGGAAGACGGTGACAGGATATTGGGGTGTTTTTTGAATGTATTGCCGGTCAGATTTGTATTTCAGGAGCGGGAAACCTGGGCTGCATATTTTCATCGGGTGGATCGCAAGTTGAAAGAAGTGATTAGTCAGGGTAAGATAACATTCCTGGATATTCTGAAATTTACAGAGAAAGAAATAGGGGAGACAGGCAGCATCGTAAATGCTACTTTTAACTACGTAGATTTTCATGTGCTGGAAAATGTTGACTATTCACAGCAACAGGCTTTGTTAAAGCAGAAGCTGGATATCAGTTCCTATTCGGTAAACAACTTCGAGATTGATTTCACCTTTAGCAAAACCTTGGATGAACATGAGATGCTCTTGCATTATTCTTCCCACCTGATGAGTGAAGAAATGGCGGCAGGATTATGTACTTATATGGAGGCAGCCCTGTACCAGCTGATACATGCCAATGCGGAATGTGTGGATAAGAAGCAGGTGTTGAAAGCTGATCCTCTTCAGGAGTTTATCACGATGCCGTATTATATGCCACCAGAGAAATTTTCCATAAAGGGATCTTTTTTGGATAAGCGATGTGCCGATCCGGGCAAGACGGCAATATCTTCGGTGAAAGGTGCTTTTACTTATAAAACGTTCGAGGAAGAAACTAACAGGATCGCCAACTTCCTGGTGGCAAGAGGCGTGACTAAAGAAGTAGTAGTAGCGATTGCCGGCAGCCGTTCGCTGGAAATGGTATTGTGGATTTACGGTATATTAAAAGCAGGTGGTGCATACCTGCCGGTAAATCCGGGATTGTCCGCGAAAAAGATGGCGTTTATGTTGGAGGATAGTGGCGCAGCACTCCTCGTAAGTGATACGGAAAATTGGGAAAAATATAGCGGGCCCGTTGATAAAATCGATATGAACAATTCCCTGTACGCTGATTTTCCTGTCACAAGGCCGGTCGTGGATCACGAAGAAGGAGATCTTGCTTACATTATCTATACATCCGGCTCTACCGGTAATCCTAAAGGTGTAATGATTGACCTCGGATCACTGATCAGCCGGTTAACCTGGATGCAACAGGCATATCCGCTTTTTGATGCAGATGTGATGTTACTCAAAACACCGGTTTATTTCGATGTGTCTGCATGGGAGTTATTTAGCTGGTGCATGGCGGGAGCATCTCTTTTTATTCTTTCTCCGGAAGAAGAAAAAAGTCCGGAGCAGATGATAACGGCCATTGCCCAACAAAGGGTGTCCATCTTATATTTTGTTCCTTCTATGTTGAGTGCCTTTCTGGAGGTGATGGAAGGTGATGGCCTGGTAAATGAGCTGAAGTCGGTAAGAAGGGTATTCAGTACAGGAGAAGCGCTGAATAGTGATCTGGCCGGGAAATTTGATCTGTTACTCACTAAAACGAATAACGTAGCACTGGTGAATATGTATGGTCCTACGGAAGCTACAATCGAAGTGACCTGGTATGATTGTTCGCCTGCAACCTATACAGATCTGGTCCCGATAGGCCGTGCAGTGGATCATGTTTGTTTGTGGATCGTGGATCGCTGCGGCCAAATGCAGCCGGTAGGTGTGGCAGGAGAGCTTTGTATTTCCGGAGCCGGCCTCGCACGGGGATATGTAAACAATGAAGAGCAAACATCGCTGCGTTTCGGCCCCAACCCGGTGCTTGGTTTGGACCGCGTTTACCGGACCGGGGATCTGGCCCGGTGGTTGCCGGATGGGAACATAGATTTTCTGGGTCGTATAGACCGGCAGTTAAAGATCCGTGGCAATCGTGTGGAGCCGGGAGAAATAGAGCACTCGTTGCTGGGAATAAATGGAATCACAGATGCCTGTGTGATAATGAGGGAGGGTATTTTATGCGGTTATTATTCAGGATCCGGTGCGCCCGGTGAGGCACAGGTCCGGGCTACACTGGCAACTGATTTGCCTGATCATATGATACCCGGTGCATTGATAAAGCTCACATCTTTTCCCTTAACAGGTAGTGGGAAAAAGGATGTACAATCACTGCCGGCTCCCGATATGAGAGAAGGAGAAGGATATGTGGCGCCGGAAAGTGATGAGGAAAAAGCAGTGGTGTCGGTATGGTCAAAAGTATTGGGCCACGAACAGGTAGGAGTAACCGCTAACTTCTTTTTGCTGGGAGGTGATTCTATCAAGGCTATCCAGGTGATATCAAGGCTTCGCGGCCTTGGTTATACTGTCACGATGAAAGACGTATTCGATCATCCTGTAGCTGGCCGCCTGGCGCGGCAGGTACAGCAGGAGATAAGCATTATTTCACAGGAAGCTGTTAAAGCACCAGCGCCCCTCAGTCCGTCAGGCGATTTTACGTATGCGGGTATCTCTAACGAAGCACTCGCATTAATCAGCAAAAAATTCCAGTAGTTTTATGGTCAATAATGAAATTGAAGATATCTGCAGGCTAACACCAATGCAGACAGGGATGCTGTTTCACTGGATATATGATAAACAGTCCACCGTATATTTCTTACAGCAAACCTACCGGATTAAAGGAGAGGTAGATGTTGACATATGCAGGGCATGCCTGGATAGTCTTTCACATAAATTTGATGTATTGAGAACCGCCTTCGTTTTTGAGGAACTGGATGAACCGTTGCAGGTGGTTTTAAGGAACAGGAAAATTGATTTTATTATTAAAACAGCGGAGCATGAAGGCTGCCTGGAAGCACTGAAAAATGAAGACAGACAAAGGGGGTTCGATTTACTAACAGATGCATTAATGCGGGTAACCCTGGTCAGCTTCCCCGAAGGATATGCACTGATCTGGAGTTTTCACCATATTATCCTGGACGGATGGAGTATTGCAATTATCATCTCCGATTTTTTATCGCAATATCAACAGCGAAAAAAGAATATACTTATTCCGGAGTATCATCATGTGCCTTATAAAACCTTTCTGAAATGGTTGGAAAATCGGGATCATGCAGCAGATGCTTCTTTTTGGAAAGAATACTTATCGGGCTACGATACCGTGGCAGATGTTCCCGGGAAAAGAACAGATGCCAGCGGGCCTTCTTCTTTCAAAAGTATCAGAACAACGTTGTCTCCGTTATTGAAGCGTAAGATAGAAGCATTGGCACTTCATACCAATACTACTGTCAATCTGGTGTTGCAGAGTGCATGGGGCATTTTACTCACGAAATATAATAATTGCAGAGACGTCGTTTTTGGACAGGTAGTATCCGGGAGACCGTATGAGCTGGAGGGAGTAGAAAGCATCGTAGGGCTTTTTGTAAATACAGTGCCTGTCAGGATCTGTTTCAATCCTGGCGACACTTTCGCTGATGTGCTGCAGCAGCGGAGTCAATCTGCTCATCTTTTATACAATCATCAGCATACAGCCTTAACAGATATTCAGGCACAGAGCAGTTTGAAGCAGCAGCTTTTTACGCATTTGTGGACATTTGAAAACTATCCTTCGGAAAATATGACGGAAGAAGGAACTGGTTTTGAAGTAACGGAGAGCACGCGTTTCGAGCAAACAAGTTTTGACCTGACGATTATGCTCCTGCATGAAAAGGAACTATCGATGCAATTCGATTATAACCTATCCAGGTACTCACCTTTGATGATGGCATCTGTTTGTAAACATTTCCTGAAGATATTGGAAACGATTGGCGAAAATGTAAAGGTGCCGGTAGATGAAATAACAATACTTGGGGAGGAAGAACGCTTACTGATTACGGAGCAGTTTAATTCAACAGCGCTACCCTATGATCAGGACGCAAACATTATGCGTGTTTTTAAACAACGTGCAGCCGCCTTCCCGGACAAAGTAGCCTTATTGTTTGAAGATAAAAAAATGACGTATGAGGCGTTGGACCGGGCATCAGATTGTGTTGCCAGCTATCTGGTAAGCAAAGGCGCCGGCCAGAACCGTATTGTGGCGTTGATGGCAGACAGATCTGTGGAGATGGTGGTTTGGATATATGGCATCCTGAAATCAGGTGCCGCCTATCTGCCGGTCAACACAAAAATGCCGGTATCCGGGGTTAAGTATCTGTTAAAGGATAGTAATGCACTTTTGTTGGTTACCCAATCGCCTTACGATGAAAGTCTTCGCGGTATCACAGAAATAGTATTGCTGGAAGATAAACCGCATCTTTCATTCGATGCAGTTCATCCGGCAGCAGGAGCCGGTACCGCCGATCTGATGTATGTGATGTATACCTCGGGGTCAACAGGTATGCCTAAGGGCGTAATGATAGAGCATGGCGCCGTCATGAACCTGCTCTATGGCCTGAACCGGCAGTATCCTTTTTCAGATGACGATATTTTTTTAATGAAGACTCCCTATTATTTTGACGTTTCTATTCCTGAACTTTTCGGATTTTTTATCGGAGGAGCAGGGAAGATAGTGATAATGGGAAAGGAGGAAGAAAAAGACCCCTATAAGATATTATCCACCATCCAGGCATACCAGGTATCTCATGTGAATTTTGTTCCGTCGCTTTTTAATGCATTTGCAGACATATGTATGGATGGAGCAATAACATTCCCGCACCTCAGGTATATTTTTCTTGCGGGAGAGGCATTGACAGGGGAAAGTATACTTCAGTTTCATCAGCAGCATAAGAGGGTGAGACTGGTAAATATATATGGTCCAACAGAATGTTGCGTATATGCCAGTAGTTACGACCTGACCGATTGGATGGGAGGATCGGTTCCCATAGGCCGCGCCCTGGATAATGTACGTATGTGGATCGTGGATCACTGCGGCCAAATGCAGCCGGTAGGTGTGGCAGGAGAGCTTTGTATTTCCGGAGCCGGCCTCGCACGGGGATATGTAAACAATGAAGAGCAAACATCGCTGCGTTTCGGCCCCAACCCGGTGCTTGGTTTGGACCGCGTTTACCGGACCGGGGATCTGGCCCGGTGGTTACCGGATGGGAACATAGATTTTCTGGGTCGTATAGACCGGCAGTTAAAGATCCGTGGCAATCGTGTGGAACCGGGAGAAATAGAGCACTCGTTGCTGGGAATAAATGGAATCACAGATGCCTGTGTGATAATGAGGGAGGGTATTTTATGCGGTTACTATTCAGGATCCGGTGCGCCCGGTGAGGCACAGGTCCGGGCTACGCTGGCAACTGATTTACCTGATCATATGATACCCGGTGCCTTGATAAAGCTCACATCCTTTCCCTTAACAGGTAGTGGGAAAAAGGATGTGCAATCACTGCCGGCTCCCGATATGAGAGAAGGAGAAGGATATGTGGCGCCGGAAAGTGATGAGGAAAAAGCGGTGGTGTCGGTATGGTCAAAAGTATTGGGCCACGAACAGGTAGGAGTAACCGCTAACTTCTTTTTGCTGGGAGGTGATTCTATCAAGGCTATCCAGGTGATATCAAGGCTTCGCGGTCTTGGCTATACTGTTACAATGAAAGACATATTCGATCATCCTGTAGCTGGCCGCCTGGCGCGGCAGGTACAGGAGAAGGTGAGCATCATTTCACAGGAAGCCGTTACAGGATCAGCACCGCTCAGTCCTATTCAGCTGCATTTTTTCAAAGAACATGGAAGTTCCCTTTACCGGGGCCACTATAATCAGTCGGTCATGTTACTGAACCGTGAAGGGTTTGATGAAACTGTGCTACGCCGTGCCTTATCATCGCTGCTGGAGCATCATGATGCGCTTCGCATGGTTTTCCGGGAAGATTCAGCGGGTGTTCACCAGGAGTATGGCGAAGCCGGTAGAATGGATGTGTTGCAGGAGGTCCACGATCTCCGGTCTTATCCGGACAGCATCGATCGCATGGCAGCAGTATGTACACTTTTACAAAGCAAATGTGATTTGCTAACAGGTCCGCTGATGCGCTGTGCATTATTCCGGCTGACAGACGGCGACCGGTTGCTGATTGTGATACACCACCTGGTAGTAGATGGTGTTTCCTGGCGGATATTGTTTGCGGATCTTGATGCCTTATACCAGGGAGAAACGCTACCCTTAAAAACCGCAGCTTATGGGGATTGGGTAAAGTCACTGTATTTGTATGCCACCCGTATGCATCATACATTCTCTTACTGGCAGCAACCGGAAGAAGTAACGGTGGCGCCGGTTCCAGGCTGGCAGGCGCCATTAGAGCGCCGGTTGGCGGGTTTCAACCGTTGCCATTTAATGCTGGATGCTTCGGTTACACGTGAGTTATTGTCGGCCGCTCACCATGCCTATGGAACGGAAACAATAGAACTGTTGCTGACCGGCTTGTTGTTGGCGCTTCATTCCCTGGGAGGTGAAAGAGAACAGTTGCTGACACTGGAAGGACATGGGCGGGAAGAAGGTTTGTCGGAGCTGGATCTTACGCGAACAGTCGGTTGGTTCACCAGTATGTACCCTGTGCTGTTGGTGCTGCCAGAGGAAGCAGGTGTTGGAGCGGCTATTAAAACAGTGAAAGAACAGTTACGGCAAATACCGGATCGTGGCGCCGGATATGGTGTGTATCGCTATCTTTCCACACCGGTTCCATCCAATCCGGTTTGTCACCCGGAATTGCTTTTCAATTATCTCGGTCAGTTCGCTACTGATCTGTCGGGGAGGTCATTCACGCTGGCCGGGGAGTCTGCCGGCGAAACCCGCTCGGAACAACTGGAACAATCACATAGTCTTCAATTCACTGTTATAGCAGTAGGCGGGCACCTGGAACTGGAGTTGATGTATAATCGGGAAAGTATGAAGGCGCATACAGCGAATACATTACTGGATGCTTATGCAGCACAACTGCAACTGATCGCCGGCCACTGCCGGATGCAGGACAAGCGTTCATTTACCCCCAGTGATTTTACCTGCAAAACATTGTCACTGGCAGCAGTTGAAAACATTTGCTCCAATTTCGCAGCAGCAGATATTTACCGCCTGAGCGGTATACAGGAGGGGATGCTCTTTCATTGGTTATATGCCCCTGCATCCACCGTTTATTTTGAACAATTCTCTTACAGGTTAAAAGGAAAGATAGACTACGATCGTATGAAATGGTCATTCGATCAGCTGATACAAAAGCATGAGAGCCTGAGAACAATTTTTCTTTTTAATGGGTTACCATATCCTGTACAGGTGGTTTTAAAGCAACAGGCACCAGATTTTACCTTTATAGATCTAAGCAAAACTCCTTCGCAGGAAGGAAAAAGAGACCAGATACAATTATACCGCGACCAAGATCTGAAACGCGGATTCCTGCTCGATACGGGGCCGCTGATAAGAGCCGCTTTACTTCAGCTTTCGGCCGAAGAATATGAGCTGGTATGGTCTTTCCATCACATCATTATGGATGGATGGTGTGTAAACCTTTTGCAGGCCGACTTTCAACAATTTTATGAACAGTATGGAAGAGAACAGGAACAAATAGATCACTGTATTCAGTATAAAACCTATATAAGCTGGTTGCACAGGCAGGATAAAAATGCCGGAAGGGAGTTTTGGCAAACGTATTTTAACCATTACCTGCCCGGCAGCACACGGATTATTTCGGGCTACTTTAATACGCCAACAAATGAATACAAACAGGCTTGCCAATATTTTACCATCAATGCATCAGACACTACGCGCCTAAAATTGCTTGCCCGCGGGATGAACGTTACCCCCAGTGTGGTCATACAATCATTGTGGGGAGTGTTGTTAGGGAAATTAGGAAATAGCGAAGACGTTGTTTTCGGACTGGTAGTATCAGGACGCCCACCCGTCATTCCCGGCGTAGAGTCCATTATTGGATTATTTATCAATGCTATCCCGCTGAGAATCATTTTCAACCCGGAAATGACCTGGCAGCAACTCTTTATATCGGTTCAACATATGTCTGGGGAAATAGCCCTGCACCAATACGCTTCCTTATCCGATATAAAATCGATGTTGCCGGTTGAAACGGACGTGATGTTCGATCACGCGCTGATATTCGAGGATTTCGCAAAGCCTCCCGGGATAGGTCATGTCACTACCGGCTTTGAAATGATAGCCGGCGAAGTATATGAACAAACCAATTATGATTTCGATGTAAGTGTCCGTATCGCAGAAGAAATTCTATTCAAATTCTCCTACAATGAATGGTTGCTGACGGATAGCTTTTTGAAAGAGCTGATATTAAATCTGTCGGGTCTTATCACTCAAATACTGGAAGATCCTGTTCAATCCATAAAGCATTTTCAAAGGCCGATTGAAGCTGCGGCGACCAATATGTTTGCTGACATGCGTTTCTGATCTGTTTAATTAATAACATTATCAATTATGAATTACGATTACAGCAGCTTTCACTACGGTGAAGAACCATATATTGTTTCCAAAAGTATTCCTGGTGAAAATTCCAGGAACCTGTTGAGTAAGCAGGAACAATATGAAAGTAATAACCGCAGTTATCCGAGGTCGATGCCCATCGGGCTCCGGAATGCGCTGGGCTCAACGCTGGAGGATGTAGACGGTAACAAGTTCCTGGATTTTTTCTCTGGCTGTGGCGTCGTTAACCTGGGACATAATAACCCGGTGATCATGGAACGGATGAAGCGGCAGATGGAAAGAGTCATTCATGCACTCGATTTTCCAACGGAGATCAAGGTCGCGTTTATGGAAAAGCTAAATGCCTGTTTACCGGAATCGTTACGCGATAAAGTTAAATTTAACTTCTGTGGCCCAACCGGTGCCGATGCCGTCGAAGCGGGTATCAAACTTGCCAGGATCAATACAAAAAGGGAAGCCGTATTTTCCTTTCACGGGGCATTTCATGGTATGACAGCAGGAGCATTGAGTGTTACCTGCAATGATTATAACCGGAAAGCAATGGGAAATAAAAGCGCCCCGGTACATTTTTTTCCATACAGCTATTGCTACCGGTGCCCTTTTGGAAAACGTCCTGAAAGTTGTAAGCTGCAATGCGCTACCTTTTTACGAAGCGCACTGGAAAATCCCAGTTCAGGTGTTGATATACCTGCTGCCATTATCATAGAACCTATTCAGGGTGAAGGAGGATCTATTATACCCCGGGAGGGATATCTTGAAGAAATAGTTAAGATTGGAAATGATTACAACATACCCGTGATTTTTGATGAAATACAGGTAGGGTTCTACCGTACGGGTAAATTATTTTCATTTGAACATACCGCCGCTGTTCCGGATCTCATAACGGTATCCAAAGGTATTGGCGGAATAGGAATGCCATTAGCCATTTTGATCCTCAGAAACGAACTGGATAAATGGACTAAAGCCACTCATACCGGTACTTTTCGAGGCAATCAGCTAAGCATCGCAGCAGGAGCGGCGGCATTGTCTTTTGTAAAAGATACGGATGTGCTGGAAAACGCCGCTGCAGTTGGAAAACATATGCTGCAGACGTTAGAAGACATGAAAAAACGATCAAAGTTTATAGGAGAAGTACGGGGCAGAGGGCTCATATTCGGAGTGGAGTATGTGAAAAATTTGAAAACCAGGGTGCCCTTTCCCGAACTGGTGAAAGAACTGAGAGAAGAGTGTCTGCAAAAAGGTCTCTTGTTTGAAGTTGGCGGGCATTATGACAATGTCATACGTTTCCTGCCTCCGTTGGTCACCACAAAGAAAATGGCCGATAATTTCCTCCGCATTTACGACATAGCTCATCAGAAATTGGAGCGGAAATTCCAATAAATGCCATCCTTACTTTCTTCCTTAAACCATTTAAGATGAGAGATGAATCAGCCAGGTTATTGGCGTTCCAGAATAATATACCCGCCAGGTTGTTCTGGAAGAAAAGCCTGGGGGCTTTCTTCCGGAAATCAATGCTGATGCCCGACCGGTTGGATGCGGGCGGCAGTCCTGCATATGAAGTATGCAGCATAATGGTACCGCCGCAATTGCAGGCGGAGATAGCCGCATTTTGCCGGTCGGAAGCATCCAGAACATTTGTCCTGTTTTTATCAGGGCTTATCTATATGCTCGACTACTTTATGGAAGAAAAGAGGGTTGTTGTTGGCGTTCATGCAATGGGAAGCAGGGAAGACGTGACGATGAATGAATTTATACCACTTCCACTGAGCGTTAATAAACAACAATCTTTTAAAACACTGCTGAATGAAATCGCCGGTCACTTATCAGCAGCTCTTGAACATCAGCATTTTCCCATGGAAATGTTGTTGCAGGAGGGGGAAAAGAAGGGAACGACTGAATTGTTTGATATCGCTTTTACTTATGACGCATTACAGAAAGTGGAAACGGTGACCGTCCCGGATATTAACCTCTTCTTCCAGCTCTGCACAAATGATGGTGCCCTGTGCCTGTCTTTAAGATATAACCGCCTCAGATATGCGGCAGCAAGAATGGAACAGTTGCTGGCGTATGCGTTGAACAGTGTTTCATTGTGTATCCGGGAGCTGGATAAACCATTGTTGGCAGCGGATTTTATTCTCCCGAAAGAGAAAACGCTTATTACGTCTTCATTTAACCAGCCTGTCCGGGAAGATGTAGGACCTATGTTTCCGGAAGCTTTCCGCCAGTGTGTAGCAACATTTCCAGAGGAAGCAGCAGTAGTATATGGATCCCGACGTATATCCTACCGTGAGCTGGATCAGCTATCAGATGTTGTTGCAGGGGAAATAAAACGGAAAGGTATCAGAAATGGCCAGATAGTGGTGACTTTCGGTGATCGGAGTCCGGAGCAACTGGCAATCATGCTGGGCATCCTGAAGTGTGGTGCAGTATTAAGTGTACTTGATCCTGCCGGGGCTCCTCAGCGAACAGAAAAAATAATAAGGGATGCTGGCCCCGCTTTGCTGATTGCTACCCGGAAATTTGAAATTTTTGTAAGCAGGTTTGAGACGTTAATACCACAAATACTATTGCTGCCGGATGAATTACAGCCGGAAGAAACAGACATGTTGTCCGGGGCATTTGAAACTATTTTGCCGGAGGATCCTGCATATATCATTTATACTTCCGGTACTACCGGACAACCGAAAGGTGTCATCTTAACGCATACCGGTCTGCAGAATCACCTGTTAGGCGTATGCCAGGTACTTAATTTTTCTCCAAAGGATGTTTTTGCACAAACGGCTGCCTGCAGTTTTGATATTTTTATCATGCAATACTTCCTGGCATTGACAACGGGAGGAACAACGCATATCATTGAAGATGATGACATATTGGATCCCGGAAGGTTTCTGTGTGAGCTGAATCGGATTGGAACCACAATAGTGGAATTAGTGCCCAGTTATATCGAAACCCTGCTTGATATGCTGGAAAAAGAAAAAGACTTATGCCCCCCTTCCTTAAAATGGCTGATATCAACCGGTGATGCATTAAGCCTGCCACTGGCAAAAAAATGGCTGGAGGCATTTCCTGCGTCCCGGATATTAAACGCATATGGCCCGGCAGAAGCGTCCGATGATGTTTGTACTTATATATTGGATCGGGACAATATAGATGGGCATGATTTTATCCCGATAGGAAAGCCATTGCAGAATGTTCGTTTGCTGGTACTCGATGAAAATCTGAAACTTTGCCCGCTGGGACGACCGGGGATGATCTATGTGGGTGGGCTGGGTCTTGGGAAGGGATATCTGAATGATCCCGTTAAAACCAGGCATTCTTTTCTGACGCTCCATACAATCCATCAGACGTCGTATCAGGGAATGGGTATCTATAAAACCGGCGATATCGGCTATTGGCTGCCGGATGGAAACCTGGTGTTCTCCGGTAGAAAAGATTGGCAGGTAAAAGTAAACGGCGTGAGAATAGAACTGAGTGAAATAGAGAAGGTGCTGGAAAAGATGCCGGATATCTTAGTTGCCAGAGCAGTTTTGAGAAAGGATGAAAAGGACAGGAAATCTATTTGCGTCTATTTTCAGTCGGATAAAAAAATAACACAGGAAGCCGTAAGAAAGTATATGAGGGAATGTTTACCGGGACATATGATGCCTTCTCACTTCATTCAGCTTGAAAGTTTTCCGGTTACTTCCAATGGTAAAATTGATATCAGCTCACTGCCCGCTCCGGAGCAACCAGCTCAGCGCGAAATACTCGTACCTACCAACGAAAAAGAGCGAGCCGTTCATAAAGTATGGATGGAAGTACTGGGGTTGCAGGAAATTAGTATACGCGATAACTATTTTATGCTGGGAGGCGATTCCATCAAATCAATTCAGATAGTATCGAAACTCTATCGTGAAAAGTACCGTATCAGGGTAAAGGATATTTTTAATAATCCTACTATCAGGGAATCAGCCATTACACTGGTGCCGATAGATGGTCATATGCCCAGTCAGGAGCAGGTGTCAGGAGCAGTACGCCTGAATCCCGTGCAGATTGATTTTTTCCGGCAATTTAAAGAAGAACCCTGCCATCATCACTATAACCAGGCAATATTGCTGCACTCCGGCGAACAACTGGATGCGGCCGTTTTAAAGCTGGTCTTTGAAAAAATGGTGCAACATCACGACGCCCTGCGAATGGTATTTTCTGACAACGGTCAGGAGATCAGGCAGGTTAACCTATCCGAAATAGACGTTGCCATAAAGGAATACGACTTACGTGATCAGTTGGAGGGAGGTAATGATCTGCTCCGTTATTGCAATGAGGTGCACCGCAGTATGAACTTGCAGGATGGACCATTGATCAGAGTGGCATTATTTCGCCTGGCCGATGGTGATCGTCTGCTGATATCAGTGCATCACCTGGTCATTGACGGTATTTCCTGGCGGATTATCTTCGAAGATCTTTGTCATTTATATAAAAGTTATAAAGAAGGTAAACAATCGGCGTTGCCGTTGAAAACCGACTCTTTTAAATCCTGGAACGACAGGTTAAAGGCATTCAGCGAGGAAGGGATTAGCAGCGAATCGCTCCGTTACTGGCGCAGGTTATTTTCAGACGTCCCTGATTTTCCGGACGAAAGAGAATCCCTCTCCGTAGAAAAGGGGGGCTATCTGACCGAGAATATTTCGCTGAATAAATTATTGACGACTAAGCTCTTAGGCGATGCCAATCGTAGCTATGGCACCGCCCCTCAGGAATTGATGCTGGCAGGATTATCAGGTGCGCTGGAGGAACTATGGGGCATACACGACATGATTGTGCACCTGGAAGGACACGGGAGAGAAGAGGTAATCGGAGGAGATATTAGCCGCACCATTGGCTGGTTTACTTCGGTGTACCCGGTAAGGTTCACCTGGAAGAGGAAAAATATTGTTTCTGTTATCACCGGCGTAAAAGAATCCTTGCGTAAGGTACCGCATCATGGCATCGAATATGGACTGATCAGATATCTCCGGGGAGAAGATATTGGCCCTGCCTCATTTGATCTGCTGTTTAACTACCTGGGTGAATTTGATGCTTCCTTTACGAACGAAATTTTTAGTATCGCAAAGGAATCTGCAGGAGATACGCAGGCTCCCGCATTAAAAGAACAATACGGTATCAGTATCAATTGCCTCGTAGAAGATGGCTGCCTGCGCATTTCGCTGAGTTATAATCCGGAATTGTATTCCATTGCCACTATCCGGCTGCTGCTGACCATTTATCAGGAAACACTGCAAACCATAATAACGCATTGCGATAGCCAGGTGCGATCGGTGCGGACTCCGACAGATTTCATGTATAAAGAACTTACTGAAGTTCAACTGTCGGATATCCTTGAACAGTACGATGTGCAGGATATTTACCCACTGAGTCCGATGCAGGAGGGAATGCTTTTTCTTTCGTTATTGAATCCTTCCTCAGGTGCTTACCTGGAACAGATTTCCTATCGGATAAAAGGAGCGCTCGATAAAGAGGTGATACAGAAATGTATGCAAAGTCTCACGGAAAGGCACGATATATTGAGGACGGCGTTTGTACATGAAGGTATGGAAAGGCCGCTACAGGTAGTATTAACGCACCGGGAAATCATTCCCGGATTTTTCGATATCAGAGAAGCGAGCGATCCGGATGAAATGATTGAGTCATTCAAAATGACAGACAGAAATAAGTTGTTTGATCTGGCTTTGGATACCCTGATGCGGGTGAATATATTCCAGGTAAGCGACGTTGAGTATGAGTTTATCTGGTCGCACCATCATATCCTCATGGATGGCTGGTGCATGTCTATTATCGTGGAGGAATTTCTGATGCTGTATCGTTACTATAGCGGTAAAGGATCCTATCAGGAAAGTACAGCATCTCCATATAAAAATTATATCACCTGGTTGTCGCAACAACCGGTTGCCACGGGCAAGTTGTTCTGGGAGAAATATCTGTCGGACTATCAGGAAGAATTAACAGTGCCTGGATGTAGATCCGGAGAACCGGATGCGTTTATTCAGCAGGAAATAACCTATCAGCTGGATGAGCGGAGAACGGCTGCATTAAATAGGCTGGCGGGAAAAAATAATGTTACCCTTAGTACGGTGGTGCATGTTTTATGGGGCATTTTATTGTCCAAATGTAACAATGTGAAGGATGTGGTATTCGGTTCTGTCGTATCCGGCCGGCCGGCCGATCTGCCGGGAGTCGAATCCATATTGGGATTATTTATTAATACGGTACCGGTGAGAATAGATACTGCCGGAAAAATATTTACGGATCTGCTACGGTCAACCCGGGACCACTTCCTGGAATCCGAACAGTACCATCATATTGCTTTGAATGAAATACAGGCGCTTAGCCTGTTAAAGACAGCGCTCATCGATCATATCCTGGTGTTTGAGAATTATCCGTTGTTGGAAGAGCTTTCCAGGAAAGGCACAGATGAACCGGATGGTAACGATTTTACTATATATAGGGCAGAAGCATATGAGCAAACCAATTACGACCTTACCATTACGGTTTCTCCGGGAGAGAAAATACAATTTGATTGGGCCTTCAATCAGCATGTCTATCATGAAAAGGACATAAACCGGTTGTCCGGATGGCTTTTTGGCCTTATCGATCAGGTGATCGATAACCCAGAAGTAGCTGTCATGGACCTGGAATTAACCACGGAGGAAGAGCGCAGACAACTACTGCAGCTGTCGGCCGGAGAAAAAGTACCTTTTGAGCAGGACAAGCTGGTGCAGGAGGTTTTTGAGGAGCAGGTAATGCTTCATGGAAGGGAACCGGCACTCGTATACGAAGAGGGAAGTCTTACCTATGAAGAGCTGAACATAAAGGCCAACAGGCTGGCGCACTACCTGCGTGCAAAGGGGATAACACCAGGTCAGGTAGTGGGTATATGCATAGACCGGTCAATGGACATGGTGATAGCTGTGCTGGCCGTTATAAAGGCGGGGGGGGCATACCTGCCGGTTGATCCGACTTACCCTGATTCCCGTGTACGCTATATGCTGGAGGACAGTAAGACTGTTTTACTGCTGACAAACAGCAAACAGTATCAATGGCATGAAAATGCAGTGGATCCTGGTAATGCGGAAGTGATGACCTGTTCTGGAGAAAACCCGGCTATTCTTAATACAACGGAAGATCTGCTTTATCTGATCTATACTTCGGGGTCAACAGGAGTGCCTAAAGGCGTGATGGTGCAGCAGCAGCAGTTTCTGAATGCAACTTATGCGTGGCGTAAATGTTACGGGCTGGCCAGCATGCCGGTTTCATTATTGCAAATGGCGAGTGTTGCCTTCGACGTTTTTTCAGGCGACCTTTCACGGGCATTACTGAACGGGGGGAAAATGGTGATCTGCCCGCAGGAAGCGCGACTGGATCCTGCACAGGTATATCAGTTGATCCGCAAAGAGTCCATCAGCATATTTGAAGCAACTCCGTCACTGGTTATTCCATTGATGGATTTTATCATGGAACAGCGCCTGGAAACACCATCACTGCGTATGCTGATATTTGGGGCGGATGTGTGCCGGGTGGATGAATTCAGAAAGGTGACTGCTTTTTATGGACCACAAGTGAGGGTGATTAATTCTTATGGCGTGACAGAGGCAACTATCGATACTAGTTATTTTGAAGGCGACCTTTCCGGCTTCATGCCGGATGACCAGGTGCCTGTTGGTCTCCCGATGCCCAATATGGAAATGTATATACTGGATGAGCAATTGCACCTGTTACCAGCAGGAGTGGCCGGTGAATTATATATAGGCGGCAGAGGGGTAGGAAAGGGATACCTGGGGAAAGAGGAGCTGACCGCCATGCGTTTCATTGACAATCCCTACCAGAAGGGCGGCAAAATGTATAAAACAGGGGATCGTTGCAGTTGGCTCGATAACGGCAATATTTCGTTCCTCGGAAGAGGAGATGAGCAGGTGAAAATAAGAGGGTTCAGAATAGAACCAAGAGAGATTGAAAATGCATTGATGAAGTGCCCGGGTATCAGGAATACACTGGTGACAACAATCGGCCAAAAAGGAAAACCAATGAGGCTTTGCGCATATTATATAGCAGCAGATGAAATACCAGCTGCGGTTATCAATGAGCAGTTGATAAAAATCCTGCCTCCGCATATGATCCCGGATAATTATGTGCAGATGGAACAGTTTCCGCTAAGTCCCAATGGTAAAATAGACAAAAGACTGCTGCCAGTACCCGCCGTACACGTGTCCGCAGCAGGACGACTGGCAGAAAATGACCTGGAAATATTGCTGACTGCTATCTGGGGAGAGGTACTCGTCCGGCAACCAGCAGAGATCAGTGTGACAGATAATTTTTTCGGGATAGGAGGTGACTCCATCAAGATCATGCATATAAAGAATAAAGTGTTGGCCGCCATCAAGAAAAATATCACCATCGCCAAATTCTTTGAGTTTCCAACGATCGAAACATTTTGCAGGCATCTTCAATCTGATAGCTTGCCTTCGCATGATCTGAAAAGTGCGATGGAAGAGGAAGGCGTTAACATGTTAACAGAAACATTAAACCTGATAGGAAATGGGGAATGACACCAATAAAGCTGGGTACACCGGGCTGGAACTTGCAATAATAGGGATGAGCATAAAGCTTCCTGGCGCTGCCAATTACGAGGAGTTCTGGAACAACCTGAAGGAAGGCGTAGAATCTGTTTCTTTTTCAACAGCAGAAGAAATCGCAGGCTCCAGGGAGGCTAGTATGCTGTCGAAAAATAAAAATTTCGTGCCCTGCAAAGGAGGGCTGCTGTCTGATAAGGCTTATTTTGACGCAGCTTTCTTTGGATATAATCCCAAAGAAGCAGAATTACTGGATCCTCAGATCAGGATATTCCATGAGGTGGCCTGGACAGCATTGGAGGATGCCGGATATTCCCCTCTTGCGTATAAAGGGCGTATCGGCGTTTTTGCAGGTGCCACTTCCAGTTACTATTGGGAAGTACTGACCGAGGCGTCAGGAAAGCTGATGGAGTTCGGTGGGTTTGAAGGCGGACAACTGAATACCAAGGATTCTATGGCTAAGCTATTATCTTACCGCCTTAATCTGACTGGCCCCAGCCTGACCCTTCATACCAACTGTTCCACCTCCCTGGTGGCTATACATCTGGCATCGAGGTCGCTGCTGTTGGGGGAGTGTGAGATGGCAATTGCCGGTGGAGTGGGAATCAACTATACCAATGAATTGGGTTATTTATACCAGGATGGAATGATTACCTCCCGCGACGGGCATTGTAAAGCATTTGATGCAGCTGCCACGGGAGCCATCGGAGGCGAAGGCTGTGGCGTTATATTATTGAAACCACTTAAAAAGGCGCTGGCAGATGGAGACCACATACATGCAATCATAAAAGGAAGTGCTATCAACAACGACGGGAATCTGAAGGTTGGCTATACGGCTCCCAGCATACAGGGACAACATGCTGCCATCAGGTCGGCACTGGCTTTCGGTAAGGTAGATCCTGCAGATGTTACCTATGTGGAAACACATGGCACCGGTACCAGGCTGGGAGACATTATTGAAGTGGAAGCGTTGAAGAAAGCGTATGGACATAACAGGCAAACGCCCTGGGCTATCGGCTCTGTTAAAACCAATGTAGGACACCTCGACGCTGCTGCAGGAATTGCAGGACTTATTAAAACCGTTCTTTGCCTGCAACATAAGATGCTTGTTCCCAGTTTGCATTTTAAGCAGCCAAACCCGGAACTGGAAATGGAGGGAAGTAGCATGTATGTAAATAATGAATTGAGGGAATGGACGTCTCAGAAAGGGCCTTTAAGGGCCGGTGTCAGTTCTTTTGGAATAGGAGGCACAAATGCGCATGTAATTTTGGAAGAAGCACCTGCAGTGAATATACCTGTTGCGGAAAAATCTTCCCGCTTGCTGACCATTTCCGCAAGATCTGCGGAGGCATTGGATATGTACACTACACAGCTCACCACATTTTTAAAACAACATCCCGATGTAAATCCGGATCACCTGGCATATACGCTGCAAACAGGCAGGACAACTTTTCCCTACAGGAGAACGATCTTATGCAGTTCGATAGCAGAAGCGGTGACCCGGTTGGAAAGCGGCGATAGCGATGCTGTAAATACATTTAATGCCCTATCGGACAAGAAAAAGGCGGTATTCCTGTTTCCCGGGCAGGGCGCGCAGTATGTAAATATGGCCCGGGGACTATATGACAGCAACAAATTTTTTGCTCAGGAGATCGACAAATGTGCAGCAATAATTGATCAAATCAGGGGAAATAAAATCCTGGATATTTTATTTGGAAAGGAAGAAGATGTGGAAGCCACTATTCATGCGCAGCCACTGTTGTTCATGGTGGAATATGCCCTTGCCCGATTGATGATCAGGTGGATCGGAGCACCTGTTGCCATGATAGGGCATAGTCTTGGAGAGATCGTGGCTGCTTGTATTGCAGGTGTTATGGGATTGGAAGAGGCACTGAAGATAGTGGTTTTCAGAGGCAGGATCATGCAGCAAATGCCTCATGGCGCCATGTTAAGTGTACTGGTAGCTGAGCAGGAATTGCGGGGATTATTGAATGGTTATATGCTGGATGTAGCGGCGGTTAATACCCATGACCTTTGTGTAGTAGCAGGTGAAGAGGAAGAAATTGAAGCTTTTGAAAGTATGTTGGGAGCTATCGGCTATCCTTCTGCCAGGCTACCCACTTCCCATGCCTCCCATTCCGCTATGATGAAATCTGTTGTCGCTGAATTCGAAATATTTCTCAATGATATTGAATTGAAAGAACCGGAAATTCCTTTTATCTCAAGTATTTCCGGCAACTGGATCGACAATGAAGCCGCGACCTCCGCTCAATACTGGAGCCAGCACATTTTAGCGACGGTGCGATTTAAAGATGGGGTAGACGTATTGCTGAAAAATGAACAGTCCATCTTCCTGGAGGTTGGGCCCGGCAACACATTGTCCGCGTTTATCAGAGGACATCAGTCCAGAAAACCATCCCAGCATATAGTGAACCTGCTCCGGCATCCTAAGGATGATGTGCCGGATGAAATATACTGGCTCGATAAAATTGCAGAGCTCTGGCTTTATGGGATGGAAATAAACTGGGCAGCCGGTTACGAAGACATCGAGGTAAAAAGAATACCATTGCCTACCTATCCATTTGAACGCAAGCGATACTGGATTGATGAAAATCCCTTTGAACTGTTTACCGCCGGATTGACCGACCGCCGTCTGCCCATCGGAGATTGTTTCAACTATCCCGCCTGGCAGCAGGGTCTCCTGCATGGTACTCCCCTTGATGAAGAACTGACATGGATCATTTTTACCACTGACCTGTTGCTGACTGCCAGCCTCGTATCCCCGGCAGCACGTTGTATAGGCATCTTTGAAGGTGAAAAGTTCAGAGAAGGTAAAGATGGAACGCTGGAAATAAACCCGACGTCTTCTGCAGACTGGGAAAAGATGATTACATGGATAAATAGCCAGGGAATTCAGAAAATTGGTTTTTTATATGATTGGCCTTTCAACAGGGGATACTATGATCTGTTCTATTTATGCAAAGCCATCAACAGATTGAAATCCCATCACAACATACCATTGAAAGTATTAGTGGAAGATGCCCACAGGATAAATGGAAATGAGCGCATATGTCCGGAGAAATCGGCCATGGTAGCAGCACTAAAAGTAATACAACAGGAATTTCCTTCACTATCCTGTCAACTGATAGATATAGATGGAAAGTTTCCGGCTACGTGCAGGGCCATACGGAGTGAACTGGGTATGATCTCCAAAGATAGGGTTGTAGCTATCAGAAACGGCTTACGCTGGACACTTGGATTCAGAAAAGTTAAAATAGACCGCGCGCCGGCATCTGCTTATGTAAAGCAGGGCGGAACTTATATCATCACCGGGGGAACCGGTACGGTTGGACTGGGGCACGCTGCTTTCCTGCTTGATTATCCCGATACCAAAGTGGTGATTCTGGGAAGAAGACAGCTGAGCCTTCGTGAATCTGCAGCAGGTTCCGGCACAAAAGAAAAAGAATTGGCAGCTGCTTTTCATCGGTTAGACCCAACAGGGAGTCGCCTGTATTATGCACAGGCAGACGTAGCAGATAAGGCTTCTTTAAAATATTGCCTGGAAGATTGCGTCGGGAAATTCGGAGCAATCAGTGGTATTATACATGCCGCAGGTTTATCAAATGACAAGTCCACTGAAACAGGCATCCTGTCAATGACAGAGAAAGATATTGCCACCCAGTTTAATGCAAAGGTAAAAGGATGGATGAACCTGGCTTCTATTACCGAGGAAATCCCCACAGAATTTGTACTCGCAACTTCTTCCCTTGCGTCGTTCCTTGGTGGGGTGGGCTTTTATGCCTATGCTGCCGCCAATGCAATGCTGGATACCCTGGTGTTGCTGGAAAACGAAAAAGGAAAGACCCGCTGGATAACAGTGAATTGGGATGGGTGGAGTGAAACGCCGGAAGACGGCCTGCTGGATGAAGCAGAAGCAAAAGAGGCACTGTCATGGATATTATCCGATACCGGGTTAAATCAGGTCGTGGTATCAATGACCAATCTCGATGCGCGTTTGGAGAAGTGGATTAATACAGACTTTTCCGCGGCTAATACCACTACCGCAGTAAATACCAGCACAGGAGATGACCGTCCGGAAATGGTGGTGCCATATAAAGCACCGGTTTCGGATTTGCAGAAAGCACTGGCGGAAATTTGGACGGAAGCATTTGGATATACCAAAATCGGGATAAATGATAACTTCTTTGAACTGGGTGGTAACTCCCTGAAAATGCTCATGATGATCGCAAAAATTCAAAAGAAGTTATCCGCTAATGTGCCGGTGGATTTTTTCTTTAAACACCCAACAATAGCCCTTGTCAGTGAGTATATCGGCAAAGATGGTACAATCATTTACAGGGGAATTCCGATAGCCGAGAAAAAAGAATACTATCACGTTTCTTCCGCCCAGCATAAACAGTTTGTGCTGCAGCAGATGAATGACGGGAGTACAGCCTATAATGAAAGTCAGATTTTTAAGGTCACCGGAAAAATTGATGCAGCAGCCATCGAACGCGCAATAAATGTGATCCTGGAGAGGCATGAGGTGTTACGCACACGCATATATTTAATGGGAGAGCAACCTGTTCAGCAGGTGATGGAAAAACAATATTTCAGCATCTCCCGTAAAGCAATTTCCAACCAGGAGATAGCAGCTCAGGTGAGCGACTTTATCCGGCCGTTTGATATGGAGCAACCACCCTTTTTAAGGATCGGGCTTTTTGACCTCGAAGAAGAAGATAATGTAGCTATTCTTGCAATAGATATGCATCACCTGATCACAGATGAGGTCTCCTTCGGAAATTTTGTCCGGGAGCTTCAGGTGCTGCTTTCATCGGGAACACTACCCCCCCTGGAGATCCAGTATAAAGACTATGCAACATGGCAGCACACAATGGTACGGGAGGGGGGAATGGAGCCTCATCGCCGCTTCTGGCTGGAAACATTTGCCGGTATATTGCCGGTGATCGATTTACCATATGATTTTCCAAGACCACCTGTGAAAACATTTGTTGGAGATAGAATATCATTTTCGCTGACCCCTGAAGAGAATCAAAGTATCCTGGCATTTTGCGAAGAAAGAGGCTGCACGCTATATATGTTTACCCTGGCTGTTTATGCCATACTGCTGGCCAAGCTGAGCGGAAGTGATGATGTCATACTCGGTTCCCCGACCTCAGGAAGATCCCGGCTGGAAACCCAGGATATGATTGGCATGTTTGTAAATACGCTGGCATTAAGACTGCAACCTAATGAAGAGGATAACTTTTCTGCTTTCCTGGAGCAGGTGAAGGAAACAGTGCTGCATGTTTTCGAACATCAGGACTATCCGTTCGAACAGCTGGTGGATGATTTGTTCATTTCAAGGAATGCCGGCAGAACGCCACTCTTTGATGTATGGTTTGTGCTTCAGAATGTGGAAGGAGAGGAGCTGCGTTTGCATGAATTACAATTTGAACCGTTTGACTATAACTATGCTTCCGCAAAATGGGATCTCACTTTACAGGTCAATCAAGATAAAGCGCACATAGACTTTATGATAGAATACAATGTTCGGTTGTTCCGTAAGGAAACGGCTGAAGCTTTCAGCGCCTACTATTTAAAAATGTTAAGGGAGATCTTATCGAATGGAGACATTCGTATTGGAGCAATAAATCCGCTGGAGAGATCATTTACCAGGAAGCTATCTGAAGCAACCCAACGTGAATTGAATAATCTTAGTTTCTAAAATGGCAATTAAACCGCAGGTACAATGCTGGATGAACTTTTTACCACGTTAGCAGACAATAGAATCAGGTTGAAAGCCAGGAGTGATGGCTTTGAAGTAATTGATCCTGAAAACAACCTCACTGCCTCTTTACTGGCCACTTTGAAATTACATAAACCAGCCATTCTGGAGTACCTGACTGCACTGACATCAGCCGGTCAGTTTGTGGCAATGAAACCTGCAGAAAAAAGGGAATACTACCCTCTGTCATCTGCACAAAAAAGGATATATCTCCTGCACCAACTTGATGCGCAGTCGCTCGCCTACAATATACCTTTAGCTGCAGCCGTGGACGGGGCTATTGATATTGCCCTGTTAAATGATGCCTTGCGTGAACTGGTGCAGCGTCACGAGGTGTTGAGATCAGTTTTCGGGATGGTAAACAATACGCCTGTGCAGATGATCGAAAAACAACCACCGGTAAATGTGGAGGAATATGCAGCCGGACAGGAGGTAGAACAGGTGATGTCTTGTTTTGTCAGACCATTTGATCTGACGCAGTCCCCCCTGGTGCGTGTGGGGGTAATTACCGGTAGCAGCCCGGTATTATTGGTGGATATGCATCATATTATTACGGATGCCATCTCTTTTGACAACCTGGTGAAAGAATTTATTCAATTGTACAGGGGCGCGGTGTTGTCTCAACAACAGCTCCAGTACAAAGACTTTGTCATGTGGCAGCAATTCAGGATGAATGCAGGCATGTTAGCCGGCCAGAAAAATTACTGGTTGAATGAGTTCCGGCAGGAGGTGCCTGTATTGGAGCTGCCATCAGACTTCAAAAGACCGGAAATTAAATCGTATAACGGCGGTATAGTAAATATTTCCGTTGACAGCTCACTGGCTATAGGGATAAAGCAGGTAATGGACGAGGCAGATTGCACACCTTATATGTTTTTCCTGTCGGTGTTTGGCATACTGTTATCCAGACTAAGTAATGAAACGGATATCGTCATCGGAACACCTGTCAGTGGCAGATCATCTGTGGATCAACATGGCATGGCGGGTGTTTTTATCAATACGTTGCCCTTAAGGATTAGCTTAAACGGGAATCAGACATATTCTGACTATTTACAACAGATAAAACAAAAGGTAGTACGTGCGCTGGATCACCAGGAATACCCTTATGAAGAGCTGGTGAACGAGCTCCGCATTAACAGGGATGTGAGCAGAAATCCACTTTTTGATGTAATGTTCGCCCTGAACTTCCAGGGCAGCGGGGCAAAGGAAGATATTGGCTTTAAGCTACAGGATTATGAACTGGATGGTAACTCGTCTAAGATGGACCTTAGTTTGTTTGTTGATGAAACAGCGCAAGGGTTTGATTTGAGGTTTGAGTATGCGACCTCTATATTTAAGGCAGATACGGTGAGGCGCTACGCCGGTTATTTTCTGAATATTCTCGGTAGTATCAACCAATTGCCGGATATTCCTTTGGGATGGATTGATTTTGTACCAGAATCGGAGAAGTCTGTTATTGCTGGTTTTAATGAAACAGCCGTTGCTTTCGACCGGGATAAAACAGTGCTCGATTTGTTTTATGAGCAGGTGCAGCGCAATCCGCATCACACGGCACTTATCAGCGGCGATGTAAAGATGACCTATGAACAGTTCAATAAGCAGACAAATAGTATTGCCAACGCCCTGCTGGCAAAGCAAGTCCGGAAAAATGATGTGGTAGCGCTTTACATGGATAGAGGAGTGCATTTCCTGCTCGGTGTTTATGGCATACTCAAAGCAGGCGCGGTCTATCTGCCGGTGAGCCCGTCCTTACCGGAAGAAAGGGCCCTGTTTATGTTGAAGGATAGTAACGCTGTGCTGATGCTGGTATGTGGTCAGCATTCAACAGATTTCCCGGTGGTGATAGACTTACTTTCACATACCTGCGATGAAGATGCAGTAGAAGATGTCAGGCCGGAGGCCAATGATTTGGCTTATATCATGTATACATCCGGTTCTACCGGGGTGCCCAAAGGTGTCATGATCCGGCATCAGTCGTTGATGAATCGCCTGAACTGGATGCAACACGAGTATCCATTAGGAGAAAACGATGTCATACTTCATAAGACCCCGGTAAACTTTGACGTGTCTGTATGGGAGCTCTTCTGGTGGGCGATCGCCGGAGGTACCGTCTCTGTTCTGCCACATTTGGAGGAGAGAGAGCCATATGCTATTATGGAGCATATGAAACGGGATGCGATTACGGTTGTCCATTTTGTTCCGGCTATGCTGAAATCATTCATGGCAGCTACCGGTAACTTCATGCCTGCTACCCTAAAGTGGGTTTTCGCCAGTGGTGAAGCGCTTCTTCCTGAAATAGTAAATAAATTTAAGCAGACCTACCCGGGTGATTCATGGCCGCGGTTAGTGAATTTGTATGGTCCTACCGAGGCAACAATTGATGTTACCTGCTACGAGTGTTTTCATGAAAATAATTATGAAACTATACCTATCGGGAAGCCAATACATAACACCACGCTACATATCCTGAATGAATTTGGAATACAACAGCCATTGGGTGTGGCAGGAGAGCTATGTATTGGCGGGGAAAATCTCGCTGCGGGCTATGTGAACAATGAGGCACTCACCGCAGAACGGTTTGTATATAACCAGCAATTGAAAAAACGGATCTATCGTACCGGCGATCTGGCCAGTTGGCGCAGTGACGGAAATGTTGAGTTTCTGGGGAGGATAGATCATCAGCTTAAAATACGCGGATACAGGATTGAACCAGGTGAGATAGAATATCATCTCCGACAGGTACCAGGTATTGATGATGCAGTGGTGGTGGGCCAGGTAATGGGCAATGAAGTAACATTATGTGCGTATTATACCGGTGATCCATCCATCCGGGAAGATGGCATCAGGGCCTGCCTGTCAAAGGTCATTCCCGCATACATGGTGCCGGTCTTCTTCGTACCCATGGATGAAATTCCGTTGAGCGCCAGCGGAAAAGTAAACCGGAAAGTATTGCCGCTACCCAATATGACAGGTGGCCAGGTCGTAACAGCACCTGTAACAGCCTATGAAAAAACATTGCAGGAGATATGGGCTGCGGTACTGGCAATCGACAAGAAATTAATTGGGGTAGATACAAATTTTTTCTCGCTCGGAGGACATTCACTGACAGCTATTGCCGTACTTTCTAAAATAAATGAACAGTATACAACAAGATGCTCACTAACAGATTTTTTCCGAAACCCCACCATTGGCGCGTCCGCTTTATTCCTTGGAAAAGCGAAGAAAGATGCTTTCCACCGGGGAATAAAGCCCGCAGAGCAAAAAGAATACTACCGGTTATCGTCTGCACAGCGAAGAATATATTTATGGCAGATCAGCAATCAGGGATCTACGGCGTATAACATGCCATTTCTGTTTCGTATAAACCAACCCGTAGCGGAATCAGCAATAGTGGATCTTTTTTATTCCCTGATGCAAGTCCATGAAATATTAAAAACACGTTTCGTAATGGTGGACGATGAGCCGGTACAGCTGCTGGATAAAGCGCTTGTTCCCGAAATTATCCGCCACAATGGCCCGGCAGAAGAAATGATCCGTCCCTTTGATCTTGAGAATGGACCATTGCTGAGATTGGGATGGATCCATAATGAAAGAGAAGGACAGCTTTTGTTTGTTGATATGCATCATATTATTGCCGACGGACTTTCAATCCGGGTAATGATTAATGATTTTGTGAGTATGCTATCCGGTACTCCTGTTCCAAAACGGGCTATTCAATATAAAGACTATAGTGAATGGGAACGATACAACCGGAATTCCGCAGCTATGGCCGAACATGAAGCATATTGGCTGGGAAGGCTTAGTGGTGGCATTCCTGTAATGGACCTTCCCTACGATTTTGAAAACAAAAGCAGAGATTATACCGGTAACAACCTGCATTTTTCCCTGACACGGGAGCAGAACCAGGTGTTAGCAGGAATAGCAGAAAAGGGGCATGTAAGCCTGTTCTCTGTATGCTTATCCGTCTTTTCTATTCTCTTATCCAGGCTGACAGGGCAGGATGAAATGATGATCGGGGTTACACAGAGCGGCAGAAACCATGTAGACGAAGAAAACGTGGCAGGACCGATCGTTAATTTACTGCCATTGAAATTAAAGATAGACAGCAGCTTAGGGTTCCCTTCGCAGGTGAAAGCAATTTTTGATGTTCTGCTGGAAGGTATGGAACATAGTGCTTACCCATATGATGCATTGGCGGACAAATTACAGATCGAACGGCCGGCGGGTAGTAATCTGCTCTTTGATGTTGCCTGTTCGTTTTATTCAACAGACAACGATGAGGATAAGAATAATGCAGATGGTTGGGAGCTGTTGCCGCTTAGAAGCGACGTGGCGAAATTTAATCTGGGGCTGTATATTGAAAATAGTGGCGGAAATATTCATTTGAGTTTTGAGTATAATAAAGGTTGTTTCAGGAAGGAAACAATAGAGCGGTTCAGAGACTATTTCCTGTCAATGGTAGATCAGATTGGCCGGTCGGCAAATAACGTGCAATTACTTGCAGACAGAGAAAGAGAAGAAATAATCAGGCAACTTTCAGGTCCACGGAAAGTGATGGGTAAAGCTACCTTTTATGAAACGTTTAAGAGAATCGCTCAGGAGTACCGGCATGATCCCGCAGTAATATTCGATGATGAGACATTGACTTATGAACAGTTGGAAAGGAAAGCAGGAGCCATGTCCGGCCTGCTGGTCAGCAGGTACGCTTTAATCCCGCAACACAGGGTGGCGGTAATGTTGAAAAGATCTCCGTATCTGGTGTTAAGCATGCTGGCTATTCTGAAGGCCAACCTGGTAATTGTACCAATTGATCCCGAATTGCCGGAGGAATTGATCCGCTTTATTATGAAAGATGCAGCGGTGAAGTTACTCATTACAGACACATCCCTGGGTGAACGATATAAGAATCATCCCGAATGCCCTGTTTTTGACATAACAGAATCAATCGACGGTACGGATACAAGTGAAACGATCCTATACCAACAGGATGACCTGGCGTATATTATTTACACATCAGGCTCTACAGGACAGCCTAAAGGAGCAATGATTGAACATGCCGGCTTTATGAATTACCTGGACTGGGCTAATCGTTTTTACTGTAAAGGAGACCGGGGATTTACAATGGGCCTTTTTACACCTGTCTCCTTTGATTTTACTCTTACCTGCATTTTTACCACCCTTTTACGGGCGGATAAATTGATTGTTTATAGTCAGGACAGGCATATCTCTGATATATTAACGGATGTTTTCAATGCTCCCTCGGCAATTAATCTTGTTAAACTTACCCCCTCACACGTAGACATACTGGCACACCTGCCGCTTAAGGAAACGGCTGTGACAGGAGTAATACTCGGCGGAGAGGAAGTGATGCCACGGCATGTGGAGATATTAAGGGGAATGAGAGCGGATATGTTAATCTATAACGAGTATGGTCCTACGGAGGCCACCGTCGGTTGTTGCATTAAAGAGATAAAAGATGAATTGGCGCCTATCAGCATAGGCGTTCCCATAGACAATACCACTGTCTTTTTGCTGAATGCGCATAATGAGATATTACCGGTGGGTATTAAGGGAGAACTCTGCATCGCCGGTATCCAACTTGCCCGTGGCTATACCGACCCGGATCAGACCCGTGCGAAGTTTATAACATTGCCCCGTCTGGGCGGCATCCGGGTTTACAGAACCGGTGATATGGGAAAACTGCTTGAGAATGGAGAGCTGGCCTATCTCGGCCGTTTGGACGACCAGGTAAAGATCAGGGGGTACCGCGTAGAACTCCGGCAGATCGCCGCGCAGTTGTCGCAAATGGAGCATATTGGGGAGCTGCATGTAGATACCTTCAAAAGAGAAGACGGTACCACCGGCATCGTAGTCTATTACAGATCCGATGAAACAATTGCATTCAAAACATTCCTGCAATATGCGGAGCAATGTTTACCTGTTTACATGATTCCTTCCTATTTTATCAGATTGGAGGAGATTCCACTGAATATCAATGGGAAGGTAGACCGGAAAAGGCTGCCCGACCCTTTGACCATTCCCGATGGCATTTCTTTATCCGTGGAGGAAGAAATAACAGATCCACTGGCATTGACACTGCGAAGTATCTGGGGAGGTATTCTGCAGATACCGGAGAGCCGTATTTCGATGCATAGTAACTTTTACGAATTAGGTGGGCAATCCATCAGCGCCATTATGCTGGTATCAAAAATACTGAAGCAATGTCAGGTTAAGCTGGAGGTACGGCAAATTTTGCATGCACCTACGCTTAAAGGGCAGCTGGGATTGATCAGGGCTGCCACGCTGGTAAGGTTCAGGGCCATTAAACCGGTTGAAAAGAAAGAGTTCTATAAACTGTCTAGTGCCCAGGCAAGACTGCTGGCGTTTAGCATGTTGGACAGGAATGACATCAGCTATAATATGCCCGGTGCTATTAAAGTGTCCGGAAATCTGGACGTGGAACGTTTCACCGGCGCTATATCGGCTTTGCTGAAAAGGCATGAAATATTAAGAACATTATTTCATTTTAAGGATGGAGAGATGTACCAGGTGGTGACGCCTGCATCAGCATTCCATATCGAATATCTCGATCACCGGGATTCAGATACAGCTATTGAAGAACTGATGAAGGCATTTGTCCGGCCATTTCAGCTCGATCAGTCCATTCCACTGCGTGTAAGCCTGGTGAAATTAGCTGATGGAAGTCATCTTATCCTGCATGATATGCATCATATTATTTCCGATGGAACATCCGGATCAATTTTTATCAGGGAATTTATTGATTTGTATGCTGGTAAAGAGTTGGCGCCACTTTCCATTCAGTACAAGGATTTTGCCAACTGGCAATTGGTAAATACAGCTCATTCCCTGTTGCAGCAGCAGCGGACATACTGGCAGACAATGTTTGAGGAGATGCCACCTGCGCTGGAATTGCCGGTTGATTTTTCTTCCGGTGCAACGGTGGATGCTGGCGGTGCAAAGGCCGATTTAACAATACCAGCCTCGATTGTAACCCCATTGAAAGAATTGGTCACAAAAGAAAAGGTAACCATTTTTAGCCTGCTGTTAACGGCCTTTAATATATTGTTTTCGAAATGTTGTCGTAGTGAAGATGTGGTAATTGGTGTTCCTTTTGAACACAGGAATCACGCAGACCTGGAAGGGCAGATCGGTGTATATCTCAACCTGCTGCCACTGAGAAATTATCCGGCAGCCCGGAAAATGATGCTCAGTTTTCTGAAAGAAGTACAGGCAGGCCTGTCGCTTGCGATGGAGCATGCCGACTATCAGTTTGAACAACTGCTGGAAGATATTAAGCCGGCAAGAGTGGAAGGGCGCGACCCGCTGTTTGATGTCTATGTAAACTTCCTCAATTTTACTACCGGCATCGATAATGGTATTGCGGACCTGACTTTTTCACCTGTAGATACAAATCATGTTCAGGCCAAGTATGCGATATCATTTTATATATCAGAGCAGGAAGGAGATATCAATATTACCTGCGTATATAAGTCTCACCTGTTCCGGCCGCAAACGATACAATACTTATTGCAGGAATTTAACCGTTTGTTGACGGACATTGCATCAGATCCCCATAGACCTATCAAAGACTATCGGTTGTTTCATGATCTGATGGTAACCGGTCAGGAGAAAGATATCCCCGCTCATCCACCGGTTTTTGCAAAGGAAGCCATCTATCAATCGATAGGAGCGCGTTTTGAACAACAGGTCGCTAACTTTGGAGAAAGAACTGCTATCGTCTGGAATAATAGCCGGATGACATACCATGAATTGAATCAACAGGTGAACCGCCTGGCAAATTATATCCTAAGTATTGCCGGAGGGAAGCAAACCGGGAACATCGCCTTGCTCACTTCCCATCGTATTTATTCAATAGTGGCAATAATGGGCGTACTGAAATCTCCTTTTAGTTACATTCCAATGGACGTTAATTACCCGGTGGCCAGGTTGGATACGATTTTAAAAAGCAGTGAAGCATGGGCAATTGTTACAGATACCGCGCATGTAAAACTGGCAGAGCAGCTGGCAGAGAGAAGTGGCGCGCAAATCATCTGCATTGATCAGCTTCCCGCTGGTAATGTAGCGAATCCGGACCTGGATATATCCCATGATGCAACTGCATATATATTGTTTACTTCGGGATCTACCGGCGAACCCAAAGGGGTAATACAGTCCCACCGGAATGTGCTGCATTTCTGTCGTGTTTATACAAACAGGCTGCAAATACAGACGGAGGACAGGCTGACGCTTTTTGCCACCTATTGTTTTGACGCGGCAGTAATGGATATTTTTGGCGCCCTGTTAAATGGGGCCTGCCTGTATCCCTACGACGTAATGACTGATGGCAACATGCACCGGCTGAAAGAATGGATGGTTAACCAGGATATAACCATATTCCACGCGGTTCCCAATTTATACCGGCAACTTTACAAAACACTGCAAACCGGAGAAGTATTGCCATCAGTAAGGTGGGTGGTAATGGGAGGAGAGGCCGTATACAGGCAGGATGTGATAGCCTATAAAGATCATTTCCGGGATGATTGCCTTTTTATAAACGGATTAGGCCCAACGGAATCGACGGTGACGCTGCAAAATGTTATCGATAAACATTCACGTATTGATAGAGATGTGGTATCCGTGGGTGTACCTGTAGATGACACGGTAGTGCTGATTCTTGACAATGAAGGGGAAGAAGCGCCTGTCTACGGGGAAGGTGAAATAGTATACGAAAGCGATTACCTGGCACTGGGGTATTGGAAAAATGACACACAAACCAGACAGTCCTTTGCAGTAGATGCGCGTAGTCAAAAGCTGAGATACAAATCTGGCGACATTGGCAGGAGATTACCGGATGGTACTATTGAATATATCGGAAGAAGAGATAAGCAGGTAAAAGTCAGAGGATTCAGGATAGAACTGGCGGAGATAGAAAATAGCCTGCTACAATACGATCAGTTGGATGCTGCTGCGGTCGTGTTCAAAAGGGAGATGGGGGAAGGAAGCCTGGTTTGTTTCTATGTTTGCCATGTGGAATTGGAACCCCGGATGATCAGGCAACACCTGCTGGGAAAAATACCCGCTTATATGATTCCCGACCGTTATGTGCGAATGGGCAGTTTGCCCGTAAACAGTAACGGAAAAATAGATAGGAATTTGTTGGAAGGATATGAAATAACAAATGACATAGCTGCAGATGATCCGGCGTTTACCCCTTTTGAGCTGACATTTGCTGCACTATGGAAGGAAATACTGGGAGTTGGTAACATTCGTCGCAATGATTCCTTTTTTGACCTGGGAGGAAACTCTATCACCCTGATCAGCATGTTGACCAGAATTGAAAAGATATACCACGTTTCGCTGCCGGTCCCTCTTTTTATTACGCAACAGTTTTATGAAATAGCGGAAAATCTTGAAAGCAGCGTACATCAGCTGGCGCTTTCTCAAGTATAATTGATTGTAATTACCAATTTGTCCATCTTAATTTTAATTCTATGAATAATGACTCTATTCAGCAACAGCCAATATTGCATCATGGTGTTGAAATACTATTGCCTGAAGAAGTAGGTTCGTTTCCGGTGGTGTTCAGAAATTTAAGTATTGACCAGGATTTTAAAGCCTGGTTGCTTCTGGCCGGAAATTTAATCAACCAATATCTTCCCACTTACGGTGCTTTGCTTTTCAGGGGATTCGGGATATCCGGCAGTGCCGGGTTTAATGGAATACTACCGGCCATTTTTGAGGAAGAAATCGAATATAAACAAAGAACCTCTCCCAGACACGCAGTGTTAGGAAATGTATATACGTCCACCGATCATCCCAACGACCAGGTGATCAACATGCATACGGAGTCTTCTTACGCGCAGCCGTGGCCGCAAAGGATCTGTTTTTTTGCGGATGTTCCCCCTACAACCGGTGGAGAAACACCTGTGGCAGATGTGAGAAAACTGAAATCACTTTTAAGCGGGGAACTGCTCTCGAAATTTGAGCAGAAAGGCGTGAGGTATGTGAGAAATATTATACCCGGTGTTGGCATGTCATGGAAAGAGATTTACCAGGTGGACAGTAAAGAAGAGTTGGAACAGATCCTCCATGAAGGAGATTTTAGTTTTGACTGGGTATCTGAAGAACATTTGCGGCTCCGGTGGAATCGGCCGGCATTCAGAGAACATCCGGTAACCAGCGAGCAGGTATGGTTTAATCATGCTTTTTTCTATAGCAAACATCTGTTGGAAGATTTTATCCTGGAAGTAATCGCCCCCGAGGATCTGCCATTTGTTAGCTATTATGGCGACGGGGAAGAAATAGAGAAGGAAGTGATCATGGAAATAAAACAGGCTTATGAAGAAGTAAAAATTGTTTTTCCATGGGAAAAGAGCGACCTGCTGCTATTGGATAATATGCTGTTTGCACATGGCAGAATGCCATTTGAAGGTGCGAGGAGAATCCTGGTGGCAATGGGGAACCCAATCAGCTAATGGTGAGTTTCCAGAACTGAACCATATCCAATACCACGAAAACGCCTTGAGTGTTTTTGAGTAATCTTCTACTCCATCTATCAATACAACTTTCATCATGTTTAGAAATTATCTTCATGTATTCTATAGGAATGCAAAGAATAACCTGTTGTCAACCATCATTGTAATAGCGTGCTTTTCAATCAGCATGGCCGTATTGATAAAAATACTCCAGATCGTCTTTTTTGAATATGGCTACGATAGCTTTCATAAGAATGGCAATAACTTATACAGGGTAGTCATGTCGAGATATGAATATGGAAAGCTGGAGAAAAAAGAACCGTGCACGCCATTGCTGATGGGGCCGGCTGCCGGGCAGTTTCCGGAGGTGCAAAAATGCGTGAGGGTGCTGGAAGACCGGCCGGGATTTAATGTGTCTTACAATAAAACCATTATCAGGACCAATACACCTTCATTTTACGTTGATTCTGCTTTTTTTGACATTTTTAGTTTCCGGCTATTGCACGGCAACAGCAGGGATTTGGGGATGGTCAATACCGCCTTCATTTCCCAGCGGCTCGCCAATAGGCTGTTTCAGTCGGAAGACCCGCTGTCAAAGATCATAGAGTACGATGGACAAACACTTATTGTGAAAGGGATCTTTGCTGATCCGCCGGTGAATTCTACACTCGACTTCGACATATTAATCTCTATTGAATCTTTTGCCGGGCTGAAAGAAAATTTTACCTGGAAAGACAATACCATATTTGCGCTTTATATGCTGTTACACGAGAATGCCGACAAGCCGCGTCTGGAAGAAAAACTTAGGCAGCTGCATATACGGAATTTCAAATTCCAGCCGGAGGTGAAAGTAGATTATAGGCTGCAAAGGGTAGACGATTTTCATTTGAAATCTACCGATATCGAATGCCCGGGTTGCAGAACAGCGAACGTCAGTCTCGTTAGCTTCTTATTGAGTGTGGCAATGATCATTGTGGTGATTTCTTCCATCAACTACGTGAATATTTCTTCCATTAAATCACTGGACAGGGCCAAAGATATCGCGATGCGTAAGATCTTTGGCGCAGGGAAGCGTCAGGTGTTTATGCAGTTCATGCTGGAGTCATTTATCCTGAACGCTATCGGTTTAATCATCGCCTTCGGGATTATATCATTGCCCTTTGTAGACAACTTCTTTGAACTTAGCTATAATGTCAGCAGAAAACTGGACATCCGCTATTTCTTGCTCATTTTAGGTATTATGTTGAGTGTTGCCTTTTTCTCCAGCCTGCTGCCTGCCTTTGTAATGTCTTCGTTCCGGCCTTTGGACCTGTTCAAAAAGAAAATGTCGACCCATAGTTTCGGTATATTTTTAAGGAATGCATTGATTGTAATCCAGTTTATCTTCTGTATCGGGTTAATCGGTGCCACCATTACTATCTATAAACAGTTCAGGTATGTTTTTAGTAAAGATCTGGGCATTAACCTGGATAATGTTATCCTGGTAGCCAACCCAATTGAGGCACGGCCAAGGGAAAACGGAAATGGAGAAGCATTTAAAAATGAAATTAAACAGAACGGCGGAGTGGTGAATGTTACCTTCTCCTCATATCCCGGCAAGCCTTATACTACCACCAACATTGTAACACCACTGGATGGTAATATCCATAAGCTTACCCGCGTAGGACATCTGGACCCCGAATTTCTGGATACCTACAAAGTACATTTATTGGCAGGCCGCAATCTTTCTTCTGAGGTTAGCTCCGATTTCCTGGGATCTCTTTTAGTAAACGAATCGTTTGTAAAATCATTCGGGTACAAAAACGTACAGGCTGCGGTAGATAAATTTGTCAGGTTTGATAATGACCGCTTATATAAAATTGTAGGAGTGATCGCTGATTACAACCAGGTATCATTAAAGGAGAAAATACTACCCGTTTGTTTTCGCTATTTTAAGTGGTCCAGCGATTATTTTTCAATCAGAATAAAACCGGAAGGAGTTGATAAGACGATATCAGCAATCAGAAGTTCATTTAACAGGATCTATCCCGGTTACAATTTCGAGTATAAATACCTGGAACAATCCTATAATGCGCAATACAAAGAAGACAGGAAATTTGGGAAATGGATTGTGGTATTGACCATGTTGGCCATGTTGCTCAGCAGTATTGGTGTATGGGCTGTTTATTCCTATTACATGAAAAAGCAAGCGAAGAATTTTGCCATACGCCGGCTGTTAGGCTCAAACGTAACGGACATATTAATTGCCAATTATAAGAAGTTGCTTAAGCTCATTATGATCGCATCGCTTATCAGTTTTCCGGTAACCTGGTTTGCTATTCGCAACTGGCTTGGCAATTATGCCTACGCTATCTCTATCGGATACTGGTTTTTATTGGTTCCATTAGTGGCTGTTGCCATGCTCACCGCCTTTATTACCTATACGTCGGTGTCAAAAGTCGCCAGACAAAAGCCCGTTAATTTTCTGAGAGCAGAGTAAACATTTATTGCTATCACAATTGAAATACAAGATGTATGAAGACGATATTTGATGCCACATGCGAGCAGGTACAATGTTATAACTATCACCTTGGTCTGGCAGAAGATTTACAACATCAGATACTATTTGTAAATGTAGATACAGAACACCTCGATCTGATCAAAGTCAGAGAGGCGATCAATATTATGACAAAGCGGCATGATAGCCTCCGCACTGCCTTTTCGGTGATAGATGGTAAATTGATGCAGTATGTGGTCCCTTATGAGGAATGCCAGGTTCCATTCTATTATCATGACATCAGCGGAAGAAAGGAGGTGGATCAGTTTATCAGGGAAGTGGACGATGATTGGCGTGTAAGATTGAAAGATACCCGGAACCCCCCACTGTGGTGCTGCAATGTTTTTAAAACCAGTGAACAATCTTATAGCCTGGGCTTTCTCATTCATCATTTAGTGGCAGACGGCTGGTCACTCTCTATCATTTTGAAGGAAGTTAACACGCTGTATTGGACATTACTTAACGGCGAAACACCCGGTGAACATTCGTTAGGAATGCAGGTAAAGGATTATGCCTTATTGCAGAAAGAATGGTTGTTGGAAAAAGGAGGAAAGGTGACAGCATATTGGGATAAGAAACTACTGCAATATAATGAACGTGCGAAATTTCCCAAATTGTTTGATTTACTGGACCCAAGTTCAGGAAGCTACTTTCCCCCGGGACGAATGGCGCCGCTTAAGACAAAGGAAGAAATCATCGCGTTCCTGAACAAAGCAGAAGCATCGAGTTATGTATGTGACATCCGGTTGGATTTACATCAGCAAGTGAAGTATTTGGCGGATTCCAGTAAAATGGGGTTGGGAGCGGTGATCATTGCCAGTCTTCAGCTATTGTTCCTTTCCGAAGTAGGAAGGGATCAAATTTTAATCGCCATGCCTGTTTCCGGAAGATATGTACAAGGCACTGAGAATATGATCGGATATCTTGGTGGAGGTGTTTACTTAGCAGGGCGTGTAGATGCAGATAAAAGTGTGATCGACTGTATTCGCAGCGCACAGGTTGAATTCATCGAATCAGTGCAGCATATCATATACGACCACGATCTCATCGGACATATGGGGCATGAAATAAGGGTCTATACTGATCTGTACCTGAACTATAAAAATAAAGAGATCATCGGGGACCGCAGTATCGGAGCGATACGTGAAAAAGAACATCTGCGTCTTGATGGTACGGAATACTATCCGCTCTCTTATTTTGCCGCAGAGTTGGTAGATGGAATAGAAGGCAGATGGAAGCACAATCTCAATTTATACACTTACGATACTGTCGAGAAATTGGCAACACGTCATCTTGCCATATTACAGCTAATGTGCGAACATCCCGGTTGGTCCATAAACCAGTTAGTCAGCAGCGCCAATGAGATCATATAACGGAACGAATATTTTACTATGGAAAAGCGAAACAGATTTATTAAAAGATATTCCTCCGGCAGCGGATGGGGAAGGTATATATGTAGTAGAAAAAATCAGCTGAAAATATCTTTATGCATCATCTGCAAGGAAAGGTTATTTCATTTGAAAAGGACCTTGTTGGTGAATCTGAAAAAGGTACAGGATTACCCCAACCTGGAAATAGTATTGCTCGACTATAATTCGCAGGATGGAATGGACAAATGGGTGAAAACAAACCTGCTACCGCAGCTGAAGCGAAAAAAAATGGTCTACTATAAAACTTTTGAACCACAGTCTTTCAGCCATAGTCATGCTAAAAATATGGCCTTCAAATTGGCGACCGGAGATATCGTCTGCAATATCAATGCGGATAGTTTTATGGGGAGAGGCCTGGTATGGCATATCAACCGGCTCTTCCATCAAAACAGGAACAGTTTTTTGTTTCCCTCGCCGAGACTTGGCTTTGATAGTGGATCGGCGGGTGTGGTATGTGTACGCAAGGAGGATTTTCTTCGCGTGGGCGGATTTGATGAAAGGTTTAAGGTTTATGGATGGGAGGATGCTGATTTTAACAACCGTTTGCAGCATCTGGGCCTGGAGAAGGTAACGCTGGCATGCAAAGCATTTCTTTATGCCATTGATCATAAGGAGAAGTATAACAGTGAACAGTTAATAGCTAACGTGCACACAGTCTATCTTGGCAGTACTACACCAATGCAGGAAGCGGAGGTAAAGGCATTGATCTTGTATAAAGACGCCACCTTTAAGTCGGGTATCATCGTAAACAACCTGATTAAATCTATGCAGGATAAATCATTTGCATCAGCCTTTAATGAACGGGAACATCAGTACACACATGAACTGTCCGGCACTTTCTGGCAGGAAGGCTACTGGAACGCCGACGGACAGGATATTGTACTACTCAATAAAGCACATTCACTCGTTGGCAGCTTCCGTAAAGTGGCCGAAGAAAGACTTGAAAGCAGAGCGGATCAACAACCCGTGTGCATTTTATATCCTGTTACTGATCCGGAATTGTTGTCGCTGATGCTATATTTCCAAATGGATTATGACAACAGGTTAATCATGATCTCAAATATTGACGATAAGACGACTGAAGTAAATGAAGGAAATTTTGGTCAGGGTATTGTTTTCAGAAATTTTGATCTGACTACGCCCATACGCTTGTCCTGAGAAACGGTATTAAATAAGTCCTCCGTGACAAAAATGGCCCATTAGTATGATCTACTCCGTGTTTCTTATTGTTTACTCCTAAATGTTATGTTTATGCCGACAGATGTTAGCGCAAAAAGCGATCTGGTTATTCTGGCCAGTCAAAGGAAAAAGGAGGAAGTATTTTGGCGGACAGTCCTTTCCCGAAGAACTGATCTGTCTCACTTTCCTTTCGATAATATTCAATATAATGCCCGACCTGTCTATAAGACCTGTAAGACCTCCCTGTCTGAAGCAGCCAATGTGCTTTTAAATGACTTTTGCTACCAGGAAGATATCAGGCTCTATGTAACGCTTTGTGCAGCGGTTTGCTATATCATCGGCAGATTTACCAGGCAGCAGGTGGTTTCTGTGGGTACACCGGCACTTGATAGCGTAACTCACGAGAACGAGCTAAACCATATGTTACTGCTGGTGACGGAATTGCCGGATCGTATGAATGGCAGGACGCTGCTGAATCTGATAAAGGATGGAGTAAAGGAAATGAATGAACATGCCTTGTATCCTTTATCTGTTTTAAAAGAAGAATTTGGGTACAGAATTTTTGAGGGAGATGATCCAAAGTTGTTTGATATCACGCTGACATTGGAGAATATACAGAAGCGTGATTTAATGGATGGTACAATAGCGAATTTCAATATATTCTTTACCAGGAAGGAAGCCGGTGTTTCTGTTGAGATAACGTACAACAGTGGACTGTACAGTGAGGTAATGATTGGTAATTTTGTGCAGCGACTCAATCTTTTTTTTGAGAAAGTAATTCCGGACCTGGACATGGATCTGGACAGGCTCAGGTACATGACAGCGCAGGAGGAGCATGAAATAACGTATAAATATAATGAAACGGATAGCAGTGCCTGCGGATATGTTTCATTTTGTGGGGCATTTCGTAACAGGGTATTGCAGGGACCGGGGAGAATAGCACTGGAGCAAGGCGCTGTACAAATCACTTTCGCTGAACTGGACAGACGTTCGGATACCGTTGCAGCATATCTGCAATCCCGTTTTCCGGAGAAGAACAATGTATGTGTGCTGCATGGACGGACACCGGATCTATTGGTATTTATTCTGGGAATAATGAAGGCTGGTCATGTCTATATACCATTAAATGTGGAAGATCCGGTAGAAAGAATGCAGTATATATTATCAGATACCGGCAGTACGTTGCTGATTGCGGATGCATTGTGCCTGGAAAAAAAGCCGGAGATATTATCTTATTGCGAAGTTAATGGAATTGAGATTTTTTCCAGGCTGCCACAGGTTGAATGGCCACCTGTGACTATTCAACATCTGCCGCAGCAGTCGGATATTGCCTATATTATTTATACGTCCGGCACCACCGGTAAACCTAAAGGGGTGAAGATTACCGGGGAGAATCTGATGAATTATCTATCCTGGGCAGTAAAGATGTACATGCCGGAAGAAGGAGGAAGCATGGCACTGCATTCGAACATTGCGTTCGATATGTCTGTCACCTCGATGTTCGTGCCATTGATAGCTGGTGGTAAAGTGATCCTGTACGCCGAAGGGGCGGCCGATTTTACTGTAGGTAGTATTATCATGGAGAATAAAACAACGGTGTTGAAGGTAACACCTTCTCACCTGCGGTTGCTTACACAGTTAATGGATCAGAGCAGTTTCCGTTCCCTGGGGCATTTGCAGCTGAAAACGCTTATTGTCGGCGGGGAAAATCTTACCCGCGAAACCGCACAGAAAGTACTGGAGCTGTTCGACGGAAATGTAGATATCTATAACGAGTATGGCCCAACCGAAGTGACGGTTGGATGTATGATTCACCTGGTGGATCCTGCACGGGATAAAGGGGTATCCATTCCCATCGGAAAGCCTATCAACAATACCCGTGTGTATATTCTGAATGAGCATATGGAGCCCGTGCCAGTTGGTTTCCCCGGAGAATTGTATATCGGTGGGAAAGGAGTGGCCAGCGGCTATCATAACCAGGATGTGCTTACCTCCCAGCGTTTTCTGGTGAGTCCTTTTGCTGAAGGGGAGCGATTGTATAAAACAGGGGATATTGCAGTGATGTTGCCAGAAATGAATATCCTGTATCTGGGTAGAGCAGATGAGCAGGTGAAAGTAAACGGATACAGGGTAGAGCCGGAAGAAATCAAGCGGCAGATAACGGCCTGTGAACATGTGAAAGATGCCGAAATTACCTTCCAGGTAAATGAGGAAGGAAATGGGGTATTATTATGTTACTACATCTCAGATATTCAGATAGATGAAGTTGCTTTAAGAAATTACTGCCTGAAAACATTGCCGGCATACATGGTGCCCGCATTTTTTATCCGCATCGCTGCCATTCCGCTGACAGCCAGCGGTAAGCTGAACAGATCCGCATTACCCGCATATGTGCCGGTGTTACGCACGCAGATCGAAATGTCAGGTAGCGAAGAAGAGCACCGTTTGTTAAATCTCTGGAAGGAAATATTGAAGCGCGATGATATCAATATCGGATCAGATTTTTACCAGGTAGGTGGAGACTCAATAAAGGCTATCAGATTGGTTGCGGCGCTGAACAGAACGATAGATGTGAAGCTGACAGTGAATGACCTCTTTGTTAACCCTACTGTACGACAACTTCTACGCTGTATGCAGGAAAAGAAAACAGATACGTTAAATGCTTCCATGGAAAAGATACGTGCTGGTATAGCGCAGATGGCAGATTCCTTCCGGGAGAATGATCCGCGGCGCGAATTGGTGGAAGATGTCTTTCCCGTCAGTGACATACAACTTGGAATGATTTATCATGCCAGGAATGACAACAACGTCGCCTTATACCATGATCAGATGGTTCACCGGCTCAGGTATCCGGACTTTGATATAGATCGCTTCAAACAGGCAATGGGATTACTGGTGGAGGTTCACAGCACCCTGAGAACAGGTTTTGATCTTTATACCTATTCCCAACCGCTGCAAATCGTATTTAAGCAGGTGGAGTGGGATATATTGTCAGAGGATTTGTCGACGTTGTCTGAAAGTGATGCGAAAGCACGGATCAGCGATTTTCGCGAAGAAGACAGGAGACAGCCGTTTGATATTACGAAAGCACCCTTATGGCGGTTGCATGTTTTTTCCCTGGGCAGGGATGAAATTGTAATGGTATGGGTGGTGCATCATGCCATCATTGATGGCTGGAGTGATGCGTCGTTTAAAACGGAGCTGCATAATACTTACTGCATGTTGGCTACCGACTCACATTACCGGCTTTCGCCATTGAAAGCTACCTACAAAGATTACGTTATAGCGGAGAATGCCAGTAAGAACAATGCAGATAATAAGCGATTCTGGGAGCAGGAGCTGAGAGGATTACAGCCATCGTTGCTGCCGTCTGATCCAACATCTGCTACCGGGAAAGATGTCACTTCGGTAAAATTTATGTTGCCTGAAGCACTGGGGCAGGCCATTACCGGGTGCAGCCGCAAACTGGATATTGATGTACGGTCACTGTTGTTTGCTGCATGTGTGTCTGCCATGAAAATGTTGACCTGCCAATCTGAAGTAACTGTCGGAATAGTGTTGAATAACAGACCTGAAACAGAGGATGGTGATAAGGTGCTGGGATGTTTCCTGAATACACTTCCGGTCCGCTATAGTATTTCACCACAGGATACTTACAGAGAGGTCGTAATGCAGGTGGCCAATAAGCTTCGGAATATACAGCTATACAAACATAGTACACTCCGGGAGATTTCAGAACTGGTGGATCACGACCAGGAAGAGAAAAGGCCGCTCTTCGATACGATCTTCAATTACATGGATTTCCATATTTACGATGCGGCAGCAGGGCTGGGAGATGATTATGAGGAAGATCTGTCGTTGGAAGATTGGTCCGTAACCAATTATCCGCTGACGTTTAACGTCAGCAAGAAAGGAAAAACCTATGAAGTAGAACTTCTGCATTACAATGACTTTATCCGGTCGATGGAACAGACCATCTGTGCTGCATTTAAAAGGACGCTGGAATATATTGTTACAGATATTGACAGGGAAGTACGTTTTGAAGACCTCATGGAAGCGCATATGAGAGATTTCTTTACGGGTGTGGGAGAACCCGGCAAAATGAGCCAGCCGGAAACGATTCATGATTTATTTGAGAAACAGGTGGAACAAACGCCGGATAGTGTGGCGGTCACCTGTAAGGAAAGAATACTCAGCTACCGGGAACTCAATGCAAAGGCAAACCATTTAGCAATCTCCCTGCGGGAGCATGGTGTGGAACGGGATGTTATCGTAGCGCTCCTGATTGAAGGGCCCATTGAAATGATTATTTCTATGTTGGCGGTGCTGAAGGCTGGTGGTGCATATCTTCCACTGGTACATGGATACCCGGATGAAAGAAACCGCAACTTATTAAAGAAATGCCGTGTGAAAATGGGATTGGCGGATAGTGATGATAGTTTGCACCTGATGGGTACCGTGGCGGGTATGAAATGTAAAGATGTTCGCGGGGTAATAAGCGAAAATGGGCCATGCGACAATCTGGTAGGCATTAATACGCCCGCTGATCTGGTATACGTTACAGCCGTCTCCGATTCCACCGGCCAACCTCAGGCGGCGATGCTGGAACACCGCAACCTGGCGAATGTATTTTACACCCTGAAACAGGCAGGTAATATTTCGTTTGCAAGTATCCTGCAAATGAATACACTCAACTTTGATGTTGCGCCCCTGGAAATTTTTGGTGCATTGCTTCACGGAGGGCGGCTTCACCTTGCCGGGGAAGAAATATCCACTTCTGCATCAGGTCTTTTCCGGACTATCAGGGAACAAGGGATAACGACGCTTTTTTTGCCTGCCTCTATACTGCATATGCTATTTAATAATAGTGAGAATGAAAAGAGTTTCCCTGCGTGTATATCCCATATAGTATGCACGGGAGAGCAGCTTGTTGTGGGAGATGTGTTCAGGAATTATCTGATACGGAATAAGGTCCATCTTCATAATTACTATGGACAATCAACGTGCCAGGTAGTAACGGTCAACACATTGCCGCCTTATAAGGAGATTCAGGAACAACCTGCTGTTGGAAAGCCACTTCAGAATAATATAATCTATATACTGGATACCAATGGGCAGTTATTACCGCAGAATGTTCCCGGTGAACTATTTATTTCGGGTGTCCAGGTGGGCAGAGGGTATGTTCATGATGAGATGCTGACCAGCGAAAGATTTTTGCCTGATCCTTTTCGCCCGGGTATGCGGATGTACAAGACGGGCGACGTAGGGAAGTGGTTGGCTGATGGAAACATCAGGTTGCTGGAGCGAACAGACGGGCAGGTGAAGATCAGGGGACTCACGGTAGAATTGGCAGAAGTTGAAAGTAGTCTGCGTCAATATGCCGGCGTAAGGGAAGTGATGGTGGTGGCTGATACGGAAAATGGCATCACTTCACTAACGGGATATTATACCGCAGACGGCATGTTGGATAACGGCGTCCTGAGGGCACATATGATGAACACGCTACCTGATTATATGGTGCCTGTCGGTTTTGTTTACCTCGAAAAGATGCCGTCTATGCACAGTGGCCGGCTGAACAAGCGTGGGGGGATGCCGACATTTGCGGTAAGCAGGAAGAAGGACTTTATTGCACCAAAAAATGATATCGAAGAAATATTGTCCGGAATATGGTCAGACGTGCTACAGTTAGATAGCAAGAAAATAAGTGTGAATGATAATTTTTTCCATCTCGGAGGGAATTCTCTTGGCGTGATGCTCATGGCAGACAAGATCCACTGGCAGTTAAAATCAAGGATTTCCGTAGCAGAACTATTCAGGAAACCGACTATACAGCATATTGCCTCATTTATTAAAGCCCGGACGATTCTCGCAGCAGATAGCGAAAGCGGGATCCTTATATAATGGCAGCTTGCCGGTATTTAAACTTTAACCTGTTCGTTATGATTGAGAAAATGAAAAGCAGAAACGTTAAACTTAAGTGGATGAACGGGATTCCGCCAGTTATGAAAAGGGTGGCCTTGCTGATTCCGCAGTATAATGAAGGAAAAAATTTTGATTTATTACATCGCCTGAACTATTTCATGTCACTCGCAAAGGAGCATAAAACATGGATGGATGTTATACTAATAGATGATGGTTCAACAGACAGTAGCTTTTTGCAAATCGAATCGTTTGTCAGGGAGCATCCGGATGCATTTTATTTTGCGTCGGTAAAACCCAACGCTATGAAGGTGGGCGCTTTGTATTTGGTGTCAGAAGCAGTGAAGCATGAATACGTCATACTATCTGATTTTGATACTGACCTGTTGCACTTATCTAATTTGCCGGCGAGCCTTGATATCCTGGATAAAGATCTAAGACAGATTGGCTGTTACTTCAAGATGATTCCATTTTCCGGAAGCGGCAGCTGTTTTCGTTTGCAGCAACTGGAATATTCCTTTGCGAGGATGTATTACAAGTTCCACCGGAAAGACAACAGTGTGCCCGTTATGCCAGGGGCTGGTTCCTGTTTCAAGCGGGAACTGTTACTGGAAGTATATGCCTTCCATAGTGGGCTCCGGAATGGAGAAGACAGGGAAGCGACGATCCTTGCCCTCAAAATGGGGATGGAAACCATGTATACAAAAGATGTGCTGGCCCTTACACGGCCACCCCTGACATTCAGAACTTTGCTGACGCAAAGGAACCGGTGGTACCTGGGATATATCGAAACTTTCCTGAAGGAAAAGGAATTCTACATGAAGATGCTGGTAAGGTTCAAACGCATTGGCCTCCGGACTTTACAAGACGCCTTAGGTATTGTGGGATTGTTGTTGTTGCCCCTGGAGATATTGCTGGTTTCTCTTATCAGTATCAAATTCGCGATCTATGCTCTGATCGGCGTTTACCTGACAAGCGTCTCTTACTATTTTCTGTTATTCCTTTCGAATCGGGATGAAAGAATAGAGATAAAAGGAAGGAATGTACAGCTGATAGTTATCTATCCGTTGTTCTGGCTACTTATTTCTTTTCTGGCATGGTGGAATGCTGCTATGGCCTATCGTAGGAAAATTGGAAAAAAGGAAGATGGTCAGGGTGTGGTTATTGCGCTCCGGAACCAGGATCAGGACTTACTGCTGGAGGAAGCGGCAAACGAAAATTAACTGACAGGAATTCATACTGAAAAAGTTTTAAAATGTACTTTATGCTAAGTAGCCCTCCCTTAATTTCCTGCATTTGTGTCACCTACCGGAAACCGGATATGCTTGCCCGGGCGATCAGGTGCTTTGTCTCACAAACATATACCAACAAGGAGCTTGTTATCCTCTACGAAGACCACGATCTGCCTACACTTCATTTTCTGGCATGGCTGCCACAGGATGACCGGATCAAACTCGTTTGTGTAAATGGGTCCCCTAAAAAAACGCTGGGAGAATTGAGGAATCTGGCTGTCCTGGCTGCTGATGGGGAGTTCGTATGTCAGTGGGATGATGACGACTGGTATCATATGGACCGGCTCACGCATCAGTATCATGCGATTTGCAACAGTCAGGCTAGCGGCTGTCTGCTAACAAGATGGCTGGTGTTTGATAAACAAACCGGTAAAGCATTTGTATCCAATCAACGGCGATGGGAAGGAAGTATTATGTGCAGGAAAACTATATTCTGCGCGAGGAAATATGACCATAAAGCCAAAGGTGAAGATACCGATGTCATTGACTACCTGCACAACAATCAGCATCTCACGTATATCGACGATCGTCCTGATCTGTATTTATACGTTTATCACGGAAGTAATACCTGGGGAGTGGATCACTTTTCAAAAATATTTGAAGCAAGCCGGGAACTAACAGACTACTCTGCCGTTTTCGGAAGAATACTTAACAATGAATTTAGCCCTGAGGAATGCCTGATGATCATCAACGATATGGAATTCGGCCTCATTGAAGTAAAAGACCCGATCGGAACTAATGACAATTTTTAAGTAATGTTCGATAGTTTTTCCCATTTTAAAAAAGCGAAAAATGAAAAATACTTCCCAAGATATGACCACGCCCGGATTCGGGCAAGTGGTCATCGATAGCACCGGCCATGCAAATGTAAGTCTGCATCAGATCGGCAATCAATATACCCGTATCACAGTTGTTACAGCCGGGGTAAAAGGGATGTTACTGGCAGACTGGATGAAGCAGCACGCCGGATTCGTCACCTCCCTGTTCGATAAGGAGAGGGCACTGCTTTTCAGAGGTTTTGAGCCAACGGACAATGAAGGGATGGCGGCAATTGTCCGGGAAAGCTCAGAAGGCGGCGCATTAAATTATGTGGAACCGTCAACCCCAAGAACAAGGAAAGGCAACGCCATTTATACCTCCACGGAGTATCCAAAAGAACAAAGGATCCCTCAGCATAATGAACATGCTTATTCCGACTTCTGGCCGAAGAAATTATATTTCTACTGTGTGCAGCCGTCTGAAACCGGCGGACAAACACCTGTATGTGATAGCGCAGAAGTGTTTAAACGGATTCCGGCAGCTGTGAGAGACCTGTTTGGGTCGAAAGGAGGTATCATGTATGTGAGGAATTTCTCGGATGAAATAGACATTAGCTGGAAGGAATTTTTTGGTACCGATAACAGAAATGAAGTGGAGACGTATTGCCAAAAGAGAAAGATGAATTTTGCATGGCTGGAAGATAACCGGCTCCGGATTTCCCAGCAAGCCCAGGTAACCATTACAGACAGCCATTCCGGTAGCAAAATATGGTTTAATCAGGCGCATCTCTTTCATTATTCCAATTTAGATAAGGAAGTGGCACATTACCTGGTAGAGACCTATGGGAAAGATAACCTGCCAAGGAATGCTTTTTTTGCCGACGGCTCGGAAATAAATGCTGCCGATCTGGATGCGGTCAGGGAGGCTTATGACCAGGTGATGTTTAAATTTGACTGGGAAAGCGGTGACCTGCTCATGATCGATAACCTGGCATATACACATGGCCGGGAATCGTACACCGGCTCCAGGAACCTGCTGGTGGCCATGTCGGAGGAGGATGGTATACATAATTATCCCGATAGTGCACCGGTATACAGCGCCACAAAGCACACAACAGAAAATACAGATCGGATGGCCACCGAAGATGTTGTGAGCCATTCACGGCAAAATACTTCCAGGCATTTTTTCCTGAAAGAATCGAGGTTTAATAATAGCAAGGCGATGCTGAAATACAAGCTGGCAGTATCCTGTCGGATGCTGCGGATGCTGGAGCTTGATGAAGGTAGCATCAGCGGGCATATCAGTCTTAAAGTGCCGGGCAGCGAAAACCTGTTTTGGGTAAATCCATTCGGTGTGCTGTTTGATGAAGTCACTCCCGACAATCTTGTAATGGTAGATGAAAACGGGATCGTAGTTGATGGGGATCATCCGGTAAACGTAGCAGGGTTTTGTATTCACTCTTCCATACACCAGTCCAATAAAGATATTGGCTGTATTGTACATACACATTCCCCCTGGGGGTACGTTGTTTTCTGCTTTGGAAGACTGCACCATACTTCCCATAGATCAGAACAGCTGTATGTTTTACGATAATCATGTTATTTACAAAGACTTTGACGGTCCGGTAAATAATTTCAGCGGCGCCCAAAAAATTTCCGACGCATTGATGGGGAAGAACGTGGCTATACTGGCCAACCATGGTACGCTTACCTGTGGTGAGGATATTGAAACCGCAGTAATGTATTCGGTGTGCCTGGAAAGAGCGCTACGGCTTAATGTGATGGCCCGGCAACTGAAGTCGGCCATTAATCTTGTAGAGGCAAACACAGCACTGGAATCGAGGGAATGGATCGCCAACCCGCTTGGGTTTAAGATTGAGTTTGATGCACTGGCGCGCAGAGTTGAGCGCGGATATCCTGACATCAGCGACTTTTACCCCGAATCTTTAGATATCTGAAAATGCGTAATCATGTATATCATCACCTTGAAGCAGCACCTGGTGCTTATAATGATCGCAGTTCTGAACGCTTAACTGTAATTTACTATGGACATTAATGAGTTAATCCTGGAAATAGAAAGTAACAATATTGAAATTGCCATTAACGATTCGGGAAACCTGAACGTGGTGTTGCCAAAAAGTAGTAGCAAAAACCAGGCGTTGATTGATAAAATAAAAGCCAATAAAGCTTTGCTGATCAAGCATATCCGGGGTGAGACAGCAGCAGGGGAAATCCCCGGATGTCGTTTGACACCTTTCCAGGAAGGGCTGCTTACCTTCGCAATAAATAACGCAGACAGTCATCGTTACATCATCCGTTGCTCTTTTGATGCGAAAGCGCCGCTTCCTTTTGAAGTTTTCCGGAAAGCCAGTGAATATATCTTCTCACAACATGAGATATTGAGAACCGCCTTCGACGTAGAACCGCATAGACACGGCTTTAAAACAAGGATTTTGCCCATAGATACGCTTTGTTGCAGCAGGCTGTCGGCTTCGGGTTATGATGCTTTTATAAATAGCCCGTTTTCTGTTTCCGGGCCCTTGATCCGCTTTGCACTGGTTGAGGATCAGCAGATAGTGCTGTTGACGCATTGCCTGATAGCAGATGAGCAGGCGGTTGAGTTGCTGGCAGCAGCGTTACTGGATGCCTGCGACCAGATTCAAAAGGGTTTATTGCCGAAAGTAGAAGGGGGGGCATCATTTGCCGCATACTCAGATTGGTTATTCCGGCAGGATCGGACAAAGGCCAAAAGCTATTGGCAGGACCAGCTGAAGAACATAGAGCCGGCGATGCTTGAAAATGTTATTGTACACGAGCGGGCCGTAAAGAGAGAAAACTATGCAAAGCTTCGGTTGGGGTATCAGCTGAATGATGAAACCGGCAATTTTTTGCAGCAGCTATCTATTACAAGTGACAGCGCCTTACATTTTTTTGGGGGACTGGTATTGTCTGCCTATTATGGGGGAGGCAAATTTGTGTGGGGTGATGCCAACATGCATCGATATTCAGGTATGGCCGGTTTCGCATCAACAATTGGTCCGTTGCAGGCAACAGTACCACTTGTATACGATTTTAACCGCCCGCAGACGGTGATGGAGTCGATGCAGGAATTCCGTCATCAGCTGCTTCAGGCAAGAGAACATTCCAGCCTTTCTCTGAATGAAATTTATAATACCGTAAAAACACCAGATCTCTTCAGTATATGTTTCAGCTTTCGGAATAATCCCCGGGAAATAGCAGTTCCCAATGCGGTGTGGGGCTTTCAGTCATACTTTCCCCTCTTCTTACAGGTGTCCCTCTCTGATGATGCAGTGGTGTTTGATGTAAGTTACAGAACAGATCTGTTTCCGGAAATGCTGGTACGCAACTTCACCGCATTGATCGTTGGGTTATATAATAATTTCACTGTTATTAAGGAGCAACTGTTAAGTAAGCTGGATGTTTTTGAGGAAAGTATTCAACGCTCCCATATTGCAGGGTTGCCAACAACTGTGCCGTCAGATTCTCTGCTCAGCCTTTTTGCAAAATCGTTGCAGTTGTATCCAAATGACATTGCTGTAGAGGATATTGAAAATAATTCGCTTACTTATACCATGCTGGAGGAAACGAGTAATCATATCGCGAATATCCTCACCGGCAAAGGGGTAAAAGGAGCAGTAGGGATTTATTTGAATTACTCCGCTAAATTGATCGTGACGGTTCTTGGTGTGCTAAAAGCAGGATGCAGTATTGTCAGTCTGGAGCACGGTTTTCCGATGGATAAGCTGAAATGGCTGGCAATGGAATCCCAATTATCAGCTTGTTTATTGGAGGAACGCGATAGGGTTGTCATGAACGATATCCTGGCGGGGGAATTGTCCTCCTGCCTGATCATAGCGCTGCCGGAAGAGTTGCCACAGGCTGTGCTGAACGTTTCACCTGCACATCCTTTACCAGACGATATTTGTATACTGTATTATACTTCGGGTTCCACAGGGATACCAAAGATCGTCAGCACCAGTCACGGGAATATACTCAATGGTCTTGAATGGCTTAAACAACAATTTCCGGCGGGCCGGCGGGAAACTTTTTGCATGAACATCCGGCTGTCCTTTAGCCCATCCATCCGTAATATTTTTGAAGCCCTCAGTCAGGGCGCCCGGTTATTGGTAATACCTGAATCGCTCTATCATAATGTAGACAAATTCTCTCAGCTCGTAGCAGACAAGCAGGTAACAAGAATTTCGCTGACACCAAGTTTTGTGAAAGTATTAATGGCAAATGATAAAATGAAATGGTTGCAGCAAATAAATATATTGGAGCTTCGTGGAGAGGCGGTCAAGATGTCTGATGTGGGTCCAATACGTAACGCATTGCCTAATGCGGTGGTCATAAACAGGTATGGCGCTACTGAAGCGTCTTCCATCGCATACAATCAACACTATAATTCGTCGTTTGAATACTACCCGCTTGGAAAGCCAGTGTGCAATACGGCTATCAGTATTGTAGATGACTATCTGCGGGTAAGGCCGTTAAATGTTATCGGCGAAATATTGATAGCCGGAAGAAGTGTATCGTTGGGATATTTCAGATCTCCGGACGATAAAGATACTTTTTTATTACAACCTGATGGCTCCCGATGCCTGAAGACAGGCGATTTAGGTTTTATAGATATGGATGGCGTATTGCATTACATTGGGAGAAAGAACAGGATGCTGAAGTTAAGAGGATACAGGATTGAACCGAGTGAGATAGAATATAATCTTGAACAGTTTGAGGGAGTCAGGAAGGCAGAAGTGGTGGTGATGAATAAGGGAGAGGGGACAAGGCTGGTGACTTTTTGTTTGGTAGATGACCCTGGAAAATTTTCCGAAGATCACCTCAAGCAGTTCCTGACAGAGCGGTTACCTGCCTACACCATTCCCGGCAGGATATTATTCCTGAAGGAATTTCCCAGAACCGCCACAGGAAAAATAGATCATGAAACTTTGCAGGATAACCTGGTAAAGGAGAGCTGGCAAAAGGTCGCAGCACCTACTACTACCACGGAAAGGCAGGTACACGCCATTTTTGCCGCGCTGATGCCGGATACTCCTATTTCTCTTCATGAGGATCTTTATGCGATGGGCGCCAACTCCATTGTATTAATGAGAGCTGCATTCAAGCTGGGAGCTGTATTTAATATCAAGTTGAAAGGAGCGGAACTGTTTACCTACAATACCATAGGAAAGTTAGCATCGCATATTGAGAAGGCAGCAAACAGCAACAAACTTACGTATGAAAAAAATTATTACACAGTTAATCAACAAGAAGGAAGTAAGCATATACTCTTTCTGATCCCACCACTCACAGGACCATCGGTTTACCAGGAACTGTCGGCTTTTATGCCTGATAAAATGGATTTCGTGATGTTTGATACTATCAGGATGGAAGATTATCGCACATTTGGCCGGAATATGGAAGCATTGGCGGGATTCTACAAGAACCTAATCCTCCAGCTGGCAAAAGATAAGATGATACATATAGCCGGCTGGTCATTTGGAGCATCGCTCGCCTTTGAAGTAGCTTTGCAGTTAGAGGCACTTGGAAGGAAAGTCAACTCCCTGATTTTATTTGATTCAGGCATCTTCAGTCTGAACGTGGATAGTAAGGGTCAGTGTGAAGACGATGATCAGATAATACACAACATACTGGAACAAGCCCATATTAACCTGGAAGATGCCGACGCAGCTATGATGATTGAACAGTTGAAACAGGCCTGCCGATTGATAGGAAAGTATCGTCCATCCAGGAAGTATAGTGGTAATATATCTCTGATCCAACCAGTGCATTTATCACCATTGGAAGAAAGCGATATCGCATCGGGTAATATCTCAAAGAATTACTGTGCAGGTGAGGTGACTGTTAGCACTACGAAAGAGGAGTGCCTGGAAATTATCCCAGGTTCTGTTAGTAGCTTGGCTGAAATGATTTTCTCCAGAATCGTTTGGATGTGATATTGGTATTCTTTTTAGCGATATATTAAAAGAGAGCGTCTCAAAATTAATTGAGGCGCTCTTTTAGTTTTTACTCATAATAGGTAAGATCATTATGAGATAGTTTATTCAAAATACAATTTTTAATTCAGCAGCGGGCGCTGATCCGCCTTTAAACTTATCGCATTTATTCCCCTTTGTGCAAATGTTGCCGTACATATTCTGCCGTTACAGAAACCTTATCCTTCAATAGATCAGTAACTGTTCCTGTAAACAAAACATTTCCGCCATATTTACCTGCACCAAGTCCAATGTCGATAATCCAATCCGCTTGCGCAATTACATCAAGATTATGTTCTATAACGATCAAAGTGTTATTATTTTCAACCAGGTCGTTCATGAAATCTAAGAGCTTTTCAGTATCGCTTGGATGTAACCCTGTGCTCGGTTCATCCAGGACAATTATTTTATCGGAATGCTCCAATTCTCTTGTTAATTTCAGTCGCTGTCTTTCTCCTCCTGAAAAGCTGTCCAGTCTTTGTCCTAAAGTAAGATAACCCAAACCCAGTTTGAGTAACATGCCCAGAGGCCTGTTATACAGATTGTCAGGAAGGAAATCAATGGCTTCTTCCACGGTCATATTCATGACCTCAACAATATTTTTATTGTTATAATAATATTTTAAGACCTGTGGCTTAAATCCGGAACCTCCGCAAACTTCACAGGGCTGCTCTATATCATCCATAAATGCCAGATCAATTTTTTCCACGCCGATACCTTTGCAATTTTCGCAGGCGCCCTCACTATTTCTGCTGAAAAGTTTATCAGAGACCTTATTTGCTATCGAGAACCGTTTTCTTATATCATCTGATAATTTCAGATAAGTAATGAGATTGGAGCGAATGCTCATGGCAGACAGCGACTGGTCAATAATAGTTATTTCCCGGTGGAACTTAGGCAACACTTTATTGATCAATGTGCTCTTGCCTGATCCGGCAACACCTGTAACTACGGTCATTACGTTTTTGGGGATCTTTACAGAAACGTTTTTAAGATTATGGAGATTAGCATTCTTAATTTCTAAATGCCCATTTGCGCTTCTTGGTTTTTTATTCAGTTTGGATGTTTTTGCAAAATATAAACCGGTTTTCCCTTTTGAATTTTTTAATTCGTCAAATGTGCCTTCGTAAATAATTTCTCCGCCGTTTCTTCCCGATTGCGGCCCCATATCAATAACCCAATCAGCAATTTTAATTAGGTCAGGATCGTGCTCAACAATTAAGACAGTATTGCCCTTGTCGCGTATTTGTTTAATGATAGAAGAAATATTTTGCAGATCTTTCGGATGAAGTCCTATGCTCGGTTCATCAAAAATATATAGCAGGTCGGTGAGGTTGTTCCCCAGATTTCTTACCATTTTTATTCTTTGACTTTCTCCGCCCGATAGGGTATCCGTTCTTCTGTCCAATGTCAGATACTGTAAACCTATGTTTACGATGTTTTGAAGTTTCTTTTTCAGCTCAGTTAGAATTACATCAAAAGTTTTGGATTCCAGGGAACCAATAAATTCCAGAAGCTCGTCGATAGAAAGTGCGGTGCAGTCGGCAATGTTTTTATCATTTATTTTACAGGACAGAATTTTATCATTTAGTCTTTTACCGTTACATACCGGGCAGGGTTTTGTGATGATGATATTTTTCAAAGCCTCTTTCCGGGTGATGTTCTCTTTTGATTCCTTCTTTAGAAATGCTTTTTCAATCCGCGGAATTATACCTTCATATTTTACCGTTTTGCCCCATTCCTTATCAGGGTGCTTTGGTTTGTGTTCCGGGGCGTTCAAAAGTATATCCCATTCTTCCGGGGTATAATCTTTCAGCTTTTTATCGTTATTAAAATACCCGGACAGTGTATATCTCAATAAACGGTAACCGCCGGGCTGAAAGGTCGGAAACATGATTGCCCCTTCGTTCAGAGACTTTTGTTTATCTATAAGGTTGTCTATGTTCACCGTCTGTACAAATCCAAGTCCTTCACATTCCCTGCACATTCCCAAGGGGTTATTGAATGAAAACACATTGGAATATCCCACAAATGGTTTTCCCATTCGCGAAAAAAGCAATCTTAAAGAAGCATACACATCGGTAGCTGTACCAACGGTTGACCTTGCGCTTCCTCCTAATCTTTTCTGATTGATAATAATTGGAACATTCAGGTTATCAATTCTATCCACTTCGGGTACGCCGATATGCTGCAGGCGGTTCCTGATAAAACTTCCCTGTGTTTCATTAAACTGCCTCTGTGCTTCAGCTCCTATTGTTTCAAACACTAGAGATGATTTTCCTGAGCCCGAAACACCTGTAAATACAGTGATCCGGTTTTTAGGTATCTGTACTGAAATATTCTTCAGGTTATTTTGCCTTGCATTCTTTATGATAATATCAGTCATATTCGTTAACTTTGGTAATATTTAACAAAGTTAACTAATTATGCTATTATGAACAAAGGCGAGCGAAAATTCTACAATGTATTTACAGAATTGCAATGTTTTATTTTAGCGAATATGAGCAGGGGGGAAGTGAACGGGGTTACCGCCACTCACTACAATATAATCGAATACATTTATCGAAATGATAAATGTACCGGGAAACAGGTGGCAAAGGCTTTTAATATTAGTCCACCTGCAATTTCCCGGCAATTGAAGTTCCTGGTTGAAAATCATCTCATTGAGCAAAAGCAATCTTCATTAGACCGGAGAATTTTCAATTTAAGTGCAACCGATAAAGGAAAATTCATTATCGATAATTCAGAGAACTTCCGAGAACGTGTCGCAAAACAGGTTTCTAAGGCTCTGACCAGGGATGAATTGGAGAGTCTGACATCTCTTTTAGGTAAAGTTATAGGAGAGATAGTAGAAGGCCATACCTGATTTAAGCCTTTAAAGGTTGCATTCCCCGGACCAATGAGCTTTTAAGGACGAACCCGTATTATTGTCTTCCCATTGATCCGCCCGGCTGAGTTGAAAGTGGTGATGGCATCCTCCAGTGTTGCTATGGCGCCAATGTTCGTCCGTAAACGTCCTTCACGGAATCTCTGTACAACTTCATTCAATTGGATGGGATCCGCTTCTACAACAAAGTCGATTGTAGATCCGTTATCTGGCCGCGCATCTATGGGCCCTGCGATGGTTACCAGTGTTCCCCCGGAACGGATCAGTTTTGCAGACTGCTGGGCAATATCTCCACTGAATATATCAAACACCAGGTCTATTCCGCCTATATCCTGTAGTTTTTCGTTTTCAAGGTCAAGGTATTCCTGTACACCGAAATCGAGCGCCGCCTGCCGGCCGTTGGCACGTCCTGTACCGATAACATAAGCGCCGGCTGCCCGTGCAAGCTGAACTGCCATAGAGCTCACCACGCCCGCTGCACCATGTATAAGAACGGTTTGTCCGGCCCGGAGGCGTCCATGTACAAATAGTCCCTGCCATGCGGTGAGGCCCGACATTACAAGCGCAGCTCCTTCCGCAAAATCAACATCACCGGGTAAAGGCGCAAGGTTGCGTGCCTCTACGGCTACATACTCGGCTAGTGTGCCGTTACGGTGCCAATCTGTAAGGCCAAAGACCCGTTGCCCAACAGACAACCCGGTTGTACCGTAGCCCAGGGCAGTAACCACACCAGCCAGTTCATGGCCGGGAATTGATGGCGAGCGGTCCCGACCGGCACGATCTGTCCATGTGGATGGCCATGTGAGCTCATCTTTAGTGAAGCCTGATGCATACACCTGTACAATAACGTCGTTTAAAGATGCCTCCGGCTGAGGCAGTTCCGCCAATTTCATTCCGGCTGTTCCGGCCGCCTGGTCAGTTACAATGATTGCTTTCATAATACACGTCCTTTTTGTTTAACAGCAATATTGCCGTATGTTAATGATGATTTCCTTTATCCTGGATATAAAATTAAATGTTGGTTTGGTTAGGTTGGTAGACCAGTTTTAAAATGTCCGGGGGACCAGGCAGGGTTAACTGATTTCACTAATAACCGATTTCCAATACATTCATTGGAACCTGCTATTGTTTAGCTCCCTTAATTACTCAAATTTATACGATTTATGTAACTTCAAATTTTAATGAAGTTTCATAAAAAGTATATCATGGATACAACCCTGATCACCACAAGTACCTCTTTGGAAGGTTATAAAATTATCAAACACCTTGGCCTTGTTCGTGGCATAACTGTTCGCTCACGCAGTCTGCTTGGAAATATGGCAGGAGGATTTATGAGTTTGTTTGGGGGCAAAAGCTCAATTTATACCGAGTTATGCGAGAAAACCCGTAAAGAAGCCTATGAGCTCATGATCCTCCATGCACAGGAAATTGGTGCTAATGCAGTCATCAATATGCGTTACGATGCCAATGAAGTAATGAACGGTATTACCGAGGTATTGGCCTATGGTACTGCTGCGGTTGTAGAAAAAGTTTAGACATTGTGTTATAACAAACTACCCCCGGTTGAGATAGACAATACAGCGTATATTCTCATCGCAGCTTAAACATACTGTAACAGCCACAGGTTGATCAGACGGCTATGCTAATCGCCTCCAGGAGGTAATCCTGTTACTTTGAGGGATTTTAAATGTCTGCCCGCTACCACTAACAAGTATTTGCCTGGCCAAAATTTATGACGCAATTGCCCCTTCAGATTGACGCTTTAACGCCCCATAGCTCCAAAAAGGAGTGGATATATTTGTAAAGCAAATCAATTAATTAATCATGAAGACATTGCTCTCACTCCCTACAGTTTCGTATGCAACTGGAATGGCCGGAGAGATAATGCGAACCTAAAGTCAGGCTATAATAGTTGCATTTATTGTAAAATAGAATAGTAAAACAATACGAGCATCCATTAACAAAAATATCATGAGAAACTCACCACATGAAGCAGCTATACCGAATCCTGCACTCAAGCCTTTTGAGATATTGATTGGAGAATGGAAGACTATCGGCACACATCCATATTTTCTCGGAGCTACTTTTCACGGACATACATCATTCAAATGGATGGAAGGCGGCGCTTTCATGATAATGCATTCGGAAGTTGATGAAGAAGGTATTCCGGGCGGTATCGCAATTTTAGGTAGTGATGCTGATACCGGTGAATATTTTATGCTCTATTTTGACGAACGGAAAGTTTCAAGGAAATTAGATGTTTCATTTAGCAATAATACATTGAAGTGGTGGAGAAATGTTTCCGGGTTTTCCCAACGGTTCACCTGGACAATTTCTGATGACGGCGATACCATCGTTAGTAAAGGGGAGTTATCCAGAGATAACATCACTTGGGAAAATGATTTAGAACTAACATTCAATCGTATAAAGTAATACGGAGCTACGCTAAATGCAAGATTATCCCCTTATCAGATTATAATACCTGTCCGGTTAAATACTGATCAACACAAATAGACTGTATTAATGGTCTGTAATTATTTTCAACCTTTAACACAGTTTATTTCACAGCCTTTCTCATCCGCGATAAGGTATATACAGTCATCCCCAGATAGCTCGCTATATATTTACTAGGGACCCGCTTTACAAGTTCAGGGTAATTTTGCAGTAACATCTTATACCTGTATCCTGCACTTAGTCCCCGCATGAAGGAAAGCCTTAATTCGCTCTGGCAATAGTATCTCTCAGTTAATCTTCTGCCTACGATATTGAATTCTGTGTGTTTGTTATAAAGTTCCTTCAGATCATCATGATGGATGAATATTACTTCACAATCCTCCAATACTTCTATTGATTCCTGGCTTGGGAGCCTGCTGTAAAAGGAGAGGACCGAAATCAAAAAATCGTTCTCCTTCATAAACCAGCTGTTAACTTCATCTCCCGCGTCATTGATGCAGTATGCTCTTAAAAGCCCTTTTGTAACAAAATAAAGATAATTGGATACCTGCCCCTGTTTTAACAGATGACTTCTTTTAGTGTATGTGCCTGTTTTTAGTTTGGAGTCCAAATCTGATTGCAATTCCGGTGAAATGGTTATAAACTGGGAGATGACAGCAAAAATAGCATCGAACATAAGAACAGTAAATTTGACAATGGATTAATGTATTATAAAAATACTGAAAATTAAGCGAATACGAATATTTGCCATATAGCAATGTTATACTTGTGAAATCGACTTACATTTTGATTCGAAAACCGAATTATAGTGAAGCAGGTTTGCATTTTGATACTTCTTTATTTTGATTGATACAAAAGTGGATGACTACTGAAATACAAATAAGTTTCATTTAGAAGACAATACAAAATTCAATACTTTAAAACGCTCTTTAAAAATGATCTCCGGTATGGATACTCCCCGGTTCGCCCGTATATAACCCATATATACGCCATAGTTTCGCCGGACATACCTCGTATCTAATTACATACGGGTCATGTAGCTTGAAAACGTTTTAAGCATATGTTTCTTAACTCACTAAAATATTTGTTTATGGCTATTCTAACTGAAGGCATCAATTTTATTGGTAGAATAGGCAATTTAAATGCCTACAAACTGAAGGGCTCAGATAAAATCATTGTTCGCAAAAACACTGCGGGACCTTCTAAAGCGGATATTCAAAGTTCTCCCACTTATCAGCGTGTGCGGGAGAATATCACTGAATTTGGCGCCTGCAGCAGCGCCAGCAAAGCTATCAGGCAGGTGCTTTATCCTGTAAAGCACCTGGCCGACTATAATTTCACACCTACCCTCTGCAAACTGGCAAAGAATATCCAGGTGATGGATACAGCAGGAGAGCGGGGCAAAAGAAGTATACTGTTATCCCGTTACGGGCATTTGCTGGAAGGGTTCCAGCTGAACAGGATAAACACGTTCGACAGTATAATCCGTCATCCTGTGGCCTGTTCTATTAACAGGGAAACCGGAAGTGCCACCATTAAGCTCCCTGCCTTAGTGTTGGGGATAAATTTTATTACGTCCCGGAATTACGCCCGTTTCCGTTTTGTTGCTACCATTGGGCTGGTACCGGATATTGTATATAAAGTCAATAACTATAAAAGCAGCGAACAAACATCATTGCCGGAGGTGATATTTACGGAATGGCAGTCGTTGCAGCAATCTTTTGAGGCGCAAAGCATTACTATGCAGCTCAAAGAGCTGAATGCCTTAAGCGATACCAAAACCATAATGGTTGGTATTGGTATTGAAATGGGAGTATCTCTCAGCAACCAGGTAGTAGAGCGGATAAAACATGCCGGCGCCGCAAAGATCCTGGCCGTAGGATAGTCTGCGATCTTGCTTCCATGGCAGATGACGGCAGGAAACGGCCTGCAGTTTTTTATCTACAAACAAAAGTATTATGCCGGTAGAAATTTTAACAAAAGAAGATTTTGCGATTTTTAAAAAGGAGCTATTCCAGGAGCTGCGTGAACTCTATAACCCATCAACCACGAAAGCCCGTAAATGGCTTAAGTCGTACGAGGTAAGGGAAATCCTGAGTATTTCACCTGCTACCCTTCAAACCATGCGCAATAATGGCACACTGGCTTATGCTAAAGTGGGAGGGTTGCTTTACTACGATTACGACGATATCCTCAAACTACTTAGTGGTGAAAATAAAAAATAGATTATTCCTGATAAAAGAACACCATGAAAATTAACTACATCAGGCATCTTAATGCCTTCTTCGCACAGGTGCGGAAAGATAACCAGTTACGCGCCCACCATGTGAGCCTTTACATGGCCCTGTTCCAGGTATGGAACCAGCATCATTTCAAGAAATCCTTTCCCATCCTGCGCGAAGAAGTCGTTAGGTTGTGCCGCATTGGCTCTATGAACACGTATACCCGCTGTTTGAAGGAACTTCACAGCTATGGGTACATCCACTACCAGCAAGGGAAAATGACCATGCCGGGTATTGTGATTATGCTTCCACTTCCCGGTACTGATGACGATACGCCGCAATTGCTGCTATCTGACAAAGTGAAAAGTACAACGGATCGCAATATTGATACACAGTCGCGTAACAAAAATGCGACTGTACTGTGTATCAAAAATGATACTGTACCAGTCGCAATTTTGCGATGTTTTAATAATAAACAAATAAACAATAGAAAACAGGAGAGAGAAAACGGGCTCCCGCCCTCAGAAAAAAATTATAATAATCAAGTTAAAAACTCCTGCTGCGATAAGGATATACCCCGCGCGGAAATTCCAGCCGCCGCGGAGCGGATACTTCCCGATTTATCCCAGGTACAGGAATTTTTCAAGGCCAGTGCTTATCCGGCAACGGAAGCCAGCAAATTTTTCCATCACTACACGGCAAACGGATGGAAACAGGGCGGCAGGGTGCCTATCACCAACTGGCAGGCCGCCGCGCATAAATGGATACTGAATATTAACCTTCAAATAACCCAAACACATGACAGAAACACCAGACAATCAACCGGGGCAGGAAGGCTCCAGGTCGAGGAAAACAAAAGCTATTCAGAGCCCTTATGACTACCACTGGCTCATGCAGCAACTGGAGGAGCATGGAAAGAATGTATACGATCCCCGGTTTAAGCTCGATGATACAGACCGGCCTGTTATCATCAAATTACTGGCCTATTTCCTTTATGATGAAGCAGTGGCCGCTGCAGAAGGACTGGACCTTCAAAAAGGCTTATTGCTCATGGGGCCCATCGGATGCGGCAAAACCTCCCTGATGACGCTCATCAGGGCATTGGCCCCGGAATCGTACCGGCCATGGATCGTATCCTGCAGGGATATCAGCTTTGAATTTGGCAAAACAGGTTATGATGCCATAACCTGCTACGCTAAAAAGGCATTCTTCCCTTATTCCAATATCCCAAAGGTACATTGCTTCGACGACCTGGGAGTGGAGCAACCCATCAACTATTGGGGAAACAGCTGCAACGTGATGGGGGAGATATTGCTATCCCGGTACGACCTGTTTATTTCGCATAAGATGCTCACGCATGTTACAACGAACCTGAACAGCAAGGAGCTGGAAGAGGCGTATGGCAACCGCCTGCGCAGCAGGATGAGGGCGATGTTTAATTTGGTGGCGTTTGGAAATGAGACAAGGGATAAGCGGAGTTAGGAGATATAGGATTTCGATCTGACATTTAACCGGCCGGCCAGGGGATATGAAACCTGGCCGCCGATACAAAGTGGCAACGTAATCAATATGCGTATAAAAAACAAAACAAAAGATTGTAATTTTAAATCCTATTCTTAACTTTACATCCTGTTTATTACCTATTAAGTCCTTTTATGAATTTACGTTTAGCCCTGTACTTGTTGTTAACCGGTTATACTACTATTTGTTTTGCCCAATTGGAGGAGAAGTATACCAATTATATTCCGTCGCCTCCAAACATTGCTTGTATCCAGCAATATGGAGATTATCCGGTTGCTGGTGTCACCAGACTACCTGCCACAGGTTTTCCGCTGTTTTCTGTCGATCTGAACAAGTATTCCCTGCCGGCAAACAAATAAAATCCATACAAGACATATCAACTGACTGAAAATCCAAGAAATCCTTGTACATGAAAACAAAAATACTGCTTCTCCTGAGCTTTCTTTGCTGCGCGGCTATTTATGTTAGCGCACAAGACGAAAAACAAAGTATTCCCCGGGTGATTGGCCCGTCCCCTAACGCCGCTGCCATAGCTAAATACGGTGAAGTTCCCGTATCGCACTATACAGGAACAGCAGACATCAGCATCCCCATATTTGAAATAAAGAGCAAAGACCTGTCAGTACCTCTACAGCTTAGTTATCATAGCGGCGGAATAAAGGTACAGGAAGAAGCATCTCTTGTTGGCCTGGGCTGGACACTCTTTACCGGTGGTGTGATATCAAGAGTTGTTAAAGGGGCCGATGACCTGGAAACCAACGGGTATGTTAATTCTTACATGCCTGCCAGTGTAGGTCCCGATTATATGTATGTGCGCCCCGACAATACGACCTATAACAGGGACATCCTCTTCCTGAGCGATGCACTGAATGGCCAGGCCGATGGGGAGCCCGACATCTTCCAGTTCAGTATCAATGGCGCTTCAGGAAAATTTGTATTGAACAAAAGGCCTAATATTAATTCTCCGATAACCGTAACACTTCTCTCGCAGGCAGATGTAAAGATAGAAGTAGTCCTTAACCAGACCACCCGTATGTACGAATGGATTATTACCAATCCTGCCGGTATTAAATATTATTTTAACACAACTGAAATCAACACGGCCAGAACCGGGGTGTCTACAGAGGAGCTTCAGGCAGACCTTGATGCTAAAGATGCTACTCCTAAAGAAACTGTAACTTCCTGGTTTTTGGACAAAATACAATCGCCAAATGGCCCCACTATCAATTTCACTTATACAAAAACGTTTCCCGGCGCCGCGCAAGTGATGAGCAGAAGCCAAATTAAACGGCATATAATCAGTACTAACCTTGCTCCTCTGCCAGGTAATGTAAGCTATTGCCCAATCGGACCATATCATGAATTCACCTATTTTTCTTCCTATTCGGAAATACAGGAGGTCTACCTTAAAACCATCACCTTTCCTGATGGAAAAATAGAATTCAGTCACAGCAAAAGAGACGATATAGAACCCGTTGTAAATACAGCAGCTTCCTACCCGTTAAAACTCGACAACATAAGTATATATTCCAAAGAGGATGGAGTTTACATATTTCAGAAAAAATTTGACCTATCTTATAATTATTTCGATGGAACTGATTATTTAACCAAGCGGTTAAAGCTCGTTTCTGTTACCGAAACTAATGGCCTTAAACCCAGGGCGCCTTACGTATTTACCTATAACACACTTCCATTGCCGGCCAAAGACAGTAAGGCAATAGATCATTGGGGATTTTATAATGGGGCCAGGAATGACGATTTAAGAGAAAATACCAACAATGGTGATCATATGGCTAAGGGTACTTTAGTTCCGCCAATTACTATTAAACGTTTTGGCACCAATGAAGATGTTGAGTTCGTGGGGGCCGACAGGGATCCCAATCCTCAGTACTCCCAGGCAGCCATTCTTCAGAAAATCACCTACCCCACGGGAGGAAGTACCAGTTTTGAATATGAGCAGAACAACTATTATTCGCCGGAAACTATCATCAAAAGGTATCAGAATATTGTTCCACTGCACAAAAAAGGACCAGAATCATCTGTTATTGAATTACAACCAAACGAAGCGTTGATAAAGATCGATTCTATCAGAGTAGTCGAGGTTGAATCGCATTGGGCTTGTATGGATAATACCTGCATGACCGTTGATAATGGAGAGATTGAATTTGATGCAGCAAATTTATATATAATGAATGGTAGTAACCAGGTGTTTACCGGGGGCGTTGGGATCAATATCAATTATTACAATCAGCAAAGCGCCGACGGCTTTGGATCATTTACCTTATATCCAGGCATCTACAAAATAAAGGCATTATGCGATGGGCGTTTCTTTAATTGGTTAACGGTTAAATATATTACCAAAGATACCATTATTATTAAGGAGCGATATGGTCCCGGAGTGCGGGTTAAGTCATTGACCAACTATGATGGTGTTAGCCATGCAAATGACCAACAAACCAGCTATTCATATCTCACTAAATATCCTGGCGAAACCAGCCTTTATAGCTCAGGAGTACTAATGACCACTCCTCAATACAACTACCTGGGTACCGTTGAGAACTTCTGTACAGCTTCTCCTGAAGCGCCTGTTTACTACGAGGTAATGTCCAGCGGGACTGCTGTTTTCCGTGAGTCTTCTTCCATCATGCCAATAAGCGCCTCTGCCCAGGGCGGTCCTTTGGGATATACATTCGTTACAGAAAGTCAATCCCAAAAAGGTAAAACCGTTTATGAATATTTCAATTCTCCTGATGTTATCAACTCGCCGGCCTTTCCAAATGTCCCTACAATCCCCAATCCTCAAAATGGATCATTAAGGAGCCAGTATATTTATTCGACTCAACCGAATGGACAGAACAAGCTTGTCAAAAGGATTTCGAGGTCGTATAACATTGATAACTTAAGAGGTAAAACAATCCGCGGAGTTAAAATTCCTGAATTAAAGTTTGCTATATTTCGGCTTAACGCCAACTTAAGCACTTATACTTTTTCGAACGTAAAGTTTTACGATCTGTATTCCGATTTTACTTACCTTTCAATGGATACCGTAGTTGATTACTCTACTGCCAACACCACTGACTCACTTGTAATTGTAACAAAGTACGAGTATAACCATCCTCAATACTTACAGCTTTCCAGGAAAAGCTATGCTAACAGTAGCAAGCAAACAGTAACTACCAATTATAAATATCCTTTTGATTATCCGAATGATCCGGTTTACCAATCAATGGTTAATAAGTATATGATAGGGATCAATATTGAAAGTATTGAAGATATTAATGGCAATCCAAACAAATCATTCAGGAACAACTTTAGTATCTGGCCGGGAAGCAAACCATTATTATCCAGTACGGAGGAAAAGTATGGTACCGGTAACTACGAAAAGATACTGAGTTTTAACAATTACGATAGCGAGGGAAATATCCTTACCCAGTCAAAGAATAGTGATGTACCGGTTTCCTATAAATGGGGCTATGGCAATAACTACCCTGTTGTTGAGATTGTAAACGCAAATAGTAACCAATTTTACTACGAGAGCTTTGAATATGGCGCTAATAAGGGTATCCTGCAAGCATTTGCACGAACCGGGAAAATGGTGAAAGCATCAGGATTTCAGGTTAATTTTACTATCCCGGATCAAAAACAATATATCCTTACCTATTGGTACAGGGTAGGTACAACCGGCTCCTGGATCAGGAAATCTATCAACTATACAGGACCTTCCTACGTAATCAGTGACGGCAATTATATAGATGAAGTCAGGATTTATCCTAAAGATGCACTTATGCGTACCTATACGTATGATCCATTATTAGGCATCAGCAGTATCACAAGTGAATCTGATAAAACCGTTTATTTCCTATATGATGGTTATGGTCAGTTAAAAGAATCGAGAGACCAGGATAATAAAGTTTTGAAGATTTATGATTACCAGTACCAGAAACCGATAACTCAGTAAGTACAAAAAGGTGTATTCTATGTTGAAAAACAGGTCTTGAGATGAAAACGATCTATCAGGGCTGGTTCTTAGGAACCGGCCTTTGAACGCGGCCACAGGCGGCTGAGGATGTCGTATTCGAACCGATTAACAGATTTTAAAATTTGTTTAGCAGGTGTTGGAGATCGCGAAATGTTCTTTTCAACTGCCGTTTGAGAATATGACGAATTGTATGTACTTTTATTTCAAGTTTAGTCTTGAATTAATATCTTTTAACCCTTAGCAATTTTCTGTACCGATGAAGTTGTGCAAAGTATTGTTAACACATCCCTTTTTAATCCGTTAATCTTTGCAGAGGTAGAAGGAAACTTATCGTGAGCATACTTCATAACCAATTTGGTTAAGCCAGTTGCAATCATCAATCAGAATCTATGAAACACTTTAAAAAGTATGGCCTTGTTTGTTTGTTAATTCTCACCTGCAAAACAGCAGTTTTAGCCCAGGTTACAGGTGCCTTTTGGGTAAAAGGGGACACCAGTAAGTTTTATCCGGTCACGTTTGCAGATGGGGCCTGGACTGCTAACATCGCCACCGAGCTGGAAATAGGCCGTTCAAGTGTGCATAATGACAACCCATGGAGAGGTTCTATTATAGCAAAATTCAGATACCATGTAACCGCTTGGGGAAACGGATCCAATTTTATTGATGCTGATATAAGGCAGTACAGTCCCGTTGCTACATTAAATAAGATGATAGCTGGCTGGAGAGACGCGTCGGGAACTAATTCAACTGGGAGGATTATCATCTGGATGCGGGGAAATACCAGCTATAACTATAAGTCTAATTATGCTGTTTCACCGGTTATCTATGACGGAGAGCAACAACCGCTTCCTTACCAGGAGGTTGGAGGGCCTGCCCATAGCTTTAAAACAGCCGTGGATAGTTCTGTGAATGTTTATGGCTCTACCTATAATAGTTCTGCTTACTTTATTGGTGGTGGAAATAATTATATGGCCGGCAAATTGGCTATCGGAACATATAACCCCGGCAGTTACAAGCTTGCTGTGGAAGGCACTATAGGGGCGCGGAGAATAAAGGTCACCCAGGGAAGCTGGGCGGATTTTGTGTTCCATCCGGATTATGAGTTACCTACACTACAGGAAGTAGAATGTTTTATCAAGACAAACAGGCATTTACCGGAGATACCTTCTGCGAAAGAAGTGGAGACAGAGGGATTGGATGTGGGGGAGATGAATAAGAAACTCTTACAGAAGATAGAGGAGCTGACCTTGTATATGATTGAGATGAAGAAAGAGAGTGCTGTTCAACGTGCCGAGTTAGAAGCATTAAGGAAGGAGCTAAGAAAAAAGTAAATAGTTGTTATCCCTATTGAGTTTGATACTATGCGTAAATTCTATCTGATTGTAACGTTAATAGGCTCTGCAGTTACGCTACAGGCGCAGCAGAATAAACCTGATGTCACTGTGCGCCCGGCAGCCGTCCCGGTTGCAGTGCCAGGCGCTTATACCACCCCTACAATTAACTATGTCCGTACCTGGGAGCCGGCACTTCCTACCGCTGATACGGCCTATGTAGCATCACCCAGCCGGCCGGTAACAGAGGTGCGGCAGGTGACCCAGTATTTTGACGGGTTGGGACGTCCCCTGCAAACGGTTTCTAAAGGAATTAGCATAAGCGGGAAGGATGTAGTGGCTCCTGTTGTGTATGACGCTTTTGGACGGGAGCAGTTTAAATATCTGCCTTATGTACAGCAAAGCGGTAATACCAGTGATGGTAAGTTTAAAACAGATCCTTTTAACGGGCAGAAGGCTTTTTATCAAAACGCTACCATGGCGCCTGGCGCGGCAGGAGAAAACGTATATTACAATAGGGTTGACTATGAAGCTTCGCCATTGAACCGGGTACTTAAAACATATGCACCAGGTAACAGCTGGGCAAAGAATGACCCGGCTACCGTGGAGCGCGGCGGCAACCGCGGTATAGGTAACCAGTATCTGATAAATACGGCCTCAGATTCGGTACGTATCTGGGATTTTGCGGTAGGGGGCATTATTCCCACCAGTGGTGCGGGGCGTATATATGCTGCGGGGCAGTTATTTAAAAATATCACAACTGATGAAGCAGGCGGCCAGGTGGTTGAATATAAGGACAAGCAGGATAGGGTGGTACTGAAGAAAGTTCAGCTGGCAGACAATCCGGGCACTGGTCATATGGGATGGCTCTGTACATATTATGCTTATGACGATCTGGGTAACCTACGCTTTGTAATACCTCCGAAAGCTGTGGAGGCTATCATCAGCAACTGGACTATCAGCACAGCCATAGCTGCAGAACTTTGTTTTATGTATCGTTATGATGGGCGTAACCGCATGATCATTAAAAAGGTGCCGGGTGCAGATTCTACGGAAATGGTGTATGATGTGAGAGACAGGCTGGCTTTTTCCCGGGATGGCAATATGAAGGGGGTGAACTGGCTGGTTACGTTTTATGATGGATTAAACCGTCCGACCATGACGGCCTTGTATAATGACGGCAGTACCAGGGAGGCGCTGCAGGCCACTATGAATACTGCTACCAGTAATACACAATCTATCCCTTATACTTTCCCCGGTACTGCGGATCTGGTGCTCGCATCCTATGATGGCACAACTCCTTTGTTCCAGGCAACGAATAGTATTACCTTGACTGATGGCTTTGACTCGGGTACCGGTGCGTCGATGACGGCTGAAATCAATACCGCCGTCACAGGAGGCGCCACTGCTATTACGGCTACCAATCCGCTACCCAATATTCCGGCTAATAAATTAACACCATTAACTTACACTTATTATGATAGTTATGGATTTGCAGGTAACAGGGCATATGACACCCGGGATATTGACAAGCCTAAGCCGGGCGATAATTTATATTCGGAAGTTTTGCCTGGCACTGCCAGCAGCATGATTAAAGGTTTGGTTACCGGAACAAAGGTAAGGGTGCTGGGAACTGATCAATGGCTTACTACCACCCATTATTATAATGACAAGGGCCGCCTAATGCAGGTGCTGTCAGACAATATCAGCGGAGGATATGATGTAACCAACAACTTATATGATTTTAACGGAAAGCTGTTAAGTACCTATCAGCGGCATCGTAATCAGCGCAGCGGCACTACTTCTGAGATAACGGTACGTACCATCATGAATTATGATGCAGGTGGCCGCCTGGTAAGTATTAAAAAGATGCTGAATGATGTTCTGGCGCAGGAAAAGACCTTAGCCGTAAATGAATATGATGAGTTAGGACAATTAAAGAGAAAGCGTTTAGGGGTGACTACAAGCACACAACTGGAAACGCTGAATTATGAATACAATATCCGTGGTTGGCTGAAGAGTATCAATAAAGATTTCATTCCAACTGCAGGAAGTACTGCCAATTGGTTTGGGCAGGACCTGAGTTATGATTACGGGTTTACCAGTTCTCAGTTTAATGGTAATATTGCCGGCGCCAAATGGAAAAGCCGGGGTGATGGCATTGCCAGGGCCTATGGATATGGTTATGATAAAGTGAACCGCTTAACAAAAGCCGATTTTACCCAGCAGAACACCGGTAGCACCGGTTGGACGAGCGATCAGAAGAATTTTTCTGTAAACGGTCTTGCTTACGATGCCAATGGTAATATCCAAACCATGAACCAGATAGGCATGAATGGGGTAACGGTACTGACCCTGGATAGTCTGAAGTATGGTTATACGCCGGGCAGTAATAAGTTATCCTTTGTTACCGACCGCAAGAACAACGCCCAGAGCCAGCTGGGTGACTTTAAGGAGATCACCAATAACGAAACGGCCGATTATACTTATGATGCGAACGGCAACCTGACAAAGGACAATAATAAAAACATCACTGCCATTACTTATAATCATCTGAACCTGCCTGAGAGTATTACTATTACCGGAAAGGGCGTGATTAAATACCAGTACGACGCCTCGGGTAGTAAGCTCAGGAAAATCGTTACCGATAATACCATTACTCCAGCCAAAGTTACTACCACAGATTATATAGGTGGTTTTGTCTATCAGAATGACACCTTACAGTTTGTTGGTCATGAAGAAGGACGTGTGCGTGCTGTATTTGCGACAGGGCAGCCTATAAAATATGTGTATGACTATTTTGTAAAGGATCACCTGGGTAATGTCCGTATGGTGTTAACAGAGCAAACGGATTTCTCTATGTATGCAGCTACCATGGAAACAGCCGCTGCACCTACTGAAACAGCACTATTCAGCAATATTGATAATTCCCGTACCGCCAAACCGGCAGGTTATCCAGCCGATGAAAGTGCCGGTAGCAACGCGTCTGTCGCTAAATTAACTGCCGCCAACGGAGGCAAGAAAATAGGGCCTTCCATTGTATTGCGGGTAATGGCAGGAGATACGATCCAGCTGAGCGCTAAAGCGTTTTATAAATCAGGTGGTCCCAAAGACCAACAACCAGCTACTTCTACAGCCGAAAATATGTTGGCCGACCTGGTACAGGCTTTTAACGGAGGCCGCAGCCCTGATGGTACACATGGGGTAGCCGGCAGTGGTAATATGACACCTTTCAATAGCAATTTTTATAACAATGATTACCGGCGGCTGAAAGAAAGAGATGCCGATCAGCCCAATGCCGACCGGCCCAAAGCTTACCTGAATTTTGTTTTGTTCGATGATCAGTTTAAATTAGTGGATAAGAATAGTGGGGTAAAACAGGTAAAAGCCGAGCCGGATCAGTTGCAGACGCTTAGCCAGGATAAGATGGTGATGGATAAATCTGGTTTCCTGTATGTGTATACCAGCAATGAAGGCACCCAGGATGTGTTCTTTGATAATGTACTGTTAGGGGTTAATTCAGGACCGTTGCTGGAGGAAACGCATTATTATCCGTTTGGGTTGACGATGGCGGGGATTAGTTCGAGTGCTCTTCGTGGTACTAACTACCCGGAGAATAGGATGAAGTATAATGGGAAGGAGTTACAGAGTAAGGAGTTTGGAGATGGCTCAGGACTGGAATGGTATGACTATGGGGCGAGGATGTATGACGCACAGATTGGAAGGTGGCATGTACAAGATCCTATGGCAGATAAATACATTGGTTATACCCCTTATGGTTATGCTAATAACAGTCCTATACTTTTTGTTGATCCGAATGGAAAAGAAGTTTGGATATATTATGGAGATAATCAGAAGGCTCGTTATGATAATGGAAGATTATACAACGAGGATGGTAGTAAATATAAAGGTAAAGATCAGTTTGTGTCAACAGTAATGAAGACATTAAATCAAATGAACTCAACTGAAATAGGTAAGGAGGTTTTGACTAGCCTTTCTGGTTCTGAGAATAAATTCGATTTTATGAATCAAACTCCTACGAGGGAGGGAAAAGAAATAGACGCATTGCAGTTCCAGGAAAATGCTGATGGTGGAGGTAAAATTTGGGCTGGGGCATTAATGAAGAATACTCCTAGTGTACAAAAGCTAGAGAATACAGCACATGAATTATTCCACGGCTATCAACATGAGAATAAGCAAAGTGGGGCATCTGTAAATAACGAAGTAGGTGCGTACTTATTTGGCCAGGCAGTAGCAATGAATGCAGTAATGAATGGTAGCGCTATGGGGGGGCTTCAGCCTCCTGCAAGAATGGATAATAAAGCGGGAGCAATGTATGGGCAGGCTTATAATTACTTATTATATGAAGCAAAAGGGGTTAATTATAATACCTATATTAATTATTCTAATGCACTCATGAGCTTCAAACAAGGGAGTACATCTAATGTAACAGGGCTTTATAATAATAACCAGACGTTGTTACCTAATCAACAAGGTTCGGTTATCTTTAAATTTTTCCCATTAATAAGAGAAAAATAAACGTATGAAATTATTGATTGCATTGATGATAGCGTTTTGTAGCTTTAGTTGTGTCCAATCAGGAAAAGATGTAGTAAGTGAGGCTGGGGCAAAAAGGGGGGATACAATTATAGATCCAATAGTGCCGTCTCACTTTGAGATAGACTATAACCGGATAGTAAAAGTTAGCCCAAATATCTTTCCTCAGGGTTCTAAAGGTATTGGTGCAATCAGAATATTTATAGATACAGCGTCAAAAGTAGAACGGTTTGAAATTCTTTCTGCCAGAATTGATGATGAAGGAAATACCATTTACAATTATGCATCTGATAAAGAGAGTTCTAAAACGCAGGAATTAATTAATGTGTTGAAGGTATTAGTAAATGATATTAAAGTTAAGAAGCTAGGTAATCCTATATTACATGACTTGGAACCGTATGACCTAGTTGTCAAATTTGAATAATAAATTTTATCGTGAATATGTTTTTTTAGTTTTATTGTGAGTAATAGCCATATTGATGAAGTAATAAATTTTTTTTCTCCTCTCCAGGCAGGGCTTCAATATCTTCCATTCGTTTAAGTAATTTTTTGTCCAGTATCATGCTGGTAGAACCGCCAATCAGGTAATCCACGGTCATACCCATCCAAACCATGAACCAGATAGGCATGAATGGAGTGACGATACTCACCCTGGATAGCCTGAAGTATGGTTATAATACCAGCAGTAATAAATTGTCTTTTGTTACCGACCGCAAGAACAACGCCCAGAGCCAGCTGGGTGACTTTAAGGAGATCACCAATAACGAAACGGCCGATTATACTTATGATGCGAACGGCAACCTGACAAAGGACAGTAATAAAAACATCACTGCCATTACTTATAATCATCTGAACCTTCCTGAGAGTATTACTATCACCGGAAAGGGCGTGATTAAATACCAGTACGACGCCTCGGGTAGTAAGCTCAGGAAAATCGTTACCGACAATACTGTTGCCCCTGCCAAAGTTACAACCACAGACTATATAGGTGCTTTTGTATACCAGAATGACAGCTTACAGTTTTTAGGTCACGAAGAAGGACGGGCAAGGGCCGTATTTGCGACAGGGCAGCCTATAAAATATGTGTATGACTATTTTGTAAAGGATCACCTGGGTAATGTCCGTATGGTGTTAACCGAGCAAACGGATTTCTCTATGTATGCAGCTACCATGGAAACAGCCGCTGCACCTACTGAAACTGCTTTGTTTAGCAACATAGATAACTCCCGAACAGCCAAACCGGCAGGCTATCCAGCCGATGAAAGTGCCGGTGGCAACGCGTCTGTCGCTAAATTAACTGCCGCCAACGGAGGCAAGAAAATAGGGCCTTCCATTGTATTGCGGGTAATGGCAGGAGATACGATCCAGCTGAGCGCTAAAGCGTTTTATAAATCAGGTGGTCCTAAAGACCAACAACCAGCTACTTCTACAGCCGAAAATATGTTGGCAGACCTGATGCAGGCTTTTAACGGAGGCCGCAGCCTGATGGTACACATGGGGTAGCCGGCAGTGGTAATATGACACCTTTCAATAGCAATTTTTATAACAATGATTACCGGCGGCTGAAAGAAAGAGATGCCGATCAGCCCAATGCCGACCGGCCCAAAGCTTACCTGAATTTTGTTTTGTTCGATGATCAGTTTAAATTAGTGGATAAGAATAGTGGGGTGAAACAGGTAAAAGCCGAGCCGGATCAGTTGCAGACGCTTAGCCAGGATAAGATGGTGATGGATAAATCTGGTTTCCTGTATGTGTATACCAGCAATGAAGGCACCCAGGATGTGTTCTTTGATAATGTACTGTTAGGGGTTAATTCAGGACCGTTGCTGGAGGAAACGCATTATTATCCGTTTGGGTTGACGATGGCGGGGATTAGTTCGAATGCTCTTCGGGGTACTAACTACCCGGAGAATAGGATGAAGTATAATGGGAAGGAGTTACAGAGTAAGGAGTTTGGAGATGGCTCAGGACTGGAATGGTATGATTATGGGGCGAGGATGTATGATGCTCAGATAGGCCGTTTTTTCACACAAGATGCTTATGCTGAAAAGTATAATACTATGTCGCCATACCAATATGGTGCTAATAATCCGATAAACAATGTAGATATAAATGGTGATAGTGTATTTGTGACAACCGGTGATGGGCAGAAATTACATTATGGTTATACTTCAGGAGGCGGTTATGGGTTTTATTCTACTGGTGTAGATGCTGAAAGTGGTCTTCCTATTGAGAACAGATATCAAGGGGATGATGAGTTTGTAGGGCAAGCATCTGCTGCTATCGGTAGAATTGGAATGAGTGGGAAGGAAGGGCGAGGACTTGTTGATGAACTAAGCACTTCAAAAAATAGCTTTTCATTGGAGAGTGGGAACGGCGATAATAAATTTGTTGCTAATGGGCCTCAAGCTGCTGGTGCATATGCCGCTCATCTATTGGCTGATCCATCAATATCTGCATTGAAGCCTGTAGCTGGCGGTGCCGGAGGAAAGATAACCTGGGATACGAAAGGAGCTAATGTGTGGGTATTAGGAGGCAAACAAGATAATAACCCGATCTCAAATTTAGCACATGAAATGTTCCATGCTAGAGATGCTAACAGAGGATTGTTGTATGATAAGCAATATCCATCAGGGGTATATAATGGGTTAGCGCGGGATGAATGGCAAGCATCCTATAAGGAGAATCAAATTAGAGCTGCTAATGGATGGCCGATTAGAGAGTATTATAGGTCTGCTGTAGATCCATCAGGGAATATACAAGGAGGGGCCGCGCCACGGCTTTTGGATCGAAAGAACCAACCTATAAAACTGAATTGGATGCCAGCGGGTTGGTGATTTTAAAATTAAATCAATGATGAAGAAATTAATATTTTACATAGGATTAATACTATTGGGAATATCCTGTAAAGTCCCAATGGGAGGCCGTGATAATAGTTTAATGAAACAGGTGTACCAAAACCAAAAGTCTTATTATGATACAAAAATAAGTGATAAGAAAGACTATACAAGTATCATCAATTTTGGTAGTAAAGGTAGGGGACAACTATATAAGAAAAACGGGGTACAGCTATCAGGATTACAGGATTGTATTGTATTGGAAGGATTTAATCCTGGTTGGGGAAATTATCGTGGATTACTTATAAGCTCTAAGGGGAGTTATGTTTATAGAAATAATGCAACAGGAAAATGGGATATGGAGTTAATCAATATTGATAGTGGTGATATTGAGAAAAAGGCAGGTATTGCAAGGAATATTATAGATAAGGTGAGATTATGGGATACTTTGTATATCAATAATCAAAGAAAGCAGTTAGGGACTTATGTGACAGACGGGTTTGTTTTTATGGCAACGCGGATCCAGTATATTGATAGCCATAATGCGAAAATTGAAACTATAGCGTTTAATGAATTTGTACATTAAAAATAGTCTACGCTTTAAGCAAAGCCGCAAGCACAAATCAGTGTTTGCAGCTTTGTCGTTTATATGATTAATCTTTATGCCTTCAGTTTTTTAGAGGTAGTAGTGAGCTGGGCTTCCTTTAGTAACGCATCAACCACGCGCAGAATGGTATTACGGTCTTCTTCAGAAATTTTATCCAGCAACTCCAGGCAATAGAGCATTTTTTTATCCTTCACTAAAAAGGTTCGTCCCGGTTCAGATCCTTTTTAATTTACCTATCCATTGTCTTTGTCACCAATAGGTGAAGAAAAAATATTTTTTATGGCAAAGATCAATATCGATAATCAGGATACTATTACGTACCAAACGGAGGAACTGGGGTTTACTATCCTGGGCGGTATCCGGTTGGATGGTATAGACCGGATGCGGGTCACGTTGAAGGTGGAAGTATTGAACCGTAAATTTAATCACTATCTTGATCATCCTGATATTGCAAATCTTGCCATCCGCCAGAATCTTGATCTTTATAACCATCACCAGGTGGAAAAATTATCCAGGCTGATAGCCGACCGGCTGGAAGTTGGCAGCAGTCCTGTAGTGCAGGCGCTGGGAGAAATAACTGATCAGTTGGAAGACTATCGTTTACAACAGATCGAAGCCAGGAAGCAGGAATAGGTAAAGTCGTTGAAAGTACTTACTGAAGCAGAGCAGCAACAGGCTATGGCGTTTTTACAACAGCCCCGCTTACTGGAACGTACCAACGAAATCATTAGTAAAAGCGGTATAGTAGGGGAAGAACTGAACCGGTTAATTATGTACCTGATCTTTACCAGCCGTAAAACCACCCGCCCGCGGCATGTGATCAGCTTCGGCAGCAGTGGTACCGGTAAAAGCCATCTGCAGGAAAAAGTCTTTCTTACGATACCAATGGTATATTGGATAAAACAGGGTTTGAATATTTTAAAAAAAACAATAAATAAAGACTATGAGACAAAAGTTAATTTATATGTCTTTAATTATAATTTTAATAGCCTGCTCTTCTCCCTCTACCAAGTTGTTTGATGTTGAGAAGAGAGAACTAGCCAATGTCTCAGTTCCTGGCAAAGATTATAGAGTAGGTATTTATTACGTTCCTGGAAATGCAACAACTCAAAATTGTATTCAGATAGTGTCATCTTCGAATGGAGGTAGTGAAAGTGTATTAAAAAATTATGAGCGGTACAATATGCTTGATTCTTATAAGTTGGTTGATGATACGTCTTTAATGCTCGTTGTTCGTGATACAACCAGTTATCTGGGGAATAAGCCAGATACCTTCTTTTTAGTATTAAAGTAAATATGGCAGAACTACTTTTGTATAATGAGAGCGCCGCCGCCAGCCACGCCATTAACCCCGTACCCGTCTTCAGCGCCTGGTCGTCCGTATTAAAAGTGGCAGTATGCAACCCGGAACTGGAGGCATTACCCACTCCCAGGCGATAAAAGCATGCATCCGTCTGCTGCGAGTAAAAGGCAAAATCTTTAAAGCCATCCAGAGCTCCAGGTCCACTACATTCTCGCCACCAAGATAATTGCAGGCCTGCTGACGCAGGGCTGCAGTGAGTGCTTCCTGGTTGTAAAGCATAGGATAATCTCTTGCAATCCGGAGGTCGCAGGTACCACTCATGCTTTTTACGGTAGCGTGTATCATTTCCCTGATCATGTTGATGGCTTGTTCCCCAGTTATATGAAGTGCCGGAAGAAAAAAATAAGTAATTGAATTTAAATATCATGCAACAACGTATTATCTTTCTGGCGCTGGCAGTGCTGCTAATGGCCTGCGAAACAAAGAAAACAACTACTGTGAAACTTATTGCACTTGATCCAGGGCATTTTCATGCGTCCCTGGTACAGCAGGAAATGTATCCGGGAATTGACAGCATTCTGAAAGTTTTTGCACCGGAAGGAGCGGAGGTAGAGCGGTACAGAAAAGCGGTACTGGCCTATAATGAACGAAAGGATTCGCCTACGCACTGGCGGCAGGAAGTGTATACGGGGCCGGATTATCTGCAACAATTGCTGGCGCAGCCAACAGGGAATATCGTGGTGATTGCCGGTAACAACCGTTTGAAATCAACCTATATCCGCAGGTGCGTACATGCGGGGATGCATGTGCTGAGTGATAAACCTATGGCCATTGACGCAGCAGGCTTTGACTCGCTCAAAGCAGCATTCGATGAAGCAGCACAACACCATGTACAGCTGTATGATATGATGACCGAGCGCTATGAGATCACCTCTATTCTGCAGCGGGAGCTTGTGCAAATGCCATCTGTATTTGGGAAACTGGAGAAAGGAACTCCTGCAGCGCCTGCTATTATCAAAGAAAGCGTACATCATTTTAGAAAGAAGGTGGCGGGCAATGTGCTTATAAGGCCCGCCTGGTATATGGATGTAACGCAGCAGGGAGAGGGGATCGTAGACGTGACCACCCATTTGGTGGACCTTATTCAATGGACTTGTTTCCCGGATCAGGTCATTCATTACGAAGAGGACATCCTGATCGATTCCGCCCGGAGATGGCCTACTGCCATGACCTTTTCGCAGTTTCACGAGATTACCAACGAGGATCGTTTCCCGGATTATTTACTAAAGGATGTAAATGAAGACAGTGTATTGCAGGTATATGCCAATGGGGCATTTGATTACCGGATTAAAGAGGTGCACGCCCGGGTGGCTGTCAGCTGGAAGTACCAGGCCCCTGAAGGGACAGGTGATACGCATTATTCGTTGATCAGGGGCACCGGGGCTGATATAGTGATTCGTGACGGAGCTCTATACATTGAGCTTAAAACGGCCGGTACAGAAGCTTTACAGCGGGGTGTCGGGGTGCTTGCCGCCACCTACCCGGGGATTTCCTTAAAAGCAAGCGGAAAGGCCTGGGAAGTGGTTATTCCAGCCACCTATAAAAAGGGACATGAGGCCTCATTTGCCCGTGTCATGCAAAAGTACCTGTTATACGTAAACTCCGGGAGTATGCCGGCATGGGAAGTGCCCAATATGTTAGCGAAGTATTACACCACCACGCAGGCATTACAACTGGCAAGGAAGCGTTAGACAGATAACGTTTCAGTTATCAATTGGCAGGATTATATCAATGTTCAACAGAACGTATTGTCTTGCTGGCCCTGTGGATTACATGAACGGGAGTGGCTTTCCCAAAAAATGCCGCTAAAATGGAAGGACTTCGGGGCGAAGAGGACGTTTCCAGGAAAAACCATAGTTCGTGGGTCGTTACATTCTTTCAAAGGTGTCTGCATTTGTTTTTATGGATTGCCACCAATCGAGCGGTTTTTTAACGGCTTTTTCTCCCGCTGTGGTAGCCGTCAATATTTCCGAGGTCACGAGTTGCCACATCGTTTCCATTTTACCCTCGTAATACATACCCGTGTAAGTCACCAAATGATCCCCACCTGCACAGGTGATGCCAATGAGGTTATCTTTATATACGCCGGTAACAGGTAATTGTTGTCCTCTGGTAGTTTCATCAATTGCTGATTGAAAATACCCTTCCAGCTTTCCATTTGCCTGTCCTGTAATATTCAGGATAGAACCATATTGATTTCTCCATTTGCCTATCCAGTCCATTTTGTATCATTTTAGGTGCGATAATTCCGATTTGAGCTAACGATCGGACTAAAATATTACGCAGCTGGTGGTATATCATCCAGCTGTTTTTCCCTGATCAAAGATATGATTTCTATAGAATTTTAGTTTGGGGCCTTCACTGATTTCCGTGCTGGTCCGTTTTCAAAAAACATAAGCAGACTGAGTAAGGCGGCCATCTTACGCTGTCCGCATCTGTAACAACTGCTGTTCGAAACCGGACATAAAAGAAAGGTAGCCCATCTGTTATTATTGATTACCAGCGTAATAAAAAATGGCATTTTATTAGTTGCCTCAGGCAGCTCACTTCTAAACATTTATCCATGCTTGGAAATTACTTGTAGTTGGCTTTGTGACCGCTCCTGCTATGGGTCTGTGTGAATCATTCCTTCAAATAAACTACATAAAAGCATTAAGGCGAAGGAGGATTTATTATCATTGCAGAGAATTATTAAACCCTATAATTATCATGCGTTTTTTTCTGTTGTTTTTCCTGGTTGCTTTGAGTGTAAAGGTGGTGGCCCGGCAATGTGGTTGTCAAGATAACTTCCGTCATATGATAGATAAGATGAAACAAAATTACGCTGGTTTTAATGATAAAGTGACTGATCAGAACCGCCGGCAATATGAGCAGTTTACCGACAGCCTGCTGAAACAAACCCGCGGAGCGGATGTTCCTGCCTGCCTGCAATTAATGTCTGCATGGATGGATTTTTTCAGGGACGGGCATGTCTCTGTTGCGCTAAACGAAGATTCGGCTAACCATGCCTTCATCCGCAGCGTATACCATAATACGGAGCGGGTGACACTTAACCAGGCACAGTTCAGGTCATATCTTGACAGCAGCAAACAACAGCTGGACCCGCTGGAAGGCATCTGGGAAGATGAATCCGGGCTTTACCTGATTGGTATTACCCATGAAAAGGGAAAACATGCCGACAGGCTGACCGGTTTTGTGCTCAGGGCCGACAGTCTGTTCTGGATGCCGGGACAGATAAAAATGAAACTTGATGGCAAAGCCGGCAAATACCGGTTAACAGCCTATTATAACAGGATGCATATATTGTCTATACCGGAGTTCAACATTGTCCGCGACGGCGTTTTTTCTATCGCAGGTTATGGTAACTGGTATAAACAATACCCCGGCCGGGGAAAAAAAATAATTGCGCCTGAGGCCAGCGGCGGCGCTTATCATCCAACCTTTAAGATACTGGATGATAACACCTGCCTGATCGCTATACCTAATGCGCAACTTACTTACAAGGGGGAGATCGACAGCCTGCTGACCCGCTATGATGCCGCCATTAAGCAGCGTAAGCACCTGATCATCGATGTCAGGGATAACGGTGGCGGCTCGGTGCTCTGTTTTGAAAAACTGCTCCCATTGATTTATACAGGCCCTATGATAACAAAAGGATACTCTGTACTGGCTACTGAAGACAATATCAAAGGCTACTATGCTATGTACGATTTTCCTAACATTTCAGACAGCATGAAAAGTGTTTTTAAAAAGGAGGCCGAAGTACTGTGGGCGCACAGGGGAGGTATGTACAATCTCTGGCCCGGCGACACCACCAGGTTTGATACCATATTTCCATACCCCAAAAGAGTATCCATCCTGATAAACGGCGCTTGCGCCAGCAGCACAGAGCTGTTCCTGATAAAGGCCCGGCAAAGCAGTAAAGTAACGATGTATGGAACCGCTACCCTGGGCGTGGTGGATTATGCGGATGCGGCCACCTTCAAATTGCCCTGCGGCATCTATAAGGTGAGGTTCTCTACCTCCAGGACCAACCGTTTACCGGATGAAAAGATCGATAATATCGGTATTCAGCCTAATGTGAAGATCCCCGCACAGGTGCCCGATTGGGTAGAATATGTGCGGTCGCTTTAGTATGTTGGTAATAATTATTGTAATAAAAAATGGTCTTATCAGCAAGATTTGGCAACCAGCACTATTCTAAAAAAATAGGCAATATGAAATTTATATTTTTATCTCTGACGTGTTTTTATACCGCCGTTTGTGGTCAAACAAATTCTTCGAAAATTGTCGATGTATCTGCTGCTCAGGCTTATATAAAAATTGCAAAGCAACTGGAATCTGGCGACTCGGAAAAAACAATACAATGGGCTCAATTATTTGACACGAAACCTTGTCAAATGATGATTAGGGGAGGTGTTGTTGATACCGTGGCATTTAAAGCGGATATGAGCGCAGTATATCGTTCTAACCCCGCCGAAAATAAGAGTTTGCAAAGGGGGCGACAATTTTATCACAATGAGTATAGAGAAAACCTGCATGCGCTTGAGCAATATATAATACAATTGGCGACGGCTGATGTTGTTGATAGTGTCAGGCAAACCCTGTATCCGCTTCTTCCGGAAAGGCTGCAGTCGGCGGACTTATTTCCCAAACTTTTCTACCTATACTATGGCTCTGCCGATGCTACCGGGAATAGTGGATTAGTATTGAACGACCTGTTACTTTCCTATAAAATTGATAACTATAAGTTTGGGGTTTTAGCCAGTCATGAAGCATTCCATGCAATTGTATCAGTGGCTTTTCAACAAAAACTAAAAGCAAACATAAATTATGACTCACCGGAATTTAATTTGCTGTACCTGATGGAGATGATCAGTGAAGAAGGGGTGGCAGATTTAATAGACAAACCTATACTTGGGCAGAAGGGGTCTCCTGTTTATGCAACTGTAGAAAAGTTAAGAAACAATGATACCATTCTTTCTATCACCTGTTTGCAAAGGTTAGACAGCTTATTGACACAGGCGAACGCATCTGGCGCTATTTTAAACAACTATGCTTCTTTTCAAAGTTTATCCAGTCAGTTTGGCCAAAACGGAGGGCATATTCCCGGTAGGTTCATGGGATTAGTTATTAAAGAAGGAAAGCGATTGGATAATCAAATTCAATCAATAGAAGACCCGGTTTCATTTTTTTTAAATTACAATCATGCTGCCATTACGCTTAAGCAAAAGAAGTATCCGGTATTTTCAGAGGCATCTGTCGATTATCTAAAGAAATTAAAACGTAATCTGCTGAAGGAGTAATTTTTCGCCGGATGGACCATCTGTTGTTAGTAACCATAAAAGTATAAATGAGCCGGCTCAACGGATACTTCATAAGGGAAGCAAAAAAAATCAAATGCTATCTGTGATAGCAGATATTTAATCGGACAGAAATGAATCAGGCTATTGCAACTTTATCGTACTTTTAAATTATAAACACAGATCAGGCAATGACCCTCTTAGAAAAATATACTACCGGCTATGTTATGTCAAAGGATGGAACAAGAGTTGGTTATAGACAAACCGGGTCCGGGCCGGGAGTTATTCTTGTCCATGGCGCGATGATGACCTCTAAAAATTTCATGCAACTTGCCCGCTTCCTATCCAATGAATTCACTGTTTATATTCCAGACAGACGAGGTCGCGGCTTAAGCGGACCGTTTGGCCCGGACTATGGTGTTGGATCAGAAAGCGAGGATTTGCAGGCATTAATCCATGAGACAGGAACGGACAAGATTTTTGGGCTTAGTTCTGGTGCTATTTGTGTACTTCAAACGGCAATCATAGAACCGGCACTTAAAAAAGTAGTGCTCTACGAACCTCCGATTCCGGTCAATGGGACTGATCCCGCTGCCTGGAGCTGTCGCTATGAGTCTGCCCTCTCACGCGGAGACTTTGGAAAAGCATTGTTCGCAGCCATGAAAGGCACTGATGACCCTTCCCTGTTTACAGCCTTGCCGACCTTTCTTATTGCACCATTGCTAAATATTGCCATAAACGTAAATGCAAGGAAACAAGCAGGCGATGATGTATCCTTCAAGTCCTTAATACCAACCATGCATTATGATCTCATTTTAGTAGGTGAATCACCTGGAATTATAGATCGGTGTAAAGAAATTAAAGCTGAAATGTTACTGATGGGCGGAACCAGGAGTCAAGGTTACCTTAAACTTGCACTTGATACATTAAGCTCCGCCTTTCCGCAAGCAAACCGTGTGGAATTCCGCGGTTTGGGGCATACAGCTGCCGATAACGGCAACAGTCCGGAAAAAATCGCAAAAGAGTTAATAAATTTTTTTCAATCTGGTGGGATGCGATAAATGTAAGAATACGGTGTTTGCAAGCTTAAATATACCGGATTAAATCGTGTCTAATACAGTTCATATGTAAATGTATTGCTTGCATGTCACCTTCAACTTTCCTTTTGATAAAATTATTTGAAGCAACAAAAAATCCCTGCTTCCGGAAGAAGCAGGGATTTGAAAGAAAACTTATACTCTTGAAACAGTTATCTTGGTGCGCAATTGGTGAAACTACGTCAACCAGTAATTCTGTTCCATTATCTTTGTGAATTTAGAAGCCATACATGCCACCTGAAACGGAAATTTGTTCTCCGGTAATCCAGGCTGCATCGTCGGAAGCAAGAAATACGGTGGCTTTTGCAATATCTTCGGGCTGGCCTCTGCGGCCGAGCGGTGTATTGGCAATGAACATTTTTTCATACTCACTGCCGGTGGTAACGCCCGCACTACGTGCGCCTTCTGTTTCCGTAGCCCCCGGTAAAATGGAATTGATACGAATGTTTTTTGCACCTAATTCTTTCGATAAAGAGATCGTTATAGCATCTAACGCCGCTTTAGTTGAAGAATATAACGAGGCTGAGGGAAGAGGCATTTTGCTTGCACCCGAACTGATATTGATGATATTGCCACCTTTATCGCTAAACAATTTCAGAGATGATTGGATAGCAAGTATAGCCCCCAGAACATTGACGTTGAAATGCTGATGAAAAGCTGCTGCTGTTACTTGTTCAATAGGTGTGTATCCTTGAAATGCTGCGTTGTTTACCAAAATATCCAACGTGCCGAAAGCGTTCTTTGTTTCTTCAAACAGCCTGATCACATCAGCTTCTTTTGATACATCGCCTTGCACTGAAATTGCTGTGCCTCCGTTATCGGTTATGGATTTTACTACTTTTTCTGCTTCGTCTTTACTTGAAGCATAATTTACAACAACCTTTGCACCCTCCTGGGCAAATGCTTTGGCAATTCCTGCACCAATTCCTTTTGATGCACCTGTAACTATTGCTACTTTATTTTTTAATTTATCCATTATTTCTTTTTTAATGATTGAACGACAAAGCGGGATTAATAAAGTTACTCCTGGGCTTTGTGCTGGGAAGAATATAAAAACATCATAAAGTGCTCAAGGGGAGAGAGATTCATCAGTTGAACCTGATCAGGTCCTTAAAGATCAACTGACCCCAGCTATTTCCGCGGGCCTGCACAAGCAGTCCACCTTCCGAAAGCCCGCCCAGTTTGATTGGGGAAAAACCGAGATTTTCCGCAAGCGCACTAATTTCCGTTGCTGCGCCGTCATCGTCACTGGCCAGGAACACAACTCTCTTGCCCCCGTGCACGGGCGGATCCTGATCAAGGACGGCAGCGGCCAGATGGTTGAAACCTTTAACCAGCTTGCCGCCGGTGAAGGCCTGTGCAACGACCCTGGAGGAAGGCTGTCCTCCTAACTCTTCAGGCGGCACGCCGTATGCATTGGTCACATCAATGATGGTTTTCCCTTGCCAGCTGGGTAGTGCCTTTGCGACATCCGGGTGCGACCCAAAACGGACAGCCAAAAAGATGATGTCCGCTTTGACCGCTTCCGCCAGTTTTTTGGGAATGATGGTAGGGCCTATCGCAGCTGCGGCGGATGCAAAGCTTTCCGGCTCGCGGGTGGTTGCAACGGATACTTCGAGGCCTTTGCGGGCAAATGCCCTGGCCAGGGCCTGGCCAACATTACCAAAACCGATAATTGCGTAGCTCGCTATTTTGTTTTCTGATTTGCTCATTTTGGAAATTATTTAATGGCACGGGTTACAAACCCGCGCCGGGTTCGGATCAGGTACTTATTTAGCCGGCGCCAGATAGGTCAGGCCACCATCAACAAGGAGCTCGGCCCCAAGCATAAAAGATGATTCATCAGAAGCCAGGAAAACCGCTGTTTTGCCAATATCAGATGGTTGCCCGATTCTGCCTACCGGCATTACATCTGCCCAGTATTTTTTTACCGCTTCAAGTTGTTCGGCAGGAACAAACTTGCTAAATACTGGTGTATCTGTTGTACCCGGTGATATTACATTTGCTCTGATCTTTCTGTCTAAAAGGTCGTTTGAAAATCCTTTTGCGAAGTGAATAACAGCTGCTTTGGCAGCACCGTAAAGTGAAAATGAAGCATATGCCCGATGCCCTGCATTTGACCCGATAAGGATAATGGAACCACCATCATTCATATAAGGCAGTGCTTTATGGACAGTGAAGTAAACACTTTTCACGTTTAAGTCCATTGTCTTGTCGTAGTCAGCTTCGCCTATATCTGCCACAGAACCCAACGTTGCTCCTGTAGCTGCGCCACCTGCATTGGCTACGATCACGTCTATTTTACCAAACTTTTCAGATGTTTCCTTAAACACTCTTTCCAGGTCGGCAAGATTGGTTACATCGGCATTTATGGCAATAAAATTACCGCCAAGTTTAGCCACTGAATTATCTAAAGTTTCCTGGGTTCTGCCGACAATGGCTCCTACAGCACCTTCATTTTTAAATTCCTGGGCAATGCCAAACCCGATGCCACTATTACCACCCGTAATAACTGCTACTTTATTCTTTAGTTTACTCATTTTTTGATCTGTTTTTAAATTTGTTTCGTAAAGGTACCATCAATAGTTTATCTTAGTAACCATTATAGTATATACTGGTTACTATTGGGTAACTACAAATTTTAAAAGTATGAGAGACGACAGATTTTGCAATTCGCATTGCCCGTTTACAAGGGCTATTGGCACCATAGGTAATAAATGGAAACCAATAATAATAGATGTTATTGGCACCCGTACCATTCGTTTTGGTCAGCTGGATTCTATAATACCGATCATTTCGAGGAAAGTACTGACTGAACAACTAAAAGAGCTGGAGGAAGATGGACTACTGGAAAGACTGGCCTATAGGGAAATACCGCCAAGGGTAGAGTATAAGCTGTCCGCAAAAGGCCTGGCCTTTTTACCAATTTTAGAAAGCATAAAAGAATGGAATTTAAAATATGAAGTAGCTCCTATGCCCAAAGAGAGTGATTCAAATAGGGTAAGTTATGCCAGGTAGTGTAAAACCCGCATTACCCCCATTACCATAACTCACCGAAAAACTGATTGATCCTTGTTTGCAGTTCAGTATTATTGGTAGTAATATCATCGTGTGTACGATCAGGATAGATAAATAATTTCACTTTGTCTTCCAGCCCAAGATCTTTCATGCGGTTAAATAATAATTCTCCCTGTGAAGCCGGTGTGATGCGGTCCTTTTCCCCGCAATGCAGTTGTGTTTTCGGTAAGCGGCTGCAAAAATAAAGAGGAGAGGAGGCGATCATTAATTGCCGCGTCTCCGCTATGGTCATAGTGCCATTAACCAGGCCGGTTAAAAACTGTTCTTTGTAGGTCCGGTCATTATATAACTGTGCCGTTAGCCCGATAAAATCAACATTAAATGCAACAGGCGCCACCCGTTTAAAACGTCCGTCGCGTTCCCCGGCCAGGAGTGCCACTGTACCTCCGCGGCTGCCACCCCGGATCATGGCCCTTCCCGTGTCTGCCAGTGGAAATACATTGCCAACAGCCGTTAACGTGGCGATCACATCATCGGTTGCTCCGTCAAACGCATCGAAGCGTGACCCCTGCGACAAGGGTGATTTATAGACCACATTATTTATTTCCACGCTGACGTACTGACCCCTAAGGGATGGCACCACGTAGATTACCGGTAATTGATCATCCGTCAATCCTATTTTTATCGAATTTACCGGTTCCTGTTCCGTTCCGTATCCCCCCACATAAAACATTACCGGCAGCGGGTGATCCGTCACCGGAACCAGTACTGCTGCATACTCCTTTGCGCCGGATAATTCAAAGGAAATAATATGCAGTGATAATTTTGCATTGATGACGTGTGTTTCTTCGGTCGTTATGTTTAAAGGGGTCAGATTGCGCGCTGACCATAACTGCTGCACCGCGTTGATTTCCGTTGTTGTTGGTGCCGCAAATAACGCGGTCTTATCTATTCCCTTTAATGCATCTTCTTTTTTACAGGCCAACGATAAGGTTAATATACCTATAAGCAGTACAACCGGGAGATATTTCATTGTGGAGATATTTGAATAAAAATAACCCATTCAACTGCCCGGTAAATAAGAGTCTGTGATTTTAACAGTTTTTTATATGAATAATGCCTGGTTGGAGGCTAATTTATTTTTTAACACTTATCCTCCAGATGCTGTTGCCCGCATCATCTGCTACCAGCAATGCGCCGTCTTTTGCAACCGCTACACCTACCGGCCTGCCATGTACCTCGCTCTTACCTTCATCCGCGATAAATCCGGTCAGGAAATCTTCCGCTTCCCCGGCAGGCTTGCCATCTTTAAAAGGTATGTAAATGACCTTATAACCTGCCAGGTGGGTGCGGTTCCATGATCCATGTTGTCCTATAAAGGCGCCGTTCCTGTATTTTTCAGGGAACATATTGCCTTTGTAAAAAACAAGGCCCAGCGAAGCCGTATGGGCTATCAAAGGCACATCCGGCACTATGGCGGTTTTTACCAGCTCTGTTGCCTGGCCTTTGAAAGCCGGGTCTTCATGTTGGCCGAAATAAGAATAGGGCCAGCCATAAAAACCGCCGTCTTTTACGCTGGTAAAATAATCCGGTACCAGGTCGTCGCCCAGCTGGTCCCGTTCATTTACTACTGTCCAGAGTGTATGCGTGCCCGTAGCCCAGTCCATACCCACGGGGTTACGCAATCCGCTGGCATATATCCGCATGTTACTGCCGTCGGGGTTCACTTCTAAAATGGCCGCCCGGTTCTTTTCATTTTCCATACCATGCTCGGCTGCATTGGTGCCTGAGCCAACGGAAACATATAACTTGGTTCCATCTTCACTGGCAATTATATTCCTGGCCCAATGGTTATTATATCCGCCGGCAGGTAATGGCAGGATCTTTTTTCCTTCCGCCTTGATACTGGTCATGCCAGGCTGATAGGGATATTGCATCAGCCCGTCGGTATTGGCTACATAAAATTTATCGTTCAGCACCAGCATCCCCATGGGCTGGTTCAGGTTTTTCATAAACGTATAGCGCTCGTCGGGATGCCCGTCGTTATCGGTATCGCGGAACATGGTGATCCGGTTGGCAGTGATGCTGTTATTCTCCGACTTTGCCTTGCCGCTTACCGCGTTGATCAGCTCCTGGGTAAACCGTTTGATGGCATGGGCTTCCGACACAAAAACATCGCCATTGGGCGCCACAAAGATCCAGCGGGGATTTTTCAGGCCATCCGCAAATTTGGTCACCACAAAACCCGGCGGGGCAATGGGCCTGGCATCGTCGTCCCATCCTATTACATTACTGAAATTGGTGACCGATGGTGTGGCGCCTGGAAGGGGCAGGGAATCGGGCGGGGTATTATTCGTCATCTCCAGCGAATCCAACGGGGGGGGAGCCGCTTTTTTCCCGGATCCGTTACAGCCGTATAAGGCGGCTAATACAAGTGCAAAAGTTGCGGACAGCAGGATCTTTTCCATAAAAAATACTTGATTTTGTGGCATGAACGTATAAGGACATCACTGATAATAACAGGGCTAAAACAAGAATGATCACTGTTTACAGCACTTAATTTAAGACGTTAGGTTTACAAACCCAAATATACCGGCCGGGAAAAAGTGGTTCTGCCATAAAAACCTTCTATGACCCTGGACAGATGCTTATTAAATACATGACAGTGCAGGATAGTTGTACAATCATTTCTGTCTAAATTGAAGTAACACACAATTATAGCCATTAGTGGGAAGTTGCCGGTAAGGTGCTTTTATGGTATAAACCCGCTTTCTATGCTAATGCCTGTTTATTATTATCTTACCCCGGTAATCTGTACAACATGAAGCAAAAAATTATACTAAGCTTTCTTTTGCAACTGGCAATCCTTCCTGCCTGCTTTGCGCAACAGTCAAATGAGGCAGCGGTCGGTTACCACCTGCCGGATGTGATGCGTACGCAATCAGGCAAAGTAATAAATACGGTGGCAGGTTGGGAGAAAACCCGCCGCCCCGAAATAACAGCATTATTTGAAAAGAATGTTCAGGGCAAAACCCCTGTAAAGAATATCCCATTGAGGTATGTGCCTTTATCGGTTAGCCGCAATGCATTAAACGGAACGGCTACCCGGAAACAGGTGCGGGTATATTTTTCGGGGGATGATAAATATTACATGGATATTTTACTCTACCTGCCTAATAGTAAAAACAAGCCTGTGCCCATGTTCCTGGGATTGAACTTTGGAGGTAACCAGTCTGTTAATGCCGATACGGGAATACTTATTTCAGAACGGTGGGTTAAATATGCCCCTGAGCCTGCCTATAAAAATCATTTTGCAACAGCAGCTTCACGCGGTACACAAAGCAACGACTGGTGCGTTGAAAAGATCATCGCGGCTGGCTATGGGCTGGCTACTGTGTACTATGGCGATCTTCAGCCAGACAGTGCAAATAGCGTGAATGCAGGTGTGGCTCCATTGTTTTACAGGAAAGGGCAGAAAGAACCTGCTGCAGATGAATGGGGCGCCATAGGCGTATGGGCCTGGTGCTTAAGCCGGGCGCTCGATTACATGGAAACAGACAAGGATATTGATTCAAAAAGGGTGACAGTGATGGGGCATTCCCGTTTGGGTAAAACAGCCCTTTGGGCCGGGGCGCAGGACAAACGGTTTGCTTTGGTGATCTCCAATAATTCAGGAGAAGGAGGCGCCGCCATTACGAGAAGGAAGTACGGCGAAACCATTGCCGTAATGAATAAGGCATTCCCTCACTGGTTTTGCGGGAATTTTAAAAAGTATAACGATAAAGAAGATGAACTACCTGTGGATTTCCACGAATTAATTGCATTGATTGCGCCGAGGCCGGTATATATAGCCAGCGCCTCGGAAGATCAGTGGGCGGACCCTTTGGGAGAATACTTATCCGGATGGTATGCTACCCCGGTATATGCATTGTATGGGCTGAAGGGATTAAACACGCCTGTTCCGCCGGATATCAACCAACCGGTTGGCGATGGCACGATCGGGTATCATATCCGAAAAGGCGTACATGCCATAACGCCCTACGACTGGGATCAATATATCCGTTTTGCCAACCGCTTCTTCAGTAAATAACAGGTAAGCATATATTTTATTAGCAACGCAGCCGGGGCTTCAATTGAACTTTTCCCTGAACTCCAGAGGCGAGAGGTTGGTCTTTGCCTTGAACAGCCTGCTGAACGACTGCGGGTGCTCAAAGCCCAGGCCATACGCAATTTCACTCACGGATTGATGTGTTGTCGATAATTGCATTTTTGCATGTTCAATCAGCCTGTCCTGGAGGTAATGTTGGGTGCTCTTCCCGGTCAGTGACCTCAGTAAGCCGCTCAGGTAACCCGGGGAAACATTTAAAGAGGAGGCTATCTCCTTAACGGTCGGCATCCCTTCCGCGGATAGCGTCTCACTCTTTAAATAGTTATCCAGTAAGGCTTCCAGGCGGTCAAGGATCGAATGCCCCGATCTTTTGCGGGTAATGAACTGTCGTTGGTAAAACCTGTCGGCATAGGTGAGAAGCAACTCCAGCTGCGCAATGATCACGGGATCACTGAATTTGTCGATGTTATTCCGGTATTCCTGCATCATGTTTTCCATGATGGCAAGGATAGCCTTTTCCTCCTTATCAGAGAGGAAAAGCGCCTCATTCACGGAATATCCAAAATAATCGTATTGCCTGATTTTCTTTGCAAGCGGGGTTTTCCAGAGAAAGTCGGGATGGATGAGCAGTACCCAGCCAGAGCGGTTTAGGATAGCGGCTTCTTCAGGTTCCACTTCAAACACCTGGCCCGGCGCCATAAAGAATATGACACCTTCCTCGAAATCTCCCGACTGCTGCCCGTATTTCATATTGCCCTTAAAATTCCTGTCGATAAGGATGGAATAAAAGTCGAACATAAAACCCATGCTGGCCTTGCAGGGCAGCTGTATGGAGCTGTAATCGATAACACTGATCAGCGGATGTTCCGGCTTAGGCAGTCCCATTACCTTATGGTATTCACTGATCGTTTTTATCTGGTGGATCACCCTGTTTCCCATACCCTAAAATTACTTATAAACGTTTAACGATCGCCGCAGCATATGCGGGTACTTTTTCCCGGTGCCGTTACTCATGCACGATCTCTTCCAGTTTTTTTGCCAGGTTTTCCGGTTGCTCACGCATTGAATAGTGGCCGCCTTCAAGCGTGTAGATCTTCCATTTCCTTGCCCTGGCCTTATCTATTCCCATTTTATCGTGGCCCGGGCTTCCTTTGCCGTCTTTTGTCATCTGGAGAAATGCTGCCGGGATCTTCCTGGCCATAGGGTTGCTGATCTGCAGCGGTTCGGTAAAGGTATTCAATGGCTGCGGTACATCCATAGGAGGAACAGACTTTGTGACGCCGAAAGGATAGAGCAACATACCGTCTTTGATATTGCCCCTGGTCATTGGTTCCCACAGGTCGCCGCACACGTCTTTTGCGCTTTCACCGTTGTCGGGAACCATCGCATCCAGGTAGATCAGTTGTTTGATCCTGTCCGGCGCCTGTTCCGCCACTCCTGAAATAACCATGCCTCCATAACTATGACCTACCAGGATGATATCATGCAGGTCCTCGAACCTGATCACATTCAGGATATCATTGATGTAGGTGGTGAGGTTGATGCCAGGGCTGGAAAGATGTACCCTTTCCCCAAGGCCCGTAAGTGTGGGCCGGTAAACGATGTTGCCATGCGCACTTAGAATAGCATCCACTTTTGCATAGTCCCAGCCGCCATCCCATGCCCCGGGAACAAAAAGATAGGTATGGGCATGCTGTTGCCCATATGCGAACGAAGAAAAGACAGTGCTTAGAATAAAGATTAGCTTTTTCATAAAAATGCCTGATTGAAATAAATTGTTTGTGACAACAAAATTGAGGAATGAACAGCAGGAAGGCTTAACCGTATCTGCTTTAGTTGTAACAAAATATCAGGTTGGGAGAGTAGCCCCAATGTCAACCCAACTAGCCTGTTACCCCTTCATTGGCAATGATGTTATCTTTAATTATCTTTCATGCCTGAAAATATTGTACCTGATCATGGAAGTTGCCATATTAACCCGGACCAGCCTGCATAAAACGTTAGCCCTGCTTCTTGCCGGTCTGCTGGCGGTTTGTTCCTGCCCGGCTCAAAGCGGAACCGCTTTCACGGGTTACGGAAAAGTGCCTGTAAAAACTCCCGATTCCCTTTTGCGGAAAATTCATTCCGCTACCGGTATCAAAGAAAAAATACTGGCCTTACAGCCGCTTTTGGCTTTCCATACCGCCCACGGCACTACAGATTCCGTGATCATTTATGCACAACAGCTTATCGGCGGCCTTAACCAAAGTGATCTTTCATCTGCCGACAAACATTCCTACCAGGTTTCCCTTTATCTTACACTGGCCAACGCTTACAATGATGAAGGGCTGTACGACGAAGCCTTGCGTTATTACCTGCAGGGCGCCGGTATCGCGGAATCTCTCGGTAACAAAAGCGCTGTGAATGATAACAAAATGGGTATAGCCAATGTATACGCCGCCCGCAACGAATATGACAAAGCCATTGCTGCATACAAAGAACTGCTGAATTCCAGCCAGGACGCGCAGCTGGAACATCTGGTGTACGAGCGGCTGGGCATTATTTTCCTGGAAAAGAAAAACCTGTCCCAGGCGAAACAGTATACAGAGAAAGCGCTGGCTTATTTCCGGCAGCAGCACCAGGAGAAAAAAGAACTGCAGGCGAAGCTCACCCTCGGTATCATCGCGGAATTAAACCGGCAAACCGATGAGGCATATACTATTTACAATGAGGTAAAAAACAATGCAGAACAGCGCCAGTTTTTTGACCTGTATATCAATGCAGGAAAGAGGATGGGCGACCTGCTGATTGCCCGGAAGGATTATGATAATGCAAAGATCTTATTGTCGCTGGTATACACTAACGCGCTTCAATGGAACGACCTGGAAGCACAGCTGAAAGTACTGAACAGTCTTCGTAACCTGCACGCCGTAACGGGGGATTATCAAAACGCCTATGCGCTCATGACCCAGTACATGGGCATTTACCAGGAGGTATTGAACAGGCAGAATAAAAGGGAGATCAACGAGCTGGAAATAAAATACCAAACGGCCCAGAAAGAGAAAGAAATATTGAATAAGGAGAACCAGTTAAACCATCAGAAAACGATAAAATACAGTCTGCTGATCGGTTTCCTTATCATCCTGCTGCCCATTGTAGGATTGCTGTATATGTATTACCAGAAACTGCAGGCTCAAAGTAAGCTCAACACCACCATGGAGGAAATGAACCGGCAAAAAATTGCCGCACTGCTGAAAGATAAGGAACTGGAGCTGCTTAAAGCCTCTGTTACCGGCCAGGAAAAAGAGCGGAAGCGGATTGCGGGTGAGCTGCACGACAGTATCGGGGGCAATCTCGCCGCCATCAAACTGCAGCTTTCCAACCAAACCGGGGTGAATGGGTTGGGAACCATTATCCGGCAGGTAGATGATACCTATCACCAGGTGCGTGATCTTTCCCATGATCTTGTTCCGCAGAAATTCAGCCACACGGGCTTTACAGAGCTTATTTCAGGCTATATCAGGCAATTCAACGTACCCGGTAATGCCATTATCACTTTCCATGCTTTTCCTGCCGACGAAGTTGACCGTATCGACACTTCACTAAAAGTAGAGATCTATAAGATCATCCAGGAGCTGATCACCAATGCCCAGAAACACAGTAAGGCGTCGAAAGTTGAAATACAACTGACCCGCCTGGATGATATGCTGAAGTTGCAGTTTGAAGATGATGGGCAGGGATTTTCCATGGATACAGTGAAATTTGGCATCGGCTTTCAGAATATCCGTGAGCGGCTGAAATTATTCGACGGCGTGTGCACCATCGATTCTTTCCCTTCGAAAGGCACAGTAATTGACATTGAAATACCTTTAAACCAGGAATACCATGAAGCATAACATTATCCTTGCAGACGATCATAAATTGTTCCTGGAAGGCCTTATCCGATTGATCACACAAGACCAGGAGCTCCAGGTGCCCTATTATGCCCATAACGGCAAACTGGTCATGAACTATCTTGATCAACACCCGGATGAGCAGGTAGATCTTGTTATTACCGATATCAGCATGCCTGACATGGACGGCATCACCCTGAATAATTATATCAAGGAAAAGCGGCCGGAGATCAGCACGCTGGTGGTAAGTATGCATACCGACAGCAATATGATCGATGCGCTGATCCAGAATAATGTGGACGGCTTTTTATCAAAAAATGCAGACTCAGACGAGTTAATGGAAGCGGTGAAAACGATCCTCAAAGGAGGGAAATACTTCTCAGAAGCCGTGAAACAGGCATATCTCAAAAGCGTTTTCAATAAGGAAAAGGAAACCCTTGAAATGCTTACTTCCCGCGAAAAGGATGTGCTGAAGCTGATTGCGGAAGAATACACCACCCAGGAGATCGCCGACAAACTCTTTCTCAGCAAGCATACTATTGAAAGTTACCGCAAAACCCTTATCCTGAAATTAAAGGTGCGCAACCTGGCAGGTCTCACCAGGTACGCTGTAAAACTCGGCCTGCTCAGTTGACCCCCTGAAAACAGGGTATTGAATTTCACTGGATACGATGTTGTAGCCCCCATCGTACCCGGCTACCTTTGTTGCATAACAAAACAGAACAATCCATAACTAAAAAATGCAACATTATGATTTACGGAATTACATTAATCCTGCTGAGCATCATTGCTGTTCCCTCCCTGATCTTATCTAAAAAGCCAAACGCAAAGGAATTGCTGGCAAGCGTGGAGCCTTACCAGGGATGGATCGGGATTATTTTCTGTTTCTGGGGTATATGGGGTCTTGTAACCGCCGTTTTAAATATTGGCTGGCTTACCTCGGCGCCTGTATGGTGGACCACATTAGCCGCAGGTAGCCTGGTGGAAGCATGCCTGGGTTTTCTGCTCGGGTTCCCGCTCATCAATAAATTATTCCTCTCCGGCAATGAAAAGGCCAGGGAAAAGGCGGTGCGCGTGCGGGCACAATTGGCACCCAAACAGGGTAAGCTAGGTATACTGGGTATTATTGTTGGCGCATGGATGATTGTTGCCTCCTTCCTTTTTACGATTGCCTAGCAGTTCTTTTATCACTCAACTTTAAAGCGATGAAAAAAATAATACTGGCCGCCATCATATTGGTGTCGGCATTGGGAAGCCATGCCCAGGAACAACAAACCCACTCCATCCAGGTTAATGGCATCGCCAAAATAGACCGCGAGGTGGAAGCTTACCTGATTGATTTTTCCATATCAGTGGAGCATGGGGAATCAGAAAGCAAAAGATCTTTCGAAGAGCTGAAAAAGAGTTTTTTCACAAAGGCAAAGGAAGCTGGTTTGAATGAAAGCCAGTTTAAAGAAGATAAATTGGGTTACCAGGCATTACAATATTTCAGGGAAGGCAGTTTATATACTTTCCAGACCCGTTCCCGTGATGAACTGCTGAAAGCTGCCAGGCTGGCCAATGGCAGCGTCATCGCCATCACAAGTACACGGGTAAAGTTTAAACCTGTTGTGAAAGATGAAAAACAATTCGAGACAGCATTTCTTAATAGCAGGGAAAAAGCTGCCATCATTGCAAAAGCCATCAATAAAAAGCTGGGGCCCGTGTTAATGGTGACGGATCTTACTGCCCAGGAAATCAGGGTGGAGGAGAGCTATTACTTTAAACCAATCGAGGATCAATATCTCTCCCTGTTGGTTAGTTTCGCGATTGAATAGCCGGCCTTCCGTCCATTTTTGCCCCCCGAAGTATATTGGATGCTGACCATAGGATTTATTGGAATATTACAAAGTCCGCACTGCAATGTTGCGGGCTTTGGTTGTTTAGTGGGGGGCTGATTAGTTTCTTTTATATGGAATAGATACTACTTAACTATACAAGGCCCCCCGTATTATCAGATCAAGTAGTATCTATTGCATATTATTTATTTAATGGTTGCTGATATTGATAGTCCGTTAATTTAAGAATTTTTCCATTTTGATCTTTAACTAGCCTTAATCTTCCAAAACCGTCATACTCATAGTAAGTGTACCTTCCTGCTTCATCTTTCATTCCCGATAATCCCAGCAATGGAGTATAGGAATAAGTACTAATTAAACTGCTATTTAAGGAGGCATTACTCCGTAGCTTGTCAAGTTCTGCTTGTAATGCAATATCACTCACTGGATTTTGTGTTATGTTAGGATTAATCAGTGGTTTTACGGTGGCGTAAGTGCTGTTCAAAATTTTGGCGATGGGGTATTGATCATTGTAACCCCAAAGATACACTTCATGTACATTATTGCTGTTGGATTGTTCAAGGATGTTTCCGAACTTATCATAATCAAATATTTCAAAGCGATCTTCAGAAGCATTACTTCCTATTTTTAACTTGAATTTTTTTAACGCTACCAAGAACTTGGTACCACCCCATATATTATATTCGTAATGTGCTTTTTGAGTTAAAGCATTATTTTCGTAATCTTCTTTCTCGATTAATTTCTCTACCATATTCTTTTTTACCAGTGAATCTATTGCTATGGACTCCTGGGTTGAAATACCTAATATGCCGGTTTTGTCCTGGGGATATCTGAAAATACTTTTAGATGTAGTTCCCTCGCTATTTGTTGTTTCTATAGTGGTGGGTAGCAAGTGTAATGAGTTTTGGTAGCTATAGTTGCTGGCTACGGACAAACTATCATTAATATCCGTAAATGTTTTTTTGACAGTGGACAGTATCTTTTTAACACCGGAAACGACTGGGTATTCAAAAAAGCCGAAATCATCCCTGAACCTGTATCCACCAGGTAGCCCTTCATGAATACAATTTCTTCCGGCTGTGTATATTATTTTTTGTCTTACTTTGAGACCATAGGTTGTATCAAAGAAAAATGTCTGGTAAGTGTTTTTTGTTTCTGATATTAATTGATATCCATTATCTTTTTTCTTATAGGTACTTTCAGATATTAAATTACCACTCTTCCAGCCGGCGCTGACAAGCAACTGGGGATCCGGATAATGCGCATCGATTTTCTCGTCTAATTCATAATCATATCTGTAAACAGTTTTGCCATTGTCTCCTCCTGCACCTATTTCGTACTTACTAACAACAGGATAGAATATGCTGCTGCCTCCGATATCGGAGTACGAAAATATTGGTCTGCTAAGTATTTCCAACCTGGAATATGATTGGTGATTTACCTTCGGATCAAATCCTGAGGCTGTCCAGCAAAAATCATAGTTTTGTTCATAAGTACGGCTTTGAAATAAAGAGGTAATGAAACTAACATTGCCATTGCCTGATTCATTTTCTCCATATTTATAATCTTCCTGTTTTGCTAGATAATTTTCAGCAGTATATGATCTGATACTTTTTACTCTCAAGCCAGGCCCTTTTTGTACTACCGTTACCTGGTGTGTACCTCTGCCAGCCCAGGTAAGTGTTACCAAAACATCGTCATCAATATCATCATTGGGATCTGATGGATCTGGGTAAATATTAGCTGTCATTTTGTATGTATGACCAGCTGTTAAGGCAACCCTTATTGTCCTGGAAACCTGTTCTCCCGCCACTGTAGTATATCTAACAGACTCTCCGGTTGTTAAATTCTCAAATAAAACATAAGGTTGTGTGGCATTTGTCCATAGAGGAATGATTAATTTCAATTCTGCTGGAAGTGGATCGTTTGTAGGAATTGTTGCGGGAGATACAAATTGAACCGTTCTATAGGTAACATTAGGAGGATCGTCCTTTTTTGCAGCTATAAAATAGCTTCCACCGGGATCCACCTCTGTTCTAGGCGCCAGGATTTTGTTTGCTTCAAACTCAAAATCTGTATATCCTCCGGTTGGATAATATATTCTTTTCAACATAGCCGCACGCATATTGTTTTCATCGGGCTCGCGGTTGGCCGCTGGGCTTATTGATGATGTTGTGGTATAACCTGTAACATCAAAGTAGGTATATTGTCTTCCCATTTCATCAAGAGAGATTAGTTGCTGATTCTCCGGATGTCCGTTACTATATCCCCACCAATCAATACCGCAATTCATTCGTGGAGGCAATTTGTATTGTTCTTCGTATTCCATCTTATAGCGTAACACTGAGTCCTTGTTGTTGTCCACCTCGTTGATTCCAGTCAGTTTTAACCGATATTTATCCCGGGTAGTAGCATAGAAATTGTATCCTTCATCAGAATAGAAGTAACCATGGGTTAGTGCCATTTTTTTTACGGACCTTGTATTATTTTCCACAACAATCGAATCCAGTATTAGCCCCCCAAAATCCAAGCGTTCGCTTTTACCGGCTACAAACCTGATCTTTCCACCGGGGAAAGTGATTTTATCTACATAGTAATCCTGAAATTCCTGATAGTTGACACTTCTTACAGGAACGAATGATGAGCTAAAACTAACATACTGACACCCGGATGTGCCGTCAGGACATGACATTGGTACGAGCTTCGGAGTACGTCCCAGGGATAAGCTATAATCAATTGTTTGCCTTCTGCCTTGGGCGGATTCGGCATAGGTCAATGAAATGGTATCCACTTTGTTATCAAGAATAATTTTGGTTAGAAACCAACTTGTAACAGGCCAATATTTAATACCATCAAATTCAGGATAAGAAGAACTGATACCTTTTTGTTCGAACCAATATGTAGTTCCATTATTATCAATTACAGAAAAAATGCCACCGCTGTAGTAAATCTTTAGGTTATTATGAGGTATTGATCTTATTTCTTTATTGGGTCCGAATACGAATCTCCCCGACAGACCTGCGAAACTATAGTAAAAGATATCCGGTTCGCTATCCCTCTTCCTATCTGTGATATCAAGCAGATTGTTGTAGTCATCGCCTGTAATAGTATTTTCTCTTTTTATCGGATAGTAAAATGAGCCATAAGAGTCGTCGTCCGGAACCCCCATTACTGTTCTGGTAATGGCGCCACCAGCGTTTAAATTCCAGCCGATTCCCACCCAACTTGCGTAGTCATCTACCTTTATACCAGAGGCGTGGTAATCAAATGAGATGGGCAACGTGAAATTCCGGACTGAAATATTGTAAACAGGAATACTGATTGTGGGAAGACCAGTGAATAGATTGACTGGATATATACCATACTTTGTTATGGATGCAGCTTCCGGTGATGGGGCAATCAACTTAGGCAAAGTTACGGCCTCAGATTGTGCTTTCAGAAAAAATGGAAGAAATAAACAGCCAAATAAATTCGTAAGAATCTTCTTCATAGATAATATAAGTATAATGTTATTATTTCATATTGAATAGCTATGTTAACATCCAGGTTGTATAAAAGAAGGGGAATGCCCAGAGAATTTTAATTATTTGCTAAAAGAACAAAGGTATAACTCAGGTTAACATATATCATCTTGGTATAGGCTATACGGTTAGGATTATAGTTTGTAGCGAAAATAGTTATTTCCTTTTAAAAAATGCCAACTCATATAAATTTAATATTCTGTGCCAAATTGGAATTGCTAACAGGCTTGCTGAGCCATATAGTGGCTGTTTGAGATTGGAAAATGTTTTATTTTCAATTGTTTGTTTGAGAATATGGTGAATTGTATGTATTTTTATTTTGAATTTTTATTGTTGAATTAACTAGCTTTTAGCCCTTTAGTAAATTTTCTGTACCGATGAAATTGTTCAAAGTATTGTTAACACTCCCTTTCTTGAACCCGATAATTTTAAAAGAATTGCCGTCCGGGAAAATAAATATGACATTAGATTACAAGATATGAACAGTATAGGGTTAACATTGGTGTATGGGACAATACTATCACCAATACTGTATATTACGGTGTCGAATTATGAGATGTAAAGTTAAATTTTTTTGTTGTAGATACAATAAACATAATATCTATGAAGTTATTCTTTCTGAGCATTGTTATGTTGTTCCTTTGCGTGTTAACTGCCAACTCACAGAATTTATTTCCATCATCCGGTCCCGTGGGAATAGGAACTTCCTCGCCCTCGGCTTTGTTGCACATAAATGGTGGGAACATTAAACTTACTAATCCTGGTGGATATCCATATGGGATAAACATGGATGTTAATTTCGCAGGTACCTGGGCCAGGGAATTTGGTATATCTTATAACAGTACCGGAAAACTTGCCTCTTTTGGTGTACTGGGATTAAATGGAACTGTTACATATGCCTATATAGGTGGAAACACTACGGCAGATGCGGCCAACGCATCGCCATGGATGGTTTTTAAGCCCAACGGTTATGTGGGGATCGGAACAATCGCACCAGGCGCGCGATTAAGCGTGGAAACGTCAGATAGCACTGCTGATAATTTTGTTAGGTTGGAGAACAAAGGAGTTACAAATTCTTTATTGTATATCGGAAGCGCGAGTACTGTATTTCCTGTGATAGAATATCGCAGGAAGAATGTGATTGAGAGTTACAATGATCTGCATATTTCAGCCGCCAATGCTGGCAGTAATCTCTATTTCGAAACCGGAAGGTTGAGTGCTGCTGCCACCATCAGGATGACAATCAATAGTGCCGGTAATGTTGGAATTGGCACTACTGCTCCCGGGAGCTATAAGCTAGCCGTAGAAGGTACTATTGGAGCGAAAAGGATGAAGGTTACGCAGGGAAGTTGGGCGGATTTTGTGTTCCATCCGGATTATGAGTTGCCTACACTACAAGAAGTGGAATGTTTTATCAAGACAAACAGGCATCTGCCGGAAATACCTTCTGCGAATGAGGTGGAAACAGAAGGATTAGATGTCGGGGAGATGAATAAGAAACTCCTGCAGAAGATCGAGGAGCTGACTTTGTATATGATCGAGATGAAGAAAGAGAGTATTGCTCAGCGTGCGGAGTTAGAGGCTTTAAAAAAGGCGCTGAAAAAAAGTAATTAGTTGTTATCCCTATTGAATCTGATACTATGTGTAAATTATATCTGATTGTAATGTTAATGGGCTTTGTAGTGATAACGCAGGCACAGAATAAGCCTGATGTCACCGCCCGACCGGCTGCAGTTCCGGTTGCTGTTCCTGGAGCCTATACCAACCCCACAATTAACTATGTGCGTACCTGGGAGCCGGCGCTTCCTACCACTGATACGGCTTATGTAGCATCACCCAGCCGGCCGGTAACAGAGGTGCGGCAAGTGACCCAGTATTTTGACGGGTTGGGACGTCCCCTGCAAACGGTTTCTAAAGGAATTAGCATCAGCGGGAAAGATGTAGTGACACCTGTTGTGTATGATGCTTTTGGACGGGAGCAGTTTAAATACCTGCCTTATGTACAGCAAAGCGGTAATACCAGTGATGGTAAGTTTAAAACAGATCCTTTTAACTGGCAGAAGGCTTTTTATCAAAACGCTACCATGGCGCCTGGCGCGGCAGGAGAAAACGTATATTACAATAGGGTTGACTATGAAGCTTCGCCATTGAACCGGGTACTTAAAACATATGCACCAGGTAACAGCTGGGCAAAGAATGACCCGACTACCGTGGAGCGCGGCGGCAACCGCGGTATAGGTAACCAGTATCTGATAAATACGGCCTCAGATTCGGTACGTATCTGGGATTTTGCGGTAGGGGGTATTATTCCCACCAGTGTGGCGGGACGTATATATGCTGCGGGGCAGTTATTTAAAAATATCACTACCGATGAAGCTGGCGGCCAGATGGTGGAATATAAGGATAAGCAGGATAGGGTGGTACTGAAGAAAGTTCAGCTGGCAGACAATCCGGGCACTGGTCATATGGGATGGCTCTGTACCTATTATGCTTATGACGATCTGGGTAACCTACGCTTTGTAATACCTCCGAAAGCTGTGGAGGCTATCATCAGCAACTGGACTATCAGCACAGCCATAGCTGCAGAACTTTGTTTTATGTATCGTTATGATGGGCGTAACCGCATGATTGTTAAGAAAGTGCCGGGTGCGGACTCCACTGAGATGGTGTATGATGTAAGGGACAGGCTGGCTTTTTCCCGGGATGGCAATATGAAGGGGGTGAACTGGCTGGTTACGTTTTATGATGGATTAAACCGTCCGACCATGACGGCCTTGTATAATGACGGCAGTACCAGGGAGGCGCTGCAGGCCACTATGAGTACTGCTACCAGTAATACACAATCTATCCCTTATACTTTCCCCGGTACTGCGGATCTGGTGCTCGCATCCTATGATGGCACAACTCCTTTGTTCCAGGCAACGAATAGTATTACCTTGACTGATGGCTTTGACTCGGGTACCGGTGCGTCGATGACGGCTGAAATCAATACCGCCGTCACAGGAGGCGCCACTGCTATTACGGCTACCAATCCGCTACCCAATATTCCGGCTAATAAATTAACACCATTAACTTACACTTATTATGATAGTTATGGATTTGCAGGTAACAGGGCATATGACACCCGGGATATTGACAAGCCTAAGCCGGGCGATAATTTATATTCGGAAGTTTTGCCTGGCACTGCCAGCAGCATGATTAAAGGTTTGGTTACCGGAACAAAGGTAAGGGTGCTGGGAACTGATCAATGGCTTACTACCACCCATTATTATAATGACAAGGGCCGCCTAATGCAGGTGCTGTCAGACAATATCAGCGGAGGATATGATGTAACCAACAACTTATATGATTTTAACGGAAAGCTGTTAAGTACCTATCAGCGGCATCGTAATCAGCGCAGCGGCACTACTTCTGAGATAACGGTACGTACCATCATGAATTATGATGCAGGTGGCCGCCTGGTAAGTATTAAAAAGATGCTGAATGATGTTCTGGCGCAGGAAAAGACCTTAGCCGTAAATGAATATGATGAGTTAGGACAATTAAAGAGAAAGCGTTTAGGGGTGACTACAAGCACACAACTAGAAACGCTGAATTATGAATATAATATCCGTGGTTGGCTGAAGAGTATCAATAAAGATTTCATTCCAACTGCAGGAAGCACTGCCAATTGGTTTGGGCAGGACCTGAGTTATGATTACGGGTTTACCAGTTCGCAGTTTAATGGTAATATTGCCGGCGCTAAATGGAAAAGCCGGGGTGATGGTGTAGGCAGGGCTTATGGATATGGTTATGACAAAGTGAATCGCTTAACAAAAGCCGATTTTACCCAGCAAAACACTGGTAGCACCGGTTGGACGAGCGATCAGAAGAATTTTTCAGTAAACGGTCTTGCTTACGATGCCAATGGTAATATCCAAACCATGAACCAGATAGGCATGAATGGAGTGACGATACTCACCCTGGATAGCCTGAAATATGGTTATAATACCAGCAGTAATAAATTGTCTTTTGTAACCGACCGCAAGAACAACGCCCAGAGCCAGCTGGGTGACTTTAAGGAGATCACCAATAACGAAACGGCCGATTATACTTATGATGCGAACGGCAACCTGACAAAGGACAATAATAAAAACATCACTGCCATTACTTATAATCATCTGAACCTTCCTGAGAGTATTACTATCACCGGAAAGGGCGTGATTAAATACCAGTACGACGCCTCGGGTAGTAAGCTCAGGAAAATCGTTACCGACAATACTGTTACCCCTGCCAAAGTTACAACCACAGACTATATAGGTGCTTTTGTATACCAGAATGACAGCTTACAGTTTTTAGGTCACGAAGAAGGTCGGGTACGCGCTGTTTTTGCCACAGGGCAGCCGCTGGCATTCAAGTATGACTATTTTGTAAAGGATCACCTGGGAAATACCCGTATGGTATTAACAGAGCAAACGGATTTCTCTATGTATGCAGCTACCATGGAAACAGCCGCTGCACCTACGGAAACTGCTTTGTTCAGCAACATAGATAACTCCCGAACAGCTAAACCGGCAGGCTATCCAGCCGATGAAAGTGCCGGTAGCAACGCATCTGTAGCAAAATTGACTGCCGCCAACGGAGGCAAGAAAATAGGGCCTTCCATTGTATTGCGGGTAATGGCAGGAGATACGATCCAGCTGAGCGCTAAAGCGTTTTATAAATCAGGTGGTCCCAAAGACCAGCAACCAGCTACTTCTACAGCCGAAAATATGTTGGCAGACCTGGTACAGGCTTTTAACGGAGGCAGCAGCCCTGATGGTACGCATGGAGTAGCCGGTAGTGGTAATATGACACCTTTCAATAGCAATTTTTATAACAATGATTACCGGCGGCTGAAAGAAAGAGATGCCGATCAGCCCAATGCCGACCGGCCCAAAGCTTACCTGAATTTTGTTTTGTTCGATGATCAGTTTAAATTAGTGGATAAGAATAGTGGGGTGAAACAGGTAAAAGCCGAGCCGGATCAGTTGCAGACGCTTAGCCAGGATAAGATGGTGATGGATAAATCTGGTTTCCTGTATGTGTATACCAGCAATGAAGGCACCCAGGATGTGTTCTTTGATAATGTACTGTTAGGGGTTAATTCCGGACCGTTGCTGGAGGAAACGCATTATTATCCGTTTGGGTTGACGATGGCGGGGATTAGTTCTAATGCGCTCAAAGGCGCGAATTACCCTGAGAACAGGTTGAAGTATAATGGAAAAGAGCTACAGAGTAAAGAGTTCGGGGATGGATCCGGGCTTGAGTTATATGATTATGGGGCAAGGATGTATGATGCGCAGATAGGAAGGTGGCACGTGTTAGATCCTTTGGCAGATAAGATGCGCAGATGGTCCCCCTATAATTATGCCTTTGATAATCCAATAAGATTTATTGATCCTGATGGAATGGCTCCCTTTACGGATTATTTTAATCTAAAAGGCAAACTTGTTAAACATGTTGATGATGGTAGTACTGATAAAAAGCTTGTATTAACCAACAGTAAGAGTACAGGTGACATAGATCAATCTATTGCAAAAGGTGAAGTAGTTAACATGCCTTCAAATGATGTTATCTCTGCTATGGATCAAGCTTATGGGTTAACGGAAAGTAATGGAAAGGAACATGGTTTTGTAGTTGCAACTGATGGTTCTGTTTCGTCAATGAAAGAGGGTAAAGAAGCCAGTGTGAAACTATCTACCAATTATGGTGAATTAGAAGATAAAGGGAAGCAGACGTCTTATGATGTGCATACCCATCCCAATAGCAAAGATGCTAAAGGAGAGATAATAGATGGAGGAGTAGGAGCTCCCAGCCCCTCTAATGCTGATAAAAGTAGCTACGGTAAAGACGGTAATAATAACAGTCCAAGTGTGGTTCTTGGCTACAGCGTGGAGAAAACTACTTATACGGATCAATTGGGAGGGAACTCACGTACAACCACAACAGTTACTAAACAAGTGGGGTTCTATAATTCAAATGGACAAGTTGGTACGCCGGTAGATTATAATCAATTGAAAAAAGCGGTTAAAAAAGCAAATGAGTAATATATGCGATGTGTAAATATTTTGTTACTGATACTATTTTTTATAAAGTGTTCAATAGCACAACATCTCCGGATAGATGGTTCGAACCAGCATAAATTATTTACGAGGTTTGTCAATAGTAATGAAATGACAATAAATCGTGACTCAGAGCGGGTGTCCGATAAAAAATTTGTGATTCAAGTTCCCCAAGGATTACAAAATAGTAAGCTGACAATCAATAACTATTTTTTACATCTTTTAGCTTTTAAAGGAGGTCAAAAAATTGTGCTATTATACCAGCCTTTTGATACTATTGGAGTTGATAAACAAAGCTTGAATTTATCGTACACTGATTTTGAAGTATTATGTAGTAAGGCAGGGTTATTGGAGAAACTTAACGGGATAGAATTTTTTAAAAACAGGCTATTTGGGTTAAAAGTAATAGGGAAGGAGAAATTTTTCGTTATTTATTTGAATGTAAAAAATCGAGAGGTGGAGGTTTATAATTATGCTATTAACAGTCTTACCTTGACCTCTAATCAATAATGATTATTTTTTAGATGCTGTAAACGTGGCGCAGGCATGCCCTGCGTCACGTTCTGTTTAGCGAGAGTATGCTTTTTTAGTTTTGTTATAAGTTATAGCCATATCGATGAAGTAATAAATTTTTTCTTTTTCCTCATTCGGTAGGGCTTCAATATCTTCAATATGTTTAAGTATTTTTTTATCCAGTACCATGCTGGTAGAGCCACCAATCAGGTAATCCACGGTAACGCCCAATTCATCTGCAATTTTTTTAGCCATCTCAATAGAGGGCTTTATCTCCCCACGTTCATAGCGGCCAATAATGGGCGCTGAAGTTCCCACTCTTTTAGCCAGTTCGTCCTGGGATATTTTAAGCTGCTTACGCTGCGTAGCAATGTGTTCACCAAAAGTCATAAAAAGGTACTTTAAGTACCCTGTAAAAGCAGGGGGGTAACAAATTTAGTTACTTATTTGTGCTAGTCAAAATAAATAAGTATTGGCTAATTAAAACCAATCCATCACTTTTGTTACCAATTGGTACTATAAAATATTTTTCCACATGGGAACAAAACAAACCATTTATATCTATAATAGAACAGGTGTGCTAGCGACTATTCCTATTAGTACTTTTAAAAAGAAGTAAATGAAATCTATAGTTATTATTCTATCAACAGTATTTATATTATTCAATGCTCAGGATGATGATACGGGTAAGCTGTATGTGATGGCATTGAAGAAGCATATCATAGCTTCAGAAGGCCGCATAAAGGGAAAAGCAGTAGTTGCCAAGGATACTATTTTTGTTATGAATGCAGACATTGTAGAATTACCGGAGCAATTAGACGGTCGTCACATTGTAACACTAGGAGATAGTGCAGTTACCTTTTTAAAGGGCAGACCCTCATTGCACGCTATACAAATTAATCCCATACGGGTCAATAAGGGGAACCTAGTTATATCATTAAATGATTATGTAGTATCCCAAGGAACACAAGGAGCTAACTTTTCTTTTGGAGGTGGGAAAGAGTATGTAATATCTTTTAATAACTCAACAAAGCAATATGCTATTATACAGACAAAAGTGATATCCTTCTAGCAGTGCCTTGAAATGATTGTTAAATAGAGGCTGTATCATAAATAAATGATGCAGCCTTTTCTTAATGGAAGGGGGCATGAGATGGGATTGCGCTCATAACGTCCAATGATATCACCAAAGGTTCCGATCTGTTTGCCCAGATCCGCCAGGGATAAGCCTTGTTGCTTACACAACAGCATTATATGTTCGCCTAAGGTCATACCATTTAATTTATACGGTATTGTCCGGGTAGAAATATATTTATTCGGGTGTGACCCATACCGCTTGTGGATTACATCCGATTTTTGAGTAGCTGGTTAAATACCACCTGTTTAATTGAATTTATCTTAACGGGCTAATCTTCCCTATAAACTAAAATATCCTTTTTCAAAGCGTCAATCATTAAATTCAATTCGTACAACAAGCCATCTCCGGATGAACAAACCGGTGTAACCGGGTTTTCTGTCCAACTTTCAATATTACCTTCCTCGTCATAATATACTTCATAGATCCCAAACTCATATTCGCCAGATTTGTTTTTTCTTTTCATTACTCTATAATTCCAGCTCATACTGTTATATTTTTACCAGGTTTGCAATATATGAATATAAAGCTGTTCAAGCTACAGCTCACGTTAGTGGTTAAAAATACCCCTATATTGTCGCAATCGTACCTCATGCGTATTCCTGATCCTCACTAAATTTGAACTGTAATCAAACAAATTAAAACAAAATGAGAAAGATCAGAATTTTTGAGCACATTTCGCTTGATGGCGTAATAGAACATGATGGCGATTATACTTATGGCGCGTGGACCACTCCCTATCGTAGTCCTGCTGGTGCGGAGCTCCTCTTTAATGCATACGGGCCAAACTTCGACCTGCTGCTTGGCCGCCATACCTACGATATATTTAGCAGCTTTTGGCCCAATGCGGGGAATTTCCCCATGGCAAATGCTATAAACGCCGCAAATAAGTACATAGTAACCCACCGGCCCGATAGCCTGGAATGGGGACCTGTAAAGGGATTGAACGGGGATATTGTAAAGGCGGTCCACGATCTCAAGTCAACGGATGGTCCCGATCTGATCGTTGTGGGAAGCTCCACGTTAACGTCCATGCTGCTTGACCAGGGCCTGGCAGATGAGGTGGTGCTCATTACCTACCCGGTTTTACTTGGTCGCGGTAAACGCATATTATCCGACAGTATCAACGCCCGGGAGCTTGCTTTTGTTGACACGAAGTCAACGCCCACCGGTTTGCTTATCAATACTTATAAACACCTTGGACCGCTAAAGAAATAATTTTTCACCGGGATATTTGTAAGCCTGCCGGGGTTAGCATAAAAGGATAATTCGTCAGGATGACTTCAGTATTTTCAATATGCTGGTGGTAAACCGGTAAAGATCGCCGCCAGCATCGTCGTCTTTTTCATTGGTAAGCAGGATAATGGCTGCCTGTTCAATGGGGTATAAGGAACAAAAACTACGGAAGCCATTAGTGCCTCCATCTATCCTGATATAATAGTCCCAATTCCTTGTCCTGCCGATCGACCATTGAAAGCCCACTGCGTCTTGCTCCACGTTGCCGTAAATAACCCGGTGGGTAAGCTTTACCGCAGCATCTTTTTCAGCAAGCTGGTAGCCGGCATATTTCAGCATGTCGTCTATACAGGAATGAAGACCACCTGCACCCGGAAAGGAAGTGGGCACTGGCGCGGCTTTTTCACCACTGGCGGTATAACCATTAAGTACCTGTGCGTTTTGAGCAGGGGCCTTTACAAATGTATTGGTCATACGCAGGGGAGCGGTGATATAACGTTTGATCAAAGTTTCATAGTCTGCCTGGTAAATATGCTCCAGCGCATAGGCCAGTAGCTGGTAGCCGGCATTGGAATATGCATACTTTAATGTTTTCAGGCTATCCAGTTTGATTTGCTGCAGGTGATCCAGGAAAGAAGCTTCCGTCATCGGAACGGATATATCGCCGCCTGTAAAGCTATTGGGAAACATGGCGGTATGACTAAGCAAATACCCTACGCGCACGGGCTCTCCCGAAGGGTAATGAAGCCCGGGGAAATTTCCGGGCAGGTACTTACGGATGTCTTCATCCAGTTTCATTTTGCCTTCGCCAATTGCATGGGCCACCAGCAGGCCTGTAAACGTTTTGGTAATGGATCCTATCTCATAAATTGAGTTGGAACGGGTTGGTACGCCTGATGCCGGAGCCGTTTGCCCGTAGTTATAACGATAGTGATGCTGTTTATGTATTATCCCAACAGATATGCCTACCCGTCCTGTTTTACTTAAATATAATTTTGCTGAACGATCCACGGCAGAATCCAGTTGGGTTTTCATGGGATTGTTGTTCAGCTCCTGCGCTGAACAGCAGGCGTATATCACAAAAGAGGCGATGATGATGCCGATCCTTTTCATGTAGGGAAGTTATTTTCAAACCAGGAAATCACACTGCTGCACCAATGTTCTTTTATGAAGATACAAGAATATTCTAAAAGCAGGGGGTAACAGGGCTTGGCATGTAAAAGGGAATTATTAAATTTGCCGAATGAGGATGACCGTGATGTTATAATATAATTTTTCAAGTCGTAAGACTAATGCCCCCCAGGGGCACTGAATCTTTATTGTCTGAATTATTATATTAAACACTATGCACGAGATCTTAAACCCACGGGAAATACAATCATTTATTACTGATGGCTTTGTCCGTATTGACAATGCGTTTTCTGCAGATCTTGCCACCGAAGCAAGAAATATCCTATGGAAGGATATTCCGGCCAATCCTGCCGACAGCAGCACATGGACCAAACCAGTTGTCTGGTTGGGCATGTATACACAGGAACCTTTTATTAAAGCTGCGAACACCGATATACTTCACAACGCATTTGCCCAGCTGGTAGGTAAAGAAAGATGGATACCCTGTATGAGCATGGGCGCTTTCCCGGTTCGCTTTCCGTCAGATGTTGATTCAGGGGATACCGGCTGGCATGTGGACGCCGGTTTTGCCGGTGCTGATCCCAATGATTTTTTTGCAGCGCGGATCAATGTACATTCAAAGGGCCGCGGCTTGCTGATGCTGTTCTTATTTTCAGATGTCGGTGAGCAGGATGCTCCAACCAGGATACTGAAAGGCTCACACCTGGATGTTGCCAGACTGTTGAGGCCGGAAGGAGAGGAGGGGCTATCGTTCATGGAGCTGGCCAAACGGTTACCGGAATTGCCTGAAAAAGAGGAAGCGCTGGCCACCGGTAAGGCAGGAACGGTATATCTCTGTCATCCGTTCCTGGTTCATGCAGCGCAGCGGCATCGCGGTTTGGCGCCTAAGTTTATGGCGCAACCACCGCTGTTGATCAGAAACGGATTTGATATTTACGGAACAGGGCCTTGCAGCCCGGTTGAGCAGGCGATAAGGATCGCATTGGAGGCTTAACCTGTTTATTCAGACTGACGTCCGGATGTATGTTACACGTATACCGGCGTCAGTTCTCTCTCTCAAAACGACACTTAAAATATTTTTTTATTCCCGCTACGTAGTCTGTCTCTCACAAACGTATTACTTATTTATCAACCAATTACTCTATATACGCAGCAGCGATATCCGGGGCTATCGTTTTTTTGCCCGGGCATCTGAATAGTGTCATATCCGGCCGCAGACCAATAACTATACAGGATATTTTAACAATCCTCAATAATTCCACTATGAACATGCAAAAGATTTTTTACACTTTACTACTAACAATTTTCTATCTGACCGCTTCGCGGGAAGTACGTGCGCAAACCTATACCTGGAACCAGGTCCGGATAGGAGGCTCTGGTTCACTGCCCTCCTTTGTAGCGCATCCAAAGGTGCCTGATCTTTATTTCATCACCACGGATGTAGGCACTCCCTACCGTTGGAATAAGAGCCTACAGAAATGGGAGCATTTAATGCTATTTAAAAAAATACCGGTCAACTACTGGAACTGGGAAGTTAACCAGCGTTGCGGCAGTATTTGTGTAGATCCCAGCGACAGCACCGGCAATATTCTTTATGCTACCGTAGAAAACGGCGCCGGTCCAGCGCCCGGCAAAGGTTCAAGCTCGGTAGGCACTATTATGAAAAGTACCGACAGGGGTGATTCCTGGACAGACCTGCAAGTTCCCATTGTAGTGCACCCCAACAGTACGCAGGCATACGGAGATCGTATACAGGTGGATCCCTCCAACAGTAATACGGTATGGGTGGTTACCGACCAGAATGGCGCCTTAAAAACCGATAATGCCGGCGCCAGCTGGACCCAGGTAAGCGCCATTACTATGCCCGGCTCCTGTGCCTTTATTCTGTTCGACCAAAGTTCCGGTACCATTGCTGTGAACGGCCAGAATGTTACCAGGCGCATTTATATCGGCAGGTCTACAGGCGTTTGGGTATCAGAAGACGGCGGTGCTTCTTTTACACTGATGAACAACAGTCCCCAGTATCCTATCCGGGCAGTGATCCATGCAGATGGAACCCTGTACGTATCTGCCGGAACCGACAATCAAAAGAAAGGCGTTTACAAGTATAAGAGCGGCAGCTGGCAGGATGTTTCTCCGGTAACTTTAGATCCCGATCCGGTTAATAGTGACAGGTACTTCTCCAAAGTGGCGGTAAATCCCGCCAATTCAAATGATATTGTTGTAAGCACCCGTGGCAGCTGGCAAAAGGATCCTTATTACATTTCAAGACAGGGAGGCGCCCCCGGCTCCTATACGCAGGGAAAGATCACCCGCGATAATTCAGAAGCGCCGCACTCGGCGAATGACGGGTTATATTATAATTCACCGGGGCATAATGCTGCTGCTTTTACCTGGGATCCTTTTTACCCGAATCGTATATGGATCAACGATATGCTGGACGTGCTTTCCACAGATAATATCTTTGACCCTGTTTCCAACTGGAAGATCCGCGTAGTAGGCCTGGAAGAAATAGTGGTAACAGGCCCTATGGCAGCACCTCCAAGCGGCAAGAACCTGTTGCTCACTGCTACTGCAGATGTGGGAGGCGCCCATCACCGCTCTCTTACAGAGCCGTTGTACCAGGGCGCTGTTTCCGGCACTGCACTGCACTACAGTATCTTCTCTGCGTTCAATATGCAGGGAGTGGCTTTCCAGTATACCGATCCCAACTTTGTAGTGCGGGTAGGTTGCGACGGCCCGGCAGCTAACAGGATCGAGGCATCGCGTGCGGGTTACTCTACCGATGGTGGTGATACATACACCCTTTTTCCAAAATCGCCCGGTTTGCGTGGACGTGTAGCCGTATCTGCTGATCGAAGGAATATCCTCTGGCTCACCCAGATAGATGCTAATGAAGCTCCCGGTAACGTTTACTGGTCGGAAGACCTGGGCGCCACGTGGACCAAATCCACCGGCGCTGTTTCCGGGATCTTACCCGCAGGCCCACAGTTCAACCTGTATCCCGGGCAAAACCATCTCATAGCCGACAAGGTGAACGGCGATTATTTCTATATCTGGGACCGCGGTTCTTTTTATGTAAGCACCAATGGAGGAAAGTCGTTCCAGAAAACAGCCGCTACTGGTCTTACTGCAAACGCCGGCAGCAATCCCAACGGCTCTTCTTATGCCACAACTTCCAACATTGAAGCAACGCCAGGAAAAACAGGGGATGTATGGATCGCATTTTACGATGACACCTATCCTCAATACGCTGCCCTTTATCATACATCAGACACCGGTAAAACATTCAGTAAGGTAGGTGGCGAAAGTTTCAAGCCCAAATGGATCGCTGCGGCCATGTCGGACACTACTGCCAATGCGCACCTGGCTTTATATGCCACCGCCCAGACCCTTCCTATCAATGGCATTACCTACGGCGCCTTCCGCTCAGATGATACAGGCCGCACCTGGACCACTATCTTAGACAGGGTACCAGGCGTGGTGCAGAATATTACGGCAGACAATAAAGGAAGAATGTTTCTTGCCATCAGCGGGAATGGTATCTTTTTCGGATCGCCGGTAGCCGGTCCTGTTCAATCGGTGACAATAATTAATCCTGCATCAGATACTATTGTAAAAGGATTCTCCGTGAAGCTGAACGCAAAGCTCACTCCCACGTATCCCACCAATCCTTCTGTTATCTGGAGCTCTTCGGATACTGCCATCGCTAAAGTAGACCAGGTAGGGAAGGTGAGCGGCATCAATGCAGGTACTGCTACTATTACCGTTACATCAGTTGATGGAGGAAAAACGGATACAAGACAGATCGTCGTTGTTCCACCCACTATATCCACTGGTATTGTGATAGACAGCGTGGTGTATGGTACCATGAATACGCCCAAGCAGATTGTTGCTGTACCTGCGCCTTCAAATACCACCAATAAAACGCTGAACTGGTCTGTGGCGGATAGTACCATCGCAAAAGTGGATGCCAATGGCGTGGTGACCGGCTTAAAACTTGGAACTACCTCTCTCACCATTTCCCCTGCAGACGGAGGCCCTGCCAGAACCGTGCAGCTGATCATAAACACCATTGTAACAGCTATCAATGCGGGTACAACGGCAACAACAGGAAGCCCGGCAACGCCACTTGAGAATACAGCGGTTGGCCAATACATACCCGAAGGCCCCGCCGGAACCGATAAACTATGGCATGCAGGGTATACCTGGAGCGTTCGTAACACGGCAACGATGGACCTGAGCCAGGTAACAGCGCCTGCTCCGCGACAGGTATATGAATATATGCGCATCAGCAAAAATTCGGCGAGCCAGATGCGTTACTTTTTCCGCAACCTGATTCCTAATGCCAACTATTCGGTGCGCCTGCACTTTGTTGAGCCAAAGGATGCTGACAAAGCCAAGCGGTTGTTTAGTGTGAAGACCAGCGGCGACAGCCTCATTAACTTCAACATTTACCAGGCGGCCGGCAATAAGCTGAACACCGTAATTACACGCACCCTTGAGGCAAAAGCAGATAACGCCGGTGTAATAACGGTAAACTTCATACCCAAGATGGACGTCAACGATCCTAACATGGCTTCTGTAGCCGCCCTCGAGGTAAGTATTATCCCGCTCCAGGGGATCAGCATTCATTCAGACAGCAGTAATCTTTATGTAAGTTATAAAGACACGCTGAAACTGACCACCACACCGGCAAATGCCACCAACCGGAACCTGGTGTACAGATCTTCCAACGATGCTATCGCTACTGTAGACCTGAGCGGTGTGGTAACAGGAAAAAGCGCCGGCACGGTTACTATCACCGCTACATCTGCAGAAAGTAGTTTTACAGCGGTGAAAACCTATACGGTTATCTATGTACCTGTTACATCCTTAACACTGGACAGCACTTCAGCCAATGTATTTGTAGGATCAACGTTACAACTCAATGCTACCATCAACCCGGCAAAAGCCAGCAATAAAGGGGTGGTATGGACATCTTCAGATACCACTGTGGCCAAAATAAGCAGCAATGGCACTATCAGCGGTATCAGGCAAGGCGATGTGGTAATAACCGCCGCTTCGGCTGATAACCCGGCTATTGCAGCACAGGCCAATATTCATGTAGCCAATGTACTGGCCACCGGTATTAGTTTGCAACCACCCACCGCCATTATCGGGGAAAGGGATACGCTGCGGGTAAAAGTTACTTTCCTGCCGGCTAATACCTCCATAAAAAAAGTAACCTGGAGCAGTTCCAATACCACCTTTGCTACGGTTGACAGCACAGGTCTTGTCACTGCCATTAAACAGGGCGCTGTTACCATTAACGTGAATACACAAGATGGCTCAGGGGTTTCCGCTGCTTTGCCGGTAACCGTGGTGCCGTTTGATTCATGCGGAGGAATACCCAATTACGGTTTTGAAAGTGGCCTTATTAACTGGATAGCTTATAAAGAGCGTATTCCTACAACAGGCGATGTGTACACCGTTAGCGGGAAAGGCCATTCCGGCGATAAAGCCGTTACGCTTGGTTTCACTACAGCAAACACTTCTTTGAACATAAAAGACTCCATACCTGTAAGAGGCGGCAGTGTCATTGTATTCAGCCAATGGGTAAAAATAGAAAGAGACGCTACGGGTTATCCATGGTGGTCTGGATACGGTGTTGGTTTTGTAGATAGTCTTGGTGCAGCTACCGGTACCGCTTATCAGAAACAGATAGACAATGTAGTAGCATACCGGGAAAACTGGGCGCAGATAAGAGATACCATCAATGTGCCTGATAGTGCAACAGGGCTTACTTATTGGGTATCCAAGGTAGGATTCGGCACAACATGGGTGGATGACTATTGTATAGAAGTTTTAAAAACAAATAAGTCGGCGGTTTATGGCATAAACGCAGGCACCACGCAAACTCCTCCCGGTCCGTATGCCAATACCACCTTTGCGCAGTATGTTCCGGAAGGGCCTACCGGAACTGATAAACTCTGGCATGCAGGGTATACCTGGATACAAAGAGTAAGTTCGCCTGTAGATCTGTCGTATGTAACCGATCCCGCTCCCCGGCAGGTATACGAGTATATACGCGTGTTCAAAAGTAATAACACCCAGATGCGTTATTACCTGCGCGGGCTCACTCCCAATACAACGTATGCTATCCGCATGCACTTTGTTGAGCCGAATGAGTCGGATAAAAATAAAAGGATATTCAGCATAAAGGCTACTAATGGACTGGATAGCCTTATAGACTTTAATATTTATCAGGCCGCAGGCAACAGGTTGAATACCGCTGTTATACGGACCATCAGGGCAACAGCAAACGCCTCGGGTCTGATACAGGTGATCTTTTATCCTAAAACAGGATTGTATGATCCTTACAGTGGTTCAATTGCCGGTATCGAAGTACGGAACTTAACACCGGCGGATTCCCTGCAAAGTATAAATCAAAATCAAAATACGATCGCAGTAGCCGGCAATAAATTAAGCAGCGGTGGTAAACTGGATTTCACAACGGATGTATATCCGAATCCTTCCGGTAACGTGTTTAATGTAAGAATGACGTCAGACTCGAAAGCACCAACGCTGCTTACCATTATCAACAACAATGGCAGCATTATTTATTCTGCAAAAATAAATGCCGGTGTGTATTACCAGGTTGGTGGAAATCTGAAACCAGGTATTTATTATATCAATATCAGCCAGGGCCCTCAAAGTAAGACGATGAAAGTAGTGAAACAGTAATGATGTTTTTAAGAGTAAAGGAGGCTGACCTTCTGGGGTCAGCCTCCTTTTATTTTCATAAGGCGTTAACGGTCTTTTATGTCAGGAAGCAGCTTTTCTGCATTAAATAATTAATTCCGGGTATAGTAATGGTACCTGGCGGATTTAAGATGTGTAATATAGGCGCTACCTTAATGTTCCTGAGCCATGTATATCTCAGAGGGTAGAGAATTAGCTTACGCCTGCCATTATTATTGGCTTCCCTTGTGTGTTAGTGGAGAATGTAACTATCTGTCGGAATGATATAAACTATATCATTCTCGAAAGGATCTGCGTGAGTATAGATTTATGAATTATTGAAACTTAAGTATGAAAACGAAGAAATCTTGTTTAATTATTACAAAACCGACAAAGCGAAAGATGTCAGAATGCCTGGATAAACTGCTGCCCGAATAGAGATAACAAAGAGAACAAGTAGGGTTATGTTTATCTCTTAGCGCTGTATAAAATAAACACTTTGTTTTAAAGTAGAACATTTAGTGTAATTGGTTGAAAATTAATCATTTGAAGGTTTAAAGGATAATTTTGTCCATTGTACGGTTGTTTTCCGTACATTTATGTGAGATATTTTAACCTTTAAATCTTTTTAAAACAATGAAATCTGTAGAAATGACACGGTTTGACATCAGACTATCGGTGGAGCTAAAGCGGTATTTCGAACATGCGGCAGACTTGGAAGGCTACAAAACGCTTACTGATTTTGTGCTGTTTTCCGTGAAAAGCCATGCAGAAAAAATAATAGAGCAGCACAATGCTATTCTGGCTTCTAAACGGGATCAGGAAATATTTTTCGATGCACTTCTGAATCCCGGTAAGCCCAATAAGAAGCTAAAAGATGCAGCAGCGCTATATAAAAAGCAAATGAAAGAAAAATGAAACGTTCGATTGTAGTCCTGGATTCGCGGCACAAAAAAGCACTGTTCTGTTGCGGTAAGCCATCACTGGATACTTATTTGCATACGCAGGCCAAGCAGGACGTTGGTAGGAAAGTGGCTGCTTGCTTTGTGCTGGAAGGGGAGGATGGTGTTATAAAAGGATATTACACCCTTTCCAGTGACGCAATTAAAAGGGAATCACTTCCTGAAACGACCAAAAAGAAACTACCAACGTATAAGGATCTTCCCGTCATACTGTTGGGTAGACTTGCTATTGACGGGCAATTTGCCAGACAAGGCTTCGGCAAATTGTTGCTCCTGGATGCGTTAAAAAAGAGTTATGAAACATCCAACGTAGTGGGCGCCATCGCAGTTGTGGTGGACCCGTTGGATGAAGAAGCCCGCATATTTTATGAAAACTATGGGTTCATCCGCCTGCCTGACAGTAAAAGAATGTTCCTTCCGATGGCCACGATTAAAGAGTTATTCAGATAAAGCGTAACGGGAAGGTTTCATTGATTTTATCAGTTCCTTACGTATTCGGCACCTAAATTACTCTTTACGCTTATTTTTATCCAGCTCTCCTATTATAACGCCGCCAATTACCCTCCAGCCTAGCCCCAGACAGTCGTGTCATGCGCCACCACATTGCCATTTTATATAATACAACGAGAATCTTGCCTTCGGATAACATTAACTATTTGGGTTATATAGCCTACCAATTTGATTTATTAAACATGTTTAATGGCAGATATATTATTTAGGATTAGCTTGTGTCTCATAAGTTTTTCTATGAAAAATAAATTATCTGTTTCTCATTTTCTCCTGGTTTTACTTCTTTTGGGACTCTTAAATTCATGCAAAAAAGAAAACCGGGAAGTGGGAGTGGTGGAGGGTCTCCCTCAAGCGTGACTTCTGTTAACAATCTATTTACTACTCCTTGTTTTAGCACTGTCTTAAATGAAGTTCAATCAAAAACGCTACAAAATACTATTAGCCGGATATTAAAGAATACTTTTGGCAAGTCCGATAAACTGAATATAGACTTCACTGAGGCGAACCTGCATGATACCAGAGATGCTGATGAAGGTTATGGATCAATATCGGGAGAGTATAAAAACCTGCGTATTACATTAAATACACCTCAGCTTGCGACTGCCTCAAAAGAGTATATAGCAGCTACTATAATGCACGAAGTTCTTCATGCCTACTTCAAGGCATTAAATGTTAATCCCTTGATGGAAGATCACAATGAAATGGGACTCCTCTATGTCGATGAGATGGCAGCAGGGATAAGAGAAGTGTATCCATCAATCAGCGCTGATGATGCAAAGGCACTGGCTTAGGGCGGTCTCCATGAATCCTATTCATGGTTGAATTTGGTCAGAACAAGCCCGACTGGGGCGCAGAGTATCATTGATAAAAATAAAGCATACAAGCGCGGTCAATCTGGAACAAAATGTAACTAAATACAAATCTGATTTCCCATGAAACAATGTTTTTTGCTGTTGGTGTCTTTATTATTCTTTAGTATTGCAGGGTTTACGCAAGATGTAAATGCGTATAAGGCTGAGTATGACACTATTACAAAAAAGATCGTCAATGATATACAAGTTCCCAAAGAGCTACAGCAGCAATGTAAGTCTTTTACAGTATCGTTTATTCTTTCTTATACGAATGGAATCAGAGAAAGGGAAATAATCTTTTCAAAAAACTTTCCTTCCGCACTTAAAGAAGAGTTTGTCAGCAAAGTGAAAGTATTTGATGCAGTAAAATGGAGGAATATTTTCCCTGGAGCAACCAGATCGAAAAACTTTTCCATCCTCATTCCTATAATCTATTATTTTGATGATAGCTGTCGGGAAAAAATGACTTCTGATATTTTTGCTGAGACGGTAAGTGCGGGATTGTCGTTTGACAAAACGTTGACCACAGCTATATACCTTTTGAAGCCGTTGTCTGTAAGTCTGGTTTCTTGGCCAGGAAAGACACTGCAATAGTCTTGAAAATGAGGAATGGCTCAGTTGTTTAGTTAATTCGTATCTCTCCGGAGAACCACCCATTACGTGATCAACACCTCGTTTTCACTATCTCCGATTTTAAAATCAATAAGGTATTTGTTGATCTTTGATAACAAATTAAATTCGATCTCAAATTCATTGGAGTTTTTCCGATATCCTCTTCGTGCATACAGATGACCTGGAGCTGCATCCCGGTAAAATTTATATATAGTGCAAGTTCACAATGGATAGAGGATGGTTTGTTCTCCGGTTTGCTTTAACATAAGGGATAGGATCCCTTTTTTTCGTATAATATCGGCGCTTTTTAATAGTTACACTGGTTTGTTGGGAAAATGATCGTCTTATTAAACAGCTGTCCTTCGCCGCTGGCGTTGGAAATGTATTGGAGCGAATCGATGCCCGGCTTTGCCGCCTGTAAAAACTACGATTGTATTGTAAATGGCATCTGATATGTATCCTTCCTGCCCTGCATTCTGCATTGAAAGAATGATCTTTGTCGATCCAGAAACCATATCCGGAAATAGTGAAAAAGAAAAAGGAATGCTTCATTGGAAGCATTCCCCATAACTGGCGAAAAGTTTGTCAGTTAACGACCAGTTTCTTAGTGAAACTAAATTTTTTCGATTCTATCGTGATAATGTAGAACCCTGCGTCAAGCTGTGAATCGATTTCTATCTTTTTATTCCCTTGAGTTTTCTTTTCGTAGCGCATCCTGCCCTGGTTATCATAAATTCTTATGAGTGCATTTTCCGGAACTTCGGAAAGAAGCATTGTAAACCTTCCCGTATTGGAGGGATTCGGATACAGGCTAACAGCATCTTCATCAGCGCTGACGTTTGATGATAGTTTGGCAGCAGCCAAGGTACCGCCTGTTCCCGGAACGAAGGGAGAGAGATAGCTCCCTGCGATCACCTGTTGCGAAATACCGGGGCCCTGCCAGGCTACAGCAACATTATCTCCGCCGCTGCCTTCCTTATGAAGCACTTCAATATAGTATTTCTGCCCGGCGGTCAGGTTAATGGAGGCGGATTGCTGTGTGCTGTACTTATTCCATTCCCTGGAATTGGTCCACGCATCCACATACGCTATCCTTGGGCTGTTAGCCGGGTTATCGCTGGTGCTGAGGTATAATTCCGTGTTATCATCTCCTGCTACCCAGAAAGTGTAGCTTCCGCTTGCAGGGGGATGGATATATCCACGGATCCTGGTTCCATAGTTATCCGCTGAGTTGGTGGGGCCTTCCAGGCTGGTGATCTGGTTTCTGGCTGTGGGATTGTTTGGATAATTGGAATTGGAGGTCAGGCTGCTGATAGTTGTTCCGCTGATCCCTGTCCAGGATTCTCTCAGAATGGAGCCTGTCACGGAAACGTTAAACGTTTGTGTGCTTTGACATCCTCCGCTGTTGGTGTAAGTAGCCACATAGTTCCCTGCCTGGTTGGCCTGGATATTTGAAATGAATACTTCCCTTGTAGCGGCGCTGAAATTATTCGGCCCGCTCCAGCTCCATGAGCCACCCTGCGTAGGCTGGGGGCCAAACTGTACGCTGCCGCCTGCAGCTAAAGAAGCATTGGCTGTTTGCTGCCATGTTCCGCCGTTGATCTGTACATACGGGGTAATGGCAGTAGGTGTACAGGCAGCGGGTTCCCAATAAATTAAGCCTCTTCCTCCGCCGGCGCTCATATATACCCTTCCGGCAACGTTCATGTCGCCGACCAGTAATGGGGCGCCTGCAAATTCATGGGCGTCATCGTTTATCCTGGTCCAGCTGGCACCCTGGTCTGTTGATCTGAAAAGACCGGTTATACCTGATACTGTTCCCCAGATGAAAACAGTGGGATAGCCGGATCCGGGCATTGCCTTTCCTATTCCCACGGTTTTACAATAAGTTACATTTGAAACAGCCGTATAGGTGGCCCCGTAGTTGGTTGAATATTTTAATCCATTGAGGCCAAGAGGTACCCATATATGACCTTCAAGGCCCGGTGCGGTCCGGATGAGGGCTGGTTCCCACGGATGATTGGCGGTTGACGCGCCTGGTGTGCCTGCTACTGAAAAGCTGGCTCCTTTATTGGAGCTTCTCAGCATTTGCCCGTTGGTAGGATTATAAATATAAAAATAGTTTGAATTTACCTGGTCGGCAACCGGGGCAGCGTCTCCGAGGGATACGCCTGAACAGGCCGCCCAGCTGGCTCCGTTGTTAGCTGTATAGTAGGTGGTCGTTGAACCTCCGGGGCAATGCAGTATGGTTCCTCCGTCGGCGCTGATGGCCACCCTTCCTCCTGTACCCATGTTGGTGGAGGCGCCTGTCCAGGTAGCGCCTTTGTCGTTCGAATAGTAAACAACATTTCCGCCGTTGGAGGCTCTTACAACTTTATTGGTATTGCCTGCAGCATAAGCGACGCTTTGGTTATTATTATCTGCCGGACTAAGTTTTTTTGACGGATAAGCGGTTAGCGGCTCATGTACAAAACCTGTTACATCTCCGAAGGAAGAAATAAAAGGCCCTCCGGGAATACTTATCCCGTCAAGCAATGCTGTTTCTTCAATCCCGATCACATCGTATTTCCATGAAGGATTGGCAGCTGTAATATCGGAACAGGTATAGACTCCGCCACCGCCTATTACCCGCACTTTTGAAAGATTGGCCTGGTCAAACTCGATACAGTCCATCCAGTTGACCGCACCCCCGGCAGACCATCCTATGCCGTTACTATCATAGGTGGCGTTTGTACCGTTTTTAAGCGTCCAGGATGATCCACCATCGGTAGAGAGGAAAATGAAGTCGCCCCAGCCGGTACCAAACTGGTTGTTCCAATACATGCCGCAGGTAGAAACGATTACCCGGTTAACATTAGTGGGGTCTATACTTACTCCTCCGTATGAATAATCCTTTGAGTGAACGGGAGTAACGTTTGTCCATACGCCGGTTGCTGTGTTGAGCTTATACAGCTTTCCATCTCCGTTACTGGATTGAGGACCGGCATCATCCGAATAGGTAACATACATGGTGGTTCCCTGCAGCGCTGCCCGGTGTGGCATAAAGCTGGTGGTTGCAGAAATGGGAGTAAAGGTGGCTCCTCCGTCTGTGCTCTTGTAAATATTCGCGCTTCCGGTGCGGGAAACGCCTATGTATATGGTTTGAGATGCTCCGCCCACAACGTTACCTGATGGATCATAAAGTACAAAACATATCCCGTTCTCGTTGGGAGTAGTAGTTACGCCGTTCCAGGCAAGGTTCCAGGTAACGCCGGCGTCTGTACTCTTCCATAGCCCGTTGGCCCTGGTTCCGCAGAATAATATGTTACTGTTTTTGGGATCTACTGCAAGACGTTCCCCGTTCCCGCGTCCGTATCCATTTCCATGTGCTTTGAATTTGGAGGTAACATCTGTATAAGTGAAAGTATTTCCTTTGTCTGTAGATTTCAGTATAGCCGTTCTTCCGTTGTTTATATAGGAGGTTCCGCAGAGCATATAAATATTATTGGCGTTCTGAGGATCCAGCGCCAAAGCTTCCACTCCAATAAACCCATTTTCAGACTCGTTAAGCCAGTCGAGCAGTTGAATCCATTTATTGTTTGCTGCATCCCAGCGGTAGGCTCCGCCTACATCTGTGCGGCAGTACCTGTCGCCGGATGTTTTGTGGGTAACGATTCCGGTCACAAATCCGCCACCACCAACAGGTGCATGCTTCCATACATAGCCTGTGGTTTGGGCCTGCAGTTGATAGCCCTGAAACATAATAATTGCAAGAAGTAAACAGGAAAAGGCAAGGGGCTTTCGCCGGAACAGGGGGAATATCCTGGTGGACATACAGGATCCGGAAACCAAAGAAAGTAAACCCCTTTGTTTAAATGGTGCTGGTAATTTTGTTTTCATGCGTTTTGAGTTGTTTAAGTAGTTGAAGTAATTCAATTCGGATAAGGTAAAGTTGAAAAGGCCGGTTGAGCTATGCACTCAGCCATCAAGCGGTTTGTTATTGGGTTTTCAGGTAATATATTCATCAATTCAGGTGCAGTGCCATCGATGCGTTTGGTTTTTTGAAGAACAATAATGTGGTAGTTGTTCCTTCCATCCAGATGCTCATAAAAATCACGTATGGCCGTAGCCGTTAGCTCTCATAGTGCTGTTGTATAGCACAAACAGAATCCCGGTTTACTTTATGGATGATATTTGGCCGTCCTGCCTCCAAAAATAGAGCAGCCATTTTTCGGGAGGCAGGGCCGGAGGGTCGGACAGTAAGGCCTTGCATAGGGAAGGCCCTCTGCAGGTTAGTGAGAGCAGTCGTGTTTTCATAACGGAAATCTTTCTCTTAGTGGAATGTTGTAAATCTACTGAGATGTTTTTTTAAACAGGGGGCTCAGTTGTTGCAGATAGGGGCAAAGAATGTTACAAGCCTCAAACTTTGAGGCCCCTGGATTGAAAAAACATTAAGTCCCAATACTATAAGAAAGACAACCAGGTAGCCGGTTTGGATTTTTTATACTTGATAATCTAAGTTCATCCGGGATTTTCAGATTTGTTTGTATTTTGCGGTCCCGGTTGCGGACCGTGTCTACTGACCTGGTGCTGTAGTTTGAATCCTGCAAATTGCCGGTATCCCGTTTGCCTGTAAAGCATGCTGTATTGGCCTCCAAAGCCAGGCAGGATGCTTGCCAACCGTATGTAGCAGAAAACCGAACAGACATAACCCATATGAAAAGAACAATTTTAGCTGCCCTGCTGGCAATTATCCCTGCTTTTTTATTTGCACAGGACGGAGATGTGAATTTTTCCGCCGCTTTTAAAAAGGAAAACGATGGAAAATCAAAGATTGAGATCAACGAGGTAAAGGAACTGATTCATATTATGGTGGCCATCACCCAAACAGGCCTGGGGAACGATGACATGGTACAGTTAAAGGGGCCTTATTACCAGGATGTGCTGAAGCAATTTGCGGCCTATGAAAAGGAACCGGTTATTGCCATTTTCGATTCCCTGCTGCGGGAAAGCCCCCTGCATTATGTTTTTTTAACCGGGAACGCCATTGCATATTATTTTGATAAGGACCGGCTGTTGCCCAATAATGTTTTCCTGTTGCCTGCCGATGAAGTGGCCGGTACCAGGATCACTATAAATCCCATCACCACTTATAAAGCAAGTATTGAAGATTTTGCGAGGAAATCGGGTTTCCGTGCGTTTTATGCAGCGCATGCCGCTTATTACCAGGGTATCATTTCCGATTATAAGAAAAACGCCAACCTCGATAAACAATGGAAATGGCTGGAAGCTAATTTTAATACCCATATCAATAGCTACCAGATCCTTTGTTCACCCCTGATCAATGGGCTTAACTATACGCTGTCGTTTAAGAAAAAAGGCTTTGAGCTGATACAGATGATATTGCCACCCATTGATCACAATGATGCATGGTCTGCAAAATATACCGAGGCATTTAATACCAGGGGCATGTTCACCGAAATAGACCACAATTATGTGCGCAAGCCAGGTGAGCAATTCGAAAAAAGGATCAATGAAGCGTTGAAGAACCGGAGTAAGTGGGTAGATACCACTATAGAAGGTACAGCCTATTATCCTACGCCGGTGAAGGTATTCAATGAGTATATGACGTTTGGGGTTTTTGTATTGTATTGTGAAGATGTGTATAAGAATGATCCTGCCATCCTGAAGGAAATTTATGCAGACGTGAATGGCGTGATGAGCAAACAGCGGGGATTTACAAAAATGCAGGAATTTACCAACTGCCTGGTAAAGCTGCGTAAGGCGCAGCCCCGTAAAAAAATAGATGAGCTGTACCCGGCACTATTGGATTGGTGTATGGAGCAGTAAAGGGAGGTAAATGAAATGACCGTTATTTCGGTCATTTCATTTATTATTGACTGAAATAACGGTCATTAAACGACGGGTTACATTGCTGTTACCGTTTTAATCAGATCTGTTAATAATCAGACCTTTTTTTCGCTTCTTCCTTTGCAAAATCCAGCAGGGACTTTTTGATCACCTTCGTATAGGCGTCTTTCGTTTTGTTGTTATAGGAAAACGACTGCAGATACTGTTCATAATCCTTCCCCTCATAGTTCATTTTCTTTGCCAGCAGCAGATAGGTATCCTGATCTGTCTCTTTCCCGAAGATATAAATAATGGTAAGGGTATTATAGGTTAACAGTGCGTCAAGGTAGTTTTTATGTTCCTTTGATGTATCTTCTTTTGCCATGAGATCTGCCGTTACAATGGCGCCCAGGTCAGTGCTATTGGCATTATACACCGGCTGGGGACTATCGTCGGCTTGCAGAAGGCTGTCGCGCCGCTTGTAATAAATATCCTGCGTCGCCTTCATGGTGGCTTCTGCCTTCTTCAGCTTTTTCTCATCTGCCTTTTCATTTCTCAGCGTAATAGCCGCTTTCTTTAATAACGCCAGGAATTGCTGCTGCCGGATACTATCAGCTTGTTGGGCGAAACAGTTGCCGGTGGCAAACAATAATAATATCGCTATAAATTTACTCTTCATCTTCGCATTGTTCCAGGGCTTCTATAAGATTATCGAACCCCGTGTTAAAAAATGTATACTTCCTGCACCTTCATCTAAATAGAGTATAAATATATAATTTATTTTTAAATTGATACATAATAAATTCCCACCCCAATCCTGAAAGCTTCCGGTAATTGTATATTTAATGATTTTTCAAATGACTGAATATCTTCTTCACTTATTTTTTCACTGCCTGTTTCAAAGTTACTATTCATATCAGAAGTTGATTTTTTAATCAGTCATAGATATTTAAGACATAAAAAAGGGGCCGGAGCCCCCAATCGTTTATACATTCAGGTTAGTGCCCTTCTTACAACCCGATTTTTGCGTAGGGTACCCTGATCCCTTTCACGCGGTAATAGTATGGATCCAGCCAGGCTCCTTCACAGCTTTCCAATTTGCAGCCGGAAAAATTGAGGCAGTATGTCAGCAGCAGCTCCTGCCGGCCGTTGTTGAACTCCGGATGCACAACAGGGGTATAGTACCGTGCGTATTGCCCTTTAAAGTATTCCTGGATCGTATATACTTTCACTGGTGTGGTGAACGGTCCGGTAGGTGAACTGGAAGTAGAGATATAGATGTTCCTGATTGTTTCGCAGTTGAAACCCTGGTCCATCGTCATGTGAATATACTTGCCATTGAGGTATGCTATGCTGTTGGTGCCTTTACCGGTTGTTACCTTCGCCGCTGAGCCGGGGCTGGGGCTGTTCGTCCAGCTGCTGCCGTTAAAATACTCCCATTGCAGCGGATTATTTTCCGGGAAACGTGCAACGTGGATATAGCTTTCATAATTGAAGCTGATGCCTTCGCTGCCGAATGCATATACATATCCGTCGCCCGGCTTCACCATGCCCGTGGAATAATTGATCACAGGTGTGCCGGCGAAGCCATTTGGTACGAAGCGTTCAGAGACCCACTGTGTGCCGGTGCTTTGCGTTAGCCGGTAGAGCGACTGTCCCGTTGCGTTAAGGTCATTGCCTTCCCCGCATTGCACATACACTTTGTCACCGATTTCGATGCCCGGACCGGACCAGGTCCAGGCTGTACCGGGTTGAATATTGAAGATCTGCTTTGGCTTGCCGGAAGTGCTGGTAGTGATTGTCATATTCGGCGCGTCGTTAGGGTTCCAGTTTGTTTTCGAAGGCTGGATAAGCACGGAGTTGCTGTAACTGTGAACCGCGCCGCAGTTGAACATGCCGTTGGGTTGCACCTGGGAGCCGTCCCAGGCATCCTGTGTTACCCACAACACTTTACCGTTGTTGCCACTCCAGGTTAGCGGTATTGTATTGCCCTGATCGAATGCAGCGGAACCAAGGCTGGCGCTGTTGCGATGAAAGAAGCGCACCACTTCATCATCGCGCCAGGTGTCTGCCTCAATGGAGCTAACGGTCCACTGCTGCCTGGTATCGGTTACATCAGTTTCCTGGATCACCTTTGCACCATTTGCCGTAGAGCCGTCCTGTACCGATAATGCCAGCCCATTGCCTTTATTGTATATCTTGTACTGCCCGTTACCGAGGTCCTGCATGCGCCAGAGCTGCTGATCGGCGGGGAGGGGGAATGCGGCATATTGTTGCAGGATAGTGCCGCTGTTAGCAGAACCGGAGGGAACATCCAGCAGCTTACCACTGTATAGGTTCCGGATGTGATAATACTTCACGCCGTTGGAAGTGGTCCTGTAGATGATATGCCATTTCTGCCAGTTATCCATCTGGCCGGCCGGGCCGGAGAATTGCCACTGCTGCAGTTGCGCATTGTCTTTAAACTTCTCATTAAGTGTAGGGCTGCCACCTGTTTCCAGGTATTTGCCACTTTTAACGTTGGTAAGGGTAACCGTGGCATAGTCGGGTACGGCCAGCAGGGCTACGGATAATTTTTTGTTGTCGATTGCGGCGAGATCGTTTGTTTGCGGCTGCCGGCAGGCGGCCATTACAAGCAGACAACAGAACATGGAAAGGGTTTGTTTTTTCATAACACGTATTTATTGATTAGCATGAACAAGCGGAGCTCATCCGGCGGGGCGCCGACGGGTACTTCACGGGTGCTATATGACAGATGCTGCTACCAGGTTGATCCTGTAGGTATGTATCAGTTCACGTAATCGGGTCAATGGAACGGTCAGGATCCCTCAGGAATAAGACACCCTTACAGAAGGATACCGCCATCAGGGGAAAAAAAATCATAAGGTGGGGCATTGCGCCGCCTGTCCGTTGCCGTGAGGTACGGCAATACAGACGCGCTGATTGCAGGCAGGACCTATTTATGAATAGTCAGAGATGACTAAAACCCGCAATGAATTGAACAGGTTCGTTGGAAATAAATAGTGAACGCTCCTGTAGCTTTCAGGTTAACCCATATTAATTTGATGCTGTTAATTGAAATGATACAGGAATATAACGTCTCCTGTATATACGGGCTTGGGGTTGTCTTTGAGCTGTAAAACCGCCTCGATCACGGCTTTCACAGTTCCCCTGAGGTTTGTTATTGATTTTACTTTAGCCTGTAACTGGATCTCGTTATCGACCAATACGGGCTGACCGAACTTGAAGTTTTCGATCCCGTAATTGATCTCCATCTTTACATTTCTTACATCCGCAATCTGTTTCCACAGGTAGGGGATTAGCGCCAGCGTCAGATAACCATGTGCAATAGTTGATTTAAAGGGGCCTTCGTTTTTTGCCCGCTCCTGATCTACGTGTATCCATTGATGATCCAATGTGGCGTCAGCAAATTTATTGATCTGCTCCTGGCTGATCCTGTGCCAGCTGGAAACACCTAATATCTGTCCCTCAAAAGATTTGTATTCCTCAAAGCTGCTAATAGTTACCACAGTAAATTATTGTTGTAGGTTATAGTTGATTAATGTATATAATTTCAAAATGCAAGTTTATATAATTGACGGCGTAATATCAATTTCAGCAATAAATAATTTATTTTTAAATATATACATATAAAAATCAGGGAAATGTAAATCACAGTGGTATAGCAGGGCAGGGCGGTTATTTCAAACTATACAGTGGCGTTTTGTGCAATTATTATGCGATGTGGCAAGGCCCCGAAGATTGACAAATAAATTAAAGCGCCTTATGCTTCTCTCCCCACTTCCCAAGTTCCCGGATAATCGATCGTAATTCATACCCGATAGTTGTTAGCTCGTACTCAACACGAAGCGGCACTTCGGCATAGACGGTCCTTTTTACTACTTTGCTTTCCTCCAGTTTTCGCAGTTGCAGGGTGAGCATCCGTTCTGTGATGTTGGGCAAACACTTTTTCAGTTCTCCAAACCGTTGTTTCCCGTTTACCAGGTAGCAGCAGATAGCTAATGCCCATTGGCCACCAATGATGTTGGAAGCGTATACCTCCGGGCACTCATTCGCTAAAGCCTGCTTGTTCGCATAATTGGTGGAGGTTTCTTTTATTCTTGCCATACTTACATTTTTTATAGTACCGTACAATGGGTTGCCAGTATGCAAAATTAGTGTTTTGCCATTTACTTTTGAGCCATCATTCAGTTTAAACAAGGAGATATGAAAACGTTGGTAATTGTTGTCCACCCTGATATGGAGAGCTCGGTAATCAATAAAAGATGGGTGGAGGAATTGAGCAGGTATCCGGAAAAATATCACATTCATCAGTTGTATAAGGTCTATCCCGATGAAAAAATTGATGTACCGGCAGAACAGCGATTGATAGAGCAATACGATAAAATTGTATTTCAGTTTCCCTTCTATTGGTTTAGTTCCCCGCCGTTATTGAAAAAGTGGTTTGATGAGGTGCTGACCTATGGCTGGGCTTATGGAAGTAAAAGCGGATACAAGGCAGGAGATAAAAAAATAGGTTTGGTTATTTCAGCAGGAATAGATGAAGAAGGTTATTCCTCGCAAGGGATGTATAAATATACGCTCAAAGAACTGACGGCTCCGTTTGAACTAACATTCAATTATATCAGAGCCGATTACAGGTCTTTATACGTTTATTATGGTATTGAGCTGAACAGTACCCGGGAGTGGATTGAAAATAGTATAGCCCCGTATATGGATTATCTCAACAAGTTATAAAAGTACTATCCACTGATCAGCCGGAGCACATATTCCATTTGCGTGTCTTTCTGTTGCATAAAATCGTTGAAGGTAGGCCAAACCGTATGATCCGGGATGATGCCCCTGCCTTCCGGCTGATCCGGTTTTACGGGCGCATCCTGGTTTACATACACAATAGAGAATTTCGTTTTTATTTTTGAATGGGGCAGCTCATATATTAAAGCCATATGCCCGTTGTGCCCGTAATATCCTCCAACGGTTTCCACTCCCACAATGGTAACATTGCGGGCGTAGGCCTTTACCAGGGAAGCCAGGTGGGAGGCGGCAGATGCCACGTTTTCATCAATGAGCAGGTACAGTTTTCCTTTATATCCCGGTTGCTTCGGATAGTATACCGGGTTATAAAACGGGTTCTGTAAATTCCTGCCATTATGCAATGCAGGGAAATAGTCCTTCAGCATTTTCTTTCCTTCGGCTTTGGATGCTGAATCCATCCTTACTGCGGTAGATATGCCCCAGAAATACTGTTCATACGGAACCCCGTTATCAAAGATGCTGTATGCCAGTGTATTTTCCTTAAAGCTGGAATCTGTGAGGTACATCATAGGTTGTTCAAAAGTAGGGTCACTGCCACCGGGATTGCTGCGGATGTCCAGGACCAGGTTGGGTACATTATTATGGCTGAGGGCCTGGAATACGCTGTCAATAAACGCTACATATACCGCAAAGGCGGGGTCATCTGCCCCGGTGGCCATGGTGAATATCCGGAGGTTTAATAAGCCGGTGGAGGGATTCAGCATCCTGAAGCTGTATTTGGGCTGCAGCTTGTAATCGATCACGCTGTCGACCGGCGCGCTATAGCGCTGTTTCAAATTAGCTTTTTGCTCTTCCAGCGATACTGCCGGTACGGTCACTGTTTGTGGAACGGTAGTACCGGGAGGAATGAAGCGGATGGCAAAACTGTCTTTAATGCCATATTCATACAGGTAACGTAGCCCATAACTTCCATTTACGCTGTTTGAGAGTTTCTGTGTTTGTATAAAACCATCTGTTGTGATGTATTTGTAAAAAGACGTCATCAGCTCCTTTTGGGAAACGCCATTGATCCCCAATACCTGCGACCCTACGGGAATTGGTGCAGACGGGCTATTGAAAATGATATTACCTTCTATGTACTTTAAGGCATAGGGAAAGAAACCACGCTGCCGGTTTAAATAGCCAACAAGACCGGCTTCCGGTTCTGTATAGTTATGACAGCTTCCTTCAAAATCGGTTAGCTGTAAAATGATCTTATAAAAGGAGATGGCAGACATAGGCCGGCGTATCTCTTTAAAGGCCCATTGGTAAATGCTGTCGATCTGCTTTGGACTTCTGTAGCGATACAGGCCCGAGTTGGCTTTTTTACGGATATCGAGGAACAACTGCAGGTCCTGTTTCATTTCATGCGGACGGAGCTGCGGGTTGTATACAGACAGGCTATCGGCAGAGGGCCGGGATGTACGGGTTACCGGCTGGGCCCATCCCTTGTGCACCAGTAACAGCAAAAACAGTACTTTCTTCATTAGGTTTTTCGTGTGTCAAGGTACGAATCTACAAAAACCGTTTCAAGAAATGCACTTTGAAGAAATATAAATTATACGTTTACTTCACCGCTACAGACAGTTCCTTTTTAATTTCCGCAGGCATCTTCCAGCTGTATTTCCGGAGTAGTTCCTGGTAAATATCTTTCCAGTTAATGTCGTCTTCGGAAGCGCCTGTTCTTACTGTTTGCAGATTATCGGGTTAATAGGGAGGTGTTAGATAAAGCTAGGTATAACTGCTTTAGGAAAAAATACCTAGTAGTGAGTATTTTTTTGTGATGATGAAAACAATTGCATTGCCAGAATGGGGGCGGGGGCGAAGGATAATCCGGCGAAAGAACATTATTGACAACATAAGCATATACCCTGGAATCCGAGGCCGCTGTATTTCAGCCGGATTCATACTTCTTTCCTTATCACTCCGTCAAACCCAATATGGAAGTATTTTGCGTAAGCCTCCATTTTTTCCGGAACGGACTCGCTGTTATCCAGCCAATCCAGCTGGATTTCCAATGGGTTTCTGCTATCATTAAAGTATAATACCAGGTAAGTGAATAAGCTGCTTTCACCAATCTCTTTCCTTATGGCATAACTGCGCAGGGTATTCCAACCGTAAAGGTCCTTTTTATACATGATACCTTCCCGATTCAGTTCCAGTACCAGGGAATTTCGAATGGCAGTCCAGCCACAACCGCAGCATGCGATCAGGCCAGCAATCAAAAATATCCAGCCCAAAAAGGAAGCAACCTGTCCGCCTGCTAACCAGTAATAGCCCTGGCATGCAGCAAGGAAGCCAAACACTGCTGCGACTGAATAGGCGACGCGGTGCCGTCTGTATTGTACAACAGGTAATTGCATACGGGGCGTTTCCTGTAATATTACATAATTTTCATTAACAGCTTTACTCCGGCTTAATAAGGTAGCCCGTGTATTATGAAATAACCCTGGCCCTTTAAACAATATTAAATTGGTCTTTTAAACAAAACGGCACAGCAGTATTCCATTGATCTTTGTTGCATCAAATTATTTATCAGATGGCAACAAATTCAAATAGTAGTAAAATGGTGCTCGTAACGGGCGGTTCAGGCTTTATTGCCGTACATTGTATATTGCAATTGCTGAATGCAGGTTTCCAGGTGAGGGCCACCGTAAGGTCGTTGAAACGGGAGTCTGAAGTACGCGATATGTTGAGGCAGGGAGGTGTTGAAGCCGGCGACCGGCTATCATTTATAGCGGCCGAATTAGGCGCAGATACGAATTGGAAGGAAGCCGCAAGCGGCTGCACCTATGTTTTACATGTAGCATCGCCAACTCCCCTGAATGAGTATAAGCACGAAGATGAAATGATCATACCGGCCCGTGAAGGCGTATTGCGTGTATTGCGCGCCTCGCGCGATGCGGGTGTAAAGCGTGTGGTGCTTACTTCTGCTATCGGCGCGGTTGTTTGCGGGCATAAACCGCAAACAAATCCTTTTACAGAAAAAGACTGGACAGTAATAAGTGATAAAGTACCGGCTTACCAGAAATCAAAAACGCTGGCAGAGCGGGCTGCCTGGGATTTTATCGGGAAAGAAGGCGGAGGGCTGGAGCTTTCAGTGGTTAACCCTGTTGGTGTTTTAGGGCCTGTGTTGGGTACCGACTATTCTCATTCCATCTATTTTATTCAAAGACTGCTGGAAGGAAAAATTTCCGGTTGCCCGAAGATAAATTCTTCGTATGTAGATGTACGTGATGTGGCCGATCTTCATTTGCGGGCGATGCTCGATCCTGCTGCCGGGGGCCAACGTTTTATTGCCACCGCGGGTGAAAGTATCTGGCTGGTGGAACTGGCAAAAATACTTAAGGAAAATGTGCAGGAATTTGCAGATAGGATACCGGTTAAAGAGGTACCTAATATAGTCATGCGGATTGCAGGTTTAAAAGATCCGAAGATCAAAGCCATTCTTCCACTTTTGGGCATTGTGCTGAACACCAGCAATGAAAAGGCCGTTCGTCTGTTAGGGTGGTCGCCGCGCTCTACGGGAGAGGCTATACTGGCTACCGCCGAAAGCCTTATCCGTTTGAAGATCATTAAGTAAATTTGGGGCGGTCATCTTCAGGGTAAATTTCAATAAATTAAGTAAGATGGAAGCATTAACCATAACCAGTGTGCCTGAAATATTTATATCCTGCAAAAAGGAAGTGCACTATAGCCGTGAATTGATCCTGCCGCAGCCCGCACTGGTAAGGGTAATGTCGGGGGAAGTAAGGGTTGCGGCGGCCGACCGGCAATATAACTTTTACGAGGGAGACACTGTGTTATTCCCCCGGAACCAGTTAGGGAGAATGAGCAAACTGCCTTTGGATGGCAAGCCTTGTATCGCGGTGTCCATTGTTTTCAGGCGGGATGTATTGCACCGGTTTTATACGGCTAACCCGGTTGAACCGCCGGTTTTTCAAACAGCGGGTTTAATGGAATTTGGGGAGCACCCCTTGCTCGAAAGCCTCTTTAATTCACTCACGCCTTACTTTAAACTGGCGGATGCGCTGCCTCCCGATCTTGCGGCGTTTAAGATGGAAGAAGCGGTAAGGGTGCTGCGTGCCATTAATAAAAACGTGGATCAATTGCTGGGATGGTTTGAGGAGCCAGGGAAGATAGACCTGATGGATTTTATGGAAAGGAATTTTATGTTTAACCTGCCTGCGGCCCGGTTTGGTTACCTAACGGGGAGAAGCCTTACTACGTTTAAACGGGATTTTAAAAAGGCGTTTAACAACACCCCTGAAAAATGGCTTACAAAAAAGCGCCTGGAACTGGCGCATTACCTGATATCAGAACAAAAGAGAAAGCCTTCGGATGTTTATTTTGAAGTGGGCTTTGAGAATTTATCCCATTTTTCTTTTGCTTTTAAGAAACAGTTCGGGTATAATCCTACCGCTACTCCTGTATAATTCAGCCGTTATGCAGCGGTTGCTGTATTACGCACTTTGGAAGAAGGGAGGTGTTGATGCAGTGAAGGGGTCCCGCTGATCTGAAGATAAAAAAACCGGGATCTTTTTGATCCCGGTTCAAACATCAGGGGGCCGGAGGCGGAGGCGCCGGCATGCCTGAAATGGCCACCAGGGCCAGGGCGTTGTAAGCGCCGTTTTTGAGGCTATACGAAACGCCATTCACCTTCTGGAAGAACTCAATGCCCATTGCAAGGAACAGTGGCCTGGTACTGTTGGCTGTTAGGTTAACAGACAGGTTCATCACTTCAGTGGGAGTAGCGCTGATAGCTGTTTCGGCACCGGCTGCCGTTGCATTCACGATCGTTTCCGCTTCGAAATCTATCTCAGCGCCGGCAATCGTGATTTGAAAATGCGTGGCGCCGGCGGGGCTGGCCAGCAGGTTCACCGGTACAAAGGCCGGCATATCCACTTTAAGCACGCCTGTACCACGATCTATACTGGCTGCGAAAGGCGCATACAGCGTGCCGCCCAGTCGCCCGTTGGCATTGAACTCAAAGCCATTCAGCAGCTCCACTTCTCCGTCGATTACATTGCGTTGGCCTCTTGCATTGGTGGCATCTGCCTGGATCACCCTGAGCATTTGGGAGGAGAGGCGCGATGTTACCTGGCTGTCGCCAATGTTTGAAAGCAGTGCGCGGAACGCGGTGCGGAGCAATTTGCCGGCTTTACCCGCGCGGCCAAACTCTGATCCGTTTTCACGGGTACGCACAAACGCGGGGTCTGTGGCCAGGCGTTTGGCATCAACCCCGCCTTTTGCACGGGCCATTGTACCGTCTTTTGATTTGTAAAAGGTGATATTACCTATCGTACCTTTCAGGGAAATGATTCCAGTTTGTTTTGCCATTTTAAAACATTTTTAGATTAACAATGGGGCTGTTTATATAGCCTTGCCCGTTAGGCTTACATCTGCGCAGGATGTTGTGTTTTTGGATTAATCATGTCAAACCTAAGCTGGCATCTCCATCAAAAAAAAATTCCCTTCCGGTTATGCCGGATTGATATGAATTAGTATCTGAATTGTGCTGGTGAGGGGTATAATGCAGTTGATCCTGGCAGTATATTACCAGGATCAATTTTCCGGGATCACAGGCAGATGCCTGAACAGATGTGGGGGCTTACAGGGATTTAGGGTTATTGAAAATTAACCGTTATGCATAAAGAGGGAAGGTATCCCAGATCATACATCATACTCAGGTTTCCAGTACTGGCAAGCGCCGGTTTCAATGGCATGATTCGCCATATGTACGGCAACAGCGGCGTCTTTCCCGCTTTCTACACCGGATACCGGCTTTTTGTTGTTCCTGATGCAGGCGGCGAAATCGAGTAATGCAGAAGTGGTTGGCTCTGGTACCGGCTCGCCTGCTTTTCCGAAAGTAAGCGGCATACCCTGGCCGGGAGGGCCGTCTGTCCTGGTGGCGCCGGTTACGCCATCTACGGTATCCAGTACTTTTTTTACGTCTTCGCTGTAAAGAAATGCTTTGTCGCGCTGTATTTCAAGTGTGCCGCGGTTTCCCAGTACCCTGATGGAATATCCCTTATACGCATTGCTGAGGATAGAGGACACGCCTGATTTTACACCGCCGGGATATTCAAATACGGTGCGCACATTGTCCCAGGTTTCCCGTCCGTCTTTCCAGTAGTCGATACCGCCCATGCCTACTACGCGGAGCGGGTGGCTGTTGAGGATATAATTGACTATATCGATCTGGTGCCCGCATAGTTCAGCTACCAGGCCGCCGGAGTATTCGCGGTACATCCGCCAGTTGATAAGGCGCTCCATGGCCGGGTCGGGCACGGGGTTTCTCCAGTCGGAATTGCGATGGTACTGGCACTCAAAATGGGTAACGGTGCCCAGCCAGTTTTGCGCGATGATTTCCTTCACGCGATGGTAGAGGGCATAGTACCTGTATTGATGCCCTACCTGGAATACCAGCCCGGATTTCCTCACCTGGGCCACCAGTTGCAAGGCCTGTGGGATATCGTATGTCATGGTTTTTTCCACGTACACATGTTTACCGGCATCCAATGCGTCTTTTGCCATGGCGTAGTGCAGGTAAAGCGGCGTAGCAATGATCACGGCTTCCACTTCTTTATTTTCGAGCAGCTTACGATAGTCGGTATAGGCTTTGGCTCCTTTTGCTGCCAGGGACATACCATGTTGCAAATTTGCGGGGATGGTATCACAACAGGCAATTATTTCGAGGGCCGGTTTTTTCTTCAGCAGCCTGGCTATACCGCTGCCGCGGTTACCGGTGCCTATGAGGCCGGCCTTAACGGGAGCTGCGCCTGGTGCGCCTAATGCCCATGCCGGCAAAGTGGCTGCCGCTGCAATGCCTGTTAATGTTACGGCGCCGGAATACAAAAACTTTCTGCGGGAAAAATGATGATCTTGCATATTCCAAAATAGGTAATAAAAAGCAGCGGGGCAAGGTTTGCACAGCATAAATCTCCGGTAACGTTCTCGCTGTTTTAGCGTGTGCAAAAAGAAATCCATCAGGGCAATGAGTATATTTATTACCTGGATATTTTATCAACCGGAAATATTTTCTATATGCAGATGAATTTAAAAAAGAACATGCTGCCGGCGGCTTTGTGCCTGTTACTTTGCAGCTTTATTCCACAGCAAAAGAAGATCAATATTTTTTCCATTGGGGATTCCACGATGTGTGATTACGATGAAAAATACCTGAGCTCATTTGGTGGCAGCAGTCTTTATCCTATCCGCGGATGGATGCAGATGGCGCGGGAGTATTTTAACGGGCCGGTTATCATACATAATGCGGCAAGGAGTGGGAGGAGCTCTAAAAGCTACCGCAGTGAAGGGCACTGGCAAAAGGTGATCGACAGCGTACAGCAGGGTGATTATGTTTTTATCATGTTTGGTCCCAATGACCAGAAAAGCGATACGGCCAGGCATACGGACCCGCGCACTACCTACCGTCAGAACCTGATCGGCTACATTAACGAAACGAGGGCAAAAGGAGCGCATCCTGTATTATTCACTTCTATAGTAAGACGTAAATTCGGTATTAACGGGAAGCTGGAAGATACTTTGGGCGATTATATCCCGGTGGTGCGGGAACTGGCGGCTGAAATGAAAGTACCGCTGGTAGATCTTTACAAAAAGTCCGGAGAGCTTGTTGAAAGCTACGGACCTGAGGAATCCAAAAAATTGTTTGTTTATATCCGGCCGGGCGTATTTCCAAAGTTGCCTGAGGGGAAGCAGGATGATACGCACCTGAATGAGCGGGGAGCTACTGAAATAGCAGAGCTGGCAGTTAGTGAGCTGAAGGCGCTGGGATTACCTTTCTTTAAATAAAACATATGCAGTTGCCGGAGAACGATAACTCCGGCAACTGCATATGCTGATCAGTATCCATAATCCTGGGTGAGATTATGATTTGCTTCTATTGATGTTTGAGGTATTGGCAGCAGCTCATTGCGATCCGGTGTAAAAAGCTGCGCTACATTTGTGATCCATGATGCCGTGATAGAGCTTACCCAGTTGGCCTTTGCATAACCGCCGGGTGGAGCTGAGGCAGGAGAGGGCTGATAAAGGGAACTGCCCCATATGATGGTTTGTGATCCTGTTTTATAATAAACTACCTGCGGCAATGTATTGTATGGCGCCTGTTTGTTCATCATCTTCGTATAATTAGCTCTTGCTTCCAATATTTTCCGGTGGAGCAGGTTCCAGCGGATCAGGTCATATTTCCTGATCCCTTCTCCGCCAAATTCAAAAGAGCGCTCATTTACCAGGGCGTTAAAGAAAGCTTCTTTGGAGGCGGGCGTAGTGCCTATCTTATCTTCATTGCCTTTGAACCCTCTTTTTCTTACTTCCTCATACGCGCTGATGGCGGCAGCTGTGGGGCCATTGTTCAGCTCATTTTCCGCTTCTGCAAACATCAGGAGGATATCAGAAAAACGCAGCACCGGCCAGTTGATGCCCAGTTGCTGCGAGGTGGTGGTGGGCGCCGGCGTGATCCAGTCGGCGCGGAATTTTCCACTGGTCATGTTTACCAGTGTTTGTACTGTTTTACTCTTGTCTGCATTATTGTAATAAGGAGCGGTGGTTACATCCCGGCGGGTATCTACTGAATCAAAGGAATAGAAATATGTGGGAATAACGCGTATGGAGCTGTTGCCCAGCTGGGCGGCATTACCGGGCACATAAAACCTGGGGCCGTCGTAATAGCCGAGATTGCCGGTGAGGCCTGCGCCCATAGCTATTTCAAAGATCACTTCTCCAAAGGGGTCCTGCTTATAGGAATCAAGACCGTCTTTAAATACTGCCTGGAAGCTGGGGTTGAGGGTATGTTTATCGCGGCGCTGCATGATATCATAGCATTCATCCCTGGCAGTTTTGTAGTAGTCGGAGTAGTTGCTGCTGCGTTCCATTTTCCGGGAAGCGCGGCGCAGGGAATAGCCGCCCCTGAACAGGGCAATCCTTGCGCGTAGTCCTTTTACAGCGCCTTTGGTAATGCGTTCATCTGCTGTTACGCCGGGATCGCCGCGCCAGGGCACCAGGTCTTCCGCCGTTTTCAGGTCGCTCAGCAGGCGATCGTAGATGCTGTCGCGGTCTGTTTTCGCGAGGAACAGGTCGGCCTGGTCAATGGATGGTATAAACGGTGCAGGCACATCTCCCCAGTTCCTGATCAGTTCCAGGTAGTACTGTGCTCTCAGGGTAAGCGATTCTCCGTATAGGCGGCGCAGTTCTGCCTGTTCTGTAGCGGTGCCTTTGCTGTATAGTTCCATGGCAGGAATGTTTTTGATACAGATATTAGCGCGCTCCACGCCGATATACAATTGCTGGAAAGGCCCTGCCAGTTGTGCATTGGTGGGCTGCAGGTTGTAGCGGGAGAGGTCCCTGGAGCTGTTGTCCGGCGCGGTGGTATTGGTAACGCCTATCATTTCATCTGTATCGTAAGGATACATCAGGCTAAGCCTGCTGCCGTAAGCCTGTGTGCCGGACAATGGTTCATATGCGCCAATTACGGCGCTGGTGGCATTGGGCACGCTTCCGAAAACATACTGCTCGTCAAACGCCGATGGAGGCGTTTTGTCGAGATATTTTCTACAGGCGGCAGTACCCATCAGTATCGGGACGAGCACTATCATCCAGGCGGTGTAATATAATTTTTCCCTTGCTGTCATGTTCTCCATAATCTTTATAATGTAAGGTTAATACCAAAAAAGAAAGAGCGGCTACGCGGATAGGCTGAGTAGTCCACACCAGGCGTAACAGGAGTGGCGCGGCGGGTATTCACCTCGGGGTCATATCCCGAATAACGGGTTAGTATGGCGAGGTTGTTGCCGGTAGCGTATATCCTTAAACTGCTGATCTTTATTTTACCAAGTTGTTTTGCGGGAAATGTATACCCGATGGTAACATTGTTCACGCGGAGGAAGGAGCCATCTTCCACTGCCCAGGAAGTAGGATAAAAAGCGCCTGCGCCGGAAATGGGCATCCATATTTTTGCGTGGCTGTTCAGCGCCGCCAGCTGTTCGGGAGGAGCTCCAGTTACCACTTGTTTACCGCCCACGGTAATTACCTGCTGCATTACTTTCCCGCCTGCATCTACCGTGCGCCAGCGGTCTTCCATAATAGCGAGCATATTGGTGTTGCGGGAATAGGCATTGGTAAATTCTATTTTGTTGGCATTCAGGAGGCTGTTTCCTACCACGAAGTTCAGGAACACGCTGAGATCAAAATTTTTGTAAACAAATTGCTGGTTCAGTCCACCTGTATATTTAGGGTTCGCATTCCCGATAATGGTTTTATCGTTTTCATCGATGATGCCATCGCCGTTCAGATCCTTCAGTTTCATCCATCCGGGTTGTGCCACGCCTATTACGCCTGATACATCGGTTACGCCTTCTTTCAATGTATAGATCCTGGTGGAGGCGTCGTAGTTAAAGTCGTCCAGTTTGTAAAATCCATCATTCACAAACCCGTACATGGACCCAACGGGTTCCCCTGTTCTTACAATATAATCTGCCGGCTGCCCAGAAATCCCAAAGCCTGAATTCCTGTAGAACTGTGTGAGGTAGCTGGAAAGCGCCTCTACCTTATTCCTGTTGAATGCGATATTAAAAGTGGAGCTCCAGCTGAAGTTTTTCTTTTGAATGATGGTACCGCTCAGCTGCAGTTCCACTCCTTTATTGGAAGTGGTGCCTACGTTCTGCAACTGCTCTGAGTAACCGGAGCTGGTGGGAATGCGTATAGGTATGAGGAGATCTTTTACCTTGTTAAAATATACATCAGCGGTCAGTTGCAGGCGGTTGCCGAAGAAGGCGGCATCCAGGCCGGCATTACGGGAAATGGTGGTTTCCCATTTGAGGTCTTTGCTGGCAAGACTGCTTGCTACATACCCTGGTATGATCTGTTCATTCAGGGAATACTGGGCATTGGCGAAATAGGTATTCAGGTATAAATAGTCGGCAATACGGTTATTTCCAGCCAGCCCGTAGCTGAGCCGGAGCTTCAGATCGGATATGAATTGCACATCTTTCATAAAATCCTCCCCGGAAATCCTCCATGATAATGCTGCGGCAGGGAAGTAACCCCATCGCTTATCCGGGGCAAATTTTGAGGAGCCGTCTGCACGCAAACTGATACTTGCCAGGTATTTATCCTGGTAATCATAATTTACTTTTGTGAAGAAAGATAACAGGCTGCTTTCCGCGATAGTTGTTTTGGGGAACAGCGGCACTGTAGTGCCCAGGCTAAACTGGCCAAAGGCTTTTTCAGGGGTGATACCTGCCGGGAAATATCTCAGCTCATTATCCAGCATATTGCTGGAAGTATTATATATTTCATTTCCCAGCAGTACGTTCACATGATGACCTTTAGCGCCGCTGTTCCGGTAGGTAAGCACGTTTGAATTATTAAAGGAGCTGCGGTTAATAGTAATATTGCTGATGAGCGGCAGATTGGCGCCGTTAAGTCTTGAATTGGAAGTAACGGAGCCGTCGAATGCCTGTTGTTCCTGGTTGTTGCGGTCGAACCCTATAGTTGTTCTGAAAGAGAAGTACTTGTTAAAAGTATAGTTCAGGTAACCGCCTATGTTGAGGATCTTTGTATATTTTTTCCTGTATTGTGCATTGTTCAGGAGCACGGGGTTAATGATGCCCAAACCATTTCCTGCATTGGTATCGTTGTAATAGTCCACATCATCCATCTCTTCCGCGTTGGTATCATCGAGATTGAACGGGCGGTATTTGATGGTATGCCGTAGCCCGTTATAGGCGGAGGCGCCTTCGTTTGACGAGCCCGCGCCGCTGGAAGTTTCATCGCTGTACCTAACGTTAAAACCTATACGCAGTTTGCTGTTGGCCGTATGGTCAAATTTGAAATTGACCAGGTTCCTTTTCAGGTCTGAATTGATCATAATCCCTTCTTCCTGGTTATTGGTATAGCTGAGATTATACCTGGTGTTCTGTGTGCCTCCTGCAATACTTGCGTTATGTGTTTGCATCAGGGCATGGCGGCCAAATACATTATTTTGCCAGTCGATTTCCGGTGTGTTCCTGTATTTCTCCAGGTCGGAACCGTACATGTTGTCAAAAGCGGTGCTGTCGGCCGTAAGGCCACGGCTGCGCTCATACTGGTACAATACAAAATTGTAGGGGTCCATTACTTCCAGTTCCTTTGGCAGCATACGTACGCCCATCATGCCGTTATAGCTCACCACGGTTCTTCCTTCTTTCCCGGTTTTGGTAGTAATGATCACCACGCCGTTGGCGCCTCTTGCGCCATAGATGGCAGTAGCAGAAGCATCTTTCAGCACATCCACTGTTGCAATATCCTGTGGGGATATACCGGAAAAACCATCTTCCACCTGTACGCCGTCGATGATGTAAAGGGGAGAGTTATCCTGTGTTACAGAGCCGCCGCCTCTTATCCTGATATTAAAATCGGAGCCTGGCTTTCCTTCCGAAGAGGTGATCTGCACGCCTGCCAGCCGGCCGGTGAGCGCTTCCGCTGCGGAGTTAACGGGTATATCTTTCAGCTCTTTTGCATTAACCGAGGATACGGCGCCGGTGAGGTCTTTTCGTTTAACGGTGGCATAGCCTACTACCACCACATCGTTGATGTTCCTGATCTCGGTTTCAAGCACTGCGTTGATGGTCGTTCTGCCGTTTATGGGTATTTCCTTTGCGGCATGACCGGTATAGGAGAATACCAGTTTCTCCGCTGTGGCGGGGGCTTTCAGCCGGTAGTGCCCTTTCTCGTCTGTGATGGCGGCAGCTTTGCCGCCTTTTACCTTTACCGTTACGCCTATCAGTGCCACCTTATCTGCCGCTGATGTAACGGTTCCCGTTATTGTGATCTCCTGCGACTGGCCAAACAGCGCCGTCGTAAAACACAGCATTACACAGGCCAGTAAAATACCCGCCAGCGGTTGCATAAAATTCTGCTTATCCATCATAACAATCATTTGAAAATTAGTACCTGTTCCTTACTGTTTTATGAACACCAATCCGCTCCTGGTACCTGCATTATCCATTACCAGCAGGTAGGAGCCACTTATAAGTTCCCCGGTATTGATCCTTGTTTCTGTAGTACCGGGGGCCACTACACATGTTTTTATCTTTAACCCGCCTATAGTAAAAAGGGAGATGCCGGCATTTCCTTTTACCAACGGGTGGCGTATTACCAGTTTGTTGGTTACGGGATTTGGGAAGATGATCAGCTGGCTTTCCTTTTTTATTTCTTTCACCACCATACCGTTGCTTGCAGGCAGGGAGCGGAGCAGGGTGGTATCTGCGGATTGCCTTGCCTGCAATGTGTTGTCGATGCTGACAGTATTGCTGTATACGATGGTTCCCTGTCCATCGGTCCTGTAGCTGCCTATCTTATAGTAAAGCGTTTGTTGCGGGGCATTCGCATCTTCCGTTATATAGTGCGTCCTGTTTATATTGGATGGCAGCTCGCTGATCTTTGTAAATGATACGTTATCAGCGGAACGGTAGATGCCAAAGCGGAACTGGTCTTTAGCCCAGTCGATATCAAAACTGATCTTTACCGTATCGCCACCAGCGCGGGTTGCGGCAACCTGGGTAAAGGTCACCTGCTGATCGGGCGACTGGATGCCGTTGAGATAATTTTCCAGCAAGGTGAAACCGTTGCTTCCGGTTGTATTGGCAGCGGTGCCTGTAGAGTCGTTGCCTGTCATCAGTTCCCACCAGTTGGGCAGGCCATCATTATCGGTATCATCCGGGTAGGTGGTGGATGTTAAGGCCGGCCATCCGCCTACGGTGTTCTGGCTGTTTATAATCCCGGAGGGGTGGCCCATGCCGGAAGCCTGGTAGCTGCTGTCTTCATACGTAGCGGTGCCGGTGAGCGTTTCTCTTACAATGCGGCGGTCTACCGTATCCCTTCTTGGCAAAATGGCGCCGGCGCTGCCGGTTACAGCTATATAAGCATCGGGCGCTGTTTGTGTAGTTACGGGGCTATGTGCGAAAGGAGTGTTTACCCTTGCGGCTGCGAGGGCTTCTGCAGCGCCAGGTAGATTGTCGGGGTGCACGCCGTATACCCAGTTATTATCGGATGAATCGTTGGGTTCTTCCACGCAGGGATAGCCTGGCACATAGTTGCCTTTGATGTAAAATTTCCCGCCGGGAATAGTATCTCCGGCCAGGGATAGGCTGTAGGTGGTGTACGACAGGATACGATGCCGCCTGTTGGAGGTGGCGCAGGAAGCGCTGCCTGTAGTAGCCGGGCCGGGTTTGTAATAATTGTTCACCATATTCTGGTGGCCGCCGGCGCCGCCATAGGTAGAGCCAACCCAGTTGTACACCACATTGTTCCTGAAATCGACATACTCCAGTTCAGGCTGGCCGGTATTGGCGCTGCCGGAAAAGCGGGGATTACGGTTGCTGTGGCTGGCCAGCAGGTTGTGATGGAACGACGATTGCTGGCCGCCCCAGATGCCGCCGTAGCCATGTGGTGTTTCCTTTACATGGATGGACTGGTACAGGCTTTCGCTCAGGATACTCCATTGCAGGGTGAAGTTGGAGATGGCATAAAATGATCCTGCTTCATCGGTAGACCAGCTCATGGAACAGTGGTCTACTATAATATCGGAGAACGGCTTTGTAACGGGATTACCAAAATTATTGTACATGGCATCCACTGCTTTTGCCGTATCCCCGGGGTTCAGGATAATATCTCCCGGACGGCTGCGCAGATATCTTATGACCACGTTATTGGCCCTGATGCCCAGGCCGTAGTTGGCGAGGCAAATACCATCGCCGGGCGCTGTTTGCCCCGCAATGGTGATATTGTCCTGTAAAATTACAATCGGGCTTAGCAGGTATATGGTGCCGGACACTTTGAACATCACAGTACGGTTAGGCTGGCTGACTGCATCCCTTAAACTGCCCGTGCCGGAGTTATTGAGATTGGTGACATAATAAACGCTGCCTCCTCTGCCTCCTTTGGCAAACCTGCCGGCGCCTTCCGCACCGGGAAAGGCAATTTGCCGGAAAGGATAGGTAGTGCCGCTGATCATTACATTCTTTGTTACCAGGTATTTATTGCTGATGGCGCTGGTAGTCCATGGATATACCCTCAGGTATAAAGTTTTGCCCTGCGGGATATCTATATTCAGGTTGCTGAACGTATAGGCGGAAGGGGTAGTACCGGATACCAGGAGCTGGTCTGTTGCCAGGTTGGTGAAAGTGCTGCCGTCGGTCGACCAGCAGATCCGTGCATGCGCATAGGCCGATGAATTAAACGACAGGGGCACCGTGATCTGCTGTACCAGCAGGCTGTAGCCTGTTACAGGGGAAGCAGTGTATTGAATATATCTTCCGGTGGCTGGTGCAGTTTCCGCGGGCCAGGCGCTGTCGGGTGGGAGCAGTCTTTGTCCGCCGCTGCCGGAGATGTAGTTATTTACTTTCAGCCCGGTGAGCGATTGGGCTGTTGCCGTTACATCGCCGGTTACGGTGGCATCCTGGCCGACAGTAAGCGCCCAGGCGATGGCCGGTACTACATAGCTGTATCCTGTTACCGTCATGTTTTTCATGGTAAGCGGTATATTCCCCTGTGCAGTGGTGCTCCAGGGGAGTAGCCGGAGGTGCAGGGTTTGCCCGGTAACGGCCGTGATGTTAAGGTTGCTCAACGTATATACGGCAGCGTTAGTGGTTAAGCTCAGCGTTGTATCAATTTCCGTATAGTCGGTCCCGTTAACCGACCAGGAAAGTTTTGCTTTTGCACCGGCCGCGGCAAATGCCAGCGACAGGGAGATATCGGTTACCGTGAATGCGCTGCCGGTAACAGGCGTGGTGGTGAACAGGGCATACCTGTTATTATCGGGCGCTGTTGCAGCCGGCCAGCTGCCGGTTGCGGGCAATAGCTGCTGCCCGTTGGAATAACTGTCCACCACCAGGTTACCAAGCGTTTGCTGCCCCGCGGTGATATTCCCGCTGGCAGTTGCCTGCTGGTTGGCCGTGAGTGGCCATGAAGCTACAGGCACGGGATTGGTGGTTCCTTTAATGATCACATTTTTTGTAACCAGGTATTTACCGGTGATCAGGCTGCTGGTCCAGGGAGATACCCTGAAATACAAAGTGCCGCCAGCCGGTACGTTGATATTCAGATTGCCGAATGTATAGGCTGTTGGCGTAGAAGAGGAAGCTAATGCAAAATCAGGCGTCACATTTGTAAAGTGAATGCTATCTGTTGACCAGGCCAGGTTTACCCTTGCAGCACTGGAGCCGTTGAAGCTGATGGATATCCCGATCTCTTTTATAGTAACACTGTTACCGGTTGCCGGTGTTACCCGGTATAGCATGGACCTGGAGCTGTCGGGAGCCGATTGTGCGGGCCAGGACCCGGCGGGGGGAATGGTACGTTCCCCGCCTGAAATATAATCGTAATGCGACAGGCCATTCAGGAGCTGTGCAGCAGCGGTAATATTTCCGCCGGTAACAGCCTGCTGGTCTGAAGTGAGCGCCCAGGTGGCAACAGCCGGGGATTGGCCATAGGCATTGTTGCTGTCAAAGCTGTTGATCAGCAGTATTACAGGTAACAGAAGAAGTAGAAATCTTTTCATAAATATTGTTGTATTATTTATTCTCCAGGTATTTCCCTCCCTCAAAATCTAATGCTACAGTTAACGGAAAAGCACGGCCTGCCGGATAATATCCGGGTGTTTTCCGAAGTGTGGCATTTTACCTTTCCGCGTTTAAATGGAATAGTGCCTGTTTAAAAATGATAACGTGGGCAACAGGCTTCTTCTTCGTCTTTACATTCCTGAATCTAAAAGCGCAATTTTTGGCTGATATTGTTTTCCTCAACCAAAATACACCCGAAATGGGTTATTTTGCATGTGAAGGGCAGATAAATCACCGAGAACGTTACCGAAATCCCCGGCCCGGAGTATTTAATAGCAATAGCTACTGACCTTATTTTTACTTATATTGCTTATAAGAATTAAATCTCCCCAATGCGTTCCTCTCTAACCATGAAGTATCTTACAGTATTAATAGCTTTTGTGTTTTTTCCTGGTAGTTGCAGCAATAATAAAGCTAACAGCGATACTTAACCAGCTTTGCTGGCAGCATCAGTTGCAGGATGATTGAACAATCGCTGAACTTTTCCTGACCGTTCACGTACACTCCTGTTCTTAATCGGACATTTTGTTGAATTTGAATTTGTATAACCCGTTACTGATCAGGTATTTGTATTTTGGCACAACCGTTGAAATGCCCATGGTACTTATACTGCCCATATGTTTAGTAATTATCTGAAAATCGCTCTCCGCAATCTTGCGCAAAACAAAATCTATTCTTTTATCAATATTGCAGGCCTGGCTATTGGGCTTACCTGCGCTATGTTGATACTCCTTTATGTAAAGGATGAAGTGAGCTTTGACCGTTTTCATAAAAAGAGTGCGGGTATTTACAGGATAGTTTCCAGGATAGCTGTCAATGGCGCGGAACGCCGGTCTACCAGCACCGGCTTATTACAGGGGCCGAGGTTCTCGCAGAATGTGAGCGGAATCAAATCATATGTGCGCGTGCAGGACGGCCATGCAGATTTTAAGAAAGGTGCTGAAATAGAAAGCAGGGATCTTCTTTTTGTGGATGCCAATTTCCTGTCGGTATTTACCTTTCCCGTGATTGAGGGCGATGCGCGGACCTGTTTAAAAGACCCGCATTCTGTTGTGCTTACAAAGGATGAAGCAAAGAGGCAATTTGGTACAGAGAAAGCAGTGGGTAAGATCCTTATGTTAAAAGAGCGTGAGAAGTTTGTGCCATACCAGGTCACTGCTGTTACAGAGAATTGTCCGCAAAACTCCACCATCGGTTTCAATATACTGTTGCCGATCAGGGAAACGGAAGCAGATTTAAATAACAGTGAGAACTGGTTTGCTTATTTCCTGAACACCTTTGTTGAGCTGGAGGATAATGCTGATCCGAATATGGTGGCGCAGCAAATGCAACGGTTTTATATTAAAGATGCCAGTGCAGCATACAAAGCGATGAATGCCAGGTTTGGGAACCCCGACAATTCCCGGTTGGAAACTTATTTCCTTCAGCCATTCCTTGATATACATCTGAGCAAAGAGCTTTCAGCGCAGAATGGCCTGCAAAAAGCCAGCAACCCGGTTTATGGTTATATTCTTTCCGGCATCGCGCTTTTTGTGCTGCTTATTGCAAATATCAATTTTGTAAATCTTACTGTGGCCCGTTCTGTGAGGCGGGCAAAAGAAATCGGGATCCGTAAGGCAATTGGGAGCGACAGGCGTCAGCTTATCATACAATTCCTGGGAGAGTCTTTTATACTATGTGCTATTGCTTTTGTACTGGCAATTGTGTTGGCGCAAATGGTACTACCGCTGTTTAATGAATTGTCAAATAAGAAACTGTCCATCAGTTACCTACTCGATTTCAAGCTGGTGGCGGGTTATTTCGCTCTTTTCCTGCTTACCGGTTTGCTTGCAGGATGTTATCCTGCCATGATCCTGTCGGGCTATAAACCTGTTGAAACCCTCTATAGCAGGTTTACGCTGAAAGGCAATGGCGGATTACAAAAATCACTGGTGGTTTTCCAGTTCACATTGGCGGCCTTTTTAATTATAGCCACTTTTACGATCTATTCCCAGTTCAACTATCTTACAAAAGCCGATCTCGGGTACGATGACCGCGACATTGTAGTAGTGAGCAAAGATAATATGTCGCACCAGGAAGCTGCCGCCTTTAAGCAGGAGCTGCTTAACTCCCCGGATATTATGTATGTAGCTCCTAAGAACGGTGGTTTTTGGGGTACTGCTGCAAAAATAGATAACGACTCATCTGTTAACTTCGCCTGGGAAACAGTAGATGAATCTTATTTACAAACCTTAAAGATCCCGGTGGTAAAAGGCAGGAATTTTTCAGCGGATCATCCCGGTGATTCTGTTCAGTCTGTGCTGGTCAACGAAACTTTTGTAAAGACGGCAGGATGGAAAGATCCTATTGGTAAATCAATCGTTTTCAACTACCAGAATAATCAAACATACCAGGTAATTGGCGTAGTAAAAGACCATCATTTTACTGCCCTTAACGAACGGATAAGGCCCCAGTTGTTTACCATGAAAAATTCCAATCCTTATGGGGTTTTTTATATCAAGATACGCCCCAATACAGCTACCAGCAGTCTTAAATTTATAGAAGCAAAGTTCAGGGACTTTTTCCCTTTCAGCCCGTATACCTATGTGTTTAAGAACGAAGTGAACCGGCGGAATTATGAATCAGAAGCCAGATGGAAACAGATTATTTTGTATGGTGCTATACTGACTATTTTTATAAGCTGTATAGGATTATTTGGGTTGTCTGTTCTTTCCGCTGAGAAACGTACCAAAGAGATAGGTATCCGGAAAGTATTAGGGGCATCGGTGCAGAATATCGCAACGGTATTGTCTTTGGAATTTGTGAAGCTGGTGATCATTGCATTGCTAATAGCCATTCCGCTGGCGTGGCTGGCAGGTGTAAAATGGCTGGAGAACTATCCTTACAGGATCACTATGAGCTGGTCTTTATTTGGCTGGGCCGGGATACTGGTGGTACTGATTGCCGTATGCACGGTGAGTTTCCAGGCGGTGAAGGCCGCGTTGGCGAATCCTGTTAAAAGTCTCAGGAGTGAATAGATTTCGATGCTCAGAAGCCGTTTTCCCTTAGCCAGCTTTTGAACATCCTGAACCAGTTGTCCTTACTGTTCAGATCAGTAAGGCCAAAGCCGTGACCGCCGGATTGCAGGATATGCATTTCAGCTTTTACATTTGCCTGCAAGAGAGCATTAAAAAAAGAGAGCGTGTTTTTAACCGGGATCACATCATCATCTGCAGCATGTACCATAAAGGTGGGTGGGGTAGCAGTGGTAACATGTTTATCGGTGCTATAGAAGTGTAATGATTCCGGGGAAGGTTGTTTGCCTATCAGGGTTTCACGGGTCCTGGGAATGGCCGGGTCATAAAGGATCACCGGGTAGAGCAATGCCATAAAGTCCGGCCGCAGGCTGATCTTTTCCGGGTTGCTGATCACCACCCTGTTTTGCTGTGTTCCTTCCATCGATACCAGGTGCCCGCCTGCAGAAAGGCCCATTGTGCCTACTTTGCTGGGGTTAATTCCCCATTCCGCCGCCTTTTGCCGCACCAGCCTGATGGCAGCCTGTGCATCCTGCAAAGGCCCGATAGACCTGTTAATCATGATGGTATCGTTGGGCAGACGGTATTTTACAATGAAAGCGGTAATCCCTTCTTCGTTAAGCGCCCTGGCAATTTCTTCGCATGCCGCTAATGCCAGGAGTCGATAACCTCCCCCGGGGAAAATCAGTATGGCGGTGCCGGTGGCCTTTTCTTTTCCGGGAAAGAAAGGGATTAAGGCCGGTTGCGTTACGCGGGTGATATACCTGTTGGTATCTGTTTGTTCCAGGTAACCCGGCGGAGCTACACGGGTATTTTGCACAGGGCTTTCATAAAGTGGTATTGGCGCCTGCTGTGCAGTGGCGGATAGCCAACAGGTAATGGACATCAGCAGGAGAATACACCTGCCGGATTTTATAGACCGGATCATCATACTACAGGTTAATAGGTATGCAAAGTACAGATCTTTGTGCACCGGCGCTGTGCAGAAATGCTCAAATTACAGGATGGCCCTGAAGCGTGTTGGCTGTACACCATAGGCCGATCTGAATGCCCTGCTGAAAGCAGCTGCATCTTCAAACCCGCACATCCAGGCGATGTCCTGTACCTGCCCGTTGGTATGTTGCAGTAAGCGGGCAGCCTCCTTTAGCCTGATACTGATAAGATACTGGTAGGGTGTGGTATGAAAAACTGATTTAAACTGCCTTACCAGTTGGGGAACAGACAGGCCTGCCTGGGCGCTGATCCTGTTCAGATCAATATTTTCTCTGTGAGATGAATGCAGGATATCCTTTGCTATGCATAAGCGCTTATAAACTTCCTGCCTGGTACTGGCTTTAATTGCCTTCACCTGGTCGGTGTTCTTTATATCCAACCGGTGTGTACTTAACAGATAACGTAACAGGAAAACAAGATATTCATCTGTCATGCTTTCATTATATCCTTCTTTTTCCAGCAGGGATATCAGGCCGGACAATTGCCTGCTCATATCAGCTGTTACCGGGCGAAGGGTTTGAAAGAACTCAGGTATGCCGGTATTGCCTGTGGAAGGATGGTCCAGCAGGAAGTCCTCCCCATGCATAGCGTCAAACAACACAGATGAGGCAAACCCGTTTTTAAAGAAGATGGATAGGCAGCGTACTTTCTCTTTGCTGTTGATGCGGCAGGAATAACGCTGGTCATTATTTAGCACCAGGAACTGACCCGGGCGAATGGCTAATTGCCGGCCGTCAACGCCATAAATTTCTTCACCGCTCAGTACCGTTTTAATGGAAAGACAACCTATATGATCGTCACAGAAGCTCTCCCTGCTTTCCGCATTGAAAATAATATTATGCTTTCTGAATTTATCAAAATGCTGTGCTTCATTAAAGCCAGGTTGCGCGTGATCCGGTAGACGGGTAAAGTACATGGTGATTTATAGCAGGAAATTAATTGGGTTATTTCGTAAAGGTAATACTCCTGGTTGAATTTTATCTGCCGGGCCGGGGAGATAAATGAGCTGATGATCTAAGATCCCGGTTCATATTTGTAAGGAGCTAACCTTTTGGTAACAACCTGCCGGACTTTCTGAATTCCAGCGGTGAAATATTCATTTTAGTTTTGAATAGTTTAGAAAAGGACTGTGGATATTCAAACCCCAATTCAAAGGCAATTTCATTTACGGATAAATCGGTCATAATTAGTTTTTCCTTTGCTTTCTCCATGATTTTTTCCTGGATGTGCTGCTGGGTGCTGTAGCCTGTAAGTGTTTTGAGCAGGCCGCTCAGGTAATTGGGAGAGATATTCAGCTGGGCGGATATATCCTTTACCGTAGGTATGCCGTTCTTCTCCAGTGCTTCCGGGGAAAAAGCTTTTTCCAGCAAGGATCCCAGCTGGCTTACGATACCGTGGTGGGTGATTTGCCGGGTGATGAACTGCCGCTGGTAAAAGCGTTCTGAATAACCCAGCAGGGATTCGATCAGGGAGAGAATAATCCCCTGGCTGAATTGATCAATATTTGTGCTGTATTCCTGTTCAATATTCCTGAATAAACCGTTGATGGTCTGTTCCTCCTTATCAGACAGGAACAGGGCTTCATTTACAGTATAATCAAAGAATTCGTATTGCTTTATCTTCAATGCCAGGGGATGGTTCCAGAGAAAGTCCGGATGGAGCAGGAGCAACCACCCGGAGGGATTCACATTTTCTGCCAGGCCGGCATTAAAGCCAAATACCCGCCCCGGTGCTATAAAGTTCATCACACCCTTATCAAAATCATATTCCTGTTGTCCGTACTTCATCTTCACGCAGGACTGTGTGAATTGACTCATGCCAACAAAATAGAGATCGGTGGTTAGCGCTGTATCCAGCTGTTTGGGTGGCTCCTTTAGCTCAGCAATATTAATGATACTGATGAGCGGATGCTTTGTAGCAGGCAAACCTCTCAGCTGTAACAGCTCATTAACGCCTTTTATTTTCACGGGCAGGTTTCCTGTCATCAGATTCAATTTTGAAAGTACCAGGCAGCATACTCCCCGGCAAAATCCCGTAGTTTTCGTTTCCCCAATACGGGCCTGTTAAGATAGTAATCCTTTTGCGCTTTTCCATTATGCATATTTTCCTGCATTTCCACCAATAGCCCCGCCACTTCAGGTGATATGCCGTGGGCTTCGAGCGCTTGTTTTACCTGTTCTCCGGGCAATACTATCCATTGAAGGCCCGGTATTCCGATCGCTTCCCCTATAATTTGTGCTGCCTGGGCACAGGTAAGCTCTTCGCTGGCCACGTATTTTACTTTCAAGCCTGTAACTGCCGGGGTGTTGATCTCTTCCGCAATAGCAGCGGCAATGTCTTCAGGGGCCACAAAAGCCACCATATCTTCCCCGCCATAATTGGATATAATCATACCCTGGTGGCGGATCATTTCCTTTAGGTGGTAGAAATTACTGTAAAAAGGCCCTGGCCGCATAAAGGTAACGGACCGCTCTTTCAATGGCTCAAACTTTTTCTCCGGCTGGATGGAATTCAGCAGGTGGGCTATCCACCCGGTGAGCACAATTGTGCGTTTTATCCCCGCTTCCCTGATAGCATGGACATAGTTATCCATATGTTGGTCCCATTCATTCAGGTTGCGTGAGGTGAAATCCAGCGGGTTCATACAATAAACGACATCAGCCCCGGTAAAGGTTTTAACAAGAAAGGACAGGTCCCGGATACTGCCAATAGCAGGTTGGGCGCCCATTGCCTGTATCTGTGTGCGCTTAGCTGGGTTGGTACTGATAAGGGTAACCTGGTGGCCTTCCTTCACCAGTATTTCAGTTAGCGGTTTGCTGATATTCCCGAGGGAACCGGTAAGTACGATCTTCATTTCGATTATTAAATTTCAACAAAGTTCGCCGGGAATGAGGAGGAAAAAGTGTTCATATCTCAGAAGATCGTATGAAAATCTATTTTTGATTTTACTTTTGCATATAAAGGAGGAACAAGACCGGTGATCCAACAACTTATGTCCCATATAGCACAATTTTGCCCCATCCGGGCAAACAGCGCGGGTTTGATCGAGCAGTTCGTTGAGCAGAAGGTATATAAAAAGAAAGAGCTCCTGTTGACCGAAGGCCAGCGCTGTTTTGAAAAGTTCTTCATTGTTAAAGGCTGTGTACATTTATCTTACCTGAAGCAAAACGGGATGGAACAGACCATTGACTTCGCCATGGAAAACTGGTGGACTTCGGACTTTATGGCTTTCCAGCATGCAACAGCCGCCCGGTTTTCTATCCGTGCCATAGAGCGTACCGAGGTGCTGAGCATCAGCGCCGGCAACCAGCTGGAGCTGCTTAAACAGTTGCCGGAACTGAACGCATATTTTCATATGGTATTCCAGCGTGCATATGCAGCGTCGCAAATGAGGATAAGGTATTTATATGATTTTTCAAAAGAGCAGTTATACCTTCATTTCCTTGAGAACTACCCGGAATTTACACAACGTGTTCCCCAATACCTGCTTGCTTCTTTTTTAGGCTTCACACCCGAATACCTGAGCGAATTAAGAAAGAAGTTTCTTTCTTAAACCAGTTTAAGAAGCAGGGCATTTGCGCTTTTTACCTTTGTGAAACGCAAATTGAACAAATATGAACAAAGTAATTAAACATCGCCTGGATGTATGGAAAGAAGAGCCTTTGTACTGGAATTTAATGTCGGGAATAGACAAGCGCCTGTATGAATCCACCATCTCCAAAAGTCTTATAGACATTATCAAGATCAGGGTTTCGCAAATAAATAAATGCGCCTTTTGTGTCGATTATCATACGCAGGATGCGTTGAAGAACGGAGAAACAGCCCGCCGTATATTTGCGCTATCCGCCTGGCAGGAGAGCCCCTTATTCACAGACACAGAGCGTGCAGTGCTGGAAGTGGTGGAGGAAATAACATTTATTTTCAATCACGGGGTTTCCGACGGCGCTTACGAAAAACTTAAATCTTTTTTTACAGAGAAGGAAATAGCCGATATCATTATTGGTATCTGCCATATGAATTTCTTAAACCGTGTGGGTATTTCAACTAAAACAACAGCTATATAAATCCTGCAATATGACAAGAGGTGAAATTATAGCCGGGATAAAAATACCCGACAGCGCGATGTCGAAACAGGCAACAGCGTTATTGCACGAATATGGCAGTGAGCTTTTGTATAACCATTCACAACGGAGTTTTCTTTTCGCCGCCCTGCGTGGCCGGCAGAGCAATGCCCGGTTCGATGCGGAGCTCCTGTATGTTAGTGCCATGTTCCACGACCTGGGCCTTACTGCGCATTACCGTAGCGACGATAAACGGTTTGAAGTGGACGGCGCAAATGCGGCCCGTGATTTTCTGCGTGGATATGGTATTTTGCCGCAATCATTGCAATTGGTATGGGATGCCATTGCGCTTCATACTTCACCCGGTATAGCGGAATACAAAGAGCCTGAAGTAGCATTGCTCAATTATGGGGTAGCGCTGGATGTGGTAGGCAAAGGGTATGACCAGTTATCCGTCAGAGATCGCGAAGAGATCATAAAGCAGTTTCCCCGCGGCGGACTAAAGGAAAATATGATAAGCACTTTCTTTGACGGGTTTAAACATAAGCCACATACAACGTACGGAAGCATAAATGCAGATATCTGTGCGTGCATGATCCCGGGGTATCAACGACCTGATTTTTGCCAGGCTATCCGGCATTCACCCTGGGCGGAATAGAAGATCCCTGAAATAGATTTGCGCAAGTGAATACTTGCCCTTATATTTGCAAGCATATACTTGCATATATGAAGATCAGAAGAGACGTTTACCAGGCTATAGCCGACCCCACAAGAAGGGAAATCATTAACCTGGTGGCAGCGCAATCCCACAACGTAAATACTATTGCGGAAAAGTTTGACATGACCCGGCAGGCCATATCCCTGCATGTTAAAATACTGGAGGAATGTGGCCTGCTGGTGATCAGGCAAAGCGGAAGGGAAAGGTTCTGCGAAGTGCAGTTAGATCAGTTGGATGAAGTGGTAAGCTGGATAGATCAGTCCAGGAAATTATGGACGAAACGGTTTGAAAAATTAGATAAATATCTGCAGCAACAAAAAAACAAAGCCAAATGAAGATTCAGAAAGAAGACCTTTTGATCACACACCTGTTTAATGCACCGAGGGAGCTCGTTTTTAACGCCTGGACGGATCCTGAGCATTTGCAGCACTGGTATGCACCGGATGGATGCACCATCGAATTTAAATCGATAGATGTAAAAGTTGGCGGCAGGTTCCATTCTGTTGTTTACGATCCTGTTCACGGGGAATGCTGGATCAGGGGAGTGTACCAGGAAATAAAGTTCCCGGAAAAACTGGTTTTTACCATGGAGCTCAGCAATGAACAAGGGATACCTGTTGGCGCAAATGAAGCAGGAAAGCCGGAAGACTGGCCACCGGCAATTATTACCACCGTCATTTTCGAATCGCTGGGCGAGCAGACAAAACTTACTTTGCACCAGACTGTTGCTGAGGCGGAAGCCAGGAAAACCGGCGCTTACCAAAGCTGGTTCAGTATGTTCGATCGTCTGAATGCGTTGGTGGCAACCCGTAAATAATGATGTTATGATGTATTATTTAAAATTCATCCGGCTGCTTTTGCTAACATGGCTCATAAGCAGCTTTACTTACGTTTCAACATCAGACAATATGAGTAAAAATAAAGAAACGGTTACCCGGTACATGGAAGCCTTTAACCAAACGGATCATGCCAGGATACTTGGCTGCCTGACGGAGGATGTCGTCTGGGAGCTTCCGGGTGTTTATCTGCACAGGGGCAAAGCTGCTTTTGACAAGGAAATTGAGAACGATGCTTTTACCGGCAAACCGGTTATTAAAGTATCCCGGCTAACAGAAGAGAATGATGTGGTAACAGCAGAAGGCACCGTTCAGGCGACAACAAAAGAAGGGGTTATTGTGAACCTTGTTTTCTGTGATGTTTTTGAGATGAAGAACGGGTTGATAAAAAAGCTGACCAGTTACCTGATGACTATACCAGGCAAAAAATAGTACCGTATTTATCATCAATTTTGTATATTAGTATTGGCTAAACGTACGCTATACCTATTCTTCAACAAAACTTTCAAAGTAATGCGGAGCTTATGAATTAGTAAATCAATCAAATAAGCTTCCAATGAAACAGCACTATCTGCCAATTATCCTGTTATTACTCCTCGTTGCGTGTAATAATGGCACTAAAACAAAAGACACATCTGCAACCATCAGAAAATCGCCCGATGTTCGCTGTTATACTTCCAGGATAACAGACAAAGACTGGTACTCCTCGGGTAAAAAAGCGCCTAAGCTGGGGGGATTGAAAGGGATCAACTTCCAGATTTCAACCAACAGCAAAGAAGCGCAGGAATATTTTAACCAGGGAATGATGCTGATGTATGGCTTCAATCATGCAGAAGCGGCGCGGTCTTTTTATGAAGCGGCGCGGTTAGATACCACCTGTGCTATGGCCTATTGGGGATATGCATATGTGCTGGGCCCCAATTATAATGCAGGCATGGAAGAAGATAATTTTCAGCGCGCCTATGAGGCAACTGTTAAAGCAAAGTCCATGTATGCGCCATGTACCCCGAAGGAAAAAGCACTTATCAACGCATTGGATTCCCGTTATAAAATGCCTGCACCGGCGGACCGGAAGGCGCTGGATATTGCCTATGCAGCAGCCATGAAGAAAGTATATGAGCAATACCCGTCGGACCCCGATGTGGGCGCGTTGTATGCGGAATCGCTGATGGATCTTCATCCATGGGATCTGTACGACAAGCAAACCAAGCAACCCCGTGCCTGGACACCGGAACTGGTTGGGGTGCTGGAGCACCTGATCAAAATCAATCCTGTACACCCGGGAGCGCATCATTACTATATTCATGCCATGGAGGCATCGGCCAACCCGGGAAAAGCAATGGCAAGCGCCCGGTTGCTGGATACACTGGTGCCAGGTGCAGGGCATTTACTGCATATGCCTTCGCATATCTATATTAATACGGGCGATTATCATGCAGGCTCTGTTGCCAATATACATGCCGCAGAAGCCGATAGTGGTTACACGGTTGCCTGCCATGCGCAGGGAGCATACCCGCTGGGCTATTACCCGCATAATTATCATTTCCTGGCGGCTACCGCTACACTTGAAGGCAATTCCGCACTGGCATGGAAGACTGCAAAAAAACTAAGGGAACATGCCGCAGAAGATATTATGCGACTGCCACGCTGGGGCACCTTGCAGCATTACTATACCATACCGTACTACATTGCCGTGAAATTTGGTATGTGGGATACTATTTTTTCTCTGCCTGCACCGGCGGAAGACCTGGCGTATCCGCGGGCCATCTGGCATTATGCGCGGGGCATGGCATTTTTGGATAAGAACAAGACAGCGGCCGCACAAAAGGAACTGGACAGCCTCAGGATAATTGCTGCCGATACAGTGCTCAAACACATTACTATCTGGGATATCAATACCACGGCAGATCTTGTGCAGATAGCCGTTAAGGTATTATCAGCCGGGGTAGCGGCCAAACAACAGCAGCCGGATATTGCCATCGCTTTGCTTAAAGAGGCTGTTACCATAGAAGACAATCTGAATTATAACGAGCCGCCCGATTGGTTTTTTTCCGTAAGGCATTACCTGGGAGCGGCGCTCCAGGACGCGGGGAAATACAGTGAAGCGGAAAGCGTTTACCGCAAAGACCTGCAAACATGGAAAAAGAACGGGTGGGCATTGATGGGATTATATCATTCATTGATCTCCCAAAACAAAAATAACGAGGCGCAGAAAGTGAAGGCTGCATTCGTGGAAGCATGGCGGTATGCTGATGTGAATTTACCGCTACTTCCTGAAAACGAACATCGCGCCGATGCCGGCAATATGCGGCCCCGTGCCATATAGCTGAAAGGCTTTTTCCAGGCTAGTGTTTAGGATCAGGCTTGGAGGCCCTGGCCCACGAACAGGAAGATGGCAAAGAGCCCGCATTAATGATAATGCAAAACTGCGATTCCTGATGAAAATGACTGCGCGGTATTCAGCTGAAAGTGCCGGAGATGATGAAACACGCTCATCCCGCTGCCGATCGCTACCGGGTTAACCAGCAGGTAAAGTTCATCAATAAGCCCGTGTTCCAGTAAACCGGATACCAGCGTAGCTCCGCCATACACCAGGATATTTCCATCTGTTTCCTGTTTCAACCTGGTAACAGCAGTTACCAGATCATTTGCCAGTGACACATTGTTCCAGCCACCAGGGATCTCCTGCTTATAAGTTAGTGTGGTAGAGATAACCGTTTTGGGTGTGTTGCTGATATGTGTAGAAAAAACTGCCTGTTCATCCTTACGGGCTGCTGTTTGTTGCCAGTGGGCAATAAAGCCTTCTTCTGCCATTTGTTTGCTGATGATCAGATGTGATGCTGATAATGTGAGCTTCGTATGGAAATCCTGCAGTGACTTGTCCCAGGACCAGTGTGGCCCCCAGTTCCACACCATCCAATCCGTTTGTCCCTGCGGGCCTGCCATATACCCGTCGAGTGACTGTTGCATTTCTAAAATTAACTTCGCCATTTTGTAAGATTTTATAAGATGATGTAAAGCAGGCGGTGTTCACAATTGATCCGCCTGGCCCGGGGCACGGGGGATAAGAAATTGTGCTTAGCCTCTTTTTTGTTTTATGTATTTATGAATGCAAATCTACAGTTGGCAGTAATATACAACGGGGTGCACATTTGACAATTTAAGGGGGTGTTTGCGTCAACCAGGCACAGTTGTTCCACTTTACTTTTTTATTTCCTCCAGCAGTGTAGATCCGCGTTGCCAGCGGGAAAGGCCGGTAGCTACCGCAGCAGCCGTAATCAGTTCAAACGCGGCTTTTTCGCTTCCGGCAACTTTTACGGCTTCATTCACCTGCTCATCTGTAACCCTGTAGGAGCCGGCGCCAATTTCCAGCGCCAGCTTGTCGTATACAGGCACTGGTAATGCAGGTCCGCCGGTTGCCCGGTTGCCCACTCCCTGACGTAGGTCCGTATCCGTTAGTCCCGGTCCTTCAAATATGCATTTGTGCAGTTCCAGCGCCATAGCCTTATGATCCGGGCGGCCTTTTGGTATGCCTTTGCCAAAAACATAACCCTGTTGCAGCATTCGCTTTGCCGCGCCTTCCTGATCAGCGGCACTTAACATTTCAAACCTGAGGGCATTGGCACAGCGGACAGTGATGCTGAAAAGGGCTACAACAGCGATGGCATCTTCCAGTTCCTGTGTGGACACCCCGCTCCGGAGCAGCTCCTTCACCTGTTCAGTGTTTAGTTCACCTGGCGTTTTTGCAAATGTTTCCAGGAACTGCAGTGTAGTATATAATTTTGAGGACAGCGCCGCGTTATGGTAATTGCTGAGTGCAGCCGTTACCAGTGTTTTATCAAGAACAAGCGAAGCAATAGCGCCGTGTGCATCTATACAAAAAGGGCATTGGTTCCATTTTGCTGTCATGGCTGCAAAAAGTTCCCGTTCACCCACAGACCAGCCGCTTTCCCCGCGCATGGCGGCATGTGTCCAGGCAGTCATGGGTTTACCGTAATAATCACGGTGGTACATAACGATCCGTGCTGCATCCGGCAACCGCATCCCGGATACTCCGGAAATAAACCTGATCAATAACGCCCTGAAAAGACCATCTCCTTTTGTTACTTTCTGCAGACGCATACAATTTATTTTTTGTTGATTAAGAAAGGGGCAATACCGGATATATTTCCTGCTATAAGCAAAGATAAACGGTGAAAGGATTGAATGATTGTAAAAACAGGAAGTACTAATCTCTGTAAAAGCCTTTACCAATATGTTGAAACCGCATTTGCATTCCAGTAGCCTAATCTTACTAAATTTAATATTTTATTATTTATATGATCACTTAAATGCTGTGCCTGTTGATATAAGCGATAAGAACCTGTAACTTTATTTTTATTAAAATCATATGCTATGACTGTAGAACAAATCGCCTTACGCCTGGCAGAATACTGCCGTAATGAAGAGTTTAGTCGTGCACAGGAGGAATTATTTGCAGAAGATGCAGTGAGTATAGAGCCTTTCGAAACTGCGGGGTTTGAAAAGGAAACGCGGGGATTGGAAGCATTAAAAGAGAAGGACCGTAAGTTCAGCTCGATGGTGGAATCCCGCTACGGTACTACTGTTTCCGAGCCGTTAATTGCAGGCAATGTCTTTTCTTTTGTGCTCAGTATGGATCTCAAAATGAAAGGCAGGGACCGTGAAAAGTTTACTGAGCTTTGTGTGTATCATGTGAAAGATGGAAAGATCGTGTCTGAGCAATTCTTCATGTAGGATAACAATTTATCCGTTAACATAAGGAGCCCGCATTTAGTGCGGGCTCCTTATGTTGGCTGTGTTATATATGGGTTGCTTTTGGCACCGTTTCCGTCAGGTTTTCATTACCGGAAGCCGTTACCAGTATGTTATCTTCTATCCGTACCCCGCCAATATGTTTCCAGTGTTCCAGCTCGTTCCAGTTAATATCTTCCTGGTATTTTTTTACAAACCCCGGTTCTTCCAGCAGGGCTTTAATGAAATATAATCCCGGTTCCACGGTGATCAGGTGGCCGGCCTCCAGTTGTATATCCACCCGCAGGCGGGCGCCGGAGTAGATACGGGGCGAGGGGTTTTCTTCCTGGCCGGTATCGCGTACATGAAGCCCTACCAGGTGCCCGAGCCCGTGAGGGAAGAAGGCAGCTATCACTTCCTTTTCGATGAGGCCGGAAAGGTCGCCTTTCAGGATGCCGAAACTGAGTAATCCGCGTGTGAACTCCCGGGCGGCATGATTGTGTATATCGTGCCAGAAGGTACCGGCCAGCGTTTTGGAGATACAATCCTGTTGTACGGATAATACCAGTTCGTAAAGCGCTTTATGCCTGGTGTCCATTGCAGCGGAGGAAGGAAAAGTACGGGTAATATCAACGCAATAATCGTACACACTGGCGCCTGCATCCACGAGCACAAACTCATTGTTGCCGATAATCCTTGTTGTAGGCAATGCGTGTAAAATAGCGGCATTGGGGCCGCTGCCCACGATGGTGTCGTAAGGCACGGCATGACCGCCATGGCGGAAAGTTTGCATTTCGAAGGCGAGTCGCACTTCCATTTCTGATACGCCCGGGCGTATCATTTGTTCCAGCTCCCTGTAGCCATATGCCGCAATACCGGCAATATGCCGGATCAGCTTTACCTCGGCTGCATCTTTTACCCTGCGGGTTTGCTGAAGCAGGGTACGAAGGGTAAGAGCATTGTCTTCCACCGGTGGGTTGCCGGGCACCTGCCCCAGTTGATAGACCCTGGAAAAACGCTGTGTTTCCATGTAAGATTTCAGGTGTTGAATATCTTTCCCGGGTTCCTGTACCAGCAGATCGTGCTTTTCGCCTTCCCAAACGGATTGTTCCCGTGTCCAGGCTTTCTGGAATTCAATCCAGCCCGTGTGCCTGTTATAAAGGATCACTTCTTCCTCCCGGCGCCTGCCTGTAAGCCAGTAGTAAGACGGGTGGGGGAGGAAAGGATAGGTTTGATCAAGACCTCCTGGTTTTTGTACCGGGTAGCCGCTGTATACCAGTATGGCTTCATCGTTTTTTAAAACGTTGTTCCATTGGGCGGCCAGACGGGCTCTCCTGGCATCGATATCTGCTTTGGTAAAATACATGGGTGTTTTATTGTTTGGTGTGTAGACTGCGTATTTCCGTTTATATCAGAACTTGCTTTCCTCGTAGGTGGGGCCATATAATCCCGGCACTTTATTCCCGGTTGCGCGCAGATAAACGATCATTTCACCCCGATGGTGATAAATATGGTTGAACAGGAATCCGCGCGCCACAATTCCCCGTGGCATGGGGCCAAGAATAATCCGTTCACCTGCTTTCATGGTCCAGTTATCCCGGAGTTTTTCTTCTGTAAGTGATTTTAACGCGCTTCTTGCCTGGTCTACATTACTTTCAAAAAGCGACAGGGTAGCTTTGATATCGTCAGGGCTTCCCCGTTCAAGACGATCGGTGGCCAGATCGTATACATCTTTAGTGAGCGTGCCTGCGTACCAATAGTAAATGGTGGCAATATGCTGGGCCAGCTCACCCATTGTCCAGGAGATATCTGCTGGTTTGTACATAAGGTCTTTTTCGGGGACAGCCTGTAATACTTTACGGGTGTTGTTTACTTCATGCTCAAATTCTGTTAATAGATATTGTAGTATCATAGAGTGGTATTTGAGATAAAGATATAACAGCGTAGGATTTAATTGGGGTTTGTGATAAAAATTACTCCGGCTTCTCTTCAAAAAAATCGCTCTTTTCACCGATCGCTGTTCTCAGGCATTTCATAATTTCCTCGTGGAAGTCGGTGCCCGCCGCATGCAGGGGATCGATAGCCTTTACCAGTAATGTACGTAATGCAAAAAGCTGCTCCCTGTTATACTTCTTTGAAGCTTTTACCAGTTCCAGTTTCATCAGCTCCTCCTGCTGGTCCTGTTTGGGGTTGAAGATCTCGTTTATATGACTGCACTGATGGCAAACACCATTTTTATTGATCAGCGCGCACCGGTGCTCAAAGATATCAGTCATGGTATTCCTGGCATCGTTCAACAGGTGCTTTATCACTCCTTCCGTTTTTTCGAGGATCATACAAATTTCCCGGACCTGGAAATCATAGATATTTTTCAGGATCAGTGCTACCTGGTTTTCTATGGGTAATGTTTTTGAGATGCAGGTGAAACAGTAGTCGATATGCTCTTTCATTTCGTAAGCTCCTGCAGGCGATGTTTCGTGCACCATCCAGAAAACCTGCCTGATCTCTTCTGAAGCAATGGCCAGGTCGGCTGCCCGGTCCTGTGCATCGGGTTGCCATCTTTTTTGTTTCCGCAGATGATCATAGGCAAGATTGGTAGCTATCCTGAACACCCATGTTTTGAGGGATGAGTCCCGGTTAAACGTTGATATCCTGGTAAACGCCCTGATAAAGGTATCATGCGTCAGGTCATCTACGTCGTTCCTATCGGTCAGCAAACGATACAGGTAAGATTTCAACTGGTTTTGAAATTCAGCAAACAGTGTTTGAAACGCGTTAATATCGCCGGCAATGGCCGATTGAAGGATGTTCTCTTTTTCCATTTAATAATAGTGAGGTTGCGCGAAGGTTACAGCCTTTACGGAGGGCTGTAACCACTAATCTACTATAAGTATGTTATAAAATATTCAGTTTGCCGCAATCCACATCCACAATATGGCTGTTGAAAGCGACCCCTGTTTCGGATGCGAGGAAGGCCGCTGTTTCACCTACCTGTTTTAATGTGAGGTTTGTTTTCAGGATATCGAGCGACTTATACTGTGCAATTAACTGCTCCAGCGGCATTCCATACTGCCGTGCGGTGGCTTCGATCCATCCGGAGATCCGTTTGGTTTCCATTATGGCGCCGGGACAGATGCAGGTTACCTTGATGCCACTTTTTCCCCATTCTGCGGCCATTACCCGGGTAAGCCCTTCAATGGCTGCGCTGGCGGCTGTTATACCTGCCACATTGGAGAGTTTTGACCTGGATAATGCGGCTGTAAGCAGCAGGATGGTTCCTTCGGACCGGGTTTGCATCATATATTTTGCTGCAGCCCTTGAAGTAAGGAATTGAGATCCGCAGATCTTTTCAACCGGGGCCATGAACTGTTGGAAGGTGGCTTCTGTTGTAGCAGGGCGGCCGCCCATTTCATCATAGCCGGCCCCGATGCCATTGAATACAACATCCAGCCGCTGGTTGTCAGCAACCACCTTTCCCAGGAAGTCGTTAATCTCGGTTTCATTTAACGCATCTACTTTAGCGGCTTCCGCCCATCCGTCACCGGACTGGATTTCGCGGGCCAATTGATTTGCGGCATCCGGGTTCCGGGCGCTAACATATACCTTTGCCCCGTGCCGGGAAAACGACCGCGCAACAGCTCCGGCAATTTCACCGGATGCAGCAAAAACGACAGCTACTTTGTCTTTCAGATTTTTCATTTTAATTGAATTTATCTTTTGGACGATTCAGCTGTGCAAAACGGTCGGGATTTCAGAAAAAAATATTATTTATTGCGGGAGTAAGCTGCCAGCATGATGTTACCTCTTAAACAGCACCGGTATTTTATTCCGTTCTATTATCTTTTGAAAATTTATCTGGTCATTTTCATCGAAGAGCTCATCCATAGTGGAATAAACCAATTTTCGTTGCCCGTCTTTTTCATATAGGTTAATACGGAACCCCAGCGGTACAGCATACTCTACATTTTTGTTATTGGCAGTAAAGATCATTTCAGTAATGGGCTCGTTGCCGTATTCTTCTTCCCGGAATGCGATAAAATGCAGATGGAAGAAGTTTTCCAGTATGGGGAAGTTCTCATGATAGCTGGTTATCATCAGGCAGCGCCGTCTTGGTGCAGAAATAATAAGCCGGTCGGTATGAAGTACTTCGCAGGCATGATGAAGGAAAGCGGGCGACAGGATCTTTTCTGAAGAGTGATCTTCACCGGAAGCAAAAATGATGCGGTTATCCAATCGCTCTGAAACTTCGAATTCATAAGGGTATGCATCGATCTGCCGTTGCCAGTTTTCATAATTGGTTTTTACTTCAGGATGCTGCAGATCGGATGGAGTGATATATTCAAAGCGGGTTCCCGCGTCCTGGGCAAAAATAATGGCCAGTTCCAGCTGCTCCTTATCCCTTACAAAAGGAATAGCTTCAACCCGGTTTATCGCCTGCCAGTTCCCTGCTTTCAGCATGGGGTAAACCGGCACTTTGCTTTTATCTATTGCAATTTCAATTTCCTGTTTGCTTTTGCCAAACAGTTTTTTGAATAGTCCCATAGTAATGGTGCATTGGGTTTATGATATATTCTCCGCCCGGTATTGGCCAGGCGTACGCATCAGGTCCTGCAGTTTATCCAGGTGCTTTTCGTAAACACCCCTGGGTGTTGTTTTGTATTTTGTACATAAGGCAGCGGCCTTTCCTACTACTTCACCCATCATACCGCAGGTGCGCATTACACGTACGGGGCCAAGGCCGTCGTTGCTTACGCTGATGTCCCTTCCTGCCATAAAAAGATTGCTGATGTTGCGGCTGTATAAAACGCGGTAGGGAGCCCAGTATATTTTATTATACACATATCCTTCCCCCTCGCTGGCTCTTGAAATAAATTCCTGTCCTTTTAAGTCTTTGTCGAAGGCCGGATCGGCGGCGTGGATATCTATATGCCAGGAGCAGGGGAATGCCGGGTCGGGAAACGAATTATTTTTCCGGAAGTCATCGGCGGTTAATACCAGGTCGCCCATTAACCTCCTGGATTCTCTTTTGCCGGCAATAAAGGCGGCCCAGCCCAGGCGGTGATTGGGATATTGCTTATCCACGTTCTTTAAGGTGTCCCAGGCGCCGTACATGGCCCGGAAATTAAGATCCCGGATGAGCTCTACTTCTGTGATAGGGTTTTTATCAAACCCGCTTTCCCAGAACCATCCGCCGAGGTTAGAGAGCGGATCCTCGCGGCCCCATTGTCCTTTATAACCTTTGCGGCCTGGAAACGGTTTGTCTTTTAAATCAATAGCCCAGGGACAGCGGGGGAAGGGCTGTGCCACTTCACCAATTTCGCACTGCATGGCCAAAGCGGTTTTGTCTTTGCATTCACAGGCCAGCACCTGTTTGTTATCAGCAGCATTGAGCACGTTCCATAGATTTGACATCCCCATCAAACCGGTTTTCGACATTTCGTGGTCGGCGCCGGCAAGGAAGCCAACGGTGGCATCGCCTGTACAGTCTGCAAAATATTTTGCCTTCAGTTTCCGCCGCTTGCCTGTTTGTATATTCTGAATAATAACGGCTTTAATTTCATTATTATCTTTCTCTACCTGGAAAGCCCGCTCATATATCATTAAGGTGATATTGGGTTCGTTTTTTACGGCTTTTAATTTCTTTGAATCATCATAAAACGCACCGTTCAACGCATTGCGGGTACCATTTACCGGGGTAGGCGGCGTAGGCATTATTTCCTCAACAATATCTCCAACATGCGGGAAGGGTTGCTGCCGGGTACGTCCTTCCGGCCATACCCTTACTTCCGAGCTTCCGTTGCCACCCAGTACCGGGCGATCCTGTATAAGCGCTACCCTGATTCCCTGCCTGGCGGCGGAGATGGCCGCGCTGGTTCCGGCAACGCCTCCTCCAATCACCACCAGGTCGTATGTTCCACCATCGGCGGGGATATCGCTTAATCCCAATAACTTTCTCCTGAATTTGGTGAGCGCCTGGAGATCGTTTACAGGTTCAAAATTTACGTCCTTGCAAAACAGGATGGCTTCACAGCGTCCTTCAAAGCCGGTGAGGTCATGAAGGGAGAGGGTTGCTTTTTTCTGTACGGTAACCTGGCCTCCGTCGTGCCAGTGCCAGGCGGCGCCTTTTGTACCAAAGGTTTCTTTTAAAGGGACCTTGTCGATGAGTAGCTGAAACCTGCCCGGCGCTCCCGGTGCTTTCCAGGGAGCTACCCAATCCCTTGTGCGTACCCAAACCCTGTATGTGCCGGCTGAAGGAAATTCAACGGTTGTTGCAGCATCTGCAACGGGTATCCCTAAACCGTGAGCCAGCAAATAGGGAGATCCTGTTACTTCCATTGATTGCTGATCAAGCTCCCATCCGCCATAATCTGTAAAGCCTTCTGCTTCCACGAAAAGAAATTCACCCTGCGCCGGAGCCTTTGTATTGGCAAAAAGATCTTTCCTGCTTAGTAATAGTGTTAAGGCGGTGCTGCCGGCGAGACCGATGAATTGTTTTCTGTTCATGTTAATTCCTTTTCTTTACGTGGATTTATTAGTGGTTTTTAAAATACTAATTTAATCTGAAAGTAAAAGGGGATTATTAACCTGATAGCGGATGGGAGCTTTTCTTCTTATCTAGCTGTAAATTGGATAAAATGTTAATAGACGTCATATTCAGAGGGCTGCTGCCAGCATTGGATCTTAGTTTTTTAAAAAAGTTATTGACAGATGCAAGGGAGGTGCATTTCAACTTCCCTGAAAACCGGTTAATAAAGACCTTCGAGGAAATTATTGGTGTAATCAGGTCAAACAGTTATGTTGATTTAGCGATCAGCACAGATTGCCTTGATATGGAGGGGAAAATTGTTCCTAAGGTGTTTATTAATTTAGGCAGGGATAATAATGATATAGAAATTTTATTTTTCTTCGATCTTAGAGACCTGAACGAAGCCACTCCGGGAAAGAATATCGATTATCTGAGGAAATGGATGAGTGAAATGAAAAGGAAGTACCATTTTCAATATTTTATCTGCCAGGACGATAATGCAGGAGAAGATGCGTACTACTTTGATAGCAATGGAATAGGAAGGCTATATAATAAAATAAGCGACTAAGTAAGCAGAAGAGAATAATTAAGGATATGACAGCAACAGAATTAACAAAATTTGTATTGGAAACTTTTAAAAGCTGTAGCGATAACAATAAAGTTATTAGGCAGCTTTTAAAATATGATCTCTTTCATCCGTTTTTTGAAATGAGATATTTAAGAAATAATCAAGATTTTGATTTTAAACTGGAGCGGGTAGTAGAGGTAGGAAAAGATACGGTTGAGAATAGTATAGAAGCCGCGGATGGGGTGTGTTATGATTGAACAAAAAGGCCAATGAAAGAATAAAGAAATGTAGAAAAAGCAGCTTAAGCTGAGCCACCCAGACAACTAATTTGAGCTGTAAAAGCAAGCGCGCCAGGTCTTAAACCCAGACCTTTGTGTTATTAATCAATAAAATAACAACAATGACAACAATACCAAAGATAGCACTTGGCAAAAACGGACCACTGGTGTCCAAGCTCGGATTAGGTTGTATGCGGATGTCTCCTGTTTGGGGAGGCAAGGGCAGTGATGAAAATGAAAGTATTGCTACTATCCAGGCGGCATTGGACAGCGGCATCAACTTTCTGAATACGGGCGATTTCTATGGCGCCGGCCACAACGAGCTGCTGGTGGGCAAGGCCATCAAAGGCAGAAGGGACGATGCTTTTATAAGCGTTAAGTTTGGCGCCATCTTTTATGGCGGTCAATGGCTGGGGCTGGATCTGCGTCCTGCGGCCATCAAGAATTTCATTAACTATTCACTGGTACGTTTAGGGATAGACACTATTGATCTTTACCAGCCCTGCCGGCTTGATAACAGTGTGCCGGTGGAAGATGTGATAGGCACTATAGCCGACCTGATAAAAGAAGGCAAGGTGCGCTACCTGGGCGTTTCTGAAATAACTGCTGATCAGCTGCGCAAGGCAAACAGCATTCACCCTGTAACAGCTTTGGAAATAGGTTACTCGCTGGCCGACCGGCAGATAGAAAGCGACCTGCTTCCTGCGGCGAAAGAACTGGGCATAGGAGTGGTGGCGTTTGCCAATACTGCCGAAGGGTTGCTTACCGGTGATATGAAAGCACCGCTTCCCGGCGATGCCTACCAGCATCATTTCCCGCGTTTCCAGGGCGATAACCTGGTAAAGAACCTGGAAAAAGTAGAAGTGCTGAAACAAATGGCAAAGGAAAAGGGATATACGCCTGCCCAGCTGGCCATCGCCTGGGTGAATGCACAGGGCGGTCATATTATGCCGCTGGTAAGCATGAGCAGGAGAGCACGGCTGCCGGAAAACATGAAGGCCATGGAGATAACATTTACACCTGCCGAGATGGATACGCTTAACACGCATTTTGCTCCCGGCGCTATTCTCGGAGGTACTTACCTGCAACGGTAAGAGAAGCACATAAGCCGCGCCCGTTTCATATCTTTACATTATGACGAATCCAACAGAAATACTCCCGGGAGTCATCTTTTTCTCTTATTACTCCACTATGAGGAAGGAAAAGGTGGCATTCCTGGAAGATAATACGCTGATACTGCAGGTGTCGGGCCGTTTTAGCCTGGAAACTGCCACCCAGAAGATATCGATGGGGCGCGGCGAAATGTTGCTGGTACAAAAAAATCAATTGGGAGAAATTATCAAGACTCCCCTGGAGGAAGAGAATTACCAGACCGTTGTTATCCGGCTGAAGGAAGACCTGCTCAGGAAGATTGCCCTTGAGGAGCAGATAGAGATAGGACATAAATATAAGGGACCTGCCAGCGTCCTTATTCCCGGGAACGATTTTTTACATGCCTTCTTTCAATCCATACTTCCATATGTTCATCACCCGGAAGAAAAAATAACCCAGGCCATGGGGATGCTTAAAGTAAAAGAAGCGGTACACCTTCTCCTGAATATTATGCCCGGGTTGAAGGAGCTGTTATTTGACTTTTCAGAACCGTATAAGATGGACCTGGAGAAATTTATGGTCAGCAATTTCCATTATAATGTTCCCATCGAAAAATTTGCACAGTTAACGGGAAGAAGTCTTGCCGGGTTCAAGCGCGATTTCCAGAAAGTATTCGATATGCCGCCGAGACAATGGTTATTGGAAAAACGGCTGGCGGAGGCCCGGCATCTTATTGAAAAGAAGAACAAGAAGCCATCTGCAATTTATCTTGACCTGGGCTTTGAAAGCCTCTCTCATTTCTCCCATTCTTTTAAAAAGAAATTTGGCAAGGCGCCTACCGACTGGTTAAATTAGGATGCCGACAGCCCTGATGCTGCTACCCCCAACTCCTCATTTTAATCCCTGCCTGCTCATTTCCGGACGCCTTTCCGGCAGCTACCAGCGCTTATTTAGACATTATTACCCTCCTTTTGGAGATTCGTACCATTCATATAAACATGACTATTGTAGATTCGCCTGTTGCTTTTTGTTTTAGCACCATCTGATGATCCACAGTTTTGACGTTATGAATAATTGTCTATTTAACACTAAATAATTACTTATGAAATTTGAATGTCCCCCGGGTTACCACGTCCCGGAAATCATTTTCAGCTCCATCAATTAATGTGTAGCATCCGACCGCAACTGTAGAGGTCCTGCTTTTTATTGCATCTCATTGTTCCCGCCGGGTATTCCGGTATGATAGTCCTGAACCGGCTGTCATAACCCTTCATTGCCCTAACATTAAATATTTTGAATTCCATGTTAAAAATGATTCTTTCGCGAAAGTCATGGAAATGGCTTGTTATGGCAGCAGTAATGCTGTCGGTTACGCTTACCTCTTCTTTATTACTGGCCCAGGACACAAGGGTGGTGCAAGGTGTGGTACAGGATGAGAAAAAGACGCCTGTACCCGGTACAACCGTAGTGGTAAAAGGCACCCAGGTGAATACCAGCACCGGTAATGATGGCAGGTTCTTTATCCGCGTTCCTGCAGATAAGCACATCCTCGTTTTCACTTATATAGGAAAGTTGCCGCAGGAGGTGAACATCCAGCAGCAGTCCAATATTACCGTTACGCTGAAAGACAATGTAGTTGGCCTTGAGGATGTGGTGATAGTAGGTTACGGACGCCAGAAAAGGGAAAGCGTGGTAGCCGCAGTTTCGCAAACCGACGGTAAAACGCTGGAACGGGCAGGCGGGGTATCAAACATAGGCGCTGCGCTCACCGGGAATGTACCGGGTCTTATCACGGCCCAGAGTACCGGCCTGCCAGGTGAAGAAGATCCTCAACTGATCATCCGGGGACTCAGCACATGGAATAACAGCAATCCGCTGATATTGGTAGACGGTGTGGAACGGCCCATGTCCAGCGTGGATATCGGGTCTGTGGAAACCGTTACCGTTTTAAAAGACGCGTCAGCAACAGCAGTATTTGGTTCACGTGGCGCCAACGGCGTTATCCTCATTACCACTAAAAGGGGAAAACTGGGCAAAGCGTCTATCCGCGCTACCGTGAACAATGTGGTGAAAGCGCCTTCCAAATTACCGGGAAAAGCGGATTCGTACGATGCATTGCGAACCGTTAATGAAGCCATAGAGTATGAGCTGGCATTAAGACCGGAAGGATGGAACAATTATTATCCACAGGCTATTTTAAATAAATACCGCTTCCCGGCCAACCTGGAAGAAGCGGAACGTTATCCGAATGTAGACTGGGCCAAAACATTATTTAAGGATTATGCCACCTCACAGAACGCCAACCTGAATATCAGCGGTGGTACCCGTTTTGTAAAATATTTCACCAGCGCGGATTTCCTGCATGAGGGCGATCTTTTTAAAATATATGATAACCGCCGCGGCTACAAACCCGGTTTTGGTTTCACAAGATTAAATGCCCGCTCCAACCTCGATTTTCAATTAACACCCTCTACACTCTTTAAAGTAAACCTCTCAGGATCATATGGCGTACGGAAAAGTCCCTGGGGATTTTCTGGCAACCAATACGGCTCCTGGATCGATGCTTATACCACAGCGCCCGATGTATTCCTGCCGGTATATGCGGATGGCTCCTGGGGTTACTATGCACCCAATGAAGGACGCGCGGAAAACTCTGCCAGGAGCCTGGCAGTGGGCGGTATTCAATACCAGACGACCACGCGCATCACTACCGACTTTTCGGTAGAACAGAACCTGGATATGCTTGTTGACGGCCTGAAATTCAGCGGTACCATTTCGATGGACAATACTTTCATTGAAAGCGACAGGGGAGTGAATGACCTTTATCATGACGTGCAACGTAAATGGATAGACCCCGCCACGGGAAATGTATTTTACAAGAGCGCTTTTGACGGGGTGACAAATTTCGATTTCCAGGAAGGCATCAAGTGGTCGCCGGCCGCCGGCGCCGTTACTGATAACCAGCGGAGGCTGTTTTACCAGTTGCAGCTGAACTACGCAAAAACCATTGCGGAGAAACACCAGGTGACCGCCATGGGACTGATGAACCGCAACATTACCGCCAGCGGCAGTATGATACCCTCGTACCGGGAAGATTGGGTTTTTCGTGCTACTTATACCTACAATAATAAATATACCATTGAGTACAATGGCGCATATAACGGTTCCGAAAAGTTTGCGCCCGATTACCGTTTTGCTTTCTTCTCTTCCGGTGGTGTGAACTGGATCGCCTCCAATGAGCGCTTCATGGAAAATATAAAGTTCCTGGACCTGCTGAAATTCCGTGCCTCTTACGGGCAAACAGGCTTCGATAACGTGGCCGGCCGATTTTTATACCTCACAGAATGGGGCTATGGCGGCAGGGCCAGGCTGGGTACTACGGGTGAAGGCGCTGAGCAAAGCCCGTTCAACTGGTACCGTGAATCCACCGTTGGAAACCCGAACGTGCAATGGGAACAGGCAGAGAAAATTAATGCAGGCGCCGATTTTGAACTATTCAAAGGTTTTATAAAAGGTAAGGTGGATTTCTTTGAAGATAAGCGTTCCAAAATATTGCTTGCCAACAGGGCCTCTGTTCCTTCCTACTATGGCACTACGCCTCCTGTAGCTAATCTTGGCAGGGTAACTTCCCGCGGGTATGAACTGGAGCTGCACTTCAGCTACCCGGTCACAAAAAAACTCCGGCTTTGGTCTGATCTGAATATGACCCATACAAAGAATAAGATCATTGAAGCAGATAATCCCCAACTGCTGCCGGCTTATCAGAAATCTGAAGGGATGCAGATCGGCCAGGCCTATTCTTATGTGAGCCAGGGCTATTACAATACCTGGGACGAGCTTTATGGCAGCACCATTCATAATACCAACGACAACCAGAAGCTCCCGGGCAACTATTATATCGTTGACTATAACGGCGACGGCGTGATCGATGCAAGGGATAACATTCCCTATGGCCACAGCGGATGGCCCACCAATACCTACAATGCTACGTTTGGGGTGGACTGGAGAGGGCTGAGCGCTTTTGTACAATTTTATGGCGTGAATAACGTAACCCGGCAGGTAGTGTTCAACAGCCTGGGCTCGCAGGGGCATACGGTTTATGATGAAGGCAGCTACTGGTCGAAGAACAATACCAATGCCGATGTGCCTATGCCGCGGTGGTTATCTACACCGGCGGGTTATTACCGGGGCACCCAGTATATGTATGATGGTTCCTACCTGCGGTTAAAGAATGCCGAAATCGCTTACACACTTGATAAAGGATTTATAAAACGGGCAGGCCTGGAATCGGTGAGAGTTTATCTCAATGGCAATAACCTGGCAGCCTGGAGCAAAATGCCGGACGACCGTGAATCCAATTTTGCCGGTACCGGCTGGGCATCACAGGGTGCTTATCCTACCGTAAAGCGTTACAACCTCGGCGCCAATTTTACTTTCTAAACATGTATTTTATGAATAAATATACAAAGCTATTGCTTGCAGCTACCGGTGTGATGATTGCCCTGGGACTGGCATCCTGCAAGAAGTTCCTGGATAAGGAACCACAATCTATCGTATCGGCAGACAATGCATTCAGGAATTTTATCAGCTTCCAGGGATTTACCGAAGAGCTTTATCATTGCGTACCGGATTTTACCAACGCTTACTGGACTAATTCCTGGAACTGGGGAGAAGATGAGATCCAGTCGACCGCCCGTGATTTTCATTTTATAATAAAGATAGACAACGGCGATTTCTGGGGCTGGCAGTCGCAGTTTGACGGCTGGCAGGCGGGCTGGATGGACCGGAACAACACCAGTACCAATGACGACCGTTTTGCAAAATCGCTGTGGAAACTGGGATGGTATGGTATCCGTAAAGCCAATATGGGACTGGAGAATATTGATAAGTTAACCGATGCCACCCAGGAAGAGAAAGACCTGATCAAAGGACAGCTGTTGTTTTTCAGGGGATGGTTTCACTTTATGTTCATCCAGTATTTTGGCGGGTTGCCCTATATTGATAAAGTGTTGCCCGGCGATCAGAAACTGACCTTGCCCCGTCTTAAATACAATGAATGTGCAGATAAAGCGGCCGCTGATTTCAGGGAAGCGGCCAACCTGCTGCCTGTTAACTGGGACAATACCACCGCAGGTAAAAGAACGCTGGGAAAAAACCAGTTGCGCATTAATAAAATTATGGCGCTGGGTTACCTGGGAAAAAACTATTTATGGGCGGGTAGTCCGTTAATGAACTATGTATCTACCGGCAGCAAAACGTATAACCAGGAGTATTGCAAAAAAGCAGCTGAAGCGTTTGGAGAATTGCTGCAGCTCTGCGAATCCGGGGATGCACCTTATAAATTGGTAGAGTTTTCAAAGTACTACACCAATTTTTACAGCACCGGTCAGAACTGGTTAATGCCAGGCGGCACCGAAGCTATTTTCCGCAGTCCCTATTACGGTGCGCATGGTTCCACTTATGGTACCGCCAAGCAATATGGCCCTGCTTTGCTGACAGAAGAAGCTATCACTTTTGTGCCTACCGCCAATTACGTGGATTACTATGGTATGGCCAATGGCCTGCCAATCAAGGATATTACGCAGGCAGACCCGGAATCAGGATACGACCCGGCTTATCCATGGAGGGGCAGGGATCCGCGTTTCTACAATGATATAGTTTTTGATGGGGTGAAATGTATACAGGGCGCTACCACCGATGAAAGAAACCGTTATGCCAACCTGTACACCGGGGGAACATACCGCGACATCAGCAGCGGCAGCCGCTCCGGTTATCTGCTCTATAAATTTATTCCCATCACAGCCAACAGATTTGATAATGGCTGGACCTATGATAAGGCGCTGAATATACATCTTCCCTATATGCGCCTGGCGGATGTGTATTTAATGTATGCAGAAGCCGCCGCCCAGGGCTATGGCGTTGCTACCGGCAAATCAGGCAACTACAGCAAAACGGCGCTGGATGCCATTAATGTGATCCGCGACCGTGCGGGGGCAGGGCGTGTGGCTGCCCGCTTCACCGCCTCGCTGGATGGTTTCATGAGCGAAGTGCGGAGGGAAAGGGCCGTGGAGCTTTCTTTTGAAGGCCATCGATTCAATGACCTGAGAAGATGGATGTTGCTGATACAAAGCCCCTATACGCTGAAAAAATCCGTTGAGTTTGACCGGTCGCCATCATTCAGTACTACAGACCCGAAGAACAACCGGGTGCTCAATTTGCGTGAGGCCGTTATCCTGGAGCGCAGGTATTCCGAAAAACATTACTGGCTGCCATTAAAAAATTCAGATGCCAATATGTACCTGGAATTTCCACAGAACCCGGGTTGGTAAAAACGGGGAGTCTTTACATGTATCGTTTACTGTAAATTTCAAAAATTCATGAATCAGATAAAAGCATTAATAGCGGCTGTAGCATTGATGGGCCTGGCGCCGGTTTCACAGGCACAGGACAGCACGGTAAAAACTACTTCCGTTATCCCGGAAAACAATAAGGTACAGGTGGCGTTCCGGAAGTTGGATAAGAAAGACCTGCCGGGAGATGTTTCGGTAGTAGATGTGGCATCGCAGATGAACCTGAACTATATGACCTCCAGTCTTGAAAATATGGATGGCTGGATCAATGGGTTTAATGGCAACAGTATGTGGGGCATGGGCAGTTACCTGCTCATCATTGATGGAGTGCCCCGTGAAGCAGGTAATGTGTTGCCTACGGAAATAGAACAGATCTCCTTTCTCAAGGGAGTGAATGCGGTGGCGCTTTATGGCAGCCGGGCTGCCAAAGGGGTGATTTACATTACCACCAAAAGAGGAAAACCCGGCAACCAGCGGATCAACCTGAGGGCCAATGCCGGTATTAATGTTCCCAAGGCCTATCCTCATTACCTGGGATCAGCGGAGTATATGACGCTTTACAATGAAGCGAGGCGCAACGACGGACTGGCTGAGTTGTATAGTCCTGAAACCATTTATCATTACGCCTCCGGTAAAAATCCATTCAGGTATCCCAATGTAGATTATTACTCCGATCAGTATCTGAAAAATTCCTTTGGCCGCTATGATGTAACTGCGGAAATATCAGGCGGAAACGACAAGGCACGTTATTACACCAATATTGGTTACCAGACCTCCGGGTCATTGCTCAACTTTGGCGAAGCGGTGAACAATGGTACATCGGACCGCTTCAACCTGCGCGGTAATGTGGATGTAAATCTCAACCAGTATATTTCCTGTAATGTGGATGCCACAGCCATTTTCTATACAGGAAGAGGAGTGAATGCCAATTACTGGGAAAGCGCGGCTACCTTACGCCCGCACCGTTTTGCGCCGCTCATTCCATTGGATATGATTGAACCAACCGATGAAGCGTCTAACGTATTTGTGAAGAACAGCAATCATATCATCGACGGGAAATACCTGCTGGGCGGAACCCAGCTTGATCAAACCAATCCATTCGCGGCTATTTATGCCGGTGGAAACAACAAGTACATCAGCAGGCAGTTCCAGTTCAATACCGGTGTGAATGCAGATCTGCGGAATTTACTGAAAGGCCTTTCTTTCAGGTCTACGTTTGCGGTCGACTATAACACTTCCTATAACCTGGCCTTCAATAACACCTATGCTGTGTATGCGCCTACCTGGAATAACTATTCAGGTACAGACCTGATCAGCAGTCTTACCCAATACGGCCAGGACGCTACCTCCGGCGTGCAGAATGTAAGCAACAGCTGGTACCGCCAAACGATTGCTGCTACGGGTCAGTTCAATTATGTAAATTCCATTAACAACCGGCATCATCTTTCCGGTGTATTGCTGGTAAATGGTTTCCAGCAATCAGAATCGGCGGTATATCACCGTACCAGTAATGCCAATTTAGGTTTGCAGCTGGGTTATAATTTGGATCATACCTACTACATCGATTTCAGCGGCGCCGTGGTACACAGTGCGAAGCTGCCTGAAGGCAACCGCACTGCTTTTTCGCCTACCGTATCGCTGGGCTGGCGGCTCAGCAACGAGCCTTTTATGCGTAGCGTACGGGGAGTGGATGATCTGCGTTTAACTGCCAGCGCAGGCATCCTGCATACCGACCTGGATATTGCATCGTACTACCTGTACCAGGGAGTTTATACTACGCTGGGCAGCTGGTTTGGATGGAAAGATGGTACCGGTGTACAGGCTACGGAATCCAGGCGGGGCGCTAACCCGGATATGCGATTTCCGAAAAGGGAAGAGATCAGCATAGGTTTGCAGGGATCTTTCTTCCATGAATTAGTAAAGCTGGATGGTAATTTCTTTATTAATAAGATGACCGGTAATATTATCCAACCAAACGTGTTGTTTCCTTCCTGGTTCACAACAGGCTGGCCGGTATCTTCCTTTATTCCCTATATAAATTATAACGACGACAAACGGGTGGGCGTTGATTTCAACCTCAGCTTAAACAAGAAGCTGTCGGCCATTAATTATTCCATCGGTTTGGTGGGCACCTGGTATAAAACCACTGCTACCAAACGTGCGGAGGTGTATGAAGATAACTACCAGAACCGCCAGGGCCGGCCTTTGGATGCCATATGGGGGCTGCAGCACCAGGGCTTTTTCCGTGATGCCGATGATATTAAGAATTCCCCGTCGCAGTCTTTTGGCCAGGTAAAACCAGGCGATATCAAGTATAAAGATCAGAATGGAGATGGCGTTATAGATACCCGCGATGAAGTATACCTGGGCCGTGGGGGCTGGTTTGGATCACCTCTTACATTGGGAATAAACATCAGCCTCAGGTGGAAGAACCTTTCGTTCTTTGCGCTGGGCCAGGGCAGATTTGGTTCCTATGGAATGAAGAACAGTTCCTGGTTCTGGGTAGATGGGGAAGATAAATATTCAGAAGTGGTAAGAGATCGCTGGACGCCTGAAACGGCGCAATCAGCGAAGTACCCGCGTTTAACCACCTTCAACAGCGACAATAACTTCCGCAATTCGGATTTCTGGTTGTATAAGGCTAATCGCATTGATCTGGCTAAAGTGCAGATCTCTTATGATATGAGCAGCCTGATCGGCAACAGGAAAATTGTACAGGAGCTGGGCGTGTATGTGAGTGGCTTCAATTTGCTCACGATTTCTGCCGAACGTAAACTGATGGAGATGAATATTGGCAGTGCGCCGCAAACCCGCTTATATAACCTTGGTGTAAAAGCGATGTTCTAATTCATGTTTTTCACCCAATCAAGTTTCCACTTTATGAAAAGAAATATTATCGTTTTCCTGGCATCTGTTTTTTTGCTCACCGGCTGTAAAGACCTGCTGACACCGGAGATAGAGAATAACCGGGAGCTGAACCCGGGGAATTATACACCCAATGATGCAGGGCTGCCGTTTGGCGTGTTGCTGAATGGTTATAACCGCATACCCACCAATTCATGGTCGTTTAATGATGTGGCAACCGACGACGCCGTATCGAATGACCAGAACGATCAGTTCCTGAAAATCGCCAACGGGCAATGGACCGCCAATAATAACCCGCTTAACCAGTGGACCAACGCGTATGCCGCTATACAATATCTCAACATCACACTGAGGGATGTTGATACCGTGAAATGGGCTACAGACCCGGATGTAAGCAGGTTGTTTGCCATGCGTATAAAAGGAGAGGCCTTTGGTTTGCGCGCTCTTTTTTATTATCACCTGCTGCAGGCGCATGCCGGCATGTCTGAAAGCTCTGCTATACTGGGGGTGCCTATCAATCTTGAAGTACAGGGAACAAATTCCGATTTCAACAAACCCAGGAGCAATTTTGAAGCATGCATGAAGCAGATCTATAGTGATCTGGCGCAGGCCGACCAGTTGCTCCCGACAGACTATGAGAATATTGCCAATGCTTCGCTTATTCCTGCAAAGTATGGCACGGTTACCAAAGAGCAATACGACCGCGCTTTTGGTTCTGCTTTCCGTGGCTTCTTCACGGGCCGCGTTGCTAAGGCCATCCGCTCCAAGGCCGCATTGCTGGCTGCAAGCCCTGCTTTCAACAAGAGCGGCGCCACCAACGCCTGGGCAGATGCTGCAAACTATGCCGGGGAAGTAATTGCCCTGAAAGGCGGGATAGGAGCATTAGCGGCCAATGGCCTTACCTGGTATTCCAATGCCTCGGAAATAGCCGGACTGGCCGATGGGGCCAATCCTTCCGAAATACTCTGGAGAAATAATTATGGCGATAACCGCGACCTGGAGCAAGCCAATTTTCCACCCAGTTTGTTTGGCAACGGACGTATCAATCCTACGCAAAACCTGGTGGATGCTTTCCCTATGGCAAACGGGCGTCCCATTACCGATGCCGCCAGCGGTTATGATGCCTCCAATCCCTATGCAGGGCGGGATCCCCGGTTACGTATGTTCATTTTAGTGAACGGCGGTACCGCAGGCCCGAACAATTCAATGATCAATACTGCAGCCGACGGCCCCACCAATGATGCGCTGAATAAGGTGGAAACCTCCACACGCACCGGCTACTACCTGCGTAAGCTGTTGCGCCAGGATGTGAATCTTAATCCTAACTCAGCAAACAATCAACGGCATTATAAACCGCATATCCGGTACACAGAAATTTTTCTCAACTACGCAGAAGCTGCCAATGAAGCCTGGGGGCCAACAGGCACCGGCGCCTACAGCTTCTCCGCGTATGATGTTATTAAAGCTATCCGCACAAGAGCAGGCGTAGGCACTACCAACGGCGATCCTTACCTGGAAGAAATGAAAGGCAGCAAGGAGCAGATGAGGGCGCTTATCAGGAATGAACGGAGAATAGAGCTGTGTTTTGAAGGCTTCCGCTTCTGGGATCTCCGCCGCTGGAATGCAAGTCTTGGCGAAACCGCCAAAGGCGTGAGCATCCGCAATAATAACTATTCCATTATAAACGTGGAAAGCCGGCAGTTCCAGCCCTTCATGATCTATGGCCCTATTCCTTACGGGGAGATCCTGAAGTTCGGATCGCTGGAACAGAACAAAGGCTGGCGCTAACAGGATATGCCTTATAACGAAATAATTTTTCCCTGATTTTTGAAATTAATGAAGATGAAAAAGTTTTTAGTGCCCATCATACTGCTCTTTGTACTGGCAGCATGTAACAAGGAGGTAACCTTCCCGGATTATGAATACCAGACGGTGTATTTCGCCTACCAGTATCCGGTGCGGACCATTACTTTCGGTGAAGATATATTCAGCACGGAACTGGACAACCAGCGCAAATGCAAGATCATGGCCACCACCGGGGGCGTTTATTACAGTAAGAAGGATCTGCATATCGGGATAAGGGTCGACAATTCCCTGCTGGGAAATGGTTTGCTGTTTGGTGCAGGGAAAGATGAGATCCTGCCTATGCCCGCGAATTATTATTCACTTGCTGCCAATGAGATCGTGATCCCCGAAGGCACGCTTGCAGGCGGAGTGGAAGTACAGCTCACGGATGCTTTCTTCAATGATCCCAAAACCATCCGGAATACTTATGTGATCCCGCTGCGTATGACCGATAAACAGGGAGCAGACTCCATACTGAGCGGAAAGGACTTTATCCTCTATGCGGTGAAATACGTGAACACCTGGCATGGAAACTACCTGCGCAGGGGAAAGGATGTAGTGTCCGGAAATGTAAACCAAACCATTATAAGGCATAAAGAATACGTGGAGCTGGACGAGGTGAATAAATTAAACACCCGCTCCGTGAAGGAACTGGAATTCCCGGTAGTGTATAAAGACAAGGACGGCGTGAATATTTATTGTACGCTGCTGCTTACGTTCGACGACCAGAACAAATGCACCATTTCCGCTGCCGGTGCTGGTTTCACCGCAACAGGAAATGGTCAGTTTGTAAAAAGGGGAGAGAAGAACAGCTGGGGCAGTAAGGACCGCGATGCGCTTTATCTTGATTACAGGGTTACCGTGGCGGGTATGCAGGTGGCTACATCAGACACGCTGGTATTAAGAGACAGGGCCGTAACTATGGAAACATTTACGCCAGTAAGTAAATAACCACTAAAGTAATTTTTATGAATCGACTTTATAAAACAGTTCTTGGTTTTATCGGAGTGGCCGTTATTACTTCCTGCAGTAAGTACAAGCCGCTTGATTTTGATGTAGATAAACCTGAAAGCATTACCGCGCAGGAAGACATAGACGCTTACCCGGCGCTGAAGAGCTATATTAACCGGGTTGCCCATCCGGGCTTTAAGCTGGGAGTGGCGCTGGGTTTGCAGGAATACCTGGATAAGGGGGTGATGTACCGGTTAGCCAACAGGAATTTCGATGAAATTGTGTTGGGCTATGAAATGAAACATGGCGCTGTTGTGAAAGCCGATGGCAGCCTGGATCTCGTGAAAGTAAATTCATTCCTTCAAACGGCAGGTGAATCGGGCATGCAGGTGTATGGTCATACCCTGATGTGGCATGCCAACCAGAATGCCTCTTACCTGAAAGGATTGCTCAGCCCTTTATTGGTAACCTCTCCCGCTTATCCGAATGACCTGAGCCTTGCGGGATTGAAGGATAAAAGTTTTACTGGATGGAGCTTGTCGCACCCCGGGGCCGGTATTTCCATTGCAGATGGCGAAGGCATGGGAGCCGGCAACAAGGCCATTAAGCTGGTAGCAGGCGGCGGCTCGTCGGCAGCCACTGACCTGCAGTTAATAACACCAGGCGTAGCGGTGAATAAGACGCATAAGTACGAAGTGGTGATGTACATCAAATCAGATGTGGCTGGTGAAGGAAGGGTCTCTTTTGAAGGATTGAAGAACAATACGCCGTCGGTAGACTGGACCAAAACAGGCACGGCTTCGCCCACCTTCACTACAGGGATTTCATGGAAGGAGATCCGCTTTACCATAGATGATTTTTCCGGTGATCATATTAAGCTGCATTTTGACCTGGGGTACAAAGCCGGCGTGACTTATTATATCGACATCAACAATTTATACGTATATGATACCCAGGGTACGCCCGTGATCAGCAACCTGGTAAGCAATGGCGATTTCGAATCCGGAAGTGGCTGGGGAGGTTGGGGAGGCAGCTCTACCCGCGGTATTACTGCCGATGGCATGGGAGTAGGTAACAAAGGCAAGGCTTTTTTCGTAACCAATCCTGCTAAAGCTGCCAATTACTGGGATGTACAAACCAGCTATAACTTTGCCGCCCCGCTGGATAACGGAGAAACTTACGAGCTGAGTTTCTGGGTGAAAGGCACTGCGGCAGGAATAATCCGCCCGGAACTGCAAAGCGCCGACTATTCCTCCAACGGGTACGGACAGGTAGCGGTTACCACTGAATGGAAGCAGGTGAGTGTAGCCACTACCGCTACTTCGGCAGACAGGGCGCGGTTGGTTTTTAGTTATGGTGAATTTGCCGGTACTGTTTATATCGATGATGTGGTATTAAAGAACACAAAGGCTAGCGGCGGCGCCACTACTATCGTGGAAAAAACTGCGGCAGAAAAGAAGTATATCCTCAATGCAGCGCTTGATAAATGGATGAGCGGCATGGTAGGAGCGGGGAAGTCAATGGTAAAAGCATGGGACGTTGTAAATGAGCCGATGGACGATGGTAATCCGTATGAGTTGAAAACAGCGGCAGGCAGACCCAATATTGCGGCAGATGAATTTTTCTGGCAGGATTACCTGGGCAAGGACTATGCGGTAACTGCTTTTAAAATGGCCAGGCAATATGGTAACGCAACTGATATTCATTTTATCAACGACTATAATCTTGAATACAACCTGGATAAATGCCGGGGCCTGATCGCCTATGTTAACTACATAGAAAGCAAAGGCGCCAAAGTAGACGGTATTGGTACGCAAATGCATATCAACACGGGTACCAGCAAAGAGAATATTGCGGAGATGTTCAAGTTGCTGGCAGCTACGGGGAAACTGATCAAGGTGTCTGAACTGGATATAGGCGTAGGCGTTAAAACACCGGAGGCCACTGCTGCACATTACAAAGCCCAGGCCGATATGTATAAGTATGTAATCGATAAATATTTTGAGCTGATCCCTGCAAAGCAACGCTATGGCATTACGATCTGGAGCCCTTTAGACAGCCGGGCGAATTCCTCCTGGCGTGCGGGCGAGCCAATCGGGATCTGGACAGAAGCGTATGTGAGGAAGCTGGGTTACGCAGCCACTGCGCAGGCGCTGGAAGCCAATGCAAAATAATTTTGTCTGATTCAGGATTAAACTGATTACGCTGATTTTATAATCTTTAATAGTTATCCCCGGAATTACATTCCGGGGATTTTCTTTTAGCATGCTTTTTCGCCGGTGCTGCCTTTTTTGATCTGCGCAACAAATTCAGATGGAAGCATATTGTATTTATTCCGGAATGATTTGGCGAAATAGTTGGGCGTGGAGAATCCTACCTGGTAAGCGATTTCGGCAATGGTCATATCGCTTTTTTTCAGGAGGGTCATTGCTTTTTCCAGCCGGTAGGAGCGGATGTATTCCACGGGTGTTTGTCCTGTGAGCTCCAGCAGTTTATTATACAGTGAGCTCCGGCTCATGCCAACTTCTTTGCTGAGGCTTTCTACGGAGAGTTGTGAATCGGTTAGCTTTTCCTCCAGGTGGCTTACGATCTTATTAAGCAGTTTTTCTTCTGATGATTCTTCCTGCACTTCCGGGGCGAGTACTTTTATTTGTTTGGTATAAGTGTTTTTCAAAGTATGGTTAAGATGCAGCAGGTTCCGGATCTTTGCATGAAGGATCTCGAAATTAAACGGCTTGATGAGATAATCGTTAGCGCCGGTTTCCAGTCCTGATAGCTGTTGTTCCTCATTGGTAAGCGCCGTGAGCAATATAACCGGTATATGGCTGGTCCTTTTATCGGATTTAAGTTTTTGCAGCAGGCTGATGCCATCCATCTGCGGCATGGTGATATCGCTGACAATTATATGCGGGTGCAGCGCCAGTGCTTTTTGCCAGCCTTCTTTCCCATCGGCTGCTTCTATTACTTTGTAACTGTTGCGGAGGTTGTCTTTGAGATAGAACCTGAAATCCTCATTATCTTCCACCAGTAAGATGGTTGACATTTCGGGGAAATTTTCAGGTTCTGCAGATCCTTCCTGCAGTGCCGGCTGCGCGGGTGGCAATGCTATGGGCAATGGCGCAGATGCAGGAATGTGTTGTTCCGCTATCTGCAATGGAAGCTGAACAGAGAAGGCGGCGCCCTGCCCGGATTCACTTTCCACTTCAATAGTGCCCCCGTGCATTTTAACAAATTCCTTTGTGATAGACAGCCCGATGCCGGTGCCCTGGTTAAGTATTGCGGAGCTGGTATTGGTTTGGAAGAAGTGGTCGAATACTTTTTCCCTTTTGTCTTTAGGAATACCGATGCCGGTATCTTTCACCATTATAAGCACCCATTGCTGCCCTGGGGCGGCGGGCTTTTCCGACAATTTTAATTCCACCGTTACAGTACCATGTTCCAGGCTGAATTTGAATGCGTTTGAAAGTAAGTTGAAGAGGATGCGTTCCATTTTATCGTGATCGAAAAAAACAAACAGGGATTCCAGGGCGCTGTTGAAAGTAAACCGGATCTTTTTACGTTCGGCAAAATCGATAAAGGAATCAGTAACTTCCTTTATGAAAGCCACCAGTTCTCCCTTTGACAGTTGCAGTTTCAGTTCATGTTCCTCCATTTTCCTGAAGTCGAGCAATTGATTCACGAGGTTGAGCAGCCGCCTGGAGTTTCGTTTGATCATGTTCAGTTTTTCAATCCTGTTGCTGGTTTTTTCCCCGGCAATCAGTTGTTCCACCGGCCCCAGGATCAATGAAATAGGGGTTCTGAAATCGTGGCTGAGATTGGTGAGGAATTTAATTTTCATCCGGTCCAGCTCACGCATACGTTTGATCTCCTGTTTTTCCTGTTCCGCCAGGAACTTCTTTCTTATCCTGGCAATGCCCAGGTACCTGCTATAGAGCAGGAGCGCGCAAATAGCGACCACATAAAATATATATGCGTAAATGGTGCGCCAGAACGGTGGCCGTACATAGATCTTTATGGTAGTATCGCCGGTGTTCCAGATGCCGTCGTTATTGCTTGCTTTTACATGAAAGGTATACACCCCTGGATCCAGGTTGGTATAAGAGGCGGTGTTGGCGGTTCCGGTGTAGTTCCAGTCTTTATCGAACCCTTCCAGTTTGTAGGCATAATAATTTTTCCTGGGGATGGTATAATTCAGCGCCACGAAGCTGAGGGCAAAATTCTGTTTGTATTCAAGCCTGATATCGCCGGTAACGGAAATATGGTCTTTAATGGGACTGTCTTCCCCTGGTACCACTGATTTATTGGATACTTTTAGATCTGTTAGCAGCACAACCGGTACATTTTTATTCACCGTTAAACTGCAGGGAGTAAAATAATTAAAGCCTTCAAGTCCGCCGAACATAACATCTCCGTCAGACAACCGTATACCGGATGTATGAACGAAGTTATTATTCTGTGCGCCGTTGTAATGCGTATAGTTCCGGATCTTTTTTGAGATAGTATTAAAACTGCTGATACCGGTGTTGGTACTGAGCCAGAGGGTATGGTCCCTGTCTTCGAGGATCTGGTAGATGGTGGTATTCTGCAGACCATCTTTTTCAGCGTAGTTGATGAACCGCCCGGTGGCTTTGTCGAACAGGCTCAGTCCTCCGCCATAGGAGCCTACCCACATGTTGCCGCGGCTGTCGCGCAGGATCACCTGGATCTTATCGCCGGACAGCTGGCTGTTGCTTTGTGTATAGATATCCCATTGGCCGGTAGCGGGGTGGTATACACCTATTCCGCCACCATGTGTGCCTATCCAGATATTTCCTGTTGCATCCTCCTCGATGGTCCTGATGTATCCATTAAGCGGCAGCTTTTTTTCGCCGGGTATACCGGGTCTTGGATGGGGAGTAAACCGCGCAACGATTTCATCATTCTTTAAAATGTTCACGCCTCCGCCGTTGGTTCCTACCCAAACATTGCCTTTACTATCTTCCTTTATACAAAAAATATCATTAGCGTTCAGGTTGCCCGGGCCGGGGCCTTTTACCAGGTGTTTATAACTGCCGGTGGCCATATCCCTGATCAGCAGGCCATAGGCATAAGTGCCGATGAACAGTTTCTTTTCCCGGGTATAGTGAAGGGCCATGATGGAGAGATAATTGCTGGCCGGGAGAGGAATGTCGACCGGCTGTACTTTCCCGGTTTGGCGGTTGAATCCGAACAGGCCTCCGCCATCGGTGCCGATCAGTATACTCCCATCGCTGTTTTCCGCAAAAGCGCTTACTATAGAGGATTTGCGGTTGTGTGTATGGAAAATGGTACCCGGTTTGAAGTTAAAGAGGTTCAGGTTTTTGTCGTATTTATTGACGCCGCCCCGGAAGGTACCGATCCAGTAGATGCCCTGCCTGTCGATATAAGTACATTTTATTGAAGCGCTGGCGATGCTGTAAATATTTTCATTATCGGGAAAATAGTGATTGTATGTGTTGGTGTCTGTACTGAGAACGATCAGTCCTGCCTCTGTGCCGATCCATAGCTGTCCGTCGTTATCCGGTTCTATGCAGTTCACCTGTGTGTTATTGAAGATGGTGTTCCCGCTTATCCTGGCATAGGAGGTAAATCCGGCGCCATCGGGCTGCAGCAGGCAAAGGCCGGTGGCCGTGCCTACCCAGATACGGCCGTTCCTGTCTTCCGTAATAGCCCTTACATCATTATCCGCTGCGCCGGCTCCAGGGCTGTTGTTAAGAATCAGCTTTAAGGCGCCGCTGCGCGGGGAATACCGGTAAAGGCCAGTGGTGGTGCCTACCCATACCTGTTGTTTACGGTCTACAAAAACGCAGGCCAGTGCTTTTGTGGCATCGGGGTTTTCTTCTCCTGTATGAAGCCTGATCCTGGAAATTTCCCGGGTGGCGGGGTTGAGGAGGAAGAGGTTTTCGAACTGCGCTATCCATACCTTCCCGGATGTATCGCTGCAGATGTCCATTATAACTGCATTCTGGGGGAGCTCAGGAGTATTGGCATTTACAGGAAAGTGAATGAAGGAGTCCTTCCTGCGGTTGTACAGGCTAAGGCCTCCGCCGCCGGTGCCTATCCAGAGGTTACCGGTTTTATCTTCATGCAGCACTAGTACTTCATTTGCCCTCAGGCTGGAGGAGTCGGCCGGATTGTGCCGGTAAACGGTAAAATTGGTACCGTCAAACTTGTTCAGGCCGTCGTCTGTGGCAAACCACATCAGGCCGTAATGATCTTTGATAATATAGTTCACCGCATTGGAGATCAGCCCGTCTTTTGAGGCCAGTGTGGTGAAATTTATCTTTTTCACCTGGGCCGGGCTTATCCGGGCCAGGAGTAGCAGGCAACAGAAACAGGCAAGTTTATATTTAAACATAGGTGGCAGTCGTTAAAAGCAAGATGTTGGTTGAATTTTTCATACGTGGGTTCTGGCTGAATTCATTTCTTCTGTCGAATTTAAGTATTGTAAGTCAATCTTAAAAGTAATATATGCGCGGGCCATGTCCGGCGGCAGACCGTTACAATGCAAATTATTGTCTGAACGACAATTGTGCTATGAATTTCAACAAATGAGCTATCGGCAGAAAAATGGCCCGGGTATTTTTGTTTTACCGTCATCAGCTGCGGGACAGGTGTTGCTATGCGATGATATTAAACGCAGTGACGAAATGTCCAGCATAGACAAAACGACAGCATGCCAAGTAATTCTATAAAGATGTGTAACAATCTATCCACGAAATTTTTGAAAAGATACCTCGTTATGTTCCTTTTGCTGACTGGCACTTCCCTGCGTGCACAGCAGTCGGATAATGAAGACGGCACTTATACCAACCCGGTGATATGGGCTGATTTCCCTGATAATGACGTGATCCGTGTAGGCGATACTTACTATATGGTAACCACCACCATGTATTTTTTCCCCGGGGTGCCGGTGTTGAAATCAAAGGACCTGGTGAACTGGGAGTATGCTTCAAACGCGGTGCAGCAGTTTAAGCAACATCCGTTTTATGATTTAAACGGCGGCAGCCGTTATGGGAAAGGGCAGTGGGCCAGCAGCATCCGTTATCACAACGGGAAATTCCATATCCTTTTCCTTACCCTGGATGAAGGCGGTTTTTTATGTACCGCAGCAAAGGCGGAAGGCCCCTGGGAAATACGAAAGCTGGTAAGACCCTATTATGATGCGGGGCTGTTTTTTGATGACGACGGGCGCATATATATAGCGCATGGTTATTCCAGGATATCAGTGACGGAGGTGGATTCCACCCTTGCGCCCATTGGGAAGGACAGCGTGGTGTTTGACAAAGTGCAAAGGCCGGGCCTGGAGGGAGCACATGTTTACAAGATAAACGGGTACTATTATATTTACGCCACCTATGGAGGCGGCGATGGCTACCAGAGCTGCCTGCGGTCAAAAAATATCTATGGTCCCTATGAAGAAAAGATTGTATTACGGGATGATATGAACCTCCATGGCAAGGGAGTGCACCAGGGAGCATTGGTTGAAACGCAGAAAGGGGAATGGTGGAGCATTATTTTCCAGGACAGGGTAGGCGTAGGGCGGGTGCCTACCCTGCAGCCCGTTCAATGGGTAGATGGTTGGCCTATAGTGGGAAAAGATGGGCGCGCCGTAGTTACCCATACCAAACCCAATACAGGGGTTAGCGCACCGGTGCGTGTGCTGCCTTCCAGTGATGAGTTCAACGACGGCAGGCTGGGAATGCAGTGGGCGTGGAATCATAACCCGAACGACAGCGCATGGTCCCTGGCAGCGCGCAAGGGATATTTACGGTTAACTACCAGCAATATTGCCGCTGATCTTCCCCAGGCAAGAAACTCGTTAACGCAGCGGATATTCGGCCCTTTCTCCGATGCAACCACGGAGCTGGATGTGAGCCGGATGCAGGCAGGAGATATTGCCGGTCTTGCTGTATTGCAGCTTCCTCATGCTTTAGTAGGCGTAAAGGCAGGCGAGCGGTCGAAGTTCATAATAATGAAAAATGCAGGCAAAACCATTGACAGCGTTGCCTTAGGGAAAAGGCAGGTGATCTTTTTAAAAGCGTCGGTAAACACTGTCAGCAACCAGGCTCATTTCTACTATAGCTTTGATAACCGCAGCTTTATTCCCATCGGGGATACGCTGAACATGCAATTCAACCTGAAGATGTTCACCGGGAACAGGTTTACGTTGTTTAACCAGGCCACGCAGAAGACCGGTGGTTATGTTGATTTCAACTGGTTCCGGATGAATACCCGGCAGGGACCGCCCAATCTCTTTAAAGCCTCTTCGTTGGTGCAGGCGGAGATGTATGATGAAATATACCTGGCACGTGTAAAAGCCAGTGCTGATACCAGCCATCCCGGGGAACAGGATATAGGCCATTTAACAGATGGCGCGTGGATCCGGTTTAACCGGGTAGATTTTGAGCATGGCTACAAGTACCTTCTGTTGCGGGTTTCCCCGGGGCAAGGGCATATCGATGTGTATGCAGATAAAGATTCATCGCATCCCTATGTGTCCGTAACGCTGCCTGCTACCTTGTCGAAAGCCTATACCACTATCCGCATACCTGTAAAACAACTAACGGGAACGCACCAACTGACATTTAAGTTCAGGAGCAACGGGGGCGCCATCGCCCGGTTTGAACTGGTTTTCTTTTACCAACGATATGCCCGTTGCGGGGAAAGAGGAGCGCACAGTTGCTGTTACCGGGCAATGACAAGGCATATGGAATCCATTTTATTCATCTAAATAAAAAATATATGCATCAGGGTTATTATAGCAGAATATTGCTCTGCCTCTTTCTTTACATGGCTGCGGGTATCCGGGCAAACGCACAGCAGGCGGCTAACGCAAAAGATACCGGTAAATATGCGTCCCAGCCGCTGGTATCGCATATTTATACTGCCGATCCGTCGGCGCATTATTTTGAAGGTAAAATATATATTTATCCCTCTCACGACACCGCCACAAAAACTGTTGAGAACGATAATGGCGATCACTTCAGGATGGCCGACTACCGTATCCTTTCGATGGATGCTATCGGGGGAAAGGTAACAGATCATGGTGTGGCACTGCGCGTAGAAGACGTACCGTGGGCATCGCAACAGCTGTGGGCGCCTGATGCGGCTTTTTTACAAGGTACTTACTACCTGTACTTTCCCGCTAAAGATAAGCAGGGATTATTCAGGATAGGGGTAGCCACTTCCAGGCGGCCGGAAGGTCCTTTTACAGCAGAGAAAGATCCTTTGGCAGGAAGCTACAGCATTGATCCCTGCGTATTCAGGGATGACGACGGTTCTTTTTACCTGTACTTCGGGGGCATCTGGGGCGGGCAATTACAGCACTGGAACAACAACCGGTACGATGCCGCTGCGAAACTGCGTAACAAAGATGAGCTGGCGATCCTTCCCCGTGTTGCAAAGCTTTCCCCCGGAATGAAAAGCCTGCAAGGCGCACCGGCAGAGGTGAAGATAACAGATAGCAACGGTAAGCTGTTCATGGAAAAAGATAATGACAAACGTTTTTTTGAAGCTGCCTGGATGCATAAGTATAAAGGCAAATATTACTTCTCTTATTCAACCGGTGATACGCATAATATCGCCTATGCCATAGGGGATAGCCCTTACGGGCCTTTTAAGTACCAGGGCGTGATACTGAAACCTGTTGAAGGCTGGACAAATCATCACTCTATTATTGAAATTGGCGGGAAATGGTATTTGTTTTACCATGATACACAGCTGTCGGGCAAAACGCATCTGAGGAATGTGAAGGTAATGGAGATGAAGTATAACAGCGACGGTACTATTCAGCCTTTGAGCGCATTCAGACAATAACTGTTTAATGAAATCATCTTCATATGAAATACACCAGCTATGCTGCTATTGCTTTGATCGTTTTGGCGAGCGTTTGTTGCTTCGCCTATCGTACGCATCCTGCCGTTGCTCCCGGAACGGGGGGATTAAAGGATTATTACAGGAACTATTTTCCTATAGGCGTGGCCGTTTCCGCGCATGCCCTGCAAACAGATGAAGCGGGGTTGCTGATAAGCCAGTTTAATAGTCTTACTCCCGAGAACGCCATGAAAATGGGTGTTATCCACCCGGGCGAACAATGGTATAACTGGAGGGATGCCGATTCCGTGGCCGCCTTTGCCCGCAGAAACGGTATGAAGTTGCGGGGCCATACATTGGTATGGCATAAGCAGGCGCCCGGATGGATCTTTAAAGACAACAACGGGCAGCAGGTAAGTAAAGAAGTATTGCTGCAGCGGTTGAAGGAGCATATTACTACTGTAGTAAAAAGATACAAGGGAATAGTATATGCCTGGGATGTTGTGAATGAGGCGATAAGTGATGATCCCCGTGAATTTTGCCGGAACTCCTTATGGTACCAGATCTGCGGCGAAGAATTTATTGAGAAGGCATTTCAGTGGGCGCATGAGGCCGACCCGGATGCGTTGTTGTTTTATAACGATTACAATGAAATTAACCCGGTAAAGCGGAAGAAAATAATAAAGCTGTTGAATGGGCTTGTGAGCAAAGGCATACCGGTTCATGGGATCGGGTTGCAGGGGCATTGGGCCATCAATGAGCCTAACAGGGAGCAGCTGGAAAATACGTTTAAAGACTTTTTGCCGCTGGGCCTGAAATTACAGATCACTGAATTTGATGTATCCGTTTATCCAAAAGAGCATGAGATGAGAGGACGACAGGCGGGCGACAGTGCAGAGGCTTTTACCCCTGCCAGGGAGCAGCAACAGATCGAACAGTTCAGTATGTGCTTTGAAATTTTCAGGAAGTACAGCAACGCTTTAACCGGTGTAACTTTCTGGAATATATCTGACAGGCATAGCTGGCTTGATAACTTTCCTGTGCGCGGGCGGAAAGACTATCCGCTATTGTTCGATAAAGACCTGCGGCCTAAAAAAGCGTTTTGGTCGGTGGTGCGGTTTTGAGGATCCTGAAAATAACCCGGACAGATTATTGCAAATATGAAAAAATAATATTTTATTTGTACTATTACCAGTGAAATTGTACCGTAGCAAGTGTTATCCCTGATGTTTCCTGGTAATAGTACAAATGTCCCAAGTCTTTATCCGTCGTCTTCTGTAGTTTTTAAATCGGTTTTTATTTGAAGTATGATATCATGAATGAAAAACTATGGAAACCTTTATAATCGTCAATTAAACACTTATAATAGATATATTGTTGACTGATACCTGATTTATACCTGTTGAGAGTGTTGTTTATCCTGTACAATGTGCTGCGTTGCCCTGTAGCGGTTAAAATATGACTATATCCTTTACCAATTATCAACATCCCGTTATGATGATCCGGATAAAATGGTTTTTGATTTTACTGTGGGCACTTCCGGCTTTGGGTCAGAAGACAGATACAACGGCTGCACTTCCGCAGAAAACCCGTCATCATATAAATAAAACAATAGAGGCGCAGCAGGCGCTGTCGGCCAGGTTGAAGCGACAGCAGATTAAGCTGATCACAAAGCTGCGGTCCGTGGAAATCAAAGCCGGCAGCCAGCTGAAAGAAGTGGACAGCATAGCTTCCATGAACTACCTGCAACGTACCAACGAAGTTTATGGGAAATTACTGGAGAAATTCAACCGCGCAGGTAACACCTGTGCAGATGGTGCTGCGGAGCCATATATTCCCCGGCTGGATTCCCTTCAATGCCTGGTGAATTTTTTAGGCGCCGGCTCCGAAGGGAAGGAAAATGTGACCAGGGCATTGAAGAATATTGGGGGATTAAAGAGCGATTGGTTAAGGGGAGAAAGTATAAAAAATTTCCTGGCAGAAAGGGGAATGACGCTGAAGGGTTTACAGGAGCAGTATCCGCAGTTGGGGAGTATTAAAGGTGCTGTGGCAAAGTATTCCAAGGAGCTTGTTTATTACAGGGACCGCCTCAGTAACTGGAAAGAAGAACTGAATAAGCCGGCAAACTGGGAAGCAACGGCATTAAAGGCGCTCAACAAAGTACCGGTGTTCCAAAAGTTCCTGCGGGAAAACAGTCAGCTTGCCTCCCTGTTTGGGATGCAAACCAATACTGCGCCGGATATGGCGGCAATAGCCATGAATGGCATGCAAACACGTGCTACCCTGCAAACGTTATTGCAGGAGCGGCTGGGCCCCGCAGCCGCCAACCTGGAACAGCAGCTCGCCAGCCAGGCAGCAGCCCCGGGTACAGGGTTTACAGATATCAGGAATAAAATCACTTCGCTAAGATCCGCTGGTGAGATAGAAGACGATGCATCTGCCATGCCTTCTACCGGGAAAAACAATCAGCGTACAAAACCTTTTCTCAAACGACTGGAATACGGATTTGATCTGCAAACCGGTAAGCGGAGCGCTTACCAGTTCCCCGCCAGTAACGACCTGGCCCTCTCGCTTGGCTACCGGTTGAACGACCGACTGGTTACAGGGGTAGGCGTTGCCTATAAATTCAGTTTAGGGGAGGCATGGAACAAATTAAACCTCACCCATGATGGTATCGGCCTGCGCAGCTACCTGGATTGGAAGCTTACTGCGGCTGGCAAAGGGAATAATGTATTGTTTGGAAATATCTGGATCAGCGGGGGGCTGGAGCAAAACTACCTGGCCCGTTTTGAAAGCATAGCAGCACTGAGAAACCTGGCCTGGCAAACCTCTGGCCTTGTGGGCGTATCCAAAAAGATCAGGTACAGGAAGAAAACCGCTAAGCTGCAGCTGTTATGGGATTTCCTTCATCCTGCGGGGAACCGTTCTGTTGTATTCCGTTGGGGATACACTTTCTGATATCATTGCTATACCGATTGAAATTAATAAAAGTTGTATTGATGCACTTATTCAAAACATACTCCGGCTTCCTGACCGGATTATTAATGATGATCCTTGCAAATCCTTTGCAGGCGCAAACTCCGGCACCCTATACCATACAGGATGGGAATAGTGTTTATACAGCCACGGCCACTTCTCCGCAAACGAACCCCGCTATCCTGAATACGCTCCCGTTAAGGGATGCCAGGATCAGTACACAGTATATCGACGGACTGGGCCGGCCATTTGAGCTGGTACTGAAGAAAGGCTCCCTTGTTACCGACCCGGCTAACCCGCTGTCTTCCTCTGCTGCAACAGACCTGGTAACTGCCAGAACCTATGATGTATACGGGAGGGAAGTGTATTCTTTTTTGCCTTTTGCTGCTAACAATACAAATGGCAACACCTCCATTTCAGACGGATCTTTCAAAAAGAATCCATATGAACAGCAGGCTGTCTTTTTACAGGCGGCGTATCCCGGCGAAACTTATTTCTATGGTAAAACAAATTTCGAAGCATCGCCCCTGAACCGTGTTTCCGAGGTATACGCACCGGGCAACAGCTGGGTGGGCACAGAATCGACCACGAAGAAAAACACCAGCACCAGATATTTGGTAAATACCGGTACCGATGCCGTGAGGCTATGGACCGTGACCATAGCCGCGACAGGTGGATTAAGCACTTACGCCACTGCGTCTGCATATCCCCCGGGAACATTATTTAAAACCATTCAGGTAAATGAACATGGTAAACAGGTTATTGAATTCAAAGACAAAGAAGGCAAAGTGGTGCTAAAGAAAGTGCAGCTGACTGCATCCGACGCAGGAGCGGGGAGTGGCCATGCAGGGTGGCTGAATACCTACTATATTTATGACGATTTCAAATTGCTGCGATGCGTTATACAACCCAAAGGCGTGGAACAGATCGCATCAAACTGGCTGCTCACTGATGCTACCATATTGGCCGAGCAATGTTTCCGTTATGAATACGATGCAAAGAAACGGCTGATCATAAAAAAAATGCCCGGCGCCGGTGCACAGTACTTAGTATACGATAGCCGCGACAGGTTAGTGCTCAGGCAGGATGCCATACTGGGAAGCGGGAAATGGGAATATTTCCAGTATGATAGCCGCAACCGGCCTGTTGCCACTGGTATATGGACAACAGCTACTACTTTTGCCAGTCATATTACCGCTGCGGCAGCTGTTCCCGGGGCAACCGGCAGCAGCTACCCCGCAGTGGGCGCCTCCGGTCTTGAAGAAATGACCAGCACTTTTTATGATAACTATGATTTCCTCACGGCCACCGCGCATGCAGGGCATGGATTAAATTCAGGTTTCTTTACGGGAGATAACAGTTATTTTTCGGCTGCCAGCAATACCACCTGGCCTTACCCGCAGGCCCTTACTGCCACTACAGGCACGCAGGGAATGATTACAGGAGGAAGGGTAAAGGTGCTCGGCACCAGTACCTGGCTGTATACCGCTACCTACTATGATAAACATGGAAGGACCATACAGCTGCAAAGCCGGAATCTCACCGGCGGGCTCGATGTAGCAACTACCCAGTATTCATTTGCTGGTCAGCCGCTGATCACTGCACAGCGACAGGTAATTGCCGGCGCCGGTGCGCAAACTACCATATTGCTAACCCGCTTTACTTACGATGACCTGAGCAGGCTGGTAAAAACGGAAAAAGCCATCAGCAATACCACGGTAAACAGCGGGACTATGATACCCTACAAAACTGTTTCCGAAACAGCCTATGATGCGCTGGGGCGGGTGAATAGTAAAAAGCTGGGAATAAAGCCTGCTGCATCCACTCCGCTGGAAACGCTGAATTCAACCTATAATATCAGGGGATGGCTGTTAGGCGTGAACAGGAATTTTACTAACCCGGCTATTGCATCAGCGCCCGGAACCAGTAACTGGTTTGGTTTTGATATTGGGTATGATAAACCTGCCAACGCCTCCACCAGGAATTACCTGGCACAACAATTCAACGGTAATATCAGCGGAATTGCCTGGCGCAGCGTTGGGGATGGCGTTACCAGGAAATACGACTTCAGTTATGATGCCCTCAGCCGCCTGATGACAGCCGGTTTTGAACAGCGTAACAGTGATGGGGCCTGGAACAACAGCCTGGTTAATTACACCGTTAAAATGGGAAGTACCGGTGCCGATCCTGCCACTGCCTATGATGCCAACGGGAATATTCTCCGTATGCAGCAATGGGGACTGAAGTTAAATGCCAGCAGCCAGATAGATGACCTGGCTTATACTTATATTGCCGGTACAAACCGCATCCAGGCCGTTACAGATGTGTTTAATGACAATGCCAGCACATTGGGTGATTTTAAATACAACGCATCCACTAAAACGGCTACGGATTTTAGCTACGACGCCAATGGAAATCTTAATACCGATAAAAATAAAGGGATCACCACTGCCATCTCATACAATCATCTGAACCTGCCGGTTGCCATACCGGTAGCAGGAAAAGGAACCATCACTTACACTTATGATGCCTCCGGTGTTAAATGGAAAAAAAATGTGACGGAGGGCAGCACCGTTACCAACACTTATTATATTGGAGGAGCGGTGTATGAGCAGAAGGGAACAGGCCCGCTGGTACTGCAATTCATTGCTCATGAAGAAGGCCGGATCCGTAATGCCATTCCTACCGGTGGAACCGCGCTGGTGTTTGATTATTTCCTGAAAGATCATCTTGGAAATGTACGAATGGTATTAACAGAAGAAGTAAAGCGTATCAATTATCCTATAGCTGGTATGGAAAATGTGACCGATAAAAATAATTTATCTGATCCTAATAACTATATACCCTATTATTCCAATACGGATTATACCGTAACACCTTCTGTACGTGAACTGAAATCAAATACTTCCAATCCGCCTGCAAACGGAACTACCAATCCTAATAACTACTGGACAAAACTGAGCAGCGTAACAGGCGACCGGAAAGTAGGCCCGGGAATATTGTTGAAGGTAATGGCGGGCGACAAGATTGAGCTGCGTTGTGATATGTGGTGGCGGGGATCAGCCACGGGCGCCACACAACAAAGCCCTCTTGCCGATATTTTATCTATCCTTGCCACCAGCATTACCAGTGGGCCGGGAGCAGGTAAAATAAGTTTACCGCAAACAGGTACCAACGGAAGTTTTTTTAATCCGGCGGTAACGGCATTTATGAGCAACAATAACCCTGCGCAAACCACGAAACCAAAAGCATACCTGAACTGGATTTTCCTCAATGAGCAGTTTGCCTATAGCAGTAATAATGGCAGCGGTGCAGAGCCGCTGGGCGCCACCGATACCTATAAAACCTATACCCGGCTGGACGCTAACGGTAATGCCATTCCTGTATTACAGAGCGGGTATGTTTATATTTACACCAGCAATGAAAGTAATATTGCAGCATTTTTTGATAATCTGGCGGTGAATCATATACAGGGCGCATTGATGGAAGAAACGCATTACTACCCGTTTGGGTTGACGATGGCGGGGATATCTTCAAATGCACTAAAAGGGACACAGTACCCGGCGAATAAACTTAAGTTTAACGGGATAGAGCACACTAACGATTTTGGCCTGAACCAGTATGATGCATTTTATAGAAATTATGATCCGCAGCTGGGAAGATGGAGACAGATAGATCCTAAGGCCATTGAAGGCGAAAGCCCATATGTTGCCATGAAGAACGGGCCTGTTTTTAATACCGATTTCCTGGGGGATACCACCGTTTACTATAATATTGCAAACGGGGCTGTACTTGGTACGGTAAACAATGCCGGCGCCACCCAGAATGTGAGAGTAGACGCATTGGCATATATTGCCGCGCAGGGAGCGGCTATGGCAGGGGGAGTGGACTTGTCCAAACAAGCAAACGCCAACAGGTTCGTTTCCACGTTTAATAATGTACTGTCTACCCTGGATTCCAAACTGGGTACAAACCTTATTTCATTTGCCACGGGAGAAACAAAACTGGAATTTGCCGGTCAGGCTAATGCCGCTAATCCTGCGGAAGGAAATGGTAACTTAAACGTTAACCAGGTGTTTGATGACGGAGGGCATCTTACCCTGGCAAGTTACCAGGCAATTGGAGGTCCCTGGGGGAACGGTTCCCCGGAGAATGGAGCATATACGGCGGATAACCTGCAGGACAGGGGGCCGAGGAGCACTAATTACAATGCTGGAATGACAAGGGACGGCGTCGGCTTCAGCCTGAATTTAAACCCGCAGTTCAGTACCCACAGAACTCTGTTAAGGATACACCCGGATGGGGGTGAGCATGTTGGCACGCAGGGATGTATCGGCATACAGGAAAATGCTGCCAGACTGCTTCAGTTTAAAAGTACTATGAGTCAGTATCTTCAGTCGCACGATAACATCAGGGTAAATATAAACATCCTGAATAATCCCAATAACAATGGCAGTGGCCGCAGAACAAGAAGTAACGGGGAATAAAATTTTAAAAGATGAATAAGATACTTATTATAACAATCATCCTGCTTTTATCAACCCGGTATGTCAACGGGCAGCAATCTGTGCGCCTTATACCGGATACGGCGGTTAACGGTATAAGACTGAATGATTACGTTTCCACTGAAAAGGTATTGGGGAAGAATATCTGGAATAAGCTGTTTGAGCAGGGGAAATCCTTACCAAGGATTGAGCTGGTGAATAAATCCAAAACGCAGGCGCTCCGTTTGTTCTTTCAATATGGTGGAAGCAAAAATGCGGTCGATGAATTTGAGATACTGCTTATCGATAGCACTTACAAAGCGCCGAAACAGGTAGTAGTGCTTCCTGCTGAGGTATTTGTCAGTTCCCGTAAAATACGGCTGGGCATTAGCCGGGAAGAGGTGGTGAAGATATTGGGTAATAATTGCAAAACCCATGCTAACGGAAGTACGGAACAACTGACATATGCCATGAATGAAAAGGCAGGCTTTGTAAAGCGATATAATCAATTCGGTTACTACATTAAGTGCATTTTCAGTAAGGGTATATTAGTGAAGTATGCTTTTGGTTTTGACACCGAATAAACTGGAAATGATAACAATTACTGGATACCTATTTAAAAGAATTTACCTTATGCCTGGTTGTCTTAAACTATTCTCCCTTTTTATATGCGGGTTGCTGTATTCCTGCATAGCGTTATCACAAAGCACTGCGTTTGATGAGCTGCGCAAAATTCCGCTTACTTCCCCGGATGTGGCTTCACTCACTAAAGCAGCCGAATTTCCTGTTACGTATTTTAATGGCAGGCCGGAGGTATCTGTGCCTGTTTATACTATCCGTACCGGCGACCTTGAGCTTCCTATCAGTTTGAGCTATAACGGGGGAGGTATCAGGGTGTCTGAAGAGGCCAGCTGGGTAGGCCTTGGATGGGCATTAAATGTAGGAGGGGTTATTTCAAGACAAATAAAAGGAGCTGATGATGACCTGGTAATTTACGACTCATTTACTCAATTTTATCCTGATGCATTGGGCAATACTTACCAGCCGGCGGCCCAGGCGCGGAATTTTATGCTGCAGGGAAACCTGCTGTATAAAGCCAACGGACAAGCTTATACGAATGCAGAACTTTGTCCTTTTTTTTGCAGCGGGCAACTGGATGGGGAGCCGGACCTGTATGTTTACAACTTTGGAAAATACACTGGTAAATTTACCTGGCTGACTACCACCTCGGTGGTGGATATAAGCTGCAATAATATCCAGTTTGCGAAATCAGGAAATGGAATTACAGCCACTGATCCTGAAGGCTACCGGTATGAATTTATGGCGGTGGAAATGTCGGAAACTCCCGCAGGCCCTACAAAAACAGCTTATTATCTCACAAAGGTTACCAGTCCGGCTAATCACGTTCTTACCCTTAAATACAAGACCTTCCGTGAATATGTGTATCCTGCCACCGGTATAGGGCATAGCGCAGATTATATCGGTATCACCGGGGCATTCAGCAACGTGGATTATGTAGCTCAAATGCCCGACCTTACGGAGGAGTATATACAATACGAGGCTGTTTCAATGCAGGGACAAACAGGGCTGCCCAATAACGCCGGCCTGAACAGCACGTTTAGTACGTCTACCATCAGGACACTTTTCCTGGACAGCATTATTTTTGAGAACGGATCGGTGAAATTTATACCCGGCAGCCGGAAAGACTTGTTTGGCGTACGGCTGGATGGGATCACGGTATCTAATAAAGCGGGTACTGCGGTGGCAACCACCACATTCGACTATGATTATTTTACAGCAAGGCCGGGTAATGAATCGTATACCACTCTGAGCACAAGACCGGGAATAAAATTTCCATACGATGAATCTTACCGCCGGAAAAGACTAAAGCTGAAAAGTGTAACAGTAAAAGGAGATGTATATAAATGCTATTATTACGAAGGCGCCGATGGATTTACCTTGCCCTATAAAAGCTCTTTTGAGCAGGATTACTGGGGGTATTATAACGGAGCGGCTTCAAATACCACGCTGGTGCCGGATTTTAAGCGGTATAATTTCCTGGCCGCCGTTCCGCCTATTCTGAGGGGCTGGATAGGCGCTGACCGCGACCCCAGATTTCCGCAGGCGCAGGAAGGCATGCTGAAGAAGATCATGTACCCCACCAAAGGACTGGCGGAGTTTGAATATGCCCTTCATGAGTATAATAATGCACCGGCAGATATTATTGTGAGTTATAACAATGTTGGCGCCCTGAACACTACAACAGGCGTTACTTCTACTATTGTGGACATAGCAGGCAACAGTTATGTGGACATAACCGTTAACCTGTTCTGCAACCAGCCTGCAGATGCCAATCCAACAGGTACGGGCTGGGACTGTTCCTGTGTTTTCCCACCCTGTACTCCCACCAATATACAAAATGCAATGTGGGTAATGATAGAAAGGGTAGACCCGGTTACCGGTGCTGTTAGTCCTACCCAATGGGAGTACGATTTTTCCAAAGATATCGTGAGGAATCAGAGTGGTATTTTTGTATTGACGAACCAGTATTTCACTGCCGGCAGGTATAAATTAACGGCCAATTACCCGGATAATAAGGTGGGTGTGCCAGGTCAGAAAATGGCTTACATCTCCCTTAAAATTCCTGTTACTTCTAATGTTGCACCTCTGGGAAAAGGAGGAGGGCTACGTTTAACTTCCAGCAGCAGATTTGATCCCGTAAGTAAAATCACTTCGAAAAAATTATATACCTATGAGCAGGGCATGATGATGCATTTCCCTACCTACTATAGTTTTTTAAAGAATAAGCAGGAAGAAGTACTGCCATCGAATGCTGTGGTAATAGATGAATATATTACACACACGCTTTATGCTAATCCCCGCCAGCCATATACGTTTTCAGCAAATGGAAGTCATGTTGGCTATGGTAAGGTGAAAGAGTATTTTACCGGGGAGGCGTTGGGAAGAACAGAATATTTGTACAACGTGGTGCCGGATAAATACCCACAGCTGTCGGGGTTGGACGTAATTCCCGGAACGCCTGCCATTCCAAGCCTGGAAAACGGGTTCCTGAAAACGGTTAACTACTACGATAACACCAGCAGGCTGGTTAAATCGATCACCAATACACCTGTGGTGAAGAAGGGACAATCTTTCTGGGCCTTTAAGCTACGCAGGCAGCTGCAGCCGATATCGGCTGTTGGCCCTTCCAACATGGGCCTGTTCCTGCATATGTCGTATTATCCCATCCAGGTTGGAAAGTTGCTGACGGCCAGCAGCACGGAAACGTTGTATGATAATGTTAACACGATTAATATTTCTTCTGCAAAGACCTTTGAATACAATGACCGCGCCTTTATTCAATCGGAACAGCTAACCCGCAGTGATGGGCTACCGCTTGTTAAACACTACCGTTATCCGGGCGATTTTACGGCTACCACCGGTTGGATGGGGGAGATGAAAACACGGAATATGATCAGTATACCTGTTGAAGAAGTTACGCAGGTGAATGGTAAGCTTGTGGAAGGGAACTACAAAACCTACCTGCTGCACGATAATATTTTAACCCCGAGCCAGGTATATACCGCGGAAACCTCCAACCCCGCTACGGTAGCTTTTATTGCGCCTTCCGGAACATTGCCGGCTGAGTATAAGCTTGCCGGCCAGCTGGACTATGATGCCAGGGGCAATCTCAATTATTCCAAAGCAAATAACAATATAAGCATAGGCTATAAATGGGGCTATGATAAAATGTACCCGATAGCAGAATGTAAAAATGCTACTCCTTCCGAGTTTTACTTTGAGGATTTTGAAGGGAATGGTTCACTGGTATCTAATACTACCAGTGCGCACACGGGAAAAGGCGGTTATAACGGGTCTGTTGCGCTTGCCAGCCAGTTTGCCGCTAATACCGGTGGCCGGACTTACCGGCTCTCTTACTTTAAGCTGAATGGAACTACCTGGGAGCATAACGACCAGGCATATACGGGGCAAACAATAACAGGCGTAATAGATGACATCCGGATCTATCCGCAGGATGGGGAAATTACTACGTATACCTATATACCACTGGTGGGAATCAGCAGTATTACCACTCCCTCCGGTAATACATCCTTTTACAATTACGACGCGTATAACAGGCTTTCGGCGATCCGCAACCAGGATGGTTATGTGATGAAGGCCTTTAATTATGTTTATTCCGCTACGCTGGGACAGGATAATTCCACTACCTATCCCAATGTGGCTATTACACAGAACTTTTATAAGCAATGTACCACCGGCGAAGGCTCGCTGGTGCCTTATACAGTGCCGGCAGGAAAGTATACCGCCGGGTCTCCGGAGGAAGCGAATGCGCTGGCCCAGGCGGAGATAGACCAGCAGGGGCAGGCAAATGCCAATACCAATGGAACATGTAACGTAGGACTGGCAATTACCAGTATCGTAAATGGGCCGGGAACTTCATTTACGGTTAACTTTACCTGTCCGCCGGGTATCAACAATTTTATTAATCTTTTCGCCAAAGATCCAGTTACCGGAAGGCCCTACAACGACAGGCCGTTTGTTGTTCCGCTGGGCTCTACCAGTTTCACAGGCGACATTACAAAAGGCAGGGCCTGGGTATTTTCCATTACCGCGGGAGGAACCAGTTATCCTTCGCCGATCAGCTCCGCCAATGTTAGTTTTACTTTCCCCTGATGACGAAAAAATATACAGGGCCGCCGTGATACACCATGGCGGCCCTGTATATTTATTTAGTATACAAGCTATATATTTGCCGGATATTGTGCTGCCGGAAATCAGGAGGCACAATTGTTTTAATCGTCAGCTATGTCATTATTATATTCTTCCGCTATACCAACTGAAAGGGTAGCAACTATAGAAGCTGCATTGGTAAAAGTTTTTAATACTACTGATGTTACCGGTATTTCCTTACTCGCAGGCGGCCTGTCTGGTTCTGCTGTTTATAAAATTACGCTGGGTGGCCGGCACTATGTGTTAAAGCTGGGTGCAGCCAATGATACCTCTGCATTTCCTGGTAGCCTGGCGCTGGCATCAGCTGCCGGTATTGCGCCTTCACTGAAATATGAAGATAAACTGCAGGGTATCGTGATCAGTGACTTTATAGATAACAAACCGGTGCGTGGTATTTTTGCCCCGGATAAATTGGCGGGTGAACTGGGACATGCTATTAAAACAGTGCATGCAATACCTTGTAACGGAGAAGGGAAAGATCTGTTTGAAACCGTGGACGGGATGATTGAGCAGTTCAGAAATGCTAAGATACTTTCCGGGCCGTTATTCGACGAGTGTTTCCAGTACTATGGAACCATAAAGAACAGGTATCCCCGGGTCGCATCCGATAAGGTGTTTAGCCACAACGATCTTAATCCAAGCAACATTTTATGCGATGGGGAAAGAATATGGATCATTGACTGGGATGTAGCTTATTTAAATGACCGGTATGTGGACCTGGCCAATGCCGCTAATTTTTTTGTACAAACAGAAGAACAGGAGAGCACATTGCTGAATGCGTATTTTGACCATGTTGTTGATGATCAGAAAATGGCGCGCTTTTATGTGATGCGCCAGGTTTGCAGGATCATTTATTCACTGCTGATGTTCCAGCTTGCCATGCGGCATAAGCCAGCCGGGTATCAGCACGACCAGGTGATGGAAGGCAACGATTTAAGGGCGTTTGGCAGTTTAATGGCTCTTGGTAAATTATCGCTGGCAGAGTATGAAGGGCAGTTGATGTATGGAAAAGCCTTGTTTAATGAAGCTGTTCACCAGATGCGTACACCGCGTTTTGCGGACTCGCTGGCACAGTTCGAGTAGCCGGCGCTACCCGGCTGGCTCCCACAATTCAATTTTGTTGCCTTCCATGTCCATGATATGAACAAATTTACCGTAGTCATAGGTTTCAATTTTGTCGACAATGGTGACGCCTTCTTTTTTAAGTTCCTCCACCAGTTGCTCGAGGTTCTCTACCCTGTAGTTGATCATGAAGTCTTTGGCAGAAGGAGCAAAGTATTTTGTTGTTTCCTCGAAAGGGCTCCATTGTGTTGATGCTTTCTTTGTGCTGTCTGTGTCTTCATACCATTCAAAAGTGGCTCCATACTCATTGGTATTCAGACCAAGATGTTTCTGGTACCACTCTTTCATTTTGTTGGGATCTTTACATTTGAAAAAAATGCCGCCTATGCCTGTTACTTTTTTCATTTTTGTAGCTGTTTTGTTGGGTGGTGTTATGATGGTATTAAATGTGAAACCAGCGCAAAATGCCGCAGCTGTTACCAGGGTAATTAAGGTCGCTTTTTTCATGGTTCCTGTAAATTAGGTATATTTTTGCTTATTGGCAAGCGGTGGGATACCAGATGCAACTATAACTAATTCATATATCCGTCATGAATAAAGCAGAGCAATTATTTATGGTCAAGGCTTTAAAACGAGGTGGACAATATCTCTATCCAAAAGAAATTGCCTTTGAGTTGGTAAAAGAGTGCGAAAAAGAGAAGATCCGTCTGTTAGGGATAGACGGATTTTTGATTACAGATAAAAGCATTCAACCCAACATGAGTTATAGTGTAGATTTTTCATCTTCACTCTTTGAGGGTAACGTATACAATAAAGCAATAGATCTTTTAGAAGAAAGTCCTGATAATTTATTTTTTGAGATAATATGCGAGTAAGGATGCTTGCCATGATTTTGTGACTATTATAACTAACAGAATTGAAATAAACAGAAACCGTCCCCTGAGAGATGAAATTTTACATTCTTTATATTGAATTCCCTTTTAACGGCCTGGGTAATTTTATTACTCTTTAGTGTGTCTGCCGGATTTGCAAATGCTATTCCTGTAGTAGCACTGACAGGTGCGTTTCTTCTATCGGGAATTGCTACACCAGTCTTACTTTATAAAAGCCGTATAGGCTTAATGCTTGGCGTTATTTTGCTGACAGTAATACTGCCTTATTCTATTGGGTTGGCTATATCGGGGTTGGAGGATGGATTGATTAACTTAGGGGTTATCTTCTCTCTTTTGCCAGCGTTGCTTGCAATATTTACCTTATACCTATCAGCCAAACAACTCTTTTTCAAAAAGAAATTACTTATCTATGCCAATAAGCCCGTTCATTAAACTTATTTTGGCTGCAATTCCAATAGAGATAATCATATTGTATTTTATACATTATGGGAGGGAGCGGTTTTAAGAAGGTGTACTAATGCATCGAAAATCTTTAGCGCAAGCCAAGCGCCTTCTATCCGCCGGTGATAAGATCTTTATGGCCAAATGAATTTTCCTTCATGAAAAGGAAATCAGATTTTTTATGTTTTAGCAGATATGAATTATCTTAGACCGTTGCTGAACGGAATGCTCCTAAAGATATATAAACTCGCGCTACATCCTCACCTCATAACGTAACTCCACACTATTCTCATTCAATTTCTTCATCTCCAGCAATGCCAGCTTATACTCCGCATCAACATCCTCCATTAAAGGCAGTCCTTTGCCAAACAGCACAGGTTCCACTACCAGGATAAGCTCATTCACCAGTCCGGCTTTTATAAAGGCGCTTACCGTTTGTGTGCCTCCAATGATCACTGCTTCGGTATGGCCTTTAGCGCTGAGTTGTGCAACAATTGCCTGGGGGCTGTCGCTGGTAAACACTACATTGGGTTGGGCTGGTGTGGCCTTGGTATCATGTGTAAGTACTACCAGCGAACCTTCCTTGAGGGGCAGGTAATTTGGTGCGAGGATATTGTAGGTTGTTTTCCCCATGATTACGGCCTGTGTACGTTCACAGATAGCCATAAATCCCTGGCCATATTCCGGCGATAACCAATCAGGTACGTTCCTGTTATTGCTGATCATTCCATTGGCAGAAGCAGCGAGGTAGATAGTGATTTTCATCTTATTTAGTATTTCTGTTACAATACAAAAATACTTTGACCGGGTAATTTTGAGACGCCCTGTAAGCGACAATCTCAGGGCCATTTGCGACATGGCCAATATTATGCCCCGGCATGTATAAAACACCGGGGCATATCATTCACATGCTATTGTTTTTGCCCGTAAACAACCAGCGAAGCTTTTGCCAGTGTTACAAAGTGCATGTTAAAGCCCACGTAAGGCGGCGTAGCGTTTTTATCCAGTTCCAGCTTTTTGCTGAGCGCATGTACCGTGATCAGGTAACGGTGTGCCGGGCCCTCATTGGGGGCTGCGCCAATATAACCCGGCATGCCGGCATCCGTATTGCTTTGTATGGCTCCTTCCGGAAGCAGGTGATTGCCGGGATCGCCGGCCCCGGCGGCCAGTTCACGGATGTTTGACGGGATGTTGAAAACTACCCAGTGCCAGAAACCGCTGCCGGTGGGTGCATCCAGGTCGTAAATTGTTACCGCAAAGCTTTGCGTTGCTGCAGGGGCATTTTCCCAATATAGCTGGGGCGATTTGTTCTCCCCGTTAAAGCCCATCCCATTTGCATATTGCCTATTGGTGAGCTGACCGCCAAGCTCATTGCTTTTCAGTGTAAATGTGCCGTTTTCTGTTGTCATAATCTTTTCTGTTTTGTTTGAATTGTTATTCAAAGGTAGATGCAAAGACCGGCGGCAAAGGATGGGCAACCGTTCAGAAAGTGTGGCTAAACGTTCAATTTGATAACTGGTACTGTTTTGGCGTAACGCCGTAGATCTGCTTAAAGGACTGTACAAAACTGGAGAGGTTTTCATAGCCAAGCTCATAATAGATCTCGTTTGCTTTACGGTCGTTCTGCCGCAGCATTTTAGCAGCTCTTTCCATTCTCCTTTCCAGAAGCCACCTGTTAGGGCTATTACCATAAATACGGGCAAACCGCCGTTTAAAAGTAGAGAGGCTCATGTTACACAGGAAGGCCAGTTCTTCAACGGTGATATTACTGTTTATATGTGATGTAACTGCCTGGCGAACCACCAGGTCGTCGCTGGCAGCAGCGCTCATGTTCCTGATCTGCTGTATCTGCCCCGGGTACTGCACCGCAAGATATAAGAACAGTTCTTCCAGTTTCACCTTTTGCAGGTCCTGGTAAATGGGTTTATCGCTGTTCAGCATGTAGTCGAGTGAACTGGTGAAATTTACGAGAAACTCATCTTTCTCCAGCAGCAGGAAAGGGCGATCATCCGGTTGCCTGGCGGGTTCGCCGGTCAGTGCAGCATGACGGGTAAAGAAATCAGCCAGCAGTTTACTGTCGAAGAAAAAAAGGATACTATGATAATCCGCATTTTCTGCAGGGATCTTTTCACTCATGAGGCAGTTCCCGGCGGCCAGCATTACGAACTGGTGAGGCTTTACAGTAACCTGTGTGCCCGCAAAATGAACTGTTTTCTCACCGTTCAGCAAAAAGGTGAACAGGTTTTGCTGCAGCATAATTCTTGCCCTTGCAGGAGGGGTGGTAGCGCGGTAGCGAATAATAGAAGTAGACCCGTTGTCAGCAGCGGGGGCTATGGCATATCCGTTCATAAGTGATGATACAGTAAAACGATGTAAAGTTAGCTAATTCCGGGTGTAAGTATTTCTATATATCCATCTGTTCCATTTACCCGGATCCTTTGCCCGTCTTTTATCAGCCTGGTGGCATTTTCTACTCCCACAACGGCCGGCAGGCCATATTCGCGCGCAATAACGGCTCCGTGGGTCATCAGTCCGCCCACTTCGGTGACCAGGCCTTTAATGGCAACAAACAAAGGCGTCCAGCTGGGATCTGTAAAGGTGGTCACTAATATATCGCCGTCTTCCAGGGCTGCATCTTCCATACTTAAAATAACACGTGCGCGGCCTTCTGTTACACCGGAAGAAACAGGCAGCCCTGCGATAGCCCCTGCCGGGAGGTGCTCCCGGCTATAGGCACCCGTAACAATTTCCCCGTCGGACGTGATCACGCGGGGCGGAGTTAGTTTTTCATATTGCTGATAGTCTTCTTTCCGCCGACGGATAAGCTGGTAATCCAGTTGATGGGTACGTACTACTTCCCGGAGCTCTTCAAAAGTAAGATAGTAGATATCTTCCTGTTCATGAATAACGTTGGCTTTTACCAGTTGTGCCGCTTCTTTCAGCAATGCCTGTTTGTAAACATAATAGCGGCTGATCTTGCCATATTTTGGATATTCGCGGTAACCGATGAAGTTCCGGATATAGCTGATCAGTTGTTTGGCTTCTTCCGCTTTTTGTTCTCCATCCGGCAATTGTTTTAACCTGGCCAACAGTTCCTGTTCTTTAGCCAGGGCTTCCTGTTTCCCTTGCTCAAATTTCCGCCGGCTGGCGTTAGGCTCAAAGTTTTTGATATTGCCAAGGATCAGGGGGATCAGGGTTGCCGGCTTTTCGCTCCAGCGGGTTTTGGTGATATCAATTTCCCCGCTGCATCGCATCCCGTATTTGTTAAGATAACTGATGATCGCTTCACGGACATCTTCCCCTCCCTCAAATTGTACCAGCTCTTCCAGGAAAGGCTCGTCTTTCACCTGTTGCAGGTATTCAATGATAGCGGGATAGGGGCGGATCACATCCGCAACATCCAGCAATGCCAGGCCCATTTCCGAAGTAACATTGTTATCTACAGATTGGGAAAGGATGTCGGCCACATTCTTTTCGCCCAGCCATGCGTATATTTTTTCGTTGATCCATGTGTAGGCATCCATCGCGGTAAGGAATACCGCAGAGCTTCGTGGGTCAAACAGGATCTTCTTTAATTCCTGGATATCTTCCAGGATAAAATCGAGCAGTGCTGATCCGGACTTTGATTGAATATTTTGTTTTAATGCTTCTATGGAGGCCTGGGAGTTTTTAATCAATTCGGTAACAATAGCAGGGTTGTTTTCAATCCGGGGCTGAAAGTCAGGTGTAGCGTCGTATCTGCTGAGCTGAGCGGAAGCAGGTGCGTCTTTATCATCCGTGGTTAATTTAATAAAGTCTTTCCGTGCTGTTATATTCTGAAGCGCACTTCTCACAAGCTGGTCGGATTTTCCCAGCACATCGATCATTATTCTCCTGCCGGCCGGGGAGGCAAGGTGATGGGTAACGTCCACAAACAGCCTGCCGGCGGCCACATGCATTGAGGCGGGTACTACCAGCAGGAAAAAGGATAGTCCCAGCGGCTTCATGGCGTCTGTCATCATCTGGTTATGCCCCACGGAGATGTATACACGATTTTCCTGGTCGCCCGACTCAGGGACAGGAAATAAAGTGGTGATAGGCCGGCTCTGCACAATATAAAATATATCATCTGCCAGGCACCATTCAATATCCTGCGGAGCGCCGAAATGCGCCTCTATCTTTCTGCCCAGCTGTTCCAGTTCCAGGATCTGCTCATCTGTAAGTGTTTGTTGCTGCTGTAATGAGGGGTCAACCGGGTGTGCGGCTGTGCCGCCCTCTTTTAACGGCTCAACCATCAGCTTCTTTGCAGCGATGGTTTTACCGGTTATTTTACCGTTATGTACCTTATAGTTGTCGGCGCTCACCATGCCGGAAACCAGGGCTTCACCCAGCCCGAAGCTGGCATCTATGGATACCACTTTCCGGTTGGAGGTGAGGGGATCTGCCGTGAACAGGATACCTGATACCTGCGGGAACACCATTTTCTGAATGATCACAGACAGGTATACCTTATGGTGATCAAAGCCATTCCTGAGCCGGTAAATAACGGCCCTTTCCGTAAACAGGGAGGCCCAGCACCTGCGGATGTGCCGCAGGATGGCTTTTTTCCCGCTAATATTGAGATAAGTATCCTGCTGACCTGCAAAAGAGGCTGTTGGCAGGTCTTCCGCGGTAGCGCTGGAGCGCACCGCATAGGCATTCTGCTCTCCGAACTTTGTGAGATACTCCTCCAATGCCTCAGTGATATCTGCAGGAATGGGTATGTTTTCAATGATGTTGCGGATCTTTGCGCTGATGCCGCTGATCTGTTCCCGCTCCTCCGCTTTAAGGGGAGCCAGCTCACCGAGCAGGCTGTTGAGCTCCGGGTTATTCCCGGTTACAGCTTTATATGCATCTGTAGTGACGCAAAATCCCTCCGGTACCTGTATCCCGCTGATCTTTGACAGCTCGCCCAGGTTAGCGCCCTTGCCGCCCGCAGCCATAAATTCTGATCTGTCTATTTCCCTGAAAGAAAGTAAATAGGTGTGCATAGTAATGGGTTTTATAGATGAGCAGCGCCAAAAATACGAGGTGTCATCCTCGAAAACATCGTTTTTAAACTATATTTTTTTCGCACAATAATGATAATAGCAGGGGCGTTTTCTTACAAAATGGCGGTGTTTTATAGCGCTTTCGTACCGGGAATATCAATAGTATTGCTATCGCCTTAAATGTCCGGCAAAGCATTTAAAAGGGTTACCAACAACGGCTGGAATCACATAAACTTATTATTGTTATTTAAACAGGGTGTTTTTAACATAAGCAGCGCTCCTGGCTACACAGCTTAGCGCATCGGGCTTAAAATTACCTCCTTGTTCTACAAATATGTGTTTTACTCCTGATAATTTGGCATCCGGCATAATAGTTTTAAAATCAATTGAGCCTTCCCCCATTACCTCGTAGTCGCGGTTAACTTTGTCCATATCCTTTAAATGCCACGACACAAAACGTCCTGGTTGCTTTAAAAACCATTCATGTGGTTTAAGTTTGGAGGCATAAGCTATCCAATACAGATCTATTTGCAGTTTTACCAATGAAGCATCTGTTTCATTAAGAATGATATCGTATCCTATCTGCCCATTCTGTTCTGTAAATTCAAAATTATGATTATGGTAAGCGAGCTGCAGGCCTCCTTTTTTTATTTGCTCACCAATTTTGTTCAGGGTTGCTGCAACCAATTTGAATTTCTCTATGCTTCGCAAAGAAGGATCCAGCCAGGGCCATACAATGTAATCCTGTTTTAATGCATGCGCTCCTTCTATACAATCATCTACATATCTTTTCATGTCGTCTTCAGTGGCATTGTTTAATAGATATTTATCGAGGTCATAATGCCCGGAAGATGTTGTAAGATCATTATCGTCAAGGATTTGTTTGGCTGTTTTGGGATCGAAGCCCCAATAATGCTTATTAAAGCCGTAGGTTTCCACCTCTTCATAACCATAACCTGCTATTTGCTTCATCGCGGCTCTTACATCTTTCTCTATTGCATCACGAATGGTATAAAGCTGTAGGCCCAGTTTATATTTTGTATTAAAAAATGATGGGGGGTTTATCCATGCAGCCGAGGTTATCAATCCTGCCTGTTTTAAGAAGGTTCTTCGTGTGCTCATTGTTGTATAATATTTACTTGTCAGATAAATTAAGTGATGTATATGGAATCAACACCCCGCGGGGCATTGCGTCTTATATTCCTCCATAGCCTGTCGGCTGAAGGGAATATTTATATCCTGTAGAGCACGCCGCTGAAAGAAATCATTATTAAAAAAGTAATTACAGCACCTGCTATACAGATAGCTGTTGCTTCTTTTTTGTATTTCTTTTTTGATACGGCGTCGTTAGCTGCATCTGCAATACTATTGAGTTTTTCGATTCTTTTCAGATAATGTGCACAGGAAATATGGATGAATACACTTACCAGGGAAAGTGTGTAATAAGGAATAAAAAATAGTTTGGAAGGATAATGATTTGCAACGCCGGCAGCAAAATAAAAATCTGTGTTCATGTTCCATTGATAACGGGCAAGTATTACTGCACGTACATGATAGATCATAAAAAAGGAAAGATACAAACCGCTTAACACTTGCATTATCACATAAAGAGGCTGTTTTGAGAAGCCTTTTTTTAACACCAGCGCAATACCGCTTATGACCTGGAAGGCAACGCAAAGTAACAGGATGATTTCAATGGGCGGAAACCTGTACACGTAACGAAATAAATTCATAACGGATATATGGAGGGACGGGCCGCCTAATGCAAATAAATGATTGGTTAAATGCAGCAACAAGAAGAATGCAATAATAATACCCGATAAACGATGTAATTTCTTTCCGATAGGGATCATTAATAAAAAGCTTGTAGGTTATCTTTGGAATTTACCAATATTCATGATCATTTTGCTACATTTCACCAAACGTGGATCGTTCTGATAAAGATATTAATTTTTCGTCAAAACGTTATGGAACAATAATTTGTTATTTGCACAAAAATTACAATAACGGATTATACCCGTGCGCAACCGTATTTGCCTTCTTTTTACTACATTTGACAATTAGTGACAAGTCAACAAAATGAAACAGGAAAATTTTGGTGAAACCATCAGGCGGTTAAGGGAAAAGAAAGGACTGCTGTTGCGGCAGGTAGCGGCAGCATTGGAAATAGATACGGCCCTTATCAGTAAAATAGAACGGGGAGAGCGGAAAGCCCAGAAAGAACAGGTGGGGAAGCTGGCGGAACTGCTGGAAGTAAATACAGAAGAGCTCATGGTTACCTGGCTCTCCGATAAAATTGTGGACCTGCTGGAAGAAGAGCCCCTTGCGCATAAAGTGTTAAAAAATTCAGGGAAAAGATTAAAAGACAAATAGGACATGGATGGTAAGTCGTTAAATATAACGGGAGACTTAATAGCAAAGCTGAAAGAGATTGTCCCCGGCGCTTTTGCAGAGGATAAACTGAATATAGACCAGTTAAAACAGTTGCTTGGTGAAAACATTAACGCAGACAGTGAACGTTATCAGCTGAACTGGGCCGGGAAAAGCGAAGCGTTTAAGGTATTGCAAATGCCTACCTCCGCAACCTTGGTGCCGGACATCAGGGCATCCGTGAACTGGGACGCAACAGAAAATATATTCATAGAAGGGGAAAACCTGGAAGTATTAAAAGTGCTTCAGAAATCCTACTATGGAAAGGTAAAGGCCATTTGTATCGATCCTCCCTATAACACCGGTTCCGATAGCTTCATCTATCCCGATAAATTTTCAGAAACAAAAGAACAATATTTCAGAAGGATCAGGGAAAAGGATGAGGAAGGCTTTATGATGAAAGAAGGGCTGTTCCGCCCGAACAGGAAAGAGAACGGGCAATTCCACTCCAACTGGCTGTCCATGATGCTGCCCCGGCTTTTCCTGGCAAAGAATCTTTTGAGTGATGATGGTATCATCTTTATCAGTATTGATGATAATGAGCTGGCCAATCTGAAGCTTTTAATGGATGAAATTTTTGGAGAAGAGAATAAAGAAGCTATCATCACCTGGAGAAGAAGGCATAACCAGCCGAATGATAAATCAAAAATGATTTCAAAGGTGGCCGAGTATATTGTGGTGTATGCAAAAAATTCGGAGATCCTGAAGAAGAAGAATACTTTTTATGGCATCCCGCTTTCTGAAACCAGGCAGGGGAGTTACTCCAACCCCGACAAAGATCCCCTGGGGCCCTGGGACTCAAAGCCCTGGAAGGCAGGATCGGGGCAATCAGGCTCAAAATATACGATCACCACTCCAACCGGTAAGGTATTGAACGAAGAGTGGATGGGGGCTGAAAGCACTTACAAACAATTGCTGGCAGAAGGGAAGATCTATTTCCCCAGCGGAGGGGATGGCTGGCCGCGTAAAAAGTTCTACCTGGGCGACCGGATGGAGGAAGGACAGAGCGCCCACAACTTCTGGGGGCACCAGGAATTTGGCAGCAACCAGGAAGGATCTGCTGAGCTAACTGAAATTTTTAATGGTAAAAATGTATTTGATAATCCCAAGCCAACCCGGTTGTTAAAAGCCCTGATAAAGATCTCCACTTCAAAAGATGATCTTATACTCGACTTTTTTGGCGGCTCAGGCTCTACTGCACATGCGGTGTATGATTTAAACAGGGAAGAGGGATCTACCCGTAAATTTATACTGGTACAGCTTCCTGAAAAGATCGACCCATCGGATGAAGCATATAAACTAGGATTTAAAACCATTTCAGAAGTTACACAATCACGGCTAAGTAAAATTGCACAATCAATAAACGAGCAACCAGGTAAACGGGCTACTGCAGGCTTCCGCTGCTTCCGGCTTTCAGACTCCAATTTCAAGGTATGGAGGGGCGATTTTTTAAAGAGCGAAGCCGACATCGTAGAGCAGCTCCGCATGTTTGATACAGTGGAAAAAGATGCCACAGCAGGAGAAAAAATGGCCTGGGAAATTGCCCTGAAACATGGGGTGCAGCTTTCTTCTGCCATGAACGTGCTTACTTTTAACGGTGATGATTTTTATTATTTCCCGGGAAGAAAACTGTTGGTGGGCACTGGCTCGATAGGGATTCTATCTGCAAAAGAAATTATAAGAGTAAAACCCGGCACTGTGATTTGTCTTGATTCTGTTTTCAATAAGAACGACCAGGATAAAACCAATATCCAGTTGCTTTTTGAAGATGCAGGGATAATTTTTCATACAATCTGACGGGATATGATTTTAATGATACCGGAAAAGAGAGTTTGCGAAGGTAAAACAGTGTCTTTTAAGATCACTGATCATCACCCGCTGCAATGGATAAGAACGGATAACCCAGCGTATGCAGTGGTTAGCGTAGATGGTTTCATTATAAATGAGCAGAAGGCAGTAAACGGTATTTTTAAAAAGCTGGAGTATATTGAAGAAAAGCCCGGTGAAGCCATTTCACTGGAGGATATTACCCGCGTGATCCCCCGGAATGAGCTGTTAGTCATCAGCCGCTTGGCTGAAGGACTGCAATGTGAGTCGCGCATTTTTATCTGGCCCAAAAACTATCCGGCCGGATATGATAAGACGCTTAAACTGGTCCATTCCATTAAGCTGCATATAGAGCATGATGAATTAAAAATACATACTTACAAAAAGGTGGATATTTCGGACCTGGAGCAGGGGATCCGTGCATTGAGAGGTTTTAGCTTCAGTCATGTAAAGCATCTTCTTACCGCTTCCTCCAACGTAGAATGCTACCTGGCCAATAATACCACCAATCCCTGGCCCGGCGATATTGATGCCATGATCTATGATCACCGATTGCAGCGTTTTACGGCTATCATAGAGTTTAAAACGCATAATATAAATACGCCTGTAGCGGAGGAGCGCATTGATAAGTACAGGCAGGAAGATTGGAGACGATTCAACGTTTTCTTTGACCTGGCGGATGATTTCAGCAGGAAGCTTGGATACAGGCCCAGGCTGCTTTATGTTGTTTGGGGAACCAATGAGAACAGCCCTCATCATGGGAATATCAAAATTGATGTGATTGAAAGGGATAAGGTAATAAGCTCCGCGTTATTTGCAAGACCTGCATATAATACCTTTTCGCAGGAGTTATCTGACTACTTAATTCAACTTGTAAATGAAGCTTAGATTTGATAAAGACCAGCCCCACCAGCAGCGGGCCATCCAGTCTGTGATAGATCTGTTTGAAGGCCAGGATATGAACAACCCGGATGTTGAGTTTTCTTACACTTCTTCTGATAGCGGAAGCATACAATTTACGGAAACAGGGGTGGGCAACCGGCTTACCTTAACGGAAGATGAGCTGTTAGCCAACCTGAATAAAGTACAACTTGACAATAATTTAAGGGCAGATGAGATATCTACTGTGATAGAAAAGCTGTGGTATAACGAGGCGGCAGACGATAAGGGAAATATAACCCCATCATCTGTAACAGCAGATTTCCCCAACTTCTCTATAGAAATGGAAACAGGCACGGGTAAAACATACGTGTATCTGCGGAGCATTTATGAGTTAAACAGAGTGTACGGCTTTAAGAAATTTGTGATCGTGGTGCCCTCTGTTGCTATCCGTGAGGGCGTATTGAAAAGTCTTTCTATTACGTTTGATCATTTCCAGGAGATCTACGAAAACCAGCCGGCTGAATTCAGGGTATACGACTCCGGCCGTCTTACGGAACTGGGCAATTTCGCGAAAAGCAATGTTATCCAGATCCTGGTCATCAATATAGACAGCTTTACCAAAGATGCCAATATCATTAACCAGGTAAGGGAAACGGGGGTAAAACCGATTGAATATATCCAGCGGTCTAATCCTGTTGTGATTGTTGATGAGCCGCAGAATATGGAAACAGATATCCGCAAGCGGGCCATTGCCAACCTGAATCCTTTGTTTACGCTTCGTTATTCTGCTACCCATAAAAGCCTGTACAACCTTGTTTATAAGCTGGACCCTGTTGAAGCATACGACCTGGGACTGGTGAAGCAGATAGAAGTGGATTCGGTACTGGCAAAGAACGATAACTCAGGCGTATTTATCAGTGTGGATGCTTTTAAAACGGCTAAGCAATCTGTTACGGCCAGGCTCACCATTTTTGTGAATGAGAGATCAGGCGTACAGAAAAAGCAGGTGACCGCCAAAGCCGGGGATGATCTGTACAAGCTTTCCAAAGGCTGGGATATTTACAGGGAAGGGCATGTGATCAATGAGCTGGATGCGGAAAACGGTTATATAACGCTTTCGGGTGGTAATGTAGTTTATAAAGGAGAAGCTGTTGGCGGGCTTACAGACCAGGTATTAAGAGAAATGATTGACGCCACGGTGGAGAATCATTTTAAGAAGGAGAAAGAATTGAGCGCGAAAGGGATTAAAGTGTTATCTATCTTTTTTATTGACAGGGTGGCTAACTACCGCAGCTATGATGAACAGGGCAATCCCGTTAAAGGCAAGTTCGCTGTATGGTTTGAAGAAAGTTTTGCCAGATGGCAGCAAATGCCTGCCTACCGCGGTTTGTACACTTATAGCGGGGAAGAAGTGCATAACGGGTATTTCAGCCAGGATAAAGGGAAATTCAAGGATTCCAAAGAAGGTAAGTCGTCAAAGGCAGATGATGATGCCTTTAAACTGATCATGCAGGATAAAGAGCGGTTGCTGGATATAGCCACGCCGTTAAGGTTTATTTTTAGTCACTCTGCATTAAGGGAAGGTTGGGATAACCCCAATGTATTCCAGATATGCACGCTCAATGAAACGAAGTCTGATATGAAGAAGCGGCAGGAGATTGGCCGGGGGCTTCGTTTGTGTGTAGACCAGGACGGGGAGCGCAATATGGAACGTTCAGTTAACCGGCTTACTGTAATTGCCAATGAGTCTTATGAAGCATTTTCCAAAGCGCTGCAATCAGAAATAGAAGAAGATACCGGTGTTAAATTTGAAGGCCGGATCAGGGATGCGAGAAGCCGGAGAGAGGTGAAGCTGAAAGACAAATGGCTTGAAGACAAGTTTTTTTTAGCACTTTGGGAGAAGATTAAATTTTGTACCACCTACAAAGTAAATTACAGCACGGAAGACCTGGTTAAGAACTGTGTAGCCGCTTTGCAGAAAATGCCCGCCATTGAAAAGCCGTTAATTTACAGGGAGAGGAATGCGGCAAAGTTTGTAAGGAATAAAGACGGTGAATTGATTGAACTGGGCGGGGAACAAAGAGGTTCCAAAGAGAAGATCGTTAAAGATACCCATTACAATATACCCGACTTTATTGCATATATCCAATCCAAAACAGCGCTTACCAGAAGCACCATTACCCGGGTGATCCTGGCATCCGGCAGGTTGGGAGAGATCTTCCATAACCCGCAGTTATTTATGGATACGGTGGTGAAAATTATAAAAGATGAGCTGGACCGCATCAAAATAAATGGTATTACCTATGAAAAGATAGCAGGGCAAACATATGAGATGAAGTTGTTTGAAGCGGCGGAAGTAGGTCAATATACCGATAACCTTATGGAAGTAAGGAACCAGGCAAAAACGCTTTACAATTATGTGGTGATAGATTCCCTGAGCAGCCCCGAACGGAAGTTTGCCGAAGATTGCGAAACCAGGGATGATATCCTGTTTTATGTAAAGCTTCCTCCGAAATTCCAGGTAAAAACTCCTGTAGGGCCTTATAATCCCGATTGGGCATTGGTAAAAAAAGACGAAGGATCGGAAGCCAGGCTCTTTTTTGTGGCAGAAACAAAGGATGCAAAGGCGGCGGCAGACAGGTCGCTTTTAAGGGACCGGGAAAGGATGAAAATTGAATGTGCGGAAAAGCATTTTGCTGTAATGGAGGGCGTTACCTATTGCGTTGTTGGGGAAGTGAGTGATTTGAAGGGATAGGTTCCTGGCCCTGTCAGGAATAGCTGGGCAAACCATCAGAAAAAAACTGTTATTTTTTTGTATCCAATGAACAACCATATCATTTCCCGTGTTAGAAAATATCGTTTCCCGGGCGATCAGTATGCCCTTGGGAAGGGCATATGACGGATATATTATGCCAACATTATCAACAACTGTTTAATCATTAAAAAATTTAAACCAATGAGTACAATCAAAGTAAAAGACGGTACAGAGATCTACTACAAAGACTGGGGAACCGGGCAGCCTGTTGTTTTCCATCATGGCTGGCCTTTATCAGGTGACGACTGGGACGGGCAGATGATATTTTTCCTGCAGCAGGGATTCAGGGTGATTGCTCATGACCGGAGAGGGCACGGAAGATCCACTCAAACTTCGAAAGGCCACGATATGGACACCTACGCAGCAGATGTGGCGGAGCTGGTCCAGGCGCTTGATTTAAAGGATGCCATCCATGTAGGGCATTCAACAGGTGGAGGAGAAGTGATCCGTTATGCAGCCAAATATGGCAAGGGCCGGATAGCGAAAGCGGTGCTTATCAGCGCGGTAACGCCCATTATGGTGAAATCTGATTCCAACCCTGATGGCGTGCCATTATCTGTATTTGATGAGATCCGCAATAACACCGCTACCCAGAGAACACAGTTCTTCCAGGATTTTACCATGCCTTTTTACGGGTACAACCGGGAAGGCGCAAAGATATCACAGGGAGTGAGGGATAATTGGTGGCGCCAGGGCATGATGGGCGCAATCACTGCTCACTACGACTGTATCAAGGCTTTTTCGGAAACAGATTTTACAGAAGACCTCAAAAGTGTAGATATTCCGGTACTGGTATTGCACGGGGAAGATGACCAGATTGTGCCATACCCGATTTCGGGGCTTAAGGCAGCGGGGTTATTAAAGAACGGGAAACTCATTTCTTATCCAGGATTTCCGCATGGCATGCCTACTACGGAAGCTGCCACAATTAATAAGGATCTCCTGGCTTTCTTTAAGTCCTGATAGTTGTTCAATATATTTCAGCCCCCTTGTATCTGCCAGTGTGCAGGTACAAGGGGGCTGTTTTTTTATAAAGCATTTTAATGAAGATGTTTATTTTAACAGGTTAATCCATTCAACATCTTCTTCATCAAGAAATTCAAAAGGAGTGTCCCCGTCTATATTGGGAATGGTTTTATCAGCGCCTGCGGCGATCAGCAGCCGGGCGCATTCCAGCTGGTTATGCCTGTTTTCCTCGCCTCCGTTTTTGAATCCATGGATAGCCCACAGTAAGGGAGTGCCCCTGAAATCAATACAGCGTTTATTAACTGTTGCTCCTTCCTGCAGCAACCTGCTCACCAGTTGATCCCTTCCGGTCCAGGCAGCCCAGTGTAATGCAGTGCCTCCATGGCACCCCGCATGGTGAATATCAGCGCCGTTCTCTATGTACAATATGCCTGTTTCATCTGCGTGCAGGCTGGCAGCTGCAGTAAGGGGCGTATCCGTTTTTTCTGCCGGTTCATTGCCGTTAACGTTGGCCCCGTATTCCAGGAATATCTTCGCCATTTCAACGGCTTCCTTGTCGGTATAACTATGGGCAAACACACCATCACAGATGCGGTGCAAAGGATGGGCTTTCGTAGTATTGACGTCATCAAAGGGGATGCCCTCATTAGCCAGCGAAGGATTTTGCGAAAGCGCTTTCCTGATCCCTTCATAATCTTTATTGGTAATCAGTTCTTTCATACTATATTTATTATCTCTGAAAATAATACCCGTTATTTATTTAAATTAGGTCCGTAAAATCTACGTTGTGAATATTATAGCTGCTTTGAAGCAAGGTAATTTACTGGTATTTAACGAGGTATACCACTCCTGCCATAAAAGGATCTATTATTTTATTCTCCGCAAAACCAAATCATCCTTCCTCGCTGAAGAAGTTACCCAGCTTACCTTTATCAAATGCTGGAATTACCGGGAGAGCCTTGCCGACGATCTTGATATCACCATCCAGTTATTCAGGATAGCCCGTACCACGCTGATCGACCAGCTTCGTAAAGATACAGTTTACAGGGAAAAGGTGATTCATGTAATAGACAAATACACCCTGCCGGCCGATGGTGTGTGGGACAGGCTGGGAGAGAAGGAGCTCCGGCATAAGCTGGCCCATGCCCTGGAAGAGATGCCGCCCATGCGCCGCAAGGTGTTTGAGATGAGCCGGTTTAAAGGTATGACTTACCAGCAGATAGCCAGCGAGCTATCCCTGTCGTCCAGAACAGTAGAAGCCCATATTTTCCAGGCCATAAAGCAGATCAGGCATTATCTGGGTATGATACTGCTGCTCACATGGTGGCTGCTGACTGTTGAAAATATTTTTTGAACGGGACTAAGTACCCTGTCTTTCACAAACGTATTATTTATTTATCAGCCGTAGGTTATCATGATAAACGACGAATTAATTGAACGGTTCTTTGCAAATCAATGTACCCCTGAGGAAGCCCTGCAGGTAAGCCGTTACCTGGAGGAACACCCGGAAGTGCTGGAACAGTACCTGCCGGAGAAAGAATTCCTGGAGTTGCATAATGAAGGCGATATCCCCGAAGTGGTATCGCAGCAATGGCTGAACAATATTCACCAGCAAAGCAATGCGGTGACAAACAGAACAAAATGGATAAGGCGCCTGGCTATCGCTGCGGCGGCAGTGGGTTTGATTGCGCTGGCATCCCGGCTGATGGTAAAGCCTGCACAGGAACAACCATTTGCCGGCAATGAGCCAAACGTTATCATCCCGCAAAACCAACAGGCACAACAAAGAAATAATACCGGTAAGCCAATGGCGATCGTATTACCAGATGGATCTGTAGTGCAGTTGCTGCCACAGGCAGCCATTACCTATCATAAGCTCTTTAATGAGAACAGGAATATTTATCTCACGGGAGAAGCTGATTTTACCGTTGTTCCCGATAAAGCGCATCCCTTTACCGTATACAGCAGCGAGCTGCATACAACGGTGCTCGGCACTTTCTTTCATGTGAAGGCTTTGCCGGGGGAAGATATGATCAGTGTAAGGCTTAATACCGGTAAGGTGAGGGTAAGCATTGATACAAAAAAGAAAACAGAGGACGTGATATTAACGCCCGGTAAAGAATTACGGTATAACAGGAAAACAGGTATCTCCAATTTACTGACCTTCAACACCACAGGTGCTGATGTGATGGTAAAAGCCGGCACCGGTACCCAGGCCAATGTAAAACCGGACTGGTACAAATTCAATAACCAGCCCATGACACAGGTGCTTGACCAGTTAAGTAATTACTATGGTATTGCCATTTATTATTATCCTCAGGATATTACCGACATTTATTTTGACGGCAAATTTGAGAATACCGATTCACTGGATAAAATACTAACCGACCTTACCTTACCTAATAATCTGAAATTGATAAGAAACGACAGTGGGTTTATAATCAGACGAAAATAATTCAACAATTATAGTTTTATTCTACAACAAGGTGCAAAGGCGCCCGGGGACTGTCATGCCCTGTACTTAAAAACACGTTCCAGTTATGAAGACGTTTTATCGACCAGACTTACGGCTGTTGCCGTTCCTTGCCTTGTTTTTCCTGTGCCTGCCTTTGGCCTCGCAGGCACAGCATCCCCGGTTGCAGGTAACCGGTACCGTGCGTAGCGACCAGGGGGAACTGCTGCCCAATGCCTCTGTTGTTGCATTGAATGAAAAAACAAAATACACCGCAGGTGTAGTAACAGACAGCAATGGCGTTTTCCGCTTTTCCGGGTTGCCCCAGGAAGGCAGGTATTTGTTCAGCATTTCCTACATGGGCTATGAAACGCAGCAGTTAAACAGCGTGGCGCTGAAACCCGGAGCCACCTTAACACTGGCAGTGCGGCTTACCCGTACCATCGCCGCCCTGAACGACCTGATAGTGATTGGCTACGGTACCGCCAGGCGGAAAGATGTGGCCGGTTCCTTCAGCGTTGTTTCCGTAAAGGAAGCCGGCGCTGTGAATGCCACCAACCCTTCCCAGTTGCTGATCGGTAAAGCGGCGGGCGTGCAGGTGCTTCAAAGCAGCGGCGCCGCCGGTGCAGACGCGCAGATCATCATCCGTGGCACGGGCAGTTTTACGGATATCAATCCCCTGTATGTAATAGACGGTATCCAGGGAACCAAGAATTTATTCAATACCCTGAACCCGCAGGATATAGAAAACATCACTATCCTCAAAGATGCATCCTCTACGGCCATCTACGGATCTGCCGCAGCCAACGGTGTGGTGATCATTACCACCAAAAAGGGTAAAACAGGCCCTCCGAGGGTGAGCTTCACTTCACAATGGGGCATTGCCAAAGCATGGAAAAAACTGGACCTGCTGAACGCAGCCCAGTATGTAGATGCGCTCAAAGACCTGGCTGCTACAAAGAATGCGGTGTTGCCCGCCAAATTTAATACCCCGGCGGTTTTGCAGGATAGTACCGACTGGCAGGATGCTATTTTCCGCAACGCGCTGGTATCTGAAAATGATGTGAACATCAGCGGTGGAGGCGAAAAGGTGAACTATTCCGTATCTGCTACCTATATCAACCAGAAAGCTATTTTAACCAACGCTACCAACAAGCGGTTGCAGGCGCGCATTGGCCTGGAAGAACAGCTTGGCCGCTTCCGCTTTACACAGAATATCATCTTACGCCAATATGTATCTGATGGCAACTATGCCAGCATTCTCAACGGCATCCGGTACGCGCCCTATAAACCGGCGCTGGACCCGAATATCCAGGGAGGCTATTCCATTTTATCCAACATCGAAGACTATAGCAATGCATCAAATCCGCTACAGGATATTAACCTGAAAAGCCAGACTACAAAATCACTCGCTTTTTTCCCACAGCTATCCGGCGAAGTACGTATCATCAACGGGCTGAAATTCCGCTCACAGTTTGCGGCAGAAATAAACTCCACCCGTGCCAACAGCTACCAGCAGCAGTACCAGTCGTCTAACTACCTGAACCAGGCGCGCCAGTCGGGGCTCAATTTCACGGAGAACTCCTACTACATGCTGGAAAATTATCTTACCTATGATAAAACAATTAAAAAGCACCAGCTTTCCCTGATGGCCGGCCAAAGCTATATTGATCCCGGCGTGACCAACGGTTCCAATGTACGCGGCACCGGCCAGCCAAACGATAATATCACCAACGTAGGCGTAGCGCCTTCACAATCCGTTACAAGTACCTATTCCAACTATGCGCGCCCGTCGGTGATCTCCTATTACGGAAGGGCAGGGTATACCTACGATGATAAGTACGTGCTCACCGCCAGCTTCCGCCGGGATGGCGCTTCCAACTTCGGCGCCAACACCCGCTACGGTAATTTTGCTTCGGGAGGAGTAGCATGGAGTTTTTCTGAAGAAGAATTTATTAAACGCGCACTGCCTGTTTTATCTAATGGTAAACTGCGTGCAGGCTGGGGACAAACCGGTAACAACAATATCCCTAACTTCCTGAACACCGCAAGAACTTACCAGGGCACGCCTGCCGGCGCATTGGTGTATTCATTCGGCAGCAACGAAACATTTGTTTCCGGTACCACCATTTCTACATTGAGCAACCCGGACCTGCAATGGGAACAAACCAATCAAACCGATATTGGGCTGGACCTGGGCTTCCTGAATAACCGGCTTACAATTGCCGCCGACTGGTACAACCGTAAGAGCACCGGGTTGTTAGTGAGCACCTTCCTGCCTGCCAGCATTGGCGTAAGCACCACCGGCAACCAGCCGAGGAAAACACTGAACGCTGCAGATGCCGCCAACAAAGGATTTGAACTGACGATCGGGTATGGCGATAAAGTAGGAAAGAACTTCAGGTACAACGTTAGCGTAAATGGCTCTATTAACCATAACGAGGTATTGTCGTTAGGCGCACAGTTTTCCGCCCCTATACAGGCGGGTGCTTTTGACCCCGTGCCCACTACCACCTATACTGCCGCAGGCAGCGCCATTGGCTCTTTCTACGGCTATCGTAAAGATCACGTAGCGCGGGATGCAGCAGAAATAGCTGCACTGGATGCCGAAGCAGTAAAGAAAACAGGTAACGCCAATGCTAAATACCAGGATGGCCTGTTGCCCGGTGATTTTATTTATAAAGACCTGGACGGCGACGGCAGGGTAACTGCGAAAGACCAGCAAATCCTGGGAAACCCTATCCCTAAGTACATTTACGGGTTCAATGCATCCCTTACCTGGAAAAATTTCGATCTGAATATTGTTATCTCCGGTATCAGTGGTTTGAAGCTGCTGAATGGGTTAAAATTGAATACAGAGATGATGGCCACCGGCCACAACGCGTCTACAGCTATCCTCGACAGGTGGCGCAAACCCGGTGATGAAGCGGCTTTACCACGACTGGGACAAAATGCAACAGGTAGCGGCAACCTGCGCCCTTCCGACTGGTGGCTGGAAGACGGCAGTTACCTGCGCATGCGTAATATCACCATCGGTTATAATACGCCCGTTTCCATGCTGACCACTCTTACCAAAGGCACCGTTAAATCCTTACGCATTTATGTGGCCGCACAAAACCTGTTTACCATCACCAATTACACCGGGTATGACCCTGAAATAGTGGGCGACTATCTCTTTGCACGTGGCATAGACCAGGGACAGGTGCCGCAGCCAAGAACATTCCTGGGAGGTATTCAATTAGGGTTTTAATTTTTAAAATGAATTTTATGAAGACGTATATTTTTCAATTGCTGCTTATCGCCGGATTGATCACCGTTAGCACCGGGTGTAAAAAGTCGAAGCTGGAACTGGTAGATCAGAGCGCCTATGCTTACGATACTTACTTTACAAATACCGGCGCCCTCAACCAGGCTACTGTAGCAAGTTACGCTACCCTGCTGCATCCGGGGTTATGGGCCAGGGAATACTATTTTATTTTTGACCTGCTGGGAAATGAGGCCAAACGCGCCAGCTTTCTGCAGGGCGCAGAGCAGGAACTGGGCGATTACAGCTTTGGTACCAATAATGCTAATCTCTCTTTCCTGTGGGGTGCTTTATACCGGATGATTTTCCGTACCAACCTGGTGATCGACAGGGCTGCAGCATGGAATCCCACCGCGGCGGCAGACCGTGCCAAAATAAACCAGTACGTGGCAGAAGTGAAATTCCTGCGGGCATATGCATACTTTCACCTGGTTACTTTATGGGGAGATGTTCCTTTGTATGTTGACTACCAGACTACGCTCAACAACAACTACCTACCCCGCAGCTCAGCGGCAGACGTATGGAAACAGATAGAAAAAGACCTCACGGAAGCACAGGCTACTGCCGAATTACCGGTGACTTATCCCATAACCGATCTGGGCCGCGCTACCAAAGGCGCTGTTACGGCGTTGCTTGGAAAAGTTTATCTCTACCAGAAAAAATGGGCGCCTGCACAAACGGAGCTGCAAAAGCTTATGGCCGCGCCTTACACCTATAAACTGGCTCCTGTATATGACAGCCTCTTCTCCATTGCGAACCAGAATACGCCGGAGAATATTTTCCAGATCATGAACCAGCAATGGACCGACTGGGGCGTGGGATCGCCTTATTATATGTTTGGAAACGGCGCCGAACAGGTAGGTAAGCAAACGCATTCAGGCCGGGCTATGGAATATGGCTGGAACGACTGGAAAAACGTATACATCAGTAACTCTTCCGTACATGCGTTCACGTATGCCCACCCGGTGAACGGGTTGCCTTATACAGACCCCCGCGCTAAATCCACGTTTTATGGCACCGCTGCGTCCGGTGGGGATACAGCGTATTGCCAGCAATGCGCTACCGGCCCTAAGCCTTATCCCTTTGATGCCAATGATCCCCAGGGCGATTACCGGTGGAAGAAGTATGAATATTATAATCTCGTTGAAAAATACGGAGATCCCAAAAGCCCTATTAACGGGCAGGTGATCCGCCTGGCGGATGTAATGCTTATGCTGGCCGAAGCCTACATCCAGCAAGGGAATACAGGTAACGAGCCACTGGCGCTGATTGACAGTGTACGTTCCCGCGCCGGTGCTGTTTTATATACTGCGCTGGGAGATAAGAACAATGCCATGAAGCTGCTGATGCGCGAGCGGCAGCTGGAGTTGTGCGGTGAACAGTGCCGTTACTTTGACCTGATCCGCTGGGGCATTGCCAAGCAAACCATTAACGCAGAGAAACTGGCGGAACCAGGTACAGGTACACAGCCCTTCCAGGATAAACATGTGTTGCTGCCTGTTCCCGACAACGAAAAGAATTATAATCCCAATGTAGCCGCACAGATCCGGAACGGTTGGAACTAGATGTAATACCACCTCGTTATCCCTAAGGAAAACGCCTCGCTTATGCGAGGCGTTCTCTTTTGAAGGAATTACATTTTCACCAGTTTGTATCGTTGTGTATTATTGATGATGATAAAATAAATTCCCGGTTTCAGCTCCCCGATGTCGAGGCGGTTAGTCACTGTTTTTTGCCGTACATATACCAGGGCGCCCAGCGTATTATACACTTCCACTTTATAAGACTTGCCGTTCAGGCCTTGTAGCAGCACATAGTCCTGCGCGGGGTTGGGATACAATTTAATGCCGGTTGTATTAACGTAGGATTTGATCATTCCTGCTGTTGCCATCATGCTGTTATTCCCGCTTAATGCATTGATGGAGCAGAGGGAATCGGGGATAGCTGCAGCCACTACACGTTCAAACAGGATGCGCTGTCCCCAGGCGTTGAAATGTACATCGTCGCCGCTGTTGTAGGCCGGCTCAATAAATCCTGCGCTGGTGGCAAGCCCGTTGTAGAAATCAATGGATCTGCCGCTGAAATATTTCATGATAGTGTCTTTCATTTGCCGTAACCGGATAGCCGCATCATAACCCAGGTTGCCACGTGGCTGGGTGGTGGTAACCCAGAGGGGAACACCTGATTGCGCTGCCAGTTGCTTCAGCACAAGGTAGTTGTCTCTCGTTTTAATCAACGGGAAACCGCGGGCTTCATCATTGGTGGGCATATTGATGATAATGACATCCGGGTTGAGCGACAGGGCTTTGGTGATATTGTGTTGTACATCTACATAAAAAGTATTCCCCAGCGAAGTATAGGGAGGCGTGCCATCCGGCATGATGTGCTGCGTGGTATAGCCGCCGATGGCAAGATTGATCAAGGTATCAGCCGCGTTGTGATTGGCTTTGAGGTAGCGGGCGAAACGGAAGGTCCAGGCGCTGTCGCGATCAGGCAGGCCATCGCCATAAGCTGTGGAGGAGCCCAATACCACGATCCGCAACGGCGTATTGCAGGCAGATGTGGCGCTGTCGGCCGCGCCAAATACGAACTGGCTGTAGAAATGCCTGTTGTCTGTAGCATTCATCTGGAGCCGGTAGTAGTAAAGCAGGCCGGGTATTACCGTGTTATCGGTATAGACATAATTTTTTAAGGCTGTTGAATTCCCTGCGGCGGCTACTGTTCCTGCAACTGTCCAGTTAATGGAATCTGTACTTCGTTGTACCGTGAACGTGAGTGTGTTGCTTTCCAGCAGTGTGGCCCAATTGAGCTGTATTTTGCCGGGCTGGCTGCTGAGCGTAAACGTTGATAACCGGAAGGGTGCGTAATACAACGTATCCGGAATGCCTTTCACTACGGAGCTGTAGGTATGGTTATCTGTTGAATCTACCATGTTAAGCCGGTAGTAGCGGGGTAATGCAGGATGATCTGTAAACGTATAGGTGAGGGGTACATTGCTGTTGCCTGTTGCTGTTACCTGGCTGAGCTGCGACCAGCTGAGGGAATCGGCGCTTTGTTCAACAAGGAAAGATTTTGTTTTTTCTTCTTTGGCGGTGGTCCATGTTAGCTTTAATGAATCCTTTTGCTGGCTTACTGTAAACGAGGTAAGCAGGAAAGCGCCGCTGGCGGGCGGTGTGCAGAGTGCTTCCGGTATTTGTCTGGCAACCACCCTGTTGAAAAGTACCTGCTGGCCTGCGGAGTTGAAATGAAAGCCATCGCCTGCGCTGTATTGCGTAGCGATCTGGTTGGAGGCGGAAGCCAGCCCGGTCCAGAAGTCGATGGCTTTATCGCCGAAGAAAAGATCGATACTGTCTTTCATTTGCCGCAGCCGTCCGGAGCCGGCAGTGCCCAGGTTGTCCCTGGGTTGGGTGGTGGCCACCCATAGGGGGATATTGTTTTGCGCCGCCACCTGTTTTAGCGCCAGGTAATTGGCTACCTGTACGGATAACGGGAAGCCGCGTCCTTCATCATCGTTGGAGATGTTAATAATGATGGCATCGGGTGAGAGTGAAATAGCCTTGGTGATATTTTTATTTACATCTACCGAAAAAGTATTTCCCAAAACAGTATAGGGAGGCGTACCGGTGGCCTGGATATTCTGCGTGGTAAAGCCACCAACGGCCAGGTTAATGACCGTATCAGCTGCGTTGTGATTTGCTTTGAGATAACGGGCAAAACGGAAGGTCCAGGCGCTGTCGCGGCTGGGTACTCCATTGCCCCATGCAGTGGAGGAGCCTAGTACAACAATCCGCAGGGGATCGCTGCAGTTGGCAGGAACTGCTACTGCGCTGCCTTTCACCACGGAGCTGTAGAAGTACCTGTTGTCTGTGGCATTCATCCGGAGCCGGAAGTAGTAGGGTACACCAGCAGTTACAGTGTTATCGGTATAAGTGTAATTTCTTAAGGCTGCTGAATTTCCTGCAGCGGCTACCGTTCCTGCCGCCGCCCAGTTAGCGGAATCCATACTTCGTTCTACCGTAAACGTGAGTGTATTGCTTTCCAGCAGTGTGGCCCAATTGAGCAGTATTTTGCCGGGCTGGCTGCTGAGCGTAAACGTTGATAACCGGAAGGGTGCGTAATACAACGTATCCGGAATGCCTTTCACTACGGAGCTGTAGGTATGGTTATCTGTTGAATCTACCATGTTAAGCCGGTAGTAGCGGGGTAATGCAGGATGATCTGTAAACGTATAGGTGAGGGGTACATTGCTGTTGCCTGCTGCTGTTACCTGGCTGAGCTGCGACCAGCTGAGGGAATCGGCGCTTTGTTCAACAAGGAAAGATTTTGTTTTTTCTTCTTTGACGGTGGTCCATGTTAGCTTTAATGAATCCTTTTGCTGGCTTACTGTAAACGAGGTAAGCAGGAAAGCGCCGCTGGCGGGCGGTGTGCAGAGTGCTTCCGGTATTTGTCTGGCAACCACCCTGTTGAAAAGCACCTGCTGGCCTGCGGAGTTGAAATGAAAACCATCGCCTGCGCTGTATTGCGTAGCGATCTGGTTGGTGGCGGAAGCCAGCCCGGTCCAGAAGTCGATGGCTTTATCGCCGAAGTAAAGATCGATACTGTCTTTCATTTGCCGCAGCCGCCCTGCGCCGGCAGTGCCCAGGTTGTCCCTGGGTTGGGTGGTGGCCACCCATAGGGGGATATTGTTTTGTGCCGCCACCTGTTTTAGCGCCAGGTAATTGGCTACCTGTACGGATAACGGGAAGCCGCGTCCTTCATCATCGTTGGAGATGTTGATAATGATAGCATCGGGCGAGAGTGAAATAGCTTTGGTGATATTTTTATTTACATCTACCGAAAAAGTATTTCCCAAAACAGTATAGGGAGGCGTACCGGTGGCCTGGATATTCTGCGTGGTAAAGCCACCAACGGCCAGGTTAATGACCGTATCAGCTGCGTTGTGATTTGCTTTGAGATAACGGGCAAAACGGAAGGTCCAGGCGCTGTCGCGGCTGGGTACTCCATTGCCCCATGCAGTGGAGGAGCCTAGTACAACAATCCGCAGGGGAGTGGTACAGTTTTGTGCATAACAACAACCCGCTGTTATAAACAGTAATGCTGACAGTAAAATTTTTCTCATGGGTATAAGGATTATTTGTTCCGGGTTAAATTGAAAACTGCGCAGGAGTATCGGCTATAGGGGGAATACGTTATTAAGCTTCAAAATAGGGCATGCCACTGCAAAAATGAAGCGGCCGCCGGTATATATTTTACTAGATAATTATTACATTATCCGCTGCGTGCTGCTTATTTCTGACCTTCAGGCAGATGATATCACCGTATAAAAATTTTTAACAGGATGTCCATTTTTGCTATACTGTTAACGCAATTTGCCAGGGCTCAGGAGGTTATCACAAGATGATCTTTTCAATAAGCGGGAAACCGGGCGCAACATCGCCTATTGATAACAGGCATGTATAGACGGGCGATTTACTGATAAAGGTGGGGAGGCTGGCGCAAAGCGCACCAGCGTAGTGCTGAAGGTGACTGCCATCTGAATTAATCAGGGCGGTATTAGTTGAGAGGGAGTTTCACATAAAACGTAGTTCCTTCGCCCGGTGAACTTTCAAACCAGATGGAGCCTCCATGAGCTTCCGAGATCTGTTTTGCAATGGCCAGTCCCATTCCATACGGGCGTTCCCCGCCGGTACCTGGCCTTTTCGCTTCTGTGAACAGGTCAAAGATCTTGCTTTTCATTTCATCCGGTATGCCTATGCCCTGGTCGCTGACAGCAACAACCACGTGATCAGGCGCTGTTGTTGTGGTGATCCGGATAAGGGTGTTGCCCGGGCTGAATTTAATGGCATTCGAGAGCAGGTTACTGAAAACCCGCCATATTTTTTCCCTGTTGATGCTGATCATAATGTGCGTGGTTTGAAGCTGTATACGCTGCTGCTTTTCGGTGGCCCTGAGCTGCATCATATCCACGCAGTAGTGCATCAGCTCATTGAGCTCAACCGGTTCTTTTTTCAGCTCATACTGTACCGTATAATGGAGGAGGTCACTGATCAGGTGGATAGCGCTTTGACCGGCCGAACGGATCATTTCCAGCATGCTGCGGTCTTCGTTACTATGATGATTTTCCTGGAGCATCAGTTCACAAAGGCTGGTGATAGCGCCTACCGGGTTTCGCAGATCGTGCGCCACTACCTTCATGATGCGGGTATTATCCTGGTGGCTTTGTTCAAGGGCTTTCAGTGTTTCCTGTGTCTCGCGGTTTTTTTCTTCTACCTGGCGGTTAAGGGTGGTTAGTTCTTTTACATTTTTATAGGACCGCCGGAGGTTTTTCCATAGTAAAAAAAGGATCAGGATAGTTAATACAGAGAATATAATGGCTGCTAAAAGATAGCTTGTTTTAAGCTGGTTGTTTTTATGGAGCAGCGCGATCTGGTATTGTTGTCCTGCGTCCTTTATACCTGCATCGAGGTCTGCTTCTTTTAATCCTGTGTTTACCTCATCCAGGGAGTCTTTAAGTTGGTAGTAGCGTTGACTGTAATGGTAGGCGCCCGGCAGGTCGCCGGTTTTATCAAGATAGTGCCATTTCAGCTGCAGCCATTGCTGCCATATAGCGTCGTTTATAATGCCTTTGCCCCGTTTGGTATCCAGGTCGCTGCCTAACTGGGCCAGGAGGTCATTTGCCTCGCGGAAGCGGTTAATACCCAGGTAAAGCCTGATCAGCTTGAGCTTGGAGGTTTGCGCATCTTCCACTGCATTTCCGGGCTGGTCGTTGATACGGATATTTTTCTTTAAGTAGTATTCTGCGGAGTCAACATTTCCTTTTTTTGCATAGACGCCGCCAAGATTGCCATATACCACGCCGGTTGCAATTTCTGCGAATTGCTTTTTGTGTGGGAATTTTAAAAGCGCTGCGTTGATAAACTGAAGCGCTTTCTGATAGTAGTTGATAGCACTGTCGGGCTGGTTGGCCTTTTCAAAGCATAATGCAATAGAGTTCAGATCTGCCTGGGGAAGGAGGAACAGGTTATTAAAATCCTTCGGACTGGCCGGCTGACAGTGCTGATACTCTGAAAGAGCTTCTTTAAAGTAGGGGATTGCTTCCAGGTACTTTCCCTGCCGGTATGCTATTACACCGAGTTTGCTGCTGAATTTACCGTAATAACAGGTGTCGAGGTGTTTTTGTACGAACTGTTTGCCGTTGAAGAAACTATTATAGGCCTGGCTGTATTGTTTGTCGGCCATATTTACTTCTCCCTGCCTGTAAAGAGTGCTGGCATAATCATCTGCATAGATCTTTTCCCTGCCTTTCAGGCTCAGGAACATGCTGTCGAGGTTGGCCCTGGCCAGAGGAATATTTCTCTGATAAAAGGTGTAGTGGTTAGTCCGGTGGTTATATTTCATCCAGAGATCATGATAACTTGGATTGCTGAGCGTGGCATATGCAGAGTCCAGGTAATATGGTACATCATCCATATGCCCGCTGTTGAGCATACTATCAATAACATAGGAAACCTGTTCAACAAACCTGGAATGGTCCGGGTTTTCCGTTGAGTGTTTGCATCCGGGAGCTAAGAGGCACGCTATGATAACAACCAGGCGGGCCGGCAGGTATTTTATGGGCTTTACGGGCATGGTTTTTAGCACATAACAGGAATGTAATAGCTATAAGGTAGTAAAAAATAGCATCCAAAATTCATTTGGATGGTTAAAAATATTTAGCAGCTGGCGTGGCTGTGTTTCAACTTTTCCGGAGAAGTAAAAAGATGCTTATTGTTTCCCGCCGGTAACACCGGTAGTGCTGGTGGCACTGTGGATAAATGCATTGAGATCGTTATTGAAACTGGCACGGGGTACCAGGTTGTAGTGCCTGCCTGTGGGGAACATTTGCCCGATACCGGTAATGTGGTTATCGCCTACTTTCCAGATACCTACACGTCCCTGGAAAGCGGCGACGGTAGCGCTGTTATGCATATGATCATTCCGGTCGTTTGTGGCAGTTGCCTTGCTGGGCTCATAAATGGCCGGTTTGTTTTCCCAGTATGCTTTCAGTTTTATCATATCTTCTACCACTTTCTGCCTGTATTGGAGGTTGTCTGCATTTTCAGCAACGGCCAGTCCGTCCATACCAGCCTGTAAGCCGGTCCATTCTTGGCTGGTGATCATTTCATGCAGGGCGGTTCCTTCTTCATGGCTCAGTGTTGTTACTTCCTCCTGGTATAAGCTCTTCACCGTATTTAATGTTTTCCAGGGGCTACGTACAGCCATAAGATAAGGCATGCCTCCGTCATTAGTGGCATGAATGCATTTTGCGATACTGTTTGCAAAAAGATGATAGAAGAATCTCAACCTGCGACCGGCTTCATCGCCGCGTGTTTCGTGCATTTCTATAGGTTTGAAGGCGGCTTCCTGCCAATACAGACCTGTGCGGCCAAAGAGGTGATTACAGTAAGCGATTTCCGCTGGCCTGCGTTTTTGTGATTCGCTGTGTTCTTCGCCTACCATATTCAGTTTGTTGGTATCTATGCTGATACGCTGTACTACACCGGTTTTTAGTTGAGCAGGCGTATGGTAATGATGCGGGGAGGCGCTTTGTAGTTGCATGGCTTTCTGTCCCATGAGGTCGGCCTCCTGTTCAAGGCCTTTATCATCGTTTACAGGAATTCCCTGTTTTAATTGTGTGGTAGCCTGTACCCGTCCTTGTTTTTGTTGTACTACATGCCATGCTTCATGCGCCAGGTGCTGTTCCTGTCCGGGCCCGATATGGATATCTGTTCCTTTAGCATAGGCAAGAGCCTGCAGTTGGGCGGGCTCAGCAGAATTGTAGTGAACCCTTACATCATCCATGCTGTATCCTGATATGTTTTCTATACCATTTTTGAGCTGGTCGGGCATACCGGTTTTGTTTTCTTTTTTTTGAACCGGTTGATTGCCTGTCAGTGTTTGCAGGGCTTTCTGCTGTGTAATTTTGTCGTTGCCGGTAACCAGGTGTTCGTAGGGGCGGAGCTGGATGGCCCCTGGGCCATTGCCTGCAGTATGTACTGCCGCCGGGGTTATACGGTTTGCAACCGGGGTAGCTGCCCGGCTTTTTCCGCTGTGAGGGTCATCAGCATGTGTGGTCATGAGGCTATTTTTTGCTGGTAGTATGAAGATAATAAAAAAAGCCGGTTATTTACCAGCTTTTAGTGAGATGTATTAACGCGGCATGCTATTCATTCTTCAGGCTTATTACCGGGTTGTCCAGCGCCGCTTTGAGCGATTTCAGGCTGATGGTTACAATGACCATCACAAAGGTGATCACCACGGGCCAGAGGAAGCTGCCGGCATCCAGGTTAAGCCGGAAAACAAATTCCTGCAGCCAGCGATGCATCACATACCAGGCAACAGGGATGGCTACCACCAGGGCTATCAGCAACAGCCGTATAAACTCTTTCAAAAACAACCATAAAATGCTGCCTATACTTGCTCCCAGTACTTTCCGTACACCTATTTCCTTTTTCCGCTGTACTGCCATAAACGATACCATACCGAACAAGCCGATACATCCTACCAGGATGGCCAGTAAGGAAAATGTTTGTATCAGCTGTAATAAAACTTCTTCTGCGTGATACATCTCACGGATATTGTCATCCAGGAACTCGTATGACCAGGTATAATCCGGGTATACATCTTTCCAAAGCTTCTCCATTACCGGTAACAATTGCCTGGCATGCTGCATATCAATATTCACGGCACAATTGTAGTAATGCTGATAGTCGCTGTACATACAAACCGGCTCAATATCCTGGTGGAAATTGTTGGTATGAAAGTCTTTCACCACACCTACGATCATGGTCTTTATATCATATATTTTCAGCGTTTTCCCGATAACAGATTCCGGTGATTTTGCCATTACCCGTTTTACAAATGTTTCATTAACAAGACAGCCATTTATGGTGTCGCCGCCATACAGGTTACGGCCGGCCACCAGCTGAAGCCCAAAGGCTGAGAGGTAGCTGGTATCCGCTGCTTTTACATTCAGCTGGAAGGGCTCGGCCCGGGGCCGGTTATCATATTTAAATTCGTTTGTATTATTCATGTCCGACATCGGCGATGTAAAACAGAAGCTCAGCTTATTGACGCCCGCCAATGCCGTTAACTGGTTGCGTAGCCCATCTATCGCAGATTTATTTTCTTCCGGGATATTTATCATCACTATGCCGGCTTTATTAAAACCAATTTCGGTATCCATAGAAGACCGCAGCTGCCTGGAAATGATAAGGGTGCAGCTGAGCATGAACAGCACAATGGAAAACTGGAGCACCACCAGTATTTTTCTCAGCGGGATACCAGCGGCGCTGCTGCTGATCATTTTACCCTTAATGGTTTCCACGGCTTTCATGCGCGACAGTACGGTACCGGGATAGTAACCTACCAGCAGGGTAACCAGGCTGAATAGTATTGCTGTAAAAAGGACAAACGGCGCCTGGAATATTACGCTGCCTGCAATATTTGTATCGAATAGCTGGTTGAACCGTGGCAGCAGCAGGTAGGCCGCCAGCACAGATAGCACCATTGCACCCAGTACCAGCATTCCTGTTTCCATCATAAACTGCCAGCGGATCTGGGCGCCCGAGCTGCCCAATACTTTCCGCACGCCTGCTTCGCGGGAGCGGTGAAATAAGCGGGCTGTTGCCAGGTTCACGAAATTAATACCCGCCGTGATCACCAGGAAAAGCCCGATCAGCGCCAGTCCCCATAGTTGTTTCTTTTCTATCTGCCCATCGTAGGTCCTGTTGAAATGAATGTCGTTCAGCGGCTGCATAAACAGTTTGGTAGATTTTGCCGCCCTTGGTGAATTTTTAGTGAGAAAGGCCGGGAAGATCTTCTCCACCGCGGTGCCGGTAATTCCGGGTCTCAGTTTTATGAAGCACTGTATTTCGCTGGAAACGGCGCCCCAGCTGCTGTCGCTGGCCATCCAGGGATCGGCTGTCCTGAAGTTGCTGTAAGATAAATAGATCTGTTGTTGGTTCACGCTGTTCACCGGGATATCTTCCAGAATACCTGCGATGGTGAATTTATACTTATTGGAGAGCAGGAACTGCTTGCCTATGGCCGATTGCCCGGGAAAGAGCCTGTTAGCCTCCCTGCGGGTGATCACCGCGTTATTGGGTTCCTGCAATACCGCTTCGTTCCCCTCCAGGAACGGGTAGTTAAAAATCCGGAAGTAGCCTGGTTCCACGTAGGCGGCGGCGATATGAAACAGTTTGCGGGAAGCGCCTTCGCCCACACTGATCTGCGGTTCTTCCAGGCCGGCCCGCATTACTACCTGTTCCCCATAGGCATAATCATTCCTGAAAGCTTTGCCCAGCGGCTGTGGTACTCCCTGTGAATAATCTTCTTTATCATAATCAGACATTGATACGATCCGGTAAATACGGCCGGCATCTTTATGAAAATTATCAAAGCTTAAATGGTAATTCAATAAACAGAATATCAGCATAGCCCCGGCAAACCCTGTGGTTAGTCCTACCAGGTTGATCAGGGAAAAGGCGCCGTTATGCCGTAAATTCCTCCATGCAGTTTTAAGCCAGTGCAGCTGCATCATAAGATGGTATTTTGGTCACAGTTCAGGCACATAAAATAAGCCAATATGAAAACCCGCTACCAGTGTGCATGCTTTTTCAGGGCACTGTCCGTAATCGGACAAATGCGTGCATAAGCGGACCAGGAGCGGCGCTCCCGTTTTATTGGTCGTATTATTTTAGTGTGCTGTTTTTAAATGAAACTGACTGGTCGCTTTGCTGGCATAAAAGTTAATTATCTGCTTTCGCTGCCTGTTTTTTATCAAAGCGTTTTTTTGCAACAAGATGGGCTTCGTTGATGTAGTTGATTGTTTCCGTTAGCCGATCGCCTTCAGGGTTCAGGATACAAATAAAGTGCTGTGCCGCATAGTGGGGGTGAGGCATGAAGCGGTTCAGCGCAGTATAATCCCATTGGGGCTCATTGCCGGTAAATAGTTGGTGGAATGAATCTTTTGAAATGCCGATATTCACCCTGAACACACCATCCCGGTTAAGATTGGATACATTATCATGCTCATTATCTGAGGCTGCAAAGGTTACAAAAGGGAGTACCTGTTCCGGGCCATAGAAGAAAAATGTGTATCCGAAGCTTTCAAGTTTTGTAATGTTGGGTAATTCAGTAATATGCTGTTCAATGTGTTGTAATGACATGGCAGGTATGTTTTGTTGAGGGCAAATTTCACCTTATTGCGGTACATTTACAAGGGGTTACTATTTTGGCATATAGTAACACGGAGTAAAGTAACAGGAACTATTATGGCTTTGGAGGATAAAAATAAAATAGAAAAAGTTTGCCCGTTCCAGGAAGCGATGGACTTGATTTCCGGGAAGTGGACAATGTCGATCATCAACACCCTGATGGCAGGGAAGATGCGGTTTAAAGAGCTGGAGAGGAGTGTGGCAGGGATTAATACCCGGATGCTGGTAAAGGAGCTAAAGCAACTTGAGGCCCGGAAAATCATCAGCCGGCAGGCTTATGCCACTATGCCTCCAACGGTGGAGTATTCGTTAACTGAAAAGGGGAAGTTGTTAAAGCCGGTGCTGGTGGAGATACAGGTGTGGGCGCTGGGGAATTTGGAGTGATGTGTTGCGCAAATCCAATGCGTTTTTGAACTATATGTTTGTGTAGTTTTTGGCGGAGATTGATTTATCACGTTTAAATACGTATAGAAAACGTACTTATACAATTTTAAGATTCTAATTAAATTTATTAAATTTTGAATTAATTTGCACATCGTTATATGATTGTTCATTGCAATTGCATGCATTTCAAGGTTTTATTCCCGAACTGAGTTGAAGATTAAGAGATATCCGTGCCTTTGAAATATTTACTACGCTATTGTAATAGCTGAAGAATTAAAAGTTTCAATTAACATTGTTTTGCCTAATTGATTTTAAGTTTACCCACTATGACCACATTCTATTTTTAGTAGTAAAAGGAATCTGCGCCAAAAGATATATCTAACTTACCCGGTTTGGATGCTTTGATTTTTCTACGGCGCTGTTTTATTTATTTATTTATTTATCGGATGCTTCATTATCATAACCCGCATGTCTTGACGGTCTGAGAAGGAAGCAGGTTATTCCCTTACTGTTTTATTCTAAAAACAGATCCGGTGAATGTTGAACCTGGGTATAACTTTTACCTGATCATCATTAAACTCTAATAATAACCGCGCAAATGATAACTCCATGAAAGGATTGTATTTACTCTTGTTTTTATTCTTTTTAAAAATGAGCTTGTTTGCTCAAACCGGTCCCAGAATGATTGACATTCCTAAAGTGATACCACCATCCCCCAATGCAGCGTCGCTGGGTAAATATGGAGACGTTCCAGTTGGACTTTATACAGGAATTCCCAGTATCAATGTGCCCTTATATACGGCTAGTATTGGCAAGATACCTCTCCCTATTTCTATCAGCTACTATTCCTCTGGTTTAAAGGTAAATGAGCTGGCTTCCCAGGTTGGCTTGGGGTGGACATTGAATGCCGGAGGCGCTGTTACCCGCAGTGTAAATGTAAGACCGGATGAATTGGGCTATATGACCCAGGGTAGTTTAGCTGTACTTGATTCCATTGTGAAAACCGGTGACAGGATCAGGGAAGCTGCTGTAGGAATCCTGGATTTGCAACCTGATAACTTCTCTTTTAATTTCAATGGCAAAAGTGGCAAATTCATCATTGATGCTACGGCGAGTAACAATGCGCATATTATTCCCTTCCAGCCGCTTCAAATTACCTACCCCAAGCGCCTGGATAGTATCCAGATAGTGGATGAAGGAGGAATAATTTACCAGTTTTCCGCATCTGAGACTTCGTATACAGAAGGGGCAATTCTATTTAGCCCCTTCAAGTCGGCCTGGTATCTGTCGAGGATTATTACTCCGTATGGAAATGCTTATTTTACTTATACAGATGACGTAGATGATGTGATCAGTGAACAAAGCAGTGAAGTGGATTATAAGAGAATAGCAGGTACCTGCGATCCTATGCCCGCATCAAACTCATATACACAAGTTCGGGCTGCATCGAAAGTGTTGAAGAGCATAACAACTCCTTCCTGTGCCATAAACTTTTACTCTTCAGCTAACCGGAGAGATGCGCAGTCGAGAAGTAAACTGGATTCAATCACTGTGCTGGATAAGAAAGGGAAAAGGATAAAAAACTTTACATTTAAGTATAGTTATTTCGGTTCTGAAACGGAAACAGAACTGAAATACCGGCGTCTGAAACTAGATAGTTTATCAGAAGAAGGTACTAGTCCTGTTGGCAAAAAGTGGCATTCGTTTGAGTACAATTCTCCTCAGCTGGTTCCTCCTACCGATTCAAAATCCCAGGATACCTGGGGGTATTTTAATGGGGAGAACAATTTTACCCTATTGCCGCAGGTAGATACCTTCGTTAACAATATACATATCTCACTGTCAGGAGCTAACAGGGCCCCTAAGCCCAATTATGCAATGATAGGAGTGCTTAAAAAGATCACTTATCCGACAGGTGGCAATACAGAATTGGTTTATGAGGGAAATGACTATGGGCTGAAAAATGGTAGCCAGGTGACGTATCGGGAGAAAATAAGCAATGACAGGTTGGCTTCGGCATTTAGTCCAACTAGTGGCACCAGCGTGGTTGACAACCAAACTGATCTCACCATTAATAATAAACAGGAAGTATTAATTAATTACGCAGGCAGAAATAACGGCCCTGCTTCACTGGAGGATAATCCTTCCGTGTATCTTTACAAAATCAGTGCAGAAAATGTGCAGACGACTTTACTGGAATATCATAACCTACGGAATGTCTCAAATTCACTGAGCATAGAATTAGACTCCGGTCTATACAGGTTAAGGGCTACTGTTGATAGCAGAAGTGGCCAGGACGCCTATATCAGAGCGCAGTATTATACCTATTCGGATTCAGTTGTGCTTATTAAAAAGATGGCTACCGGAGGCCTTAGGATTAAGGAAATAGTTAACTCGGACGGTGTAACTAATGTGCCGAACAGGCATAAATTCTATTATACTACAAGTTATGATTCGGATCGCTCATCTGGAAACCTCATCAGTGATTTTAACTTTCTTGAATCCAAGCTGACCAATAGAAATGGCCCTACTTGTGAATATTTCATCAGATCCAGCTTTCCCGTGTCTACACTAAACAATACCAGGGGAAGTAATGTCGGCTATTCGACCGTAACCGAAGTGTTTGGAGAACCACAGTCCGGAAAGAAGGTGTCTGAGTTTTCCTTTATTGCTACCAACATGCATCTTCCGGAATATCATGGAGGCATAACCATGAATTATTACAATATAGGGGCATCGGAAAAATACACTTCCGATATGGATTATTTGCGTGGCAGTTTACTGAGAGAAATCAACTATGATTCATCAGGTAGAAAAGTATCACGCACCGATTTCTATTATAATACCGATAATCTTCAAAATGGTAATTATTTCTCCGCTAATATATTGTATGGTTACACATTCCCTTACTGTAATTCTGTTTATTGTTCCAGCTGTTGTACTTCAGAACCGCTTAACCAGGGTTACAGGCTTGTGCCTTCCAAAATCGTCTGTCCATGGATTTATGAGGTTCAAAGGGTGGATTCCGTATTCGATCTTGACAACAATCGAAGTATCGTTAAAACAGTGAGTAGTTATTACGATAATGCCCAGCATGGTCAAATTAGCAGACAAGTTGAAGCGAACTCATTAAACCAAATACAAACTACTTACTATAAGTACCCGCTGGATTACACCATTACCGGAACACCTGCAACACCGGAAGTTACGGGGATAAAATATCTGCAGACAAACCACTATATCAATAACCAGGTTGAAAAGTATACTACCATTGGTACTACAACTGTGGCAGCATCCGTCACCACATATAAGCCGGATAAGCCATTCCCGGACATTGTATGGGGCTTTGATTACCCGGACCCCGTCCCGAATTATGCACCACTTACTGTGACCGCAGCCGCTATGACAAAGGACAGCCGGTACAAGCCCTGGGTTACATTTAATAATTATGACAGCTACGGAAATATCAGGCAACAAGGCAAGGTAAATGACCTGTCGGAAGTATATCTATGGGGTTACGATAACCAATACCCTGTGGCAAAGGTTGCGGGTAGTGACTATACTACTGTAGCTGCATTAGTGAATAATACGATTTTACAGTCACCATCTACAGATCAGCAACTCAGAGATGAGCTTAACAAAATACGTACTGCTCTTCCTGGCGCCATCGTGAATACTTACACTTATACCCCGCTTTTAGGGATTACTTCTGAAACAGACGACCGTGGGCTGACCATCTATTATGAGTATGACATGTTAGGGCGATTGAAAGCGATTAAGGATCAGGATGGTAAGATCGTAAAATTGATCCAGTATCAGTATCGTGTTCCCATAACACAATAGTTGACCTCAAAAAGAAGAAATTATGTCAAAAGCAATATATATCATTCTGCTGTTACTATGTGCCGGTGCTATAAATGCGCAGACACCTGTTGATATACCGAGGAGTGCGGCTACGCCGGTGCCTGTGCCGGCGAATTACAATAATGTTCCTATTAATTATGTTAGAAGCTGGGAACCAGCCATGCCCAGCGGAGACTCAGCTACCATTGCTGCTCCAGCCAGAACCGTGGCAGAAGTCCGGCAGTCGACAGAATACTTCGACGGGTTAGGAAGGCCTATTCAAAGTGTCGTTAAAGGTCTTAGTCCCTCAGGAAAGGATATGATAACGCCGACTATTTACGATCAGTATGGCAGAGAGCAATACAAGTATCTTCCTTTTACCTCGCAAACAGCAATTGATGGGAAATTTAAGCTTGATCCATTCGCACAACAGAAGCTGTTTTATAGCAATGCGACGCTCATGCCCGGTACCGCAGAGGAAAGCGTGTATTATAATAAAACCGATTTTGATGCCTCGCCACTAAACAGGCCATTAAGGTCATATGCTCCAGGTAATAGCTGGGCTAAGAAAGACGTTGCAACCGGGGAAAACGGTGGCAACCGCTTCGTCAAGAACAGTTATGAAACGAATGGGGCAACAGATTCAGTGAGGATTTGGACGCTCGCTGCTGGGGGTATTATTCCTACCAGTACTTCAATTTACGCAGCCGGGCAGCTTTATAAAAATTCCGTCATCGATGAAATGGGTAACCAGGTTATTGAGTACAGAAATAAGGACGAGCAAGTTATACTAAAGAAGACGCCGGCTCCCGTCGCTGGAACAGCCCATGTAGGATGGCTTTGTACCTATTATGTTTATGACGATAAGGACAATCTTCGTATGATAATCCCACCCAAAGCGGTACAGACCATCAATGGAAACTGGATTATCTCAGCGGAAGTAGCAAAAGAACTTTGCTTTATTTACAGATACGATGGACGGGGAAGGCTGATAGTTAAAAAGCTGCCGGGTGCTGATTCGACCGAAATGGTATATGATGTAAGGGATAGGTTAGCTTTTTCCAGAAGCGGTAATATGAAAGGGATAAACTGGCTGGTCACCTTTTATGATAACCTGAATCGACCTACGATGACGGCACTTTACAATAATGCAAGTACTAGGGAGGCTCTCCAGGCCACTATGAATACCGCCACTAGTAATACACAGTCTATCTCTTATACTTTTCCTGGTAACGCTGATTTGATTTTGGATGCTCATGATGGTAGTATGTTGTACCAGGCTACAAATAGTATTACTCTCGAAAACGGCTTTGATACGGGACAAGGAACTGAAACAGCTCTTGAAATTAATGCCTTAGCGACAAATGGTAATGCAACCATTACTGTTTCCAACCCGTTACCTAACATATCAGAAAGTGAATTAACCCCATTGACATATACTTTTTATGGCGATTATAGTTTTGCAGGTAAGTATGGATATGTAAATGACGATATTGCAAAACCGCAAGCAGGTAGTAATCCATATGCAGAGACCTTACCGGCTACGCCCAGCACAAAGATAAGAGGGCTGGTAACAGGAGCTAAAGTGCGCGTGTTGGGAACAAATCAATGGTTAACAACAACCAATTATTATAACGACAAGGGACGGATCATTCAATCCTTATCAGACAATATTTCCGGCGGTGTAGATGTGAGCAATAACTTGTATGATTTTAATGGAAAATTACTTAGTACTTACCTGAAACATAAAAATCCACGTAGTACAACTGTACCGCAGACTACATTACTAACGATGGTCAGCTATGATGCGTCCGGACGGGTTACTTCAGTTAAAAAACGCCTTAATGACATAGTAGCAAATGAGAAAACAATTTCAGCTTCGACCTATAATGAAACGGGGCAGTTGTTAACAAAACGTCTTGGTGTTACTGCTACCGGGCAGCTTGAAACGCTAAAGTATGAGTATAATATCCGTGGATGGCTCAAGGGAATCAATAAAGAGTATGCCAATACAGATGGTAGTACCGCCAATTGGTTTGGACAAGACTTATCATATGACTATGGTTTCACCCTCGGTGCCCAGTTCAGCGGTGATATTGCAGGTGCACGCTGGAAAAGCAAATCAAATGGTATAGCAAGACTTTATAGCTTCGGCTATGATAAAGTTACCCGCCTTACTTCCGCGAACTTCCTGGAAAGGAATGGTACAACCTGGGGGAAAACCAGCATGGATTTTACTGTTAACAATTTAACCTATGATGCCAACGGTAACATTCTTACCCTGAACCAGATGGGCAAAAACGGCGCAGCTGCACCGTCGCTTATTGATCAGCTAACCTATACTTATCGCAATAACAGTAATAAGCTGGCGAAGGTAGCTGATCCTATTAATACGGCTGCTGCTAAATTGGGCGACTTCAACAATGGCATTAATACTGGAGATGATTACGACTATGATGCAAACGGAAATCTTATAAAAGATGAGAATAAAAATATCACGCTAATCCGGTATAATTTCCTTAACCTGCCCGATAGTATTGTCATAACAGGAAAAGGTAACATTGTATATAGATATGATGCTTCCGGTAATAAAGTAAAGAAAATTGTAACAGACGTTACAGGAGGTACGCCGAAAGTAACCACAACTGATTATATAGGGAGTTCTGTTTATAAGAATGATAGCCTGCAATATATCAGCCACGAAGAAGGGCGCATCCGGGCTAGTTTTAAGACCGGCCAGCCGGTGGCTTATAACTACGATTATTTCATAAAAGATCATTTAGGCAATACCAGGCTTGTTCTTACAGATCAGACTGATCTTAGTATGTATACGGCGACCATGGAAACTACCAGCGCCCCTACAGAATCGGCCCTGTTTAGTAATATCGATAACACCCGTGCCCCCAAGCCTATAGGCTATCCTTCAAATCAGGATACTGCTCAGAACCAGTCTGTCTCCAAACTGACGGCCCTGAATGAAGGAAAGAAAATTGGCCCATCGCTGGTATTACGGGTTATGGCTGGAGATACCTTCCGGATTAAGACGAATGCCTTTTACAAGTCCATTGCTCCTGCGGAGAAAAAGACGGATGTTCCTTTACCGGAGAACATGGTGGCGGACCTCGTGCAGGCATTTAGTGGATCTACGGCATCCAATGGTACACATGGGGCATCAGATGCCGGCGCCTCAACACCATTTAACAGCGACTTCTATAATACCGATTACCAGCGGTTAAAAGAGAAAGATTCAGATCCGGCGCAGACCGACCGGCCTAAGGCATATTTAAATTTTGTTTTGTTTGATGATCAATTTAAATTAGTGGATGAGAATAGCGGTGTAAGGCAGGTTAAAGCAGAACCTGATCAATTACAGACGCTGGGGCAAGATGAAATGGTGGTTTCAAAATCTGGGTTTTTATATGTATATACCAGCAATGAGAGCCCACAGGATGTGTTCTTTGACGATGTAACAGTAGCATTGGCCTCCGGTCCTTTACTTGAGGAAACTCATTATTATCCATTTGGGTTGACAATGGTGGGGATTAGTTCAAATGCATTAAGAGGGACGAACTATCCGGGGAATCGAAAGAAGTATAATGGGATTGAGTTTACGGACGAACTGGATCTTGATATCTATGATGCTCAATTAAGAAATCTTGACCCACAGATTGGGCGGTGGAACCAAGTGGATCCGAAGACTGAGGATATGGAAATGTGGAGCCCCTATGCTTCAAATTATGATAATCCCATAAGGTACCAGGATTTTCTAGGCGATAGCCCTTTTGAGAATGATAGGCCTCGAAAACCGAATCGTTTTATCAATGGAGTGGCTACCGGATTTGCCGGATATTTTCAAAATATTGGTAATGCCATTGCTAACCCCAGCCAGACGCTGAAAGGCATGTTGAAGCCTAAGGCCCTGATCGAAAATGTATTGAATAATGCAACCTTTGGCGCATTGGGAACTGCTAAAACAGCAGCTGACAATGTTAGTACGGTGATTAAAGAAGGTTCTTTTGGTTTGGGTAAGGTTTTGGGGAATACGCTGGCGGAATTGTCTGTTGTGGCTGCGACGGAGGGGGCAGGGAAGGGTATGAGCTCGATAAAAACTGCTGCTCAAGTTTCTAAGTTAAGTACACGAGTAGAAAACACAGCACTGAGTATGCAGGCTGCAGGACAATTTCCTGCAACAATAGTAGGTGCAGTTGCGAAGGGAGGAGAAACAGCAATTGGAACTAGCGGTAAAATTCCTTCTGTAATTGCCCCAAACCTGGAGGCAGCTGCAATCGAAGTAGGAGGGGTAGGTGCTAAGAATGCTGGTAATGTAGTAGGTTGTTGTGGTGAATTTAGAGCAGCAAACGAATTGATGCTGAATAATAAAACGTTGAAACCAACGGATATAAAATTCACCCCAGCCATTAGACCTCGTACAATGGAAGTTATAATACCATGTGACAACTGTAGAGCAATATTTAAAACCGATTAATATGTATTCAGAAGAGAGAATAAAGGAAAAAGCAATAAACGAATCTGGTATTGATACAGATTGGTTCTTAATGGATAGCAATGGCAAGATTGCCGTTGTGGCCTCAGCGGGAGGCTTGCTACCAGACTCTGTTTCTTCAGATATGGAAAGATTAAAAAGAATGATAGAATATTTTCGTTCCCTTCCCATATTATCGGATGATATTATTATTGACGAGCGTGTTCTTAAATTAATAGATAGTTATAATGGGAAGCAAAAGGATGCTTATCTAAAAGATTTATATTTTATGGCTTCCAGGGGGCTTTATTATTTTGATAAAATGATTCTGAACGATTATTCAGATTTTAGATATTATTTAAAAGCAAAACCAATAAAGCCGTTGGTTATTGGGAAGAATATCAATAGTAAGGATGTTCTTCCTCTTACAACTATAGATAGAGATATGGAAAACATTAATCAGTTTATGGTTAATGAAATATTATAATTAATAAATAACGAAAAGTCGAACCGCAAGCACAACTCGCGGTTTTGATAGCATTCCATTTCCTGTTAAGTCTTTCTTAGCTTTGGTGCCTTTTATATGCAAATGTTTTTATCGGTATTTTCAATGGGGATTAGTGTATAGTTATATTTTTTTAGAATCTTTTTAATGCGATTGCCCATAGTATGGTTGATAATTGTTCTGGAGAATATGCCAAGCAAGAGGAAGATGGAAAAGAGGAATGTTATAATAAGTATAAGAAGCTTTAAACATTTATTATACTACCCAAAACTAGGCTTATTGAGAGGATTGCTTAGATCTCATATTGAATTGGAAGAATTGGCTGCAGCGCTTAACCAGTATATTGAAATCCTGATCGATGGGGATACAGGCATAGAAGAAACCATTGCCGCTATTAGTGGTCACTACTTCCGTACCTTTTTCCTCACTCTTCATTCCCTGGAGATGGAAGAACATATCAGCATTGCTAAATTAAACCATGTACTTTATGACTATTGAGGCCAAACAGAAAAACATACTGCTGGAATTACACACAGAATTCTCTAAGTTGCCGGTTATGTTCAGGGAGCGGGTTTGTGAGGAATGCAATTACAGTGTGCCTGTTTTCTACCGGAAAATAAGAGGAACATTAAGCAAGGCGGAAAGGAAAATGATCCGCTATATAGGAGCTGGTCAGTAGTTTGTTCAATACCGCTTCAGGGAAGGGGGAAAAGTAAATGAAAAAGGGCTAACAGTAGCAGGCAGCATCATGACAGGTGTAAGCCAGGCTGCTGTTAAAAATGAGTAGCAGGAACGCCCTCTGCTGCCTGTTCTGAGGAAAGTTGCAACAATTCAGAACAGTTGTAAGAATCCCCCGCATGCCTGCGGGGGCTTTTTTAACAGTATGTTGCCACTAACGCAAATTATCAGGATGGTGTTAATTTTGTTTCGGTGTTTTCGGTTGTCATGGATGATTTACTTTGAGGTAAATAAATGCTGAACATTCGCAGGAACACGAGGGTTACTTTTTCATTATAAAAATTAGAATTCAGTTTTAAGAAGATTGTTAAGATATATGACAATTTTTTGGGGCCCTATACCCGCGACTGCACATACTTGTTTATACGATTTTTCTTTATGGCGCTTAAATATTGCCTGGTAATACCCAGGTAGGAGGCCAGGTCGGTATCCGTCAACCGGTTCTCCAGCTTAGGATACTCTTTGAAAAGCAGGTGATAACGTTCCTCGGCAACATAGTTGATCCACATGGCCCTTTCTTCTGCCAGCACATAGTAATGCTCAGTAAGTTTCCTCCCTACTTTATTAAATTCCGGGTAGATATCGTAAACAGCCTGCAGCTTTTCCCATGGTATGGCCAGGCATATAGTAGGCTCTTTCGCTATCAATTTATCTAAACTAGGCGCCTGGTTAAAGAAACTTCTTACTGAAATAATCATATCATGTTCTGTAAAGAACCACTTCGCCTTTTCAATACCATCCTTTATATCTTCCGGTAACCAGTCCTTTAACACAAAAATAGCAGTACCTGCAGGTTTCTCCATAATCCAGTATGATATCATTTCTTTTGAAAGAGAATATCTCGCAGCTATTGATAATGGTGACTTTTAAGGTGTCAGAGAAAGAAGGGAGATGTATTTTAGGCTATTAAACATAGTTTCAAAGTACTGCTGACCTTCCGGGTAAATGGAATTAAGCGTATAGATAATCCTGGTGCCACGCTTCTTTTTTTTCATAGTGATGATTGTGTTTTGGGACGATAAATTGGTGGGTGGTAGGGTTAAATATCCAAATGACAAACTATCAGATAAGTAAATTAAACTTTTCTATAAAGAAAAACAAGATGGTGTTATCATCATCTGACAGGCATGCAAAATTGTTCCACTTGCATTATCTTGCGCTTTCATTATGAATAACTGCCGACTTATACTATGAAGAACAAGTTTATTAACCTCAGTGCCTGGGCGCCTGTGTACCTCATTTTCATGCTGGCAGCCTGTCACGGCAACAGTGAAAAAACGAAAAGCAAGCAACCTGTTGCCACTGCAATCCATACGGATTCACTGGCCAATAAGCATGTTGATATTCCAGCTGCGTCTACCGAGGCATATGTTTCAGGGATCATCAGCAGGAGGCTGGCTATTGAAAAACAGCTACCAGGTATAGACGCTGGTGCGGCTGCCAGGCTTTATAATTCCCTTGCCCTTTATGTAGATACTGCCCTGATAGGTATTAGCAACAATGAGCATGAATGGGTGGATGAATACGTGAATTTTTATTCAGAAGCAAAAGGCAAAGTAGTGCCGCCTGCCAGGGTGCAACAGCGCATTGATCTACTCGCAACAGCAGGTATTGAGCCCTGGGAAATAGGGGAGGGATATACGGAGCTTCGCACGGTTCCTACATTTTATACCGGTTTGTTCAAGGCTTCCCTGCCTGCCGATTACGGAGCGTACCTGCAATTGCGCGCCAATGAAGATACGGTATTATACAGCGCCGATGCCGGGTTGGTGATCCCATTCAGATTGATTGGAAAGCGGGCCCTTAACTGGGAGAAGTTCCTGGACAATTATCCCGGCAGTATTTTCGCAGCCGCAGCCAGGGAGCTGTATAAGGGATATTGTGAGGATTACCTTTTTGGAGAAGACAATACGCCATCGTTTGAATACTATGATAAGCTTACCTCGCTGATCCCGGAGAATAAAGCAGAGTATATCTCTTTCGTGGAGCAGCACGGGAACACCAAAACTGCCGGGATTGTAAAATTGTTCCTGGATAAAGTAACTACGGCAAAAAACTATATCGAATTGCGCCAGCAACTGAGGGAAGCGATAGCGGCCGTTTATGAAGGGGAGATCAGTTTATTGCCTGTTCAGCCGGAATTTCCGCCGGAGCAAATTGAGCAGCTTACCAGGGTGGTGTACGATACAGTGCCGGCAGAGATAACGATTGCGGAGGGAACAACAGAGAAGATAGACCGTCATCTTGATTCGGTGATGTACTTTCAGCAGGATAACAATGTATACTGCGTGGCTGTATTTGCCAACCAGGGAAGGAACGGCGGAGCGCCGGTTTCCGGTTGGGTAGATGTATGGGCATTCAAAAAATCGGGCGATCACTGGCAAAATGTTTCTCACCTGCTAAATGCCGGTGGGGGAGGCATGTATGGTAATTCCGGTTACTTTAATAAGCTGGTGAAAGTGGGACATCATACCATAGGTATCGTGGTGAGTGGCGGAATTACACATATGGGAAGCAGCGTTTCCTGGGATGACCTGATTATTTTCAGGGACGAGAAACTGGCGCCGGTAATGAATATTGTAACAAATGATGCTTACGATGCCGGGAATGGTATGCAAAGATGTAGTATTAATAAATGGTGGTTACAGCCTAATGGGCAGCAGGAAAATTATGATGTTGTGATCATTCCCGGCAGTTGTATTGGAGGGACTTTACCATTGGACCGGATCACGGTTCCTTATAAAAACGGGCGCTATCCTGTTCCTGATAAATTCCAGGATAGGGGAATTTGATATGTAATTGTAGTAATTGCTTTTCCGGTCAATTTCCAGAACAGAGGGATTTGATATACAGCCGTGTATCAAATCTCTCTATGTATTTGACAAACATCCCGTTATTCCTTTTTCCGGGCGGAGTCCTTCCCCGCAGATATTTTATAATCATTGTCTGAAATACCCTTTACTCCTTTGGGCTTTTTAGGGTGAGGGGCTGTATTTACAGAGTCAATTGCCGGAAGTGGCGTTTTGTCGTAACGCCAGAATGAGGAATCCGGTTTGAACAGGGGAAATACCTGTTCGGCTGCGGAATCTTTACGGATGCTGCTGACCGGCATTTCTTCCCGTGCTATGCTGTCCTTTTCTGCCGGCGGTGGAATGAAGGGAACTGTTTTCTTTTCCGTATTATCCTTTAAGGCCGGGCTGTCGATAATCGGGGCAGGCATTTCCGGCACAGTGGGTATGTTTTCGGGTGTTGTATTTTTTTGTGAATGATTTGTATGATTAGTATACCACCATAGTGCAGTAACAACAACTGTGATTCCTGCAAAACCGTACCAGCCCTTTCCTTTAATTTTAGGCGTAGTTTTCTGATCCGGTATTTCAACAGGTGCATCCAGTTGCGCTTCAATGCTGGCCCAGATACTGTCTGCCATGTCCGGCACCGGTACCTGATCCAGCTTTGCTGCTATTAAATGCTCATATGGAGTGTTAGTATTCACTAGGTTCTTATTGCTGCTAATTTTTGTTGAAGTATTTTTCTCGCTTCACTCAAATGCCATTTACTTGTTCCTTCACTAATACTTAATTGTCCTGCGATCTCTTTATGTGTATAGCCGTCAATGGCATAGAGGACGAATACTGCATGTGTAGCTGGAGGAAGCTGTTTGATAAGTTGAAGTATGGCAGCTGCATCCGTTTTTTCGACAATGTCGTTGTTTATATAAGGTTCTTCGGCAGTATCCAGTTCCAGGCTGGTGAAGCGGCTGCGTTGTTTTATATGGTCTAATGATTCGTTGATGACGATCCTTTTCAGCCAGCCATGGAAATTCCCTTTTGATGTGTCGAAAGTTTGTATACTCCTGAACATTTTCACAAAGGCATGACCCAGGATATCGGCGGCTTCGTGTTCATCTATAGCGTATCGCATGGCGATGGACATGGCAAAGCCATAGAACAGCCGGTATAGTTGTTCCTGTGCCTTCCTGTTGCCGTTGCGGCACTCAATAATGATATTGCCTAAATCCTGTTCCAGCGTTTTAGTTTATCCTGTTCTTCAATGGATTACCATTTTGCATCATGTACCTTTCTTGCCAGGATAGCTGTGCCAATGGCGCTGATGTTCAGTTTCTCCGTAGCATCCAGCTCATTGTAGAACCATATATTGCGGTCGATCATATCCACAATGGCTACTACACCGCCGCTGGTGCTTATTTCATAACCCGATAATAATTTAAATGGCAGTTTTCCTGTTTTACCATTATCGAGGGCTGTACTTTTAATACTTAATGCTCTTATAAAAAGGGTATCAACGCCATTTGTTGCGAGGCCATTGTCTTCCGGTTTGATATAGGTAAACGGGTTTTTGTCATTTTCCGCTTTCCTGTCGTAGATATTAGTCATCAGTAATTCCCAGTTTTTGCTTTCCTGCGTAGTATCCACGCTGATCAGCGCCGAAAATACATATTTATATTGCTGCAGCTGCTCAAACCCACTGAAAGGGCTTTTACCATTAATTACTTCATACTCCAGTTTTTTGGTCACCTCTTTTTCGTCCGCATATATCTCCACGCTATTGTTCCCGTCTGACAAGGCATAGCGGAACCTGGCTTTTTCTTTTGTGACCGTCTCGGCTTTCTGGATGCCGACCTTATTCCAGAGGAGGTTTTCCAGGAAGAACCCACGTCCGCCCCAGCCGGGGTAACTTAAATGGATGCCTCTTTTTATCCTGGAGGTGGTAAACTGGCCGAACGACATCTTGTTTCCTCTCGCTCCCTTCACATGCAGCATGGTAGCCTGTTGCCTGAATGTATCGGGAATAGCCAGCCTGATGGAGGTACAACCGGTTAAACAGGCGAATGCTATTATTAATACTGTGTTTTTCATCTGATTCTTTTAATATCCGGGATAATTTTATCAATAATACCCGCATTTTTCTATAAAGGTTGGGTAGGGATAGAAAAAAATTTTTTTCGCTGTTAACCCAACCATCGGCAGTAACAGGAGGGTATTATCATCAAACAAAACATATGAGAACATTTACTATGAAATGGGTATTATTGATCTTCGCAGCAGGCAGCGTCCTGTTTTCCTGTAAAAAAGAAGAAAGCAGCGAACCAGGCTGCAGTATCAGCACAACCGGGCTTTCAGGATCCTATAAATTAACGGCTTTGCAATATAGGGCAAGTGCCACAGCGGCGCCGGTAGATTACCTGGCTTCTATGGAGGATTGCGAGAAAGATGATATCCTAACCCTGAAAAGCGATGGTACCTATGATTATAATGATGGAGGAACTGTTTGTTCGCCTTCCGGGACAGATCATGGCACCTGGCAGGTGAAAGGGAATACTCTGACCAGCGACGGCACCTTAAACGGTACAGTAGCCAGCTACGACTGCAAAACCATGGTCTATTATGTAGAAAATTCATTGGTGGAAGGGGATAAACTGACGTTTACCATGGTCAGACAGTAATAAAGTACTGGATTACTGCCGCATAGCCCCTTCCTTTTGGCTACAACAATGCGCCTTTAGGCTACAGTCATTTTGTGATTCCGGCGGATTTTTGCATCAACAAAAGAATCACATATGAATATCGTACTTACAGGCTCCTTAGGCAATATAGGGAAACCACTCACAAAAGAGCTGGTGGAAAAAGGGCACTCGGTAACTGTTATCAGCAGCAATCCCGAAAGGCAGAAAAACATTGAAGCACTTGGAGCAAAGGCCGCCATTGGCACCATAGAAGACGCCGGTTTTTTATCCGCCACATTTAAAGGAGCTGATATAGTTTACCTGATGGAAACACTAGACGCTGCAGGCGGCTTCTTTGACCCGGAAGTTGATTTCATTGCCGCTATCAGCCAGATAGGCCACAACTATAAGCAGGCGGTTGAACAGTCGGGCGTGAAACGCGTTGTGCATCTCAGCAGCATTGGCGCTCACATGAGTAAAGGAAATGGCATCCTGGCTTTTCACTACAATGTGGAAACTATACTGAAGCAATTGCCGGATGAGGTTTCCATTAAGTTCATGCGCCCTGTTGGTTTTTATACCAATACCTTCTCACTTATCAGGAACATAAAAGCGCAGGGGACCATCATTTCAAACTATGGCGGAGACAAAAAAGAACCCTGGGTATCACCACTGGATATCGCGGAGGTGGTTGCGGAAGAAATGGAGAAGCCCTTTGCCGGCAGAACCATACGCTATATTGCCAGTGATGAAGTTTCGCCAAACGAAGTGGCTGCCACATTGGGGGAAGCCATCGGTATGCCTGGCCTGAAATGGGAAGTGATCCCGGATGCAAAGCTGTTGGAACGCTGGCTGGCAGCAGGAATGAATGCACAGGTAGCTAATGGTTTTGTGGAAATGCAGGCAAGCCAGGGCAGCGGTGTGTTGTATGAAGACTACTACCGCCACCAACCGGTTTTAGGTAAAGTAAAGCTGAAAGATTTTGCAAAGGATTTTGCAGCAGCATTTAATAAAGCATAACCCGTTTTAATTAAACGTCGGGCCAGCGCCTTGTACGTTACCTGGCAACACGTTTAATAAAACATAACTCCTTTAATTGCCGCAAATGGCACTATAATGCACGGGCGCATCAGTGCCATTTGTGAGCAATTATTGGTGTAACTTTAGACAGATATTAATAGAAAAAGATGGCGAATATAAAAACCCAAAGGGTTAAAACGATCAGTGAGTTCCATCAGCTCCGGGACTTGCCAAAGCCGGAACATCCCCTGATCAGCGTGGTGGATTACGCGGATGTGAAACGGCCGCCCCATATCAGCGACATCAACTGGGTGTTTGACTTCTACCAGATTTCCATTAAACGGGGCGTGAACGGTAAAATGAGATATGGCCAGCAGGAATATGATTTTGATGAAGGCGTGATGTTTTTTATTGCGCCTAACCAGGTGTTCAGAATAGAACCGGAGCTCAACGCCACGGCAGTACGCTCTGGATGGATGTTGCTGATCCACCCGGACTTTTTCTGGAATACTGCCCTGGCAAAGAACATCCAGCAATATGAATATTTTGACTACTCGGTAAACGAGGCTTTGTTCCTTTCTGATAAAGAGGAATCGATCATCAATCATATCATCCAGGCCATCCGGCAGGAATACCATTCCAATATCGATCATTTCAGCCAGCAGATCATCATCTCACAAATAGAAACGCTGCTCAGTTATTCGGAACGGTTTTATCACCGCCAGTTCATCACCAGGAAAATCACCAATCATAAAATCCTGGACAGGCTGGAAAACCTGCTTTCTGATTATTTCAGGGAGGATGACCTGGCAGTGAAAGGATTGCCTACGGTGCAATACATTGCGCAATCATTAAACCTTTCGCCCAAATACCTGAGTAACCTGCTAAAGGTATTAACCGGGCAAACCGCGCAGCAACATATTCATGAAAAGCTGATTGAGAAAGCCAAAGAGAAGTTATCGACCACTGATCTGTCTGTCAGTGAAATTGCATATGAACTTGGATTTGAGCATCCGCAATCTTTCAGCAAACTATTCAAAAGCAAAACGGATCTTTCCCCGCTGGAGTTCAGGGCCAGTTTTAGCTAATCGCACTATTCCCCGCATTGTAAAACAGTTTACTTCCCCGTTCGGATGCTGTTATGGCTTCCGCACCGCAGGTAAACATTTCATGGTAAAACCAGGGAAGATAAAAGCAGAAAATATCCGCTCAAATCTCCCCTGATCTTTTAAAATCCAAAGTAATCAATCAGTCTGATCAGCGTAATAAGTTTAATCCTGAGTCAGACAAAATCCGCGTCAGACAATCTCCGCGTGGTATTAGCTCTTTTGCGTCTTCCCGCTGAGCACAAATAGAATCGAGCCTAAAACGATCAACCCTATTTTAATTCCCCACGCAGGGCCTTCTCCCCATTTATAGATCCATATTAGTATTCTGTGTACATGGTTAAAGAAACCGGTAACAATGGATAAAAGGCCAAAAATCACTAAAAGGGATGCTATCTTCTGCATATAAGGGGTATTTATAGAATGAACAATAGGGTGATTGCCAAAGCGGAATCGGTGCATAAAACATGGGTAGAGCAACTGGATAAATCCATTGCGGAAGTGAACAGGACAGAAACCATCAAAGTGGATGGAGGCCTGAAACCAGCTGTGGAGCAGGGATTGAAAGACTACGGAAAGATAGCAGGCGAAACTTACAAAGAACTGATAGGATTGCGGACAAAAGAGAAAAGCGGCGATACTTCCGTACAGCCGCAGATCCAGGCCGCGCTTAACAGGATCAATCAATCGTTTGAATCTATAGGGGGAAACATCAACAAAGCCGGTGATGAATTTGTAAAGAAGCATAACAAGCCATATTACCGGCAACCATTGATTTTGTCAGAAGAAGAACCATGGGCTGGCCCAAAAGCAAGAATGCTTTTGGCCAGCCTTTTAGAGATGGTACATATTGGCTGAAAAATTGTACATTGCCTGTACAACTGTATCGAGAGTCCGTATCATATCCGAAAAAACGATGAACCTAGCCATTTCCGCCAAAGGCAATTTTATTGCCTGTTTCACGCTGTCTGTGCTATCCTTTTGTCTGATGGCTCTTACTACCCGTGCGCAGCTGAAAGCGGATTTTACGGCAAACAATACGGCCGATTGCGGCCTGCTGGTCACCACCTTCACCGATCATTCCACCGGCAACCCTGTATCCTGGCAATGGGACCTGGGCAATGGCTTTACTTCTACAGAACAAAATCCGCAGGCTTCTTATGTAACAGCGGGCAGCTATACCGTTAGGCTCACCATAACAGACGCTACCGGTACTACCAATACCATTACCAAAACTAATTTCATCAATGTGTGGAGTAAGCCAAAGGTGAACTTCAGCGCCGTGCCTCCAGGCGGTTGCGCCCCTTTTACTACTACATTTACTGATAAGTCGGACCCGGTAGATGGTACCATTACCCAATATGCCTGGGACTTCGGCGACGGGTTTGATGGCAGTGGCAGCAGCATCACACATACCTTTGACCGGGCCGGTGATTACGCGGTAACATTAACGGTTACTAATAGTCATGGCTGTACGAATTTTCTCCGGCGGGAAAAAGCAGTGGAAGCATTGCCCGCCATCAGGGCGGATTTTACGGTGGCGCAGAAAACGTTCTGCCAGGCGCCGGCAGACGTGGTTTTTACCAACACCTCCACCGGCAGCGGCACCCTTAGCTATCTCTGGAAGTTTGATGATGGCGCTACTTCTACACAAAAAGATCCGGGGAAGCACACCTTTACCACTCCCGGCAGGCATAGTATTACCCTCACTGTAACCAATGAACTGGGTTGTTCTGATACAAAGACTGTAAGCGATATTAACCTGGCCAATTATAACACGGATATAGATATACCAACGCTTGTATGCGCCGCCAGGGCCAACAGTTTCACTGCTGTGGCCACTGGTATTAAGCCGGATAAATACGCCTGGGAGGTCAATGGCCAGCCCTTCGGCGGAAATACTGCCACAATTGCCTATACTCCCGCAGCAGCAGGCCCGCTGAAAGTGAAGTTAACTACCACCTACGGAAGCTGTACCCAGGTGGTGGAGAAAACCACCACTGTGAATGCCTCGCCGGCAGTGAATATCAGCAGTGATAATAAGCCTTCCTGCACATTGCCGGTTACGGTCAGCTTTAACAGCAATTCATCAGGCGCAACCGGCTGGCAATGGACATTTGGTGATCAGCAGACCTCCACGGAGCAAAATCCTGTGCATAGCTACAGCGCAGCAGGTGTTTATAAAGTAAGCGTAGTGGCTTCCAATGCGGTAGGCTGCCAGATGAGGAGTGAAGCAGATATCCCTGTGATACAAACCCTGGTTACGGCTACTGCCAGGGAAGCCAGCGGATGCGAGGGCATTTCACCAACGTTTACCGCTACCAGCAACAGCAGTGACCTGATAGCAACTTACAGCTGGGATTTTGGAGATGGATCTGCTAAGTCTGCAGAAGCCAGTCCTGCACACGTGTATCCCAAAGAGGGCACTTACGTGGTAACGCTTACCTATACTACCGTAAACGGATGTACGGGAACCGTGAAATGCCAGCAGGATGTAAAGATATACCGTAAACCCACGGTAGATTTCTCCTCGCCTGAAAGCCCAAAGGTTTGTGGTAATACCACGGTAAATTTCAAGGACCAGTCGAATATAGGCGATAAATGGGTATGGGATTTCGGAGATAAAACCATCAGCCAGGACAACAGTCCAACGTCTCAACACAGTTACACGGCGCCGGGCATATACGATATTACGCTTACCGTTTTCAACGGTACCTGCAGTAATTCCCTGACTAAAAAGCAATACATAGAGGCTACGGATCCATTTCCCCGTTTCACTGTTGCCCCGGCGGATTGTAATAATCGTCTTACCGCCACGTTTAACGAAAGCTCCACCAGGGCCACTTCCTGGAAATGGGAGTGGGGCGATGGAACAGATACGGCCTACACTACACGAAGCGCCAGGCTTACCCATACCTACCCTAAAACAGGCAGGTACCTGGTACGCCTCACGGTGTCAGACGGTATCTGCACCACAAAGCTGGAGAGAACAGTGGAGGTGATTGCAGCTTCACCTGTTGCCATCACCGCAGATAAAAGCACCTTGTGCAGCAGTGATACTGTGCATACAAAGATCAGCAGCTATAACCCGGATATCTACGGCATTAACGGCTATGCCTGGCAGGCTAACGGTAAAGCCTATCCCGACAGTACGCTTACCAGCTATCCGTTTACCAACCTAGCGCCGGGCAAACAGGCCTTGCAGCTGCTGGCCATCAACAGGGAGGGTTGTACCGACAGCAGCAACGTGGTGAACGTGGCGGTGCGTGGCCCGCTGGCGGGGTACAACCTGCCATCAAGTGTGCAATGCCGCGGTACGGCGGTAACCTTTACAGATGCTACAGACCTCACCTACAGCAGCGGAGTGGCAAAATGGGAATGGGATTTCGGTGATGGAACACCTTCGCAAACCTTCACAGCGCCGCCATTTACACATGTATATGACACGGCAGGCTATCGTTTCAAACCGGTATTAAAAGTAACCGATAAAGAAGGCTGCTCGAATGTTTACTCAGGGAAAACCCTGCAGGTGAACGGCCCCAATGCAGATTTTGTGGCAGATAAATACCTGGTAACACCCGGTACCAATGTTACTTTCACCAATCAATCCACAGACATCGGTGGCACCATTGCAACGGTGCGCTGGGATTTTGGCAATGGAACTTCTTCCTCAACTACTCAAAAGGCAGTGGTGAACTACGCCAATTTGGGTTTGTATAAAGTACAGCTGCGGATAACTGATAACAATGGTTGTAAAGACACTGCCGAAAAAGAGATCAAGGTTACAAAAACGGGCGCAGCTTTTACCTATACTTCCTCCTTTGTTGATGGCAGCAATTGTGCGCCTATGTTGTTCCGCTTTACCAATAAGTCTTTCAACTATACCAGCTCCTTCTGGGATTTCGGCGATGGCAGCACATCAGACCAGGCCAACCCCGTACATACCTACACGCTGGCCGGCCAGTATAAGGTAACTTTAAAAGTAAAGGGAAATAATGGAGATGAAGACCAGGTAGCGGAAACCATTATAGTAACAGGCCCGTTTGCAGAAATAACAGCAAGTACCCAGGGCGGCTGTCATGAGCAGGAAGTAGTGTTCAATATCACCGATGCAAAGCCTGCCACCTTCAGCTGGGATTTTACAGATGGTATTGTACAGCAAACAAGAGAAACAGTGATCTCACATACCTTTAAGAAGCCAGGAATATATAATCCCCGCTTGTTGCTTACCGATAATTTAGGGTGCCGTGGACTGGCCCTGCTTAAAGATCCGATCGTAATAGATGAGCTGGATGTAAAACTGAATCCTTCCGCTACGGAACTATGCGGTGAAGGCGATATCACTTTTGATCCTGATTTCACCAGCCATTCCATAACCCTGGGAATGCCGGCTACCTATCAGTGGACCTATGATCCTTCGGTGACCGCTACAGGCGCAAACACCGCCACACCAAACTTCCACGTGAGTAAGCCAGGCACCTATCAGTTTACGCTCACTACCACTACCGCCTATCATTGTGTAAAAACAGTATCTGCTACGGTGCTGGTACGGCCGGTGCAGCGGGCATCCATTACCGGCCCGGATAAAGCCTGCAGGGATGTACCCGTAACTTTTAACGGAAGCACTTCCGGTGATGGCGATGTTACGTGGAAATGGAATTTTGGTGGACAGGGTACCGATAACAAACAACAGCCCGCAGATAAGGCGTTTACCACACCAGGCATGGTAGATGTAACGCTGACAGTTACCAATAAGGAAGGCTGTACAGATACCGCGCATCACAGTATCAATATCCTCCCTTTACCGGACGCGAAAGCCACGGCTCCTGCAGATTTTATTTGTCTGAATAACACAACGGTGCTGCAGGCCAGCGGCGGTGTTAAATATGAATGGACGCCCGCCGAAGGACTGAGCAATCCCAATATTGCCAATCCCCAGGCAAGCCCCGTTGCCAATACCACCTACCAGGTGAAAGTGACAGACAATAATGGCTGCATTAATACCGGCGATGTCAGCATCCGCGTGGTGCAGCCTTTTACCATCAGGGCTACACCTGATACGGGGCTTTGTATCGGCGATAAGCTCCCCCTGATGGCAACCGGGGCTGATAGCTATGTATGGGAAGGGCCTGGCCTTGATAATCCCGGTATTGCCACGCCAACAGGCAGCTTAACCAGCATTGGCAGCTATACTTACAAGGTAACAGGATACGATAAGGACGGTTGTTTTTCCGACAACGCATCGCTGCGGGTGCAGGTGAACCCATTGCCAACGGTAATGCTGGGTGGCGATATCCTGGCAATGGCCAGTGTGCCGGTGCAACTGGGAGCCAACGTGAGCAATGATGTGGTGCGCTGGAACTGGTCGCCGGTGGAAGACCTGGACTGCAGCACCTGCCGCGCTGTGCAGGCTGTTCCCAATCTCACTACCCGGTATGTGCTGGAAGTGGAAAACCGTTTCGGCTGCAAAGCCTCCGATGATATAACCGTACACGTTACCTGCAGTAAAGGTGCAGTGTTTATGCCCAATGCATTTACACCCAATGGCGATGGGCAAAATGAATACTGCTATCCCAAAGGTAAAGGTGTGAAAGAAATAGAATACCTGCGGATCTACGACCGCTGGGGCACATTGGTATTTGAAAATATGCACTTCCCCGTAAATGCACCGGTTTCAGGATGGAATGGTAAGAACAAAGGAAATGTGGCGCCTATAGGTACCTATATCTATTCGCTGAAAACTATCTGCGAAAGCGGGGAAGCATTTGAATTCAAGGGAACAATCACGCTGATAAGATAGGTGGTATCCGGGTATGAAAAATCTGAAATTGTAAATTAATTGCGCTATATTATTATATTATTGCGATAGAGATGTTTTGTTAACAGGCATGCCCGGCGCCGCCGGAAAAATACTATGATAAACTGTAGGCATGAGCTGCCACGGCTCATATGAACCCGTTATATTCCCGTGTTATTCATTGAACCAAATTCTATTACTATGACCTTCAACATCAAACCCTTTTTTACCCTCACAGCATTGTCCTTTTCTTTATTGCTGTTAACCACAGCGGCGGTGGCGCAGGTAACATGGCCGGCAGGTCAGTTATTGCCCTCATTTCCCGCAACGGCGGGCAACCTGGATTTATTTTACAATAACGGTACCGCTCCGCTGAGCTGGCGCTGGGAAGCAGAAGGCCCGCAAATGGCGCATCATACCGGGCGGCTTGAAACAGATGGATGGCTTTGCCAGGTTGGAATCGACGCGGCAAATGAGCATATGCTTTATGGCCCATATGATAATTCTGTTACTGCAGGGTCCAATATGGCGGAGTTCCGCATGAAGATAGATAACAATACAGCAGATAATAATCCCGTGGTAGATATTGATGTAAGGGACGCTACTACAGGCGCCATCCTCGCAGCGCAAACAATTACCCGGCAGCAGTTTACTATAGCATCTAACTATACAAGTTTTAAATTGCCCTTCACAATGCCCGCTGCCAATCATTCTATAGAGCTGCGCGTATTCTGGAAAGGAGCGGCTTATATAAAAGTGGACTGGGTGGGTGTACAGCAACAAACTGATGCCGCTGCGGAAACTTACCTGTTCAGTTCCCTGAAAGGCATTGTGAACAGAACGCAGCCACGTATCTTTTCCTATGAAGGTGACGCCTTTGCGGAAGGACCATATGCCTGGATGCAATCCCTGGGTTTAACATGGACGGAACATACAGACAGGTGGGAGCTGATCAGCAAATACCGCAGCGAAATATCCGGTCTAATTGTGTACGACCCGGCGCAAACGGCCACCGTTAACCTGGCAACAACACTTGCAAAAGATAAAAAAGCGCTCATTGCATCGCCTGCCTTATTACCGAAGCTCACGGCTGCGCCTTATAATCTTCCCATACTAACAGATCTGCGGGGGCAGTTTACGAGCAAGCTGCAGGTATATCAAACATTGTACAACACCTACTGGCCCACAATGGATCATCGTTTACTGATCGGGTTAAGCCCCGAACTGCACCAGGGTTCTTTAAGGGAATACGCTACCGCATTGGGCGCGGCTGTAATCTGGCTGGATCCTGCTGTGAGCGGTGAAAGCGCTTTGCTGAACAGCTTCTTATCTTCCATGCCGGCAGGATCGGCGTACATGGGCTGGTGGCCCGAAGAAGGCGCCGGTATCACCAGGGCATCCAGCTATGGCATCGCCACCGTGGCGAGTGATTATGCCACCAATTTAACAGTGCACAGTGGCATGCCCAGAACGGTCAACATCAAACCTATCCCTCCAAAGCCAACACTGAAGAACAAGATCTATGTTGCCTTTATACTAAGCGACGGCGATAACTTACAATACGTGGAGCACCTGATGCGCAAGCTATGGAGTAATCCCGACCGCGGCGCTGTGCCTATGGGATGGACCTTGTCGCCCGCCATGCTTGATGCTATGCCCGGGGCACTGAACTACTATCATCAAACTGCCACTGATAACGATAACCTGATTTCCGGCCCCTCCGGGTATGGATATGTATATCCTAATAATTTCCCTGATCAGAATACGTTAAACCAGTTTGTTATTAAAACAGAAGATTACAATAAAAGAGCCGGTTTCAGGGTGCTTACTGTCTGGAATACGATTACAGGCGGTATCAACCAGAATGTAGGAGAGAGCTTTGCCACCTATGCGCCTTCACTGCTGGGATTAACCGCCCAGAATACCGGTGGCGCGCTTAGTATTTATAACCAGCGTTTACCGGGAATGCCGCTTTCCTGCAACTATTGCACCGGGGAGCAGGCTATGAAAGATGCCATTGCCGCTGCTTCTGCAGGATGGAATGGTGCCACGCCGAGGTTTATTATCATCCAGGCGCAACCCTGGCAGGATGTGAAGCCCACCAACTTCAAGAATGTAATGAACTCGCTGGATTCAAATCATATTGTAGTACGGCCTGATCATCTTTTCCAGTTGCTCCGTGAGGAAAACGGGCTTCCGGCAGGAGATAGCCTGGCGGCAGATACTGCCGGAACATTTGCCGTTCAATATCAAAAAGGTTTTCCGGGAGATGAAAAATTAAAAAGGGATAAGGACATTGTGTTGTATCCCAACCCGGCCAGCAGCAAGCTTTATGTAAGCGGGCTGAATAATAATGCGGTGCTCGAAGTATACGACAGCAAAGGTCAGCGTTTGAAGACAGTATCCGGTATATCCATTGACGTTAGTGAACTGGTACCGGGTACTTATTTTTTAAAGATCAGGTCCGGGGAAACGAGTTATACCCGTAAGTTTATAAAGCGTTAGGAGAGACGTAATGCATAAGAGGAAAGGCCATCTTCCGTATTTTACAGAAGATGGCCTTTCCTCTTATTTAAATCTCTATCAGGCTAAATCAAACCTGTCGAGGTTCATCACTTTATTCCATGCTGCTACAAAGTCTTTCACAAATTTTTCCTGTGCATCAGCGCTGCCATAAACTTCGGCAATTACCCTCAGTTCTGCATTGGAGCCAAACACCAGGTCGGCGCGGGTGGCTGTCCATTTTGCGGCGCCGGTAGCGCGGTCGCTGCCTTCGTACAATTCTTTGTCGTCCGACAGCGCCTTCCATGCAGTACGCATATCGAGCAGGTTTACAAAGAAATCGTTGGTAAGCACGCCCGGGCGTGAAGTAAATACGCCATGCTTTGCGCCGTCGAAGTTAATGTTCAGCACGCGCAAACCGCCGATCAGCACAGTGAGCTCAGGTGCGGTAAGCGTGAGCTGCTGGGCTTTGTCTATCAGCAGCGCTTCCGTGGGCACAGCAGATCTTAATTTGCGGTAGTTGCGGAAGCCATCTGCGGCGGGTTCCAGGTGACCGACAGATTCAACATCGGTTTGTTCCTGTGAAGCATCCATACGGCCTGGTGTAAATGGAACGGTGACAGTACTTCCTGCATCTTTTGCCGCTTTCTCAATCGCAGCAGCGCCGGCCAGCACGATAAGGTCTGCCAGTGAGATCTTTTTACCGTCTTTTTGTGCGCCGTTGAATTCTTTGCGGATACCTTCCAGTACATCCAGTACTTTCTGCAGTTGCGGGGGATTGTTTACCGCCCAGAATTTCTGCGGTGCCAGCCGGATGCGCGCGCCGTTGGCGCCGCCGCGTTTATCGGAGCCGCGGAAGGTAGAAGCGGAAGCCCATGCTACAGATACCAGTTCGGATACGGTAAGACCGGATGCGAGCACTTTTGCTTTGAGGGCAGCAACATCATTTTCATCGACCAGCGGATGATCTACTTCAGGAATAGGATCCTGCCAGATCAGTACTTCCTGTGGTACATCCGGACCGAGATAACGTGCACGGGGGCCCATATCACGATGGGTTAATTTAAACCATGCACGGGCAAAAGCGTCGGCAAATTCTTCCGGGTTTTCCAGGAAGCGCCTGGATATTTTTTCGTAGGCAGGATCAAACCGTAAGGCAAGGTCAGTGGTGAGCATGGTAGGCCGATGCTTTTTGGAAGCGTCGTATGCATCAGGAATAATGTCATCGGCATTCTTAGCTACCCATTGATGTGCACCAGCCGGGCTTTTGGTCAGTTCCCATTCAAAGCCAAAGAGGTTTTCAAAGAAGTTGTTGCTCCATTGGGTAGGCGTTTTTGTCCATATTACTTCCAGTCCGCTGGTAATGGTATCTGCGCCTTTACCGGAGCCGTAGCTGTTGCTCCAGCCCAGGCCCTGCATTTCAAGGCCGGCAGCTTCCGGTTCTTTGCCTACATGCGTGGCCGGAGCTGCGCCATGTGTTTTGCCGAAGCTGTGGCCGCCTGCTATAAGGGCTACTGTTTCTTCGTCGTTCATAGCCATACGGCCAAAAGTATCGCGGATATCTTTAGCGGCTGCAATGGGATCAGGGTTGCCATCAGGACCTTCCGGATTTACATAGATCAGGCCCATCTGTACGGCTGCCAGGGGTTTTTCGAGGTCGCGGGAATGGATCTTACCATCTGCATCATCATCAGAGGAAACAACGCCATGCTCTTTGGGAACGCCTTCGGAACCGTGCGCGTAGCGCAGGTCTCCGCCCAGCCAGGTAGTTTCTGAGCCCCAGTATACATCTTCATCCGGTTCCCATACGTCTGCGCGTCCGCCGGCAAAGCCAAATGTTTTAAAGCCCATTGATTCCAGGGCAACATTACCGGTAAGGATCAGCAGATCGGCCCAGGAGAGGTTGCGGCCATATTTCTGTTTGATGGGCCACAGGAGCCTGCGGGCTTTATCAAGACTCACATTATCGGGCCAGCTGTTCAGCGGGGCAAAACGTTGCTGTCCTGAGCCTGCGCCTCCACGGCCATCACCCACACGATAGGTACCTGCACTATGCCATGCCATGCGGATGAACAAAGGGCCGTAGTGCCCGAAGTCGGCCGGCCACCAGTCCTGTGAGTCGGTCATCAGTGCATGAAGATCTTTTTTCACTGCTTCCAGGTCGAGGCTTTTAAATGCTTCGGCGTAGTTGAAGTCTTCACCCATCGGGTTCGACGAGGGCGAGTGCTGACGCAGGATACTTAATTTTAATTGATTGGGCCACCAATCACGGTTCCTGGTGCCGCCTCCGCCAACGTTGAGTTTCATGCTGCCATTATGAAAAGGGCATTTACTGATGTCGTTTGATTCTTTTCCCATGTTTACAAGTTTTGTATTGAGTGAACAATTACTTGCACCTTGTATTTGTGCAGGATGATAAAGGTAATGGTATTGTAAAATAAATGAACTCAATTAATTTCTATAATTAAATAGTTAAAATCTATTTGCGTAAAAGTTGGCCTAAACCATTCGGGGAGAGTTAAAAACAGGTGGCACTCCCTGTATTATCTATAAACATTTAAGCAGCTAAAAGGTTTTCAAATGCAGAAAAGGGCACCTTTTTAAGGATGCCCTTTTGCCGGGGTTAATTAATGTGCATTCAACTGTACCGAAATGAGAAACATAGCCAAATGAGATCATTTGGCTAGTGGATGTTTATACCGAAATACCAAGGTGAAGCTAGGTGAGATCTCCTTGCTCTTTATCATTTTACTATAATTGAACACTCTTATTAACTGTACGACAGGCGATAAATAAAAAAGGGTGACCGGTAACAGAAATTTTTTTTTCGGATCACCCCTTTTTATTTGTCGCCTGTTGTATATCGAACCTAATTTCATTTACCAACCAAAAGATTTATAACAAAGTTTAACCAGTGAACAGCAGGCCTGCTGTTTTAATGAATGCCTGGAATCAAAACTGCTCCTGACTACCAGGGAAGGGATTTAATAATTTATAACCCATATAACTATGGACCTTTACAGAATGTTCGGCACCGGGAAAGTGTGTGTGCCAACCAAACGATTAAGGCGGCCGGCATTAGCGGTTTTTAATGGTAATTATTTCATTGTGGCAGCGGGCAACGCAGTGGCCCCTGAATCTCCAAATTCAGCTGGTTCGGATCGTGTTTCAGCAGAAACATTTATCCGTCAGTAGTAAAAGTGTGGTACATAGGCATCGGTTATAAATCAATGTGAACAGGCGGCAGTATTATTACTGCTGCAAATTTATTACAACGGCAACCTCCGTTTAAGGCCAAGCGGTTTTAATGCCGGGTTGGCCTGCAGCGCACGGACGGGTATTTCCAATGTGTAACCCGGATCATTTTTTTCAAGTACAAATCGCTCGCGGGGGCGCACCTGCTGGTTAATAACCGGCGTAAAATAATGTGTGATGGAAGGGGCCGTGGTTCTGCGCAGATCAAACCAGTTGTGCAACTGGAAAGCCAGTTCTTTTCTTCGCTCCAGCAATATTGTTTCCAGCAATGTTCCGCGGTTAATTTGCCTCGATCGGGTGGGTGTTTTTACGCGGCGACTTTGCAGGAGATCAAGATCTGCGATGGCCTTTTCATTTTCACCCAGGTGAGCATTGGCTTCGGCCCTGTTCAGGTATGCTTCGGAAGTGCGGAAGGAGAAACAGTAGGCTCCGCTGTAAATACCACTTGTTTTGGGGATCACCACAACATTGTTGCTATAATAGTAACCGCCCAATCGCTGGTCCGTGGAATCATATTGCCGGAGCAGGTCTGATGAAACACTGAAGCCGTACCCGTTTCCGCTTCCAAAATTGTTGAAGGCAGTGGGGTTGGGATCATTATAAAAAGTATAGATGATTTCCGGGTTGGCTGCTCCCAGCATGCGGGTATAAAAATCGGACATGCTGGTTCTGGGCGTGGTATTATCTTGCAAAGCAGACCTGATTTCCAGGCATTGGCCTGCAAAGGCAGCGGCCTGTTCCCAATGTTGCAGGTAAAGATGTACACGTGAAAGGAGCAGGTATACTGCTGCCGGGGAGTAATGAAAGATACTGCTTGTTTTTCCCGATTCCTGCACATACTTCAGGGCGGTATTGAGATCTTCCAGGATCTGGTTGTACACAGCAATAACAGTGCTTCTGGGCAGATGTGTATTTACAAGCGTGCTGCTGACGGAGAGGGGCACCCCCATTGAATCTGCCCTGTTCGCAGGATCATAGGGCCTTCCCCAGATGTTTACGAGGTAATAGTAGGCCAGCGCTCTCGAAAAATGAGCTTCGCCCAGCAGGAATTGTCGCCCGGAAAGATCTCCTTCAATTTTCTCTCCTTTATCCGTAATAATATTACATGCTTTTATAATCCTGTATAACCCAAGCCAGGTATTATTCAGGATATCCGAAGGGGATTGTCTTTCATCATACTGGATATCGTATATATTCTGCCAGGTGTAAAAAGCGGAATAAGGCCCTTTTTCATCAAACGATTGCGCCGGCCCAATGACTTCTTCCACATCTGCTGTCATCATATCAAGAAAGTAAAGAAACAGATCGCCGTCCGGCGACAGGTTCCTGTTCCATCCCTCTCCGTTCAGTATTTCAGTATAGTCTGCCACCGTTTGGGGAGTGCGACTGTTATCTGTGGGCGTATCAAGGTACTTCCTGCAACTGCTCATGGAGCAGGTAGCAATTAGCATTATACCGGTATATGTGAGATGACTGATTTTCATACCTCTAAAAATTTATCTCCGTTCCAAATGTGAAAGACGGGCGCCTGGGCAATGTGCCCGGGGGGAGTTCCGGGTCCTGGCCGTTCAGCCTTTTATCTGCCAGTAGCAATACATCATGCAGCTGCGCATAACAGGAAATATTTTTAAACAGCTGCCTTTCGTTTCCCGGTACAGGGAAATTACGCTGTACCGAAAGCGTGGAAAGCCTGATATGACTGGCATTTACTATCCGGATATCGCTGTTGTTATACATTTCCGGAGAAAGCGTAGACATGAGGTAAAGTGGTGTTGTTCTGTTAAGATTTTGCATAGTGGCGGCATTAAAGCGGTAATACTGCACAGGCGACATGGCAATCGGATCGAAGAGATAAAATCCACTCTGGGCATTAACACCGGGTATATCGGTTATTTTTTCATCACCGGGTTGTTTCCAGCGTTTCCCAATGGCTGTCGACATATTCTCCGCCGGGTTAGGTACGAATGCCCCGTTTTCATAAAGGCTGTTCAATCGTTGTTTATAGCCCAGCTTCACCAGGAAAACAGTGGTCAGGCTCCAGTTCCGGTATTTCAGGTTGCTGGAAAAACTACCGTCTGTTAACGGGATACGGCGGCCTGCAGGAACAAATACATTGGCATAATATTGCGCAACAGTAGGCTGAACGGTATAATCGCGGTCGTAAATTCCCCGGAAAGTTGGAAGTCCCTGGTTATTGAGTCCCGTGAATTTGTAAGCATACATAGTATTAAGATCGCCACCGGCCTTGATGATATCCCCGCTAAGATACTGTTGCTGATTGCCTATGATCCCCGGATCAGTGAAGTTGTTTTGCAATACCCGGGTTTTATTCACGGCTATATTAGCCGCTATGTTCCATTGCCAGTTTCGCCGCCGGATAAGCTGGTACTGAAGCCCCACCTCAATACCATTGTTCGTAATACCGGCGGTGTTAAACATCCCTGCGTTAAAACCATTTTCCTCCGCCAGGTTGATATTGGCAAGCAGATCGCGGCTCCGTTTTCTGTAGGCTTCAACCGTTCCGTATAACCGGTTGTCAAAAAAAGAAAAGTCAATGCCTGCATTGAACACATACGTTTTTTCCCAACACAGCCCGGGGTTATCAAAATTGACAATAGTAGCCTGGCTCTCCCCGGATATAGGGTCCTGCACGGGATTGGATACCGACAGACCGGTGGATTTTATTTCCGGTAAACCGATGTTATATCCATAAGATACCCGGATATCGATAGCGTTGTTTGTTTTCTTATGCCCGCTGATCAGCGGTTCATCCAGCACCCGCCATTTGGCCGCCGCGGACCAGGTTTTTTGCCAGGGCTTATTACCATACAGGGCAAAATAATTAGCGCCATCCTGCCGGATATTAAAGTTCAATGTATACCTGTCTTTGTAAGAGTATACCAGCATGCCGTACCAGCTGGTTTGCCGGTATTTATTCATGAATTGTGCGGTAGGCTGAATGCCGGAGTAGGTAAAGAAATTATTATACAGGGGGTACTCACTTGCGGGTGGGGGGTAAGCCACCTGCCCGCTGCCCGGATAATACCCGAGTATAAAACGTTTGCTGATGTCATATTTCGACTGTCTCAGTTCATTCCCTGCCAGCAATTGAATATAGTGGGCGTGCGCTTTAAGGCTATATTCCAGCGAATGACGGATAGTATAATAATACTGCCTGGTAACAGTTTCCTGGTATTCGCCGCCAGAGGGAAGAATGATATTGCCTTTAGCTGCATCGCTGTACGGCATGTCAGGCCCCAGTCCCATCCTGTACCTGGAGGCAATATAGTAAGTGTTTTCCAGGGCATAGCTGTTGTTGTTGGCTGTAGATGAGCCCAGTCCGTATAAGCCATGCAGCTTAAAGGAACGGAGAAATGTCCAGTCGGCATTCATCACTGCACGGTAAGTATTTACCGATGTTCTGGTACGGCTGTTCTCCATTTCAGAAACAATGTTGAACAGCGCTACCTGTGAGGTGTCCATTACATAATTGTCTACCGACCAGTTGGGAGAAGCCGGCGGATAATACATTCTTTGCTGCTGCCTGGTGTAGGGCAGGCTCCTGGCTGTGTGATAGGCATACTGGTACGGGTCGGTCTGGTAAGGATAACTGCCTGTGTTGCTGGCGCCGGACAATTTGATGCCTGCCTGTAATCCGGGTATAGGATGATAGCTGGCGCCAAGCATGCCGGAATATTGCCTGGCCCGGGTAAAGATAGCGGGACCTGTTTCACTGGTATAGCCGGCAGACAGGTAATACGCGGTTTTTTTACCACCGCCGTTTACCGACAGGTGGTAGTTTTGTGTAACGCCGTTATTGAACAGGATGTTAAACCAGTCTGTATTCATCGATCTGTAATCCTGTTCCAGTTGCTCAAACCTGGCCCGGCTCATATTACCATTGAGAAAATCAGTGTAGTCGCGCTCAAATCCATCCGGGAGAATGCCGTTTGAAAGCGGCAGCTTTTTATCTATGATTTCCTTTGATAGCTCCATCCTTTGGGCAGCATCCATGAGGTTCAGGTGATGATAGCTGGGCCGGAATGTAATATTGGTCATCTGGGAAAAAGTGATCTCCGGCTTTTTATATAGGGCGCCGTTACGGGTGGTGATAAGAATCACCCCGTTACCGGAGTTAACGCCATACAGCGCTGTTGAAGCAGCATCTTTCAGGATATCTATCTGTTTGATGTCTTTAGGATTAAGACCGGTAACGGGACTGGACATCAGGTTTACATCATCCAGCGAATTGATGTTGGCTGCATTGAGTTTTACGGGCGCGTCAACGATAATGCCATCAATCACCCAGATAGGTTCACGGTTGCCGGAAAGAGTGGCAGTGCCCCGCAGCCGTATTTTAGGCGCAGCCCCCGGGCTGGTACTGTTCCTGTTAATAGCAAGGCCGGGAATTTTACCCTGCAACATATTGTCAATGGATAATTGATCTTTTCTATCCAGGCTGGCAGCTGAAACAGTGCTTACCGAGGCCGCAGAATACTTATGTTTTAAGGTGGAGTACCCGTTTATGACCACTTCATTGATGGCGGCGAAAGCCGGTTGCAGTGAAACGGGTAGAAATGCCCGGTTTTTTACCGCTACTGATGTTGGTTGCATGCCCAGGAAAGATACCTGCAATATAGCATCGGGAGATACCGTGATATGGAACATACCACTGTCGTTACTCCAGGTGTGGTTGCCGCGGCCTTTTTCAACGATATTTGCCTGTGGCAAAGGCGTCCCGTTTTCATCCGTGATCCGCCCCGAAATGTTAACAGCCGGAGGGTTGTATGCCTTGCCATTGATGGGCATGATCACATGGAGCCCGTTTGTCCGCACCACCTGTAATCCTTTATCCTTCAGGAGCAGCTGCAGTATATTGTCTACCGTTTCATTATCGGCCCGCAAGCTTACCAGGCCCAGTTTATTAAGTTCTTCGGTGTTGTAGAAAAAAGTGATCCCCGTTTTTTGAGTGATCAACGCAAGCGCCTGTGTAATATGTTTATGCTTCACGTGAATAGACATACGCATCGACTGCGCACTGGCACTCAATGGGAGTAAGCAAATAACCAGGAAAAAGAAACAGTTCCGGTATAGTGTTCGGGACAAATGTAGCCATCCCTTCACATGACATCTGGAATGGTACATCAAATTAATGGAATCATATTGGATAACAAAAAATGTGCTGTTGATCTTGATGCTTCGACTGATGTTTAGACTAAAGTTGTTCGCTGTTGTAATTAAAGATAGATAAATATCACCTGATTTCAATAACCCTTTGTAAGGAGTCGATATTAAAATTTACGGGGCTGGTGGTAGTAGCCTTAATAAGATCCAGCAGTGGGGAAATATCCGGTGGCCTGGTCATTAACGGTATGTTATAGTGGAGCTGACCGGGTGCTTTATTGATGAAGATAACCCTGTAGTGATAAATAGCGCCTAATTGCTGCATAATGTTTTCCAGCGGGGCATCGGTAAATATTATTTTTCCTTCCTTCCATGCTATCGCATTTTCCAGTTTGCCCGTACTTAACTGTAATGTACTGCTGAGAGTGTCTAAATCTACCTGCTGGCCCGGCTGCAGGTATTGGATGGTACCTGGTTGATCAGCCAGTCCTACTGATATTTTACCCTGGGTGAGTGTGGTGATGATATGTTTTCCGTAAGCGTTTATATTGAATGAGGTGCCTAATACCCGTACTACCTGTTTATTTACTTTAACAATAAATGGTTGTTGTGTATTGTGTACTACTTCGAAATATGCCTCCCCCGTCATAGTCACTTCCCTGGCTGTACCGGTAAAGGCGGCAGGGTAATCCAGGCGGGAAGCTGCATTCAGCCATACTTTGGTGCCATCTGCCAGGGTCAGGGAATCGGTAGTGCCGGCAGGAGTTTCCCTGGACACATAATTTCCTGCTACAGGAAGCTGGTGGCTGTTTCGTTTCAATGCCAGCCAGGTGGCGCCGGCTATAGCCAGCGGCAGCAATATAATGGCGGCATAGCGCATTATCTTGTGGTATAAGGGAACAACCGGTGCGGCCGTTTCAGGCAGGGATAGCCTGGCTTTCAGCTTAATGAGGTCTTCCGCTGTGTTTACGCCTTCCCATCCCTTCAGGTCGCCGGCCTGTGCGCGCATTTCCATGATCTCTTTCAGTAACCCGCGTTCCTCCGCTGTCATCCCTTCCGGTGATGCAGCCGCGTTTTGCTCATCCAGCAGGTGGTGTATCTTTTCCCAGTCTATGTCATTATTTTTTTTTCGCTTACCCATTACATTATATTATGACAGTTGAAAATAAAAAAAGGGTGATCGCCATGTAAGAGGTTATTAACAGGAGGATAGGCAGCGGGCCACAGTTTTTCCGCAGAAAAAGATAGGCCTTCCTGATTTGTGTTTTCACTGTATTGATAGAGATATCCAGTTTTTGGGCAATGTCCGCGTACTTTAGCCCATCCACGGCGCTCATTGTAAAAACCTTGCGTCTTTGTTCCGGCAGCTGGCTGATGGCTGTTAAAAGCCTGGCCCTGTAATCTTCATATTCATTGTTATGGTGTTGCAGATCATCGTCACTGTAGAGGGATTGTTCAATACCCTTTTTGTGACGTTGTTTCACCTGTTCGCTTTCGATATAATTAAGGCTCCTGTTCTTAACTGATACGTAGGCATAAGCCTCAAAATTATCAGGTTGATCCTGGTGCAGGTATTTTTCCCAGTATTTTACAAAGAAGTCCTGAACAATATCTTTTGAAATATCATTATTTTTAACAATGCTATAAGAAAACTGACACAGTATTTCGTAATATTTATTAAATAGATATTCAAGCCTGGTCTGATTAACGACAGTATTACCCATATTACTAAAAGAAGGTCAGATCTGCTGTAACTTAGTATAATTATTCCCGGGGTAAATATAAGCAGAATAAGTATATGAAGGACTGCCTTTAAGGGGATTCAGACAGATCAGCAACTGCCGGGAAAGTTTGGGATCCGAATCGGGGAGGTAACACGGCAGCCGTATGAGAAATAAGTGAATATTATTGATATAGCTGGCGTATGCTGGCATTTTGTTGAATAGATCATCTTTTAAAACCTTCAACATGCACGAAGAAATTAAAGCCTACAATGATTCCATGCTGCCTGCTGATAAAGCCATCTGCACAAAGCTGGCCCGGGAAATTGATAAACATCTTACCGGTGCTGAAAGTAAGATCTGGCACCGGCACCCGGTTTGGTTCCTCAACGGCAACCCCATTGTTGGCTACAGCAGGTTGAAAGACAGTGTAAGGCTGCTGTTCTGGAGCGGGCAGTCTTTTGAAGAAGAAGGTCTTCAACCGGAAGGAACATTCAAAGCAGCTGAGGCCCGCTATACCGATGCAAAGCAGGTAGATACGGACCTCTTAAAACGCTGGCTGGAAAAGTCCGCAAAAATACAATGGGATTATAAAAATATTGTAAAGCGCAAAGGCGTGCTGGAGCGCCTGCTGTAAATATTGCCTGCCTATGCTTTAGACATCTGCAATAATTTCCTGCTTTCCTTGCTCACAAAAGTGATCGGTACAAATTTATCGGTAGGAGCGCCGATGTAATATACCATCCACTCAGGATCGTGATGGGAGAGCATTTCACTGATACAATCCGCCCGGTGCCCCATGGGGTTGGAGCAATCGTCCCAGTAAAACAGCTCCACACGATAGTGCAGTTGTTGCTTTTGGTTGTTGATCGTAACCTCCACTTCTATTTCCTGTTTGCCGGGGAGTGGTGGAATAGGAATTACAATATGACTCATAATAGTGATGTTATACGAAATTGCCCGCAATAAAGCTGCCATATCAAAGTGACAAACGGCATATTTAGTTATGTATAGTAATTTTCCATAATTGTTCATGCCTGGGCAGCAGATGTCCGGAAACGGACAATCAGCGGCTGCTGTGTTGTTTTTTAAATATCCCCGCCGGAATATCCCTGCCGGCGGAGACAGGCAACGGATGCAGATAATTAACCGGAATAGTATCTTTATCTATTTCATTCAGCAGCACCTTACCCGATCGCTGCACGCTGCTTGTAACGGGCATATCCAGGCTGTCTTTTTCAATGGTCCCGTTATTATTCAAACCCATATCAATAGCATTTCCTGTAACCAGGGAGTTGGTGAAAACATAGTGAGGCTGGTAATCTTTCATACCTACCCAGAAGCAGTGATTATTGGCGATAATATTATCCCTGAAAACAAAGTCGGAATATTTTCCGAACCATACCGCACCTTCATAAGCCCCGTAAATAATAGAATGGGTAAGGGAAAAACCATTTACAGACAGGAACAGTAAAAGTGCGTTCCTGCATTCATAAAAGATGCAATGATCTATTTTAATGCCGCTGCCCTGTGCAAACACTGCGCCCTGCATTGGAGCTGCATTTTTACTGCCTATAAAATAGCATTGCGATATCTTCATGTCTTTCAGTTCCGGCCTGTGTCTTTCAATGGCATAATAATATACCACAGCAGGGTGGGTATTGCCCAGAAATTTCAGTCCTTTAAAACAGGTATTATTCCTTTCCACCTGGATACCTATACAATGATCGAAGTGCCCGTAGTTTTTATTGTTGGGAGAAACAGACTGTATCACCGGCATACTGGATGGTAGCCAGCCGCTGTCGTCCGGCAGGATAGCCGCTTCAATGGTATATGCTACCGTATCGTTTTTTATATTGAAGGGAGATATCAGGACCTGTTTGGTAAGTAAATACAGCCCGGGAGCGAGCTTTATGGTAACCGGTTCCTTCCCCGAAAAACCATTGGCCATCGTTACTGCCTTGTCGATACTTGCCAGGGGATCTTGTATGGTGCCGGTTGCCTGATCCTTTCCTTTTGCCGGGTCTACAAATATGGTTTGCCCCGCCGATCCTGTCTGGATTAAACATAAAAAACATAAGTTGATGAATAACCTGTACATAGCTGTTGATTGAGTTATGGCAAACTACTCTTTTCCGTCATGTATGAACATTCAAAACAAATGCAAGTTTGTGCAAGTGTATTCAGGATCATTATTTGTTAATAATAAGTTTTATATAGATGTGAAATAAGTTAAATGTTTTAATCAGGCGATAGTAATTTTGACGCTTTCAACAAAGTAATCTGACGTTTTAAACAAAGTGACTTGCCTGTGCCGCCGTTACCTTTGCTTCATAAAATCAGTTATTATGAAAGACAATTACAACGGTGCATTACAGCAACCAATCAGCTCAGGGTTCAACGCCTTCTCAACAACAAGCGATGTAATAAAGGGAATCGACCTCCACGGGAAAACGGTTATTGTTACCGGCGGCTATGCCGGGATAGGTCTTGAAACCGTAAGAACCCTGGCATCAGCAGGGGCCAGGGTAACCGTACCAGCCCGCGATACCGGAAAGGCAATAAAGAACCTTGCAGGCGTGGAAAATGTAAGCATTGAAGCCATGGATCTTGCAGACCCCGCATCGATAGATACATTCGCGGAAAAGTTCCTCCGTACCGGCCAGCCGCTTCATCTTCTTATCAATAATGCCGGCATTATGTGGGTACCGCTGCAGCGGGATAAACGGGGATATGAATCGCAGCTGTCCACTAATCATCTTGGGCATTTTCAGTTAACGGCCAGGCTTTGGCCGGCCTTAAAGCAGGCAGGCGGCGCAAGGGTGATCAGCGTATCTTCTTACGGTCACCAGATGGCGCCCTTTAATTTTGAAGATCCAAACTTCCTGGTCCGCGAATATGAAACATTGCAGGGGTATGGACAGTCGAAAACAGCCAACAACCTGTTTGCCGTGGAGCTGGATCACCGGGGAAAAGCGGCAGGAGTGAGGGCTTTTTCCCTGCATCCGGGCTCAGTGAATGGTACAGACCTGGGCCGGGTAGCGCCAATGGAGCTGTTCCGGCAAATGGGCACCCATGATGCGGACGGTAATATTTTCCCCGAAGTGGCAGCCAAACTGAAAACGATTCCCCAGGGCGCAGCTACTACCGTGTGGTGCGCTACCAGCCCGCAGCTAAACGGTATAGGCGGCGTATATTGCGAAAACGCGGATATTGCCGAACTGGATAATGGCAGTATTGCAAAGCGCTACGACGATCCTTTATCTTTAAGAGGCGTACAGCCGTACTCGTTAGACGGCGCCAATGCAGCAAAATTGTGGGCGCTCAGCGAACAAATGACAGGTGTTGTATTCACCGGGGGCTGATCTTTTATTTTGTAAATTGCGTGCGCACATGGAATTTCAGACAAAATACATAACGCCCGATATTAAGCTGTCGACCTACACCGGCAGGCTTTTCAGAACCGAAGTGGTATTTGAGCACCATATGCTGGTGTGGTTCATTTCAGGAGAAACGAAGATCGTACTGGCCGATAATACGCATGTGTTTAATGCAGGCGATATTTTCCTGATACCGCGCAATCAGCTGGCTACTGTGATCAATTATCCGAAAGACGGGAAGCCACATCAATCTGTGGCCATGCACCTTACGCCGGAACGGTTGAAGGACTTTTACCGGAGGAACCAGCCATCGCCCGGCAGGCCATCGCCCCTGCAAAGCATACGGATCTTTGATAAGCATCCTTTACTGGAAAGCTGCTTTGCCTCCCTGATCCCTTACTTTGAGCTGGAAACCGGCCTGCCGGAAAGTATCGCGGCGCTTAAAACAGAAGAAGCCATTACCATCCTGAGAACCATCGACAAAAATATGGATAGCCTGCTGGCCGATTTTGAAGAGCCGGGCAAAATAAATCTCACAGATTTTATGCAGCGCAATTATATGTTCAATATGCCGCTGGAGAAATTCGGTTATCTCACAGGCCGTAGCCTGGCCACTTTCAGGCGGGATTTTAAAAAGGCCTTTAATACCACGCCACAAAAATGGCTTACACAAAAAAGACTGGAACTGGCATATTACCAGCTTACAGAAAAGCAGCGTAAACCCATAGATGTGTTTGTGGAAGCAGGCTTTGAAAACCTTTCCCATTTTTCATATGCATTCAAAAAACATTTCGGGCATGCGCCCACTGGGCTCAATGTAAAGTAAACTGCCATTCATCTTTTCAAGTGCTGTCAAAAAAATACGTATTGAAGGAGATATGAAAAAGCCTGCTTATTTTGCGCAGCAGTTATATGGTGTTAACCTCAGCAACAACAAATATGGGAATGATTTTACTACGTATCACCGGTTACGGATGGGTGGCAATAGCATTTGTAGTTTTATCGGTATTGATGGCCGTAAAAATATTAAAACGGAATAACCGCAATGGCAATATCGGTTGCATCAGCATTGGTTATGTATCGCTGGTGGTGTTTTGCCTGCTCAGCTTATCATCAGTGCTGGGAGGCTTCCTGGGCGAATTTGTGATCAATTCGTTTACGCTGCCACGTTATAAGGGAAAAGTAGTGAGCATCTCTTCTTACCAGTCCCGCGACAGCAAAACAAACCGCACCACTACCATGTATAAATCGACCGTGGCCTTTACATTAAAAAATGGCAGGCCGGTAGAAGTTGAAACAGACGTGTCCTCTTCAGGTAAAAGGGAAATAGGGGAAGTGGTTACTGTTGGCTATGAGCCCGGCATGGATCGTGCGGAGGAATTTTCCGGAGGCAAATACCTGCTGATTGGAGGCGCTGCGGTAATGCTATTGGTGATGGGTTATTTTGTTGTGGGTGGTATCCTGTATTCCATGAATTTAACGATGGAGTGGTACTTTGCTTTGGGGATGAAGCTGTTGTTGTATTTTATTCTTCCTTTGGGAATGTTGTTCATGTTTGGGGCATTGGGTTATGCACTGGTACAATATTTTATGGGTCTCCGGCCGGATATGCCCGGATGGGCTGTGGCTGTATGTGGCTTTTTCTGCCTGGTATTATTTTTTGCCATGATAGGCTATGTGCGTATGCTGGGAGAAAGGACACAGGGTATACGTTAACCAAACACTTTTAAAATAAAAGAGCCGGTTCATAGCCGGCTCTTTTATTTATCTTATTACCTTATTACTTCCAGCCACCGCCAAGGTCACGGTAAATATTCACCACGGCATTCAGCTGTTCTTTTTTTGTTTCTATCAGCTCCAGCTTCTTTTCCAGCGCATCCCGCTGTGTCATCAATACTTCGAAGTAATCAGCCCTGGCTGATTTGAACAGATCATTCGCAATATTAATGGACCTTGTCAGGGCGTCCACCTGTTTTGATTTCAGGTTATAGCTCTGTTCAAGATTGCTGATATTGGAAAGCTGGTTCGACACTTCAAAGTAAGCATTCAGGATAGTCCGCTCATAATTGTACATAGCCTGCAACTGGCGTGCATTGGCGCTGTTGAACTCCGCTTTAATGGCGTTCCGGTTAATGAGCGGCCCTGCCAGGTCGCCAGCCAGGGAATACAGCAGCGATTCAGGCAGTTTAAACAGGTAGGAGGGCTTGAATGCCTGGAATCCAAGTCCGGCTGAAATACCAAACGATGGATAGAATTCCGCCCGGGCTACCTTTACATCCAGCTTTGCGGCAGCCAGGTCCAGTTCCGCTTTTTTAATATCCGGGCGGTTGCCCATTAACTGTGAGGGAATACCCGCGCTTACCTGTGGAGGCAAAGCGTCCAGGAAATTACCTTTGTCGCGCGGGATCTCCTGTGGATACCGGCCCAGCAGGAAGTTGATCCTGTTTTCCGTTTCTTTGATCTTCTGGCGGATATCAAATTCCAGGCTTTGGGAGTTTAACACTTCCGCTTCAAATTTCTGCACTGCCAGTTCGGTTGCCCTGGTGGCTTCTTTCTGGATCTTTACAATTTCAAGCGCATTTTTTTGCAGATCGATATTTTGTTTTACGATCACCAGCTGGTTATCCAATGCCAGTAGTTCGTAATAGGAATTGGCTACTTCTGCCACCAGGTTGGTGAGCACAAAGTTCCTGCCTTCTATGGAAGACAGGTACCTGGCTACTGCGGCTTTTTTAGCATTGTGCAGTTTTTTCCAGATATCAATTTCCCAGTTGGCATTCACGCCAATGATATAATCTCCCAGCGGATCCGGCATTTCTTTACCGGGAGTAATTTCGGTAGAGGCATCGCCGGCGCCCTGGCTGGTATACCTTCCTACTTTCTCTACACCGGCGCCTGCCCTGGCTGTAACAACCGGTAGCAATGCGGCATGCCTGGAACGGATATCATTTCTTGCAATTTCAATTTCCTGTAAGGTCACCATCAGCTCCTGGTTATTCTTCACAGCGGTATCCAGCAGGCTTACCAGGTTTGGATCCGTAAAAAATTTCCGCCACTCAATGGCTGATATATTGCCGGTAGAATCGCCGGTATTACCGAAAGACGCGGGCACCGTATTTCCTGCCGTGGGCATTACCGCCGGCACCTTGCAGCTGGCAATGGCCAGGCAGGCGCTCAGCAGGCCAATGCCGCTATGTATCCTGAATTTATACATTGTGATCAATTTCTTCTGTTAAAGGATTCTCTTCTTCATCTTTCACCAGCGCATGCCCTTCTGCCAGCTTGCCAAATATGTAATACAGCCCTGGTATGATCAGCACCCCGAAAACGGTTCCGAAAAGCATACCCCCGGCGGCGGCAGTACCAATGGTACGGTTGCCCAGCCGGCCAGGGCCGGTGGCCACCACCAACGGGATCAGCCCGGCTATAAATGCGAAGGAGGTCATCAGGATAGGCCGGAACCTCACCTTGGCGCCTTCCATGGCGGCTTTCAGCACGGTTGACCCCGAGCTGTGTTTCTGTACCGCAAATTCTACTATCAGTACGGCGTTCTTGCCCAGCAAGCCAATCAGCATTACCATGGCTACCTGCGCATAGATATTATTTTCCAGTCCCAATACTTTCAGCAGGAAGAATGCGCCGAAAATACCAGGCGGCAATGAAAGGATCACCGCCAGCGGCAGGATAAAGCTCTCATATTGCGCCGCCAGGATCAGGTATACGAAACCAAGACAGATCAGGAAGATATAGATGGCCTGGTTGCCCTGTGCTACCTCATCTTTTGAAATACCTGCCCAGTCGATCCCAAACCCTCTGGGCAAACTCTTCTGCGCTACTTCGCTGATCACCTTAATAGCTTCGCCACTACTGTAACCGGGAGCCGCAGCCCCGCTGATCTCCGATGCGTTGTACATGTTGTGCCGGGTGATTTCCGAGAGTCCATATACTTTTTCCATCTTCATAAAATCAGAAAACGGCACCATTTCATCATGGTCATTTTTCACATATAATTTAAGAATGTCATCCGGCAGGGCCCTGTACTGCGGCGATGCCTGCACGATCACTTTATATTGCCGGTCGAATTTGATGAAGCTGATCTCGTAGTTGCTTCCCACCAGCGTGGAGAGCGTGTTCATGGCATTATCGATGCTCACGCCTTTTTGTTGTGCAAGGTCATTATCGATCCTCAGCATATACTGCGGGAAGCTGGCGCTGTAAAAAGTGAATACCGACGACAGCTCTTTCCGTCTACTCAGCTCTTTCACAAAGTCCCTGCTCACCGTTTCCATTTTTTTATAGTCGCCCGACCCTGCCTTATCCAGCAGACGCAGCTCGAAACCGCCGGCAGCGCCATAACCAGGTACGGCCGGGGGCTGGAAGAACTCAATAGTTGCACCGGTGATGTCTTTGGATTTTTCTTCCAGCTCATTGATGATCTCCTGTACAGAATGTTTCCTGTCTTCCCAGCTTTTCAGGTTAATAAGGCAGGTACCAGAGTTGGAGCCTGTACCTTCTGTAAGGATTTCATAACCTGCCAGGGAAGAAACGGATTGCACACCTTCCACGCCTTCTGCAATTTTCTGCAGCTTTTCTGCTACCTGGTTGGTTCTCTCCAACGACGATCCTGGCGGGGTCTGGATAATGGCATAGAACATCCCCTGGTCTTCATTGGGGATGAAGCCCGAAGGCACCGTTTTATTCATGAACCATATACCGGCGCAGAAAGCCGCCAGTACGCCAAAGGTGATGGCCCTGCGGTTAACGATGGCGCCCAGTATTTTCTGGTACTTTCCTGATGTTCGGTTAAAGGAGTTATTAAAGCCTGCCAGGAATTTATCCAGCGCGTTTTGCTTTTTAGGGTTCCCGTGCGTGTTCTTCAGGATCATGGCGCAAAGCGCTGGTGTAAGCGTGAGCGCTACCACACCCGAAAGGATAATAGCAGTTGCCATGGTGATGGAAAACTGCCGGTAGAATATACCAACGGGGCCGGACATGAAGGCTACCGGTATAAACACCGCTGCCATCAGGAAGGTAATGGCAATGATAGCTCCGGCAATTTCATGCATCGCTTTTTTGGTTGCCTTTAGCGGCGAAAGATGTTCCTCTTCCATTTTGGCGTGCACCGCTTCAATCACCACGATGGCATCATCCACTACTACACCAATGGCCAGTACCAATGCGAAGAGGGTGATGAGGTTCAGCGTAATGCCCAGGAACTGCATGAATACAAACGTCCCGATCAGCGATACCGGCACCGCCATGGCCGGAATGATGGTAGAGCGCCAGTCGCCCAGGAACAGGAAAACCACCAAACCTACCAGTACAAAGGCTTCCACCAGGGTATGGATCACTTTCTCAATAGAAGCGTCGAGGAATTTGGATACATCATAACTGATTTCATAATCCATTCCTTTTGGAAAGGAGTTGGCTTTGATCTCTTTCATCTTCGCTTTCACATCCCTGATCACCTGGCTGGCATTACTTCCATACGATTGCTTCAGTACGATGGCCGCAGAAGGTTTACCATTCAGGTTGGAATAGATATCGTACATGGAGCTTCCGAACTCCACGTCTGCTACGTCTTTCAGGCGCAATATCTCACCGTTTGGGCTTGAACGGAGGATCACGTTTTCGTATCCTTCCTTGTTTGTGAACCTCCCGGGATATTTTAATACATATTCAAACGTCTGGGACCTTTTACCGGAGCTTTCGCCGGTTTTACCGGGAGAGGCTTCCAGGCTTTGTTCTCCCAGCGCTTTCATCACTTCGTCGGCAGAGATCTTGTAGGCCAGCATACGATCCGGTTTCAACCAGATCCTCATGGCATATTCGCGGTTACCGAGGATATCGGCGAAGCCAACCCCATCTACTCTTTTTAATTCCGATAAGATGTTGATGTCTGCGAAATTGAAAAGGAATTTCTGATCGGTTTGCGGATCATCGCTGTAAAGGTTGATGTACATGAGCATGTTAGATTCCTCGCGGGTAATCTTAACACCTTCACGTACTACGAGTGGCGGCAGTTTGTTCACCACGGAGGCCACGCGGTTTTGTACGTTTAATGAGGCCTGGTTCGGATCGGTACCGAGATTGAAAACCACCTGCAGGGAGGCTTCTCCATCGTTACCTGCATCAGAGGCGATGTATTTCATTCCCGGAACGCCGTTGATGGCTCTCTCCAGCGGAATGATCACTGATTTGATCATTAACTCACCGTTGGCTCCGGGATATTCTGCCGTTACATTTACTTTTGGCGGCGAGATGGACGGAAACTGTGTAACAGGTAATTGTGATATAGCCAGTATTCCGAGGAAAACGATAATAAGCGATATTACGATGGACAGAACCGGTCGCTGTATAAATTTATTAAGCATGGCACTAGGCTGGTTTGGACTTGAACGACTATTCCGCTTTTAATCGCAGATGGGAAATCACTTCGGCTGGTTTTTGGTAATCGTAATTGATTTTGTCATTGTCTTTTACCTTCTGTACACCTTCAAGTACTATCTTGTCGGTTTCTGAAAGGCCGTTTTCAACCACATACATATCAGGCATCTGGCCACGGATGGCGATGTTCCTGGATCTTACCTTGTTGTTATTGTCCACCACGAAAACATACAGTTTGTCCTGTATTTCGTAGGTAGCTTTTTGTGGGATAACCAGCGCATTTTTAAGCGGGATGGTCATCAGCACCTTGCCGGTTTCACCGTTTTTCAACAGTTTGTCCGGGTTAGGGAATCTGGCCCTGAAGGCAATGTTGCCTGTTTCGTTGTTGAATTCACTTTCAATGGTTTCCACATCGCCTTTATACTGAAGCGGTTGGTTATTGGCCAGCAGCAGGCTTACTTTGTTGTCGCCCCGGCTTTTGGCATTGGTGGCATAGTCGAGGTATTCCGGTTCAGACACGTTGAAGTAAGCGAACATCTGGCTGTTGTCTGAAAGGCTGGTCAGCAGCCCGCCTTCATCGATAACGCTTCCCAGTTTGAACGGGATACGGTCAATAGTGCCATCAAACGGCGCCCTGATTTCGGTGAACGACAGGTGCAGCTTTGCAAGTGCCATTTCAGCTTTTGCCTGGTCCAGCTTGGCCTGGGCCACTGCCTGTTCGTTTTTGGAAACGATGTTTTTGTCTACCAGGGTCTTGGTGTTCTGCAGCTCTATTTCGGCTGCTTTTACTTCTGCTTCTGCCTTCTGGAGCTCTGCCTCAAACATTTTCGGCATGATCCTGAACAGCAGCTGACCGGCTTTTACGAACTGGCCCTCATCCACGTAAATGTTCTGGAGGTAACCTCTTTCCTGTACCCTGATTTCGATGTTCCGTACAGATTTTATCTGTGAAACATATTCGTTGGTAAACGAAGTATCGATCCTTATCGGGCTGGTAACGGTAAATTTGCCGGCTTCTTCTTTTACTTCTTCTTTTGGTTTACAGCTTGTGTAGCACAATACAACAAACAAGCCCGCAAACATGACAATTCTGTTCATGATATTAAATGGATATTAAAGCGATGGTATGTTTGTAAGGCAGGGATGCCTATGGACAATAAGCGGGATCAGTTGCCAGGATAACGCCTGAACTGTGATGCAGGAGAAAAGTAATATCAAATACACACCCGCCAGGCACGCATGGTCATATTCCCGGTAACTGATACAGGTGAATGATCAGATCCTTAAAACGCTATGTGTAATGTATATATCGGAAAGATAGCCCCAGAAGGGTGGAGGGGCTTTATGGCATTTGTGGAGATAGCTTAAATCGTCCGGGCTGATGAGCGTCAGGTAATAGCTGGTAAGCAACCTGTATTTCCTGGCAGAAAAATTATTAACATCTTCCTCATCCAAATCTTCACTGATCAGACAATCTTCTTCGAGATCAGGACTGTTTACGGTAGAATAATCCTGGTTGGTATCCAGGAATTTAATGCGGTGCTGGTGTTGAAGATTTTTAAGCGGAGAGTCCGGGTTGTTATGATGAGCTGAGGTCAAAGCATAGCCCTCCCCCCTGAGCAGGAGGAAACAAAGATATGCGAAAAATACAGCTACTCTCATTTGGGGGCCAAAAGTAATAAAAGTTTGATAGTAAATGAAAAAAAGCTACCCCTGGCTTGTGAAGAAACTGTTATTTTTTGGGTGTGGGCGATTTTATTGTATATATTGAAATAAGATAATGTATGTAGATAAGGGGTTAATCGATGCCAAAATCGCCTGTAAAGGATTTAGTGGGAGTGATGTTGTAGTAGTCGACCCCTGTTTTATCTGAAGTAATACCCATCACGATAACATATATTTCGTATTTACTTTTGATATTAGTGGAGTTTGTAAGCGTTCGGAAATTGTGCGCGCATATAACATTGATGAACCGTCCGGCGGAAATAGTTTTCCAGTCGTAACCCCTGGGCGGCGCAAAGATGCCCGTTTTTTGTATTGGGCCGGGGAATCTTTAGCTGCAAATAATCTTCCAGGGCTGGCCAGGTTTTGTGATCATGTAATAGCCAGGTGCTTTGCTATTACATCGGTCATATCCTGTACCGTAAAAATTGTTTCCGCTTCCGCATCAGGGATCCCGATACCGAAATGTTTCTCAAAAGTCACCAGCAGTTCCACGCTGTCCAGTCCCATAATGTTTGTTAGTTTGCTTCTTTTGTAATCAGCTTCCGGTGTTTGCCTCCCCATTCGCTCAGTTGCTTGAAGATAGGGCCAAATTCTGCCGCCATTTCCGTAAGCTCATATTCCACCCGCGGAGGCACTTCTGCGTACACGGTCCGTTTCACCAGCCCGTCTTGTTCCATTGCTCGCAGCTGCAGGGTTAACATGCGCTCGGTGATGTAGCAAAATTCTTTCTTCAGTTCGCTGAACCGCATTTTTTTCTTTTCCAGTTTACTCAGGATCAGTATTTTCCATCTGCCCCCGATCTTATTTACAGCGTAGGTAAGGTCGCATTCAATAATGATGTTTTCATTGCGGGTATATGTTGAGTTTTTCTTCCTGGTTGCCATTACTTACATGTTTGTTAGTACCGTACAATTGGTTGTATAACCTATAAAATTAGATGCTGCCCGTTACTTTTACAAAGAAATTTTAAAAGCGCCCAGGCGCATTATTTATTCATCTTTATTAAGATAAAAAGTATGGATCTGTATCTGAAAGAAAAAACAGCAGTAGTAACAGGCGCCAGCCAGGGGATTGGCCGCGCCATTGTAAGGGAACTGGCTATTGAAGGCGTAAAGGTGCTGGCAGTTGCAAGGAATGAAGGTTTGTTGAATAGTTTGAAAGCAGAAGTGGTAGCCGCAGGGGGAGTGGAGCCGGTAACGCTGATCCAGGATTTTGTGGCGCCCGACGGACCGCAGAAAATTGCAGCAGCGGCGCTATCCGCCCTGGGGCATGTAGATATTCTTATTAATAATGCAGGCCGTAGCCGTCCTGTGGAAGTGGTTGGACCGGAAGAGCCCTGGAAAGAATCCATGACCCTGGATTTTGAGCGCCACCGGCAGCTCACACAGGAATTACTGCCTCATTTTATGGAACGAAAAGAGGGCGTTATCCTGAACCTGACCAGTACTTATGAATTACGGACCCTGAATGTTTCGGCAGTGGCCAAAGCGGCGGTAGTGGCCTGGTCCAAACAGCTGGCGGGACAACTGGGGCGTTATGGAATCAGGGTCAACTGCCTGCAGCCCGGCCTTATTGATACGGAAAATATCCGTCCTTATTTTCAGGGCGATGAGCGCCGGAAGTTTGCTGAACGCGAAATTCCGCTGGGAGATTTTGGAGAACCGCAGGACATGGCCAATATGGCGGCATTCCTGGTATCGCCCCGTGCGCGGTATGTTACCGGCAGCGTTGCCACTGTTGACGGAGGTATGCGTTACCATCCGTTCTGATCTTATTCTTCATCAAATTCCGGATCAGGTACCTCAATAGTTTCAGTAAACCATATATGGATCACTCTTAAATTGCCGATGATATCTGAGTATTGTGAGCGAAGCAGCGGGAATAGTTCAGGCGGCGCTTCATCACTTATATAGCAGGTATTAAATTGCTCCAACGGTATGTTCAGTTTACCTGCTATCTGTGCATGAGTGACGATCACATTGCTTTCTGCTGCTTTTTTTTTCAGCTGCTGTACGGTGCCGCGAAAGGTTTCCTTCTGGCCGGATGATTCTTCCATGAGTTTCTCTTCCATTATTGTGTAAGTTTAAGTGATTAAAGCTATTTAATTTTTGTGACCGGATCCCTCTCAACTGCGTCTAAAGTTTAATTAAATTCACGGATGAAATACCAGATCGGGAATATCCCGTTATTGAAAAAAATACTTTGGGCCGATTGCCTGTTGGGAGGTGGTACCGCTATCATAGGTTTGTTGTGGCACCGGTGGTTGGCTGTTTTCTTAGGTTTACCGGCGAATGTGATTATTGTTATTGCAGGAGTAACGATGGCATATTCTTTAACGGCGTTAAGCCTGGCGGTTCAAAGCCGGCCGTCTGCCGGAAGACTGCGGATATTGATATATGCAAACTGGTTGTGGATGGTGGTGAGTATAGGGTTGCTGATTTACTGGATTCGCGGTACAACGCTGCTGGGATCAACATTTCTGGTACTGCAGGTGCTGGTGGTGGGCATACTGGCTTACCTGGAGGGGAGGCATATTCAACGGCGCCGTTGAATATACAGGAAAAGGAACGAGGTATTATTCTTCCTGCAAATCGCCGGGTCTGAATTTGCTGCAGCCCGTGATACGCCGGCTGTGTCATTGATGTAGTGGTGTTAATGAAGGAAGATGTATTGTAAAAAATCCGGAAAGCAAACAAACAATTGGACGCACTATGAACTCAGTCAAACAATTATCAAAGCATTTCAGGGATGTTCATTTCGGAGGGAACTGGACCAGCGTAAACCTGAAAGACACATTAGCGGATGTAGATTATAAACAGGCCACCACAAAGGTACAGGACCTGAATACGATCGCCGTTCTTGTTTTTCATATCAACTACTATGTGGGCGCTATCCTGAATGTATTGCGGGGTAATCCTTTAAATGCGCATGATAAATTCAGTTTTGACCTGGGGCCAATATCTTCCGAAGAAGAGTGGCAGGATTTGGTAACCAGGTGTTTTGCAGAAGCAGAACAACTGGCTGCAGCGATTGATGATCTGGATGATGCCATACTATTCAGGGACTTCGCAGATCCGAAATACGGAAGCTATTACCGGAACCTGCTGGGGGTTATTGAGCATACACATTACCACCTGGGGCAGATTTCCCTGATAAAGAAAATGACCAGGCTAAATTCATAAAATGGAAGAGGTCATAGGTAAACAGATAAGCATCAACGCCCCGGTTGCCCGGGTATGGCACGCGATCACAGATGTTGGTTTGATGACAGCATGGATGGGAGGGCCTGAACTGGAGCTGGAAGTAGCAACCACCTGGGTAGTGGGAGCCCCGATTGTGATCAGCGGGTTTCATCATGCCAGGTTTGAAAATAAAGGTACCGTACTGGAGTATCTACCGGAGCAGGTTGTTAGCTATAATTTTCTAAGCTCCATATCCAGGTTACCTGATAGCGCAGAGAACTATTCAATTATCCGCTTTATGTTTGAACCGCAGGGGGAACAAACTTTGTTGTCATTAACCATCACTAATTTTCCTACCGCAACTATATACCATCATCTGAATTTCTATTGGAATACTACGATGGTAATGATAAAGAAAATGATAGAAGGTATGATGCAGGATAACCCCTGTGTAACCGGTTAACGTTCATCAGACTTACCACCGGGCCTGCCGGTAACTTAGTACCTGAAAGCCATTGTTGCAGCCCACTAATGCCGCACTTCCAACTTTTTTATTAACGGAGCCCTTGCCGCAGGAATAAATGCTTTGTGCTCATAATTAACGAGTTGCAAAGGGTTAATTCCCTTTTTCTTTTAGCTCTGATGCCCTCTCCGGAAAAAAATATTTTGCGCAACCGATTAGTTGCTTATATTTGCAACTGAACGGTTGCGAAAGTAAAAATAAGACAAATGAGAAGAGATGTTTTCCAGGCCATTGCCGACCCGACACGGCGGGCCATTATATTGCTGATTGCATCGCAGGCAATGACGCCAAATGCTATTGCCGAACATTTCGACATTACCAGGCAGGCGGTATCAAAGCATTTGCGGATATTAACGGAATGCCAGCTGGTAAAACAGGAACAGGCAGGCAGGGAAATTTTTTACCAGCTGGATGGTACCAAAATACAGGAAATAGATAAATGGCTGGAGGAGTTCAAAAAAATATGGGAGAGTCGTTTTAATGAACTTGACAAAGTACTGTTAACACTTAAAAACAATAAGCAATGAGTAAGAACTTAGCGTTTGATTTTTCCGTAAACAAGGAAAACAAAACCATCACTGTAAAAAGAGAATTTGCAGCGGCACTTCCTTTAGTATGGGACGCCTATACGAAAAGCGAGATCCTGGATCAATGGTGGGCGCCAAAGCCCTGGAAAGCCAGAACAAAAACAATGGACTTCAGGGAAGGCGGATCCTGGCACTACGCAATGGTAGGCCCGGAAGGAGAAGAACATTGGGCACTGGCAAATTATAAAAGCATCGAGGATCAAAAGAAATTTATGGTTGTTGATGCTTTTACTGATGAAGCCGGAAATCCCAATACAAACATGCCCCAATCGCAGTGGGAAGTGAGCTTTACCGGCAAAGGAGATATAACACTGGTAGAATCAGTGATCACTTATCCCGACCTGGCCCAGCTTGAGGCAACCATAAAGATGGGTTTCAAAGAAGGTCTGACAATGGGAATGGAAAACCTGGACGAACTGCTCCCAACGTTGAAAAAATAAGACAACCGTCTTTACCTTTTATTGTTATACAACAAATAAAAATGAAATGTATATTTACGGTAAATCAACACTATGAAAAACAAAATTCTATTTGTAGTCAGTCTTCTGTTCGGACTTATGTTCATCAACGCCGGGTTGAATAAATTTTTCAATTACATGCCGGTACCAAAGGATATGCCCGAAAGTTTGGTAAAGTTAATGACTGCCTTTATGCAGATAAGCTGGCTGATGCCGCTCGTTGGAGCTATTGAAATAATAGGCGGCGTACTTTTCATCACTAATAAGTTCAGGGCGCTTGGCGCTATCGTTATTCTCCCGGTAATGGTGGGAATAGTTTTAACCAACCTTATTTATTCACCGTCCGGGTTGCCTATAGCGCTGGTATTGCTGGCGATTAATATCTGGGTGATCATTGAAAACCGGAAAAAGTATCTTCCGATGGTAAGTTAAAACAACAGGTTCGCCTGATAAATGAAAAAGCCTTCAGATCATCATTGGATCTGAAGGCTTTTTGTTAAGGGCATCTGGATGGCCTGCAATGGTGTTTCCTACCAGTATGTAAATTGATAAGGATCAAAAAACTTATAGGCCACCGGGTAAAAACTCCCCTGATCCGTTGCACCGGTTGACGGTTCACCTGCTCCGGGATATGCTATATTGGCCCAGAAGCCAAATCCACCTTTGCCGGAGGCCACTTTGAGGGTGAGGATATTTTCACCTGCAGAAAGAGAAATGGGCAGTATAAATTCGTTTTCCCTTTTCTGATGGTTGGCATCTACACGCAGGATAGATCTCCCGTTCAGCCATACTTCCATCCAATAGTCGACGCCTATACGAAGAATAGCTTTCTGTGCCAGCGGGCTGCTCACACTTTTAGTTACATACGCAACCGCATTATCATCTATGCCACCGAAAGCTCTGGCAAGGTCCACAAAGCCGTTGTTACCGGCATCCACTGTTTGCCGCCAGTCCAATACTTTACCCTCTTCCGTTTTATAGGTAAGATTGGGATTTTCAGCGCCGGCAATGGCATCCTGCTCACCGGGAAAAATAGTAGCCAGCGCTTTTATTCCCCCGGATGTATTTACTGTAAAAGGGCCCAGCACTTTCCAGGAGCTGAGTGTATGGAACGAAACCGGGCGGTTAACCCTGCCAAGTTTGAATGCAGCAGCAACGGAAGAAGCGGCGCCAAGGTTGGTAAGCAGCTGCGCGATCAGCTGGTGCATGCGGATCACGCTTAACTGGATGGCTTCCTGCTTTTCAGGGGAAGCTGCATAACGGCCGGCCAGTTGATCCGGGGTAAGTTGCAGGTAGATGCTTTTACCTTTCCCGGTGTTTTTTACTGAAAGAAGCCCATCGCATATTGTTGAAGAAGTAAATGCGGTAACCTGTAATGCATCCCGCCACCGTAGCAGGTTAGGGCCGATGGCCCGGAGTAGCGGGATGGCTTCCCCGGCGTGTGCCTGTATCATGGTTTTAGTTGCGGTAGTTAATCCGTGCGTGGTTAAAAAAGAGGAGGTTTGCGGAAGATAAAATGCGATGCCTCCGGCGGTAACAAAAGTGTTGAGCTGCGTGGGCGTGGTTACCTGGCCGGGGCCTAACACCCATATTGCATTACCGGTTGCGGGGCCTTCCCGGAAGGAAATGCCTGTGCTGATCAGCAGTTCCCTGCCGCTGTTGTTGCCGGTATAATATACTTCCCGTAATCCGGGCAACGGTTGTTGTTGTGAGGTAAACAGGTTTTTTGCCAGCAGGGTGGCAGCAGGATCCGTACCAATGCGGCCGGTAAGGTCCAGTGAACAGAACGTGATTTTGCCTTTGCCATACCGCCATTCCAGCAATGGGCTGTATGCCATATCAAATTCTGTTTGCAGGATGGGCGTGAAACCCGCTACCTCAGGGGTTTTAAGTGCGACTGAAGCAACGGCGTGCCGATTGGTCCATTTCGGTGCATGCTGTGTATCGTAGCTTTTTGCCGGCTTTCCTTCGGGCAGAAGATCGGGGCTGCCCCGCCAATTGACCAGGTCCGTTGGCTGTAACCCCGTGAGGATCGGGCTTTCCCGGTCACGGATAAAGGTATAGCGCGGCATGGTGGCTGTAGTTTCAAAGCCCATTCCTTCCCATACTGCGGGTTGCTGTTCCAGTATCACCACGCGCAATCCTGCCGCCAGGTCCTTTTCGGTATAAGGGAGGGAATCGCCCGGTTGCAGGGCTTCGCGGCCTATCACCAGTATGTTGCTGGGGGAAATGTGGTTGCCCTTTTCCAGGAGTGAATAGGATATGCCCAGTCGTTTCAGTAAAGCAGCTGATTTCCCTGCGGGATCATAAAGTAATACCGGCGCTTTTACAACGGCTGCTGCAGGCCTTGGGAAAACTGTCAGCGGAAAAGTATCGTTGGGTGCGCCGGTAACGGTAAGCACCAGTTGCATGTCTGTTCTGCTGCTAACATTGGGCGCCTTCAGGGAAATCGGGAATAGCTTTATTTCACCGCCCTTTACAGTCAGCTGCATGCTTCCCTGTTGAAATATCTTGCTTCCCTGTTTGAGCATCCATTTTGCTTCCGGTGCTATCTGGTGCGGACCATCCCATACAACGGCTATTTGTTTTTCAAAAGATTCACCGGCGAAAAAGATATGTGTTTTATCAGTATGCACCGGCGATCCGGCGAGATAAACAAGCAATGGCTGATTGGCCTGTTTGAAAATATCGTAGCGGGGACTGGCCCAGGCGGGCTTGCCGGTTAGCGGGGCAGTAAGCGATTTATAACGTTGGGTAAAGCTTTTAAGTTTTTCTCCATTAGGATTGCCATAGCCTTCCAGCAGCCAGTACAGCCAGCCTCCGTTGATGCCCCAGGTACGCCAGGCACGGTTGGTATTGCGGGTAAATAATTCCTGGAAGCGCCAGAAACCGGGATATTGCTGAAAGTCCATCTGCTCCCAGGTGGCGCTGCCGGCGCTCATGCTTTTTTCTATCGTTTGGCGTAATCCCTTTTCTCCTTCCGTGGTATAGGCGGCATCGCCAAGGTACATGGATAAATATTCCGTGAGCAGGAACTGTTTTCCTTTCCAGAAGTTGTTCCAGTAGGGAGGCCCGAACTCGACAGCCGAGTAGGGCATATTCCCTTCCCTGGCCCAGGCCATCGGCCATTCTTCCCTTTCCTGCAAGGGTACAAAATTCAGGTATACGTTGGCGGAGGAGAGGTCGCCCACACTGCCATCGGCATGGGCAAACACCAACCGGGTGGGATCTTCCTTTTTCACAATGGAGCAAGCCAGGTCTATTACTTTACCCTGTGTGGAATAAACGGAATCGCGTTTGCCCATCCTGGAGGGATCGATATTTGATTTTGGATTGGCACTGTTCATGGCAATTACCCAGGCAAGTATGCTGGGATGATTGCGGTAATGACGGGTAAAGTAGGCAGTTTCCCGCTGGTAGTCGCCCTGCAGCTTTGGATCATGCAGCAGTTTATCGCGTATTACGGAAACGGAAGGCCCTGGCACTGTGCAGCCCATTCCCGTCCGGTCCATTTCATTGAGCATGTCTTCATTGAGGAGTGGGGTTTCAGCATCGTTTAGCCACCACAGTTTGTGATGAGGCTGGAACTGCCCTACGTTGTAGCCCATCAGCCGGTAAAGCGACAAGCCATACTGATTGGCGCCGTAAACATCTGTAAGCCGCCAGCGGGAGAGGTGGCCGTTCATAAAAAGCTGGTTGCCGGCTGTCCATATTTCCCTGAACCCGAAAGTTACATCGGGGTAGCGGCAAAGTGTCTGGCGGCCCTGCCTTAGCACTACCCTGGCTTTGTAGAGGTATGGGCTGTCCAGTTCCCAACAGGTGGGATTGGGCCAGCCGGCGGTTATACGGTACACCTGTTTTCCATTCGCCAGCTGCAGCCCTTTTTTGGAAAGGGTGAGCACCGTGGCATTGTTTTGATCAGTTATCTCTGCCTGCACATCATAAGTACCGCTGCTGTTTGCTGCTTCTACCGTTACTTCGAGGGTAAGGGATTTCTTCCTGAAAGAAGTAATATAAAACACATCCGTAATGGCCTGCTGCGCCCGTGCAATTATAGTAACAGGCGCCGTGATGCCCATTGGCCAATCAGCCACAGGCAGGATGTTCCCGCTGCCGTGCCTCGACTGATAACGAAGCGGGTCTTCTGCAAAATTCCGGGAGATACCGTTATAATCCCTGGTAATAAAAACACGAAGCGTGTTTTCCTGTCCGTAACGAAGGAAAGAGCCCAGGTTTATTTCACCACCGGGCCGGAGCAGTTCTCCTGCACGTTGGTGATTGATAAAGATGACGGCATCACCTTCTATTCGTCTGAAGTCTGCGATCACATTTTTCTGCTGCCACCCGGCCGGGATGTTTATTTGTTGTTCATACCATAGGCTGTTCACTTTTTCCTGTGGCGTATCGGCCCAGGCGCTGTTCTTCCCGGTGGTGATCCTTCTCCAGTCCACAGCAGCAACGTCGCCCCATTTGCTGCTATCGGGAGCAATAGCCTGCGATAGTGCAGGCTGTACCTTCCAGGGGCCGTTCAGGTGAATGGTGTCCTGGGCATGGCCTGTAAAGGTGATCAGAAGAGCGATGAAAGAGGCTTTGATACGATTGTTCAAAATAGTAAAACTTAAGTGCTGAATATACAACGCATCTTTAGGACTTAAATTCTACGGATATGGGTGAATGGTAATAAATGAATTATTTCAGGTGCAGTACATTATCCTTGTAATAAGATTGAACACCGGAGGAAATAGCAATATTGGTAAGAAATACATCCAGTGGTTTGCGTTTATCGATGGCGCCCGATAATGTTTCGCTGGCAAGGGCCGGGTTATCGAATATAACCGGCACTTCAAACCAGCGGGTGATGATCACTGCAATATTGCTTAATTTTTCATCGCGGAAGTGGGTGGTGCCGTTCATCCACGACAGGGTATTGTATGTATCAAAGGAAGTGGTGGTGAATTTTCCATCTCCATATACCGACTGGTAACCGGGGGATAATTTTACCTTAACCTCCTTTCTGCTGCATATTACTGCGCCATCTACAAGAGAAGTGGTCACACTGGCCGGCTCATAGGCATTGATGTTAAAAGAGGTACCCAGTACTTCTACGGTTGTTTCCCCGGCATGCACAATAAAAGGCTGTTGCTCATTTTTTGCTACTTTGAAATAGGCTTCGCCAGATAGGTATACCTCCCGGCTGGCGCCTCCGAAAGAATACGGGAAACGCAGGCTGGACAATGAGTTTAGCCATACTTCCGTTCCGTCTTTCAGCACTATTTTATAATCCAGTTTTCCCGGTACCATCAGCGTGGCCCATTCACCGGCGGCATCTCCCTGTGCGGTATAGGTAAGACTGTTTCCATTGGTTACCAGTTTCACGGAACCAGCCGTAATGGTGTTACTGGCCGAAGAGTTTAAGGGAATATCTTTCCCGTTCGATAACCGTAGCAGCAGCTTGTTTTGGGCGAGTGGTAAAGGCGGTTGCCCCGGTGAAGCATTTCCTGAGGAAAAATACCATCCCCCGCCGGCAATTGCCAACAGCAATATAACGGCTGCGGCTACACGCCATAACGGGAATATTTTTGAATGCCCAGGCTGATGAGGTTGCAATTGAGGCTTCACCCGGTTCCAGCCCTGCGTTTCATCAATACCGGCCATGAAGCGCCTGCTTTTTTCATTGTCCAGTTCCAGCCGGATACTATCCCACATATCAGCAATGGCCGCATCATTTTTAATGGCAGCGGTCACCAGCCGGTCATCTTCTTCACTGATAGATCCGGTCACTTTTTCAAAAAGTAGTGCTCTTATATGTTCTCTGTTTACTTCCATCTGTACCTTAAAGACGATTTTTGCGCAAAAACGGGTGATCCCTATTTATAACCCGCAAACTTTTTTTGTAAGATTTTTAGCGCCAGCTTGAGATGTGTTTTAACGGAGTTAATGGTGATACCCATCTCTTCCGCTGCTTCCTTATATTTTTTATCTTCCAGGTAAACGAGGCTGAAAGCCCTTAAACGCTGGTTGGGAAGCTCATTGAGGAGAAGATCTATCTGTTGTGCGGTTTCTTTATTCTCGACAATATTTTCACTGATCTTATCTTCCAGTGTATTGGCATACGCATGAAATCTTTTGTGCTCATTTTTCCCTTTCTCGATAAAGCTGAGGCATTTATTACGGATAGCAGTGTGGAGATATGATTTAACGGAGTAGGTAATGTTAAGATACAGTTGTTTATCCCATATTTCGATGAAAAGGGATTGTACCTGATCTTCCGCTTCTGTTTCATCTTTTAGCAGATAGTAAGCGTCAACATTCAGTGATTTATAGTATTTCTTAAATAATTGTTCATACGCTTTTATATCGCCCTCCTTGAGTTGATGCAATAAAAGCCTGTCATCATTATCATTCATGAAGAGATACTTATTAACGTGGTAAAAATCTCTATAACGTGTATTTAAAGTTAATATCTCTTTATCAGTTTCCGTGATTTATTTTTTTATTTTGTAAGGCTGCCCAATAGCAGTAACCAGCCTGCATAGCAGGCATTTTCGTTATATTTTTCCAGGTCGCCGGGCTGGTTATCGCCTGCTTTCAGGATACTCATTTTATCTAACTTTTTAGCTGATACTTCGAGTTGGATGGTATGTGGCCCGGGATCCAGCAGGGGAAGGAAAAAGTAATGGGAACGATAGTACACCGCGTGACGGTCGAAGCGGGGATATAGTTTGGCCGGCTGTCCATCTGTCACTGCCTCATACCCGCCGCAGCCGGGGCCTACCAGGTCGTACAAACCTGCCAGGCGCCCGTTGAATTTTATCTGCAGCGATGATCCGGGTTGTGTGGATTTAACAAGCGATGGAAAGCGTTGGCGAAACTGGATTGCCACGGAGTCGTTACTGTTGGAAAGATCGGTCCACTGCCCGGTCCGGGGCAGGTCTTTCACCGCGATCAGCTGTGCATCTTCCCAGTTATCTTTGGTATAGGGAGCAATAAGGGGATGTTTAAGCGGGTGATTATTATTCCTCAGCTGCTGCATGGCGCGTACCAGCGCTTCGGTGTACAGGCGGTGACCTGTAGTGGTGTTGGGATGGACGTTGTCGCCGGAGAAAACAAGTTTATCTGGGTACTGATCCTGTTTGCCCTGGAATACCAGTTTGCCTTCCTTCAGGAGCGCTAATACCTGCATGCCCAGTTGAACGGAAGGAATGCCGTAGTGCTCTGCAATATGCTCCATTGCCAGCATCGTTGGCCATAGCTGGCCCTGCTGCAGCACCGGCAGCATGTTGCCGGCAACAGTGTACACAAAGCAAATGTCGGTCGACGGATTGGCTTTCCATATCTGCCGTACAATTCCTTCCATGGTTTGATGTACATACGGGCCGCCGTCATTCACGGCAAATTCCACGAATACCAGGTCGGGTTGCTGTGCCAGCACATCGCGGCGCAGCCGGAAAACGCCGAGGTCGGAGCCGGTACCGCCTACGCCGGCGTTGACCTGTTTTATTTGCGCCTGCGGGTATTGCTGTTGAAACCATTTCACAGACTGGTCGCGCCAGCCACCGGGAGCTGCGGTAATACTGCCGCCAAAGTAGGCGATAGTGACCGGGCCACCGGATGTCAGCCTTGCAAAAAAGTTGGGCAGGCCCTGGCGGATGCGGTACTCCTGCATGGAATTAAGCGGATCTGTTTGCGCATGCAGGGAGAGCGATAATAAAAAAAGGAACGCAACACTTGTCAATCTTAACGGCATATCTGTAAGTTAATTTATTTTAAAAACCCATACGGCTTCCCCGGCCAGCTGCTCGCGCGCTGCTTCAGGAATGCGGATTATGATGGAGTCGCCTGTTTGCTGCCATGCCAGTGGTTTCTTCACCCCCAGCAAAGTGATACCGGCTTTGCGGCTTATCCCTTTCAACGGAAGGCTTATTGTAGCCGGTAAGGTATTTTCTTTTTCTTCCGGGAGATAAGAAAGATAACGGGCTTTTTCACTTTCTGTAAAAGCCCATTTATCCTGGCGGTAAGGAGGAACAGGTTTGGTATTGTAAATAGATTCACTGTTTGTTTTCATCCATTTGCCTATATCGGCTAACCGCTGGTAGGCTTCTGCATGCCAGTCGCCATCAGGGCCCGGCCCGATATTAAGCAGCAGGTTCCCGTTTTTGGCAACAATGTCTACCAGCATTTGTATCAGCTGTCGCGATGGCTTATAGTTTTCTTTTACTATGTACGACCAGGAGCGGCCCAGCGTCATGCATGTTTCCCACGGAACGGGGATATAGTGGGCGGGAATTTTCTGTTCCGGTGTGAGATAGTTCACATATTCCGGCGCACCGTGCCGGTCTACCACAATCAGGCCTGGCTGGTGTTTGCGCGCCATTGTTACAATAGGCCCCATGGGGATGCCAGCCCAGCTGCCATCCAGCCAGAGGAGGTCCAGCGGACCATAGTTGCTCATCAGCTCTTCGATCTGGTTATACGTGAAATCGCAGAACCGTTGCCAGCGTTCGGGATATAATTTTTTATCATAGCTCTGGTGCCGGTCTTTCGGGGGAAAATAAGACCACCAGTAATCTTCCGAGTGCCAGTCTGGTTTTGAGAAATAGGCGCCTGCCATAAAATCTTTTTTACGGAAGGCGTTGAAAATTTCCAGGGAAATATTGCTGCGTGGATTGGATGAAAAAGGTGTTCGGGCGCTGGTGATCTTATAGTCGGTGTACTTTGTATCAAACATGCAGAACCCGTCGTGGTGCTTGGTTGTAAACACTACGTAGCGCATCCCGGCTGCTTTTGCGGCATCGGCCCATTTATCGGGGTTAAAGTGAACGGGGTTGAAAGTGGTTTGCAGTTTTTCATATGCCTGTTTGTATTGAAACCAGTTGGCAGCATAGGGGCCTGTACGTTTGGTAAATGGATAGTCTTCCGGGGAGAGCGACCATGATTCCACAATACCCCACTGGCTGTAGGTTCCCCAATGCATAAACAGGCCAAACTTCAGTTCCTGCCAATGTGATAATTTAGTTTTTACCAGTTCATCGGTGGGCGCTGCATATGTCTTCTCAGGATCATATGCCTGTGTACCCTGGCTGCTGGCGGATAACTGGCTGCTGCACCAAAAAATGACTAACAGTGTATTCCGGATAATTGATTGCTTCCCCATTATTGTTTTCTTTTTTCCTGCAGGCTGGTATAAATGTTATAGACAGGTTTCTGCATAAAAACGGGTGAACGCCCGGAAAATTATCCGCCACAGGCAATGTAAGCCTGTGGCAGATGATTTTAATAGGTGATGGTATAGGGTATAGTGACGCTATTGCCGGTACCTGGCTTTAGGAGCAGGTTAATGGTAAAACCGTTGATAGTTCTGTTACTGATATAGGGTGTGATGATGGGCGGCATTGGCGTGCCGGCATCCACTATAGGAAGCCCCAGGGAGATGACCGCTGTAGCAGGCAATAAGAAGTTGGCTGCACTGATGAGCGTAACATCGCTGCTCTGGAAGCTGGAGGCGGTAACATCAGCAGAGGTAGCCGTATCACTGATGGTAACGCTGCCGGTGAAGCTGGTGGCTTTTTCCACGCGCACGGATCTCAGGGCGATGTTATCCCACAGCGGCTGGTTGGCATTGTCGCGGAACCAGGCGGAGAAGTCTGCCACCGGCATGGTGGAAGGAATGGCAAAACCGGTTACCACGTACTGTTTATCTTCATTGAGCGGGATGTTACTGAAATCCCATCTCCCTAACAAATTAGTACCACCGCTGGCGGAGCACTGCATGCTAAACCTGCCTGCGGAAGCGCCTGCTGTCAGCCGGCGCAATACTACTGTTGCTTTCATGGGAGTGTTGTAGGGCGGGGCATTGTCGTACCTTATTTTTATGCACGACTGGTTATCGCTGATACTACCGGGATCCACTGTTGCTTTAAAGAATCCCCAGGCGGCGCCGAATCTTTCCGTAGAGCCGTTGGCGTTAATGAACTGGTTATCTTTCACACCCCTGGGATCTCCTATGATATATACATCGTTATTGGTTTCGCGGTAGCGTTTTAAAGGGAAGGGGCCGGTGTTTTCCTTTACAAAATTCCATGTGATGGTTCCGTCGCTGATACCATTGCCGTTGCCGGTGGGGCCTCCCGCGGCATCAGAGACCCCGGCAGTGACAACGATATAAACATTCAACCCGTTCTGCACGGTTAGCCCGGTTGTATAAGCAGTAGCAGGTTTCCAGCCGGCATACTCTGAATAATACGAGGTAGTGTAATCATTGCTTTGCACATCCAGCCGCTGGAAGTCGGTACCGGAGGTGGCCAGCCCGGTATTGCCGGCATTGGTGATCACGATCGGGTTATCTTTAAAAGAAACGCCCCTGGCCACGATGCGTGTAAACATGCCGGCTTCCACCAGGATACCGTATTGGGCCCGGCCGTTGTTGGCGCCGGTAGCGGCGGCGGTATTATATACAGCGCCCCGTTCCAGCAGGAGGTCCGAACGGAAAGGCGACTGGGTGCCATCTTTATGCATCCATATCAGTGCTTTGGCAGCGGCGCCGGTGCTGCTGCCGTTGTTTACTTCCAGCGCGGTGTCGCGGATGATCAGGCCGCCGTCTGTATCGATCATCACGCTGTTGGCGTCTGGTGAAATGATGAGAGGCTCCGATGTTTCAATTAAATTCCTGCCGCCTATATAGGAGCCTGTTTTCCCTGCCCTGGTTTGCCTGGTATAAATGGCTGCCACTGGCGGATTACCATTGTTATAAATACCCTGCTGCGTGGTTACATTGATGATGCGGTTCATAAAACACCCGATAAGTTTTATGCCTATCCTGCCGCCGCGGAACAGGCACCGGTCCATAGTGCCGAGATACACAGGTTCCCACCATACACATGTTTGCATAGGATCTGCGATCTCCTTTAACCGTATATCTACATTTTGTAAGGTGGGGCGGTAGCAGTTGGAATAGTTGGTGCTGTAATACCGGATACCGGTGAGGGCTTCGCCGCAATTGAGGGTGAGGTTCCTGATAGTGGGACCTGTAGCGCCGGTGGTGGCGTCGAAGTTAAGGCAATGGATGTTTCCGGCAGCGGTGGTAAAGTCCAGGATGGTAGGCGTGGGAGAGTCTACAATGCCGTAATCGCCCTGCTCACCGGTGTAAGTTTGCCCTGTTTTAAGATTGATCTGTGCAGTTATTTTGTAATTGCCTTTGGGGAAATAAATGATCCTGCCCGTGGCGGCGGTGTCTATACATTTCTGAATGGCCAGGGTATCATCCGTGGAGGCGTTGCCTTTTGCGCCAAACCATTTTACATTAAAAAGATTGGTGTCTGCACGCAGCCATCTGCCCAGGCCGGCCACTACGATGATGGTGCCGCGGTTGTCGCCGGTGGTATTGCCGGGTTGCCAGTAAAACTCTCCGCCGCCACCGTCGCCCGGCGTGTAATACCCCAACAGGTTGCAAAGTTCATTGGCAGTGGTGCCTGCTGTGATTTCTAAAGCTGAAATGTTTGTGATAGTCATAGTTATAAGGGTTTAGTGTATTAAGGGATCACCGGGAATACCGTCATGCGTAACCTGGTAGTACCATAGGGCACCAGGGTGATGGTATCAGTAGTTATTTCATAACTGAAGGAACCTGGTTTGGGTAAGGAAGGAGTGTACCGGTTTTCTGACAACTGCCAGTTGTTGACCTTTCTGGCCGGCGCCTTTATGGTAATAGTGGCTATTTCAAAGGGATAAGTATTGTCGCGGTTTTCTGTTATCTGCCATTGCGTGGGATTGGCTACCAGCGCATAGTTCCAGGCACCGGCAGGACGTATGTCCAGTGCGGGAAAACCGGGGTCCGCTGATCTTTTGCCGCCGAGGTTTGTGTAGGTAGCAGTGTCTGTGGTAACTTTTTCAGGAACGGGATAGGCGAATAACAAAGGACCGCGTTCTACGGCGGCGCCCCATTGGCCCCATTGTACCAGTTGCGCCTGCATAGGGAATTGTATGTTGATCCGGTCATTGTTGCGGAATTTCCTGCGTAGGGTTACAAAGGAGCCGGGTGTTAATACACCGTTGTAATGTACACCATTGATGGTTACCGTGGCCTGCTTACACCAACCCGGTATACGGAACGTAAAAGGCATCGTTATTTCCTGCTGCATATGAAAAGTAAACTGCAGCTGATCAGAGAAAGGGTAGCGGGTGCTTTCGGTAATGGAAACAGGATGACCCTTGTAGCTGAAGGTATCCACAGAGGGGCCGTAAAGCGCTGCCACAGGGCCGCCGCTGGTATCGCGCATCCACATCCGCGCGGCGTAGTTAGGCATAAAGCGATGCACGTTCCCCGCGCAGCATTCTGTTTCATGACAGGGCCAGTAAGCCATCCAGGTAGATCCGTGCGCAAACTTATTATGGTTGGATTGCCCCGTGGCGATTACCTGGTTAACGCTGGAGAAGTACTGGAGATTTTTAAAATCTTTGGATACGGCGCCTGGCCCTGCGTTGAAAACGGCCTTCTCCAGTTTGTCGGCCCAGCGCCCATCGCCGGTAGCCATCAGGAGGTAACCTACAGCCCAGGTATAGTCCGTAATATCGCAGGTTTCATGACTCTGCAACGGGTCTTTGCCTGCCAGAAATTCGTTGGAGCTGGGGATGCCATCAGGCAGCATATGATCACGGTCCAGTTTATACATGGCATTCACCGCTGCGTCGAGATATTTTTTCCTGCCGGTATAAGTATACAGGATAGCGGGCAGCTTGGCCATTTCCATATAGGTAACGCCATGTAGTACCAGCGTATCCGGTGAAGACGCTGTTTGCATGTTCAATTCAAAACCGCCTTTGGCATAAGCTGCTTCCGCCAGCGCCAGCAGCCTGGGATCGCTGGTTTGCCCATATGTCCATAACATGCCTTCTATGTTCACGATGGCGCGTTTGGCATTGCCAATTTCTTCCGGCGTATAGCTGCGGTAATGTTTATGAAGGGCCGTAATGATCCGCTGATCGCCGGTGGCGGCGTATTCTGCCTGCAGCACCCGGAAATAAACAGCGATGGGCCATTGACTGGTAAACAGGTTGGGGCCCAGCCGGCCATTGGATGCTACATGCGCCAGGGTATAATTTATACCGGCGCGTGCTTTGTTTACAAGCGCTGTATCATGCAGCAAATAGCCCAACCTAAGCATCCCGTCACTGTAGTAAGCCGTTTGTTCGTACCGCCACCAGTTGTCGCCGTGTTGTTCACCCACCCGCTCTATAACGCCGGCCCACAAGCAGGAATTGAAAGGATAGGATAACACTTCCGGATGCCCTGTAAGACCGCTGCGCTGCCGGAGCAGAAATTCTTTCAGCCAGCCCTGGGGACGAATGCCGGTGATGCCCTGCTCCCTGAATTTATCGAACCTGGCCGGCCCTTGCTGTGCCATGGCGGGCATAACAAAATATAAGGCAGCGCCTATCAGTAAGGATGCTTTTTTCATGTGCGGGATCTTACGGAAATTTTTATATCGATATTATTTGTTTCAAATTGTAAGGGGATAGCTTCGAAGCCGGGCACGAAATTGAAAGCGCGCTCCGTTAACGCACGCGTTATTTTTATGGGAGCACTGGTGGTTATCTCTACAATATTACCTGCTTTACATATTTCCAGTTTATTTTCAGCAGACAGGCTAACGGCTTCATCGTGTGTGCTGATAACGGGTAAATAATAAAGGGCCTTTTCATTCTCCGCGGTTGCGTGAATATGAAACACATCTTTCTCAAAAGTATAACTGATGGCGCATTCCGGCGAAGCAGCAGGCAATTGGTTTTCATTTACCAGCAGTGAATGTGTATTGAATATCATCTTCCCATCTTTTTCTGCGTACTCTATAGCTGCTCTCAGATCATTGGTATGCTGATACAATTGTTCCCCGGCAACGATACGGAACCCGGGCGTGAAGCTGCCCGGCAGCGGATCATCGTTCCGCTGCATGTTGAAGGGCTCAACCATCTGGTACCGGTTCATACTGGCAACAAGGAGTGGGCCGGTATCTTCATGCCAGAGCATAGTTAAAGCGCCGCCGGTAGCATGGCCTCCCTTCATGGAATATTCCTGGTCGTACCCGGTGATGGTACCGCGCCATTTACCGGTGGAGATAAGCCATGTGCTGATTTCGGGAAACGACTTTACACCGTATATACGTTCCCGTGGGAGAGGAGCAATAGTGCCTTTTATACCCGGCGACTGCAATAAAACGGTGGTCAGTGCTTTGCTGTGCGCCAGCGAATGACTTACACAGGGCAGTACACCATGCTGCACATAATGAGGGCCTCCATGCAGTAGTTTGTTGTGTGTGCATTGCGCCAGCAAACGTGTATTTTGAAGAGTCGCTTTATAAAATGCAGGATCGCTGCCGGCCATCAGGGCGTAGGCAGGCTGACAACCATCGCTGGTTCTGCTGCCCCAGTATGTCCATTTAAAATTCCTGGTTCCCCAGCTATTATCCCAGGCGCCGTCGGGTAGCATAAATTCCAGGTGCGCTTTTAAGGAACGCGTTAGCTGCTCCAGCAGGGCCGTATCGTTCATTAGCTTTGCATATTGTACCAGGGAAGGAAGAGATTCTTCGACGTTATAGCCAAGGTCCACGGAATAACAACCTTTCGCGCTTTTCTCCGGAACCGGTTTTCCTTCCCCGTGTATCAGGCCATTGGCGGTAAAGTACGCCAGGCATTCCTTTGCCAGGTTTTTCCCTTTGGTAATAAAATGAGGTTGCCGGAGATAGGTACCTATCAGGCACAATGTATAACTGCCGGCAATAGGGTAGTTGATATTACCGGTGTTAACAGTGAAATTTTTATAGAGATAATCACCCGCTTTTTGTAACCTGTTTCTCCATTGCTGTTGTGTAGATTTATCCAACAGATGTTCAAAATGGATCAGTGATTCTGCAAGACTGGCAGCGCTAAATACCGTGATGCCTTTCCAGTCGCTCACGCTTACTTCGTTTACCCAGGCTCCATCGGGTGTGCTTACCATGTGTTCCATCCAGTTATACAAACGGATAGCGGCATCCACATACTGTTGTTCTTTTTTTTTACCGGCAAGATATAATAACGGGAAGATGGCATCACCGCAGCGGCCATGTATGGTGGCGCAGGCAGGGCACAGGATGCCGCCATGAAGCCCTTTTACCTGCGGCTTGTTTACCTGTAGCGACAGCAGGCATTCGCCCCATTGCTGCAGCAGCTCTTCACTCAATGTTATGAATTCATCTTTATAAGCACCTGCCCATGCGCCAGTGGAAGGCAACAGCATGGCGGTGCTGCCCAGCGCGGTTATTTTCAGAAACTCCCTTCGTGATGTAAACATAGATCATTTTTTTTGCGTGGTGCTGCCGGGGCCTGGTAAATGAGTGATGGGCCAGTGATCCACCTGTGCGTTCTCATTCAGCGCTATGGCAGCATCCGGGGTGTTGTGCTCTCTTATATTTATGTTAAAGCCATCCACTAATATCAACGGCTTACGGCCCTGCAGGGCTGCTTCGTTTGTCTCTATAACAATTGTTTTTGTTTCATCCGGGCTCAGCGACACGTAATTATCTGAATAGAAAACGGGCAGTACCCTGCCGCCGTTCTCCCGGTGCAGCTGCAGGTGCGTCATTACCGTTATATGGGTGGATGGGTTATGCAGGCTTACCTCCAGTAAACATTTGTTTGGCACCCTGCGGCGTTTAACTGTTGCCGTGAGGGTGACCACAGGGATCTTTTCCAGGTCTGTTAATTGGTCAGATCCCAGCGGCAGTGTATTCCAGTAGAAATTATCAGAGAGCAGCGCGCCTGCGGCATCGTGCAACGTTAGCTTTATAAAGTGCACTGCTGAAAGCTTTGCCGGCCATTGTACCGGTCCCAGATCCGTTGCCGCGGCCGGTAAGGCCGTAACGTCATAATCCTGCCGGAGAGCCACGGCGCCATCTGCATTGAATAGCGTGAGGTGTGCACGCGCGTTTTTTAAGACCACCGGCTTATTGTTGATTACCTGTATATTTCCTTCTTTTTCGTTCAGTTGAATATGTATCGGCTCGCAGGCTTTTTGAACGGCGAACAGGGCTGCGTTGGGCTCAAGGTCGTGATGATAGAGCTGCCATACAAAACTGGGCTGCGTGGGATTGCTCATCCAGGTGATCACACCGGTAGACGGGCGGAACATTTTGGCATTGCGGCCTTCATATATTGCGCGGAATGACTCATAGTTGGCGAGTTGGGATTTCCTCACGAAATCGGCCAGGTTGGCTACTTCACCAAAGCGTTTGGCGATCATGTTACGGTAATATTTGGTAGCCAGGTCATGTTCGGCCCAGTCGTCGTTGATCACTTCCCAATCTTTTTGCGGCATCATTCCCTGCACTGATTCCATTGTTGGGATGGAAAAGCTACCTATTTCTGTTTTAAAAGATTCCGTGAAAACATAATACTCCGCTGGTTTGCGTGTATAATAGGGACCGCCGGAATGTACCCCGCGCCCGGAAGTGGAGCTGGGCTGGTACAGCCGCAGCGGTTCCAGTTCCGCTATAAGACTGCGTAATGAATCATCTATTACTTTGGGCGGATTGCCTTCATTGCGGGCACACCAGAGTATCACAGACGGATGATTGCGGAAGCGCAGCATTTTCTCCCGCACGTTGGCCAGGTATAAATTTATATCCGCAGGGTCGGGACCGTCGGAGGGATTGGGCTGGAAGAACTCATCCCATATCATGAGACCGTATTTATCGCATAGGGCATACAGGTCTTCGCTGGTGCTTTGGCCTACCCAATTCCGGATGATGTTATAATTGGCCTGCTGATGCATGCGGATCTGGGTTTCCAGTCTTTCTTTCGGAATGCGTTTCATGGCTTCATCCATTCCCCAATTGCCGCCTTTGCAAAATACTTTCACGCCATTGACTGAAATAGTAAGATCTTCTGAAGCAGGCGTGGTGTAGCTGATTTCACGGATGCCGAAGTTCAGCTGTTGTTCATCTGATATTTTGCCCCCGATATTAAACTGTAACTGCAGGGTATATAAATTTTGCGGTCCGTAGCCGTTGGGCCACCAGAGCCTGGGTTGTTTTATTCTTAACCGGGGAAGTACGGCGGGGTCAAAAGTGATGCGCCGGCTGCTGTGAGGAGGCAGGGTTATGGGTTCACTGATGGCAACGTTGCCAAAGCTGCCTTTCAATATGCCCTGTTGTACCTGACCGGTTATATTTTCAACAGTGGCGGCAATCTTCACATCCGCGGTATTCAGCGCCGGCAACGGGAGATCGGTAGTTACCAGCGGATCTTTTACAAGTACAGGGCCGGTGGCGTCAAGATATACGGATTGCCAGATGCCGGTATTCCGGTCGCGGATAGCCGGAATCCAGTCCCACCCCATGGAGCAAAGAAAGGTAGGCCCATCCATGGCGGTGATGCCCCCGTTTTTGCCCATGCCCTGCGCAATGGTGTGCTCGTGCGGTATACCGGGATTGGGTTGAGGCGATACCAAAACAGCTATGGCGGCAGTTGCTCCCGGTGTTACAAGGGTTGTAATATCAAAGATGCCCCTGGTAAAAGCGCCACGTATCTCCCCGGTATTTTTTCCATTTACCCATACCTGCGCGGTGTAATTAATGCCGTTGAAGTGCAGCCAGGTATTTTTGTTTTTGTAAGATGCTGGTATTTTTATTTCCGTGCGATACCACCAGCTGGTGCGGCAAAGGGTTTCAGGGATCCTGTCGGGGCGGTTGTTTTCACCATATAACGGTTCCGGGTATACGTTATTTTGTACCAGCGTGGTGAGCACAGTGCCGGGTACCACTGCAGGATACCAGCTATTGGTGGAGAAACCGGGCTGCGCTATTGCGGCGGCGGTCTGCGGTACTTTTGAAGCGTCCTGCAGGAACCAGTCGCTGGCAGGCGTGGCCTGGGCAAAGGTTGTTTGCGAAAAGAGCAGTAGCATCACGATGGCCGGAAGAAAAGATCTTATCATATGCAGATCAGGGTAGAATTTTTAATGTCAGCTGTTTGATCTGGCTCTTGCTGTCTTTCAGGCTGTTGTTGGTGGCTACAAAAGTAACCTGGTACGTGCCTGCTTTTTTGAAGGCATATTTATAGATGGCCGATCTGAGCGCTACTTCATTTTGTATCACCACACCCACATCAGGCCTGGTGGTTTTCAGGTCCACGGATGAAGTAATCAGCCAGTCGTCGTTATCCTCGTTGTTCACATTAGTGCCGGGATTGAATGTAACCGGGTAGCCTGTTCTGATGGGAATCCCGTTGCTGTTCCGGGCGCTGTCGGCTGCGGAAATATTCCAGGTGCCCACATTCCAGGCATTGAAGCCCGTATATTTATTTTCAGCTGTTCCCGGTTCACTGTCATTAAGCAGGCTGGCCTGCACCCATCCGGTGTTGGAGAAAGTTGTGAACAGTGGTGTGCTGCTGCTGTCGGGCAAATAATTATAGAGGGAGAAACTTTGTATCACCCATTTTCTTTGCGGCGTCAGGCCGGTTTTTTTATTCAGCACACGGAAGGCGATATTCACTTTATCTGCCTTGTTGAAATCTGATATGTCGATGGAATCGGAAGTAGTAAAACCGGTAGATAATGATTTGGGCCATTTGCTGTTACGGCCGGTGATGTTTGTCCAGGTAGCTTTGTTGATATGTTCCGCATCATATCCTTCCAGGTTGGTTGAAATCAGCAGCAGTAGCGAGTCGGGGCAGGGCTTTGGCGGCACCGGTCCCTGCTGCATGGAAGTTTGGAATACAAGTTTTTCCACGCCCGGCATTGATTTGCGGTTGCGGTTTTCGTAGGCTTTCCCTGGTTCGCCGGAGTAGAAAACAATTGCACCGGCATTGCCGGAGAGGTGGAATGTAATAGAGTCGCCTGCTGCATACGCCAGTTGATCGGTATGAACGTCGAAGTCCGGCATGGTCGCCTCATCCGGGTGGCAGCCTGAAAGCATCACGGCGGCGAGAAAATAAAATATAATGGATCTCATACTATTTTGTTTAATCAGTTTTTATTACCATCCGGGGTTTTGGGTTAATGCCTGGTCCAGCACCATTTCTCCGCCGGGGATGGGTAGCAGCGAATACTTTTGAGGGTCGGTCAGGAAATTGGTGGCAGCCACACCTGCGGGCGTAACATAGGTGGAAGGAGCGTAGTTGTCGTTGTTGGCAAGCACCTGTTGCATGGCCTGTGTCATCATACCCCATCGTATCAGGTCTTGCCGGCGAACGCCTTCAAAGCAGAGCTCACGGGAGCGTTCATCCATGATATCCTGCATGGTAATGGTGGTTACATCAAAGCCTGGTACGGGCGTGTTGGGAGGGTAGCCATAGGCGCGTCTTCTTACCTGGTTAAAGTATTCCACTGCGTTGGCGCCGGCGCTGCCATTGGCTTTCAGTTCGGCTTCCGCCGCCATTAACAGCACATCTGCATAACGTACTATCGGGAAGTTGCAGGAAGTATTGTTCTGCAAACGGCTGGGCGGCAGGTTAATTTCGTATTCCCTTCTCCATTTACCTACACAGCGGTCGTATACTGTCGGGTAACCCGATCCGCCGGATACCACATTGATGGCCGTAAGTTTTCCGCCGCTCACTGTTGCCGTAGCTACCGCTTCATTGGGCGCGGTAACAGACGGGGTGATAGACGAATTGGTGCCGTAAGCAGTAAAGCTGATGGAAGGCGGGGAAGTGTAGCCGCTGCCGGGATTATCGATCACTATTGATGTAATAGCGCCCTGCGCATCGGTATAAGCAGTGGCTGCAGCCCCGGTACCATTGCCGCTGATGTTTACGGTAAGCGAATAATACCTGGTGGTAGCGGCGCTTTTATACATATAAGGCGCAACGGCCCAATCCCTTCGCTGATCACCGGGGCCATACAGGTTGTATAAACCCGGATGTACGCGGTAAGTGCCGGGTGAATAACCATTCACACCTGAAATGCCGGCATCGGGGCAATACACGCCCATTACTGCACCCAGCTGTTGCGTAACGAGGTAGCCGGTGCCTGCATAATTGCCGGTAACATTTGATTTGGATAAGAAAGCGGCATCCCAGATACTTTCCGTGGTACCGTTATCATTCATATTATTCTGCATCTTGTTGATGAAAATGCGGGCATATGCAGGGGTAGAGGGATAAAGCGGATGTGGGGCACTGATTAAACTGTGCGTATTGGAATTGATCAGCTTCTGCGCCCAGAACAACGCATCTTTATAACGTGCTGCATCGTTCAGCGGGTTTCCGGCCATAGTAAGGTATACCCTTGCAAGAATGGCTTCCACGGCAGATTGTGTAACAATGGTAGGTGTATTTACCTGCGACATTTTAGGCACCAGGCTGTCGGCCGCCTCCATTTCTTTCACAATGTAGGCATACACTTCTTTTGAGGGGGTACGGGGAAGATTAAAGTTTGTGCCCAGTTCTGTAGCCATCATTGTTTTAAGCGGCACATCGCCGAAATGACTCACCAGCAGGAAGAAATAGTATGCTCTCAGGAACCTGGCCTGTCCTTTAATCTGCGATCGTTTTGTTTCATCCATCTGGGGTTTGTCGGCCACATTGAGAATAATGTTGGCATCTTCTATACCCCTGTATAAATTTCTCCAGAGCAACAGGATATTTGCTTCTGTATTACTGATATGGTAAAACTCGGTAAGAAAGGTACTATAGCTGGCATTGATCCGGAAACTTTCGTCGGCGCCGGAATTAATATAGCCCCATAACCCAAAGCCATACATGGGATCCTGCTGGAGAATATTATACATGCCCGCCACCTGTTCATCCAGCTGCGCTTCGGTGGCAAATGTGATAGGCCGGAAGGTAGTAGGATCAAGGGTTACATCCATTTTACAGGAGGCCGCCAGTATACAGATAAGTGAAAGAAGTAAACGCTGAAAAGTTTTCATAATATCTTTTTAAACATGGAATCAGAAAGTAGCTGTAATACCGAAACTGAGTGTAAAGGCGCGTGGATAAGCGGTATAATCAAGACCGCCGGATAAGGCGGAATAACTGCTGCTTGGTTGCAGGAAGGTATAACCCGTACCGCTGGTGGCGGTAACGCCGGGTGTATTTCCGGGCGCATTGGCGGGGTTTTGTACCCTGAAGGAAGACACTTCCGGATCAATGCCAGAGTATTTTGTGATGGTAAAAATATTCTGCGCAGCCACATATGCCCTGAGCCCTTTAAATCCTGCGCGGCGGATAATTTCCTGTGGCAGGTCGTATCCCAGCGAAATGGTTTTAAGCCGCAGAAAGGAGCCGTCTTCTATATAGCGGGAGGTTACTTTTGGCGCAGTGCTGCCGGCATCGCCCCTGTTGTTATACAATGCCCTGGGTACATCGTTGGTAGGATTATCCGGTGTCCAGCGGTTGGCGTATTCCGCAAACTGGTTGCCATTAGGGAAATACCCGCCTGTGGAAGCAAAGGCCATCCTGTTGGCATTCAGTATTTCATTGCCATAGCTCCATTGCAGGAAAATATTCAGGTAGAAATTTTTATAGTTAAAATTATTGGAGAATCCGCCGGTATGGATGGGGAGCGGACTGCCAAGTGTAGTTTGATCGTTTGCATCCACTACGCCATCGCCGTTAATGTCCCGGTACTTTGGATCGCCGGGCTGAATGTTGGGGGAATAGCCAGGTACGCCGTTTTTCAGGATATAGGTACCATTGCCTTGTTTCACAAAATCCTCGTACTGGTACACACCAGCCCATTTATAACCGTAGAACTGGGAGATGGGCGCACCTACCTTTGCAATCCAGCCCGTGGTATAGTTTCCGCCTGGCAGGTCGTAACGTATTTGCATGACTTCAAAGCCATCATAAAATTTATCGATCCTTCCTTTGTTAAAGCTGATGTTAAAGCTACTGCTCCAGTTGAAGTTTTTTCCCTTGATATTAACCGTGTTGATGGTGAGCTCAAATCCTTTGTTACTGATCTCCCCGGTGTTCTGGTATTGGGTATTGAAAGATGTGATGCTATATCCTCCCAGATATGGGATCTGTACCAGCAGCAGGAAGTTTTTTGTTTTCCGGTGATAATAATCTGCATCTATGGAGATCCTGTCGTTGAGGAAGCTGAGATTAAGCCCAAGATCCAGTTCTGTTGTGGTTTCCCAGGTAAGGTCGGGATTTCCGTTTCCGAAAGGCACAGTTCCTCTTGTGTAGGAATTGTTGAAGGGATAGGCAAATTGCGTTCCCCCGGCCAGTGTGGCCAGATAGCTGAAGTCGCCCACCTTGTTGTTGCCCACGCTGCCGTAGCTAACGCGGAACTTACCATCATTCAATACCGGCTTTATACCTGCTGCAAAAGATTCCTCCGTAAACCGCCAGGCAAAAGCGCCGGAGGGAAAGAATCCCCATTGCTTGCCAGCCGCGAATTTTGAAGAACCGTCCGACCTTGCGGTAGCGGTGAGCAGATATTTATCTTCGAAGGCATAATTCAACCGGCCCAGGAAAGAGAACAGCTGCCAGCGGGAGCCGCCTGAATTGGGAAGCGTTGCAGTACCGCCGCTGATGCTTTTAATGCCCAGGTATTCGGTCGACTGTGGTATGTTGATAGACTTGAAGCCGGTATAGTTGTTGGTGGCGTACTGATAGGTGAACCCTGCCAGTGCATCGATCATATGTTTTTTCCCGATAGCAGTTTTATAGTTCAGGATATTTTCACTGAGATAATTACTGTTCAACTGATTGTTGATAGTACCGTTAATACCATTTGTATTAGGCACTGCGCCTGCCTGGTTTTTGAATAAATTTCCCTGTTGTGTTTGCGAATTATAAAAAGTTTCAGACTTGAGATTGGTCGCATTATAACCGCCCGAAATTTTCAGCCGGAATTTTTTCAGGAAGGTATATTCGAGGAAAGCGTTAATAGTACCGGTGTTGTTGATGTTTTTCCGGTACTCGTTCTGCGCCTGCAGCAGCGGGTTTACCAGGTTGTTTCCCAGTGTGGCATTGGAAGAGCCATTGTTGAACTCTTCCAGTGCAAGGCTGTCGATCACTTCGGTCAGCAGGTCCTGGTTGCCCACGCCGGAAACGGGCCGGTACTGCCACATGCCTTGTACTACGCCGCCGCTGGCAGCTGCAGCAGGTATGGTGCCGTAAGAGGTGGAATTGGAATACCCGGCGGTGACGCCCATCCGCAGGTTTTTATTAAGTCTTTGATCCAGTGTGAACTTGCCGTCATATCTTTTTAAACCGGTATTGATAATAATGCCTTTCTGGTCGTAATAGGAGCCGCTGATGGAGTACCGGGTATCTGCAGTGCCTGCGCTGATATTAAGGGAATGGTTTTGCGTAAGACCGGTTTGTATGAGCAGATCCTGCCAGTCGTACCCCGGATTATTTTTATAGGAATCCAGTGTAATGCCATGCGCAGGATCAAGGTAAATAAGCGCATTGGTATTGACAGGGTTGGAGGGGCTGCTCCTGATGCTGTCCAGTTCAAGTTGCAGTTTTACAAATTCATAAGGACTGAGCATTTCCATTTTCTTTGTAATTTGCTGTATGCCCAGCGCATAGTTGTAGGTAACTCTTGGCGGACCTGGTTTCCCTCTTTTTGTATTGATGATGATAACGCCGTTGGCGCCTCTTGCGCCGTAAATAGCGATGGAGGATGCGTCTTTCAATACTTCCAGTGAGGCGATATCATTCGGGTTGATGGAATTGATATCCATGTTCTCGATGGGGAAGCCATCTATAACAAACAGGGGAGAACCATCCTGGCTCACGGAGCTGCCCCTTACTACTATCCTGGAGGCGGCGCCCGGCTGTCCGTCGTTGGAGGTTACTTCCACACCGGCAATGCGACCTGCCAGCGCCTGGTCGAAGGAGGCTACGGGGGCTTTCTGCATATCTTCCACATTGGCTTTGCCTACAGAACCGGTGAGATCTTTGCGGGTGGTGGTACCGTATCCGATCACAATTACTTCATTGAGCCCGCTGTTGGCGGGCTTTAGTTTTATATCCTGGAAGCGCATATCTTTCACCGGTATCTCCAATGGTTCATAACCAACAAAACCGATCTGCAACGTGCCCCCGTTTTCCGGCAGGGCGATGGAGAAATTGCCACCGGCATCCGTAAGCGCCGCCGCCGTGGTATTTTTGATCCGTACAGATGCCCTGGCCAACGGTTGCCCGGTATCGTCCGTTACCCTGCCCTGGAGCTTTTCCTGTTTAGGGGAAGGGGAAGTGGCATTATCCTTTTTCTTCAGGATGATGTAGGTATCATTGAAGGTCCATTCGATATTTCTATCTTTAAACAGGATACTTAGTACTACCGGTAGATCGCTTCCGTTAAAGTCGACTTTCATTTTTTCCTTATCGTTCAAAACAAGGTTATTATAAAAGACGGTGTAGCCGGTTTGCCGCTGGATAGCTTTGAAGATGTCTGCCAGGCTGATGGCGGTATTCCCGCTTTTAAGGGTTACCTGTTTCTGCCCCTGCGCGGAAACAGCTGGCGGGTTAAGCCAAAGCAAGAACAACAGTCCTTGCAGGAAAGGACTCCATTTGGGTGGAATTAGCTTCATAACGTAGCATTTGATATTTATTAGAGACCTGATTTTATTTAAAACGGGTGAAGGGATATGAGGAATCCTTCGGGTTTTGTTTTCTTCCATCAGAAAGTACAAAAAAAAGCGGGGATGATCAGGGAGGGGAAATTATGAAGATATCCGCGTCTTAATATACTTCCTGTTTCAACGCCATAATCCACTATGAATATTGCCGGTTGTTTTATAACTTAAAGCAAAACACACCTTAAATATGCGCAGATTGCTGCTGTTACTACTGTTTGTACCTGTATTGGCTTTTTCACAGGAAGACCGGAAGCTTGAAAAAGGATTAAGGAATATTGTTGCCGGGTTTAACGGAGAGGTGGGCATTTATGTGAAGAACCTCAGAACCGGGCGTTACGCCGGCATCAATGCCGATACCATTTTCCCTACAGCCAGCATCGTAAAAATTCCTATCCTGGTGGGTATCTTCGATAAAATTGAAAAAGGTGAGCTGAAATATCATCAGCCGCTGATATACCGCGATTCCATCAAATACGGCGGATCGGGCCTGATGCAGTTCTTCCGTGACAGCACCGCTACAGAGCTAAGCGTATTGCTGGCGTTGATGATGTCGTACAGCGATAACACCGCATCTATCTGGAACCAGGCACTGGCCGGAGGAGGACAGCGTATCAATGAGCTGATGGAGCAATACGGGCTCACCGTTACCCGCGTTAATTCCCGTACTCCCGGCCGCGAAGGCATCTGGAAAGTATACGGCTGGGGTATGACTACCCCCCGGGAAATGGCCACATTGCTGGTGAAGATCCGCAATGGAGAGGTGATCAGTAAAGCCGCGTCGGAACGGATGTACCGGCTGATGACCCACGGCTATTATGATGAAACCGGGCTGTCGCGCATTCCGCCTTATGTACAGGCCGCGCATAAAACCGGTTCCCTGGATGCCTCAAGATCAGAAGTGATACTGGTGAATGCACCTCACGGTGAGTACGTGTTTTACGTAGGTACGAAAAATAATAAAGACCAGCGCTGGACAGATGATAACGAGGCTCAAACCCTGATCAGGAATGTTTCTGCCTACCTGTGGAATTACTTTAAGCGTTAATGCTTACATTGACCAATGGAGTAAGAACTATCTTTTCACCGCAAGGCGCAACGCTTCCTCCAGGAACGGCGCCTGTTTTTCATTGATCAGTTTTACCGCTTCCCGCATGGTGAACCAGCCGGCTTTATCAATTTCAGGGTAGGTTTTAAACTTCCCGCTTTTAGGTGGCCATTCTATTTCAAAAGTATTGCTTACTATATTTCCCGGCTCCAGGTTACCGGAAGCCATCCAGCAATGCACCTGTTTACCGCCTTTCTGGATGATGGAGGCAAGCCGTGTAAAAGGAGGCGACGGTGTATAACCGGTTTCTTCCCTGAACTCCCTGATGGCTGCTTCCAGCGGATCTTCGCCAGGCGCTATTTCTCCTTTGGGTACCGTCCACCAGCCCGCCTCTTTCCTGGCAAAGAAAGGCCCGCCGGGATGTACCAGGAAGAATTCCAACCCTTTGCCTGCGGAACGGGTAAGCAGTATGCCGGCGCTTTGTTTCATATGCAATGATTCGTTGTCAAACTTACAACTATTTGCCCGCGTGTAAACAGATTCCCGGGAGGCTATATCTTCCATTCCGGAGAAGTGGCATGGATGGCCCGCGCGGAGCTACACCGCCCGCCACCCGATGGCAGCTTCCCGTTTCCTATCTCCCCAAAAAATTACTATGCGCTTTTATATTTAATTGTTAAATTGACAGTTACATTAACCCGTTCTGTAGTACTGAAAAACATCACCACGTATGAAAAGCCTGTTGTTTACTTTATGCTTTATCAGCCAGATCGCCCTGGCACAGAAAGTTCCCGCAAAGAAAACCGTGCTCGCGGCCATGCGTCTCACCAATCAATACTTTATGCAGAAATGGCCTGATCCGGGTAAACCGACTTTTACGAATAAAGAACGCCCCTCCAATTTATGGACACGCGCCGTTTATTACGAAGGACTGATGGCGCTGTATGGCATCGATAAACAGGCGCCTTATTACCAATACGCTACCGCCTGGGGTGATAGTCATCAGTGGGGGCTTTGGGGCGGCACACAGGTAAGGAACGCAGATAATCAATGCTGCGGACAAACATACATCGACCTGTACCTCATCGATAAGAAAGAAGAACGCATACGGGATATCAAAGCAGCTATTGATAGTATGAAGGCCTCAGATAAAGTGGACGACTGGTGGTGGATAGATGCGCTGCAGATGGCTATGCCAGTATACGCCCGCCTGGGAGCGATTTATAAGGATACCAGCTATTTTAACCGGATGTATACCATGTACGCCTATACGAAATATAGTCATGGGGATCATGGACTGTATAACCCTGCTGATCATCTGTGGTGGAGAGACAAGGATTTTGATCCGCCATATACCTCGCCCAATGGGGAAGACTGCTACTGGAGCAGGGGGAACGGATGGGTAGTGGCCGCACTGGTACGCACCCTGGAACAGCTGCCGGCCAGCGATCCGCATTACAATGAATACCTGCAGGATTACCGCGATATGCTGAAGGCCCTGCTTCCCTTACAACGGCCGGATGGCTGCTGGAATGTAAGTTTACATGATGCCAACGAATACGGCGGTATGGAGCTTACGGGCACCTCGCTGTTTGTATACGGAATGGCCTGGGGAATCAACCACAAGCTGATCAGCCGGGAAACCTATCTACCGGTAGTAATAAAAGCATGGAACGCCCTGGTGAAAAATTGTATTGCTCCCGATGGACGCTTAGGCTACGTGCAGGGCACCGGTAAAGAGCCTAAAGACGGACAACCCGTTACCTTTGATAAGGTGCCCGATTTTGAGGACTATGGCCTGGGCTGCTTCCTGCTGGCAGGAAGCGAAGTATACCGCTTGTAGAGGTGGTTACCTGTGGAAAGTTTTTTCCAGGCTTCTGCCTTTCTTTAACCGGAAATGGAGAAATAACAGCGCAATAGCAATCAGCAACACGCATAAACAAACAACAATACTCCATTCCAGGTGAAGCTTTTGTGTATGGTAAAAGGAAAGTATCGCCTCTATGGCTACGCATTGCAATGCACTGCCAATAAATACATAGGCAATGAGATTAACGCCGCGGGCAGGGGAGTGCCGGATAACAGCAAGAAGGGCGGCCGCAATAAGACTGGCCGTCAAAAGAACAGGAATGGCGATCTTAAATGACCAGTCCAGTCCGCCGGTAAATGTATCCAGCAATAAAAGCAACACACCCGATGTGATAAATCCTCCCAGCATGCCTGCAACATTATTACCAGGCAGGAATGCAAAAAACAGGGCGTAGGAGAGAATAACCAGGCATACGGCTACAGGGTATTCGGACCATGAAATTGTTTTATTGACAATAAAATTGATGAGCAGGGCTGCCATGATGGATGAGATCAACACCAGGAATACAATTTCCCATACCAGCTTCTTTTGTTGCCGGTTTAGCGCAGCAGGAGCAGTGGCCGGCACAGCTCCGTTATCAGGAGCGGGTTCCGGTACAACCTTGCCTGTATTGGCAGTATCACCACACAACGGGCAGGTTTGCATATCATCTTCCAGTATTACACCACAATTACTGCAGTATTTCATACGCTCATGAATTTATTATTTTAACCGTAATTTCATGATGGGCCATAAACGCCAGGAAATGCCTTTCCAGTTCTTTCGATGTAGTGATATTACCAAAACTTAAAACGAGGTTATCACCAAACCCGGCAACGCCGCAATTTACTTTCAACACCTTGTTGGGCGGAGGAGGAATAAATATAAACTGCTCAATAAGTTGATTGGCGGCTGTTCCCAGGTCTATTTTTCCAAGGTTGGTTACCACCCCGCTGTATTGTTTGGTGCCAACCAGGTACAGCCTGGAAAGAAAAAGCGACTTCAGGACTAACGGAATATTCCTTACAATGGCATTGCGCTCCCCTCCAACGTTACGGGAGATCATTTTATTGATCAGCTTTTGATCGGTTTCCAGCTGCATCTGGTGATATACCGTTTTAACGATTTCCTCAAAAGTATAATGACCCAGCCGCAGGTCAATTTGCGGAAGTACATACAGCGAAAAATTTCTCATGGAACGCGTAGGATACAGCTTACGCAGGTTCAGCGGCACTTCAATCCGGAGGATCTTCCGGTTGATATTCTTTTTTAATCTGGGCTGATATTCATGAATATGCTGGAGCGTGTACAGATATATAGCAGTAAGATACACGGTGATGCTTACTCCCAGCAGCTTCGCTTTTTTTGAAAGCTCAGCTATGGGAATAATAGCGGTAAGTACACTGAACCTGGGTTTGTTTTTCAGGGAGAAAGGCACATGAAAAGCCCCGGGCGTTTTAATATGCGGGGCATCAATCTTTTTAAAATACCTGCTATATGCATCTTCATATTCTTCAGCCGATGGTTTACTGTCCGGATCATAAAACTCCGGTTTACCGGCAAGCGGAATGCAACATTTTTCAAAATATACCAGCAATAATGTTTTCAGAAATTCAAACGCGCCGGTGCCATCTGTAAGGATATGCGAAAACTCTACGCTTATCCGGTTATCTTTTACCAGTATCCGGAACATCAGCTCCCCCTTTTTGAAGGCGCGGCAGGGCGTTTGTAAATCGGCCTCTATGGGGATTGCGTCTGGCAGCTGTTCCAGGTAATACCAGAAAAAGCCGGCTTTAAGGGTTACTTTGTAATAGGGGAACCTGTTTTCAATGTCACTAACGGCTTCAAGCATGGCTTTTGCCCTTATCCTGTCTTTTAATACAACAGATATCCGGAAAACAGAGGTAAGCTCTTTATCCTTGATAGCCGGATAAATTTTTGCTGCATTATCCAGGCGAAGCCAGAAGTCGTTTTTCTGAATACCAGGCATGCCTTATGTATTGTAAATATTATGCCAGCGCACCGCTGTCATGCTTAAAACAGATCACTTGCCAAGTATACACAGCAGATTATTTACGCTTTTCCTCCGCCTGATCGGTAAGAAACACTTTTTGAAAACGCTGCTGGCAGCGGGAAAGCAGAATTTTTACAGCAGCCCGGAACCCACCGCCAAAGTCTATAAATACTGCAGGGTAGATAAGCGACAGCTGGGCGGACAACAGGTTTTTACCCTGCATCCGAAAAAACATAAAAGCTCCCGGCACATATTGTACCTGCACGGAGGGGCCTATGTGCAGAGCTTTACTTCCCATCATTGGTCATTTATGGCAGAATTGGTTAATGCCACAAATTGTACCATCTCGGCCCCGGATTACCCACTGGCGCCTGCATTTACTTTTGAAGATTCATTTCGTATGATACTGGCGCTTTATAAAGAATTACTTGAAAATGTGGCAAAGGAAGGCCTGGTGATAATGGGGGATTCTTCAGGCGGCGGACTGGCACTGGCTTTCTGCCAGTTACTGGCGAATGAGCAGCTGCCGCAACCCGGACAGCTGATACTGCTTTCGCCCTGGCTGGATATAAGTCTTACTAACCCTGAAATTCAGCAGATCGCTATGGAAGACCCCTTCATGGGGCTGGAAGGACTTTTACAGGCAGGCAGGCTTTACGCCGGCAATGCGCCGCTGGATCATTACCTGCTGAGTCCCATTTATGGCTCATTCAAAGGATTGGAGAACATTGCCGTTTTTGTGGGAAGCAGGGAGATCCTGGTAGCCGATGCCCGTAAACTGAAAACAATGATGGCTGGTGAAATATCACAATTCATTTATGTGGAGTATCCGGGCATGGTCCACGACTGGATGCTGATTAACCTCCCCGAATCCAGACAGGCAAGACAACAGATCATATCCATTATTGAAACCGGTAAATTGTAACGGGAAACGATGCATTAACATATAATAAAATCTCCTGCATGCAGTAATAAACGGTGAAAATTTCGTTACTTGAAGGGAATTTCAACCAAACGGATATTAACCAGACAAACCTATGCAGGAAGATATAGCATCGTATAAGGCGGAAACAGCGGTAAGCAGGAGTTTATATATCAGGATCATTACCAATCTCACTTTTTGGGTGCTCATAGCCATTATCGCCGGCGTATGGCTGGGTAGCGCTGCTCCGGCAACCGGTGTGAAGATGGAAATTATAGGAAAGACGTTTATAGATATTATCAAGTTGTTTATTGCGCCGATCATCTTCCTCACCATTGTTTTGGGAATCAGCGGGATGGATGATCTGAAAAAAGTAGGACGCATCGGTATTAAATCCCTTCTTTATTTCGAGGTAGTATCTACTATTTCACTGGCTGCAGGCGTGCTGATGGCTTTGCTGATCCGGCCGGGGAAAATAGATAGGTCGTCACTTCAAATAGAAAACGCCTCCAGGTATACTTCAGGTGCAGCAAAGGAGTTCAACTGGCTGTCTTTTTTCATGAGTAACCTTACGCTGCAGGTACTGGTGGCGGCCATTATTATCGGTGTGTTGTTAAATTACTCCAGGCACCGCCTGGTGGTGATCAGATGGCTAAGCCAGCTGTCTAAAATTGTTTTCAAGGCATTGAAGTATGTGATGTACCTCGCCCCGCTGGGGGCTTTCGGGGGAATGGCCTATACCGTTGGCAAATTTGGTTTACATACGCTGGTGCCACTGGCCAAATTGATGGGAACCGTGTACCTGACCATGGCCATTTTTGTTTTCCTGGTACTGGGCAGCATCCTGAAGTATTATAAAATGAGCATCGTAAGGTTTCTCAGGTATATCAGGGAAGAACTGTTACTGGTATTGGGCACTTCTTCTTCGGAATCGGCCCTGCCTTCCATAATGATGAAGCTGGAAAAAATGGGTTGCAGCAAATCCGTGGTAGGACTGGTTATTCCGACAGGATATTCCTTTAACCTGGATGGGACCTCCATTTATTTGTCGATGTCCGTTATTTTTATTGCACAGCTGTATGATGTGCACCTCAGCATAGGAGAGATCCTGACCATCATCGGGATACTGATGGTTACCTCGAAAGGCGCTGCAGGCGTTACAGGCAGCGGTTTTATCGTACTGGCGTCCACGTTAACAGCCGTGCACAGGATCCCGGTGGAAGGACTTGCATTTTTATTGGGGGTAGATAAATTTATGAGCGAAGCCCGCGCAATTACCAATATCATAGGCAATGGGGTGGCCACCATCGTTATTGCCAAAAGCGAAAAAGAATTTCATCCCCCGGTAGAAAAACCGGTGGAATATACAGAAGAAACTTATTAAGCACTTCCTTTCTGCTATTATCATTAATTTTATTGGAAGAAATAAGATTGCAATGAAAAGAACTGAATGGTTCAACAGAACATTTCCCGTAATTGAAGATAACGGCACCCTGCCAACGATCATAGAAAGGCTTAGCGGAACTCCCGCCCGTATGGAAGAGATCATCGCTCATATACCACAAGACCTGCTGGTAATAAAACCCGGTGGGAAGTGGAGCATTAAGGAAGAAGCCGGGCATTTGTCGGATATGGAGCCGCTGTGGCTGGGCCGCCTGGAAGATCTTATCAACGGCGCTGTCGAATTGAGAGTGGCCGATCTTACAAACCGCAGAACCCACGAAGCCAATCATAATGAAACTCCCGCCGGCCAGCTGCTGCATCAGTTCAGGGAACAACGGCAACAACTGGTGAACAGGCTATGGAACCTGGAAGATGCACACCTGGAACAATCGGCACTGCATCCGCGACTGAAAACGCCTATGCGGATCGTTGACCTGGCTTACTTCGTGGCAGAGCACGACGATCATCATATGGCCGGTATCCGCCAGATCCTCCGGGAACACAGCCGCTAGTGAATAACTAACGGTCATCCATAAACGTAAATGATTAAAATTCCATGCGCACCTTATTAGTACTGTTTACCTGTTTGTATTCATTCCCCATCATGGCCCAGCATCCTTTTGAACTGGATGGAAAGGCAGGCGCCCTGCACAACGGCGATAAAATATATCTTGTTTACCAGGTGGAAGACCAGCAGAAAACAGATTCTGCGATGGTGGAATCCGGGCATTTTGTATTTAAAGGCACACTGGAATACCCTGTTATGGGAGCCTTATATCTTAATAAGAATCCCTATGTACAACGATTGGCGCCAGGAGAGCAAATTGATTATGTAAGGTTATACCTGGAAGCGGCTGCCTTTAAAATAATATCTTCCGATTCACTGAAGAACAGCATTGTGAAGGGATCGCCGGTAAATGACCAGCAGGCGGAGCTTCGCGCAATGTTAAAAGAGAATGATGAAAAATTTCTTGCCCTGCGGAAAGAATACGAAGCGATGCCGGATGAGCAGAAGAAAGATAAGAGCATATTTAACGCTTTGGTTGAACGCGAGAACCAGCTCATGAAAGAATCGTTCGGGATCCACCTGGAGTTTGCCAGGAAGCATCCCACATCTTATCTCAGCGTGATCAGTCTTGCGCACATAGCCGCACAACCAGGCATGGCCGAAGCAGCAGGGAAGGCTTATGAACATCTTGCACCCGGTTTAAAAAACACGCCCCTCGGAAAACGTATCCCGGTAATGCTCAGCGCACTTGCGAATACGGAAACAGGTAAACTGGCGCCGGATTTTACACAATATGCGCCCGATGGTAAAGCAGTGAAACTTTCTTCATTCCGGGGTAAATATGTGTTGCTTGATTTCTGGGCCAGCTGGTGCGGGCCATGCCGGCAGGAAAACCCCAATGTGCTGAAAGCCTACAATAAATACAAAAGCAAAGGCTTTACCGTACTAGGCGTCTCGCTCGATATGCCGGGCCAGAAGAACGCCTGGCTGAAAGCAATAGAAAAAGACCAGCTCACATGGCCACAGGTATCGGACCTGAAAGGATGGGATAACGCGGTGGCACAGCAATACGGGATCCGTTCCATTCCCGCTAATTTCCTTATCGATCCCACTGGTAAAATCATTGCACGGAATCTCCGGGAAGATCATCTGCAGAAGGAACTGGCTCGCATTTTCAAAGAAAACTAAAGACGGTTGTAATTGAACAACTACTGTCCGAGAGTGTTATCGCCCTGCTAACGGTGAGCTTCCAGGCTATCCGGGCCGCTATGACTGATCCTGTTAAAAGCCTGCGCTCATAGCATCCTCATTTCTTAATTGCCTGTTTCATCGGGGTCGGCTGTTTCTTCGAGATTATCTTTTTCGTCGCCGCCTTTCCGCAGTTGCACTTTGGGGTTGCTCTGAGTACCGGTAACGTTGAAGGGTATACCAAATATGCCAAGCGGCGGTAATCCCAAGCGGCCTTTCAGGTTCAGTTTCCCGTCGAGGCTTACCTGGCCTTCAAACCGTGGCCGGAAGCCGGCTACGCGCATTTTTGTTCTGGCAATGGTGATGATATTATTTTTGATAGCCGATTTTATTTCTATTTTAGAAAGATCCGGATCTTTCATCCCGTCTTTACCGGTAGAGCTGCTTACGGCGTTAAACAGCTTAAAGCCTTTCATCTTTATTTTCTTTACAGACAATATGCCTTCTCCTTTCAGCGAAGGATATACAGGATGCATATTTTCATCCAGTTTGCCGCTCAGCTGGTAATCAAGTCCCACAATGCCGCTGGCGCTGGCTGCAGAAGAAGCGATGTCGTGGAAGATCTTTATTTCATTGTAAGCGCGTTTGATATCAAATTCTTTCGCGCTGATGTGATAATCGAATGTCGCTTTCCGGGGATCAATGCTGGCATACGTGGCTTCCATAGCTACCGGTGCGCCTATGATGGAAAAGCCCGTCTGATTCAGGCGTACTTTGCTGCTGTCTATAGTCAGCTGCCCGTGGAAGCTGTCGATGGCAATGCCCTGGAAGCTTATTTTATTTACCGCCGCATTCAGTGCCAGCGCCAGGTTACCGGGCACTATTACAACACCGGAAGGCGTAGCGCCGGGCTTGCCGGTATTGGTTTTTACATCGCCGTTCACCATCAGCTCATCCACCAGGATGTAGTTACTTTTCAGATCAAATGTACCATGCAGGAGTTGATCTTTCAGCGTGGCATAACCGATCACGTTACTGAGAAAGCCGTTTAATACAATAGTGGATTTACCATAGCTGGCATTGAACTGATCGAACCACATTTTATCCTGGTCGAAACGGAACACGCCGTTTTTGATCTGAAACGGCAGGGGGAACTGTTCTGCTGTTAAAACAATGTTCTTTACTATTAAGGAGCCTTTATTGTTGAGCTTATTGTACCTGCCGGCGGTGGCATCGCCTTGGGTGCCTCGTAGCGAGAGGTTGGTTTTAATAAAGCCCTGAACGCCGTATCCATGTATGGCAAACACTTTATATATCCTGCCGAGATCGATGACACCGTTGGAGGTAATGTTATAACGGAGATCATCAAAATTGGTAAGATCTGCTTTCAGGGTAAAGGGCTGACCTTCAAACTCAAAGGCCACAGGCTTCAGATCTACCTGTAAGGAGCGCATGGTACCGGTGGTATTGGTAATAACAGCATCCACATTTATTTTCTGAATAGGCTGGGGATAATATTTCGTTTGTACGGTACCGTTATCCATTTTCAGTTTGGCGGTAGTAACGGGAAACAGTCTTTTTGCAGGCACATAACTGCCTTTGGTAGTGATGTCCACACCCAGGTCGCCGCTGATATCCAGGCTGTCCATTTTATAGAACTGTTTGATATCCCCGAGATGAAGGGTAGAGGAGAGCTGTGCATCTACCACGGGCGCCTGGGCATTCTGAAGCCGGAAAAAGCCCCTGATATAGTTATTCAGCATATCTGCATTTATGTCTGCAATATTCAGCTGCGTATGTGCGTAATCGTTATCCGGGCAACCCGCATCAATATTAAAGCGGATATTATGAAGTGCCTGGGGCATGGAGGCAAATTTAAAGTACCCATCCCGCAGGGCGGCGGTCAGTTTAAATGCCGGGATGCTGCTGATCACGGCATCGGCCTGTTTCCGCAGGCCGCGGTATACAACGCCTTTGGCGTATCTGCCATCTGCCTGCAGATGGGCCTGCAGCCTGCCTTTCATCTCGAATGCTTCCCCGCCGGTGGCCTTGTTCCATTTTTCCAGGTCGATGTCGGTATTCAGCTTTATATGAATATCCGGCGTGGCAAGCCCCTGTACACGGATCACGGAGCTGAAATAATCTTTATCAATATTAAAGAAGATAGAGTCCACATTGATATAAAGGCTATCCAGGTTCAGTTGTGGCAGCTTCGACTGGAAATTGAGAAAGAGGTTTTTAACAGGAGCGGGGGCTTTGGCATTGGTAATGATGCCGTCCCTTATCTTCATGTTAAAGGTTACATCGGGCATGGTATTGGTTTCCGCAATATACTGCCCGATAAGACTTGCGTTTACATCTGCCGTTCCCTGTATGTCTGTTTTATCCAGCCAGCCCACATATTCCGCAGGGAGCGCGCTGAAAATAGCATGCAGGCCTGATTCCATGGAGCTTAGGCGGAAGTCCATCCGGTAGCCGTTTTTCAGGAACCCGAAAGACCCGTTCAGCCGCTACCGGCAGCTCATTCAGCTTGAGGTCATTCTTCTCAAAAATAAAATCGAGCGAGTTGGTATTGATCTTCGTGATCAGCTCCCCGTTCAAAGGCTTCGACAGGATATATGAAGTCCCTCCGTAGCTAAGGTCAAATGCGTGTATACGTATCCGTGAGTGCAGGTCGAACTGGGCTTTGCTCAGATCGCCTTTGCCGGTATAGTTCACATCTTTTGCCTGGATGTACATGGGCAGCGACTGATCGTCGTAAATGATATTGCAGCTCTCCAGCTGTATGCGGGCAATCTTCAGGGAGGCGCTGCCGCTGTCGGCCTGGCTGGAAGCCGTGGCCGGGGCTGATTTGTACACATTATAATTCGGATGCCCGGCTGCGTCTACCAGTACATGTATATTCCCGCGGGTCAGGTAAATTTCGTCGATGTTGATGGTGTTGGAAAAAATACTGGCCAGGTTCACCCCCAGTGCTACTTCATTGGCGGCTATCAGCGTATCCTGCTGGAAAGGAGCGGCTCCCTTCAGGCTGAAATCATAAAGCGTCAGCGTCAGTGAAGGAAAATGGTTAAAGAACGACAACCGCGCGCGGGAGAAGTTCAGGTCGCCGGTAATACTGTTATTGGTCCACGACTTTATTTTATTGGATATGGCCGTTGGAAAAAGAATAGGAAGTAGAAAAAGCAAAAGAAAGATAGCAGCCACTGATATTGAAAAAATCTTCAATGTTTTTACAGCTGTTCTTTTTACGATGGCATTACGCATAGTATTCCGGAGATATGGGGAGGTTATCGCCCGGCACGTATCATCATCCTGCTGTCCTGTGCGAGGAATAAAAATAGCTGCCCAACAACCCCTTATGGTTACGGGCTAAAGATAGGCTTTTTTTATGAGCTCGCTTAAAAAGTACCGCCAACAGGAAGGATAGCCTGCGGGCGGCACTTTTATTATACCCTTGGTGCTGTCAGCCTTTCAGGATCTTTGCTTTTTCTTCATCAAATTCCGCAGCGGAAAGGATGCCGGCATCGAGCAGCTCTTTCAGGTCAAGCAGGGCTTGTTTTTTATCCGCCATGCTTTTCCCGGCGGGAGCTTCAGCCGGAGCCGCAGTAACGGGCGCCGCTTTTGCCTGTGGTGAATTGTAACTGAGCAGCAGGGCGGCAATTTCATTATACCCTTTGATAGAGGCATAGTCGATAGCCTTTTGCTCTTTGGTATTAACGATGGATACATCTGCCTTTTGCTCCAGCAGGTATTTAACAATATCTTTTTTACCGTTGGATGCGGCGTAATGCAGTGCAGTATTCCCGGATTCATCCTGGATATTTACATTGGCCCCGCGTTCCAGCAACAGTTTTACCATGCTGAGATGCCCGTTTTTAGCGGCTACATGCAGCAGGCTTTCCCCACCGTAGCTGTAGGTGTGATTGAGATTGAAGGCACTGTCCAGAGAAAGACTGGCAGCGCTTTCCACCCAATCCAGGTAACTGTTCATACTGGCGGTATCTGCGGAAAGCGGCTGGCTGAAATTAACATCAATGCCTTTATCCAGGAAAAGGCTCACGATCTCTTTCTGGTTATTGGCGCAGGCATACCATATAGGGGAGAGTCCGTTCCTGGACGTGATCAGCACGTCGGCTCCATGTTGTACAAGGAGGTTGGTGAGTGCCCGGTTAGTATCATAGCAGGCAATCAGCAGGGCGGATTCTCCCGCATGATTGGTATGATTTACGTTGGCATTGTTTTCAAGGAGGCAGGTGGCCATGGCAGGGTTTTTGGCCCGCACTGCTGTGATGAGGGGGCTGTCGCCGGCTTTGTTGGTAGTGTTTACATCTGCACCGTGATCAATGAGCGTTTGCACTATCTCTCTATTGCGCCATGCAGCGGCAATGAGCAAAGGCGTTTCGCCCTGGTTGTTTTCCAGGTCTGCTGCCACGCCTTTCTCCAGCAGTTTATCTACCAGTTCCTTCTGACCGGTTTTAGCGGTAAGGTGCAACAGGCTGTTGCCCTGGAGATCATTAATATCTGTGCGTGCGCCTTTTTCCAGCAGGAACAGGGCGGTTTGTTTTTGTTTTTGGAGGCAGGCAAAATAAAAGGGTGTTTCGCCGTTATGGTCTTCGTAGTCCAGGTCGGCGCCGGCGTCCAGCAGCAACTTCACCAGGTCCTGGTAGCCGTGGTGTGCAGCGTAATGCAGGGCCGTTCTTCCTTTCTCGTCGGTATAGGCTACATCAACCTCGTTGTTGGCCAGTAAAATTTCTGCTATTTTACGTTTGCCGCTTTCACAAGCAATAATAAAAGACATGGACATGGTACTACGCTTTATGTTTTAACAGTAACTCTACAGTTTTTGATTTGAGGTTATCAGTGCTGGCAAGGTCAATGGGCCGCTGATCCAGATCGTTGGTGATATTTACATCTGCGCCCTGTTCTATCAGCAGTTTAACCTTGCGGTAAAGCTGCCGCGCCGCTTCCTGTTCATAGTTAACGTTGTACGCGCATACTTTATGCAGCAGGGTATTGCCTTCATTATCGCGGCGGTCTATCTCTATTACGCCGGTTTCCAGTACCCCCTGTAACATCTCCGCAGGCTGCTCGGCTAACCAGTCGATGGCCGCTTTGTCTTTGGCATAATAAGGAGAGGTCTGGTAAATATCGGCCCCGTCGCGGATCAATGCCTTTATAAGCGCTACGTCCGCTGTGGAGGCGCTGCGGCGCATGCGCATGGCGCCGCAAAAAACAGTTTCGCCGTTTTTGTTGGCAATGTCGAAATCAACAGGCGCATGAGCTGCCAGTTTTTCATACCGCTCCACATTGCATACGTGGTGCACAATAGCTACGTAAAAAGGGGTTTCGCCGTCTTTCCCCGGCTGGTTTAAGTCCGCACCATGCTGCAGCAGCAGGTCAATATATTTCTGTTTATTGGTGGCAATGGCAAGATGCAGCGGGGTTTCTTTCACAATATTACCGGCATTGGGGTCCAGTCCTTCCCCGATCAGGTATTCCAGGTAAACAACACCCGTGTCTTCCTTGATCGCATATTCCTGGATGATCTTGTACAGGTAATTTTCTTCGTAGTTCGTTTTATAGTTCACATCGCAACCTGCGTCCACCAGTATTTTAATATGCTCAATGGGAGCGGAGTTATTAAAGGCAATATTCAGCAATGTTCTATCCTGAACGGCATCGTTGATATTATCCAGTTTCCCCGCAAATCCGGTCAGGAAATCCAGGTCCGCCGGCTCAGTGCCCAGGTACCTGAACAGGCTTGGGAAGATGGTATTGTCGAATTTTTCGTATTCGTAAATATCTGTTTCTATGAAACCATCTTTTACCAGGGCATTTATCAGCTCAAATGCTTTGGCCCTGATCAGCGTATCATAAATTTGACTTTTTTCGTAAGACTGAAGATCTTTTGGTACTTTTTCACCCTGATCCATTAATTCTTTTGCTGCCGGAAGGTTGCCTCTTTTCAGCGCGTCGGTTAGTGGGTTTGCTCCGTACATAAGCCTGGTTTATAAATTTTTTGGGTCCGTTGGGCCAATTTTCCTGCCAAATATACGATAGGATGATTAACAGCAAAATCTTCTTTATAATTTAAATGTTGCAGCCGCAGATTAATAAAAAACAGGAACTTCATCATGATAAGCCGGTGACAGAGGTGATACCAACGGTGACGGATATACTTTTTTCATTTTATCTCCGGGTGATCCGTCGGTGTTTTTTTATTATCTGCCATTTAATTATTATAGATGATCGGTGAAACATGCCTGTAACGGGGGGCTTGGGAACAATCCGGCACGGGTATTTTAAAACATAGAAAATTGTTAATATTTAAGTTATGCTTGCTTATGTTTTCATCCTGTCTTAGATTGAGATGGAAATGAGCAAATTTTTACAAAGGATATTTATATTGATAGTATTGATCTCGCTACGCCTGGTATCCACCGGGCAGGTGCGGGTTCATGGCACGGTATACGACCGCACGGCCCGTTTCGGGATGGCGGGGGTAAGCGTGAAGAGCAATTCCGGCGCCGGCGCCGTTACCGATTCTGCCGGCAAATACAGTATTATATTACCTCTTTCCGATTCTATCAGTTTTTCCTACCAGGGTAAAGCCACCCAGAAATTTGCTGTAAAGGAGATCAATACTAACCGCACTTTCGATATGAGCCTGCATGTGGATATTCATTCCTTAAAGCAGGTGGAAGTAACTGCTACGCTTCCGCGCAGCTATTCTGAGGATTCCGCAGCGTTCCGCAATGAGTATCGCAAGGTGTTTGATTATTCGCCGGACTATCTTACCAGCGGAGGCAATGGCATGGGTGCAGGAGTTAACCTGGATGCGCTTTTCAGCCTGAAGAAGATCAAGCGGATGGAGAACTTCCGCCGTTTCCTGGAAAGGGAAGAGCAGGAGAAATACATTGATCACCGCTTTAACAGGATGCTGGTACAAAAGATCACGGGGCTGCAGCCACCTGCGCTGGACGCTTTTATGAAGCAGTACCGGCCCAGTTACGGACTGTTGCTGAGCTTTGAAACCGACTATCTCTATTATAAATATATCAAAGACTGCGGTAAATATTTTTTAGAGAGATGGGAACTGGAACATCCCGTTAAGAATGGGCGCCGGGATAATATCCTTTTCCAGTAAAGTTTGCCGGGACAGATATATTATCTGCCCCGGCTGTCGTTTTATACAATAACCGTTCCCGGCATTTTACTCATATCCGTTTTTCAGCACCAGCACCGCCCCGGGACCAGCGCTGAGTGAAAGGAATCCATCTTCCGTATTGTGTATTTCAAATCCTTTATTGCTGGCGGCAAAGAAAGTTTTAAACGGCAGCTTTAAGCGGGTTTTTCCACCTTTCTCCGCCACTATTTTTACTTCATCCACCTGGTTGCCTTCTTTCCTGGCGCTTACCAGGAAAGCGCCTTCTGCGCGCAGTTTTTCAAATGATACATTATTCCAGGCGGCAGGTATGGCCGGCATGATCTCGATAAAGCCCGCATAGCTTTGCAGCAGCATTTCCTGTAATCCGGCAGCAAAGGCAAAGTTGCCCTCCAGTGTGAAAGGCCGGTACTGGAATTTCGACAGGCCGGATTTAGTTTGATCGCCGTTCAGGTGAAAACTGTTCACAGAACAGAATGCGCGGGCAAATATCTGCAGGTCTTTTGCTGCGCCATCACCGTTTTTCGCCCTTGCTTTGAGATTGGCCATCCAGGCATAGGAGTAGCCGCACCAGTAATCAGGTCCTATGCTGTCGGTCAGGTGTATGGTGTTGCTGATAATGGCTTGTGCCCGGGGGCCGTCTTCCCATTTGATAAGCCCCAGCGGGTGAATGGCCATCATGTGCGAAAAGTGGCGGTGCGACTGGTTATAGGCCATACTCGGAGCAAACATCAGCTCGTTTCGGGGAGAGAGCGAAAAGTCATCGAATTCTGCCAGTATCTTTTGCCAGTGGGCCGATTCTTTGCTTAAACCTAATTCAGCGGCCAGTTCCGCGGCTTTGCTGAAAGTGAACTTCATCAGGGCGAGGTCGTAGTTGGTGTTTTGGGGGAACCACGCCTCCAGGCGGTTATCATTTATTTCAGGGCTGGAGCTGATGGGCAGTTTACGGTGGCCACCGGCATCTTTTACGGTAACGCTTTCCAGGAAGGAGGCTGCGCCTTTTATCCAGGGGTAGGCCTTTTCTTTCAGGAATTGCCTGTCCATGCTATAACGCCATTGCAGGTAATAGTGCTGGGCCAGCCATGACGATACCGTAGGGGAAAGTGAGTACTGGATCCATCCGCCCATCTCTGTGCCATCGAGGGTAGTAACGCCTGGCACGGCAATGCCTCCTGCGCCGAAATACATTTTCGTATAGCGTTGGTAGTTAGCTTTGTTGGCTTCAAGGTGATTGATATAGCCCATGGCTTCGTCGAGATGATTGCCGCTGTAAGAGGGCCAGTAACTGAGCTGGGTGTTAAGATCATGGTGGTAGTCGCCTTTCCAGGGCGCAATGCGGCCGTTATCGGCCGTCCATACCGCCTGCAATGAAATGGGGGGTGCATTTTTCCTGGCGGCAGCGCCAAACTTATATTGCTCAAGGTACCATTGCTTTTCGATCAGCGTATCCGGAACATGTATGGCCGATTGGGCCCAGAACTTTTGCCACCAGCTGCTGTGCGCCAGCAGCTCCCGGTTAAAATCGCTGGCAGCAGCATTGGCGGTTACTTTTGCAGCAGGCTCGTTCACTGGCTTGCCGGGATACTGGGAGGAAATACTCCATACGCCTTCTACAGTGGTTTTATTTATCTTCTTCCAGCGCACATTGATCTCATAGGTAAATCCGCCCCATCCTTCCTGGCGGTAAGTAATGCTGTTGCCGTTCTGCACAATGCTGCCCTGTTTGTAGCCCAGCCGGGATAGGTCGTCCCCGCCCACAGGATCGCCGGAGTTTTTTACAGTGCCCTGGTATTGCGGCGCCAACAGCTGCGGCACAAAATGATCGTCCACGTTTTCAAAACGGAACCAGCCTGCGGGCTTTACAGCATCTACAAAGGTTTTGAGACGGGTGCCACCGGCCCAGGTAACCTCACATAAGGCGTTGGAAAGGGTAAGATGAACCGATTGTACGGCGCCCCAGTTCCTGGTATCAAATTCCAGCGCGCCGCCGGGAATCTTTGATGGCGCTGCTTCCCGGTCGTAGGGAGCATCAAAATATTCCTGTACAGGCTTGTAATCTTTTTTATGCACCTGGTCTATCACCCATTGATAACTGAACTCTTTACGGTGCAATCCCTTCATCGGCCGCATGTCCCAGAGGTCGGCCCTGTCCAGCGAAATTCTCAGGTGATCTTCTTTCTGCCATACAAGCGCGCCAAGTAAACCATTGCCAAGTGGAATGGCCTCATCCCAGCGGGTAGCCAGGTGGTTGAATTGCAGGTCGTGTTGATACGATTGCCCGGTGCTGTTCAATGCCAGCAGGGAAAGCGACAGTGCCGCAATAAGTTTGTTCATCTGTTCTGTTTAGTAATGAATATAGCAGTAACAATTTACCTTAAAAAGCTAACACTTTATAGCATGTTGAGAAACCCCAACTATGCTTTTAAGGCAGATCATAATTATTTCCTGAAAACGTAATGCAATTTTCGCAACTCCTGTTGTTTTTTTCTCCCGGTTCAATATTGCAGTCACCCCATCCGGATAATGACTGTTTACATTTAAACCAACTGGTACAAGACAGGAACAGATCAACCATGTGCGAGCACTAACGATACCACAGCCGGCAGTAATAAATGGACCTAACCGCTTTTTTAATCCTAAATATAATTCTCATGAAGAAAATCTTTCTTTTAACACTATTGACCATAGGTGTATTCATATACGCCTGTAAGCGCAGCGAAGTGCCGCTGAAAACCCTTACGCCGGATCATCCCGCTGTTAAACCACCTACCGGCCAGAAAACGATCGATGTATTCAAGGATCTTAAAACAGTAACCATGTATACCCAGGGGTTGGGCGCAGCAGACCAGATGACTGGCTCCAAACCGGTAACTGATCCTGAAACTTATTTTAAAACGCCTGCCGGCATAACAAGGGTATCTAACACAGAATATGAAAAGAGATATGCTCCCGGAGACCTCAGCAAACAGATCGCTCCCACCTCGAAAATTACCCTGCGTATCACCATTTCAGCAGTAGGTGATTATTTTGACCGCAACTTTAATGTTTACCTGGCGTCCTCAAATGAAGAAAGTGCTAATGAGCTGGACTATTACAAAGCAAATAAAATATCTGTTTATAACGGGATAACCCCTTTCTACGGACAGTTTTATACGGAAGATAAAAGAACAGAAACCTATGAGGTAGACATCAGCTACCTGTCTCACCTGTTTAGCTCCGGTAAGCAGATCTGGCTGGGTATAGACGGCGCTGGCTGGTATGTACATGAAACCTACAAGCCTCAGCACCTGAACCCTGATGGTACAGACCCCGACAAGAACATTGGTTTCCTGGTGAATATGCAGTTGATTGTTGATAACGATGCGAAACAGGATAATCCCTTCTGGCAGCCGGTAATATCACAGGGTGTGATCAGTAATACGTCCATGCCAAAGAATACACTGGATACCACTTTTGAGTTGGAGGAAGATGCAAAGAACGTAAGGCTGCAGCTTACTACTACCGGCCATGGTGCAGCATGGCCCAACGGAGAAGAGTACACCTACCGGCAGCACTATGTATACCTCGACGGCAATAAAATAAAAGATTTCAGCCCGCAGATCCATGGGTGCTATATGGGAGAAAACCGTACCTGGTGCCCGGGGACCAATGATCAGATTTATACAATAGAACTGGGCGACCTTAAAAAAGGCCAGCACGAATTAAGGATAGAAATACCCGATCTCAGCGCCAACGGGGAATATCGTTTAAAAGGATACCTTCTTTATAACTAGGGCAACGAAGTATATTGAATAAAAAAGTGCTGGATCTTCATATAGTTAAAATTGCATGAAGACCCGGCACTTTTTATTTTATTTAGTTTATGCATCTGCACTATCAAGCACCGGTGCACCGGCCACTTTCTCCACAACGGCTGGCGGTAAATAAGGACGGCCACCGGTAGCAGGCACGCAGGTGCCGGTGAACACCGCTTTCGTCATTACTTTTCCGTTCAGTATAATAGATTGTTTGAAATGCAACCGTGGCCCGCCAGACGGGTCTGCAAAAAGGTTACAGGTAACGGTAAAGCGGTCTCCTTTTTTCAGGGATCTTAAAAACTGGATCTTATAACCCGATAACACCATGTAAGCACCATTCCTGGCCTGCTCTTCAAAATCAAATCCCAGTACTTCCCTGATAAAATCGTGACGGCAATACTCCATATAGAACGGGTAATACAGGCCGTCCATAATATCCTGTGCATCGATATGTTCTTCTTTTGCGACGTATTCCTTTGTGTATTCCATTATCTCTTTAAATTTAATTATTTCGGATCGCTGTTGCCCGCCCAAAATAGTATTAAATTGTGAATCATAAATGAATACAGCATCTTGAAATTGAAATTCCTGATAATAATTGGATTGTTAACCGCTATCACCAGCACAGCCCGTGCACAGGCCGATAAATGGACCGGTATATGGAAAGCATCCCTTCGCCCATGGGGAGTGGGAACGCCCATCAATATGCAGCTTCATATTGGCGAAGCCCGGCAGGGCGTGTTATATCCTGCGGTGATCACACTGGAGTACGGGAGGTTTACCGGCATTTATGAACTGCTGCTGGCAAAGAAAAACGATAAGCAGCTGGGTATAGGGCGTAATAAGTTTCCGTTGAAGGAAACACCTTTTAAGCTCGGTATCTGGATGTGGTATCTTAATGGCACCATGGATTACAACCATGATACGATTGCCCTGAGCCGCATGTGGATCAATAAAGCCAGCTTCTGGATGCGCGGGCTGGATGAAGGCGATGAAATTTATGAACAATCGAAAGTAGCGTTGCGCAACTTTTTGTACAACGGGAATTTCAAACTAACGAAAAGCGGGAACAAGCCTTTGCCGGATTCAAGTATAGAAAGGATCATGCACCCTGAAACCAGCCAGATCTATTTTGGTATTTATGACAGCATTGTATCAAAAGACAGCGAAATTCCACTGGAGATCGACGACCAGGAGAAGTATGATGAAGATACCATCACCCTTCTGCACAACGGGAATACCATTTTTGCAAGAGAGCAGATCAACGACCATAACAGGCGACTGAAAGCCAGGCTGGATACCGGCCGGAATTACTTTGTACTGTTTGCAGATAACTATGGCGGTCTTCCTCCCAATACAGGCCGTATCCGTACTACCATTAACGGCCGGCCCTATGGCTTCGATTTCAGCGACCGCTCCAATGCCTGGGCCACTTTCCTGGTAGCGAACATTTACCGCGGTAATGTAACAGATACCATTACCAGTAACGTGATCAAAAGAACAGCGGTGCCCGTGGCCACCATACCGGTGCGCACGGCAGATATTATACTGGAGCTGAAAGATACCCGCATCCAGGACGGCGATAGTATTTCCCTTCGCCTGAACGGGCAGTGGGTTGTTACCGGTTTCCCTGTAAAAAAAGCGGTGCAGCAGATTGCCATCAAATTACAACCGGGTGAAAATATATTATTGTTTACCGCCGATAACCTGGGCTCCATTCCACCCAACACCGCGGAGCTGCGGATCAGGTTTGGAAAAGAATCAAAAACGCTGAACCTGAGCACCGATATGAAAAGGAACAACGAGATCCGGCTGGTGCTGGAATAAATGAACTACGCATTAAAAAGTTTCATCAGCAGGCTAAAACCAATGCCTGAAATAAAGCACCGTTCCTTGTTGTTGCCAAGTAGTTGCTGTGTCCAGTCAACCAGCCCGCCATCGGCAATTTCTATTTCATGTTCGCCCGCCTGTACTACCGCTTTGAACTGTATGCCTTTGTAGTAGTTGTTTTCCGCCGGCGTTTCATCAGCAATAATTTTATACGGGAGATGAGCAGAAAGATAATCCATTAATGACTGCATTAATGCGCGGCCGTTGGAATAACCGTTGCGGGGTTGTATTTTAAAGTAAATAATTTTTATGCCGAAGAGCGTATGCAGCAGCGTGTAAATGTGCTGCAACTGTTCTGTGCAGGTGCTCAGCTCAAATTCAAAATTGCCTGTATCCCTTCCTGCTGCGGCCATACAGGCAATTTTGAAATGCGGCGTATAGCCTTTGCCGGGAGGAAGCTGCATAGCCCTGACATGGCGGTGAACCGTGCAGTAGCGTAATCGTTCTCCTGCGCCTATGCCTTGCTGTTTCATATCAGCGATATGAAGTGCCAGTGAATTGGTGGCATCCGCCAGCACTTCTGTATGCCGTACCGCAGTGATTATTTTCTTCTGGTTAACAGTGCCCACTGCCGCGCAACTGCCAAACTGCGCTACAGGTGATAGTTCTACCGGCTCATACTGCTGCTGTCTTAAGAACCGGAGCAGCTGTAATTCCTTTTCCAGCATTTCAACCATATCGGTATCTGCCGGCTGTACGTAAATATTCTGCCGGTATTGTTGCAGCAGGGCAGCTGCGTGCAGGTCTTCCGATTTCTGCTGGTACACTTCCAGCAGCAGCGATGATAATTCAGAACTGCTAAGTTGTTTGCGCAGCACTTCCACCAAATCCGGGATGCCTGTTTTCCTGGCTGTTTTTTTTGAAATGAAGTCCTCCATATATGACAACAGGTATTGATTGAATAACAATCAAATCTACGCCATATCTGCATATAATGCCGCCAATCTGGTGTGGGTGCTCCAGAAAGGAGGAGGGGTAACGCCTTCGAGATTGGCGATTAAAATGTCAAGATGTGTATGCCAGCCACCGCCCACGCTGCTGCGGGTTTTTGTATCATCGGCCAGTTTGCGGTGAGTGAGGGTGAGTAATACCCTGTCTTCTTTCTCCGTTAATTCCATAGTCACTTCCGATCCTCCTTCCCAGGTAAACGCCAGCAGGCGGGGAGGGTCTACTTTCAGGATAGTACCGGTGAAATGATGGCCATCTTTCATGTCGCGGTATTTCTCCGGGATATTATCAGGAAGGGGACTGAGTTGCTGGTGCATAAAATGCAAATGAACCTTGCCTCCTTCAAAGAGCTCCATATCGCCGCTCGCCAGCCATTTGCCGCGTTTTTCGGACTCTGTAAGATAGGCCCATACTCTGTCAATAGGGCCTGGCAGATTGCGTTCAAAACGAATGGTGCCGGGGGAGAGGATCTGTCCTGTTTTTTCCATGTTTTTTGGTTTTAAATATTTAGTGGGAAGCCACGCCTTTTGGAAATTTATCTGCAATGAGGTTCAGGTCGATATTGTGTTCCAGGTAGGCTTTCAGGCCATCAAGAACAGTGGTGAACCCGCCGGTATTGTTATTGATTTCACGCAACAGCTCATCGCCGGTTTTGTCGAAGCCATAGTTGTTAATTACCACATAAGTGGAATTGTCATCTACCGCCTGGAAATTGAAATCGATCGTAGTGGCAGGATCTCCCCAGGTAACGGTTATCTTTTTGTCCGGCACGATTTCCTTTACATTTACTTTTGCAAAAGCCTGGTACATTTCCCATTCCCAGGTAACTGTTTTTCCAACAGCCAGTTTATCGCTGCCTTTGGTAAACCAGAAGTGCCGGGTGATTTCAGGATCAATAAAAGCATTAAATACAGTTGCAACCGGTTTGCGTATCAGCATTTGGGCATTTACCCAGGGTGTTTCATTGCTTGCCATCATATAAAATTTTATAGTTAATAAACAACGTTATTCTTCTTCGTTCAATAGTTGTTCCAATGTATCCAGGCGGTCTGTCCAGAAACGGCGGTACTGTTCCGCCCATTGCGCTACCTCTTCCAACGCTTTGAAACTTGCCGTGCAATGCCGTTCCCGGCCTTGTTTTACGATGATCACCAGCCCGCATTCGGTAAGGATACGCATATGCTTTGATATGGCCGGCTGGCTCATACTAAAGTTTTCCGCCACCGTGTTGAGGGTAAGGGTCTGCTGCGCCAGCAAGCCAATAATGGCGCGCCTGGTAGGGTCCGCGATCGCCTGGAACACATCTCTTCTTGCTTTCATTCTGCTATAATTGTAATACTGAACCATTTGGTTTAGTAAAAGTATGTATAACCGTTTGGTTTAGCAAATATTTTTTTTGGGGAGGGAGGGAAGAGTAGGACAATAACTTGATACCTGGTGAGATATTATGCTGCTGTTTGAAATGAGTATTTTTCCCGGGAATAATGGTGTATAAGTTTGCCGATGTATCGGGAAGGAAATGGCTGTGGACTACTGAATGAAGTGCAAATGCAGTATGATCTTAGACATAAAGTATTTGACGGTGAATTATATTTTTAATTGATAACCTTTTATGTAAAATAGAAAAATCAAACCAATCACTGGTTGTTCCGGAGGAAAAAATCATAAAACGAATAGTAATACTAAAAGATGAGAACGTTATACCGGGCCTGCATCTTGCAGAGCTATACGGTGTAGGAACGAGAGCCTTAAAACAGGCAGTAAGGCGTAATGTGGAACACTTCCCTGAAGAATAAGAACCTTTATATCATTACGCAAATTATCGGTTAATTATAACGAGGTAATGAAGGTATTAGAAGAAATGCGGGAGCAGTATGATAAAACCACTCCCTCACTCCCCCTCAATTTAATTGTGTTTATTATTATTGGATGAATCCTAATGTACGCCCGGATGCTGCCCGCTCCCCGGTTTTCTCCGCTGCCTTCTCTGAAATATGATCCTCGTCAAACGCTATCCGCCCCAAACCTTCGTTAATAAATACGCCGGTTCCGCCCTTGCTGTTATCAACATTAATAATCCCAACCCGCACATTTTTCAGGTTGGCTCCTTCTTTGGTACCGGTAAAGATCAGCGCAAATATAGCAGAGTGTGTACCATTTACTGATTTCACTTTACCATATACGGTGAAGTTATTGCCTGAGCCGGAAATAGCAGTGGCAATGCTGGTATCGGCATAGCTCACAAAATTTTTTCCGGTAAGCTTTATGCTGAAATCACTGGCGCTCTGCGCTGAAAAAGTAACGGTAGCATTACTGAAGTAAGTTCCGGGTACATCATTCGGAACATTACTGGTATCCAGTTTATTGGGCGCTATGCTGTAAGTTCCTTCTACATTGGGAGGAGTTACCCCCTGGTGAACATCCAGTCCAAGTATCTTTAAAGTGTCCAGGTATTTCTGCGGAATAATGTCCGCTATTTTCTTTGTAAGGATCTCCTCGTTGCTGGGGCCTTTGGCTTTATCGTCTTTACTACAGGCAAACAAAACAATGGAAATGAGAAAGCTGATAGGTAGTATATGTTTCATAATTAAGATGATGGTTCCAGCTGCAAAAGTATTACACCCGCCGGTAGGTTAAAATACCTGTTTCCAGGTATTTTAATTTTATAGTAATAATGGCTTTGCTATAATACAGAACGCGGCAGAAGCACTGAACTTTCCAAACAACGTATCACTTACCCGGAAACCATTTTCTTCCAGCCTGGCCTTTATCGCTTTGCATAATTTCATATCTGTTCCCCCGGGCGTTTGATAGAACACGAATAGCTCTCCTTTAGATCTCAGGCAACGGCTGATCAGTGCTAATTCTTTCGCAGGCTGCTTCCAGAAAAAGTTCACATTAAAAGCAAATACTTTGTCGAATTTGTTCTCCGGCAAAACAGCATCGGCAAAACCAATTGCCTCAAACGATGCCCTTTGCAACAGAACATATCTTTTATTACGTTGTATGGCCATCCTGATCATGGAGGCCGACTGGTCAATGCACATTATGCTTCCGGTACTTAACTTACCGGCTATTAACTCCGCCAGCAGGCCGGCGCCACATCTGATTTCCAGTAGTACAGATGCGGGTTTGGGCGCAATGATATCAGCTGCCCAGGTAAACCGTTCATTTATTTCCATCTCTTTTTTTTTGAAGATGCGGATGTGAATTTACTGATAAATATGACTGCAGCTAACCCTAAGGTTAGTGGTAACCTTTAGCATAGTCCGGTTAAAGCAAATGGAAAGATGGATAGTTTTGCATCATCATCTGCAAAAAATAGATCATGAAGAAAATACTGGAAATTATTTCAAGCGCAAGAGGTGCCGCATCTAACAGCACACAACTGGCTCATACGATTACTGAAAAATTAAAAGCACAATACCCTGGAAGCACAGTAACACAACGTAACCTGGTGCATAAAAAATATCCACACCTGGAAGAGTCGCATCTTACAGCTTTCTTTACCCCTCCGGAAAGCGAAACCGAAGCTTACAGGGCAGCGGTGCAACATTCCGATGAAGCCATCCGGGAAGTGGAAGAGGCCGACATCCTCGTGATCGGCGTACCCGTTTATAACTTTGGTATTCCCTCTGCACTGAAAGCATGGATAGATCATCTGGTGCGGGCAGGCAAAACGTTCAGTTATGGAGCCGATGGCCCTAAAGGATTATTAAAAGATAAAAAAGTATACCTGGCCATTGCCTCCGGTGGCGTTTTTTCTGAAGGCCCGCTGAAATCAATCGACTTTACAGAACCTCATCTCAAAACGGTTTTCGGATTTATCGGCCTGCAGGATGTTACAACGTTCCGGGTAGAAGGAGTAAGTAATCCGGAGCTGCGGGAAACCGCATTGCAGAAAGGTTTGGAAAGTGTAATGGTCTGACACATATAAACCAGAATAGCCGGCAGTTATTCCCATCTGCCGGCTATTTTATTTAAACAGGAATATCTTGCATCACAATCTTCCTCAAAACAATAATCGACTTCCATTCGTTCATCTACAAATACTGGAAAATTTTAAGAGAAGAATTTGTATGATATGAAAATTACGTATTTCTACGTATGCAATGGTAGGTAGGAATCATAACTTAACTGAATCACGACTGCAGGAAGATGTTATGAAATTATTACTGGTGGCTGTTTTCTTCATAAAGGTAAATTTGGTTTACCAGCGCCGCGCAAACGTATTTCCCGCAATATATGGTGTAGAAAAAAATAGTTTTGGAAGATGAAGTGAAAATGCTTGATGGTACTGCGTTCCCGGTGTCTGTTCCTGTGAAATACAGTTGTGTGAAAATTACATCTTAAAAAAATATTTATTTCCGAATTAAAAAATGTTCTTTACCTTAGTTTCCAAGAACGTTTTGAAAGACCGGAAGAGACAGGTAATTGAACCCCAAAATTTACTGAACCCCAAACCCCTCGTCATTCGTGATAAGTAATGCGCTTACATTGATACGTGATCATTTGCAGGCATTCTTTGCGCTCAGAGGATTTCCTGCCAATAGTGTGATCGTTGAAAACATTGGTTTGCTTGAAACAACGCATGCCAATAATTTCAATGGCAACGTTATCATTTCCCTCGTAAATGTAGAAGAAGAGAGCACGCTGAAAAACAGCAAGGCGTACACCACGTGGCCGGATAACCGCGCCAGGTACCAGCATCCGCCAGTATATCTCAATCTCTATGTATTGTTTACCGCCGTGCTTTTCGGCGATGCTACACACGACTACTACGAAGAAGCATTGCACCGGCTCTCGGCAGTGATCAGCTTTTTCCAGGCGCAGAAAACTTTCAGGAATGCAGACGGATCCCTGGACCTAACCCTGGAACTGTATACGCTTACATTTGAACAGATTAACCACCTGTGGGCATCACTCGGCGGACGACAGGTTCCCTTCGTGATGTACAAGGTGCGGCTCGTCGCTATCACAGAAAATGCTGTACTCAGAGTAGTACCGCTGATAGAGGAAATTGAAGACACACAACACCCTACTGCTTAAAGTTTTTATGTCTGTTATTTACAAGATATTGTTTGAAGTGCAGTTGCTGCACGAATATTATCTGCAAAATACTAAAGGGATCTCCTTTTTTGAGCAGACTACCGATCAGCAACGTGCCGATTTCCTGATGGAAAAGCTGCGGCAGGACCAGTACCGGTTGCTGCGCGACTGGGACATTCAACCCCTTCCGGCTACCGCCGTGCTGATGAAGAATTATCATCTCCGCCTGCTGCCCACTGCTACCGGTTTCAAAGGAGCTATTGAGGTAAAGAAAGTAATGCAGGGCGGTACAACAGCTTACACCCCCTTTGTACCGGTCCCACCGGATGCCGCCTTCCGCTTTGCCATTGTGCCCCGCAATGCAGATGCACTGGCCTTCACCAGCATAAGGATGCGCCGTACATTGCCCGCGCAGTACTATTTTTCCAATGACAATACCGCCAACACAAAAGTATTTCCATCACTTTCTGTGCCGGTGCCGGCAAATGACAATACGCGGCAATACGAACAGGGAGAGCTTTCCAAAGTAGGCGCCGATGTATCTGAATATCTCAACAAACCAGGCACCCCGCCCAACGATCCTTCGCAATGGCGCAAGATAAAGGGCAGCGGGTTTGTGCATGAAGGCGACCGCTTACTGCTGCCTTTCACCTTCCAGTATTTCTTCCCGCCTTATGCACAGGTAAGTAACGGAACCGCCACACTGGAAAGCATTGCAGGCAATACATCCCTGCAGCGCACATTCACAGCTCAGGGTACGCAGGTAAGACTGGATTTCTCCGGCCCGCTGCCAGACAACTCCCTGCTGGCCGACGGCTGGTATAACCTGAAAGTGACCGGCGATAATAACTTTGCCGCGCAACACCTGCTGTATGCCAGTCGCACGGAAATGTACAAACCCGGCAACATCGGCGTTATAGAGCTCCGCGCCAATACCACCGGCGATGCATTCGCCATGCTCGATTCCGATGGCACCCTCAAAACCAAACTGCAACCCGACGGTACAAAAATTCCGCATACCATTTACGAACTGCGCTTCAGGAGCAGAAACTCCTACTGGCGCTACTCACCCCAACACGGGCAAACGCTGGTGTTCAGTAACCACGCCAACAACCTGCTTACGGTAGCAGATCCCAACGGCGCACGCACTACCAAAGAGCCATGGCCGTTCTCTTTTAACAACCGGCTGTTCCCCGTTACGGAAAACAATATCACTAACTACGAACAGCTGCTGCCAAACCCGAGGGGGCTTTCCCTCACCAGCGATGCGGATCAGCGCCTGTACGCCGACGTGGTGGTGCTGCTCTCAAAAATATTTCCGCAAGGTCCTTAAGCCCGGTATATGATCTACTCAAACAACAATTAAAAACAGTTAAAACCCCAAACATATGGCTGAATATAAAACTCCCGGCGTCTACATCGAGGAGATCGTAAAATTTCCCCCCTCCATAGCCTCTGTTGAAACAGCTATCCCGGCTTTCATAGGCTACACGGAATTTGCCCAGAACAAAGTACCAGGCGACCTGGTGATGGTGCCCACACGTATCACTTCCATGCTCGATTACAACCGCATTTTCGGCGGTTCGCAGCCGGAAGAGGAAAGCATTACGGTGAACATCGACAGCTCCCAGCCACAGGCGGTCATTAAGGCGGTGATTGATCCGCTGAAGGCATCCAAATACCTCATGGCTTATCAGCTGCAGATGTTCTTTAACAACGGGGGCGGCCCATGCTATATCGTGTCTGTAGGCGATTACAGCACCGGCGGCGTCATCTCGTTATCCTCGCTCACCGACGGCCTGAACGCCGTGGAAAAGATCGATGAAGTAACCCTGATCCTTTTCCCCGATGCTATTAACCTCACGGATGCAGCCTCTTACTATACCCTGCATAAATCGGCGCTTGATCAGTGTAGTTTGCTGAAAGACCGCTTCACCGTTTTTGATATCTGGATGGATCCTGCCATAGGCCCTGCGGAAAGCATCATTGATCATAATGTTACCCTGTTCAGGGATGCAGGTTTTGGTGAGATAGAAACCAAAAAATATGGAGCTGTTTATTTCCCGAGAGTGAACACACAGCTGGCCTATACCTACAACGAAGCCACTGTACAGGTGGTGCAAACCGGCGGCGATGGATCGCTGAATGGTACGCTGGCAGCATTAAAAGGCATCAATAACGCATTCTATTACCAGGCATTGAATGCCATTACGCAGATAAGGATGCTGCTGCCTTCTTCCGCAGCGGTAGTAGGCAAATACGCCGAAACAGACAACAGCCGCGGCGTATGGAAAGCGCCTGCCAATATCGGCATTGATTACGCAGTAAGCCCTGAAGTGATTGTGACCAAACGGGAACAGGACGATCTTAACGTGGATGTACGCGATGGTAAATCCGTAAACGTGATCCGGTTCTTCCCCGGCAGAGGCCCGGCCATCATCTGGGGCGCACGTACACTGGCAGGCAACGACAACGAATGGCGCTATATCTCCGTTCGCCGCTTCTTCAACATGGTAGAAGAATCTGTTAAGAATGCCACCCAGCAGTTTGTGTTTGAGCCTAACGACCGCAATACCTGGGTACGCGTGAAATCAATGATAGAAAACTACCTCACCCAGCAATGGAAAGCCGGCGCACTCATGGGCACCACCACAAGGGAAGCCTATTTCGTAAAGGTTGGTCTTGGCGAAACCATGACGGAGCTGGATGTATGGGAAGGACGCATGATCGTGGAAATAGGCATGGCAGTGGTACGCCCTGCTGAATTCATCATCCTGCGCTTCAGCCACAAAATGCTGCAGGAATCTTAATCCTTTTACATTCAGACCAAATAAACTGAATACTGTATGAACACAATGAACCCCACCCAATCTTCAGCCAGCAACGGCTGCGGTGATTCTACCAATAAAACCCAGCAATACATCGATAACAACAAACGCGGGATCTGCAGCGCCTTCACAGATTCGCTGAACGTATTGCGTATGCGGGAAGGAGAGTACAAAGGCTATAAACCGGTGTACAAATACAAACAATGCTTCTTTATCAAGGCAGAAGAAACCTGGCGCTTTTATCGCTCCATCGATCTGTGCGCTACTTTGCCCGCACAAAAAGATGCCGAGCTGATAAAAGATAAGCTTGCCAAAGCCAGCGAGGTGAACAAAGCCATAGCAGCGGCGCTTGCCATTGTTGCCAAAAATATCCAGGACGCAAAACAAAAATTCGCTCTGCTGAGCGAAGCAGCCCACAAGCTGAACAACAAAGCGGAAGATAACTGCAACAAAGCACAACGCGCAGCCCTGGGCAAACTGAAAGCCGGCAGCAAGGATTTCAAAACCTGCTTCGATAATATCGTAGACGGCTCCCAGGAAATGTACGCCTCTGAAGGCGGTTGCGGCGATGGCGAAACGGTAAGCATCAATAAACTGCACTGCGCCATAGGAGATGTTTCCGGCATACAGTCGTTCACCAGCCTGGATAACGTGATTGCCCTGCATAAGGACCTTGCAGACGCCATTAAAGCATTCCGCGACGATGTGCTCCAGAATATCAAAACAGGAGAGGAGGATCAGAAGAAAACCTACGGCGAACTGGGTGATGCAAAGATCCAGAAAGTGACCATCCGCGAAACGCTCTGGTCGGCCAGAACACAAACACAGGGAATTGAAGATACCCGGGAATTCCTCTGCACCTTACCCTGCGGCGATCTTCCTACTATCAAATCCATCTGCGAACAGGCACAGGGAAACTATTGCAACAGCAACGGTAACGGCGGCCACTGCGATGATTGATATCCTGTCGTCAGTAAATAAATATTCCTGATCTCAAAAAATATTCACCATGAATTGCAATAAAGTATATGAACCTTTTGTAGAAAGCGACGACTCCTGCTGCGCTACCATACCCGGTGGCAATGAAACGGAGTGCGGTTGTGTGGACGACTGGAAAAAAGAACTGAAAGCCAAAGGCAGCCTGTACCAGCAGAAGGCCGCGGAAGCTGCGAAGAAAAAAGAAGAGCTGGCCCGTGCGCTCGACTGGCGAAATAAAGTAAAGCTATACTTCGATAACGTACAGAAAAGCGCGGAAAAAGCAGATGCCATCACCAGCAAAGTAAAAGTAGTGCTGGACATCCTGGAGAAACTCTGCAAAAGCACCGGCTATTCTGTAAAGGCGATCGAAGTCTTCTTTTGCATGACCAAGGAGCTATATACAAAAGTGGATGAAGTAGCCGCCTGCTACAATAATATCACCAAGGCTATCGACTGCTCTAACGACCAGGTACTGAAGAAAGGCGGTATCACAGACGCCTGGGTGGATTATGGCAAAAAACTCCAGGACGTGATCGCCATCGGCAACGATATTTTCAATAACATCGTGATTGCCCTGAAAGCCGCTACCATACTGGATGAAACTATCTGCGAGAAAGACTACGGCATCAAGGCCGCTATCGCTGGCATCGGCTGCATCTTCAATCCCACCGGCAACGGTAATACAGCCAATGGCGGTATTAAATCCGGTGAAGACGACAACATGGAAATATGCTGTACCGATAAACTGGTATGCCCCGTATTCCCGCTTAAAAATGATCATTACTATACGCTTACTGAAAAACACCTCAGTAATGCAGATACCCGGCTGGCAGCCATCAAACCGGAATACGATAAAGTAAGCCAGGAAGCCAACCGCCTGCAGGCATGTACAGACAGTCTTACCAAAGCCATTAAACAGGCCCAGGACGCTAAAGCATGCAAATAACAGCTATCAGATTTTTATCATCTTTTTAAACTTAAAGATATGCCCGCAAAAGGAACATACCCGTTACCAAAATTTCATTTCCTGGTGGAATGGGGGAAAGACGTAAGACTGGGATTCACAGAAGTTTCCGGCCTCGACTTTGAAACAGAAGTGATCGAATACCGGGAAGGTAACAGCAAGAAATATAATAAAAGCAAACAGCCAGGCCTCACCAAATATGCCAACATCACACTGAAACGCGGCACGTTTGAAGGAGACTACGATTTCTACAAAGCCTGGCGCGAAACATATTACTTCCAGGAAGGTAACAAAGCCGGCAGCAAATACCGCCGCGATGTAACCATCAAACTGCTCAATGAAAGCCATGAGCCGGTGATCACCTGGAAAGTACTGAACGCATGGCCTTCCAAAATAACTTCCACTGATCTGAAAGCAGATGCCAATGAAGTGGCCATTGAAACAATGGAACTGGTGCACGAAGGGCTGGAGATCATGAACGTTGATTAATATGGCACAACCGGTAATAAAACCCGATAACTTCTGGCAGGCGGTAGGCTTCCACTTCTCTGTCACTTTTTTTGGATTGCCCAAAAACAGTGGCGGCAAAGATTCCGGCTCCGAACTTGATATCCGCTTTCAGAGCGTTACAGGCCTGGAAGCTACCATTGGTACGGAACAGCTGAAAGAAGGAGGCGAAAACAGGTTTGAGCACAACATCCCTGTGCGGCGTACCTATTCGCCGCTGATCCTGAAAAGAGGATTGCTCCGCCCGGACGACTCTTCACTGTCGGCCTGGTGTCGCCGCGCACTGGAAGACCAGCAGATCAAACCCCTGAATCTGGTGAAAGTATCGCTGCTGGATGAAGACCACAACATCCTCATGTACTGGAACCTCGCCTGGGTATGGCCACGCAGCTGGAAACTGGCGGAGTTGCACGCAGAACGTAGCGAAGTACTGATAGAAACATTGGAACTGAACTACAACCGGTTTGAATTTAAAAACAGCTGAGTTATGCCCATAGAGATCCGTGAACTGATCATCAAAGCCGAAGTGGCGCCGGAAAACGCTCCCGGCGGCACTGCAGGCGGCAATTCAACAGCCGCCGGTAACAACGGCCAGGCAACAGAAGCCATGATCGCATTGTGCGTGGAAAAAGTATTACAGGCACTGAAAGAAAAAAATGAAAGATGACAGACGCAAAAGTGGAAAAGATCTACATCCTCACGTATGCCGACAGGCTGCAGCAGCAACTGGATGATAAGCATAAATTTACCATCCCGGTAAATGCGGAAACTTATACCCGGTCGTTGAAAGTAGACTACGACATACGCCGTGAACCAGGCAGCCAGAAAACAGAAGCGCGTTTTATTTCAACCATCCCGGAAGAACTGAAGCTCGATTTTGTACTCGATGGCACCAATACCATAGAAGGATACGGCTACCCCGGCATGGATGTGCAGGCACAGGTAAAACTGTTGCTGGATACCGTTTACTATATGGATGGTGAAACACATCGCCCGCGTTTCCTGAAAGTATTCTGGGGTAAACAGGTCGCCTTTCCATGCGTAATGTCTAACCTGGACCTGAACTATGTACTGTTCAATGCGGATGGAAGCCCGCTCCGGGTAAAGGTGAGCGCTACCTTTCTCAACTACCGCGCAAGGGAAGCCAATGAAAGGGAACAAAGCAAAGCCTCGCCGGACCTTACCCATCACCGCGTGTTTAAGCAGGGCGACCGGCTCGATCTTTTTAGTTTTAAGATCTACCAGGACCCCAGGTACATGTTGCAGGTAGCCCGGCAAAATAACCTCACCTCTTTCAAAAGAGTACCGGTTGGTAAAGAGATCTATTTCCCTCCATTCGATAAAAGCGAAGTATCATGAACGAAACAGGAATACCCAATACTTCTGCACATGATGTAGCGAGTTACAACATCCTGTTGAACGGTACTCAACCGCTGAACCCCGTGTACGAGGTGCTGTCGCTCACACTTACACAGGTAGTGAATAAGATCCCGCTGGCAAAGATCGTGCTGCGCGACGGCGCGGCCGCCGACCAGGATTTTGCCATCAGCAATACCAACGACCTGCTGCCAGGCACCAGGCTCACTATCAAAGTAGGACGCGACGGCTCCAACAAAGTGTTATTCAAAGGCGTCATTGTACACCAGGGTATCAAGTTCCGCCAGGACGGCAACCCGGTGCTTACGGTAGAATGCCGCGATGAAACCGTGAAAATGGCCATAGGCAGGCATAGCCGCTACTATGAAAAGGTGAAGGACAGTGAAGTGATAGAACAGCTCATAAGAGGCTACAGCGACCTAAGCGCTGATGTGGAAGCCACCACTGTGCAGCACAAAGAACTGGTGCAACACCACAGTACCGACTGGGACTTCCTCCTGCTCCGCGCGGAAGCCAATGGTAAACTGGTGATCGCCGACCAGGGAAAGGTAAAGGTGAAGAAACCCAATACTACCGCATCAGCAGTATTACAGCTTACCTACGGTACCTCGCTCATGGAACTGGAAGCAGAAATGGATGCCCGCTATCAATGGAGCTCCGTACATGCCAGCGCATGGGACTATACCGGGCAACAGCTTTATGAAGCAGAAACGTCATCTGCCGATTATACGGAACAGGGTAATGTTTCCGGTAATACCCTGGCAGGTGTGATCGGGCTGCCACATTATGAACTGGCCCACAGCGGCCGCCGCGCAGCGGAAGAACTGCAGCAGCTCACCAATGCCGCTATGCTTAAAAGCAGGCTGGCTAAGATCCGCGGCAGGGCGAAGTTCCTCGGCTTCTCCGGCGTGACCCCCGGCGATATGGTAACGCTCCAGGGCATCGGCAACCGCTACAACGGCAACGCTTTTGTAACCGGCGTGCGGCATGAAATAGCACATGGTACCTGGGATACACATATACAGTTCGGCCTGGAGCCCGACTGGCTCGCGGAAGCCTATAAAGATATCTCAGATCTTCCGGCGGCAGGATTGCTGCCTGCTATCCACGGCCTCCAGATCGGTAAGGTGGTGCAGCTGCAGAATGATCCTGATGGAGAGCACCGCATCCTGGTAAAGATACCGGTGATCGATAACGCCGCCCGCGGCATCTGGGTAAGAGTAGCCAGCCTGGATGCAGGCAATAACCGCGGCGCTTTCTTCCGCCCTGAAATTGATGATGAAGTGATCGTAGGTTTTATCAATGACGATCCACGCGACGCTATTGTGCTGGGAATGCTTAACAGCAGCGCGAAACCGGCCCCGATCACCGCGCAGGACGCCAACGATGAAAAAGGATTTGTGACAAGAAGCGGTATGCGCATTCACTTCAACGACAATACGAAAACAATTACAATAGATACCCCCGCAGGAAACAGTATCACGATAGACGAAGCCAGTACCAGTATCAAACTGAAAGACCAGAACAGCAATACCGTTACCATGGATACCTCCGGCATAAAGCTGGAAAGCCCTATGAACGTGGAACTGAAAGCTGGTGTAAACCTGGTGCTGTCGGCCGGCGCAGCGCTTTCCATTGGAGGCGCCAGCATATCCGCGGCCGCGGATGGCGCAGTGGAGCTGAAAGGCGCTATCGCGAAATTATCTTCACAGGGTATCACAGAAGTAACAGGTTCATTGGTAAAAATAAACTAACCGGCAAAACCCCAAAAAGAACAACGATTGCCGGTCACTTAAATTGTTAATCTCATGCCTCCAGCAGCACGCATCAGCGACTTTCACACCTGTCCCCTGTTTTCAGGGCCGGTACCGCACGTAGGCGGGCCGGTAGTAGGACCGGGCGTACCAACGGTGATGATTGCCGGTATCCCGGCAGCAGTAACCGGCGATATCTGCACCTGCGTAGGTCCGCCGGATACGATCGTGAAAGGATCTGCCACCGTAATGATAGGAGGGCGGCCCGCCGCAAGGATGGGCGACCTTACCGCACACGGCGGCGTAATCGTGATGGGAGCACCTACAGTAATTATTGGCGGATAAAACAACATACACATGTTACAAAACGATCCCCGTTCATTCCTCGGTACCGGCTGGAAATTCCCGCCAACATTTGATCTGCAAAGCGGCGCAGTGGAACTGGTAAGCAACGAAACAGATATCAAAGAAAGCCTCGACATCCTGCTGTCTACCAGCCTGGGAGAAAGAGTGATGCAACCCCGCTACGGATGCGATCTGCAGGACTATATTTTTGAACCGCTCAACGCTACGATGATCGGCTTCCTGCGCGACCTGGTGGAGAATGCCATCCTTTTTTATGAACCCCGCATCAAAGTAGAGGAAATAGGCGTAGTGCCCATGGATAGCCCCGATCTCATCGAAGGAAGGTTTACTATCTCTATCGACTATACGATTGCAAGTACTAATTCAAGGTACAATTATGTGTATGATTTCTATTTGCTGGAAGCAGCGCAAAAACCCTGAAAGGCTCATCACCACAGGGTCATCAATTAATCAGTTAAATCATGATCGTACATCCTTTTCAATATGAACCAGGCATCAGTCAGCGGAACCGGCTACTACCAGCCCTGGATGCTGCCTCCGCACCGATAGACGGGAGAAAGCTCGCGGATCTGCTCCATTACTTTGTACAAATGGCGCCGCAGATCAATTATTACCAATACAAAGATGCTTACCTGATCAACGACTGGCAACCCTTCTTCCGGAACAGCCTTCCTTTCCTGCTCGCACAGCTGGCTAAAACAGATACCAGCCGGCTTACAGCTAAATTTGAAGAATATGTGCAACAGGTGTATGAACGCCCCACAAAAGATACGCTGCAACTCCTGGTCAGCTTTTTATTTGATGACGTCATCGTTCCCATTGCACAATGGCAGGAAGCGTTCCATAGCACCGGTCTGCCAATGGAACGCAGTATAGAAGCCATTATCCGGCAAAAACTCCGCACCCCGGTATCACAGTTCATCCGGTTCACCAACGGCGCCGTGAAATGGTTCTGCATAGGCTCCATCGATCTCTCAAAGATGAAGAACCAGGAGATATGGGGCATCGATCCGCTGTTCGCCTACCTGGAATGGAATGAAAGTTTTCAGTTTGCCGCTACGGCCCGCGAAAAAGCACTGTTGCTGTTACAGGCCTACCAGTCTGTATTCCAGCCATTCATCGACGCTATCGCCGCTATTGCCGCACTGGCGCCGGATAGTATAGCAGAAAGCCTGCAACCGCTGAACGAAGCCTATAAAAAGAATCATACACCCCATCTGGGCCTGCTCTTTGCATTCCTCTACCTCTTTGGCCATGTACAGCAACAGCTGAATGGCTTTACACAAAAGCACCTCGATTTCTTTTTTCAACAGGTATTAAAACTGGTACCCAAACCACTTACACCGGATAAAGCACACGTGGTGTTTGAAGTGCAGCAACCGTTCCGGCAATACCTGCTCCCCAAAGGCACTGCCCTCCGCGATGGGAAAGACAATAACAAAACAGATGTCCTCTTTCAGCTGGAAGATGAAATTGTGGTAGACAATGCCGCCATTTCCAGTTTACTTACCCTGTATGTAAACCCCGCAACAGCATTCAAAAGAACGCTCTCCGACGGCGGCCAGCTTTGCTATAAAAAGAATTTTATTGAAGGGCTGTATATCGCTGTAAAAGCCAATATGGCGGATGGCGTGGATAAACCCTTCCAGGAAAATATGCCAAAGAACTGGTTTACCGCCGGTTCCCGTTACAGCAAATTTATAGCACCAGGTAAAACTCAGCCAACACAGCATCCCTACGCCCGCCTCGGATTTATCCTGGCTTCACCCGTACTGCTGCTGCAGGAAGGTAAACGCATCGTTACCGTGGACATTGATTGCGTGATCGCGGCAAATTGTGAGGATAACAATGTGCTGCTGTACGACAGCGACTACTTCAATGCACTGAAAATTATCCTGAAAAACAAATACACCTACCTGTCGGACGACCTGGTAACACAGGCGGAAGAAATGGGCGTGGATGCTGCTGCCATCAATGTGCTCCGCGCCGCGCTCTCTGATGTGAAATACGCTGCCGATGGTACGCATGCAGTATTAACAGATGATGGTGTTAACCCTGATGCTCCTTTGGCAAAGATCAATGCGCTGCCTCCTGCGGTGAAAGCGCTGTTTCCTCCCCGCCGCGTATTACAGCTGTTTTTCAGCGGGGAAGAAAACTGGATAGCCCCGCCCCAGCTGCCGGATATTACCATTGCTCCTGTAAGCGGAGGGTATAAATTAACCCTGAAAGCAGAGTTGCCGCCGGAAGTGCCCGCGGTAACTTTTTATGATAAGAAAGTATTAAGCGGTAACTATAATACCACGCAGCCGGTGCTGCGCGTGGAAGTAGACCAACAGGTGAAACTAGGCCTCGATGATATTCTCATAAATAAAGCAGGCGGCGATTGCGGTCTGTGCCCGCTGGAACGGCAGCCTCAGAATACGGTAACGGCTATTGCATTGTATCATTTCCTGCGCGACTTCCGCATCCGGGATGTAGGAGTGAAGGTAGATGTTTGCGGCGTTAAAAATGTGATCGTGCAAAACGACGAAACCGTGCAGGATGTGAACGCGCCTGTTTATCCCTTTGGTACAAGGCCCGCATTGATCGACTTTGAAATACTGAAAGGCAAGAAAGAATTTTCCACTACCAGTAAAGGCCCCAGCTTTTACATCGGTTCTTCAGAGATCTTTGGAAAGAAGTGGGATAAGGTATACGTGAATATGAACTGGAAAGATAAACCGGCCAGCTTTGAAGCGTATTATGCCGGCTATGTGCAGGGCGGACTGGCAGAAACTGATTTCAAGATCAATAAATATGTATTGCAGGACGGCACCTGGTTTAAAGAGAATACTTCAGATGAGCTATTGTTCAACAAAATTGAAGATGTTCCCTGCGATCCCGGGAAAATTTATGATTACGCCATTGCTTTCGAACCGCCATCATCGCCTGCGTTTAAAGACCAGTTCAGTCTTACCGGCGATAAGGTAACCCGCTACAACGCTGATACCCGCAACTACTTCGCTAAAATAACACTGACCCGCCAGGACTTTATGCATAAGGATTATGCCTTTGTGCTGGCCCGGCAGATGACCGCCTTCAACCGCCTGCTGGATGATCCCAAAGATCCGAAGAACAGGATTGATACCGCTGCCTACTACAATTCAGTAGGCTCGCCGGTGGTATTTAACCTGAAGGAACTGAAACAACTGGTGCAGGATACTTATGCAGATGCGCTAAGCCTCAATAAATATATCCAGGGCCCCAGCGGCCTGGATGGCCGGATTCCGCCGGATAGCATGTCGCCCCCATGGGCCTGGACGCCCACCCCGGCGGAAGCGCTCACCATCCGTTATATTTCCCGCGGCCCCAACGAGCCCGACTTCCCCGAGCGCCACGGCTTTTTCCAGGGCTTCGAAGGGCTCACCGAACTGGCAAAAGACATCAAAGAGAAACTGGAAGATATCCAGGTATCCGTGGTAGACACCAATACGCTGTCGGCCATAATTCCCAACGAACCCTGGACCCCGGTGATCAGCCAGATCTCTATCGACTATAGCGCCACCGCTGTAAAAGCAGATGTACAGCTCCTGCACCAGTATCCTTTTGAAAATACTTTTAAGGAAGAAGTACTGGAGCTGCAACCGCCACTGTTACCGGTATGCTGCCACGAAGGTACCTTGTTTATCGGGCTCGACCGCCTGCAGCCCTATGGCAATCTCAATCTCCTGTTCCAGCTGGCAGAAGCTACTGCCGATTCTGAATCAGAGAAGGCGGAAGTGGAATGGTACTATCTCAGCAACAATAACTGGAAACCACTCCGCAAAGGATTTGAAATATTAAATGATGATACCGATGGCCTTACCCGTTCCGGCATCATTAAAATAGCCGTACCCGGCGATATTAATATAGTCAATACCGTTATGCCTGCCGGTACTTACTGGCTGAAAGCCGCTATCCCTGAAAATGTAGCGGCCGTATGCGAAACCATCGGCGTGCATACACAGGCAGCCCTGGCTACTTTCACCGTGCAGCCGGAAAATGACCCTATGCGTCTTGGCGAGGTACTGAAGGCAGGCAGCATTACCAAACTGGCGGAAGCAGATGCGCATATCAAAACAGTTACACAGCTGTACGATGCTTTCAACGGGCAGCTGCCCGAAGCAGACGGGCACTTCTATGTGCGCGTAAGCGAACAGCTGCGGCATAAAGGCCGTGCTATACAATCGTTCGATTATGAACGGCTGGTGCTCGAAGCATTTCCGCAACTGTACAAAGTGAAATGCATTAACCACACATTAGGTCTCGGTGCTAAAGTATACCAGCAAGACCTGGTAGCGGCCGGCGGTTATGTAGTGCTGGCTGTGATCCCGGACCTGAGGCAGCTGGCAGCGGGCAACCTTATGGAGCCCAAAGCGCCGTTAAGCCTGCTGGAAAAAATTCACACGTACATCAAACAACGGTCTTCTCCTTTTGTACGCCTGAAAGTGACCAATCCAAGATATGAAAGAGTGAACGTGGATATCGCTATACAATTGTATAAAGGGAAAGATGAAAAATATTATACCGATAAACTGAAAACAGATCTGCAGGAATTTTTTGCCCCATGGGCGATAGGAAAACTGGATAAGCTGTCGTTCGGACAGATCGTTTACCAGGCCGATATAGTAAGGTTTGTGGAACAACTGGATTATGTGGACTACGTGGAATGCCTCACCATGCAGCATGAACTGGAAACAGCACCGGCGCAGCAAATGGAACCGCATACACCACGCTCTATCCTGGTAAGCGGCAACATCACCGTAAGCACACAGAAGAATGCCCTGGTTTGCCCGGATGTGGTAACACGCATCCCGCAGGGTGAAACAGATTGTAATATTCCGGAGCCCCTGGTACCGCCATGTAACAACATACGGCAGGAAACCCCATCAGCGCCGCAGGGCCCTATCATCAACTAACAATATTGTTATGGCTGAGGACACAAATACAAAGAACGTGATCATAAAAAATGATCCTGCTTTTCCACCGGAACTGGATTTCGAAACGCTACGGAGCGAAGGAATCGGTTACCTCGGGAAACTGTCAGGCAAAATATGGACTGACCACAACGCCCACGACCCCGGTATCACCATCCTGGAAGTGCTGTGCTATTCCCTGCTGGATATGGGATACCGCAGCAGCCTGCCGCTGGAAGACCTGCTCACCATGAACCCCGCAGGAAAGGGTAAGGAAGATAACTTCTTCACACCGGCGAAGATACTCACCGTAAACCCGCTCACCATCATCGACTACCGTAAACTGCTTACAGATATCGACGGCGTAAGGAACGCATGGCTGGAAATAGCTACCAATATCCCTCCGGAAGTGCACTGGTTTGGAGAACAGGGGCTGGAATGCCGCAGCCGCAACCCGCAGCTGGCCGCTACCGGGGAAGATATTTCCCTGCTGGAGCTGAATGGGCTCTATAATATTTTTATTGAACCGGAAACATTGCCGGACGACAGCCAGGAAAGAGCAAAGGCGCTGGCTGACCTGAAAGAGCGTATCCGCAAAGCACTGATGGCGCACCGGAATTTGTGTGAAGATTTTTACAGCATCACAATTCTTTGTCATGAGGAAATTGGCGTATGCACAGAGATCCGGCTGGAAGAAGATGCGGATATAACCACCGTGCTCAACGAACTGGTACTGCAGCTATATCATCTTTTTTCTCCCCGTGTTACCTTTTATACCCTGCAGCAGATGCTGGAAGAGAAGAAGGTGCCAATGGAAGAAATATTTTCCGGCAGGGCTTATTCCGCCGGCAGCCATGGTTTCATTGATACCGCTGAACTGGAGGCCATTAAGCCCCTGAAGGAGATCCGTGTATCCGATGTATACCATGTAATGTTCGATGTGCCGGGAGTGGCCACCGTTTCAGGGCTCAGTATAGCCGGCTACGTTAGTGGCGACAGCACACCCGTTGCTACCACACAGGGCACTGCCTGGATCCTGCCGTTGCTGAATGGCCACCTGCCGTTATTATCGCTCGTATACAGCCGCTTCGTTTTTAAACGCGGCAGCGCCACTTTTACTTTTGATGGTACCAACCTGCAGCAGTATTTAAACGCTTCGCTGCTCAACGGCACCAAGGTGTGGTACGACCAGTCGTCTGCATACCTTGATCACCCGGTGCCTTCAGGATTTTACCGGGAAGATCTCGGCAACTATTATTCCCTGCAACGCGATTTTCCGCGGGTATACGGTATAGGCAACGGGGAACTGGGCAACGATGCTTCGCCCCAGCGTAAAGTGCAGGCATGGCAGCTGAAAGGCTTCCTGCTGTTCTTCGACCAGCTGCTGTCGAACTACCTGGCCCAGCTGCAACACCTGCGCGATCTCTTTTCCATGTCGCCCGACGGGCCTGCGCAAACCTACTTCAGCGGCGCCATCACCGATATACCCGACCTGGATAAACTGCTGCGCTTCCAGCAGGGCGGCTTCTATGCCGATCTGGGCTGGAAACAGAATGATACGCTCATGCTCCCGGTGGGAAAAGAGCTGCTCAGCGAATTACGTGCAGACGTTACCGTTAAGAAAGATGTGATCCGCCGCTGGCGCAATAGATACTACAGCTACGATTATTTACAGGCACGCAATACCGCCGTGGACCAGCTGTTGCTGGATATGACCAACCTGGACAATAACGCCAATATCACCACCTGGGCCTATGGCGATGCCTGCTGGTGTTTTGTGATAGCCACGCCCGGAAGGGAGTATGTGTTGCTGGGATGCCGTTATTATCCCACCCAACAAAAAGCCAGGGAAGCGGCGCAATCCGCCATATTCCTGGCCGCATATCCTGAAAACCTCCGCCCGTTCGGGTTTAGGAATGCCGCCAATAAAGAACAGTATGCTTTCGATATCGTGTTCAGCCTGGCCGACTACCAGGGCTACCTGCAAAAAATAGTGGAAGATGAAACACTGTACCGCCAGCGTCGCGAAACCATGCTCAATCACCTGCTCAGCCGCTTTGCAGAAACCTTTACCGATTATGCGTTAGTGTTATATGGTATCAGCAACCGCGAACAGGCAGCGGAGAAAGGCATACGCGCCAAAGCAAAGTTCCTGTCTTCCTACGATAAATTAAGCAGGGACCGCGGTAAAGCATACGATTACCGCGTAAACAAATGGAATACTTCCAACACCTCAGGCTATGAACAACGGGTGAATGCGCTGGCCGGTATTGAAAGAACGGACCGGCACTACCTCTGCCCGTTTATTGTAGGCCCCTATGAAACTTTCTTTTATGCAGAAATAAAAGATGCGGATAACAACGTGTTGTTCAAAACAGGCAACTACGCTACCGCGGATGATGCCTCTGCAGCGCTGATCAGCCTGGCGCAGCAATTACAGCACCCGGAAAACCTTCTCCGTACCGATGACCCGGTGCAGGGAAAATATGGCTTACAGGTACAGCTGCCGGTGGGCAAGGCCTACCTGGCCACACCGCTGGCCTCCCCGGAAGAAAGGGAAAGCCGCCTGCTGCAGTTGCAGGAACAGTTTGCACAGGCGCCGCTGAGCGCAGCCACAGAAATAAGCCGCTACGATCATTTTATTGAGGTAGCAGATGCCGCAGGTAAACCACTGCTGCACTCATCCAAAGCATTCCCCGATCAACAGGCAGCTATTGCCGCTACTGATGATTTGCTGGAAACAGTAAAGGAAGATGACTGGACCATCCCGCCGGCACTGGAGTTGCCGGAATTGCAGCTGCTGCCGGTAAATGCCACACATACTACTTATATTAATCTCGCTGCTTTCCAGGCAGACAATATCCAGCAGAAGGGCGGGAAATTACAGGTGCAGATCAGCATTGAAGAAGATGCATTCATTATGTTCACCGCTGCATCACTGGTGAAAAACGAACAACAGGCAACAGAGGAATTTCATCTGCTGCTGCAACTGGCCGCTACTCCGGCGGCCTACCTGGCGCGGCAAACCGCCGATGGCCGTTATGAAGTGGTGCTGGTGGAACGCAGTAATGTGAAAGCCACGCACCCCGCACTGTTCGATGAAGAGCAGCAGGCGGAGAATACCATGCTGCATATTCAGCAGATTGTTCAGGCGCAGTTATACCAGGTGTCTTATTCAAGGCAACCCGCCGCATGGAAATACAAGGTACAGCTGCAGGGCGCGGAGGGCAAGCCTTACAGCTTTAACAGCGAAGAAGAATACACCACAGAAGAGCAGGCAAAAACCGATATGGATACCTTTACAGCATCGCTGGGCCACCTGGAGCTGAAAGCGGAAAAGAACACCAAACCGGTACTGCTGCATACCGGGTTGGATAAAAAGATCATCATGCCCGCTGCTACTGCTCCGGCTAAACTGCAAAGCGCTTTATCGCTTGCCCAGCTGAGAAGCGGTGCGGCGCCGGCAGATATTGCCTCCTATGTGCACAGCACAGCCGTCAACCGGGAAGGGGCCTATGTTTACCGGGTGATCAATAAAACGGGTTGTGTGGCCAGGTTCCCCAAAACCTTTACAGACAAGGCGCCGGCAACAGACCGCCTCACTGCTTTGCGCAGCCGCAATCAACAGGGGATCGATTACCTGGAAATATGTATGGGGGGAGATGAAGTGGTAACATGCATCACTGATCCGCAAACACAGGCCGTTAACTACTATTATGTGATCCATGGTATTGAGAAGATCTATCATTCACCTGTTTATCCAAAAACAGAGATCACTTATTTCCGCAGTTATAAATCTTACCGATCAGCTGCTGAAGCGCTTGCCGCATTCCGGCAGCAATTCCTGCAGCTGGTGCATATGGCCTGCAATCCGGCGGCCTATGGCACAACCATCATACTGGAAGGGGATCCCGTAACGGATACCATCCCGCTGGGAGTAGTGCCTGCCGGTACTGTGGCTGCCTTCGGCGGAAAAGCCCCGTTGCTGGATGTGTTGCCGCATATCATGCGCAGCTTTCCTTACCATTGGCTCAGTAATGTACAGCAACTACGGGTAAGCCTGTACGATATTACAAAACGGGAGAAGATCTGGAAACTTTGTAATGGGTTTGTAGATATGGCCGCTGCCAGTGAAGCGCTGAAACTGTTCCTGGCACTGGCCCGTTACGCCGGCAACAGCGGCGTGCGGCTTAATGAAACCAGCTGCCGCTACCAGGTGGTCATGAATGAAGTATTGCTGGAAAGTGTGCAGCATTATAATTCTCCGGAAGATGCATGGGGCGCCGCTACGAAAGATGCCGGTAACAACTACATGTACACCGGGCTGGAATCATTGCTCGATGCTACCCGCTGGGGCAACAGCGCCTATTATGGATATGTAAAAAGTGACGGCTGCTACAGCTTTAAAGCGGTGAAGAAAGGCTACCGCCTGGCAGTGCATCCCTATCAGTACAACACGGAAGAAATAAGGGAAAAATATCTGCAGCAGTTACAGATCATAGGAGGGAAGCTGGCCAACAGCTGCCAGGTTACCTTTGAAGTAAAACCCTGGAACGCAGGCAACTATTTCCAGCTGCAGCTGCTGGCGGGTGGGGAAGTGCTGTTGCTGTCCGGGCAGCAATACCTGCCGGGCGCCATCACGGAAAAAATGCAGGATGAGTGGCTGTTTGAAGTATTGTCGCTGTTGTGGAAAGAAAGCAACTACTATCTCAATAACACAACAAACCGCTTTGAATTACTGAATGGCAGCGCCGTTAGCGGTTATTTCAAACCAACAGGTGAAGATGATTTGTCGGCCGGAGATATGCAGGAATGGAAAAAGAAACTGCAGCGCAATGCGCTTTATTACCCGGTGCGCCGCATGAAAACAGCGTTCGGCTACACTTATTCCTTCCGTTTGTATCATGATGATTTTATTCCTGAAGAGCCGTTGCCGGATGAAAACGCAGGATGCAGCTGCGATGCGCCGCCACCGGTGCGCAAGCCAGGCGCGGTGATATGGGAAAGCGCAGAACAATATGATTGCCTGAACGCAGCCATCCGGAATTTTTACAGGTTCTGCGCAGCGCTGTCGTTGCCGGATAACTACCAGCCTTCCCTGGGTAACAGCTGTGGCCCGTTTGGTATTGAGCTGGTGGATAATACTTATGTGCTGGCAGCCAATCCCCAGTGCTATCCCTCGCTGCCTGCAATGGAATCCGCTATTGAACGTGCTTCCGCTGCAATCAATGATGAAGGCATGCATGTGGTGGAACATATCCTGCTGCGCCCGCGCGTAGAAAGCGACTGCCAGTGCCTGTTGCCAGTGAAACCGGAACCGCTTTGCCGCCTGCCCTGGGAAGCAGAAATAGTGGGGTACGATGCACCGCCGGGAGATGATGTGTTTAAAACTACCGTAGTACCTTTTACAGACCCTTATTCCTTTGTAGCCACCATTGTGCTGCCAGGCTGGCCGGTGCGTTTCCGCAACGCCGGTACCCGTGCCATGATGGAAAACCTGCTCCGGAAAGAAGCGCCTGCACATGTGCTGCTGAATATACTATGGCTCCGTCCACGCAGTTTCTGCGAGTTTGAAACCCTGTACCGCCGCTGGTTACAGCACCTTGCCTGCAAACCCGTTTGCGGCGATGATGCGCATATCCAGTGTTGCCTTATCTGTTACCTTTTCGGGCAAACAGGTATCATGGAGCCATTGTCGGATACGCCAAAAGATCCTTATTGTAACCAGGTAACACCTTCCTGCTTTGACGACAACCGGCAGAACAGGAAACCCCAGGCCGATTTCGGCGACTGGATCAACCGCCTGTTCCGTAAGCAATGCGATATGCAGGAGATAGATTGCCTGTCTTACGAAACCACTCCGCCACCGGTGATACGGGCCTCCGTCAAAAACGTAGAGGCGGCGCCGTTAGAAAGCAGATCGCCACAGCTGAAAGAAGGAACACCTGCAGTTACACACCGCAGCAATTCGCCGGAAGATACATTGCTGCGCGACCGGAAAGGACGCCAGCGTATTTCAAAATACAAACAACAGATCCTCCCGGTAGATGCAGACAATATCACCGATACGGAAGCATATGACCGCACGGGTAAATTTATGGAAGCCGGCCCGCTGAATATGCATCAGTACAGTACGCTGGCCGACTTCCTGCTGAAAAAAATGCCTTCCGGTAAAAAAGCTGCTGCAAGTGAACAGGCATTGCTGCTGCGCAACGCTACCTGGCTTTGCCTGGATCAGCTACTGCTGCGGGTGCCGGTAAGTATGGCTGCACAGGAGAAAAAACAGCTGCAACAGGTATTCCGCAAAATGAAAGATAAAGGCATCAACCTCGCTGCACTGGGGAAAGACTGGAAGCCGGAAGAACTGATCTCTGATGAAAATGAAGACCTGGTAGCACAATGCCTCCGGTGGATGAAATAAATAACCATGTTGCACAAGATCCGTAAACAAACACTCCTGCTCACAGTGCATAACAAAGACACTGTTTTTACCTGGCAACACCAGGTAACGGCGTTGTATTGGAAAAAGATCATCCCGGCACTGGAAAAACTGTTCGACAGTTACAGCAGCAACGACGTGGTTATTTACATTGACCGGCTCGAAATTGACCTCGGGAAAATTAAAGCAGCTGATCTCGGTAACGACCATTATATCAACCTGCTGCTGGAAAAATTAACCGCTGCATTAGCTACGCTTCAGGTAAAGGAAATACCCCGTAAAACACTGCCGGAGCACAGCTTTGACCAGTGGTGCTACTATATGGAACATGGCGCGCTTCCCTGGAATGCCGCCCGTCCGGATGCACTATGGTACCAGCAGGTATTAGAAACACTGGCCACCAGTCATACGGCCATTACTCTCCTCCGCCGGCAGGTGATGGATAACCGGGATTATCTCCTTCGCATCCTGTTGCAGCATACACAGGAGTTTATTGCTCAATTGCTGACCATTATCACCGCCAGGAAACAAAACAACTGGGCCCTGCTGATACAACAGCTCTACGATGCTCACCGCCTCTTGCAACCCGCCGGCAATACGCCATTGAGCCGCCGGACTTTTGAACAATCCTGCTGGCATACACTGTTGCTGGAAGCTGTTAAAGACCCGGCAGCAGCCGAACCTGTGTTGATCAGCAGCCTGCTGGTGCAACAACCGGTAGTTGTTACAGAAATGCAGGCGCTGCTGAGAGTATGCCGTAATAACGGCTGGAACGAATTGTTATCTGCCGCCATTTCATTTAATGCAGAACATTCCACGCAACTGCAAAAGGAAATACCTGCTGCGCTGTCTGATGAAGATGCCCCGCAGGCAGAGGGAACAGACGCACCGGAAGAAGAAACCCCCGGTACACCCGCAGGCGCCAATACTTTCTACGTGGTAAATGCAGGCATCATCCTGTTGCATCATTGGTTAACACCTATGTTCACGCAGCTGGAATGGACAACAGACGGTAAAAAGTTTGTGAACGCCGCCTGCCAGAAAAAAGCCATTATGCTGCTGCATTATATGGCCACCGGCGAAACAGAGGCAGAGGAATTTGAGCTGATGCTTCCCAAACTGCTTTGTGGCTGGCCCCTGAAAAGACCGCTGGATACAAAGCTGGCGCCGGCGGCTGCGGCTATAGAGGAAGCAGAAGGACTGATAGAAAATGCCATCAGCTACTGGAAGGCGTTAAAGAATATTTCGGCAGATGGATTACGGGAAGGGTTCCTGCAAAGGCCCGGAAGGCTGATCACCGGCACCGATAAGCACCAGCTGCAAATGGAGCCGGATACGATCGATATCCTGCTGGACCGCCTGCCCTGGAATATCAGTATCATAAAATTGAAGTGGATGAAAATACCATTGCATGTACAATGGCGGTAAAACATTTTTATTTCCGGATGAATTAAAAATATCCAGTTGAGCGTAAAAACATTACAACCTGCAAATATACAGAGAGAAGCCGCGCCGGCTTCCGCTCCCTTTTGGGGGAAACCGGCGGCGCAATCTTTTTTCCAGCCTGCCATTCAACGTAAATGCGCACATTGCCAGGAAGAAGAGAAGAAGAACAATGTGCAGCGCAAAGAAACTTCCCCGGCTGCCATCTCTCCAACAACAGTAGAAAGTAATATCAACAGCACAAAAGGAAAGGGAGAAGGATTGAAGGGAGATACCCTGCATGAAATGAACAACGCTTTCGGCGCCGACTTCAGCAAGGTGAAGGTGCATACAGGCCGGAACGCAGCAGGTCTCAGCCGGCAGTTGAATGCACAGGCATTCACTACCGGCAACGATATCTATTTTAATGAAGGAAAGTATGCGCCGGGCAGCAGTGCAGGCAAACACCTGCTGGCGCATGAGCTTACACATACATTACAACAGGGACAGGGAACAACGGGTATCAGCAGGCAGGTAGCCGCTTTGAAAGAACACGGGGACCTGGGCCAGGTGCCTCCGGGGCTTGCCTGCCCGGTTGACACCAGTGCGCCCCGGGTGGAAGACAGCTATCCTTTCACCGTAGCATCATCGGGACTGTCGCCGGCCAACCAGCGCCTCATCAGCGGTTTTGCGGCCAACTGGCACCGCCTGGGGGCTAACGCCACTGTACGGATAGATGGCTTTGCCAGCGTAGATGGCGCCGATCCGTACAACTGGGAGCTGTCGTGCCGCCGTGCACAGGCCGTAAGGGATGAAATGATCACACCTTCCGATGGCAGCCCCGGGATCGGCGCAGGGTTTATCTCCATTTTTGCACATGGCGAAACCAATCACTTTTCCCGTACCAACCCGGTGGCCAACAGGGTGGCCGTTATCAGTTCAGTAGTGCCGGTACCTCCGCCGCCTCCACCAACACCTACACCTCCCGTGGCGCCGGAAAGGAAATGCGGCCCTAACGTTACTTCTGAAATTGCAAGGGTATGGGCACAGGTACAAAGTAATTTCAACAGCTGGGGATTCACGGATAAAATGAATGCCTGCCGTTATCTCATACAACCTGTAATTGCGGGTAGCAGCGGGTTGGAGCTCAACAAGGATGCATTCGATACCTTCGGCCTATTCCTCAATACCGCCGGCTGGACGCAGCGCGGGCCTTACCATCCGCCATGCGGTACGCCGGGATCAACCGGCGATCCATGCTGGAGCCGTGATCCGCTGCACGAAGCAGATGATGTATGTTCCAATACGGTGCAAACAGGCAGCGGCTGCTGGAAATCGGGCACTGTTAACTATGGCACCTATGGTATCATGATGCGCCTCTGTAATGGCTTTATTACACCTATCGCATTTTTACCGCCGCCATTTAACATCCTCAGCGGCGCATTCTCTTATGCTTCCATGGTAGCGCTGATCACTGCCTACAAGCTCTATGATCATGAAAACCCGATGGACCCCATCGCATGGGCAAGCGCCACTTACAACGGCGGCCCGTCGGGCGTACCGTCCGGTGGCAATAAACCGAATTGTCCCGCTACCTGTAACGTACCGTTCACCACCCCTTCATTTGATTATGTGTGGGAACCGGTAAGGCAGCGCGGCTCGCTGAATGCCGCGCCTTATGCGTATCCGTGCACAACAACGCCATAGGGAACACTAAAATAGTATCACATGAAAAGATCTCCGAAAACAGTTAAAAATAAACCCCTGGAAAAGGACAAACCTTTTTTCAGCAAAGCTGAAAACGGGGAGTCTTTTTTTAGTAAGACCGGAGATAATACCCTGCAACGGCAGCCGGCAGATACAAAAGCCAAAGACACAGCCCCTGCAGCTCCTGTGGCAGATGCCTGTAAAAACAGCAGCACGCCTGAATCCAAATGGGCCAACGATAACCCCGGACAGGTATTTGGCGTGGAAGACAGATCCGAGGGGAAATCAGAAAGCAATGAGCTTATTTTCTGGAACTATTGCGTGGGAGAAGCAGCTATGCGGAGCGCCCACCGTGAACGGCTAAACGAAGTAGCGGACCGGTGGGTGGAATTATTAAAAAAAGACAGTGATCTGAAAGTAAAATTGCAGGGCGCTGCCAGCACTTCCGGGAATGCCGACAGCAACAAGGCCCTGGCAGCCGAACGCGCCACCATCATCAGGGATTTCCTCATCGCAAAAAAGATCCCCGGTAGCAGGATCGTGATCGATACCACTTCCACGCCCCGCAGTATGGCCCCGGAAACATCGCCGGAGAACCAGGCCCGCAACAGGAGAGTGGAGCTGTTCCTGTTCCGCTCTACCCCCGTGGTAAATAAACTGCCGCCATGGGTGGATGTGCAGGTGGAAAACCTGCGCATCGGCCAGCAGGGCGTGCCCACACCTAAACCTACTTTTAACGAGAAGGATAATTTTTTTGCACGCAACCATTTTTCCATGGCGGCATCGGCAGATATTACACTTACCTCGCTGGGCGGCACCCGCGTTGGTTTTTCACAGGTACTCACAAGGGATACGCTCATGGCGCAGTACAGCGATAATGCTGGTCGTACCCTGTTGCTGGATTACGCCAACTGCAACCTGCTGCCCTGCAAAGACCTGGAAAATGCTACCAGCCATTTTGCGCTGGACGGACTGAGTATGTCCAACACCGGCCCCGGTACTACGAAAGGGAAGGTGGCCATCAGGGACCGGCCGGGGGCAGTTTTTCCGCTGCATTACCCCGACTCAAAAACAGGGCCTTTTCATCTTACACACTACTTCTGGCTGATGGATTTCACCGTGGTACTTGGCGTTAGGGAGATGGGGGCTTTCATTCCACTGAACCACGCTTTCTGGAGCGTGGCAGGATCGGAAAATGTGGATGTTAAAAAGAAGACGGTAAACGGGATGGCGCCCATTTCGGTGACTGGCGACTGGCAACAGGGTGCACCGCCGGGATTGAACCTGGAAGCCATTTATGCCGGTCCAACCTGCCGGTACGTAAGAAGATCAGAACAGGTTACCGGCAGGGCAAACGTGTGCAAACCAATTGAAACAATGGTATAAAAGTTTTAACCGTGGCAGGAACTACGCAAATACAACCCCAGGGAGTAAGATCATCCGCACCGCAGCAGCGGGGAGGGCCTTTCTTTGGCCCCACACCCGCAAAGGATCCTTTCTTTCAGCCGGTGATACAAACCAAACATCAGCAGGGAGAAGAAGAAGGTACCCTGCAACGTGAAGCTACCGGTACCGGTGTACCGGAAGTAACGCCGGCGGTGGAACAGCAGCTATCGCAAAGCAAAGGCAACGGTGCGCCGATGCCTTCCCGCCGCAATGAAGAAATGAGCCGCGCTTTTGGTAAGGATCTCAGTGGGGTAAGGATCCACAACGACGCCCGCGCTGCGGACATGAGCAGCAAACTGCAGGCAAAGGCGTTCACGCATGGAAACGATATTTATTTCGGGGCAAACCAGCATAATGATACCAGCGCAGGAAAACATTTGCTGGCGCATGAGCTCACGCATGTGGTGCAGCAGAATTCTGCGCAGATGATTTCGCGTGCTCCCTTAGCTTATGCTTATTCAAAATTTAAACTGGAGAATAAGCTGGCGATCCTTGGAGATGGTACTGCTGCCAACGAAGGTATGGACCTTGATGATTTCAGCAAGTATATACGCCGCCGCGCGGATTGGTTTGCGGAGAAGTCGCTCGCGGAGGCCGACCGGAAGGCCCTGTGGAGAATGGTCGCTAAAATAGACGAAGGGCCGCACATACAGGCCGGCGCCGGGGACCTGAAGTTAAAAGACCTGATCCCTTTAACACCCGATGAATGGACGAAGCTGGCTGCCTTTGGCAATGGCTGTAACCGCGGCAACACGGTGATCATACTAAACACCACGCCGCCATTGCCGCGAAGAATGGCTTTGGGCAAAACCATGCTGGAACTGGAAAAACTGATTGGCGGCGCTGTGATCAAGCTCACGGTATCAGAACAGCAATTGATCGATGTGGAAGCAAACCCTGTTTTGTTAACGAACCTGAAAGATTACTGGAAAGATTTCCAGCCTCACCTGCAAAGAGTATATTCACCCGGTCCGGGCGCAAGAGGCGATGAGTTCCAGAAGATGATCAATATGTTCACCGCGCGCTCTCCATCTGCTTTCGCCGGTTTGAAAGGAAGGATACGGAACCTGCACCGCTTCAGTGTTCCAATGCTGAACAGGTTGATGCTGAATTACAATAATAAGCTGAGGTTACTGCCGTTGCACCTGATCATTCATACGGGTATAGATGCCAGCGCTTTCCAGGATGCCGCACCTAAGTTTGAAGACGTAATCCTCAACTCGCCTAACCTGGTGTTGATGCTCGAAGGACGGGATTCTATCAAAGACATCGTAAATGAAGTGCCCAAAATTGCCAGCACATATGGCCAGGGCGGCCAGATAGCCCAGGTGATCATTGCTGGGCATGGATCGCCTCACAGCCTGGAACTGGCTGGTACAAGCGCTCCCAACGTAGTGAAGGGCCGCGTTGATTATACTTCTGAAAGCCTGGATATCAGTAAACCTTTAGAAAAAATAAAAACACAGCAGCTGCTGGATGTGCTGCTCAAAAACCTTGACCCTGCCAAAGCCCGGATTGTATTTGCCGGTTGTCTTGTTGGCGCTCACCCGGTGCCGGCCGGCACTGCTGCCGCCAATGTAGCGCCATATATAGCCGCTAACCCCAACGTGGTAGATTTCGCCACCCAAAGAGGCGCGGCGATGAAGAAACCGGTACAGGTAGAAGGAGCACGGGCGTCGGTAGCCCTCTCGCAAACCAGTTTGATGGATCCCGGCACTAAAGACCTGCATATCACTTATAATTTTGATCCGCAGGCTTTTGGTACAGCGGCTGCCTACGTAGCAGAAGGACATGAACCGGAAGGAGTAATGGTGGCTGCCGTAGAACTGGCTGCGGCAAATCCTGTTGTGGCAGCGAAGCAACTGGAGCTCAGGCGGAACTTTAAAACCGTATCGGATCAATGGTGGGATGAATGCGTGATCGCTTTTGTAAACATCGCATTAAAAGGAGTGCCGCTCAATGGCGCTGTGAATCTTGCCCGTTTGCAGGAACTGGCGCTGGTTGCGAAGTTCCCGTTCCTGGCGGGTTTTGGAACAAAGTACGGTATATCGGCCGCCCATTTCAAAGGATGGATAAACCGCCTGGCATTTGCGGCAGATATCTATGATGAAATGCTCAAGGCACCATTGATGGTAGCCGCGGCAGACACGGATAAACGTCTTGGCAGGTTCTTTATGGAACAGGGATGGCTCAACGTTGATCTCGCGAGGGCAGCACCATTTGTAGCCTTCCTGGAAGGAGTGCCCTCAGATTTTGTAAGGAACATGGAGGAGCATCTCGATACAACAGTTATTGGCGCTTCAGATGTTACCTTGTTTGCAGCCTTGGCGCCGCATACTCCGGGACGGGTACGACTGGCGCTGGCATGGCTTCATAATGATCCTGCCAATGCATTGGTGAAAGCATTCTTCAGGACTGAAATTTCAAATACCCCGGCGGGCCCGGCACTTTCTCCGCTTGTAACCGCAGAACTGGCAGGCCATGAACCTGGTGAAATCCTGGAAGCACTGGGCCGCCTGGCGCCCAGGTCGGACAAACCCGGCGACGACCGGCCCCTGGCCAATGCACGCATCCCGGGCCGGGGATTTAATAACTTACTGATCGATCAGAAAGCATATATCGCTACGGTAACCGCATTGAAAAAACTCCCGGTATTCCGGGGCCCCGGGCCTAAACACAAGGGTATCGGCTGGGTAAAACCAGGTGATCTGTTACAGGTGGCAGGCTTCACCGACGCATGGGCCGCGTTCGACTTTAACGGCAAACTGGGATATGTAGATAAAACACAAATTACTCCTCCTTAACAAAAAACTTTATACAAACACCCTGTAAATAAATGTTGTTATAGGAAGTAGCACAACAGTATCACATCTCCCTGAAACAAAAAGAAAAAATGAAGCACTGGATAACACTAAACGGCAACGGCGGCAACAAACTGGTGATCAAAGATCACTACTGTATTGCGGCATCGCTGTTCCAGGTAACCGTCTGGAAAAATGAACAACTGCTCCTGCAGCATCATACAGATACGCCGCAGCCAGGATACCCTACGCTCGCAGGTGATCAGCTGTACCAGGGCACCGGTATTCTGGACCTTGCAGCCAATGTAAGGCACGAAATACCAGGTATGCAGGAAGCCATCAGAACGGCCGGCGGAGAATATTCAGTGTCTCACGGTAACGAATACACGCCCTCCGTTTTTGCATGGGCTCCCGATGGCAGCGCAGTAGCTGTATCCGTAAAATGGATAGGGCATCCGGGGCCGCCGCCGGCGAAAGTGCTGCTGCTGGATAAAGAAGGCCGCCTGCTGCAAACGCTCTGGGAAGATCAAAACCTGCCGGTAGCAGCCCTTCACATCAGTGATAAATGGATCCTTGCAGGCACACCGCAGTTCCGCGTGTTCAATAAAGGAACGCTTAAAGCGACCATCCTCCCGGAACACCTGCCTGCGGTGAGAATTGAAATGACGGCGGATGAAAAGCAACTGCTCCTGTTACAACATGATCACATCGGCCTGTGGAATACGGAAACAGGAAAGGAAATAAACCACTGGAAAGGAAACTGGAATGATGCTACTATTACGCCAAACGGCAAATATATAATTGCCGTTGATGCGGAAGGAAAAGCATTCCTCATCAATACCAGCGCGCCACTGGAACAACAGCAGATAGAAGCCCCCGGCGCTATCTTCTCCGTGGCGGCAGACGATAACCGGTTACTGGCCTTCTTTACACAAGGAGCTATTGTTAGGACTACTACGCTATTATAAATGAAAAGATGATATGTCAACCCCCGCAACACTCGTAGTACAATGGAACCAGCTGACAGTGGAGGCCATCCGCTGTTCGGCAGTTCCGCCACCTCTGGCAGCCCGCGCACTGGCGATGGTTCACACAGCCATGTACGATGCGTGGACAGTCTATAACCCCTGTGCCATCAGTACCGCTACCGGCGCTTATATCAAACGCCCCAAAGAAGAACATAAAGCTGCCTGGAAACGTAAGGCTTACAGCTACGCGGCTTACCGCGTGCTCACGGAATTATTCCGGTTAATACTTCCCCCGGAAAATAAAAATATGTTCCATGATATGATGTTGCACCTGGACTATGACCCCGCCATCACTACCCTGGATATTACCAAAGCCGCCGGCATCGGCAACCTGGCTGCCCGTTGCGTACTGGAAGCATTTGCAGGCGATGGCGCCAACGCATACGGCACCCTGCAAATGCCCGCCTGGACAGACTATACAGGATATAAACCGGTGAACACACCGGAGCAACTGAAAGATCCCGGCCACTGGCAACCCCTGCCCATCCCTGATGGCAACGGGAATTTTAAACCGCAACAATTCCTCACCGCGCACTGGTCGCTGGTACGCCCTTTTGCACTGCAACACCCGGAGCAATTTCGCCCGCCAGCGCCTTTCCCTCCGGGCAGTACGGAGTTCCAGCAACAGGCCGACCAGCTCATCGCCATCAGCGCAGGGCTTACGGATCTGCAAAAAGTGATCGCGGAGTATTGGTGGGATGGCCCCGGAACAGTAACGCCGCCTGGCCACTGGTGCCAGGTGGCGCAGTATATTTCCGGTCGTGATGAACATTGTAATCACCAGGACCTGAAAATGTTCTTTGCACTCAGTAATGCCATGCTGGATACCAGTATTGCCTGCTGGGAAAGCAAACGTTATTATGATGCAGTACGTCCTGTTTCTGCGGTGCGCTATTTATATAAAGGGCGTACAATTAAGGCCTGGGGCGGCCCCGGGCAGGGCGCTAAGGAAATAAAAGGGGAGGAGTGGCTCCCTTATCAGCCGCAGGCGGTTATCACACCACCCTTTGCAGAACATGTATCAGGACACAGCGCTTTCAGCAGCGCAGCAGCACATATACTGGCCTGGTTCACCGGCAGCGATAAACTGGGCGCCACGGTTGTATGCAGCAAAGGAAGCTCATTGATTGAACCAGGGCTCACTCCTGCAAGGGATATCCAACTCAGCTGGAGCACTTTTTCAGAAGCGGCTGCACAGGCAGGATTGTCGCGCTTATACGGCGGGATCCATTTTGCACGCGGCAACCAGGAAGGGCAGTACCTCGGTCAGAAAGTAGCAAAGACCGTGTGGGAAAAAGCAAAGTATTTTTTCAACGGAACATTATGACAACCGGTATTTTATGACAGTAATATCATTGGCTATTCAGAAAGGCGGTTCCGGCAAAACCACTACCGCTATTAATCTTGCTGCCGCGTTACAGCAGGCAGGAAAGAAGGTGCTGCTCGTGGATGCCGATCCCCAGGCCAACCTCACGCAGGCGCTGGGATACGCAGAAGATCCGCCGCAGCACCTGTATACCGCCCTGAAAAAAGAGATCGCGGGAGAAGAAGCGTTATTGTCGCAGGTGATCCTCACATCGCCCTGCGGACTGATGCTCATACCCTCATCGCTGGACCTGGCCGCAGCGGAGCTGGAACTGGTGGGCCTGTACGGGCGGGAACAGGTATTCAGCTGGATGCTCAAACCTTTGCTGCCGCAGTTTGATTTTATCCTGATCGACTGTCCCCCGGCCATCGGTATGCTTACCGTCAATGCGCTGGTAGCAAGCGATTATGTGCTGATGCCCCTGCAGGCGGAATTCCTGCCGCTGAAAGGTGTTCGCAGCTTTATGTATCATTTTGAGAATATAAAAAAGAAACTGAACGCCAACCTGGAGGTGCTTGGATTTGTTTTAACAAAGTACGACGACCGTAAATCAATGAACCGGCAGGTGCTGAAACAACTGGAAACAGAATACAACGGCAAAGTAATGGATACCTATATCCGCTCTAACATCCAGCTGGCCAGGGCACAGGAAGCCGGTATGGATATTTTCAGCTTCGACCCGGTGTCGCACGGTGCAAAGGATTACCGCCGGCTCGGAGAAGATTTTCTAAGCAGAATAAAATAGTTGTTATGTTTGATAGTAAGCAATCTTTACCCGCCGCCGCATCCGCAAAGGAGCCCTTCTTCAGCGGCGTGCAACAAAAGAAAGAGACTACCTTTTTCCAGCCGAAGCTGTCGGTAAATACACCCGGCGATGCATTTGAAAGGGAAGCCGATTCAGTAGCCGATAAGGTGGTAAGCGGCAGTGGCGGCGCCGGGCCGGTAGTCCAGAAAAAGGACATCACATCCGTACAGCGCCTCGCTACGTCTGAAGCGGAAGAAAAGTTAAGCACTAACGATGCCCGCATGCGCCGTGATAAAGACATTCAAACCAAGCCGGAGCTGCAACGTAAATGCGCTGCCTGCGAGCACGAGGAAGAAGGACAGGTACAAAAATCCGAAGCCGCCGGCGGTGGCAGTAGCAGCTCCGCTTCACCGCAGCTCTCCTCACAGATTGAAAGCTCCGCCGGTAAAGGCAGCCGGATGAACCGGCAAACCGCCCGCGAAATGCAGCACAAGTTCGGCGTGGATTTCAGTCATGTGAATATCCATACAGGCGCATCGGCGGTGCAAATGAGCAAGGAACTGGGCGCACAGGCATTTACCCATAAGAACGATGTTTATTTCAACGCGGGAAAATATAACCCTGATACCAGCAGCGGTAAACACCTGCTGGCACATGAGCTTACACATGTGGTACAGCAGGGCGCCGCCAAAGAAAAATCAGCCACACAACCCGGAGGGACCACATCATGAGTAAAGTAGCAACAAAGAAAACAACCGCGAAACAACAAACAGCAGCAGTACCTGTTGCTGCCAGTCCAGCTACGGCGCCGGAACTGGCCTACCTGCAGGCACTGATCAATTACCGGCTGGGCACTTACTTTAAAAAAGAAGGCACGCCGTCAAAACCGCCCCTGTTGCCCGACAGGGCCACCTGGCAAATTGTAAGGCCGGAAGCGATGCAGCATAAATGGAACAATGAAGAGCTTACCCTGTTGCTGATAGCGCTGGTGCCGCACATCCTGCCGGAATTTTATGACACGGCTATCCAGCAGTTCCTGCCCCAGGCCGGTGAATTTCCACAGCTGGGCGGTATACGTGGAAAACAATTCCGCGGGTTCCTTCCAACAGGGGAAACGGTGCTCTTCCTGCTGGCGGGCACTAACTGGAAAAAACGCCTGGAAGTACAGGAACTGTTTGAACCGGATCATGATTTTGCCCTTAAAAGAATTTTATGGCTGGAAGATGTGCAGGGCGGAGAGCCGCTGATGAGCGCCCGGCTCATGATGGACATTGATTATGTAAATCTCTTCATAAAAGGAAAACACGGCAGGCCGCATTTCAGCATGAGCTTCCCCGCCAGGCTCATTGCCACAGAACTGACCTGGAACGACCTCGTGCTGGATGAATCTATCATGGCGCAGATCCGGGAGCTGGAAACCTGGCTGCATCACAACGACCAGCTGATGAACGAATGGGGCATGAAGCATAAACTGAAAAAAGGCTACCGTGCCTTGTTCTATGGTCCTCCCGGTACCGGCAAAACTTTTACCGCCAGCCTGCTCGGAAAATATACAGGCCGGGATGTATATAAAATTGACCTCTCCATGGTGGTGTCAAAATATATAGGGGAAACAGAAAAGAACCTGGAAACATTATTTGCCAAAGCCGCTGATAAAGGATGGATCATTTTCTTTGATGAAGCAGATGCATTGTTCGGTAAGCGCACCAGCGTAAGGGATGCACACGATAAATATGCTAACCAGGAAGTATCTTACCTGCTGCAGCGGATCGAAGATTTTAACGGCCTGGTGATCCTCGCTACCAATATGAAAAATAATATTGATGATGCCTTCATCCGCCGTTTCAATGCCATCATACAATTCCAGGTGCCGGGCGAACGGGAGAGGGCCGCTATCTGGCAGAAAACATTCCCGCCCAATGTCAGTTTCCAGGATGATGAAGATATTCCCGGCAAGGTGAAGAAATATGAGATCACCGGCGGTAATATTATCAACGTGGTGCAATACGCCTGCCTGAAAGCCCTGGAACGCAAAACAGCAAAGGTTTCCCTGGATGATGTGGTAAATGGTATCCGCAAAGAAATGAATAAGGAAGGAAGATCGTTTATTGTTTAATATCTCCCCCGGTATGCTGTCACGGCATACCGGGAATGGTTGTTATCTCCCTTCAACCGTCTATCCAATTATTCCCCCCTGTTCCCTTATTTTTCCTATTTTCCTTGTTACCAATTCTACGTGTATGATCAACTTAAACCTTAAGGCCAGGGCGCAGCATACCTATGACGCTATTGTAGTAGGCTCCGGTATCAGCGGGGGATGGGCCGCCAAAGAGCTCTGTGAAAAAGGGCTTAAAGTGCTTCTGCTGGAAAGAGGACGGCAACTGGAACATATCAAAGATTATACAACCGCCACCCAGGCGCCCTGGGAAACACCGCACCGCGGAAGACTTACCCCTGCACAAAAAAAAGAACATCCCTATCTCATACGGGAACGGGTATACTCAGAGTTTAATGAAAGCTATTGGCTGAAAGATACAGACAGCCCGTATACGGAAAAAAAACGGTTCGACTGGACCCGTGCTGATATCGTAGGCGGAAGATCTATTATGTGGGGACGCGGATCGCTCCGGCTCAGTGACCTCGACTTTGAGGCCAATGCCAGGGAAGGCATCGGGATCGACTGGCCCATTCGTTACAAAGACCTGGCCCCATGGTATGATCATGTGGAAGCCTTTGCCGGTATCAGCGGCCAGGCGGAAGGGCTGCCACACCTGCCCGATGGCATTTTCCAGCCGCCTATGGAAATGAATTGTTTTGAGAAAGCAGTGAAAGCCAGGATAGAAAAAATTTTCCCGGAAAGGCGTATGACCATTTTCCGCACCGCCAATCTTACACAGCCTATCGGCGACAGGGGCAAATGCCAGTACCGGGACCTTTGCGCACGGGGATGCCCATTCGGCGCCTATTTCAGCTCTCAGTCGTCTACCCTGCCCGCTGCGGTTAAAACCGGGAATCTTACCCTGCAAACGGATGCCATCGTGAACAGCATCATCTATGATGAAAGCAAAGGAAAGGCAACAGGGCTACGTGTTATCGACAAACACACCAAAGAGATGACGGAATATTACGCCCATATCATCTTCTTAAATGCCTCTACGCTGGGCAGCACCTTTGTGCTGATGAACTCTGTATCCAATCGCTTTCCGCAGGGAATAGGCAATGATCACGGCGTGCTGGGCCACTACCTTATGGACCATCACTTCCACGCCGGCGCCAGCGGTATTTCAGATGAGTTCGGTGACAAATATTATTACGGCCAGCGCCCCGCCGGTTTTTATATTCCCCGCTTCAGGAACATAGGCGCAGATAAACGCAGCTATCGCAGAGGTTTCGGCTACACCGGCTACAGCAGCCGTACCGGTTGGTCAAGAGGCATCGCTGAGCTGGGAATAGGCGGGGCGTTTAAAGATTATCTCACCGAGCCGGGGCCATGGCAAATGGGCCTCATGGGCTTTGGAGAATGCCTGCCCTATGAAGAGAACCAGGTGACGCTGGATCACAGTATCAAAGACGCCTGGGGCCAGCCCGTGCTGCAGTTCAACTGCGAATTCAAAGACAATGAGCGGCAAATGCGCAAAGACATGGACCAGGACGCCGCCGCCATGCTGGAAGCAGCAGGTCTGAAAAACGTGACACCATTCAACAGGGATTCCTATCCCGGCATGGCCATACATGAAATGGGTACGGCACGCATGGGACGCGACCCGCGCACATCTGTGCTGAATGAATGGAACCAGGTGCATACCGCCAAAAATATTTTTGTAACGGATGGCGCCTGTATGACCTCCTCTGCCTGTCAGAACCCATCGTTAACTTACATGGCGCTCACCGCAAGAGCGGCAGATCATGCAGTAAAGGAACTGAAACGGCAGCAGCTGTAGGTTAACTTTCTATTAAGCCGGTAGATATGTTCTGTGAATTGATATATTTTCATCCTCTTTATCTCTCTGAAAAAATATAAATACCTGATGAACCGATTATTATTAGCCACATTATGCGCAGGCGCCCTGTCGGTATCTGCACAACAGAAAGAACCGGTAGACGATATCATCAATGAATTTTATCATCACCCGGAACATATTATGGTGGCGGCACACCGCGCCTCCCACAATAAATACCCGGAAAATTCCCTGGTAGCCGTAAAAGAATCCATTGAACAGGGAATTGATGTGGTGGAGATAGATTTACATGAAACAAAGGATCATATCCTGGTGGTAATGCACGATGCCACCATTACCCGCACTACCGGCAAGCCGGGAAAAATAAAAGACTATACTTACCAGGAACTGCTGCAGTTTCCCCTTCTTTTCAACGGACAGCCCACTACGGAAAAGATCCCTACTTTTGAGCAGGTACTGCAGCTCACCAAAGGAAGGATTATAGTAGATGTGGATTTTAAAGAGGAAAGCGAATCCGCCGCGAAACAGGCCTTTGCACAGATAGCAGCGCACGGGATGGAGAAACAGGTACTGTTCTTTATTTACGATCATCACCAGGCGCTCATCCTGCACAGCTGGAACCCCCGGATCCCTGTAATGCCCCGCGCGCACAGTGTAGAGGAAGTAGCAGAGATACAGCAGATGGCCACGAAACAGGGAAAGTTTCCTGTGATCCATGGAGATGCTTCCTTTTACTCAGATTCCCTCGTGAAAAGCGTTACTGCCGGCGGCACACGGGTGTGGATGAACGCTTTGGGCAAATACGATAAACTGGAGTCGGCAAATGAAAATGCAGGGTTTGACCAGCTGCGTAAAGATGCGGCATATGCCAATGTTATCCAGACAGACTACCCGGAAAAACTATTGGCATACCTGCGAAAAAAAGGATTACATAAATAAAAATTTTTACAGCAATCCCTGCTGGGCGGCTATTTTGATCAGTGCCGCCACATTTCTTACCTGGAATTTCTGGATCAGGTTTTTCCGGTGCGTTTCTACTGTGAGCGGGCTCAGGTTCAGCTGCTGCGCAATATCCGGTGTGGTTTTGCCATCTGCTATCAGCTGCAGTATTTCCTTCTCACGTTTGGTTAGCTGGGGAATGCCTTTTAACTCACTGATAGATGGGCGCGCCATAATTTCCTTGGCGCCCCTGCTGAAAGTGATCATCCCGTTGAGCGCTTCCTGTATGCAGGCTACCAGTTCTTCGGAAGATATATTTTTTAACAGGTATCCCGTTGCGCCGTTCTGGATCATTTGCAGGATCATGCTGCGCTCCGAATGATTGCTCAGCGCCAGTACATGCGTTTCCGGTGAAATAGCTTTCACTTCCCTGCACAGCTCTATACCGTTGGCATCCGGCAGCGTGATGTCCAGCAGGAGCACGTCCACTTTATTTTCTTTGAGGAAAGACATGAAAGTCATACCGGAAGTAAAACAGCCGGTAATTTGTATGCTCTTTACATTGTTGAGCAGTTTTTGAAGTCCTTCAAGTACAATCGGATGGTCGTCTACAATGGCCAGTGTGGCGGGATCAGTTAACATGTAATTCAATATTTATAGTGGTGCCTTCATTCACAGCGGAGTCGATATCAATTTTCCCTCTCAGGAATCCTACCCTGTTACGGATGTTGCTTAACCCGATCCCTTTTTCATTACCTGCTGCCTCCATGTCAAACCCCTTGCCGTTATCTTCCTGGGTGATAAAGAAGATATGATCGTTCTGGCTGCATTGCAATATAATATTGCTGGCCTGCGCATGGCGGATGGCATTGGACAACAGTTCCTGCACAATGCGGTAAATATGGATCTGCACTTCTTCCCGCAGGGTATCTTCAAATCCCAGGTCCTGGAAATCGATCCGGGTATTTTCACTCATCAGCGATTCACAGAGATCTTTCAGCGCAGTTTTTAAGCCGAACTTCAGCAGGTTTACCGGCATCATGTTATGCGCAATACGCCGCAATTCTGTAACGGAATGATCCAGCTGCTGGGTGATCTTTTCCAGCTCCGCCCGCTGGTCCTGGGAGTAGGTATCTTCAATTTGCGCGGAGAGATTGATCTTGGCCCCAGCCAGCATACCTCCAAGGCCGTCGTGCAGATCACGGGCCAGCCTGCGGCGTTCCTGTTCTTCGCCCTGCAATACGGCCTGGCTGAACTGTAATTGCTGTTGTTGCTCAATTTCGTGCAGGTGTTGCCGGTAGCTCAGCTCTTTTTGTGCGGCCAGCTTTTGCTTGCTGCGGTATACGAACAACGCAAAGAGCAATACCACCAGTAAAATCATGCTGGCGGCGCCCAGCAGCCAGTTCACCAGCCGGGAATTTTTCGCATTTAGTGCATCCTGTATACCTTTGGCTTTCAGTGCATCAATTTCTTTCTGCTTTTCAGCGTTGCGGTATTTTATTTCCATGGCATGCACATCGTTGTTGAGCTGCGTGCGGGCAAGACTATCGCTCAGCTCACTGTAACGTTTCATCCAGGTATAGGCGGGCCCCATCTGGTGCAGGTTTTCACAGGTAAGCGCCATGCCGTAGTATAACTGTTGCCGGTTGGATACCAGCTGCATCATTTCTTTCTGCTGCATCAGCAGGGTAGCCATTTCCTTTGCCTTTACAAAATTATTGGCATTGAAATAAGCGTAAAATTGCTGCATCTGTAACCGCTGTTCTTCATACCGCATGCCTTTTTTCCTGGCCAGTTGCACACCTTTGTCAAGGCTCGCAAGCGCTTCTTTGAATTTCCCTTCCAGGGTATAGTACATGCCTTCGGCGGCATAATGGTCCAGCAGGTAATCGGATTCAGGGAACGGCTCCAGTAGTTTCCAGGCGCTGTCCAGCGCGGGGCGGGCTTTGGCATTCCGGGCAGACAGCGAATAGTTTTCCGCGATGGTATGATAGGCTGTTACCAGTTCGTGGGAAGGGGAGTGCGCATTCCTGAAGGTTTCAATGGCCTTGAGAATATAGGTTTCCGCTTTGTCGAACTGCCCTGCATTTTTAAATACAATGCCCACTGCCAGGTAATCCCTTCCGGCGGCCGTTTGGTCGCCCGCCTGCTGGGCCAGTGGTATGGCCTTGTTCAGCAGTATGTCGGCAAATGCCTTGTAGTTGTCTTTCCGCTGTGCAATGGCGCCATAGTCGTACCAGGCTTTAGACCGGAAAGTATATGCTTCTGCCGTTTTGAACTTACTGAGCAACGTATCCGCTTTCATGAAGCTGGCCTGGCTTTTATCATAATCGCCCTTCTTCAGTAAATTTCCTTCATAGAAATAATAAAGCGCCTGCAGGTAGGAATGCCGGCCACTGTATTGTTTACCCTTTTCCAGGTATTGTGATGACTTTAAAGAATCCTTTGCCGCCCAGAATTCCGACAGGGAATAATTTGCACGGGCACGGACACTGTCGGAGCCAGCCTGTTGCAATATGGTCTCCAGGCTGTCGGTAAACGCTTTCTCATTCAGCGGGGGAGCTTGGGCTAAGCACCGGCAGCTTACTGCAAGCAGGAATACCAGGAATGATAATCTTCTCATAAAGGCCAAAATATAAAACAATTGTTTACACTCGATCGTTGCCGGCAAAAATACCTGAAAACAGGTAGAAATAAATCATCAGATGCTGGTATTGTCCAAAGTTCCTGCCCGGAGTACATTTGCGGTAATGCCGATAAAGGTTTTAACCATTTTATATTCTGTAAATTTTACAACAGGGAAGCCGAAAACTGTGCTTTAAAAGAGTAGGCATTTTACAATTGTCATTTATGAAGATACTTAAAAAGATTTTGTTCCCGGTATTAATGGTAGCTACATTGTTTACAGCCTGCAAAAAGGACGACGACGACAAACCATCACGTACCTCCCACAAAGTAGTTTTTAAAGCGATTGGCTCCAGTGGGGTAACTTTAAGTCATGGCTTGTATGGATGGGATCAATCCGTAACCACGCTCTCCAACCTGACCGGAAACACCTGGACCAGCCCTGAAGTTACTTCACCGGCAGAAGCTATTAACCTGAATGTACTGATTAACGCGCAGGCTACTTCATCTGCGGCTACATTGAAAGTGCAGATTTTCGTAGATGGACAACTGAAAAGTGAAGGTAACTCTGCAGGCACTGTGCTTTCTGCAAGCGCCAATTATAAATTTTAATACTGTACAGCAGTAAAAATAATCAGCATAATATTGGCAGTTGCCCCGTTTTTGCGAGGAACCTGCTAAAGGAACCTAACTGAAAAGGATATGAAATAATGCAGGCCGGTATCTACCGCCTGGTACGACTACAATTACATAATCAGATTTACTTTGAGTTGATAGCCTTTGAACTGTGCAGTTCAAAGGCTTTTTTATCAGAATGCGCTTTTGTCTGGCGGCCGCGATACTTTATCCCATAACCTGTTCATCACCACCTGCCGGATAACCGCTTCCCGGTAGTTACGGCTGATGGGGATCTGGTGCGATTGGATACAGATCTCATTTCCCTGGATGCTGTCTATTTTATTTACCGCCACTATGTATGATTTATGCACCCTGATAAACGCCTGGGGAGATAACTGCTGCTCCAGGTTTTTGAGATATAGCAGCGTCATGTATTTTCCTTTACGGGTATAAATGCTTACATAGTTCTGCATGCCTTCCATGAAAAGGATGTCTTCAACCTGGATCTTCTCATACCGGGTACCGCATTTTATAAAGAAGTGATCTGCGGCAGTTTCTGTAAGCGGGATATCCTTTTTTACAGCGGGGTTTACCAGCTGGTGATAGTCTCTCGCCTTGGTGGCCGACTTAAAGAACCTGTCAAACGTAATAGGTTTCAGCAGGTAGTCCAGTACATTCAGCTGGAACCCTTCCAGCGCATATTCAGGAAATGCAGTAGTGATGACCACCATGGGCGGATGAGGGATCATTTTCAGAAAATCAATACCACTCAGTTTGGGCATCTGTATATCCAGGAACAGCAGGTCGGCAGGCCGTTGCTTCAGCAGGTTTGCCAGCTCCACAGGGTTTTCACAAATACCGGTAAGCGTAAGGAAATCCACTTCCTTCACATAATTGGCGATGCCTTCCCTTGCCAGTGGCTCGTCGTCGGTAATCACACAGTTGATCATGATAACATCATTTTAGGTAGATAGCAATTGCGGCATCCGGGCGGCTGCCAGTTGTAACTGCAGCCTTATTTCAAAGCTGTCCGCATTACGGAGGATATCCAGTTCATATTGCCCGGGATATACCAGGTCCAGCCGCCGCTGCACATTTTTTAAACCGATGCCGCCATAGTCAATAATGGGAGCGCTGTATTCATCTGTGGCGCTGCTGTTGGCAACGGTAAATACCAGCAGCGATCCCTGAAGCTGCAACTGTATCCTGATCCAGTTAGGCGCGCCCGCATGTTTGGATACATGCTTGAACGCATTCTCCACAAAGGTCATCAGGATGAAAGGAGCAATGCTTAAATGAGACGCCGGCTGCTGCTGGAAATCAAAAGATACCTCCACGTTACTGTTCAGCCGCAGTTTTTCCAGTTCAATAGAATTTTCCAGGTAACCGATCTCCTTGCTGAGGGCAATCTGTTTATCATTGCATTCATACAACTGGTGCCGTAGCAGCTCCGAAAATTTCGCCAGCGAAGCGGAAGCCACATCAGGATTTTTATGGATCAGGAAAAAGATCGAATTAATGGTATTAAAAAGAAAATGAGGATTAAACTGGTTCTTCAGAAAGTTAAGCTCTGTTTCCAGTTTTTCTTTTTCCAGCAGCTGTTGCCTTCTTTTTGTTTGCAGCCAGCTCCTGGTGAGCTTTATACTCATGGCCAGCGTCATACTGGCCAGGGTGGAGGGCAGCGCGTTTCCAAAGAAATGCAGGAAACAATAATCTCCCGGCCCGAAAAGCGCTTCGAATGTTTTTCCTGATACCACTGCACACAGGTAATAGCCGCCAACAATAGCGCAGGCGGTTGCGCCAATGGTAAGCACCAGCAATGAGATGTAGGCAGTGTATTTTCCTTTCTCAAGATATTTGGGGATCAGGTAATACAGGTTGAAATATACAGCCGCCGCCTGGAAGATCACATAAAATCCAAACTTGATATAGAAAGGGAACAGGATAATAGAGTTCGCAGCTTTCAAAGGATTTCCTATTGCCACTACCCACCAGAGATAATGGTAAAGACACCAGAATGGGATGTGGTAAAGTTTATATTTCAGCAGCCAGTTCCGGCTTGTGGTTGTATTCAAGATATAACAAATTACCTGTAATTAAAGATAGGCACATTTTGCTGATTCTTTCCCCGTACTATACCAATGGTATCAAATAAATGACAACCAGCATATGGAACCCGGTGAGTGGCGGTATTTCCCTTTTTTAACAGGTTTTGCCGGGAACCAGCCCTTTTTGTGCAGCTGGTCAGTTTCCTGCCACACCTTGTCATTCGGGCTTTTACATCGCTGCAGATACCTGTTTATTTGCGGTACAAGTATTACCATATGCGCTACCTTCTTTATTCCTTATTCCTGTTGTTACCTGCTCACTGCATATATGCGCAGGAGAAAAAAACGGATAGCCTGTCATCCTTAAAACAATTGGCTGAAATAACTGTACGGGCAGGCAGGCCATTGCTCCGGCAACAGGAGTCCGGCGCCGTTATCAATGTGCAAAGCAGTATACTTACAAAGGGAAGCTCTGTGTTGGAAGTGCTGGAACGCTCCCCTGGCGTGTATATCGACCGGCGAAACAGCAATATTGCCCTTAACGGCAAGAACGGGGTGATGGTAATGCTGAGCGGTAAACTGCTGCGCATGTCTGCCGATCAGCTGATGGTGTTTCTCCAGGGTATGAACGCCGCCGATATAGAAAAAATTGAACTGCTCAATACTCCCCCGGCAAAGTATGATGCCGCTGGCAACGCCGGTGTGATCAACATCGTGATAAAGAAAAACCGCAACCAGGGTAATTTCTCTCTCACCGGCGGTTATGGTTACGGCGAAAAAGCCGCCGCCAGCCTTAACTTCGGGCGCAGTATCCGGAACACGGGGATGTATGGCAATTATTCGTTTTCACACGACAGGACTTATTACGACTGGTTTGCCCGCGCCACCGATAATATGCAGTTACTGGGAGCCCCCAGCTCATCTGATTTTCTCAGCCTGATAAAACCGGTAAGCAACAGTCATAACCTGTTGCTGGGGGCAGATGTAAACCTCTCTCCGCGAACGGTGGCTGGTGGCAGCATCAGTGGTAATATCAGCCGGGTGGCAGATCATACCGTTAATCACGGGGAATATCTCCTCAATAACGGTACCCGCTACAATATGGATGCAGATATCAGGGTAAACAACAACTGGGATAATATAGGCATATCGCTGTATACAGAAAAAAGAATAAGGGCAGGAGAGCAGCTGAACATTGACCTCGATTACCTCTACTACAAGAACAACCGCCCATCCACCGCAACCAGCGCCTTTGTGGATAGCGCCGGTCATACACCCGGTACAAACGACACGCTTTTTGCACCGCTGCAAAAAACTTCCTCTGTGTCATCGATGCAGATCGGCGTACTTAAAATGGATTACAGCCGGCAATTATCTCCCGGATTAAAAATTGAAACCGGTGTGAAAGGAACCTATACCAACAACAACAGCCGCTCCAGGATAGAAAGTTTTCTTGACCAGCAATGGATAAGCAGTTCTGCGGCTGTTAACAACATTATTATGAAAGAAGCGATAGGCGCGGCTTATGGCTCTGTAGATGCACAGCTGCATCCCACGCTACGGCTGAGCGCCGGCGTAAGATATGAATACGCCCATACACAAATGGATGATCCGCAATATAAGCAGCGCATCAGCCACAGGAAATCCGGCAAATTCTTCCCGGATATATTTCTCACCTGGAAAAGAAAGGAAACGGAATGGAACCTGTCGTATACAAAAAGGATCAGTCGCCCCAGTTACAACGACCTGGCTTCTTTCATTACCTATTCAGGGCCCACTTCCGTGGAAACCGGCAACCCGCAGCTGCAACCCACCATCACCAACAATATAAAGCTGGGGTATAACCGGAACGGCTACTCGCTTTCCCTGCTTTACAGCCGGGACGATGCCCCCGTGGCCCGTTACCAGCTTACGCCCAACCCAACAGGAGAAGTGATATGGGTATCTCCCCAAAACCTGATGTTCCAGAAAAATCTTTCATTGCAGGCATTGCTACCATGGAAAATCAGCGACCGATGGGAGATGAACCTTGGGTTTACCGGCGGCTGGCGGCAGTTTAAACTTGATTTCACCGCCCGGCCGGTACAGAAGGATTACCTGGGCTTTAACGCCAACTTCTCCACCGCCGTAAAGTTGCCCGCACGGTTTGCCCTGGAAGTTTCCGGGTGGTATAACAGCGCTGTTTACGACGGCTCTAAAAAAGCAGATCCTTTTGGGGCCCTGAATGCCGGCCTTAAAAAAGAGCTTACAAAAAACGGCGGGATCCTTCAGCTAACGGTAACGGATATACTACGCACGGTGCGCATCAATAGTTATTTTGGCACCCTGACCGAAGAAGCATTTAACCTGAAAAGCAAAGTTACCTTTCATCCGGAATCAGGTAAAACGCAGATAGTGAAGCTCACCTGGGCAAAAAACTTTGGCGCAGGCGGACAGCGGAAGCAAAGGAACCGTACAGTGGAAGAAAGCAGCCGGGTGAGGAAGTAGGGGACGATGGTGATAACATCAGGAAGTGAAATCCCTCAAGTTATCAATGCCGTATAAATGATTTATTTTATATAACTATAATCCCTTTACAGGCTTCATCTTCGAAAATAAATGCCGGGTTTAACATTGCGTTAATAGTAGGGCCTTATTTTGGTTCTATATTCTAACATGATGTCTGCAGAGATATTTTTTATCAGGTTGTACAATGTTAACTACCAGAAAGTTTATGACTTTGCTTATAAGCTTTGCGGTGACCGCCATCGTGCTAAAGATATTACCCAGCAATGTTTTCTCCGCCTCTGGGAAAAGATAGATACCATCAGCAGCGAATCAGAAGACATATTTCCCCTGTTGTTTGTAATAGCCAAGCGGGTAGTGATCGATGAAAGCCGGAAGGCCACCACTTCTGCATTAGCCCACAAGGATATTTATCATACCAGCTCAGGCACGGTAGATGAAACCGAGAGCAGGATGCACTACAAACAACTCAGGCACCGGCTCAGCAATGTGCTCCAGTCGCTCCCTGATAAGCCCCGCAAGGTTTACCAGTACCGCGATTCAGGTTACTCCCATAAAGAAATTGCTGATATGCTGAACATCTCTGTTACTACGGTCCGTACCCACCTGAGAACGGCCACGCACCTGATCCGGAAAAATATCGGGAATACCACCATCATCGCTGCCGCTGCCTGTTTATTATGGGCATGCGGGAAAGATAAAGATCCGGCAGCACCCACGGGACCGGTAACTAATGCGGAAGTAAACCGCTGGATACTGGACAGCATGAACTATTTCTACTACTGGAAAGACGGGCTGCCGGCAACGCCGGATGCATCGGCAGAAGCCACTGCCTGGTTTGGGCAGCTGAAAAATACGGCCGACCGCTTTTCTATTATATATGATCCCGCAGTACCGGCTTCCTATCCCGCAGGCCTGCGTAGCATATATGGTATGGAAGCTACGGTGATCGCTTATCCCAAAGCGCCGGGAGGCGCACTGGGAGTAGTGCAACTGGTACAACCCGGCTCGCCCGCCGCTTCGAAGGAGCTGAAACGGGGACAGCTCTTTACACGCATTAACGGCACATTGCTGAGCACCAGCAATGCCGCATCGCTGCTGGCAAAACTGGTAACGGATAAGAAGGCTGATCTTACGATGGCTACACGCGGCACAGACGGGGCCATCACGGAAACCACCGTGCAAAAAGTAACTGCCGGCGGTATCACAGAGGAGCCTGCCATACAACAATCGGTGGTGCTTAATACCACGCCTAAAACGGCCTATCTCTGCTTTAACTATTTCGATGATACGCAAAGCGCTGCATTGCTGCAAACATTCAGCGCCTATAAACAACAGGGTGTACAGCAACTGGTACTGGACCTGCGCTACAGTCCTGGCGGGAGCACCGCCATGGCAGCCATACTAACGGCGCTTATTGGTAACAATATTGATGCAGGAAGCATTTTTGCTAAGTATATAGGCAATAGCCGGCTGGGCAACCGTACCATGACTTTCGCGCAAACAATGGCGCTTCCGGAACGTGGTACCGCTGTTACTTTCAGCCAGGTGAAGCCCATACAGTTGCAATTAAGCCAAGTATATATATTAACCGGCCCGCATACAGCCTCCGCTGCAGAAATGATCGTTAATAACCTTAAACCTTATACGAATATTGTGCAGATCGGCAGCGTTACCCTGGGGAAAGACGAAGGCATGATCACCATTGCCGATGGCCGCAATCCCAAACGCATTCCCTGGGTATTGATGCCCATCACCTATAAATTGCAGAACGCAAACGGGGAGGGAGGATATAATAAAGGCATTGCGCCGGCTTACCAGGTAGATGAACTGGCTGCCTTACCCTTGCAGCCCCTGGGCAATACGGCCGATCCGCTCACCGCGAAAGCGCTGGAGCTGATAGGCGTGGCCGGCGGGCGTGTTTCCCATCAACCGCCAACGACTGTCCAAAACGCCGCTATATCCCCTGCTATGACGCATCCGGTATTGATCACCCACCCCTGAGCAGACCATTGAGCCCATTCCAATGTTACCAAAATGTGAATTCCAACTTTTTGCCTACTCACTTTTTAATGCCCGTTCGTACTGTATGTATAGTGTTGATATTTAGTTCCGTCATTCAAAATAAAACAGGTGATCACAAAGCAATTACTGGATCGATATTTTAAACAGCAATGTTCTGCAGAAGAAAGGATCATTGTTGAAGCGTACCTGCAGGGGACGGATCACACCCTGCTGGATGAATTTTTACATGGCAAATGGGCTGAAGCCGCAGCAGGGCCTGCCATCCAGGTAGTGCCGCCTGCCATTGAGCTGCCGGCACGCACCAAAGTACGGCATATAGGCCTTAAATGGGCGGCTGTATTCACCGGTATGCTGCTGCTTTCTGCTGCTGCTTATTTCCTGTTTCTTATGAACGGGAAAAAGATGCCGGTAAACCCAATTGCCCGTACCCAATGGAAAGAACTGGATAATCACGGCAATGATATCAGGTCAGTGTTAATGGGAGACGGTACCCGTATATGGTTGAATAAAAATGCGGTGCTGCGTTACCCGGACAATTATAATGAAGTGTCAAGGGAGGTGGAACTGGTAGGAGAGGCTTATTTTGAAGTGGCACAGAACAGCAGTTTACCTTTCCGGGTACATACAGCCCATGTAACTACTACGGCGCTTGGAACGGCCTTTAACATCAGCGCGTTCACAAGGCAGGATACGGCTATCTGTATCAGTTTGCTGGAAGGAAAAGTAGCCGTGGCACTGACAGACAGTAACGATACACATGTGCTTACGCCGGGAATGGCCATGAACTTTGAAGGAAACGGCATGCCTCAAATGGTTACCGACAACGCCGTTTTCAAGGCTACCGGCTGGATGAAAGACAAAATCTATTTTAATAACGCCACGTTAAAGGATGTATGCAGAAAACTATCCTGGCAGTACGATGAAAAGATCATAGTGGACGGAGAAGCAGACAGACAAAGGATTTCAGGCATCTTTAACACATCGGATGATTTCAAAACAATTGTAGCAGCCATCACCTACGTACATAAGCTCAAGGTAACGTACACGCCGGAGGGATGCAGGATCACTAAAAATTAATTAAAAGCACGTTCATCTTTTTAAAATCTATCAGCAGCCAAAACTGCTGTGCAGCTATACTATTGCCCGCATGGGCGCTTTCTAAAACTATAAAAAGCTATACGATCAATGATGCCATTTGTACGCAGATTATGCTTAATGATGTGTTTTATTTCATTATTTAATCATTCACTTTTGCACGCCCAGCAATACCAGCGGTTATCGGAAACGGTAAAACTTCCTGCAGGAAAACAACCGGTAAAAGATATCCTGAAATCATTGCAGGAACAGGGGAATTACAGGTACCTGTACGACCCCGCACAAGTGGAAGCATTAAGCATTAATATTCCCAAAGGCACCCTTTCTTTATCCGGGTTATTGCAATTACTGGATCAGCAACTCCCGCTGGATGTGGAGCTGAAAGATAATATCATCGCTATCAGAACCGAAGACGGCAAAGTTGCTGTCGCTACTAAGGCACAGACAGGTACCTTGCAGGGGAAGATCTTTAATGACCAGAACGAATCTATTCCCGGTGTAACGGTTTTTGCCGGGGATAACAGCCATGTAACCACTTCCCGTGTTGATGGTACCTATAGTATTCAATTGCCGGAAGGCACATATAACGTGCGTTTCAGCCACCTGGCCTTTTCCCAGTCGGGCTTTAATAATGTAGTAATAAAAGCGGGTAAAGTAACTTTGAAAGATGTGATGCTGTCTACTTCCTCTTCCAACCTGAAAGGAGTAACCGTAAGTGCGGCGGCAAAGCGGGAAACCGTTTCCGCTCTTTATAATAAACAAAAAAATGCCGCCGGTTTATCAGATGGTATCAGCGCGGAACAAATTGCGCGCACACCCGATAAGAACGTAGGAGAGGTGCTGAAGCGCATCAGCGGGGTAGCAGCGGTAGATAATAAATACATCGTGGTGCGCGGGATGAGCGAACGTTATAACGCCGCTATGCTCAATGGCCAGATCATGCCAAGCACAGAGCTGAACCGGAAGAATTTCAGCTATGATATCATTCCCTCTAATATCATTGACAATATCACGGTATATAAAACGATTACGCCGGATATGAGCGCGGAGTTTGGCGGCGGATTAGTGAACGTTGAAACCAAAGCCATTCCTACGGAAAATTTCTTTACCATTTCCATCGGCGGCAGTATCAACGACAACACGACCGGCAAAGCATTCAACAGCCTGGAAATAGGCGGCAGCGAATACCTGGGCAAACCCTCTTCTCATCGCAACCTGTTTGGGAAACTGAACTGGAAGAATCTGGATGATATATTGGCCAATACCAACCCCGGCAATACAGGCGGTCATGTATTGAAAGACCCGGCTTCCATTTCCAACAACTGGAAAATATATGACAGGAAGGCGCATCCATCACAAAACTACCAGCTGTCATGGGGCCATGTGATGGATCTTGGCCAGGACCGGCAACTGGGCCTGATGGCCAGCGTCAGCTATCGCAACACATTGCAGACGCAGGATGTAAGGATTGGGGGAAAAGACGGCTATATGTATCTTCCCAGCGCTGTAAACGGAAGTGATTCTGTTTTTTTTAGCGGGAAACAATATGGCTTTTCTACTAACACCGGGTTACTGGTTGGAATAGGGTATAGTGCCGGCAAACATAAAATAAGCCTTCAAAGCCTTTACCTGAACACATTGGATCAGCAGCTGCTCATGGGAAAAGGAACAGATGGCAGCGGTATTGCTGATACACCGCCAATGATCGGATTCTATGATAATGTGCAATGGACAAAATTGTGGCAAACACAGTTAAAAGGAGAGCATGCTATTGGCGGTAAAGGTATTAAAGTGCAGTGGTCAGGTACTTATGTTCACCTCGACAGGCAACGCCCGGATAATCATTACCTGCGTTCACCGGCTCCACCTGATAGTCTTACTGCCTCACCCATTATGATGATCGGCCCCCCTCAATCCCGTGGTATCGATGGCGCTATGCGCTGGTGGACACGTGCCTATGAATCAGACCTGAACTGGGATCTGAATACAGTAGTGCCCTTCCGTTTTAACATCGGGAATGCCACAGTTACAAATACTTTTAAAGCAGGATACGCCGGCTGGTATAAGGATCGCTCCTTTTACGTGGCACGTGCCGGCAGCGGCGGATACGCTTCCAAAATTCCCCAGCCCATAGATTATTTCTTTAATCCTGCCCATGAAGGTTACACGTTTGCCTTTGACGATTTCTCGGATAATTTTCAGCGCAATGCTACGCTGCATGCTGTTTATGGCATGTTTGACCATAAGCTGGCCGGTAAGCTCCGGCTGGTATGGGGAGTAAGGGCTGAGTATTATGATATTAACCGCATCAATGAAGTACTGGAGAAAAGTATTGGTGAGATCACAAACAGGGATGCCTACGATTTGAGCGCCCTGTATAACAGGGAAAAGAACTGGAACCTGTTTCCTTCTGCCAGTCTTACTTATAGTCTTACGCCAAAAATGAATTTCCGCGCTACCTATGCCCAGAGCATTATCCGGCCGGACCTTCGTGAACTGTCTTACTTCAGCGAATATGATTTTGAATTGGGTGGAGAATACAACAGCTCAACGCCTATCGTATCCAGCAAATTAAAACACCTGGATTTCCGGTATGAATATTATCCCGGCCCAGGCGAAATTTTATCCCTGTCCCTGTTTTACAAGAAGATTGATAACCCGATGGAGATCTTCCAGTCGAACGCAGTGAATGAATTCTCCCTGCGTAACAATCACCAGGCGGAGAACCGGGGAGTAGAGATAGAGATCAGGAAATCGCTGTCCTTTATTGATGTACCGGTGATCCGTAACCTCACCTTGTATGGCAATGGAACCAGGTTATTCTCACGCGTGAGAAAAGCCACTAATCCTACTTATGTGGAAGAGCCGGCCGGATCAAAGAAAATGATACTGAAACAGGATATAGGAAATTGGGAAGACAGGCCACAACAGGGCGCCAGCAACTACATGATTAATGCAGGTGTATATTACGATACAAAGCCTGTATCTGTAAGCCTGCTTTATAACTACGTGAGCAACCGCCTGTTCATGCCCAATCAGAATTCCTATATGTCTTATTACGAACGCCCGATGGTAGCACTTGACGGGCAGATAGCCTTTCATCTGCTGAATGATAAAATGATCATCCGCGCTAATGCAGGTAATCTGTTGAACAGTTATTCTATCATATATCAGAATGCGGGAGATGGAGATATGGGAGAAGGGAAGAAGCATCCCGTAAAAGATTTATTGTACCAGGAAGGGAAAGACCTTTTGTTCTACAAGGCAAAGCCAGGCAGGACTTACAGTTTTACGTTAGGATATAGTTTTTAACAACAGGCAGGATGTATTATTTAACGAGCATGTATTCATACCGGTATATACAGTTTCGATCATTGTTATTATTTTCTAATTTAAATCCTTTATTTGATGACCAGGTTTAACCTCTACGCCGCAGCTGCAACTATCCTGGCTGCCAGCGTGTTCACAGCATCCTGCAAAAAAGACGCACAACAGACTAACCGTCCTGTGAGCGCAGCCATACAGGTGGTAGCAAATGGCGCCACCCTCAGTGGTATCTTAGGTACCGGAAAAACTATCCGTGATACCATCAAGCTCACAGGTGGCACTTACTTTCTGAGCGGACTGGTATACATCGATACCCTCGATGTAATCCAGATCGACGCCGGTTCCGTTATCAAAGGTAATCCAGGTACTCCGGGTGTTACACCGGGCGGTGGTCTGGTAATTTCCCGTGGCGGAAAAATTGAAGCCAACGGTACTTCTTCTGCTCCGGTTGTATTTACTACCAGCAGCGCGTCTCCTGCTGCCGGTCAGACTGCCGGTATCATCATCCTCGGAAGAGCTACTACCAACAATGGCGATACTGCCAAAGTAGAAGGTATTGGCGGTATTCCTCCGTTAACTCCTTACTATGGTGGTTCTGTTGATACAGACAATTCAGGCCGACTGAAATATGTTCGTATCGAGTACGCAGGTTTTGAACTGGCTACAGACAACGAAATCAACGGTCTTACCCTGGCCGGTGTTGGTAGCGGAACTGAAATCGACTACGTAGAAGTGTACAAAGCTGCAGATGATGGTATCGAATTCTTCGGTGGTACTGTAAACGCAACCCACGTAGTAATTGTTAACCCGCTGGACGATGGTCTGGATTTTGACAACGGTTACCGTGGCCGCATTCAGCATGCACTGGTAGTAGAAGATACTACACGTGCCGACAAGAGTGGTTCTAACGGTATTGAATCAGACAACAACAGCATTGGTCAGCCACGTTTGCCGATCACTAAACCTTTGATCGCCAACCTGACTATTATTGGTTTGCCTAACCAGGCAGCAGCTACCAAAACTACTTTCCCACCTGCAGGTACCGGTAAATACGGTGTAGCTGCACAGTGGAGAAGAAGCAGCCGCTTTGAAGTGTACAACTCTATCTTCCTGGGATTCAACAATGGTATTTTGCTGGATAACACCGTTCCAACCGGTGGTACTGCAGCAGACCAGACTACCCAGCAGAGGTATTGCGATGGTACTTCCATCATCAAAAACAACATGGTACATGCCTTTAACCTGGCATATTACGGTAACCCTGCATATAGCTGCACTAAACCGTTACCTGATGGTGTTGACAACAACACTTCATACATTGCTGCTGATCCGAACGCTTCCCTCAAACTGGTGAATCCGTTCAACAGGGGCATTGCCGGTTTCTACATGCCCAGAACAGGTGCTCCGGCCGTTGCTTCTCCTGCTTTAACCGGTGGTTTAACTTCCGGCTTACCTGCAGGTTTAACCGGTACTTCCTACAGAGGTGCATTCGATGGTACCAACAACTGGGCCAGCGGATGGACTGTATTTGCTTATTAATTATTCTTTATGGCGTGGCTGGTCTGTTTTACAGATCAGCCACTTTTTAATCAACGTTTTATAAAATGAGGTATTCTACTGTAATGTTTTTGTTGTGCATATTATTGGGTATGCATCTGTTGTCTTGTAAAAAAGGAACTGTACTGGAAGGAGAGAAATTTGTGGAGGTATATATTCCATTTGTATTTAAAGCCGGTGATACGCTTGATTTATATCTGGATGGGAAACTGGTGCAAACACAAACAACAAACAGAAGCTCTTTTAATGTGGTAATGAAACAAAAGGAGCAGTTAAATATCAGTATCCATAAAACGGGTGTTGCTGTGGCTTTGATTGATACTACTGTAGCAGTTAAAACAGACAGGGTATCGCTTAGCTATGCATACGATCCCACACTGGGATTTAACCGTTTTGTAAATCCAGGTGATTTTGACCGCCCCTCCGCCGATAGCATCGCCTTCATCTTTGCAAATAAATATACCAATTTCGGATCAGGAAGAATAAATGTTACTATCTATCGCAATAATAGTAAAGACTATACAGCAAATCCGGCTGATTCTGTTACAATCATTAAAGATATTGCCCTGGGCGCCATGTCGGAAAAAATAGTGTTACCCGCGAAAACTGCCGACGGCACTAAAAATTTATATATCATTATTGTGCGGGATGCCGTTAACGGAATAGACGGCTACCAGGAATATACTACTGATTATGGAATGCCCGCCAATTCGGCCTATACTTTTATCAACGACGATAATGCCGCCAGTGCTGCAAGTGGCCTTATTAACGGTATTGCAATTGTTCCTTTTATTTACGACAGCGGTTCAAAAATATATAATCTGCCGGATGTTTCGGTAGCATTCCAGTTCTGATACCTCATTGCCTGGCTCCTCGCCAGGCTTTTTTTTCCTCTTCCCTCAAATAAATCTCCCCCGGTCATACAGTTTATTTACTTTTCTTCTCGTTTTATTTTATTTTAACGCGATGTAGTAACAAAACTGTGCGAACCCATGAAGATAAGACCAGGATCAGTTTATATCATTCCATTCCTGTTAAGTACTGTGCTGCTTACAGGATTTAAGAAAAGCAGGCCGGGGCCCAAAGATCCGAGGCCCAATATTATTGTTATACTTGCGGATGATATGGGATTTTCAGATGCCGGTTGTTATGGCGGTGAGATCCATACACCCAACATCGATTTCCTGGCGGCTAACGGTATCCGCTACACGCAGTTTTATAATACCTCCCGTTGCTGCCCCACAAGGGCTTCCCTGCTCACCGGATTGTATAACCAGCAGGCTGGTATCGGGAAGATGACCGATGCGGAGGATGAGCCCGGGTATCTTGGCCACCTTTCGGAGAATGCGGTTACCCTCGCAGAAGTATTGAAAACAGCCGGCTATCAGACCGCTATGTCGGGTAAATGGCATGTATCCAATACCAACGGGCAAAAAACAGCTGCTGAGCAAATGGCCTGGCTCAACCATCATCAAACATTCGGCGACTTTTCCCCCATCTCACAATACCCCACCAGCCGTGGTTTTGATCAGTTCTTTGGCACTATCTGGGGAGTTGTGGATTTCTTTGACCCCTTCAGCCTGGTGAGCGGAACAACGCCCATTACAAACGTGCCGGAGCACTATTATCATACAGACGCTATTAACGATACTGCCGTGGCCTATATCAAAGGTTATGCAGGTACCCAAAAGCCCTTCTTCCTTTATGTAGCACATAATGCGCCACACTGGCCGCTGATGGCGCTGCCGGAAGATATTGCGAAGTACAGGGACACCTATAGGGCAGGATGGGAAGCCATCCGCAATGCCAGGTATAACAAAATGGTGAAAATGGGATTGATTGACCCCGCTACCACGCCATTGCCCAAACGATGGAAAAGTGATCAAACCTGGGCGCAAAACCCCGATACCGCCTGGGATGCCATGGCTATGGCGGTGCATGCCGCTATGATAGACCGTATGGACCAGGGCATTGGCCGCATCATAGAAGCGCTGAAAACAACAGGACAATTGGATAATACCCTCATCCTCTTTCTGTCCGACAATGGCGCCAGCCCCGAAAACTGCGCTAACTACGGGCCAGGGTTCGATCGCCCCGATGAAACCCGCGATGGCCGCAAAATTATTTACGCCACCAAAAAACAGGCGATGCCCGGGCCGCAAACCACGTATGCCTCTATCGGGCAAACATGGGCCAATGTAGCCAATACCCCTTATCAATACTGGAAAGCCGAATCGTACGAAGGCGGTATACATACGCCTTTGATCGCCTTCTGGCCCAAAGGTATCACCGCCGGGAAAGGTGGCTTCAGTGATCATACCGGGCATGTAATGGACTTTATGTCTACCTTCGTCGAACTGGCGCATGCACAGTACCCCAGGGTGTACAATGGCCATAAGATCCCCGCCACTACCGGTACCAGCCTGTTGCCATCTTTCAGAAATAAAAATACTGCCGGGCACGATCAGCTGTTCAATGAACATTTCGGCGCAAGGTATGCGCGCTCCGGTAATTGGAAACTGGTATCGCTCAGTAACGATACCACCTGGCAATTGTTTAATCTTGCTGTGGATAAAACAGAAACCAATAACCTGGCCGCTCAATACCCCGAAAAGGTACAACAGCTGCAAACCCTTTGGTACCAATGGGCGCAAACGCACCAGGTATTTCCAAAACCCGGTAGCCGTAAAACAGTTAAATGAAATTCAACCTTTAATTACTTATATGAACAACAACCGGATTTTACCTAAACTTTTGATGATAGCCATGCTGGCAGGCAGCATGGCCTGTAATGAAGTAAAACAACCTGAAAAGAAACCCGAATGGATATCCCTGTTCAACGGTAAAGATATCAACGACTGGATCGTGAAGATCCATCACCATGAAGTAGGAGAGAACTTCGGCAATACCTTCCGGGTGGAAGACAGTATCATCAAGGTGCGCTATGATCAGTACGGCGACTTTAACGACCAGTTCGGGCATCTCTACTATAAACAACCGTTCTCACATTATCATCTCAAATTTGAGTACCGCTTTGTTGGTAAATGGTACCCCTCTGCACCGGAATACACCCTGCTGAACAGCGGCGTCATGTTCCACTCGCAGGACCCGCGGACCATGCCAAAGGAGCAGGACTGGCCCATTTCCGTGGAAATGCAGCTGCTGGCCGGCCTGGGCGATGGTAAACCACGACCTACCGGCAACATGTGCTCCCCCGGTACCAACGTGGTATATAAAGGCAAGCTGGATGAAACACACTGTATTGAATCCAGTTCCAAAACATATGAAGGCCAACAATGGGTAAGAGGAGAACTGATCGTACTGGGCGATTCCCTCATCACACACATCATCAACGGCGACACAGTATTGCAGTATTCCAAACCGCAGATCGGCGGCGGCGTGGTAAAGAATTACGACTCCACTGTTAAAGTAGATGGCAAGCTGCTTTCCAAAGGCTTTATTGCCCTGCAAAGTGAAGGGCAGCCGGTTGATTTCAGAAGGATTGAGATCATGAACCTGGAGCACTAACGGTAACGGATATATTTTAAAAGGGGCGGTTTCCTGGAAAGGGGACCGCTTTTTTTTGAAGCATCATTTCGTATATTAGATACATGAAGGAAACCGTTTTAGACAATCCCGCCTGGGAGGCGTTAACGAGCGAACACGCACACTTTGCACAAGGAACAGATCATGCCAAAAGATACCAGCAGGGAATAGTACCATTCGTTGCCTGCAGGCAAACAGATGACAACAGCATTGCCACATTGGATCCCTGGATGAATGCGGGAGAATCATTTTATATCATCGGTGAATTACCAATACTGCCAGGCAACTGGACTAAAGATAATGAACTGCCCTGCGCACAGATGGTGCTGCGGTCCGTGCCGGCGCCGCTCACTGAAAGTGATGCAGCTATGATATCGTTGCTGGGCCCTGAAGATGCGGACGATATGTACGCACTCATTAACAGTATTCAACCGGGGTACTACAACCATGGTACCCGCCTGTTGGGCAATTATTATGGAATACGGCACAATGGAACTTTGATTGCTATGGCCGGCGAACGCATGCGCATCACCGGCTTCACGGAACTAAGCGCAATTTGCACCCACCCGGATCATACCGGCCGCGGCTATGCGCAAAAGCTGATCACACAGCTATGTTACCGGCATGCAGGAGAGGGGATCACTTCTTTTTTGCATGTGGCGTTGTCGAATGAACGTGCTATACGGTTGTATGCGCATATGGGCTTTGAGCAGAGAAGGGTAATTAGTTTTTATAAAGTAACTACCTCCCATACACCGCCCCTGCAATAAAATACACATTCAGCAACGCATACACCAGTGGCACCACCAGCGATAACCCTCTGTCCAGCCGGCGGCTCTGCTCCGTTTTACCCATTTTAATAAGTTGCAGCGACCAGGCAGAAGACGTGATCACCACGAAAATAAAAAACAATGTAATGCCATGAAGTGTATCCACCAGTGTGAAAGTAGTGGAGTCGGGCAGGGAGGAGTCAATGATGTATTTGTTACCAATAGCGGCAAACAGGGAACCCACACCAAGGCCGAACCGGGAGTCGATATTGTCTGCATGAATATAAAAGCAGAGATAGGCGATCAGGAAAGAAACATACATGCCCAGGAACATCTTCCAGAATAACTGCGTGGCATCCCGGTCTATACCTATTCTCACCGTAAAATTGCTGTACTCTGTATGCGGGGTTGGGATCTTGTCATCGCCAAAGGCGGTTTCATAGGCTTTAATCCCGGTGTTGATCCTAAAGCTGTCGATGTTCCACCCCCGGAGTGTAAAACGGGGATCGAAGTGTTTGCCCAGCGAATCCACCGAAAATACTAGCGAGCCTGCATCAAACTGTGAGTTCTCAATGGAAAACCGCAGTCGTTGCCGGTCGAAGGGGAAGTTGTTAATCCGCCAGGAGTCCTTCATCACGCACTGCAGTTTCATCAGCAGGTAAACCCTGCCGTTGGAGGAGTCGATGGTGGAGTAGGACTTGGTAAATGTTTTGGCCTGCGGGATTTCAAGGTTCTGGATAAAATCGAATGCTTTATTTTTATAGGTAAGCCATAGCCACAGGTTAACGGTATACTCGCTTTGTTTGAAATCGATATCATGAATGCTGGTTATATAAATGCCGGTTTTAACCGTGTCGGGCGGTTCCTGGCGCGCAACGGCAGGAAGGATCAATAAAATAAGACAGTAGAAAAGCAGCAATGATTTTTTCATTCACATATCCTTTAGCCGTGAGTAGAAGGTTTACGCTTTTTATAAAGATACAATTCTCCCGGCAGTTAACCACTGCAGGATAGTACAGGTTGCCCGGGCAGATTTTTAGTTTTAATATCACGGTATAAAATCGCTGCATTGTTCAGTATGAAAAATACATATTCCCTCTGGCTGCTGCTGGTATTATGCACGGCCACTATCTGTGCGGCGGGGCAGTCGTCTGTATTGCCTGCCAACCTCCGTTGCGAGTACCTGGTGAATCCTCTCGGCATCGATGAGTTGCAGCCCCGCCTCAGCTGGACGCTGCTGGCGACAGATACCAATGCCCATGCCCAGCGGCAAACGGCCTATCGCATCCTGGTAGCGGCTACCGCAAAGGAACTGGATGAAAATAAAGGCGCTGTCTGGAATTCCGGTTGGGTGAGCACAGATGATATGCAGCATATCGTTTACAAGGGCAAACCCCTGCAGGATGATCAGTCGTACTTCTGGAAAGTAAGTGTAAAAGATGAGAAGGGGCGCATTTCAGCCTGGAGCCCTGCTGCGGTATGGACTACCGGTATCCTGCAACCGGGCAACTGGAAGGCGGCCTGGATAGGCACGGATGAGATCTTTGATCCCAGGCAACGCGATTGCAATATCTCCGATCCCTGGTTCCGTAAAACGTTTGATCTTAATGCGCAACCACAGAAGGCCAATATTTTTATCGCTTCTGTGGGGTTTCATGAATTATATGTGAATGGAAAAAAAATTGGGGATGGCGTGATGGCTCCGGCTGTAACCAATCACGCAAAAAGGGCGCGTTATGTTACCTACGATATTGCCGCGGCGCTACGCCCTGGAAAGAACGTGATCACCATCTGGCTCGGCACTTCCTGGTCTGTTTTCGGGCCCTATATTGCGCCGGGTAAACCGCAAACACCTATCGTTGCTGCACAGGCGGCCATCTATAATAACGACGCGGCTACACCGGCACTGTTCCTTAAAACAGACGGCACCTGGCTTACGCATCCCAGCCCGAATAAACTGCTGGGCGTATGGGATTCCAACCGCATGGGAGGGGAATTATGGGATGCAGGTAAGGAAACAGATAACTGGAACACCATCCAGGCGGATGAAAGCACCTGGCGAGCCGCTACTGAATATCATCCCCACCTGTTGCTGTCGGCCCAAATGACGGAGCCCAATAAAGTGATGAACGAAATAAAGCCCCGTTCCATAGAGGCCCGGCCGGATGGCAGTTTTCGTGTAGACATGGGCGTTAACTTCGCCGGGTGGACTGCCATCCGCGTAAAAGGTAACCCCGGCGACCGGATCGATTTCCAGTATTCGGAACGGGAACAGATGGATATGACCTTCGGCTTGCACAGCGCCTATATTATCGGGAAAAGCGGGGAGGGGGAGTTCCGCAATCATTTCAATTACAGCTCAGGGAGATGGATCACCATACGCGGACTGAAATACAAACCTGCCCCCGAAGATATCCGTGGCTGGCTGGTGCGCACGGATTATAAGCCCGCTGCCACTTTTGCCTGCTCCGATTCGCTGCAGAACTGGATCTACGACCGCGTGCGGTGGACCTACGAGAATTTATCGCTGGGTGGTTATATCGTGGATTGCCCCCAACGGGAGCGCCTCGGCTACGGAGGGGATGCACACGCTACCTGCGAAACGGGGATGTTCAATTACCATCTCGGCGCTTTTTATACCAAATGGATGGAAGACTGGCGCGATGTGCAGGGAACCGAATCCATTGTAGGCAACATGTACGATACCACCTGGGCGCATAAAGGCATCATGAGCGGCCGGCATCTTCATAAAGGGATACTGCCACATACAGCCCCCACTTTTATGGGCGGAGGCGGACCGGCATGGGGCGGCATCTGCGTGTCGCTGCCCTGGTTCCTGTACCAGCAGGAGGGCGACCGGAGAGTGCTGGAGAAGAATTTTGAGATGATAAAGAACTGGCTGGCTTTCCTGGATACACAAACTGAAAATCATCTGCTCAAAAGGTTTGGAGGCCCCTGGGATTTCCTGGGCGACTGGCTCTGGCCGGGCGCTACAGCGGAAGGCATGAACAATAATAAGCCTCAAACGGTTTGTCTGAATAACAGCTACCGCGTATTTAATTTACGCACCGCGGCAAAGATCGCCAGGGTGCTGGGAAAAAATGCCGATGCCCTGCAATGGGAGCAACAGGCCGCAGATGCAGCTAAAGCCATCAACGCCAGGTTCTACAACGCAGCAGACCATAGCTATTCTGATAGCTCCATGGCTAACCTGGCAGCGGCTTTGCTGGCAGATGTGCCACCGCCCGCAGCACGCGCAGCCGTGATGAAAAGACTGGAAACGGAGATCCTCGTAAACCGTAAAGGCCATATTCATGTAGGTATTACCGGGGGCGCGCTCCTGTTCAAACTGCTGCGCGATGAAGGCCGCGATGATCTCATTTACAGCATGACCTCCCAAACCACCTATCCCGGCTGGGGCTACATGAAAGCCAACGATGCCACTACCATTTGGGAAATGTGGGAGAAAGACCTGCCAGGACATTCCCTGTTGCATAGCTCCTATTTGTACCCGGGCGCCTGGTATATCAACGGCGTGGCGGGTATCCGCCAGGATCCGCAATCGGGCAAAGGATTCCGGCATTTCGTGGTACGTCCCCCGTTGCTCACAGAGGCACAGCTGAAATGGGCGCATGCCACCTTCAACGCTTCTGCCGGGGAAATTAAAACGGCCTGGCAGCGGGAGGGAAACAGGCTTACCCTCGAAGTAAGCGTACCGCCCAACTGCACCGCCACCGTGGAACTACCGGAACAGGAAGGCGCCCGTGTAAAAGAAAGCAGTGGCTATATGAAAAAGAAAGGTACCAGGAATGGCTATACGCTTTTTGAATTGCCCGCAGGAAAATATACGCTGCGCACAATATGATCTCCCGGAAAAAAAACGCAGCAGGATATCAATGCTGTGTTTTCTTATCCGCCGGCGAAAGCTTTAGCGCTTTTACTATCCAGGGTAAAGAAATGCCCTGGCCGATCAGGGTGATCAGTACCACCACCACAGAAATAAACAGGATGGCATTCCGCTCAGGGAAAGGGGCATTGTCTTTCAGCGTGAGCGGCAGGTTAATGGCGATAGCCAGGGATACTATGCCCCGCATGCCCGACCAGCTGATGATCAGGCTGTTCTTAAAATCGAGCAGGGCATTTTCAGTAATTCGTCCCTTCCCTTTTTTGAAAGCCTGGTCCAGGTTGATCTGTTGAAGAAATACCCTGCCCATGCGCAGCAGCAGTGCTGCTACCGTAATAATAAACCCGTAACCGATATAAGGCCAGATCTGCTCACTGGGGATGCTTTTGATGACATAGGGAAATTGCAGCCCGATAAGAATGAATATAAGACCGTTTAACAGGAAGATGATGATATCCCATATATTCCTCGACTGCTGTTTTAATTTTTCAGGGAACACTTTTCCGCTGAACCTGGAAATCAGCAGTCCCAGCATCACTACGGCAATCACGCCGGAAACATGCAGCTCTTCTGCCATCAGGTAAGTAACAAAAGGCATCAGCAGCATAAAGCTGATCGTTACCAGGTCGTTCTTATGCACCACTTTCAGGATCACTGCCAGGATCCTGCTCATCACCATACCGGCCAGTACGCCGCCTGCCATCAGCACCACAAATTCCAGGGAAGCTTTCCAGAACACAAAGGCCGTACCCATGGCCGCTGCAATGGCAAAGTGATAGGTTACCAGTGCGGAAGCGTCGTTGATGAGGCTTTCGCCTTCGAGTATGGTTGCAGTTTTATGGGAAAGCCCCAGTCCTTTGGTAATGCTCATGGCTGCCACGGCATCGGTGGCCGACAGGATAGCGCCCAGCACAAAAGCCAGTGGCCAGCTCATACCGGGAATGAGGTAATGCGCGATCACCGCAATGGCGGCCGCTGTCATAAACACCAAACCAATAGCCAGCGTGCCAATGGTATTGAAATTGGTTCTGAATTCCTGTGGGGAGATATTAAACGCAGCATCGTACAGCAGGGGCGGAAGAAATATCAGGAACACAATATCCGGGTTCAACGTGATATTTGGCAGGGCGGGAATAAATCCGATACCTATTCCCGCAGAGATCAGCAGCACCGGGTAAGGTAGCTTTATTTTGTCTGCCATGGCAGACAGGATGATCATGATAGCCAGTATAAAAATGACGATGCTGTAATTCTCCATACCATTTGTTTGTTTGCAAATGTATAGTTTTAATGAAATAAGCAGCATCTGCCGGGCCGCGGGTGTCAGGAGGCTTTACTGATCTGTTGTTCCCGCCATTTAATAAACATGATATGATAGGCAAATTCAAGATACAGGTGATCGTCCAGCATTTCCAGCACCAGCATTTTCCGCTGGGCGCTGTCCCCGTTGTTTTGTCTGATGCGATCATATTGCGCCAGCTGATCCTGTAACGCAGCTTCCATTGATTTTACCAACGCCGGGAATGCCGTAATAGCCGTACCGGTAATGAGCTTTCCCTTGGCGGTTGCCTTCAGCTCCTGGATCTTCTGATGGGTCAGTTCCGGCATTTTTATGCCTGGAAGATGAAAAACATTATTGGGTTGTGTCGCCATGCTTCACAGAATTGGGTTAGTTAAAAATGAGGGAAGTTGACGGACCCTCTACTTATTAGAGTATAAAAATTCCGGATGGTTACAAAAACTTAGAAGTTTTTGTAACTTCCTTCCAGAATAACCATCCTAATGAAATCATAATGACTACACTGCAACAAACAGACACTGAAATAGACAATGATCTTATCAAGAGAGTGCTGGCCGGAGAACCCCAACTGTATGAACAGCTGATGCGCCGTCACAACGCCCGCCTGTTCAGGATCGGGATGACAATGCTGGACAACGATATGGATGCGGAAGACGCCATGCAGACCACCTATATCAATGCCTATGTTAATCTTGATAAGTTCAGGCAGGAATCCTCCTTTGGTACCTGGCTTACCAGGATACTGGTCAATGAGTGCAGCCAGCTGCTGAAGAAAAGGAACAGGCTGCCAAGTGAAGATATCTCCGTACTGGATGATCATCACCCTTCAAATGCCGCGGGCATAAAAGAATCGCCGGTATCGAAAGTCATCAACAAGGAATTGGGAAGGGCACTGGAGCTTGCCTTGCTGCAGGTACCGGAAAAATACCGGCTGGTGTTTGTAATGAGGGAGATAGAGGGGTTGAATGTGGCCGCTACAGCAGCTGCGTTGAACATCTCCACGGTAAACGTAAAGGTAAGATATATCAGGGCCCGGCTCATGCTGCGCGGGAAGATCTCTGATTACTATAAGAACGACCTGGTGTTCCCGTTCCATCTTATCCGCTGCGACAGGGTGGTTTTTTATGTGCTGGACAAACTTGGTCTCAGGTAATGATACTAAGAACAAACGGCTGATAGCAACTATCAGCCGTTTGTTTAAAAGAAGTTATTTTTTTTCGTAGTGCATACACACCACACCGCTGGATGCAAACGCCGTGGAGGCCACCAGCTTTAAGTTAACCCGCTCCCGGATACCTTTGAATAAAGGTATGCCTTCGCCTATTAATACCGGGTTTATAAACAGCCAGAATTCATCTACCAGCTGGTGCTGCATCAGCGACTGTGTAGCGCGGGGACTGCCGAAAATGATGATCTCTTTGCCGGGCAATTGTTTCAATGCGCTTATCTTCCCATGGAAATCATCGCTGAGCACCGTGGTCTTATCTTTTTGCAGTCCTTTGAGGGTGTTGGACAAAACGATCTTGTCTACCTGATTATACCAGGTGGAATGCTCAATGTCGTGTTTGGAGGCCTTGGGCTTATCGGCGGCGGTAGGCCAATAGCTTTCCATCAATTCATAAGTAACCCTTCCGTATAGGGCGGTGTCTGACTCGTTGGTACGTTGTGCGGCAAAATCAAATATTTCATCATTCACACTGATCCAGTCCATTTCCCCGGCAGGTCCGGCTACAAAACCATCCAGGGATACGTGCATGAAGGAAACTATTTTTCTCATAATGATATGTTTTTAAGTACGATACAAACATAGCCCGTAAAGCTGATACCGTTGTGGTGCAATCCTGACATTTATAGGGGAGATTCCGTCATGTTACATCGGGCTACAGTATGGATACTCCCAGGTTGGCCCATATATCCTCCGTATATACGCCATAGTTTCGCCATTGTTGCCTTGTATCTTTAAGATATGGCTTATATATATATTGCCTGTGTGGGCAGATAGTATATCTTACCCGTAGCTGGTACTGGCCTTGGATATAAAGCAACAAAGCCTCCCCACGGGGGGAGGCTTTTGTTTTATATGTTGTCAGTATTGCCTAGATTAATTTCAGCACTTCTTCTCCCATCGCATGGGTACCCAGGATCTTATCGGCCGGGGTTTGTTTGTCGGCGATATCACCGGTGCGGAAACCGGCTTTCAGTACCCCGTCTACAGCGCTGATCACTGCTTCAGACTCGGCTTTCATGCCAAAGGAAATATCCAGCAGCAGGGCGGCCGACAGCACGGAGGCCAGCGGGTTGGCTACACCTTTGCCGGTAATATCGTGTGCGGAACCATGAATGGGCTCGTACACGCCGGTACCGTCGCCAATTGAGGCGGAGGCCAGCATACCCATGGAACCGGCTATCTGTGAAGCTTCATCTGTGAGGATGTCGCCAAAGAGATTGGCGGTAACCACTACATCGAAGCGGCGCGGATCCTTGATCAGCAGCATGGCGGTGGCGTCTACGAACTGGTGTTCCACTTCCACATCCGGATAGTCTGTCGCTACCTTCTGTACTACTTCGCGCCAGAGGCGGGAGGTTTCAATGACGTTGGCTTTGTCTACAGAGCAGAGCTTTTTCCTGCGGGTACGGGCGGCTTCAAAAGCTTTGCGCGCAATGCGCTCTACTTCGTAGCGACTGTATTCCGCAATATCGTAGGCGGTATCGCCATTGTTTTTCCTGCCTTTTTCACCGAAGTAAATGTCGCCGGTCAGTTCCCGGAAAAACAGGATATCGGCGCCTTTCAGTATTTCAGGCTTGATGCTGGAAGCGCCCAGCAGCTCATCAAATAATTTGATAGGGCGGAGGTTGGCATATAGTCCCAGTTCCTTGCGCATTTTCAGCAGGCCCTGTTCAGGTCTTACCTTGGCGGATGGGTCGTTATCGTATTTAGGATGTCCTACAGCGCCAAACAGCACTGCGTCGGATTTGCGCATCTTTTCCAGCGATTCGTCCGGTAAGGGGTTACCGGTAGCTTCAATGGCTACATGGCCTATCAGCGCTTCATCGTATGTAAAGGTATGTCCGAATTTTGCAGCGATCTTGTCTAATACCTTTTTTCCTACTGCAGTTACTTCCTGTCCGATTCCATCTCCCGGAACAATTAAAATATGTTTGGTAGCCATTCAGTTGTTATTGATAGTTTAGATTAGGTTCAGCATTTTTTGGGTAGCCTTGATCGCGGATACGGTTTGGTCGCTGTCCAACCCCCTGGTCTTGAATTCCTTGTTATTCAGGCGCCAGGTGATGATGGTTTCGCAGAGTGCATCGCTTTTACCGCCGGGAGGAATGCGCACGGCATAGTCGGTCAGCGGGGGCAGTTCCTTTTTGAGCTTCTTATATACTTTCTTTAGTGCATTCATGAATGCATCGTACTGGCCGTCGCCCTGCGAGTGTTCCTCGTATACTTCCCCGTTAACTGAGATCTTCAGGGTAACGGAGGGGTTCAGGTTTTTGGAGTGGGTGAGCACATAATTTTCTATGGTCACCTTTTCCTCGATGCGGTTGCTGTCCAGCACATCGGAAATAATATAAGGCAGGTCTGCCTGTGTAAGCACCTCTTTTCGGTCGCCCAGTTCAATGATGCGCTGGGTTACCTTTTTCAGATCGGGGTCCGACAGTTTGATGCCCAGCTGTTGCAGGTTGTTTTCTATATTGGCTTTACCGCTGGTTTTGCCCAGTGCGTATTTACGGGTGCGGCCAAAGCGTTCCGGCATCAGGTCGCTGAAATAAAGTTTGTTTTTCTTGTCGCCGTCCGCATGGATGCCAGCTGTTTGTGTAAATACGTTTTCCCCTACAATAGGTTTGTTTACCGGGATGCGGAAGCCGGAGAATGTTTCCACCAGCTTGCTTACGGTATACAGTGATGTTTCCGCCACAGATGTTTTTACTTCCGGCAGGAAATCGTTCATCACTGCAATAGCGCTGGCGAGGGAGGCGTTACCGGCTCTTTCGCCCATCCCGTTGATGGTAAGATGAATGCCGTGTGCGCCGGCCTTAACGCCCTCCAGTACATTGGCGGTACCGAGGTCGTAATCGTTGTGCGCGTGGAAATCGAAGTGGCTTTCCGGGTAGCGCTGCACGATCTCTGTAACAAATTCCCTTACTTCATCGGGTGTAAGCACGCCCAGGGTATCCGGCAGCATAATGCGCTTTACGGGCACCGTTTGGAGGAAGTCGAGATACTGGAATACATAGTCCCTCGAATGGCGCATTCCATTGCTCCAGTCTTCCAGGTATACATTGCATTCCAGTCCTTTTTTCCTTGCCAGTGCTATCACGGCGGCTACTTCCGCAAAATGTTCAGCGGGCTTTTTCTTTAACTGGTGTGTTAAATGATTCAGCGAGCCTTTGGTGAGCAGGTTCATTACCCTGGCGCCGGCTTTCAGCATCCATTCCACAGATACATCACCATCCACGAAGGTGAGCACTTCCACTTTATTTAATAAGCCGTTGGTTTTGGCCCATTTGGTAATTGCCTTTACCGCAGCAAACTCGCCTTCGGAAACCCGGGCGGAGGCAATTTCAATCCTGTCCACTTTTACTTCCGTCAGTAAAAGTTGTGCGATGGTTAGTTTCTCTGAGGGCGAAAAGGATACTCCGCTGGTTTGTTCACCGTCACGGAGTGTGGTGTCCATTATTTCAACGTGGCGCTGGGTCACTGGCATAATACTTATGGAATATTTTAGTAGAGGCTCTTGTCGGCGAACGCTTTTATTTCGTCTTTCATAGCCTGCAGGTAATCGATATCATCATAGCCATTCATCAGGTTATGCTTTTTATAGCTGTTGATGTCAAAAGACTCGCTTTCACCGGTAGCGGGAATGGTGATGGTTTGTGCTTCCAGGTTCACTTCCAATTCTGCTTTAGGATCGGATTCTATAGCGGTGAATATTTTATCGAGGAACTCAGGGCTTACCTGTACGGGTAAGATACCGATATTTAAAGAGTTGTTTTTGAAGATGTCGGCAAAGAAGCTGGACACCACACAACGGAACCCGTAGTCGTAGATGGCCCAGGCGGCGTGCTCGCGGCTGCTGCCGCTGCCGAAGTTTTTGCCTGCTACCAGTATTTTACCGGAGTAGATCGGGTTGTTTAAAACGAAATCTTTTTTTGGTGTGCCGTCTGATTCGTAGCGCCAGTCGCGGAACAGGTTGTCGCCAAAGCCTTTGCGCTCGGTTGCTTTCAGGAAGCGGGCGGGAATGATCTGGTCGGTGTCCACATTTTCAATGGGCATGGGTACTGCTGTACTCCTTAATATCGTGAATTTATCGTAAGCCATTTTTTGTTGATCGTTTATAAATATTGTAAGAAGGGGATGATTAGGCAATCAGTTCTCTCGGGTCGGTCACTACACCGGTTACTGCTGCTGCAGCGGCTACCAGCGGGCTTGCCAGCATGGTCCTGGAACCGGGTCCCTGTCTGCCTTCAAAGTTCCTGTTACTGGTGCTCACAGCGTATTTACCGGCGGGCACCTTATCATCGTTCATAGCCAGGCAGGCAGAACATCCGGGCTGACGCAGCTGGAAACCTGCTTCAGTCAGGATATCGAGGATGCCTTCATCTTTAATCTGTTGTTCTACAATGTGCGAACCGGGAACGATCCAGGCGGTTACGTGATCTGCTTTCTTTCTTCCTTTTACAATAGAGGCAAATGCGCGGAAATCTTCAATACGGCCGTTGGTACAGCTGCCAATGAATACATAATCCACTTTTTTACCGAGCATAGCTTCTTCTTCATGGAAGCCCATGTACTGCAATGATTTTTCGTAGCTGGTTTTGCTGTCGCCCGCCAGGGCAGAAGGGATATGTTTGGTGATACCCATGCCCATACCGGGGTTGGTACCATAAGTGATCATCGGCTCAATGTCTGCCGCATCAAAGGTGTATTCCTTATCAAATACAGCGCCTTCGTCTGTCCGCAGCGTTTTCCAGTAAGCCAGGGCTTTATCCCATGCTTCTCCTTTAGGCGCTTTCTCACGGCCATTAATATAATTGTAGGTGGTTTCGTCCGGGGCAATAATACCGCCGCGGGCGCCCATCTCGATGCTCATATTACAAACGGTCATACGGCCTTCCATGCTCATGTTTTCAAACACATCGCCCGCATACTCTACAAAGTACCCGGTAGCGCCGGCGGCTGTAAGCTTAGAAATAATATACAGCGTTACATCTTTTGGTGTAATGCCTTTACCCAGTTTACCTGTTACGTTGATGCGCATTTTCTTAGGTTTGGGCTGCATAATGCACTGGGAGGAGAGCACCATTTCTACCTCAGAGGTACCGATACCAAATGCAATGGCTCCGAAAGCGCCATGGGTAGAGGTGTGGGAGTCGCCGCACACGATGGTCATACCCGGCAGGGTGATGCCGTTTTCCGGGCCTACCACGTGCACAATACCATTTTTCGGGTTACCCAATCCCCAGTGGGAGATACCATATTTGTTGGAATTCGTTTCCAGTGCTTTCAGCTGGTTGGCGGAAAGCGGGTCCTGCACCGGCAAATGCTGGTTGATGGTTGGCGTATTGTGATCGGCTGTGGCAAAGGTCTTTTCAGGAAACATTACCTTTAAACCCCTGTTCTCCATTCCAAGAAAAGCCACAGGGCTGGTTACTTCATGAATAAAGTGGCGGTCGATAAAAAATACATCCGGGCCATCTTCAATTTTCCTCACAACATGTGAATCCCATACTTTGTCAAATAAGGTAGCGGGTTTATTGCTCATTTTTTAAAAATTTTAAAAGTAGCTACTTGATTGTTCAAATTTATTCATAAAATCTATTTTATTTCAATATTTTTTCTAAGGATACGGCTTAAAAGACCCTATAATAGCAGTGGCGACGGGCATTTGGGCTTGTTTTACAATGTATTGAGCTGATAGTCAGTACTTTGTAATTTTTCGATATTTCACTTGGAAACCCGCATATTTTAGATAGTTGTGCGCGGATAGTAATATGTTAAGGAGATATATACTGAATAAAAGTATAATATGATTGGGGCGGCTGTTGGAAGTTTCCTGAAAAGCGCAATCCGCTGCCGGATTGCGTGCGGATTTACTGACTACAGGAAATATGCAGGATTTAAAGAGGATTGATCAAGTCATGGTTAAAGGATCCTTGAAATTTACCTCATCAACTTTATAAGAGTATACCCAATCCATTTTTTTCTTTTCCAGGCTGATAAAGTGTTTCAGGAAAATGTCCCGGAAGAAGGTGGCGACCGGGTTGGCTTTTGATTTGGATTTCCCGATTTTTCTGGCCTGTGCCACTACTTTTTCCACCCTTTTCTGCCGCAACGCCTGAAAGACCTGAAACGCCTTTTCCGGTTCCCCATATTTTGTCAGGCATTTCGCGAGTATGGCACTGTCTTCCAGAGCAAGCGATGCGCCCTGGCCGGTATGCGGAGATATGGCGTGTGCGGCGTCGCCGATCAGGCATATATTTTTAGTATACCATTTTTCCAGCTGGGGCATATCATAGATAGGGTAGGCAAAAAGATCCCGGGTGGCGTTAATGATCTCCGTTATTTTATGGTGATCTTCCCGGTGGAGTTTCAACAGTTTCGTTTTGATTTCCTGTTGCAGGACAGGATCAATCTTTCTGCGGTCCGGTTCCTTTTTCCGGTAAAAGTTATTGAACCACCACACTTCTCCCTTGTTGGAGGTGGCATAAGCAAAGAACGCGCGCTCCCCGAAGGTCATGTTGATAGCCCCACTTGTATCCTGCCAGTCCGGCATGTTCACAATGGCGCCAGTGGACAAAAGTTCTGTAAAAACGGGCCCGGGACTGTGTGGGAATACAATACTCCTGCATCTTGAGTGGATGCCGTCTGCGCCGATCAGGATGTCAAAATCATCTGATACCCCCCTGGATGTACGGACAGTTATCTTTCCCCCGGAATCATCGATAGATTCCAGCCGGCAATCGTATTCGACTGTACAGCCCAGGGATGCTAGCTTGTCGTGTAAAAGACGGGTTATGGCCGATCTTCTGACCTGGATGCTTTCTATTCCGTATTGTTCCTTTTGGGAGGCCGTATCAAGGCTGGCGATGCATTTGCCGCGTGCATTCAGGAAATGTAAGGTTCCGGGGCAATAATCGTCATACAGTCTGGAGATATCGGTCAGTCCACGGAGGATATTCAATCCATTCGGTGATATACCGATAAACAAGCCTTCTTCTATCTGGCTCTTTTGGCGGCTTTCAATGATGCTGACTCCGACTCCCTGTTTAATGAGCGCTATCGCCAATGCCGGCCCTGCAATTCCTGCTCCGGCAATCAATACCTTTTTCCCTTTCATGTAATACTGTTTGTAATATTTTCGGATATCTGGTTTTATTCCTCTCTGGGTTTTACAGCGCGTATCAGAAGCACGGTATAGCCGAAGTTGACCATCACATAAATGGCTACACGCAGGTAGTTGAGCAGCTTCCAGGTAGTGGCTTTTTCCAGTAAAGCAACATCTGTTCCCGGCTGTACATCCAGGGCCATAAAACTCATGAGGGTGGGAGCGAAGTAAGTCAGTGTCCATACGCGCATGGCAATATGCACCGCAAAGAGCATGAGCATGATGTTTCTCCTCTTCCGAAGGCGCCAGTTAAAGGCGATAGCCAGAATTAGTACCAGGTCATGGACGGAATGTACGATCATCCAGAAGTACTTAAAGTCGAGTCCATGCGGGCCTTTGAAAAAGAAAAGCGATTCCGGCGGAGCAGCAGTCCATGCCGGCACCATGAGAGCGGTTTCCCAAAGCTGGGCGCCATTCATTACAAAATAAAGTGCAGTAGCAAAAAATAACCATATACTTGCCCTGTATGTGTTGTCCATAGCCATTTTGTTCCTATTTACGGTTTTATACCTGGTACTTTTGTTATCTTTGTAATCGAGTAATTTATCTGCCTAACAAAGTATCTCTGTGACAAAGATAAATATTTTTATATCGTGAGTAAAAAAAATATCGGGCGAAACGCCAAAGTGGACCAGATACAGGAACTGACCAAGGAGTTTTCCACCTTAACAGTGGTGATGCATCAATCCATTGCGCAAGCTGCGGGGCTGGCGGCAACTGATCACAAATACATAGACCTGTTGCTGAAACACGGATCAATGACTGCCGGAAGGCTTTCGGAATTAAGCGGTTTGTCTACCGGGTCAGTGACCGGGATGATCGACCGGCTGGAAAGGGAGAACCTGGTGAGGCGGGAAAGGGACCCGGTTGACAGAAGGAAAGTAGTGGTTGTTTTAAACAGGGAAGAGGCATTTCAGCGGATAGGCCCGGCGTTTAAAGACATGATGGCCGACGTGGAAAAATTGTACGACGGGTTCACGGTACCGGAACTGCATACCGTTCAAAAATACCTGGAAGCCGTTATTGCGTTTACAAAAAAGCAGATTGCGGGGATGAACGAAAAACAATCGTCCAGGTAGTTATAGTTGAGCTTTCTCAGCTTGTTTTCCTGTAATTAACTATAGCCCAGCTGTTCAGCACTATGGCAAATAAGCCCAGGTACAGCAGCTCCATGTACACATCTGTAAAACCGCTGCCTGTTAGTACGATCATCCTGATCACCCGGATAAAATGGGTGACCGGCGTTAAATTGGCGATCAGTTTTGCCCAGGGCGGCATGCTGTCTACCGAAGTGAACAGCCCGCTCATCAGCATAAAGATCATCACAAAAAAGAACGCCACAAACATGGCTTGTAACTGGTTGCTGGTATAGGTAGATATCAGCAGCCCAAAGCCCAGTAGTGCTACCATATATACGGCGGCAAATACATATAGTGTTACGAAGCTTCCTACCGGCCATATGCCGTATACGACCCAGGCTACCAGCAGCCCAATTGTAAACACAATCATGCCCACCACCCAGAACGGGATCAGCTTACCAAGTATGAACTGCCACTTTTGGATAGGGGTTACATTGATCTGTTCAATGGTGCCCACTTCTTTTTCTCGTACAATATTTAAAGCCGACATCGACCCGCCGATCAGTGTAAGCAGCAGCACCAGTATAGCCGGCACCACATAAAACCGGTATTCCGCCAAAGGATTAAACCAGTTGGAATAGGCAATATCTATCATACCCGCCGGCGCAGCCATGTTCCTGCCTATGTTCACCGGGATGTCTTTATTAAAGTCTGCGATCACCATGAGAAGATAGTTGCCGCCAATGGCTGCCTTGGTACCATTGATGGCATCCACGGATACGCCTATACGCTGTTGCCCTTCCCTGATAAGATGGCTTTCAAAGTTGGGAGGGATCTCCAGCAGCACATCGGCCTTTTCTGTTTCAATATACCTGATGGCGCTCTGGAAGGAAGGCGCTGCCGCCACTATTTTGAAATAACCGGAGGCGCCTATCTTTGCCACCAGCTGCTGTGAATAAGAGCTATGATCATTGTCTACCACCGCGATGTTCACGCTCTTCACATCAAAGTTCATAGCCAGCGGAAAAATGATCAGCTGTATGGTAGGCATGGCAAACATCATGGCCAGGATGATTTTATCCCGGAAGATCTGCCTGAACTCTTTTTTAAGCAGGTAACGCAGCACTCTCATGATAAGCGTGTTTTAAAATTCTTAAGTGCAATGAAAAGCAGCACGACGGTCATACCCAGCAGTACTAGCGTTTCTTTCCATACATATTCAAATCCAAGTCCTTTCAGCATTACCGATTTTATGATCAGGAAATACCAGCGGGAAGGAATAATATCGGAGATGATCCGGAACACCAGCGGCATATTCTCTATGGGAAACATAAAACCGGTAAAGATCATAGTAGGGATCATCATGCCCATCATCGACAGCAGCAGTGCGGTTTGCTGGGAGTTGGTGGTATTGGAGATCATCAGCCCGAACGATAAACAGGTAATGATGAATAACATACTTTCCATAAACAGAAGCAAGATGCTGCCTTTGATGCCCACATCCAGTACAAACACTGCCAGCACCAGGATCAGGATAAAATTAGCCAGCGATAAAATCAGGTAAGGAATGGCTTTAGCCACCAGTACCATCAGCGGTTTAAACGGAGATACCAGTAATATTTCCATGGTGCCCAGTTCTTTTTCCCGTACTACCGATACCGAGGTAAGTGCCGTGCACACGATCATGAGCACCAGTGCCATTACACCGGGGATGAAGTTCAGGGAGCCATTGCCTTCTTCATTGTACAGCATCCGTGTTTCAGGGATGATGGTATAGGGCAGCTGCTGGGCCGGGCTGATCTCCTGCTGGTAAGCCGTGGTGATGGCAGTGATGTAATTGACCACGGTTTTGGCTGTATTGGGATCGGAGCCGTCTGCAATGATCTGCAGCTGCGCCGTACCTCCATGTTGCAGATCGTTGCCAAAGCCGGCCGGGAAGATCAGCGCGCATTTGGCCTTTCCTTTTTTAAAGGCGTCTTCTATATCGTTGTAGTCGATAGAGCTTTCATTAACGACGAAATAGGACGATGATTTTATTTTACGGATCAGCTCCTGCGTGTTCACATCCCGCGAATTATCAATTACTGTAAGTGTTATATTCTTTACCTCGCTGGTGAGCGCAAAACCAAACAGCACGATCTGCACCACCGGTAGTCCGAACATGATCAGTAAGGTCCGCCTGTCGCGGAATACATGGAAAAATTCTTTCCTGATAAAAACAAAAAGCTGTTTCATATAAATGGTTTAGTCGCCCGACCTTTTAGCCCCGCGGGCCAGCAGGTAAAATACTTCGTCCATATTATCTGCCTTGAACTGCGCTTTCAGGTTGGCGGGAGAATCCAGCGCTTCCACTTTCCCGTCTACCATAATGGTGATGCGGTTGCAATACTCCGCTTCATCCATATAGTGTGTAGTTACAAAGATGGTGATGCCACTTGCCGCCGCTTCGTAGATCATATCCCAGAACTGCCGCCTGGTAACGGGGTCCACGCCACCGGTAGGCTCGTCCAGGAATACAATGCGCGGCTGATGGAAGATAGCCACCGAAAATGCCAGTTTCTGTTTCCATCCTAACGGCAATGCCCCAACGAGTTTCTTTGCTTCTGCGGTAAGCCCTAATTGCTGTACCAGGTTATCGCTTCGTTTGCGGATCTCGGCAGACGGAACGCCGTACACACCACCAAAGAATTCGATGTTCTCCAGTACCGTGAGGTTCTCATACAGGGAGAATTTCTGGCTCATATAGCCGATATTCTTTTTGATCTTCTCTGCCTGTTTGTATACATCGAAACCGGCTACCATCGCTTCCCCGGAGGTGGGGTGGGAGAGCCCGCAGAGAATGCGCATAGCCGTGGTTTTACCGGCGCCGTTCGCACCCAGGAAGCCAAAGATCTCTCCTTTATCTACCTCAAAGGAAATTTTATTGACGGCATAAAAATCGCCGAACCGCTTGGTGAGATCCTTACATACAATCACTTTTTCTTCCATGATACCTGTTTTAGGCCTGGTTCATTAACCGGATAAAACTATCCTCAATGCCGGGATGAATTAATTTTATATCTACATGTGTATGCCCCTGTTGTTCTACCTGGCGCCGCAGCGCATCGATGTTGTCGTTATCGTTTTTCAGCGTAATGTGTATATACTCCCCGAAAGCAAAGCTGCTGTCTATTTCCGGCATACCTCTCAATGCTGTGAGCAGTTTATAGATGTTGTCCGCCTTGATGGCATACAGTTTTACGGGGAAGGCGGCCATGATGTTAGCCGGCGTATCTACCGACATAATTTTGCCGTTCTGTATCAGCGCGATCCTTTCACAAAGCACGGCTTCATCCATATAAGGGGTAGATACGATGATGGTAATACCCTGTTGTTTCAGGCGTTTCAGCATCTCCCAGAATTCTTTTCTCGATACTACATCCACTCCTGTGGTAGGTTCATCCAGGAATAATACTTCCGGTTTGTGGATCAGCGCGCAACAAAGGGCCAGCTTCTGTTTCATGCCGCCGCTGAGCTTACCGGCGCGGCGGTCATTAAAAGGCTTTATCTGTTCGTAGATATCTTTTATCAACTCATAGTTGCCTTCTATGGTGCTGCCAAAAAGAGTGGCAAAGAAATCGAGGTTTTCCTTTACCGTCAGATCCTGGTACAGGGAAAATTTCCCGGGCATATAGCCGATCCGTTTACGGATCTCTTTATAATCTTTCACACAATCATACCCGCGTACGGTGGCGCTGCCTTTATCCGGCAGCAGTAACGTGGTGAGGACGCGGAAAAGGGATGTTTTGCCTGCGCCATCGGGGCCAATGAGGCCAAACAGCTCGCCTTCCTCCACCTGCAGTGAAATATCATCCACTGCCAGCACCTTACCTTCATCGTAGGTTTTAGTGATATGATCAAGGGTTACCGCGCTCATTTGGAATCTTTATTGATCAGCATTTCACCATACATGCCTATTTTCAGGTAGCCATCGTTCTTTACCCTTACCTTGATGGCATATACCAGGTTGGCCCGCTCATTTTTTGTTTGAATGGTTTTAGGCGTAAACTCAGATTTACCGGAGATCCAGGTAATTTCACCGGGATAGGCCTTATAATCTTTTTTACCCTGGTCGATACGCACCTGAACCTGCTGCCCCAGTTTGATCTGCGGGAGGGTAATACCAGTTACATAGGCCTTCAGGTAAAGCGTATCAATGTTGGCGATCTTATAGAGCGGCTTCCCGCTGGTGGCCATTTCTCCCTGCAGTGCATATCTTTGAAGCACAACGCCGCTGATGGGATTTACAATCTGTCCTTTTCGGATCTGTTCTGCAAATTGCGCCAGTGATTTTTCCAGCGGCGCTTTTTCACTTAGAATGCTGCGGTTTTGTGTGGAGATATTGGAATTGTTAAGCTGCAACTGTTGCCGCGTAACATTTAGCTGTCTTTCCATTTGCACAATAAGGGCATTGATATCATCCAGCTGTTTCTGTGTGGCGGCATCGCTTTTTACCAGGTTTTCAGTGCGTGTTCTTTCCCGGTACTGCTGCTGCAGCTGCGCTTCCTGTACCAGCAGTTGCCGGCGCACCAGTTCCCTTTCCGGCACGGGGTCCTGCGTTTTCTCCTGCAATGCTTTTATAGATGCCTGTACCTGTTCCTTCTGAAGGGTGGGGATGGCCACGTCTATTTGCCCAACCGTTTGGCCTGCAGCGAGCTTGTCGCCTTCTTTTACGGTGAACGATTGTATCTGACCGTTTTGTTCTGCAGATACGATCACTTCATCTGCTTCAAAGTTGCCGGATGCGTCGTAGTCGTTACTGCCTTTTCCGCAGGCATTGATCATCATCACAACGGCTATAGCAGGTATCATGTTGTATTTCATATGCAATAATTAATCAGTTCCCGGAGGTATTTTTATGATTGTATTGAGCCTGTAGTAATTGTATGCTGTGAAGGATGCGTGATTGTTTCGCCAGATTTTCCGCATTCAGCTGGGAGATGTATTCATGCACGGTGATCACGCCATTGTCGAGCTGCGCCTGGGCTGATTTCCGTACGGATGAGCGTAGTGCGATGGCACTGTCGTCCTGGTCTATCAGCACGGTAAACTTATTGATGTCCTGGTATTGCTGCTGCAGGCTCATGCCGGTATTGAACAGGAATGTTTCCTTGCTTATATCCAGGTTTTGCCGGTTAATGTCCAGCAGTTGCCGGTTGTTTTTCAGGGAGTAGAGGCTGCCGAGCGACCAGCTGAGCCGAACGCCGCCAAGCCACCAGGCGCCGGCTTTATTGTCGACGATGTTTAGGGTGGGGCGGCCGTAAGCGCCCTGGATAAATGCGTTCAACTTGGGAAGATAGCCTGACTGCAGTTGTTTCTCCTGTACGTCCAGTGCTTTTTTCTGGATATCATAGTAAGTAATTTCAGGCCGATGTATCTCCTGTTGTGGCGTCACGGGTGCAGGCCATGCCAGGCGGGTGCTGTCGCTCAGCGGTTGATGCAGGAAAGCCGACAACATTTTCATATAGGCTTTCCTGTTAGCCATGAATTCGGTGGTCATCATATCGGCGTTCATGATCTCTGCTTTGAGCTCATCTACATTGCTGCGGTAGGCTACGCCGTTGTTAAGGGCGGCCTGCATTTTATCCGTGGCGCTTTGCAGGTCTGCCTTTCTCAGGTTGTTCTGCTGCAGCTGCGCATCCATGAGCAGTATGCCGAAATACAGTTGTGTTACCTGCTGGCGGATGGCGTAGAGGTTTACTTCCAGCTGTTGCTGTTGTATGGCCTCATTGGCGCGACTGCTTTCTTTCTGCAGTTTGCTTACTCCTCCATCATAGATCTGCTGGGAGATCTCCGCCTGTATCTTATACTGGTCCTTGCTCAGCGAAGGGAATTCCACACCGGGCATGGGAGGTATCACTTCACTGAAGTTGATGGTTTGCGACTGGTAGGTGGCCTGCCCGCTTACATTGAGCTGGGGCAGGTATAGTTTACCTGCATTTTCCACGGAATACCTGCTGCTGCGTTTAATAAGATCATACTGTCTGATCAGCGGGTAATTTTGCCGGGCCAGGGTATAACACTCTTCTATGGTAAGCACGGAATCCTGTCCCCTGGCTTGTTTTGCCGGCACTCCCAGTAATATGAAACAACATAATGCCTGAAGTACTTTCATGTTTGAATTGTTGTTTTGAAAAGTTGTTCAATTTTCGGGTAAAAAAAAGCAGCTATTTCAGCATGCCTTTTATCCACATGGGAATAAGTTTTCTTCGCTCTTCCATCATAGCTACGAATTCAGTTGATTTCAACACTTTGTTTCTTTCCAGCAGTGGCCGGGCCAGGAAGGGCATCACTACAAAGCCGATCAGGCTCAGCATTAACTGGATAGGGTGTATGCTCAGTTTACCTTCTTTTTGCAGGGCGGCCAGTTGCTTGAAGAAATGAGACTGGAAGATAGCGTGGTTACGGTTGTTTTTCAACAGCACATCGCTGCCCGCAAAAATCTCATTTATCATAAACAAAGGGAAATCCGGGTTTTTCAATAGCATGTCTATGTAGTGGTCTGCCAGTTGTTCCACCTTTTGCTGTATGCTGAGCTGTTCATTATTGAGCACCTGTGCAATCCTGGTGAACAATTTTTCCACCACTTCAGCCATTACATACTGAAACAGCTTTTCCTTGCTGCGGAAATAATAGTTGACCAGCGACAGGTTAATGTCGGCCTCTGCTGCAATATCCCTTACTTTCGTGGCCTGGTATCCTTTCTTGGTGAATACTATCCTGGCGGCCGCTTTAATCCGTTCCTCCGTGGAGTCGTCCATTTTTACTTTCTTCTCACTTACCGGCATAATCATCCTTTTGACAAAGATACAAAATTGAACAACTTTTCAAAACATTTGTTCAATTTATTTAAAAAACCAGCCGGAAGTTGTTTTGATGTACCTTTAATACAGATCTGTACCTATATGAAACTACCCGTTATACATGGTTATATAGACCGGCGCATCCTGGTGAATTTCACCGTAGCACCCGAAGCTGTTCAGCCCTTGCTTCCGGCGCCTTTCCGTCCAAAGATCTATAAAGGCAAAGCCATTGCCGGTATTTGCCTGATAAGATTAAAACATATAAAGCCCAAAGGCTGGCCCGATTTTACCGGCATTTCTTCGGAAAACGGCGCGCACCGTATTGCCGTGGAATGGGAAGAGAATGGAGTTACAAAAGAGGGTGTGTATATTCCCAGGCGGGATACTTCATCGCGGTTGAACGCACTGGCGGGTGGGCGGATATTTCCAGGGAAACATCACCTGGCGCGTTTTGATGTAAGAGAAGCCGGTGGGCATTATCATATTGCTTTTGCCAGCGCTGATAAAACATTTCTTAGCGTAGATGCCCGCAGCACCAATGAATTTCCGGTTACCTCCGTTTTTGGAACATTGGAAAATGCATCTGCTTTTTTTGCAGGCGGAGCCGTTGGCTATTCTCCCAATGAGCGGCAGTCGCTCGATGGCCTGAAACTGCAGACCTACCAATGGCAGGTAAGCCCGTTGCAGTTGTTACAGGTAAGCTCCAGCTTTTTTGAAGATACAGCGGTATTTAAAAATGGGTCCGTTACTTTTGACAATGCCTTGCTCATGACGCGCATTGAGCATGAATGGCATACACTTACCGGCTGTCCTCAACCATAGCCGTATATAATGTATAACAGACACATAACAGGAGGCACCATTGCATTCTTTGAGAATGTTTTCTATTTTGTTTGATGAACAATGTTTGCTGAACAATGCAGAAACCCACTCAATCTGATTATAAATGGACTCACGCAGAGAATTTCTGAAAAAATCTTTACTACTATCCGGTGCCGCAGGCTTATCTACCATGATGCCTGCCTCTATTCAACGGGCGTTGGCAATAGATCCAGCTCCCGGCAGCACTTTCCTCGATGCGGAACATATTGTGATCCTTATGCAGGAGAACCGTTCTTTTGACCACTGTTTTGGCACTTTACAGGGTGTTCGCGGTTTTAATGATCCACGTGCCGCATGGATGCCGGATGCCAAACCGGTATGGTTTCAAACCAATGCACAGGGCGATACCTATGCCCCTTTCCGTCTTAATATTAAAGACACCAAAGCCACCTGGATGGGTGCACTGCCGCATTCCAGGCCAAGCCAGGTAGATGCTTACAATAAAGGGCGCTACGATAAATGGCTGATCGCAAAAACACCGGGCAACAAAGAATACGCGGCTATGCCTTTAACAATGGGCTATTATACCCGCGAAGATCTTCCCTTCAACTACGCCATGGCGGATGCTTTCACGGTATGCGACCAGAACTTCTGCTCAGCCATGACCAGCACTACGCCGAACCGCTCTTTTTTCTGGACAGGAAAAATAGTGCATGAGGTGGATGGATTGCCAAAAGCGCATATCCGGAACGATGATTACAGCTATGGAAAACTTCCCTGGAAAACCTTCCCTGAATTGTTGGAAGAAAATAATATCGCCTGGAAATTTTACCAGAATGAGATCAGCTGCGGTGGCGGATGGAAAGGAGAAGAAAGGGCCTGGCTTGCCAACTTCGGCTGTAACCTGCTGGAATTTTTCGCCGCCTATAATGTGAAGTTTTCTGAGCGCTATGTAAACGGGTTGCTGAAACAGGTGGAAACACTGCCTGATGAAATCAACAAGCTCCAGGAAGCCAGTCCTTCCTCTGATGCTGCGGCTGCAAAGATCCGCGCAGACATTTCCAAAAAGCAGGCAGTACTTGACAATGCCACACAGGAGCTGGCAAAATGGAACAAAGAAAGCTATGAGCAATTAACGGATCACCAGAAATCGCTTTACCAGCGGGCTTTCGTGGTAAATAAAAATGATCCTTCCTATCGTAAGGTAACAGAAGTAAGTTATAAGGACGGATCAACGGAGCGTACTGTTACTGTACCTGCCGGCGATGTGCTGCACCAGTTCCGTAAAGATGTGAACGAAGGCAAACTGCCGCAGGTATCCTGGCTGGCAGGCCCGCAGAATTTCTCCGACCACCCCAGCGCTCCCTGGTATGGGGCATGGTATGTATCCGAAATACTGGATATCCTTACACAAAAACCGGAAGTATGGAAGAAAACTATTTTCATTGTTACTTACGATGAAAATGATGGCTACTTCGATCACGTGGTACCATTTTCTATTTGCGATAATAATAAACCCGGTACGGGAAAATGTTCCGCCGGAATTGATACGGAAATTGAACAGGTGAGGCTGGCACATGAACTGAAACAGGGCATAAGTGAGAAGCAGGCAAGGGAGGCCCCGGTAGGACTGGGTTTCAGGGTTCCTCTTATGATCGCATCTCCATGGAGCAGGGGAGGAAAGGTATGCTCGCAGGTATTTGAACATACTTCCACTCTCCAGTTCCTGGAAACATTTTTTAATAAGAAACTGAACAAAAAACTGCACCTGGAAAATATCAGCCAGTGGCGACGCACTATCAGCGGGGATCTGACAGCAGCTTTCAGCCCCTTTAATACTTCTACACCCGACAAAAAGATTTTCCTGGACCAGCGCCTCGTAGTGGAAAACATCAACAACGCCCGCTTTAAATCCGTACCCACCGGCTTCAATAAGATCACCCCGGAAGATGTAAAAGCATTTACTAACGGGAAAGGCACTACGATTTTACAGCAGGAGAAAGGCACCCGCCCTTCCTGCGCATTGCCGTACGAACTGCTGGCAGACGGGCAGTGGAAAGCAGACGGGGAATTGTTGTCGCTGAAAATGAAAGCAGGCAGGCAATTGTTTGGCGACCGTGCGCATGGCGCGCCTTTCACGGTGTACACCCATCTTCCTTACAAGGATGAATCAACCGGTGAAACAGAGCAGGGAAGAACCTGGTCCTTTGCCGTAGCCGCAGGGATACCATCACTTATGAATGGCCGGCCAGGGCCTTTACTGATAACCATTACAGGCTGCACCTGCATGGGCCGAACGGGTTTTACCGTGTCTTCGAAGGCTCCCCGCAGCATCCGCAGCTGGATATTGCGGTGGACTATGAAACAAACGGTAAGCTGAAAAAGAAGGCCACCGGCAACCTGGTACTGCGTGTAACCAATACCGGTAGCAGCCCCCGGGATATCAGCATCACAGACAATGCTTATCATGGTAAGTTGATCCAGCGTAGCATTGCAACAGGGGCCACACTGGAGCTGGTATTACCGTTACAGAAAAGTCGTGGCTGGTACGATTTTACCGTGAAGGCAGCAGGCTTTGATACATTTAGCCAGCAGTATGCAGGAAGGGTGGAAACAGGAGAAGAGGGGATCACAGATCCTTTTATGGGAAGGGTATAATTTAAAACCCGGTAGGATGCCAGGCGGTATCCTACCGGAAATATATTATTGCAGTATTTCTTTCACAGGTTTACCTACACAGCCGCTGGGCATTTGTATATGCAGCATGGCAGCCAGGGTAGCGGCAATATCTGTCATATGCACCGTTTCATTGGAGGCGCCATGTTTTACATGCCATCCCATAAACACCAGCGGGATATGGATATCGAACGGGTTCCAGTTACCATGGGTAGTTCCTTTCAGTGAACCTTCAAACCATCCCGGTTCAGGGATCACGATCACGGAACCGGTGCGTTTACGGTTGTAACCATTAATGGCCATGGTGTTCAGTGGTTCCGGTAAAGGGTTCGTCCCGATATTATCCAGGTCGGCGGCAAACTGGATACCCGGTTGCGCCTCAAAGTATTTCACGGTTTCTTTCTTCACCGCATCATAATCCAGTTTGGATGCAGCAATTTTTGCTTTGTCGAAGCTCACGTGGTAGTTCATAAAAGACAATACCAGTTTGCTCACGCCGAAGCGGGCATTCAGCGTACTATCCAGGCCTGCCAGCAGTTTGCGGCTTTCAGTTTGCCCGGATGGCAGTTTATGTTCTTCCATGAATTTAAGGGCGTGGGCTGCGCCATGATCGGCTGTAAGGAATACGAGGTAGTTGCCTTTTCCCACGCGCTGGTCGAGGTAAGAGAAGAAGGCCGACAGGTCTTTATCCAGGCGTAGATAGGTATCTTCCACTTCTATGGAGTTAGGGCCGTATTTATGGCCTACATAATCAGTAGAAGCGCAGTTGATAGTGAGGAAATCCGTTACAGTGTTATTACCGAGGTCGTATCCTTCAATGGCCGCTTTTGCGAAATCCAGTGTCAGCGTATTCCCGTTGGGAGTAGATCTCAGGCTGCCGGGGTCTTTTTTATATACGTCTTTCAGCGCATGGGGGAAAACAGGCGCTTTTTCGCCGGGGAAAGTACCTTCCCAGGGAGCGTTGTCTTCGCTGCTCTGTACATAGGTGTTCACAGGGTACAGGGTTTCCCATGGTTTGGACATCAGTTGCTGTGGCACTTTGCGGTCGTTGAAGCGTTTTACCCATTCAGGCAGTTCCTTCATATACCAGGTGCTGGTCACAAAGCTGGCGTTGCTGTCGTCCAGCCAGAATGCGCCATTGGCCGTATGCCCCGCAGGAAGGATAGAGGCGCGGTCTTTCAGCGATACGCCCACTACCTTTGAGCGGAAGTTGGTGGCCAGTTTCAGTTCATCGGTGATAGTGGAGGCCAGCAGGTTGCGTGGCGACATCCTGCCTGCGGAGCTATTGGTGCCAACAGGTTGCACCGTAGTGTCTTCAGTGCAATACCATTTTCTCCCGCTGAGCTGATCGGGCCAGTCGTTGCCCGTAATACCATGAATAGCCGGCACACTGCCTGTATAAATAGTGCTGTGGCCTACGGCTGTAAAAGAGGGAAGGTGGCTGATAAATGTGTTCTCACATGAAAAACCATCACCCAGCATGCGTTTGAAGCCGCCGGCTTCATAACGGTCGTAATACCGGTACAGGTAATCCCAGCGCATCTGGTCTACCACGATACCTACAATCAGCTTTGGCTTTTCATTGGATTGAGCTACTGCGGTGAGCCCCTGTAACGCCGTAAAGGCGCCCAGGAATGCAGCGGCAACAGATTTAGTCATTCCATTCATAATGCAGATTTTTTTTCATTTCTTAAGTTCACGCCCCAAAACGGGAATCGGCAAACGTAACAAAAAAATAATAAAACCCTGCACCTTTTCGTTGAACGGAAGCCGGCAACCAGTGGTTTTAAGCAAAACATTAATTATTTGCGTTTTCCGAAAGATATGCATCTTTGCAACTTCTACTAAAGCGGAAACTACATGCGGAGGAAAAAATACTTATTGACAGGACTCCTTTTAAGCAATCTTTCTTTGTATGCGCAACAGCAGGTGGTAGCGGATTACCTTGGGCGGTTCGATGGGCAGCTGGCGCCGGTGATGATCAACCGGCAAAAGCAATGGCTGCATCTTTCAGGAGCCGTGCTGGTAGATAAACTGGAAAACCAGGGCTATTTCAAAACCATTATAGCGGTGAAACATAATGCCTATGGAGCCATCAGTAACAGCGGTAAAATTATAGCCCCCTTTAAGTATGATGAGGTTAGCCTGGCCGACGAAAAAGACGACACGGATTCCTCGAAGAACTATTGCTTTGTGATCACCCGGCTCAATGGAAAATATGGCGCCGCTGATACACTTGGCAATGAGATTTGCCCGCCTGTATACACACAGGTAGAACCAATGACGCCGCATGTGCTGAAAATGAAAAAAGACGGCCGCTGGGGATGGATAGACATTAAAACAGGAAAGGTATTACAGGCACCCATATACGAAGATGCAGGCAAAAGTTATGTACGCAATTATACCATAGAAATAACGAAGGCCGGGAAAGTAGGATTGGCAGCGGAAGACGGTACCATCATTGTGCCTGCGGAATATGAGTCGTTTAATTACCTCAGTAGCAACAACACTTATTTTGGGTTTACCTCCAAAGGCAAATCGGGCGTGATGGATCACGACGGCCGCATTGTAGTACCGGCCGTTTATGATAAATGCAGCCCTGGGCCGGGGAATGATCTCTTTGCGGTTACACAAAACGGGAAAACCGGGATCGTGGACGCACATGGCCAAACGCTGCTGCCGCTGCAATATTCCGAAGCATCCCTGATGGGCATAGTAATGAAAGTAGGCAAGGGTGGTAAATACGGAGTGGTGAATGCAGCAGGGAAGGAGATCATTCCGCCGCTGTATAGTGACATCAAAGCTGTTAACGCGGAAGGAAGGGAAGTATATGACGCTCCTGTGGTAATGGCGCCGGGCGGTAAGGGAATACCCGTATTGGCCATACCGCTGGTATTCCTGGTAAGCAAAGGAACTGCCACCGGGGTGTTTGATACCGGTGGCAAACAGTTGTTGCCATTTGCATACAGCCGTATAACACCCTTCTTACGGGAAAATACACTTTGCCTGGAGGTGGAACAGCAGGGCAAAACTGGCCTGCTTGGAATAGACGGTAAAATTATTGTTCCCCCGGTATATGACGGTTTGGTAAATGGTTATAACAGCGGCTTTTCCTATCTCGATGATCTGGCAGGAGAAGATAAAAAAAATTACCAGGCCTTTCTGAAAGAAGAGCGGCTTGGTTTGTTCAATACCGCTACCGGGAAAGAGATCCTGCCCGCAAAGTACAGCTGGATCCAATGGCAGAACAATCAATTACTGTTCCTCCGCAACGGCGATACCACTTCGCTGGCCGATGCCACTGGTAAGATCATCCGGGGCGGAAAACAATACGGGTTCTTTACAGCGGTAGATACCAACCGGATAGTGGAAACCCGGTATAATAACGACGGCACCACCACCTGCACTCTCTCCGATATAGCCGGCAATATTTTATATAGCAGCAACCGCTGGGAGTTTAAAGAAGACAGGGTTACCAGGCTGCTGATGCCGGAAAGCAGCAAAAGAAGAAATGCACAGTTCAGTGATGGGCTGTTAAAAGTTTGGGGAAGTTACAGTAGCAGCCGCAGCAACCTGTTCCTGGATACCAACGGCAAAGAAGTGGTTTTTGACGACTATAGCTTTGTGGGTGATTTCTGGAACGGCCTGGCCCTGGCTGGCAAAGACATCAGCCCCAACCAGGCATTGTATGGTATTATAAACCGTAATAAAGAGGTCATTTATCCCATTACAGCAGACGATATTAATACCCTGGAAAACCTGCTCCTGGTAAAGAAAGGCGATCTTAAAGGATTGATCACCAGGGAAGGGAAAGTGCTGCTCCCTGTGGAGTACAGCGAAATAAGCAGTTTATACGGCGCGCCCTTTTTTAAAATAGGCCGTAACAGGAAATACGGCATAACGGATACTCTTGGCAGGATGATCCTGCCTGTGGAATTTGACGATATCAGTTACCGGGAAGATAATAAACTGTTTGAAGTAACCCGTGAAGGCAAAAAAGGTATTGCGGGCATTAACGGCAAAATGATCATCCCTGCTATCTATGACGAAATGGAAATCAACCAGGGATATGAAAGGAATATTTTCCCTTTACTGGTGAAACAGGGAGAGTGGTATTTTTATCTTGATGCACAGGGAAAACCATTCCCGTATAAATCAAAGAAGAAGAAAGGGTATGATGACTAAAATAGTAACTGTAAAGCATATACGTTATTTGCTGACAGGCGCACTGCTGCTGGCAGCCCGCACTTTACCGGCCCAGCAGGCATCTATATTCAGCAATGGGTTTGCCCGTGTGGTGGACGGGGAGAAAAGCTGGTATATTGATCCTTCCGGTAAGAAAGCGTTCGACCAGTTGCTGGCCATGTATCACCCGGTTACTGCTACACCCGCTGATGAGAACGGTCACTCGCTGGTTGTTCCTGATAAGGAGTTAACTATGCTGCTGGTAGCCAGCAACGGTAAAACAGGCATCGTGGGCAATAACGGGAAATGGGTGCTGCCTGCTGAATATGATACCATTGAAATGAAATGGAAAACCTACCTGGTATTGCGCCGGGATGGGAAAATGACCTATGCAGACACCTACGGCAAACTGCTGCTGCCTATGCAGTTTGAAGATGCAGGGATATTGGACGATCAGCACTTTGATGTGAAAACCGGCAGCAAATGGGGTATTTACAGCACGGCGGAAAACAAACTGCTGATACCGGCTGTGTATGAATCATTCGACTATTGCGGAGGCTGTGGCAGGAAAGGAGATTACCTGTTTGCACAGAAGAATGGCAAATGGGGGATCATCGACTTTAATAACAATATACTGATCCCCTTTGAATATGAGCACGAGCATTATTTTATGCGCAGTGACAACTGGGTGATGAGCTTAAAAAAGAACGGGCAGGATGTAACCATCAACCTGCAAAATAAAAAGGAATACGCTGCTCCGGAATATACAGATATGACCATCACCAATAACGGTTCTCTCAGGGCAAGAAAGAATGGTAAGTACGGACTGGTAGGGGAAGACGGTACGCTGATAGCAGATTTTATTTATGAAGATATCACTGACGCATACGATGAACAGGGTTACGGCCCTTACCTGCGGATCACACAAAACGGCAAAACAGGTATCCTCCGGGAAGATGGCAAAGTGATTATTCCACCTGTATATGAAGGTGATGTAGTGGCCGCCGGTGAATATTTTATCATCCCGGTAAATGGTAATTACAACCTGGCAGATAGTACCGGCAAAAAGTTACTGTCAAAAGATTATACCGCTATAACGCTGATGGATAAACGTTCCGCAACACCTCTTTTCAAGCTGAAACAAAAAGCGCTGTACGGCTTTTATAACCCTGCAACGGGCCGGCTGACCGGGCCAGCCTTTTTCGACATCGATGGCACCGATGTCACTGCTCCCGGTATGGAATTGCTGGAAGTAAGTTACCGGGAGATGTATGGATTGTATAGCACATCAGGGGAGCAGGTATTGCCCGTGGAGTACAAAAAAGTGGAAGGCCTTGCGCCGGGATTGGCAGCTGTTAAGAAAGAAACCGGCGCCGGTGTGTACGACATACTGCATAAGAAAATGCTGATCCCCGCCATTTACTATAATGTAGGCATATCATCGGTAGATACCAGCCTGCTGATAGCCACCCGGAAGGAGGATTACACGGAGGCATTTTTTAATTTTAAAGGTGTGAAAGTGCCGGCCCCCAAAGAAAAGCGCTTGCCGCCGGTAGCGAAATCCCGTTTACTGGAAAAGAAAATAGCCGGCAGTGAATACCCGCTGTATGGATATACCGACAGCAACGGTAAAATAATCATAGCTCCCATTTACGACCGCCTCCTGGTGGAAAAGAACGGGCGTGGCTTCCTCGCGCAGAAGGGGTCAGAATTTACAGTGCTGAATGCAGCAGGTAAGCCCGTAAGCGAACAGGCATTTGATGATGTGATGCTGGAAGAAGCGCCCGGTTACGGGGTTACAGACGTGCAGTACAGTTTTCCCTTACTCTGCAGGACCGGCGATAACTTGCAGTACCTCACGGCGGAAGGGACCTTTCTCCCGCTTAAAGTGAATGGCGTAGTTGCTTTTAGTCCGTATGGTATATATGGCATTCCCGAATTGCAGTAATTTTTTTGGTGGCTGCTATTAAAACCCTATTTTAGCGGCCACTAACCATTTAAAAGTACCAGGATCCCCCGTTGTCATATAACATCAGTAGTACCCCTAAAAACTGATCGGCTATATGCGCAAGTCTTTATTATTGTTTGTCGTGTCACTGACACTGGTTTTCCTGTTGATGGTGGTATTGTTTTTTTCAGGTTACAACATCCACCGGCGAAGCACCCGGCAGCTCCTGCAGGCTACAGACACCCTTATGACGGAGCACCCGTTTGTACATTTAATGGATTCTGCGTTGTTTACCCTCAATGATGCAGAAAACAATTTCCGCCTGTACACGGTGTTGTATCAACGTAAATATCTCGAAACATTTTCAAAGGATCTTGGTAACGTGTTATCCATGATAAACACTATCAGCGGTTCTCTGAATACCACTTCCTCACTGGCCGCCCTCATGAAGGAAAAGGAAGATCTGTCCGGGAAGATCGCCTCATTGAAACAGGCCACCGATTCCATGCTTGCCCGTTCCATCAGGAACGAAATGATTGACCAGCTGCTGAACGGTATCCCGGCCTATAATATGAAGCAGATCAAAAAAGAAAAGGTAACCATTGATACGGTGAATAACGTACAGCAGCCAAAAACAGGGAAGAAGGGCCTCTTCAAAAGAATTGGCAATGCGCTCTCCAATAAAAAAGATACGGTGAAGGCCCAGGTGAGCATTGTGGTGAGAACCAGGAGCGGGCGGGTGATCGACAAGGAAGCCTACGATGCCATGCAGCTGAGGAAGGTAGTTAGCGATATCAACAGTTACTATAAGGATATCCTGAAACAACAGCTCAGCAACCGTATGCGGCTGAATGAAACAGAATCTTCACTGGCCGGCACCAACATCGCTATGATGGAGGATTTAAAGGGACTACTGATTTCACTGCGGGAGCACGCCGCTATGCAGGCCCGGGCAGAAAAGAGAGCAGCCCGTGATGTGGTGGGCAATAGCACTGTAAAAATGAAAAGTATTGTTTTGGCGGGTTTGCTTGCGCTCCTGGTTTGCCTGGCAGTGATAGCCGCTGCCGCCTGGATCATCCGTAAAAATAACCGCCGGCTGAAAGCTGCTAAGCTGGCGGCGGAAGAGCAAACCCGTATGCGTACCGATTTCCTCAATAATATGAGCCATGAAATGCGCACACCGCTTACTTCCCTGGCGGGTTTTACAGAACAGTTGTCTTATACCCCGCTGAATCCTGTGCAGAAAGAGCTGGTAACCTCTATGGATTCAGCCGCCAATATGCTGGTACAGGTAGTGAACGATGTGCTGGATTTTTCAAAGCTGGAGCACGATTACATGTCGCTTACCCTGCAGCCTTTTGTATTGTACCAGGTATTTAACGAGGTAATGAATATAATGAGGATACAGGCGCTGAAGAAAAACCTGGAATTTAACGTAAGCTTTGAAGGCAACCGCAACGGGCAGGCGAATGGCGATGTTTTCCGGCTGAGGCAGGTGTTGTTAAACCTGGTGAGCAATGCTATTAAGTACACTGATAAAGGCACAGTAACGGTAACGGCTATACTGGAATCAGCCGGGGAAAAACAATGGCAGTTCCGGCTCACAGTGGCCGATACCGGTGAGGGTATCAGCGCGGAAGCGCAGCAGCATCTTTTTGAAAGATTTTTCCAGGCTGGTAATGCCAAAAGCCATTTAAAGGGTACCGGCCTTGGACTGGCTATCACCAGGCGCCTGGTTACTTTACAGGGCGGGGAAATTTCGGTGGAAAGTGAGCTGCAGAAAGGCTCCCGTTTTATGTGCCGTATCCCTTATGAAAAAGTGAATGTACCACTGATGGTACCTGCGCATACCCATGAAGGAAAGGAAATGGTGGGCGCGCATATGGAAGGACGTTATGTGCTGGTTGCGGACGACCAGGAAATGAACCTGCTCCTGCTCAAGATGATCCTTACCCGCTGGAAATGCCGGTTCGATATGGCTACCGACGGGCAGACCGCGCTGGAGCTGTTTCAGCAATACAGCTACGACCTCGTGCTGCTGGATCTGCACATGCCGAAGCTGAACGGTATTGAGGTGATGGAGCAGATCCGCAAAAATAGTGATCCCGGAAAGGCAGGAGTGATAACACTGGCATTAACAGCCAATATTTCCGCCAGCGATGAAGAGGCCTTTGTTAAAGCAGGCTTCAACGGCTGGCTCCTGAAGCCTTTCCGGGAGAAGGACATTTATAAAGCGATCATGGAGCACCTACCTGTTTAACGCCAGTATATCATCCACGCCCACTTCTGCTATGAAGTCGGCATCGTGGGAAATGACCAGCAGCGTGCCTTTGTATTCCCTGAAGATCTGCGTGAGTATATTGATATTCTGCAGGTCCAGGTTATTGGTAGGCTCATCCAGCAGGATCACATCGGGGGCTTTGTCCTGCAGGGTCATGCTGCAAAGCGCGAGCCGCAGCATTTCACCGCCGCTTAAAACGGTGCAGGACTTATCCCAGGTATCCGGGCCGAAAAGGAAATTCACCAGCACCGTTTTTACCATCGATATCTCCAGCCGGTTATTGTTGTAAGACAATGCCTGCTGCAATACCGTTTTTTCACGGTCGATCAGCGTGTAGTCCTGGTCCAGCAACAGGCTGCGGCTGATGGCAGTATGCATCTCACCGGTAGCTGGCTGTAATTGACCAAGTATCAGTTGCAGCAGGGTAGACTTGCCGCTGCCGTTTGGGCCGGTAATGGCTATCCGCTGCCCGCTGCGGATGGTAAAGGTAAGTGGTGTTTGCCAGAGCATGTTCCCGGGAGATGTGAACTGTGCCGGTTCACCCGTTGCTGCGGGATCCGGCGCCGTTGTATCTGGTAACTGTGCTGTCCACCCGAAATTTATGCCCGTGGCCTGTACCAGTACTTTTCCTGTATGCAGCGATGATTGTTCGAAGTATCCTTTCATCATGCGCTGGATCTGTGTCATAGCTGAAAGTTCCTGCCAGCCTGCACGGAGCTCTTCTACTTTTTCGTTGTGCACCTGTTTCAGTTTTGCGGTAGATACTTCTGCATTATTCTTTCTTCCGTTCAGCAGTATCTTGGGTATCCCGCCGTTCCTGGCGTTTTTCCTTGCCTGTGCATCGGCATGTTGCTTGCGCTCCATAGCCTCCTGCCGTTGCTTTTTAGCTTCTTTCAGAGCTTTCTCCTGGTGGGCAACACGCTGTTGCAGGGCATCTGTTTCTATGCTTTTTTGTTCAGCATAGAAATCATAATTGCCTCCATAGGTTTTAATGCCGTTGGCCTGCAATTCCCAGATGGGCTCGCAGAGGCGCAACAGCTGCCGGTCGTGGCTTACGATCAGCAATGTGCAGGAAGTGCCGGCCATCCATTCGTATAGCTGTTCACGTGCGTGGTGGTCAAGATGATTGGTAGGCTCGTCCAGCAGCACGATGGAAGGTTCGAAGATGTCGATGCCGGCAAGGAACAGCCGTGTTTTTTCACCACCGCTGAGCGACGATAGTGGCTGATCCGGCTGTAATGCCCGCAGCCCCCATTTTTCAAATGCGGCTTCACTGCGAACGGCAATGTCCCAGTCGTCGCCAAGTATATCGTATAAATGCGGACTGGTATCGCCCTGCAATATTAGTTCCAACGCATCCAGTTTCTGTGCAGTGCCTGCAGCCTGTGCTACCGTAAGCGTATTAAAATGGCCGAAATGCTGCGGCACATAGTAACAGGGCTCCGTTATCCGCACGGTGCCGGACGATGGCTTTTCCAGGCCGGCAATGATCTTCAGCGATGTAGATTTGCCTGCACCGTTATGGCCTGCAATGGCAGCCTTGTATCCTTTATGAAGCGTGAAACTGATATCCCTGAATAGATCCTGGCCTGATGGAAGCTGGTAACTGAGCTGTTGTACGCTGATAAGCATGTGTAATCGTTTTGAAATGAACAATGGCGGCGAAAGGTATCGCCGGGTTAGCGGGACGGGAAACGAGGATACTCATTTTCATGGCAGTAAAATTTAATTGAATAGATCAGCGTATGCAGCAGCATCACTGTATGATTGTAAAAAAAAGTTATGGAAACGGGAGATAAAACACGCCGGAGCGGCATGTATAAGGGCTTCAGCCCGCTATTGTATGTAGGATATTGATCACATTGTGAGGCAAAGGTAAAAAAAAATCTTAAATTTTGGGTGATATCCAGTTGGTTTCTGACACTAGTATATAAAAACCAGGCTCATATGCGTACTCAGGAAGATCAATGGCTGGAGGAAATATACCGGAATACCCTGCCTCGTGTGGCAGCAGCCATATACCGGATGGGCGGCAACCTGGAGATGGCCAAAGATATATTCCAGGATGCTGTTATCATCTATCTCGAAAAAAAACAGCAAAACAAACTGCCTCCCGGGGTACCGGCAGCAGCTTATATCAGCGGCATTGCCAGGATACTGTGCATCCGCAAACTGAAACGATCAGGCCCTCATATTCCGCTGGATGACATGGACGGCGATATTGGGGTGCCGGCAGATTATTATGCGCCGCCACCGGTGGCCAAACCGGTGCTGGAGTATGTGAAGGCCGCCGGCAAACGGTGCCTGCAGCTGCTGCGCGCATTTTATTACGATCATCTTTCCATACAGGAAATAGCGGAAGACTTTAATTTCAAAACACAGCATTCTGCCAGTGTGCAGAAATATAAATGCCTGGAAAAAGTAAGGGAACAGATTAAACAGTTGGATTATGCGGAAACAGTTAGCTGAAGCGCGGCAAATAGAACAATACCTGCTGCGGGAAATGCCCGCTGCCTCCCGGCTGGTATTCCAGGCCCGGATGCTGGCTGCGCCCGCATTGCGTGAAAAGGTACGCTACCAGCGGAAAACGCTGCAGCTGGTACGCTGGCTGGCGCGGGAAGAAAAACGCCGCGAACTGGACCAGCTTTTCCATCGCCTTATGCAGGATACTTCTTTCAACAATTCCATCACTTCTATTTTTAAATAACATGGCCTTTCTTGTTCCTACGGTTATCGACGGCGAAAGCCGCGGTGCGTTTGATATATACAGCCTGCTCCTGAAGGAGCGGATTATTTTTCTGGGCACAGCTATCGACGATCAGGTGGCCAATCTCATAGTGGCGCAGCTGTTGTACCTCGACAGTGAAAATCACCGGCCCATCAATATGTATATCAACAGCCCGGGTGGCGTGATTTACGCCGGCATGGCAATTTATGATACCATGAAAATGCTGAAGTCGCCCGTATCTACAACGGCTATGGGCTTCACCGGCAGCATGGGTACTGTTATCCTCACGGCCGGCGCCAGCGGGCAACGTTATGCGCTGCCTAACGCCACTATTCACATGCATCCCGCCAGTGGCGGCGCCAAAGGATATACAGAAGATGTGCGGATCGCTTTTAATGAACAGGGCCGGCTGCAGAACAAGCTTTCCCAGCTGATCGCCTCACAGTCTGGCCGTTCAGTTGAAGAAGTGGCGTATGCATTCAGGAACGATCATTTCATGGATGCAGCCGAAGCCCGCGATTTCGGGCTGGTAGACGAGGTGCTGAACAGTACGGCAGCCATACCTGCCATCGCCTTCCGGCAGGAGTTACTGCCAGCCGCCGCCCAGCGCCCTGTATAGGAACACCACTGCCTGCAATTGCTGCAGGTGATCGTTGATCCTGCTCAGTTGCGCCGATAACAGGTTTTGCTGCGCATTCAATACCTCCGTATAGTTGGCAAATCCATATCTCACCAGTTCCTGTGTATATTCTACCGACAGTTGCAGGTTTTGCAGCTGTAAGCGCCGCGAGTTGCCTTTTTCCACCGCCGTCTGGTAAGAATATAATGCGTTGGATACTTCCTGTCCGGCTGTTAATACCGAAGTACGGAAATCCAGTGCGGCCTGTTCCTGTTGTTCCTTTGCTACTTTCAGGCGTGTTTTATTAATGCCCTGGTTAAAGATAGGCTGTGTTAAACCTGCCATGAGGTTGCTGATCCAGGAGCCGGGCCCGGTGAGAGACAGGTAACTGGCGTAACCTCCCGAGGCTGAAATAGTAAGCGCGGGATAAAAATAAGCGCGGGCTACATTTGTTAATTCGTAGTAATAGCGCAGGTTGTATTCAGCGGCCTGCACATCAGGGCGATTGGCCAGCAATTGCGCCGGCACGCCTGTTTTCAGCAGCATCAGCGGTTGCTGGTCGTCAAGCCCGCTGCGGGCAATAGGCCCGGATGGCTGTCCCAGCAATAGGTTCAGCTGGTTCTCTGTTTCACGGATCGATTGTTTCAGATCAGGAATTGTTACTTCAGCGGCATACCTGCTGGCCTCACTTTGTACTACTGCTGCACCGGTTACCACATCGCCTTTTTTCAGTTCCTTCATTACCTCCACGGTAGCCTGCCAGTTCACCACGGTTTGCTGTGTAATTGTCAGTTGCTGGTCCAGCGCCATAAGGTTGTAGTAGTTAGTGGCAATGCTGGCGATAAGCCCTGTTTGCACTGCCCGGGCATTGGCAGTAGCCTGCAGGAGAGCGGCAAGGCCTGCGCGTTTATTGCTGCGCAGCTTGCCCCATATATCCGCTTCCCAGGTAGCGGCCAGCCCGGCGTTGTATTGTTGGGGTATAACGGTTCTGCCTGTACGTTGTTGATTGGAGGCGCCTGCATAAGCGGCGCTTACATTCCCGCTTACCGCAGGATACAGCGCCTGCCTGCTTTGGGCGTAAGTGGCTTCCGCCTGCCGCATACGCGACCAGGCCACCTGCAGGTCCAAATTGTTACGGATACCGGTAGCGATCAGCTGTTGTAAAAGCGTGTCTGTAAAAATTTCCTTCCAGTGAACCCTGGCGATACTGTTGGTGTCTGTTGTATTCACATCCCGGTACAGGTTATTCTCTGTAATGGCGGGAGGCTGGTAGGGCTTCGTGATACGGCAGGCAGTAATGCATCCTGCCAGGATGAAAGAAAGTAGAATATATATGCTGTTTCGACCGTTCATATTACCTGTTTTGATAACTGCCTGCGGCAGATTTTTTTAAGATACCGGTGATAGATTTTCTTCCTCTTCTTCCTGCTCCGGTGCGCGTTTAACCTTTTCCTGTAAAGTTTGGAAGATGATAAACAAGGTGGGCGTGATGAATACACCGAATACGGTGCCCACAAGCATTCCTCCAACAGCGCCGGTACCTATGGAGCGGTTGCCGTTGGCTCCTGCGCCGGTAGCCAGCATCAGGGGGATCAGCCCGAGGATGAAGGCGAAGGAGGTCATCAGGATAGGCCGTAACCTGGCCTGCGCGCCGCTTACCGCGGCTTCCGCAATGCTCATCCCTGCCCGTCTTCTTTCTGCGGCGTATTCTACTATCAGGATCGCATTTTTAGCGAGCAATCCTATCAGCATGATCAGGGTGATCTGTACATAAATGTTGTTGCTGATACCAAAGATCTGTGCAAAGAGGAAGGCCCCGAAAATACCCACCGGGATGGCCAGCAGGATAGCGAAAGGCAGCAGGTAACTTTCGTACTGGGCGCTGAGCAGCAGGTACACGAAAATGAGGCATAGCAGGAAAATGAAGATCGTTTGGCTGCCGCCTGCCAGCTCTTCACGGCTAAGCCCCGAAAACTCAAAGCCAAAGCCGGTGGGCAATGTTTCTGCGGCCGACTGCTGGATGGCTTTGATGGCTTCCCCTGAGCTGACCCCGGCGTTTGGCGTTCCGTTGATACTGATGGAATTGAACAGGTTAAACCTTGTAATAGCCTGCGGGCCGTAGGTTTGCGACAGGCTTACAAACTCTGTGATGGGTACCATTACGCCTTCGGAAGTGCGCACAAACACGGCATTAAGGCTTTCCTGCGTTACCCTGAACTCAGGTGATGCCTGCACCATTACACGGTATTGCTGTCCAAACTGGTTGAAGTTGGAGGCGTAGATGCCGCCAAAATATCCCTGCATGGCATTGGTGATATCTGTTACATTCAGCCCCGCATCCTTGATCTTCGGCACATTTACATTCATCTGGTATTGGGGGAAGTTCGGGTTAAAAGAGGTGGTGGCAAACTGGATCTCCGGTCTTTCGCCCAGTACGGAGAGGAAGTCTTTGCTTACTTTAAAGAAGTGCGCAATATCGCCGCCGGTTTTATCCTGCAGCTGGAAGGCGAAACCGTTGGAAGCACCGAAACCCTGGATGGTACCTGGCGCAAAGAATTTAATCTCTGCTTCCGTCATATCCGCAGTTTTCTTATTCAGCTCCCTGATGATCTGCTGGATGTCGCGTTTGCGCTGGCTCCAGGGGATCAGCCGCATTACCACCATGGCATAGTTACTGCCGGTGCCGGATAATTGTCCGCGGCCGGTAACCGCCAGTACGTTATTGATTTCGGGTACGGTAGCCGCGATCTTTTCAATTTTACGTGTCACTATATCAGTGCGTTCCAGGGAGGCATCCGGTGGTAAACTGATATTACAGTTAATGGTGCCGAGATCTTCTTCCGGCACGAAAGCGGTGGGCGTTGTTTTGGAGAGAATGAAAAGGCCCGCACAGAAAACGCCCAATACGGTAAGCGGTATCCATTTCCGTTTGCTGAAGAACCGCAGGGAGCTGGTATAACGCCTGGTCATTTTCTCAAAGGCCGCGTTGAATGCCTTATAAAAACGTTGCAGGAAGCCCATTTTCGTATGTTCCTTCCCGTGAGGCCGGAGGAAAATAGCACAAAGTGCGGGGCTTAGTGTAAGTGCGTTGATAGCAGAAAGCACAATGGCAATGGCCAGTGTAAGGCCGAACTGCTTATAGAAAATACCGGAAGAACCGCCTATAAAACTAACCGGGATAAACACTGCCGACATAACCAGGGTAATAGAAACAATAGCGCCGGATATTTCATCCAGTGCATCAATACTTGCCTTGCGGGCCGATTTATAACCGGTATCCAAACGGGCATGTACAGCTTCCACAATTACAATAGCATCATCTACCACTATACCAATGGCAAGGATCAGGGCAAAAAGGGTAAGCAGGTTAATGGTAAAGCCAAACAGCTTAAGGAAAAAGAAAGTGCCTATAATAGCCACCGGAACGGATATGGCGGGTATCAGCGTGGAGCGGAAATCCTGCAGGAAAATAAATACCACCAAAAATACCAGTATGAATGCTTCTACCAGCGTATGCAATACTTTATCGATAGAGGCCGTGAGGAAGTCGTCCACATTTTGCAGTACCACGTATTTCACGCCTTTGGGAAAAGTTTTGGAAGCGTCTTCCATTACCTTCAGCGTTTGCGTGATCACATCGCGGGCGTTGGAACCTGCCACCTGCGCTACGCTCACGGAAACGGCGGGATATCCGTTGGTACGGGTGCTGTTGAAATAGCTAAGGGCGCCCAGCTCTATGCGGGCCACATCCTTCAGGCGCAGCAGGCGGCTGCGCAGGTTGGAGCGCAGTACGATGTTACCAAACTGGGTGGTATCAATGAGGGTGCCGGGATACCTGATCACATACTGAAAGGATTGCCCGCCGCTTTCCCCGAACTGGCCGGGCGCGGCCTGGATATTCTGTTCTGCCAGTGCGGCGGTAATATCGGCCGGCACCAGTCCGTATGAGGCCATCGCCTGGGTGTTGAGCCAGATCCGCATGGAATAGTCCATGTTACCGGAGGCGGAGGCATCGCCCACACCGGGGATACGCTTGATCACCGGTGTGATATTTATATCAGTATAATTTTGCAGGAAGGTTTGATCAAAAGAGGGGTTGGTACTGTAAATGGAAAAGATAAGCAGGTTACTGGTCTGTTTCTTTTGCACGGTAACGCCGGAGCGGGTTACTTCCTGCGGCAGCAGCGGCGTGGCGCGGGCTACGGCGTTTTGTACATTTACCGCGGCCATATTGGGATCGCTGCCTATTTTGAAACTAACGGTAATATTTGCTGATCCGTCGTTACCGGCAGTGGAGGTGATATAATCCATGTTCTCCACACCATTGATCTGCTGTTCCAGCGGTACTACCACGCTTTTCAGCACTACATCGGCATTGGCGCCGCTGTAGGAAGTTTGCACCTGTATGGTGGGAGGAGCTATATCGGGATACTGGGAAATGGGTAGTGATACCAGTCCCAATATACCCAGTGTAACAATAATTATCGACACTACTGTTGACAATACCGGCCGCTCTATAAATCTTTTTAACATGATGTTGTTTTAAATGGATCAGAGACTGTTGTAAACACTGTCGGCGTTCACAGGGCGGGGGTTGATCACCTGGTCTTCCCGCAGGTTACTGATCCCGTCTACTACTATTTTATCGCCCTTTTTCACGCCATGCTGTACTACAAACGACTGCCCGGCGGCGCTGGCATTGGAGCCTATGTCTACTGATCTTACTTTATTATCTGCATCCACTACATACACAAACAGCTTACCCTGGATCTGGAAGGTAGCCTTTTGCGGTACCAGCAGGGCCGTATCTATTGGCTGGGGTATCCTTACAATAGCGCTGCTGCCGCTGCGTACCAGTCCGTCGGGATTGGAGAAGGTGGCCCGCATATTGAGGGCGCCCGTGGAGGGGTTGATCAAACCACTGGCAGTTTCCACGCGGCCCTGCCTGGGCAATACAATGCCGTTGGCCAGCACCAGTGTTACCGGTGGCAGGGTGGCCAGTTTTTCCTGCATGGTGGCTCCTTTGGAAGCCAGGAAGAAATCGAGTCCCTGTCTTTCGTTGATAGAAAAGTAGGCGTAGATCTGCGTAATATTGGAAACGGTGGTGAGTGGGTTAGCAGTGGTGCTGTTCACCAGGCTGCCGATCTTGTATGGCAATATGCCTACTACGCCATCAGCAGGACTGTAAATAGTAGTATAGCTAAGATTGGTTTTGGCATTGTTAAGCGCAGCCTGGGCCTGGGCCAGCGCGGCCTGTTTGGATTGCAGGTTATATGCTGCGGCTTCCAGTTCGTAAGCGCTGATGATATCTTTTTCTACCAGCGGTTTTACTTTGTTGAGCTGCATCTGCGCTGCATTTACATCTGCCACGGCAATTTTGATATTGGCCTGTGCAGTGTTTACGTTTTGCTCATACTGGGGGGCGCTGATCCGGAACAGCAGCTGTCCCTTTTTTACGGTGGCGCCTTCATCAATGTAAATGGCGTCCACATATCCATCTATCTTAGGGCGGATCTCGATGTTCTGGATACCCTGGATAGTAGCGGGATAATCAGCGTTGATGATGGCATTTTTGGGTTGCAGTACAATAACAGGGTAGGGCTTTACGGTGTTTTTTGTACTGCCTTGCTTGTTGTTCCTGCAGGCACAGCATACCAGCAGCAAAAGTGCAATTGTAGATCTGCTCATAGCGTTTTTACGGTTCATTAAATAATACAGACAGCAATCAGGTACTATGAGTAACTATCCGTTTAATTGTATTGTTCAGAAACGGGCGATAATTATCCGGTAGCTGGCTACGGGTTATTGGACGGTAATAATGCTAATTAGTTTATTATGACAATGTTAACTACTGTTAAATCCCATGCAGGCCCGGTGGGCAGCAGAAAAAAAAAGCGGGATAACGCTAAGATCCGGGCGACTTTCTGCTTTATCTGTCATAAACCAACGTTATACAGTTAATTTATGAAGAGAGGGATACTATTGGCAGCGCTTGTGTTGCCGGCTATGGCCTTTGCGCAGCAGGCCTATACATTGAAAGGCAAGGTAGGGCAAACTGCTCCGGGCGCCAAAGCCTATCTTGACCGCCGGGTGAATGGGGAAACCTTCCTCGATTCTGCCGTGATTAAAGATGGCAGTTTCGAATTCAAAGGCACATTGAAATCCCCATACCTGGTAATGCTTACGGTAGACCATAACGGCACCGGGCTTGCCGGTCATGGGATGGATATGGACCGGCGCCTGTTGTACCTGGACAATGCCAAGTTTACAGTAGCCAGCAATGGCAATATCAGTGATGCGGTGATCACCGGGTCGCCGGTAAACAAGGAATTTGACCGGTACAAACTGTTTATTTCGGCGTACGATTCAGCGATGGCGGGCATCAACAAAGATTATGGCAGCGCTACGGATGCGCAGCGGAGCGATACAGCCTTTACCAACCAGCTGAATACCCGTTTTCATGCAGCTATTGATGAAAAGAAAGCGCTGCAGCGTAGGTTTATCAGTGAAAACCCTAACTCTTTTTTCAGTATTGTAGCCCTGAAAGAGCTGGCAGTGATGAATAATATGAACCTGAAAGAGCTTACTCCAATGTATAACAGCCTTACAGCGGCGTTGAAGAAAAGCCCTGCCGGACAAGAGTTTTACCAGTCGATGGAAACAGAAAAGGCATTAGGCATCGGGGCTCCCGCGCCGGATTTTACACAAAACGACATCAACGATAAGCCGGTGAAATTGTCGGATTTCAGGGGCAAGTATGTATTGCTGGATTTCTGGGCTTCCTGGTGTGGCCCCTGCCGCGCAGAGAACCCCAATGTAGTGGCGGCTTACAGGAAGTTTCATGATAAGAACTTCATGGTGTTAAGCGTATCGCTGGATCAGCCCGGGAAAAAAGCGGCCTGGCTGGGCGCTATTGAAAAAGACGGGTTGCAGGATTTTGTGCATGTATCTGATCTTAAATACTGGGACAATGCCGTGGCGCGCAGGTATGGCGTGCGTGGCGTGCCTACCAATTACCTGATTTCGCCGGATGGAAAAATTATTGCCAAGAACCTGAGAGGGGAGCAACTGGATAAACAACTCACCACTTTAATAACCAATCCATAAAAGTGAATGCCGCCCCTTAACTGTCACACTAAATAAAAACAGCCGGTTCAGTAGAGTGAACCGGCTGCCTGTTTCTTCAGGAGTTATCAGCCTTGCTGACCGTAGTCGTAGTTGATCAGCCAGGTTACGCCGTACTGATCGGTTAACATACCGAAGTAAGCATTCCAGGGCGCCTTGTTCATGGGCATGGTAGGCTGGCCGTTCTTTGAAAGACCATTGAACAGTTTATCGGCTTCGGCTTCACTTTCTGCAGCTATGGCAACATTGAAAAGATTGCCTGCTGTGCCGGGACCATAATAAGCCGGGCGGTCGCTGCCAAAAAGAAAGGAGCCATTGGCCAGTGGTAAAGCCACATGCATCACTTTATTTTCTTCTCCTTCCGTGCAATGTTCCATATCGCCAAAACGCGAAAATGTCTGGAATTCTTTTCCAAAAACAGATTTGTAAAAGTTGAAGGCTTCTTCACAGTTGCCGTTGAAATTCAGGTAAGGATTCACTGCTGCCATGATGTTATTTTTTTATGTTTATGAAGATGATGTAAAGTTAAATTACTTCCCGGAGGGAAAAGGTGGCCGTATAAGACAACAAAAGGGGCAGGCGCGACAACCTGCTATTCCCATTTGAATGACCTGATGGATAGTGCGGCGATCAGCGCTCCCCATACAATCAGCCCTCCCAGTTGCCAGGGGATCTGCCAGATGTGTAAACCCTCGAACGCAATTTTCCGTAGCCCGTCTACAAAAAAGGTAAGCGGCAGCAGCTCGCAAAAACTGCGTAACCATACCGGGTAATTATCTATAGGAAAAAATAAACCGCAAAGCAATATCTGGGGCACAGTAAGCGTGTTGGCCACCGGTGCAATAGAGCTTTCATTGCGGATCACACCGCTGATGATAAAACCGATGCCCATAAAAATAACCAGCCCGAATACAGACAGTAAAAGCATTTCCATAAAAGTGAGCAGCCCGTTCACCAGTGTAAAACTGAAGGCAAAATATCCAAGCGCGGTGATGATCATAAAGCAGATCACCTGGAATAATAAACGGCTGATCAGTTCGCCGGACAATATCGCCGCACGGCTCACCGGGGTTACGTATATGCGTTTGAGTACGAGGGTATGCCGCAGGTTAAAAAGGAGGAAGGCGGAGCTGAATACGCCTGCCATGAGCAGGGAAAATGCCAGCTGCCCCGGCAGAATAAAATCTATCTGGCGGTATACCCTGCCGGGAATTGTTATTTCGCGGATCGCAGCAGGAGCGGGCTGGCCGGGCAGTATGCGCTGGTTTACCTGTACAGCGGCAGCCTGCAACGCTGCACGCACCAGGGGCATTTTATCCGCTACTGCGCTGCTGCCCAGAAGATCTGTCCGGAATTGGGGTATGCCGTTAACCATTGCGGGCGGGTGAAGATAAAGTATACCCGCAATCCTTCCTTTTTTCAGATCAGACAGCATAGCGGCTGAATCGCTGCCATAGGCCAGGTCGAAAATGGAAATGGATTTAATGGCGGCATACATGGGGCTGGTGCTATCGCTCCGCGGCGATAACCGGATCTTCAGCTTTACCGCGGTGCTGTCGACCATAGCGCCAAACACCGTCACGAATATCACCGGGAACAGCAGGGCAAAAACAACAGAGGTAGGGCTGCGCAAAGTAGCAATAAGGCTTGCTTTTGCCATTACCAATGCTGCTTTGAACTGACTGTACTTTTTTGCCATATGCCGTAGGTTACCAGGTGAAAGGGAGTAATACTTTTCTGCTGGCCGGGTATTCAGGGAACTGTTGCTGGTACCAGCGGTGGTTGGCCATTGCACGGGGCACCAGGTTAGCGCAGGTCCAGATAAAGAAGGCCAGCGCCGGGAGGCTCCAGGTAAGCAACGCGTAACCGCCCCATTCCATTATTTCTCCTGTAAGGTTGGGAGAGGAGAGATATTTGAAAAGCCCTTTTTGCGGGATCTTATAACCGGTTTCATGTTTTTTTCTCAGTTGTATCAGGTGATAGTCTGATTGCAGGTTGATGTACATACCTGTTGCGAAAAGTAACAGTCCTGCTATAAACGCCGGCGAAAAGAACCAGCTATCCGGGTAATGTGCAAATGCAGCGAACCAGATGCCCAGCAGCGAGCCATTCACGGTATTGAACAGCATCGCCGACAGCATGATCACTACCGGCATTTTTTTTCCTTTGGTACGTATCATGAACGGGTATACGAAACTGCGGTGTATATAGTGCAGGAGGAAAAGGCCAGCCATAACGCCGGCGGGGGAACGCCATTGAAAAGTGCGCAGCGGCAGCCAAACCAGGAATGTGATGAGCACCGTGGTTTCCATCAGCAGCCAGCCGGTTTTGTTGGAGATCATGGGCCCCCAGTTGTTGCTGCTGTACCGCCCGTAAGGCGCTTCGCGGCGTAACAGGTAGATACCGGCGCCAATCCCCGTGGCTATCCAGCAGCAGATAAAAACAACATAACTGCGTAGTGGTAAATAGTCAATCATTTGATAGTGCCTGTTTGTTTGAACCAATCAATAGTATCCCGTAGGGTTTCTGTAAAAGGCCGTGGCTGGAAACCCAATTCCGTAGCCGCCTTTGAATGATCAATTTTTTTATTGCTGTAAACCAGGTTGTACACCGACTGCCGCGTGTAAAAAGGTGGTCCGCCGCTGATAACCGCCAGCATCCTTACCAATGACAGCATACTGAATACAAGCCACAAAGGCAGCACCGGCAGGGATAGCGGGCTTCCTTTTATCCGGCGGATTTCACGGTGCAGGGTTACCAGGGAGATCCATTCTCCGCTTAAAAGATAAGCTGTGCCCGGTGTTCCGTTGGTTAAAGCGCTGATGATGGCCCCGGCCACATCCCTTACATCCGTAAAATCAACACCACCCGGAAAGAGGGCGGGTATTCTGCCTTTGTACATATTGATCACCGCTTTACCTATCAGCGACGGCTGCCGGTCGAACGGCCCCATGACCGCCGTGGGCGCCAGCACTATCACTTCCATACCGTTGCCATTACAGGATAGTGCAATGGCCTGCGATACCGCTTTGGAGTAGTCGTAACCATATCGCGTGGTGGTTGCCGGGCCGCGGTTTTCATCCATCCGTTCATTGTAGGGAGCCTGGTTATAGGCGGTAACAGAACTGAGGTGGATAAACCTTTTAACGCCAGCCTGTTGCGACGCCTCCGCCAGGAGCCGGGTTCCGCCGGTGTTGGTATCAAAAAGGGTTTTATCGGGCCGGTCATCTACCGAAATCACAGCTGCCAGGTGTATCACGGCATCAGCGCCGGCTACCAGCCTGTTGATGGATGCATCGTTCAGCAGGTGGCCCTGTACAAAAGTAATGCGCTCCGGAGCGGTTTCAGGCGGCGATTTACGGGTAAGCAACCGCAGGGTATGGCCTTCAGACAGCAACAGTGGAACCAGCACACTGCCTATGTAACCCGAGGCGCCCGTTATCGCAATTTTCATGTTTAATATAAAATTACCCCGTAAAAGATAACGCTTCCCGGTAGCATTGGTTGACTTTTTTATTAATTACCTATCTTTGGCAGGAAGAAGGCAGTACTGAGCACCTATAGCCGCAATACATCCATGAAATCAGAAATTTATAAGCCGCATCCTGCGTTGCAGGATCTGGTGAACTGCATTAGTATTTACGAAGTTGACTTTACCAAAACCCAGGGATTGTCAAACATCTATCGTTTTGTGCCCGCCTATCAGCGATACATTATTTTTTACCTGGAAGATCCCATTAAAGTATTAAAGCCCGGCAACGGCGATTTTATTACCAAATCGGTTTGCGTAACCATTGGTCCGCAGGACCAGGCCGTGACCCTGGATATGGGCCGCCGGCACCTGGCGCTGTGCATCGCCTTTCAGCCCAGTGGCTTGCACCGGTTGCTGAGGATCCCTATGTCTGAAATATATGAGCAGGATTTTGATACCCGGTTATTGCTGGGGAATGAGATCGATGAAATTACCGAGCGACTGAAAGGTGCAGATAACTGGGCGCACATGGTAAGTATTATTGAGTTTTACCTGCTGAAGAAAGTGTCGCTGCTGAAGCCGGTATTGCCGGTAGATAAGGCGATGGCGGCGCTGGTAAGCACGGGTGGCAATATTACCATGGAAGAACTGGCCTCCCTGGCCTGCCTGAGCCTGCGGCAGTTTGAACGTAAATGTACCGAACGGCTGGGAATGCCCCCCAAACAATATGCGCGGCTCATCCGCTTTTGTAAAGCTTACCAGCTGAAAGAACTGTTCCCCCGGAAAACCTGGACAGAGATTGCCTATAACAGTGGCTACTATGATCAGATGCATTTTATCCGCGACTTCAAGAAATTTGCCGGGATAACCCCTTCCTTTATCCACGAAGATGAGCTCCGGAATACCATCCGCCTGCATAAAATAATGGTATAAATACCAAAGATGTCGTTTTTGTACTATGATGAGTCTGTTAATCAGGATAATTTTGCTCTTGTGATTTCATCCATAACATATAACGTCCCAACAGATTAGGAACGCCATTCTAAAATCGGGGGAAATGTCATCCAGCGTTGGTTACCCCAAAAAATTTTATATCATGTTTTAACCTGCAGGCTGGCTATTTATATAGCCGGCGCAATATTGCCGCCTGCTGCTTTTATTCCTCCTTATCATTCTTATCAGCCATCTTCCGATATTTTTAGAAAAAATTCTCCGCAGGATTGATTACAATTGCAGAAACTGACGGAACGATATGCAATTGAAATTTTATTCCACGTTACTATTAGGCGCCTTAAGCACCGGTGTTACCGCACAGGATACCATTCCACCCACAGTAGCTGAAAATGCCCGTCTGGAGCTGATTTCAAAACAATTTGATTTTACCGAGGGGCCTGCGGCCGATAAAAAAGGGAATATCTATTTTACAGATCAGCCCAATAATAAGATCTGGAAATTTGATACAAAGGGGAAGCTGTCTGTTTTTACAGATAAGGCTGGCCGGGCCAACGGGATGTATTTCGATAGTAAAGGCAACCTGGTAGTGTGCGCAGATGAGAAATACGAGTTGTGGTCTATCTCTCCCAAAGGAAAAATTAAAGTACTCCTGAATAATTTCGGGGGGCATCAGTTCAACGGCCCCAATGATGTATGGATAGCGCCCGGCGGTGGTATGTACTTCACTGACCCTTATTACCAGCGCGATTACTGGGAACGCAAACAACCCGATCTGAAAGAAGAAAATGTATACTACCTGGCTCCCGGCGCCAAAGAGGCGGTAGTGGCTGCAGCAGATATAAAAAAGCCAAACGGTATTATCGGCACCCGCGACGGGAAGCTGGTGTATGTAGCAGATATTGCCGCCGGTAAAATATACCGCTACAATGTGCATGCGAATGGCAGCCTGGGCGACCGTTATCTTATGGCGGAAAAAACAACCGATGGTCTTGCGCTCGACGAGCAGGGTAATCTTTATCTCTGTGGAAATGGCATCACTGTTATTAATAAAGACGGCCGGAAGATAGGCCAGATCGCTGTTCCTGAAGGATGGACTGCCAATGCCTGCTTTGGCGGGAAAAACAATGATCTTCTTTTCATCACTGCGGGTAAGGGCATTTATACGTTGCAGATGAAGGTAAAAGGCGGCGAGTAAAAGATGACTGGCATAAAAATGCCTCCGCTGGTTTTTCCCGGTGGAGGCATATTATGGATTTACCGCTGATGCTTCCGTGAGATAGAGGTCGTAATACCGTTTCACCAACAGGTTGATAAATCTTTTAAGATAACTTTCATTTAAAAAAGAGTTAGACCAGTTATAGAAGCGGTCGCATTGAACACCCAGGTAAAAGAAATACATGCATACTCCCAGGGCAGGCAGCAATCTTTTCTCTTCTGCCGTGAGCGGCATTACGGAGTTATAGCCTTCCAGGAAGCGGTTTGTTTTCGCCTGGCATTCAGGCATATCACGGATAACGCTGTGCAGCTGAAGAATATAGTAAGCTACATCCAGGCATTGCCAGCCATTACCGCAGAAATCGAAGTCAAAGAGTGTAATTTCCTGGTCGGCACGAATGTTCATGTTATCGAACCATATATCCATATGTACCACCCCTTGCGGGAGTGCAGGGAGATCGGCGTCCTGCAGGATTTGTAAAAGATGCGCCTGTGCTGCTGTCATGAAAGCCATTTCCGGGGAATCTGCGGGCAGGAATTTTTTGATAGATACCAGCGGGTCTTCCAGTAGATTTTTGGCGGTATAGGTAACCCGGTTCAGGGGCAGCGAGCGGGTGAGCTGGTGCATACGGGCCATGATCACACCGGCTTTTGCATGCAGTTCTTCGTCATAATGCAATAGCTTTTCCCCTTCCGCAAAAGTGAACAATACCCCATACCGTTCACCTTCCGGCGCGTTCAGGGTTTGTATAAAGTTGCCTTGTTTATCGGCCAGCGGCCATGACACCGGGATGTTGTTCTCTTTCAGTAACAACAGTAACCTGAGCTCTTCGGAAATTTCGGAAATGGCGCGCCAGTGCAGGCTATACACGCGGAACATGTATTTCCCGGAGGAAGCATTCACCTGGTAGGTATCATTGATGCCCGATTTGACCAGGTGGCAACCGGCGCCGTCTGCCTCATTATATTGCGATTGCAGGAACAGCGCCAGGTGCGGCGCGGAAAGGTGTGAACTGGATACCGGGAAATGATTCATAGCAGCGCTATTTAAAAAGGGGCGCTAAGGTAATGAAATAAATTTATTGCAGCTTATGCAACGGCAGGTTTAGCCGCATTACAAGATCTGTTTGCTTTTCACTGCCCAGCTGAAATGCGTGGGTGGCAAACTCCTCAAAACCATTCTTCCTGTAAAAGCCGATCGCTTTGGTGTTGTGTTCCCATACGCCCAGCCACAGGAAAGGTGCACGGGCTTCCATAGCGAGGGTTACTGCATGATTGAACAGCTGCTGCCCGATCTTTTTACCCTGGTGTGATTGCAGTACGTATATGCGTTCCAGTTCTATTGCCCGGCTGTTGTACATTTCTGTTTGCGCGCCCCGGTAATTTATTTTCATATAACCTAAGGGCTGATTCTTCTGCATGGCAAAATAGAACTCACAATCCTGGTCGCTCAGCTGGGCAGATAATCTGGCAATACTGAAATTCTCCTGCATGTATTGTTTCATATTTTCCGGGGTATTGACGGCCGCATAGCTTTCCTGGAAGGTTTCACGGGCTATTTGCTGCAACAGTTCCGCTTCAGCCGTTATGGCCGGCACGATAAGTATCTCGTTCATTTTTTATGGCTTATTTGATTATTGAATCTATCTTTAAATTAAATCCGGGTTTATGTCAGGCTTCAGAAAAATAATGCTAACAGTACTAACGCTTCTTATATTAACAGGCACCCTGCTGGCCGGGCGTTATATTTTCACGGGCAAACATCTTTCCAAAAAATCCATAGCAGCTGTTCCTGCTGTGCAGGAAGGCGATATTATATTCCAGGTATCCCAATCGGACCTGAGCACTGCTATCCAGCTGGCTACGCATTCCAAATATAGTCATTGTGGAATAATTTTTAAGAGAGATGATCAATGGTATGTGTATGAAGCTTTACAACCAGTAAGATATACCCCCCTGATGCAATGGATTAACAGGGGAAAGGAGCAGCATTTTGTAATAAAAAGGCTGAAAAATGCGGGAACGGTGTTAACGCCGGAAGTGATCAGTAAAATGAAAACGGCAGGGGAGCGGTTCAACGGGAGGGACTACGATTTTTATTTCGGCTGGTCTGATGAGCGGATCTATTGCTCTGAGCTGGTATGGAAAATTTATAATGAAGTTACCGGTCTTGAAATAGGGAAGTTGCAGCAGCTGAAAGATTTTGACCTGGAAAGCCCTGCGGTGAAGCAGCAAATGAAGGAGATCTATGGTAACAGCATCCCGTTAACGGAGAAAATTATTTCACCGGTGAGCATGTTTGAATCGCCCTTGCTTACTGCGGTGGCGGAATAAAAATGCATGGCAGATGATAGTTCTGCCATGCGTTTTTATTTAACCGGCTACTTTTTCTTTTGCCAGGAATCCCGGTAAAGAAGTACCGAGAATATAAGTCCATCCTTCGTTGAAGTTGCTGACGTCGAAGGCAGGATCTTTGGCTTCCGCAAAGGTATGAATGCCGGTGTGCGTGAGCTTCAGTTTTGTTTTATCTCCTTCCGGAAACAGCTCCCAGGTTACTTCTGAGTCGCCCGGTTCGTTTTGATATTTCCAGGTATAGCTCAGCTTTTTGCCTGTTATTACCTCTGTGATTTTGCAGAGATGAATGTATTGTTTGTTATCCTTTTCTACCGTAAAGCTGAACTCAAACCCTTTCTGCGGTTTAAATTCTTTGAGATCAAAATACCAGTGCTTCATTTTGTTTTTGTCTGTGATAGCTTCCCATACAGCACTTACCGGTGCATCCAGGGTGCGTTCAAATACCAGTGGCTTGTTACTCATGGTGATTTTTTTTATTGATGAACGATTAGCGTGACTACTGTTTTTTCCTGCGGGGCTTCGGGGTTTTACCAAGATAGTTTTCCAGTGCGTCCAGTTTTTGTGTCCAGAACTGCTGGTACTGTATGGTCCAGTCGGCCACCGCTTTCAGCCTGCTGAGATCGGCGCTGCATACGCGCTCGCGGCCATCCTGCCGTATGGTGACCAGCCCGCATTCCGTAAGGATGCGGATATGTTTGGACACTGCCGGGCGGCTGATATCAAAATTGTCTGCAATAGCGTTGAGGTTCAGCGAGCTGCCGGCCAGTAACCCGATGATCTGTCGCCGGGTAGGATCCGCTATTGCCTGAAATACATCTCTTCTCACGGTAATTATTTTATGTTATGAAACCTTTCGGTTACAAATATACGTAACCATTTGGTTACGCAAAATATTTTTTTCCCGGGAGAAAGTGTTTTATGAAAAATGCCCGTTTATGCGGCGAAGATGTTATTTTACAAGTTTGAAAGTTTTCTATGATGATGAAGAAACTACCCATTGCCCTTTATTTCCTGCTGGCCGGCCTTTGTGCGGCCGCACAGCCAAAGAAACTGGATATTGTATTTATCGGTAACAGTATTACACAGGGGGGCGGCCTGCAGCACCCGTTACAGGAAGCGCCGCCTGTAAAAGCCTGGGAATGGCTGAAGCGCGCTATGCCCGGCACTGATATACAATACAGCAACCAGGGCGTAAGCGGCTCTACCACGGTAGATTTCCTTCCGGCCACCAATAAATTGTTCAACAATGTGGTAAAGGCTGCAGATGCCTTTAAAGCTGATAAAGACGCCACGCTGGTATTTTCCATGGTACTTGGCACCAACGACAGCGCCATTGAAGGCCCTAACGGATCGCCGGTATCGCCGGAGCAGTACCGGTTAAATGTAAAAACCATTCTTGACCGGCTGCTCAGCAGTTATCCCGGCTGCATCATTATCCTGCATCATCCTACCTGGTATAGCCCCAATACGTATAACAGCTCCCGTTACCTTGCAGAAGGGCTGGCCCGCCTGCAATCTTATTTCCCGGTGCTGGATGCTATTGTTGCCGGTTACCGCAGCACACATCCCGGACAGGTATACAAGGGGTATACAGGTGGGTTCAGCTATTTTAAAAAGCATCCTGAACTGTTTATCCAGGAAAATGGGAGGGCAGGCGTTTTCCAGCTGCATCCCAATGCAAAGGGAGCAGAAGAGCTGGGCACTTTCTGGGCACAGGCCATTAAAAAAGTGGTGGGCCGTTTAAAATAAAGCACTTCATGAAAGCTGTGATCACACTCATATGCACCTTATTGCTGCCTGATTTCCCTTCAGCTTCGGCGGTGGAATTTCACGGGGACAGGCTGTATCTTATTGGCGACGACGCTAACTGTATCCAGGTGCTGGACAAGGATTACCATGTTGTAAGAAGTATCCGCATTTCCGGCGCCACAGAAAAAAGGATTGCCAAAGCGCTGAAAGCGGATTATGAGGCAGCTGCACTTATCAGGTTGCATGGCCGTACTTACCTGATGGCCTCGGGATCGCTGGCAACGGAAAAACGCCGGCAGCTGCTACTGCTGCCGCTGCCTGACGGAGACAGCGCCGATATACATTTTATTCCATACCCACCCGCTTTTACCGCGCAGTTACTGAACAGCGGGATCAATGAGCTGAATATAGAAGGCGCTGCTGTAGTGAATGACACCTTACTGTTAAGCAACCGCGGAAATAATACCTGGCCACAGAACCAGCTGGTGCTTACGGCGCCAGGCTTTTGGGAGCAGGCGGCGCCGCCGCTTAGCGTAGTACCGTTAACGTTACTAACGCCAACGCCTGTATTTGCGGGAGTGTCTGAGCTTTGCTATGTGCCGGAAAAAGACCTGCTCCTGTGCACTTTCTCTTCCGAGGCCACAGCCAATGCGTATGACGACGGCGCTATCGGCGACAGCTATATAGGATGGATCAGTAACATCTCCCTTAAATTATCACAAACTACCATTACACCGGATGGCATGCTCAATTTAACAAACGCAGACCCTGCATTTAAAGGTGAAAAGATAGAAGGCATTTGCCTGGAAAGCATACAAGACAATACCCTGACGCTTCACCTCGTATCTGATAATGATGCCGGGGCCAGTCGTTTATTTAAAGTAAGTTTTACCTTTAACGGGGAGTAAATCATCCTGAAATCAATACATTCGAAATATGGATATACAATTTGACGAACGCACGCTTTACGTGAAATATGATGAAGATATTGATAACACCATCTTCTGGGAAGACGTAACGCATATTGCAGGTTATAAAGTGTATGCGTACCCGGGAGAAGCCACTTTCCTGGTATTCAAAACCATGGAGGGCGAAACGCTGGAGGTGTCTGACGAGATGAGCGGCTGGCTGGAGCTCCTGGGCGGATTGCATAATATCTTTAAACTGCCTGCAGGCTGGGAAGAACAGCTGGCAGACAGTGAACCGGATGCAGATGATATTGTTTTTTATACGAAGTAAATAGCCGGGAAGTAAAACGGCTGTTTTCTTTTATAACAGGAGGCGCAACATCCGGCAGATGCTGCGCCTCTGCAGATTATTCTGCCTGCAGGCTGTTCACCGGGTTGGCCAGTGCTGCTTTCACTGCCTGGAAACTCACCGTGATCAGCGCTATCACCAATGCGCCTCCGCCTGCCATGATAAATATCCAGCCGCTTATAGGCGCACGGTACGCAAAGTTTTGTAACCAGTTGCTCATAGCCCACCATGCCAGCGGAAATGCAATAACGGCGGCAATTATCACCAGCATTACAAAGTCTTTCGACAATAGTTTTATAATACCTGTAATACTGGCCCCCAATACTTTCCTGATACCGATTTCCTTGGTCCGCTGCGCGGCGGTGAAGGAGGCTAATCCAAATAAACCAAGACAGGCAATGGCAATCGCAAAAAGGGAGAAGATGAGGAAGAGAGAACCGAGCCTTTGCTCTGCCAGGTACTGGCGGTTAAATGCTTCGTCCTGGAAAAAATAATCAAACGAAGCCGAAGGCACTACCGACTGCCATACTTTCTCCAGCCTGGCCACTGTGGCCGCAGCATTACGGGTATTCATCTTTATGCTGATATAATTCAGCCAGTTGCGATTATAAAAAATAGCCAGTGGCGTTACCCCACGTTGCAGGGAGGTGAAATGAAAATCCTTGTAAACCCCGCATACTGTGCCCCAGCCGAAATCAAATTCCTTTCCAAGCGCGTCTTCCGGCGTTTTCCAGCCAAAGAATGGAAGGGCTGCTTCATTGATCATGATATCACCGCTTTCCTGGCTGGTATCGGGTGTCATATTCACCAACCTGCCTGCCAGCAGCTGTATGTTGTAGGTGCGGAAGAACTGGTCGTCGGCCGATAATAACCTGGCATCTGTTTGCTTTGTATGATCACCTTTCAGCTGGAGAAGATTATTGCCAAATTCCTGGCCCGGCACATAACTGGAAGCGCTTACGGAAATTACATCTGCCTGGCCGCGGAATTTTTCCAGCAGGGCTTTTTTCCTGTTGCCTGCCTCGGGCCCGTTAATGGGGATCACCAGCACCTGCGATTGATTGATGCCCAGGTTAAAGCTTTTCATAAACTGGAGTTGCCGGTATACCACCATGGTGGCTACGATCAGCAGGATGGAAATGCAAAATTGTGTTACTACCAGCACATTACGCAGCGAATGTGTTTTCCTTTGCGCGCCGCGGCGTTGTATAATACGCATGGGATTGAATCCTGAAAGAATGATAGCGGGGTAAATGCCTGCCAGCAACCCGATGCCCATACTGATTCCCAGGCCCGCCGCAATAAAGCGAAGCCGGAATAATTGCGCCATGGTAAAGCTTTTATCTGCAATGCTGTTAAAAACAGGCAGCAGGACCATGATTAACATTACCGTAGCAATAAAAGCAATAGCGCTCATCATGAGGGCTTCTATCATAAACTGCAATACCAGCTGGGAACGGTTGGCGCCTATCACTTTTCTTACGCCTACTTCCTTGGCCCGGCTGCCGGCAGTAGCGGTAGCAAGGTTGATGAAGTTGATGCCGGCAATGAGGAGGATGAACAAGGCTACAAACGACAATATCCTTACGTATAGGATATCGCTGTTTTTACTTAGCTCATAGCGGAGATTTGAATGCAGGTGTATAGAAGTAAGCGGCTGGAGAAAATTCGTATAATCCTGGGAGTTAGCCTTTATTTCATCTCCCACAAACTGGTAGGCAATTTTACTGATCTTTCTTTCAAAAGCTTTCCAATCTGTTCCCGGCGCCAGTTTAAGGAAGGTTTGCGTCATGGTGCCATGCCAGTTTTCCATGTTGCGCCTGAACCATTCCTCGTTCTTTACGCTTACCGTAGAAATAATAAAATCAGGGCGGAAATAGGTATTGGCAGGCACATTTTTTAATACCCCTGTTACCCGGTAATTTTTGTTATTGATGGTTAGTATTTTATTGAGATAGTTACTTGCATTATTCTCTCTCCCGAAATACTTTTCCGCTTTCTCCGCTGTCAGCATAATACCATCCGCATTGTTCATGGCAGTGCGGGCATTGCCCGCCAGCAAAGGGTAGGGCAGTACCTCCAGCAAGGTGCTGTCGGCAAAGTAGATGCCTTTCTCATTGAATGTTCTGGCGTTATTACTGCCATTGCTGACAGCGGTATTTGTTCCATACTCAAATACCCTTACCGCCGATTGTACCTCGGGATATACCATTACTGCCTGCCGGAGAAACCCGGAGGTAGCGGCAAACGAAATCATATCATTCGTTTGGGTTTTTACGTCCAGTCCCGCCCTGTATACCTGTTCGTGCCCCGGTATCCAGCGGTCGTAGCTATACTCATCGTTTATGTACAGCGTAATAAAAAAACAACCTGTGAGCCCAAGTGTGAGCCCTGTAAGGTTTAGGAGGCTATGTGTAATGTGCTTGCGGAAATTCCGCCATGCGATTTTGAACTGGTTGCCTAACATATCATGATATTGTGGCTTTCCGGGAGCCAAGAAAGTGCCAATCCCCCGGTTTATTGGTTATCAGTGAGTAATGTAATAAAAACTAACACAGGTTGTCCGCTTTCCCGGGCGGGGTGTTCATTTCCGGACAGAAGCTTCCGGGGAGGCAACTGTTTTATCAGGATAAATTTATCTACCGCAAAATATCTTCGTGTATGTTAGTCTATTGATTTGGTGGACTAGGAACTTGTTGCTACATTTAATGCTGTAAACTGAAAATCTATTATCGCGTCATCAGCCAATCAGTTGTAATTGTTTTATCACACGGCCCTGGAAACCGGCAGGTATATGCTGGCTGTGCTGTTGCAGGCATGGCAACAACCTGCAGGGGCCCAAAAAAAAAGCTCCTATGGACTCTTTTTACATCCGCTCTTTAAAAGAAAAATGGAGGAGCGCATTGTTACTTCTCCTGTTATTCAGCCCTTTTTACCTGCAGGCGCAGGAAAAGCGTACAGGCGTTACCGGTACCGTGCAAAATGAAAGGCACGAAGGATTACCGGGGGTATCTGTAACGGCGAAAAATGAAACCTCGGGCGCCACGGTATCTACACAAACAAACGCAGCTGGTACTTTCCATTTTCCCGGCCTGGTGCCGGGGGCTCCTTACAGTTTCCGGTTCACTTCTATCGGTTACGAGCCTGCGCAGCTGGAAGGTATTACTTTGCAGGAGCATCAGCCGGTGGCGGTTGTTTTGAAAGAATCCAGTTCTTCCCTTAACCAGGTAGTGGTAGTAGGTTATGGTGTGCAACGCCGCAGGGAGATCACCGGCGCCGTTGCCTCCGTACGGGCTGCCGATCTGAAAGACCAGCCGGTAACCAGTTTTGAACAGGCCATTGCCGGTAAGGTGCCGGGTGTACAGGTGCTGCAGAACACCGGTGCGCCGGGAGGCAGTATCAGTGTACGTATCCGTGGTTTGAACTCTATTTCCGCAGGCATTGATCCGCTGTATGTGGTAGATGGAATTCCATTGTCGAACGACCTGAAGAATTTACAGGGAGCCACCGATATGGTCAATATCACCGGGCAGGCATCTTTCCAGAAATCCCCTGATCCGCTCAGCACTTTAAACAGTGATGATATTGCTTCCATAGACATCCTTAAAGATGCCTCATCTGCCGCTATTTACGGTTCACGCGCTTCCAACGGCGTGGTGCTGATCACTACTAAAAAAGGAAAAACCACTGGCCCGCCTTCCTTTGGCTATAACATGTATGCAGGCTTTCAGCAGGTGAGCAAAAAAATAAAGCTGATGGACGCCTACCAGTGGTCCAAATTCAGCTTTGATGCTAAAAACAATGCTTACCTGGATTTCAATCCTTCCGGCAGCATTACCGACAATAACGCTACCAGGGGAAATTCCAACTTCCAGATAGCACCGGAAATATTGCCTTACCTGGCCGGTGATGCTGGTCTTACCAACACCGATTGGCAGGATGCCCTTTTCAGAACGGCGCCTATTCAAAATCATACATTGTCCGCCTCCGGTGGCGGCGACAAATTCCAGTACTATATTTCGGGCAACTACCTCGACCAGCAGGGCATTATTCTCGGCTCCGGCTATAAACGTTACGGGCTGAGGGCCAACTTCAATGCAGCGCTTACTTCCCGTTTAAAGATAGGCGTTACCGTTAACCCTACCTTTGATCATTACGACCTGATCAACAGTGAGGGGCCGTGGACATTTGACGGGATACTCAGTAATGCGCTGAAGGCATCACCGGTATTCCCGGTGTATAACCCGGACGGATCACTGGCCACCAACCGTCAAAACCTATGGGCCTATGGTTACTCCGGCGGCGAAAACCCTGTAGCGCTGGCCACACAGATCAAGGATAAACTGGATCATGTGCGCAATCTCGGCAGCGCCTGGGCAGAGTATGAAATTATTAAAGGACTGAAGTTTAAAACCTTCTTTGGTACAGATATCAATCATTTCAGCAGGAATTATTTCCGTCCTTCTACACTGGGAAGTTATAAGCCCATCCAGCAGGGAGCGCCCACTATTCCTAAAGGATCGGCGCAAACGGCGTTGTCTGTGAACTGGCTCTGGGAGAATACACTGAACTACCAGTTCAATATCAGCGATAAACATCACTTCGATGTACTGGCCGGGTATACTTCGCAAAAGAATACCACCAGGGCCAACGAAACCTATGGCACCGGCTTCCCTAACGATGCCGTACAAACGCTGAACGCGGCCACCATTACCAGTGGTACTTCCACCGAATCGCAATGGTCGCTGCTTTCCTACCTGGGAAGGCTCAACTATAATTACGCTGATAAATACTTTGTGTCTGCCAGCATCCGCAGCGACGGCTCCTCCCGTTTCGGCGCCAATAACAAATGGGGTTATTTCCCCGCGGTATCAGGAGGTTGGCTCATCAGCAATGAATCGTTCTTTAAAGTAAAAGCTGTTTCTGAACTGAAAGCCAGGGTAAGCTACGGCACATCCGGTAATTTCCAGATCGCCAACTACGCTGCGTACGACCTGCTGGCTTCCAACGGTTATGTACTGGGCAACGGCAGCGGTACCGCCGTAAACGGAGTGGGACTGGCACAGCCGGCCAACCCGGACCTTACCTGGGAGAAAACAGTGCAGCTCAATGCAGGGCTGGATATAGGATTGCTGGCCAACAGGATCTATCTCAGCGCCGACTACTACCGGGCCACCACTTCCAACCTGCTGCTGGAAGTACCGGTGCCGCTCAGTTCCGGCTTTGGCAAGGCATTGAAGAATATTGGTAAGGTGCGCAATTCCGGCGTGGAATTCGGGTTAACCACCCGCAATTTCACCGGTCCTTTTACCTGGAACACCAGCTTTAATATTTCTTCCAACAAAAATGAAGTGCTGCAACTCGGCGCCAATAATGCACCTGTCATTTCCGACGGGGGCAATGGCACCATCTCCCAGTTGTACATCACCAAAGTGGGCTCGCCCATTGGCAGCTATTATGGTTATGTAAATGGAGGTGTGTTTAAGAACCAGGCGGAGATTGATGCTTATCCGCATTATGCCAGCACCAGGCCCGGCGATCGCAGATTTGTTGACGTAACCGGCGATAAGAAAATAGACGCCGCCGACAGGACAGAGATAGGCAGTTATTTTCCCAAATTCATCTGGGGGCTTACCAATGAATTCCGCTACAAAGGATTTGATCTTACCGTATCGCTGCAGGCTGTGAATGGCAATAAAGTGATGAACCTGCAACGCCGTTTCCTGTATAACAGCGAAGGCAACGCCAACCAGATGATTGAAGAAACCGGCTACTGGAAATCGCCGGCAGAGCCCGGCGATGGCAATACCATGCGCCCCAACAGGGTTACTACCGGTAACAGCACACAACCCAGTTCCTTTTTCGTGGAAGATGGTTCGTATGTACGTTTACGTAATTTAACTGTCGGTTATACATTTAACCCGCAACTGTTCAATAATAAGATCCAGGGCCTGCGGGTGTACCTGTCTGGCCAGAATATTTATACCTGGACCGATTACACCGGTTATAACCCCGAAGTGAATGCCCGGCCCGATGCGCCCTTGTCGCAGGGAGAGGACTATGGTACCTACCCGTTGCCAAGAACATTCACCGCAGGTATTAATCTTTCATTTTAAAAACAGGCACTTATGCAGCTGAATCATATAAAAGCAATAGCAGGTTTATGGCTGGTAACAGCAATGGCGTCCTGCAGCAAGAATTTTATCAACCTTCCGCCGGTATCCAATCAAACAACGGCTACTTTCTTTAAAACCACCAGCGATTTCCAGCAGGGCGTAAATGCCATTTATGATGGTTTGCAGAATACCCGCAGTTATGGCAAATCGGCTTATTACCTGATGGAAGTAAGGAGTGATAATACCGACATCCTTGACCGTGGCGCATTGGGTGGTGTGGCTTCGCAGATAGACCTGTTCACGGAAACCACTACCAACCCGTTCCTCACCGATGTATATGCAGGCGCCTATCTCACCATATCCCGCGCCAACGCGGTGCTGGACCAGATTGATGCTGCGGCCATCCCGGATTCCTCCAAAAAACAGTTCAGGGGAGAGGCTTTGTTCCTGCGGGCATTCGTGTATTTTGACCTGGTACGGCTGTATGGAAAAGTGCCGTTGGTAACCAGGGTGGAAACCACCAGCGAATCGCTCAACGATAAACGGAATGATATCACAGAAGTATATGCGCAGATAGAGAAGGACCTGCAATCTGCCGCCACTTTGCTTCCTGCTGTGTATACCAACGTGAACGATTATGGACGGGTAACCTCCGGCAGCGCCAATGGCCTGCTGGGGAAAGTATATGTGACAGAGAAAAAATGGAGCGCTGCAGCTACAGTACTGAAAAACGTGAACGGATATACGTTGCTGCCTGATTATGCTGCTTTGTATAACCCGGCAGCAGGGCTTAATGCAGAGGTGTTGTTTACTATCCGTTTTAAAAAGGGGCTGAATCCTTCTGAAGGTAATTACTATTTCACTGACATGGTGCCATTCTCCTTTTATTATAACGGTGTGGCCTACGGCGGCTCAAACAATAACCGGCCTACGCACGACCTGGTGGCTGCTTATGAAACCGGTGATAAGAGGCTGATCGCATCGCTGGACACCGTGTCTTACAAGAATGCCACTACCACACAGGCAGGGAATTATGTAAAGAAATACCTGGATCCTCCCGGCGCTACCGGCGATGGAGGCAGTAGTTTCCCTGTATTACGGTATGCAGATATCCTGTTGCTGCAGGCGGAAGCGCTGAACGAGCAGGGATACAGCGCTGCCACCGGTGATAACACCGCCTTTGGCTTCCTCAACCAGGTAAGACGACGTGCGGGATTGAAAGACAAAACACCGGCTGAGTTGCCTGACCAGGGTAGTTTCCGCGATGCTGTTTTTGCAGAGAGAAGAGTAGAGCTGGCCTTTGAAAATAATCGTTGGTTTGACCTGGTGCGTTATTCAAAAGGGCTGGCCATTATGCAGGCCCACCTGAAGAACGAATATAATCTTACCACACCTGCGCTTACGCCGGCACGGCTGTTATTTCCGATACCGCAGAGTGAAATAGATATTCATAATGACCCGGCCAACTTCCCGCAGAATCCTTGATGGCAGATGGTTTGCTGGGTAAAGTGCTTCCTTCGGGGATTATTTGCCCGTGCTGAAATGATCAGATGCGGCGGAAGTAGATCTCCAGCTTCATCTGGCGTTTGGTTCTTTTAAAGATCTCCTCATCCTCCCGGAAGATGACCAGTTCTTCAGGGTTCATGGTCCTTATTTTAAAGGTGATGCCGTCGCCGTTGCCTTCCTGGAGGGTGAGTTCTTTTGTTTTCAGATCAATGGTGTATGCTTCATAACGCTGGCCGCCGTCTTCCAGTGTACCGTTCTCTTTAAACACCATCAGATCCATTTCGGTGAAATTGGTATCTGTTTTTTCAAAGGTCTTTTTGCCGTCTTCGACACAACTCATGACCGTTTTAACAGGCAGCCAACGGCCGGTGATTTTGCCGTTTGTTTGATTGGGCTTTGCATTGCTGCAGGCCAGGTATAGAAAACAGCTCACTACAAGCGAGTATATACTATTCATATTCCGTATCTTTAAACATCAATAAATTGTTCATCCCTGCGTACAGCAAAGCTGTGGCAGGGTACAGTTTACAATTACCAATGTGCTGACAGTTGTGGGAAAGGCGCTCTAATGAAGAGTGATATGGTCAAAAAGTGGTGGAAGGCAGATCGGAGCTTCCTTATTGCATCGTTTTGAACGACAGAATTACCAGGCCCGGAATACAAAGTCCATACTTTTGCATCCCAAAGGTATGTCTAATATAAAATTGGCACAAGTTTTTTATCGCAATCTTTACAGAATATTTTACCGGAAAATTTCAGGGTATGGGAGATAATATTGCAGCGCCTTTTATTCCGGCGCAGTATACGGGTGAAGCTACCACTACTTCAGAAACGAAAGCACTGGTACACGAGGCGGCGGCGCGCGACTTTTTCAAAACCGCTATGGCGCGCCTGCTGGATGTGAATCACTGGGCATCGCTCAGCGGCAGCATTTCATCGGGCTTCCAGCTGACCGACCTGGCGGGGAAACCGGTGGAGGGCGAGGCGGAAACCGGTATGTATATAAGGATTGATATTCCCGGGCCGGGTAATAATGCCGGCAAGGGGTTCGACTGGGTAAAGATTGAGCAGAAGGAGCATGTGGTGCTCAATGAGCACCAGGAGGTGTTCTTTATCAGGGCCAGGCCATCGGAGCACCCGGTTCAGAAAAGCGCCGGTATTGCGCATTTCCTGCGTAAGGAAGCCAGCAGTTCCTTTGTGCTGGTACGCGATCATGCGGAAATAACTGCCACTGTTTACGGACGTAATGAGGTGCCAAATACACAGGCAACCGACCTGGGAGATAAGATCAGGAATGCCGTTGTGGGCTCTACCGGGGCGATCGGCATATCCAAACTGCAGTGGAAGGCGCTGGTAAATGGTTTGCTTGCTTAGCTATAGTTGTTGTGCCCTTTCAAAAAAACTAAAGGATTTCATTTGTTGCTCCACTTCTTCAATTGCCTTCATCAGGTTATTTTTTGTATCTGTTAGCGCCGTGAGGGCTATTATCATCTTATTCCAGACGGGTTGCATATCGTTGATCAGGGCTTTCCCTTTTTCGGTAAGCTGGATAAGCCTTTTCCTTTCATCGGTTTTGTCTTTTTTAGAGCGGATCAGCTTTTGCTTTTCCAGCTCTTTCAGCAGGCTGATAGTAGAAGGGTGGGAGTACCCTATTTCCCCGGCAATTTCCACCACGCTGAGCACCGGCTTCAGGTGCAGGGTATAAACCACCGGGAACCATTTCGGCTCAAACTCGATCCCATTGGCCTTATAGATCAGGAGACCGTCTTTCCGCAGCTGGTCGCTGAGCCGTTGCAGCCTCGTGGAAATAGCCAGTATTCCTGATTCATCGATCACGTTTGTCATACTTATCAATCATTAATGTGTAGATGATAAAATACATTATCTGCATTCATCAGGGGAAAATACGACGGTAAATCCGTTTTTCTTATTTCTTTAAAATGATTGCGCTCATAGAAGCGGCGGGCAGCAGCAAGTTTATCGACCGTGCCGAGATACAGGTCTTTTATTCCTGCTGACCTGCAATAGGAGATCAGTTCTTCCAGCAGTTGCTGGCCAATACCGGTATCTTTTCCCCGGAATTCCTTTTTTACAAACATTTTCCGGATGGCGCCCGCATTGTGCCCTATGCTGATAAGCGCGATGGTGCCTGCCAGTTCCCCGTTTACAAAACCTCCCCAGAATCCGCCGCCGGTATTGTGGTAATTGGTTTCTATATCAAACAGATCCGGCTGGTCTTCGATAGTAACCGGTACATTGAATTCCTTTTGCTGGATGGGCAGGATGATGTCAATTATTTGCTGACAATATTCGTTGTGAATGGGTCTGATATCTTTAGTCATGCTCATTTTTACTTATTTAAAGTACAAAACTACGTAGTTAACTACATAAATAAAAATATTTTTTCTTTTAACAGCGCAGGTGTATTGCGCAGGTAGGTATGCATCTTTGTAAAACAATGATCCTCTCGCTTAAAATGGATAAAGCTGCGGAAAAATTACGTCGCCGTGGAGTGTATGGATACATATCGTTGCGGATGCGCTCTGCAATGATCAGAATTTACAGTTGCACCGAAACCTGCGGGTAGTAGGGAAGCGTATTTACAGCCATACTGCCCCGGAAGGGGAATGCGGGTTCGAGTCCCGCGGGGATCACTTGAGGAGACATTAATCTTAGCATAGAGTAATGTCTCTTTTTACTTATAACCAACTCTATTTTAGAACGTTTCCGTTTGCTAAGTTTTGAGCTCCCCCTTTTCAAAAAATCAAGCTCCTAAAAGATCGAACTCCCATAGTACCGCACAAACCTCTTGTTTATCAAATAGATACTTTTTAAAAATTGAATTTTATTAACGTAAAATGTTCGAGTTCCAAAAGCGTAACTTCTTGGGATTCGAACTCCCGAGAATACCGTGTGGTAAAGGATTTATGTTAATCCGGCTGTTGCATTTTACTCAGATAAGCCAATTTTTTCAGAAACTGTTCAATGGCTTGAACTTCAATAGACATCTTTTTTAAGTAAGCTATCATATAATAGGCATCTCCTGCATTCCTGCTGAATCGATCCCTTCCCGTGAAGAGAATTAAGTGGGTGCTTTCATTTTTTTTATGGTTGAGTATCTTCAAAAGACTTTTTCATTCGGGGCGGTTAAATGTTCTAGCGGAATGGTCTTCGCGAATGGTTTGAAGGATCGAAATTGCAGTTTACTTGGCAGAACCTGATCAATTGTTCTTCCTGGTTACGCATTGAATAGCCTTTAACGGCCTGCTCGTCTGTGTTGACATGGATGTAAAGATAGGCGGTGTGCATTGAAATATTTTTTTACTAAATTACTCCGCTTGTTTATCTCTAAGAAATAGCATATTATTGTCAATAATCGACAAGTCAAAAAAGGAAACTATGCGGTTTAGGGAAAAAATAAAACAATTGAGAGAACAAAAAGGATTGCTCCAAAGGGAATTAGCAGCCGAACTCAAAATTGATACCCCTATGTATAGCAAGATTGAAGCAGGAATCAGAAAAGCTAAAAAGCAACAAGCGTTGCAATTAGCTATTTTTTTGGGTATAAAAGAAGAAGAATTAGTATCGATATGGCTGGCAGATCAAATTGTCGAATTATTAAAAGATGAAAAAAATGCATTTAATAGTTTAATAATAGCTGGAAATGATTTATTTCCAGATCATCCCATGTGGAAGAAATACCATAAATGAAAAGCGAAAAACAGACAAGAAAAGAATTGATTGACTTGCGACTTGCAGAAGCCGGTTGGAATACTGCTGATCGGGTACAAGTGGTCGAAGAGTTTTTCGTTACTTCATTATCAAATGAACTGAATGAACCGGCAGTTTCATATAATACCTTCTTTAGTGATTATGCCTTGTTAGGTAAGGATGGCAAACCCCTAGCTGTTGTCGAAGCAAAAAAGACATCTGTGGATGCAGAAATTGGACGAGAGCAAGCTAAGCAATACTGTCATCAGATTAGGGAAACTCAAAAAGTAGAACTCCCATTTTGCTTTTACACCAATGGATACGATATCTATTTCTGGGATTTAGAAAATTATCCGCCAAGAAAAGTGCATGGTTTTCCTACAAGAGAGGATTTAATACGTTATAGAAACCTAAAACAATCCAGAAGATCACTTCAAGGTGAATTGATTAATACAAAAATCGCTGGCAGGGATTATCAACAAAAAGCCATCAGGGCAGTGTTAGAAGCAGTCGAAAAATGCAAACGAAAATTTCTGCTGGTAATGGCAACCGGTACCGGAAAAACCAGAACCTGTATTGCCTTAATAGAGTCATTAATGCGAGCTGGACGGGTAGAAAGAGTTTTGTTTTTAGTAGACAGGGTTGCACTTCGGGATCAGACATTGGATGCCTTTAAAGAACATTTACCCAATGAGCCCCGTTGGCCTAAAATCGGTGAAAAGCTTATTGCTAAAGACCGGAGGATCTATGTGTCTACTTATCCCACAATGCTCAATATTATAAGAGATAAGAATTTTGAGCTTTCTCCTCATTTTTTTGATCTGGTCATTGTAGACGAGAGCCATCGTAGCATTTACAATACTTATCAGGAAATTTTGAATTACTTTGATGCCATAACGCTTGGATTGACGGCAACACCTACCAATGTTATTGATCACAATACATTTCAACTTTTTGATTGTGAAGATGGATTACCAACTTATGCTTATTCCTATGAAGAAGCTGTAAATAATATACCTCATTTCCTGTGCAATTTCCAGGTGATGAAACTTAAGACCAAATTTCAGGAAGAAGGTATTAATAAACGAACAATATCACTTGAGGACCAAAAGAAATTGATTCTTGAGGGGAAGGAAATCGCAGAGATCAATTTTGAAGGTACAGAATTAGAAAAGACGGTAAGTAACAGAGGTACTAATGCATTGATCATTAAGTCATTTATGGAAGAATGTATTAAAGATGATAATGGAGTACTACCGGGTAAAACGATTTTCTTCTGTGTCAGTAAAAGGCATGCAAGGGAAGTAGAGCGTATTTTTGATCAACTGTACCCCGAGTATAAGGGAGAGCTTGCTAAAGTAATTGTTTCGGATGACCCAAGAACTTATGGAAAGGGAGGGTTATTGGATCAGTTTACCAATAATGATTTTCCACGGGTAGCCATCAGTGTGGATATGCTAGATACGGGCATTGATATCCGGGAATTGGTAAATTTAGTATTCGCTAAGCCCGTATACAGCTATACCAAATTCTGGCAGATGATTGGCCGGGGAACTCGCCTTTTAGAAAATGAAAAAATAAAACCCTGGTGCGCTCAAAAGGATGCATTCCTGATCATGGATTGCTGGGACAATTTTGAATACTTTAAATTAAACCCGAAAGGGAAAGAGCTGAAAACTCAGGTTCCATTGCCAGTTCGCCTTTTCGGATTACGACTGGATAAAATTGAAAAAGCATTGGAACTTAGTAAGAGTGATACCATTTCGAGAGAAACAAAAAAGCTAAGAGCTCAGATTTCCGAGTTACCTGCACATTCTGTTGTCATTATTGAAGCACAAAAAGATTTAGGTGAAGTTGCTGATGCCATGTATTGGGATCAACTTTCACTTGATAAAATAGACTTCTTGAGGCAGCATATAAAACCATTACTGCGTACTTTATCCGGGAAAGATTTTAAAGCCATGCGCTTTGAAAAGGATATTGTAGAAGTATCACTTACTCAATTAAATGAGAATTGGGAAAAGTTTGAAACACTCAAAGAAGCTATTGTAGAAGAAATCGCAACATTGCCTTTATCTATCAATATTGTAGCCCGGGAAGAAAACTTTATACAACAGGTACAAAAAAACAACTACTGGGCTGCAATGGATGAAGATAAGTATGACGAACTTATTACACGCCTGTCTCCTTTAATGCATTTTATTGACAATTCCGATCCATCATCGAGAACTGTACAGTTGAACCTGAAAGATATCATCACACAAAAAGAATTTGTTGAGTTCGGACCTCAGCATGAATCGGTAAGTATTAGTCGATATAGGGAAATGGTGGAAAGCAAGATCAATGAGTTGTTGGTTTCTAACCATATTCTGCAGAAAATAAAACAAGGCGAAAATATTACGGAAGAAGAAACCATACGCCTTGCAATAGAACTGCATGAAGAACATCCAAATATTACTCTAGATCTTTTGCGCAGAGTATATAACCATCGTAAAGCAAGGTTGCAGCACTTTATCAAGCATATACTGGGGGTCGAATCCTTGCAGTCTTTCCCTGAAACAGTATCACAGTCTTTTCAGCAGTTTCTTAACGAGCACAGCTACCTGAGCAGCCGCCAGTTGCAGTTTCTGGATATGCTCAAAACTTTTATTATAGAACGGGGTGATCTGCAAAAAAAGAACCTTATAGAAACACCATTTACAATGATCCACCCCGACGGCATCCGTGGAATATTCGGCACTAAAGAAATAGAAGAGATATTACAAATGACACAAAAATTATTAGCAGCATAATGTTACAAAATAATCCTACACTTAAAGCACAGATCGATAGCTTGTGGAATACCCTTTGGAGCGGCGGTATCAGTAACCCGCTTACTGCCATAGAGCAGATCACCTACCTGCTCTTTATGAAACGGCTGGATGAAATGGAAGCCAAGCGGGTGAAAGATGCAGAATGGACTGGGGAACCATATGTTTCACGATTCAGCGGCACATACATTCCATATGTTAACGAGGCAAACTATTCAATAGATTCTATAGAAAACCCGACAGAGCGTCAGAAAGTGCAACTCGCTTTGGCAAAAGCTAAAGAGCCTCGCCCTAATACAGAGCTCCGATGGTCTTTTTTCCAGACAATGGCCCCAGCTGAAAAAATGCTGGATCATGTACGCTATAATGTGTTTCCGTTTATCCGGAAGCTCAATGGTAGTACATCTCCTTTTACCAGGCATATGGTCAATGCTGTTTTTATTATAGAAAAACCGTCGTTGCTGGTAGAGGCCGTAAAGAAAATTGACGAAATCTTTAAAGAGATTGAAAAAGACGCTACAGAAGGCGGTCACGCATTTCAGGATATACAGGGCGATGTTTACGAAATGCTCCTAAGCGAAATCGCTACTGCGGGAAAAAACGGTCAGTTTCGTACACCCCGCCATATCATAAAACTGATGGCAGACTTGGTGCAACCTGCACCCAATACGCGTATTGCCGATCCGGCATGCGGTACTGCAGGGTTCTTATTAGGCGCTTACCAATATATACTCAGCGATTTGGTAAGAAGAAGTGATCCAAGCAAATTGGTCAAGGACAATGACGGTTTTGAACGAGGCTCACTTTCAGGTGTGCTTACGCCGGAAGTAAAACAACAATTGGAAGCCAACCTTATAGGTTTTGATATCGACATTACTATGGTAAGGCTGGGACTAATGAACCTGATGATGCATGGTATAGATAACCCACAGATTGATTATAAAGATACCCTGAGTAAAAGCTATACTGAAGAAGGTCAGTACGATATTGTAATGGCAAACCCGCCCTTTACCGGCAATATTGATAAAGGAGATATCAATGAAAACCTGCAGCTGCAAACTACTAAAACCGAATTGTTGTTTGTAGAACGCATTTACAATATGCTGAAAAAAGGAGGTATTGCCGCTCTTATTATTCCGCAGGGCGTTTTGTTCGGATCAGCTAAAGCCTTTGCCCAACTCCGTAAAAAGATAGTAGAAGAAGCTGAACTCAATGCTGTTATAACAATGCCAAGCGGCGTATTTAAACCTTATGCCGGTGTGGCCACTTCTATTTTGATCTTTACCAAAGGCGGAAAAACTGACCACACCTGGTTTTACGAAATGAAGAGCGATGGATATGAGCTTAATGATAAGCGTACAGAAAAATACATGGAAGACGGTGTTCGGGATTATGGCGACTTACAGGATATTGTAGCTCGTTATCATAGCCGTAACCCCGAAACCGATACTGACCGGACAGCACAATGCTTTTTTGTACCTAAGGCAGAATTGGCAGAAAATGATTATGACTTCAGCCTGAGCAAATATAAAGAAGAAAAGTATGATGAAGTGGACTATGAAGCTCCGCAACTGATCCTTGATAGATTAAGTGCCTTGGAGAAACAAGTTGTCACAGGTATTGAGGAACTTAAATCTATACTATAATGGAGAGATTGGAACAATATATAACACAAGTTAGAGGAATATCATATTCTCCCAACGACATAGTATCTTCTCCTAAAGATGGATATTTACCACTTCTGAAAGCCAATAATATTCAGAATGGGAAGCTTAATTTAAGTGATTTGATTTATGTAAGGGAACAAATCGTTAAGCCTGAACAGCTAATTAGAAAAGGTGATATTTTAATTGCTGCTTCAAGTGGAAGTAAAAACATAGTTGGGAAAAGCGTTTTTTGTAAAGAAAGCATTTACGCAACATTTGGTGCATTTTGTAAAATCATCAGACCGAATAGAAATATCTATGCATCATATGTCAATTCGTTTTTTAATACGGACTTATATCGTAAACATATAAATAGGGTAATTCAAGGGGCTAACATTAATAACTTACGAACAGAAGATATCAATAGCCTTAAAATACCAATATTCCCACTCGAAGATCAGGTAAAGATTGCCCATCTATTAACACAGGCAGAGAACCTGATTACACAGCGTAGAGAAAGTATTGCTTTAATAGACGATTATATCAAGAGTGTGTTTTTAGAAATATTTGGAATTCCTATTTTAAACAATAAAAAATGGGCAAGTGATAGGTTAGGAAAGTTTATTCAAATTAAGCATGGTTTTGCATTCAAAAGTGAATACTTCTCAGCTAAAGGCGACTATATTCTTCTTACTCCAGGTAATTTTTGCGAAAAGGGAGGCTACAAAGATCGAGGGGATAACCAAAAGTTTTATACAGGTAATATTTCGCAAGATTACATTTTAAGGAAAAATGATTTGCTTGTCGCAATGACAGAACAGGCCCCAGGCTTGCTGGGAAGCCCGATATTAGTTCCTAGCAACAACAGGTTCCTTCATAATCAACGACTAGGTTTAGTTCAATTTGATACAAAGGAATTCAACGAATATTTCCTTTTCCATTTTTTTGCTAATCCACTGGTAAAGGGTGTAATTCATAGACAAGCTACTGGTACTAAGGTACGTCACACCTCTCCTTCAAAAATTGAAGATGTTCCGCTTTTCCATCCTCCAATTGATCTCCAGAAAAAATTTGCCGAAATAGTTAAAAAAGCCGAAATACTTAAACAACAAATGCAGCAAAGCCTACAGGAACTGGAAACGTTATTTGCCAGCCTTAGCCAAAAAGCATTTAAGGGTGAGCTCAATCTGTTAAAACTAAAAGTAACTTATGAAGAGGAGTATTCAGCCACCGACAATGATCGTACAGAACCTAAACCGATTAACTGGGATAAAGTGTCGGTTGAAAAGAAGCCTATCTCTGAAATGACCCTTGACGATTATTATGGCATACCCGATGATATTCAACAAGAACATGGCAGTATAGAGCAGCATATATTTGATTGGGAATTCTTCTTTAAAAAGCATTTCCAGGATCGTCCTATTACATCAGATATTGTAGAGGACTTGTATTTAAAGTATAATTACGAACGTGGTCAAGATTTCTCTTACGAAGAGTTTGCTCAAGTTATATTTGCAGAGCTGAAAAAAGAAAATCCTTATTTTAAGCAAGTATTTAAAAAGGAAGATAAAAAAATAGAACTCCGCCTGAATTCATGAAACTCATCAGACTGAAACTCGGTACTGCGTTCCGGAGTCTGCATAAAGACTTTGAAGTTAATTTTTTCCGGGGTGAAGACACGGAAAAAATGTGGGAGTTTGCACCTTATTGCCTCGTAGGTAGAAACGGAAGTGGCAAGTCCAATATATTAGAGGCATTGGCAGCTATTTTTTATCATATCGAATGTATATATCTCACTTATAAGCCCGAAGGCTTTGAAGGAGAAGGGGACTTTAGTAAGGTACATACCGATGGTTTCTTTCCGGAGCAATGTACTCCGGACGATTTTGAGCTGGAATATTATTTTCATCAAAAAGGAGCATTTTCCGGTGCATTTAGCGATGCATTTCAAATAAGTAAAACTCTTCATATACTCATTAAAAAGGAAGCGGTAAAAGCACCGCAAATCTTTACACTCAATGAAGTGGGGGCTATAGAGCATGAGCTGAGCCGTACAGAGGTAAAAGAGATTCTTCCTGAATTTGTGATCGGGTACTCTTCGGGTGAGAATGAAGTTCTGAGCCTTCCGTTCTTTAAAATGCGCTTTATTCAGTATGATGAATATGAAGACGCCTTGCGCTACGAAACTCCCTATGCCAATCCAGAAGGGAGGTTAATGTATCTCGATACGCAACATAGCCAAGCCGTATTCCTGACAAATTTTCTAATGCAGGATGAAGGTATATTGAAGCCATTATACAACACTATCGGCATCAAACGCATTAGTGAATTCAGAATCATTATCGGTCAGCATAAGAAGATAGGCAGGGAGAAACCTGAATATGATGATTTTTTTGAGCGGCAAGAAGCGCATGATTATAAAGAGCCAATCGATGGATTTGAACTGACTGAGTTATTGGTTCAAAAAAATGAAGATACCACAGATATCAAGATCATTGATAAGCTAAAGCGATGTGCAACCACGCAATACTTTGACGAAACTACTCAAATACTGTATCTAGATTACTTTGTAGATGGGGACATTCGTGATGAAAAGGGAGATATACTGAAAGATGCGAATGGAGAGCAGATAGGCTTAAGTCAGATAAAGCAGGCTTTTCGTGCTCACTTCAACAATGATCCATTTGAATTGTTTCGTGCATTCCAGATTTTACTGACACTGAATCTATATGATGTAGATATTAAAACCAAGCGGGAAGTATATAACTCCAATAGTATCTATGTAAACGAAACCATTCCTATACTCCCATCTCATAAAAGAATCTTCAGGTTTAAGGATTTTACTATTGAAAAGACCAATGTAGAAGACGGTCTTCTGAGTAAGTCATTGTCTGACGGAGAGCACCAATACCTGCATGCTATTGGTCTTTGTCTGTTATTTAGGAAAACGAATTCTCTCTTTTTGCTAGACGAACCTGAAACTCATTTTAATCCCGATTGGCGGGCTCAGTTTATATCTACCCTTCGGGATTGCTTAGCCAAAAAAATGGAGGAAAGCGAGTGCCTAAGAGAGATACTAATCACCTCACATTCACCTTTTATCATATCAGATAGCCAAGAAGAAAATGTATTGGTGTTTAAAAAAGATATTAATGGAATAGTAACTGTTGACAGACCGGATTTTAAAACCTTTGGCGCCTCAGTTAACCTGATTACAATTAAATTATTTAACCGGGTAGATACTATTGGAGACCTTGCCAGTGAAAAAGTGCTTGAATTTGAGAAACGAGTAGAAACGGAAGAGAATCTCGACAGATTAAGTGATGAAATATTCGATACAATCGGTGATTCTGTTGAACGGACCATGCTTATTAACCAACTCATCAACAAAAGAGACAAGAAGTAATGCTATTTACCTACAAATATGTTCATGGTCATGAAATTGAAAAATTTCAACAGTATTCTGATTTCCTATTTTTAAAAGTATGGTCGAGGGCAAGAACTCCATTTGATAGTTCTAAATTGGACAAATTTCCAGACCTGAAAGCGAAGTACGAGTCCTTTGACTATCTAACTGATCCCAACAAATGGGGGTTCCAATTTAATTACCAAATTGAGAAAATTTATACAGAATTCCAAAAGTTAAGTGCAGCGCAAAAAAAGAGATTGCGATACTGGTATCGTACCAATAATAAAATTCATAGTTTGTTTACGAACCAGTCCAAAAGACCAATTACATATGCTGATTTGGATGCAGAGTTTCCGAGCCTGTCAAAAGAGTTGAAAAAGTTTTATAGAAGATTATATGGAAATGAATCTCCATTTATCCTAACAGAATTTGGAGATATAAATAAAATTAGAAAGGATCATTATAAGAAGTTTTTTGAATTGAATTTTGGAGGCCATGAAGGATTATGTCCATTCTGTGGCATCCATCCTATACGAGGAAACGATCACACAAAGCTTGAAGCTTACGACCATCTTATTTCAAAAGGTAAATATCCTTTTAATTCTATCAATTTTAAGAATTTAGCTATTATCTGTAACGAGTGCAATACATCATACAAACATGAAAAGACAATTTTATTTACTAAAAACAAACCTCCTACCAGAAGAGTTGCTTTTTATCCTTATTCTCCAGAACGCTGGTCAATTAAATTAAGTATTACTTTCACTAAAGCCTACAACAGAAAACTAAAAAAAGCAGATATCCAAATAAGTGCATCATGTAATAAAAGAACCGACCAATTAATTAGCTGGTTGGAGACATTTGGCATAGAAGAACGATACAAAGCAAAGCTACTGGGCCAATATACCGGCCAAGCCTGGTATGAAAAGTTTCAAGATGGCATCATAAATGCCAGAATAAAATATAAAAGGCCCGGAATGACTTACGACGAATGGGCCCAGGAGTTAATAGATGAGTGCAAGGAAAAACCACTAGTTGAGATGAATTTTCTTAAAAAACCTTTTTATGAAGAATGTATGAGGATGAATAATTGAAATTATTACTTATCCATCAAAGCTTTTAATCGTCTCAAATCTTCTAACAAAGAGTTCGAACTCTGTACCAATGGGTTCACCGGAGCGTTTCAAAGCTCGTTCTGGTCGCGGGCTTTTGTTTTTAAGCCGGGCCCGATTGTTCTAACCTCTTTACAACGCATGTATTTATCATTTAACCGGGTGCAATTTTCCTGCATAGTGGCTCATAGTACCCCATATCTTTTCAAATCCTGTCAGCAGTTTTTTGTTCACACCATTTAGTCCTTCCAGTTCGGTATTGGTGATTAATAACATGCCATAACCTTTGGTTGGGCTAAAGAAAAGGAAAGCAGTAACTCCTCCATCGCTGCCGCTATGCCCGATGATACCATTTTTTTTCATGGCATAGAACACACCAATATTAGGCTCTGCTGGATCTATATTCTTTGGATTATAAGCAGTTGAAAATGCAGGTTGAAACATGGTAGTGTAGGAGGCATCAGTAAGAATTTTTCCTTTACCTTCCTGCCCTGCGATATTTTCTTTCAGGAAAAGACCCAGCTCATGACAAGAAGTGGTAAGGCCGCCATCCGGATAAGTAACGGAACTGTATTTTGGATAGGGGACTCTGAGGCCGGTGTATAAGGTTGCCAGCTTTGCCTGGTCCGCGGTGGCGGTAGACCAGGTGGTATGTGTCATCTGCAATGGTTGTAGAATGTATTGCTGTGTGTACTGAGCGAAGGAAATACCTGATTTAAGTTCTATCAGCCAGGCGGCCAGATCAGAACCGATATTGGAGTACTCATATCTTTTCCCTGGTGCGGCTTTATCAAAATTATTATTTGAATAATAAGTGCCAGACGTGCTTAAATAATCCTGGAGAAATGTGCCTAAAGTAGTGTCCCGGCCTTCCGCTCCATAACCTTTTGATTTCAGCAGATTATAGATGGAATTGTCTTCCTGCAAGGGTGTATTGTATAAATATGTCTTTTTATATGCAGCAGGGTTATCTGTTATCCCTGAAGTGTGCGTAACGAGTTGTTTTAACGTGATTGGTATTTCAGGCGTATACGGATGTTGTACTTTAAACGGTAAAATACTGTTGATGTCAGTGTCCAGTGTGAACAGGCCCTGTTCGATAGCTTTCATCACTGCCATTCCAATAAAGAGTTTGCTGATAGAAGCAATTGGTTGTACTGTAGTAGTGGTGTAAGGAATTTTTTTCTCAAGGTCAGCGAATCCGAACGCATGTTCGTATAAAATACTATCACTGTTTACAATAGATACGCTGAATCCCGGAAAACCGTTTTGCTGGTATTGTGTAGTGAGCGCGGCTGTTAGCGAATCGGCTGCCGATTGTCCCCTGACACGATCAGCATTACAGATAAATAAAAGAAGGAGAAAGAGTTTTCCGGCGATTTTTTCAACAGACTCCTGGGGGATACCTTTCATACTAAGAATATATTTCTTCACGTAAAGAAAGATCATTTTAATGAGAACTTCTTTAAGAAAATAGGGTTGGCCGAATGCTTGCGATTACTGTATATTTTACAATAATACGAATGTGTCATAACCCAGCCATTCTTATGCCCCATATTCGTATACTAATTTATTAATCTTGTATAGTTAACCTAAGCTCAGAAAGTCCTATTCGTACGAAGACGAATATTGTGTATATGTTAAGCAAACAATTTTTAGAGATAATTCAGCTGATCAGAAATTCCCGTATTGCCGCGATGAGATCAGTTAATACAGAATTAATCAGCTTATATTGGAATTTTGGTGAATACATCAGTAGAAAGGTGAAATGCGCAGAGTGGGGGCAATCTGTGGTTGATGAGCTGGCAGAGTACATACGATGTAATGAACCGGAACTTAAGGGATTCTCCAACAAGAATCTATGGTGTACGAAACAATTTTATGAGGCATATGAATCTTCTCCGGAGCTTATGCCCCGTTAAAAGAGGTCACCCGGACCAATAATCTGACTATTTTCAGCCGTACTAAATCACAAGATGAACGTGAATTTTATCTCAAGCTATGTATTCGGGAAAAATATAGTACAAGGGAGTTGGATAGACAGGTTAATAGCAGCATTTTTGAACGCACAGTAATCGGTAATTCAAAACTCTCAGCAGCCTGTCAGAGGGTTTGAATTTTTATAAAGGCACCAGAACTCAGAGCGGCGCTTTCAGTCGATTCAATATATTTACCACACAGGCTGGGGCAAACCTGTGTGGACTCATTCTATTATAATTCGAACAAAATTCAATGCATCCGGCAGCATAGCTTTGCTACACCAGGTAAAAATACTTAGAGAAGGGAACCATTGCCCCATTCCCTCTACCTACCGGGCTTACGCAGGTTCATACGTAAGCTCCACAACTCCCGATCTGTAAACCCTGGTATTTACTAGTTTCAATCCAAGCCGCTCTTTCAAATCTTCAAATAAAGGCTTCCCGCTTCCCAAAGCCACGGGGTGCACAGATATTTTATACATATCAATCAGGCCTAAGTGAATGAATGTTTTTATGAGGTTGGCGCCGCCGTACAGCCAAATGTCCTTCCCCGGCTGCTCTTTAATGGCTGTTACTTTTTCTGCAATATTGGAACTGATAAAGGTAGCTCTGTCGTCCTGCCGGTTCTGGCTTGAAAACACGAATTTATTTTTAGCATGTATGCCTTGCCACATCATTTTTTCTGCCGGGCTTGTATTTTCATCCGGTTGAAAATTTCCCCAGGCGTCATAACTTACCCTGCCGTAAAACATTGTGTCTATACTTGATATGAAAGCATCAAAATTCATATCATCGTCCATGATGCACCAGTCAATTTCCCCGTTGGGGCCTTCTATAAATCCATCTAAGCTAACTGCTAAATTTAATATCACCTTTCTCATAAAAACTTATTTTTCAGCAAAGTTAAATGTCAGACGATGTTCCTGTTTTGGAAAAATGCGACAAAATTAAAGTTGGGAGGGTACAAGCCCGGTGTTTTTCTTTATTTCGCTGGTAAGATGTGAATGATCGTAAAATCCGCAATCAAAAGCAATGTCTGATAAACTGCGTTCCCCGGCAGATCCTTTAATTACCGACAACGCATGCTGGAAGCGGACAATATTTGAATATTCTTTGGGCGTAAGACCTATATGGATCCTGAAACTCCGCTCCAGCTGCCTTACGGTTGTATGGTTTCTTCTGGCAATTTCCTGAATGCTGAGTTGACCGTTTGCGCGATGAATATCTTCTATAACAGGTTGAAGCGGCTTGTTCTTATTCCCAATCCTGTCAATAAAAAACCGGTTGAGATAAATAAAGGGATCTTTGATTATCTTTTCAAAATCAAATGCATTTGTATTTTCAAATTCAATGGTACTGTTTATTATTTCAACCTGTGGCGCATAGCTATAGAGGTTTGAAAAAGCGGCCGGTTTTATACATACGCCCAATAAATGTGTATCCGCATTGATAAAGCTATCTTTAAAGGAAGTCATGGCGCCAACAACATAAGTTTTACGATGCTCCATGGTGAGGCTACCGTTGTCAGTTATACAGTTATCCCCTAAATTTATCACCAGCCCCGGGCATCCGTCAGGAAAGTTTCTTTCCCATTTCCCGTCGTTGTCACCACCCTTTAACTCCCAAAAGGAATGAATAAACGGGACTAACTCCGGGCAGGGTTTTATATCGATATGTTTCATTATCTGTTGATGTAGGTTTACAATAGCGCTGCAACAGGCTTTTATATTTTTTAAGAAAACAGGGAGTGAAAATACACGAAAAACTTCGTAATAAAATGTATGCAAAATACTTCAGATCATAAAAGACAGTCCCGTAAAAAATTAGAAGTAATTCCTGAAATTTGCATGTAAAGATCAAATTCTGCTGACCTGCTATGCGGAAGATGCTAATTCACAAAAGGAAACCACTTTTTATTAAGTATAATCTGAAGCGATATATGAGTAATAAAGCTGTACTGGAAAAAGCAAATGCGGCTGTGGCCGGAGGCGATAATGAAGGGTTCCTGTTTTTCTGCACGGAAGACACGGAATGGACTTTTGTGGGTGACAGAACACTGCGGGGAAAAGAAGCCGTCCGGCAATATATGGCAAACGCGTATGCAACGCCACCAAAATTCATGGTTGAAAACCTGATCGCGGAAGGTGAGTTTGTTACAGCGGTTGGCAAAATCAGCATGAAAGATGAAACCGGGAAAATGGTTGATTACTCTTACTGCGATGTATGGCGTTTTCGCGATGGTAAGATGGCTGAATTAAAGGCGTTTGTTATTGAGCACACATCAAGGTAAAAACCGCGGGGCTGGCAAGTATTATTTCCCCGTGTGTTCCAGGAATCTTTTAACGGCAGCGGCAAAGTGATCCGGCTGGTCTATATGAAGACTATGACCTGCACCCGGGATCTGTTCCACCTGTAAGCGGGGATTAAGGTGTTGCAGCTCCTCCGCAACTGTGGGCGTAACCACGCCTTTATCACCAAACAGGAGGAGGGCGGGAATATCAATCCCGCTCATCAACTGCCTGTAATCAGGATTGGGTGGCGTGAGCACATCAAAAGCGCTCATACTGGTTTGCAGCCTGGCACGGGCAAATAGCTCAAGGGTTTCCTGCCGGCGGTGAGGGTGCCGTGCCCTTGCTGCAGCCACTACTTCTTCCAGCGACAAACCAAGCATTTTCCGGTGCTGGTCCGCAACATCACTGTCGCGCACTTCCCGCTGCACTTTGGGGCTAAGGAATGTGGGATCAGCCAGGATCAGCCCCCGGAGGAGGTTGGGCTTACGGCTTGCCACCACGGCGGCAGTCATTCCTCCCATTGAATGCCCCAGCAGGAAAGGAGGCGGAAGCTCCAGGGCATTGATCAAACCGGCTATATCATTGGCGTGGTCCTCGTACCGGTATCCATAATCAGGCACACCGGATCTGCCATGTCCCCTGGCATCGGGCATGATTACATCGTATTCATTCTCCAGGGCATGCGCCAGATCTGTCCAGCACAGGCCGTTGGTCATTAGTCCATGCAGTAAAATTAAAGGAGGCTTGTTTCCCCCGGTTCTTGTATAGTGTATGCTGATATTATTTGCTTCGCAGATTGCGGTATTCCAATTGGTCATTTGTTATTTTCTCAGGTTGTAAAACTCATGGTAAAGGTAACCAGTTACGTGGATTTCTTTTGTAAATGAGACGAGATAACGGGAAGGTATAAACGCAGCGGGCATTCCTGTGAACGGAACGCGCCCGGCATGCATCTTTATCAGGGCTGTTTTACAATCACATCTACCTGGAAACAGGTATATTTGCTTCCCTGTATCCGAGTATACGCGGGATTTGCGGAATAACCTACTTTTGTATTGTTTGATAAACTATTAGAATCATGTTTTCTCAATTTCCTAAATTGATCCTGATCCCTTCTGCTTTGCTTCTCTTCACTGTTATTGGCGGCAGGAGCCAGGCCCAGGAAAAATTTGACAGCAAGCTGCTGAAGAATGGTAAATTTACGCTTGGCTGTTACAGTGTAAACGGAAGCGACGAAACGGCAATCGGCACCTTTACCATTGGCATCAACACCACCAGTGATAAACTGGCATTAACTACCGTGACGGCACTTACAGGGCTGGAAGAGTGGAAAGATACCTCCATATCCAATCTCAATGATTTTAAGCCCGTTTACCGTGCCTCGCACAGTACGTTGAAAGATATGGTACTGCACTTTGACAACAATGTTACCGGTTATTATGTAGATAAGAAAACGGGGGAGAAGACCCAGATCAGGGAAGCGGGCAACCAGTACTTTATAGACAGCTATACCTATCCGTTCATCCTGTCGCTGCTGCCGCTGTCGTCCGGCTACAGCACTGATCTGCCTGTGTATGAATACAAGCCCACCAATACAGCGAACGTGAAAAAAGCCGTAGTGGAGGAAGTAAAGAACAGCACCTGGATCAGTAAATATACCGGTAAGCATGATGTATGGGAAGTGACGGTGGTAGAACCATCTACGGATGAAAGATCTGTTTCCTACATCGATAAGAAGACCCGCCGGCTATGGCAGATAGATATGTGGAGCAACGGGCAGCAGATCAGGATGGTGGATCTGGAAACAGATTTTAACTCCGTCAAGGCGCCGTTCGATAAAGATGCCACTATGAAAATGGTGAAAGGTGGTAAGTCCATCATTTCCGGGCAGGTGTTTGCCCGCGATTTCAATGATAATGGTACCATCTTTGCCAAAATGCAGGTGATGAATATCCAGGCAAAACAGGTAGCGCCCCGCGGTACACAGGTGATCCTCATCCCTTACAACGACTACTTTAAGGAATGGATCAAGACCAACGAATCCCAGCGTAAAAAAGGCCGGGAAGGTATTGCCTTGCTCGATGAAGCCGCCCAGTGTATCAAAACAACCAGGGTGTATGATGATGCAGGGCATTTCGAATTTGTAAACCTCATGCCCGGCGAGTACCTGTTGTATACCGAGTTTAGTTATGACCATTCCTACACCCAGGCAGAAGTGGTAGGGTATACCGATCACTACATCAACGGCATGTTCCAGGGAACCAGTACCAATACGGTTAACAGGGATTACAGCACAGGCATGGGCGCAGTAGTGAAAAAGGTGGTAACAGTAAGTAAACCAGGTGAGAAGGTGGAGGTAAAACTCAAGAAAACACGTGCGTGATTATATAATTTAAATGAAGGCCGCATACATTCGTGTATGCGGCTTTTTTTTATGGTTTAACAGCCATCCCGTTTATTCCCCCCACTATATCTTTCAGAGTTACCGGTTTACCATTTTTCCAATAGGTGGCTTTACCATCAAGATAACCGGCCAGGTAAACATCATTCCCTGCAATGGCAATGGTTTTGACCCCGGCGCCAGCTGTTTCCCCGCCACTGGTAAGCCGCTCAGCAACGCCATTTTTCCAGTGAACAACAATATTGGCGCCTGCCTCGTTCCTGTCAATGCCCGCCACATGTACCTCGTTGCCTGATATGGCAATCGCGTTTGCCCTGCAGCCATCGTTAAGAATAACCGGTGCACCGTTTTTCCAATACATGGCTGTTTCTTTTCCCTCCGGATTCACTTCAAACCCCGCCACGTAAATATCATTTCCGGATATGGCAATAGCAGCGGCTTCTGCGCTTCTTTTGCCATTAGTCAGTGCCTGGGGCACCCCGTTCTTCCAACAGGTGGCCACATATTCCCCTTCTTCATTGGGCCGGTAACCGGCTATATAAACATCGTTTCCGCTGATGGAAATAGCGGATAATTTTGTGTCTTCCCCAAAAGAGGCGGCCTTTCCATTTTTCCAGTGCATGGCCAGCTTTCCGTCATTTCCAATCACATGTACATCCTTGCCGGATACACTTATGCCTACTGCTTTTGCATAGGTTTCCCCGTTGGTGAGGGTTATTGCCTGCCCGTTTTTCCAATAGGTGGCAACGGGCTCCCCCGCAGCGTTGTTTTGATACCCTGCCACATACTCGTCATTACCGGATATAGCAATAGCCGATGCCCCCGCATAGGTTTTACCATCTGTAAGCCGGAGCATTTCGCCATTCCTGTAATAGGAGAGGCCCGTTTCTGTACCGGAATAGTCGTCGTACACAAAAAGCAACGAGGGCGCAGACTGGGCCCGGAGCATGGAGGTGGCAGCCAGTAATAGTAACAACGGGCCTGTGAATCGTTTAATTTTCCTGATCATTCTTTAGTTTTTTGTTGATATTGAGTTTGGGAGAATTGATTCGCCCCGGGTTATAAGGACACTCAAAGATACGCGGCCGGCGTGGGGCTTCAGATTTCCGGTTGACTACAGTGTTACTACAATTCGTGTTTGAGGCGACTACAAAACGTCTACTAAATGGGTTTTATGATAGAATGGCAGAAATACCCCCGGAGAATTTCGCGAATAGCCCGCTGTCTGACCGGCCTATGGAGTATTTTTGAATTGATTAAAAGAGAAACCCTTAGTTTATGAAGACAAAAAAATCCGGCCCCATTTCGTGTACGGGATCCGGAGAAAGGGATATAATGGTTTTGTATTTGCTGATCCTGATGGTCACAGTTCAATGTATTTCAGATAGTGCCGGTGCCGGCCATATAAAAGCAAACAATGAATAAAGAAAGTTTAGTGCAGTTTATTCAGCAGGTATTGCCAATGAGCCAGGCTAAAGCAGGGCAGGTGGTGGAAAAGTTCAAACCGATGCAGTTTGAAAGAAACGGTCATGTGCTGGAAGCGGGTAAAGTTTGCCATACATCTCATTTCATTGAGAAAGGCATTATCAGGTCCTATACGTACGATGTTGATGGCAACGAGGTAACCACTGCATTTTACCCGGAAAACACTTTTACCAACGACCTGCTTTCCTTCTTCAAGAGAAGCCCTGCAAAAGAATATCTCCAGGCGGTTACCGGGTGTGAAACCTGGTATATTACCTATGAAGATATGCAGGCCAGTTTCCACACCATTCCTGAGTTCCGTGAGTTTGGCCGGCTGAACATAGTGAACCAGTACAGCACGCTGAAAGAAAGGATGTTGTCGATGTTGCAGGAAACAGCAGAACAGCGGTACAGCAACCTGATAAATTCAAGCCCGGGCATCTTTCAGCATGTACCTCTAAAATACATCGCTTCCTACCTGGGGATCACTGATACTTCGCTGAGCAGGATAAGAAAGGAGTTTGCCAGAAAAGCGGCCAGCTGCTGATTTCTTGCCATTTGCCAAGCCCTGGCTGGCACATTTAATTTTCCTTTGTCTTATTAAAACTACAGATCAAATGGGAAATCACGTATCAGGGATGCCTCTTTGGGCTATCGTATTATTTATTGTATGCTTTCTTTATTCCATCTTCTTTATTACCAAACCTGTAAAACAGGCAGCGCTCCGTGCCGGCATCTCCCCGGGGAAGTCACGGAATATCCAGGTTGGTATTTTTTGCTTTTACATTGTTTATCTCGTTTATGTTTCCGTGTTTTCCCTGAAAGGGGTATTTGAGGTAAATTCCATACCGCCAAAAGTAATGATCTGGGCTGGTATGCCGCTGCTTCTCATCCTGTTTGGATTTATCGGGAACACGAAATTATTTAAAACACTGTTACGCTCGGCCACGTTGGAATCATTAGTCGCTGTACATATATTCCGGGTTGTTGGTGTATTTTTCATCCTTCTTTATTTTTATCATCTTCTTCCTGCCCGATTTGCTTTTGCGGCCGGCCTGGGAGATATTATTACCGCTATCCTGGCGCTGCCGGTGGCAAAGATGGTTGCAAGGAAAAGCCCGGGGCATATGACCGCTGTGTATGCCTGGAACATCCTGGGCATTGCAGATATTATAGACCTGCTGACGATTGCAGTGATTACCGGCGCTAATGGCAACCTGAGAGAGATGACGGTATTCCCGTTTGTTTGGTTTCCCGCTTTTGCTCCTGCAACTATCTTATTTTTGCATACAGCGGTGTTCAGGAAATTATATCAATTGAAGAAAGCGGGAAATATTGATTAACGTTGGAAAACCACGAATGAAATGAATTCACAGGAAAAAGTACTGAGCTGTTATAACCTGGTAGCCGGCGATTATGCCGCTGACCGTTGGGATGAACTGTCCAAAAAACATTTTGACCGGTTGTTATTGAAGGAGTTTGCTTTTGTTAATAAAGATAAGGGGCTATGCGCCGACTTTGGCTGCGGACCAGGGCAAACCACCAGGTTCCTTTACGACCATGGCGTAAAAAACATCATTGGCGTTGACCTGTCGCCGGCAATGATTGAAGCCGCCGGGAAACTTTCCCCCCAGATCAAATTTGAGACCGGTGATTTGCTCCGTATCAGTTATCCATCCGGGCATCTTGGGAGTGCAGTGGCTTTTTATGCCATAGTGCATTTTACGAATGAGCAGGTCAGGAAATGTTTTGAGGAGATAAACAGGGTATTGAAAACAGGGGGAGGTTTTTTATTTTCCTTTCACGCGGGCGATGAGATCGTTCATTTTGATAAGGCCCATGATAAAGAAGTGGATGTAGACCTGTTCTTCTTTAAAACAGAAGACATCATTGCGTTACTTGAAGAAAGCGGCTTTAACATTATTGACGCCATAGAGAGACGTCCGTATGAAGAGGTGGAATATCAAAGCAGGCGGGCTTATATCTGGGCGGAGAAGAAATGAAGGGAACGGTGAAGCTAAGCTTCACCGTTTTTTATATATATCTACCTGTTAAAGCTGTACTGTTCTTCTGTTACCTGTTCCAGCCAGTCCACCACTTTGCCATCCAGGCTTTCCTGTATGGCAATATGGCTCATGCCCACGGTGGCGGAGGCGCCATGCCAGTGTTTCTCGTCAGCTTCAAACCATACTATATCACCCGGGTGTACTTCTTCTACCGGGCCGCCTTCACGTTGTACCCAGCCAAGGCCCGATGTAATAATGATAGTTTGGCCAAGCGGATGGGTATGCCAGGCTGTTCTTGCTCCCGGTTCAAAAGTGACCGTTGCTGCTGCAGCGCGACGTGTATTATTGGGGTCGAACAGAGGATCGATGCGCACTGCGCCGCTGAACCAGTCGGCCGGTCCTTTAACAGATGCTTTGGTACCTGTTCTTGTTATTTCCATTGCTCAGGAATTTTTTAAAGAATTCATGTCTATCACAAAGCGGTATTTTACATCGCCTTTCAGCAAACGTTCATAGGCTTCATTAATCTGCTGGATATTGATCATTTCAATATCGGCAGTGATGTTATGTTGCCCGCAGAAATCCAGCATTTCCTGGGTTTCTGCAATGCCGCCGATCATTGATCCCGCAAGGCTTTTACGTCCTACGATCACGCTGAATGCGGCTACCGGCAGCGGATGCTCGGGCGCGCCTACCAGGGCCAGGGACCCGTCTACCCGGAGCAGGTTCAGATAAGCGTTGATATCATGTTCTGCAGATACGGCGTCGAGGATAAAATGCAGTTTGCCGCGGTAGGCGGCCATCTGTTTTTCATCTTTAGACAGTACCACTTCGTCTGCGCCCAAACGTTTGGCTTCAGCAAATTTTGATGTGGAAGTGGTAAAGGCCACTACATGAGCGCCCATTGCCTTGGCTATTTTGATACCCATGTGGCCCAGACCGCCGATACCTACGATACCTACCTTTTTACCCGGGCCCACGTTCCAGTGCCGCAGGGGAGAGTAGGTGGTG
>NZ_JBEPOF010000001.1:0-2500 GCF_040546735.1 Chitinophaga sp. OAE865 | reverse complement strand
TAATCGGGCATCAAACATATAACCGAAGCTTTAGGCCTAGTACGTAAGTATTAGACGGTAGGGGAGCATTCCAAACTGCATCGAAGGTGTGTTGCGAGACATGCTGGAGCGTTTGGAAAAGAAAATGTAGGCATAAGTAACGATAAATAAGATGAAAAATCTTATCGCCGTAAGACTAAGGGTTCCTGATCAACGCTAATCGGATCAGGGTTAGTCGGGTCCTTAGGCAAAGCCGAAAGGCGTAGCTGATGGCAAACTGGTGAATATTCCAGTACCTGCTATAAATTCGATGGAGTAACGGAGTAGTGAAAGGATCGCGCACTTACGGAATAGTGCGTTAAAGGGCGTAGTTATATTCTGAATTGGTAAATCCGTTCGGGATGATGAAACCTGATAGTACAGCAAAGCTTCGGCCGCGCTGATAGTGTCCCTAATCAGACTTCCAAGAAAAACTTCTAAGGTTCGTTTATAGCAGCCCGTACCGTAAACCGACACAGGTAGTCGAGATGAGTATTCTCAGGCGCTCGAGTGATCCGTGGTAAAGGAACTAGGCAAATTGACGCTGTAACTTCGGGATAAGGCGTGCCACAGTGATGTGGCCTCAGTAAAATGGTACAACCAACTGTTTAACAAAAACACAGGGCCCTGCAAAATCGAAAGATGACGTATAGAGCCTGATACCTGCCCGGTGCTGGAAGGTTAAGGAAGGATGTTCGGAGCAATCCAAAGCTTCTGACTGAAGCCCCAGTAAACGGCGGCCGTAACTATAACGGTCCTAAGGTAGCGAAATTCCTTGTCGGGTAAGTTCCGACCTGCACGAATGGTCTAATGAGTTGTACACTGTCTCTACCACGAGCTCGGTGAAATTGTAGTATCGGTGAAGATGCCGGTTAATCGCAACGGGACGGAAAGACCCCGTGAACCTTCACTACAACTTAACATTGATTTTGAATGCCAGATGTGTAGGATAGTTGGGAGACTATGAAGCAGCTTCGCCAGGAGTTGTGGAGTCATCGTTGAAATACCAACCTTCTGTTATTTAGAGTCTAATCCCTGCAAGGGGAGACATTGTTTGGTGGGTAGTTTGACTGGGGTGGTCGCCTCCTAAAAGGTAACGGAGGCTCGCAAAGGTACCCTCAGTACGGTTGGTAATCGTACGCAGAGCGCATTAGTATAAGGGTGCTTGACTGTGAGGCCAACAAGCCGAGCAGGTGCGAAAGCAGGCTAAAGTGATCCGGTGGTTCTGTATGGAAGGGCCATCGCTCAAAGGATAAAAGGTACTCCGGGGATAACAGGCTGATCTCACCCAAGAGCTCATATCGACGGTGAGGTTTGGCACCTCGATGTCGGTTCGTCACATCCTGGGGCTGGAGAAGGTCCCAAGGGTTCGGCTGTTCGCCGATTAAAGTGGCACGTGAACTGGGTTCAGAACGTCGCAAGACAGTTCGGTCCCTATCTGTTGTGATCGTTAGTAAATTGAGAGGACATGACCTTAGTACGAGAGGACCGGGTCGTACGTACCGCTGGTGTATCTGTTGTGCCGCCAGGTGCAGTGCAGAGTAGCTATGTACGGATAGGATAAACGCTGAAAGCATCTAAGCGTGAAACCTGCTTCAAGATGAGTTTACTTTTAAGGGCCGTCGGAGACTACGACGTTGATAGGTTACAGGTGTAAGGGTGGTAACATCGCAGCCGAGTAATACTAATTGCCCGTAAGCTTTAATTTTTTCAATTATTACGCTAAAAAGGTTTTGAATACAACTTTCCCGATATGTTATCTTATTAGTTTGCTGTAAAGCAAAAAAGATCTTATGGTGGTTATGCCGAGGGTGTTCACCTCTTCCCATTCCGAACAGAGAAGTTAAGCCCCTCATGGCCGATGGTACTGCACTATCATGCGGGAGAGTAGGTAGCTGCCATACTTATTAAGAGAAAAGCCTTGGTGCGTTTGCACTAAGGCTTTTTCTTTCTATATAGTAGAGAGCATTGTGTAAGGTAATGCAGAGTATAGCTAAAGAGCAGTACTTATCTCGAAAAAGCAGGTCACACTGCTATCCAATACCAACAGCAGTTACTACTGCTACTGATGATACCACCCGGCTAGGCAACATCCTACCAACTACACTTAAATCCGGTTCATCACCTTAAGCCCCGCGCTTAAATCAATTGACATACAGAAAATAAGAAGCAATTAAGTTGAAATAATTTTTGCTGCGAGTGATAAAGGTCTTATCTTTGCCATCCGCTTCAAAAAAGCACTGTTCTTTGCAAGGTAATGGGTTAATTATCACAGTAATGAAAGCACTTTCCGATAGTTAAGTGATTGGAACTAAGATAATTAAAGTTGTAAAAACTTTCTAAAAGTTTTGGTGATTAACTGAAAGATCACTACCTTTGCAACCCCAACACAAACAGTTCAATACAAATAAAGGTTCTTAATTATAATATAAGTAAAGATGTGTAACGAAAGCGTTACCGGGATCGGATCCCACACATCGGC